>NZ_BAAHXR010000003.1:55000-2257745 GCF_054658035.1 Desulfuromonas carbonis | reverse complement strand
CATGTAAGTCACAGTCCTTGACCACAAAAGAGTCGCTAGGAGCCGTCCGCCGGCCCAGAAAAGGAAATGGGGATTTTAGCAATCCCCATTTCTTCAGTCAACGCCATTGTCTGGCCCTCGCTTCAGGCCGTTTTTTTCTTGATTTTGCGAATTTCGTCACGGATCAGCGCCTCGGCCAGGTCGGGCACCACCTCCCAGGCTATCTTCTCCAGGATGCTGCCGGCAAGACGCTCGACGACGGCACCGGCGACCTTGGCAACGATCTTCTCCAGGTCGGCCTCGGAGAGGGAGGCGACGCGCTCCTCCACACCGACCGGTGCAGGTTCCGCAACAGGCTCAGCGGCAGGGGTCTTCGGCACTTCCGGTGCCGCCACCGTAACTGCCGGCGGAACGACGGGCTCCGGTTCCGGCTCTTCCGCGAGATCGAAGGCCCAGTCGTCGCTCTCGGCCGCCGCCGGCTCGGCAGTTTCGGTCGTTTCCTCAGCCGGGAACTCCCATGCTTCGGAGGCAGCCGCCATGGCGGTATCGGGCTCGTCGGCGAAGGGGTCCTCAATCTCCAGAGCCTCGGCGGCCTGCTCCAACGACTCTTCTTCGAAGAAAAACTCTTCCTCCGCGGAAGTCCCCTCGGTGGCCTGCTCCACCGCCTCTTCAACCGCGCTGGTGAACTCCTCGTTTTCCTCGTCAGTGAGCTCTTCGGCGTCGAGGATATCGCTCTCGTCGAGGGGCAGAATTTCTTCCTCGAGATCGCCCCAGTCGGGCTCCGCGGGCTTGGCGACCACGGTGGCTGCCGGGGGAGCAGGCGTGGCTGCCGGGGCAGGAGCTGCCGTCTCGGCTGCCACCGGCTCGGCGAAAAGGTCTTCCTCTTCGAACAGAAATTCCTCTTCGAGTTCCGGAGCCGCCGGCTGGAGGTCGTCCTCCTCAAAAGCGATGGACCCCCAGGGATCGTCAACGGGCGCAGCAGGACCCTCGGTAGCGGCGACCTCGACGGCTGTCGCGACTTCGGGCGCGTCAAAATCCTCCCAGTCGGAACCAGCCGACACTTCCTCGGCGGGAGGAGGAGCTGCCGCTACGGCGGCTGGCGTTTCCGGCGGGGGGGAGGGAGCCACGGGCGGAGTAGCCGCCGGAGCCGGTACGGCACTGAGGAGCTGCTCGACCCGATCGATCAGGGCCTGGGACTCGAAAGGCTTGGCGATCCAGCTTTCGGCGCCGCAACTGCGCGCCTTCTCCTCGTCAAACGGTTCGAAGGTGCCGCTCAGGAGCAGCACCGGAACCCCCTTGAGGTCGGGATCCTGTTTGATAGCGGAGCAGAGATCGTAACCGTTCTTGCCCGGCATAAAGACATCAGCAAGGATCAGGTCGGGATGAATCTCCCGGGCCTTCGCCAGAGCGGTATCACCATTATCGACGACTGTCAGTTCGTAGTCTTCGTTGGCAAAGGTGATGCCGATGACCTTTTGAATCGTGATACTGTCGTCGGCCAACAACAGTTTCTTGCTCATCCAGGCCTCCTTGCCCGCAAAAGGGGCATGCAAAAGCTAACGGGGAAGAGTCGCCAGCAATGCTCCAAGGTCGAGCAGCGGATACGTGTTCCCGTTGTAGACAAAACTCTTTTCCGCCGAAAAGCGGTCGCTCTCCGGTTCACATTCACCCAAGGTGCCCAATCGGCATTCGACAATCTGCAGAATCTGGTCGACCGGAAACCCGAAGGGACCGAACTCGCTCCCGCAAACCATGACATAGGGGCATCCCTCCCCGGAACCGAACCGACAGCAGTCCCGGCAAATCCAGGAGGGGCAGGACGTCGCCCTGATGGAGAAAAACCCCCTTGAATCCTGGCCGTATCAATGCCAGTGGGAAAAGCCGCGGTGCCAGCAGGATATGCCAGACATTCTCCAGCGACAGCGCAAACTGCTTCTCCCCAAGCCGAAGCAGAACCAGGCGGGGGGTCACGCTTCGCCCCTGAATTGTTCAAGTTGCGGGGCACGGCAGGCTTGCAGCACCTCACCCCGCCAGAGCGCCAGTCGCTGAAAGGTGGGAAGAACATCCCGCCACAACAGCTCCGGCAAGGGGCGATGTTCAAATTCGCTGGCCGGAAAGATGCCGTCGATATGTTCAACATACAATATCCACGGCTGCGGATTGCCACAGAGAACAACGCGGGCGCCAGCATCGGTATTCGCTTGGCTCAACCCTAATGGGCGGCGCAAATCAACCAGCAAAGACTCATCACCGGCAACGGCAGCAGGTGTCTCCGGCGTTGCTTCGCGAATCTCCACCAGGTCATCGATCGGCAGCACAAAGCCGATCCCGCCCAGACGAAATACCAGGTTCATTTCAGCAGAGTCGGTCATGCCCGAATCCTGGCTCAGCATCAAGCCACTCCCGCAAGCGGCAAACCGGCATCAAAAGTAGCATAGCCAAAGCCGGAGTGTCAAGCCTTCTGAAAGAGAAAAACCGAGAAGTTATGCCAAGTTAAAAGATCTTCCAGGTCTGGGGAAGAAACAGTCGCTGATAGAGATTCATGGCAAAGCGGTCCGTCATTCCGGCGATAAAATCGGCCACCGAAACTTCCCGGGGATCTCCGTCCAGAAATCGTCCCCCATGCTGCTCCAGCGCCTCGGGATGATCCATGAAAAAGCTGAAGAGTTCCTGCAGAATGCGCGATGCCTTTTCAAAATCCTCATGCACACTCCGCACCTGGTAGACATGCTCAAAGAGCCAGCTGCGCAGGGCCACGATCGCTTCGGCCACGGGCTCGGTGAGCCGGACGTCTGCGCCGCCACAGCCAAGAGAGGCCTCAATCATGTCGAGAACCATGGTATTGATCCGGCGTCCATGATCCAGTCCGAGCACTCGTGTAATCACTTCCGGAACCAGCGCGGGGCTGACCAGGCCGGCACGAACGGCATCATCCAGATCGTGGTTGACATAGGCGATGATGTCGGCAAGGCGCACCACCCGCCCCTCCATGGTTAAGGCAAGGGTCTCGGTAGACCTTCTGCAGCGGTCCACGCCCCTTGGAAAACGCCTCTGCGAACAGACCATCCAGAACCTCGGCGGTCAGATTCAGCCGGCCCTTCCCGTTCCAGGACGCTGACGACCCGGCCACTCTGGCGAACGTGGCGGAACCCGCCCGGCACCAAGGAATCGAGGACCCGCTCACCGGCGTGACCAAAGGGCGTGTGACCAAGATCATGCCCCAAGGCGATCGCTTCGGTGAGGTCTTCGTTCAGGGCCAAGGCCCGGGCGACCGTTCTGGCAATTTGCGCAACTTCGAGAGTATGGGTCAGCCGGGTCCGATAGTGATCCCCTTCCGGGGCAAGAAAGACCTGGGTCTTGTATTTCAGACGTCGAAAGGCCTTGCAATGCAGGATCCGGTCGCGATCGTGCTGAAAGACGGTACGAATGGGACAGGGCGGTTCCGGGCGAGCCCGACCGCTGCTGGCGCTGCTCAGGGCGGCCCAGGGGGCAAGAAACTGGCGTTCACGATCTTCTACGCTCGCGGATATTCATAAAGTCCGGAGCATATTGCCTTGATTGCCTGCGATGCTGCTACTCTATACCCTACCCCATTTCATTGTTGCAAATCAAAACACCGGAGCACCACAGCCATAAACACCGGATCACGACAATGAAAACACCCGCAAGCTCTCCTTCAATCACCTTTGAAAGTCAAAAGTAAAAAAAACCCCCCTTGGTTCATCAAAATTTCACGCATACTTACCTGTCAGGATTATCCCCCTACAAACTTTTTCTGCAGCAGATAACAGAAAACATCTGGGTGAGTTTGATAAAACCGGTACAAAATTTTTTGAATTTTTACTTTTATTATTGATTTATCCAAGAATTATTGTAATAGAATGAACTCTACAACAGCAGCTTCCCCGCATAACAAACAGACCAAGGAGGATATTCAATGGCATCACTTCTGAAAATGGCTACTGAAATCGTTTTGTCGATGGCCGCTTCATCCACCATGTCGAAGGAGGAACTTCTGGTAGTATTTCGGCATAAAGGCCTTGCAGCCATCGAGAAGGGCGAGTCCCTACCCGAACAGACCACTGAAGAGCCGACAATGCCCACCATTACGCGCAAAAAGGCATTCGGCAAAGACAAGATCACCTGCATGCTCTGCGGCAAAGAGATGAAGACCCTGGCGCGCCACCTGAAGACCGCCCACGACCTCAAGCCGGGCGAGTACCGCAAGCAGTTTGACATCCCCCGTACCCAGCCGCTGGGCAGCGCGGGCCTATTCGGAAAGCCGCCGGCAGATGGCGGTCGATCGCGGCCTCGGTGAAAACCTCGCCAAGGCGCGGGCGGCGCGGGGCAAAACCAAGAAAAAGAAATAGTATTGCCGCTTTGCACGATCCATCAAAAAGGCCGCCCGGGTAACCCCGGGCGGCCTTTTTGATGGATCGTTCGCGGGAGGCGGCTCCCCTCCTTTCGGCTACTGAATGGTGAAGGGGAGAACCTGCAGCACCGTTCCACCGGCATCCCGCACCTCAACCCGCCAGGCCCCGGTCCAGGCCGGGAGGATCTGCTTGGAACTCCAGGTCCGCCAGTTCCCGGAGTGGACCGGCAGTTCAACCCGGGCCATCTCTTCATCTCCGCGGAACCAGACATGGGTCACCGCCGTCGCATCGGTAGCTCCGACCAGTCGGGTATAGCAATAGAGGGTGCCTACCGTAGGCGGAAAGATCTCGGCGACGGCGACCGGGTTACGATCGACCACCTGGGTGGCAATCACCCCTTCGGCCACGGTCACACTGGAAAGGGCAGTCGCGGGGAAACTTCCGGCCAGCAGGATGGCGATCAACAACAGCGGCAACAGGCGCATGACGTCTTCTCCTCGGTTGGTGTCGTAAGTTACGGGTGGGCAAGGCCGGGCCGGTCCCGGGCTACGATTGCCCTTGACCCGGCCATTAGGATACCGTACATTTGGCGGGCTGAAAAGTACCCGGGAATACACCATGAAACGGATTCTGCTCGGCGACCGCCGGGAAAAACTTGTGGCCACCATCGAGATGATCCTCAAGCATTGGGGTTACCGCGTGATGGCGTCCTGCCAACCCGAGCCGCTGTCCCGGTTCCTGGCCGAAGTCCCTCCCGACCTGGTCATCCTCGGCAGCAACCTGTTGACGAGTAAAAACGCCCCCTTTACTGCGCAGGTAACGGACCAGGTCCGGGAGCGACAGCTTCCGCTGCTGGTTCTCACCGATGACGAAGAGCGGGACGACAACTTACCTCCCCACGAAACGATGACAGTCCCCCTCGACATCTTCCGACTCTTCACCCTGATCCAGGACCGCCTGGAAAGTACCCCGCGCCGCAACCTGCGCCTGAAAATCCAACTTCCCGGCATGTTCTACAGTGGCGGCGCACCGGTGATGGCCGAAGTTTTGAGCCTGAGCGCCTATGGCCTCTTCATCAAAACCGGATGCCGGGTCGACAACCTCGAACAACTTTCGGTGATCTTTCCTCTGCTCGGCATGCAGACCGAAATCGAGGTTGCCGGCAGGGTCCTTTACCGGGTCAAACCGGGGCCTGAAAACAACTATCTCCAGGGCGTCGGCATTGAATTTACCGACATCGCCCCGGAGACGGCGCAAACCATCCAGGACTTCATCGAAAGCCGGGTTCTCGAAGAGCTCGCCGAGAGCCATGAAGGGCCGCGGCATTTTGACCTCGCCCAACTCCAGGTTCACAGTCATCGTGATTTGAGCCTACGCGGTACGCCGGCAGACAGGCCCTAGGCGCACTTCAAACTACCAGCCCACACCCCGCCAGCTCGGCCAGAAAGCTCTCCCCTCCCCCCCGGCCAACCGTAAAGAATTCATCGAGAGTCGCGGCGACATCGGCAAAACTTTCCCGCACCCCGAGAGGCACACCAGCCACCATCCCGAGTCCCCAGGCCAGTACCGGTACCGCCTCGCGGCTGTGGTCGGTTCCCGGAGTGGTCGGGTCGCAGCCATGGTCGGCGGTCAGCAGCAGCAAATCCCCGCGCTCCAGTCGTCCCAACAGTTCCGGCAACCAGCGATCAAAAGCTTCCAGCGCCTGGCCAAAACCGGCCGCATCCTGGCGATGGCCGTAGAGCATGTCGAAATCGACCAGATTGGTAAAGATCAGGCCACCCTGGCACCGGTCGAGGGCAGCCAGGGTTTTTCCCATGCCGTCGGCATTCCCCTTGCTGGGCTGCCCCTCGCTGATCCCCCGCCCGGCAAAGATGTCCGAAATCTTCCCGATCCCCAAGACCGGCAGACCGGCCGCCTGCAAACGGTCGAGGAGTGTTTCGTCACCAGGCGGCAGCGAAAAGTCGCGGCGCCCGGCAGTGCGCTGGAAGGTTACAGCTTTGTCGCCGCGGAAGGGGCGGGCGATCACCCGTCCAATCCGGTAGGGGTCGAGGATCCTGCGCGCCACACGGCAGATTTCATAGAGCTGCGGCGGCGGGATCACCGCTTCGTGGGCAGCGATCTGGAAGACCGAATCGGCGCTGGTATAAACGATCGGCCGGCCACTGCGCAGGTGCTCCTCGCCGAGGCGCTGCAGGATTTCGGTACCGCTGGCGGCGCAATTGCCCAGGGGGTCGAGACCGGTCGCGCGGCGGAAGGCGGCGATAATATCTGGAGGGAAACCGTCGGGGTAGGTCGGAAAGGGCTGCGGCTGGATAATGCCTGCCAGCTCCCAGTGGCCCGTAGTCGTATCCTTCCCGGCCGACTGTTCCAGCATGCGGCCGAAGCCGGCCCGGGGCGCTGCAACAGGCGGCACCCCAGGAAGATCGAGGAGATTGCCAAGTCCCAGCGACTGCAGGTGGGGGAGATAGAGGCCGCCACAGGCGGCGGCGACATGCTGCAGCGTATTGGCCCCGGCGTCACCGTAGGCCGCCGCATCCGGAAGGGCCCCGATGCCGACGCCGTCGAGGGTAATCAGCACGGCCCGGGAAGGGTGGGTCACTGGCACCCTCCCAGGCTGGCCTGCCAACCGGCCACGATGGCTATCCCGGCACTGGTGCCGATGCGGGTCGCCCCGGCAGCGAGCAGGGGCTGACAAGCGGACCAGTCGCGAATTCCGCCGGCAGCCTTGACCTGGATCCGGCCGGCGGCGGCAGTCACCAGCAACCGGACATCGTCCAGAGTTGCCCCGCCGCTGCCGAAGCCGGTCGAGGTCTTGACATAGGCGGCCCCGCCCGCCACCACGCAATCGACCAGGGTCCGTTTCTGATCGTCGCCCAGGTAGCAGCACTCGATGATCACCTTGACGACGGCGCCGCGGGCGGCGCGGACCACCTGCCGGATCTCTTCAGTCACGGCGTCGAAGCGCCCCTCGCGAACGGCGCCGAGGTGAATCACCATGTCGATCTCGCCGGCGCCGGCGCTCACAGCCGCGGCGGCTTCCGCCGCCTTCTGGGCTGGCGGCTGGTAGCCGAGGGGAAATCCGACCACCGTCGCCACCGCGACCCCGGAACCGTACAGGAGATCCGCCGCCTGGGTCACGTAGACGGGGGGAATGCAGACCGCAGCAAAACCGTACTCCACCGCCTCTTCGCAGAGGCGGTGGATATCCGCTGTCGTTGCAACCGCTTGAAGCAGGGTATGATCGATGAAGGGCGCGGGGGAAGTCATGGTTCCAGATGCGGGCTCAGGTGCGGTAGGACGCGTTGATCTTGACGTAGTCGTAGGTCAGATCCGAGGTGTAGTAATCAGCGCTGCCGTCGCCAAGCTGAAGATCGACGGTGACGGTAAACTCGGGCTGTTTGAGAACCCTGGTCGCCTCCGCTTCGAGTTCCTTGCCGGTACCGAGTCCATTTTCGACAACAGCAACCTGGTCGAAGCGGATCGCGACCCGGTCGGGATCAACCTCCGCCCCCGAGTAGCCGACCGCGGCGATGATCCGCCCCCAGTTGGCATCCTCGCCGAAAAAAGCGGTCTTGACCAGGCTGGAGGTGGCGACGGCCACCGCGGCCTGACGGGCCTGGGCCGCGTCCCGGGCACCCTGCAGGTGGATCCGGACCAGCTTGGTCGCCCCCTCGCCGTCGCGCACGATCATCTTCGCCAGGTCGAGCAGGATCTCGTCGAGCAGATGCTGGAATTCCGCCGCCTCCGGCGTTCCGGCGACGATCTCCGGCGTCTCGGCCATGCCGTTGGCGAGGATCAGGACCATGTCGTTAGTCGAGGTATCGCGATCGACGGTGATGCTGTTGAAAGAGCCATCGACCGCGCGACGCAGCGCCTGGTCGAGGAAGTCGGGCGCCACTTTGGCATCGGTGAGGACAAAAGCGAGCATGGTCGCCATGTTCGGATGGATCATCCCCGCGCCCTTGGCAAGGGCAAGCAGGGTGTAGTCCCGCTCGCCGGCAGAGCCCCGGGCGGCGACCAGCTTGGGAAAGGAATCGGTGGTCATGATCGCCGTGGCAACCGCTGCCGCACCGGAGTCGTCCAGCGCGGCGACCAGGGGCGGAATCCCGGCGGTAAAGCGCTCCATCGCCAGCGGTTGGCCGATCACCCCGGTGGAAGAGACCGCCACCAGTTCTTCGGCGATGCCGAGTGCCTGCGCCGCGAGGCGGCCACAGGCGATGGCGTCGCGCAGGCCGGCCTCACCGGTGCAGGCGTTGGCATTGCCGCTATTGACGAGGATCGCCTGGCACTGTCCGGAGCGAACCCGCGGTGAGGTCACCAGCACCGGCGCCGCGACCACCTTGTTGGTGGTGAAGACCCCGGCGCTCGTTGCCGGCACCGCCGAAACGATCAGTCCCAGGTCGAGCTTCCCCGACTTTTTCAATCCCGCCGCCTGCGCGGCAAACCGGAATCCCTTGACTTCGATCCGCTCGTCCCTGTCCATCGCTGTCACTCCGCTTCGCGAGGGGAACCACCCTGCCGTTCCCGATATAAGGCTGAAACGCTACTGCCCACAGCACTTCTTGTACTTCTTGCCGCTGCCGCAGGGGCAGGGGTCGTTGCGCCCGACCTTCTCCTCCTCGCGGGTCACCGGCTTGGCCGGCTGATCGTCCCCGCCGGCCCGGTTGAGGACGACCCGCCGTTTACGCTGTTCCGCCTCCATGCGCTCGACATCGTCCTCGCGGGCGAGCTGGATGCGGAACAGCTTGTTGATCACCTCGAAGCGAATCCGCCCCATCATCGCCATGAAGAGCTCGTAAGCCTCGCGCTTGTACTCCCCCTTGGGATCGCGCTGGCCATAGCCACGCAGGCCGATCCCCTCCTTGAGATGATCGATGGAAAGGAGATGGTCTTTCCATTGCAGGTTCGATCCGCTACTCGCCAGCAGCAGGACCTTCATCAGGTGTTCGAGAACCGGGGTGGTGAACTCCTCTTCGCGCTCGGCAAAGCGGCGCTCGACCTGGGAGCGGAGGTCCGCCTCCAGATCCTCCCGGGTCAGGCTGCGGTCGGGTTCGGCGGGGAGAGTAACCGGAAAGGAAAACTGGCCATGGAAATCCTCGGCCAGGGCATCCCAGTTCCAGTCGGCCGGCAGGGTCTTTTCGGGGCAGAAGGTCGCCACCATGTCCTCGATCGCTTCGCTGATGATCCCCGTCACCGTTTCGCGAACGCTCTCCCCGGCGAGCACTTCGCGGCGCTGGGTATAGATCACCTCGCGCTGCTTGTTCATGACATCATCATACTCGATGAGGTGCTTGCGGATTTCGAAGTTGTGTCCCTCGACCTTCTTCTGGGCATTCTCGATCGCCTTGGAGATCATGCCGTGCTCGATCGGTTCCCCTTCGGGGATGCGCAGTTTCTCCATGACGAAGGCGACGCGGTGCGAGCCGAAGATCCGCAGCAGGTCATCCTCGAGGGAGAGGTAGAAGCGGCTCTCCCCGGGATCCCCCTGACGCCCGGAACGTCCGCGCAGCTGGTTGTCGATACGCCGCGACTCGTGGCGCTCGGTGCCGAGGATATAGAGCCCGCCCGCCTCCAGCACCGCGGCTTTCTCGGCGGCGCATTGGGCACGGAACTTTTCGAGCGCCGCCGGGAAGGCAGCTTCCGGATCCTCGGCGGTGGCCGCTTCGCGCCGGGCCAGCATCTCGGGGTTGCCGCCGAGAACGATGTCGGTACCGCGGCCCGCCATGTTGGTGGCAATCATCACCGCCCCCTTGCGGCCGGCCTGGGCGACGATCTCCGCCTCCTTTTCGTGGTGCTTGGCATTGAGAACGGTATGCGGGATGCCCCTTTTCTTGAGCATCTCCGACAGCTCTTCGGACTTTTCGATGGAGATCGTCCCGACCAGGGTCGGCTGCCCCTTGGCGTGGCGCTCGACAATATCTTCGATCGCCGCCTTGAACTTCTCCCGTTCAGTCTTGTAGATCACGTCGGACTGGTCAATTCGGACCATCGGCCGGTTGGTCGGGATGACCATGACCTCGAGCTTGTAGATCTCGGAAAACTCGGCCGCCTCGGTATCGGCGGTACCGGTCATCCCGGAGAGTTTTTCGTACATGCGGAAGTAGTTCTGGAAAGTGATGGTCGCCAGCGTCTGGTTCTCGCTCTCGATCTTGACCCCTTCCTTGGCTTCCACCGCCTGGTGCAGGCCGTCGCTCCAGCGCCGCCCGGGCATCAGCCGGCCGGTGAACTCGTCGACGATCATCACCTCGCCGTCCTTGACCACGTAGTCGACATCGCGCTTGAACAGGGCATGGGCCTTGAGCGCCTGGTTGACGTGGTGCAGGGTCTCGATGTTGCGCGGCTCGTAGAGGTTTTCGATGCCGAGCAGCTTTTCCACCCGGCTCACCCCCTCTTCGGTGAGGGTCGCGGTTTTGGCCTTCTCATCGACAGTGAAATCGCCGGTATAGGTCTTCTGGGTCTGGCCGAGCTTGCCGTCCCGGTTCTCGATGATCTCCCCCTTCTTGAGCATGGGGATGATGCGGTTGACGGTGTAGTAGAGCTCGCTCGAAGCCTCCGAGGGGCCGGAGATGATCAGCGGGGTACGCGCCTCGTCGATGAGGATGGAGTCGACCTCGTCGACGATGGAGAAGAAGAAGTCGCGCTGCACGTAGTCGGCGAGATCGAACTTCATGTTGTCGCGCAGGTAGTCGAAGCCGAACTCGTTGTTGGTGCCGTAGGTGATGTCGCAGCCATAGGCCGCCTTGCGCTGCGCATCGGTGAGGCCATGGACGATGCAGCCGACGGTGAGGCCGAGAAAGCGATGGATCTGCCCCATCCAGTCGGAGTCACGCTTGGCCAGGTAATCATTGACGGTGACGACGTGGACCCCTTTGCCGGCGAGGGCATTGAGGTAGGATGGCAGGGTGGCGACCAGCGTCTTCCCCTCCCCAGTCTTCATCTCGGCAATCTTCCCCGAATGAAGGACCATGCCACCGATCAGCTGGACGTCGAAGTGGCGCATGCCGAGCACCCGCTTCCCCGCCTCCCGCACCACGGCAAAGGCTTCCGGCAGCAGGTCGTCGAGGGTCTCGCCCGCGGCCAGGCGGGCGCGGAATTCGACGGTCTTGCCGCGCAGACCGGCATCGTCAAGGGCCGCCATCGTCTCTTCGAGGCCATTGATCCGGGCGACGATGGGCTGCAGACGTTTGAGTTCACGATCGTTTTTGCTGCCGACAACTTTTCTGACCAGACTTCCGATCATCGATATCACTCCGTGATAAGGGGCGCTAGCCAGCCGCCCCGGGTCACTGTGCTGGGTGCCGGCAACCTCCGGCAAAGGTTGGAAGTTTAGCACAAAGCCGGAGCCGGCCACAAGTCCGAAAGGGCCACCCGAACCTCTCCAGGCAGAAACAAAAAAGCCCCGGAAAACCGGGGCTTGTAGACAGTCGCGACAAAGTGGTGATTAGAGGTATTTGCGAGGATTGAGCGGAACTCCGTTGCGCCGGACTTCGTAATGGACGTGGGAACCGGTGGAACTGCCGGTATTCCCGACCGCCGAAATGCGTTCGCCGCGCTTGATGCGCTGCCCGACCTTGACGAAGATTTTCGAATTGTGAGCGTAGTAGGTTTTGTAGCCATAGCCATGATCGATGACCACCAGCTTTCCGTAGCCGGGCGCCGTTTCCGCCTGGCTGACGATCCCGTCGGCACAGGCATAGACCGGCGTGCCGGTGCGAGCGGCGATGTCAAGCCCCTCGTGCATCTTGCGCTTGCCGGTGAAGGGGGAATTGCGCATGCCGAAACCGGAGGTCATCCACCCCTTGACCGGCCACCCCTGGGGCTTGGCCGCGAGCAGCGAGCGCTGGTCATTGAGGAACCCCTGGATCTCCTCCTGGCTTTCGCGGCGCAGGTCGATCGCCTGGCGGACTGCGTCGATCTGCTGCTGCAAGGCCGAGAAGCGATCAGAACCCTCCTCCTCGGGAGGTCCGCCCACCCCGGCGAGGGTGTCGCTGCGCGGCTTGGAGAGTTGGGCCAGGACGCGGACCTTGGCATCGTTCTGGGCCAGCACCACCATCTCCTGCTGCAAATCCTGCAGGCTCGCCACCAGGCGCTGCAACTCCATCTGCTGGCTGCGATTCTCTTTCTTCAGGCGGGCAAATTCATGGCGGTCGAGATTGTTGCGGAAGTAATCGACGGCGAAGAGGCCGACTGTTACCAGCAACACCACGCTGACCCCCGCCAGCCACTGCAGCACGCTGCGGCGGAGATTGAACCGGCGGACCTGATGGGAGCCCTCCGGAATAATCAGGATGGTGTACTTTTTGGCAGACAAGACCGAAAACCTCCGCAACACCTTGAAATGACACAAGCCGAATCTGGCACCGTAGCGATTAATACGGCAACTTCCCAGGAAGTGTCAAGCTTTTTAACGCCTTTTGGCGGATTACAGGGTAATACTCAAGGCAATTTCGTCACATTCGGGAAACTTCGCGCACTTCATGCAGTCGCCCCAGATCTTCTGCGGCAGTTCCGATTTTTCAATTTCATGAAAACCGAGCTTGGCAAAGAAAACCGGCTTGTAGGTGAGGGCGAAGACCCGCTTCATCCCCAGATCCCGGGCCTCGACCAGGCAGGCCTCAACCAGTTCGCGACCGAGACCGCGCCCTTCGCAATCGGCGGAGACGGCGAGGCTGCGCACCTCGGCAAGATCCTCCCAGCAGATATGCAGGCAGACGGTGCCGACGGTTTCGCCATTCTCTTCAAATACATAGAAGTCGCGGATGTTCTCATAGATATCCGGCAAGGACCGGGAGAGCATCATCCCTTCGCGGGCATAGCCAAGCAACAGCTTGTGGATCGCCCGGGCATCGGCAATACGCGCTTTGCGCACCATGAACGAACTCCTCAGAAGATCTTAACGAGCCGGCGCCGGGCCGGTCTCAGGCTCGGCACGACTGGCCGATCAATTCCCGGGCGTGCTCCAGGGTCCGCTCGGTAACCCGTGCCCCGCCGAGCATCCGGGCCATTTCCCCGACCCGCGCGGTGTCGTCGAGGGGGAGGATAGTCGTCACTGTCCGCCCCTCGACCTCACTCTTTTCAACCCGGAAATGGTGATCGGCAAAGGCCGCCACCTGGGGGAGATGGGTAATACAGAGCACCTGCAACCCCCGGGCCACCTTGCGCAGCTTTTCGCCGACAGCGGTCGCCGCCGCGCCGCCAACGCCGGCATCGACCTCGTCGAAGATCAGCGTTTGCACCCCTTCGGCCATCGGTGCGGCCCGCCGCAGCGCCAGCATGATCCGGGACAACTCCCCGCCCGAGGCAATGCGCGCCAGGGGCTTCGGCTCCTCACCGGGATTGGGCGCGAGATAAAACTCGACCCGCTCGAGCCCCTGGCTACCAGGCGCTGCCAAGGGAAAAAGCTGGACCACAAACCGCGCTTTGGCCAGGGCGAGGTCGGCCAGTTCCGCCTCGACCGCCTGGCTCAGGCGCACTGCGGCGGCACTGCGGGCACAGCTCAACTGTTTCCCCGACTGGTGCAAGGCCGCCGCGGCGGCATCGAGCTGCCGCATCAGCTCCTCCCGGGTGGCAGCAAGGTCACCGAGTTCAGCAAGTTCCCGCTCGACCTGATCACGATGCTCCAGGACCGCGGCGATGGTTGGCCCATACTTGCGCTTGAGCTGGCTGAGCTGGGCGAGGCGGCTCTCGACCTCCTCCTGCCGCTGCGGCTCGAACTCGATGCGCCGCCGGTAGTCCCGCAGCTGCGCGGCGCAGTCCTCAACGCTGTACTGGGCGCTGCGCAGCGATTCGCCCAGACTGCCGAGCAATGGATCGATCGCGGCCAGACCTTCAAGGTCCGCCGCCACTCGCGCCAGTTCGCCACAAACGGCGGCTTCACCACCGTAGAGGGTCTCGAAACCGCCGCTGGCGGCGGTGGCCAGCCGTTCGGCATGCTGCAGCAGGAGCCGTTCGGCGGCCAGTTCCTCGTCCTCCCCGGGAACGGGCGCGACGGCGGCGATCTCCCGCTGCTGGAATGCGAGCACCTCCAGCCGCTGCTGCCGGTCCCGCTCCGCGGCCTCCAGCCCGTCCAGCCGCTGCTGCAGCTGGCGATGCGCTGCATAGTGGGTGGCATAATCGAGAAGAAGCGGCCCGTGGCCGGCGAAGCTGTCCAGCAGGGCGAGGTGGGTCTCGCCCCGCTGCAGGGTCTGGTGCTCGTGCTGACCGTAGATCGTCACCAGCTGTCCGCTGAAGGCCTGCAACTGGGCCAGCGTGGCCAGCGAGCCGTTGACGTAAACCCGGTTTTTGCCGGCGCGGGAGACGACCCGTCGCACCAGCAGCTCCCCCTCGCCGTCGAACCCGGCCTGCTGCAATTCCTGCTGCAGCCCGGTCTGCCCGGAGAGATCGAGCAGGGCCTCGACACTCGCCTCATCGGCGCCGTTGCGAATCAGTTCCGGCCGCGCCCGGTCACCGAGCAGCAGACCGACCGCATCGATAATGATCGACTTGCCAGCGCCGGTCTCGCCGGTCAGGACGTTGAACCCGGCGGCAAACTGGACCTGTAGCTGGTCGATGATGGCGAGATTGCGGATCTGCAGTTCGACGAGCATGGTGACAAGACCGATTGGTTATTGGTGGCCGATAAAAGAGGAGCACTCAGCACTCAGCACTATCTCTCCCCCCAGCGCAGCTTGGTGCGCAAGACCTCGAAATAATCCCGGGTCGGACTTTGAATCAGCAGGGTACGCTCCCGGGCCTGGCGCAGTTCGACCAGATCCCCCCCCTGCAGCTGCATCCCGACCTGGCCATCGGCGGTGAGAACCACGTGCTGATCCTGGAACTTGACTTCAATGCGGATCACCGCTTCGCTCGAGACGATCAGTGGCCGATTGCTCAGCATGTGCGGACAGATCGGCGAGATGACCAGGCAGGCGACGCCCGGGTCGATAATCGGCCCGCCTGCGGCCAGGTTGTAGGCGGTCGACCCGGTCGGCGTGGCAACGATCAGGCCGTCGGCCTTGAAGGTTGTCAGGTAGACGTCATCGACCCAGACCGCCATATCGATAATCCGGGCCAGAGCCCCCTTGTTGATGACGGCGTCATTCAGGACCGCGTAGCGGGCAATTTCGTCCCCCTGGCGGCGAACCACCACATCGAGCATCAGCCGCCGGGAGACCCGAAAATCCCCCTGCAGGACGCGCTCGAGAGTGGCGAAGGTCTCATCCCGGGTGATCTCGGTCAAAAAACCGAGGCTGCCGAGATTGACCCCCAGGATCGGCTTCATCTGGGCACCGACGTGGCGGGCGACCGAGATCAGGGTGCCGTCGCCGCCGAGGACCACGATCAGGTCGGCCCGCTGCGGAATCTCGTTATCGGCATAATCGCGGGTCACCCCCAGGCTCTGGGCCAGATCCTCCTCCAGGAGAACCTCAAGCCCCCGGGATAGCAGCCACTCCATCACCTCGCGGCCAAAGACAACAGCGTCCGGGTGCTGTTTTTTTGCATAGATACCGACCTGCTGCATTTTCCACTCCCTCGGCCTGTCCATTGCACCACGTTATTACCACACCTCGGGCACGGAGTCCATACAACTACTGACGCCGGCGCGCTCCCCAGGTACACGCAGCTCAGTCTTTGACCCAGCGGCCGTTGCCACAGAGAAGCTATGAGGGCGGTGGTTGCGACACAGTTGAGCCCGGCACCCCCATGTGCTAGAGTCGAGCCTGCGTTTCACTGGAGACAACCAATGGACCTTTTCACCCAGGCCGCCAGCGAATCCTCCGACGCCCCGCTCGCCGAGCGGATGCGCCCGCGCACCCTCGACGAAGTCGTTGGCCAGCGCGAGCTGCTCGGCGAAGGGAAGCTGCTGCGGCGGCTGATTGAGACCGACCAGCTCGCCTCGGTGATCTTCTGGGGGCCGCCGGGGACCGGCAAGACGACCCTGGCGCGGGTCATCGCCGGCACCACCAAAAGCCGCTTCGTCTTCTTCTCCGCCGTCCTCCAGGGAGTCAAGGAGGTGCGCGAGATCGTCGCCCGGGCGAAGGAGGAAAAGGCCTACCACGGCCGCCGCACCCTCCTCTTCGTCGACGAAATTCACCGCTTCAACAAGGCCCAGCAGGACGCCTTCCTCCCCTTCGTCGAAAGCGGCGACATCATCCTCATCGGCGCCACCACCGAAAATCCGAGCTTTGAGATCAACTCGGCGCTGCTGTCGCGCTCGCGGGTCTTCGTCCTTGAGCCCCTCGCCCCCGAGGAGATTCTCCTGCTGCTGCAACGGGCCCTGACCGACCCGCGCGGCCTCATCGCGAAAGAGCTGCAGGTCGCGGACGATGCCCTCGCCTTCATCGCCGCCCAGGCCGATGGCGACGCCCGCATCGCTCTCGGCGCCCTGGAGGTGGCGGCGGCCGCCAGCCGCGAGGAGCGCATCGAGCTGGCGGATGCCCAGCAGGCGCTGCAAAAGAAGGCCCTCCTCTACGACAAGGGGGGAGAGGAGCACTACAACGTCATTTCCGCCTTCATCAAGAGCCTGCGCGGTTCCGACCCCGACGCCGCCCTCTACTGGCTGGCGCGGATGCTAGAGGCGGGGGAAGACCCTCTCTTCATCGTGCGGCGGATGGTGGTCTTCGCTTCCGAGGATGTCGGCAACGCCGACCCGCGGGCGCTGCAGATCGCCCTGGCGGTGCAGCAGGCAGTCCACTTCGTCGGCCTGCCCGAGGCACGCATCAATCTCGCCCAGGGGGTCACCTACCTCGCCACCGCACCGAAGAGCAACGCCAGCTACCTCGGCATCGACCAGGCGCTGGCCGAGGTGCGCAAGAGCGGCGCGCTGCCGGTGCCGCTGCATATCCGCAACGCCCCGACCCGGCTGATGAAGGAGCTCGGCTACCACAAGGGGTACCAGTACGCCCATGACCATGCCGAGGGGATCGCGCCCCAGGATCATCTCCCCGACGCCCTGCGCGGCAAGCGCTACTACCGGCCGACCGCGCGGGGCTACGAGAAGCTGATCGGCGAGCGTCTCGCCCACTGGGCCGACTTGCGCCAGGGGAGAGCAAAACCCGACCCGGACGAGAAGGACTGACCGCCACCGCCACCCGCTAGGTCCCGGCATCTGCTATACTCGTCAAACAATTTGTCACCTTCCACCGCGGCGAGAGCCCATGAACGACCTCCCCTTCCTTCTCGACCTCCTCATCCTGCTCGGCCTGGCCCTCGCCAGCGCCTGGCTCTTCAGCCACCTGCGCCAGTCGCCGATCGTCGGTTACCTGGTCACCGGCCTGGTCATCGGCCCCTACGGCCTGAACCTGGTTCGCGGGGTCCACGAGGTCGAAGCGATGGCGGAACTGGGGGTGATCCTGCTCCTCTTCACCATCGGCCTGGAATTCTCCTTTACCCGGATGCTGCGCATCAAGGGGCTGATGCTTCGCTGCGGAGCGACCCAGATGGCGTCCACCACCCTGCTGGTCTACGGCGCGGCGCGCCTGGCCGGCATCGGCAATGCCGCCGCCTGGGTCCTGGGGATGGCCCTTGCCCTCTCCTCCACCGCCCTTGTCCTCAAGCTGCTTTCGGAGCGGGGGGAGATCGATGCCGCCCACGGCCGGATCGCCCTTGCCACCCTCCTCTTCCAGGACTTGGGCGTCATTCTCTTCCTGTTGCTGCTGCCGCTGCTGGCAGGCAGCGACAGTGGCTTCACCCTGTTTGGCCTGCTCCAGGCAGGAGCGCTCCTCGCCCTCCTCTTCGGCTTTTCGCGCTACCTGCTGCAACCGCTGTTGCGGGGGATCCTCCGCACCCGGACCCCGGAACTCTTTCGCCTGACGGTGCTGACCCTCCTCCTCGGCACCACCTGGATCACCGCCCAGGCCGGGCTCTCCCTCGCCCTCGGCGCCTTCCTGGCCGGTCTCGCCCTGGCGGAATCGGACTACGCGCACCAGGTCCTGGCCGACGTCATTCCGTTTCGGGACGCCTTTCTCGCCATCTTCTTTATCTCCATGGGGATGCTGGTCGATCTGCATGCCGTGGCAGACCACGGCCTGTTGATCGCCGGCGCCTTCCTGCTGCTGACCCTGCTCAAGATCGCCACCGGGACCCTTGGCGCCCTCTGGGCCCGCTATCCGCTGCGCACCGCTCTCACCGCCGGGCTCCTCCTTTTCCAGGTCGGCGAATTCGCCTTCGTCCTGCTGCGCAAAGCCCTCGCCCTGGAGCTCATCTCGCCGCCCCTTTACCAGGGGACCCTAACCGTGATTGCCCTCTCCCTGCTCGCGACACCGCTGCTCGCCGCCCGGGCCGAGCCGTTGGCGCGGCGCCTTGCCGGCCGCTGGGGGAACGGCGCCGAGCTTCCCGACGCCAGCGGTGAGCGAACCGCCAATCTCGAAGGGCATGTCATCATCGCCGGCTATGGGCTCTCCGGGCGCAACGTCGGGCGGGCTCTGCGCGAGATGCGTATCCCTTGTATCCATGTCGAGACCAACGGCACCGTCGTCAGTCAGGCACGCACGGCAGGGGAGCTGATCGTCTTCGGCGACGTCACCGCGGCGGCGGTCCTCGAAGGAGTCGGCATCGGCCGGGCGCGGGCGCTGGTCCTCGCCATCAACGACCCCGCCGCCATCGCCCGGGCGGTGCCGACGGCGCGCGGGCTCAATCCCGATCTCTACATCCTGGTCCGAACCCGCTTCGTGGCCGAGCTTGAATATCTTTCCTCCCTCGGCGCGGACGAGGTCGTCCCGGATGAATTCGAGGCCAGCATCCAGCTCTCCAGCCTGCTGCTGCGCCGTTGCGGCATCGGCGAAGGGCAGGTCCTGAAGCAGATGGCGACCCTGCGCCGGGAACACTATGACCGGCTGCGGTCCCCCGGCAAGACGCCGAGCAACCTCTCCGGCTACCTGTCGGTGCTGGAACAGGGGCAGATCGAGTTTCAGGCGGTCCCGGACGACTCTCCTTGCCTTGGCAAGTCCCTTGGCGAGCTCGCTTTTCGCACCCGCACCGGGACCATGGTCGTCGGCATTATCCGCAACGAGCGGGTCCGCTACAGCCCGGCAGCCAGCCTGGTCCTCGAACCGGGGGACACCCTGCTCCTCCTCGGCGCTCCCGAGAACGTGCTGCAAGCGCGGGAGCTGCTGCACGGGCATCCGGTATAAAAAAAGAAAACGGGAGCCCCAAGAGGCTCCCGCTGAACTGCTTCGCTGCTGTTGTCGGCTATTCTTCGTAAACCAGAACCCGGATCAGGCCGATGGTCGAGCCATTCTCGCTGGTCGGCGAATCGCTGACGGAAATGACCTTGCGGATATTATTCCGGCGGATAAAGTCGTTGATACGTTCGTCCAGTTCCCCAAGTTCGCGCTGGGCCTTGAAGGCCGCGAGCGGTTCACCAAAGGTCTTGACCTTGATCATCGGCACCTCCCCGGAGTAAACGAATCAGACCTGTACCACCGACTTGACGGCGGGAATTTTTTCCCGCAGGGTCTTTTCAATCCCCATCTTGAGGGTCATGGTCGACATCGGGCAGGAACCGCAGGCGCCCTTCAATTTCACGCTGACCACACCGTCCGCACTGATATCGACCAGTTCGACATCGCCCCCGTCGGCCTGCAACGCCGGGCGTACCATTTCGAGAACTTTCTGAACTTCTTCACGCATTGAATGAATCCTCCTCTGTGATGTGTGCTTATTATAGCCCGACCTCCCTGCTACGCAACAGGGGGTCGGGCTAGTCGGACTATTTCGTCTCCTCGTCGTTCTCCCGTCACAGGGACGGCAGGGGGAGGTCCCGCAGACGTCGGGCGCAAAGGAGTTCGGGAGTACCGACGCCTCGCCCCTGCAGCAGCACCTTGAAAGTTTCCCCCATGCCGCCCTCGGGCAGGATCAGGTTTTTCAGGGTCATGCGCAGCGCCTGGGCCCGGCGCGGGTCTTCCTCGCGGGCCTGCAGGGCGATCAGTTCCTCGACAAACCCAAGGCTCATCAGAAACCGGTACTGCTCCCCGAAGTAAAGGGTGGTCAATCCCCCTTCCGTCCCCGCCTGTTGCAGGCTGGTGAAGTCGACGTGGCTGGTCAGGTCCTGCTGGCCGACCAGGCGATAGAGGTCGTCGCTCGCCTGGTGTCGGTGATAGGCGAGCAGGGTTCCCTGACGCCGGAACGGGGCGTAAAGCTCTGCCGCCGGGTAGCCGTAATCGATCGTCAGTACGAAACCGCGCCGCAACAGCTGCGCCACCTGGCGCAGCCAGCGCGGGGCCGCCAGGTTGACCTCGGCCCGGTTTCCCTCTACCGGGGCGACACCGAGCCACTCGAAGTGGGCGGCGAGCGAGGGGGAGGAAAGGGGCCGCAATTCTTCGCCGAAACCCTCGTCCGTGCGGACAACGAAGACCTCCCGCAGCTCCCCGTCGCGCTTTTCCACAAGGTGAACAGGGAAGGCATCGACCAGTTCATTGGAGAGGAAGACCCCTTCCATGCCGGCGAGGTCCGCCAGAGAACACCAGTCGACCACCTGGCGATGGGCAGCCAGCGAATCGGCCTGGCGACGCCGGTTGTCGGGGCTCAGCTCAACGATCCGGTAGCGCAGAGAGTGGTAAAGGTCGGGTGCCAGCTCGCGCAGCGCATCGAGGATATCGAGGGCGAGATGACCCTCCCCGGCGCCCTGCTCGGCAAGCGTCAGCGGGCCGCCGCCGAGCAGTTCGAGGCACTGCCGGAGCTGGCGGGCGAGCAGGCGCCCGAAGAGGGCATGAACACTGGAGCTGGTAAAAAAGTCTCCCTCCTTGCCGATTCGCGACCGGGGGACCATGTAATAACCCCAGTCCGGGTGATAGAGGCAATGCTCCATGAACTCGGCAAAAGGAATCCCTCCCGCGGCATCGATACGTCGTCGCAGAAAGGTCGCCAGATCGGCCTGTCGCTGGTCGCCATTCGTTTCGGTCATCGGCTAGCGTCTCCCCTCTGGGCGGCTTCAAAGTCGGGGATTCTACCCCGGGGAAGGTCTGCTGGCAAGGGGAAGATAGGGAAGATAGGGTGCCGGGGCTTTAGGGGATGATCCCAAGCAGGCGGTGAATCTGCAGCAGGTCGGCCGTTTCCCGCACCAACAGAGTCGCCATGCCGGCGTCTGCGGCGGGGCGCAGATCGACCGGTTCCCGGTCGCCAACGAAGAGGAAACTCTCCGGCAGACCGCCGATGTCCTCAACGACCTTGCGAAAGGCATCGAGGTCGGGCTTGGGTTGGCCGCAGTATTCGATCGTGTAGAGGCGTTCAAAGTACTCCGAAACATCAAGCAGGGCAAGGATTCGCTGGGCCAGAGGATAACTGTTGTTGGTATAGATATAGAGGCGGCAATGCGCACTGAGCGACTCGAGTAACGCCCGGAGAACGGGGTCCGGCACCAGGCAGTCCTCGGGGCGCACCTGTTCCTGAAAAGCCCGGTGCAGGGCCGCAATCTCTATGCCCAGTTCCTGACAGGTACGGGTCAGGGTGGGTTCCTCGTCCCCGGAGTCGGTCAGCGCCCGCCGCGCCCGCCGCAACAGCGCACGGCCATCCACCAGCGACAGCCCGCGGGTGGCCGCGATCAGGGTTTCCGCCGCCCGTTGAATCTGGTCGGCAATGGGTTGCGCCGAGTAGAGCGTACCGTCAAGGTCGAAAACAATCGAGCGGATCGGGGGGATGGCCAGGCTCATTGGGCACCAACCTGTGAAGGAGGGGGACAACCGCAGATTAGCATGCGCGTACGCCGATTTTAAACAGTCCTGCCCTCCCTGTCAAAAGCCTGCCACCACCCCACCCGGAGGGAGGAAAGCTCTGCTGGATAATTGGTAAAGAGACCATCGACCCGAAGCCGCCGCAACCGCAGCGCCTGGCGCGGGCTATTTACGGTCCAGGGATAGACGCGCAGGCCATGCCGCTGACAGGCCTGGACCAGCTGCCGGCTGGTCCGGTCGACCCGCGGATGAAAACTTTCGGCGCCGGCAGCGACAGCGCGGGAGAGGGCGCGATGCCAGAAGAGCGTATCGCAAAGGAATCCGAGGGGGAGCCGGGGCGCTTGCTGGCGCATCAGCGCCAGCAGGCGATGGTCGAAGGAGGAGACCAGGACTCTTACCTGCGGGTAGGCCTGGAGCAGTTCGAGGACCTTGTGCCCGGCCGCAGCGTCCTTGATCTCGACATTGATCCGTAGCCGGTTTTCGGCCCAGGTAAAGACCTCCTCCAGGGTTGGTAATCCTTCTCCGGCAAAAGGGGTGCCGAACCAGCTGCCGGCGTCGAGGCGGCGCAGCTCGGCGAGAGTGAAGTCCCGCACCGGTCCCCGGCCGTCGCTGGTGCGTTCCAGGGTTTCGTCGTGGATGACCACCGGGACTCCGTCCCGGCTCAAATGGACATCGAGTTCGATACCGTCGGCGCCGTCCGCTTCGGCCGCACGGAAGGCCGCCAGGGTATTTTCCGGCGCCCGACCCGAGGCGCCACGATGGGCCCAGATCAGGAGCCGGCGCTCCGTCCCGCCGCCGGGCAGAGGCTGCCCTGTTCCCCCGCGGCCACTCATGGCGGGCCCTGGATGACCGGGTAGCCCCGCAGCTGCCAGCCCCAAATCCCACCGGTCAGGTTGTAGACTTCCGGGTACCCCTGGCTGGCCAGATAATTGGCGACCTGGGAACTGCGTGAGCCAACGGCGCAATAGACCAGGACCGGGCGATCTTTGGGGACTTCACGGGACCGGGCCTGAAACTGGTCGATCGGAATCAGGGTGGCGCCCGCCAGCCGTAATTGCAGGTATTCACCGGGAGTGCGAACATCGAGCAGAAAAGTATCCGGTTGGCGCTGTAACAGCTGGAAGGCCTCGGGCGCCATCATGCTCGTAACCGGCGCACTCCAGGCCTCGGCCGTTAGGAGCAGCAGCAAACCCAGCAACCAGCAGGCGCGATTCACAGTAGCCACAACAGAATCCTCCCCAATGTTAAATATGGGCCATCGGCCCTTGGGACAACTATATTCAGTTTTGCGAATTCCTTCCAGCCCAAACTTGTCTTCCCGGGTGAATCATGCAATGATACCGCCCGTCTCACCCCACCGCCGGCAGCGGTCGGCAAGGAGAATCATCTATGGATCGCAATCTCGCGCTGGAACTGGTTCGGATTACCGAAGCAGCGGCCCTGGCCTGCGGACGCTGGGTCGGCAAGGGGAACAAGCTTGCTGCCGACGAGGCCGCCACCAACGCCATGCGGCGTACCCTTGACTCGGTCGGGATAGATGGCACGGTGGTGATCGGCGAGGGGGAGATGGACGAAGCGCCGATGCTCTATATCGGCGAAAAGGTCGGCAATGGCCAGGCGCCGGCCGTCGATATCGCCGTCGACCCGCTGGAAGGGACCAACATCTGCGCCAAGGGGACCAGTGGCGCGATTGCCACCATCGCCCTCGCCCCCCGGGGCGGATTCCTCCACGCCCCCGACATGTACATGGAGAAAATCGCGGTCGGACCTTCCGCATGCGGCGCCATTGATATCAACGCATCGCCAACGGAGAATCTCAAGCGGGTCGCAGCGGCGAAGGAGTGCTATATCGAGGACCTGACCGTGGTAATCCTCGACCGGCCACGTCACGAGAAGATCATCGAAGAGATTCGCAAGGCTGGCGCCCGTATTCATTTGATCTCCGACGGCGATGTCGCCCCGGCCGTGGCGGCGGCCGTGGAAGGGAGCGGCGTCGACCTGCTGATGGGGATTGGCGGTGCCCCGGAAGGGGTGTTGGCGGCGGCGGCCCTCAAATGCATGGGCGGCGACATTCAGGCGCGACTCGTCTTCATGACCCAGGAGGAGCGGGAGCGCGCCAAGTCGATGGGGATCGATGATTTCGAACGTGTCTACAATTGCGAGGAGATGGCCCATGGCGATGTTTTTTTTGCCGCGACCGGTGTTACCAATGGCGACCTGTTGCGCGGGGTCCGCTATTTTTCCGGTGGTGCCGAGACCCATTCTATCGTGATGCGTTCCAAAAGCCGGACCATCCGCTTCATTGAAGGGCGTCACCAGTTCGACTACAAACCGGTTTACTGAGGCTTGCGAAAGAAGGCCGATTTCCCCGCTTGTCATCGCGGCAGGAAACTGTTAGGATTTTTCGGCTTATTGCCTCCAGTCAAAGAAACCGCACGGCGAAAGGGAACAGTATGGCGATCATTACCATTTCCCGGGAAATGGGCAGCGGCGGCATTCCCATTGCCCACAAGGCAGCGGAAAAACTTGGCTACACCCTGGTCGATGGCGAGGCGATTGCAAAGGTTGCAGCGTCCTACGGCCTGACCCCCGAAGCCCTCGAAAAGGCGGACGAAAAGCCGCCGGCCTTTGTCGATGAAATCGATGCACAGGTTGAAATCGACTCCCACCGCGTCGAGTTGATCATTCTTGAATACGCCCTCAAGGGGAACATCATCGTCTATGGCCGTGGCGGGCAGGATCTCCTCAGCGGAATCAGTTCCGTCTTCCGGGTCCGGATCACCGCGCCCTTTGAGGACCGGGTCGAGCGCTGGGCGGAACGCGAGTGGCTCGATCCGGATCTGGCGCGGATCCTGGTGCGCAAGAGCGATCAGCAGCGGGCCGGCTTCATCAAATACTACTTTGACCGCGACTGGCTCGATCCTCTCGGTTACGATCTTATCGTCAACACCCAGCGCCTCTCCGAAGAAACAGCCGTCAAGCTGATCTGCGAAGGGGTCCGGGATCGCAACCTGCAGGAAAGCAAGGATTCCGGCAAAAAGATACTGCAGGACCGGATCGTGGCCAAGAAGGCGGAAATCGCCCTTCTGGCCAATGGCGTCATCGAAGGACTCCACCACTACCACTTTCACCTCACGGTAAAAGATGGCGTCGCAACCCTTTTCGGCCATGTCCACGCCGAAGAACAGCGGGAGGCGGTGAGAAGAACGGTGGCCGCCGTGGAAGGGGTCCAGAAGATCGATGACCAGCTTGAGATCCGCCAGTACCGCTCCCTGCCTGAAGAGCACTGACCCCGGATTCCTTACCCAAATCTTCCAGCCGGCCCCGAGGGCCGGCTTTTTCTTTGCCTGGCCTCGCCCCGCCCCATGCACTGGCGCTCATGGTTCTTGTCGACGGGTACTGATCATGCTAGGATGGGACGCTTTTTCCGGCTTCGTCCGGAGGATGAATCGAACAAGGAGAGAATATCGGTATGGCTGGACACAGTAAGTGGGCAAACATCAAGCATCGCAAAGGCGCTCAGGATGCCAAGCGTGGCAAGGTTTTCACCAAGCTGATCAAGGAGATCACCGTTGCCGCCAAGATCGGTGGCGGCGAACCGGGGACCAACCCGCGCCTGCGTACTGCCATCGACAAGGCGAAGAGCGAAAACATGCCCAAGGATACGATTGAACGGGCGATCAAGAAGGGGACCGGGGGCCTCGATGGCGTCGAATACGAAGAGGGCACCTTCGAGGGGTACGGACCGGGCGGGGTGGCGGTTATCGTCGAATTCATGACCGACAACCGGACTCGCACCGTGGCCGATGTCCGCCACATCTTCACCAAGCATAACGGCAGCCTTGGCGTTAACGGCAGCGTCAGCTTCCTCTTCGAGCGCAAAGGCCTGATCGCCTTTAATACCGATTGTGACTTCGACCGGATTTTCGAGGCCGCGCTGGAAGTGGGCGCCGAGGATGTCAAGGACGAAGGGGATAGCTACGAGGTGATCACCGACCCGGCCAATTTCATCGAAGTCCGTGAGGCCATGAAGGAAATGGGCCTGAACTGGGAGAGCGCCGAGGTGACGATGCTGCCACAGACAATGGTCCAGCTCGAGGGAAAAGCTGCCGAGCAGATGCTCAAAATGATGGACAAGCTCGAAGATAACGACGACGTGCAGAACGTCTATGCCAACTTCGACATCTCCGATGATGAGATCGAGAAGGCGATGGGCTGAAACCAGGGAGACCGGATTCCGGCGCAGGTAATTAATAGCCTTGGGCACGGATTATGAGACGGGCCCCCGCAACCGGACACCAGGCCTATGAAAATTCTCGGCATCGACCCCGGGAGCCGGATAACCGGGTATGGGGTCATTGCAAAAGAGGGGAATCGCCTGCTGCATGTGGACAACGGGGCGATTGCCACCACCAGTGATACGCCCCTGGCCTTGCGTCTGTTCGAAATTCACCGCGGGCTGGAGCAGGTCATCGCGACCTATCACCCCGATGCCATGGCGGTCGAGCAGGTCTTTCTCGCCAAGAATGCACTCTCCGCCCTGAAACTGGGGCATGCCCGCGGCGTCGCCCTGGTCTGCGGGGTCAATGCCGGGCTGCCGGTTTTCGAATACAGCGCCCTGCAGGTGAAGAATGCCGTCGTCGGGTACGGCCGGGCGGCCAAGGGACAGGTCCAGCAGATGGTCCGGGCCTTGTTGAACCTCCCGGAGATTGCCCAGGAGGATGCCTCCGATGCCCTTGCGGTTGCCATCTGCCATGCCCACAGCCACGGACTTAATGAACGTCTCGACCAACTGCGCCGCGGACGCTGAGGTGAACGCATGATCGCATCACTGCACGGAATCATCGCCTACCGCAGCATTGATCATGTCATTGTCGATGTCGGCGGCGTCGGCTACCGGCTCCTGATTCCGCTTTCGACCTTCTACGCCCTGCCCGAGGAAGGGAGTGTCCGCTTCCAGGTCTATACCCACGTCCGGGACGACGCCATTCTCCTCTTCGGCTTTTTGACCAGCGCCGAACGGGACCTTTTCGTGCTCTTGATCTCGGTTTCGGGCATCGGCCCCAAACTGGCCCTGAATATACTCTCGCATATTCCTGCGCCGGCACTCCTCGATGCCCTCGCCGAGGGGGATGCCAAGCGCCTCGCCACCCTTCCCGGCATAGGCAAAAAGACGGCGGAGCGGCTGGTGCTGGAATTGCAGGACAAGGCCCACAGACTCAACCCCGCTCATCCGCGCGTGCCGCCGCAAACCGGGCCGACCAAGACGACCTCGCTGGAAGACGCCCAGTCGGCTCTGGTCAACCTGGGATACAAGGAGGCCCAGGCCCGCAAAGTCCTTGAGAATATGGAAATCTCACCGGACGCCAGCCTGGAAGAGGTCCTCAAGGGAGCCCTCAAGATCCTGCTCCGCTAACCGGGGCGGCGGTAACCGAATGCTGCGACCGTATCCCAACCCTGGGGAATCATGAGCGAACGGCTGATCACACCTGATATTGCCGGCGACGATGCCTGCGTCGAAGTCTCCCTGCGGCCCCGCACCCTGACCGATTACGTCGGCCAGTGCAAGGCGAAGGAGAACCTGCAGATTTTCATCGATGCCGCCCGGGGACGCCGGGAAGCCCTTGACCACGTCCTCTTCTACGGCCCGCCTGGCCTCGGTAAAACCACCCTCGCCAACATCATCGCTGCCGAGATGGGCGTCAACATCAAGAGCACCTCCGGTCCGGTGATTGAAAAGACCGGCGATCTCGCCGCCATCCTGACCAATCTCGAGGCCGGGGATGTCCTGTTCATCGATGAAATACATCGCCTCTCGCCGGTGGTCGAGGAGATCCTCTATCCGGCAATGGAGGATTACCAGCTCGACATCATGATCGGCCAGGGTCCCTCGGCACGCACCATCAAGCTCGACCTCCCCCGTTTTACCCTGGTCGGCGCCACCACCCGGGCCGGTCTTCTCTCCTCGCCACTGCGCGACCGTTTCGGTGTCATCAGCCGGCTGGAATTCTATACCGACGAGGAACTGGCGATCATCGTCAGCCGCAGTGCCGGGATTCTCGAAATTCCCATCGAGGCACAGGGCGCCCTGGAACTGGCCCGACGCAGTCGTGGAACGCCGCGCATCGCCAATCGCCTGCTGCGCCGGGCCAGGGATTTCGCCCAGGTCAAGGGCGATGGGGTGATCACCAGGGAGCTTGCGGATCTGGCCCTGACCCGGCTGGAAGTCGACAGCCGTGGCTTCGACCACATGGACCGCCGGATCCTGCTGACGATCATCGACAAATTTGGGGGTGGACCGGTCGGCCTCGACACGCTGGCAGCGGCCGTCGGCGAAGAACGGGACACCATTGAGGACGTCATCGAGCCCTACCTGCTGCAACAGGGATATCTCAATCGCACACCCCGGGGTCGGACTGCCACCCCGGCTGCCTACCACCATTTCCAGCGGCTGCCGAAAACGGCCGCCGAGGGTGGCCTGTTCGCCTGACCCAAGAGCGAAGGGTGGTTTCCGGCACCCATTGCAGCGGAGCGATCGATGAAACGTCCTGCCTTCACCGTCTCCCAGAAGATCGCGGCCGGCTACCTTCTCATCGTCCTGTTCAGCCTGATTGCTCTGGGCTACGCCCTCTCCAGCTTGCAGCGACAGACCCAGCGTTCGCGCCAGCTGGTCGGCGTCGAGTTCAAACTCCTCAATCTCTATCGTGATCTGCGGGACACCTTGCTGGCCCAGGAACGGCTGGAAAAGCAGCTCCTGGTACTCCGCGACTCCGACATGCTGAACCTTGCGGCAAACCGTTCCCAGGAGTTTGCAGCCACCTGGGAAAAACTCGCCGCACTCCCCCTGCCGGAATCGGCCCCCAACCTGAGATCCCTTGCCGGGTCCTACATGCAGGCGGACCAGGCCTGTTCGGAGCTGCTGACCGACAAGCGCTGGGCAGCGGCAAGTCAGTGCACTCACGAGCAGACCGGCCCGCGCCGCGAAACCCTGCTGGCGGCCCTCGCCACCCTTACCGATCGTCAGCAGGCGACCCTGGATCAGGCGTTGCAAACCCTCTCCAGCGGCAGTAGCCAGGCCTACAAGGTGACGCTGCTGCTGGTTTTCATCGGACTGGCCCTGTCGGCCCCGGTGGCGATAACGGTTATCCTCGGCATCCATCGCTCAATCCGCACCCTGATCCTGGCCACCAAGCAGATTGCCGGCGGCAGCTTTGACCAGCCGATTGCCATTAGTGGCGTCGACGAATTCACCCTGCTCGCCCGGGAATTCAATGAGATGGGTTTAAAGCTCAAGGACCTGGAGCAGATGTCCCTCGACGCCAACCCGCTGACCCGGCTCCCCGGAAACCTTGCCATCGACCGCGAAATTGCCCGCCGGATCGAAAGCGGCATCCCGTTTTCCCATCTTTATATCGACCTTGACAACTTCAAAGCTTACGGCGACCGTTACGGCTATAAAGCCGGGAGCGAAGTGATCGCCCAGGTTGGCGACCTGATCCGCAAAACGGTGCGTAACTTTGGTACGCCTGAAGATCTGGTCGGCCATATCGGTGGTGACGATTACGTGATTCTCACCCCCCCCGAGCAGGGTGAAAACATAGCCCGGGCCTTACTCACGGAGTTCGACCAGATGGCGCCCTCCTTCTATTCGGAGGAAGACCGGCAGGCCGGTTTTTTCATGGCGCGGGACCGTTTTGGAATCGAACGGACCTTTCCCCTGCTGACCATGTCCGTCGCAGTGATCCGCGTCGACCTTCTTGAGGCACCAACAGCCCTGGCGATCAGCAGGGAGTGTGCTAAGATGAAGGAACATCTTAAGGAACTTCCTGGCAGCAATCTACTTGTCAACCGACGCAAGGTTCTATGACGCGGTTCCTGCTCTCTTGCCTGCTGATTTTCCTCCTGGCGGCCTGTGCGCAGCCTCCCGCCCCAGCCGCAACAGCCATCGTCGAACCGCAGCGGGAATTGTTCTTCCAGGGGTTGGATGAATTGCTGGCAACGGGAACCAGCCCGGCCCTGCAAAGACTTGTTCAGGAGAATGGCGCCTCCCCCTGGAAGGGGCCGGCGCAGAGCCTGCTCGATTGGCAGGCTGCAGCGGCCGCCGAACTCCAGCGCAAGACAGCCGAGCAACAGCAGAAAATCAAACAATGCATCGATAGCAATGAAAAACTCGTCCGCGAGAATGAGACGCTTAATCGCGACCTCCAGGAATTAAAGCGCATCATGGTCGAAATGGAAAAAAGGGCCCTATAGGATTGGACGCCGCCGGACAAAAGGGGTTTTAGAAAACCGGGCAATATGTTACTTTTCACTCAAAGGGGGGGCCTGCACTAGCCCTGCTGAGTTCGCCCCCGGGGCCGTCACTGTGGCGGCCCTTTTTATACCCTGGGCTGCCAACCCTCCGGACCTTGGCCATTGGTTCTCCCTGCGATGAGCAAAGACTCCCTCGATCAATTTACCCGCCAGTTGGCCCGCTGGGCAGAAGAACAGCTGGAGCGAAGCCGCTCTCCGTTGCGCCGGATCGACCTTTCGCCACGGGTGTTGACCCCGCAGGGGGCGCTTTACCCGGATCTGGTCCTCTGGATCAACCGGGACAGCGGCATGGCCGGGGGGGTTATTCTCGTCCCGCCCCGGGAGAGCGATTGTAGTGAGGAGCAGGGACGCCTTTGCGCCCATGCCCTTGGTTTGCGGCATTTTGTCGTATGGGGGGCGGATGAGATTGTCTTCTGGGAAATTCTCCCCGGCGGATTGTCCCGGCACCGGACGGTTGCCGCCCCACCTGCCGGCAGCGACGCCACTAGCTTTCGCCATACCCTGGCCACCGTCCTGGAGGAGATCAAATATCTCACCGTTGCGGGGTCCCTCACCCCGGAGGAGCTTCCGCCCCATTACCTTGTCAACCTTTGTCTGGGGGGACTTGCAGAGGTTGTCCCCGGACTGAAGGAACTGATGCGGGTCGCCTGCAGCGAAGGTCGTTGCAGTGCGACAGGCGTTCCTCCCGAGCAACAGGCGCAAGACAAGGCGTTCTTGACCCTGGTGCGGATTGCGGCACTGCTCCACCTCGACCAGCTGCCGACAGCGGTCCAACCGGAGGGACTGGAGCGGGCGATGCTTTTTGCCATCGATACGCTTCCGGCGGAACTTCGCAAGGCACTGGCTCCCCTCCCGGGCGAATTCCCACTTCCTCTCGATATCGCCGTCCGCTTCCACCACCTGTCGCGGCGCCTGGCCCAACTCGGCGGGTGTCAGGACAGTCAGCGGCTTGCCCGGGTCCTGGAACTGCTGCGGGAGGACCACCAGCTTCCCCTCGGCCAGCACGCCCTGACGGCACCCGTCCCGAAAACCCGCGGACCGCGGTTGATTGCAAACCTGGCCAACATTCCCCCAGGCCCTGAAGATTGGGAGGTAGCGCCACCGTCCCTGCTGGCCTGCTCTGTCCTGTTGCGCCATCTGCAAGGGCAGCCGGCGGCGCGGATTCAGGCCGCTGACCCGTTCCAGCTTCCCGGGACGCCGGCACCGACCCTGATCCTCGCGGCCCTGACCTCCCCGACCACGCTCCCCGCCCGTGAGCGGGCGGCACTGCAGGCCGGTTTGCGAATCTCGTGGCCGACCCGGAGATTTCGCCTCCCCCCGGATCTACCCCGCTGGGGGTGGGAACTTCTCCATCTCGCCGGGCTGGCGGCCCGGGAGGGGAAACTGCGGCTGAAGGTCCCCGGGGACTGGCTCAGCGCCCCCTTTGCCGATGTCTTGCTCGACACACTGCGGGAAGATTTCTCGATCGGCGAGATCCGCCGCATCTCCGCCCATCAAATGGAGATCGACCTCTGTAAAGATGGGGGCGCCGATAGCACCTGCCTTGTCAATCCGGGAAGGGACAACCGCTACCTGGAAGGGGAGCTTTCCCGAAAGGCTCCGGCCCTCTTCTGGGCCCTGGCGCTGGACCTCCCCGACCCGGTCTGGACCCTTTTTGAGAACGGCCACCTCCATCTCGATCCCTCTGGCAACTCGCCGCAAGACCTCGAGGCCGGGGTGAACCTTTTTGTCGCTTCAAGCCTCGGCCGATTGCTCTGGCAGGTGGCCGGCAATAACCAGCCGCTGCCCGGACCAAGAAGGTTTGCTGCGACCTGGGGAAAACGGCCCTTCCCCTTGCCCAACCGGGACATCCTGACCCTGTTGCAACGCCTGGCCGAGGAACACCCCGCCACTCCCAGCACCGCCGAGATCGATGCCGAACTCGCCCCCTGGTTTGCCCTCCCACTTTCCGCCACTGGCAGGGTCGCCAACCACCAGGAGCCAATGGCCACTGCGGCGGCGGCTACGCCCACGCCGACTCTTGATTTGGCCGACCTGAGCAACACGCTTTATCGGGAAGTCTTCAGTGACGGGCTACCGCTCTTCCCCGAGCATTATCTTTTTGACCATTTCCGCCCAGAGCTGCAAGAGTACCGGCTCAGCCTGCCGTTACAGCGAGGAGAGCCATTCTTCGGCCGGGTAGTTCTGACCGGCGCCGACGGCGACAGCTTTGAAGTCTCCTCCGAGCTGGCTGCCCAGGCGGTTGAATTGGCCGCCGCCGCCGGCAGGGAAGTCGTTCTGCTCCCCGCAGACCCCCTGATATTGCAAAATATTCTCGGCCGTTATCTGCAGGACTTGCAGACGCTTCACGAGGCGCTGTTACGCCGGGCCCACCTTCTGCTCACCAATCCCCGGCAGGCAAGGGCAGTCGCGGGAAAACTCTGGGAGAGACTCCCGCTCCCGCCGCCGGAGTTCTTTCGCGCCAAGCAGAGGTAATGCCGGGAACGGCCATCGTAGTGCCGGTGGCCAGGATGGATAAAATCTGCTGAAACTGGCAGAGAAAACTGTTATCATTCGAGAACATGTCCCCTCCATCAAGAAGGTCGCCATGAACGTTCTATTGCACCTTTGCTGTGCGAACTGCGCTATCTACCCGGTCAAGGTTCTACGGGAGCAGAACCACCAGGTCACTGGTTTTTTCTTTAACCACAACATCCACCCGTACCAGGAGTTCAGGCGACGGCTGGAAACGGTCCGCGACTATGCGGCCGGGGTGGAACTCGAGGTCCAGTATCGGGAGGACTACCAGCTGGAGGAGTTTCTGGCCCAGGTCGCCCAGGTCCCGCTCTTGCGCTGCGATTATTGCTACCACTCCCGTCTTGAAGAGACCGCCCGGCGCGCTGCCGACCAGGGTTTCGACGCGTTTAGCACCAGCCTGCTCTACAGCCGCTATCAGCAGCATGAGACAATCCGCAGCCATGGCGAGTCCCTCGCCCATCAACTTGGCATCAAATTCCTCTATCACGATTTCCGGCCTGGCTGGCGCGAGGGGATCGAAACTTCCAAGGCGATGGGGCTCTACCGCCAGCAGTACTGCGGTTGCATCTATTCGGAGAAGGAACGCTACTGTCCACCAGCCCGGACCTGAAGATGCCCCTCGGCAAGCTGCTCATCCTGATCGGCCTGTTATTGGTCTGTGCCGGGGTTTTTCTCTCCCTGGGGGGAAAGATTCCGCCCCTCGGCCGGCTCCCCGGCGATCTTCACATGGAATCGAAGAACTTTTCCTTCTATTTCCCCCTCACCACCTGTATTCTGGTTTCACTTCTCCTCTCCCTCAGTAGTGTCCGGTTAGCAAATTGCATTCACCCAAAGTTGCAGATAATTGTAAATATTTTCACAAGTTAGCGTATTTTTTGCTTGACAAATCGTCGTGAAGTCGGCGCGGCGATTTTCGTAAATACCTATTTTATATGAGGATTTACGAAAATGTCATTACTTGTTCGCTGCCACCGTACCCGGCTTAGCAGGCGCTCCATTGTCCGACTTTTTACCCCGTTCAAGGGCGCTCTCGAACATGCCCCGGTTCTTGAGGCCCGAGGCAACAGGCCACTTCAGATGACGTTTGAAGATCAGTTGAAAATCCTGACCTACTATCACCTCGAAGAGCATTCTTCGGGGCGTCATCTGCTTCAGGTTCTGACGCAGGAAGATTTTGCCGCGACTCATATTGCACCGCCCGGCGGTATCCGGAAAAGCGCCTTCTTTGAGGCGATCAATACCCGAGGGCTGGAGCAGATGATTCATGTTTACGAAGACCTGCAGAAACAGGTCTCACAAAAGATTCCTGTCGCCAAAGACATCTCCGATCTCGGCGATCTGATCGCCGTCGATGGTTCGCTGATTGACGCTACGCTGTCCATGCTCTGGGCGGACTATCGAGACGGAGCCAAAAAGGCCAAGGTTCACCTGGGGTTCGATATCGGTCGTGGTGTCCCCCAGAAAGTCACATTAACCGACGGCAAGGGCGACGAGCGTCCTCAGGCGGAACGGCTCGTGGCTCCCGGTCAGACAGGTGTCTATGACCGCTATTACCAGTGTTACAAAAACTTTGACGACTGGCAGGATCAGGGACGCCACTTTGTCTGCCGCATCAAAGCCAGTTCTCGTAAGACGGAGTTGAGCGCCAATCCTGTTGTCCCCGGCAGTCATGTTTTCTATGACGCCAGGGTGTTGCTCGGCACCAAAGATGTCAACCAGACCGAACGAGAAGTGCGTGTGGTCGGCTACAAGGTTGACCAAAAATCCTATTGGGTCGCCACCGACCGCTTCGATCTGACCGCCGAGCAGATTGCCTTGATCTACAAGCTACGCTGGACGATCGAGTCCTTCTTCGCCTGGTGGAAGCGCCACCTCAAGGTGTATCACCTGATTGCCCGCAGTCCCTACGGCCTGCTGGTGCAGATCCTCGCAGGGTTGATTACTTATTTGCTGCTGGCCATCTACTGCCACGAAGAGCATGGCGAACGTGTCAGCATCAACAGGGTGCGTGAGCTTCGCAACAATATTCGCAACGAGGCCGCCGAGGATGCGGCCGCAGGCTTAGGGCCTCCCGATATCATTGACTTGGACTTCGGAGCCTATGCAACTTCTTAACCGGACACTACTGCCCAAAACAGGCTTTTTAGCTTGTTTTGGGCAGGGTTTTTCATGGATTTGATTTGTATTTCGACCAGTTGGCTTGGTCCGACCCCGGAATTCACAAGGCCTCCCGCAGCAACCGCAAGGTCACGGCGTTGACGCTGACGCCCTCCCGGCTGCCCCGCTCCTTCAGGGCCTGGGCGGTCTGGTCGTCGATACCGCGTAAGGTCATGGTGGCCATGCCCGGAAACTACCCCTACTTGCGCGACCAGCTCCCCGATTCCCCCTCCACATACCATCCCTTGCTCGCCTGTGCCTGCCAGGAATCGGCAAAAATCGCCTGCACTTCATCGGCCTTATCGGGGAAGCCGTTGGCCCGCGCGATCTCCTGGTAGAGGCGCAGCCGGTCGTCGTTTTCCGCCTGGACCAGCCGGGTCGCCTCGGCCCGGGCCTTCAGATCGAGGCCGTCACTGGTGCGCAGCTTGAGCAGACCGTCGTTGCCGATCCCGACCTGTCCGCCGTCAAGATAGGGGAAGAGCCTGGTTGAGCGTGCCTTGATGCTCGCCTGGATGGCGCGGATTTCCGGGGTGCTGACGTTGATATCCTGGGCGGCATAGGCCACCCCCGGCTGCCAGCCGTGGAAAAAGGAGCTGCCCGGGGCTTTCTCCCCGGCAGGCGGCGGGGTCGGGGTGGCGGGAATGGTTGGGGCGGCGGGGGAACCGGGCCGCTCGCTCCAGACTTCATTGACGATGCGATCGGCGGCGCCGCGCATCTCCTCGGCGGGGAAGTAGATATTAATGGTGACGCAGGAGACCGCCAGCAGCAGGCAGGACCACAACAGATAACGCAGCAGGGCAGGCTTCATGAACAGCTCTCCTTCGAAAAGAGGTCAGGGGCAGGTCCCTTGTGTGCCGGATCGTTCCTTGACTATACTCCGCAATCGGGCTATTTCAACGGGGCGCGCCACTGGTACCAGCCCGGTCGAGGCGTTTGAGCCGCCTGACCATCTCCCGGAAGGAGGCGGCCGGGCTGGTGGCGATTACATCGATGCGCGGCGGCAGCCAACCGCCGTACACCAGGTAACGGTCGGAACCTTCGCGGGCGGTCCCACGCAGGCGAAAGAGGTCGTTGTCGAGGGTACAGGCAAAGCCGATGTTCCGATAGCGGTAGAAATCGATAAAGCGATAGATCCCCCGGGAGAGGGCCGCCGAGAGTCCACCCTGGCTGAGAATGGAGAGGTTGTTCAGGGCCTTGACGCTGATGTTGCGGGTACCGCTCTCCCGCGAATGGAGGGTCGCCGCAAAATGGGTGGGGGTCGTGCCGAAGAGGCGCAGCTGGTGGATATGGCCGTCCACGACCCCGTTCATCTCTCCGAAGGCCAGAGTGCTGGTCAGGCGATAGAGGTCGATGCCGGAATAGTCGATATCGGCGAGAAAGACCGGGTAAGGGGAGAAGAGTTCCCGTACCTGCATATTGCGCAGCTCGATCTCCCCGCCAAATACCTCGATGCGGGCCTCCCCGGCGATCTTGAGTTCGCCGCCCAGGTAATGGAGCCGGCCGAGGTCGGCGCTGATGGCGCCACGCAGCTCCGGCCAGGCCAGCTCACGGGTGAGGGTCTGCAGTTCCACGTTGGTGACCCTGATCTGGGCGGCGAGTTCCGGGGCGTGGGGCGGCAGGGCCAACTCGAGATCCACCAGCGCCAGTTCGCCGCCGGCCAGAACGAGGTGCAAAGCCCCCGGCAGGCGCAGCTGGCCGGGGCGCGCAAGGATTGCCATCTCACCCGAAGCGGCGTGCAGGGGGCCGGCGCGCAGGCTGGTCCAGGCCAGGCGGGTGGAAGATTCTCCTGCGGCCGCCAGGGTCCCGAGCTGCAGGGGGACCGTACCGCGAAGCCCGGCGAGCCGGATCGTCTCCCCCCAGCCGAGGGTTGCATCGCGGGGTTCCAGGTTCAATAGCAGGCCCCATTCCGGCGCCCGGCGGAGCCCGCGAACGCCGATCGCCAAGCCGCCGGCCAGGGAGAGCTTTTTCAGTTGCGGGAAGGCCTCCCCGAAAAGGCTGCGCCCCGGCCCTTCCAGGGCCTCCTTCAGGTCCGGCAGCTCGATCACCCCGTCCAGGACAGCGTCTGTCGTACCGATCTCCCCGGTCAGGTCGAGCCTGCCGAGGTGGGGGACCGCCAGATGCGCCGGGGCGACGTGTAGGGTACCCTGAGCGAAGGTTCCCCGCATTCCGAACCGGGCGGAGACTTCCGCCAGGGAGAAGTAATAGGCGCCGAAGAGGAGCTCGCCGCCGGCCAGCTCCCCGTCCAGGGCCAAGCGTATCGGGGTCGCCGGGGCGGCCACCGCCTCCCCACTGATCTTCAGCCGCTCGCCGAGAAGAGCGGCAAGACCGTCGGGCGCCATCCAGGAGGGTTTGCCGACCGCCAGCTCCTTCAGCCGCACCGACCACCCCGCCCCGTCCAACTCCCCCTGAAAGCGCCCGGCGAGGGTGGCGCTCAGCGCTCCCGCCAGGGCGCCGTCCAACCGCCCTTTCCGCAAGCGCCACTTTGCGCCGGCGCGCGACAGGGTCCCGGCGAACTCGCCGCTGAAGGTGCTGAGCGCAGCAGCCCGGGGCAGAGTCACCTCCCCGGCCCGGACCAAAAGGGCCAGCTCCGGCCGCGCAGGACTGCCGCCGATCCCCACCACCAGGGAGAGTTCCCCGGCCAGGGAAGGGAGCCCGAGGCCCGGTTGCTGCCGCGGCAACCGGGCGAGGGCGGGCAGCTGCAGATCGACCGTACCGGCCCAGTTCTTTTCGCCCAGGTGCAGCGTCCCCCGCCAGAGGTTTCCCGCTCCCAGTTCCCCCTCCCCGTTCAGGTTCCAGCTGTCCGTCGCCCCCTCGCCCGCCAGGATAAACGGGCCCAGGCGAAGCGTCCGTTCCCCCGTGCGGACCTCGCCGGAGCCGCCTTCGATTTTGATCCGCAGTCGCCGGCCATCCCAGGCCGGCTCCAGCACCAGTTGCTGCAGAGACCATTGCGGCTCGGCCGGCAGTTGTATCCCCGCCAGGGCGAGCAGGGGCCGCAGTGCCCGGTCATCGAGCTGCGCCAGTTGCAGCGCCGCGCTCAGCTCCCGCCCCGGCCCGGCCGGCGAGAAGCGCAAGGGACGGACAAGAAGCGACTGTCCCCGCCAGTCGAGGCGGGTCAGCTCCAGGGTTGGCGCGGGAGCAGGGCTCAGCTGCCCCGCGAGGGAGAGGGGATCTCCGGCCGGCCCGAGACGGGCCGACAGTTCCCAGAGGAAGGGAGTGCTGGTGCCGGAATGGCCGGTCAGCACCAGGTTCTGCAGCAGGGGCCGGGAAAAGTCCCTCTCCAGGGCCATGGCTCCAAGCTGCATATCGAGGCGCCAGGCGCCGTTGGCCAGCTCCGGGCGCAGGCGAAAGCCCGCGATCCGCCAGGGGAGCTTCCCTGGCAGCGTCGTCCCGAAGGCCCGGGCCAGGGGACGCATCTCACCATCGGTCACTCCGGCCAGCTGAACTTCGCCGCTCAGGGCCACCAGCTTCCCCTGCTCCAGGGTCAGCCGCAGCGGCTCCTGCAAAAGCTCCCGCTCGCCCCAGGCAAGGTGCTCGATCCGGGCCTGCAGGGTCCCGGCCCAGGTTCCCGCGGCCGCGAGAGAGAACCGCTGCTCCGGGTTGCTGGCGGAGCGCAGCTGCAAGGCGAGTTCCCATTGGCGCCCGAGCTTTCCGCGGCCGACGAACCGCCAGCCAGGCCTCCCGGCACCCGTCGACAGCTCTCCGTCGCGGCACTCGATCTCGGCGATGGCGAAGGGGGGCGATTCGGGCCAGGAGAAGGCTGTGCTATCCGTCGCCTTCTCACGGGAAAAGAGCCGGATTTTCGGTCCCACCAAAACCAGCCTCGGCAACCTTCCCGCGGTCAGCAGTTCCCGACCGAGACCGAGCCCCAGGCGTTCCATCTCCAGTTGCCAGTCCCCCGGCCGCCGGACCCTCACCCCGGTGATCTGCAGCCCCTCCCGATCCAGCAGCAAGCGCTCGATCTCCACCTCCGCCTGAAACCGCCGGGCCAACTCGCGGACCAGCAGGGGCCGCACCACCTCCTGCAGCAGTCGATCCCGAAAGAGAAAGACGGCGCTGGCGGCCAACACGGTCACCAGCAGGGTCAGGGCGAAGATTTTCCGAAAACGGCGCAGGAGGATGGAGTGGGCTCTCATGCCCCTGAGTATAGTGGAGAAGGGGGCGGGTGGCGAATTCCCCGGGAATGGCCATCAAAAAGGCAGCGATTTCCCGGGTTCAGAAGATGGCAATGGGGAGGGGGATGCGCGGGACAGCCATTCAGGCCAGACCCTCGGGCCTGCGCAAACAACAACCATCCAGGTTGCAACTTTGCAGGCCTTTGGCCTCCCCCCGGGAGCCCGGTCACCGATACACGTCGTTGTGACTGCCGATGTCGAGGAGGATAATCTCCCTCTCGGTGATCATCAGGCGGGCGCGTCGTCCCCGAGCGCTTTAGTTCCTGGGCAGGGATGGTATTCATGGCTGGTCTCCTCGGGGTACTTGATCTGGTACTGAGAAATCCTGCCGGGACCTTGGAGTGCAACGATTCGCTGCTATTCGGCCTTTCCGTTGCACCTGGTGCAGGCGTCGAGGATTATCAGAGGGGGCACCGCCCATGGCGATTTTAACGCCGAAAACAGGCCTTTAAGCCTGTTTTCGTCAGATATTTTCATGGATTTGATTTGTATTTCAGGTAGTTGGCTTGGTCCGACCCCGGAATTCGAATCAGGTGACGGGTCCCATTTCGTCGACCTTCTCAAGGAGACGCCCTGTTGCTCGTACCAGGTCGGCTACCAGCTGTTCACTGATATCGAGAAATCCTTCGTACTCGCCGCGGTTGCGAAGGTTGTGGCAGTGAGACAAAACTCTCCAGACCTCCGGTCCCACACCCAGGGTATGCGGAAGGCATTGGAACACGATGAAGCGCGTATCTGCACGATAGCCATACCAGCGCAGTGCTGCCAATGCGAGTGCATGCGATGCGTTGTAAGCCAGATCGAACCGGCTTTCCAGGGCAAGGGCGTCTCTGCGAGAATCATTCAAGCGCGCCCGTGCCGAGCGCACGAGGCCATCGAATTCCGCCTGATCGGGTGGTTCCTTCTTCAGCTGGCCGGTATTGGCAAGGTTCTCAAGGTTTGGGGATGTCATTCCTTGTCCCGATCAGAAATATTTTCGGCTGGTCCATGATCCTGGAAAGAAAGCTGCTGTCGGCCAACAGCTTGTCGCGAATTTCGGCCGGCCGGTAAAGCGTTGGATTCACGGTTCTGCCCAGTTTCGATTCAACCGGCGCGAGAACGGAAAAGAGCCTGTCGTAGGACAGATCTTCCGAAATGATCATGACATCGATGTCGCTCTGAGCCTTATCGGTCGCCTTGGCGACCGATCCGTAAACGAAGGCCACCTGGATTTGGTCCGCCAGCTCTGCCAGGGCCAGGCGCAGCAGATCACCGACACCGAAGGTCTTCAGTACGATGCCGCGCAGCTCCTCAAAGATCGGTGATTGCTGGTCGGCCTGGTAGTGCGTCTGGTTGCCGATCTTCCTGACCGACAGCAGCCCGGCCCGGGAGAGCTTTTCCAGCTCCCGCTGAACGGTTCCGATGCCGATGCCGGCGAGCCGGAAAATCTCCTTGGCATAGTAGCTTCTGTCCGGGTTCCCGAAAAGCAGTCCCAGAACCTGGCGCTGCGTCTTGGAGAAAAGGGCTTCGCCCAGGCCGGTATGTTTCGTCTTAATCGTACCCATACTGGGAACTATAGTTCCCATTTTGGGAACGATCAACAAAAAAGTTCCCACGTACCTCGATGACAGAAGGGGAACTTTCGGCTGCCGGGACCTTGGAGTGCAACGAACCCCTTCTATCTCCGGACTTCCCGTGGCGCTTGGTGCAGGCGTCTGGGACTATCAGAGGGGGGGGGGACTGCCTGGGACGATTTTGATGCCAACAACAGGCATTTAAGCCTGTTTTTGGCAGAGATTTTCATGGATTTTATTTTGATTTCAAGGAGTTGGCTTGGTCCGACCCCGGAAATCGACCCGGGCAGCGACCGTCACCGATACACTTCGTCGTGACTGCCGATGTCGAGAAGGACAATCTCCCGCTCGGTGATCATCAGGGTGAGGGTGATGCGGTAGCTGTGGGTCAGGCTCACCGCATGGCAGCCGGAGAGTTTGCCGCCGAGGGGGTGCAACTCCAGGCGCGGCTGGAAAGGGTCGGCCTGCAGCTCTGCAAGGAGTCTGGCAAAGCGGGGCTTTAAGTCGGGATGCTTTTTGAAGAACCTGCGGGCCTGGCGCAGGAACTGTTCGGGCGTAACGAGGGTAAACATCAGGCGGGCTCGTCGTCCCCGAGCGCTTTCAGCAGGTCGTCGGCGGTAACGAACTTCCGCACCCGGCCGGCCTTGACATCCTCGAGGGAGGAGCGCACCCGGGCCAGGTAGGCCTCCTGCGCCTCCGCTACCAGTTGCTGGTAGCGCTCCTCCGAGAGGACCACGTAGTGCGGCTGGTTGTTGCGGATTACGTGGACATCCCCCTTGGCAATGACGTCGTCAACCGCGGCAAGCCCGCGGCGCTTGAGTTCCTGGGCAGGGATGGTATTCATGGTTGGTCTCCTCTGGGTATTTGATCAGGTACTGAAAGATCCTACCCTCTCGGGACCTGGAATGCAACGATTCGCTGCTATTCGGCCTTTCCGTTGCACCTGGTGCAGGCTTCGGAGAGGGGCAGCGGGCACCGTCCGGGGCGATTTTGATGGATTATATTTTGTTTTCAATGGGTTAGCCTGGTCTTACCCCGACAATCAACGCGAAGTTAAGTATACTGTCCCCGGAACTTCGAGGGCCATGAGGATGGCGATGGGGACGAGGATGGTGTAGGGGATGTCTTTGAGGATCGGGATCATGGGGGGCTCCAAGTGAGCTGAGATAGACATTGTCTTGTACTAGGTCAAGGTTCAGTCTTTCAGTCCCGAATCTCAGGACGGTCGAATAAGCTCAACATCCAAAGGTCAGAAGCGTTTCCAGACGAAATACCCACTTGTCAGGCGGTGTAAATCAGTTTGTGTAAATGGCTTGGGTTTTTGTCGTCAGTAAACCGGCAACCTGCCTTCGAACAAGATTGCGGATTCCGATGAAAGTTGCCAGCCGTTCCAGCGCAAAGTTGCCACTCGTTCCAAGGCAAAGTTGCCAGTGATCGGAGCGTAGCGACGCTGGAGTTTTTGTCTTACGCCAAGTTGCCGATCGGGTCAAGCTGGGATCGCCGTTTGCGCATCGATTCTCCTTTCAAGGTGAGCCGGTAGGCGTTGTGGATGAGGCGGTCGAGGATGGCGTCGGCGACCGTCGGATCCCCGAGGTAGTCGTGCCAGGCTTCGACCGGAAGCTGGCTGGTGATCAGGGTCGAACGCAGATTGTGGCGGTCCTCGAGGATTTCGAGCAGATCGCGGCAACCGGCGGCGGTCATGGGGGCGAGCCCCCAATCGTCGAGGACGAGCAGTTGAGTCTTGGCGACTCTATCCATCATCTTGGGGTAGCGGCCGTCGGCCCGCGCGAGGGCCAGTTCCTCCAGGAAGCGGGGCAGGCGCAGGTAGAGGGTCTTGCAGCCGAGGCGGCAGGCCTTGTGAGCCAAGGCGCAGGCGAGGTAGCTCTTGCCGACGCCGGTGGGGCCGGTGATGAGAATGTTGTGGCCCTTGGCGAGGTAGCGACCGCCGGCCAGCGCCAGCACGAGGTCGCGGTCGAGTCCCCGGGGTGCCCTCCAGTCGAGGTCCTCGATGCAGGCGCTCTGACGCAGCCGGGCCGTGCGCAGGCGAGTGGTGAGCCGGCGGCTGTCGCGCTCGGTCTGCTCGCGGTCGACCAGCAGGCCGAGGCGCTCCTCGAAGCTCAAGGCATCGGCGGTCTCGCTAAGGCGCTGTTCCTGAAGGGCCTTGAGCATGCCGGTCAGCTTGAGGGCGCGCAGTTTGTCGTCGGTGGGGTGGCTGAGCATGGTGGTCTCCTTGGTCAGTGGTAGTAGCCGGCGCCGCGGATGTTGTCGTGACTCGGCAGCAATGAGAGTTGGGATTCGGTGGACTCGGGGAGCGACTGGCGGTCCAGTCCGGTTTTGAGGATCGAGGCGACGCTCTTGAGGCGACAGGCGTTTGTTGCCAGGGCCCGCTGGCAGGCCGCTTCCAGGCGCTCGGGCGTGTAGGTCTTGGCCAGCCGGATCAGCCCCAGGACGCTGCGGTAGCCCTGCTGGGGATGGGCCCGTGAGGCCAGGATCTTCTCTGCCAAGGCGGCGGTGTGCGGTCCGGTTTTGGCCGCCCAGGAAACCAGGCGCTGCGGCGTCCATTCGGCATACTCCCTGTGGCTTTTGGGCATGTGCTCGCCGAGAGTGGTGTGGCGACCGCGCTCAGAGGAGCGGACATGGGAGGCCACCCGTTGCCCTTTGTGCAGAAATTCGACGGTGGTCGCCGTCAGGCGCACGTCGAGCTGCTGCTTCACCAGCACATACGGGACCGAGTAGTAGTGGTGGTCGACTTCGGCATGGTAATCGATGTTGACCCGCGCATGGCGCCATTCGGCGAACGTATAGGGGGTCGCCGGCAGAGGATTCAGAGCCGGACGTTCCAGGGTGTCGAAGAGCTGCTGGCGGCAGCCGGGAAGCTTCTTGAAGGGGCGCCGGTTGAGGTGCTCCACCAGCTCCCGAATGGCGGCGTTGGCCTCGGCCAGACTGAAGAAGGTACGGTTGCGCAGCCGCGCCAGGATGAAGCGCTCGGCGACCAGAACCGCCGCCTCGACCTTGGCCTTGTCTTTGGGTTTGCGCACCCGCGCCGGAATCACCGCGCAGCCATAGTGAGCGGCCAGCTCCGCATAGGTGGGGTTGATGTCCGGTTCGTAGCGGCAGGGTTTGGAGACGGCGCTTTTCAGGTTGTCCGGAACAACGATCTCGGGCACTCCGCCGTAGAAGGAGAAGGCCCGGACATGCGAGCCGATCCAGTCCGGCAGCCCTTGGGTCCAGGTGGCTTCGGCAAACGTCTGGGAACTCGCCCCCAGGGCCGCGACGAACAGTTGCGCTTCGCGGATCTCGCCGGTGCGGCGGTCGACGATCGGCAGGGTCTGGCCGGTGTAGTCGACAAACAGCTTCTCGCCGGCTTTGTGCACCTGACGCATCGACAGACGCAGTTTGCCGGACCACTCACGGTACAGATCGCAGAAACGGCTGTAGCGATACCCCTCGGGATGGCTGTTCTGGTATTCCTCCCAGAGCAGCCCCAGGGTGACGCCCTTGCGCTTGAGTTCCTGATGGATGGTCGCCCAGTCGGGCATGGGGCGCTGGTCGGCGGGAATGACTGGCGCTGGCGGAAAGAGCAACTGTTCAAGTCGGGTTTCGTCCAGATTCTCTGGCAGCGGCCAAGACAACCCGGCGTGAGCGGCGCGTCTCAGAAATTCGCCCACCGTGGTGTGTGACGTGCCGACGGAGCGGGCGATGGCCCGCTGTGTCAGGCCGGCTTCGTAATGCAGACGCAGAACGTCCTTGATCTTGCGCATGGATAACCTCGTGTGTGCCAATGGGACCACCTCCTGGAAAAAGTCCAGAAGGTTGTACCCCGCGGTTACCCAGCGTCGCGAGAACTTTGATCAGTCTGACAGATTCACCGACCTCTTCCGCTCAAACTGGAAAGTTTGGATCGGAACGGGTGGAAACCTTGCGTCGGAATGACTGGCAAGTTTGGATCGGAATCAGTGGCAAGTTTGCATCGGAATCGGTGGAAAGTTTGGCTCGGAATACGCACAAGATAGAGAACTGGTTGAGGGCGGCCTTCCAGTCCCGAATCGGCAGGGTCCATTTCTTGGCGATATTGTTCAGCGCCAGGTAGAGCAGTTTGAACATGGCTGCGTCGTTGGGGAATGAGCCCCGGTTCTTGGTGACCTTGCGCAGCGACATGTTTAGCGATTCGATCGCATTGGTGGTGTAGATCACCTTGCGAATCTCCGCCGGGTAGGCGAAAAACGGGGTGATTCTCTCCCAGTTCCGCCGCCAGGACTGGCCGATGGAGGGGTGGGTTTTATCCCACTTCGCTTCGAACTCCGTCAGGTTCATTTCGGCCTGCTCGGCCGTCGCGGCCTGGTAAATGGACTTCAGATCGGCCGCCACTTCCTTGCGCTGTTTCCAGGAGACGTAGCGGAGAGAATGGCGCACCATGTGAACGAGGCAGAGCTGGACCTGGGTGCGAGGAAAGACTGCTTCGATGGCCTCGGGGAAACCTTTGAGCCCGTCCACGCAGGCGATGAAGATGTCTTCGACACCCCGGTTTTTCAACTCGGTCACCACCTGTAGCCAGAACTTGGCGCCCTCGTTCTCGGCCACCCACATGCCCAGGACCTCCTTGATGCCGTCCAGGGTGACGCCCAGGGCCAGGTAGACCGCTTTATTGCTGACGTGGCCGTTGTCTCGCACCTTGACCCGGACCGCGTCCATATAGACGATGGGATAGAGGGCGTCGAGCGGTCGGTTCTGCCAGATCTTGACCTCGTCCGCGACGGCATCGGTCACGCTGGAAATGAGGGCGGGAGAGACCTCGACGCCATAAATCTCTTCCAGATGCCCCTGGATCTCCCGGGTCGTCATCCCCCGGGCGTAGAGGGAGATGATCTTGCCGTCGAAGCCGGCGAAGCGGGTCTGGCCCTTGGGAATGATGAGCGGCTCGAAGCTGCTGTCCCGGTCACGCGGAACCTCGATCGGCAGTTTGCCGAATTCGCCCTTGATGGTTTTGGCCGACTTGCCATTGCGGGCATTGCCGCCTTTCGTGGCCACGGGAGCATGCTTCTCGTGCCCCAGGTGTTGGGTCAATTCCGCTTCCAAAGCTCGTTCCAGAAGGGCCTTGGTGAGCTGTTTAAGCAAGCCGGTTTCGCCGATCAGGTCTTCGGGCTTCTTGTAGTCGGCAAGCAGACGGTCCAGCAGATCTTTTTCGATGGCCATGGGGGCTCCTTAGAGGGTGGGGTCCCGGTGTACCCCTGAATGGCCATTTACACAATCTTTTTTACACCCTCCGCGGGAGTTTTTTACCCTATTGACCGGCGCCTTTTAATGGGTGACCCTGGAGACTTGTTTGCATCCCAAGCATGTCCTGCCCAGTGATGAATGTCTTTTCTGCCCCCCAGAAGGGGGCGAGCCATTCTCCGTTCCGTAGTGCCGCCATGTTCCTCCCTGAATCCCCTTATATGAAGTAGATTATGCGAAGAGAATTTAACTTGCATCTGCATGTGACATTTCAACTAAATCAACGCGACAATCTCTCCCATCCGCGAACAAGGCAATTTACCCACCCCTTCGATTATCCTCAAACATCTCCACCGGCATGGCATACCTGAGCCGCCAGACCATCTTGATCGGCCGCTCGTTCTCGTAACTCACCATATCCACCGGCCCCAGGTAGGTGAACGGCACCGTCACGTTATTCCGCTTCTTCTGCTCACGGGCAAAGACCAGAATCGTGTAGCCCCGCTCTTGATGGTGAATCAGGTTCTGCCCGTCGGTGTGGTGCTGGGCGGTGTTGGCCTGTGACTCCCAGTGCAGCAGCTCCCGGCTGATGGGGTAATCCGCATACATGGTGCTGGGGGAGAACTCCTTTTTCGTCTTCTGGAAGGTCACCAGCAGGGCATAGGTCTTCTGCTCGGCAAAGTGCATCACCCCGACGCCGGCCTGGCCGCTGCTCTCCAGCGTCGCCCGGCCAAAGGCCGCCTGAACTTCCCTGATGCCATACTGGGCGTGCAGCTCCAACGGCACGGCATACGGCAACTCCGGGACGATCCCGGCAACCTCGGTGCTATCCAACGACCAGGCCAGAATCTCATCCAGATCGGCGCAGACCGTCGGGTTAGCGGCGAGCCGGTGGAAGGCATCGGCCAGCGACGCTATACCCACTTTCTCCGCCTTGTCCCCCCAGATGCGGTAATAGAGCAGCATAGCCGATGAACCGGCAAGCTCCAGCGCCTCAGCCACCTGCCCGACCGCCAGCATGGCCAGCACCTGCCGCAGCAGCGCCGCTTCCCGTGGCCCATTGATAAAGGCGGCCCGGATAAGTGCCTTTTTGAGCCGTGCCAGATCGGGATCGACCGGGAGCGGCGCCAGTTGGGCCTTGGCTTTCCACTCGCTCCACGACTCCTTGGCCAGCAGCACTTCCGGCTCGTAATCGTGGTAGCGGATAAAGTTACCAAAGGTCAGCTCCTGGCCGGTCTCGCTGGTGAAGGTCTGGAGACGGTCCGGCACCTGCACGGCCAGTCGTCCGAGGTTCTCCCGGATGTTCTCCAGCACGTACTGGCGGGAGAGCCGGTCAAGCTGGATGGCGCAGCCGGCCGGGAGATGGGGGAAATCCTGCTCTACTTCCTTGTCGATGGAGAAGCGGTGCCGGGGGAGGAGCGCTTTCAGTTTGGTGTCGATGCGGTAGCGGCGGTGGGCCTGACCGACAAAGTCGAGGACGGTGAGACAGTCCTTCTCCGGGGCATGGCGCAGGCCGCGGCCGAGCTGCTGGAGAAAGACCGTCAGGCTCTCGGTGGGGCGCAGGAAGAGGACGGTGTTGATCTCCGGCACGTCCACCCCTTCACTCAATTTGTCCACGGTGAAGAGGAAGGTGAGCTGGCCGTTCTTCAGCCGGGCAAGCAGGTCGGCGCACTGGTCGCTATCGCTATTGGAGGTAAACGCGGCGGACGGGATGCCGTGCAGGCTGAACTGCTCGGCCATGTATTCGGCATGGCGGATGGTGACACAGAAGCCGATCCCCTTGAGGCTCGCCACAATCGGCTCGTAGCGGTGCATGGCGGTGATGATCGCCCCAACCCGCTGGCGAGCGCGAGCCGCATCCAGCACATAGACGTTTTCCAGCGCAGCGGCGTCGTACTTGCCATTGCGCCAGAACTGATCGCCATGGATGGCGATGGGGTCGGCAATGCCGAAATAATGGAAGGGGCAGAGGAGCTTTTCCTCCAGCGCTTCGGGGAGGCGAATCTCGGCGGCAAAACGATTGCCAAAGTCGGCGGCGACGTTGTCGCCATCCATCCGCTCCGGGGTGGCGGTCAGGCCCAATAGAATCTGTGGGGCAAAGTGGTCGAAGATCGGTCGATAGCTGCTGGCAGTGCCGTGATGGGCCTCATCGATGACGATGTAATCGTAGAAACCGCTCCCCACCTGATCCCAGAGACGGCGGGATGCGAGCATGCCGACAGAGCAGAACAGGTGCTCCAGGCGGGTGGCTTCAAAGGGGCCAACCTGCAAATCGCCGAAATTCTGGTCGCGCAGAATGTTACGGAAGGTGCCTAAAGCCTGCTGCAGGATCTCTTGCCGGTGAGCCACAAAGAGCAGCCGCACCTGCCGCTTGCGCTGCTCGAAGAAGCGTTTGAAATCGAAGGCGGCCACCACCGTCTTGCCGGTGCCGGTGGCGGCGATCACCAGGTTGCGCCAGCGGTCGTGGGCGGAGCGCTCCCGCTCCAGGGCTTCGAGAATCCGCTCCTGAAACGGATGAGGACTGAGGTCGAAAAAAACCGCTGGGCTGTATGCCCCATTACTCTTGGCGCGTGCCAGAGCACTGCGAAACTGCTCGGGCCGCTCCGGATCGAAGGGAGTAAACTCGCGGCTGTTCCAATAAGTTTCAAACTCGACAATGAACTTGTCGAGAATGTGCGGCATATCCTGTGCGGTAACCTTAAGGTTCCACTCAAGCCCACTGGTGATAGCCGCTTGGGACATATTGGCCGATCCGATGTAGGCGGTAGAAAAACTGCTCTGCCGCCGGAAGTGGTAGGCCTTGGCATGGAGGCGGGTGCGCTCGGTATCGTAGGAGACGCGCACCTGCACGTTGGGCAGCTTTGCCAGCCACTCTACTGCCGGGGCATCGGAAGCCCCCATGTAAGAGGTGGTAATCAGCCGTACCGGCACCTGCCGGTCGCGCAGGTCTTCAAAGGCCGGTAGCAGCAGTCGCAGTCCGGACCATTTGATGAAGGAGACGAGAATGTCCACGCCATCGGCGGAGCGCATCTCTTCCAATAGTTCGTGGCCGAGTTGCGGCTCCTGTGGGGAGCCGGTGAAGAGAGTGCTTTCGGCAAGCGGCGTGTGAGGCCGGGGGATGCCAGAGGAACCATAGTGTGGAGGAGTGATTTCGAGCAAGAGCGGCTTCTGGTCCGAAACAAGCCGATGCCCCTCCAGGTGATTTCTGCCAGGCTCCTTAGCGACCTGTTCAAGAACATGGTTGCAAAGGGCGCGACGCCTCTCAGGATCAGGCTCTTCACGTAGTGCCTGCTCAAGCACCCTGGCGACAAAAGCGGCGTAGCGGGCCGGCTGCTCCTCTGTGTCGATCTTGCCAAAGACAGTGCGCAGCTCAGGGTGCTTAAAAAGCACATTTTGAAGATCCTCTGAGAGGAGGGCTTCATAGATTCCTGAGGGCGGCTTATTTGCCATTGGTTCCCCCAGCTAGTGTTTAATTGCAAAACTAAGCGTTATAATATAGACTTCTTTCACCCCCACCATCGTGAAAGGAGTCGCTTATGCCGAGAAAATCTCCAATACCCCTGTGCAGCGAAAAGGACCGCCAGACACTCAGGGAATGGGCAAGCAGTCGAAGCATGGAGGCGCGCCTTGTTGAACGTGCCCGGATTATCTGCAAACTCCTTGACGGAGAATCCGTCAGCAAGGTCGCCATGGATCTTAACGTGCGCCCGAACACGGTTATTGAATGGCGGAACCGTTTCTCCGCTGCGGGTATTGCCGGGCTATATGATCGCCCGCGCTCTGGCAAACCGCCGAAATATGACCAGGCGTTTCAAACGCGAGTTCTGAAAGCGTTGGAACTTCCGCCACCGCCCGGCCAGGCATGTTGGGACGGCCCGGCGCTTGCCAAGCAGTTTGGCGCTTCGGATGATGCCATTTGGCGAGTGCTGCGCAAGCACAATATCAGCCTTGCCCGACAACGAAGTTGGTGCGTAAGCACTGATCCAGAGTTCGCACCAAAGGCGGCTGACATTATCGGGCTCTACCTGGCGCCCCCCGAAAAAGCCTTGGTGATCTCAGTCGATGAGAAACCGAGCATCCAGGCGCTTGAGCGCGCCAAAGGGTATGTCTGTACCAGTAGCGGCAAAGTCGTCCAGGGCCTAAAGAGCACCTACAAACGGCATGGAACCCTGAACCTTTTTGCGGCGCTCAACGTAGCGACAGGCGCCGTGCATACGCAGACAACCGAGTTCAAGAGAAGGGTTGATTTCCTAGCCTTCATGGATCAGGTCCTCTCAGAACTTCCGGACAGCGACCAGCGAGAAATTCACGTGATCCTGGACAATTATTGCATTCATAAACGCAACGACGAATGGCTTGCGCAGCACCCAAACGTCATGTTTCACTTTACACCGACTTCTGCAAGTTGGCTCAATCAAGTCGAGATATGGTTCGGCATTCTTTCACGTAAGGCACTGAAGAACGCCAGTTTTCAAAGCATTGACCAGTTGCGTGCGGCCATCGAGGCCTTTATAGAAGCCTATCAGCCCAACGCCAAGCCTTTTGTATGGCGTAAGCGAGAGGTCAAGGGGTCGCAACTGAGAAACACTATCGCTAACTTTTGCAACTAGACACTAGGTACTTGAGATAGTTCTGCAGCACCGGGATGTCAGCGTCAGCCCAGTCAAGGGAAGGGAGTTTCACAGGCACTACCCATGCAACAGCCTTATGCTCGGTTAGGACGATGACGTCCGAATTCATTGTGCATATGAAGGGGTGAAGGGTAATTCCAAAGGCGGGGTATTGCCAGTCCGAGGGAGGGAGGGAATCCTTGATGTGAATGCCAATACCTAATTCCTCTTCAATCTCCCGTTTCAAACACGTGGCAGCGTCTTCATGGGGGTGAAGCTTACCGCCAGGGAACTCCCACTTAAGGGGGAGGCTCATCGACTCGCTGCGTTGAGCGGCTAGAACCAAGCCGTCTTTTTCGATGATTGCGCAGGAGACATCAATCGTTTTCAAGATCCTACCCCTCATCAAACAAAAGAATTAAACCACCATCAAAACAAAGAAGGCCGCGCCACCGGCATTACCCGGCAGTCGCGGCCCTTAATTTTAAACTTCCATTTTCCCGAACGATCCCGCCAACATCATCCCCCCACAGGGTCTAAGAAATAAGACCTTGCCAAGATACGCCGTGGGGGATGAAGGTGTCAATGCGGAATCCGTGGTCGGCGCTGGCAACTGGCGCCTGGCAACGGCGACAATATCGGACGAAAACCCGGTTTCGCGCGGATCAGGTCCGATCAGTTCGGATAAGAATCTGATTAACCCCTGATCTCCTGTTTGAGTCCGACCTTAATCGGACCTGATCCGAAGTTATCCGCGAGAGACGCCTTAAGCCTTTGGGTATCACACGGATCAGGCCCGATCACTTCGGATAAAAATCGGATCAAGCCTTGGTCTCTGGGTCAATCCGAACTTAATCAGACCCGATCCGAATTTATCCGCGTGCGACGCCTCTTACCCTTCCTGTTACGGCTGACCACCCCTCCCCCGCTCCGCCATCAGCGGCAGCAGCACCTCCCGAAACGCCCGGTCGTGCTCCACCGCAAAGGTCGCCTCGAAATCCCCGCCGGCACTGGCGTTCATCATCGCCTTGGCAAAACGCAAGGTCGCCGCCGGCGCCGCCAGGATCTCGGCGGCAAGGGCCAGCGCCCGGTCCAGCAGCCCGTCGCCGGAGACGATCTCGTTGACCAGGCCGATCCGCAACGCCTCGGCAGCATCGATGCGCCGGCCGGTGAGACAGAGTTCGCGGGCGCGGCCGGCGCCGACCACCCAGGCGAGGAGCGAGTAGAGCGGCGGGGCGCCGAACTTTCCCTCGGGATGGCCGAAGCTGGCACTTTCGCTCGCCAGCCGCAGGTCGCAGAGGAGCGCCAGGTCGAGGCCGCCCCCCAGGGCCGGGCCGTCGATGGCGGCGATGACCGGCTTGGGGAAGTGCCAGAGGTCGCGGTGGTAGCGGGCCGAGGAGGCGAAGAGGTCGTCGAAGCGCGCCGGGTCGGCGAAGTCCTTGAGGTCGAAGCCGGCGCAGAAGACCGGCCCGCTGCCACGGATCACCACCGCCCCCACCGCCGGGTCGTCGCGCCAGAGGGCAAGGCAGGCACTCAACTCTTCGCGCAGGGCGATGGAGAGGGCGTTGCGCTGCTGCGGACGGTTAAGGGTAAGGAGGGCGGCGCCGTCGGGGCGGATTTCGGTGGTGAGGTGCTGAAAGCTCGACATCGGTTCCTCCGCTTGCAGTCAAATTCAAAGACGGATTTCGCGCGGATCAGGTCCGATCACTTCGGATAAAGATCGGATCAGGCATTAGTTTCTGGATTGAATCAGAACCTGATCAGATCTGATCCGAAGTAATCCGCGTGACACGCCTTTAAGGCCTTGGGGTTCTCGCGGATCAGGCCTGATCACTTCGGATAAAATTCGGATCAAGCCCTAGCCATTTCGATCAATCAGAACCTAATCAGATCTGATCCGAAGTAATCCGCGTGACACGCCTTTAAGGCTTTGGGTTTCTCGCGGATCAGGTCCGATCACTTTGGATAAAAATCGGATCAGGCCTGGGTTTTTGGTTCAATCCGAAACTAATCAGATTCGACCAGAAGTTATCCGCGCGAGACGCCTATGCCGCACGTGGAAGGGACATTCCCGGAGCAACCACCGGACCAGACGTCAATAAAACCGCGGTATTCGCGGCGAATAGTTTTACGACCGAACAAAAACCAGCAGTGGGCCATAGTCGTGGCGATCTGCTGCCTGCAGGGCCTCAATGTAGCGGCGGCGGCATTCACCAGCGTTGGTCAGATTCTCCTGACCCCAGCTGAAACGTTTCTGCCCCAGCAGATGAACCAGCAGCACATCAGCCATCAGGCGTGCATGGCGACCATTCCCGTTGGCAAACGCATGAATGGCGACCAGGCGATGATGAAACCTGGCGGCAATCTCATCGGGTGGGTAGGATTGAGGCGGTGTAAATCAGTTTGTGTAAATGGCTTGGGTTTTTGTCGTCAGTAAACCGGCAACCTGCCTTCGAACAAGATAGAGAACTGGTTGAGGGCGGCCTTCCAGTCCCGAATCGGCAGGGTCCATTTCTTGGCGATATTGTTTAGCGCCAGGTAGAGCAGTTTGAACATGGCTGCGTCGTTGGGGAATGAGCCCCGGTTCTTGGTGACCTTGCGCAGCGACATGTTTAGCGATTCGATCGCATTGGTGGTGTAGATCACCTTGCGAATCTCCGCCGGGTAGGCGAAAAACGGGGTGATTCTCTCCCAGTTGCGCCGCCAGGACTGGCCGATGGAGGGGTGGGTTTTATCCCACTTCGCTTCGAACTCCGTCAGGTTCATTTCGGCCTGCTCGGCCGTCGCGGCCTGGTAAATGGACTTCAGATCGGCCGCCACTTCCTTGCGCTGTTTCCAGGAGACGTAGCGGAGAGAATGGCGCACCATGTGAACGAGGCAGAGCTGGACCTGGGTGCGAGGAAAGACTGCTTCGATGGCCTCGGGGAAACCTTTGAGCCCGTCCACGCAGGCGATGAAGATGTCTTCGACACCCCGGTTTTTCAACTCGGTCACCACCTGTAGCCAGAACTTGGCGCCCTCGTTCTCGGCCACCCACATGCCCAGGACCTCCTTGATGCCGTCCAGGGTGACGCCCAGGGCCAGGTAGACCGCTTTATTGCTGACGTGGCCGTTGTCTCGCACCTTGACCCGGACCGCGTCCATATAGACGATGGGATAGAGGGCGTCGAGCGGTCGGTTCTGCCAGATCTTGACCTCGTCCGCGACGGCATCGGTCACGCTGGAAATGAGGGCGGGAGAGACCTCGACGCCATAAATCTCTTCCAGATGCCCCTGGATCTCCCGGGTCGTCATCCCCCGGGCGTAGAGGGAGATGATCTTGCCGTCGAAGCCGGCGAAGCGGGTCTGGCCCTTGGGAATGATGAGCGGCTCGAAGCTGCTGTCCCGGTCACGCGGAACCTCGATCGGCAGTTTGCCGAATTCGCCCTTGATGGTTTTGGCCGACTTGCCATTGCGGGCATTGCCGCCTTTCGTGGCCACGGGAGCATGCTTCTCGTGCCCCAGGTGTTGGGTCAATTCCGCTTCCAAAGCTCGTTCCAGAAGGGCCTTGGTGAGCTGTTTAAGCAAGCCGGTTTCGCCGATCAGGTCTTCGGGCTTCTTGTAGTCGGCAAGCAGACGGTCCAGCAGATCTTTTTCGATGGCCATGGGGGCTCCTTAGAGGGTGGGGTCCCGGTGTACCCCTGAATGGCCATTTACACAATCTTTTTTACACCCTCAGGATTGATACTCCAGCCAGCCATTGACCTCTTGAAACAACTGACGCAGCGCGACCGGAACCTGCATCCATTCGATACCGATATTCTTCTGACTCCGGCGAAAGTCACCAGCCCAACGCCAGACGTTGCCGAACATCCTCTTGTGCAGATCGCGAGCGTATTTCTCGGTCAGGATGTCCTTTTGCTTGCGCCTGAGAACCGCGTCCTCTGCCCCCGAGATATTCTCCTGCTCCCAGCGATCGAGCTCTTCTCGCGTGCGGATATGCGGCAACAAAAGCCCCTGCGCCTCATCGGGATCGATCGGTGTGGCCCCTGCAGGATAGTCAAAGTTCATGGGATATCGGACCAGAAATCATTGGGAATGTTGCGGATCAGCTCTTCGACCTTCTCTTCAAGCATCTTTTGCTGTTCATCGTCCGATACCAACTGGTCTTCCAGAAGCATGGTATGCGAAGTCCGGGCGAGACGCCTGGCGGCAACCTTCCGGGCTTGCTGACGTACGGTCTCTTCCAGACTGGTACGTGGCACGACCGCGTAAACAAACTGACAGTCCATGGCTGCGGCGGCCTGCCGCATGCTCTTGAGAGTCAGCGCCCCGGACAGCTCGTCCCTCTCCAGTTGAACGATACGCGGCTGACTGACCTCCAGCCGCTCACCCAGTTGCTTGCCGGACATGCCGAGGGCTTCCCGGATGGAACGCAACCAGCCCTTGACGGGGGGCTGCAGGGCTTTGACATTGGCCAGCTGGGCAAAGGTCTTATCGAGCTGGTCCCGCATGGTACGACGATGTTTTGGCTGCATATATAACCCCTATATTATTAATCTCCATGATTTTTATAATATATGGATTATATTTGTCAACAAAAAGATAACTTATTTATTATACAGCTGCGCATGTTAAGCAGGCCCTCCGACAGCTTCCCCCGGGGGAAAAGCCCTTATGCGGGGTCTCTCGCGGATCAGGACTGATCACTTCGGATAAAAATCGGATCAGGCCTCGGTTCCTGGTTCAATCCGAACCTAATCAGATTCGATCCGAAGTTATCCATGTGACACGCTTTTGCCTTGCTGGTTCAGGGTTTCCGTCCCACCATCACCCCCGCCCCGTTGGGCAGCTCCAGGGGAATCCGCTCGACCGCTTGCAGCCCGGCCTCGCGCAGCATCGCCGCCAGCTCCGGCTCGCTGTAGGACTGGCCGTCAGGAGTGCCGATCAGCATGTTGAGGGAGAAGAGGGCCGGGAAGAGGGGCGAAGTGCGCTCAAGGTCGAGGATGAACTCCTGCACCAGCAGCAGGCCCCCCGGCTCCAGCGCCGCGACTGCCTTGGCGAGAAGCGCCGCGCATTGCCGCGGACCCTCGCTGTGAAGGACGTGGGAGAGCCAGGCGACGTCGAAAGAGCCGGGAATGGCGTCGTCGTTGAAATCGCCGGCGACAAAGTCGATGCGCTCGCGGAGACCGAACCGGGCGACGGTCTCTTCGGCGAAGGGGCGGGTCGTCGGCAGGTCGACGATGGTGGCCCGCAGCTGCGGGTTGCGGCGGCAGAAGTGGATGGCGTAGGTGCCGGGACCGCCGCCGAGATCAAGCAGGTGCCGGCGCCCGGCGAGGTCGACCTGGGCCGCGACCTTGGGGGCGAGGAGGTTGGCGAGGTTGAACATCCCCATCAGGAAGGCTTCGCGCTCTGCCTCCCCGGCATCGTGGGAGGCGCGCCGCCGCACCGGCGCACCGCTGCGCACCGCCTCGTCGAGGCGGCTCCAGCTCTCGACCAGGTGATGGTGGTGCAGGATGATGTGGCCGAGGTAGCCGGGGGCGTTGCGGTCGAGGAAGGCGGCGGCAAAGTCGGTGGCGGCGTAGTTCTCCCCCTCCTTGCGCAGCAGCTCCAGCGCGGCGAGGGCGTCGAGGAGCATCGCCAGCCCGCGCGCGGGGATCGCCAGCGCCGCGGCGAGCTCGGCGGCGCTGCGCGGCTGCTCCGTCAATTGGGTGAAGAGGTCGAGCTTGACCCCGGCGTGCAGGGTGCAGGTCTGCCAGTAGCTGCCGGAGAGTTTGAGCAGCTCGGCGGGGGTCCAGGTGGTCGTTTCCATGGGATCTCCTGTTTGTAAGACTCAAATGGCAAGGGCCTAACTGCGGGGTTTCTCGCGGATCAAGTCCGATCATTTCGGATAAAAGTCTGATCAGCCTTAGGCTCTTGACTCAATCCGAACCTGATCAGATCTGATCCGAAGTTATCCGCGCGAGACGCCTTTAAGGCCTGGGGTTTCTCGCGGATCAGGTCCGATCACTTCGGATAAAAATCGGATCAGACTCAGGCTATAGGTTGAATCCGAACCTAATCAGATCTGATCCGAAGTTATCCGCGCGACACGCTTTGAACTTATCGTCGCCCCGCAAACCTCGCTCCTTAATCGAGCTCCACCCAGACCGGGCAATGATCGGACGGCCGCTCCATGGCGCGGATCTCGTAGTCGATACCGGCGCCGGTGCAGCGCGCCAGCAGTGGCGCGGTGACGAGGATGTGGTCGATGCGCAGGCCGCGGCGCGGGTCGGACTCGAAGCCGCGGCTGCGGTAGTCGAACCAGCTGAAGCGGTCGTCGAACCAGCTGAAGCGGTCGTCGACCTGCGGATGGAGGGCGCGGAAGCTGTCGTGCAGCCCCCAGGTGGTGAGGCGTTCGAACCATTCACGCTCCTCGGGGAGGAAGCTGGTCTTGCCGGTGCGCAGCCAGCGCTTGGCGTTGTCGGCGCCGATGCCGATATCGAGGTCGACGGGGGCGACGTTGAAATCCCCCAGCAGGGCGAGGGGGGTGGCCGGGTCACAGTGCTCCTCAAGGTAGCCCAGCAGATCGGCGTAGAACTGTTCCTTGGCCGGAAACTTGACCGGGTGGTCGCGGCTCTCTCCCTGCGGGAAGTAGCCGTTGAGCACCTGCAGCTCGCTGCCGTCAGCGAGCCGGTAGCGGCCGGCGACGAAGCGCTTCTGCGCCCCGTTGCCGTCGCCGGGAAAACCGATCTGCTCCTGGAGCGGCTGCTGCCGGGAGAGGAGGGCGACGCCGTAGTGGGTCTTCTGCCCGGCGTAGACCGGTTGGTAGCCGAGGGCGGCAATCGCGGCGAGGGGAAAGTCGCCATCCTGGACCTTGGTCTCCTGCAGGCCGATGATCTCCGGCTGGTGGGCGGCAACCAGCGCCTCGAGCTGGTGGAGGCGGCTGCGGATGCTGTTGACATTGAAGGAGACGAGTTTCATGGGCATTTCCTGGTGACCGGTATTTCAGTTGCCGTCGAGGAGCCGGCCGAGGCCGCCGAGGACCGACCCTTCGCCGGTCTGGGCGCCCCCCTGGCGCGGCGCGTTGGCAAGGATGCGGTCGGCGAGACGGCTGAAGGGGAGGCTCTGCAGCCAGACCTTGCCATGCCCGCGCAGGGTGGCGAGAAAGAGCCCCTCGCCGCCGAAGAACATGCTCTTGAGGTTGCCGGCGCGCTCGATGTCGTACTGGACGGTCGGCTCGAAGGCGACGAGGCAGCCGGTGTCGACCCGCAGCGTCTCCCCCTTGAGCTCGCGCTCGACGATGGTGCCACAGGCGTGAATGAAGACCAGGCCGTCCCCCTGCAGCCGCTGCAGGATGAACCCCTCGCCGCCGAAGAAGCCGACGCCGAGCTTGCGCTGGAAGGCGATGCCGAGGGCGGTGCCGAAGGCGGCACAGAGGAACGATTCCTTCTGGCAGAGGATCTCCCCGCCGAGGCGGCCGAGGTCGAGGGGGATGATCCGCCCCGGGAAGGGGGCGGCGAAGGCGACGTGGGCCTTGCCGGGACCGCGGTGGGTGAAGTGGGTCATGAAGAGGGATTCGCCGGTCAAGGCACGCTTGCCGGCGCTGAAGAGCTTGCCGAGCATCCCCTGGTCGGGCCGGGAGCCGTCCCCCATGCGGGTCTCGAAGACGATCCCCTCCTCCATGTAGTTCATCGCCCCGGCCTCGGCGATCACCGTCTCGCCCGGGTCGAGTTCGACCTGCACCATCTGCATATCGTCGCCGATAATCCGGTAGTCGACTTCGTGACATTTCATCGGTCTGCTCCTTGAAAAAAGAAGGGTCAAAGGGGTTGCGCGCGGGTCACTGCAGATCAAACCGCGATTTTTCCATCCGATTCTAGCAGATTCTATTTGACAGAAACCAGGGTCTTAACTGCGTGTCGCGCGGATAACTTCGGATCAGGTCTGATTAAAATCGGATTTTACCAAAGACCTGGGCCTGATCCGATTTTTATCCGAAGTGATCGGACCTGATCCGCGTGAAACCCAGCCTTGGCCTGGATTTGAGCCAGCCAGTCAGGAAGGCCCGGCCCCATTGTAAGGCCGCAATTTAATACGCCAGGCGTAAAAGAAGAGCGGAACCATCAGCAGGCCACCGCAGAGGTACGGCAGGGTTGGATGGAGCTGGTAGAGGCTGGTGCCGATCAGTGGGCCGAGGACGAAGCCGGCCGCCGGACAGGCCGAAACCAGGCCGCCGACCGCCCCCTGCTCCCTCGGACCGACAGCGAGGGAGGCGCCGGCGGTGAAGCCGGGGGCGACCAGGCCGAGGCCGAGGCCGAGCACCGCCATCGCGGCGACCAGCAGCGGGATGCTGCCGGCGGCGAGGAGAGCCGCGTAGCCGAGCAGCAGGATCGGCAGCCCGCTGCGCAGCAGTCGGGTCGGCGTCATCGCCCGCCGCCGCACCACGAAGGTCTGGGCGAAGAGAGACATCACCGCCGAGGCCATCAGCCCCATGCCGATCGCCTGGGCGGTGGCGCGGGCGTCGAGGACGAAGCGGTCCTGGAAGTAGAAACCGATGGTCTGGCTCGTCATCGAAAAGGCGAAGAAGGTCGCGAAACCGACCAGGATAAAGGGGAAGTAGCGCCGGTCGAAGAGCTTGAGGCGCCCGCGGCGGTTGCGCGCCGGCTCCTGCCGCTCCGGCTCACGGACGATCAGCGCCAGCAGCAGCGCGCTCAGCAGGGCAACGCCGGCGGCAATGTAGAGGGGGGCGAGGAGGCCGAGGGCGACCAGCAGGCCGCTCAGGGCCGGGCCGAGGATCGCGCCGAGGGTGCGGGCGGCGCCGAGGCGCCCCATCCCGGCGGTGCGCTCCCCGGCGCTGGTGGTGTCGGCGATATAGGCGGCAGCAGCACTCGGCGCCGCCGACATCAGCGCCGCCATCAGCACCCGCGCGCTGATGGCGAGCAGGTAGAGGGGGAGCCCGGTAAGCAGGCCGCGCAGCCCGACGAAAAAGACGAGGGCGAAGAGAAAGCAGCCGAGGGCATAGCCGAACTGGCCGACGAGGAGCCCCGGCTTGCGCCCCCAGCGGTCGCAGAACCGGCCCCAGACCGGGCTGGCGAGGGTAAAGACGAGGGAGGAGCAGGTGATGATCAGGCCGACCTGCAGTTCGCCGAATCCGACTTCCCGCCCCAGCGGGGCGAGCAGGGCGAAGGTCATCGACTGCCCCATGCCGGTGGCGAGGAGACTGAACAGGACGAGGTTGGTGGCGAGGGTGGCCGAGTGGGCGAATTTCATCTGCGGGCGTCTTGACAGGGTGGAAGAGGTGCAGGCTGCACCGCCACCATACCCCCGGGGGGAGGGAGTGTCAACGGGAGGGGGGGAGTTGAATTTTGAATTTTGAATCAAAAGTTGGGTTCAATTCCCCGCAGCTTGCTGCGCGATTTTTACTAAGGGTGTAGGCTGTTGATACCCCGTAGCTTGCTGCGGGGTAGTTCATTTTTGAATTTTGCGGCAAGCTACCTGGCCAGGGGCAGGCCGGCGCGGCGCCAGCCATTCATGTGGCCGTCGAGGAGTTCGACGTTGCGGTAGCCGGAGAGGGCGAGGAAGGTCCTGCCGAGCTGGGCGCGGGGACCGTGTTCGCAGGTGACGACCAGCTGCGTCCCCTTGTCAGCAGGGAGCTTCGCCAGGCGCAGCAGGATCTGCAGCGCGGGGGCATGGATGGCGCCGGGGATGTGGCCGGCGCGGTATTCGAAACCGCTGCGCACATCGACGACCACGGGCGGTTGTTTGCTCTTCAACTGGCGGGCGAGTTCCCTGGCCTGCATCGGTTCACCTCATCGCACTTGCGCATAACGACAAGAGGGCAGGCCGCCATGCGCCCTGCCCTCCTGTTCGATCCAAACCTAATTTGGCTTACTCGGCCTTCGGCTCTTCCGCCGCAGCGGCTTCCGCGGCCGGGGCCTCTTCGACCGTAGCGGCTTCCTCGACCACCGGGGCCGGCGCAGCTTTCTTCTTGGCGGCAGGCTTGGCCTTGGGCGCCTTCACCTTGGCGGTGAACTCTTCCTCGACCAGCTCGATGATCGACTGCGGCGCGTTGTCGCCGAGGCGGTTGCCGAGCTTGATGATCCGGGTGTAACCACCGGGACGGCTGGCGTAACGGGGTCCGAGGCGGTCGAAGAGCTTGGCGACGACCTTTTTGTCCATGATCGTCTCGGCAGCCTGGCGGCGGGCGTGCAGGTCGCCGCGCTTGCCGAGGGTGATCAGGCGGTCGGCAATCTTGCGCAGTTCCTTGGCGCGGCAGTCGGTGGTGACAATCCGCTCGGAGTCGAGCAGGCTGGTCACCATGTTGCGCATCATGGCCTTGCGGTGGCTGGAGTTGCGTCCGAGCTTGCGGCCGGATTTATTGTGACGCATCGTCTGGTCCTTTCTGGTTTATCCGTCGGGCAAGGAGCCTTAAAGCTCCTCGTTCCCTTTCTGAATCATTCGCAGGTACTCGGGATCGGGGAAGTTGTCGATCTTCATCCCCAGGGTCAGTCCCATCTCGGAGAGGATGTCCTTGATCTCGTTGAGGGACTTGCGGCCGAAGTTCTGGGTCTTGAGCATCTCCGCTTCGCTGCGCTGCACCAGGTCGCCGATCAGGCGGATGTTGGCGTTCTTCAGGCAGTTGGCGCTGCGCACCGAGAGTTCGAGCTCTTCCACCGAGCGGTAGAGGTTCTCGTTGATCTTGCGGCTCTCTTCGCTCGCCGCCTCGTCGGAGGGCTCGCTCGCCTCATCGAAGTTGATGAAGATCTGCAGCTGCTCCTTGAGAATTTTGGCGGCGTAGGCGACGGCGTCCTCGGGCTTGACGCTGCCGTCGGTGACGACTTCGAGGGTCAGCTTGTCATAGTCGGTGATCTGACCGACGCGGGCATTGGAGACCGCGAAGTTGACCTTCTTGATCGGCGAGAAGATGGCATCGATCGGAATCGTCCCGACCGGGGCCTTCTCGTCGCGGTTACGCTCGGCGGGGACGTACCCCTTGCCGTTGGCGACGACCATGTCCATCTCGAGGTCGGCGTCCTTGGAACAGGTGCAGATATGATGCTCGGGGTTGAGGATCTCGACATGGGAATCGGTGATGATATCCCCGGCGGTGATGACCCCGGTCCCCTTCTTGACGATACGGATGTTGCGGCTGTCCTGGCCGTGAATCTTGAGCAGAACCCCCTTGAGGTTGAGGATGACGTCGGTGACGTCCTCGGTTACCCCGGGAATGGTCGAGAACTCATGCAGCACACCCTTGATCCGCACCGAAGTGATCGCCGCACCCTGGAGGGAGGAGAGGAGCACACGGCGCAGCGAGTTGCCCAGGGTCGTACCGAAACCGCGCTCGAAGGGCTCGGCGTAGAACTTGCCATAGGTGTCGCTGAGGGTATCCGTCTCGACCTGGAGGCGCTTGGGCTTGATGAGTTCTCTCCAGTTTTTGTACATTCGATTCCTCCGTGGGAAGTTTGTCGTCGCAGCCGGTCCGGGTTACTTGGAGTAAAGCTCGACGATGAGGTGTTCCTGGAAGACCGGAGTGGTCATCTCGTCCCGCACCGGCAGGGTCTTCAGGCTCCCCTTGAAGGCGGCCCGGTCGAGTTCGACCCAGGAGGGGACGCCGCGGCGCATGACACCATCGAGGGCCTCGTTGACGCGGGCGATCTGGCGGCTCTTCTCGCGCAGCTCGACGACATCGCCGACCCGAACCTGGAAGGAGGGGATGTTGACCTTGCGGCCGTTGACCAGGAAGTGTCCCTGGCGGACCAGCAGCCGGGCTTCGTTCCGGGAGGTCGCGAAACCAATGCGGTAGACGATGCTGTCGAGACGACGCTCGAGGAGGATCAGCAGGTTCTCGCCGGTCACGCCCTTGAGGCGGTCGGCCTCGACGAAGTAGGAGCGGAACTGCTTTTCGAGCAGGCCGTAGGTACGCTTCATGCGCTGTTTTTCACGCAGCTGGGTACCGTAGTCGGAGACCTTGATGCGGCCCTGGCCATGCTGGCCGGGGGCGTAGGCGCGGCGTTCGACGGCGCATTTGTCGGTATGGCAGCGATCGCCCTTGAGAAACAGCTTCATGTTTTCCCTTCTGCACTGACGGCAGACGGGACCTGTATATCTGGCCAACGTTCGTCCTCCTTGTCCTGGTTAGACTCTTCTACGCTTGGGGGGACGGCAGCCGTTGTGCGGAATCGGCGTGACGTCCTTGATCACGGTGATGGCGAGGCCGGCGGCGGAGAGGGCGCGCAGCGCCGACTCACGACCGGCACCGGGGCCCTTGACCTGTACCTCGACGCTGCGCAGGCCATGTTCCTGGGCCTTCTTGGCGGCGCTTTCGGCAGCCATCTGGGCGGCGAAGGGAGTGCTCTTGCGCGACCCCTTGAAACCCTGACCACCGGCGGTGGCCCAGGAGATCACGTTCCCGGCGGCATCCGTGATGCTGACGATGGTGTTGTTGAAGGTCGCCTGGATATGGACCACGCCATTGGCGATATTCTTCTTCTCAACTTTTTTTCTGACGACTTTTTTCCCTGGCTTAGCCATGGTTCCTCCAATTATTTCTTCTTACCGGCGACGGTCTTGCGGGGCCCCTTGCGGGTGCGGGCGTTGGTCTTGGTCTGCTGACCGCGCACCGGCAGTCCGCGACGGTGGCGCAGCCCGCGGTAGCAGCCGAGATCCATGAGACGCTTGATGTTCATGGAGATTTCCCGGCGCAGGTCACCCTCGACCCGCACTTCACGGTCGATGATGTCGCGCAGCTTGCCGACTTCAGCCTCGGTCAGGTCGTCGGAACGGGTGTTCCCGTCGACCCCGGCCTTGGCAAGAATGTTCTGGGACGAGGAGCGGCCGATGCCGTAGATGTAGGTGAGGGCCACCTCGATGCGCTTATTTCTCGGTAAGTCGATACCAGCGATGCGTGCCAATGTCTGTTCCTCCTAATCCCTTAGCCTTGTTTCTGCTTATGCTTGGGGTTCTCGCAGATAATCCGGACGATGCCCTTGCGCTTGATGACCTTGCACTTGTCGCAGATGGTCTTGACCGAAGCTCGGACTTTCATGGGTTGGTTCCTTTTCTGAAACAGTGTCGAAATCGAAAGCTTATGCCCGGCTCCCCCCTGGGGCGGTCCGGGCCACGATGTTAGACCAGGGTCAGAATCTCCGGGCCGTGTTCGGTGATGGCCACGCTGTGCTCGAAGTGACAGGAGAGCTTGCCGTCCAGGGTCACCGCGGTCCAGCCGTCACCGAGAACCTTGACCCCCGGTGCGCCGGCATTGATCATCGGTTCGATCGCCAGGGTCATTCCCGGCTTGAGCCGCGGCCCCTGTCCGGCCGGGCCGAAGTTGGGAATCTGCGGCGATTCGTGCAGGGCGCGGCCGATGCCATGGCCGACGAAATCACGCACCACCGAAAACCCTTCCGCCTCCACACAGGTCTGCACCGCGTGGGAGATATCGGAGAGGCGCCCGCCAGGGACGGCAGCGGCGATCCCGGCGGCGAGGGAACGCTCGGTGACCGTCAGCAGGCGTTGCGCCTCGGCGCTGATGCGGCCGACCGGGGCGGTGAAAGCGGCGTCACCATACCAGCCGTCTTTGATCACCCCGAAGTCGATACTGAGAATCTCCCCCTCCCGCAGCGGTGTGGCGTCGGGAAAGCCGTGCACCACCTTTTCGTTGGGCGAGGCACAGACCGTAAAGGGAAAGCCGCCGTACCCCTTGAAGGCGGGCTTGACCTTGCGCTTGCGGCATTCGCTCTCGGCGAGCCGGTCCAGCTCGGCGGTGGTCACCCCCGGCACGATCCGTTCCTTGAGCAGGGCGAGAATCTCACCCACGATCCGCCCGGCGACCCGCATCCGGTCGAGTTCCGCGGCGGACTTGATAATGATCAACTCAGGCCGCCTGCAGCGCGGCCAGCAGTTGCTGCTGGACGCTGCCGATCTCCTGCATGCCGTCGACACGGGTCAGCAGGCCGAGTTCCTGGTAGTAACCGGCGAGAGGCAGGGTCTGTTCGCGGTAGACCTCGAGGCGCTTGCGGATCGTCGCCTCCTGGTCGTCGTCGCGCTGCATCAGTTCACCGCCGCAGGCGTCGCAGATGCCGGCCTTTTGCGGGGGGTCGAACTTGACATGATAGCCGCGCCCGCAGTCGCGGCAGGTGCGCCGCCCGGTCAGCCGCTCGACCAGCGCTTCGACATCGACCTCAAGGGAGAGGACGGCGTCGAGGTTCTTGCCGAGTTCGGCCAGGGTGACGGTCAGCGCTTCGGCCTGGGGGACGGTGCGCGGAAAGCCGTCGAGAATGAAACCGGCCTGGCAATCCTTCTCCTGCAGGCGATCGCGGACAATTCCAACCACCACGGCGTCCGGAACCAGGGCCCCGGCGTCCATGCAGGCCTTGGCCTGAAGACCCATCTCGGTGCCGGCCTTGACGGCGGCACGCAGGATATCCCCGGTCGAGATCTGCGGAATGGAGAAACGGTCGGTCAGCATCTTGGCCTGGGTACCCTTGCCGGCACCGGGCGGACCGAGCAGTATCAGTTTCATCGGTGAACTCCCGTCCCTCTAGCCACGCCGCCCCTTGATGGTGACGCCCTTCATGAACCCCTCGTAGGAACGGGAGATCAGGTGCGCCTCGATCTGGGAGGCGGTGTCGAGACCGACACCGACGACGATCAGCAGCGAAGTTCCGCCGAAAAAGAACGGCACGTTGAACTGGCCGATCAGGATCGTCGGCAGCACGCAGACGGCCGAGACGTAGATCGCTCCGGCAAAGGTCAGACGGCTGAGGGTGGTATCGATGTATTCGGCGGTAGCCTTCCCGGGGCGGATGCCGGGGATGTAACCCCCCTGCTTCTTGACGTTGTCAGCCACGTCGACCGGGTTGAAGGTGACAGCCGTGTAGAAATAACAGAAGAAAATGATGAATGCAACGAAAAAAACGTTGTAGAGCCAGTGGCTCGGGGTCATCATCGCCGCGATGCTCTGCACCCAGGGGACGTCGACCAGGTTGGCCACCGTCGCCGGGAACATGATGATCGAGCTGGCGAAGATCGGCGGGATAACGCCGCTCATGTTGATCTTCAGCGGCAGGTGGCTGGTCTGGCCGCCGTAGCTGCGCATGCCGACCACGCGCTTGGCGTAGTGGATCGGTACCCGGCGCTGGCCGCGCTCCATGAAGATGATCGCCCAGATGACGGCGACCATGGCGGCGAGGATCACCAGCATCACCACCGGCGACAGCGCCCCGGTCTGCAGCAGCCGCACCGAGTTGACCACCGCCGACGGCAGGTTGGCGATGATGCCGGCGAAGATGATCAGCGAGATGCCGTTGCCGATGCCGCGTTCGGTGATCTGCTCACCGAGCCACATGATGAAGGCGGTGCCGGCGGTCAGGGTGATGACGGTGAGGAGAATGAAGCCGAAGCCCTGGTTGGGGACGACCAGTTCCCCGGCCGGGCCGCGCATCGACTGCAGACCGACGGCTATCCCGGCGCCCTGGATGACCGACAGTGCCACCGTCCCGTAGCGGGTCCAGCGGGTGATGGTCTTGCGCCCCTGCTCCCCTTCTTTCGAGAGCCGCTCGACCGGTTCAAAGACGACGGTCAGCAGCTGCAGGATAATCGAGGCGCTGATGTAGGGCATAATCCCGAGGGCGAAGACGGTCATCCGCTCCAGCGCGCCGCCGGTGAAGGCAGAGACGAGGCCGAGCAGGGTTCCCGAGGTCCCCTCGAAGAACTTGGCGAGCACCGTGGCGTCGATTCCCGGGGTCGGCACATGACAGCCGACCCGGTAGACGGCAAGCATCCCCAGAGTGAAGAGGATGCGGCGGCGCAGCTCCGGAATGGCGAAGATGTTCTGCAGGCTCGCGAACACTAGATAACCTCGGCTTGGCCGCCGGCCGCGGCGATCTTCTCAGCGGCCGACTTGCTGAATTTGTGGGCCTTGACGGTGAGGGCAACGGTCAGTTCGCCGTCCCCGAGAATTTTGACGCCATCGTAGATCTGGTTGATCAGCCCGACCTTGCCGAGGGCTTCCAGATCGATCACGCTGCCGGCCTCGAACTGGGCGAGGTCATGCAGGTTGACGAGGGCGTACACCTTCTTCGACAGCGGGGTGAAGCCGCGCTTGGGGAGGCGCCGCTGCAACGGCATCTGGCCCCCCTCGAAGCCGGCCTTGATGCTGCCGCCGGAGCGTGCCTTCTGCCCCTTGTGCCCCTTGCCGGAGGTCTTCCCCTGGCCGGTACCGGGACCGCGGCCGAGACGTTTCCTGTTTTTGGTCGAACCGATTGCCGGTTGCAGATTGCTCAGATCCATGACGTTCAATCCTCGTGTCTCAGTCTATTCCTCGACCGCGACCATGTGCGCGACCTTGCGGACCATGCCGCGGATCTCGGGAGTGTCCTTGAGCACCACCGTCTGGTGGAGCCGGGTCAACCCGAGGCCCTTGAGTACGCGGGTGAAATATTCGGGGCGGGCGATGCCGCTCTTCTTCAGGGTGATCTTGATTTCGGCCATTGTCCGTCTCCTGCTGTTACTCGGCAGCGGCGGCGACATTCAGTCCCCGGCGCTCCATGATTTCCTCTGCGCTCTTGAGCTGGGAGAGGGCGTTGACGGTCGCCTTGACGACGTTGTGCGGGTTGTTGGAACCCAGGCACTTGGAAAGAATGTCGCCAATCCCGGCCACTTCGAGGACGGCACGGGCAGCGCCACCGGCGATGACACCGGTACCGGCCGAGGCCGACTTGAGCAGCACCTTGCCGGCACCGAACTTGCCGAGCACGTCGAAGGGGATGGTCCGGTCCTTGAGCGGTACCCGGATCAGGTTCTTCTTGGCCTGCTCGACCCCCTTGCGGATCGCTTCGGGCACTTCCTTGGCCTTACCCAGACCGTAGCCGACATATCCCTGACCGTCGCCCACCACCACCAGGGCGGAGAAGCTGAAGCGGCGGCCACCTTTGACGACCTTGGCGCACCGGTTGATGTGAATCACCCGGTCGTTCAGGTTCAGTTCGTTAGCATCGATGCGAAGCAAAGGTTTTCTCCTTTTCCCTTAGAAAGACAGGCCAGCTTCACGGGCCGCGTCGGCGAGGGCCTTGACCCGGCCGTGGTAGAGGAACCCGTTGCGGTCAAAGACCACCTGGTTGATGTTCTGGGCCAGCGCCTTCTTGGCAATGGCGGCGCCGATCGCCTTGGCAGCCTCGATATTCCCGGTGTAGCTCACCCCTTCGGCATCCCCCTTGACGACGGTGGAGGCTGTGATCAGGGTGCGGCCGGTGGCATCCTCGATAATCTGGGCGTAGATGTGTTTGGCGCTGCGGAAGATGCACAGGCGCGGGCGCGACTCGGTCCCATGGACCTTGCGGCGAACCCTCACCTGGCGCTTCAGGCGCGCCTGACGCCTGCTCTGTGCAACGTTCACTGTGTTTCTCCTTGAACTGAAAGGATTTATTTTTTACCGGTCTTGCCGGCTTTGCGCAGAATCCGCTCGTCGGCGTACTTGATCCCCTTCCCCTTGTAGGGTTCGGGTTCCCGGAAGGAGCGGATCTTGGCCGCGGTGGCGCCGACCAGTTCCTTGTCGATCCCCTTGACGGTGATCTTGGTCTGCTTCTCGACCTCGACCGTGATCCCCTTCGGCAGGGGATAGTCGACCGGGTGCGAGTAGCCGAGGCTGAGGTTGAGGATCGGGCCCTTGAGTTCGGCGCGGTAACCGACGCCGTTGATCTCGAGGACGCGGGAGAACCCCTTGGTCACCCCTTCGACCATGTTGGCGATCAGGGTCCGGATCAACCCCTGGCGGGCGTTGTTGATCGCGTCGGGAGCGGAGCTAACCAGGATGCGGTCGGCTTCGACGGCGACGTTGACGCCGGAACAGAGGGTACGCTGCAGGCTGCCGCCGGGGCCCTGGACGGAAATCGTTTCTCCGGAGAGGGCGACCTTCACCCCCGAGGGAATCGCGATGGGCTGTTTGCCGATACGAGACATTGCTCTCTTACTCCTTGTAACGGATATTCGTTACCAGATGGTGCAGATGATTTCGCCGCCGACCTGGGCCTGGCGGGCCGCGCCGTCATCCATCACCCCCTGGGAGGTGGAGAGGATCGCCGCACCGAGACCATTCTTGACCCGCGGAATCTCGTCCTTGCCGACATAGACCCGGCAACCGGGCGTCGACACCCGCTTGATCTCGTGAATGACGTGCTGGTTGTCGCCGTCAAACTTGAGGTAGATCCGCAGCACGCCCTGCTTGTCGTCGCTGACGGTCTTGAAATTCTTGATATAGCCGAGGTCCTTCAGCACCGCCGCCACCGCCACCTTGAGGTTGGAGGAAGGCATGTCGAGCTTCTGGTGCTTGGCCATCCCCGCGTTACGGATGCGAGTCAGCAAATCCGCGATCGGATCAGTCATTGCCATGGGTTGAGCTCCTTGAGGTTCTTTACCAACTGGACTTGGTCACGCCCGGGAGTTTCCCCTCGGACGCCAGCTTGCGCAGGCAGATCCTGCACATGTCGAATTTGCGATAGTAAGCCCGGGGCCGGCCGCAGAGCGGGCAGCGATTGTAATGGCGCACACCGAATTTCGGGGTCCGCTGGGCCTTGATCATCATCGATTTCTTTGCCACGGTAGTCCTCCGCTTTGCTGCGTCTTATTTTCTGAAAGGCATCCCCATCCCGGCGAGCAGGGCGCGGCCCTCCTCGTCAGTCCGGGCGGTGGTCACGATGGTCACGTTGAGTCCCTTGACCTTCTCGATCTTCTCCAGGTCGATCTCGGGGAAGATGATCTGCTCGCGGATGCCGAGGGTGTAGTTGCCACGGCCGTCAAAGGCCTTGGGCGATACCCCCTTGAAGTCGCGCACGCGGGGCAGGGCGACGTTGATCAGGCGATCAAGAAACTCGTAGGCGCGGTCGCGGCGCAGGGTAACCATGCAGCCGATCGGCATCCCTTCACGCAGCTTGAACTGAGCGATCGATTTCTTGGCCTTGGTGATAACCGCCTTCTGGCCGGTAATCTGCCCGAGCTGGTCGACCGCCGATTCAAGTACCTTGATATTCTGGATCGCTTCCCCGAGGCCGATATTGACGATGATCTTCTCGAGCCGGGGAGCTTCCATCACGTTTTTCAACTGCAGGTCCTTCATCAGCCGTGGGGCCAACTCGGCCTGGTACATCTCTTTCAGGCGGGCCATGGAAATCCTCCGTTACTTGTCCACGATCTCGTTGCACTTCTTGCAGAAGCGCACTTTGCTTCCATCCTCCAGGTTGCGCATGCCGGTGCGGGTCGGCTTGTTGCAGGCTCCGCACAGCAGCAGCACGTTGGAGGCGTCAAGGGGGGCTTCCTTTTCGATGATGCCCCCTTCGGCGTTGGCCCGGTTGGCCTTGGTATGCCGCTTGACAACGTTGAGGTTCTCGACGACCAGCCGCCCCTTTTCAGGGAAGACGCGGGTGACCTTGCCGGACTTTCCCTTGTCCTTCCCCGTTATGATCATCACCATGTCGTTCTTCTTGACATGAAGTCTGTTTGCCGCCATTGCTCTCTTCTCCTGTTTCCTGTTTAAAGGACTTCCGGCGCCAGCGACACGATCTTCATGAAGCGGCGGGCGCGCAGTTCGCGAGCGACCGGACCGAAGATGCGGGTTCCGACCGGCTCCCCGGCGGCATTGACGACCACCGCAGAGTTGTTGTCAAAACGGATGTAGGAGCCGTCGGGCCGGGGTACTTCCTTGGCCGTGCGCACGATGACCGCCCGCACCACGTCCCCCTTCTTCACCCGGGAATTCGGCATCGCTTCCTTGACCGAGCAGATGATGATGTCGCCCAGGCCAGCGTACTTGCGCTTGGAGCCGCCGAGGACCTTGATGCAGCAGAGTTTCCGGGCACCGGAGTTATCTGCAACGTCAAGTGTCGATTGCATCTGAATCATGACGTGTATCTCCTAGACAATGACTTGCTTTTCGAGGATTTCGCGGACTCTCCACCGCTTGTCGCGTGACAGCGGCCTGGTCTCCACGATCAGGACCTTGTCCCCGACAGAGCAGCTGTTCTGCTCGTCATGGGCTTTGCAGGTGACCTTGCGCTTGATGTATTTCTTGTAGACCGGGTGCATGACCAGCTGGTCGAGCTTGACGACGACCGTCTTGTCCATCTTGTCGCTGACCACGATCCCGACCCGGGTTTTCCGATTGCCACGTTCCTTCGTCATATCGTCCTCGCCGATGCGCGTTTATGCGAGCTTCTGCCGCAGCACGGTTTTTGCCCGTGCGATATCTTTCCGAACCTGGGCGATACGGGAGCTGTTCTCCAGATGCCCGGTGTGCAGCTGAAACTTCAGATTAAAGAGTTCCTGGCTCAGCTCCTGCGCCTTCTTGCTGAGCTCGTCGACATTCAGCTCCTTGAGCTCACTAGCTTTCATTCGCCAGTTCCTCCCTCATCACGAACTTGGTCTTCATCGGCAGCTTGTGAGCCGCCAGGCGGAAGGCCTCGCGGGCCGTCGCCTCGTCCACACCCTGCATTTCGTAAAGCATCATGCCGGGGCGAACCACGGCAACCCAGCTGTCCGGGGAACCTTTACCCTTACCCATGCGGGTTTCGGCGGGCTTGCTGGTCAGGGGCTTGTCCGGAAAGGCACGGATCCAGATCTTGCCCCCACGCTTGATGTAGCGGGTCATGGCGCGCCGGGCGGCCTCGATCTGCCGCGAGGAGAGCCAGCCGCATTCGAGGGACTGGAGCCCGAAGTCGCCGTAGTTGATCGCGTTGCCGCGCTGGGCAGCGCCGGTCATCCGACCCTTGAACGTTTTTCTATGTTTAACCTTTTTGGGCATTAACATGGCTTGAGACTCCTATCCCTTCCGTTCCTGTTCCTGGGCCAGGACCTCGCCCTTGAAGATCAGGACTTTGACGCCGATGATACCGTAGGTGGTCTTGGCTTCGGCGAAACCGTAGTCGATGTCGGCGCGCAGGGTGTGCAGCGGCACACGCCCTTCACGATACCACTCGGTGCGACTCATCTCGGCACCGCCTAGACGACCGGCGCAGTTGATCTTGATCCCTTGGGCCCCGAACTTGAGGGCCTGGCTGACGCTCTTCTTCATCGCCCGGCGGAAGGCGACGCGGCGTTCGAGCTGCAGGGCGACACTTTCGGCCACCAGCTGCGCGTCGATTTCCGGCTTGCGCACTTCCTGGATATTGATGAAGACTTCCTTGTCGGTGAGTTTGGCCAGCTCTTTCTTGAGCGCCTCGACCTCGGAACCCTTCTTGCCGATGATGATCCCGGGACGTGCCGCGAAGATATTGATCTTCGCCTTGCTGGCGGCCCGCTCCAGCTCGATCTTGGCGATGCCGGCGTGGAACAGGCGCTTCTTCAGGTAATTGCGAAGCTTGATGTCCTCGTGCAGCAGCTGGCTGTAATTGCCCTCTGCGTACCACTTGGAATCCCACGTCCGGATAACGCCCAGACGAAAACCGATTGGATGAACTTTCTGGCCCAAACTATCACCTCCTTGAGGACGAACCGTTATTTCTCGTCGAGGACGACGGTAATGTGACTGGTCGGCTTGCGAATCTTGGTTGCCCGCCCCTGGGCGCGGGGGATAAAGCGCTTCAGCGCCGGTCCCATGTCGACGGTGATCGTCTTGACGAAGAGCCGGTCGACGTCGGAGACCCCCTTCTGCTCGGCATTGGCAACCGCCGAGCTCACCAGCTTGGCGACGATCGGAGCCGCCTTCTGCGGGGAGAACTTGAGGATATTCAGGGCATCCTGGATCCCCTTGCCACGGACCATGTCGACGATCAGACGGGTCTTCTGCGGCGACAGGCGGGCATATTTCAAAGTGGCTGTGCTTTCCATGTCTGACGACTCCTTGATGTCCTTAGCGCTTCTTGCTCTTCTTGTCAGCGCCGTGGCCGTAGTAGGTCCGCGTCGGCGCGAACTCGCCAAGCTTGTGCCCCACCATGTTCTCGGTCACGAATACCGGGATAAACTTCTTGCCGTTGTGCACGGCGAAGGTGCAACCCACGAATTCGGGGATGATGGTGGACCGCCGCGACCAGGTCTTGATCACCTTCTTGGACGGGGCTCCTGCCTCGGTGTCGATCTTGCGCAGGAGGCACTCCTGAATATACGGACCTTTTTTGATCGATCTAGCCACTGCCGTCTCCTCTATCTAAGCGGTGATTATTTAGTTCTGCGGCGCACGATAAAGCCGTCGGTGCGCTTGTTGGTGCGGGTCTTGTAGCCCTTGGTCGGAACCCCCCAGGGGGTGACCGGGTGACGCCCGCCGGAGCTCTTGCCTTCGCCACCGCCATGGGGGTGGTCGACCGGGTTCATCGCCACGCCGCGGGACTGGGGGCGTTTGCCGAGCCAGCGGTTACGCCCGGCCTTGCCGATCTTGACATTTTCGTGATCGGCGTTGCCGACCTGGCCGATGGTCGCCAGGCAGTCCTGATGGACGAGACGAACCTCACCGGAAGGCATGCGCAGCTGGGCGTACTTCCCTTCCTTGGCGGCGATCGAGGCGTAGGTACCGGCGCTGCGGGCGAGCTGCCCCCCCTTGCCGGGCTTGAGCTCAACGTTGTGGACCCAGGTACCAAGCGGGATCGAACGGATCGAGAGAGCGTTCCCCGGCTGGATGTCGGCCGTGTTGCTGGCGATCACGCTATCGCCGACCTTGATGCCGAGGGGCGCCAGGATGTAACGCTTCTCGCCGTCAGCGTAGTTGAGCAGGGCAATGCGCGCACTGCGATTCGGATCGTACTCGACGGAGACGACCCGGGCCGGGATCTCCTTCTTGTCGCGCTTGAAATCGATGATCCGGTACCGCCGCTTGTGGCCGCCGCCGGTGTGCCGCTTGGTGATGCGGCCATGGTTGTTGCGTCCGCCGGTGCGCTTGAGGCTGGTTACCAGGGACTTTTCAGGGCTGCCGGTGGTGACTTCTTCGAAGGTCGAAGAGGTCATGCCACGGCGGCCAGGAGAAGTCGGTTTGTAATTCTTGATCGCCATTATCGTTACTCCGTATCGCTAGGTAACAGTCGGTTTAGACGCCGAAGAAGTCGATGCTGCTGCCCTCGGCCAACGTCACGTAGGCCTTCTTCCAGTTGGCGCGCTTGCCCATGGTGCGGCCGACACGCTTCGGTTTGCCGGCGACGCGCACGGTGTTGACGTCGGTCACCTTGACATTGAAAGCCTTTTCCACCGCCTGCTTGATCTCGATCTTGTTGGCTCCCGGGGCAACCTCGAAGGCGACGACACGGCCGGTCTCCTTCTGCAGGCTGGTCTTCTCGGTGATCAGCGGTCTGTTGATGATCTGGTGCAACGGCTTCATAGCGCTAACGCTCCTTCCAGCTGCGACACGGCTCCTTCAGTCAGGATCACGTGGCGGTATTTCATCACGTCATAGACGTTGACGCCCTCGCTGCGCAGCACCTTGACAAAGGGGAGGTTACGCGCCGACAGTTCCAGGTTGCGATTCTCGCCATCGATCACCACCAGGGTGTTGGCAAGGTCGAAACGCTGGAGAACCTCGGCGAACCCCTTGGTGCTGATCGCTTCGAGCTCCAGGGCGTTGAGGACAGTCAGCTTCTCCCCCTTGAAGCGCAGCGACAGGGCGCTGCAGAGGGCGGCTTTCTTGACCTTGCGATTGAGCTTGAAGTCGTAGCTGCGCGGGGTCGGCCCGAAGGCGGTGCCGCCACCGACATAGTGCGGTGCGCGGATGCAGCCCTGACGGGCGTTGCCGGTCCCTTTTTGCTTGTAGGGCTTCTTGCCGCCACCCGAGACTTCGCTGCGGGTCTTGGTCTTGGCCGTTCCCTGGCGGCGCGCGGCCAGCTGGTAACGCACCATGTCATGGATCAGGTACCCCTTGACGTCGGTGTTGAACACCGCGTCGTTGAGCTCGCGCTCGGCGACCTGTTTCCGGTTGATATCGTAGACTGCGATCTTCGCCATGGTTCTATCTCCCAGAGACTCTCTCGGTATCGATTACTGCTTGACCTTGATCCCCTTGTGGAGGACGACCAGGGCATTCTTCGCCCCGGGGATCGCCCCGCGCACCAGGATCAGGTTCTCTTCGGGGCGCACTTCAACGATCTGCAGGTTCTGCACGGTCACCTGCTCGTTCCCCATCTGGCCGGCCATCTTCTTCCCCTTGAAAACCCGGGACGGCCAGGCGCTGGCGCCGATGGAGCCGGGCGCGCGATGGAACATGGAACCATGGGTGGCGCGGCCGCCGGAGAAATTCCAGCGCTTGATAACGCCCTGGAACCCCTTCCCCTTGCTGGTGGCGGTCACATCGATGACGTCACCGGCGACAAAGATGTTGTCGAGGCGAATCTCGTCACCGATATTGATCTCGTCGAGACCTTCACCGCGCAGCTCGCGCAGGTACTGGAAGGCGCCCTGGCCCGCTTTCTTGAAGTGGCCGAGTTCCGGCTTGTTGACGCGGTGCGCCGGCTTGGCGATAAAACCGAGCTGGAGTGCGCTGTAACCGTCGCTGGCGACAGTCTTCTTCTGCACCACGGTGCAGGGGCCGGCTTCGACAACCGTCACCGGGATACGCCGGCCGTCATTGGCGAAGAGCTGGGTCATGCCCAGTTTTTTGCCCAGAATTCCCTTGATCATTGCACTTACCCTCTATGTTCGAAAGTCGGTCGGTTGCGGTTAGAGCTTGATTTCCACGTCGACACCGGCGGAGAGGTCGAGCTTCATCAGCGCATCGACGGTCTGCTGGGTCGGTTCGAGGATATCGAGGAGACGCTTGTGGGTGCGCATCTCGAACTGCTCACGGCTCTTCTTGTCGACATGCGGGCCACGCAGCACGCAGTACTTGTTGATCACCGTCGGCAGGGGGACCGGGCCGGCAATGCGGGCGCCGGTACGCTTGGCGGTATCGACGATCTCGTTGACGGAGAGATCGAGCAGCTTGTGGTCGTAAGCCTTCAAACGGATACGGATCTTCTGGCTCGGCATGGCAGTAATATCCTCACTTACTCGATGATGTCGGAGACGACACCGGCGCCGACGGTGCGGCCGCCTTCGCGGATCGCGAAGCGCAGTTCCTTGTCCATGGCAATCGGGGTGATCAGGTTCACGGTCATGGCGATGTTGTCGCCCGGCATGACCATCTCGGTCCCTTCCGGCAGCTCGACGATCCCGGTCACGTCCGTGGTCCGGAAGTAGAACTGGGGACGGTAGCCCTTGAAGAACGGGGTGTGACGACCCCCCTCCTCCTTGGTCAGGATGTAGGCTTCCGCCTTGAACTTGGTGTGCGGGGTGATGCTGCCGGGCTTGGCCAGCACCTGGCCGCGCTCGATGTCCTCGCGCTTGACGCCGCGCAGCAGCACGCCGACGTTGTCACCGGCCTGCCCCTGGTCGAGCAGCTTGCGGAACATCTCGACACCGGTGACGACCGTCTTCGCCGTCGCCTTCATGCCGACGATCTCGATCTCCTCGCCGACCTTGACCACGCCGCGCTCGACACGACCGGTCGCCACGGTGCCGCGGCCGGAGATCGAGAAGACGTCTTCCACCGGCATCAGGAAGGGGCGATCGATGGCCCGCTCCGGCTCGGGGATGTAGCTGTCGACCGCGTCCATCAGGTCGAGGACCGGCTTGCAGGCCGCGCACTCCACCTTGCCGCAGCCGCACTCGAGGGCTTTCAGCGCGCTGCCAGGGATGATCGGAATGTCGTCGCCGGGGAAGTCGTAGGCGGAGAGGAGCTCACGCACCTCCAGCTCGACCAGTTCCATCAGCTCCTCGTCGTCGACCATGTCGGCCTTGTTGAGGAAAACGACCATGGCGGGGACACCGACCTGGCGGGCGAGCAGGATGTGCTCGCGGGTCTGCGGCATCGGGCCGTCGGCCGCCGAACAGACCAGGATCGCGCCGTCCATCTGCGCCGCACCGGTGATCATGTTCTTGACGTAGTCGGCATGGCCCGGGCAGTCGACGTGGGCGTAGTGCCGCTTCTCGGTCTGGTACTCGACGTGGGCGGTGGCGATGGTGATGCCGCGCTCGCGCTCCTCGGGAGCGTTGTCGATCATGTCGAAGGCTTTGAACTCGGCGCCGCCCCGGGACGCCAGAACCTTGGTGATGGCGGCGGTCAGGGTCGTCTTGCCGTGGTCAACGTGACCGATCGTCCCGATGTTGACATGGGGCTTGGTTCTTTCAAATTTGGCTTTGGACATGGGAAACGCTCCTTGGCGACTTAAAATTTAGCCTTTGACCTTGGCGATGACTTCTTCGGAAATGGCCCGGGGGACCTGCTCATAGTGGTCGAAGACCATGGTATAAGTGGCGCGGCCCTGGGTGGCGCTGCGCAGGTCGGTGGAATAACCGAACATGTTGGCGAGAGGGATGTGGGCGTTGACCACCTGGGCACCGGCGCGCCCTTCCATCCCCATGATCTTGCCGCGACGGCTGGAGAGGTCGCCCATGACGTCACCCATGTACTCTTCCGGGGTGACGACTTCGACGGCCATGATCGGTTCGAGCAGGACCGGGCCGGCCTTGGCCGCACCCTCCTTGAAGCCCATGGAGCCGGCGATCTTGAAGGCCATCTCCGAGGAGTCGACGTCATGATAGGAACCGTCGAAGCAGGTAACCTTGACGTCGACGATCGGGAAGCCGGCGAGGATGCCGTTCTGGGAGGCCTCTTCCGCCCCCTTGCCGACGGCCGGGATATATTCCTTGGGAATCACGCCCCCCTTGATGGCGTCGACGAACTCGAAGCCGACACCCGGCTCCTGGGGCTCGATGCGCAGCCAGCAGTCGCCGTACTGACCACGGCCACCCGACTGGCGGACAAACTTGCCCTGGACTTCGACGGTCTTGGTGAGGGACTCGCGGTAGGCGACCTGGGGGGCACCGACGTTGCACTCAACCTTAAACTCGCGCTTCATGCGGTCGATGATGATCTCGAGGTGGAGCTCGCCCATCCCGGAGAGGATGGTCTGGCCGGTCTCTTCATCGGTGCGGCAGCGCAGCGAGGGATCTTCCTGCAGCAGCTTGCCGAGGGCGTTGCCCATCTTCTCCTGGTCGGCCTTGGTCTTCGGTTCGACGGCGACATGGATAACCGGCTCGGGGAACTCCATCGATTCGAGCAGGCAGGGCTTGTTCTCATCGCAGAGGGTGTCACCGGTGGTGGTGTACTTGAGACCGACGGCGGCAGCGATGTCACCGGAGTAGACCTGTTTGATCTCCTCGCGCTTGTTGGCGTGCATCTTGAGAATGCGGCCGATACGCTCCTTCTTGTCCTTGGTGGAGTTGAGGACGGCGGAGCCGGACTCGATCACCCCGGAATAAACCCGGAAGAAGGTCAACTGGCCGACGAAGGGGTCGGTCATGATCTTGAAGGCGAGGGCGGCGAAGGGCCCGTTGTCATCGGCCGGCCGGGTCAGCTCTTCCTGGGTGTCGGGATTGATCCCCGGGATGGCCGGCACGTCGGTCGGCGACGGCATGTAGTCGATGACGGCGTCGAGGAGGTGCTGCACCCCCTTGTTCTTGAAGGCAGAACCGCAGAGGACCGGATTGATGGCAAGGGCGATGGTCGCCTTGCGGATACCGGCCTTGAGCTCGGCGTTGGTCAGCGTCTCGCCGGCGAGATATTTCTCCATCAACTCCTCGACGTGGGTCGAGACTTCCTCGATCAGCGCTTCGCGGGCCGCTTCGGCCTCCTCGCGCATCTCGGCGGGGATTTCGGCGACATCGAACTTGGCGCCCAGGGACTCGTCGTCCCAGGTGATCGCCTTCATTTCGATGAGGTCGATGACCCCCTTGAAGTAGTCTTCCTTGCCGATGGGGAGCTGGATCGGGATCGGGTTGGCGCCGAGCCGGTCGCGCATCATCTGCACGCCGCGGTTGAAGTCGGCGCCGATGCGGTCCATCTTATTGATGAAGGCGAGACGGGGAACCCCGTACTTGTCGGCCTGACGCCAGACGGTCTCGGACTGGGGCTCGACGCCACCGACGGAACAGAAGACCGCCACGGCGCTGTCGAGCACCTTGAGGGAGCGCTCGACTTCGATGGTGAAGTCGACGTGCCCGGGGGTGTCGATGATATTGACGCGATGGTCCTTCCAGAAACAGGTGGTGGCGGCGGAGGTGATGGTGATGCCGCGCTCCTGCTCCTGCTCCATCCAGTCCATGGTCGCGGCGCCGTCGTGGACTTCGCCGATCTTATGGGAGATGCCGGTATAGTAAAGGATGCGCTCGGTCGTCGTCGTCTTGCCGGCGTCGATGTGAGCCATGATCCCGATGTTACGGGTTTTTGCGAGGGAAACTTTGCGTGCCACGATTTCGGGTTCCTTCTTCTGGGTTCGGTCGGACCGCAGGGGTTACCAGCGGTAGTGGGCGAAAGCCTTGTTGGCCTCGGCCATGCGGTGCGTATCTTCCTTCTTCTTCACCGCAGCGCCACGGTTGTTGGCGGCATCCAGGAACTCACCAGCGAGCCGCTCGCGCATCGTCTTCTCACCACGGGCGCGGGCATAGGTGATGATCCAGCGGAAGGCGAGAGCATTGCGCCGCTCGGCACGCACCTCGACGGGAACCTGGTAGGTGGAGCCACCGACGCGGCGGGACTTGACCTCAAGCATCGGCCGGACATTATCCAGGGCCTTCTTGAAGACTTCCAGCGGTTCATCGCTGGTCCGCTCGGAAATCAGGTCAAAGGCACCGTAGACGATCGACTCGGCAATACTCTTCTTGCCGTCGAGCATGACCGCGTTCATGAACTTGGCCACCAGGCGATCGTTGTATTTGGGATCGGGGAGAATAACCCGCTTGGCAACTTCTCTTCTTCTCGGCATAACGTCCTCTCAGCCCTTGGTTATTTCGGCCGCTTGGCCCCGTACTTGGAACGACTCTTCATCCGGCCCTTGACACCCGCCAAATCGAGGGTGCCACGCACGATGTGGTAACGTACACCCGGAAGGTCCTTAACGCGGCCGCCACGGATCAGCACCACGGAGTGCTCCTGGAGATTGTGCCCCACCCCGGGGATATAGGAGGTGACGACGATCCCGTTGGTGAGACGCACGCGGGCAACCTTGCGCAGCGCGGAGTTCGGCTTCTTCGGCGTGGTGGTGTAAACACGGGTGCATACCCCGCGCTTCTGGGGGTTCCCCTTCAGCGCCGGCGCCGTCGACTTTTTCTCCTTTTTTTCGCGTCCCTTACGGATCAACTGATTAATTGTCGGCATCTACTTACTCCCGAAATCGCGTATTCACAAAGTTAAAAGAGCGGTTGGTATTTTGCGGGGAAAAACCCGCGAATAGTAGCAACGCCCCCGACCCTTGTCAAGGACTTTTTTCAGACTTCTTTTCCTGGCTCTGCGGGGTTGCTCCCGGCCCTCAATCGAGGGCCGGTTCGATCCCTTCTTCGAGCTCACTTACGTCGCTGTCGTCGATCTCTTCCTCTTCCGGCATCGGCTCGGGGAGCTCTTCCGGCTCCTCGATGAGGAGCTTCGCGCCCCGGTACTTGGAGACACCGGTCCCGGCCGGGATCAGGCGGCCCATGATGACGTTCTCCTTGAGTCCGCGCAGGAAATCGACCTTCCCTTCGATCGCCGCCTGGGTGAGAACCTTGGTGGTCTCCTGGAAGGATGCGGCGGAGATGAAGGACTCGGTGGAGAGGGACGCCTTGGTGATGCCGAGCATCAGCGGCTCGCCGACGGCGGGCTGGCCATCCTCGGCCATGACCCGCTGGTTCTCCTGTTCGAACTCCCAGCGCTCGACCTGGTCGTCGAGGAGGAAGCGGGTATCGCCGACCTCCTTGATGCGGACCCGGCGCAGCATCTGGCGCACGATCGTCTCGATGTGCTTGTCGTTGATCTTGACCCCCTGCAGGCGGTAGACCTCCTGCACCTCGTCGACCAGGTACTTGGCCAGCTCCTTCTCGCCAAGGACGCGCAGGATGTCGTGGGGGTTGGAGGAGCCATCCATCAGCGCCTCGCCGGCCTTGACATGATCCCCCTCGTGGACGCTGATGTGCTTCCCTTTGGGGATCAGATATTCCTTTGCCTCGCCAAGCTCGGGAGTGACGACGACCTTGCGTTTCCCCTTGCTGTCCTTGCCGAAGGAGACCATGCCGTCGATCTCGGAGATGACGGCGAACTCTTTCGGCTTGCGCGCCTCGAAGAGCTCGGCGACGCGCGGCAGACCCCCGGTGATGTCCTTGGTCTTGGTCGTTTCGCGGGGGATCTTGGAGAGGATCTCACCGGCGCTGGCGAGCATGTCCTCGGTGACGACGATGTTGGCGCCGACCGGCAGCATGTAGCGCGCCGGAGCTCCGTTGGGAAGCTTGGCGGTCTTCCCCTCGGCGTCCTTGAGGGTAATGCGCGGCCGCTTCGCCGGGTCTTTCGACTCGATGATGACCTTGCGGGAGAGGCCGGTGACTTCGTCAACCTGCTCCTCCATGGTGATCCCCTCGATAATGTCGCCGAAGCGCACGACACCGGCGATCTCGGTGAGGATCGGCATGGTGTAGGGGTCCCACTCGGCGATCAGGACGCCGCTCTTCACCGCTCCGCCGGGGCCGATCCGGAGCTTGGCGCCGTAGACCACGCCGTAGCGCTCGCGCTCGCGACCGGTCTCGTCGATCACCGCGATTTCACCGTTGCGGTTCATGACGACATGGTTGCCGGCGGTATCGACGACGGTGTTGAGGTTGATGTATTTGAGCTCGCCGTCGAAGCGGGCTTCGAGGGAGGTCTGTTCGGCCCGCCGCGACGCGGTACCACCGATATGGAAGGTCCGCATGGTAAGCTGGGTGCCCGGCTCGCCGATCGACTGGGCGGCGATGACGCCGACCGCCTCGCCGAGGTTGACCAGGTGGCCGCGGGCGAGATCGCGCCCGTAGCAGGTGGCGCAGATGCCGCGCCGGCTCTGGCAGGTGAGGACCGAGCGAATCTTGAGCTTTTCGATCCCGGCGTCCTCCACCTTCTTGACCAGCGCTTCGTCGATCTCGGCGTTGGCTTCGACCAGCACCTCACCGGTGACCGGATCGAGGACATCCTCCAGGGCCGAGCGGCCGAGGATGCGATCGCCCAGAGGTTCGATCACCTCGCCTCCCTCGGTGAGCGAGGAGACCTGGATGCCATCGAGAGTGCCGCAATCGGTCTCGGTGATGATGGCGTCCTGGGCGACATCGACCAGGCGCCGGGTCAGGTAACCGGAGTTGGCGGTCTTCAGCGCGGTATCGGCGAGACCCTTGCGGGCGCCGTGGGTCGAGATGAAGTACTGCAGAACGGTCAGACCCTCGCGGAAGTTGGCGGTGATCGGGGTCTCGATGATCTCGCCCGACGGCTTGGCCATCAGACCGCGCATACCGGCCAGCTGCCGGATCTGCTGGGCGGAGCCGCGGGCCCCAGAGTCGGCCATCATGTGGATGGCGTTGAAGGAGGGAACCTTCACCTTCTCCCCGGAAGCGGGGTCGACGAGGACGTCGACGGAGAGGTTGCCCAGCATGGTCTGGGCGATATCCTCGGTACACTTGGCCCAGATGTCGATGACCTTGTTGTAGCGCTCGCCGTCGGTGATGAGACCCTCGGTGTACTGCTGCTGGATCTCCTTGACCTCTTCGACCGCCTTGTTGATGAAATTCTCCTTGCCGGCGGGGATGACCATGTCATCGAGGCAGATCGAGATGCCGGCCAGGGTCGAATACTTATAGCCGGTCTCTTTCAGCTTGTCGGCGAGGATGACCGTCTCCTTGTTGCCGGCGAGACGGAAGGAGGCGTCGATCAGCTCCGCCACCTGCTTCTTGGTCATCCCCTTGTTGATGTATTCAAAAGGGATCGACTCGGGAACGACGTCGCGCAGCAGGACGCGGCCGATGGTGGTTTCGATCAGCTGCGGCGCTTCGCCGACGGCATTGACCATGCGCACCTTGACCTTGGCCTGGAGGTCGGCCTCCCCCGCATCGAAGGCGATGCGCACCTCTTCCGGGGAAGCGAAGATCTTGCCGCTCCCCTTGACGAAGGCACGCTCGCGGGTCATGTAGTAGATGCCGAGGACCATGTCCTGGGAGGGGACGATGATCGGCTTGCCGTTGGCCGGCGAGAGGATGTTGTTGGTCGACATCATCAGCACCCGGGCTTCGATCTGGCTCTCGACCGACAGCGGCAGGTGGACCGCCATCTGGTCACCGTCGAAGTCGGCGTTGAAGGCGGTGCAGACCAGCGGGTGGAGCTGGATCGCTTTCCCTTCGATGAGGACCGGTTCGAAGGCCTGGATGCCGAGACGGTGCAGGGTCGGTGCGCGGTTGAGCATCACCGGGTGTTCCTTGATGACCTCCTCGAGCACGTCCCAGACTTCCGGCTTCTCCTTCTCCACCATCTTCTTGGCGCTCTTGATGGTGGTGCAGTAGCCGCGCTCTTCGAGCTTGTTGTAGATGAAGGGTTTGAAGAGTTCGAGAGCCATCTTCTTCGGCAGGCCGCACTGGTGCAGCTTCAGCTCCGGGCCGACGACGATAACGCTGCGCCCCGAGTAGTCGACGCGCTTGCCGAGCAGGTTCTGGCGGAAGCGGCCCCCCTTCCCTTTCAGCATGTCGGAGAGGGACTTGAGGGGACGCTTGTTGGGACCGGTGATCGCCCGGCCGCGGCGGCCGTTGTCAAAGAGGGCGTCGACCGCCTCCTGCAGCATCCGCTTCTCGTTGCGGATAATGACCTCCGGGGCGCGCAGTTCCATCAGCCGTTTCAGGCGGTTGTTGCGGTTGATCACCCGGCGGTAGAGGTCGTTGAGGTCGGAGGTGGCGAAACGGCCGCCGTCGAGGGGGACGAGCGGGCGCAGCTCGGGGGGGAGGACCGGGATGGTTTCGAGGATCATCCACTCGGGGCGGTTGCCGCTTTCGCGGAAGGCCTCGACGACCTTGAGACGCTTGGCGACCTTCTTGCGCTTCGCCTCGCTCGCCGCCTCCTTCATCTCCACCCGCAGGCTGCTGCCGAGCTCGTCGAGCTCGATGGCGGAGAGGAGCTCACGAATCGCCTCGGCCCCCATGCTGGCGGTGAACTGGCCGGAGAACTCCTCCATCAGCTCGTGGTACTTCTCCTCGGTGAGGATATTGCCGACCACAAGGTTGCTCTCCCCCGGATCGAGGACGACATAAGCCTCGAAATAGAGGATCTTCTCGACCTCCTTGAGGGTCATGTCGAGAAGGGTCGAAATCCGCGACGGCAGCGATTTCAGGAACCAGATATGCGCCACCGGGCAGGCGAGGTCGATATGCCCGAGTCGCTCGCGGCGCACCTTGCTCGGAATGACCTCGACGCCGCACTTTTCGCAGACGATGCCGCGGTGCTTCATGCGCTTGTACTTGCCGCAGTTGCACTCGTAGTCCTTGGTCGGACCGAAGATCTTGGCGCAGAAGAGGCCGTCCCGCTCGGGCTTGAAGGTCCGGTAGTTGATCGTCTCGGGCTTCTTGACTTCGCCGAAGGAACGTTCGCGGATCTTCTCCGGGCTGGCCAGGGAGAGCCGGATGGCGTTGAAGTTGAGGGGATCTTTCGGCCGCTCAAGCAGAGTAAAGATATCTTCCAAGGCACATCCTCCTTATAGGATGGTTGGTTATAAGGCAAAAACCTTGCATCGGCCCGCCAGGTTCCGGGGAACCTGCAGCAGGTCCTATTCCTCTTCTTCCTCGAGCAGTTCGACGTCGAGGCAGAGCGACTGGAGTTCCTTGATCAGGACGTTGAAGGACTCGGGGAGTCCCGCCTCCAGGGTATGCTTCCCCTTGACGATCGCCTCGTAGATCCGGGTGCGGCCGGCGACGTCGTCGGACTTGACGGTGAGGAACTCCTGCAGCGCATGGGCTGCGCCGTAGGCTTCGAGCGCCCAGACCTCCATCTCGCCGAGGCGCTGGCCACCGAACTGGGCCTTGCCGCCCAGCGGCTGCTGGGTGACGAGGCTGTAGGGGCCGATGGAACGGGCGTGGATCTTGTCGTCAACCAGGTGGTGCAGTTTGAGCATATACATGATGCCAACGGTGACCTGTTCCTTGAAGGGGTCGCCGGTCTTGCCGTTATAGAGGGTCATCTGCCCGCCGCTGGAGACGCCGGCCCTGGTCATTTCGGCCTTCATCTGCTCTTCGTTGACCCCCTCGAAAACCGGGGAGGCCATCGGGATGCCGCCGGCGAGGCGGCGTCCCATCGCCAGCACCTCGTCGTCGCCGAGGCCGTCAATGAACTTGGCGAGCTCCTTGTCGCCGTAGATCGTCTTGACCTTCTTCTTCAGCGCCGCCGGGCTGTAATCGCGGTCGAGCACTTCCTGGATCTGCAGACCGAGGCCGCGGGCGGCGAGCCCGAGGTGGGTCTCGAGGATCTGGCCGACGTTCATACGGGACGGGACGCCGAGGGGATTGAGGACAATCTCCACCGGGGTGCCGTCGGCCATGTAGGGCATATCTTCTTCGGGGAGGATGCGCGAGAGGACACCCTTGTTACCGTGGCGACCGGCCATCTTGTCGCCGACCGAGAGCTTGCGCTTGATGGCGATGTAGACCTTGACCATCTTGATCACGCCCGGGGGGAGATCGTCGCCACGCTTGAGCTTCTCGATCTTGTCGGCAAAAACCCCCTTGATCAGGTCCTCCCGTTCGGCGAGGCGCAAAAAGACCGTCGCCACCTTCTCTTCGATCTCCTCGGCCTTGGCGAGGGAGATTTCGCGCCAGGCGAGGAACGGCAGCTGATCGAGGGCTTCCTCGGTCAGCTTTTTCCCCTTGGCAACGAGGACGGTCCCGCTCTCGTTGACGACCTGGACCGCCGCGGTCTGACCGACCAGCAGCGATTTCAGTTTCCCCTTGGTCGAGTCGCGGATGATGCGGATCTCGTCGTGCTGATCCTTGAGCAGCTTGTCGATCTCCGCCTTCTCGATCATCTCGGTGCGGCTGTCCTTGTCCGCCCCCTTGCGGGAGAAGACGCGGGCGCCGATGACGACCCCCTCGACCCCCGGCGGGACCCGCAGCGAGGTATCGCGCACATCGCCGGCCTTTTCGCCGAAGATGGCACGCAGCAGCTTCTCCTCGGGGGAGAGCTGGGTCTCCCCTTTCGGGGTGATCTTGCCGACCAGAATGTCGCCGGGCTGAACCTCGGCGCCGATGCGGATAATGCCGCTCTCGTCGAGATCGGCGAGGGCGTCCTCACCGAGGTTGGGGATGTCGTCGGTGATCTCTTCCTTGCCGAGCTTGGTGTCGCGGGCGACGCACTCGAACTCCTCGATGTGAATCGAGGTGTAGCGGTCCTCCTTGACCAGCTTCTCGGAGATCAGGATCGAGTCCTCGAAGTTGTACCCTTCCCAGGGCATGAAGGCGACCAGGACGTTCTGCCCGAGGGCGAGCTCCCCCCACTGGGTCGAGGGGCCGTCGGCGATGATCTCGCCGCGCTTGACCTTGTCGCCGACCTTGACGATCGGTTTCTGGTTGAGGCAGGTGTTCTGGTTGCTGCGGATGAACTTGATCAGGTTGTAGATGTCGACACCGGTGCCGGTCTCGTCGACTTCCCCTTCGTCGATGCGCACCACGATGCGGGCCGCGTCGACGCTCTCGACGGTGCCGTGATGGCGAGCGACGACCGCGGCGCCCGAGTCATGGGCGACGATGCGCTCCATGCCGGTACCGACCAGCGGCGCGTCTGCCCGCAGCAGCGGCACCGCCTGACGCTGCATGTTCGAGCCCATCAGGGCGCGGTTGGCGTCGTCGTTTTCGAGGAAAGGGATCAGCGAGGCGGCGACCGAGACCAGCTGCTTGGGCGAGACGTCCATCAGCTCGATGTCCTCGCGGTTCATCAGCATGAACTCGCCGTTCTTGCGGGCATTGACCAGCTCGTTGACGAAGGTGCTGTCCTCGTTGAGGGGCGCGTTCGCCTGGGCGATGGCATGCCCCTCCTCCTCGAGGGCCGAGAAGTAGCGGATATCGGTGGTGACCTTGCCGTCCTTGACCAGCCGGTAGGGGGTCTCGACGAAACCGTGCTCGTTGATGCGGGCATAGGTCGAGAGCGACGCGATCAGGCCGATGTTCGGCCCCTCCGGGGTCTCGATCGGGCAGACGCGGCCGTAGTGGGTCGGATGGACGTCGCGCACCTCGAAGCCGGCCCGCTCGCGGGTCAGGCCCCCCGGTCCGAGGGCCGAGAGGCGCCGCTTGTGGGTGATCTCGGAGAGGGGGTTGGTCTGGTCCATGAACTGGGAGAGCTGGCTGGAACCGAAGAACTCCTTGACCACCGCCGAGACCGGCTTGGAGTTGATCAGGTCGTGGGGCATCAGGCTGTCGACTTCCTGCAGGCTCATGCGCTCCTTGATGGCGCGCTCCATGCGCACCAGGCCGACCCGGTACTGGTTTTCGAGCAGCTCGCCGACGGCGCGCACCCGGCGGTTGCCGAGGTGGTCGATATCGTCGATGGCCCCCTTGCCGTTGCGCAGGTCAATCAGGTAGCGCACCACTTCAAGGATATCCTCCTTGGTCAGGGTGGTGTGCTCCAGCGGCGTCTCGAGACCGAGCTTGTAGTTGAGCTTGAGTCGGCCGACGGCGGAGAGGTCGTAGCGCTCGGCGTTGAAGAAGAGGCTGTCGAAGAGGGCCCGGGCGCTCTTCAGGGTCGGCGGATCACCGGGGCGCAGCCGCCGATAAATCTCGATCATCGCGTCGTCCGGGGTCCCGACCTTGTCGAGGAGCAGGGTGTCGCGCAGATAGGGGCCGACATAGAGGTGGTCGATGAAGAGGACCTTGAGCTCGCTGATACCGCGGCTGCGCAACTCTTCGATCTTGCCGGCGGTCAGTTCCTCGTTGCATTCGACGACAACCTCGCCGGTGGCGGTGTCGACGATGTCGGTGGAGGCGATCTTGCCGAGGACATCCTCCTCAAGGATCTGGATCGTCTCAATCCCCTTTTCGGCCAGCTTGCGGATCGCCGCCTTGGTAAACTTGCGGTTCGCCTTGACGATCACCTCGCCGTCGGCTGCCACCACGTCGAAGGCGGCGCGCTGTCCCGGGAGGAGGTCGAGGTTGACCTTTTTCTGGTATCCGTTGCTGTCGATCAGCAGGGTATCGATGTCGTAGTAGTAGTTGAGCAGCTCCTCGGTCGAATAGCCGAGGGCCTTGAGCAGCACCGTCGCCGGCAGCTTGCGGCGGCGGTCGATGCGCACGTAGAGGAGGTCTTTATGATCAAAGTCGAAGTCGAGCCAAGAGCCGCGGTAGGGAATGACCCGGGCGGAATAAAGGATCTTGCCGCTGCTGTGGGTTTTTCCCTTGTCGTGGTCGAAAAAGACCCCGGGGGAGCGGTGCAACTGGCTGACGATGACCCTTTCAGTCCCGTTGATGATGAAGGTCCCGTTTTCGGTCATGAGCGGAATCTCGCCGAAATAGACCTCCTGTTCCTTGATGTCGCGGATCGACTGCACGCCGGAATCCTTGTCGACATCCCAGGAGACGAGGCGCACCCGGACCTTGACCGGGGCGGCGAAGGTCATGCCGCGCTGGTGGCACTCGTCGACGTCATATTTGGGAATTCCCAGGGAGTAGGAGACATACTCGAGGGAACAGGTTTCGCTGAAGTCGCGGATCGGAAAGACGGAGCGGAAGACTGCCTCGAGGCCGATATTCTGCCGCGCCGAAGGAGGAAGCTCCGCCTGGAGGAAACGCTTGTAGGAATTCTTCTGGATATCGATCAGATTGGGGATATCGATGATCCGCTTGATCTGCGCGAAGTGTTTCCTCAGAAGCTGGTTATTCGCGATCGAATAAGCCATGATTTCTCCTTGTGCTAACGAAAGTAGAATAGCCAAGGCCGCACAAGGCGACCTTGGCTAATGGCGAAACTATCGGACAGGGTACTATTTGAGCTCCACTTTGGCGCCGGCTTCCTCAAGCTGTTTCTTCAGTTCTTCGGCTTCGGCCTTGGGCATCGCTTCCTTGACGGTCTGGGGAGCGCCGTCGACGAGGTCCTTGGCTTCCTTGAGGCCGAGACCGGTCACGGCACGGACCACCTTGATGACGTTGATCTTCTTGTCGCCGGCTTCCTTGAGGACGACGTCGAACTCGTCCTTCTCTTCGACCGGGGCGGCAGCAGCAGCGGCCGGGCCGGCAGCGGCAACGGCGACCGGGGCCGCGGCGGAGACGCCGAATTTCTCTTCCAGTTCCTTGACCAGTTCAGACAGTTCGAGAACGGACATCTTCTCGATAAATTCGACAACCTGTTCCTTGGTGATTGCAGCCATGGTTTCCTCCGTATCGGTGCTTAACGTAAAGGGTTAAAAAGTAATCGGAATGGCGGCTCAGGCCGCCTTCTTGTCCTGGATTGCCGCGAGCACCTGGACCAGCGAACGCGGTACCGCCGCCAGTACGCCAACAAAGTTGGACACCGGGGCGTTAAGGGTACCGAGCAGCTTGCCGAGCAGCACTTCGCGCGACGGCAGTTCGGCCAGGGCCTTGATGTCGTCGATCGACAGCAGCTTGCCGTCGAGAGCGCCGGCCTTGAGCTCGAATTTGGCGTTGGCCTTGGCGAATTCGCTGAGAATCTTGGCCGGGGCGACCGGGTCAGCGCCGGCGATGGCGATGGCGGTCGGGCCGGCCAGGTGCGCGTCGAGGCACTCGGCGCCGGTGCCCTTGGCGGCAAGGCGCAGCAGGGTATTCTTCACCACCTGGTACTCGACGTCGGCCTTGCGCAGTTCGCCGCGCAGGGCATTGACCTGCTCGACGTTCAGCCCGCGGTAGTCGGCGAGAAAGGTAGCCTTGGCGTTCGCCAGCTTGGCGGCGAGGTCGGCAACGACTTGTTCCTTGCTGTTCTTATTCAACGTCTCTCCTCCTTTCTAAGTAGTCTGGGGTCTGCATTGAGTCCCGCGCCCTAGACTGAGGACCTGGAGGGAGACGGATAACCCGTTCCCCGTGGTACGGCCTCGGCAGGTGGCATCATCCATTAACCGTCAGGTTCGACGGGCCTGCTGTCTTTGACCTAGAGCGTTGCTATGCCATGACCGCAACCAGTGCGGCGATGGAATTACTTGACCAGCGCCTGGACCGCCGGGACATCGAGATTGATGCCCGGGCCCATGGTGCTGGAGAGGCTGATCTTCTTCAGGTAGGTCCCTTTGGAGGTCTGCGGCTTGGCCTTGACCAGGGCGTCCATCACCGCCAGGATGTTGCCGGCGAGTTTTTCCGGGTCAAAGGAGACCTTGCCGACCGGCGCGTGGACGATCCCGGCCTTCTCGACGCGGTATTCGACCTTGCCCGACTTCGCCTCGTTGACGGCGCGGCCGATGTCGAAGGTGACGGTGCCGACCTTGGGGTTCGGCATCAGGCCGCGGGGGCCGAGGAGCTTGCCGATCTTGCCGACGGTCCCCATCATGTCCGGGGTGGCGATGGCGGTGTCGAAATCGAACCAGCCCCCCTGGATCTTGGCGACCAGGTCATCGGCACCGACGTAATCGGCACCGGCAGCCTGGGCTTCCTGGGCTTTCTCCCCCTTGGCAAAGACAAGGACACGTACGGTCTTGCCGAGGCCGTTGGGAAGGACGACGGCGCCGCGGACCATCTGGTCGGCCTTGCGCGGGTCGACGCCGAGGCGCACCGAAATATCGACGGTCTCGTCGAACTTGGCGAAAGCGGCCTGCTTGACCAGGGCGATCCCCTCTTCGAGGGTATAGACTTGGGTGCGGTCGATCTGGGCCTTGGCTGCTTTATGCTGTTTTCCTGTTGGCATTGTTTTACTCCAGACGTGCCGATAAATTATTCGACTTCGAGACCCATGCTGCGGGCGGTACCCTCGATGGTACGGATCGCGGCGTCCAGGTCGAATGCGTTAAGGTCGGGCATCTTCAGCTCGGCGATCTCCTTGACCTGGGCCTTGGTCACCTTCCCCACCTTGGTCTTGTTGGGAACGCCGGACCCCTTTTCGAGTTTGGCCGCCTTGAGCAACAGGACCGCCGCCGGCGGGGTCTTGGTGATAAAGGAGAAGGAGCGGTCACCATAGACGGTGATCACCACCGGGGTAATCATCCCCGCTTCAGCCTGGGTCTTGGCGTTGAACGCCTTGCAGAATTCCATGATGTTGACCCCGTGCTGACCGAGCGCGGGACCGACCGGCGGCGAAGGGTTCGCCTTGCCGGCAGGAATCTGCAGTTTTATCATTCCGATAACCTTCTTGGCCATACGGTACTCCTTCAGTTACTTCAATTAGGTTCAAGGCTCAAGGCATCACGTTCCCGGGCTCAGGACACCCCGAACCGCGAACCGCAAGCAGTGAACCCAGTACGTTTAGCTGGTTTTTTCGACCTGTATGAATTCGAGTTCGACCGGGGTAACCCGGCCAAAAATGCTGACCATAACCTTGAGCTTCGCCTTGTCGGGCTTGACGTCCTCGACGACACCGGTGAAATTGAGGAACGGCCCGTCGACCACCCGCACCGTCTCACCGACTTCGAACTGGACCTTCGGCTTGGGCCGCTCGACCCCTTCTTCCATCCGGGCGGTGATCTTCGCCACATCCTCGTCGGGGATCGCCGGCGGGGTGGCGCCGCCACCGACGAAACCGGTCACCTTCGGCGTATCCTTGACGATGTGCCAGGTCTCGTTGTCGAGCTCCATCTGCACCAGGATGTAGCCGGGGAAGAATTTCCGCGACGAAGTGCGGCGCTCGCCCTTTTTCAGCTCGACGACGGTCTCCGAGGGAATCAGCACCGTCCCGAAACGGTCTTCCGCTCCGAACTGGCGTATGCGCTCCTCGAGGTTGAGCTTGACCTTGTTTTCGTACCCCGAGTAGGTATGAACCCCGTACCACTTCATTGCCATGAAAGACGCCTTCCCTGTCGCACTCAGCGGAGGAGCAAACGGATCAGCGTGGAGAGGGCCGAGTCGACCACCCAGAGAAAGACGGCGACGGCCATGACCAGCGAGATGACCACCAGCGTCGAAGCATAGGTGTCTTTTCGGGTCGGCCAGGTGACCTTTTCGAGCTCACCCTTGACGTTGCTCAGAAACTGGGTCGCTTTACCAAGCACTATCTGAACCCCCACAGAGGATCGTTGTTAAAATTTGGCAGGCCAGGAGGGACTCGAACCCCCAACACCCGGTTTTGGAGACCGGTGCTCTAGCCATTAGAGCTACTGGCCTGCATGCGTAAAGCCGCAGACCGCTGCGGCTCGTCCGGTTGCTATTTGGTCTCGCGGTGCGGTGTGTGCTTCTTGCAGAAGCGGCAGTACTTGCTGAATTCCAGCTTGTCCGGTGTGTTCTTCTTGTTCTTGGTGGTGGTGTAGTTGCGTTGCTTGCACTCGGTGCAGGCGAGGGTAACGATGTCCCGCATGATGACTTATCCTTCAACCCCCACCCCGGCACACCGGGGCGGGGGCCTGCGCAAGAATGAAATTACTCGATGATGTCGGAGACGACACCGGCGCCGACGGTGCGGCCGCCTTCGCGGATCGCGAAGCGCAGTTCCTTGTCCATGGCAATCGGGGTGATCAGGTTCACGGTCATGGCGATGTTGTCGCCCGGCATGACCATCTCGGTCCCTTCCGGCAGCTCGACGATCCCGGTCACGTCCGTGGTCCGGAAGTAGAACTGGGGACGGTAGCCCTTGAAGAACGGGGTGTGACGACCCCCCTCTTCCTTGGTCAGGATGTAGGCTTCCGCCTTGAACTTGGTGTGCGGGGTGATGCTGCCGGGCTTGGCCAGAACCTGGCCGCGCTCGATGTCCTCGCGCTTGACGCCGCGCAGCAGCACGCCGACGTTGTCACCGGCCTGCCCCTGGTCGAGCAGCTTGCGGAACATCTCGACACCGGTGACGACCGTCTTCGCCGTCGCCTTCATGCCGACGATCTCGATCTCCTCGCCGACCTTGACCACGCCGCGCTCGACACGACCGGTCGCCACGGTGCCGCGGCCGGAGATCGAAAAGACGTCTTCCACCGGCATCAGGAAGGGGCGATCGATGGCCCGCTCCGGCTCGGGGATGTAGCTGTCGACCGCATCCATCAGGTCGAGGACCGGCTTGCAGGCCGCGCACTCCACCTTGCCGCAGCCGCACTCGAGGGCTTTCAGCGCGCTGCCGGGGATGATCGGAATGTCGTCGCCGGGGAAGTCGTAGGCGGAGAGGAGCTCACGCACCTCCAGCTCGACCAGCTCCATCAGCTCCTCGTCGTCGACCATGTCGGCCTTGTTGAGGAAAACGACCATGGCGGGGACGCCGACCTGGCGGGCGAGCAGGATGTGCTCGCGGGTCTGCGGCATCGGGCCGTCGGCCGCCGAACAGACCAGGATCGCGCCGTCCATCTGCGCCGCACCGGTGATCATGTTCTTGACGTAGTCGGCATGGCCCGGGCAGTCGACGTGGGCGTAGTGCCGCTTCTCGGTCTGGTACTCGACGTGGGCGGTGGCGATGGTGATGCCGCGCTCGCGCTCCTCGGGAGCGTTGTCGATCATGTCGAAGGCTTTGAACTCGGCGCCGCCCCGGGACGCCAGAACCTTGGTGATGGCGGCGGTCAGGGTCGTCTTGCCGTGGTCAACGTGACCGATCGTCCCGATGTTGACATGGGGCTTGGTTCTTTCGAATTTGGCTTTGGACATTGCGTCAACCTCCCTTGTTTCGTTCTTAGGAAAATCTCGCCTCGGGCCCGACATCCGTTGCCGGAACGCCGGACCGCTGGACCAAGGAGTGAAAACAGAAAAATCTCCCCAAGGCAGTGAATGGAGCCCACAACCGGATTCGAACCGGTGACCTCTTCCTTACCAAGGAAGTGCTCTACCTACTGAGCTATGTGGGCCTGACACTGACTACCCGCGGAGAACCGTTATAATTTGGAGCGGGAAACGGGACTCGAACCCGCGACCCTCAGCTTGGAAGGCTGATGCTCTAGCCAACTGAGCTACTCCCGCCCAAACGAAAAACCGCTATGTGAAGCGTTGTGGACTTGCATCCGGCCTCCGTCCCAGTTCGCGTAGCCCGCCGTGGGCCTCCTGGTTTCCGTCGACCGAACCGCGTCCGGCAAGTGTCTTATGGTGGAGGGGGGAGGATTCGAACCTCCGAAGTCTACGACGGCAGATTTACAGTCTGCTCCCTTTGGCCACTCGGGAACCCCTCCAGGGGACGCACTGCTGATTTTCAAGGGCCAACCGGCCCGGTAGCTCAATGGAGCTGGCGACAGGAATTGAACCCGCAACCTGCTGATTACAAGTCAGCTGCTCTACCTGTTGAGCTACGCCAGCACAGGGGGGGATTTATACATCAGGGTCCGGTAAATTGCAAGGACTTTTTTCCACCCCGATCCGCTGTCATCACAAAGACGCATGTATAGAGGAGACCACGGGGGCTTGTCAAGTATTTCGCGGGGGCAGACCAAGATTTTTTCGCGCCAGAAGCAGAAAAACCAAACTCCCCCTTGACAAAGATAACCGGAGTAGTTATAAATAGAGCCAAGAACAACACATTCGGGGCGTCCTCTCCCTCCTGGGACGCCCCGCTTTTTTTTGCCCGCCTGGCTCATCCTTCCCGTTTTTCCCGCTGCCTGACCACCTCAAAGAGCGCAACCCCGGCCGCCACCGAAGCATTCAGCGATCCGACCCGTCCCTGCAGAGGGATCGCCAGCAGCCCATCGCAGTGCTGGCGCACGTTGGGACGCAGGCCGTTCCCCTCGCTGCCGACCACCAGTGCCAGGTGACCGTCCAGTTCGGCACCGAAGAGGGGCGTCGCCCCCTCGCCGGCCAGGCCGTAGCACCAGATGCCAAGCCCCTTGAGCTGGTCGAGGGTGCGGGCCAGGTTCGTCACCTGGCAGAGGCGGAGATGTTCGAGGGCACCGGCCGAGCTCTTGTCGACCACGGCGGTGACCGGGCAGCTGCGGTCTTTGGGGACAATGACACCATGGCAGCCCGCCCCTTCGGCGCTGCGCAGGATGGCGCCGAGGTTATGGGGATCGGTGATGCCATCGAGCAGGAGGAAAAAAGCGGGCTCGCCGCTGTTTTGCCAGGCGGCGAGCAGGTCGTCGAGGTCGCTGTAGGGGAAGGGTTCGACGGCGAGGAGCACCCCCTGGTGGTGCGCGGTACCGGCGAGCCGGTCGAGATCGCGGCGCTCCCGGTGCCGGATCGGCACCCCGGCGGCGCTGGCGGCAGCGAGCAGCTCGGCCAGGCGCGGCGAATGGGGGCCGTTGGCGACGGTCAGCTCCAGGGGGCGGCGGCGTTCGCCGGCCAGGGCCTCGCGCACCGGGTTGAAGCCATAGATCAGGTCAGGCATCGCCCAGCGCCGTGGCGATTTCATCGAGGATCAGGTTGGCGGCTGCCACCGGGTCGCTGGCGGCCGAGATCGGCCGGCCGACGACCAGGTAGTCGGCGCCGGCCGCGATCGCCTCGCCGGGGGTCGTCACCCGCTTCTGGTCATCGAGGGCGGCAAAGGCCGGGCGCACCCCGGGGGTGACAATCAAAAAATCGTCACCGCAGGCGGCGCGGATCAGCGGCACCTCCCGGGGCGAGGCGACCACCCCGTCCATCCCGGCATCTTTGGCGAGCCGGGCGAGGCGCGGCACCATTTCGCTGACCGGGCGTTCGATGCCGATCTCCTGCAGGGTCTGGTCGGTGGAGGAGGTGAGAATGGTGACGGCCAGCAGCAGCGGCCGATCGCCAGTTCCCCGCGGCTGGCGCGCGTCGATTTCGGCGACGGTACGGGCCATCATCTCCCGGCCACCGAGGGCGTGGACGTTGATCATGCGGGCACCGAGGCGGGCCGCTTCGACCCCTGCCATCGCCACGGTGTTGGGAATATCGTGGTACTTGAGGTCGAGGAAGACATCGCCCCCCTCCCCCCGTACCATGTGCACGACCTCCGGGCCGCAGCGTGTAAAGAGCTGCTTGCCGACCTTGAAGAGGCCGACCTGACGGTGCAGCAGCTTGACCCAGCGCTCGGCTTCCGCGAATTCGTCGACGTCCAGAGCAAAAATCAACCGTTTGCGGGCAGCATCTCTCATCCTATCCTCCCTACCAGGTTCTTGATCCGGCCGCTGACATCCTGCACCCGCTGGATCAGCGCGGCGGCCTCGGCATCCTTGAGATCACGGCGGGCCCCCATGCAGGCCATGAAAATCAGTTCGTTGAGGGCATCGGCGAGGAGCTTGAGCTTATCCCCCTCCTCGAGCCCGGCGAGGTTGGCGAGGATCCGGCTGCCATCGACGGAGCCGTCCTGGCGTAGCGGGACATCGCGAAAGACGTAGGAAAAGGGTTGCGGCAAATCGCGCAGAAAGAGGCGCAGCTCTTCGTTGAACCCGGGATTGACAGCATTCACCCGGCGGAAGAGGGCGACCAGGGCGGCATTGCAGATCGAGAGCATCTCGCCGAGGTCGCCGGAGATTTCGGCCGGCGGAACATCTTCGAGGCGGATCGCGCCTCGTTCCAGCAGCTGGTAAACCATGCGCAGGGTATCGAACTCGCCGAGGCCACTGCGCCGCAGCAACTGCCGCACATCCTGCGGCTGCGCCGAAATCAGGCCGAGCAGCCGCTTCTCCGCCGGAGCGAGGGCGAGCTGTCCCTCGCCGACCGGCACCACCACCAGGTCGAGGGAGCCGATGCGGCGGAGGAAGAGTTCCCGCTCGTCGATCCGCCGCAGCCCTTCCATGATCAGGTTCTGGGTGCTCATCGACAGCCGCAGGATCTCGTCCTCGACCAGGTCCTTGGCAATAAAGGTAAAGGCGCCCTGGTGGAAGTTAAAGAGGTGGTAGACGATCGTTTCGACCTGCTGCCGGGTGGCGAGCCAGAGGTCCTGGGCGCTGACCGCCCCCTTGTCGACCAGCAGCCGGCCGAGACCGCCCTTGCCGGCGGCGGTGAACTGCCGCGCCTTCGCCAGGACCTCGCGGCTGAGCTTGCCGAGATCGCAGAGGATCTCGCCGATCTCCTCCTCGGGAAAGGTGCTGGTGGCGAAGACGATCTCGCCGTTGTGAAAGTAAAGGTCCCGGCTCCCCCCCGCCAGGGTGAACCGGAGCACCCCGGTCTTGCGGAACATGTTGAAGAAGGAGAGGAGATCCACCACGGAGAATTCACCGAGAGCGCCGGTCAGGGAGAGCTCGCCGTCGCCATCGTTTACCCCGAGCAGCAGGTGACGGTCGCTGGCGGAGATCTGCCGCAGCGGACGACCGGCAAAGGCGCGCACGACCGGGGCCGGCAACGCCAGGCGCCCCTGGCTGTCGATGGTGAGCTTGCTCATGGCAGCGAGGCTTTCATGGGGATGGTTTGCCCGCACATCGAGACCGGGAAAACGCGGGTCAATAGGTTGAAGAATGCGGCAACCGCCACGCAGCGCTGCCGGTTGCCGCCACCCGCAGGGGTCAGGCGTCGGGGTACAGGGCCCGGCGCACCAGCTCGGCAATTTCACTGTCGGCGCTGGCGAGGGGCAGCATGCTGCGCTCGCCGCTGCGGCGCTGCTGCAGCTCCAGGGCCCCCTCCTTCAGACCGCGGGCACCGACCGTCACCCGCAGCGGGATGCCGAGCAGGTCGGCATCCTTGAATTTGCTCCCGGGGCGCTCGTCGCGATCATCGAAGAGGACCTCGACCCCGGCGGCCAGCAGCTGCTGGTAGAGCTCCTCCGCCGCCGTCGCCACTGGGAGGTCGTTGGGGTTGAGGAGGGTGATCAGGACCTGGAAGGGGGCGATCGGCAGTGGCCAGATGATGCCGCCCTCGTCGTGGTTCTGCTCGATGGCGGCCGCCACAGTGCGCCCGATGCCGATGCCGTAACAGCCCATCAGCAGCACCCGCTCCTGCCCCTGCTCGTCGAGGACGGTGGCCCCGAGAGCCTGGGAATACTTGGTACCGAGCTTGAAGACGTGGCCGACCTCGATGCCGCGCCAGGCCTCGAGCCTGCCGTCGCAGCGTGGACAGAGGTCGCCGGCGACCGCCTGGCGCAGGTCGGCAAAACTTTCGACCGTAAAGTCACGCCCATGGTTGACCCCGGTCAGGTGCTCGTCCTTGCTATTGGCGCCGACGACAAAGTCGGCCATCGCGGCGACCTCGTGGTCCGCAAGGATGCGCAGCTTGAGGCCGACCGGGCCGGCAAAGCCGGTCGGGGCGCCGGTCACAGCGAGAACCTCCGCCTCACTCGCCAACTCCAGATCGTTGCACCCGAGCAGCCGGCAGAGCTTGACGGTGTTGAGCTCCCGGTCGCCGCGCAGCAGCACTGCCAGGATCTCGCCGCCGTCACTCTTCACCAGCAGGGTCTTTACCAGCTGCGCCGTTTCGAGTCCGAGGAAGAGGGCGACCTCCTCGATGCTCCTGCGCGCCGGGGTCGCCACCTTTTCCAGCGGGCGTCCGGGGGTGGCCGCAACGGCTGTCGGCGAACGCAACTCAGCCTTCTCGACATTGGCCGCATACTCGCAGCTGTCGCAGGAGACGATGGCGTCCTCGCCCGACTCGGCAAGGACCATGAATTCGTGGGAGGCGGTGCCGCCGATATTGCCGGTGTCGGCCTCCACGGCGCGGAAGCGGAGCCCGCAGCGGGTGAATATCCGCCGGTAGGCCTGGTACATCTTGTCGTAGGCGAGATCGAGACCGGCGCTGTCGAGGTCGAAGGAGTAGGCGTCCTTCATCACGAACTCGCGGCCGCGCATCAGGCCGAAGCGGGGGCGGATCTCGTCGCGGAACTTGGTCTGGATCTGGTAGAGGTTGAGGGGGAGCTGGCGATAGGACCGGATCTCGCGACGGACGATGTCGGTGATCACTTCCTCGTGGGTCGGCCCCAGGCAGAAATCGGCCTCCTTGCGATCCTTGAGCCGCAGCAACTCCTTGCCGTACTGCTTCCAGCGCCCCGACTCCTGCCAGAGTTCGGCGGGGACCACCATCGGCATCAGCAGCTCGATCGCCCCGGCCCGGTCGAGCTCTTCGCGGACAATCTGCTCGACCTTGCGCAGGGAGCGCAGACCGAGGGGAAGATAGCTGTAGATTCCGGCCGCGGCCTTGCGGATCATGCTGGTGCGCAGCATCAGCTGATGGCTGATCACCTCGGCATCGGCCGGGGTTTCCTTGAGGGTGTTGATCAGGTAGTGACTGTAACGCATCGGATACGACCTCGGGGAGGAGATGGGAGCCGCCGGCTTTGGACCGCCGACCGCCGCGGAGGGGCGGGTTTGCGGGGGACTGCCGGCCCGACACCCTCCGGATATTTTCGCATGGACACTAGCCTATTTTGGCCGCCAATGCAAGGCCTCTCGACAGGCCGGAAGGACCGGCGAAGAGATGGACATTTGCCTGCGGCAATGGTTAAATGGTCCCGTTCAGATCGCCCCCCTCATCAACCCAGGAGACCTTCCCGATGTCCGAAATCCTGACCCTCGCCGGGTTCTGCCGTCTGGTCGCCGCCGGCACTCCGCTCCTGCACATCTGCGGCCCGAGTGAGGAACGCTGCGAGGCGCTGCTGCAGCGGGCCTCGCGCCAGGCGATCAAGGGGCTGCCGGAACTGCGCGTCTGGAGTTGCAGCGACGGGTTCAGCGGCGTCGCCGGCAGTGAAGAGCCGCTGGCCGGGGTGCGCTGGGCGATCGAGCAGGAAGGCCCCGGCCTCTTCCTTTTCAAGGACCTCGAATATTTCTGGGACGACCCGAAGATCCAGCGGCTGCTCAAGGACTTTGCCCATGGCCGGCGTCTTTCCGGGAAAAGCCTGGTCTTCTTCTCCGGTCGCCCGAGCGTCCCTGACGGGCTGGAGCGGGAGGTAACGCTGCTGGAACAACGCCTTCCCGACCGGGAGGAGCTGCAGGCCTGGCTCGAAGCCCACCGGGAACGGGATCCCCTGCTCGGCCGGCTTCTGGCCGAGGCCGGGGACCCTACGCCCCTGTTGCTGGCGGCCCAGGGGCTGGAAGTGCGCGACCTGGAGCAGGCGCTGCGCCTGGGCCGGGTCAGCAAGGGCGCCGGACTCGCCGATCTGGTCGCCGCCCTGCACCGCGCCAAGCACCAGGTCATCGCCCGCACCGGGATCATGGAGGCGGTCGACAACGACCTCAATCCGGACCAGGTCGGCGGCATGGATGCCCTCAAGGGGTGGATGGACAAGCGCGAGCGGGCTTTTGGTCTCGCCGGCCTGACCGCGGGGACGAACCTGCCCAAAGGGGTGTTGCTGATGGGAATCAGCGGCTGCGGCAAGAGCCTTTTCGTCAAGGCGATCGCGGCACGCTGGCACCTGCCGCTGCTGCGTCTCGACATGGCGACGGTCTATGCCGGCACCTTCGGCTCGCCGGAAACGAGTCTGCGCCGGGCCTGCCTGATTGCCGAAAGCCTCGCTCCCTGCGTCCTCTGGATCGACGAGATCGAGGCCGGCATCTCGAGCCAGGGCTTCAAGGCGGAAGGGGGGGCCGCCTCGCGGGTACTCGGCTATTTTCTGACCTGGATGCAGGAGAAGAGCGCCCCGGTCTTCGTCGCGGCCACCGCCAACGCCATCGAAATGCTACCGGCGGAATTGCTGCGCAAGGGACGTTTCGACGAGATCTTCTACCTCGCCCTCCCCGGCCTCGGCGAGCGGGAGGAGATTTTCACCATCCACCTGCGCCGTCGCGAGCTCGACCCGGCCGCCTACCAGGTCGGCATGCTCGCCCACGGCAGCAAGGGGTTTTCCGGTGCCGAAATCGAACAGGCCGTCGCCAGCGCCTGCTTCGAAGCGCTGGCCCGGCAGCGGCCGCCGACCCAGCAGGACATCATGGAGGCGATCGGCCGCACCGTCCCGCTGTCGGTGACGATGGCTGAACAGATCAAGAAGATCGAGGCCTGGGCCTTCAAGCGTGCCGTCCCCGCCAGCAAGAGCGCGGAACGCTGAGGGGTGTCGATGCAAGCGCTCCTTTTCGACCTCGACGGTGTCATCTACCAGGCCCGGGAACCGATTCCCGGGGCCCGGGAAGCCCTCGCCTGGGTCCGCGAGCAGGGAATCCCCCACCTCTTCGTCACCAACACCACCTCCCGCCCCTTAAGCTGGCTGCAGCAGCGGCTGCGGCAGATGGAGATTCCGGCCAGCGCCGACCAGATCCTGACACCGGCTCGGGTCGCCCGCCGCTGGCTCGCCCGCCGTACCGACGGACCGATTGCCCTCTTCGTCCCGGACCGGACCCTGGAGGATTTTGCCGGCATCCCCCTGCACCCCCACGACCAGGCCGGCGGCGCTGCGGCGGTGGTCATCGGCAATTGCGGCAAAGCCTGGGACTTCAGCCTGCTCAACAGCGCTTTTCTTCACCTGATGGCGGCCCCCGCGGCGCCCCTGGTCGCCCTCGGCGTGCCCCGCTACTGGCAGGGGCCGGAAGGGTTGCGCCTCGACGCCGGCCCCTTTGTCGCCGCCCTCGAATACGCTACCGGGCGCAAGGCAGTCGTCCTCGGCAAACCGTCCGCCGACTTCTACCAGACTGCCCTCGAAATTCTCGGCACCCCCCCGGAGCGGACGGTGATGGTCGGCGACGACATCCGCGCCGATGTCGACGGCGCCCAGCGCCTCGGCATCAGGGGCCTGCTGGTTCGCACCGGCAAGTTCCTCCCCGCCGATCTGCAGGAGGGGATCGTCCCCGAGGCCGTCCTCGAGTCGATTGCCGACCTCCCCGCCTGGTGGCGCGAGCGTTGAACTCTGGCTCCCGCGCAGCAGATCGTCGCAGCGGGCTCGCCGCCCTTTCAAGATCGGGAGAGTCTTTCTCGCATGTACCAGAAAGCGCACTTCAACTGGGACGAACTCCCGCCGCTGACCTCACCACGCAAACAACTCGGCCTGCGCGGGGTTGCTCTCGGCCTGATCAACCTGCCGGCCGGAGAGGGCTACACCTTTACCCATCACCACCGGGAGCAGGAAGAGGTCTACATGGTTCTGGCCGGCAGCGGCCTGTTGTGGATCGACGGCGAGGAGGTGCCGCTGGCCGCCGGCGACATGGTCCGGGTCGCCGCGGAGGCGCAGCGGGCCTTGAAAGCTGATGATGACGGCCCGTTGCGGATCATCTGCGCCGGCGCCGTCCCGGCCGGTTTTCCAAAACAGCCGGGCTCCCGTTACCTGATCGACGACGGCGTCCCCGACTACGACGACATCCCCCCCTGGTATGCGAAGCATGAAGCGGTCGCCGCCAACAACCGGCGCCTCAAGGAGCGTTACCTGCGCAGTCTCGCCAAACGACGGGAGCGGGAGGATGGATAGGGCGAACCTGGTGATGATCGGCATGCCCGGCGCCGGCAAGAGCACCCTCGGCGTCCTCCTCGCCAAGCGCCTCGGGCTCGCCTTTATCGATACCGACCTACTGATCCAGGCCCGGGACGGTCGGCGCCTGCAGGAGATCATCGCCGGGGACGGCCTCGCCGCTTTTGCCGCCCTCGAGGAGCGGGTGCTGCTCGACCTGGTGACGGTGCGGCCGACGGTCATCGCCACCGGCGGGTCGGCGGTCTACAGCGCGGCCGGGATGGAGCGCCTGCGCCGCCACGGGCGAACCATTTTCATCGATGTTCCCTGTGCCGAACTGGAGGCGCGCCTCGGCGACATCGACCAGCGCGGCCTGGCGATCGAGCCGGGCGAGAGCTTTTCCGCCCTCTTCCGGCGCCGCCACCCCCTCTACCTGCGTTACGCCGATCTGCAGATCGATGGCGCCGGCAAGGGGGTCGAAACGCTGCTGGCGGAAATCAGCAAGCGCCTGCAATCGTCCCTTCCCAGCCGGGCCTGATACCGGCCAGGGCCAGGCCAGGGCCTTATCCCCGTTCGGTTCGGGTTGCGTCCCCCCTCTTTGTCAGAGTGAAGGGGAGAGCTCCGCCGCAGCGGGATTTTTTTCGGTCCCGCCCTCCGTCTCCCCGCTTTCAGCCTCCGGCCGCGGCAGCAACACCCAGAGCTGGCCGGGCTGTTTCATCCTCCCGGCAAAAGATCCCGCCTCCTTACCGATCCCCCAGTAAAAATCCGCACGCACCCGCCCCTTGATGGCGCCGCCGGTATCCTGGGCCACGAGCAGGCGGTTGAGCGGCGCCTTGCCGCCCGGCCAGGTCGTGGCAAGAAAGACCGGGGCGCCAAGGGGAATGCTGCGCGGGTCGACGGCGAGACTGCGCTCGGCGGTTAGCTGGACGCCGAGGGCGCCGTAGGGGCGGGTGACACCCGCCGGCAGTTCGCGAAAGAAGACGTAACTCGGATTTTCGGCCAGCAGCGCCGCCACCTGGTCAGGATTCTTGCGCGCCCAGGCCTTGATGTTCTGCATGGACATCTGGTCGCGGGTCATGGCGCCGCGGTCGAGCAGGAGCTTGCCGATCGAGCGGTAGGGATGTCCGTTCTGGTCGGCGTAGTTGACCATCACCTGGGTGCCGTCATTGAGTTCCACCCGCCCCGAGCCCTGGATCTGGAGAAAGAAAAGCTCCACCGGATCCTCCACCCAGACCAGTTCCTCACCGGCCGTCAGCTTGCCGGCGTCGATCTCGGACCGCGAATAGTAGGGGACGACCCGGCGTCCCTCCAGGCGCCCGCGCAGCCGGTAATCACCCAGTTCCGGGTAGACGCTGCGCAGATCGACCACCAGCAGGTCCTCGGGAACGCCGTAGATCGGCCAGCGGAAGCGCTCGCTGCGGGTCCGGCTCCCCTTCAGGTCGGGGACATAATAGCCGGTGATCAGACCGCTGCTGCTGCCATCCTCCTTCTGCACCCGGTTGGGGATAAAGTAGGTTTCGAAAAAACGCCGCGCACTGTCGGCATCCGGCGCCTGAAACCCGCCGGCCGACTGACAGACCGCCTGCCACTGGGGGCGTTTCTGCAAAGCCTGGCAGCTTTCCCGGAAAGCGTCGAGGGCAGTACGGGGGTCGTCCGCCTGCCAGTCGGGCAAGGCGTCCCAGTCGACCGCTACCAGCACTGGCGCCGGGGTCTCAGCCGCCGGCGGCATCGGTAACGGCGGCGCCTTGATACAACCGGCAATACCGAGGGTCAGGGTGAGCAGGATGGGGAGCAGGCGGGAAGTGCAGCACATAGAGAGAAACCCTCTTTCGAGAAAGGCGATCCTGGACGTTTTGGCCAAGCTGCACGATATCCCTTTTCCCGGCAAGCGTCAAACCAGCCAATCGCCGGACAGGGGAAAACCGGGCGCCGGCGTGCCAAATTTATTGGCAGGATTCCGGTGAATCATGTTATTAAAGCTTTGCCATCCGAAATGATGGGAAAGTTTCCCCGCGCGGCGCCACCCAACAGGAAAAGGTGAATTCATGAACCAGGAACGACGAATTACGACCGGTTTCCCGGCCCTCGATGAAATTCTCGACGGCCTGCGCATCGGCGACAATGTGGTCTGGAAGGTGGACACCATCGAAGACTACCGCTACTTTGTCGCCCCCTTCGTCCGCCACGCCCTCAATGCGGGCACCCGGGTCGTCTACCTCCGCTTCGGGCAGCATCCGCCCCTGATCGAACCCGACCCGGCGGTGACCGTCTACCAGCTCGACGCCCGCCTCGGTTTCGACACCTTCGCCACGCGCATCTACGACATCGTCACCGCCGAAGGGCGCGAGGTTCATTACCTTTTCGACTGCCTCTCCGAGCTGCTGTCGGCCTGGGCCACCGACCTGATGATCGGCAACTTCTTCCGGGTCACCTGCCCCTACCTCTACGACCTCGACACCGTCGCCTACTTCGCCCTGATCCGCGATCGTCACTCGTTTCGCACCATCGCCCGCATCCGCGAGACGACCCAGGTCCTGATCGATCTCTACAACCGCGAAGGGACCCTCTATGTCCACCCCCTCAAGGTCTGGCAGCGCCATTCGCCGACCATGTTTCTCCCCCACCGCAAGGAGGGGGAGCGCTTCGTCCCCCTTGCCGACAGCCTCCAGGCGACCAGCCTGCTGCGCTCGGTGACCGAAAAGTCCATCGACAGCACCAGCCGCCAGCTCGATCACTGGCATCGCCTCTTTCTGCAAGCCGAAGACCTCGCCGCCGATGCCGCCGCCAGCGCCGAGCAGGAACAGATGGTCGATCATCTCTGCCGCCACCTGGTCGGCCGCGAGGAGCGCATCCTGGCCCTGGCCCGGGAATTTTTCACCCTCCCCGACCTGCTCGACATCAAGGCACGCATGGTCGGCACCGGCTTCATCGGCGGCAAGGCGACCGGCATGCTCCTCGCCAACGCCATTCTTCTCAAGGGGAAGGACCGCGACTGGTCGCAGCACCTCGAAGCGCACGATTCCTTCTATGTCGGCTCCAACGTCTACTTCTCCTACATCGTCCACAACGGCCTGTGGAAACCGTACATGCGCCAGAAGACCCCGGAGGGGTATTTCGAGGCGGCCGGCGAACTGCGCCGCGAGATGCTTGCCGGCACCTTCCCCGAGCAGGTCCGGGAAGGGCTGCAGAAGGTCCTCGACTACTACGGCCAGTACCCGATCATCGTCCGCTCCAGCTCCCTGCTCGAAGACGGCTTCGGCAACGCCTTCGCCGGCAAGTACGATTCCTTCTTCCTCCCCAACCAGGGGGCGCCGGAGGAGCGCTACGCCGCCCTCGAGGACGCCATCCGCCGCATCTTCGCCAGCACCATGAGTGAGGACGCCCTCGCCTACCGCCTGCAGCGCGGGCTCGACCGCCAGGACGAGCAGATGGCGCTGCTGATCCAGCGGGTCTCCGGGGCCTACCGCAAGCACTATTACTTCCCCGACCTCGCCGGGGTCGGCGTCTCCTACAACACCTTCGTCTGGGACAAGGAGATGGACCCGAAGGCCGGCATGTTGCGCCTGGTGCTCGGCCTCGGCACCCGCGCCGTCGACCGGGTCGAGGGGGACTACCCGCGCATCGTCGCCCTCGACGCCCCCCTGAAAAAACCCCACAAGGGGTTCGCCGACACCCGCAAGTTCGCCCAGCGTGACCTCGACCTGCTCAACGTCAACACCAACCAGCCCGAAACCGTGGCGCTGCGCACCCTGCTCGCCGAGGGGATCGACCTGCCTATCGCCCGCTACGCGGTCCGCGACCAGGAGACCATGGACCGCCTGGCGGAGCGGGGAAGAAAGGAGGAGCTCTGGCTGCCGACCTTCGATCCGCTCCTCGCCGATGGGACCTTCAGCGAACTTTTCCACGCCCTGCTCAAACGTCTCGAACAGGCCTATCACTATCCGGTCGATGTCGAATTCACCGTCAACTTCACCGGCGCCGGCGCCCCGCGCATCAACGTGGTGCAATGCCGCCCGCTGCAGACCAAGGGCCAGAAAGCGCGCATCGAGATCCCCCAGGATATCCCCGCGGACCGCATCCTTTTTACCAGCGAGGGGAACTTCATGGGTGGCAACATCTCCCAGCGTCTCAAATGGCTGATCTGGGTCGATCCCCTGGAATATACCCGGCTCTCCCTGAGCGACAAGCACGACGTGGCCCGGCTGATCGGCCGCCTCAACCGGCGCATCGCCGACCGCCAGGAGAATCCGACCTTGCTGATGGGGCCGGGGCGCTGGGGGACATCCACCCCTGCGCTCGGGGTACCGATCAGCTTTGCCGAGATCAACAACATCACCGCCCTCGCCGAGGTCGCCTTCAGCAGCGGCGATTTGATGCCCGAGCTCTCCTTCGGCTCCCACTTCTTCCAGGACCTGGTCGAAACCGATATCTTCTATCTCGCCCTCTTCCCCGAATCCTCAGCTTGTCGGTTCGATGCCGCCACCATCCTCGCCCACCCCAACGCCCTCGAAGGGCTGATGCCGGCCAGCAGCCGTTTCAAACAGGTGGTGCGGGTGCTGCGCCTCGGTGAACCCGGTCTGCGCCTGATGGCCGACGTCGTCAGCCAACGTCTGGTCTGTTTTAAGGAAGGGGACGCGGGATGAGGGATGTGGGATAGGGAGGAGCCCTGCGAGCTAGCAGATTCCTCCCACTCTCCCCTGCCCTGGTTTTGGTCTGAAACGACAGAAGGCCCGGCAAGCGCCGGGCCTTCTGTCGTTTCAGACAAGCGGTGATTCGGGAAAATCAGACGAGGCCGAGGGCCACCATCGCCTTGGCGACCTTGATGAAGCCGGCGATATTGGCGCCGACGACGTAGTTGCCGGGGCAACCGTATTCGAGGGCGGTTTCGTAGCACGATTCGTGGATGTTCTTCATGATCTGCTGCAACCGCTGCTCGGTGTACTCAAAGTTCCAGGAGTCGCGGCTGGCGTTCTGCTGCATCTCCAGAGCGCTAGTGGCAACGCCGCCGGCGTTGGCCGCCTTGCCCGGACCGTAGGCGATGTTCGCCTCGAGGAAGACCTTGACCCCCTCGGGAGTGGTCGGCATGTTCGCCCCTTCGCCGACCGCGATGCAGCCGTTCTTCACCAGCAGCTGGGCATCCTTGCCGTTGATCTCGTTCTGGGTCGCCGAGGGCATCGCCACCTGGCAGGGAATGGTCCAGATATTGCCGCCCGCCACGTACTTGGCATCCTTGTGGTAATTGACATAATCCTTGATACGGCGCCGTTCCACTTCCTTGAGCTGCTGCACCAGGTCGAGGTCAATCCCCTTCTCGTGAACGATATAGCCGTTGGAGTCGGAGCAGGCGATCACCTTGCCACCGAGCTGATGGATCTTCTCGATGGTATAGATCGCCACGTTCCCCGAGCCGGAGACGACACAGGTCTTGCCGTCGAAGGAATCCTTGCGCACTTTCAGCATCTCGTCGACAAAGAAGGTGGCGCCGTAGCCGGTCGCCTCGGGACGCACCAGCGAACCGCCCCAGTCGAGCCCCTTGCCGGTCAGCACGCCCGATTCGTAGCGGTTGGTGATGCGCTTGTACTGGCCGAACATGAAACCGATTTCGCGCCCGCCGACGCCGATGTCCCCGGCCGGGACGTCGGTGTACTCGCCGAGGTGGCGATAGAGCTCGGTCATGAACGACTGGCAGAAGCGCATGATCTCGTCGTCCGACTTCCCCTTCGGATCGAAATCCGAGCCCCCCTTGCCGCCGCCGATCGGCATGCCGGTCAGGGCGTTCTTGAAAATCTGCTCGAAGCCGAGAAACTTGATGATGCCGAGATAGACCGAGGGGTGGAAGCGCAGGCCGCCCTTGTAGGGGCCGAGGGCGCTGTTGAACTCGACGCGGAAGCCGCGGTTGATGTGGACCTGCCCCTTGTCGTCCTGCCAGGGAACCCGGAAGATGATCTGCCGCTCCGGCTCGCAGATCCGCTCGATGATCTTGTGGTGGGTGAACTCGGGGTGCTTGACCAGCACCGGGCCGAGAGTTTCGACCACTTCGCGGACCGCCTGGTGGAACTCCACCTCGCCGGGATTGCGGTCAAGCACTTCCTTGTAGATCGGTTCCAGCTTTTCGTCGAGCTTGGTCATGGGGTCTCTCCTCCTGTTGGGTTGGTGGATTTGCCTAACAAATGACCACCTTAAATTTTTAACGTTTAGCCTGACTAAGTTTTATTATCCACAATCCATGCCAATTTGCCCATTTTTTGCCCTTCATGCCAAAATTCGCGGCACAACTGGGCGCGAGACAGAGAGGGGGACCTGATCAGACAGAGAGGCCAGTCGGCAAAAATGGCAAAAAGAGTACCGAAGGCACTCAACAGGGTACTCCTCGATGACTCAGCGGGGAGAAGGGGAGGCTTGTTGTGACCGGGCCGGGCCGCCGGGGCTAGAGCATATCGACCGGGTCGACGTCGATTGCCAGGGAGACGGCGGCCGGCAACGATTTCTGCAGGGGAGGGAGGCGATCAAGCAGGTGGCGCAGCGCTGGGCGGGTGGCCGACTTGAGCAGGAGCTGGCGCCGGTGCCGGCCACGCAGTCGGGCCAGGGGACAGGGTGCGGGGCCGAGCACCTCGACCGCGCCGGCATGGCGGGAAATCCCGGCGGCAAAGCGGTCGGCGGCCGCCTCGACCTGCTCGCCGTTGTTGCCGGAAAAGACGAGATTGACCAGATACCCATAGGGGGGATAGCCAAGCTCGCGGCGGAAGGCGAGCTCCTGCTCGGCAAAGGCGAGGTAGTCATGCTGCGCCGCGCATTGCAGCGCGTAGTGCTCCGGGCTGTAGGTCTGGATCAGCACCTGGCCCGGCCGGTCGCCGCGGCCGGCGCGGCCGGCGACCTGGGCGAGGAGGGTGAAGGTCCGCTCGGCACTGCGGAAGTCGGGGAAATTGAGGGTCGCGTCGGCGCTTGCCACGCCGACCAGGGTCACTCCCGGAAAGTCATGCCCCTTCGCCACCATCTGAGTGCCGACCAGGATATCGATCTTGCGCGCCAGCATCTCTTCGACCAGGGCCCGGTGGGCGCCCTTGCGGGTCGTGGTGTCGCGGTCCATGCGCGCCACCCGCGCTCCCGGCAGGAGCACGGCGAGTTCCTCCTCGAGCCGCTCGGTCCCCGCGCCCTGGGGGAGGATATTGATGCCGTTGCAGCCGGGGCAGAGCTCCGCCGGCCGTTCGACATAATCACAGTAATGGCAGCGCAGCCGGCGCTCCCCCTGGTGGTAGGTGAGGGTGATCTCGCAGTTGGGGCAGCGAAAGGTGGTGCCACAGTCGGCGCAGAGCAGAAACGGGGAAAATCCGCGCCGGTTGAGCAGGAGCAGCGCCTGCTCGCCGCGCTCCAGGGTCTCGGTGAGCGCCTTCACAAGGGGGGGCGCCAGCACCCCGGCCGGCGCCGCCTGCCGCAAATCGAGCAGTTCCACTGCCGGCATCGGCCGGCCACCGACGCGGTTGCCGAGGGAGAGATAGCCAATCTGGCCCTCCCGGGCGCGCTGAAAGCTGGTCAAAGCCGGGGTCGCGCTGCCAAGTAGGACCGTCGCCCCTTCCATCTGTCCGCGTAGCAGGGCGAGATCGCGGGCATGGTAACGAAACCCTTCCGCCTGCTTGTAACTCGCCTCATGTTCCTCGTCGACGACAAGGATTCCAAGTTCGGCGAGAGGGGCGAAGATCGCCGAGCGCGCCCCGATCACGATCGCGATCTCGCCGGCGGCGATGGCGCGCCAGGCATCGTAGCGCTCGCCGTCGGAGAGCCCGGAATGAAGGACGGCAATCGTCTTGCCGGCGCCGAAGCGGGCCCGGAAGCGGGCGACCAGCTGCGGCGTCAGGGCGATTTCCGGCACCAGCACCAGCGCCCGCCGTCCCGCCGCGAGGGCACCGGCAATCGCCTGCAGGTAGACTTCGGTCTTGCCGCTGCCGGTCACCCCGTGCAGCAGCAGCGGCCGGAAGCCGCCAGCAGCAATCGCCGCGGCAATCTGTTCCAGGCCCGCCGCCTGCTCCGCGGTCGGCACGGCCGGGCGGTCGGGAACCAGCGGCAGATCGAGGAACGGGTCGCGGTGGCGTTCGACCTCCTCGACCGCCAGAAAGCCGAGTTCCACCAGGCGCTTGAGGGGCGCGTGGGGAGCAGCGAAAAGGGTGCGCAGGGTCGACAGGGAAAGCGGGCCGGCGGCACGGATCTGCGCCAGGACTTCCCGTTGCCGGCTACCGGCGGGCTGGTCGTCGCGGGGGAGCGCAGTGTAAACCGCTTCGTGGAGGATCGAGACCTCGTTCCCCTTCCCGGAAAGACCGGCCGGCAGGGCGCAACGGATCACCTCCCCCGGCGGGTGCCGATAATAGTCGGCGGCGCGCAGCAACAGGCGGATCAGCTGCGGTGTCAGCAGCGGGGCCGGATCGAGTACCCTGCGAATCGCCTTGAGCCCGGCGGCATCCCCCGAACCGAGGGCGAGCAGGTAACCGACGACTTGGCGCCGTCCGAGGGGGACCTCAAGGCGCATGCCGACCCGCGCCTGGTCCCGCAATTCGGCGGGAACCAGGTAGGAGTAGGGCTTGGCCAGGGGGGCGGCCACGGCCACAGTAGCGATCAGGGCAGACTCGGTCATAGGGAAGACATTCTAGCGCAGGGGTCACCACGGGACCAGCATTCTTTCAACTGCGCCGCAAGCACCGGCCACACCGCCGGGAAGAGTCGGAAACAACGTCAAGAGACCGGAAATTTCAAGAAAAGGTGACCGGACACTTCTCTTTTCAAAAAGTCGGGGTATCTTAATCCTGCGCCCGCGTGCTAAGGAGCGGCCTGAAAGAATCATGGCCGACCCGATGCGGAGGGCCCGAACCGGCAAATGCATGGAGAGCAAGGGGGCACGATGCAACACCCCGTCCCCGGTAAGGAACTCGAAGAAATCTTCCGGGCCGCTCTCGCCAGCGTCGACCCGCAGCAGCTGATCGCATCCCGCCTGCAGCTCTCCGGCTCCCGGCTCACCGTCACCAGTGAATCGACTCCCCTCACCATCGACCTTGACGACTATGATCAGCTCATGGTTTTCGGCGCCGGCAAAGCGACCGCCGCCATGGCACGTGGCCTGGAGAAGCTTCTCGGGTCCCGCATCGGCAACGGCCTGATTGTCGTCAAGTACGGCCACACCGCGCCCCTGACTCGCATCGAAACCCTGGAGGCCGGACACCCGATCCCCGACCAGGCGAGCCTGCTCGGCGCCCGGCGCATCGCGGCGCTGGCCCTCCGGGCCGATTCCCGGACCCTGGTCATCAATCTGATCTCCGGCGGCGGTTCGGCCCTGCTCGCCGCGCCCCGCACAGACTCGGGCCTGGCCTTGAGCCTGACCGACAAACAGGCGACCACCCGCCTGCTGCTCCGCTGCGGGGCGACCATCGATGAACTGAACTGCGTGCGCAAACACCTCTCGGCCCTCAAGGGGGGTGGCCTGGCGCGCCTGCTCGCCCCTGCCCGCAGCCTCAACCTGATCCTCTCCGATGTCATCGGTGACCGTCTCGACGTCATCGCCTCGGGACTCTGCGTCCCCGATCCGACGACCTTCAGTGACGCTCTGGCGATACTCGACCGCTACCGCTTGCCGGACCGGGTACCGGGTCCGGTCCTGGACCTGCTCCGGGCCGGCGCCGCCGGAAAGATCGCGGAAACTCCGAAACCGGGAGACCCGGCCTTTCGCTGGTGTGACAACCTCCTGCTCGGCAACAACAAGGTGGCGCTGCAAGCAGCATCCCGAGAAGCATCATCTCGTGGCTTCACAACCACCATCGTTACCGACCACGCCTGCGGCGAAGCCCGGGAACTGGCGCGACGGCTGCTGGCGGCCGCTCTCGACTATCGGGACCGGCAGCGCCCCGGGCGCGGTCCCGCCTGCCTTTTGGCGGGCGGGGAAACGACGGTTACCCTGCGGGGGGATGGCAAGGGGGGCCGCAACCAGGAACTTGCCCTCGCTTTCCTCGCGGCAATGGCGGAATTACCCGACCTTGGCACCGGTCTCTACCTCCTCTCCGCCGCCAGTGACGGCAACGACGGGCCGACCGACGCTGCCGGCGCCTTTGCCTGCAGTGAACTTTTGGCCGCAGCGACCGTGGCGGGGCTCGACCCCGCCGACTACCTGGCCCGCAATGATGCCTATTCTTTTTTCGACCGCCTCGGCGCCCTGCTGCGGACCGGGCCGACCAACACCAATGTCTGCGACCTGCAGCTGATCCTGATCCCCTGAGACACTCCAGCGCCCCCATGGGGCAGGCAACCTGCCCATCCTGCTTCCAGGCAGGACCTTTGGTCCGGTCATTTTTCCCCTCTCCATCAGTAGTGTCCGGTTAAGAAGTTGCATAGGCTCCGAAGTCCAAGTCAATGATATCGGGAGGCCCTAAGCCTGCGGCCGCATCCTCGGCGGCCTCGTTGCGAATATTGTTGCGAAGCTCACGCACCCTGTTGATGCTGACACGTTCGCCATGCTCTTCGTGGCAGTAGATGGCCAGAAGCAAATAAGTAATCAACCCTGCGAGGATCTGCACCAGCAGGCCGTAGGGACTGCGGGCAATCAGGTGATACACCTTGAGGTGGCGCTTCCACCAGGCGAAGAAGGACTCGATCGTCCAGCGTAGCTTGTAGATCAAGGCAATCTGCTCGGCGGTCAGATCGAAGCGGTCGGTGGCGACCCAATAGGATTTTTGGTCAACCTTGTAGCCGACCACACGCACTTCTCGTTCGGTCTGGTTGACATCTTTGGTGCCGAGCAACACCCTGGCGTCATAGAAAACATGACTGCCGGGGACAACAGGATTGGCGCTCAACTCCGTCTTACGAGAACTGGCTTTGATGCGGCAGACAAAGTGGCGCCCCTGATCCTGCCAGTCGTCAAAGTTTTTGTAACACTGGTAATAGCGGTCATAGACACCTGTCTGACCGGGAGCCACGAGCCGTTCCGCCTGAGGACGCTCGTCGCCCTTGCCGTCGGTTAATGTGACTTTCTGGGGGACACCACGACCGATATCGAACCCCAGGTGAACCTTGGCCTTTTTGGCTCCGTCTCGATAGTCCGCCCAGAGCATGGACAGCGTAGCGTCAATCAGCGAACCATCGACGGCGATCAGATCGCCGAGATCGGAGATGTCTTTGGCGACAGGAATCTTTTGTGAGACCTGTTTCTGCAGGTCTTCGTAAACATGAATCATCTGCTCCAGCCCTCGGGTATTGATCGCCTCAAAGAAGGCGCTTTTCCGGATACCGCCGGGCGGTGCAATATGAGTCGCGGCAAAATCTTCCTGCGTCAGAACCTGAAGCAGATGACGCCCCGAAGAATGCTCTTCGAGGTGATAGTAGGTCAGGATTTTCAACTGATCTTCAAACGTCATCTGCAGTGGCCTGTTGCCTCGGGCCTCAAGAACCGGGGCATGTTCGAGAGCGCCCTTGAACGGGGTAAAAAGTCGGACAATGGAGCGCCTGCTAAGCCGGGTACGGTGGCAGCGAACAAGTAATGACATTTTCGTAAATCCTCATATAAAATAGGTATTTACGAAAATCACCGCGCCGACTTCACGACGATTTGTCAAGCAAAAAATACGCTAACTTGTGAAAATATTTACAATTATCTGCAACTTTGGGTGAATGCAATTTGCTAACCGGACACTACTGCCTCTCCATGGCAAAAAACACCTTAACGACTGCCATTGGATCGGGTATCCTGATTACTCACTTGTAAAAGGGGAGGGAACCGAATCATGGAGCATGGTCTGAGCATTGCCTACCGGTTCAGTTTCGACAACGGAGAGACCAAGGAGTTTTCGGTTCTGCTCGACAGCGAAACCCTGCACATGGCACCCCCGCCGGTCCCCCGGCCGCCGGTCTGGACCGCGCTCGACAGCCATCGCTGCCCCTGTTGCCGGTTCGACCGCACCACAACCCTCTGCTGCCCGATTGCCCTGAACATGGCCCAGGTCGTCGAAGAGTTCAAGGAATACCTCTCCTACGACGAGGCCGAGGTGACGGTCACCACCGCCGAACGGAGTTACGTCAAGCGCACCTGCCTGCAGCTCGGGCTGAGTCCGCTGCTCGGCATCATCATGGTCAGCAGCGGCTGTCCGTCGATGGAAAAGCTCAAACCGATGGTCCGCTTTCATCTCCCCTTTGCCTCGCTGGAGGAGACGATCTTTCGCGCTATATCGATGTACCTGGTCAGCCTCTACTACCGGCAGCGGCGCGGAGAAGCGGTGAACTGGTCATTGCAGGGGATGGATGCGATCTACCGGGAGGTTGGCGTGGTCAACAAGGCCTTTGCCGAAAGGTTGCGGGAGGCGGCGAAAAAGGATGCCAACGTCAACGCGCTGGTCAACCTGCACTGCCTCGGGGAGATGGTGCCGCCAGCGGCGGAGGAGATGCTCGACCAGCTGCAGGGGCACTTTGCCGCCCTGGTCTGAAGTCGGGGGTTGTCAGAGGTAATTGCCGACCTCGCTGGCCAGGATCAGCAGAGCATCGGCATCGGCTTGGCTGAAATCATCAATTTCCGGACCATCGAGATCCCCCTTGCGGGAGATTTGGATCACGCCGATAACGGTCTCTCCCTGCAAAATCGGCGCGCTGATGATCTTGCGAATCGGCTTCGGGGGTGACGAGATACCCGGCTCCAGCCGCACCTTCTCGTAGGCATTGGCATGCCGCTGGGCCGCAAAGGTATTCTCCAGGAAGACCACCCCTTCCCGGGCGGTGCGGGCCGCCAGGGAATCGAGGCTTGAGAAGGGGATGGCTCCGACCTGGCGCAGCTTGGCCGGCCAGAGGAAGCGCAGCAGATTGCGGTCGGCGCTGAGGCGAAAGAGGGCCACTTCGTTTTCGCTGACGCCGAAGGCCCCGCTCAGTGTGGCAACGATCTTTTCGACCTGAGCGTCACCTGTCCCTTTCGTCGCCGCAAGATCATCGGCCAACTGAGCGCAGAGCGCCTGCAGTGTCTGCTCGTCGAAACCCATGGTTCACCTCGTCAGAGGGAGAAAAATCCGGCAACCGCCCTCCCCTTTTACCATGAAAGATCCAGCGGGAAAAGGGGAGAGGGGCGCGGACCACCCGTTTTTTTTTCAGGCGTCCGCTTCCGGTTCGACAACAAAGCGCAGCAGCCGCTATCGGCTGCTGCGCTTTGTCCTTCTTCATTCCCGGTTGCCTGGCTTACTCCTCGCAGAGAACGGCGTTGGCCACCTGGTCGGCAAACTGCCGGCAGGTCTGAAGGTTTTCTGCAGTCGGGGTAAAGCGGAAGGAGATGCTCGGCGCCGCCAGCTTGTAACGAAGTCCTTCGAGTCGCTGCTCAACCATCTTCACCGCCTCGCCGCTCCAGCCAAAGCTGCCGAAGACGGCGCCCAGCTTGGCCTTGGGCGTCACCGAGGAGATCAGCGTCAGCGCATGCCAGACATGGGGGGGCGCATCCCGCTGAATGGTCGGCGTGCCGATGATCAGGACATCGGCCTGTTCCAGGGCGTTGCGGTAGTCATCGTCCCGCATGCCGCAGAGGGCAAATTCATTGACCTCGATCCCCTGTCTTTCCAGCTCCTCGCGCACCACCTGGGCCATGGTCCGGGTATTGCCATGGGAGGAAAGGACCGCCAGCAGGGCCCGTGGCTTCTCTTCTTTGGGCGGCGGTGCCGCCCATTTGCGATAGGCATTGATCGCGTGGTCAAAGCTGGAACGCAGGAGCGGCCCGTGGGAGGGGCAGACCATGCGCAGCGGCAGACCGTCGAGCTTGGCCAGAGCGTCGCGGATCTTGTCCTTGAAGGGACGCATGATGCAGTCAAAATAGAAATGGAAATCGGCGGAAAAATCGGCGATCTCGTCATCGAAGAGTTTGCTGGCACAGTAGTGGGCACCGAAGGCGTCGCAGGGGAAGAGGATCTGGTCCTCGACCAGGTAGGTGAAGATGGTATCGGGCCAGTGCAGGTAGGGGGCGAGGATAAAGCGCAGGGTGCGCCCCCCCAGATCAACCTCTTCGCCGTCGGCGACGACATGGGATTTGAAGGGCTTGTGAAGCAGCTGCTTGAGAAAATTTTCCGCCGCCTTGCTGCAATAGACGGTAATCTGCGGGTTCTTTTCGATCAGCCCGGCGAGAGCGCCCGAGTGGTCCGGCTCGGTGTGATTGACGACGACGATATCAATCTGCTTGAGCGGGAGGAGCTTCTCGACCTTGGCAAAGAACTCGGCGCTGAACGGCTCCTTCACGGTGTCGATCAGGGCGTTGCGGGTGCGACCGCGGATCAGGTAGGAATTGTAGGTGGTGCCGTTGTGGGTCGGGAAAAGGTCATCGAAGACCTGCAGTTCCCTGTGCTTGGCACCGACCCAGTCGATACCGGGAGCAATTTCAACACTGGGTGTCATGAGCGTCCTTCCTTTGGCTGCAGTTGCCGCCTTGGTGCTGCGATTCGACCAAAAGGATAGACCAACCTGGCGACGGTGGCACGTCGTCTATCCAGCCCAGGACCGGAGTCCGTTCTCCGGACAACCTCTCTTCAACCAGCCCGGTTGCTACGGCTGTCAATACCCAAGGTAGCCAAGCAGGCCGCGAATATCAACCATGAGTTCGCCGAAACCATCCCCCGTCAGGCTCTGGGCGCCATCGCACAGGGCCTTTTCCGGCTCGGGGTGGACCTCGACCATGACACCGTGCGCACCGGCAACCAGGGCCGCCTTCGCCATCACCGGCACCAGCGAACGCTTGCCGGTCGCGTGGGACGGATCGACGATAATCGGCAGGTGGCTCATCGAACGGATCAGCGGAACGACCGACAGGTCGAGGGTGTTGCGGGTCGCCCGCTCAAAGGTGCGGATACCGCGCTCGCAGAGAATCACCCGGCCATTTCCTTCGGCCAGCAGGTACTCGGCAGCGGAGAGAAATTCTTCGATTGTCGCCGACATGCCGCGCTTGAGAAGGACCGGATGGGAAAGGCGCCCGACCTCCTTGAGAAGATCGAAGTTCTGCATGTTGCGGGCGCCGATCTGCAGGATGTCGGCATAACGGCAGACCGCTTCGAGCTGCTCGATGCGCATCACCTCGGTGATCACCGGCAGACCGACCGCATCGCCGGCCTGGCGCAACAGCTTCAGCCCCGGCACGCCGAGCCCCTGAAACGAATGGGGACCGGTACGGGGCTTGAAGGCGCCGCCCCGCAGCACCTGGCCGCCGCCAGCTTTGACCACCTGGGCAGCGGCCAGCATCTGCGCCTCGCTCTCGATGGAGCAGGGCCCGGCAATCACCACCGGCCTGGCGCCATCGCCGATGCGAACCCCGCCCACCTCGACCACCGTCGGTTGCGGATGGAAATCCCGGGAGACCAGTTTGTAGGGCTTGCTGACATGAATGATTTCGCGTACGCCGGGCAATTCGCGAATCGCCGTATCGTCGACCGGCCCCTGGTTGCCGAGCACGCCGATGGCGGTACGCTGGCTCCCCGGAATCGGCTCGGCCTGAAGACCGGCCGCGGTGACGGTTTCGATAACCGCCTGGATCTGCTCCGGGGTAGCACTGTGGTCCATGACAATGAGCATCGAACCCTTCTCCTTGGTTGCAGCCGGCCGTTGCCAGCTGGATCACACTTTAAGGCAGGACAGTCCTGAAATCAGGGCTCCAGAGTCGCTAAGCTTAGCGAGGCGCGGAGTGGATTTCAAGCCTTTTCCCTTGCCCTGCCATACCACTCTTTTCCCCTGTTGCCATCAATGACCGATACGGTAATATATTCCCATAAAAACTAATGAACTACCCCGCAGCAAGCTACGGGGTATCAAAAAGCGTTAACTGCTCGCGGTGCAATTGCTGATACTCTTTTTCTCGGCCTTGATTTCTAACATAGGTCGCAATGGTTTTCTCATTACCCTTTTGGCCTACAGTGTTCACAAAATAGCCCTTTGTCCAAAATTCGCCACCCCATAGTTGCTTTTTAACCGATGGGACTCGTTTGAATATTTCTCTGGCCGTAATGCTTTTGATGACTCGTGCAATCTGCGTTGGGCTGTACATTGGAACCGACTGCACCAAAAAGTGAACATGGTCTTTGTCGGTCCCAATTTCTACGAACTGAATCTCGTATCTTTTGGCGATCTCAAGGCAGACCTCTTTGAGACAGCCATCAACCTCTGGGGTGAAAACAACCCGGCGGTATTTTGCTGGGCAAACAAGATGGTATAACAGCACAGAAACATTATGACTTTTGTGTACATATTCGCTCATGTCGCCAATATTTCATATTGGCGATAGCGAAGCAAGCTTCGGGGAATTGGACCCCCCTGAGATTCAACCAGGGAGGTTTCCCATGATGATCCAGGTTCAGTATACCGATGGCCGGCACGATATGGTCAAAGCGCATCTGCTCGACCGCCTCTTTGAATCCCACAAGCTGGCCCGCTTTCGCCGCCGCGCCGGCTGGGTGGTCGTCGGCAAGGATCCGGTCCGGCGAAAACCGTCCGCACTGCTCACGCCAAGGCCGGGGGACCGGCGCCACGCTCACGTCTGAGTCACCTGGGCAGCTTCAACCATAACCGATCAGGACCATCTGCCCCAACAGGGCGGGTGCCGTTGCCAGGGCGAGGAAAATCAGCAGGGCAACCAGCGCCCGCCACAACCAGCGCCGATCAGTTTCATAAAGCGCGGTGGCGAGAGACGGGTGACGTGCCAGGGGCCGGAACAAGCCCGGCAGCGCACCGTAAAGGACCGCAGCAAACAGGCTTAGATAGAGGGGGTAGCCGATAAAATGATAATGCCCCTGGAACAGGTCGAAGGGGCAGTGATGACTCGGCATCTGGTAGATATAAAGGGAGATGAAGGAGATAACCGCGGCCAGGGCGAGGGGGAGAAAGCCGGCCGCCACCAGCGTCAGTAACAGCCGCAACCAACCGGACCGCCAGACCAGACAGGCCATCAACAGCACCAGCAGCACCCCGGCCCCGCCATAGAACGCGATCATCGCCGGCTTTGCCGGCAGCCCGGCGAGTTCCCCGGCCAACCCGCCACCGCTGGCGGTGAAGAGGGCGCCACAGCAGGAGGTGATGACTTCGGGCTGCAGGCCGAGAAAATAACTGAGCTGGTAGTAACAGTCGAGTCCGACCAGGTAGGTGACCAGCGGCAGCAGGGCATACTTGACCCGCACCAGGGGGAAGTCCTCGGCCTGCTCGTCAAAGCGGTTGAGCACTAGCCAGAGGGCGGCGACAAACCAGATGGCGAGCTTGACGAGGAGGGCGTTCCAGCCCACCGGGTTGGCGTTGAGAGAGCCGGTGGCGCACATGGCGCCGACGAAGAGCGGGTGCAGGTCGTCGACGGTGTAGATGAAGAGGATCCCGGAAAGGATCTCGAAAGCAAGGGCGTAGCGGACCAGGGTCGAGACCAGGACGGTGCGCAATTCGAGCTGATACTGCAGTTCGCTGCTGCTGCTGCGATCCCAGCGCAGCAGAATGCGGGCCCCGGTGACCGACGCGTAAAGGCAGAGAAGCAGGACGATGCCGCTACCGGTGAGCAGCGCGAGGATACCGGGATGGAGAATCACGGCGCCTCCACCGCGAGGCGCCCGTCACGCATTGCCACCACCCGGGTGATCAGCGGATGTTCGAAGACGAAGCGGTCATGGGTGGCGATGACAATGGTCTTCCCCTCCCGCTGCAGACCCGTCAAAATTTCCAGCAGTTCTGCCGCCAACTCACTGTCGAGATGAGCGGTCGGCTCATCGGCGACCACGATCTGCGGCGCGTTGACCAGCGCCCGCGCAATCGCCACCCGCTGCTGTTCGCCGCCGGAGAGCTGGCGGACCTTGAGCTGGCGCCGCTGGCCCAGGCCAAGCTGGTCGAGCAGTTCCGTGGCACGGCGCTGCATCTCCCGCGGCGGGCAATCCTGCGGGTAGAGGGGGAGCAGGACATTTTCCAGCACCCCGACATCCCGCAGCAGGTTGAATTGCTGAAAAATGAATCCGAAGGTCTGACGGCGGACCTCGGTCAGAAAACGCTCCGGCAGACGGGAGACATCGCGCCCGGCCACCGTCACCCGCCCCGAAGTGGGGCGGCTCATGCAGCCGAGCAGGCTCAGCAGCGTGGTCTTGCCCGACCCGCTCGGACCCTTGAGGGCCACCACCTCCCCCGCCTCGATCTGCACCGACACCCCCTGCAGGGCACGGATTTCATCCGGTCGCCCCGGGTTGTAGGTCTTGTACAGATCCATGGTTTCAATCAGCGGCGCCATCGCTATCAGCTCCTCATCATGCTTTCCGGGTCGGTGATTGCAGCCTTCCACGAAGGGATGACGGTGCTGGCCACGTACGGGGTGACGGTCAAAAACGCAATCACGCAGAGCTGGTAGAGATCGACGGCCGGCGTCAGCGCGAAGGGGGGAAAGAGGATCGACCACCCCTTGAGCACCGGCGCCAGCCACTGGGAGTCGAACCAGAAGACATGGAGCCAGGCGAGGATGAGGCCGATCAGCAGCGCCGTGAGGGAGAGGATGAGCCCTTCCCAGAATTTGAGGGCCAGGACATCGGCCGTATCCCAGCCGACCGCCTTGAGTATCCCGATCTCCCGCTTCTCCTCGGCACTGAGACCGGTCGCCTTGTCCCAGGCGAGGATACAGAAGGCGAGCAGCGCGGAAGCAAAGACGGTGAGCAGCATGCCGCTGCGCCAGCTGAAGACCGAATCGTAGGTACGCAGGATCTCACTGCGGGTGATCGGGCGGGTATCGGGCAAAAGCTGCTTGATCTTCGCCGCCACCGTATCCACCTCCTGGGGATTGAAGACCTCGACGGCGAAGTCGGTGGCCCGGTCATCCGGCATGGCAAAGAACTGGCGCAGATCCTCTTCCCCGAGCAGCACCAGGTCGTTGGTCAGCAGCGCCGAATCGCTGGCAAAAACCCCGGTGACCTCAAAGACGACCCCGGTATTGCGACTGTCGACGATGATCAGGTCCCCCTCGGGACCGGTGCGCCTGATGCCGGCGACGCCGGCCCCGAGGGCACATTCCCCTGGGCCCTGCGGCAGGCTTCCGCGCAACAGCTCCAGCCCAACCGGGGCCGCTGCGCCGACACCCATCAGGGTGTAGTTGCTGTGGGTCAGGCCGTCGTAGTAATACCCCCAGACTCGCGGCGTCACCTTGCCGACCCCGGGGATTGCGGCCAGGGTCTTGCCGTAATCGAGGGAGATCAGATCATGGCGGCCGGCGATAACCCGCTGCACCACCAGTTCCGGAGCCCGGGCCAGCAGCTGGGCCGCCTCCTCCTTGAGCCCGCGGGTCAAAAAGAGGATCGAGGCGAGGACCGTGATGACCAGGGTGTAAACGATCAGGATCGACAGGTTGCGGCCACGCTGGCGCAGGGTTGCCGCGAGGGCGAATTCGAGGATTTTCAGCTGGCGGGTCACAGACATCAGCGGATCAGGTCGGCAGGGGGAGGAGGAATGATCGACCCCGCGGGAAAGTGGTCAAAGGCGCCGGGCAGATCCTGAAAGGCGGTGAAGCGGTCGGCCTGGGAGGGATGGCGGGCATAGCGGGCCTCGGTCCAGATCGCCAGGTCGGTGAGGCCGAGCGCTCCGCCGAGCCGCGCCAGCGCCGGGCCACTGGTGGCAGCAAAGTGCCGGGCCTGCAACTCCCCATTCACCAGCAGTGCCGCCAGCACCAGCACCAGCACCGTGGTCAGGGCCAGAAAGGCCAGGGCACGATTCATTCGGCGTCCCGCACTTCGACCAGGGCCTTGCCGTTAAACTGCATCAGCTTGGCACCACCGTGGTCACGCATGAACCCCCGCGCCTGCTCCAGGCCGGCGACCGGGACTATCTCCTTCCCCATGGGGCCGAGCACATCGCTGCCACTGACAAAATAGACCTCCGTCGCCGCCATGCTCAGCATCGAATAATACTCGGTGACAAAGATCACCTCGATGTCGTCGGGAGTCCCCGCCGGGCGGTATTTGCCCAGGTCGAAAAAGTAGCGGAACATATCCTTGGGCCCGTCAAAGAAGACGCGGCTGCCATCCTTAAAAACCATCGAGCTGACCCAGTTGGGATAACCGGCGACAAACATGCCGCAGGTCGGACAGCGGTCCCCTTTCCCCGGAGGTTGCGGCTCAGCCGCGGTAGCCGGGACAACAACCATAAGGCTCCCGAGCAGGGCGAAAAAAACGGGAAGAAATTTGCCACGCATGCCATTTTACTCCTTCACACAGGTCTGACAGGTGTACTGAAAAGGTAGCCGATCTACCCGCCAGATGCAAGCCGCCCCCCCCCCTGCCAAAAAGTCTTGACAAGGATTCATGAGACAATTACAGTTAGCAACATTTAATTCCCATCAACACCAACTGAAGGAGGAAACACCGTCATGAAGAAACTGCTCGTTGCTACCCTGCTGGTCCTGTTTGCTGTTGCCCCGGCTCTCGCCGTCGACAGCGTCGTCCTGCCCGCCAAGAACGGCGACGTCACCTTCAACCACAAGGCTCACAGCGAAACGATGGAGTGCAAGGTCTGTCACGGCGAAGGGACCCCGGCCAAGATCGAGCTCACCAAGGACTCGGCCCACGCCCTGTGCAAGGACTGCCACAAGACCAAGGGTGCCGGTCCCACCAAGTGCGGCGACTGCCACAAGAAGTAATCCCGCCAAAACATGAATTCAGCGGTCCCAGGGACCGCGAATCGGATAACGGCCTTCGTGGCCAACCCTGCGCGGGAACGGCGTCAGCCGCTCCCGCGCTTTTTTATTTTCCCGGCACCTCTCCCGGCCCTGCAGGGAAATCTGGAATTTCCGGCCAAAAGATGGTACTAGGAGACTGTCGGACTATCCATGCGCCGACTGCAAATCCGGCTGTTCTCCAATATCCGAATTTTCGCTTCGCCCCGCATAGTCCGACAGGCTCCTAGAAGCTGCAACAGCAACTGCAACAGGGAGGTCATCATGCAGCATTTCGCCCTGACGATCATCGGCCGGGATCGCCCCGGCATCGTCTCCCAGGTCACTGAAATCCTTTTTCGCCTCGGCTGTAACATCGCCGATTCGAGCTGTTCGATTCTCGGCGGCCAATTTGCCATGATCCTGATCATCTCCCATCCGGCCTATACCGGTCGGGAAAGTTTCGGTGCTGCGTTTGCTCCCCTCGAGGAGAGCGGGCTCTCGGTTTTTTTGCGCACGCTCAAGCCCGGCGGCGAAAGGCATCCGCAGATGACCGGTGAGCTCTGCCTGATTTCAGTCTACGGATCGGACCAACCGGGGATCGTCTACCAGGTGGCCAAGGAACTCGGCGACCGTCAGGTCAATATCACCGATCTCAACACCAAGCTGGTGGGGAGCGAGGAACGGCCCGTCTACGTAATGATGCTGGAGGCGGTCCTCCCCCAGGGGGTCGAGGTCGACGACCTTTCCCTCGTCATGCAGCAGCTGCGCGACCGGCTCAAGGTCGATATCAGCATCCGCTCCATTACCCCGGTGGAGTTCTGAAACCATGGCGGTCAGGGAAATTCTGCTTTACCCCGACCCACGGCTGAAAGCGGTGGCGGAGCCAGTGGCAGCTGCGGACCCCAGCGTTGACGCCCTGGTCCAGGATCTGATCGACACTATGGTCGCCGCCGGGCATTCGGTCGGGGTGGCCGCGACCCAGATCGGCGATGGGCGCCGGGTGGTGGTGGTCGACGTCTCCCACAGCAAGCTCGGCCGCGAATGCAACCACGGCCTGCTGGCCATGATCAACCCGGAAGTGCTCGAGGGGGAAGGACAGCAGTCGATGCGCGAGGGGTGCATGAGCGTCCCCGACTATACCGGCAATGTCACCCGTGCCGAGAGTATCGTGGTCCAGTTTCTCGACCGCGACGGGCAGGAGCGGGTGATCCGGGCCAGCGGGTTCGAAGCCGTGGCGATCCAGCACGAGATTGACCACCTCGACGGCTACCTCTTCCTCGACCGCGTCTCCAGCCTCAAGACCGACCTCTTCCGCCGCAAACGCTGAAGGCGCGCCACCCGGCGCGCCTTCAAACCTCAAACTTCAAACCTCAAAACTACCCCCGCTTCAGCAGAAAAGCGACCACCCGTGCCGCCGCCTGATTGGAGGCATTGACGCAGTCGTTGAGGCCGACGCCGAAAAAGGCATTCCCCGTCAGGAAGAGTCCCGGCAGGGCATCGAGGCGTTCCGCGATCGCCTCCAGGCGGCGTCCGTGGCCGGCGACGTATTGGGGGATGGCCCGCCGGTGGCGAAAAATCCGCACAAAGTCGGGAGCAGCGGTGATCCCCATGATCTCCTTGAGGTCGGCCGCGACCCGGGACTGGACCTCGCTGTCGGCGAGCTCGATGGCACCGGGATTGGTGGCCCCGCCCATCATCGAGCGCAGCAGCACCGAACCCTCCGGCGCGCGGTTGGCAAAGATGCTTGAGTCCCAGAGGGTGCCAAGAATCCCCTTCCCCTCCTTTTTCGGGATCAGGTAGCCAAAACCGTCGAGATCCCGGGCGATCTTCTCCCGCTGGTAACCGAAGCAGACGACGTTCATCGGGGCGTAGGGAATCTCCCGCAGCAGCAATGCCAGGGCCGGATCGAGGCCGGCGACCTGTCCGGCGACGGCCCAGGACGGGGCGGCACTGACCACCAGGTCGGCTTCAACGCTGCCGCCGGCAGCGAGATCGAGAGCATAACCCCCATCGAGGCGCCGAATGGCGGTTACCGCGGCGCCCAGGCGCAGCTCAGCGGCAAGGGCCTGGCCTATCCCGGCGGTCAATTCCTGAATCCCCTCGGCAAAGGAGGTCAACACCCCGCCGGGACCGGCGGCGCTGGCCACCGCCTTGCCCGCCTTGCGTTCGGCCTTCTTCTGTTTCGCCAGCCGGACCATCGCCTTGATCAGACCGCCGTACTCGACTTCGAGCTGACGGATGCGGGGAAAACAGCTCTTCAGGCTCATTGTCTCCGGGTCGCCGGCGAAAATGCCGGAGACCATCGGTGCGATCAGCTTGTCGAGGGCCTCCTGGCCGAGACGCCGGCGGGCGAAATCGGCCAGGGTCTCATCCGCGTCGTCCCGCCGCGCAGGGATCAGCGGTTCGCAGGCCAGGCGCAGCTTGCCCGGCCAGGAGATCAACCCCGAGCGGAGAAAGGAGGGGCCATTTTCCGGCAGCTGGTGGAGCTTGCCACCGCTGTAGATGAAACGTTTGCGGGCGTTGTCATCGGACCGAAGCAAGCGATCACTGATGTCCAGCTGCCGGCAGAGGTCGAGAGTCATCGGCTTGTTGTCAAGAAAACCATTGGGCCCCCACTCGCACAGGTAGCCCTCCTCCCGCCGGCTCCAGATTTTCCCCCCGCTCCGTTCCTCCTTCTCGAGTAGGACGATCTGCACGGGGAGGTCTGCAGCTTTGGCAAGGGACTCAATAGCCCAGGCGGTCGACAGACCGGAAATCCCGGCTCCGACGATGGCAATACGGGTCATGGTAGCGATTCCTTTCACGGACAGATGGGCGGAAATAACCTTGGATGGTCCGGGGTCCTGGGCCGTCACGTCACCTTGCCGAGAATCCGGGCGATCGACTCGAATGCGGTAACCAGTTCCTCCTGCTCGGCCGGGTCGAGGGCTTTGAGCAGCTTGCGGTAGCGCGCCAGGATGCCACGCCGCAGTTCGCCGATCAGCGCCTGCCCCCGCGGCGTGAGGCGGATAATGACCTGGCGCCGGTTGTCGGCGTCCTGCTGACGCTGGACCAGGCCCTGGGCGACCAGCCGGTCGACCATCTGGCTGGCGCTGCTCATGGCGACCTCCAGTTCCCGTCCGAGATCCCCGAGGGAGCAACGCCCGGAGGCGGCAATGGTCAACAGGGTCTTGTACTGGTTGTAGGTCAGATCGATCCCCTCGTGGACCAGGGCCCGCAACCGCCCCATGCGCCCAAGAAGTTCCGGGTATAAATGCTCGAGCCGCTCGATCTTCTCCATTGTTCGACCTCCAAAAGTTTAGCCTGCCGAAATATTAGCCGGTCCCGGGCGAGAGGTCAACCATTTCCGCACCGCGCCCTTGACGGGACCCCCGGCCGACCCTATATTGACAGGGCACAACACCTGCGCCCCAAGGAGCGACCATGGCCAAGGACTACTACCAGGTGCTCGGTGTCCCCAAGGGGACCGACAGTGCCGGGATCAAGAAAGCCTACCGCAAGCTGGCCCTTAAGTATCATCCCGACAAGAACCCCGGCGACAAGGCGGCCGAGGAACGGTTCAAGGAGATTACCGAGGCCTATGCGGTCCTCTCCGATCCGGAGAAGAAGAAGCAGTACGACCAGTTCGGCGAGGCCGGTTTTCACCAGAGATATTCCCAGGAGGATATCTTCCGCGGCTTCGATGTCGGCGACCTCTTTCGTGAATTCGGCTTGGGTAACGACGACATCTTCAGCCAGCTCTTCGGCGGCGGCAGGGGGCGCACCACCTTCCACGCCGGCGGGCGTCCGCGACCGGTTCGCGGCCAGGATTTTTCCCTGCAGGTGGCGATTCCGCTGCGCCAGGCGATCTCCGGTGGCGAGCGCCACATCGCCTTCAGCCATGCCGGCAAGAGCGAATCACTGCAGGTGCGCATCCCCGCCGGCGTCGAATCGGGCCAGAAACTGCGTGTCGCCGGCAAGGGGGGGGCAAGCCCCGGCGGCGGTCCCGCCGGCGACCTTTACCTCGAAATCGAGGTCGAGCCCGACCCGGTCTTCCGCCGCGAGGGGAAGGACCTCCTTGTTACCGTGAAGATTCCCTTTTCGGCGGCCTGCCTCGGGACCAGTGTTGAGGTCCCGACCCTCGATGGTGAAAAGCGCGTCAAAGTCCCGGCCGGCATGGTCCCAGGCGGCAAAATCCGCCTGCGCGGCTTCGGGGTGCCGGGTGACGGCAAGAAGGGTGATCTCTACGCAGTCATCGAAGTTTTCGTCCCCACCCACCTCAACGACACCCAGCGGCAACTGCTGGAGAAGTTGCGCGACCTCGGCCTCTAGGGCGGATAGTCTCTCCCGAATTTACCGCTTGTCTTCCCGACAAGATCCGTTAGAGTGAAGTTCTTTAGCGAAGTTGCGCAAGCCTGCCAGCAATTGGGACACCAGCGTGGCGTCATTGAGCCTGAAAACCAAATTGGCGGGAACTGTCGGCCTGCTGCTCTGCGTGCTGCTGAGCCTGCTCGGGGCTGCGACACTTCATTTTTTTGCCACCGAATTCCGCCATTTTATCGGCCGCCAGCAACTCACGGTCCTGAGTGGAAACGCCCAGGCCCTCGACCAGAACCTGGCCTATGGCCGCGAATTGATTGTAAAGACCGCGGCCAGCATCCCGCCGGAGATTGTCGCCAACCCCGACCTGGCCCAGGCCTTTTTCGACCAGCGCCTTGGCATCGGCACGACCCAGTTCTTCGACAACGGCATCTTCCTGTTTTCGGCCAACGGCGACCTGATCGCCGAATGGCCCTTCAAGCCGGATCGCCGCGGGAGGAGCTATGCCTTTCGCGACTATTTCCGCCGCACCATCGAAAGTGGTGCCCCGATCATTTCCGACCCCTACCTTTCCAGCCAGCCCCACCACCATCCGGCCGTCAACTTCACCGCCCCGCTCTTCGACCCGAAGGGACAACTCCTCGGCGTTCTCGCCGGCAGCCTCGACCTGACCCGGGACAATTTTCTCGGTCGCCTCTCCCGCACCCGGATCGGTGAAACCGGTTATTACTACCTCTTCAACACCGACCGCTTGATGATCATGCACCCCGATCCGAGCCGGGTGTTGCAGAGGGACATCCCGCCCGGCGCCAACCTGCTGCTCGATCAGGCCATCGAAGGGTTTGAGGGGAGTGGGGAGACGGTGAATTCCCGGGGGGTGCCGATGCTCGCCGCCTTCAAGCACCTCGCCGCAACCAACTGGATTCTCGCCGCAAACTACCCGCAAAAGGAAGCCTATGCTCCCCTGCACCGCGCCTTGCGGGGAACCGCGGTCGGGGTCGTCGCGGCCCTGGCGATCTGCACCCTGATCTTCTGGCTGGTTCTGCGCCGGCAGTTGCACCCCCTGGCCCTGCTGACCCGGCAGGTCCGGGAACTCTCCGCCCAACCCGAGCCGCGGCGGCCTCTCCGAATCAGCAGTGGCGACGAAATCGGCGCCCTGGCCGGCGCCTTCAACCAGCTCATCGGCGAGGTCACGCAACAGACCACCCTCTCCCGGGAGCGCCTCGATTTTCTGCAGATGATTCTCGATTCCATCCCGTTACCGGTCTACTACAAGGGACTCGACGGCCACTACCTCGGCTGCAACACCGCCTTCGAGCTGAGTTTCGGCATCCCGCGCGCTGAACTCCCGGGCAAAACAGTCAGCGATCTCGTCCCGGTGGACGAAGCGGCGACGCACCTGCGCATCGACGCCAAACTTTTGAACGAACACAGCTCGATCGTGGAAAGTTTTGAACAGACCCTGCCCCTGGCTGACGGCAACCGGCACGACATCCTCTTCTTCAAGGCGGGCTTTCGCAACCCCCAGGGGGAGCCGGCCGGGCTGGTCGCCACCATGATAGACATTACCGAGCGCAAAGCGGTGGAAGCGGCACTTGCCGAACAGCGGGAATTTTCTGAAAATCTGCTGCAGAATTCCGCCGTCGCCTGCTTCGTTCTCGACTCCAGCCACCGGGTCCTGACCTGGACCCGGGCCTGCGAAGAGTTGACCGGCATTGCCGCCGCCGAGGTCCTCGGTACCAACTTGCAATGGAAAGCGTTCTACAAAGAACCGCGCCCCTGCATGGCCGATTTGATTATCGACCAGGACCTGGAAAAGACCCTCGATCTCTACAGCACCTTCGCCAGTTCGCAACTGATCCCCGAAGGGTTGCAGGCGGAAGGATGGTTTGCCAACGTCGGCGGAAAACGCCGCTATCTCTTCTTCGAAGCAGCGCCGATCCGCAACCGCCAGGGTGAGATGATCGCCGCCATTGAAACCCTGCAGGACCTCTCCGCCCTCAAGCAGGTCGAACAGGCGCTGCGCGAGAGCGAACAGAGCTATCGCGCCCTCATTGACCGCTCGCCCGATGCCATCGTCGTCCATCGCAAGGGGAAAATCATCTTCGCCAACCAGGCCGCCGGTCGACTCTTCGCCGCCAACGAAGCCGACCAGCTTGCCGGCATGGACAACCTCGACCTGATTCACCCCGAGTTCCGTGATCTGGTTGAGGCACGCGTTCAACAGGAGGGAGAGCTGCAGAAGGATCACCCCTACATTGAGGCCCGAATTGTCCGCCTCGATGGCCTGCCGGTCGAGGTCGAGATCAGCTCGGCGCCGGTCTTTTATGGTGGGAAGTGGGCAGTGCAGACTATTCTGCGGGACATCACCCTGCGCAAGGAACTGCAGGAGAAGATCTGGCACCAGGCCAATTTCGACGCCCTTACCGGACTACCCAACCGCATGCTCTTCCACGACCGGCTGCGCCAGGCCATTGAACAGGCCCGGCGGGAGGGGTATCGGGTGGCGTTAATGTTCATCGATCTCGATCACTTCAAGGAGATCAACGACACCCTCGGCCATGATGCCGGGGATTGTCTGTTGCAACTGGCGGCGCAACGGCTGCTGCAATCGGTGCGTAAGAGTGACACTGCGGCGCGTCTTGGAGGTGACGAATTCACCGTCATCATGCCCTGTGTTACTGCCGCCACCCAGGTCGGCGTGGTCGCCCGCCGGATTCTGGTTGCCCTGGATCGGCCTTTCGACCTGCCGGGCGGCCGGCGGCGGATTTCAGGTTCCGTCGGGATTGCGATCTTTCCGGAGGATGGGGAGGAGATGTCGGCCCTGCTGGAAAACGCCGATGCGGCCATGTACCGCGCCAAACAGGCAGGACGCAATGCTTACTGCTTCTTTCGGGGGGCGGCTCCCGGTGAAGAACCGGGGCCGGGCAGGACGGGGTAACGGGAGCGAATCAGAAAATCGATGCCAGTCGCTCGAAGGATTTGCGCAGGCGGATGGAAACCACCATCAGCATCCCCTTGAGGAGCTTGCTCCCCAGGGCCGGGTTGACGGTCAGCAACTGTTCCAGATTGTCCCGGCTGAGGAGCAGCAGCGCGGTCTCTTCCAGGGCGACCGCGGTGACCGCCCGCGGACGATCCTCCATGATACAGAGCTCTCCGACCACCGTCCCCGGGCTGTAGACGCCGACCACCACCTGCTTGCCGGGGAATTCGGTCTCCTTGCTGATCTCGACCTTCCCTTCGATAATAAATGCCTCGAAGTCCCCCACGTCCCCTTCGCGCCAGAGGGTATCGCCGGCGCCCACCGAGGCGCAGGTGAAATAGTCGGTCAGCTCAGGAAGATCTTCGGCCTGCAGAAAATGGAAACAGCGCAGCTGGTTTTTGAGGAGCGCGCAGCGCTCGGCCTGGACCTGAATCATCGTTGCTCTTCTCCCTACCCCTTGCGGGCAGCCCGCGCCTGGCGCTGCTCCTCGACCTTTTGCGCCACCTGTTTCAGCAACCCCTCAATTCCATCCTTGCGGGCAATTTCACCAAAGCTGCCGCGGTAGGTTCGCACCAGGCTTACCCCCTCAATCACCACGTCGTAGACCTTCCATTCCGTACCTTCCAGGCTCAGACGATAATTCAAGGGGATATTGGCCTGGGCGGTAGCGATCTCCGTCTCCACCTCGGCCCGCTGGTCTTCGATCCGCTCGCCGATAAAATGGACCTTTTCATCGGTATAGGACTCGACCTTGCCCAGGTAACTCGCTTCCAGCAGGTCGCTGTAGAGGTCGATAAAGCGCCGTTGCTGGTCCGGGCTGGCCTGGCGCCAATAGGTACCTAGGGTCCATTGGGACATCAGGGCAAAATCGAACCGGTCCCGCACCAGGGTGCGCAGCTGCTCGCGCCGGGCGGTCTCATCGAGCCCCTTGTTGCGCAGCACTTCGAGGACCTGGTTCACCGTCGCACGGACCTGGTCGATGGCACTGGGGGCGGCCAGCGCCGGCAGGGGGAGGAGTAAAAGCAGAGGAAGGAGGAAAATCAGCACCTGTTTGTTCATGGCGGCAACTCCTTGGCCTATTTTTCGACCTGCGCCTGGCGGCGCTGGAGGTAGGCATTGCGAATAAAAAGGTAGGGATCGACGGCATCCTGTTTGATCCCTTCGTAGGTATCCCTGTCGAGAGAAAGCCAGTTGATGGTCTGCCCCGCCCTGAGCCCGCCCCGTTCGGCCAGGGTCAGACCGGTATAAGCGAGGGGATCGAGAAAGGAATCGCCGACCGACCCGAGGCCATCGCGCAGGCTCGAAGCGCCGAGCAGCGGCAGAACCAGGTAGCAGCCATGACCGATGCCGTACGAACCGAAGGTCTGGCCGAGGTCTTCGACCTGCGGCCGCAGTTCCGGGATGTTGCTGGCGGGATCGAACAGCCCGGCCAGGCCGATGGTCGAATTGATCAGGAAGCGGTCGAACTCGATCGTGGCTGCGCGGAATTTCAGCTGCAGCAGGTTATTGACGAAGCGCACCGGGAAGGCAAGATTGGTGAAGGCCTTGCCGACCGAACTCCGCACCGGCCTCGGCACCACCCGGTAGCCCCGGGCAATCGGCTTGAGGAGGTAGAAGTAGAGCTTGTCGTTGACCCAGAAAACACCGCGATTAAACGGTTCGATCGGATCGGCGATGCTCGGCGCCACCACCTCGTCGGCGAAGGGGTCGGGCCCTGGGTCGAAAGGCTCCTCGGCCCACGCCAGTGCGCCCCCCGAAAGAGTCAGGAGCACCAGAGCGAACAAAAGGATTCGCCCCTGCTGAGCGATCCGCAGCATGATTAGCGAGGCATCCATCAATTCGGCTCACTTCTTCTCAAAGATATACTTGCTCACCAGTTCCTCGAGATTGATCGCCGACTCGGTCTCGGTAATCTTTCCGCCCGGCGCGATCAGTTCCGGGGAGCCGCCGGGGGAGATAGCGACGTAGCGGTCGCCAATGATGCCGGCGGTGCGGATCGAGGCGATACTGTCTTCCTGCAGCTGGACACCATTATCAATCTCCAGCTTCACCTGCGCCTGGTACAATTCCGGGTCGAGGGTAATGGCTGCGACCTTGCCGACCGGGACACCGGCAATTTCGATGGCCGCGCCGACCTTGAGGCCGGAGACCGATCCGAAACGGGCCTGCACCGTGTAGGTGCGGTTGGCGAAGAGGTTGACGTCACCGAGGCGCACCGACAACCAGGCGAAGCAGGCGAAGCCGACCACCATGAAGAGGCCGACTGCAATTTCCAGGTTAAACCGTTTCATAAAGACCCGGCTCCTCCTCTGCGCTTGAGTAGATCGGACCCATGGTCGTCTCCACGTAGTCACGGATCAACGGGTTGTCCGCCATCTGAAAAGCCTCGGGGGAGAGACAACCCTGAATCTTCCCCTCGGCGAGCAACGCCACATAGTCGGACAGCTTGAAGATCTTCGGCACATCGTGGCTGACAATCACCGCAGTATAACCCAGCTGCTTTTGCGTTTCGAAAAAGAGCCGGTAGATCTCGTTGCTCTTGTGGACATCAAGACCGGTGGTCGGCTCGTCGAAAAAGACCACCCTGGGATCGAGGACCAGCGCCCGCGCCAGCCCGACCCGCTTGCGCATCCCGCCGGAGAGCTGAGCCGGGAACTTGGCCTGGCTCCCCTTGAGATCCATCAGGGCCAACCGGGATTCGACGATGGTGCGAATTTCCTCGTCCTCCTTGGCGGTTCGCTCGCGCAGGGGGAGCGCCACATTATCGAAGACCGTCATCGAATCGAAGAGGGCTCCGTTCTGGAACAGAACGCCGAAGTTCATGCGCATCGCCCCCAGTTCCTTGCGGGAAATCTTCGCCAGATCCTGGCCGAAGACCAGCACCCGGCCGCGGTCGGGCCGGACCAGGCCGAGCATGTGCTTGAGGATGACGCTCTTCCCCTGGCCGCTGGCGCCGACGATGACGGTGGTCTTGCCGGCCATCACCTTGAGATCGATGCCGCGCAGCACCAGCTGGCGCCCAAAGCGCTTGGTCACCCCGTCGAGTTCGATCGCCACCTCTGGCGAATCCTGATCCTGGGACTGTGTCACCGTATCCTCACAACATGATGGCGCTGAGCAGGTAGTCCCAGACCAGGACCGTGACCGAAGCCATCACCACCGAACGGGTGGTGGTGCGACTCACCCCTTCGGCGCCGAATCCGCCATCCCGCTCCAGATGCAGGTAGTAGCCGCGCGCCGCCGAGATCCAGACCAGCAGCAGACCGAAGACCAGCGACTTGACCAGTCCCATCTTGATATCGGCCCAGACGACGCTGGCGAACATCCCCTGGAAGTAGGCGCCGTCACTGACGCCAAGCAGTTTGACCCCGACCAGCCAGCCGCCCCAGATGCCGACGACGTCGAAGATGGCGGTGAGCAGAGGGAGGGAGAGGATGGCGGCGATGAACTTGGGGGCCATCAGGTAGCGGCAGGGTTCGATCGCCATGCATTCGAGGGCGTCGATCTGCTCCGAATTGCGCATGATGCCGATTTCGGCGGTGATCGCCGACCCGGCGCGCCCGATCACCATCAGCGCGGCGAGGACCGGCCCGAGCTCGCGGATCAGACTCAGGGCCACCGCCGAGCCGAGGGCACTCGTCGAGCCGTACTTGGTCAGGGTGTAGTACCCCTGCAGGCCAAGGACCATGCCGGTGAAGCCGCCGGTGAAGAAGATGACGAAGATCGAGCGGGCGCCGATAAACTGCAGCTGCTGCAGGATCGCCCCCAGCTTGTAGGGGGGGGTGACGACGCAGCGCAGGCACGCCAGCAGAAAAAGCCCCATACGGCCGGCCATCTCCAGCACGTACAGGGTCTGGTCGCCAATATTTTCCAGGACCCGTCGCATGGCTAGATCATAGCTGACAAAATGGGTTTTTGAAAGGGGGAGGAAAGCGATGAGCGATGAGACCCGAGTGAGGAGCGATCCCAAAGGAACTCATCGCTCATCGCCTTCTTTTTCACCCTTCGCCGAACTCCGGGCAGTACATCATCGCCAGGGTGCCGCGGCTGGCGAGGCAATCGCGGCACAGGGCGCCGGCATCGCCATAGCGTTCGAGGGCGACGTAGGCGCCGGCCTCCTCGGCCGGGGAGGCCGGCGGGGCGGGGGTGAAGGGCGCACCGCAGATGGCGCAGGGACGCGGCTCAGCCATGGACCGCCTCCCGGCTGCGCACCAGCGCCGCCATGGCATCGAGAAGGTCGGCGCCGTCGTTGAGCGATGGGGCGCGGAAGAAGTGGCGCAGCCCGTGGAGCTCGGCGTGGTGGCGGTACTCGATGTCGATCTCGTGGAGGGTTTCGATATGGTCGGAGACGAAGGAGATCGGCACGATCAGCACCGCCGTCTTCCCCTCCTCGGCGAGGCGGTCCATCACCGCCACCGTGTCCGGCTCCATCCACTGCACCGGGCCGCTGCGGCTCTGAAAACCGACCGTCCAGGGGCGCGCGCCAACCCGTTCCATGGTACCGCGCACCGTCGCCATCACATGGTCAAGATAGGGGTCCCCTTCGTCGATGAACTTTTGTGGCAGGGCGTGGGCGGAGAAGAGGATCTGCACCTCGTCGCGCAGCAGCTCGTGGAACTTCTCCAGTCCCTGGTTGATGCGGTTGGCCAGCGCGTCAAGGTAACCGGGCCAGTCGTACCACTGCTCGATGACGGTCAGTTCCAGCCCGGGATGGATTTTGGCGACGGCGCGCCTGAAGTCACCCAGACTGCTGCCAGTGGTGGCGCTGGTGTAGTGGGGATACATCGACAGCACCACCGCCTTGCCAATCCCCGCCGCCTTGATCGCCCGCACCGTCTCCTCGGCCCGTGGCGCCGTGTAACGCATCGCCACGAAAGGGACCCAGTTCGCCCCCAGCCGCTGCGTGATCCCCGCTGCCTGCTTGTTGGTCCACTCAAGCAGCGGCGATTTGCCGCCGATCGCCTGGTAATTGAGACGTACCCGCTTGGCGCGGAAATGACTGATCAGCCTGGCGAAGGGTTTCTGCAACAACGCTCCGGCCGGCAGCCGGATCAGCTCGCGGTCGGAGAAGAGGTTGTAGAGAAACGGCTCCACCGCCGCCAGCGAGTCGGGCCCCCCCATGTTGAGGAGGACCAGGGCTCTTTTTTCAGAAGATACAGACATTCCCAAGGGTACCCCATCGTTTCAACGGATGTAGGATGTAGGTTGGGTAGAGCGCAGCGAAACCCAACACAAAGTTACCGCAGTTCCGCCAGCACGGCATTGCGGTCGCCGGAAACCTGCGGCGCCTGCGCCGCCCCCTTGAGCCGCCGTGCCATGCGCGGCACCTCGGCGTCCAGGTAGTTTTCCATCTCCGCCACCGTCACCTTGCGGTTACGGTCGGCGTCGGCCTCGCCGCCGAGGCCTTTGAGGAAGTAATAGGTAAAAAGGCTGTGGCGCTTCTCATCGTACCAGTTGGACATCTGGTCGTCGCGGGAACTGGCGAAGACCGTCAGCTGTTGCGGCGCCGTCACCGCCTTGGCCCGCAGGCTGATCGAGCTGACCCCCTTGAAGAGGAGTCCGCCGGCCGAATTGCCGGAGAAGCAGGAGTCGAGCACCACGGTGACCGACTTGGCCGGCAGCTGCGCGAGGTTGTCGTAAAAGGTCTGCAGGCGATAACCACTGGTGCGCAAAAACTGGGGATCGGCATCGACCGGCACGAAGTAGGCATCGCCCGTCTCCGGGTCAGGAGCGCCGTGGCCGACGTAGTAGACAAAGACTTCCGATTTTCCCGGCACCACGTAATTGGCGAGTTTGCCGCGCGGATCCCCCTGGCGGCCAAAGAGCTGGGCGAAGCCGGCATAGGTGGCGTTCTCGACATAGAGAATGTTCTTGGCATCAAAACCGAGGGTCTTCTCCAGGTACTGACGCATCACCGCCGCGTCGCGCTGGGCGTATTCGACGTTCGGCGTCCCCGCCACGCCGTAGTTGCGGTTACCGATCACCACCGCCACATCGTCACGGCCGGCCTGCTTGCCGGCCGGAATCTTCTCGTCGATGTCGACCCGCAGGTTGATCTCGCCGGCCGACGCGGCGCCGCCGCCGAGCCCCGCCAGCAACGCCTCCGCCGAGCCCGAAGCCGCCTGGGTGCGGCGCTTGCCCGCCTCGGGGACGGCAATGGTGGTGGCGTCGGCAAGGAGCGCCTCCAGCAGTTTGTCGTAGGCGCTCTTCAGCGCAGTGACCTGCGGGTAAGCCTCGGAGAGCCCCTTCGCCTGCTGCACCGCCTGCGCCGTCTTGCCGCTCTGGTAATCACTGTAGAGCGCCGCCGCCACCTGCTCGCCCACCTCGCCAGCCGCCTCGCGGATGCTGTTGTCGCCGGGGAAATCGCGCTGCGCCGCGCCGACCGCCTGCAGGGCCGCCTCGCCTCGACCGATGCGCGCCAGCGCCAGGGCGTAAGTACGCGCCCCGGCGGGGAGGAAGGTGACCGCCTTCAGCCCGGCCAGGGCCGGCTCGGTCTCCCCCTGTTGCAGGCGACTGAGATACGCGGCCAGGTAGCGGTCAAGCAGAAGGTCGCGTGTTTTGGTCAGGGTGGAATCGCTTTCGGCCGCCAGCCCGCGCAGTGCCGCCACTTCCTGCCCGGAGGCAAAACGCGCCTGCGCCAGGGTCTCCTTGATGGCAACGGTCGACCCGTCGAGCCTGGCCGCCTGTTCCGCCAGCTTCAGCGCCTGGTCGGCCGGCAGCCCCTGCTCCAGCCGCACCACCGCCAGGTTGTTGAGCCAGAGCGCCTTGCTGCCGTCGGCGGCCACCGCCGCTTCCAGCAGCGGCAGGGCATCGACGGGACGCCCGTACTGGTAGTAGGCGACGCCGAGGTTGTAGCTGTAGGCCGCCTCGTTGGGGCAAAGTTCCTTCGCCTTGATCAGCAACTTCAGCCCCTCCGCCTTGTCGGCAGCAAAGGTTTTCGCCCCCTTTTCCGCCAGGGTCGCGGCGAGATCGCAGGTGTCGGCGGCCAGGGCTGGAGCGGCGACAATGGCCAGAAGCAGAATGGTGAGGATAATACGTTGCATGGTTCCCTCCAATTTCAATTCCCTCATCGGATCGGTAGGTTGGGTAGAGCAAAGCGAAACCCAACACACCTATTAATCTACTCCTCCCGTACGCCCCAAGCGTTGCGGTGCGCCACGGTGTCTGCCCGGTGGGCGGTCAGATCGGCGGCAATACTATCGATTTTGGTATCCAGTTGATCGAATCGGCTGTCGTGGCCGTCGACCTTGGTTTCCAGCCTGTCGACCTTGGTTTCCAGCCTGTCGACCTTGGTTTCCAGGTTGTCCACCTTGGTTTCCAGGTTGTCCACCTTGGTCTCCAGCCTGTCCATGCGATGTTCCACTGCTGTCAGGCGCACTTCAACGCGCTCCATCTTCACTTCCAGGTTACCGACCCGGCCATCGAGATGATCGATCTTCTCGCCCAGCATCTGCTGCCCCTCGACTACCAGGTCGAGCTTGTGCTGAAACGCCTCATGGACGACACCAATCTGGGTGCTGATCCGTTCGGCGATCTGGTCGCCGATCTGATGTGCTAACTTTTCCACCTCTGCCTTGTCCATGTTTCTCCCCTCCTTCGATGTTTTTTTTGCAACTATCGCCCTCGCAACCGGTCACCACCAACGTAGGTTGGGTAGAGCAAAGCGAAACCCAACATTTCCCCCAACACCGGAGACCGCAATGGTTTACACCCGAATTATTCACCGGCGGTGCGGTGCCGACAACGTTGGGTTTAATTCCATTCAACCCAACCTACCATGCTTTCGATTTATTCGGCCCCGCAACCTTCGAACCGTCTCCGACGGCCTACCAGCAACCGGGCCGTGCTGCTCTCTTCGCCCCACACATAACGGGGACGGGATGCCGTTCGGGTCGGCGACGGTCTTCGCGCATCGCCGAGCTGGCGGGGAAAGCCAGCCGGAAGCCGAGGTGGTCGTAGCGGTAGTCGGGCGTGTTCCTGTTGCGATTCGCCGACCGCACGTTCTCCGGCCTGTTGTTCCAGCTGCCGCCGCGATTCACGCGGTTGGAGCCCCTTGTAGAACGGCACCCTTTCTTCTGTTGGTCAGCACCTGTCGTCGAAAACTGGCGGCAGATGCAACGCGGGTAAACTCTACCAGCGGACCGACATGACAGGCAAGCTCTGCTTCGTTCCACGACCCGGCCGCAAAAAACGTCTCATACTCAACGAGCCGCCTGGCAAAACGTTCACGACTGCGCGGCGCCAGACGCACAGTATGCGGGTAGAGACGAAAACCAAGAAACGGCAGCCCGTGCGCGACGCGATTGAGCTGGATATTCTCTTTCAACTCCAGGCCGAGATGATCGCGAATAAAAGTTTCAATCGCCGCCAGTTCGGTACGCAGGGTCTCGCGGTCGGCGGCAAACAGCACAAAATCGTCCATGTAACGCAGATACCCTTTGACTTGCCGCTGCTCTTTTAGCCAATGGTCGAGAGCCCCAAGATAGAAGTTGGCAAAATGCTGCGACAGCAGGTTGCCGATGGGCAGACCGCGACCGGGCTCCGTCTCATAGGCGGCAAGAATACGCGCGAACAACTCCAGAAGGTCCCTGTCCTTGAAGCGCCGCGCCAACAGCGCCAGCAGCCGGTCGTGGGGGATACTGTCGAAATACTTGCGAATGTCGAGCTTCAGATACCAGCTGTTACAGCGCGTAAATTGCTGCGCCCGCTTGAGAGCTGTATGCAACCCCTTTCCTTGACGGCAGGCGAAGGAATCGTCGATAGCATACCCTTCAAGCACCGGCTCGCAGATATTCATGATCGCGTGATGCAACACCCGCTCGCGGAAACTCGCCGCGCAGATCTGCCGCACCTTGGGGTCACGCACGATGAAGAAACGATAATCGCCGACGACGACCTCATGCGCCAGAAGTTGCCGGTGCAGCTCCATCAGGTTGGCGTCGAGGTTGGCGGTATACTCACGCACCTCCCGCCGCTGCCGCTTGCCACGCGCCGCCTTGAGAAAAGCCCGACGCAGGTTGTCCGGGTCGGCAATTGACAGATAAAGGTTACCGACCCGCTTCATTCAGCACCGCCAGGAGGTTATTTCCGTAGCGCTCGATGCGCCCCTTGCCGATGCCGTCGATCTCGGCCAGCGCCGCCGCGCTGGCGCAGCGCCGTTGGGCCACCTCAGCCAGCTGCTCGTTGGTGAAGATGGTGTAGACCGGCACCGCCTCCTCTTCGGCCACCTTTTTCCGCCACTCCCGCAGCCGGGCATAGAGAGCGAAATCCTCGGGCGAGAGCACCTCGCGCCAATCAACCTTGTTTCGTTTACCCGATTCGCGGCGGGCGGCTACGCCGCCCTCGCATGAATCTCCCCGCAGCAAGCTACGGGGTATCAAAAGTTTAGATTGATCGCTTTCATCGAAGCAAGCTTCGGGGAATTCGACCCACCTGAGATTAAAAACTCCACGGCCAAAGCCCAATACGAACTTTCGCCCTGCACGACAAACTCTCGGTGTACCGCCAGGACCCGCGCCCCGCGCAAAAACCGGTTGAATTCCGAGGCCGCCTCAGCGCCATTATTCACCGGCACCCGAAAAAATTGCCATTGCTGCATCGCCCCCTCCTAATCGAAGACCCTCGCTCCAGCACCCGTCCAGCGCCTGGCCTGCGGCTCCGCCTTGTCCTTGCGCTTCCCGTCGCGCTTCCGCTTACCTGGCGGGGAAAGCCAGCCGGAAGCCGAGGTGGACGTAGCGGTAGTCGGGCGCGCCCCCGCCGCGAAACGCCGACCGCACGTACTCCGGCCCGAAGCGCCAGCTGCCGCCGCGAAGCACGCGGTAGGAGCCCCCGGTCGGCCCCTGCGGGTTGTTGCGCAGGCTCGACCCGTAATAGTCGTTGCCGTACCAGTCGCTGCACCACTCCCAGACGTTCCCCAGCATGTCAAAGAGTCCCAGACCGTTGGGCAGAAAACTACCCACCGCGGCGGTGGTCTCGTAACCGTCGTCGCAGTCGTGGACGGTCCAGCCACTCCACTTGCGCTTCGCGGTCCGGTCGGCCACGTTGGCATAGCGACAGGCCTGGCCGGAATCTTCCCCCCAGAAGCGGGCGCTGCGGGTGCCGGCGCGGGCGGCGTACTCCCACTCGGCCTCGGTCGGCAGACGCAGCGAGCGACCGCTCTTGCCGGCGAGCCACTTGGCGCAGGCGACGGCATCGTTCCAGGAGACATGCACCACCGGGTGCCGGTCGTCGGCCGGGCCGTCGCCCAAGGCGTTGCGGCGCCAGTTGACGCCGGCCTGCTTCTCCCACTTCGCGCCCTTATAGACATAACTACCGTCGCCACTCTCCGCCTCGGTGCGGTAGCCGGTTGCCTCGACGAAGCGGCGGAATTGAGCGACGGTCACCTCGGTCTTGCCCAAATAAAAATCATCGACGCAGACCTCGTGCACCGGCCCCTCATCACCATCGCGACCTGTTTCGCTGGCGGGGCTCCCCATCTGGAAACACCCCCCCTTGACGAATACGAACTCCATCCCGGTGGTCGGGTCGGTCCAGGAGCTGCCAGAGTTGGTCCCGCCGGACGGGGCCGGTAAGGAGGCACGCCGGTACTTCTCCCACACCGGTTCGAACCCGGGGATGAAGCCGGCGATAACAGGCTGGGCGGCGCAGAAGACAAGGGCGAACAGGGCGATGGATGATTTAACCATGGGGATACCCTCCAAACAGATCAGGACCGGGAAAGTTCCATTTCAGGACAAAATGTAGGTTGGGTAGAGCAAAGCGAAACCCAACATGCTCCGCGACCCCGGAAACCACGCTGGATTTCACCCGAATTATTCACCGCCGTTGTGATGCCGGCAACGTTGGGTTTCATTACATTCAAGCCAACCTACGCGGCGAGCATCGCTTCAAGTGCGCGCTTCAACAGGGGGAGTTCCTTCTCAACCACCAGCCAGATCAATTTCAGATCGATCCCGAGGTAATCATGAACCAGAATATTGCGGAATCCGGAAATTGCCCTCCAGTCAATTTCTGGTCGGCTCTCCTTGCACCCGTCACTCAAACGCTGACTTGATTCCGCCATCGTCTGAAGATTCCTGATGACCCCGTCCTGCACCAGATCGGAGGCGAAAAACCGCTCACTCTCCCCCGCAGCATACTTTTCAATGCGGGCGATGCACTCCAGCATATGTTCGATCAGCAACTGATCTCGATCTGCCCCGGTCACAGGTCAACTGCCTGTTTCAGGACATCTTCCCGAATGCGAGGATGCAGGGCCATCGGGGTCACCACATCGACCCGTCGGCCGAGGCATTCTTCAAGATCCTTCAGCAGCCCGCCCAAAGCCAGGGCGGAACGTCCCTCCTCAAGATCAACCAGCAAATCGATATCGCTCTTTGGTCCTCCCTCATCCCGCGCCAGGGAACCAAACAGCCTGACCCGGGTGGCGCCGCGAAGAGTCGCCAGGCGCTTGATGATTTCTCGATGTTCTTCAATGAATTTATCCATTGTTTCGCTCCTGGAAAGTATCAGAATTATTCACCGCCGTTGCGATGCTGGCACCGTTGGGTTTCATTGCATTCAACCCACCCTACGGATTCCCCAAAAAAGCAGGAGGCACAGCACCGGGGGACGTTTGAAGTTCTCCGTGCGCTGTGCCTCCTGAGCGATGGTTAAAAAGTTGGCTTACTTCCCGCTCAAGCGGTGTACGCACTCCACCATGTGAATCGCATTCTCCGGCGGCACCGTCGGCAGGATGCCGTGGCCGAGGTTGAAGATGAAGCCGGGGCGGCCGGCGTTCTCGTCGAGGATGCGCTGCACTTCCTTCTCGATGTAGGGTTTCGGGGCGTAGAGGACGGTCGGGTCGAGGTTCCCCTGCACGGCGATCTTGTCGCCGAGGATGTCGCGGGCCTTGCCGAGATTGACGTGCCAGTCGAGGCCGAGGACATCGGCGCCGGCTTCCTTGACCAGCTCGAGCATGGTGCCGCCGTTCTTGACGAAGTAGATCACCGGGATCCCCTTGCGGTCGAGGCCGTCGATCAGCTCCTTGACGTAGGGGAGGATGTAGCGCTCGAAGTCGTGGGGGGCGAGGAGCCCGCCCCAGGTGTCGAAGATCTGGATCGCCTGGGCGCCGGCGGCGATCTGCATGTTGAGGTAGCGCCGGTCCATCTCGGTGATCTTTTTCATCAGGGCGTCGTAAAGGGGGAAGTCGGCGTACATCATCTGCTTCAGTGCCGCGAAGTCCTTGCTCCCCTTCCCTTCGACCATGTAGCAGGCAAGTGTGAAAGGGGCGCCGCCAAAACCGATGAGCGGCACCCGCCCTTCGAAGGCTTTACGCAGGCGCTGGATGATCGCCGGCACGTAGGGCACGGCCTGGGCCATATCCTCCGGCACGATGAGCGCGTCGACATCGGCGGCGGTACGGACCGGTTTTTCGAAGACCGGACCGGGCACAAAATCGAGGGCCATCCCCATCGGCTCGATGGGGGTGAGGATGTCGGAGAAGAGGATCGCGGCGTCGACGCCCAGGATATCGATCGGCTGGATCGTCACCTCGGCGGCGCGCTCGGGGTCCTTGCAGAGGTCGAGAAAGGTGCCGCCCCCCTTGGCGCGGACATCCTTGTAGCACTGCAGGTAGCGGCCGGCCTGGCGCATCAGCCAGACGGGGACATAATCGGTCGGCTGGCCCCAGCAGGCCTTGAGAAAGGTGTATTCGGTGGACATCGGTTTATTGCCTCCTGAAAAAATAGCGATGAGCAACGAGCGATGAGCAACGGGAAAGGCATCCTTCTCATTGCTCATCGCTCATCGCCGGGAACTTCACTTGGGCGCGTTTTCCGCGGCTTCTTTCTCCATCCGCTTGCGGGTGCGGTTGGGGATGTAGTTGCAGAAGGGCTCTTCTGCCATGTAGTCACCATGGACGGCGTCGGCGCGGGCGCGGCAGCCGCCGCAGGCGTTGATGAACTCGCACTCGCCGCATTTCCCCTTGTACTTCTTGAAGTCGCGCAGGTCGTTGAAGACCCTGGAATTGAACCAGAGATCCTTGAAGGAGATCTGCTTGACGTTGCCGACCGAGGAATGGAAGTAGGAGCAGGGCTTGAGGTTGCCGAAGCAGTCGATCAGGCAGATCGTCTGGGCGGCGATGCACCCCTTGCCGCCGCCGGTGGAGAAAGTGAGGCTGCGGCGCTTGAAGTCGACCCCCTCGGCCTTGGCCATCTGCGGCACGATGCGGTAATAGTGGGGGGCGCAGGTCGGGCGCATCAGGATGTCCTCCTCCCCCTTCTCCTGCTCGTAGTGCCAGGCGAGAATCTCCTCGTAGTCGTCGGCGCTGATCAGTTCGTTCATGATCTCCTCGCCGCGCCCGGTAGGGACGATCATGAACATGTACCAGGCAGTGGCGCCGAGTCCCTTGGCGACCTTGAAGGTGGCGGCGATATCGGCCTGGTTGCGTTTGGTGAAGGAGGAGTTGACCAAAAACTTGATGCCGTTGCGCTTGAGGGTTTCGGCGCCGCGCACCACCCCTTCGAAGGCCCCGGGGCAGGAGCGGAAGTCGTCGTGGATGGCAGCGGTGGAGCCGTCGAGGGAGAGGGAGACCATCTTGATATCGGCCTCCTTCATCTTGGCGCAGACTTCGTCGGTGATCAAGGTGCCGTTGGTCGCCATGCACATGCGCAGCCCCTTCGACGTCCCGTACCTGGCGATGTCGAAGATGTCGGGGCGCAGCAGCGGTTCGCCGCCGGAGAGGACCATCACCGGCGTGCTGACCTCGCAGATGTCGTCGATCAGTTTGAAGGCTTCCTCGGTATTGAAATCGCCGATGGCGGCATCCATGTCGGAGGAACAGCGGCAGTGAACACAGTTGAGGTTACAGCGCTGGGTCGATTCCCAGGCGATCCATTTGGGGATGAACTCGGGATTGGGTGCGGTCATCATGACTCCTTTGTCGAAACGCCCTGCCCTATCCGGCAAAGCTCGCTAATCCTACACCAAACCGCCGCGAAAAAACAAGGCTTCCGGGCGCCGACCGAAGACAAAGCCGTTGACAAGCGACGGCCGCGGCTGGTAGGTTCAGCATACAATTCGACAGCAGCCCTAGGGGAGTGATTTTCTTTCACTGAGAGTCCGCGCGAGCGGACGACCCTTCGAACCTGATCCGGGTCATTCCGGCGTAGGAAAGCGGCGCACCATCCGGACGCATTGTTCCGCAGGGGCCGCTTTTCGCGGCCCTTGGTATTTTCGGACATGCGCATCTTTGTCAACGAACAATCCCACGACATCCCCGCCGGCACCACCGTCGCCGCGCTGTGCCAGCAATTCAAACCCGACGCCGACCTGGTGATCCGCAACGGCTTCCCCCTGGAGGGGGACCAGCCCCTGGCGGAGGACGACCGCCTGGTGCTGATCCGCCGCGGCGAAATCCCCGCCGCCGAGGAACTCGAAACCCTGCTCGTCGCCCGCCACACCCCGGGAGTCCATGCCCGGCTGAAGAAGGCCCATGTCGGCATCGCCGGCGTCGGCGGTCTCGGCTCGAGCATTGCCGTCGCCCTCGCCCGCTGCGGCATCGGCCGGCTGACCATCGCCGACTTCGACCTGGTCGAACCTTCCAATCTCAACCGGCAGCAATACTTCATCGACCAGCTCGGCCTGCCCAAGGTGGTGGCGCTGCGGGACAACCTGGCGCGGATCAACCCGTATGTGCAGGTCGCCACCCATCACCTCCGACTGACGACCGACAACATCCCGACCCTCTTCGCCGGCGTCGATGTCATGGTCGAGGCCTTCGACCGTGCCGAGCAAAAGGCGATGCTGGTCGAAACCTTCCTCGGCAAGGTCGCCGACAAGCCGCTGGTCGCCGCCTCGGGGATGGCCGGCTTTGGCCCCGCCAACACGATCGTCAGCCGGCAGGTCGGGGGCCGCCTGACCCTGGTCGGCGACGGCACCAGCGCCGCCGCTCCCGGCCAGGGGCTGATGGCGCCGCGGGTTGGGATCGCCGCCCACCACCAGGCCAACGCCGTACTGCGCCTGCTGCTCGGCGCAGACCCGGTTTAGGAGAGAATCCATGCAGATCATCGCCAACGGCAAGCCCGTCGACATCCCCGCCGGCAGCAGCGTTGCTTCGCTCCTCGCCGCCCTCGGCCTCGACCCCGCCCGGGTCGCGGTGGAGCGCAACCGCGCCATTGTTCCCCGGGCCGCCTTCGCTGCCACCTTGCTGGCGGAGGGAGACCAGGTCGAGATCGTCCAGTTTGTCGGCGGCGGATAAGGATCCGGGACGAGGAACGCAGGACGGGAACGATCCCGTCCTTGCCTGTCCGCGTCCCTCCTCCCACGTCCCGAACAAAAGCAACCAAGCCTTAACCAAGGATTCGATCATGGACAAACTCATTATCGCCGGCCGCGAATTCACCTCCCGCCTCCTCGTCGGCACCGGCAAGTTCGCCTCCAGCGCCCTGATGGTCGCGGCGATGGAGCAGTCCGGCTGCGAGATCGTCACCGTGGCGTTGCGCCGGATCGACATCGACAACCCGGCCGACGACATGCTTGCCCATATCGACCCGGCCCGCTATCTGCTCCTCCCCAACACCAGCGGCGCCCGCGACGCCGAGGAGGCGATCCGCCTGGCGCGGCTCGCCCGCGCGGCCGGCTGCGAACCCTGGGTCAAGCTGGAGGTGACCCCCGACCCCTACTATCTCCTCCCCGACCCGATCGAGACCATCAAGGCGGCGGAGGTCCTGGTCAAGGAAGGATTCATCGTTCTTCCCTACATCAATGCCGACCCGGTGCTGGCCAAGCACCTGCAGGAAGCTGGTACCGCCACGGTAATGCCGCTGGGGGCCCCCATCGGCACCAACCGCGGGGTGCGCACCCGCGAGCAGATCGCCATCATCATCGAGCAGGCGATCGTTCCGGTCATCGTCGATGCCGGCCTCGGTGCCCCCTCCCACGCCGCCGAGGCGATGGAGATGGGGGCCGACGCGGTGCTGGTCAATACCGCCCTCGCCGTCGCCCGCGCCCCCGGCGCCATGGGTGCCGCCTTCAAAAAGGGAGTCGAGGCCGGCCGCGAAGCGTTCCTGGCCGGGCTCGGCGAGCAGCGCACCCGGGCCGAGGCGAGCAGCCCCCTGACCGGTTTTCTGCGGGATTAGCAAGAGCTTTTTATAGGTCCCATACGACTTATGGGACCCATAGGATCTATAACGACCATGAGTTTTCTCGACATTATCCAGCGTTACACCCCCGAACAGGTCGAGTCCGACATCGCGGCCAAGACTTCCACCGACGTCGAGCGGGCCCTGGCAGCCGAACGGCTGACCGAGTCCGACTACATGGCGCTCCTCTCGCCGGCCGCCGAGGACTACCTGGAGCCGCTGGCGCAGAAGGCGCACCGCATCACCCGGCGCCGCTTCGGCAACACCATCCTCCTCTACGCCCCGATCTATCTCTCCAACGAGTGCCACAACGGCTGCCGCTACTGCGGCTTTGCCGCCCAGAACCGGGTCGCCCGCAACACCCTTAATCTCGATGAAATCGAGGCGGAGGCCCGGGTCCTCGCCGACCAGGGGTTCCGCCACGTCCTGCTCTTGACCGGGGAAGCCCCCCAGGCCGCGGATGTCGGCTATCTCGAGGCTGCCGTGCGCCGGGTCCGCCCCCTCTTCGCCTCCATCGGCCTCGAAGTCTTCCCGATGGCAGCGGACGAATACCGCCGTCTGGCGGCCGCCGGGGTCGATGCCCTGACCATCTACCAGGAGACCTACGATCCGGCCCTCTACGCCGAGATGCACCCCTTTGGCCGCAAGCGCGATTACGCCTGGCGCCTCGCCACCCCGGAGCGCGGCGGCGCCGCCGGCCTGCGCAAACTCGGTATCGGCGCCCTCCTCGGCCTCGGCCCCTTCCGCAGCGAGGCCTTCTTCACCGGTCTGCACGGCCGCTACCTCGCCCGCCACTTCTGGCGCAGCCAGCTGACCGTCTCCTTTCCACGCATGCGCCCCGCCGACGGCGGTTTCCAGCCACCGTATCTGGTCTCCGACCGCAGTTTCGTGCAGCTGATCTGCGCCATGCGCCTGCTCCTCCACGACGCCGGCCTGGTCCTGTCGACCCGGGAGAGCGCCACTTTCCGCGACCACCTCCTCCCTTTGGGTATCACCCAGATGAGCGCCGGTTCCTGCACCGCTCCCGGCGGTTACGCCGGGGCCGGGAAGCAGACCGAACAGTTTGCCATCGACGACGACCGCACCCCGGCCGAGTTTGCGGCAATGCTGCGCAGCAAGGGATACGACCCGGTCTGGAAAGACTGGGACAGCGCCTTTCTCGACCGAACCACCGGGGCGGCCTGACCTCATGACGCCCGCCATCCCCTTCTCCCTCTACCTGATTACCGACCGCCACGTCGTCCCCGGTGGCGACCTCCTCGCTGCGGTTGAGCGCGCCCTGGCCGGCGGCGTAGAGGCGGTGCAACTGCGGGAGAAGGATCTGCCCGCAGCGGAATTTCTCCACCTCGCCCGGCAGTTGCGCAGCCTGACCTCCCGCTACCACGCCAGGCTGCTGATCAACCGGCGTCTCGATGTCGCCCGGGCCGTCGCCGCTGACGGCCTTCATCTCGGCCCGGACCCGCCCGCCCTTCTCGAAGCGCGGCGGCAGCTCGGGCCCAGGGCGCTCCTCGGTGTCTCCACCCACGACCTGACGGAGCTGCGCCGGGCCGCCACGGCCGGGGCCGACTTCGCCACCTTTGGCCCCATCTGGCATACCCCCGCCAAGGCCCCCTTTGGCGAGCCGGTCGGCACTCCCCAGTTGGCTGCGGCCTGTGTCGCCGGGGCACTCCCCGTCTTTGCTCTCGGCGGCGTCACCCCGGACCGCGTCCCGCAACTGCGCACCGCCGGGGCTGCCGGAGCCGCGGCCATTGCCGCCCTGCTCGCCGTCGCCGACCCGACCCGCGCTGCGCAGCAGTTCCGCGCCGCACTCGATGCTGCGCCCCCCTCAATCTCCTCGTCTGGTTCCTTGCCACCCTGCTGATCCCGCTCTTCTTCCCCTTCTGAAGCTCCCCCCGGTTATCCAATCCTCTCCCATGCGCCAGCCGCTGCCCGCGACCGGTCAGTTAATTAGTGCCCCCCGGCTGCTACCCTAGGGTTCAAAGCCCCGCTGCCGGAATCCTCCTGCAGCGGATTTGCCAGGTCTCACCGGTCACCCCGGGGGACTCCCATCAGCGTGGAAAGGAGAATACCGCCATGTACGTCAACGCCCAAACAGCTCGTCTCGCCCTGTGGCAGCGCCGGGAAGATGCGCAACTCCAGGAACGGTTAAGGAATGACCTGGGGCCCCTCCCCGACTTTCTGCGGGCGGGTCCGCGGGCGGTCCTCGCCCGGCAACTGGCAACCCCCAACTTCGAATTCCATATCTTTGCAGCCCGGGTCCGATCGGTCGGTTTGAAAATTGTCTGTCCCGACTATGGCGAGGACAAATTCTGTTCCGGCAATCCGGACAAACTCTCCTTGGCCAAGCAGACCTTTTACCTGGGCGAGGGGAAGAACGGCGGTTACCGCACCCGAAGCCACTGGCTTATCGATGTCGAACGTTACGACGGCAAGCCCTTGCGGGTGGTTCAAACCCGCTGGGGGGAAGGACTTATCCACTTCCATCATCGCCTCCTGCAACAGCATTTCCCCGGGGTGGAAGTTCTGGACAACAGTCGCTGGCTGGCGCGGATGGGGGGGCAGCCGGCCCGCTTCTGGCCGAAACTGCTGAGCCTCTTCATCTGTGATGGCATCCTCTTTGAGAACTTTCACACCGAGGGTCAGGAATCGGAATTCACCCGGCGGATCATCCGCCCGGCGTTCCAGGAGGTCACCGCCCGCTACGGACTCCAGCCGCTGATCGTACCCCTGCTGCCGATTGCCAGAGAGCGGGACCCCTACTGGTCCTGGTACCCCTCGCTGCTGGAGCAGGAGGTACTGCGGGCGCTGCCCGCCCCTTCTCCGGTGGCGGAGGACTGCACCTTTGTGCCGCTCCCCCTGACGACCTGGGGAGAGCACCATGCCTGAGCGGCCGATCAAATCCGAACGCCGCTCGCGACTGCTGCTGGCGGCCCTTGTTCCGACCTTTTACCTCACCGAATGGCTGCTGCTGGCGGTCAGTGCCACCCTGTTCGGCTGGCTGAAACTGCGGGGGTTTTCGACGACCGAGATCTGGCTGGCCTTCTGGGCCGCAAACCTGGCCCTCGCCAGCTTCTTCATCCGTTGCAATGACCGCCTCGGCGTAGATATCACCCTGATGCAGGCGTTGCGCCGCTGGACCGAGTTCTCCGGCAACCGCACCCCCTGGGTCGGCCACCTGCTGGAAGGGGCGATCTGCGTCCGGCTGCTCCTCTGGGAGGGCCCCTGCCAACTCCTGATCTACCTGCGCCGACGCCTCACCTCCCGCGGGGCGCAACTGGCCCTGCTGGTGGCCGCCAGCGGCCTCCAGATGTTCATCTGGGTCCAGGTCTATACCCTCGGCTGCGGTGGCATCACCGACCTGATTCTTCTCTGGAAAGGAGTCCAACCATGAATCGCCTCATCCGAATCGAAATCGCCGCGGGCTGCCAACCGCAACTGGTCGCCGAGCTGGTCGCCTTGCAGCAGAGCGCCTTTCCCCCGCGCATGCAGTTTCCGGACCCCGAAGCCTACTACCGGCAGGGCCTCTCCGACCGGTTGAATATCAACGTGATCGCCCGGACGGTGGAAGGGGTGATCGCCGGCTATCTCCTGGCCATTCCCCAGGATCGGGTTGGCGCCGAGCTGCGTCCCTGGGACCCGGCGATGACGGAGAATCCCCGGACTCTCTACATCGACCTGATCCAGACGCTACCGGGGCGCCGCCAGACGGTCGGGGTCAAATCCCTGATGGCCGGCCTCTGCCGGGAAGCGGGGGAACGCGGTTTTGACCGGCTGTCGGCCCATGTCCGCACCACTACCGGGCTGAGCCGGGTGATGCAGCGGATGATGATGGGCTGTTGCTGCCTGCGCCGACTTGACAATTGGTTTGACAGCGGCGAGAGTTTCGATTACCTCGAATCGATGACCCGCCTGCAGCGCCGGGAGAGCTGAAAAAGCGGCCCGGGTTCCGGCGCCTTCCGCCGGAGTCCGGGCCGCCATCCGGGGGAAATTGACAGACCCCTTATTTGCGATATAAGTAGTCAGCATTAATGTCAGGTCATGCGTACCTGCAGACATTCATTGGAATCGCCCGGTACAAGGCCGGTGCATGCAAAGGTTGCGGTCCGGGAGCATTACCCTCCGGCCCGCCCCGCGAAATGACCCGCTACCCATTGCTGTCTGGAGGGCACCGTGGCTGACCGGCGACATCTCCTGGGACGCAGTTTCTGCCGCCTGGTAACCATGGGCCTCCTGCTCGGGAGTGCCTGCCCAGGGCTGGCCCAACCTCCGGGAGGCGAAGAGAACATCCTGTTCGCGGAAATTCCCTCGGTCTTTACTGCCTCCAAGTACGAACAGAAAGTCACCGCGGCGCCATCGGCGGTCAGTATCATTACCGCCGCGGAAATCCGCAAATACGGTTACCGCACCCTCGCCGACATTCTGCGCAGCCAGCGCGGTTTTTACACCAGCTACGACCGGCAGACCGAATTTCTCGGGGTCCGTGGCTTCGGCCGCCCCGGCGACTTCAATTCCCGCATCCTCCTCCTGATTGATGGCAGTCGCAGCAACAACAACATTTTTGACACCGCTGCCATCGGCAACGACTTCATCCTCGATGTCGCCCTGATCGATCGAATCGAGGTGGTCCGCGGTCCGGGGTCCTCCCTCTACGGCAGCAACGCCTTCTTTGCCGTCATCAATGTCATCACCCGCCGCGGGCGTGACCTGCAGGGGACTGAATTGGCTGCCACCGCTGCCAGCCAGGAGACTTACCGCGGTCGCCTCAGTTACGGCAGGCGCTTTCCCGGGGGGGGCGAGTTCCTCCTGTCCGGCAGCAGCTACCGCAGCAACGGGGATTCGTCCCTCTACTACGCGGAATTTGACGCTCCGGAAACCAACGCCGGGGTCGCTACCGACCGCGACGGGGAGAAGGTTTATACCCTGTTCGGCAAGGTCTCCCTCGGCGACTTCACCTTGGAGACCGCCTTCGGCGACCGTGAAAAGGAAACCCCCACCGGGGCCTTCGGCACCGTCTTCAACGACCCCCGCAACCGGACCTCCGGGCGCCAGGCTTCCGCCCGCCTCCACTACCAGCACCTTTTCCCCGGGGAGCTGGAGCTGCTCTTCCGCGCCAGCTATGAAGACTTCCGGGCCGAGGGTGACTATGTCTATGACTTTGCGCCGGTCCCGCCCCCGTTGCTGGTCGTCAACCAGGACCGGTTCAGGGGTGAATGGTGGGGGAGCGAATTCCAGCTCGGCAAATCGATCGGACCACACCATCTCGTCGCCGGCGGCGAGTACCGGGATAACTTCCGCCAGGATCTGCAGAATTCGGACCTTGCCGTCAACCTCGATTCCCGGCAGCAGACCTCCAATATCGGCCTTTTTCTGCAGGACGAATACCGGGTCGGCCAGGACCTTTCGCTCAGCCTGGGGGTGCGCTGCGACCGTTTCAGCACCTTCGGCTGGTCCACCAGCCCGCGCCTCGCCCTGATCTACACCCCCCGGCCAAAAACGGCGCTGAAGTTTCTTTACGGCCAGGCCTTCCGTGCCCCGTCGGCCTTTGAAAACTACTATCACGACGGACTCGTGACCCAGAAACCGAATCCCGACCTCGACCCGGAGACGATCCGGACCTGGGAACTGGTCTGGGAGCAGTATTTCGGAGATGCCCTGCGCGCAGTGGCCACCGGATACTATTACCGGATTGATGACCTGATCAATCTGACCCTCGACCCGGCAGACGGACTTCTGGTATTTCGCAATCTTGACAAGGTGGAGGCTAGAGGGCTGGAACTGGAGCTGGAAGGACGCCTTAACGGCGGCTGGGAAGGACGGGGGAGCTACACCCTGCAGCGCGCTGAGGATCAGCGCAGCGGGGAAACGCTCAGCAATGCACCGCGCCACCTGGTAAAATTCGGCCTGGTCGCCCCCCTGGTGACCGAATACCTGTTCCTGGCGGTGGAAGAGCGCTATACCAGCAGCCGCAGGACCGTCTCCGGCAGGGAGTGCGGCGGGTTCGCGATTACCAACCTGACCCTTTCCGGAAGAAAACTGCTGCCAGGTCTCGAACTGACCCTGAGCCTCTTCAATCTGTTCGACAAGCGTTATTCCGACCCGGTTTCGGCGGCTCACCTTCAGGACAGCATCGTCCAGGACGGCCGTACCATCCGGGGCCAATTGACCTACAGTTTCTGAAGGGACCGGCGATGGTTTCAGTCCCCGACATGCGACGGCTGGCCTGGGTGCTGGCCCTGACCCTGGCGCTGCTCCTTTTGGCGCTCGCCGGGTTGGCGCATGCCGCCGTGGTCGTCTCCGTGGTGACAACCCAGGCCGAGGCCCCGGTCACGGCGATGCTGGCAGGTTTCCGGGAGCGCTTCGCCGGCCTCGGCGAGGACCTCGATCTGGAAGTCTATTCTCTGGCCGCGGACGAATCGCTGGTCGCCGAGCAGATCGCCAGCATCCGCAACCGCCGGCCGCAGGTGATCTTCGTTCTCGGTTCGCGCGCCCTTAACACCATCGCCAGCGAGGTCGCCGATATCCCCGTCGTTTTCGGCCTGGTTCTGAGTGAACAGCTGCTCCCCGTGAATGCCAACGTCACCGGGGTGGTGCTCGATTTCCCGGTCGCCACCCAACTCGCCTGGCTGCAACGGCTGCTGCCGCAGGCCCGCACTATCGGAGTCGCCTACAACCCGGCGGAAAATGCCGCGCGCATCGCGGATGCCCGCGAGTTTGCCCGGCGCAGTGGTCTCACCCTGGATGCTGTTCCCATCACCTCCCCCCGTGAGCTACCGGCGGCCTTGACCACCCTGGCCAGGCATGCCGATGTCCTGTGGGGCCTCAGCGATCAGATGGTGATCAACACCCAGACGGCACGCAGCCTGTTGCTCTTCTCCTTCCGCAACCGCATCCCCTTTTTCGGACTTTCTGCGGCCTGGGTCAAAGCAGGAGCTTTGGTCGCCCTGGAACGTGATTATCAGGATATCGGTCGCCAGTGCGCCGAACTGGCACAACAGGTCATTGCCGGGGCCAGCCCCGCCAGCCTGCCGTTGCAGACACCGCGAAAGGTTCTTTACACCCTCAACCGGCGTACCGCCGAGCAGATGAAGATCGAGTTCCCGGAGAAGGTCCTGCGGGCTGCCCAGGAGGTTTACTGATATGGAGCTGCGGCGACCCTGGAAAGACGGGCACAGCTGGCGCCTTGCCACCAAATTCAACCTGCTGACGATCGGGTTGATTCTGGTTACTGCCCTCGCCTTGGGCGCCTATCTGGCCGTAACCGAGATTCGTTCGCACACTCAACAGCTGGTCAACCGGCTGAAAACCACTGCGGCCATGGTTGCTCAGAACAGCGCATACGCCATCTATACCGCCGACCCCGCTGCCTTGCGTGAACTGATCGACCTGGCCTTTGCGGACGAGAATATCGCCTATGTCGCCATCTTCGACCACCAGCAGCAGCTGCTGATCCAGGATCCTGCGACCCCTGGCGGCTCCTTCAACGAAATTTCTGCCGAACCCGCCCCTGGGAGCCTGGACGCAGCCCCCCGCGAATGGACCGGCAGCAACGGCCACCCCTACCTGGAACTGGTGGTGCCAGTCTTCGGCCAGAGGGGTGATGTCATCGCCAGAATCAACCACGGCATTGCCCCGGCTCCCGGACTCATCGGCAGTATCCGCCTCGGCCTCGACCTCGGCCCCCACCGCGAGAAGATTACCGCCCTGGCCCTTTCTACCGGATTGACCTCACTGTTGCTCGCCCTTGGCGGAGTGGCGCTGACCGTTATCGCAACCCGAAAAATTACCGCGCCGCTCAAGGCCCTGGAAGAGGCGACCCGGAATATAGCCGGTGGCAACTTCGATCAGAATGTTGCCATGACCGGTTCCCGGGAGATTGTCGCCCTTGGCGACGCCTTCATGCTCATGCTTGAACATCTGCGGGACTACCGCCACCGGGTTGCCCGGCAGCAGGAGGAGCTTGAAGAACTGGTCGCGCAACGCACACGGGAGTTGCAGAAGGCTCTCGATATCTCCGTCGACCTGGCCGACCGGGCCGAGGCCGCAAGCCGGGCCAAATCGCGTTTTCTGGCCAACATGAGCCACGAAATTCGCACCCCGATGAGCGGCATCATCGGCATGACGGAGCTCCTGCTGCAAGGGGACCTTTCCGTTCTGCAGCGGCAGCAGGCTGCGGCGGTGATGCACTCTTCCGAAGTCCTGCTCGACCTGATCAACGACATCCTCGACCTCTCCAAAATCGAGGCGGGCAAGATGACCCTCGGCTGCGGTCCTTTCATCTTGCGGCAGCTGATTGCCGAAGCCTGCGACCTCTTCCTGGTCCAGGTCGAACGCAAGGGGCTGACTTTGCAGTATGCGGTGGCCGACGACATCCCCGCGCTCCTGGAAGGGGACGCCAAAAAGATACGTCAGATCCTGCTCAACCTGATCAGCAACAGTGTCAAATTTACCGAGCTGGGCGGCATCACGATTTCGGTGCGGCGGGATGATGCCTCCGGCCGGCCCGAGATGCTGTGCTTTGCGGTGAGCGACACCGGCATTGGCATACCGCCGGAATACCATCGCAGCATCTTCGAATCCTTCTCCCAGGTGGACGACTCCCGCAGCCGCTCCTTCGGCGGCACCGGCCTTGGTCTGGCCATTGTCCGCCAGCTCGTGGAACTGATGAAGGGGGAGATCGGCGTCGAGAGCTCCCCGGGCGGCGGAACAACCTTCTGGTTCCGCATTCCCCTGGTTGTTCCCCTGCCGTCGCACCAGGCCCTGGCGGCCATGCCGGCGGAACCGGAAATCGCTCTTCCCCAGCAGGCAGGCCCGGTGCTGGAAGCCGGAACCGGTCGCGGACTGGTTCTGATCGCGGAGGACAACCCCGTCAACCAGGACGTCATCAAGACCCTGCTCGAGACCTTTGGCTGCAGATCCGAGCTTGCCGGGAATGGGAAAGAGGCTTTCCAGATGTGGACTAGGACCCCCTACGACCTGATCTTCATGGACTGTCAGATGCCGGAACTGGATGGCTATGCCGCAACCCGCATGATCCGTGCCGAGGAACGCACCGCCGGAAGTGGCCAGCGGGTGCCGATTGTCGCTCTGACCGCCAACACTCTGGATGAGGATCGCCAGGACTGCCTTGACGCCGGGATGGATGACCACCTCGGCAAACCTTTCCGCACTCCCCAGCTGCGCAGCATCCTCGACCGCTGGCTTCCCCTGCCGCCATCGACAGGGACCCCCTGAACCAAAAACCCAGACCTGCAGGGAGCCTCTTCCCGCCAAGCGGAAACGGACACCCCTGTTATACTTCATGAACCCAGTCCCCCAAAGCTTCCCGCTGCCGGCAGCGGCCGGCGGCAAAAGGTTTTCGCAGTTGGAAACAGCGACCGGAGCGACGACAGCTGCATGACTACCACCATCGTCCTGCTCATTCTGACCGCAACCATCCTGCTACGGGGCGCCGCTGCCGTGCTGGCCCTGCGCCTGGCTCGTCATCTCCGGCACCGCTGGCACTGCTATCTCCTCCTCGGGTCACTCATCGTCGCTACCCTCCGGCCCCTCTATACCCTCTGCCGCGCCTTGATCTCGCCCCAGGGCTTTGCCCCCGATATTCTTGAAGAAATCCTAAGCCTGGGCGTTTCCTTCCTGTTGCTCGGCGGCATTTACGGCCTGCAGCCGGTGCTGGAGGAGATTCGCAACCAGGGGGAACGCTACCGGCGGGTCGTCGAAGCGACCAAAGAGGGAATCCTGATTGTCTCTCCGGCCGGCATGGTCAACTTCGTCAACCGGCAGATGGCGAAAATGCTCGGTTTCCCCGAGGAGGCGCTGTTGCAGCGCCCCTATCTCGACCTGATCGTTCCCGCCAGCCGCGAGCGGGCCGCGGCGCTGCTGCGGGAAAAACCGGACGGCCCGGGTTCGGTCGCCGATCTCTGCCTGCAAACCGCCGGCGGCGGCGAGCTCTGCACCCTGGTCTCCTGCACCCCCATCGCTGCCGAGACCAATAGTCCGGGCGGAACCCTGCTGATGGCGATGGACATCAGCGAACGCCGCCGCATCGAAGAGGCGCTGCGCTCCTCGGAGAACTTCGCCCGGGCCACGGTCGATGCCCTCGCCCAGCGGGTCGCGATCCTCTCGGCGGACGGGGGTATCCTGGCGGCCAATCGCTGCTGGCAGGAGCATGCCCACTGCCCCTTCCCGGAGCAGCCGGTGCAGGGAGACAATTATCTTGACCTTCTCGATCACGCCGCAACCAGGGGGCACGCGGCGGCCGACGCCTTTGCCCGCGGCATCCGCGGGGTCCTGGTCGGCCAGTTGAGTGAGTTCACTCTCGAATACTCCCGCACCAATGATGGGGAAGTGCGCTGGTACCTGGGGAGAATCACCCCCTTCAACAATGACGGCGGCACCTTTGCCGTCGTTACCCACGACGATATCACAGCCCTCAAAACCGCCGAGGCGGCGGTCAAGGAGTTGGCCTACCAGGACACCCTCACCGGGCTTCCCAACCGGCTGCTGCTGCAGGACCGTCTCGACCAGCAACTGATCCAGGCCGGCCGGGAGCAGGAGCAGGTGGCGGTCCTCTTCCTCGACCTCGACCACTTCAAGGTGGTCAATGACACCCTCGGCCATGGCGCCGGCGACCACTTGCTTCAGGTCGTCGCCAAGCGCCTGCTCGGCTGCGTGCGCAAGAGTGATACCGTGGCTCGCATTGGCGGGGATGAGTTCGTGATTATTCTCAACGGCCTCGACAACTCCGGCGATGCCACCGTCACCGCCCGCAAGATCCTGCACGCACTGACCCTGCCGGTCCGCCTGGAGGGGCAGGAAGTCTTTACCTCGACCAGCATCGGTATCGCCCTCTTTCCCGACGATGCCGACAAGGCCGAAAACCTGATCAGCCACGCCGATATGGCAATGTACCTCGCCAAGGAACAGGGGCGCAACACCTACCGTTACTTCTCCCGCAACCTCAACGACCGGGCCCAGCAGCGTCTGCGCACCGAGGTGGACCTGCGCCACGCCCTCGATCGGCGCGAGATCCAGCTCTATTTCCAGGACCAGGTGGCGGTCGCCGACAACCGCATCTGCGGGGTCGAGGCGCTGATTCGCTGGAACCACCCGGAACGAGGGATGCTCCTCCCCGGAGAATTTCTGCCGCTGGCCGAGGAGACCGGCCTGATCCTTCCCCTCGGCAACTGGATTCTGCGCCGGGCCTGCGAAAAGGCCCGGGAGTGGGACCGCCAGGGATGTCCCCCAGTACGCATCGCCATCAATCTGTCACGCCGGCAACTGGCCGACCCCGAGCTGTTACCCACCCTGCGACAGACCCTCGCCGACACCGGGCTTCCGCCGGAGCGGATTGAACTCGAAGTCACCGAGAATATCCTGCAGCAGGACCCGGCCATGGCGGCGGCGGTCCTCCCCCGTCTTTCCGGGCTCGGGGTCACCATCGCCGTCGATGATTTCGGCACCGGTTTTACCTCTCTCAACCTGCTGCGCCGCCTGCCGGTGAAACGATTGAAGATCGACCACACCTTCATCCACGAAATCTTCACCGACCAGGCCGCCGCCGCCATCGTCCGCACCACGATCGGCCTTGCCCATAATCTCGGGCTGACCGTCATTGCCGAAGGGGTGGAAAATGAACAGCAGCGAGCCTTTCTCCTGGTCCAGGGGTGCGATGAGCTGCAGGGGGTCCACCTCACCCGGCCGGCACCGGAGATCGAATTCCTGCGCCTTTTGCGCCCTCCCACCCCCCCCGTACCATCCCCTTCATCCACTTCGGGGACCTGAAGTCCCATCGGGTAGGAGGCGGGGTCGCCCCCGCCGTCCTCCCACACCACCGTGCGTACGGTTCCGTACACGGCGGTTCACAAGGCGCTCTGAAAGCGGCGGTGCTGATCGGTCAAGCGGATCAGCCCCAAGTAGCGAAAGAAGGATGTCGGATACGCTTCATTCATGTGCGAGGCCCCTGAGTTCCACCAGGGGCCTCGCCCGTTCGTGGCCGATTTCCACGCCCGGGCTTCCGGCAATCCCCGCTGCATCAACCTCTTGGCCCGGGTATAGGGGCGCTTCCACTGTCGCCATAGAATGCAGCGCAGCTTCCGCCGCAGCCATTTGTCCAGTTCTTCGAAGATGCCTTTGACCTCCGCCAGGCGGAAGTAAGAGGCCCACCCCCGTAGCTTCGGGGTGATTTCTTTGATGACCTGAGCGAGACTGCGTCCCCTGCCCCGTCGGCAGACCTTCCTGAGTCCGGCCTTGAACCGCTTCACTCTCGACTCCGCCACTTTGAGGCGGGGTTTCTTGTGAAAGGTCATGCTGTAACCCAGAAAGACCCTTTTCCAAGGACGGTCGACGGCGCTTTTGGCGACGTTGACCTTGAGTGCCAGCCGCTCCTCCAGGAACCGGGTGAGACTGGCCATGACCCTTTGGCCGCTGCGCCTGGTCTGCACGTAAATGTTGCAGTCGTCGGCGTAGCGGCAGAAGGCGTGACCGCGCCTCTCCAGTTCCTTGTCGAACGCGTCGAGCAGGATGTTCGACAGAAGAGGTGAGAGGGGACCACCCTGCGGCGTCCCTTCCACCCTCTGCGACACAAGCCCGCCTTCGAGCACTCCGGCTTGCAGGTACCGCCGGATGAGCAGCAATACCCGCTTGTCTTCGACCTTACGGGCGACCCGCGACATGAGGATGTCGTGGTTCACCCGGTCGAAGAACTTCTCCAGGTCGATATCGACCACCCAGCGCTTGCCGTCGGCCACATGCCGACGGGCGGCTCTAACCGCCTGCCAGGCACTCCGTCCGGGACGATACCCGTAGGAGCTCTCGGAGAAGTCCGGATCGAATAGCGGCGTCAGCACCTGATGCAGCGCCTGCTGAATGAGCCGATCGCACACCGTGGGGATTCCCAGGGTGCGCACTCCCCCGTCGGGCTTCTCGATTTCCACCTTCCGCACCGGCTGGGGGCGATACGTCCCATTCAGCAACTCTTCCCTGATGGTCGGCCACTTCTCCTTGAGAAAACCGCGAAGCTCGCCCGTCGTCATCTCGTCGATGCCGGGGGCGCCCTTGTTGGCTTCCACCCGCTCTAAGGCCGCCATCATGTTCGGGCGGCTGACGACGTCTTCCATCAGCCCCCTTTCCGCTTTCGTCCAGGAAGGGTCTCTCGTTGCCGTGACGTTTGACGCACCGCTCCCATGCTCTGGCGGCTTCCGGCCGCTGCCCTCCGGGACGGCTCCCGGTATCTCGACCGGGACTTCTGCTGCTCTTGTCGTCATCGAAACGCGAGTCTCCTGAAACGACGCCTCGTGTTCGGCCCTTTGCCGGGTGGTTACTCCGGCTACTACGGCCTCTGCTGACTTCTGCCGGCCCGTCCCGACACCTTACGGTGACGGTAGCACGAGGCAGACCGACAGATCTCCCAGGGTAATGCGCGTGACCTTCCTCCCATCTACCCGCCGCATCTACAGCCCCACCCTCCCGGATGGCTATCGGGCTTTGAAGATATTGGCCTTCTCGCCCGGATGAGACTGCCTCATGCGGTTTCTGTTCGTCGGACCGGGATTTTGCCTGCGGCTTCCTTCAGATTCCACCTCGCGATGGACACCCTTGCCGTCCGGCTAGCGGTTCCCGCCATCAGGGTCCGCAGGGGACTTTCACCCCCAAGTCACTGATTCACCACCACAGTGAATCAGACAGCGCCAGTCAAGGCGCTACGCGCCATGCCTGGCGCACCAATAAAAAAGCCCCCTGCCGCAACGGCAGGGGGCGAAGAACCAGAAGTTGCCCGAGTTAGAGAATGAATCTCCCCGCAGCAAGCTACGGGGTATCAAAAGTTTAGATTGATCGCTTTCATCGAAGCAAGCTTCGGGGAATTCGACCCACCTGAGATTAAAAGTCGAAACTCAACTGGGCGGCAAGCCGTGACTCTTTCGGGTAGTCCTCACCATCGTAACGTGCGGTTTCGCCAGAGTAGGCGCCACCAACATCGAGGCGCATCAGCCAGAAATTGAGGCCGAGGCCAGCGGTGTAGACCACATCGATATCGCTCTCCGCCAGGTTCTTGTAAATGCCGACGCGCAGGGCCAGGAAACGGAAGGCGTCCCATTCCAGGCCGGCGGAAATGTTCTGAGTGGAATAGTGTTCCTGGGTGACCGGATTTTTAAGCACAGTTTCGTTCTTGGTCAGATCGTAATCGACCTCCAGGGTCAAGGTTTCAAAGGGAATGAAAGCCACGCCGATGGCTGCCTGAGGTTTGATTTTGACGGCGGCGACGTTGACCGTCTGGGTAGTTCCATTGCTCAACTGGGTCGTGGAAGTAAAACCGTCGAACTCCGGCGAGTTGAGGTTGCGTCCAATCAAGCCGAAATTGACCATCTTGTAGCGCCCCATCACCCCCAGGTCAACTCCGAAGGTAGTCGAATCCTGATAATTATCCCTCACATTGGAGAGCAGATCGCTGGAGCCGTCATCGAAAACCAGCACTTCGGTTCCATAGACCCGCCCCTTCATCACCTTGAGGTTGGCCCCGACCGCCCAGTGATCGTTGATGGCATAGCCGTAGGAGAGGGGAACTTCTGCCACCGCAAAACCGTTCAGAGCCACGGTGGTCGTGTTGTTCTGCAGATCCCCGCCACCGCCATTCAGGGTCTGGTCGACCAGAGTCTCCAGGTTGGGGACCAGGGCTCCGACTTCTGCTACCGTCAGGCCCTGTTGGTTGGCAACGAAATCGATCCGATTGATGGCATCCTGAGTCAGCCCGGCCGCAAGCAGGGACCCCTGATCCGCGGCGGAAAGGAGTGCCGGCTGGTAGCCGGTCGGCAGCGTCGTTACGGCATTGGTGATTTGGTCGTTAAGGTTGGAACCTGAACCCAGGCTGGAATTGGTGATCCCCAAATTCTGGTCGTCGACATTCAACACCCGACCGGCCGCTTCGAAGCTGCCGCGACCGCCGATGGCGAAATGTCCGGCCCGCACTGCCAGAGCGGCATTGGCGCTGGAAGTAATGGCATTGCCCGGATCTTCCAAGGCCTTGAGGCCATTCAGCAGATTCACCAGGTCGGCCAGGTCCGATTCGGACTGAATCCCTTCGTTACTCAGTCGCTGATAGTCGATATTGGCCAGGGTGTCAATATAATCACCAAAATCCTGGTGCAAGCGGATGCCGGCACCGACATTGACATCGATCCCCCAGTCCTTGCGCCCCAGGTTGTTGTTATCGCTATCGGTCCTTCCGCCGTCCTCGGTCTGGTGTCCCATAAACCCGAACGCCGCCGGATTGTAATATTGAGCGTTGGTGTCGTTGACCGAGGCCACGTTGGCTCCCGCCATCCCCAAAGCCCGTGGCCCGGAGAAGAACGTGTCCATGGCCATTGCCGGCAACGCACACAAGGCCGTGGCGACCATAACCCCCAGCAATCCGGCGACCTTCCCTGACGAATACATAAAATCCCTCATAACCCTCTCCTTTCCAGCCACGTATGAAGCACGCAAAGAGGTCGGCGTTGAAACGCCGCCTCGCCCATTTCAATGTAAAGTGGGTTGAAACAGTGCAGCCATTGTGCCAAGCCCGGAAACCTAACCATCCCCCCCATCTCACCAGCCATTTCCATCACAACTTCATCCCCCCAAGTGTTAATCGGTTCCAAAGAGGTTGAAGTACAACCGCAAAATAGCTTACTTCCAGTGAATCAGATGGCGAAAAGACCGGTAGCCCCGGTGAATCAATAGACCTCCTCCCGGTAATCGGGAACCCGGGCGTACCAGTCGGGATGACGGCGGGCTTCGCGGATCGCGCTTTCGACCTGGGCGATCAACCGTTCCCGGTCCTTGGGGTAACTGCCCGCCAGTTCGAGAAAGTTGGAGACATGGTTGGAACGCAGGATGGTCTGCTGCGGAGCCAGATGCTGCAACAGTTCGCGGGCCTCTTCGAGGATACCGCCATGGCTGAGCGGTTCGATGCTGTGCAAAAAGGCGTCGTTGTGGCGGGTGAAAAGGGTGAGCAGGGAGAAGTACTCGGGAGAGAGTTCGGTGATCCAGGCGCCGGTGGCGCGGGCATGTTCCAGGCTGCGCACGCGACCGGCGAGGCCGAGGATGGCGGTGACAGAGAGCTTGATGCCGGCAGCGCGGGCCTTGCGGCATTCCGCCAGCATCTGCTCGGGGCTGAAGCCTTTGCGGATTGCAGTGAGGGTGACGGCATCGCCGCTCTCCAGGCCGAAATAGAGGATGCGCAGCTTCCTGGCGCGCAGTTCCTCCAGCTCGGTGCCGCTTTTGGTCGTCAGGCTCCCCGGCGAGGCATAGGCGCCAACCCGGGTCAGATTGGGGAAGGTGGCTGCCAGCAGCTCCAGAATTTCCCGCAGCCCGGCCTGGGGATAGACCAGACCGTCGCCATCGCCGAGAAAGACCCGGCGGATGTGGGCACGGTGATGCAACGGCACCGCGGCGATTTCGGCGGCAATCTCCGCCAGCGGCCGGACCCGGAAGCGTTTGGTCTTGTACATGCCGCAGAAGGTGCAGTTGTTCTGGGAACAGCCGATGGTGATCTGGAAGATCAGGCTCTGCGCTTCCGAAGGCGGGCGAAAGAGGGGCTCGTCGTAGTCGAAGTACCAGTACATGGTCAGCCGCCGCAACTGCGCTGGCGCAGCGCCTCGTAGACCAGCAGGGTCAGCGCCTGGGCGACGTTGAGGGAATTGACCGCTCCGTGCATCGGGATGACGACGCCGAGATCGGCCCCTTCCAGCCAGAGGGTTGACAGTCCCTCCTTCTCGGTACCGACCGCGATTGCCACCCCGCCACGGAGGTCGGCGTCCCAGTGGGCGCAGCGCGCCGCCGGTGTCGCCGACACCACCTTGATCCCCCGTTCCCGCAACCAGGCGAAGGTTTCGCTGCTCCCCGCCTCGACCACCGGCACCCGGAAAAGCGCCCCCTTGCTCGCCCGGACGACATTGGGATTGGCGAGGTCGGTCCCGCCGTCACAGACGATCAGGGCATCGACTCCGGCGGCATCGGCCGAACGCAGGATGGCACCGAGATTCCCGGGCTTTTCGACCCCCTCGGCGACAATCAGTAGCGGGTTGGCGGACAGCTGGAGATCGGTCAGCGCGTGCCGCGGCGCCGCTGCCGTCGCCAGCCAGGCGTCGGGGTGATCGCGGTAAGCGAGCTTCCCCATCACCGCCGCGGTCACATTATAGACCCGGGTGCCGGCAGCGCGCAGTTCGTCCCGCAGGCCGAGCTCCGCGGCGCGGGCAAGTTCGGGGCAGAAGAAGAGTTCCTGCGGCACCACCCCGCAGCGCCACGCCAGGTCGAGTTCGAAAAAACCCTCGATCAGCAGCAGGCCACTCGCCGCCCGGCCGCGGCGGTCGCGCAGTTTGATCGCCGCCTTGATGCGCGGATTCTGCAGGCTGCTGACAAGTAAATCGTTCAACGCACACCTCTTTTAATGGGGCCGTGATTCGTGATTCGTGATTCGTGATTCGCGATTCGCGATTCGGAAACTGGGGGCCGGGCCATTGTTTTCAACTCAAAACCAAAAACGCAAAACTTAGAACTTTTAACGCAAAGCTCCTTCCCGCGCCTTTCACTCTGTAACCTCCAACCGCTCGATGGCCCGCAACTGGCGGCGGGCGGCCTCGGCAGTCTGCGGGGTGCGGGCAGCGTCGATGGCGGCGAGAAAATAATGGTAGGCGGCGGTCAGTCCCCGCGGCTGCCGCATCATCGCCAGGCCGGCGCCGAGATAGGCGCGGTCGATGCCCGGATCACCGGAGCGTTCGGCGATGAAGCGTCGAAAAACCGCCAGGGCCTGGGAAAAGAGCCAGTTCTCGAGGAGAAATTCGCCGATGCGCAAAACATCTTCGCTGGCCACCGCGTTGCGGCTGGCGCGGTCGGGTGCATCGAGGAAAAGCCCGGTGGCCCTGGCCATGCGCCCCGCGGCGATACTGCGGGAGATCAGTTCCGGCCGGTCATCGGACGCGGGAGCCGTTTCGACCGGTTCGGCTTCGGGCGAAAAACGGACACTGCTCCGGGTTGGATGATGGGCGCGACGATCGACCAGCCAGGAGACGCCGAGGCCGGCCAAAAAGCCGCCGATGTGGGCGCCGTGGGCGACCCCGCTGCCGCCCCCCCGGGTGAGGAGGAAGGGGAGCAGGTTGTCGACCAGCAGGAAGAAACCGAGCACCCAGCGCGCCGGAATCAGGTAGTTGCCGATGATAAAGGGAAAGAGGAAGACAAAGGTCTTGACCCGGTTGCGTGGATACCAGAGAAAATAACAGCCGAGCACGCCGGAGATCGCCCCCGAAGCTCCGATCAACGGTATCGGCGAGCCGGGGACGAAAAAACCGAAAAAGAGGGTCGCCGCGATCCCGGTGCCGATGTAGACGAGGAGATAACCGAGGTGGCCGAGACGGTACTCGACGTTGTCGCCGAAGATCGCCAGAAAGAGCATGTTGCCGATGATGTGCATCCACCCGCCATGGAGAAAGAGCGAGGTGAAGAGCGTCAGCAACGAGGGAGAAACGGGGCGAAACCCGTACTCGAAGGTGAGAAGATCGTAGGCCGAAACGTGTTGCAGGATGTCGCGCACCGGGAGGGTGCCGCGCGCGCCCATGGCGCGCAGGTACTCACTGAGGAGCGGATCGTTGAGGTCGGGGCGCGTCCACATCAGCGGCAGGGAGACGCCGAGGAAGACCGCGATATTGATCCCGATCAGCAGGTAGTTGACGTAAGGGCGTCCGGGGGGATTCGGGCTGTCGCCAAGGGGGAGGAGCATGCCGGCCTCGCGCTGCTGGATTCGCCGGGCGACGGGGCCACGACCGGGCTATCTTAGCACACCTTGGCGCCGCTGCCACCCCTTGCATTTTCCCCGGCAAGGGGCTATTCTGCCGGTCCGGAGGCGTGCCATGAACCTGCTCTACATCCTCGACCTGATCGGTACCGCCGCCTTCGCCGCCTCCGGCGCCTGGGCCGGCATCCGTCGCGAGATGGACCTCTTCGGTGTGGTCGTCCTCGGCCTGGTCACCGCCACCGGCGGCGGCACCCTGCGCGACCTCCTCCTCGGCGCCCGTCCCTTCTGCCTCGAGAACGAAACCTACCTCTATATCTCTCTGGCGGTGGCCCTGGCCGTCTTCTGCTGGCACCGCCATCTCGATTTTCTCCAGCACCCCCTCCTCTACTTCGACGCCGTCGGCCTCGGCACCTTTGTCGTCATCGGCAGCGGCAAGGCCCTCGCCCTCGGCAGCGGCTGGCTCGGCGCGGTGCTGATGGGGGTGATGACCGCCACTGCCGGCGGCGTGCTGCGCGATGTCCTTTCCGGCCAGGTACCCCTGATCCTGCGCCGCGAAATCTACGCCTCGGCCTGCCTCGCTGGCGGCGTCCTGCTGGTAGCGCTGCGCCAGACGCCGCTGCCGCCGGGGCTGGCCGCCCTGCTCGCCGCACTGCTGACCATCGTCGTCCGGCTGCTGGCGATCCGCGGCAACTGGGCGCTGCCGCGGGCAAGTCGTTAGAACGAAAAGCCAAAAGCGTTTCACGCGGATCAAGTCCGATCACTTCGGATAAATTTCGGATCAGGCCTGGACACCAAAAATTGTGAAAGGGCGATTCTCACGCGACGACGTAACGACGCGACGAAAGCGAAACCTCAAAACTGAACCCGATTTTGGCAAGAATGCCTGGACCTGGGTAAAAAAACCCCGCCCAGAGGACGGGGCTTTAAAGGCGCCCCCAGAGGGGGCGTTGCCGGTGACCCCCAAAGAGGGTCACCGGAGCGTTGTTCCCACGTCCACAACAATTAGAATTTGAGTTGCTGTTGTTCCACTTTCTTCTCATGCTGCTCTTGATACCGCACGTAGCGCCTGATCATCTCGGCATCCAGGCCTACCGTGTCAACGCAGTAGCCGGGCGCCCAAAAATGATTGCCCCAGTAGCGTTTCTTCCGCAACTTGGGATGGTTCTTTAAAATACGTATCGCTGATCGGCCCTTCAGGCGCCCCATCAACTCCGAAATGGACACCTTGGGCGGCACCATGATGATCAGGTGAATATGGTCTTTCTGGACATTCAGCTCGACGACCTCGCAGTGACTCTGCTCGCTGAAGATCCGGATACACGCTCGAACTTCTTGCGCCAGTTCACCTTCCAATATCCGGAAGCGATACTTGGGCACCCAGACGATGTGATACTGGCAGTGCCAGATCGCATGTGTTAATTTTCGAAAACGGCTCATGGCTTTCCTTTCTGTTCAGGTCGTTGCGGGAACAACGCCTGAATATGGATTGCCATGAGCCCTTTTGGCAAAGCCAAAGGACTCTGACCCCGTCCAGAGGACGGGGGTTTCTACTTCACAGTAAAAAAACCCCGCCCAGAGGACGGGGCTTTAAAGGCGCCCCCAGAGGGGGCGTTGCCGGTGACCCCCAAAGAGGGTCACCGGAGCGTTGTTCCCACGTCCACAACAATTAGAATTTGAGTTGCTGTTGTTCCACTTTCTTCTCATGCTGCTCTTGATACCGCACGTAGCGCCTGATCATCTCGGCATCCAGGCCTACCGTGTCAACGCAGTAGCCGGGCGCCCAAAAATGATTGCCCCAGTAGCGTTTCTTCCGCAACTTGGGATGGTTCTTTAAAATACGTATCGCTGATCGGCCCTTCAGGCGCCCCATCAACTCCGAAATGGACACCTTGGGCGGCACCATGATGATCAGGTGAATATGGTCTTTCTGGACATTCAGCTCGACGACCTCGCAGTGACTCTGCTCGCTGAAGATCCGGATACACGCTCGAACTTCTTGCGCCAGTTCACCTTCCAATATCCGGAAGCGATACTTGGGCACCCAGACGATGTGATACTGGCAGTGCCAGATCGCATGTGTTAATCTCAGGTGGGTCGAATTCCCCGAAGCTTGCTTCGATGAAAGCGATCAATCTAAACTTTTGATACCCCGTAGCTTGCTGCGGGGAGATTCATTTTTCGAAAACGGCTCATGGCTTTCCTTTCTGTTCAGGTCGTTGCGGGAACAACGCCTGAATATGGATTGCCATGAGCCCTTTTGGCAAAGCCAAAGGACTCTGACCCCGTCCAGAGGACGGGGGTTTCTACTTCACACTAAAGAACCGCAACCCCGCGGCATAGCGGCGTTGCGTGAGACAATTGTTGCCCTTTGGCAAATCCGAATTGCATCAAATCTTACCCGAAGTGATTCGCGCGAAAGGTTTTTCCGGTCCTGGCCTGCACGCCCTTCTGACCATCCCGGTCAGGGTCGGTAAACTGATTTCATCCCCCAGAGAAGGAGCAGAATATGGCAACCGTCCGCATCCCCGCCACCGGCCAGGAATTCAGCGTCGGCAAGGTCGTCTGCCTGGCGCGCAACTACGTCGACCACATCAAGGAACTCGGCAATGCCGTCCCCGACGCCCCGGTCCTCTTCATCAAGCCGGCCACCAGTATCATCGGCAACGGCGGCACCGTAGTGATCCCGGCCAGCTCCAGCGACTGCCACCACGAGGTGGAGCTGGCAGTCCTCATCGGCCGCACCGTCAAGGATGTATCTCCCGAGGAGGCGATGGCCTGCGTCGCCGGCTATGGCGTCGGTATCGACCTGACCCTGCGCGACCTGCAGGGGGCGCTCAAGGCCAAGGGGCTCCCCTGGGAAGCGGCCAAGGGCTTCGACACTGCCTGCCCCCTCTCCGACTTCGTCCCCGCCGCGCAGGTCGCCGACCCCCACGAGCTGCCGATCCGCTTCACCATCGATGGCGTCGTGAAGCAGGATGCGACCACGGCCCTGATGATGCGGCAGTTGCCGGAGATCATCAGCTACGCCTCCCGCCTCTTCACCCTCGAAGCGGGCGACGTCATCCTCACCGGCACCCCGGCCGGCGTCGGTCCGGTCAAGAGCGGCGAGACCCTGGTCGGCGAGATCGACGGCGTCGGCCGCCTCGAAGTCAGCGTCGCCTGAAACGGCCTAGCTACGCCTCCCGCGCAGCAAGGCGCAGGCGGTTGGTCAGCAGGTGGGCCTGCCGGGTCGGCTCCGGCAACCGGTAGCGGCCGCCGCAGGCGAGGGCCAGGGCGACGGCGGAGTCGATGTCAATGCAATGTCCGGGGGAGATATAAAGGGGCTTGACGCAATCGCGGGTGGTGAGGACAGCGCCGACCGGCGCGCCCTCCAGCAGCAGGACTTCCCGGTCGCCACGGCACGGACCGGGAGGAGCATGTTCGCCGCAGAGGCGGCTCTTGGCGCAGCCGACGGTCGGTAGCCCGAGCCAAAGGCCAAGATGGCTTGCCAGCCCCAAGCCGCGGGGATGGGCGATCCCCTGACCATCCACCAGGACGGCATCGGGAACCGTTTCGAGACGCCGGAAGGCTTCGAGCAGCACCGGCAGCTCCCGAAAGGAGAGCAGGCCCGGGATGTAGGGGAAGCTGACCCGGGCCTGCGCCGTTGCCACCGCCAGCGGCGTCAGCTCGGGAAACCGCAGCACCACCACTGCGGCAAAGAAGAGCTCGCCGTGCTTTTCATACGAGACATCGACCCCGGCGACGCTGCGTCCCTGCCAGCCCGGGGGGAGCTGCAGTACTACCTGATCGGCGAGGCGGCGCTGCAGGGCAACAGCCTGCCGGTAGTCCATCTCCCAGGCATGCAGTTCGACAATATCCACTGTCCCTCCATCCGCTCCGCCTTCTCTGCCCGCCATAACGACAGCCAGGTCGATTCAGTATCAAGCTTAGCGGCGATTGACGGCGGGGCAACGGCTCAGGCGCAGCGCAGCAGTTTGCGACCGGCCTGGAAGAGGATCTCGACCTTGTTGGGCGGAGTGAGAAGAGTAACGATACCAACCCCGAAAAGGGGATGGTTGACGAGCGTCCCGACCTTGTAGCTGCGGTCCATGGCATAGGGTGCGGCGCTGGCGGGATCGGCTTCGCTGCAGGCCTGCTGCCAGGCGAGCTGGTCCCCTTTCCCCTTGGCGGAAACCCGGGGTTCGGCCTTGGTCCTGACGGCTTTGGTCCGCGACTTGGCCGGCTCGGCCGGGGGATGAAAATTGTGGGTCCCGCCGCAGGTGTTGCACTGAACCCGGGCGATGCGGGTTTCGACCAGGGCGACGATGGTGTGGTTGGTGAGGGTCCGACAGCGGGTACAGCGGGCTTCGACGGTGTCGCCGGGAGCGGGGGTCTTACCAGTCATGGAGGTCCTTGCAGGCAAAGAGCCGCCGGGGGAATCCCCCCCGGCGGCCCGGTTTGTTCGTTCGAGGAGGGCGATTTATACCACCCGCCCGCCAGTGCTGTCAAGGCAGGGTGCGCCATCAGCCCCCGGAAACTTCGCCTGCCCTCTCCTCACTATCGGCCCTCCTCGTCCCCTCCGGCATAGCAGTCCCCCCCCTCAGTTCACCACATTCTGCGGCGCCCCGGCGATGAAGGCCGCGACATTGGCGACCACTACCGCCAGCAGCCGGGAACGGGCGGCCCGGGTCGCCCAGGCAGTGTGCGGCGTAATCAGGCAGTTGCGGGCGCTGAGCAGCGGGTTGTCGGGGGCCGGCGGTTCCGCGGCAAGAACATCGAGGCCGGCCCCGGCGAGCTGGCCCGCGTTAAGGGCCGCGGCCAAGGCCGCCTCGTCGACCAGCGGCCCGCGGCCGGTGTTGAGCAGGTAAGCGCCGGTACGCAGCAGCGCCAGCCGGCGGGCGTCGAGCAGCTTTTCCGTCGCCGGGGTCAGCGGGCAATGGAGACTGACCACGTCGCTGCTTGCCAGCAGCTCCTCCAGCGGCAGGAATGCCACGCCCGGCAACTCCGCCCGGTGGCGTTCCGGATGGGCGGTGTGCGCCGCCACCTCCATGCCGAAGGCCTGGCCGATCCGGATCACGGCCCGGCCGATGGCGCCGCAACCGACCACCCCCAGACGCCGCCCCGCCAGTTCCACCAGCTCCCCTTCCCAGAAAGAGAAATCCGGTGCCGAACTCCAGCGCCCTTCCCGCACCAGCGCCGCGTGCCCCTCGACCCGGCGCGCCAGGGCGAGGAGGAGGGCGAAGACATGCTCCGCCACCGACGGCGTGCTGTAGGCCGGGACGTTGGTCACCGTCACCCCCTGCGCCCGGGCCGCGGCGAGGTCAACCACGTTGGTGCCGGTGGCAGTCACGCCGAGGTAGCGCAGCTCAGGGAGGCGTCCCAGGCGCGCGGCGTCGAAGGGGACCTTGTTGGTCAGCACGATTTCGGCCCCGGCGCAGCGCACCTCCACCTCGCCGGGGACGCTGCGTTCAAAAATCTCCAGTTTCCCCAGGGCGGCCAGCGGCGCCCAGTCGAGGTCTCCGGGGTTGAGGGTGTGTCCATCCAGCACGACAATTTTCATGATAACCTCCGTTGTCACCGCTCAGCAGGGCACTTCCATTGCGGAACAGGAGCCAGAACCGGAACCACAGGGAGCAGGTACATTCCTGGCGGAATAGTAACGGTTCAATTTAACCACAATAATTTGCAGACAGGTTCCGGCCGGAATCAGCAATGGCCAAAAAGTTCGGCCCCCGGGAACAAGCCGGGGGCCGAGTGCTAATGCCGGTGGGAGGAAAATCACCCTGGCTTACTTCTCCTTCAGCACCGCGTGGGCCGCGGCGAGCCGGGCGATGGGAACCCGGAAGGGGGAGCAGGAGACGTAGTCGAGGCCGATCTGGTGGCAGAAGATGACGCTGGTGGGCTCGCCGCCGTGTTCGCCACAGATGCCGAGCTTGATGTTGGGGCGGGTGGCGCGTCCCTTCTCGCAGCCCATCTGCACCAGCTGGCCGACGCCGGCCTGGTCGAGCGCCACGAAGGGATCGACCGGGAAGAGCTCCTTCTCGACGTAGAAGGGAAGGAACTTGCCGGCGTCATCGCGGGAGAGGCCGTAGGTGGTCTGGGTCAGGTCGTTGGTGCCGAAGGAGAAGAACTCGGCCTCTTCGGCAATCTTGTCGGCGGTCAGCGCGGCGCGCGGCAGTTCGATCATGGTGCCGATCAGGTACTCGACCTTGACCCCGTACTTGGCGATTACCTCGTCGGCGACGCGGACAGCGTTGGCCTTGAGGACCGCCAGCTCCTTCACCTCGGCGACGAGGGGAATCATGATCTCGGGGACGATCTGGTACCCCTCGTTCTTGATCAGTTCGCAGGCCGCCTCCATGATCGCCTGGACCTGCATGTCGTAGATTTCGGGGAAGGTGATGCCGAGGCGGCAGCCGCGGTGACCGAGCATCGGGTTGAACTCATGCAGAAATTCCGCCTTGTTCTTGAGGATCGCGGGCGTCACCTTCATCACCCCGGCGAGTTCCTCGATCTCCTTGTCGGTGTGCGGCAGGAACTCGTGCAGCGGCGGATCGAGCAGGCGGATGGTGACCGGCAGCCCCTTCATCTCGCGGAAGAGGCCGAGGAAGTCCCCTTTCTGCATCGGCAGGATCTTGGCCAGGGCCTTCTTGCGCCCCTCGAGGTCGGCAGCGAGGATCATCTCGCGCACCGCCATGATCCGCTCTCCTTCGAAGAACATGTGCTCGGTGCGGCAGAGGCCGATCCCCTCGGCGCCGAACTCGCGCGCGACCTTGGCATCGTGGGGGGTGTCGGCGTTGGTGCGCACCTTGAGGCGCCGGATCTGGTCGACCCAGGTCATCAGCTTGCCGAAGTCGCCGGAAAGCTCGGGCTGCACCGTCGGCACCGCCCCCTTGATCACTTCGCCGGTGGAACCGTCGAGGGTGATGATTTCCCCCTTCTTGATGACGGTGCCGTCCCTGGTGGTGAACTGCTCATTGCGGTAATCGACCTTGATGTCGCCGCAGCCGGAGACGCAGCACTTGCCCATGCCGCGGGCGACCACCGCCGCGTGGCTGGTCATGCCGCCTCTAGCGGTCAGAATCCCCTGGGCGGCGTGCATGCCGTGGATATCCTCGGGGCTCGTCTCGACCCGCACCAGGATCACCTTGAGGCCGATTTTTGCGGCATTCTCGGCGTCGTCGGCGGAGAAGACCACCTCGCCGCCGGCCGCGCCGGGGGAGGCGGGCAGCCCCTTGGCGATGACATCCTTCTTCGCTGCCGGGTCGAGGGAGGGGTGCAACAGCTGGTCAAGCTGGGACGGCTCGACGCGCAGCACCGCTTCCTGCTCGCTGATCAGCCCCTCGCTCGCCATATCGACGGCGACCTTCACCGCCGCCCTGGCGGTGCGCTTGCCGTTGCGGGTCTGCAGCATGAAGAGCTTCCCTTTTTCGATGGTGAACTCGATATCCTGCATATCGCGGTAATGCTTTTCGAGGATGGCGCGGATTTTCACCAGCTGGCCGTAGCACTCGGGCATCACCTCTTCCATCGACGGCAGGGTACCGTCGCCGCCGGCCCTGTTGATCGGCTGCGGGGTGCGGATGCCGGCGACCACGTCCTCGCCCTGGGCGTTGACCAGGAACTCGCCGTAGAAGTAGTCCTCGCCGGTCGCCGGGTCGCGGGTGAAGGCGACGCCGGTGGCGCAATCATCCCCCATATTGCCGAAAACCATCGACTGGACATTGACCGCGGTTCCCCATTCGGCAGGGATGTTGTTGAGCTTGCGGTAGGTGATGGCGCGGGGATTCATCCAGGAACCGAAGACGGCGCCGATGGCGCCCCAGAGCTGCTCTTCCGGATCTTCGGGGAAGTCGCGGCCGAGCTCCGACTTGACCTGCTGCTTGAACAGGCCGACCAGTTCCTTGAGGTCGGCGGCGGTGAGCTGGGTATCCTGGTGGACGCCGCGCTTCTCCTTCATCTGCTCGAGGATATGCTCGAGGATGTCGCCGTCGAGATCGAGGACGACGTTGGAATACATCTGGATAAAGCGCCGGTAGGAGTCGTAGGCGAAGCGCTCGTCACCGCTCTGGGCGATGACCCCCTGCACGGTGGTGTCGTTGAGACCGAGATTGAGGACGGTGTCCATCATCCCCGGCATCGAGGCGCGGGCGCCGGAGCGCACCGAGACCAGCAGGGGGTTTTTGGCGTCGCCGAAGGTCTTCCCCATCAGCTTCTCGACCCGCGCCAGGTGCTCGGCCACTTCGCCTTTGAGGCTGGCGGGGTAGTTGCGGTTGTTCTTGTAGAACTCGGTGCAGACCTCGGTGGTGATGGTAAAGCCTGCCGGCACCGGCAGTCCGATGCTGGTCATCTCGGCCAGGTTGGCGCCTTTGCCGCCGAGCAGGTTCTTCATGTCCCCTTTGCCTTCGGCCTTGCCGTCGCCGAAGAAATATACGTACTTCGCAGCCATCAACCTCTCCTCCTCAGAATGATTTGGCCGGGAGCGTCAGTGCCCCCATGTTTCCCCGTTTTATGGATGCCGGAACAGCCGGCGGAAAAATAGAAATATACCGGAACGGTGTTGGGTTTCATTTCAAATGAATCTCCCCGCAGCAAGCTACGGGGTATCAAAAGTTTAGATTGATCGCTTTCATCGAAGCAAGCTTCGGGGAATTCGACCCACCTGAGATTCAACCCAACCTACACCAACGGAACGATGAATCGGTAGGTTGGGTTGAGCGCAGCGAAACCCAACACATTCCGCAGCTCGCGGTTCAGGCGATGCGCGAGAAGTCGGCGATCCCCTCGAACAGCCGCGCCACCCCGGTGAGCAGGGCAAGGCGGTTCTCTTTCACCTTTTCGTCCTTGGCCATGACCATGACGCCGTCGAAGAAGGCATCGACCGGGGCGCGCAGGCCGGCGATGGTGCGCAGCGCCGCCGGGTAGTCGCCGGCGGCGACCTGCTTGCCGACTTCGCCGGCGGCGGCAGTCAGCGCCTGCTGCAGGGCGTGCTCGCATTCGGCTTCGAAGAGCGCCGGGTCGACTGGGGTGGCGATCCCCCCCTTGATGATATTGACGACGCGCTTGAAAGCGATGGCCAGCGGTTCGAAGTCGGCGCGTCCCTTGAGCTCGGCGAGAGCCTTGACCCGGGCGACGGCGTCGACGACGTCGTCGAAGGCAGCCGAGAGGACCGCCTCGATAACGTCGGCCGGATAGTCCTGGCCGGCGAGCAGGTTGACCAGGCGCAGGCGGATGAACTCGACGACCTCGGCCCGGACCTCGGCCGCGGGGCGGGTCAGCTTCCCTTCCAGCAGGGCGACGCTCTGGCGCACCAGCTGCGGCAGGGAGAGGCGGAAGCCCCGGTCGAGGATGATATTGAGGATGCCGATGGCGCTGCGGCGCAGGGCGTAGGGGTCGGCGGTGCCGGTCGGGATCAGCCCGACGCCGAAGCAGCCGCAGATGGTGTCGATCTTGTCGGCGATGGAGACGAAGGCGCCGACGTTGTCGGACGGCAGCTCGCCGCCGGCGCCGGTCGGCAGGTAGTGCTCAAAGATCGCCAGCGCGACCCGCTCTTCCTCCCCTTCGAGGCGGGCGTACTCGCGCCCCATCACCCCCTGCAGCTCGGGAAACTCGTAGACCATCCCGGTCTCGAGGTCGCACTTGGCAAGGAGCGCGGCGCGCTCGGTGAGCCCCTTCACCGCCGGGTCGAGCTGGTCGGCGAGGCCGACGGCCAGCTCCTGAAAGCGCATCACCTTCTCATAGCTGGTGCCGAGCTTCTGCTGGTAGACAACATTCTTCAGCGCCTCGAGACGGCTCTCGAGCTTCACCTTCTGGTCTTCGCTCCAGAAGAACATGGCGTCGGAGAGGCGCGCCCGCAGCACCCGCTCGTTCCCCTTGATGACAACCGAGGGATCGGTGGGACGGGTATTGGAGATGGTGATGAAGTGCGGCAGCAGCTGGCCGTCGGCGCCGGCGACAGTGAAGTAGCGCTGGTGCTCGCGCATCGAGGTGATCAGCAGCTCCCGCGGCAGCTGCAGGAAGCGCTCCTCGATCGAACCGCAGAGCGGGGTAACGTCCTCGACCAGGTAGCTGACCTCGTCGAGCAGCTCGGGGTCGGGGTTGACGGTGCCGCCGACCTGCTGGGCTGCGGTGACAATCCCCTTTTCGATCAGCGCCCGGCGCTCGTCCTTGTCGACCATGACGAAGCGCTTGGCAAGCTCGGCCTGCCACTGGGCGACAGTCTCGACCACGAACTCCTCACTGGCCATGAAGCGGTGGCCGCGGGAGCGGTTGCCGGCGCTCAGGTTGCCGAAACCGAAGGGGACTACCTTGCCGCCGAAGAGGGCGACGATCCAGTGCACCGGCCGCGCGAAGCGGATGTCGAGATCCTTCCAGCGCATCGACTTCTTGAAGGGGATCGCGGTGATCACCCGCGGCAGGATCTCGGGAAGGAGCTCGGCGCTCGGCCGGCCCTCTTCGACCTTGGAGAGGTAGAGGTATTCCCCCTTGTCGGTGGTCATGCGCGACAGCGCGGCAACTTCGACGCCGTTGGCGCGGGCGAAGCCTTCGGCGGCCCGGGTCGGCTTACCGTCGGCATCGAAGGCGACCTTCACCGAGGGGCCGGCGACGGTCAGCTCCATGCGCTCCTGGAGGTCGGCGACCCCCTGCACGGCGATCGCCAGCCGTCGCGGCGTGGCAAAGGTGCGGATGGCGCCAAAGCCGATGCGGGCGTTCTCGAGCTCCTTGCGCAGCAGGCGCTCGAGGTCCTGCATCGCCGGGCGCAGAAAGCCGGCGGGAATCTCTTCGGTACCGATTTCGAGGAACAGTTCAGCGGACATGGAAACTCCAGAGATGGGTAAGCCGGACCTGGCCGGCCGTTACTTTTTCAGCAGCGGGAAACCGAGCTTCTCGCGCATTGCCACGTACCCCTCGGCGCAGAGGCGCGCCATGTTGCGCACCCGGCCGATGTAGCTGGCGCGCTCGGTGACCGAGATCGCGCCGCGCGCATCGAGGAGGTTGAAGGCATGGGAGCACTTCATCACATAGTCGTAGGCCGGCAGCACCAGCCCGGTCTCGACCAGGCGGATCGCTTCCTTCTCGTACATGGTGAAGAGGTTGAGGAGCATCGAGACATCGGCCTGTTCGAAGTTGTAGGTCGAGAATTCGACCTCACTGCGGTGGTGGACGTCGCCGTACCTGATCCCCTTGACCCACTCCAGATCGTAGACGTTGTCGACTCCCTGCAGGTACATGGCGATACGTTCGCAGCCGTAAGTGATTTCACCGGAGACCGGCTTGAGGTCGATGCCGCCGGCCTGCTGGAAGTAGGTGAACTGGGTGATTTCCATACCGTCGAGCCAGACCTCCCACCCCAGCCCCCAGGCGCCGAGGGTCGGCGACTCCCAGTCATCCTCGACGAAACGGATGTCGTGCCTGGCCGGGTCAATGCCGAAGCTCTTCAGCGAATCGAGGTAGAGCTCCTGGATGTTCATCGGCGACGGCTTGAGAATCACCTGGAACTGGTAGTAGTGCTGCAGGCGGTTGGGATTCTCGCCGTAACGGCCGTCGGTGGGACGGCGCGACGGCTCGACGTAAGCGACGTTCCACGGTTCGGGACCGAGGACGCGCAGGAAGGTGGCGGGGTTGAAGGTGCCGGCCCCCTTTTCGACGTCGTAGGGCTGCTGGATGATGCACCCCTGTTTGGCCCAGTAGTTCTGGAGCGAAAGGATGAGGTCCTGAAAGGTCACGTTGCCTCCGGAAAAAGACGGTTCCGGTCCGCCGGGGCGGACCGTGAAAAGTATACTGTATACAAAGCGACAGGCGAAAAATTCTAGCCCTTTTGCCCCTGGCTGTCAAGCCAAAGAGCCAGGAAAATCGCGGCTGAAGCGCACTTAATGTGGGGGCTGACGCAGCACCTCGTCGAGGAAGGCGAGGGAGCGGATCGGCTGATGCAGATGTTCGCGCAGGGCGTTGCCGACCAGCGCCGCGCCTTCGGCCAGGGTGGTCGCCGAGAGGCGCACCCCGGCAAAGGCCGTCACCGGTCCGCGCAGCAGCCGCGACAGGGTGCCGATGGTGAGCAGATCGACGGCGATCCGCCCCGGCCCGCAGGCGGCGCAGAGGCTGCCGCCACGGGCGGCGTCAAAATCGACCATTCCCGGAGCGAGGGGACCGAAGCACTCGGCACAGTGGAGCAGGTGGGGGATGTAGCCGGCGATCTCGATCAGCCGCAGCTCGAAAAGAAGCCGCGCCACCGGCGCCGCGCCGCCCGCGGCGAGATGATCGAGGAACGAGGCAAGCAGCAGGTAGGCCTGTTCCTGCCCGGTCTGGTCCCCCAGCAGCGCCGCGACCAGTTCGCAGCCGTAACCGGCCAGCGCCAGCGCCACCAGGTCGCCGCGCAACCCGGAGCGCAGATCGACCAGCTCCGCCTCGCGAAGGGAAGCGAGCCGCTCCCCTTGCGCCGGCACCCAGTGCATCCGCACCTGGGCAAAGGGCTCCAGCGCCGCGCCGAAGCGTTTGCGGCTCTTGCGCGCGCTGCGGGCGAACCCCTTGCAGACACCATGCTCGGCGCTGAAGAAGGTGACGATACGGTCGGATTCGCCGTAATCGATATGGCGCAGGATGATGGCGTCGGTGCGCAGCAGGTTCATGGAGGGGCTCGGCAGGGGAAGTGTACCGGGGGGAGGAGACTGGCGTGGGCGTGGGCTTACTCCCGCCCCGCCAGCGATACCCCGCAGCTGCCGTCGCAGAAAGGCTGGTCGCCGCTCAGGCCGCAACCGCAGAGGTAAACCTTCTGCCGCTTCTTGATCTTGAACTGGATCGGCGAGTTCTCCGACCCGCTGTGGGACTCGTCGCAGAACGGGAGGTTCTGGGACTTGCCGCAGGTGCAGCGGTAGTAGGTGCCGGGGTCGAGGGTGAGGCCGATCGGCATCCCTTCGACGGGGGTCTCTTTGCTCATGGGCGGCTCCTTGAATTGGTAATCGGCATAATGGCCGGCGTCAGTGCAGGAATTTCAAAAATATCGTCGCGGTACCGAAATAGATGAGAATGCCGGTGATGTCGTTGGCAGTCTGGACAAAAGGGCTGGAGGCGATGGCGGGGTCGATACCGATCTTCTTGAAGAAGGAGGGGGCAAGGACCCCCATGCAGGCGGCGACGGTCATTGCCGCCACCATCGCCAGCGCCACCACCAGACCAAGGGCGATATTGTGGTGCCAGATCAGCGCCACCAGGCCGACAGTGACGCCGCAGACGCCACCCATGATCACCCCGACCCGCAGCTCCTTGAAGAAGACCTGCCTGAGGGTCGAAAAATCGATGCGGCCGGTGGCGAAGCCGCGCACCACGATGGTCGAGGACTGGCCGCCGACGTTGCCGCCCATGCCGGTGATAACCGGGATGAAGGAGATCAGCGCGATGACCTCGGCGAGGGTCGCCTTGAAGAGCCACATCAGGTAGCCGGTGATGATGCCGCCGAAGAGATTGGTGATCAGCCACGGCAGCCGCAGCCGGGCGATCTTGAAGGAGCGGTTGCCGTAGAGGAGCTCCTCCTCGCTGGCACCGGCCATCTTGTAGATATCCTCGGTCGCCTCCTGGCGCATGACGTCGATGACGTCGTCAACGGTGATCAGACCCATCAGCTTGTTGGCGTCGTCGACGACCGGGATGGCGAGGATGTTGTACTTGGCGACGAGGTGGGCGACCTCCTCCTGGTCCATGTCGGTGCGCACGCTGATCACCTCGCGCCCCATGATCTCCTTGAGGAGTTTCTTCGGCGAGACCGTTAGCAGCTGGCGCAGAGAGAGGACGCCGACGAGGTGGTTGTGCTCGTCGGTAACGTAGAGGTAGAAGACCATCTCGACGTCGCCGGCCTGCTGCACCGCCTCGATCGCCGCCTGAACCGAGAGGTCCTGGTTGAGGGAGAAGATCTCCGTCGACATGATGCCGCCGGCGGTGTCCTCGTCATAGAGGAGGAGCTGTTCGATCTCCTCCGAGTCCTCGTCCTGCATGATGCCGAGGATCTCTTCGGCGAGTTCCTCGGGCATGTTGCGGATGATGTCGACGGCATCGTCGTAGGGCATCTCCTGCAGGACTTCGGTGATCGTCTCCTTGTCGATCTGCTCTAAGAGCTGGGCGCCGGTAGCGTGATCGAGTTCCGAGAGGACGTAGGCGGCGGTCTCGGGGTTATCGATCAGGTTGAAGAGGATCTTCTGTTCCTTGAGATCGAGATAGCGGAAAAGATGGGCAATATCCGCGGGATGGGACTTGCCGATCACCTTGGAAAGGTTGGGACTCGCCCCCCGGCGGATCAGCTTGCGGACGGTGTCGAGGAGAAGCTGGAGTTTCTGGTCCATAGCGCATGCCTTTTCGGGGCGGGGGGAGACGGGAAGGAAAAACGTGTAACTCTAACACCGGCCAGGAAAGGGTGTCAATCGCCCGCCAGGGCTTTTAGGGTGGGGACGCGACGGCGGAAGAGGGTCCGGACTCAGTTTTCGCCAGCCGGGTTGTCGCCCGCAACGTCTGCCCGGGCCGAGGCGACCTGCGCGGTGGAATGGTCGCCGATCCAGGCCATCAACAGGGTGTAGGAGACCGCCAGCACCACCGGTCCGATGAACAGCCCGATAATGCCGAAAGCGAAGAGACCACCGAGAACGCCACCGAAGATCAGAATCAGGGGGAGGTTGGAGCCGCGTTTGATCAACATCGGCCGGAGGAAGGCATCCAGATTGACTACCACCAGGGACCAGACCAGAAGGACCGTCCCCCACAGAATGTCGTCCTGCCAGTAAAGCCAGATGACCGCAGGGACCAGCACTGGCAGTGGCCCGATCTGGGCGACGGTCAGGACGAAGACCAGAGCGGTCAGCAGGGTGGCGAGGGGAATGCCGGCCAGGGCGAGCCCGAGGCCGGCGAGAATCGACTGGACCAGGGAGGTCACCACCACGCCGAGAGCGACCGCCCGGATTGCCAGACTCGCAAGACGGACGCTGGTCTCTCCCTGGCTCCCGGCGACCTTGTGCGCGAAGCGGACCAGGGTCTGACCCGCCTGCTCGCCCCGGGCATATAGGAGCGCCGAAAGCCCCAAGGTCAGCAGGATGTGCACAAACATCATGCCGAAACTTCCCGCTTTGGCCGCCAGCCACCCCCCGGTACTTTTCAGGTAGGGGGCAAACCGGCCGCTCCATTCCTCCGGTGGCATGGCCGCCAGATGCTGCCACCCCCCGGCCAGCTTCGGTCCGACCAGCGGCAGCCCGCCCAGCGAGGCGGGCGGCGCAGGGAGACTGAGTTGGCTCAGCGACTTGGCCCAGGCACCGATCTGCGGCGCATGGTCGACGATGGTGCCGATAGCCAGAGCGAAGGGGATGACGAAGACGAGGAGCATGGTCCCGGTCATCACCAGTACCGCCAGGTAACGGTTCCCCCGCAACCGCGCCTGAACCCCAAGCAGGAGCGGCCAGGTAGCAACCACGATCATGACCGCCCAGGCCAGGGAGAGGAGAAAGGGGCGCAGAATCCAGAAGCAGGCCGCAACCATCAGGCAGAGGAAGAAGATCCCGAGGGTGGCGCGGGTCAGGTCGATGGCGGGCGGGCGGTTGGTCATGATCTGGTCCTCGGGGGGCTCAATGCACGCAACGCACGAAATTCATCCGGCCGACGTCGTCGAGGCCGGCGAGGCCGCTGCCGAAACCGACGGTCCAGGCAAAGGTGTCGAACTTCGTATCCCGCTCCGCGGTCCAGTACTTGAGCGCCTTGGTGAGGGGGAAGAGGGTTTCGTCGATCAGGGGCGCCGCGCCGTCCTTGCGCAGCAGGGATTGAAGTTCCGGCCGGTGGGGAAGGCGCCAGCCCTGAAGGCCGCCCAGGTTCAACTCCTGGCAGTAGATCTCGGCGTTGCTCCAGGAACGCGGCGTCCCGTCGTCCATGGCCTGCCAGACCAGCCCCGATTGGCGATCGCGGACGGTGCCGTCGGCGCGGGCGACGAAGTCGGCCGCGTGGCCCGCAGTTGCCAGGAGCAGGAGGAGACTGCCAAGCAGGGCCAGGTACCGAAGATTTATGATTTGAAACATAGCGTTGTTCTCCTAGTCGTTGCGGGGATTCCTGAGAGGCCGTTGCCATCCGAACCTGGATTCTGGCCAAAAATAGATGCTTTCCAAAGGGTTGTCGCTGCCTTATTTCGCGGATTGTATCAATATTCAAATTTATAGCCAACACTGTACACCGAATGAACCAGCTCGGCCGTGGTATCGATATCGGCAATTTTTTTCCGCAGCTTCTTGATATGGCTGTCGATGGTGCGATCGCTGACAATGCGCTGGTCATGGTAGATGCGGTCCATGAGCTGCTGGCGGGAGAAGATCCTCCCGGGATGGGCGAAGAGGAACTGCAGCAGGTTGAACTCCAGGGCAGTCAGCCCGAGGTCGCGGCCGTGCAGAGTAGCCCGGTAGCGCTCGGGATCGAGGATCAGCCCCGCGTCCACCCCGTCCCGCCCCTCGCCGGTCCGGCGCAGCACTGCCTTGACCCGGGCCACCACCTCCCGCGGCGAGAAGGGCTTGCAGATGTAGTCGTCGGCGCCGAGTTCGAGGCCGAGCAGGCGGTCGATCTCCTCGATCCGAGCCGTCACCATGATGATCGGCACCGCACAGAAGCTGCGCAGCTCCTTGCAGACCTCCAGTCCATCGCGACCCGGCAGCATCAGGTCGAGCAGGACCAGCGCCGGCGCCGCTGCGCGCACCCGCGGCGCCACCGCCAGGCCGTTATCGAGGCGCTCACTGGCAAAGCCGGCCTGGTGCAGGTAGTCGGCGAGGAGCGCGGCGAGTTTCGGTTCGTCTTCGACGATCAGGATGGTGTCGTTCATGCGCTCGCTCCGGCGCGGGGCAGTTCCACCTGGATCCAGACTCCGCCGAAGGGCGAAGGCCGGGCGCTGATGCTGCCGCCGTGGGCCTCGGCGATATTGCGACAGATCGCCAGTCCGAGCCCGGCGCCACCGCTGGCCCGGTTGCGCGAGCCTTCGCCGCGGTAGAGCCGGTCGAAGAGCTTGTCGAGATCGGCGGACGCGACCCCGGGGGCGCTGTCGAAAAGGTCGAGGGTGGCCCGCGCCCCCGCAGTCGAGAGGTTGACGGCGAGCCGCCCCCCCGGGTCAGTATAGCGCAGACTGTTCTCGAGGAGGTTGCCGAGGAGCTGGTACAGCCGTTCTCCGTCGGCGAAGAGGGGAACCGGGCCGGGCGGCAGCGTCACCACCAGAGAGAGCTCCTTGCGCCCGAAGGCGTCGCGGTAGCCCTCGACCACCGTTTCCACCAGCGTGCGCAGGTCGAGCTTTTGCTTGCGGTAATTGAGAGCCCCGAGATCGGAGAGGGACAGCTGGTAAAGGTCGTCGACCAGTCGCCCGAGGTGGAGCACTTCGCTGTGCAACGAACCGATTGTCGCCGGACCGGGCTGGCGGACGCCGTCTTGCAGCGCCTCGATCTCGCCGCGCAGGATCGCCAGCGGGGTGCGCAGCTCGTGGGAGATATCCGCCACCCACTGGCGGCGCGCCGCTTCGTTCTTCTCCAGGGTGAGGGCGAGGGCATTGAAGTCGGCGGCGAGCTGGCCGAGCTCGTCGCGGGAGGTCACCGCGACCCGCGTGCCGTATTCGCCGGCGGCGAGGCGATGGGTCGCCGCCGCCAGCGCCTTGAGGGGGCGCACCAGGCGCTTGGCGAGGGGGAGGGCGAGGAGCGCGGAGACCAGCAGCATGACACCCGCGATCAGCACCAGGCCGAGGCGCTGCTGGCGCACGAAACGGAGCTGGCTGGCATCGGCCAGGCCCTGGCGTGGCAACAGACCGAGATAGCCGATCACCTGCGCACCCTGGCGCAGCGGGCGCAGGTTGAGGTCGGGCGGCGCGGGTGGACCGAAGATCGGCTGCCGGTCGCCATCAAGCAGCAGCACCCGCAATTCAAAGCGCTGCTCCAGGCCGGGCGGACCCTCCCGCGGCAGCGGCGGCTGGCCGCGCTCGGCACGGCGCTCGAGGCGCCGCTCAAGGCGCTGCAGCCGCTCACTGTCGACCGTTCCCGGCGGCAGGGTGCCGACCATCAGGCGCAACCAGGCGGCCGGATCACGCTGCAGAAAATCCCAGCCCCCTTCCCGTTCATAGGCCTGCTGCAGCTCCCCGGCGAGGCTCTCCAGGCGTTCCTCCTCCAGGGTATTGATATACTGCAGGAATCCGCGGTTGAAGCTCCACTGCACGATGACGTACATGCAACCGACGACCACCACGGTAGCGGCGAGCATGGCGAGAAAGAGACGGTATCGGATTCCTAACTTCAGCATCATGGTCTCCGGGATAGGAATTGCTTCACCTCTCTCCTACCACACCTGCAGCGGAAAAAATATCCCTTCGCCCCGCTCCACCTCGCCTTTTCACATTTCTTCCACAATTGCTGCGCATTCGGTGCCTAGCCTTGACTCAACTCAGGTGGAGCGGAGCGACGTCACCGCACCGCAAAAGCATCCTATCGGGTCGAACCGCGACCCCACAACCAAGGAGATTGCGCCATGAAAAAATCGTTGTTACCGATCCTGCTGTTCACCGCCACCCTCGTCGGTGGCTCTTTCCTCCCCCTCGCGGCGAACGCCGCGCAGCCAGGAAACGAACGCCGCCAGGGCGAAGGGCGGGACCAGCGCCAGGAGCGCATGGCCGAAATCCTCGGTCTCAGCGCCGAGCAGCAGGCGAGCATCGCCGCACTCATCGAGGCGGAGCGCGCCGCCAACGCCCCGCTGCGGGAGCGGCTACGGGCCAACCGCGAACAGATGCACCAGGCGGTCACGGCGGAAACCTTCGACGAATCCGCGGTCCGCGCCCTGGCGGCCAGCCAGGTGGCCGACCGCACCGAGCTCCTTGTCAGCCACGCCCGCGCCCAACACTTATCAGGCCCCCGGCCGTCAAGGGTAAAAAAGTCCGATAACGAAAAAGGTTTTCCCTCCCGTTCTTTGACATGCGACTGATCACTTAAGAGCCAACCGGGTTCCGGCTTGGGATTCTCTTCTGGCTGCAGACGAATTCTGCTCCAAACACTTATCGAGGCTCTTGATGCAGGGGCCGGTCTTTGTCGACCTGGTTCTCCCTGCCGCCTGGAATCACGCTCGTGCCCTCATGCCGTCCCAATCAAAATAGCGAGGTCCATCTTGGTGCCGATGGCCGCAGTTAGGTGCGGGATCGGGGAAGGGGCAGAATCCGGCGCGGGCCCTTTGGACCATCGCGCAAGCTGTTGGAGCGGGGCGGACCTCCAATCAAAACAAACCGGCTGGCGGAAGTTGGCGGATGATGCGGCCCAAGTCGGGCTGTTGGCCCAGAAGTCTGCGCTTGCTTATGGCCGCCGAGCTTATCTCGCCGCTGTGGTTGCCTCCAGTTAGACGGTCTGGCTGATCCGCCCCCTCCGCGTCAGGCGGCCTTGCGCAGGAACCTGTCCTGGTCGAAGGGCACCTGATTTTTGAGCATGTAATAGACGGCACGACCGAGACGATGGGCCAGGATGGCCAGGGCTTTCCCCTTGCCGTGCTTGCTGGCCAGGCGTTGCAGCATGGTTTGAGCCGGCTTGTTCCCTTTGAGCATCAGCACCACGGCCTCGCCAAAAGCCCAGCGCAGATGGGCGTTGCCGATCTTCTTGCCCGAATGGCCATAATGCTTGCCGTTCGATTCCTTGCCCGGCTTGACCAGCCGGCAATAGGAGGCAAAGTCCTGCTCGCGGGGGAAGCGGGCGATGTCCTCGATCTCGTAGAGCATCACCATGCCGAGGATCTTGCCGACCCCGGGAATCGATTTGAGCAGCGCCAGGTTGATCGGATCATGACCGGTGGCGATGCGCTCCAGTTCCCGCTCCAGTCGATCCAGCAGCTGTTCGTAATGTTCGATGGTGAGCAGGTCGACCTCGACCATGCGACGTACCACCGAATCGGGAAACTTTTTGAGCAGATCACCGCGCTCGCTCGGTTTGGCGATACGTCCCAGCGGCTCGGGGAGGTTGTACTGGGTGGCGGTGTTCTGGATGTGGGCGAAGAGTTCGCCCCGTTTGCGGGCGAGATGATTGCGGCGGCGCAGCAAGTCCCTCGTCGCCCGCATCGGCTTGGGGTAGGTATAGGCCAGCGGAAAAGAACCGCCGCGCAGCAGTACGGCGATCTTGTGGGAATCGATGCGATCGTTCTTGGCCTTGCCGCCGTGAATTGCCTTCATGTAGAGGGCATGACCGAGGACGAAGTCAATCTCCTGCTCGGTGCACAGATCGGCCAGCCAGTACCAGGTAAACATGCACTCGCAGCCGACCACGATGCCGGAGCGGTAGGGTTTGATCAGTCGCAGGAAGTTTTTCGGTTTGGTCGGGATGTTCTGATGAACCACCACCTCGCCGGTCGCATCAAGGATGCAGACGTACATGGCGTCTGCATGCAGATCGACGCCGCAATAGAATTGGTGCTGTTTCGTGTAGAATTTCATGGTGCAGGCTCCTTTCTTTGAGAGGGTTTCTTGTTTCTCAAAGGATACCGGATGGTCCGGTATCTATGGAGGGGGCCTGCACTAGTATCACAACATTCAGGCGATCCTCACCCCCGAACAGCGCGTTCTGGCAGAGAAACTGCGCCCCCTGCTGCACAAGGGACCGGGCCAGCGCCACCGCCACGGCGATGAAAGCCCGGAACTGTAACCCCACCAGGGTCCGGCCTGCGCTTTGCGGGCCGGACCAGCCTCCCAGCGCCCGTGAACCCGATCTCTGTTCCGGAACACACCTCCCCCTTTCCCCCTGCCCTGCGCCGTGCTAAGGTGGGCGCCATTCCATCTCGCCGCAGGAAGCGCCCATGTCGCAAACCGTCTCCCGCAGCGCCACCCTGCTGGTGGTCTGTACCGCCCATTTCCTGATGCCCTTCATGATGTCGGCGGTCGGCGTCGCCCTGCCGGCCATCGGCCGGGAGTTCGCCGCCAGCGCCCGCCAGCTCGGGCTGGTGGAGACGACTTACGTCCTCTCGGCCTCAATCTTCCTGCTTACCATGGGGCGGCTCGGCGACATCCACGGCCGGCGCCGCGTCTTCCAGAACGGCATCGCCCTCTTCACCCTCGCCGGCGGGCTCCTCTCCCAGGCCTGGTCGATCGAATCGCTGATCGCCTTCCGCTTCCTGCAGGGGATGGGGGGCGCAATGGTGATGTCGACCTCCCTGGCGATCGTGGTCTCGGTCTTTCCCGGCGCCGAGCGCGGCAAGGCGCTCGGCATCGCGGTGGCGGCGGTCTACGCCGGCATCTCCTGCGGACCGCTGATCGGCGGCACCCTGGTCGCCGCTTTCGGCTGGCGCGCCATCTTCTACTGCAGCGTGCCCCTGGGCCTGGCCGCCTTTCTGGTGACGCTGCGCAAACTGCGCGGCGAATGGGCCGAGGCGAAAGGGGAACCCTTCGACTGGCGCGGCAGCCTGGTCTACGCCGCCGGCATCCTGCTGCTGATCAGCGGCGCCTCCAACCTCGAACAGGGGTACTGGGCCTGGGGGCTGCTCGGGCTGGGTGTTATCGTCCTGGCCCTCTTCGTAGCACTGGAGCGGCGCTGCCCCTTTCCGCTCCTCAACATCACCCTGCTCACCGGCAACCGGGTCTTTGCCCTGAGCAACCTGGCGGCCCTCTTCAACTACGCCGCGACCTTCGGCGTCACCTTCTTCCTCAGCCTCTACCTGCAATACGTCAAGGGTTTCGATCCACGCCAGGCCGGCCTGATCCTGATCCTGCAGCCGGTGACCCAGAGTCTCCTCTCGCCGGCCTGCGGACGGCTCTCCGACCGCATTCCCGCCCCCTGGGTGGCGACCGCCGGCATGGCCCTCTGTGCCGCCGGGCTCGGGCTTGCCGCCAGCGTCAGTGCCAGCTCGCCCCTCGGCCTGATCCTCGCCCTGCTCACCCTGCTCGGCCTGGGCTTCGCCCTCTTCTCCTCCCCTAACATGAGTGTCATCCTCGGGGCGGTCGCCCCGCGCTACCTCGGCGTCGCCACCGGCCTCTCGGCGAGCATGCGCACCCTGGGGATGATGACCAGCATGACGATCATCACCATCATCTTCTCGGTGCTGATGGGGGACCGGCCCATCGCCGCCGAAACCCTCCCCGACTTCCTGCGCAGCATGCGCAGCGCCCTCCTGGTCTTCTGCGGGCTCTGCGTCGTGGGCATCTTCTGCTCGGTCGGCCGCGCCGTCGCCCCCCGCCCACCTGCAGATCACGGTTGATTCCCCGGGCAGATACCCTATAATCGACGAGTTGCCCCCATCTACGCGCTCCGGCCGGTCGCCGCGGGAGAAACTGCCTGTGACCTTCTTTGCCACATTTGGCCACTGGGCCCTGAAAAAAACATCCCAGCTTCTGGCAACCCTGCGACTGATCCTGGCGGCCCTGTCCGGGGTGGCGGGTTTGCGCAACCAGGCGACCACCCCGGTTTTGCTCAAGCAGATCTACTTTACCGGCTTCGAGTCGGCCAAGGTCATCATCGTTATCTCGATGGCGATTGGCACCGTCATCATCGCCCAGGTGATGCTCCTGGTCGGCAGCGCCAATGCCTCCCTCACCGGCAAGGTCCTGATCTGGACCGTCGTGCGCGAGCTCGGGCCGATGCTGACCGCCCTGATCGTGATCGCCCGCAGCGGTGCAGCAATCGCCTCCGAACTCGGCACGATGAAGCTCAATGGCGAGGTCGAGACCCTGCTGGGACTCGGCATCTCCCCGATCGCCTACCTGGCGACCCCGCGGATTCTCGGCGGCATGCTTGCCGTCTTCGCCCTGACTGTCTATTTCGAGGCCGGCGCGATTCTCGGCGGGGTGCTGGTCGCCTCCTTCGGCTGGCACCTGCCGCTGGAACAGTTCTCCCAGGGGCTCTACGCCGCCCTCACCCTGCAGGACCTGGCCATGAGCGCCGTCAAGAGCCTTCTCTTCGGGCTTTTCATCACCGCCGCCGCCTGCCAGCAGGGACTGGCGGTGGGCCGCAGCGCGACGATGATCCCGCAGGCGGCGACTCTCGGCGTCATGCACAGTCTCTTTCTGGTCTTCGTTCTCGACGGGATCGTGACCCTGACCTTCCAGTATCTCCATGCCGGCTAGGGCCCCCTGGAGGCAGAGCGAACCATGACCGATACCCTGGTTCTCGAAAACCTCAGCGGGTGGGAGGAGATCGCCCCCTTCAACTGCCGCGTCCCGGCAGGCGGGATGGCGGTCATCCTGACGCCCAAGGATGAATACAACAGCGACCTCGCCCGGCTCCTGCTCGGCCTGGTCCTGCCGCCACAGGGGCGGGTCGAACTCTTCGAACGGGAACCGGGCAGACTGAACGAACGGGACGGTCGGGAGCTGCGCCGCCGCATCGGCACCGTCGCCGCCGCCGGTGGCCTGATCTCCAACCTCAAGGCCTGGGAGAACCTGCTCCTGCCGACCCTCTACCACCGCAAACTCTCGCGGGAGACCCTGGCGAGTGCCGGGCGCGCGGCGCTTGACAGGGTCGGTTACCAGGGGCAGGAGATGGCACTGCCGGGGTTGATGAACCTGTTTCAGCGCAAGCAGGTCGGCTTCGCCCGGGCGCTTCTTCTCGATCCCGACCTGATGATCTACGAATCGCTCCTGTTCGGCCTCAACCAGCGGGAGCGCAACCTCCTGCTCGACATCGCCCGCAGCTTTCACGGTGAGAAGGCCGGGAGGACCTCCCTCTTTCTTACTTCGGACCCGGGTCTGCCCCGCCTCCTTCCCGAGGCCGAGGTCCATTACCTGACGAAGGGATTGCAGCCATGATCGAGGAGGTCGATACCAGGTTTCGCCATCTGGAAACCAAGATCGGCCTGTTCCTGGCGCTGGCGCTGGCCGCCTGCCTGGGAGCAGTCTTCTATATCGGCACCGCCAGTGACCTGTTCACCCCCAAGTATCTGCTGCACTTCACCGTCGACAAGGGGACCGGGTTCGCCGCCGGCATGCCGATCAAGCTCTCCGGTTTTCGCATCGGCCGGATCGAGGATATCGCCCTCAACCAGGACGCCCGGGTCGACATCCAGGTGCAGATCGCCAGGAAGTACCAGCAATGGATCCGCGCCGACTCGGTAGCGCGCCTCGCCAAGGAGGGTCTGGTCGGCGACGAAATCATCGAATTGAGCGTCGGCTCCCCGGACCAGCCCATGCTCGAGGACGGCGACCTGCTCACCTTTGAAAAGACCAAGTCCCTTGAGGAACAGGCCGCCGAGATCGCCGACAAGGTCAAACCGGTGCTGATCGAAGTCGCCGAGATCATCGCATATATCAACGACCCGGACGGGGATCTCAAGCAATCGCTGCGCAACATCCAGGTCCTCAGCAACGACTTGAAGACGATCCGCGGCGAGGCGGGACGCCAGCTCACCACCACCGTCGACAATCTCAACCTGACCATCGACAAGGCTGCCTCGATTCTTGGCCACTCGCAGGATTCGCTCCACGCTTTCGAGGCAACGCTGGGGAATGTCGACCGCGTGGTCGGCGAGGTCGAAACGAGTTTGCCGGACCTGCTGCAGCGTTTTGATCGGATTCTCGGCAACCTCGAAGCAACTTCCTGCACCCTGCGCCAGGTTGCGACCGAGGCGGCGCCGCAGATTCCCGAGCTTCTCGCCGAAGTCGACGGCAGTGTCAAGGAGGCCCGGCAGGTGATCGGTGCGGTGCAGGACATCTGGCTGATCCGCGGCAACCTGCCGCAGGAGAAGCCGCTGCTGTTGCCGGGAGACAGTCATGAATAGGGAGACCACGGGCTTCGGGCCGGCTGCCGGCAGGGTCGTACTGCTGTTCCTGGCGCTCCTGTTCAGCGGCTGCGCGAGCACCAGCCCCCCCCAATCGCCGGCCCTGCAGGCCGCCGTCGCCGAAAGCCGGCGCGGGATCGAGGCCGAGAGCCGCGGCAAGCCGCGGATCGCCCTCGCCGCCTTCAACCGGGCGCTGGACGGATACGCCGCCATCGAGGATACCCCTGGCGTGGTCAAAAGCCTGGTCAATATCGCCCGCCTCGAGCGCCGCGGGGGGAACAGCGAGGCGGCCGCCACCCACATCGAGCGCGCCCTGGCGCTCAATCCTGATAATCCGGCCCTGGCGGCGGAGCTCCGCTTTGAAAAGGCGCTGCTGCTTCTCGACCGTGAAGAACCGGCCGTCGCGCTGGTCTGGGCGCAACAGGCCCTCGCCACGGCACCGGCGGCGGAACGGGGCCGCGCCCGCAACCTGGTGGCGCGCATCCTGCTGCTGCAGGGGGAGCGGGACCAGGCTGCCGCGGCGGCGACCCGGGCCCTTTCCGAACTCGCGGGGCCGCAACTGGCCGAGCGGGCCAACGCCCACCGCCTGCTCGGCGAGATCGCCCTGGCCGGCGGCCAGGCCGTCGGCGCCGAAGCTGAATTCAACCAGGCCCTCGCCCTCGACAAGGAGGCGGGGCTCTGTCCGCGCATCGCCGCCGACCTGCAAGGGCTGACCCGCGCCGCCGACCTGCGTCAATCTCCCGGAGAGGCGATGGCGCTGCTCCAGCGCGCCTTCACCGTCGCCAGCGCCGGCGCCGAATATCCACTGGCCATCCAGCTTCTCGACGACCTCGCCACCCGTTATCGGGCGAGTGGGGACAGCAGTGCCGCGCAACAGCTCGCCAGAGAACGGGAACGCCTCGCCCAGCTGGTGAATGGTGGCGACCTGCCCCGCTGATTTCCTCCCGCCAGGTCCCCAAAAAAAGGGCGGCCCCCGGAATCCTCCGGGGGCCGCCCTTTTTTCCTCATCGCTCAGGACGGGTCCTTTTCACGCCGCCAGCCGCGCCTCGTAGCGCTCGACCAGCTGCCGGTATTTCGCCTCCAGATCGGGACTGGCCGCTTCGGCGGCGGCGTAGTCGGCGAGCATCCGCGGCCGCACCGCGGCCGGCAGGGTGCGCTCGGCCAAGGGGTAGAGGATCTGGTCCTCCTTGTCGATATGATCGCGCAGCAACGCTGCGTAGCCCCGGGCGTTCTCGGCAATCGCGTCGGCCTGTCCGACTTCTCCGGCCAGCGCCTTCTGTGCTCCTTCTTCCATGCCGCGCACGAAGGCGCGCCCCTGGTCGTGGGCCATCAGCATCGCCGCTACCGGCGAGTGCTCCTTCGGCATGCCGTTGGCGAGGAACTCGCGGAAGAGGACATCCTCCTCCTTGGCGTGGTGAAAGCGGTCGGCATAGTTGCGGATGAAATCGACGGCGTCGAAGTAGAACTGCCAGTCGCGGAACTTCCCCGCCGCGAGCAGGGCGGTGTTGCCCTCGACCAGGGCAATCATGCGCAGGATCAGCCGGTGTTCCTCGACCATCACGGCGGTGACGTTGATCTTCTCGTCCATGGTCAGCTCCTCCGCTCGCCGTCGACGCCGATCACGGCGATCTCCAGCGGCACCTCCTTGCCCGACTGTGCTATCGCCTGCTGTGCCATCAGCGCCAGGCCGCGGCAGCAGGGAACCTCCATGATCGTCACCGTCACCGACTTGAGGTCGTTGTGGCGGATGATGGCGGCGAGCTTCTCCACGTAAGGGGAGGTATCGTCGAGCTTGGGACAGGCGTTGACCAGTACCTTCCCCTTGATGAAATCGCGGTGAAATTCGGCGTAGGCGAAGGGGGTGCAGTCGGCGGCGATCAGCAACTCGGCGTTGCGCAGCCAGGGGGCGGTTGGCGGCACCAGGTGGAGCTGGGTCGGCCACTGGCGCAACTCCGAGGCGATGCGGCCGCTCGATTCGTTGCTGGTTTCTTTCTTTTCGATGGTCCGGACATGGGAACCGGGGCAGCCGCAGGCAAGATTACTCATGGTGGTTCTCCTTTTTGAAATCGGTAAATGGATGATTCGTGACTGGTTTAAACCCGAAGCCGCTCAGGCGGCCGTTTCCAGGTAGCTGTTGATTTCAGCCTCGATCTGCGCCTCGATCTCGGCGCCGAGGGCGTGGATGGCGACGACGTCCTTGAGCAGGCAGATGCCGACGCCGCAGGTGACGCAGCCGATCTCGTAGTGATTGAGGATCTCCCCGATGCGGGGATGGGCGATGATGACATCCTTGATGGCGCTGTTGCCGATATCGCTTTTCAGGTCCATGGCGTTCTCCCTTTGCTGTAGGTGGCTGCAGAATAACCACCGCCAGGGAAAACAAACATGATGCAGATCAAAATTCTCGATTTTCCGTTTTCTTCTCTCCCCCGGGACTGATTCATTCGCCTCCCACCCGCTTCAGCCCGTATTACCTCCAGACTAAAGTTCAGCCTATTTGAAAACGGTTTTCATTTTCCCCTTGACATGGCGCGACCGCCTCAGTATTTTCTGAAACTCGTTTTCATTTTCACCCCGATTGGCAGCCGGGCCCAGCCGCCAATCGCCCTGTCCACTACTATTTCAAACCAAGGAGACTCGCATGAAATCCGGACTTACCGCAGCGCTGGCGCTGCTGGCACTGCTCTCCCTCGCCCCCGCAAGCGGGGCCGCCACGGTCGACGAACTCGAACGTCGGCTCGATCTTGTGACGACCGAATTGCAGCAACTGAAGAACGAGGCGACCGTGGCAGAGCCCCAATATGTCTCTATCTACGGTTCCGGGCCTGCCGCTTCAAGGATCTACCAGCTCGGCCGGGGACTTTCGGTCGGCGGCTACGGCGAAGCGAAATATACCCATTACACGGACGACCAGGGGACAGCCAAGGACCGTGCCGACCTGGTTCGGCTGATCCTCTACACCGGCTACAAGTTCAGCGACAAAATTGTTCTCAACACCGAACTGGAATTCGAACACGCCAAGATCGAAGGGGGAGAAGAAGGAGGGGAGGTCGCGGTCGAGTTCGCGCAGCTCGATTTCCTGCTTCAGCAGAAGATCAACCTGCGCGCCGGCCTGATGCTGGTACCGGTCGGCATCACCAACGAACAGCACGAACCGACCCAGTTTCACGGCAACGACCGTCCGCTGGTGGAACGTCAGGTCATCCCGGCAACCTGGCGGGAACTCGGTGTCGGTGCCTTTGGCACCCTCGCCGACGGCATCGATTACAAACTCTACCTGGTGACCGGACTCGACGCGACCGGATTCAATGCCACCGGCATCCGCGGGGGGCGGCAGGAGGGGAGCAAAGCGACCGCGGAGGATTGGGGGGTGGTCGCCAGACTCGACTTCCAGCCACTCCTCGGCCTCGATCTCGGGGCGAGTGTTTACCTCGGCAACTCCGGCCAAGGGAGCGAATTCAGCGGTCAGCACCCGGACGTCTTTACCCAGCTCTACGAAGCACACCTCCAGGCCCGGCACTCCGGCCTGGAGGTAAAGGGCCTGGCGACCTTGCTCCGCATCGATGAGACCGGCCTGTTGAATGGCGTACCGAGTCAGGCCATGGCCGGCTATGGCGAACTTGCCTATGACCTGCTTGCCTGGCTCGCCCCCCGCTCCGGCCAGTACCTGGCGCCCTTTGTCCGGGTCGAAAAGATCGACTACCAGGGGAGCAGCGAGGATGTCGAACTATATGTGGCCGGCCTCTCTTATAAGCCCCACCCTCAGGTGGTTCTCAAGGCCGACTATCGTAAGTTCGATCTCCAGGCCAAGGCCGATGCCCCTGGCGAAATCAACCTCGGACTCGGTTTCATCTTCTGACCACCCACCGAATATCCCCGGGCACCGGCTGGAAAGCAGCCTGCCGGTGCCCGGATCTGGAGCCTGCGCATGAAAAGTCTGATTAGGGTCGCCCTGCTTCTGGTCCTGATGGCCGGCACGTCACCCGCCCAGGGTCTGCACTCCCGGGAGGAAGCCTTGCAGCAAGCTTTTCCGGAGGCAGAGCACATCGAAGCCATCCATCTTTATCTCACCGCAACCCAACGCCAGGCGTATGAACGGGTGACCGGGACCGCCAGCGACACTTCCCTTTATACCTTTTACATAGGTTACCTGGAGGGTCGCCGGCTCGGTATCGCCGCCATCGAGTCTGCGCCGGTACGCACGCAACCGGCGACCCTGCTGGTGGTCCTCAATCCCGATCTCAGCGTTTGCTTCGTCGAAGTTTTAGCCTTCTTCGAGCCCTCGGAATACTCCCCTTCGCCGCGCTGGCTCGGCCAGTTCGCCGGGCGAAGCGGGGTGATGGACTTGCGCCTCGGCAAGGACCTTCACGGCATCACCGGAGCGACCCTCACCACCCAGGCGGTCCTGCGCCAGGTCCGCAGAACGACCGCCATGGCCGCCTTCCTCCCCGGGGAGAACTGAATATGAAATTAACCAGCGCGAGCCCAAGTCGTCCCCTCCCCGGTGCAATCCTCGGCTTCTGCTATCTCTACACCCTGTTTCACGGCGTCACCGGAACCGTTATGTTCGCTCTCAAGCTTGGGTTTACCCCCAGCTCGGTCGCCCGCTATTATCTCGGCGATCCCGATCGGTTCATGAATCCCCGCAGCCTTTCCGGGCTGCTGGAAATCACCCATTTTCACCTATTTTCGATGGCCCTTTTTTACCTGGTCTTTTGCCACCTGCTCGCCTTCACCCCGCTGAGAAGCAACTACAAACGGTGGCTGGGCTGCACGCTGGCCTTCTCCCTTTCCGCCGACCTTGTCTGTGGATGGCTCATTCGCTATGTCTGGGCCGGATTTGCCGTGGTCAAACTGGGCGCCTTCTTTCTGTTGCAAGGCACCATCCTCCTGCTGCTGCTCACGCTTGCCGTCCATCACTTTGGAAACCGCAGCCGGTGCAGAGAAATAATCGGGGAGACCGTTTAGGCGGTCTCCCCGATTTAACTGCAACAATTATCCGGTGCTGACCTGCGGCCAGATTACTTGCGCAGCACCTTGACGATGGCGGAGAAATCCTCCTCGCCGCGGCCGTCGGCGACCGCCTGATCGTAGACCTTGAGCGTCGCGGCGACGACGGGGAGATCGAGGTGGTGCTGGAGGGCGACCTTCTGCACTGCCTGCAGCCCTTCGCGCACGTACTTGAGGGCGAGATTGCGGGAAAAGTCGCCGCGGGCAATGGAGCGCCCCTTGGCATTGAAGAGCGGAGAGGCGGCGCCCCCCGACTCGAGACACTCGAGAATCTTTTCGGCCTTGAAGCCGAGCTTTTCGCCAAAGACCAGGCCTTCGGCAAGGGCGGCCATCAGCTCGGCCTGGACCAGGTTGACGATGAACTTCATCTGCGTCGCCTCGCCGACCTCGCCGATATGGATGACGCTCAGGCCGAGGTAGGAAAAGACCTCGCGGCAGCGCCCGAGGAGCGACGGGTCGCCCCCGACCAGGATCGTCAGCAGGCCATTGGCGGCATGCTCGCGGGTCCCCCAGACCGGCGCTTCGAGGAAGAGAACCCGTTCCTTGCTCGCCTGGGCAGCCAGTTCCCGCGTCGCCTCCAGGGAGTGGGTCCCCATATCGACAAGAATCGTCCCCGGGTCGATCCCGGCGAGAAAACCGTTGTCACCGCCAAGCGCCGCTTCCCGTTCCTCGATTTCCGGCAGGATGACGATGACGAGGTCACGCCCCTTGGCCGCGGCGAAAGGGGTCGGCGCCGCCTTGGCGCCCGCCTTGACCAGCTCCTGCAACGCGTCGTCCTGGCGGTCGTAAACCGTCAGCCGGTAATCCCCCTTGAGCAGGTTGAGAGCCATATGCTTGCCGACGGTACCCAGGCCGATAAATCCGATTTCCCTGATCATGCAAACCTCCCCAATAAAAAATTAACGATTGCTTATTAGACCACGATCGGGCCCAGGATTCAACCATGCTGTTTGCCGGCCGTGACTATGGGCCGGTGGCACCATAAGCCCGGGCCAGCCAGGTCAACAGCACCGTGCCGGCTACCGCAGGGTCGGCGCCGAAAGCGACCAGCCCGTCCTCGTGGCCAGCCATGGCAAGGATGCCGCCGGCGCGCACCGCCGGGTCGGCATAGAGCGAGGCGACTGCGGTCGCCATCGCCGGGGTGCCGTAGGCAGCAGCGGGATCGGTGGCCGGCAGACCAAGGGCTGCGGCCCGTTGCCAGAGCAGGGGCGAGTGAACGTGGAGGACGCAACGCAACTCGGGGTCGAGGGCATAGAGGGCACCGTGGGTCAGCGCTTCCGAGGAGGGACGGATCGGGCCTTGCGCCACCACCCGGTTGGCCTGCGCATCGCAGTTGCGCACCAGGGCATAGTGCTCGGGACCGAGCAAGGCCAAGGGCCCGGTCTGGGTACCGCTGATGGTGAAGGGGCGCTGTTGCGGCGGCGCCGCAAACGGGGGAAGTCGCAGGCTGACATTGCCGAAACCGAGCCCCGCGTAGCGCTTCGGGTCGCACCCGACCAGGCCGACCTGGAACAGGATGCGCCGCCAGCCGTTGAGCTCGGCCAGCTCCGCCATCGGCAGAGGCGGGGCCGGGGTGAACTCGAGGTCGAACTTGATGACACCTTCCTGTTGACTCATGGGACTCCTAGGCCGCCTGTCGTTTGAAGGACCTGTTGGGTTTCATTACATTCAACCCAACCTACGCCGTATGCCCGGAGCGGTTACCACGTAGGTTGGGTTGAGCAACGCGAAACCCAACAATACCTTAATGCGCTTCGCGCCAGTTGTTGCCGACACCGATATCGACCACCAGCGGTACCGACAACGGAATCGCCCCCTCCATCTCTTCCCGCACCAGCGCCCGCACCGTCTCCAGTTCCCCCTGCGGCACATCGAAAACCAGTTCGTCATGGACCTGCAGCACCATCTTCGCCTGCAGTCCCTCCTCCGCCAGCCGCCGGTGGATATGGACCATGGCGACCTTGATCAGGTCGGCAGCGGAACCCTGGATCGGATAGTTGATGGCGTTGCGTTCGGCGTAGCTGCGGATCGCGCCGTTTTTGCTATGGATCTCGGCGACGGCACAGCGCCGGCCGAGGATGGTGGTGACAAAGAGCTTCTCCCGCGCCTCCTGGCGCTTGCTCTCCATGAAGGCCTTGATGCCGGGATAGCGGGCGAAATAGTTGTCGATAAACGTCTGCGCCTCGCGGGTCGGGATACCGAGGTCCTTGCCGAGGGAAAAAGCACCCATGCCGTAAATCACCCCGAAATTGATGGTCTTGGCCTGGCGGCGCATCTCGGGCGTAACCATTTCCGGGAAGACGCCGAAGACCTCGCTGGCGGTGCGGGCGTGGATATCCTCCCCCTTGGCGAAAGCTTCCTTCAGCACCGCTTCGTCGGCGAGGTGGGCAAGCAGACGCAGCTCGACCTGGGAGTAGTCGGCGGAGAGGAGCAGGTTTCCCGGCGCCGGGATGAAGGCTTCGCGGATGCGCCCTCCTTCCTCGCTGCGGATCGGGATGTTCTGCAGATTGGGGTCGCTGGAGGAAAGCCTTCCGGTCGCCGTCACCGCCTGGTTGAAGGAGGTGTGGATGCGTCCGCTGTCGGGATTGACCAGTTTCGGCAAGGCGTCGCTGTAGGTCCCTTTCAGCTTGGAAAGGGAGCGATGTTCGAGCAGCCGGGCCGCGATCGGGTGCTCCACGGCGAGGTTGCTCAGCACCTCGACATCGGTCGACCAGCCGGTCTTGGTCTTCCTGCCGCGCGGCAGCTTGAGGCGCTCGAAGAGGATCTCGCCGAGTTGCTTGGGGGAGGCGACATTGAAGGGGGTGCCGGCGAGCTGGTGGATCGTCTCCTCAAGCACGGCGAGCTTGGCGGCGAATTCCCGGGAGAGGGCGCCGAGGAAGCCGGCGTCGATCGCCACCCCGGTCCACTCCATGTCGGTGAGCACCGTCATTAGCGGCATCTCGACTTCGTGAAAGAGTCGCTCCTGGCCGTTTTCGGCGAGCAGCGGCTCGAGCTTTTCTGCCAGCCGCAGGGTGATGTCGGCGTCTTCGGCGGCGTAGACCACCGCCTTCTCCACCTCGACTTCGGCGAACCCGATCTGGTTCTTGCCGCTGCCGGTCATCTCCTTGTAGCTGATCGTCTTGTAGCCAAGCAGCTCGGCGGCGAGGGCGTCCATGCCATGAGAGCTGGCGGCCGGGTTGCCGAGATAGGAGGCAAGCATGGTGTCGACTGCCACCCCCTGCACCCGGATTCCGGCGCGCCGCAACACCAGCAGATCGTATTTGGCGTTCTGGGCGATCTTTGCCTTGGAGGGATCTTCCAGCAGCGGCCGCAGTCGCTCCAGCACCCCGGCACGATCGAGCTGGTCGGGGACACCGAGGTAGTAGTGACCGACCGGGATATACCAGGCTTCGCCGGGCGTTACGGCGAAGGAGAGCCCGACCAGGTCGGCACGCACTGCGTCGAGACTGGTGGTTTCGGTGTCGAAGGCGAAGCGCTCGGCCGCCTCCAGCTCGGCAAGCAGGGTATTGAGGTCGGCTTCACTCAGCACTCCGCGGTAACCTTCACCGCTGGCGCGCTCGTCGCTGGAGAACTCCTGCAGCAGTTTGTGGAATTCGAGTTGTTTGAAGAGATCGGTCAGCGCCGCATTATCGGGCGGCGTCAGGGCGAAATCGGCGAAATCGCAGTCGAGGGGGACGTCGTCCTTCAGGGTCACCAGCTGCTTCGACAGCCGCGCCGAGTCGGCATGCTCGCGCAGCTTTTCCTGCAACTTCCCCTTGACCCGGTCGAGATTGGCGAGCAGGTTCTCCACCGTGCCGAACTCCTGGATCAGTTTGACCGCGGTCTTCTCGCCGACGCCGGGAACGCCGGGGATGTTGTCGGAGGCGTCCCCGGAAAGGGCCTGCACCTCGATCACCTTTTCCGGGCCGCCACCGAAGCGCTCCGCCACCTCGGCCAGCCCCGAAACCTGGTCCTTCATGGTGTCGAGCAGGGTGATTCGCTCCGAGACCACCTGCATCAAATCCTTGTCCCCGGTAACCACCGTTACCGCCAGCCCGTCGGCGGCAAACTTCTTGGCCAGGGTGGCGATGATGTCGTCGGCTTCGAACCCCTGCTTTTCGATCGCCGGCATGTTGAACGCCCGCACCAACTCCTTGATCACCGGGATTTGCGGCACCAGGTCTTCGGGCATCTGCGCCCGGTTCGCTTTGTACTCGGGGTAGAGCTCCTTGCGAAAGGTCGGCCCCTTGGCGTCGAAAATCACCGCCAGGTGGTCAGGGGCGTGTTCGCGCACCACCTTGAGGAGCATATTGACGAAGCCGAAGACGGCGTTGGTCGCTTCCCCTCTGCTGTTGGAGAGATGGCGAATGGCGAAGTAGGCGCGGTAGATGTAGCTCGAACCGTCGATCAAAAAGAGGCGCTGCGGCTGCTCGGTCATGGGACTCCCGGATCTTTGAGTGCTGAGTGCTGAGTGCTGGGAAATTATTTCATAGGACGGGGGAAATACCAAGCGCCGGAAAGCGGGTGCCGGAAAGCCGTGGAGGTAAGCGCAGGGAAACAGGGCGGCAAACTGGGTTAAAGACCCCGTCTTTTTCCAATCAGCTTGGCGAACCGTCAAACCGCCAGGAAAGCCACGATGGATATAGCCATTATGAAAGTCTTGCAAACAAAGGGCATTATCCCTATCCTTGTGAGCGTTGTCACTTCACCCTCCCCAGACATCCCCCGGAGTTACCCGATGCTCGCTGCGCTCCACAAATACCTCCCCGGCCTGCTCCTGCTCCTGGCCGGTGCGACTGGCCTTGCGCTCGCCGGGCTGGTCATGGGCGTAGCATCGATGAGCCTGGCACCAGCGACGAACATCAGCCGGGGCAAGCCTCGCCCCCCTCTCCCGTTACCGGAAAAACCGACCCTCGCCGACTACGAAGTGATCGTGCAGCGCAATATCTTCGATTCGACCGGCGCGGGACGGGAAACGCTTCTCGGCACCTCCGAGTCCGGCGCGAGCCCGACCGCCGGGGCGACGGCGCGCAGCCGTCAGGATCTGGCGCTGGTTGGCACCATCGCCAACCAGGAACATTCCCTGGCACTGCTGACGATCGCCAAGGAGCCCCGGGTGCTGCGTCTCGAGGAGGAGCTCCCGGGTGGCGGCACCCTGGTCGCCGTACGCCGCAACGAAGTGGACATTCGCTACGCCGACGGTAGTCTTGAGACCCTGATCCTCCCCCGCCAAGGGGCAAATGCGACGGCCGGCCCGGCGGCGCGTCCCGCCGCAGCCAGTGGCGGTGCGCAGGTCCAGGCCCTCGGCGGCAACCGCTTTGCCATTGCCCGCGCCGAGGTCGAGAAGGCCCGGTCCAACATCGGCGAGTTGCTGAAGCAGGCGCGGATGGAACCGTACATCGTCAATGGCGAAACCAGCGGCTTCATCGTCAAGATGATCCAACCGGGGTCGATCCTCGCCCAGCTCGGCATGCAGCTCGGCGATGTGGTGACCCGGGTCAACGGCGTCGAGCTCAACAGTCCGGAAAAAGCGTTGCAGATATTTCAGCAGCTGCGGGAGGCCCGCCGGCTCAACGTCGACCTGACGCGCGGCGGCCAGCCCCTCTCCCTGCAGTACGAAGTCAACTAGGAGGATCTCGTGATTCCGAATCATCGTCTCTGGGCCGGCCTGCTGTTACTGCTCGGTCTTCTCCTCCCCTACCAGGCGCTGGCCGAGCCGCCGACGCCGGCGCCGGAAGGGGTCTCCCTTGACTTCAAGGACGTCGAGCTCACCGACCTGATCCAGACCATCAGCGAGCTGACCGGCCGCAATTTCATCTACGACGATACCGTGCGCGGCAAGGTGACGATCATCTCCCCCCAGCGGATATCCCTCGACGAGGCCTACCAGCTCTTCCTCACTGTTCTCAATGTCAAGGGCTTCACCGTCGTCCCCTCCGGCCAGGTCAACAAGATCGTGATGGTCAAGGACGCCAAGGAGAACAACCTGCCGACGGTCTTCGAGGCAGGGAAGCAGCGCAAGGGGGACCAGTTCGTCACCCGGCTCATCCCGCTGCAGAACGTCGATGCCAACGTGCTGGCCACCACCGTCCTCGCCCCGCTGATTCCCAAGACCAGCAATATCGTCGCCTATCCACCGTCGAATACCCTGATCATCACCGACAGCGCGGCGAACATCGAACGCCTGGTGCAGATCATTCATGAACTCGATGTCACCAGCCCGCCGGACAAGCTGGAAATCATCTCCCTGAAATTCGCCAGCGCCGAGGAGGTAGCCCAGATCTGCAACCAGATCCTCGCCCAGGCGGCGACCACCCCACGCCGTGGCCGCGCCGCGGCGAACGTGGCAACGGCGGGCGGAGCGTCGGTAAGTAAAATTCTCCCCTACGGCCGGACCAACCAGCTGGTAGTCATGGCGAGCACCGAGGACATGCTCACCATCCGCAATATCCTCGCCCAGCTCGACCAGAAACCGGAGACCGAGCGTTCCCACATCAACGTCTACTACCTCGAAAACGCCGACGCCGAGACCCTCGCCAAGACCCTCAACGAAATCCTCACCGGCATCAAGGCCCAGGCGAAGCAGACCCGCACCACACCCGGCCAGGCCGGTGTTGCGCAGGGCACCCCCCTCGCCAGCGAGCCGGTCACCATCACGGCAGACAAACCGACCAATGCCCTGATTGTCAACGCCAACCCGGAAGATTACGAAATCCTCCGCGGCATCATCAGCCAGCTCGATATCAAGCGCAAACAGGTCTTCGTCGAGGCGTTGATTCTCGAGCTGTCGATGGACGCCACCCGCAAGCTCGGTGCTTCGCTGCAGGGCGCCATCGGCATCAACGGCGACAGCGTCGTCTTCGGGACTAGCAATCTCAACAGCGGCTCGGTCACCCTCGGCGACCTCGCCGGCAGCTCCAGCTCAAGTACGCCCAACCTGCTTGGCAAGGCGGTCGAGGGGATCCTCCTTGGCGGCCTCTTCGACCCGATCAGCATCACCAACCCCGACGGTTCCACCACCACGGTGCCGGCCCTCTCGGCCCTGATCCAGGCCTCCAAGACCGACGCCGATATCAATATCCTCTCGGCGCCGCGCCTGCTGACCTCGGACAACGAGGAGGCGGAGATCATCGTCGGCCAGAACGTGCCGATCATCACCTCGCGCCTGACCGGCGCCAACAGCTCCACCGACGCCACCAACCTCGCCCAGAGCGTCACCATCGAGCGCAAGGACGTCGCCCTCACCCTGCGCCTGACGCCGCAGATCACCGAGGGGAATCTGGTCCGCCTCACCGTCATGCAGGAGCTCACCGACCTCGCCGCTACCAGCGTCGGCAGCATCGACCAGGTCGGCCCGACCCTGACCAAGCGCTCGATCCGCAATACCGTGGTCGCCGAAAACGGCCGCACCATCGTGCTCGGCGGACTGATCGGCAACAACGTTCAGAACAGCATCACCAAGGTGCCGCTGCTCGGTGACATTCCGATCCTCGGCTGGCTCTTCAAGACCAAGAGCACCACCACCAAGAAGACCAACCTGCTGGTCTTCATCACCCCCCACGTGATCCGTGGCGCCGACGACCTCGCCGACGTCACCCGCAAGAGCCGCCAGGCGATGGACGACTTCCGCGACCGCAGCATCGCCCCCGGCTGGCAGATCGATCCGCCCCCGGCCAGGGTTCCGGCCGCGCCCGAGCTGCCGCCCCCTGCGCCGGCCAGCCCGGCCGAACCGATGGGGAACTAGATGGCCTGGAGACTCCTCGGGGAAATCCTGCGCGACGACTTCAAGGTGCCGGCGGCCCAGATCGAGACCGCCCTCGCCCTGCAGGGGGAAGACCACCGGCGCATCGGCCAGATCCTGGTCGGCCGCAAACTCCTCGACAGCAAGGACCTGGCGGCGGCGCTGGCACTCCAGCAGGGGCTCGAATTCCTGGCGACGCTGCCGGAACAGATCGACCCCGAACTCCTCAACCTGGTGCCGATCGGCTTCGCCAAGGACTACCGCGTCATCCCCCTGGAACGCCACGAGGGGCGCCTGCGCGTCGCCATCGCCGATCCCGGCGACAGTCGCGCTCTCAACGACCTGGCGGCGCTGACCGGGGAAGAGCTGGAGGTGGTGGTCGCCCCCAGCGAAGAGATCCTCGCCACCATCAACCGCGGTTTCGAGCGCCAGGCCGGGGAAGCCCGGGAGATGGTCGAGGAGATCGGCGGCGAGGCGAGCGGCGACCTCGCGGTCAGCCTCGAACCCCAGGATCTGATCGACGTCGCCGACGAGGCGCCGATCATCCGCTTCGTCAACAGCCTGATCACCCAGGGGTACAAGGAGCGCGCCAGCGACATCCACCTCGAACCCTTCGAAGGGGAGATGATCGTCCGCTACCGCATCGACGGCATCCTCTACGAGGTACTGCGCCCCCCCCACAAGGCCCAGGCGAGCATCACCTCGCGCCTGAAGATCATGGCCGGCCTCAACATTGCCGAAAAGCGTCTCCCCCAGGACGGCCGCTTCCGGGTGCGCATTGCCGGCAAGGATGTCGACGTCCGCGTCTCGACCCTGCCGACCGCCTTCGGCGAGCGGGTGGTGCTGCGCCTCCTAGACAAGGCGTCCAACGTCCTCGCCCTTGAGGATATCGGCATGGACCCCGACATGCTGCGCCAGGTCGGCGCCATGATCCACAAGAGCCACGGCATCTTCCTCGTCACCGGTCCGACCGGTTCCGGCAAGACCACCACCCTCTATGCGGCGCTGACCCGGCTCAACAGCCGCGAGAAGAATATCATTACCGTCGAGGACCCGATCGAGTACCAGCTCGCCGGAGTCGGCCAGATCCAGGTCAACCCGAAGATCAACCTGACCTTCGCCGCCGGCCTGCGCTCGATCCTGCGCCAGGACCCGGACATCATCATGGTCGGCGAGATCCGCGACGGCGAAACCGCCGAGATCGCCGTGCAGTCGGCGCTGACCGGACACATGGTCTTCTCGACCCTGCACACCAACGACGCCGCCGGTGCCATGACCCGCCTGGTGGAGATGGGGATCGAGCCATTCCTGGCTGCCTCCTCCATCGTCGGCATCATCGCCCAGCGCCTGGTGCGCACCATCTGCCCGCACTGCAAGGAGGCCTACCAGCCGACCCCGCAACTGCTTTCCGAGATGGGCCTGGAGCGGGCGCTGCCACCCGGAGCGCAGCTCTTTCGCGGGCGCGGCTGTGCCAAGTGCATGGAGATCGGCTACCGCGGCCGCAGCGGCATCTACGAGCTCCTCCCCGTCGACGAGCAGGTGCGCGACCTTCTGCTGCAGAAGAAGGATGCCGCGACGATCAAGAATGCCGCCGTGAAGAAGGGGATGCGCACGCTGCGCGATGCCGGACTGGCGATGGCGCTTTCGGGCGAAACGACCATCGAGGAAGTGCTGCGCGTAACCCAGGACGAGACCTGAGCAGGGAGATTCGATGCCCCTCTTCGATTACAGCGGTTTCGACGCCGCCGGGAAGAAGGTCACCGGGGTGATCGAAGCGGCCGGCCGCCGCGCCGCCATGGCCCGCCTGCACGAGCAGGGGGTCTACCCGACCGATCTGCGCGAGGAGCGCCAGGCTGGCGTCCGCCGGCGCTGGTCCACCCTCCTCGAGCGGCGCCGGGTCGCGCCGCTGGAGCTCGCCGCCGCCACCCGCCAGCTCGCCACCCTGCTCGGCGCCGGGCTGACCCTCGACGAGACCCTGGCGACGGTCGCCGACCAGCTCGACCAGCCGCAGCTGCAGCGGATTCTCGGCCAGGTGCGCAACGCCGTGATCCAGGGCGAGGCCCTGCACGCGGCGCTGGCCGCCCACCCGGAGACCTTCCCGCTCCTCTTCGTCAACATGGTCCAGGTCGGGGAGAACAGCGGCACCCTCGACGCGGCGCTGGCCCGGCTCGCCGATTTTCTGGAGGAACAGGTCCGGCTGCGCTCGCGGATTCGGGCGGCGATGGCCTACCCGGTGCTGATGGCGGTGGTCGGCGTCGGCGTCCTCTTTTTCCTCCTCAGTTTCGTGGTGCCGAAGGTGACGCGAATGCTCACCGACCTCGACCAGGCGTTGCCGCTGCCAACGCAGTTGCTGATCAGCCTCAGCGACTTCCTCGCCGTCTGGTGGTGGCTGCTGCTCTTGCTGGTCTGCGGCGGACTGCTGCTCCTCGATCGCTACCGCCGGACCGCGACCGGGCGCCTCGCCCTCGACCGCCTGACTCTGCGCCTGCCCCTGCTCGGGCGGCTCAACCTGCTGCTGGCCACGGCCCGCTTCACCCGCACCCTGTCGACCCTGCTCGCCAGCGGCGTGCCGCTCCTCAAGGCGCTGGAGATCGCCCGCAACCTGCTGCAGAACCAGGTTCTTGCCGAGGCGATCGCCGCCACCACCGATGCGGTGCGCGAAGGGGAATCCCTCGCCGCCCCCCTCAGACGCAGCGGCGTCTTCCCGCCGATGGTGGCACAGATGGCGGCGATCGGCGAACGCAGCGGCGAACTGGAAGGGATGCTGCTGCGGGTGGCCGACGCCTACGAACACCAGGTGGAACTTTCCATCGGTGGTCTCCTCTCGCTCCTCGAACCCTTGATGATCCTGGTGATGGGGAGCGTCGTCGGCTTCATCGTCATGGCGATCCTGCTGCCGATCTTCCAGGCGAGCCAGGGGATGGGGTAAGGTGGGCAGGGGGAGATTTTGAATTTTGAATTTGAGTTCTGCGTTCTGAATTCGGGAAAAACTGACGAAAGGCGAACAACATGCATAACGACATCAGGCGCGATCAGCGCGGTTTCACCCTCATCGAAATCATGGTCGTGGTCGTCATCCTTGGCATCCTGGCGGCGATTGTGGTACCGCGGCTGCTGAGCCGCCCCGACGAGGCGCGGGTGACCAAAGCACAGGCCGACATCAAGGGACTGGAGTCCTCCATCGGTCTCTTCAAGCTCGACAACGGCTTCTACCCCGCTACCGAGCAGGGGCTGCAAGCCCTGGTCAGCAAGCCGACGGTGGGACGAATTCCCTCCAAGTATCCCGACGGCGGCTACCTGAAGAAGGTCCCCCTCGACCCCTGGGGCAACAATTACCTCTATCTCTCGCCGGGGGTGCATGGCGATTACGACCTCCTCTCCTACGGTGCCGACGGGGAACCGGGCGGCGAGGGGGTCAATGCCGACATCCAGAACTGGAACCTTGACTAGAGCCTTGTCCACCACGGTTGGCCGACGGCCCCATTGGTCCGCGGCGGGCTTCACCCTGATCGAGCTGGCGGTGGTCCTGCTCCTGCTCGGGATCTTCACTGCCCTGGTCGTGCCGCTCTTTGCCGGTATCGGCGACGACGCCCTGCAGATCAGTGCCCGGCGCCTGGCCGGGACGGCCAAGTATCTTTACAATGAAGCGGCCCTGACCGGCCGCCCCCATCGCCTCGTCTTCGATCTCGATGGCGGGGAGTTCGGCGGACGGCGGCTCGAAACCAGCAACGAGCTGGTTACCCTCGGCGGGACCGGCAGCGACCACGCCCTGCCGGACGCCGTCCGCTTCCGCGATGTCGTCGTCGCCGGTCGCGGCAAGCTCAGCAGCGGGTCGATCTACGCCGCGGTCCTGCCAGTCGGCTGGATCGACGAAACCGTGGTTCATCTTGAAGGGTCGGGCGGTAAACAGCTGACGCTGCGCATCGCCCCCCTGACCGGCAGCAGCGAGGTTTATGAAGGCTACCGCGAGTTCGACAACCTGGCCGCTTCCGAGCAAAGCAAAGGACGTTAAGGACACGATGGGGTTGACCTTTCCCGTCCCGCGTCCCGCGTCCCGCGTTGCGGCCTCCGGCTTCACCTTGCTCGAAGTGATGGTCGCCCTGGCGATCGTCGCCACCGCCCTGGTCGCGCTCCTCGGCCTATCGACCCGGACCCTGACCGTCAACGAACGGGTGCAGCACATCACCCGGGCGACCCTCCTCGCCCAGCAGCGCCTGGCGGAGATCGAAACCGGGGTGCCGTTGCGCCCGGGTGATGAGGAATTGCGCGGGGGGTTCCCGCCCCCCTTCGAGGGCTACCGTTGGCGCATTAGCTACGAGGAGACCCCTTTGCCGTCGGTACGCCAGGTCAATGTCGTCGTCGCCTGGGGCGCCGAGGAGAAGAATGAGGCGGTTGAGTTCGCTTCCTTCCTCTTCCGCCCGGGGAGTTGAGGATGGCCGACCAACGCGGGTTTACCCTGATCGAGGTGCTGGTGGCGGTGATCGTCACCTCCCTGCTGCTGCTCACCGTCTACGGCGTCTTCACCACCGTCGACGGCGCCCGGCAGCGGGTTGAGGGGGATGCCGAACGTTTTCACCAGGCGCGGGTGATCTTCGACCGTATCGGCCGCGAACTGCATGGCGTCTACTGGTCGGCGAGCAACCTGCAGACCCGCTTCCAAGGGGGGCTCAACCAGGCGGGACTTTCCTACCTCGAGCTGTCGACAACCACCGCGACGCCGCAAAGCGGGGGGGGCGGCATCGTCGTGGTCCGCTACGAAATGCAGCCCGACCCGGACCACGTCGGCACCTTCATGCTGCTGCGCAGCGAGCGGCAGCTCTTTACCGAGGCGTTCGGCGCCACCGATACCCTGCGCATGGCGGGCGGCATCGAGAGCTTTAATCTGCGCTTCTTTGCGCGGGGTGCCTGGCACGACAACTGGGACGCCGCCAGCGGCGGCCTGCCAGCGCTGGTGGAATTGACCCTGAACGAAGCGTCTCCCGCCGGGTCGGTTCCTTTTATTTCCAGCTTTGCGGTAACAGCGCTATGAGGTCGCCCCTCGGCAACGAGCGCGGCATGGTGCTGCTCCTGGTTCTGGTGGTGGTCACCCTGCTGGCGGCGCTGCTCAGCGAGTTCTCCTTTTCGAGCCTGGTTGATCTGCGCCTTGCCGAGACCTTCCGTGACAGCAGCCGCGCCTATTATCTCGCCAACGGCGGGGTGCGGGCCGGGCGCATGCTGCTGCAGGAGGACCGGAACAGTTACGACGGGCCCGACGAAGTCTGGAGCCAGGGGGTGGTCGGCTACCCGGTGGCCGACGGCGCCGTCACCATCTCCATCGCGGACCTCGGCGGGCGGGTTGACCTCAACCGCCTGGTGACGAGCGGGGTCAACGTCGATGCCTTCGTCAAGGACCGCTGCCTGCGCCTCTTTACCAATCTCGACCTCGAGGATCCGGCAGGCCTGGTCGACGCCCTGATCGACTGGCTCGATTTCGGCGACAGCGACCAGGAACAGCCCCTCGGTGCCGAATCGGCGTATTACCTCGGCCTGCCGCGCCCCTATCCGGCGGGGAACGGCCCCCTCGCCAGCTTCGACGAGCTCAGCCTCGTCAAGGGGTTCACCGCCGAGGTACTGGCGACCCTGGCGCCGCATGTGACGGTCTACGGCGGCGCCAGGATCAATATCAATACCGCCAGCAAGGAGGTCATTCTCGCCCTCTCCGAGCAGATGGACGAGCAGACCGCCGAGGAGATCGTGACCTCCCGCGCGGAGACGCCTTTCAAAACCCTGCAGCAGCTCCAGGACCTGCCGGGGATGGAAACCCTGTACGGAGCGATAGCGACCTTCATCGATCTCAAGAGCGACAACTTTCGCATCGAGTCACTGGGACAGGTCGGGGACGGTGCCCGCACCGTCGTCGCAGTGGTGCAGAAATCGGGCGACCGGATCCTTTACCAGCGAGTGTACTGACATCATGGCCAAGCGCTTTATCGGAATCGACATCGACACGACCCATGTCCGGGTCGCGATCCTCGAAGCGGAACGGGGGACGACCACCTTGAGCGCGGTCGCGGGGCGTTCCTACGCCGGCGCCGCGGAGCTGTTGCCGGCCATCCGCGAACTGCTCGGCGCCCCTCCGGCCATCGGCGACCGCCTGGCGACAGCGTTGCCAGCCGGCAGCGCCTTCGTGCGCTGGCTGCAGTTCCCCTTCGCCGAACCGCGCAAGCTCGCCGCGGCCCTGCCGCTGGAACTCGACAGCCAGCTGCCGGTGAGCCTCGACGCCTTCCTCGTCGATTCCCTCCCGCCGCAAGCGGCCGGGGAGCTCTTCCGGGTGCCGGCGGTGGCGGTGCGCAGGAGCGCTGTCGCCGAACTGACCGCCGCCTTCGACGAAGACGGCCTGCCGCTGCACATCGTCGATCTCGCTCCTTTCGCCTACCTCGCCGGATTGGCGGCTGACTTCCGCGACGGCCTGCTGATCCACCTCGGCGCGAGCGCCACCACCCTCACCCTGGTGCGAGCCGGGGAGCCCCGGGATCTACGCCTCCTCCCCGGCCCGCCACCGGAGCTGGTCCCCCTGCAGCGGGCGATCGCCCCCCTGCGCAGCACCGCCGGCGAGGACCTGCCGCTGTTGCTGATCGGTCCCGGCGCGACGAGTGAACTGCTCGCAGGGCTGCGCCAGGCCGGCGCGATCCTGGCGCCGGCCCCGACCGGGAGCGACGGCCAGCCCCTCGCCGCCGAGTTTCTCCCCGCCCTCGCCATCGCCCGGCGGGCAGCCCGGGAGCGGGACCGGCTCTTCAACTTCCGGCGCGGCCCCTTTGCCCTGAAGAGCGAATGGATGGCCCTCAAGCGGCGCCTGGTCGCCGCCGCCATCCTGCTGGCGGTCGCCGTCGGCGCCGCCGGCGCCACCGCCTGGCTCAACTATGCTGACCGCGCCGGTCGCGCGGCGGCGCTCAACCGGCAACTCCTGGAGATCTTTCACCAGACCTTTCCCGGGGAGCCGGTGGTGGTCGAGGTCCCCTTGCAGATGGCGAGCAAGCTCAAGGGTGTCGAACAGCGCCTCGCTGTGATCGGCACCACCGGCAGCCAGTCTCCCCTGGCAGTGCTGCGCGAGGTATCGCGCCTGACGCCGACCGATATTCGCGTCGATATCAGCGATTTCAACTTCAGCGCCGACGGCCTGCGCCTGGAAGGGACGAGCGACGATTTTGCCGCTGTCACCCGCCTCGCCGGGGAACTCGGCACCTCGCCCCTCTTCAGCAAGGTCCAGGTCGCCGATTCGAAAGCGAGCCTCGCCGGCAACCAGATCGAGTTCCGCCTCGCCATCAGCCTTGGCAACGAACAGGAGCGCCCATGATCTCCCAACTCAGCCAGCGTGATCGCCTTGCCCTTCTCGTCGGCGCGGTGGCCGTACTCTTTGCCCTCCTCTATTTTGGCGTCCTCAGCCCCTACCAGGGCGCGCTGGCACGCCTTGACGCCCGCATTACCACGCGCCAGCAGCAACTGGTGGAGGTCCAGGACCTGGCACGTCGCTACCAGCTGCTGCAGCGGGTTCTGGCCCAGGCCGACCAGCGTATTGCCCAGGGCGAGCAGCTCACCCTGACCTCCTTTCTCGAGGATCTGGTAAAGCGTTACGCTACCCAGGAGAACCTGGTCGGCATGCGGCCACAACCGGCGAGTGCCCAGGGGGACCTGCGCCAGGAAACGGTAGAGGTGCGGCTGGAGAAGGTCCGCCTCGGTCAGGTGGTCCAGCTCCTCAACGCCATTGATGGCGCTCCGGGCTATCTCAAGGTCCAGAATCTGCGCTTCAAGACCCGCTTTGACGACCGCAGCCAGCTCGACGCGACCTTCACCGTCGCCGCCTACAGGAGGAGCGCATGAAACTCTTTCGCCTCCCCCGGCGCGCCGCCGCAGCCGCCCGGCCACGCCGCCAGCGCTCCCACCTGCTGCTCGGCACCCTCGGCGTCGGCCTGCTCGGTTTCCTGGCCGGCTGCTTCCTCTTCTTTCCGACCACACTGCTGCGCGACTGGCTGGTCGCCGAGGTCGCCGCCAAGACCCCGTGCCAGCTGGAAATGAAAAGTATCGCCCTGCGCTTTCCCTTCGGCTTGACCGCCCGCGACCTGGTCCTCAGCGGTGGCGGGCTGCCAACACCGGTGCCGGTTGACCGGCTGCAGGTCACCCCGCGCTGGTTCTCCTTCTTCAGCGGCAACCCCGGCGCCGTTATCGAGGCGGAGCTTTTCGGTGGTGAGCTGAACGGCGAGATTCACCGCGACGGCGCCTTCAGCGCGCGCGGCCAGGGGCTGACCCTCGACCTGCCGCTGGGGGAGAAGCTCCCCCTGACCGTGGCCGGCAACCTGCGCGACCTCGTCGCCCGCGGCGCCCTGCCGCTCACGACCGGCACCGCCAGCAAGCTGCAACTGACCATCAACGAGCTGCGCCTGAACGGCGCCAAGGCCCTCGGCAGTGGCAAGGACGTGCTGCGCCTCGGCACTGCCAGCTTAAAAGCCACCGGCCAGGGGAACAGCTTTCGCATCGAGGAGCTGAAATGCAGCGGCGGCGATCTCACCCTCGAAGCCGGCGGCAGCCTGCTCCTTGCCACCCCGCCGCCCCAGAGCCGGCTCAACCTGACCCTCAACCTCCAGCCCACGGCGAGCTTCGATCCGGCATTGAAGGATCTTCTGAGCGTCTTTGGCAAACCGGCGCGCGACGGCTCCCTGCGCCTGCGCCTGACCGGCTCCCTGGCCAAGCCGAGTCTGCAATGATGCGATCACCTTCATCCCGCCGCCTCGCCCCCCTGCTCGGCCTGCTGTTGCTGCTCCTGCCGGCGACTGCCGGCAGCGCCGCGAATCCCCTGGCGCCCTTCACCGTCAGCAACCAGAGCCCGCTGGCGGCCGGCTTCGGCCTGCCGGCCCAGCTCGACGCCGAGCTGCCGGCGGCCGGGAGCTGGCAGGGAGCGCTGCGCTACGACCTTGCCAGCAACTACACCGAGAACAGCAACACCCACGAGGAGATTCTCCTCGATGGGGAGAGCCAGCGCCTGACTCTGGCGCTGAACCGGAGCTTTGCCGGCGGCTGGAACCTTGGCCTCGAAATCCCCTGGGTCAGTCACCGCGGCGGCTCCCTCGACTCCTTCATCGAAGACTGGCACGATACCTTCAGTCTCCCCCAGGGGGGACGCGACACTGCCCCGAAAGGGCGGCTCGAATACCGCTACGTTCGCGACGGCGTCACCCTGCTCGAGATGACCGACGCGGCCGAGGGGCTCGGCGATGTCGCCCTCAGCTGCGGCTGGCAGGCTTCGCTCGAAACAAAACCGACCCGCACCGCCCTCGCCTTCGGCGCCCGCCTCAAACTCCCCACCGGCGACAGCGACCGGCTGCTCGGCAGCGGCAGCACCGACCTCGCCCTCTGGCTGGCGGGCCGTGCCGAAGAGGAGAGCGAAGAAGGGAACTTTGCGGCCTGGTTCGCCCTCGGCGGGCTCGCCATGACCCGCGGCGACCTCCTCGGCGACCAGCAGCAGCCTCTCGCCGCCTTTGGCCGCTTCGGCCTCGGTTGGAGCCCGGCCCGCTTCATCTCCTTCAAACTGCAGCTTGACGGCAACAGCCCGCTCTACTCGGACAGCGACCTCGACGAGCTCGGCTCGGCCCTGGTGCTGACCATGGGCGGCAGCCTGCTCCTGCCGGCACAGCTGCGCCTCGATCTCGGCGTCGGCGAAGATCTGGCCGTCGGCGCCTCCCCCGATGTCGTCTTCCACCTCGCCCTGAGCCGCGATTTTTAACCGACGTTCCCGCGCTTTTGCTCCGGCAACGGTTGACAGCCGCCCCGGCAGTGATTAGTTTCAGCGGAACCGCATTTTCTTTTGAAAGTGAGCTCCGATGAACGACGACAACGAGAAGATTATCGACGCCGAAATCAATGGGAACGACCAGGCTGCGGAGGAACCACCAGTCGCGGATGGACTGATCCTCGCCTCGGACATCCTCCCCGGCGAACTGCCGATCCTGCCGCTGCGGCCGCGGCCGGCCTTCCCCTCGCTGATGATCCCGATGGTCGCCAACGGCCCGCTGCAGACGGCCGCCGTCACCCGGGCCCTGGCCACCCCGAGCCAGGCGCTCGGCCTGATCCTGGTCAAGCACCTCGAAGGCGAGGACAGCCCCGCCAACCTGCACCGGGTCGGCGTGGTCGGCAAGATCCTCAAGGTGATCCACCAGGAGGAGGAGAGCATCCACTTCCTGGTCAACTGCCTCGAACGCTTCACCTGCGACGAGATCTATGCCCACAACGGCGGTCTCAGCGCCCGGGTGAGCTACCGCTACAGCGCCGAACTCTCGGTCAACGCCGAGCTCAAGGCCTATTCGATGGCGATCATCGGCACCCTCAAGGAGCTGGTACAGATCAACCCGCTCTACTCCGAGGAGATCAAGATGTTCCTCGGCCGCTCGAGCATGGACGACCCGGGCCGGCTCGCCGACTTCGCCGCCAACCTGACCAGCGCCGACGGTCAGGAACTGCAGCAGATCCTCGCCACCATCGAGGTGCGCCGCCGCATCGACAAGGTGCTGGTGCTGCTGAAAAAAGAGCTCGAGGTCTCACGCCTGCAGACCCGGATCAGCAAGCAGATCGAGGAGAAGATCTCCAAGCAGCAGCGCGAGTTCTTCCTCAAGGAGCAGTTCAAGGCGATCAAGAAGGAACTGGGGCTGGAGAAGGAGGGGAAGACCGCCGAGGTCGAGAAGTTCCAGGCGCGGCTGAAGAAGCTCAAGCTGAACCCCGAGGCGCAGAAGACGGTCGAGGAGGAGCTGGAGAAGCTGCGCCTTTTGGAGCCCAACTCCCCCGAGTACACCGTCACCCGCAACTACCTCGACTGGCTGACGATCCTCCCCTGGGGAAAATTCAGCAAGGACTCCTATAACCTGGAGAAGGCGCGCAAGGTCCTCGACCGCGACCACTTCGGCCTCCAGGATGTCAAGGACCGCATCCTCGAGTTCATCGCCGTCGGCAAAATGAAGGGGGATATCTCCGGCTCGATCCTCTGCCTGGTCGGCCCCCCTGGGGTCGGCAAGACCTCCATCGGCCACTCCATCGCCGATGCGTTGGGGCGCACCTTCTACCGTTTCTCTTTAGGTGGCATGCGCGACGAGGCCGAGATCAAGGGGCACCGCCGCACCTACATTGGCGCCATGCCCGGCAAGTTCGTGCAGGCGATGAAGACCGCCGCCAGCGCCAACCCGGTGCTGATGCTCGACGAGATCGACAAGATCGGCGCCTCCTTCCAGGGCGACCCGGCCTCGGCGCTGCTTGAGGTCCTCGACCCGGAGCAGAACGCCACTTTCCGCGACCACTACCTCGACGTCCCCTTCGACCTGTCGAACGTTCTCTTCGTCTGCACCGCCAACCAGCTCGACACCATCCCGGCGGCGCTGCTCGACCGCATGGAAGTGATCCGCCTCTCCGGCTACATCCTCGAGGAGAAGCTCGAAATCGCCCGCCGCTACCTGATCCCCAAGGCCCTCGCTGCCCACGGTCTGAAGAAAGGGCAGGTGACGATTGCCAAGCCGGCGCTCGCCGCCATTATCGACGGCTACGCCCGCGAGGCCGGGGTGCGCAACCTGGAAAACCGCATCCGCAAGATCATGCGCAAAGCGGCGATGGCCTTCGCCAGCGGCCGCACGGAGAAGCTCACGGTGGCAAAGAAGGATCTGGTCGACTACCTCGGCCAGCCCCTCTTCTCCCCCGAGGAACTCTTCGAGGGGGTCGCCGGCGTCGCCACCGGACTGGCCTGGACCAGCATGGGCGGCGCGACGCTGCAGATCGAAGCGACTGCCATGCCGAGCAAGGCCAAGGGGTTCAAACAGACCGGCCAGCTCGGCAAGGTGATGGTCGAATCGTCGGAGATCGCCTACTCCTACGTCATGGCCCACCTCACCGAGTACGGGGAAAAGGACGACTATTTCGACAATCACTTCGTCCACCTCCACGTCCCCGCCGGCGCCACCCCCAAGGACGGCCCCTCGGCCGGGGTTACCATGACCACCGCGCTCCTCTCGATGATCAGCGGCGTGCCGATCCGCCCCAAGCTCGGCATGACCGGCGAGCTGACCCTCACCGGCCGCGTCCTGCCGATCGGCGGCGTCAAGGAGAAGACCATCGCCGCCCGCCGCGCCGGCCTGAAGACGCTGATCTTTCCGGCCGAGAACGAGAAGGATTTCGACGAGCTTCCCGACTACCTCAAGGAGGGCCTCGACGTTCACTTCGCCCACGACTATGCGGAGGTCCACAAGGTCGCCTTCGGCGACCAGCACCGGGGCGAACGGGTCTGTCAAACGAACTGTGTATCCGCTCTTTCAATAGACCAGATTCAACGGCACCCGGTCTTCGCCGAACATCACTTGGAATGTCTGCAGCGCTGGCTTCCAGTTGTGGATCATCTTCCAGTTGCGTGACGCCTGCCGGATTGCCAGATAGAGCGCCTTGATCGCCGATTCGTCGTTGGGGAATATCCTCCGGTTGCGGGTCAGCTTGCGCAGGCTCATGTTTAGCGATTCGATCGCGTTGGTCGTGTAAATGACCTTGCGAATTTCCGGCGGAAACTGGAAAAACGGGATGATGTTGTCCCAGTTGCTCCGCCACAAGCGGATTACCGAACGATAGGACTTGCCCCAATCGGCGTCCAGTTGTTCCAACTCCGCCGCCGCTTCTTCGGCGGTCGCCGACTGGTAGATACGCTTGAGGGCCGCGACCACGGCCTTGCTGTCCTTGACCGTGACGTAACGCAGGCTCGCCCGCACCAGATGGACGATGCAGAGTTGGGTCAGGGTCTTGGGGAAAATGGCGTTGACCGCTTCCGGCAGCCCTTTCAGCCCGTCCATGCAGGCGATGTAAACATCCTGCACGCCGCGATGGCGCAGTTCGGTGAGGACCGAGAGCCAGAACTTGGCCCCTTCGGTCTCGGCGATCCACAGGCCGAGAACTTCCTTCTCGCCGCGCAGGTTGACGCCGAGAACCACATGGGCCGACTTGTTGACCACCTGCTTGCCGTGATGAATCTTGACCGTCAGGCCATCGAGCCACAGGATCGGGTAGACGGCTTCCAGTGGGCGATTCTGCCAGGCCCGGACCTCGTCCAGAACCGATTCGGTCACCTGGGAGATGACGGCATGGGAAATCTCCACGCCGTAGAGATCCTTCAGGGCGTCCTCGATGTCGCGGGTCGTCATCCCTTTGGCATAGAGGGTCAGGATCTTTCCTTCCATCCCGGCCAGGCGAATCTGGCGTTTGCGAACCAGTTGCGGCTCGAAAGACCCCGCCCGGTCGCGGGGCGTTTCGATCTCCAGTTCGCCGAAGGTGCCCTTGACGGTTTTACTGCTCTTGCCGTTGCGGGTGTTGGCGCGTTTCGCCGGCCCGGCTTCGCCGGCTCCGTAACCCAGATGCGCGGTCATTTCGGCGTCCAGGCTGCGGTTGATCATGCGCTGTAGCAACCGCGAATAGAGTTTGTCGACGTCCTCGGGGGTTTTGCAGTCGACCAAAAGCTCGTCCAATTTGTCTGATTTAATCGCCATCGTTTCTGCTCCTCGGTGGGGGAATTGCCCCACTCTCTCATGGAGCAGATACACAGTTCAATTTACAGGCTCGGGCGAACGGAAAAAGTCGCGCCAATAGAACCCCCGGCCCTTAACCATCACCGCTATCGATCCCCTGAACCCGGAGTTTTCCATGACAGTAGCCGAACTGAAACAAGCGACCCTGGCCCTCTCCCGCGAAGAGAAGCAGGCCTTCATCCTCGACACCCTGCAGCCGCTGGCCAAGGACGCCATGGCCGACCCCGCCTTTTTGATGCAGCTCTTCCCGGTCTTTCTCGCCATCATCAAGGAGAGCGGCCTCGACCTCCAGCAGTTGATCCAGTTCGCATCGATGTTCGGCACCACTCAGCCGGGCAGCAACAGCGTCCCCTGACCTTCCTGGCCGGCCATCCGGCCTAAATCCTTGACATTCCCGACACGAAGCGGTTGAATGCTGCTTGTGTTTACTGGAATGGCAAGGAGGAGGGAGATGCCGCACCGCTCCGACAACCGACCATAAATCAACCGCCCGTACCGGCTCAGTGCCGGACGGGCGGTTTTTGTTTATGCCGCTGTAGGGGAATTTACAACTTATTGAAATCTTGGCGATTTAAAACCGATATGACAGTTGCTGTTATATCCGATATAACAGCAACTGCCTAATCACTGTTGGGTGTTCAAATGACAAAAGTTGAAACAACAATAAATGGTGAACTTTACACACACAAGTTATTGTGGAAATGTTGTTTTCAACAATTTGATGCTGCCAATAAAGCAATTATAAATTTTGAAAGTTCTTACTATTTTGAACTTTCGGCAATGCTTCTTGCTTATTTAACATTTGAGTCTTATATAAATTTTTTGGGTGATCGCCTTGCTCCAGAAATATGGAAATCGGAAAAATATTTTTTCAATAATCCACAATATAAAGGAATTGACGGAAAAATGAATCTCCCCGCAGCAAGCTACGGGGTATCAAAAGTTTAGATTGATCGCTTTCATCGAAGCAAGCTTCGGGGAATTCGACCCACCTGAGATTAATTGGTTACATGAAATCGCAAAGAAAAATACCGACGAGTATTGGCTCGAAAATGATGCACTTGACGGCATAGTTGAATCATCATTCGGAGACACAAGATCCTTATAAATACCTAACACTACCGTTATGGAGATAAAATTTGCAGACATGGAGGGGGCAGATCGGGAGGCAATCGTGTCACGGGATGCAATCGTGTCAGGCCTGCAAACATGGTAATAGTTGAACGGGGCATTCGTGCCAGGCCTGCAAACATGCAATTAGGTGATAAAATTCGCGCATACCAAGAAAGCCACGGGGAACCCTTTCAGTGTCAACTTTGACAATCCTGATTAGGTCTGATTCTCAGCTATGACACATTCTGTCGCACAGGGAGCATAGAGTTTGGCCATGGAACTCATGAATAACAAGGAGGTTGGCATCCATGGCCATCAATCGTATCCAGTTCCAACCGGGGCTGAGCTTGGCTGATTTTCTCAAAGACTATGGTACGGAGGCCCAATGCGAGGCGATCCTTGAGCACTCGCGCTGGCCCCAAGGATTTGTCTGTCCAGCATGCGGTGCAAGCCGCGCGGTCCAGTTTCGGCGAGGACGGTCGAACATCTTCCAGTGCTGTCGCTGCCGCAAACAGATCTCGCTGATCTCCGGAACGATTTTCCATGGGAGCAATCTGCCGCTGACCCAGTGGTTTCTGGCCCTCTACTTCATGACACAAGGCAAGTCCGGCCTGTCGATGCTGGAGTTGAGACGAATGCTGGGTTTGAGCTACAAAGCGGCTTGGCGGCTCAAGCACAAGCTCATGCAGGCGATGTTCGAGCGCGAAGAGACAACGGTTCTGGCCCAGCGGGTCGAGATCGACGACGCCTACTTGGGCGGGGAACGCTCCGGCGGTAAGGTTGGTCGCGGTTCGGAGAACAAAGTTCCCTTCATTGCGGCAGTGGAGACCAGTCACGAGGGCCATCCGCTGCGAGCTGTTTTTAGCCGGGTGACGACCTTCAGCAGCCATGACGTTGATCAATGGGCCAAGAATCACTTGGCACCGACGGCGCTGGTCGTTTCTGATGGCCTGAATTGCTTCCGCGCCGTCACCAAGACTGGGTGCTACCATCAGCGAGAGGTGGTTGGTGATCAACGCAGAAGTACCGACATGGGCTGCTTCCACTGGATCAACACCATCCTGGGCAATCTTAAGACGGCCATGGCCGGAACGTATCATGCGTTTGACTTCGACAAATATGCGCATCGCTAACTGGCCGAGTTTCAGTACCGGTTCAACCGGCGGTTCGATCTGCGCAGCATGCTGCCAAGACTGCTGTTCGCCTGTGTCTCAATCGGCAAGCGGCCCGAGGCCTGGCTTCGCCGAGCTGAGAATTGGACCTAATCAGGTTGACAATTGGACATTTGCATGAGCGATTTCTACCTGCTCGTTGCGCAAGAATCATTATCAGTAATGGTATCGAACTTGGGCGATAAATATTGAATCAAAAGTTGGGTTCAATTCCCCGCAGCTTGCTGCGCGATTTTTACTAAGGGTGTAGGCTGTTGATACCCCGTAGCTTGCTGCGGGGTAGTTCATTTACAATTTTATAAACGATTCTGTGCTCATCATTGATTCGACGAGACCAATAACCCGATAAGCCATGCTTCAAAGGTTCAGGCTTCCCGATACCAGAAAGAGGCGAACGCTGAATATCCTGAATCAAAGCATTCACCCGCTTGAGGATTTTTTGATCAGTTTGTACCCAATATTGGTAATCTTCCCAGGAATTTTCGGAAAATATCAGCTTCAAAGGGTAAGCTCCCGCTCGGTGCCACCACCTGTTTCAAGTTGAGCAATTGACTCGAGAAGGCGTCGAACATTTTTGGGGCTTCTCAGTAAGTAAGCAGTCTCTTCAAGAGCTTGAAAGTCTTCAAGAGACATCATGACAACTGAGCTTTCATTGCGGCGCGTGATAATGACCGGGTCATGATCCTCGCACACTTTTTCCATTGTTTTTGCTAAGTTACTTCGTGCACTGGTATATGTAATTGCATCCATGATTTTCAGCTCCCTTCAGAATATGTACGTGACACTGTACCACAAGCAAGGGCTCAGAACAAGACCGGGTTATGGACCTTACAGGCTTCAGGTCTGCACTTTGCACAAGCAGACGATCAACCAGCGGCAGCGCGCGGTCTTCTCTTTGCTTCACTGATTCGCCTTGTGACCTTGAGAACAACAAAGAATCGGAGCCTCTTTATGCCTGCCCAGAGCCAATCCCCCTACACAGCCCACATCTTCGTCTGCACCAACGACCGCAAGGGTGAGAGAAAATCGTGCGCCGACAACCAGAGCCAGTTGGTCCGGGCCAGGCTGAAGGAGGTCGCTGACGAGAAGGGCTGGCAGGGAAAGGTCAGAATCTCCAACTCGGGCTGCATGGGGCTGTGCGCCCAGGGGCCCAACGTGATGATTTACCCGCAGAAGATCTGGTTCTCCGAAGTCTCCCCTGAGGATGTGGAGGAAATCGTCGCTGCCATGGGACGCTTCCTGGCGGCGGATTGAAATGAGTACCCGGCAACAGAAATCGCTCCATCTCTCTGCCCAATAGGAACCGATTCATGGCACCCTGGTTCTGGTATGCCATCGCCGCCGCCGTCCTCTACGGCGCCCATCAGATCTTCACCCGCCTCGCCGCCGACCACATCGGCGAAGGGGTCGGCGGCTTCGTCGTCGAGGCAGTCGCGACCCTGACGATCCTGCTCTATCTCGGCGTCCTCTGGCTCAACGGCCGCTGGGAGCAGAAGCTCACCCTCTCCGGCTTCAGCTACTCGGCCCTCACCGGCATCTGCGTCGGCGCCGGCACCGTCGCCTTCTTCCTGCTGTTCCAGCGCGGCGGCCCGATCTCCGCGGTGCCGGCGATCCTCGCCGGCGGCGCCGCGATCATGGCGGTGGCCGGCATCCTCTTTTTTCACGAGGCGGTCACCCTGCAGCGCACCCTCGGCATCCTCTTTTCGATCCTCGGGCTTTTCCTGCTGCGGCGCTGACCCGCTTTCTCACCCCCGCGTCCGAATCCCTTTCCCCGCCTTCTCCCCCGCCCCACAAATCCGGTTGCGCCCGGTCTGCTTCGCCTTGTAGAGGGCCTGGTCGGCGGCCTTGATCACCTGCTCGGGGTGCTGGCCAGGCTGCCGCTCAGCGACGCCGATGCTGGCGGTGACCGAAAGACGCTGGCTGCCGGTCCTGGCCGGCGGCTGCTGCGGCCGTTTGGCCGGGCGGGCGGCGTCGCGCAGGGTGAAACCGGCGGCGGCGATGGCCTGGTGCAGGGCCTCGAGATGGGGGAGCGCCGTCGCCGCATCCTTGCCGGGGAAGAGGACGGTGAACTCCTCGCCGCCGTAGCGAAACGCCCGCCCCCCGCCTTTGACCCGCGCCAGCCGCGCCGCCACCATCTTCAGCACCTGGTCGCCGACATCGTGACCGTAGCGGTCGTTGACCTTCTTGAAGTGATCGACATCGACCATCGCCAGGGTGTAGCGCCGCCCGACCCGCAGCAACGCCTCGTTGAGGGAACGGCGCGCCGGCAGCCCGGTCAGCTCGTCGCGAAAGGCCATGCTGTAGGAGAGCTCGATCACCGCCGCCACCAGGATCAGCCCAGCGCTGGCGAAGGCGACGCTGGCGCCGGCGCCGGGCGAGGCGCCCAGGAGCGGGTAGCAAGAGAGCCCTGTCGCCCAGACGAAACCCCCTTCGAGGGGACCGGGGCGGCGCAACAGCCAGAACAGCAACAGGGCCGCGCTGATCAGCAGGACGAGGAGGAGCGGCTCGGTCAGAGGGGGCGGCAGGACGAATGGGAGCGGCCCGGGGAGAAGCGGGCGACGATAAATCTCCTGCAGCAGCCCGGGACGCTGGAGGTGGAGCGCGGCGACGGCTACGGGCTGCAGCCCGATCAGAAGCAGGCGCAGCAGACCGGGGAGCGTAAAGAGGCCGCGCTCGCTGAAGCCGGCGACCAGCGCCAGGTTGAGGGGAAGCAGGAGGCGCAGGGCGGCAAGAAACTCGGGAGCGGGCGCCAGCGCCAAGGTGCGTTCGGCGATCACCAGCAGCAGTAGCGCAAAGAGGAGCCGGCTGCGGTTGAAGCGCCAGCCGAAGAAGAGCCCGGCGCCGAGGACGAGCAGCGGGTAGAAGGGGAGAAAGGCCTGCAGACCGGGTGGCAGCGGCAGAAAACGGGCAATGGAAACAACCAGCGCGGTGATCAGCCCGCCGGGGATCAGGAGATGGTAGCCAGTTTTTCGGGCGCTGGTCGGCATCGGTCACGCTGTCCGGTCGAGGGGCGATTGGCGGCTGCCACGATAGCACGTCAGCGCATTGGGGGGAAGGCTGTGGGAGGGTTGCATTTCGGCGTCCGGGAAGGCATGCTGGTGTGGTCCAAATCCTCAGCCCTAACCCGGGAGGAAACATGCGCGTCGTCGCTATCTACAAGCTGCAGGGGAGCCCGGAGGAGCTGGCTGCCAAGCTCGGCACCGCCCTCAACATTCTTCCTTACGAGGCCCGCGCCCGGGTCATCGCCCCCGGCGGCGGACCGGCGGTGGTCGGCTGCTTTGCCGAGGCTGGCGCCGCGGCAACCTGCGCCAGCCGTCTGCGTGAAGAGGGCTTTGCCGTGCTCGAACTCGATTCGGCCGCTGCCGAGCGGGAGGCCGCCCGCTTTATCGCCCATCAGCTCACCCTGACGGATGCCGGGCTGGCGGCGGTCGATCGCCAGGGGGGACGACTCCTTCTCCCCTGGAGCGAGATCCGGCTGCTGCTGCGCGGCACCGGCATCATCACCACCACCACGACGAGCACCACCAAGGAAAAGAAGTTCAGCCCCGGCCTGGCGGTCGCCACGGGGGGACTGATGATGCGCAAGACCGTAAAGAGCACCAGCGAATCGACCACCCAGGAGCGCCAGCCCTTCCTCCTCGTCTATGCCAGCGGCCGGCAGCCACTCCTCGTCCGCCAGGACCAGACCGATTACAGCACCCTCGGCGAACAGCGTCAGCTCAGCCGCGAGGCCAACTACAACTGGATCTGCGCCGAACTGCGCCGGCGTGCGCCGCAGGCGGTTTACGACGATCGGCTGCAGACGCGCCCCGGTCAGGCCCAGCTGCTCGGTTCCACCCTCCCGCCTGAGCAGCATCTGGACCTGGCCATCACCCTGCTGGCCCGGGCCGCCGGGGCATTTCCCCGTTGACGAAGGGGCTGCGAACTGCTAGCTTATCGGCGCTATGAACCGATATGACAGCGACAACCTGAGCCTGGGCCAGTGGTGGTGGCGGACCTTTCCTTTGTGGTCTGCGCGCCCCTGACTCGTCGTCACGCTGCGGACCTCCCGGTCGGCGGCGCTCGCATCGAATCAAAAGCCGCGGCCCTGATGCCCGCGGCTTTTCTGTTAACCAGCATTCCTTTTTCCGAGGTGAACGAAAATGCGCGTCCTCTCCGGCATTCAGCCCTCCGGCTCCCTGCACCTGGGGAACTACTTCGGCATGATGAAGAAGATGATCGACTACCAGGAGCAGGAGGAGCTCTTCTGCTTTATCGCCAACTACCACGCCATGACCTCGGTCAGCGACGGCAAGGCGCTCGCCCAGGGGACCCTCGAGGCGGCGGCCAACTTCCTGGCGCTGGGGATGGACCCGGAAAAGAGCACCTTCTGGGTCCAGTCCGACCTCCCCGAGGTCCAGGAGCTGACCTGGTTCCTCTCGACCTTCACGCCGATGGGTCTGCTCGAGCGCTGCCACAGCTACAAGGACAAGATCGCCAAAGGGATCGCCGCCAACCACGCCCTCTTCGCCTACCCGGTGCTGATGACCGCTGACATCCTGCTGTTCCAGAGCGACAAGGTGCCGGTCGGCAAGGACCAGAAGCAGCACCTCGAGGTCGCCCGCGACATCGCCATCAAGGTCAACAATCACTACGGCGAGCTCTTCGTGGTGCCGGAAGCGGAGATCGACGACGAGGTGGCGACAATCCCTGGCATCGACGGCCAGAAGATGAGCAAGAGCTACGGCAACGCCATCGACCTCTTCCTTGAGGAGAAGGCGCTGCGCAAGCAGGTGATGCGCATCGTCACCGACCCGACCCCGGTGGAAGACCCGAAGGACCCGGATAAGTGCAACGTCTTCCAGATCTACCGGCTCTTTCTCGACAAGGCGGCGGAAAACGCGTTGCGTCAGCGCTACCTGGCCGGCGGGCTCGGCTACGGCGAAGTGAAGCAGGAGCTGTTCGAGACGGTGCGCGACTTCTTCGCTCCCTACGCCGAACGGCGCCGGGAGCTGCTCGCCGATCCCGACGGCATCCGCGCCACCCTCGCCAAAGGGGCCGAGAAGGCCCGATTTGTGGCCAGCAAGACGCTGCGCAAGGTGCGCAAGAAGGCGGGCCTCGTCTACTGAAGCGGAGAAGCCGCCGACAATCGGCGCCGCGCGCCTGTTGCGCCTTGCGTCGTCAGCGCCACGCTGTCATACTGGAGCGACCGGCAGCTTCCTGCGGACTCCCCCGCAAACCCCAGACAAAGGAGGTCGGTCATGGCCATCTACCGCAAGTGGTACTGCACTTGCTCCGGAATGCCGGTGGAACTTGCGCCGGCGCCCCCGGTTCTCGACGACGAGCCGGACGAGGTGGCCTGTGAACATTGCGGCGCCACCCCCTCCTCCGACCCGAAGAAGACCGTCATCTACCGCGACATCGAGGACTGGGAGGACTGAAACAGGCTAATCGTTACGATTGAAAAAGACGAAGGCCATGCTTGGGCGCCGGCTTCCTTCCTTGGTGACAAAGCGGATGTCGTCCAGGGTCCAACCGGCGCCGACCGCTTCGTTGAGGATCGTTTCCAGCGCCTCGTCGGTCACTGTGGTGGTTTCCACGACCTTGTATCTGAGCATCGGCAACTCCTTGTTCTGCACCGGGCCAAGCGCCCGCCTTGAAATGGGAACCTGACGGCCCACCGCTGTCATTTGTTTTTTGCATCAGGAGGATATCATGGCCATCGCCGGCAATCCCAAGAAATTGGCCCAGGACATCGCCGAAGGTTATTTCAACCTTTCGCCGCCGACCCTGAAGCAGTTCACCGGCGCTGACCTCAAGACCATCATCGTCAACCTCGGCATCGTCGCCCGCGAGCTGCGCGGTGAAAAGATCGCCAGCGAGGACGCCCTCGCCATCAAGGCGCGGAACATGAAGCTCTCCCGCCTCAACCAGACCGAGATGGTAATCCGCGCCTTCTGCAAGAAAAAACGGATTCCGATCTGACCTCCCCCCCCGAATGCCCGTCCCCACCCCCAGCCGGAAGTAAAAATTCCAGTCCTGTTGCATCCTTGACCGTTCCACAAAAAGCCGTTTGAGAATTTTCCATAACAGATCGGGAATGTTTTCCCCGATCACGCAAGATGGCGTTTACGGCATCAGATAGGAGATTTTTTCTCATTCCGGAATGCTCTGCAATATCAAATAAATGGTAAATTTTCATCCTGTCTGTGCGAGGTTTTCACGGAAGTTTTCTGTTGACAGGTTTTTATAACGACGTATTATGTTGCGAAATTTTTATCACAAGATAAGGCATTTTTTACCACAACGTCTTAAGCGAAAAATTACCGGCTGCTGCACATCCCGATCGTTCCCTCACGATCCGCGGCAGCATTTTATTGTTGGCCCCATTACCAGAGAGAGAAAAGGAGTATCACCATGGGACACGGACCCGCCGTCAAGCTGGGCAAGGATAATGCCTCCAGCTACAAAACCAGGCTCGGCATCTGGATGTTCATCGCCTACACCCTCGTCTATGCCGGCTTCGTCGTCATCAACGCCACCCGTCCCCACCTGATGGAAGAGATCGTCTTTGGCCAGACCCTCGCGGTCGTCTACGGTTTCGGCCTGCTTGGCCTCGCCCTGGTGCTGGCTGTCATCTACAACTCGCTCTGCAATGCTGCAGAAGCGCGTCTGAACAAGTAAGGGGGCGACGACCATGATCTACCATACTTCTCCGCTGGCCATCGGCCTCTTTTTCTGTTTCGTCGCCTTCGTCCTCGGCCTCTCCTTCTACCTGGCACGCCGCACAACCTCCTCGGCCGGCTACTACGCCGCCGGCGGCAACATCCACTGGTTCACCAACGGCATCGCCTTCGCCGGAGACTACCTCTCGGCCGCCTCCTTCCTCGGCATCTGCGGCATGATCGCCACCGCCGGCTTCGATGGCTGGATGTACGCCATCGGCTACCTCGCTGGCTGGATGGTCGCCCTGTTTCTGGTCGCCGAGCCGATGAAGCGCCTTGGCAAGTACACCTTCACCGACGCCCTCGACTCCAAGTTCAACTCCAAGGGGATCCAGCTGATGGCGGCGATCTCCACCCTCTGCGTCTCGGTCTTCTACCTGATCCCGCAGATGGTCGGCGCCGGCGTGCTGGTCAAGCCGCTCCTCGGCATGCCGCACTGGGTCGGCGTCTGCATCGTCGGCGTCGTCGTAACGATCATCGTCGCCACTGCCGGCATGGCCTCCACCACCTACGTCCAGTTCTTCAAGGGGGCCCTGCTCCTCATCGTCTCCACCGTGGTGGTCGTCGCCCTGCTGACCCGCGGTCTCTCCACCGATCCCAAGGGCTGGGGCGACCGTGAAGTCCATCATTTCCAGACCCTGAACGCCCAGGTAAACGCCGACGGCCTGCTCCAGGCCGGCGCCTACAGCTCTGCCGCCGGCTGGCAGCAGAACGATTTCGGCAAGGCCAACCTGGTGCGGATGAGCAACAACGGCGCCGAGTCGATCTGGCATTTCGCCAGCAACAGTGACGGCAGCTACACCCTCGATGAAACCCTCTTCGTCGAGACCAAAGCCGACGGCACCAAGCTCTACAACGGTGCCGAGAAGGGCGAAGGGAAGTTCTTCCCGGTCGGCCATATCAAGGAGCTCAAGATCGACGGCGAGTCGGTGGCGCAGACCGGGGCGGTCGGGCCCTTTGCCTTCCTCTCGGCGGTCAAGAACTCGACCATCGTCCTCTGGGGCAAGAAGTACGTCATCGACGGCGGCACCAAGTACGAGATCTTCTACCAGAAGCCGACCGCCGGCGCCCGCATCCTGCGCCCGGGCCTGAAGTTCAAGGTCGACAACGCCTCCGGAACCGAGAAGTTCAACTTCATCTCGCTGATGCTCGCCCTCTTCTGCGGTACCGCGGCGCTCCCCCACATCCTGATCCGCTACTACACCGTGCCGAGCCAGGCGGCGGCGCGCAAGTCGACCATCGTCGCTATCGCCGCCATCGGCTTCTTCTACGTGTTGACCCTCTTCCTCGGCGTCGGCGCCATGACCAACGGCGTCATCAACCTCACCGACAACAACATGAGTGCGCCCCTTTTGGCCCTCTCCTTCGGCGTGATTCTCTTCGCGGTGATTTCGTCGCTCGCCTTCGCCACCGTACTCGGCACCGTCTCGGGCCTGATCGTCGCGGCGAGCGGCGCCGTCGCCCATGACCTGATGGACAACTTCCTCGGCCTGCACATGACCGACGCCGGCAAGGTCAAGGCAGGCAAGATCGCCGCCGTCGTCGTCGGTCTTATCGCCATCTACCTCGGAATCGTCTTCGAGGGGATGAACGTCTCCTTCCTCGTCGGCTGGGCCTTCGCCGTGGCGGCTTCCGCCAACCTGCCGGCGATCCTGATGCTGCTGTTCTGGAAGAAGACCACCGCCAAGGGGGTGGCCGCCTCGATCTTCGTCGGCCTGACTTCGGCCCTCGGCCTGATCCTGATCTCCCCCGACATGTGGGTACGCTATGGCCTGCTCCCGGCCGATGCGCCGATCCAGATCAACAGCCCGGCGGCAATCTCGATTCCGCTCTCCTTCCTCGCCCTGGTCATCGTCTCGCTGCTGACCCAGAAGGACGCAGTCGTCGACAGTGTCAGCGAAGTCGCCGGCGCCTGATCTGCTTGCCGATTGCCTGCTGAATCTGTCATACTTTGGGGTCGCCGCCTGGCGGCCCCATTTTTCTGTCTTACCGCAGCACCCGGCCGCTGCAGGCAGGTCGGGTGTCAGCCCTTTCAGGAGAACCATGAAGCGTTTCCGTTTTACCCTGCTCGCCATCTGCATGCTGCTCCTCTGGCTCGGCTGGAACGACCTCTCGCTGATGCTGCGGAACCCCGAACCGCAGGTCATCCCCCTGGAGCAGTTGACCCGCAGCGGTCCGCCCCGGGACTGGCTGCAGGTGACCGGGGGTTACGAGGACCTGGCCGAGGCGATTTCCACCTCCGGCAGTCTCGAACTCGAGGCCTTCCTCGTCCCGCTCAAGAGCAGCCCCACCGACCCGACCTTTCAGGTCCTGGTTGAGACCCGCGATCCACGCATCCTCAACCTGTTGCAGACCTATTATTTCAAGCTCGACACCCCCGCCGCCCAGGAAGAGTTTCGCGCCAAGCATCGCCAGGAGTTCAACGGCCGCCGCGACATCACCGGCATGGTCGTCAGCGGTCTCGTTGCCGACGGCAACCGCGACAAGCTGATGTCCCTGGCCCGGCAATTGGGCATGAACGTTCCGGAGAACGTGATCTTCATCAGCGAAGGGAAGGAGCCCGGCACCTGGCGCGGTTTTCTCTTCATCGCCCTGGCCCTGGCCGGTTTGGTCAAGTTCGCCCTGATGGGGAAGCAGCAGCCGACCGCTTCCTGAACCGGCGCCGGCCAGCGTATTCCTGCTTGGATTGCCGGGTGGAACGCGCTATCTTGGCAGCAGGTTTACGGTAACCGGCAGCACGAAGGGGGAATACCCATGAGCAAGGACCTGTACGTCAAGCACCTCCCGCACGAAATGACCGAAGAGGAGTTGCGCAAACTCTTTGCCGTCGCCGGCAAGGTCTCCTACGTCTTTCTGGTGACCGATCCGGTCAGCGGCGAATCGCGCAACTGCGCCTATGTCAAGATGGCAAGCGAGGCCGAAGCAAAAGAGGCGATCAACTGCCTCGACGGCGCGCGCCTCACCGGAACCATCCTCGCAGTGGAGATCGCCCGGCCGCAGACGCCCGGGGGACCCAAGGGGGGCAAACGACCCGGCGCCGCCAGGAGTTCTGAAGCAACAACCGAGAAACGGCCCAAACCGGCGCCCGGCCGGCCCGCCGGCAAATCGAAACCGGCCCCGCGCGGCGGCGGCAGCCGGCGCCGCTGACACCGGACCCGCGCAATGCAGGCGTTGCGCCGACTACGGCCCAATTACCCTGCCCCCGCCAGGAGTTCCAAAGATGCAGATCTGGGTCGATGCCGATGCCTGCCCCCGCAGTGTCAAGGAAATCCTCTACCGCGCCGCCCAGCGCGTCGGGGTCTCCCTGATCCTGGTCGCCAACCAGCCGCTGCGCACCCCGCCATCCCCCCTGATCAGTTCCCTCCAGGTTGCCGCCGGGATCGATGTCGCCGACCAGGAGATTGCCGACCGGGTTCAACCGGGCGACCTGGTGGTCACCGCCGACATCCCGCTGGCCGCCGCGGTGATCCGTCGCGGCGGGCACGCCCTCAACCCGCGCGGTGAACTCTACACCAGCGACAACATCCAGGAGCGCCTCGCGGTGCGCAACATGCTCGACGAGCTGCGCGGCGTCGGCGTCGAGACCGGCGGCCCCGCCGCCCTCGGCCCCGCTGACCGGCAGGCGTTTGCCAACCAGCTCGACCGCTTCCTGCGCGCCGCCACCGGCCGCTGAGAGGCCCCTTCGCCACGCCCCAAAAAGCAGGCGGCGGAACCATCCGGTTCCGCCGCTTCCTTTTTGACAGCGACCGCCATTGGCGGTCCTGCGGGGTGAGCCTTGCAGCCGGATCAAAACCTGGCGCTTCCCGGGGTGCGCGGGAAGGGGATGACATCACGGATGTTCTCCATGCCGGTGACGTACATCAGCAGCCGCTCGAAGCCGAGGCCGAAACCGGCGTGGGGGCAGCTCCCCCAACGGCGGATGTCGCGGTACCAGTCGAGACTCTGCGGCTCGATGCCGACCGCGCGCATCTTCGCATCGAGCACCTCGAGGCGCTCCTCGCGCTGGCTGCCACCGATGATCTCGCCGACCCGCGGCACCAGCAGGTCCATCGCCGCCACCGTCCGGCCGTCGTCGTTGCGACGCATGTAGAAGGCCTTGATCGCTTCGGGGTAGTCGGTGACGAAGAGCGGCCCGCCGACATACTCCTCGGTGAGGAAACGCTCGTGCTCCGATTGCAGGTCGCTCCCCCAGGCGACCGGGAACTGGAAACTGCGGCCACTCTGTTCGAGCACCCGCACCGCGTCACTGTAGCTCATGGTGCGGAACTCGGCGGCGGCGAGGGTTTCGAGACGGGCGATCAGCCCCGGTTCGATGCGCTGGTCGAAGAAGGCGAGGTCTTCGCCGCAGTGGTCAAGAGCATAACGCACCAGGTAGCGCAGGAAGTCCTCGGCGAGAAGGCAGTCGGCGGCGAGGTCGGCAAAGGCCATCTCCGGCTCAATCATCCAGAACTCGGCGGCGTGGCGGCTGGTATTGCTGTTCTCGGCGCGGAAGGTCGGGCCAAAGGTATAGACATCGGAGAAGGCGGTGGCAAAGAGCTCCCCCTCGAGCTGGCCGGAGACGGTCAGGCCGGTCTTTTCGCCGAAGAAATCCTCGCGCCAGTTGACTGCGCCGTCGACCAGCGGCGGTCGCACCGGGTCGAGGGTGGTGACGCGGAAGAGTTCACCGGCCCCCTCGCAGTCGCTGGCGGTGATTATCGGTGTCTGCACGTAGAGAAAGCCGCGCTCCTGAAAGAAGCGATGGACGGCGAAGGCGAGGGCGCTGCGCACCCTAAAGACGGCGCCGAAGGTGTTGGTGCGCGGCCGCAGGTGAGCGATGCCGCGCAGAAACTCGAGGCTGTGCCGCTTTTTCTGCAGCGGGTAGTCCGAAGCGGCATCACCAAGCAGCGTCACCGATCGCGCGTGCAGCTCCCAGGCCTGGCCCGCCGCCGGGGAGGGGACGAGATCGCCGGTGACCGCGAGGCAGGCTCCGGTGCTGGCGCGGGAGACGGTCTCGTAATTGTCCAGCTCGGGAGCCAGCACCACCTGCAGCGATGCAAAGCAGCTGCCATCATTGAGCTCGACGAAAGCCAGCTCCTTGCCGCGCCGCAGGGTGCGCGCCCACCCCCTGACCCCGATTCCGCCCTGCGGCGCCGCGGTCGCGAGGACCTCGCGCACCCGCAACCATGCGCCAGCCTGATCTTCTCTTCCCATCCGCAACCTGCTCCTTTCCCGCGTGAAGTGGCCGAGCGACAGCCGCCGGCATGGAAAAACATTATTGACGATCGCCCCGCGGAGCGCAACGCCATCCCTTGTGACGTGTCTTTTATTTGTTATCGTTAATTTACCCTTGCCCCAATTTATCCTTCTGGAGAGAGTCGCCTATGGTCAGGGAGCCGGTCTCCACCTCCGACCCACGAATTCCCAGGCGCCTGCAGCGGAAGATCGTCAGCTATACCATTGGCTACACCCTGATCGCTCTGATCCTGGTCGCTGCCCTCAGCATATTTCCTCTCCGCGCCCATCTCCGGGAGTCGGCAGAAGCCAACCTGCAGGCCACCGGGCGGATCCGCGCGGTAGCGATTGGTGAATATGTCAGCCGTCTGTCCGATATCGCCCGCCAGATTACCAGCCGCAGCGCCATCCGCAACCGGCTGGCGGCCTTCTACGCCGGGGAGGTTTCCCGCGCCGAACTGGTGGCCTTCACCCGACCGAAGCTGGCGGATGCCTTGCACAGTTCGGTGGAGACCCTCGGTATCATCCGCCTGGACGTCGACGGCCAGGTGGTGGTTCGGGTCGGTCAGGAGTTTCCGGCCAGCGGATGGGAACTTCCTGCCGACGGCAGCCCTGCCCCGGTCATCAGCGGGCCGGTTCTCCTTGACGACGCGCCGGTGCTGGTGGTCGCCGCACCGATCATTGCCAGCGGAGAGAGGCGGTTGGGAACCGATTTGGTCCTCTTCGCCACGACCGCCCTGCAGCAGATCGTACAGGCTCCGGACGCCCTCGGCCAAACCGGGAGTTGCATGATCGGCGAGGTTCGCGGGGAGGAGGCGACCATTCTCTTTCCGGGACGTTTCGGCGATCAGCGACAGATCAACCAGCCCGCAGCCACTCCCGGCCAGGCGCGAGCTCTGCAGCAGGCCGCACGCGGGGAATCGGGTCGCCTGCTGCGGGTCGGGGAGAGGGGCAGGAGCCTGCTGGCCTACGCGCCGATTCCGGCCACCGACTGGGGTCTGCTGGTCACCATGGATCAGAGGGAGCTCTTCGCCGAGGGAAACCGCGAGCTCGCCGCGGTGGGACTGGCCGCTCTGCTGCTCTCCCTTTGTGGCGGGACGGGTATTTTCTTCCTCCTGCACCCGCTTACCAATCGTCTGCTCGCCTATTCCGAGTCCATGGCGGAACTCAACGCGGACCTGCAGCAAGAGATCGAAGGACATTCTCTGGCCTTGAGCAGGCTCCGGCGCAGCGAGCAGGAGTGGGCCCAGACCTTCGAATCGATTACCGATGCGGTAGCAATTGTCGATACCTGCGGCGAGGTGACCAAGATTAATCGTGCCGCCGCCGCGATTCGTAAAAAGGCTGCCGAGGCTGGAGTGTCGACGGTTTTTGGTTGCAGGGTCTTCCCCGGATTGCAACGCTACGAGGGGGGCTGCCCGTTCGAGCGCCTGATGGACAGCAAACATCCGGAATATTGTACCTTGCACCAGCAAGAGAGTAACCAGGACTTTCTGGTTTCCGTCTTCCCGGTGCTGGACCCGCAGGGGGAACTACAGGGGGCGGTACATATTGCCCGGGACATCACCCGGCAGAAACAGATGGAACGGCTCAAGGACGAGATGATCTCCTCGGTAAGTCATGAAATGCGCACTCCACTCACTGCCATACTCGGCTTTCTGGAGTTCATTCTGGAATACGCTCCCCCCCCGGAACAGCAACGCGACTGCCTGCAGACTGCTTACCACGAGGCCCAGCGCCTCAACGATCTGGTCAGCAACTTTCTCGACCTGCAACGCCTCAAGGCCAGGCTGGAAAGCTGCCGGATGGAACCGCTTGCCATCGCACCCCTGCTGGCGGAAGCGAGCCGCCAGTTCCCCTTTACCGCCGACAAGCATCCGATAGAGGTGGTCTGCCCGGATGACCTGCCGATGGTCTTCGGGGATGCTTACCGGATCGGCCAGATCCTGAAAAACCTGCTCGTCAATGCCATCCGCTTCTCGCCCAAAGGGGGGAGGATCACATTGGGCGCGACCGCAGGGCTAGAGGCTGTGACGGTTTGGGTGCGCGACGAAGGGATAGGCATTCCTCAGGAGGACCTGGAGCAGATCTTCTTCCGCTTTTACCGGGTCGACGACAGCGACCGGCGCATCCCCGGCGGCATCGGCCTCGGGCTGGCCCTGGTGCGCGAATTGGTTCTCGCCCATCAGGGACGGGTCTGGGCGGAGAGTATTCCGGGCGAGGGGAGCACCTTCTACTTCACCCTGCCGACTGTCAGGGAGCAGCCGTCTCAGTCGCCGCCTCCCCCGCCCCCTTGATGGACCGACATTCGCTGCACGAAAAAACGCCCCGGGGGTCCAGTGCTGGACCCCCGGGGCGTTTTTTTCAGGCCCGGTGCAGGGCATTAGCGTCAGCTGTGCTCGCGGGTCTTGAGAAAGGTGACCTTGGGCCACTGCTCGGCAACGAAACCGAGCCGCCACTCGCTCGGGGCGAGGTAGGTCAGGTTTCCTTCGGCGTCGTGGGCGAGATTCCCCTGGTTCTTCTTCTCGAATTCGGCGAGCAGCTTCCTGTCCTCACACTCGATCCAGCGGGCGGTGGCGAAATCGATCCCTTCATAGATCGCGTCGACGCTGTACTCGTTCTTGAGCCGGGCCATGGTGACATCGAACTGCAGCACGCCGACCGCACCGAGGATATAGTCGTTCCCCATCAGCGGCCGGAAGACCTGGACCGCCCCCTCTTCGGAGAGCTGCACCAGCCCTTTCTCCAGCTGCTTGGTCTTGAGGGGGTTCTTCAGCCGCACCCGCCGGAAATGCTCGGGGGCGAAGTTGGGGATACCGGTAAACTTGAGGGGCTCCTTGTCGGAGAAGGTGTCACCGATCTTGATGGTTCCGTGGTTGTGCAGGCCGATGATGTCCCCGGGCCAGGCTTCCTCGACGTTGGCCCGGTCCTGGGCCATGAAGATGGTGGCGTTGGCGAGGGTGACATCCTTGCCGATGCGGTGATGGCGCACCTTCATGCCGCGGCTAAATTTCCCGGAGCAGATGCGCAGGAAAGCAATGCGGTCGCGGTGCGCCGGGTCCATGTTCGCCTGAATCTTGAAGACGAAACCGGAGAAGGATTCCTCCAGCGGAGAAACCGGGCGGCTCAGCGTCGGCCGCGGGCCGGGTGGCGGCGCCAGGTCGACCAGGGCGTCGAGCAGTTCCTCGATGCCGAAGTTGTTGATACCGCTGCCGAAGAAGACCGGGGTCTGGTTCCCCTTGAGATATTCCTGCAGATCAAAGGGACTGGCCGCCCCCTCGAGGAGCTCGATATCGCCGCGCAGTTCATCGGCCTGGCTGCCGACCAGCTGGTCGAGTTGCGGGTCGGCCAGGTCCTTGATGACGATGGCGTCGTGCCGGCGGGTCTCACCACCGGGGGTGAAGAGGCGCAGTTCCTTGCGGTAGAGGTTGTAGACGCCACGGAAGCGCTTGCCCATGCCGATCGGCCAGGACATCGGGGTGCACTCGATCTGCAGCTTCTCCTCGATGTCCGAAAGCAGATCCAGCGGTTCGCGTCCCTCCCGATCGAGCTTGTTGATAAAGGTGATCACCGGGGTGTTGCGCATCCGGCAGACCTCCATCAGCTTCTCGGTCTGGGTCTCGACCCCCTTGGCCGAGTCGATCACCATCAGCGCCGAGTCGACGGCGGTCAGCACCCGGTAGGTATCTTCGGAGAAGTCCTGGTGACCGGGGGTGTCGAGAAGATTGATTTCGCAGTCGCGATGGCCGAACTTCATCACCGAGGTGGTGACGGAGATGCCGCGCTCCTGTTCGATGCTCATCCAGTCGCTGGTGGCGTGGCGGGTTGCCTTGCGGGCCTTGACCGCGCCGGCCATCTGGATCGCCCCGCCAAAGAGGAGGAGCTTTTCGGTGAGGGTGGTCTTGCCGGCGTCGGGATGGCTGATGATGCCGAAGGTGCGGCGGCGGGCGACTTCCTGCTGCAGTTGCTTGCTCACGGGGAACCTGGTCTCTCTCTTGCGTTGTCGGGGTGGTTACCGGAATAAAAAGCGGGCCGGATAACGGCCCGTGAAGACTGCGCGGATCATACCGCATCCGCCGGGGCGGGTCAATGCCGGTGGACGGAGAAGGAGGCAGCTATTCCGCCGGAGCGAGGGGGAGGGAGACGATCATCGTCGTCCCCTTGCCGATCTCGCTCTGCACCTGCAATTCACCGCCATGGGCGTCGACCAGGTGTTTCGCAACACTCAAGCCGAGCCCGGTCCCCCGGATCGCCGTATCGGAGGCATCGGCCCGGTAGAAGGTTTCGAAGACCCGGTCGGCCTGCTCCGGCGTCATGCCGATCCCCTCATCACTGACCCGGATCACGCAGCGGGACCCGCGGACCCCGGCAACGATCCGCACGGTTCCGCCCGCGGGAGAGTACTTGACGGCGTTGCTGAGGAGATTCTCCAGCACCTGTTCGACCCGGCCCGGATCGCCGATCAGCTCGATCTCCGCGCCGGCGATCTCCAACTCGAAAGGGTGCGATCCCTGCTGGCGGTACTGGCCGACCACGCGCTTGAGGATGTCGGTCAGGGCGAAGGGACGATGCTGCAGGTTGATCGATTGCCCGGCCTCGATGCGGCTGATATCGAGCAGATCGTCGACAATCCGCGACAGACCGATCGCCTTGTTGTAGAGATAGCCAAGGAATTCCCGTTGCTGCTCCTCGGAAAAGGCCCCGGCGGCCGCCGTCGAGAGGAGCTCCGAATAGCCGACGATGGTCGTCAGCGGCGTTTGCAGTTCGTGGGCCGCCATCGCCAGAAACTCGCTCTTCATCCGCTCCACCGCCCGCTCGTGGGAAACATCCTGGATGAGAATAATCATCCCGGGGCCGGCATCCTCCAGTTCACCGAGAAAGAGCTGGGAAGTTCGCCCCTGGAAGACCCGGGGCTGCTCCTGTCCCGGCGGCGCCAGTTCAAAATCGAACTGGTGAATCGTCTCCCCCACCGGCAATAGGCCGCAGACCGTATCGCGCAGGGTCGATGGCTGTAGCACTTCGCAGAGCGGGCGGCCGACGGCCTCCTGGTCGATGCCGAAGAGCACCTCCGCCGCCGGGTTGACGAGCAGGACCCGCCCCTCGCCATCGACGGCCAGCAGCCCGTCATCGACCGAGGAGAGGATGGCGTCGAGTTTCTGTTTCCCCTCCCGGGAATCTTCCAGCGCGCCGGCGAGGGCCATTTGCGCCAGGGTGCGTTCCGCAACCTCGGCGTTCAGCTTTTCGTTGGCAAGGAGCAATTCCCGGGTCCGTTCCGCCACCCGTCCTTCGAGCAGGTCATTGGCCCGGTACAACGCTTCCTCGGCCTCGGCCCGCGCCGTCAGCAGCTGACTCGCCTTGCGCGACAGCAGCAGCACTGCCAGTAAAAAGCCGCCGCAGATCAGGGCCAGGGGAATGAAGGAGTGGCGGGTGAGGAGAGCGACCCGTTGGCGACTGGCGGTAATGTCATAGTAAGTCTCGACCGCCCCCCGGAAGCGACCTGCACCCATGATCGGGACATAGGTCTCGACGACATCGGTCCGGACCCGTTGTCCCTCGGCGGTGTAGTCGTTTTTTTCCACCACCTTCGAATAACGTTGCCCGCGCGCCACGACATCCCGGAAGTACGGTTTAGCGTTGACCTCGCCGACCTCTTCGGGCACGGTGGAGTAAAGGATCGTCCCGGATGGACCGAAGAGCCGCAACTTGCGGAGCAGGGCATCGTCCTGCAACTGGCCGACCTCTTCGCCGATCAGTTCGGGAACGGAGCCCGGAGCGAGGTCCTGCTGATCGAGGTGCAGGGTCCGCACCAGATAGCGGGCAAAGCGCTCGGCTTCGTCTTCAGTCTCTTCGACCAGCAGTTCCTGGTAGGCGGGATGGATATAGAGAAGCTGGTAGAGCGGAAAGAGCCCGGCCATGAGAAAGGAGAGGATAAGGATTTTTTTCAGCAAGCTGTCTTTCGGCACCCCGGCCCCCGGCCCGCGAAGGGAAAATCGAACCATTTCGGAACAATGCGACTGTTGCCGAGTCTACTTTTTTCCTGATTAGGTCCGATTCTCAGCTTGATGCGGATCGCCCCTACAAGAGCCCAAGCCGTAGCGATGAATTGAACAATGGGGCCCCTACATATTGGATGCCCAAGCGCTCTCGCCCCTCAGCTGAGAATTAGGGCTAATCAGGACTTTTTTTGTATCCTTAAGCCAAGTTGATTTTTCCCACCCGGCTTAGCAGCGGCACCTGCCCGCCCCTTTGGAGAAATATTCTATGCAATTGCAGCGCTCCAGCGGCATCCTGCTCCATCCGACCTCCCTCCCCGGACCATTCGGCATCGGCACCCTTGGGCGCGAAGCCGAACTTTTCCTCGATTTTCTCGCCGCCGCCGGCCAGTCGGTCTGGCAGATCTTGCCCCTCGGGCCAACCGGCTATGGCGACTCCCCCTACAGCGCCTACAGCGCCTTCGCCGGCAACCCGCTGCTGATCTGTCCGCGCCAGCTGGTAACGGCCGGGGAGCTGCTCGCCGGCGAGCTGGAAGATTTTGGTGATAATCCGGAGCGTATCGACTTCGCCCGCGTCCATCGCCAGTCAAGGCGCCTCCTCGCCAGGGCCGCCAAGCGTTTCTTTGCCAGCTCCGGCGGCAAACGTCGACAGGCTTTCACCGAATTCTGCACCAGCCAGGCCTACTGGCTTAACGATTACGCCATCTTCCAGGCGCTGCGCCAGCACTTCGGCGGACAACCCTGGTACGAGTGGGAACCGGCGCTGCGCCACCGGGAAGAGGCGGCCCTGCAGCACTGGGGAGAAGCGCTGGCCGAGGAGATCAACGCCGAAAAATATGCCCAGTTCGCATTCTTCGACCAGTGGTTCAGGTTGCGCCAGCAGGCGACCGAGCGCGGCATCCGCATCCTCGGCGACATGCCAATTTTCGTCGCCCTCGACTCCGCCGATGTCTGGGCCAACAGCATCAATTTCCAGCTCGACGCCGAATTGCGCCCGACGGTGGTCGCCGGCGTCCCTCCCGACTACTTCAGCGCCACCGGCCAGCGTTGGGGGAACCCCCTCTACCACTGGGAACGGATGGCCGCCGACGGCTTCTCCTGGTGGCTCGACCGGCTGCGCTGGGCTCTGGCGCAGACCGACCTGGTCCGCATCGATCATTTCCGCGGCTTCGAAGCCTGCTGGGAGATTCCTGCCGCCGAACCGACCGCCGAGAATGGCAACTGGCGCGCCGTCCCGGGCGAAGCACTGTTCCAGCGCTTCGCCGAAGTCTTCGGCACGGTGCCGGTCGTTGCCGAGGACCTCGGCCTCATCACCACCGAAGTGGAGGCGCTGCGCGACCGTTTCGGCCTGCCGGGGATGAAGATTCTCCAGTTCGCTTTCGGTTCCGGCCCGGCCAACCCCTACCTCCCCCATAATCTCCAGCGCCACAGCGTCGTCTATACCGGCACCCACGACAACGACACCACCCTCGGCTGGTGGCAGGCCTTGGGGGAAGAGGAACGGCAGGCCGTCTGCGACTATCTCGGCCCCGGTACCCGGGAGATGCCCTGGGACCTGATCCGGCTCGCCCTGGCCAGCGTCGCCGAACTGGCGATCATCCCGGCCCAGGACCTGCTTGGCCTCGACAGCACAGCGCGCATGAACCGTCCCGGCCAGGCCGCAGGCAACTGGGGATGGCGGGCAAGCGCAGACTCCTGGAGCCCAGCGCTCGCGGCGCGCCTCGCCCGGCTCACCTCCTGTTATGGCAGAGAACCCGCCGCACGGTAATTGGTCTTGTACCCAATCCTGAAGATGTGCTAAGGTTCAAAACTGTATGCATGGCGCTGAAACCAGGCGTCGCGAAGCCCCCGAATCCGGGTCGGAGACGACCCGAAAACCCTGCTGGAGGAATGCTCGTGAAAAACGCTCTGACACTTCTGGTGGCCGGCCTGATGGCCCTGGGCCTGGCCGTTGGCTGCAAAAACGAGACCCCGAAAACGGCCGAAACCCCGGCCCCGGCTACAGCCCCCGCGGCGGCACCGGCCGCCAAGGGAAAATCGGGTACCGTCCTCGAAACCATGAACTCGGGTGGTTATACCTACGTTCAGGTCGACACCGGAACCGAAAAAATCTGGGCTGCCGCCCCCGAGTTCCAAGTCAAGGTCGGTGACGCGGTCGTCGTTCCCGAAGGGATGGCGATGGCCAACTACCACAGCAAAACCCTCGACCGCGACTTCGAAATGGTCTACTTCGTCGATGGCATCATGGTCGGCGGCGCCGAGGCGATGGCCCAGGCTGCGCAGATGCCGGAGAATCACCCGGTCGCCAATGAGCGGACCAAAGTCGACGCGGCGCCGGTCGACCTCAAGGGGATCACGAAGGCCGAAGGCGGCAACACCGTGGCCGACGTCTTCACCAACAAGGAGCAGCTGGTTGGCAAGGAAGTCAAGATCCGCGGCAAGGTCGTCAAGTTCAGCCCCGAGATCATGGGTAAGAACTGGATTCACCTGCAGGACGGCACCGGCGCCGCCGGCAGCAACGACCTGACCGTGACCACCAACGTCGCGGCCAAGGTCGGCGACACCGTCCTGGTTGTCGGCAAGGTCGTCGCTGACAAGGATTTCGGCTATGGCTACAAGTACGATGTGATTCTTGAAGATGCCCAGGTGACGGTCGAGTAACAACCGACCAATCACCCAGAACAACGAAACAGCAACGGCCCCCGGCAATCCCGGGGGCCGTTGCTGTTTTGGGCCCGGCGCCGAGGGGCCGGGAATCGGTTGACTCTCGCGACAGTAGCGATACCCTAAAGATAAAGGACTAAAATCAATAACCTTTTTCAAAGGGAGGTTGCCAGATGACCGGATTCGAACGGATTCTCGTCGTCAGTCGCATGACCCAATACTGTCGCGAAGCTGTTGAACAAGGGATTTCCCTGGCCAGAAAGTACGGCAGCGAGCTTTACGTGATCCATGTCGTCCACAACCCCTTCGGCTACGAAGGCTGGAACCTGCCGATCGTCTCGCTGGAGAAAGACTATCAGCGGCTGCTGGCTGGGACCAAGGCCGACCTCGATCAGCTGGTCAAGGCCGCCAAGGATGAAGGATTGCCGGTAACCGTGCTGATCCGCGAAGGTGAACCTACCGCCGAGATCGTAGCGGCGGTAAAAGCACATCAGGTTGACCTGATGATCATGCTCGCCCACGAGGAAGGGCGCCTGGAGCATTTCCTCTTCGGGCGCAGCAACGATGACCTGGTGCGGCGCATGCCCTGCTCCATCATGCTGGTCAAGAAGGAGCCACAGCCCCTCGGTTGAAGACTGCAAAGCGCTAAGGCTTCCCGCCGGTGGGCGGATGGAGCACCCGGTAGACGGCCCGGGCGACCGTCTGGGGAACCCCGGGGACGGCACAGAGAGCCTCCTCGGTCGCCTCCCGCAGCTTCTGCAGGCTGCCGAAATGGCGCAGCAGGAGACGGCGGCGGCGGGCGCCAACGCCGGGGATTTCTTCCAGTACCGAGTGGAGTGCGCCCTTGCCGCGCAGTTTGCGGTGATAGGTGATGGCGAAGCGATGGGCCTCGTCCCGCAGGCGTTCCAGCAGGAAGAGGGGGGGCGACCCCTGCCGCAGCAGGACCGGGTTTTTTCGCCCGGGAAGAAAGAAGCGTTCCTCGCTGCGCTCCACCGCGCTGCCGCCGACATTGGCGATCACCCGGCTCTTGGCAATCCCGACCAGGTCAACCACTCCGGCCAGCCCCTCCGCCGCAAGGACCGCGGCTACGGCCGAGAGCTGCCCCTTGCCACCATCGATCAGGATCAGGTCCGGGAGTAGTCCCTCTGCCTTCCCCCGCTGCAACCGCCGCTCCAGAACCTCGGCCAGAGCGGCAAAGTCGTTGCTCCCCGCCACGCTGCGGATCCGGTAATGGCGATATTCGCCGGGGGCCGGTTCGCCGTCGAGGACCACGGCCATGCTCCCCACAGTATGGGTTCCCTGGACATTGGAAATATCGAAGCATTCCATGCGCCGTGGCAAAAGCTGCAGGTGCAGACGATCACGAATCTCTTCGAGGACCCGTTCCCGAGCATCGAGACGGCTGCCACGCTCGCGGAACGATTCGGCGGCATTGCGGTCCGCCAGGTCGACAAGTCGCCGTTTTTCGCCCCGGCACGGAGCCGTGACCATCACCTTGCGCCCCTTGCGTTCACCGAGCCATTCCGCCAGGGCCGCGCTGTCCTCCGGCAGAAAGGGGAGCAGCACCTGGTCCGGGATCAGCACCTCGCGACCATAGAATTCCTGCAGGAAGGAGGAGAGGAGCTCGCCCTCGTCGAGGCGCCATTCGAGCCCGTACTGGCGCCGACCGATAAGCTTGCCGCCGCGGACAAAGAGGAGAACCACCTCCACCTCCCCTCCTTCGCGATGCAGGCCAACCACGTCCTGGTCACCGCCGCCGGCCGCTACCACCTTCTGTTTCTCCACCGTCTGAAGGATCGACCCGATCTGGTCGCGCAGCCGGGCGGCCTCCTCGTAGCGCAGCTCGGCCGCCGCCAGCGTCATCCGGGCGCGCAACTGATCGATCACCTGCCGTTCGCGCCCGGCGAGAAGATCGGTCACCCCCTTGACCAGCTGCTGGTAATCGGCCGGGCTGATCAGCCCGTGGCAGGGGGCGCTGCACTGGCCGATCTGGTGAAAGAGACAGGGCCGACCGCGCCGCCGGCAGGTTGCCAGGGGGTGATGCCGCAGGGGGAAGATGCGGTAAATTTCCTTGAGGGTTTCTCGTACCGCGGTGGCCGAGGCATAGGGACCGAAATAGTAGGCGCCGTCCTTGCGGACCTTGCGCACCACCTGCAGGGTAGGAAACTCTTCCTGCGGATCGAGGCGGAGCGAGACGTAGGTCTTGTCGTCGCGCAGGTCGATATTGTAGCGGGGGCGGTGTTCCTTGATCAGGGTATTCTCAAGGATCAGGGCCTCCTTTTCGGTATCGGTGAGGATCGTCTCGATCCGGGCCAGCCGGCCGAGCAGAAAACGGATCTGGGCGCGCTCATCGCGGCCGGAAAAGTAGCTCCGCAGCCGGGTCCGGAGGTTTTTCGCCTTGCCGACATACAGCACGGTTCCGGCCGCGTCGTACATCAGGTAGACGCCGCAGGCAGTGGGGTATTTCCGTGCATCGAGAAGATCACTCATTCCTGCACTCCGGCCATGCTGGCCCTGCCAGCGATTGCGGCCCGAGAATAGCAGCGCGCCGCAAAGAGTGTCAACTGCCGCCGCTGTCCCTTGTCCCCCCCGGCGACCGCGCTATACTTTCGTTGAGATCCACGCCATCCCTGGCGCAATCCTCGACCCTTTTCCGGAGGCTGCCATGACCCGCCTGCTCGTTCTGCTGCTGCTGTTCGCTCTCCCCCTGCCGGCCCGGGCCGGCTTCGACCCGGTGCTCCTTGAGCAGATCGGCAGCAACTACCGCTCCAGTCAACCCGGACTCGAAAGTTACGCCGTCACCGTCAGCACGCCGAAGGTCGGCGAGATGATCACCCAGATGACCAGCAGCCTCCCGGCGGAAGTCCCGCGGCCGGAAGTTCCGGTGCTGACCAAGTACTGGTCGCGGGCGGTGATGGCGAGCGTCGTTCTCGCCGAAGGGAAGAACCTGCAGCCAACCATGCAGGAAATGGTGGAGCGTTTTTCCCGGGAGTTTGCCGTCGACCTGCCGCTCTCCCTCTTCCCGCCCAGCCGTGCCATTGACCGCGCTGACTGGCTCAGGCAGGGGACGGTCGAGGTGACCGAAACCCGACTCGATGGCCATCGCCGACTGGGCGTCCGGCTGCGCTTTGCCGGGCCGGTCAATCTCGACGGCGCTTTCTTCGGCCGCTCCCTCCCGGTACCACAGAACAATCTGACCGAGCTTAGCTTTGACCTCGACCCCGACCTCAGGCTCCTCTACCAGGTCGATTTCGTTTCCGCCGCCAACCAGCACATCAGCATGGAGATCCGCCACCAGGAATTTTCCGGAAAAATGCTGCCGACCGAGGTGCGCGTCACTTCTCCAGACGGGCGCATCGACGACCACCTGCAGACGGAAATGGGCCGGGTTCAGAGCTTCTGGCTACCGGTGCGGCAGGTTCGCAGCACGGTCCGGCCCGAGCGCAAGGAGACAGTGACCGTCACCTTTTCCGGCTACCGCCTCAACCTGCCACTCCCGCCGGCCGTGCTGCAGCGGCTCGGTGGCTACTGACCCTGGAAGGATGCAATTTCACTGGCCAACCGGCGGCGAAACGCGTATAATTGCGTTTTATTATTCCCCTTGGGAGGGTCGGCAGTGAACCCGCTCTGGAGCAATATCTTCCGCAAGACTCCCGCCGAGGAATCCCTCGGCGGCTTTCTCAGCACGGTGCCGGTCTTTGCCGGGCTGGCGGGTCGGGATCTCGGTTTCCTGGAAAACCTGGTCCACCTGCGCCGCTACCATCCCGGCGAGACCGTCTTCAGCGCCGGCGATCCCGGTTCGGGGATGTACGTTATCCGCAGCGGCCGCGTGCAGATTTTTCTGCACCATGACGACGGCCGCGAAGAGGAACTGGCGCAGCTTGGTAGTGGAGATTTCTTCGGCGAAACCACCCTGACCGCCCCGGCGGTCCGCAGCGCCTCGGTCCGGGTCCTGGAGCACACCGAGCTGATCGGCCTGTTTCGCGCTGACCTCCTCGAGGCCGCCCAGAAACACCCCGCCATCGCCAACCGCATCCTCTTCGGGCTGACCCGGGTGGTCAGCGAACGGCTGCAGGCGGCGGGCCAGGAAATTTCCCGCCTGCGCCTCCTGCTCGCCGAGCAGGAAGCCCGCCTCGCCACCCAGCCTGCCGAAACATGAAGGCTTCCGAGCAGTTCCTGAAACAGCGCCAGGGCCGGGTCCATTATCTTCTCTTTTACCTGAGCATGACCGCGGCAATTGCCAGCGGCCTCGCGATCTATTTCTCGGCATCGACCATTCTCGAACTCGCCAGGGACGCGACCTCCGGGCTGCTTCTTCCGCTGCTCCTCTCCCTGATCTTCACCTTCCTGCTGCAACCCGCAGTCAGCTTTGTCGAACGGGAGGAGATCAGCCGCTCGACGGCGATCCTGCTCGTCTACCTGCTGCTCACCATCGCCGGCAGCCTGCTGACCAGTCTCTTCATTCCCAAGTGGCAGCAGACCTGGGCATCGATCCAGATCGACCTGCCCCGCTACACGGCGATGCTCGGCTCCGCCCTCAAGGAGTTGCAGGCCACTCTCCTGGCCCACTTCCCACTGATGGAGAATTACGACCTCGCCGGCCGTTCGCGGCGCTCCGTCGAGCAATTCGTCGCCCAGCTCCTGGTGCAGTCGCCGCGCCAGGCGCTGCGGCTGGGCAGCCTGATTTTGATGGTGCCGCTCTTTACCTTCTTCTTTTTGCGTGACGGCCGCAAAATCATGCGTACCTTTATCGCCCTGGCGCCGAACCGTTATTTCGAAATGGCGCACGACCTCTCCGCCCTCGTCACCCGGCAGCTCTCTCACTTCATCCGCGGCCGCATCCTCGAGGCGGCGATTGTCGGCCTGGTGGTCACCATCGGCCTCTCCTTCACCGACATCCGCTATGCGATCTTCCTCGGCGTCTTCGCCGGGGTCACCAACCTGGTCCCTTATATCGGGCCGCTCATCGGCATGGTCCCCGGCCTGCTCATCGCCCTGGTCGATCTCGGCATGGGCGGCCAGTTCTGGTGGATTGTCATCGTCTACTTCCTCATCGCCCAGATCATCGTCGACAACTTCCTGCTGATCCCGATCCTCATCTCCCGGGTCTCGAACCTTCATCCCATCTGGGTGATTATCGCCATCGTCATGGGGGGAAAACTCTACGGGGTGCTGGGGATGATCATCGGTGTACCGGTGGCCAGCATCCTGAAAATCGTCATCATCGAAATCCGCCAATACCGTCGGGCTTTCGCCCTCCCCGACCCTGTCGCCGAAAGCGAGCGCCACCCGTGAACTTCGCGCCGCCGCGCCCTTGACACCCGGACCCCGTATACCGCATAATTCGTTAATTTTTCCAAAGAATTACCGGGGCCCATGAGTAGACACCTCTTCAAATTCGTCAACAACCTGAAGCTGCGCTGGAAGATGCTGGTGGTGGTGCTGCCGCTGGTGATCGTCCCCATCGTCCTCGTCGGCAGCGTGGTCGGTTACATCGCCGTGCGCCAGGCCTCCCTCGGAATTACCCAGACCAGCAAGGACGACCTCGATCACATGGCGACCTTCGCCATCGACCTGCTCAACTCCCACTACCAGCAGTTCCAGGTCTACAAGCAGGACAAGCAGAAGATCTTCATCCGCGACCTCGCTGCGCTCGACAATATCGCCTACAACCTGGTCGAGAGTGAAGATCGCCAGTACCGCAGGGGGCGACTCTCTCTCGCGGCCGCGCGGGAGGAGGCGAAGAAGGCGCTGCGCCGGGTCAATGTCGGCGACACCGGCTATATCTTCGCCATGACCAGCACCGGCGACCTCGCCATGCATGTCGCCCGCGAGGGGGAAAACATCTGGGACGAACAGGACGAGAACGGCCGCTACTTTATCCGCGAAATGGCCCGCTCGGCGGTCGCCTCGACCAGCGGCGAGGTCCAGTACATCATCTATCCCTGGCGCAATGCGGTCCTCGGCGACCGGGCGCCGCGCAAGAAGATCGCCGCCTTCCGCTATTTCAAGGAGTGGGACTGGATCATTGCCGCCAGCGGCTACCTCGAAGAGACCTACGAGGACATGGACTTCGAGCGCCGCTCTTTCGAGGAGCTCAAGGCCAAGCTGAAAAGCAAGAAGGTCGGTCAGACCGGCTACCTTTACTGCATGGATGGCAAGGGGACCTTTACCATTCACCCCGACGCCGAAGGGGAAAATCACCTCGAGGCTCGCGACAGCTCCGGGCATGCCTTCATCCGTGAGATGATCGAGAACAAGACCGGCTGGATTCGCTATCCCTGGCAGAACGCCGGCGACCGCGCGCCGCGCATGAAGATCGTGCGCTACGCCTATTTCGCCCCCTGGGACTGGATTGTGGCGGTCGGCTCCTACGAAGATGAGTTCTATCGGGAGGCGAATGCCATCAAGGGGCGGACCCTCACCAGCGTCCTGGTCCTGGTCCTGATGGCGAGTCTGGTCTCGGTCCTGACCGTCTCTCTCGCTGCCAAGGTGCTGACCGAGCCGATCCACCGCATGATTGCCGTCATCCGCCGCATCAAGCAGGGACGCCTCGACCAGCAGGTGGAAATCGAAAGTAACGACGAGCTCGGCGAACTCGCGGCGGCGTTCAACCGCATGACGGGGATCATGCGGCGCAACCAGGAGATGGAGACGGCTCTCGCCCAGCAGGGGAAGATGGCCTCCCTCGGCGTCCTCTCCTCGGGGGTCGCCCACGAGATCAACAACCCCCTCGGGGTCATTCTCGGCTACGCCAGCTACCTGGAGGGGAAACTCGCCCCCGAAGACCCCCACTATCATTACATCCACGAGATCAAGCGGGAGAGCAAACGCTGCAAGAAGATCGTCCAGGACCTGCTCAGCTATGCGCGCACCCCGAAACCGAACCTGGAAGAGACCGACCTCAACCTGCTCCTCGGCCAGATCGCGGATTTCGCCGCCAATCACGCCGACCTGCACCACGTCACCATCGAGCGCCAATTGGCGACGGACCTGCCGCAACTGCTCGCCGACGGCGACCAGCTGCGGCAGGTGGCGATCAACCTGATCCTCAATGCCGGCGCCGCCATGCCCGAAGGGGGAACCCTCACCATCCGCACCGAGCAGGACGAACCGGGCCGGGTGAAGATGGTTTTCAGCGACACTGGCGCGGGTATCCCGAGCGATTACCAGGAACGGATTTTTGAACCCTTCTTCACCACCAAGGCGCGCGGGACCGGTCTTGGCCTGGCGATTACCCGGCAGATTGTCGAATTGCACCACGGCCGGATCCACCTGGAAAGCAGCGTCGGCGTCGGCACCACCATCAGCGTCATACTTCCCGTCGACCGCGACCACGACTGATGCGCGAGCTTGACTTTTCCTCCTTCACGGGGCCCAAAGAATGACCCAGAAACGTATCCTGCTGATCGATAACGAGGAAGGCCTCTGCCGGATGATGACGGCAGTGCTCGCGGATCACGACTATGCCGTCCGCGCCTACACCCGTTCCTTTGAAGCGATGGAGGAATTCGACCCTGCCGCCTGGGACCTGGTGATCACCGACATCAAGATGCCGGGGATGGACGGCATGGAGGTGCTGCAACGGGTAAAGGAACGGGCGCCGACCCTGCCGGTCATCATGATCACCGCCTTTGCGACCGTGGAAATGTCGATCCAGGCCCTGCGCAAGGGGGCCTACGACATGCTGACCAAACCCTTCGAACCGGAGGAGCTGCTCTACCGGGTGAAGAACGCCCTGACCCAGACCCACCTGATCGAGGAGAACCGGGAACTGCGCGAGGAGCTGGCCGGCAAGTTCCGCTTCGACAAGATCATCGGCGCCTCAGCCGGGCTCAAGTCGGTACTGGAGAAGGCGGCCCGGGTCTCGGTCCGGGACACCTCGGTGCTGATTACCGGCGAATCGGGGACCGGCAAGGAGCTGATCGCCCAGGCCCTGCATTACAACTCGCCGCGCAAAGAGAAGCGTTTCGTCGCCATCAACTGCGGCGCGCTCCCCGAATCGTTGCTGGAAAGCGAGTTGTTCGGCTACAAAAAGGGCGCCTTCACCGGTGCCGCCCAGGACCGCCAGGGGCTGCTGGAAGCGGCGGACGGCGGCACCCTCTTCCTCGACGAGGTCGGCAACCTGCCGATGAACGTGCAAAAAACTTTGCTGCGTTTTTTGCAGGAACACGAATTCATGCGCCTCGGTGAGACCCGGCCAACCAAGGTCGACGTCCGGATCATCTCCGCCACCAACTCCGACCTGCAGGCCGCGGTCAAGGACGGCAGTTTCCGGGAAGATCTCTACTACCGCTTCAATGTCGTCAACCTGCATCTGCCGCCGCTGCGGGAACGCCGCAGCGATATCCCGCTGCTGATTGCTCACTTCATCCGCGAACAGAACGTCAAGTTCGGCACCCGGGTCAAAGGGCTGACCCCGGAGGCACTGGCGGTCGCCTGCGATTTCGGCTGGCCCGGCAATATCCGGCAGTTGTGCAATGCCATCGAGGCTTCAATGGCCATCGAGACGGGGGAGACCATCACCCTGCCGGTCTTCTCCCAGTTCATTGCGACCGGACCGCCTGCAGAAGTAACCGAGGAGCAGGAAGACGACAGCGACTACGCCTCCGCCATGGCGCGCTTTGAAACCTCCTATCTCCGGGAACTTTTGCGCCGCCATCAATGGAACGTCGAGGCGGCGGCCCGGGAAGCGGGAATGAACATGGCCACGATTTACCGCAAACTGAAGAAGTACGACCTGCGCAAGGAAGACCAGGAGTGAGCCTGCCCCCCGGGGCACCCCGCAACCTTCGCACAACTGCAAAAACGCACCAGCGCTTTTGCTCTCCCGCAAATCCGCCGACCCGCCCGCTCAAAACAAACCCCAACTATTTGAATTTAAAGCCTATTTTCTGGGGGCAAAATACTTCCGGCGACTTTCGGCCTGGTTCCGTCCGGCCGCTGGCCGCCCGTTTTTTGCAAAGCTGCAAAATGATACCCTTCGCAACGCGCGCCGACGCTGGCGGCGGATGGCGCAAAACCTTTGTTTTTAAAGGTAAATTAATTTTTTCCCCGAATCCTCGGAGTTGGTACGCCGGTTGCTAAAACAAAACCACGTTACTCCATCTCTCGGCACCAGGTGGGGTCGGTTGTTGAGGGACAGCCGACCCCACGCCGGGCTTCCGCCCAAGGCGCTCAAGGAGGACTTCATGCCTGAAACTTCCCGCCACGAACCGCAGCTGTCACTGCCGCCGGCCCCCCTTGCCCTGCTCTTCCTCGGTGCGACGGCCAGCCTTTACGGGCTCCACAACTGCGGCCTCTTCACCCTTGACCCACGACTGCTCGGTACCGGCCTCTTTTACGGCGGGATCGGCCTGGTCCTGACCGGGATCGCCGACTGGCGGCACCACTCCCCCCTCGGCGCGGTTGTCGGCATCGCCTACGGCCTCTTCTGGCTCTCGCTGCTGGGCATGATTGCCCTGCCGGCCGCCGGCTACGGCCATTCCCCGGCAACCATCTCGACCGGAGCCTACCTGGCGATCTGGGGGCTCTTTACCGCGGTCCTCTTTGTCGGCGTTGAACAGGGGGGGCGAGGTCTGCAGGCGACCCTTGGCCTGCTGCTGGCAAGCCTGCTCCTCCTCGCCGTCGGTGAACTCGGCGCCGCGCCCCTGCCGCGCATGGCTGGCGGCTGGCTCGCCCTGGCTGCCGGAGTGGTCGCCCTGCACAACGGCACTCTGCGACTCCTCTTCGAGGCCGGTCGTCGCCGCCAGACAGCAACCCGCACCCCGGTCGGCACCCCCTGACCGCTGCCGCGAGGCTTGACATTCTCTGCGCCGCCGGGTAATTTTAGCGAGGAAATTGCGAAAATTAAGGCAGCGCAACCCGGTACGACCTGCGCTGCAAGGGTAAGCGATGAATGCCAAAATGAGCCAACACCTGACCCTGCTCGGCCTTTGCGCCATGGCCTTTTACGGGGTAATGCTTGCCACCGGGACCCTTTCGATCGAGGTCATGCCCCAGTTCGTCGTTTCCGCCCTGATCTTTCTGACGTCGGGGCGGCTGCTGCGGCGCTCCGCGCGCGCGCGCGGCGACGAGGAACCGAACAGCGATGAGGAGCCCCGGACCAAGGTGGAGGCCGACTGGCCCTGGCTGACCGCCCTCCTCAACTGGAGCGCCGCCCTGCTGATCATCGGCATCATGGCGATCATCATCATGAAGCCGGCCGGCGTCAGCTTCAGCGAGGCCATCCAGCAGTCGGACGCGCACGAGCATTATTTTTCTACCGCCGTCCCCTGAGCCGGTTTCTGTCATGGTCAACAGGCCCCGCCGCCGGTCCCGGATGGCGGGGTTTCGTTTTACTGCGCCCCGAGGCGCAAAGGGCTCGCCGCTGTCCCTGATTCGCCGGGGGGCGCCGCCGATCATCCGACAGCTGGCATACCTTGGAGCTCGATGATGTCACGCTACCTGTTGCTCCCCTTCCTGCTCTTTTCCGCCCTGGCCCTGACCCAGACGGCAGCGGCCGATGAGGCCCAGGCCCGAGAGCTTCTCAACGCGCAGGGGTGCAAGGGCTGTCACCGCCTCGGCGGTGAGGGGGGGACGGTCGGGCCAGACCTGACGGGGGTGGGCGCGAGATTGTCCCGGGAACAGCTCCGGCAACAGCTCCTCGACCCGCGCAGCCGCAACAGCGACGGCAGCATGCCAGCCTTCAACCACCTCCCGGCCAATGACATCGAAACCCTTGTCGATTTCCTCGCCGAACTCCGCTAACCTCCCTCCGTGGTTGAAAAAACCACCTCCCTGTGGTAACGTCCGCGAGCAATGCTGACCGCCGAGAAACGGTGGGGCGGCGTCGGTTTTCTTGGACACTGAATTGGGGTAAAGTCCTCGTGTCCAAGGAGATTGAAAATGACCAAACAGAACCAGAACGAAACCGTTACAGGGCCGTTGGCCGAGGGACAACGCTGGAGTGCTGCCCGCAAGCGTGAAGTTGTCCTGCGTCTGCTGCGGGGCGAATCGGTGGACGAGCTGTCCCGCGAGCTGAGTATTGAGATCTACCGCCTGGAGCAGTGGCGGGAGAAAGCGTTGGCCGGGATCGATGAGTCGCTGAAAAAGCGCCAGAACGATCCCGTTCAGGCGGAACTCAACCAGGCCATGCGCCGGATCGGCGAGTTGACCATGGAGAACGAACTGCTGTGGGAACGGGTTAAAAAACCCGGCCCTTTAGCCAAACGGAGGTCGTCGAAATGAGCCAAACGATCTCCCTGGGAGCCGACAGGCCCTACGGCGTTCAACGGGTTTGCGCTATCTGGGAGCAGGCTCGCTCCTCGTTCTACCATGCCTCGCGCCCGGTTGCGCCAGCGGTTCTCAAACGTCGTGGCCCAAGGCCGTTAATCAGCGACGAGAACCTGTTGGCTCTGATCCGTGATGACCTGGCCGCCTCTCCGTTCACGGGCGAGGGGCACCGCAAGGTCTGGGGGCGGTTACGCTACCGCGATGGCCACCGCGTGCCACGCAAACGGGTTCTGCGGCTCATGCGCGAGAACCATCTGCTTTCTCCGCACCGGGGTCGTCCCAAGGCCGCCAAGACGCATGATGGCAAGATCATCACCCTGGCCCCCAACCTGATGTGGGGCACCGATGGTACTCGCGTCTTCACTCTTGACGAGGGCTGGGTCTGGATCTTTACCGCCGTGGAGCACTGGAACGCCGAATGCGTCGGCTGGCATGTGTGTAAGACCGGCGACCGTTATGCCGCCCTTCAACCGCTGTCCATGGCCCTGAGCCGCCTTTACGGCAGCGTAGAAAAAGGAATTGCCCGAGGGCTATCCCTGCGTATGGATCATGGCCCCCAGTACCTCTCCGACCATTTTCAGAACCAAATCAAGTTCTGGGGGATCACTCCCAGCTTTGCCTTCGTTGCCGAACCTCAGACCAACGGAGTGGCCGAACGGTTCAATCGCACCTTGAAAGAGCAAGCCATCTATGGCCGAGTATTCCGCAATGTCGATGATGTTCGCAACGCAGTAAAAACCTTCGTTGAGCTTTACAACAGCGAATGGCGTGTCGAGAAAAACGGCTTCAGGTCGCCCGACGAAATCCGTCAGGCGGCATAATCTAAACTTGTGTCCAAGGAACCGGTTCCGCTACACCGCCGAGAAACGGACCCTGCCCATGACCCAGCGAATCATCCCGATCGATTCAGCACTCTTCGTCCCTGAAGAGGTCCTCGCTACCAGCGCTGATCTCTCCGGTCTCTTTTCCCGCAAGGCTCCGCTGGAGCTGGAAATCGGCTGTGGCATCGGCGACTTCATCCTGCAGTTGGCGAGGGAAAAACCCGAGTCCAATTTCCTCGCTATCGACATTTACAACAAGGGTTGCCTGAAAACCTGCCGCCGCCTGGAAAAAGAGGGCCTCGACAACGTCCGCGTCCTGCGCCTCGAAGCCCGTTACCTTCTCGTTCACTTCTGCAAGCCCGGCGAGCTGGCGGCAATCTACATCAACTGTCCCGACCCCTGGCCCAAGAAACGTCACCGCAAGCGGCGCCTGGTCAACCGGGATTTCCTGCAAACCCTCCTCTATCACCTGGCGCCGACCGGTGAGCTCTTCTTCAGCAGCGACATAGCCGACTATGCCGCCGAGGTCGCCGAGCAGATCGCGACCCTCCCCGGGTTTCGCAACCGCCTCCCGGCCCCGGTCGTCACCGACCTGCCGGGCTACCCCCGCTCCAAGTACATGCGCCGCTTCCTCGAGCACGGCCAGCCGATCCACTTTCTCCACGCTTACCGCGACCCGTGCTGGCTGGCCGACCCGGCCGAACTGCCGGCGGTGCAAACCGGATTCAGGGTTCGCTGGAGCAACGCCGGCAATGGCTGAGACCTTTTTGACCGCTTCCCTCCCCGGCATCGGCGGGCGCATCAAGGTTTCGCCTGAGGACTTCCGGGTAGAGGAGATCCCCCTCTATCCCCCCTGCGGGGAGGGCGATCACCTCTACCTCGAGGTCGAGAAGACCGGGTTGACGACCTTTGACCTGCTCCAGCAGGTCTCCCGGGCGTTGGGGGTCAAGGAGCGGGAACTCGGCTACGCCGGGCTCAAGGACGCCCGGGCGACCACCCGGCAGACGATCTCGGTGCCCGGTGTCGATGCGGCGCGCGCCCTGGCGCTGACGATTCCCGGGGTCCGCATCCTCAGTGCCACCCGCCACCGCAACAAGCTTCGCACCGGCCACCTGGCCGGCAATCGTTTTGTCATCCGCGTTCGCGATGTCGGACCCGGCGCTCTTGATGCGGCCCTTGATATTCTCCATGTGCTGGCGGACCTCGGCGTCCCCAACCGCTTCGGCCCGCAGCGCTATGGTGCCCTCGGCAATTCTCACCGGGTTGGCCGCGCCCTGCTGCAGGGGGAGTTCGACGTCGCGGTCCGCGAGATCCTCGGCACCCCGGAGGCGATCAGCAACCCGCGCTGGCGCCAGGCGGCAGAGGCGTTCAGCAACGGCGATATCGAAACGGCCCTTGCAGCCCTCCCCCGGCGCTTCCGGGACGAGCGGCGGATGCTGCAGCAGCTGCGGGACGGCAGCTCTACCAGGGCGGCACTCATGGGGCTGCCGCGCAAACTCCTGCGGCTCTACCTTTCAGCCCTGCAATCGCACCTCTTCGATCGCCTGGTGACCATGCGCCTTACCTCTCTCGGCACCCTCTGGAGCGGCGACCTCGCCTATAAACACGCCAACGGCGCCTGCTTTTCGGTGCTTGACCCCGCCGCCGAACAGCCCCGGGCCGACGCCTTCGAGATCAGCCCCTCCGCCCCCCTTTTCGGCTACAAGGTGACCCTCGCAGCGGGTCAGGCCGGCCTGCTGGAGCGAGCGCTGCTCGACAAGGAGAAGCTCTGCCCCGCCGACTTTCGCCTCGGCGAAGGGCTCAGCATGGAAGGAGAGCGCCGCCCCTTGCGGGTGCCCCTGGCCGATGTCAACGTCACCCGGCAGGGCTCCGACCTGCTGCTCACCTTTGCCCTGCCGCGGGGAAGCTTCGCCACCAGCGTTCTTGCCGAAGTGATGAAACCGGCAGCAGAGGAGAGTGATCTGGCGGCCTGCACTGTGGCATAATCGACCTGCCACAACCATCTTGATTTTGTCATCGGCGCGGTGACCCGGCCGGGTCACTTCAGCAGCGACAAGGAGGGTTCGATGTCCAGAGGGAGCAAAGTCGAGGCGCCGGAGAAAGACTACCGGGTCAATTTCTTTCGGCCCCGCCCCGGGTTCATGCGCCGGGAAGTACGCTTCATCTGGCTGATGCTGGCCGGCTGGGGGTTATTGATCTTCGGCTTCCCCCTCTACCTGGTTTCGGCGGAATGGACGGCCGACGGCACCGGCCCTTTGACCGCCACGACCATCTTCGGCTTTCCTTTCCACTACTGGTTCAGCGGCCAATTTCTCATCCTCTGGTTCATTCTCCTCTGTTTCCTGTTCAATCTCCTCGTCGACCATCTGATCGATCGCTACCGCCATCCACGCGCCCACGGGGGAGGCCGCCATGTCCACTGAAGCCTTCAAGGCAACGCCAGCCCTGCTGCTGGTTCTGGCGCTGGTGATCTTCCTTTTGGTCGGGCTCTTCGGCAGCCTCCGCCGCCAAACCGGGTCCTCCTATTACGGTATCGGCGTCCGCTCCATCGGCCGCATCGGCATCGGCGCCGCCATTGCCTCCAACTGGATGAGTGCCGCATCCTTCCTTGGCATCGCCGGCATCTTCTACCTGAAAGGCTATTTCGCTTTTGCTTATGTGGTCGGCTGGACTGGCGGCTACGTGCTGCTGCTGATCCTGATGGCGGGTCAGATCCGCCGCTTCGGCAAATATACCGCGCCGGAATTTGTCGGCGCCCGCTACGATTCGCCGCTGGCCCGGCTGATCGCCGCGGTGGTGGCAATCCTGATCTCGCTGATCTATTGCATCGCCCAGTACAAGGGGATCGGGCTGGTCTTCTCCTGGATTTTCGGCCTCGATTATACCCATTCCCTGTTGCTCGGAACCCTGGTGGTCATTTCCTACCTGGTGCTCTCCGGGATCCTCGGCGCTGCCCGCAACCAGCGTTTTCAGTATGCGGTCCTGATACTTTCTTTCCTCATCCCGCTGATGTTGATTGCCAGGAAACTCGGTTACAACTGGCTGCTCCCCCAGTTCAGCTACGGTGAGGCCCTGCAGGACCTCGCCGCCACTCCGGCTCGGATGGAAACGGCGCCCTGGGCCCATGGCACCCCCTATCAATGGCTGGCGCTCTGCATCACCCTGATGGTCGGCACCGCCGGCCTGCCCCACGTGCTGTCCCGTTTTTATACCGTCCCCAATGTCCGTGACGCCCGCTGGAGCGTCGTCTGGGGCCTCTGCTTTATCGGCCTGCTCTACTGGAGCGCTCCGGCCTATGCGACCTTCGCCCACCTCTGGGAAGCCAGGAACGGAACCCCCCCTCTCCCTCCGGATATGGCGGACCTGGTGGTCATCAAGGCCGGCGAATGGGCGGGGGTACCGATCTGGGCCGTCGGCATTATCGCCGTCGGTGCCATCAGCGCGGCCTTTTCCACCGTCAGCGGTCTGCTGATCACCGGAGCCGGCGCCTTCTCCTACGACATCTACTGCCGTTTCCTCAATCCCCAGGCGACCGAACAGGAACGGATGCAGATCGCCAAGGGGGCGACCCTGGTACTGGCGGCGCTGGTGCTGCTCGTCGCGGCCCAGCCATTGGGGCTGATAGCGGAGGTCACCGCGGTAGCCTTCGCCCTCGCCGGCAACACCCTTTTCCCGGTCTTTCTCCTTGGCATCTGGTGGGATCGGGCCAACAAGCAGGGCGCCATCGCCGGCATGCTGACCGGCATCGTGATCACCTTCGGAGCGATGCTGCTGCCGACCGGAAGCCTGCTCGGCACCCTCTTTCCAGCAACCTCCTCCGCCTTCCTCGGCGCTCCACTGGTTATCCTCGTCATGATTGCCACCTCGTTGGCGACGCCGCAACCTCCCGAGGAAATTCGCCGCTTCCTCGCCGAGGAGGTTCATAGCCCCTGATGGGCTGCCAACCATTGTTATCCGCTAATACACCACAGCCGCTGCCCTCTTGAGTCTTGGACAAACACCCCCATCGAGCCCCTTGACAAGGCCCGTTGTTCCCGGTAGAAAAAGTAACTTTCAAAAAAGCGTTCTACAAAAAACGACAACGCCGTGATCAAGCTGATACTGTCTGCAGGCAGTCTCTATACACTCCCCCTGGACAAGGTTTTTGAAATTGCCCGGGATACGGGGTTCGAAGGAATGGAAGTCATTATCGGCTATGATTTCCAGTACGGGGATAACCTCGCCCTGCTCAAGGACCTGCAGCAGATTCTCCCCATCGCCTCGTTACATGCCCCGTTTCTGGAACTTGACGGCTGGGGTGACAAAATCGCGCAGGTGATTCGCACCACCGAACTGGCGCTGCAGGCCGAGGTGCCGCTGATCAACTTCCATCCCCCCGCCTGGATGGCCCTTGAGTTCCGGTTTTGGAACTGGTTCAATAAAGTCAAGGACTTCCAGAGCTTTCTCGGGCAGGACACGGTCCAGATTACCATCGAAAACATGCCCGCCACCGGCGCCTTTGGTCTCAACCCCTACCTCCTCGCCCAGACCCAGAAAATGATTGACTTCATCGATGCCCACAACCTCTTCCTGACCTTCGACACCGCTCACATGGGTTCCTCGAAGGCTGACTTCCTGCACGATTTCCACCTGCTTTATAATTCCGGGCGCATGCGCAACATCCATTTTTCCGATTATGGCTACGGCCGCGAACATCTCCTGCCCGGGCATGGCGTCCTGCCATTGACCCGTTTTTTAAACCACCTGCGGGAAACCGGCTATAACGCCTCCCTGGTCCTGGAACTGTCTCCCCATGAATTTCCGGAAGAAGAGAGCCAGATTCGCGAGGCGATGGCGGAGATTTTCGCTTATCTCTGCGCGGAGACACGCCACCCGGCACCATCGCAGGCAGCGATCATCTAATTCCTGACAGCCGGGAGGGGAAACGGGGAGAGGGGGAACCTAGCGGACGATGTAGACTGAACAGCGGGCGTGAAGGGCAACCTTGGTGGAAACACTCCCGAGCAGGGTTCGTTTCATCCGTCCCTTGCCGGAAGAGCCGATAACGATGACATCGCACTCCTTCTCCTCGGCAAGGTTCAGGATTTCCTCGGCAGCATCTCCATAGACAACGAGGCTTTCCAGCGGGACCTTCTGTTCGGCGGCGACCTTCTCGACCACGTAGAAGAGCCGTTTCCTGGTCTCTTCCCAATTGGGTCGTTCGGTTACCGGCGGTGACGGGAAAAAATCGGTAAAAGAGGGGGGGCGCATGCTGGGCAGGACCAAAACGGCATAGACTATGCTTTTCATTCGACTGGCGGCGGCAGCGGCGAGTCGGACCGCCTCTTCGGCCGCCTTGTCGGACTGTGGTGACCCATCAACGGCGACGAGAATCTTTTTGCCAATATTGAGCATTGTCTCCTCCCCGAATCCGGACCTAATCTAGCGGAAAGCGACCGAACTGTCAATCGGCAGACCGGTTGCAGTTGACTTTTTTAAAACAACATTTTATATTTTCCGAAACTACCAGAATTGTGGTTCGGGTTATTTTTCTGCAGCGGGCGTGCCAATGGCCCATATTTCGCATTTTGTTCCAGTTCTTCTTGACATGCTGGTACGAATAAATAATATGTGGACGGCGAAGCCCCCTGATCAATTCTCTGGAGAGGGAAAATTTCATCATGGCGAAAAAAGACAAAGCTGAATATATCATCCAGGCCGTCTCCCATGCCCTGGACCTGCTTGAGCAATTTCATGACGACGTCGATGAGCTCGGCGTGACGGAGCTAAGCAAGCGCCTCAAGTTGCACAAGAACAATGTGTTCCGACTCCTGGCGACATTGGAGTCCCGTGGCTACATCGAACAGAACAAGGCGACCGAGAACTACCGCCTGGGACTCAAATCCCTGGAACTGGGGCAGACCTTCATCAAACAGATGGGCCTGTTGCGCCAGGCCAAACCGATCCTCGAGAAGCTGGTGGCCGACTGCAATGAGACCTCCTACGTCGCCATCTTCAAGGAAGGCTATATCGTTTACCTCGATGTCGTCGAGACTGACCTCACGGTCCGCGTAGTCTCCCGGGTCGGTTCGCGGCTCCCCGCCTACTGTACCGCTGCCGGCAAAGTTCACCTCGCCTTCATGTCCGACGAGGAGGTCGATGCGATTCTGCCTCCCGGAGAACTCAAGCAATATTCCGCCAACACCTTCAGCAACCGGGAGGCCCTCAAGCGTGAGCTGCGGGCGGTTGCCGAGCAGGGATACGCCATCGACAACGAAGAACTCGACCTGGGGGTCCGTTGTGTCGCGGCACCCATCCGCGATTACACTCGCCGCATCGTCGGGGCCGTCAGCATTTCGGGCCCTTCCATGCGCCTGGGGGACGACCGCATCGTCAAGGAGCTGGTGCCGCTGGCCCTGCAGGCGGCGGAGGAGCTGTCGACACGCCTCGGCTACCACCGCTGAAACCGACCCACTTCGAAAAACCCCTGGCTTGCCAGGGGTTTTTTTTGCCCGGTTCATCTGGCCGCTTTGACACCGGATCGGGGGAATGCTAGAATCTAGCTAGAATTATTGAATAATTTCAGGAGGGAAGGGATTCGATGCGATCATCCCACAGACAGTCCCAGCACCCCCCTCCTCCCGTTGTAATAGACGCGACAATTCCGGAGGGGAAAAGACAGTCCCCCGCCTCCTTGGAACAGATGATTCTGGAGGCACGGCAGCAGGGGGTGACCCGCGATGACGCCTTTCCTTTTCTGCTGGAGCCGGAAGGGCGCCCCGTGGGGGGAGTGTTGCTGGTTCACGGTTTTACCGCTACGCCCTGGGAGATGCGCCTCCTCGCCGAAGGGTTGGCAACGGCCGGCTATCTCGCCCTGGCGGTTCGCCTGCCCGGGCACGGCACCCGGCCCGAGGACCTGGCCAGCCGCAACCGTCACGACTGGCTGGAGACGGTAGCCGTGGGGTACCGGTTATTGCGGGAGCGGGACCAGCCGGTCTTCGGTGTCGGCATGAGTACTGGTGGGCTGTTGCTGGCGACACTGGCAACCCGGGAGCCGCTGGTGGCGCTGGCACTACTCAGCCCCTTCCTGCGCCTGGCCCACCCCCTGGCGCCCCTGGCCGGGCTGCTCAAGCGCTGGCATCCCTACCAGGAACGACCGCTGGCCACGGGGAGCGAAAAACACTACTATCGCCGCCGGCCACTGGCCGGAATCGCTGAAGTGCAACATCTCGCCCGCGAACTCGCCCCGCGCCTGCCGCAGCTGATACTGCCGGTCCTGGCGATTGCGGCGGAAGGCGACGAAACCGTCGATGTGGCCAGCGGGTTGACCCTCTTCCAGCGCCTGGGGAGCCGGCACAAGGAGTACCACCGGTTCGGCCCCGGCGCTCCCCATGTCCTGGCCACCGCCGAGAATCCCTTCCAGGTGCGGGTTCTGGAGCAGCTGCTCAGCTTTTTTGCCGCGGCGCCGGGGTGGCGGTAAGCCGCGTCCAGAGGGCAGCGACCTGATCTTCGGTGAGCTTGCGGCTGCCGGAATTGTCGATGACGAAGTCGGCACGGGCGAGCTTTTCAGCCTGGGGCATCTGGGCAGCGACCCGCTGCCGGGCCGCCTCGGCATCGAGGCCATCCCGACGCATCAGCCGCTGCAGCTGCACTTCGGGGTCGACCGTTACGACCAGCACCCGGTCGACGCGATCGCTCGCTCCTGCCTCGAAGAGGAGTGGCGCCTCATAGACAACCAGTGGCGCTCCGCTGCGACGTAATATGGCAAGCTCTTCCTCGGCAAGGGCGGCGATCGCAGGATGAATGATTCGATTGAGGTCCTGGCGGGCCGCCGGATCGGCAAAGATCATGGTTCCCAGCCGGGCCCGGTCCAATTTTCCGCTGGACGCGAGGATTTCCGCCCCGAAACGTTCGACCAGCCGGGCCAGGGTTGCCGAACCGGGGCGGACGGCCTCCCGGGCCAGCTGGTCGGCGCTGACCAGGACCGCGCCACGGGCTTCGAACATGGCGCTGACAGTGCTCTTGCCCGAGGCGATGCTGCCGGTAATACCAAGGATCATTTAAGCAACCTCTTTAGGGGGTTTTCCCGCACAAGCTTTCACCACCAGGGACAGGTTGTCAACCGCTTTCAGAAGACCGCCCGGAGCGGTGGAAAGGAGTTGGCCATGCAAAAATCCATTCCAGCGATGGTCAGGGAGCGCTGCCAGAAACATCCGGAAAAAACTGTCCTGCGCCGCAAGGACCAGGGCCATTACCGCGATATCAGCTGGCAGGCCATGGGCGAGCAGGTCGATGCCTGCGGGCGCAGCCTGCTGGCATCGGGGATAGAGCCCGGCGACCGGGTGGCGATCATGGCCCGCAACTGCCCGGAATGGGTCTATGCCGACCTCGGCGCTCTCAGCGCTGGGGCGGTCACCGTCCCGGTTTACCACACCGAAGGGCTGGACGCCCTGGAACATATCCTTGCCGATTCCGGCAGCCGGGTCCTGTTTCTGCAGTCGCCCTTGACGGCAGCGGACCTCGAAACGCGCCTGGAGCATCTGCCCGGGCTTGAGCTGGTCATTCTGCTGGAGGGGAGCCTCCCTCACCCGCGAATTGTTACGCTGAAGGAATTCCTCGCCCGTGGCTCGGAAATTGACGCTGCCGCCCTGGAAGCCCGCCTGGAGAAGCTGACGCCCGGGGATCTGGCGACCTTGGTCTACACTTCGGGGACGACCGGTCCGCCCAAAGGCGCCATGCTGACCCACGAAAACATCCTTTCCAATGTCCGCGCGGCGGTCTCGGTCTTTCCCATCAACGACGAGGACGTCAGCCTCTCCTTCCTTCCCCTGTCGCACGTCTTTGAACGGGTCGACGGCTATTACCTGATGCTCCACCAGGGGGCCGTCATCGCCTATGCGGAGAGCATCGACACGGTGCCGCTCAACCTCACCGAGGTGCAACCGACGGTGGTCATCAGCGTTCCGCGTCTCTACGAGAAGATGTTCGCCCGGGTCATGGAACGGGTTCTCAATGGTCCCTGGCTGAAGAAGCAGCTCTTTTTCGGGGCGGTCAAGATTGGGCGCCAATACACCACAAGGCAACTCGCCGGCGAAACAAAGGGGTTCCTGCTCGAAACCGGCATGGCCCTCGCCCGCAAGGCGGTTTTCAGCAAGCTGCAGGAACGCCTCGGCGGCCGGCTGCGCTTTTTCATCTCCGGCGGGGCGCCGCTGATGCGGAATATTGCTGAATTTTTCCTTGCCGCCGACATTCCGATCTACGAAGGGTACGGCCTGACCGAAACCGCCGCCGGCATTGCCGTCAACACCCCCGAAAAGATGCGTCTTGGCACCGTCGGTCGCCCCCTGCCGGGAATCGAGCTGAAGATTGCCGCGGACGGTGAGATCCTGGCACGGGGCCCGGGGGTCTTCGGAGGCTACTGGAACCGCGCGGAGTTGACCCGGGACGCCTTCCGGGACGGCTGGTTCTGCACCGGGGATATTGGCGAACTCGATGGCGACGGCTTTCTTGCCATCACCGACCGCAAAAAGGACCTCATCGTTACGGCGGGCGGGGAGAATATCGCCCCGCAGAACCTTGAAAACCGTTTCAAGAGCGACAAGTACCTGGCGAATGCCATGGTTTACGGCGACGGCAAACCATTTTTGACCGCCCTGCTGGTGCCGAATTTTGAAAATCTGGAGAAATACGCCGACTACAAGAAGATTGACTATCTTAACCACTGCGATCTGGTCAGCCACCCGCGAATTCTCGACCTGATTCGCCGCCGGATCGACCAGATGCAGGCCGAGCTGCCGAGCTTTAAACGGGTCAAGCGTTTTACCCTGATTTCCCGGGATTTTTCGGCGGAAGAAGGGGAGGTGACGCCTACCCTGAAGATCAAGCGCAAGGCGATCCGGGACCACTTTGACAAGGTCCTCGAAGGGATGTACCAGGCCAGTGATCACGGCAGTCACGACAGTGGTTTTTGTATCATCGCCGACACCCCGGGCGAAGCGCAGCCCCCCGGGAAGCAGACGCGCTGAAAGGCATTTACAAGCCGGAACTCAAACGCTATCTTGTAGGGAATTTTCAGGATTCACCCCTTGCAGGAGGAGCGCGTGAGCGACCCGAACCAGCCAGAGCAGCCGAAAGTTATGGAGAACGCCCTGCGCGGCCTGGTCAAGCTGATCAAGGCGGTCCAGTATTATCCGCCGTCGCATCCGACGCTGAAGGCTGCCGCGGCGGAATGCCTGGAAGGTTTCGCTCCGCTCTTTACCGCAGGTGAGCCCAGCACCTGCACTATCCGCAAGGAAGGCTTCTTCCTCGGCGAAAATGCGGTCGGCCGGCAAAATCCGATTCTCGACAAACTGGCCCAGTTCCTCTTTACCCGACGTATTCACACCCTCCTGCTCCTGCCCGACCTGAATGGTGAAGACCTCCGCGGTTTCGCCCGCGGCCTGACCCTCGACGCGCGGGAGCTGCTGAAACTCGGTGGTATCCAGGAGGTGCTGGCCAAGGCCCTGGTTGCGACGATCTGGGTCAACGAAGTCGACCTGAAAAGTGTCCTCGCCCGCAAGGAAGAGATCGAGGCCGAAAAACTCGCCCATCCCGGCGGCGAAGAGGGCGCGGAAGACACGGAGTACGCCGAGGGGACCGATGAGGGAGTCGGGGGAAAAGAGAACAGCGCCGAGGAACGCAACCTCGCCCGGGTGCTGGAAGAGCTGAAGCAGGAGACTGGCGACCAGCGCTATCGCTACCTGCTCCAGGAACTGGCGCCCCTGGTTCATCTCAACCTGACCGACAGCGCCCGCTACCTGATCCTCGACGCCCTGACCCTGCTCGCCAGCAACGCCGGTGACCCGGGGTTGAGTGCGGCTCGCCAGGAGTTCTCGGCCCAGGCCCTTACCCAGCTCGCGACCGAAGATGTCCTCGACTTCCTGGTGACCATCCTCTGCAGTGCCGATGCCGAGGAAGGCCGCGATGCCGGCGCGGACGACAGGGAACTGGTCCTGGAAATCCTGGTCTCCCTGCAGGGCAAACTGGTGGTCTGGCGACTGATGGACCACCTTGCCCAGGAGAGTGACAGCCGGGTGCGAAAAATTCTGACCGAGGCCTTGCTGCGCCAGGGCCCGGCCGCGATCCCGATCCTCCAGGAGCATCTCGGGGACGAACGCTGGTTCGTGGTCCGCAATGCCGTCGCCATCCTCGGCGAACTGCGCGACCAGGAAGCGACGGCGGGGCTGAAGCCCCTCCTCAAGCACAAGGATGTGCGGGTACGCCGGGAGACAATCCGTTCGCTGACCAAGATCGGCGGCCAGTCGGCCGTCGGCATCCTGCTGCGAACCGTCGAAGAGGGGGACCCGGACTTGCGCCGGCAGGCTCTCCTCTCCCTGGGCGCGATGAAGAACCAGGCCGCGGTTCCGACCCTGTTGCGCCTGGTGGCGGAGCCGGATCCGATGCAGAATCGCACCGAGGTCAAGAAGGAAGCGCTCAAGGCGTTGGGGGAAATCGGCTCCAGCCTGGCGGTGCCGGTCCTGGTCGAGATATTGGGCCAGCGCAAACTCTGGCGCCGGTCGCTGCACAACGAACTGCGGGCGGCCGCGGCCGCCGCCCTTGGCGAAATCGGCGACCCAACGACCGCGGATCTTCTCACCGCGACGACCAATGACCGCGCGGCGATCGTGGTGCGGGCGGCAACCCAGGCCCTCAAACAGATCCGCAGGGGAGAGTAGGAATGGAATTTGATCTGCCGCAAAAGGTCGTTCAGGGACTGGCCGGTGCCATCAAGGGCCTGCGTCTCTATCCGGCACAACATCCGGCGATCCAGCGCCAGTTCGAGGCGCTGCAGACCAATTTCTACGCCGCCTTTACCGATGCGGACAGTCTGCGCCTCGGCCTGCTCGAAGGAAGTCTCTTTTTCGGTGAGATGCTCTTCACGGACGAGCTGCCAGCAGCCCAGGAGCTCACCCGCCTGTTCACCCAGCTCGAACTCGATGGCCTCGAATTCCGCAAGGGTCTGTCGACCCCCGATCTTAACGTCCTGGCCACCCTGCTCGATGGTGCCGCGCTGAAGGGGGAAGCGTTTGCCGCCGAGCTCCAGGCCCGGGGTATCGAGCATATTCACGCGGTGGTGGCCCGAACCAGCGACGAACCGCCCGTCGACCGCGCACCGCGCAAGGTCTACAGCAGGGCGCTGAAGGTGGTCGACTCGGTTTTCGAGGATGTGCGCCTCGGGAAGATCCCCTCCTCGGCGGAAGCCCGCGAAGTGGTGCGGGAGATGGCACGCCTGACCCTCACCGACCCCCACGCCCTCTTCGCCCTCTCCATGCTCAAGGACTACGACAACTACACCTTCACCCATTCGGTCAACGTTTCGGTCATCGCGCTGGCGGTCGGCCGGGCCTGCGGCCTGGGCGAGGAGGAGCTGCGCACCCTGGGACTCGGCGGCCTGCTGCACGACCTCGGCAAGCTCAAGATAGACATCTCTATCATTAACAAGCCGGGGCGGCTCACGGAAGAAGAGTTTGACCAGATTCGCAAACACCCCCGCACCGGTGCCGACATCGTTGCGGAGATGGAGGGGGTCACCGCCGGCGTCATTGACATTGTGCTCGGCCATCACCTGCATTACAACCGCAAAGGCTATCCCGCCGATGCCCGTGGCCGTGCCGTTTCCCCGCTCGCCGACATGGCGGCTATCGCCGATTCCTACGATGCGATGACTACCCTGCGTTCCTACCAGCAGCCAGTAACTCCGCGCAAGGCGATCAAGATGCTGCGCGAAGTCACCGGCACCATTCTTCATCCCGATTTCGTCGAGAAATTCATCGCATCCCTCGGCTCCTATCCGGTCGGAACCCTGGTGCGCCTCAACAGCAATGAGATCGGGCTGGTCGTCCGGGTCGGAATCGACTGCCCCGACGACGTCCAGTTGAAAATTCTCTTTGACAGCGACGGCGAGCCCCTCGACGATCCGCTGCTGATGGAACTCTCCAGCGACAACGCCAGACGTATCGTCGCCGAAGTCGACCCCTTCGTGCGCGGCATCGATGTCACCGATTACTTCGAATAGGCAGTAAAAACGCCTGGGGGCACACAGACAGAGACGGCCGGGGAACTTTCCCCGGCCGTCTCGATGTGAACCAGCTTTTCGCGCTCAGATCAGATTTCGAGCTGTCCCAGGGCGCGCGCCGCTTCGCGGCGGATTGCCGGCCGGGAGTCTTCGAGCATGGCAAAGAGCACGGCTTCGCCCTCCGGAGCGCCGATCATGCCGATGGCGCGCAGGGCGCTTTTGACCAGCTCCTCGTCCTGCGCAGTCAGCAGTTTGGCCAGATAGGGGACCAGCCGCCGGTCACCGAACTTGCCAAGAGCCTCGGCCGTATGCACCCGGACGGCAGGATGGGGATCACGCAGATGTCTGACCAGCTGCGGCAGCGTCTTTGGATTCTGCTTGCGTCCGAGAACCTGAACCGCTGCGGCCCGCAAGTCTTCGTCCTTGTCAGCGAGGGCAGTCAGCAGCGGCGGAAAAACCTGACTGCTGTTGATCCGCTCGAGGGCGTAAACCGCGCGCACCCGCTGGCCACGGTTGTCACCTGCCAGAACAGCAATGACCTGGTCGAGAGCAAGGGCCGACTCCAGCCGTTCCAGGGCGTCGGCTGCGGCAAACCGCACCCCCTCGTCGCTGTCGTTCAACGCTGCCCTGAGTCGCTCTTTACGTGTTCCCAGCATACCCGCGGTCTGTCTCTGGACGCTCAGCCGGACAAGGCCGATCCGGCTCGGTTGGAAACAAGGGACCTGATTGCAAATACATCCCGCCGTCGTCGACGGCAACAGGGGGCGTAGGGAGACCACACCCGCAGCAGCGTCGCCGCGCCTGACCTGGATCAGAACGGAATGTCGTCATCCGGATTGAACGGGGGATCACTGAAGTCGTCGGCGGCCGGACGCGAGCCCCCCCCCTGCCCCTGGGCGGGGCGCCGGCTCTCGCCGCCGCGGGACGGTTGCCCGCTGTCATCGCCGGCCCGGCCCAGCATCTGCATCTGGTCGGCGACGATCTCGGTCATATAGCGTTTGTTGCCGTCGCGGTCGTCATAGCTGCGGGTCTGGATTTTCCCCTCGATGTAAACCTGCTTCCCCTTGTGGAGAAACTTGCCGCAGATCTCGGCGAGCTGCCGCCAGGCCACGATATTGTGCCATTCGGTCTTTTCCTGCATCTCGCCGTTCTTGTCCTTGTAACGGTCGCTGGTGGCGAGCGAAAAGGTCGCCACCGCCACCCCGGCCGGGGTGTAGCGCAGTTCCGGATCCTTGCCGAGATTGCCTACCAGAATCACCTTGTTGACCGACATGATGGTGCCCTCCCTCGTCGTGCTTGGAATGGGCACGAGTCTAGCGGAAATAGCCGATACTGTAAAGATGATTAAGGAAAAAGGTTCCTGATTAGGTCTGATTCTCAGCTATGACACATTCTGTCGCACAGGGAGCATAGAGTTTGGCCATGGAACTCATGAATAACAAGGAGGTTAGCATCCATGGCCATCAATCGTATCCAGTTCCAACCGGGGCTGAGCTTGGCTGATTTTCTCAAAGACTATGGTACGGAGGCCCAATGCGAGGCGATCCTTGAGCACTCGCGCTGGCCCCAAGGATTTGTCTGTCCAGCATGCGGTGCAAGCCGCGCGGTCCAGTTTCGGCGAGGACGGTCGAACATCTTCCAGTGCTGTCGCTGCCGCAAACAGATCTCGCTGATCTCCGGAACGATTTTCCATGGGAGCAATCTGCCGCTGACCCAGTGGTTTCTGGCCCTCTACTTCATGACACAAGGCAAGTCCGGCCTGTCGATGCTGGAGTTGAGACGAATGCTGGGTTTGAGCTACAAAGCGGCTTGGCGGCTCAAGCACAAGCTCATGCAGGCGATGTTCGAGCGCGAAGAGACAACGGTTCTGGCCCAGCGGGTCGAGATCGACGACGCCTACTTGGGCGGGGAACGCTCCGGCGGTAAGGTTGGTCGCGGTTCGGAGAACAAAGTTCCCTTCATTGCGGCAGTGGAGACCAGTCACGAGGGCCATCCGCTGCGAGCTGTTTTTAGCCGGGTGACGACCTTCAGCAGCCATGACGTTGATCAATGGGCCAAGAATCACTTGGCACCGACGGCGCTGGTCGTTTCTGATGGCCTGAATTGCTTCCGCGCCGTCACCAAGACTGGGTGCTACCATCAGCGAAAGGTGGTTGGTGATCAACGCAGAAGTACCGACATGGGCTGCTTCCACTGGATCAACACCATCCTGGGCAATCTTAAGACGGCCATGGCCGGAACGTATCATGCGTTTGACTTCGACAAATATGCGCATCGCTATCTGGCCGAGTTTCAGTACCGGTTCAACCGGCGGTTCGATCTGCGCAGCATGCTGCCAAGACTGCTGTTCGCCTGTGTCTCAATCGGCAAGCGGCCCGAGGCCTGGCTTCGCCGAGCTGAGAATTGGACCTAATCAGGAAAAGGTTTGACTGCTTCCGGCAACTTCCCTAGACTGTTTGCTTTCCAGCGCAAGGAGTTGCCGCCGATGCTGCGGACGACTGTTTTTTGGGCCCTGTTCCTGCCGCTGACCCTTCTCGTGATCCTGGCGGGACTGCCGGCATCGTTGTTCAGCCCCGACTACCTGCACAACTGCGGACGGTTCTGGGGCCGGGCCGCCCTGCGCCTGGCCGGCACCCGGCTTCAGGTCAACGGCCAGGAGCACCTTCCGGTCGGGCAGCCGGTAATCTACATGGCCAACCACCAGAGCCAGTTCGATATCCTGGCGCTCTTTGCCGGGATTCCCGGCCAGTTTCGCTGGCTCGCCAAGGCCGAACTCTTCCGCATTCCCCTCTTCGGGCTGGCGATGCTCCGCGCCGGCTATATCCCGGTCAACCGTGGCAACCGCCGGGAGGCGATGCAGAGCATGACCGCCGCCGCCCGCCGCATTGCCAGCGGCACCTCGGTAGTGGTCTTCCCGGAAGGAACCCGCTCCGACGATGGCCAACTCCTGCCGCTGAAAAAGGGTGGTTTTCTCCTCGCCATCCACTCCCAGGTGCCGATTGTTCCTATCGCCATCCACAACAGCGGGCGTCTGCTCCCCAAGGGGAGCCGCATCCTGCGGCCTGGCAAAATCCAGATCGAGATCCTGCCTGCCATCCCGACCACCGGGCTGCGCAGCGCGGCCAGCGAAGAGCTGAGCATGCAGGTTCGCCAAGCGCTGGAAGCGGCCCTCGCGCGGGGCGCCGACCGCTTTGCCTTCTGATGCGACGGGTCGCCTGCCACGCCAGAGGAGTCCTGTGACCGAACTCCACCCCAAACACAAAAGCCACTCCGAACTCGCTCCCCTCGCGAGCGGAGCGGTTCGCATTCTTGCGCTTGGCGGCCTCGGCGAAATCGGCCTCAACCTGCTGGTGGTCGAAGCGGAGGGGGCCCTGCTGATCGTCGATTGCGGCCTGATGTTCCCCGAGGCCGCGATGCTCGGCGTCGACCTGGTCCTGCCCGACGTTGCCGTCCTGGCACCGCGCAGCGCCGACATCGTGGCGATTCTCCTCACCCACGGCCACGAGGACCACATTGGCGCCCTCCCCTTCCTCCTCGGCCAGCTCGGCTACCCACCGATCTACGGCACGCCGCTGACCCTCGGCCTGGTCGAGGGAAAACTGGAGGAGCACGGCATCCGTGGTCACGCCCGGCTGCACCAGGTCGAACTGCGGCAACCCTTCTCCCTCGGCCCTTTCGCCATCGAGTTTTTTCGCGCCGCCCATTCGATCGTCGACGGTGCCGGCCTGAGTATCGGCACCCCGGCCGGGCGCATTGTCCATACCGGGGACTTCAAGCTCGACCCGACCCCGGTTGATGGTCAGCCGACCGACCTGGCCCGGCTCGCCGCCTACGGCGAGGAAGGGGTCCTGCTCCTGCTGGCCGACTCGACCAACGTCGAGCGGGAAGGGTTCACCCTCAGCGAGCGGGTCGTTGGTGAGGCATTTGCCGAGATCCTCCCCGGCTGCAGCGGCAAGGTCATCGTCGCCACCTTCTCCTCCAACATCCACCGCATCCAGCAGGTTGCCGACGCCGCCCGTGCCAGCGGCCGTCGGCTGCTGGTCAACGGCCGCAGCATGCTGCAGAATATCGCTATCGCATGCAGGCTCGGCTACCTGCATATCGCCGACGAGGACTTCATCGACCTGCGGCAACTGGAACAGCTTCCCCCGGAAGAGGTCCTGATCCTGACCACCGGCAGCCAGGGCGAACCGCTCTCCGCCCTGGTGCGCATTGCCACCGACGACCACAAACAGATCCATATCGAACCCGGGGACACGGTGATCCTCTCCTCCAAGTTCATCCCCGGCAACGAGAAGGCGATCAGCGAGTTGATCAACCACCTCTACCGGCGCGGCGCCGAGGTCTTTTACGAGACCACCAGCGAGGTCCATGTCTCCGGCCATGCCGCCCAGGAGGAGCTGAAGCTGGTCCTGGGCCTGGTCCGGCCACACTTTTTCGTGCCGGTCCATGGCGAGTATCGCCACCTGGTCCGCCACGCCCGCCTCGCCCGGCAGACCGGGGTCGCCGCGGAGCGGGTTTTTGTCCTCGAGAATGGCGAGCCACTGGTCCTTTCGCCCAATGGCCATCGCCACGAGCCAAGGGTCGAATGTGGCCGGATCTTTGTCGACGGCAAGGGGGTCGGTGATGTCGGCGCGATGGAACTGCGCGACCGCCGCCACCTGGCCAACCACGGCATGGTGGTGGTCCTTCTGGCCCTCAGCCAAAAGGACGGCCGGCTCGTCTACGGCCCCGAGTTGCTGACCCGCGGCTTTGTCCCTGAAGGGGAAAGCGGTGACTATCTCGACCAGGCCCGCCGGGTGGTGGAGGAGATGCTCGCCGAACACAGCCTGGCCGCCTTGGCCGATCGTGAAGAACTGCGTATTGAAGTCCGCAAGACCCTGCGCCGGTTTTTCAACCGCACCATCGAAAGGCGCCCCCTGATCCTGCCGGTGATCATGGAACTGTAAACCGGTTTTGCGTTCTACGGCCTGCGTTAAACTCAAAACTCAAAACTCAAAACTCAAAACGGATTTCATCATGACCCTTGCCCAATCCCTGCTCCTCGGCCTGCTCCAGGGAGTAACCGAATTCCTGCCGGTCTCCTCCTCCGGACATCTGGCCATCGTCCAGCACCTGCTGCCGGGGTTTTCCCAGCCCGGGGTCTTCTTCGATGTCCTTCTCCACCTCGCCACCATGCTCGCGGTGGTCCTCTATTTTCGCCGTGACCTCTTTGCCCTGGCGCGTTCGCCGCTGCGGCGCGACCAGGCCGATCGCGACCACTTCCGGATTCTGCTCCTGCTGCTGCTCGCCTCGCTGCCGACCGCCGTCATCGGCCTGGCCGGCAAGGATTTTTTCGAGGGGCTCTTCACCAACCTCCCGGTGGTGGGGCTGATGCTGCTCGTCACCGGCAGTCTCCTCTTCGTCGCCGCCCGCTACCAGCGCCCCGGCCGCCTGCAGCCGGAATTGCGAGTCAGCGATGCGCTCTGGGTCGGAACCGTCCAGGGGCTGGCCATTATCCCCGGCATTTCCCGTTCGGGGTCGACCATCGCCACCCTGCTGCTCAAGGGGGTGGATGGCGAAACCGCCGCCCGCTTCTCCTTCCTCCTTGCGTTGCCGGCGGTCCTTGGCGCCGCCCTCCTCTCGCTGCGCGATCTCCATGCCGTCCCGACCGGTCAGCTGCCGATCTACTTTGCCGGCGCCGCTGCTGCTTTCGCCGCCGGGCTCGCCTCCATCCATCTCCTGCTCGGCGTCATCCGCCAGCGCCGGCTGACGCTTTTCGCCATCTACTGCTGGGGGCTCGGCGGGCTGGTATTTTGGCTCACAATATGAGAGGATTGCCCGGGCTCCCGAATTATCTGGAACGGATCGACCAACCGTGATGAACGAAGACGCCAAACCGCTATTCCGTGAACATCTAAGAAAAGAGATCGCCGGCGTCTTCTGGCTGGCGGTCGGTGCTTTTCTGCTTTTGGCCCTGGTCTCCTATCACGGCAGTGACCCCTCCTTCAACAACAACCTCCACCCGCAGACGGTGCGCAATTTCGGCGGCGTCGTCGGCGCCCATCTCGCCGACCTCTTCTTCCAGGTCTGCGGCCTGCCGGCGCTGCTGATCCCCGGCGCCTGCCTCCTTCTCGCCTGGCGGCTTCTCAAATTCCGCGACATCAAGGTCCGGGCCTACAAGGTCGGCGCCTTTTTGCTGCTGCTGGTCTCCCTCGACGGGCTGATCGCCCTGCGCTGGCAGGAGGTGACCTTTGCCGGCCAGCCGATCGCCAAGGCCGGCGGCGCCATCGGCAGCCTGCTCGCCGACGCCCTGGTCAGTTACCTCAACATCACCGGTGCGGCGATCTTCCTTTCGGTCTTCTTCCTGGTCGGCGTCATGCTGGTGGCCCGCTTTTCGATGGTCCTCTTCCTCGAGGGGGTGCTGGCGCGCCTCGCCGGCTGGCTCGAACAGCGCCGGGAAGCGCGCCGGGCAAAAAAGGAACAGCGGGCCCGGGCCGCAGGGACTCGTCTCGACCACGCCCCGCTGATCGTCCAGCCCGAGCCGAAACCGCTGCTGCCGGCACCCAAGCCCCAGGCGAAGAAGAAAAAGAAGGACGAGACCGGCCCGCAGGAGACCTTCTCCTTCCTCGAACCGAGTGGCACCTACCACCGCCCGCTCCTCTCCCTGCTCGACCACGAAGGAGAGAGCCTGCGTCCCATCGACCGCGATTCGCTGATGATGCAGGCCAGGATTCTGGAGAAGAAGCTCAAGGACTTCAACGTCGAGGGGGAGGTGGTCGAGGTCAAGCCGGGACCGGTCGTCACCATGTACGAGTTCGCGCCGGCGCCGGGGGTCAAGGTGAGCAAGATCGCCGGCCTCTCCGACGACCTGACCATGGCCCTGAAGGCTCTTTCGATCCGCATCGTCGCGCCGATTCCGGGCCGCGGCGTGGTCGGCATCGAGATCCCCAACAAGGACCGGGAAACGGTCTGGCTCAAGGATATTCTCGACTCCGAAGAGTTCCAGAAGACTGGCGGCCGGCTGCCGATGGCGCTCGGCAAGGACATCTTCGGCCGCACCGTGGTCGCCGACCTCGCCAAGATGCCCCATGTCCTCGTCGCCGGCTCCACCGGCAGCGGCAAGTCGGTGTCGATCAACACCATGATCCTTTCGCTCCTCTACCGCGCCACCCCGGAGGATGTGCGCATCATCATGGTCGACCCGAAGATGCTCGAGCTCTCCATCTACGAAGGGATTCCGCACCTGCTGCTGCCGGTCGTCACCAATCCGAAGAAGGCCGCCCTCGCCCTCAACTGGGCGGTGCGCGAGATGGAGCGCCGCTACAAGCTGATGGCCGACAAGGGGGTACGCAACATCGACGGCTACAACAAGAAGCTGGCGCGGGAAGCGAAGGAAAAAGAGGAGCTGCGCAAGAAGGGGCAGGTGGTGATCGAGGCGATCGACCCCGACGAGGAGGAGTTGCCGGAGATCGAGCTCGCCGAGGGGGAGATCCTCGAGCATGGGCATCTGCCGTTTATCGTCGTCATTGTCGACGAACTGGCCGATCTGATGATGGTTGCCGGCCGCGAGATCGAGGAATCGATTGCCCGCCTCGCGCAGATGGCCCGGGCGTCGGGTATCCACCTGATCCTCGCCACCCAGCGCCCGTCGGTCGATGTCATCACCGGCCTGATCAAGGCCAACTTCCCGACCCGCATCTCCTTCAAGGTCTTCTCCCGCACCGACTCGCGCACCATCCTCGATTCGATGGGGGCCGAAACCCTGCTCGGCATGGGGGACATGCTCTACCTCCCCCCCGGAACCGGCGCCCTGCAACGGGTCCATGGCGCCTTCGTCTCCGAGCTGGAAGTGCAGCGGGTGGTCGACTTTCTCAAGAAGCAGGGGGAGCCCGAATACGACAAGTCGATCCTCGACCCCCCGCCGAGCAGTGATGGCGGCGGGTCAGGAGACGAGGAAGGGGACGACGAGAAGTGGGACGAGGCGCTGGCGCTGGTCGCCGAGACCCGCCAGGCATCGATCTCCATGCTGCAGCGCCGCCTGCGGGTCGGCTACAACCGCGCCGCGCGCATGATCGAAAAGATGGAGCAGGAAGGGGTCGTCGGCCCCTCCGACGGCACCAGCCGGCCGCGGGAGGTCTTCATCAACCGCATCCAGGCCCCGTAAGTCTGTTCCTCCTTTTCAGACTGCAAGCAGACAGCCCCTGCCATCTTCGGTGGGGGCTGTCTGCATTGACGCAATGGCAGTTTCCGGACAAGAAACCATTCCTGTGCTGGTGACAGGGCCGGTGCCGGGCCAGATCAATTGGGCCGATTTGGTCGTTGCAATCCCGGTCCAAGCTGATAGATTTGGACACTTGCAAAGCCAGACTGGACGGACCATGAATCAGAACGAATTGAAACAGCTCCTGGACGCTATTCGCAGCGGCGAACTGTCGGTGAACGCCGGGCTGGAGCAATTGCGCGCCCTCCCCTTCGCCGACCTCGGCGTGGCGCACATCGATCACCACCGGGAGTTGCGCCAGGGCGCGCCGGAGGTGATCCTCGGCCAAGGCAAGAGTCTTGCCCAACTGCGGACGATCATCGGTCACATGGCCGAGCGCCGACGCAACATCCTCGTCACCCGCCTCGACGCGGAGAAGGCCGCAGCCCTGCGGCAGGAGCACCCCGCGGCCGAGTACGACAGCGACGCCCGCACCTGGTGCCTGGTGCAAGCGCCGATCGCCCCGGTCGGCAGCGGCACGGTGCTGGTCGTCTGTGCCGGCACCTCCGACCTGCCGGTTGCCCGGGAGGCGGCGATCACCGCCCGGATGCTCGGCAACAGCGTGGAAGAGCTGGTCGATGTCGGCGTCGCCGGCATTCACCGCCTGCTGGCGCGCCAGGAGCTGTTGCAGCGGGCGGCGGTTATCATCGTCGTCGCCGGCATGGAGGGGGCCCTGCCGTCGGTGGTCGGTGGCATCGTCGCGGTGCCGGTGATCGCCGTCCCCACCTCCGTCGGCTACGGTGCGGCCTTCGCCGGCGTCGCCGCACTGCTCGGCATGCTCAATTCCTGCGCCAGCGGCGTTACCGTGGTCAATATCGACAACGGCTTCGGCGCCGCCTTCGCCGCCACCCGCATCAACCGCCTGGGGGGAGCCCGGGAATGAGCCTGCTCTACCTCGATCCCTTCTCCGGAATTTCCGGCGACATGTTCCTCGGCCTGCTGATCGATCTCGGCCTGACCGAGAACGAACTTCTCGCCGGCCTTGCCCCCCTTGCCCTGCCCGGCTGGCGCCTCGAATGCCGGCGCGAACAGCGTCGTGGTCTGGCCGGCAGCCGGGTCCTGGTCCATTGCGCCGAAGAAGACCAGCATCGCACCTGGGCCGGCATCGACCAACTGCTGACACAAGCCCCCCTCGATCCGCCGGTGCGCGACCTCGCCCGGCGCATCTTTCGCCGCCTCGGCAAAGCCGAGGCCAGGGTCCACGGCATCCCCCTCGAAAAGGTCCACTTCCACGAGGTCGGCGCCCTCGATTCGATCATCGACATCGTCGGCGCGGCCGTCGGCCTGACCCGGCTCGCGCCGCAACAGATCGTCTGCGCCCCCCTCCCCCTCCCCCTCGCCCACGGCCTCGTCGCGACCGGTCATGGACGCTACCCGCTGCCGGCGCCGGCCACCGCCGAACTGCTGCGCGGGGCGCCGATCACCAGCGGCGACTGCGCCCAGGAACTGGTCACGCCGACCGGGGCGGCGATCGTGGCCGAGGTCGCCCGCTTTGGCCCGATGCCGGCCATGACCCTGGAACGGATCGGCTACGGTGTCGGCAGCCGCGACCTCTCCGACCGGCCGAACCTGCTGCGCGGATTCCTCGGTACCCTGGAGAGCGGTGGCCTGGAGAGCGACGAAGTCACGGTCCTTGAGAGCCATCTCGACGACAGCAACCCCGAATGGCTGGGGGGGCTGCTGGAGCGACTGCTGGCCGCCGGCGCGCTCGATGCCGGCTTCGCGCCGCTGCAGATGAAGAAAAACCGGCCGGGCCTGCGCCTGACCGTGGTCGCGCCGCCGGAACTGGAGAGTGCCCTGGCCCGGCTGATTCTGCGCGAAAGCAGCGCCAGCGGCCTGCGTCTGCGCCGGGAACGCCGCCTCAAGTTGCACCGGGAGACCGCCAGCGTCGAAACCCTCCTCGGCACCGCCCGCATCAAGCTGCTCTACGAGGGGAGCGAGCTGTTGCGCATCACCCCCGAGTTCGAAAGCTGCCGCGAGCTGGCCGCCGCCAGCGGCACTCCGCTGCCGGCCGTCTACCGACAGGTTGAGCAGGCCGCCGCGGCCCGCTTCGAAAAACAGCCCTAACCCCGCACCGCGTCCCCTGGGAGCCGCCGAAGTCCATGCGCCGTTTCATCCTCTTTCTCTCCAGCAATGCCGGCCTCGGCTACGCCCCGGTCGCCTCGGGGACCTTCGGCACCCTCGCCGGGATCCCGGTCTTCTGGCTCCTCGCCGGCCTGCCGGCGCCGCTCTGGCTTCTCACCTGGTGCGCCCTGCTCGCCCTCGCCTGCTGGGTCGCCGAGGCGGCCGGGCGCATCTACGGAGTGACCGACGACGGCCGCATCGTCATCGACGAGTTGGTCGGCTACCTGGCCACCGTCGCCCTCCTCCCCTTCTCCTGGCCGGCGGCGCTCCTCGGCTTCTTCTGGTTCCGCCTCTTCGACGTTTTCAAGCCGCCGCCGGTCTCCTGGATCGACCGGCGCTGGAAGAACGGGGTCGGCGTGGTCTTCGACGATGTCATGGCGGGCCTCTACGCGGCGGCGGCGCTGCGCCTCACCTTGTCGGTGTTCGGGCTCGGCTGATGCCAGCGCACGATTGCAGCGAAGGGAAACCTCATGGGCCCTGATCTCGCCATCCTTACCATTGGCGACGAACTGCTAAATGGTGAGATTGCCGACACCAACACCCCGGCCATGGCCCGGCTCCTCGCTGACTACGGCTACCGGGTGCGGGAGCGCCTGAGTGTCGGCGACAGCGAAACGGCGATTGCCGATACCCTGCTGACTCTCGCCAGCCGCAACCAGGTGATTCTCGTCAGCGGCGGCCTCGGCCCGACCGCCGACGATTTGACCGCCCGCGGTGCCGCGCGTGCCTTTGGCCGTCGCCTGATCCTCAACGACGAAGCCCTGGCCCAGATCCGCGCCTGGTTCGACTCGCGGCGCAGCAGCATGCATACCGGGGACGAAAAGCAGGCGCTGCTGCCGCAAAAGGCGACCCTGCTTCCCAACCGCCAGGGGAGCGCTCCCGGTTTCCAGCTCCGGGAACGGGGACGGAGCCTTTACTTCCTGCCGGGGGTACCGGCCGAGATGATCGCCATGTTGCGGGAGGAAGTTCTCCCCCGGCTGGAGGCGGATCATCCCGGCGCCCCAGCGAGCCGGCAGCGGGTGCTGCGGCTCTTCGGCCTCGCCGAGCCGCGCTGTGAGGAGCTCCTGGCCGACAGCGGCCTCCCGGCGGGGATCGAACTGGCCTACGCGGTCGAGTTCCCCGAGGTCCTGGTCAAGCTCCGCGCGACCGGGGAAGATGCCGATGCCCGGCTCGATCGGGCCGAGGTTTGGGCGCGGCGGGCCTGCGACAGCTACCTTGTCGCCAGCGGTGAAGAGACCCTGGCCGGCAACGTCGCCCGCCTGCTGACCAATGCCGGACAGACCCTGGCGCTGGCCGAATCCTGCACCGGCGGCCTGGTCGCCAAGCTGCTGACCGACATCCCGGGCGCTTCCACCTTTTTCGAACGGGGCGCCGTGACCTACGCCAACAGCGCCAAGCAAGACTGGCTCGGCGTCCCGGAGACGATCCTCAACGGGCCGGGGGCGGTCAGCGCCGAGTGTGCCGAGGCGATGGCCCGCGGCCTGCGTCTTGCCGCCGGGACCGATCTCGCCCTGGCCATTACCGGCATCGCCGGGCCCGCGGGCGGCACCCCGGGAAAACCGGTGGGGACGGTCTTCATCGCCCTGGCCGGCGACGCCGGAGCTGCGGTCAACCGCTACCTCTTTCCCGGTGATCGCCAGGCGGTGCGCACCTTAAGCGCCTACACGGCCCTCGACAGCCTGCGCCGCCATTTGATGGCAGTTGCGGCCGGCTGAAGGCAAGCCCCATCACGCAAGGATGAAAGAGCCCGTCATGAACCGGTCGCATCGATGGCAGCGCACCGCACTTTTCCTGGTCCTCGCCGGGATGCTGCTGCTCGCTCTCATCGAGCTGCTGACCGCGCTGCAGGCAGGGACGGCGAGCAAATCTGACCGGCTCCGGCTCGGACGCCAGGCGGCCCTCGCCGCGCAGGCGGCACGGCGCCTCGAATGGCCCTTGCAGCGGCTGCAGGAAGGACTGGCCCACCTCGCGGAATCGGCCGGGCAGGGGAGCCCCCCCCCGGCCAGCGACTCCGCCGGAATGGAACTGCTCTACCACGAATTCCCGGAGCCCCTCCTGACCGCCCTATACCGTCTCGACAGTCATGGTCGAGCGATAGGCGCATACCCGGCGGGTGTCCTCACCGACCTGGGCGGGCTCCCGCAACTGCAGCAGCTATCCACCCACCCCTCCCGGCTGCAACTCCTCAGCGAAGCCGACCCGCCGCTACTCGCGCTGCGGCAGCCGTTCTACTCCGGCACCACGATCAGCGGGGAATACGGTGCGCTGGTCGACCTGCGCCGCTTGGCCGCCGCGACCCTGGCGGAACTGACGGGGCAGGCCGACCTCGCTTTTATCGTCGATGCCGGCGGGCGTTTCCTGCTTCACACCAACCCCGGCCTCGACGGCCGGCCGGCAATCTACCTCGCTGCCGAAGAGGAAGAAACTTCCCTCCGCAAATGGCTCCGGCAAGGCTGCGCCGAGCCGGTAGCGGATCTGCCGACGCCACTGGCCGCCGCGCTGCTGCTGCAATCACCCGCGGCAGCAGCCGGTGGCACGACCCTGCGTCTCACGCCGCTGCGAATCGGCGAGAGCCACTGGTCACTGGGGCTGGTTTTCCCGGTGCCGGAACCGAGCGCACCCTTGCCGCACGCCCCCTGGGCCGGTCCCCTGCTGCTCCTTGCCAGCGCCACCCTGGCCGGTTTCGCCTGGCGGCAACAACGTTTGCAACAGGAGCTGGCCACCCGCACCGCGACCTGCCGCGGGCAGGGGAGCGATCTCCAGCAACTGAGCGCGGATCTCGAACTCGCCAACCAGCGCTATCAGCACCTGCTCGACCATGCCGGTGACGCCCTCTTTTTCCTCGACCCGGGGGACGGCTCCCTGCTCGAAATCAACCGGCAGGCCGAGGAGCTGCTCGGCTACAGTGCCGCGGAGATTCACTGCCTCTCCCTCGAAGTTCTCTTTCCCGGCCAGCAACGGCGCCGCTTTCTGCGCCTGGTGCACACCGTTCGCCAAAAGGGCTACGGGGAGAGTGACGACCTCATCTTCCGCCGCAAGGACGGCAGCCTCTTCACCGGCGCTGTGCACGCCCGCCTCGGCCAGCTCGGCCAACAGAAGGTCGTACATGGCGTGCTGCGCGACGTCACCGAACGCAAGCGGATCAACCAGGAACTGCGCCAGCGCAACCGCGACCTCACCCTGGTCAACGAAATCAGTCTGCTCGCTGCCAACAGCAGCGACCTGCCGGGGATGCTCGCCGCCATCCTGCAGCGCCTGGTGGAAAACTTCGCCGCCAGCGGCGGCGGCATCTTCCTCGCCCGGGAGTCCGGCACCCGCCTGCGGCTGGAGGCTCATCACGGCCTCCCCCCTGAGATCGTTGCCATGTTCGCTGAAATCGCCAGCGACATCGGCGTCGTCGGCCGGGTCATGAAGAGCGGCCAGCCCAAAGGCTCTGCCGACTTGCAACGGGACCGCCGGGTTCATTTCGAGCCGGTCCGGGAAGCGGGCTGGCGGGCCTTCCAGGCCGTCCCCCTGATCGCCAATGACCAGACGGTCGGGGTCTTTTTCCTCTTCGCCCGGCACAAGCAACTCTACCGGCGCGACGAAATCAACCTGCTGCTGGCGATCGGCCGCCAGCTCGGCACCGCCGTCCAGGGCGCCAACCTCTTCGAGGCCCTGGCCTGGCAGAACCGGCTCACCCAGGCCAGCAACCGCGAGCTCAGGATTTCGCGCCAGCGGCTGCGTGACAACCTCAGCCGGATGACGGAAAGCAAGCGCTCGCTGGAACACCTGGAGCGGATGAAGAGCCAGTTCCTCGCCCTCGCCTCCCACGAACTGCGCACGCCGCTGACCTACATTCTTTCCGGCAGTGAACTCCTTGCCGACCGTTTCGGCAGCAGCCTCGACGACGACGGGAGAATCGCCCTCTCCGCCGTGCAGCAGGGGGGATTGCGCCTCAACGAGGTGGTCGGCGACCTGCTGGAAGTGGCCCGCATCGAGTCCCAGGACCTCTACCTGAGCCGGGAGCCGGTCGCCGCCTTCGACCTCGTCAGCCGCCTCCACGAGGAATTTAAGCCGCGGATGGACGAGCGCAGCCTGCGCCTCGAAATCATCATGTTCCCCGATGCAGTCCGGCTCAACGGAGACGCCCACCACCTGCGCCGCACCTTCGGTCGCCTGCTCGAAAATGCCGTCAAATTCACCCCGGCCGGTGGGGTCATAACGATATCCGGCCACCTGCGCCGCAGTGCCGAGATTCTGGCGCGGCAAGAACAGCTCAAACCCTTTTCTCCGCGCTTCTTCCGCACCCCGCCCCCGGACCAGTTGCTGCAGATCACCATCCGGGATTCGGGGGTCGGGATCGATCCCGAAGAGCAGCTGCGCATCTTCGACAAGTTCTATGAAGTCGGCGAGATCGCCAGCCATTTCACCTCCACCAGCCGTTTCGGTGGCAAGGGGGTGGGACTGGGCCTGGCCCTGGTGAAAGGGGTGATCGAGGCCCACGGCGGCATGGTCTGGGTCGAAAGCTCGGGGACCGCCGACGGCGACGGGAGTGCCTTCCACCTGCTGCTGCCGGCCATCGCCCCCGAGGCTGGGAGCGCCGCCGTCGCCCCGGCCCTGGCGGAGGGCGGATGACCCGTGCCTTCCTCGCCATCCCCCTTCCCGGGGAAGTCCGCGACCGGTTGCATGATTTGATTGCGGGGTTGCGCGCCGACCTCCCGGCAGTCCGCTGGAGCCGGCCTGAAACCCTTCACCTGACGCTGCGCTTTTTCGGCGACCTCGACGAAGAATCGCTTGAAAAAATAGGCAAAATCATGCTATCGATAGGGCGCCTGCACGCCCCTTTCGCCGTCGACCTGATCGGCCTCGGCAGCTTCCCCGCAGCGAACCGGGCCCGGGTTTTCTGGCTGGGAGTCCGCGACCGGGGGGAGTTGGCGGCGCTCCACGACGCCTTCGAACGACAGCTTCCGGATGCGGGTATCCCCCGAGAGCAGCGCCCCTTTTTCCCACACCTCACCCTCGGTCGGCACCGCGGATCAGGGCTTGCCGCCGGACCGCTGCTGGCCCGGCATGGGGAATGGGACTGTGGCCGGTTGCCGGTGACCCGCCTGGTCCTCTATGAAAGTCGCCTGCGACCGGGCGGAGCGCTCCATCTCCCCCGGCACAGCGTTCCCCTTGGCGCCGCGGCACCCCGGTCCGGAACCGTTAACCAGTAACCCAACATTTCGGAGGACGAGCAGATGGCAGAGAATAACCGCGAGCGCGCTATCGACCTGGCCATGGGCCAGATCGAAAAACAGTTCGGCAAGGGGAGCATCATGCGCCTCGGCACCGACGCTGTTCTCCCCAACGTGGAGACGATCTCCACCGGCTCGCTGGCCCTCGACATCGCCCTGGGCGTCGGCGGCGTCCCGCGCGGCCGCATCATCGAGATCTTCGGCCCCGAGTCCTCGGGGAAGACGACGCTGGCATTGCACATTATCGCCGAAGCCCAGAAGCATGGCGGCATCTCCGCCTTCGTCGATGCCGAGCATGCCCTCGACATCGGTTACGCCCGCAAGCTCGGCGTCAAGACCGACGACCTGCTCGTTTCCCAACCCGACACCGGGGAACAGGCGCTGGAGATCGTCGAGGTCCTGGTCCGCAGCGGCGCCATCGACGTGCTGGTGGTCGACTCGGTGGCGGCGCTCGTCCCCCGGGCCGAAATCGAGGGGGAGATGGGCGATTCCCACATGGGCCTGCAGGCGCGCCTGATGTCCCAGGCGCTGCGCAAGCTGACGGGGACCATCAGCAAGTCGAACTGCTGCGTCATCTTCATCAACCAGATCCGCATGAAGATCGGTGTCATGTTCGGCAACCCCGAGACGACCACCGGCGGCAACGCCCTCAAGTTCTACGCCTCCCTGCGCATGGACATCCGCCGCATCGCCGCCCTCAAGCAGGGGCAGGACGTGATCGGCAACCGCACCCGGGTCAAGGTGGTGAAGAACAAGGTCGCGCCCCCCTTCAAGGAAGCGGAGTTCGACATCATGTACGGTGCCGGCATCTCGCGGGTTGGCGATATCGTCGATCTCGGCGCCGAAACCGGCATCATCGAAAAGAGCGGCGCCTGGTACTCCTACGCCGGCGAACGGATCGGCCAGGGGCGCGAGAATGCCAAGCAGTTCCTCACCGAGCACCCGGAGACCGCCGCCGCCATCGAGGCCCGGGTCACGGAACACTTCGGACTCCACCCGGCCGCGGCCAAGGAAGGCTGACACCATGCAACTCAACGACATCCTCGGCATGGCCCTCAAATCCCGCGCCTCGGACGTCCACCTCAAGGCCGGCCTGCCCCCCATCTACCGTATCGACGGTGCGCTGCGTCCGCTCCCCAAGGCGCCGCGCATCGGTCCCGACCAGACCCGGCAGATGGCCCTCGACATCATGAACGAGCAGCAGCAGGCGCGCTTCGAGCAGGTCCACGAGGTCGACCTCTCCTACGGCGTGCCGGGCCTCGGCCGCTTCCGCGTCAACGTCTTCGCCCAGCGCGGTTCGGTGTCGATGGTCTTCCGCGCCATTCCCTTTGAAATCAAGTCTCTCGACGACCTGCTGCTGCCGCCAGCGCTGAAAAAGATCGCCATGGAGCCGCGCGGACTGATCCTCGTTACCGGCGCCACCGGTTCCGGCAAGTCGACCACCCTGGCGGCGATGATCGACTTCATCAACGCCAACCGCACCGCCCACATCGTCACCATCGAAGATCCGATCGAGTACCTGCATCGCGACAAGAAAAGCATCATCAACCAGCGCGAGGTCGGCTTCGACACCGAGGGCTTCGACATCGCCCTGAAGAGCGCCCTGCGCCAGGATCCGGACGTCATCCTGGTCGGCGAGATGCGCGACTACGAGACGATCGAAACGGCGATCACCGCCGCCGAGACCGGTCACCTCGTCCTCTCGACCCTGCACACCATCGACGCCCCGGAGACGATCAACCGCATCATCTCGGTCTTCCCCCCCTACCAGCAGCGCCAGGTCCGGCTGCAGCTCTCGGCCATCCTCAAGGGGGTCGTCTCGCAGCGCCTGGTGCCGCGGGCCGACGGCAAGGGGCGCGTCGCCGCCGTCGAAGTCATGATCTCCTCGGCCCGGGTGCGCGAGCTGATCGACGACAAGGAAAAGACGCGGCTTTTGCGCGACGCCATCGCCCAGGGGTTCGTCTCCTACGGCATGCAGACCTTCGACCAGGCGCTGATGGGTCTTTTGCAGAAGAAGCTGATCACCTTCGACGAGGCGCTGCGTCAATGCTCCAACCCCGACGACTTCAAGCTCAAGGTCTCGGGGATCTCCTCCGCCTCCGACCTCTCCTGGGAGGACTTCGAAAAGGACGCTCCGGAAGAGCCCGGGGCGGGAGCGAATGACGAGCAGATCGACATCGAACGCTTCTGATCCCTACCTAGTCGCTCTGCGCCTGCTCACGCGCTGCGAACGGAGCTGTTCCGACCTGCGCCAGAATCTGCAGCAGCGCGGCTTCGAGGAGGGGGCGATCGCCGCCGCCCTGCAGCGCTGCCAGGAGCTCGGCTACCTCGACGACGCCCGTTACGCACGGCTGCGGGCGCGCAGCCTGGTGGCCAGCGGGCGCGCCTTCGGGGTGCGCCTGAAGCAGGACCTGCTGCGCCACGGCATCGACCCGGAAGAGGCGGACGCCGCCATCGCCGAAGTCGGCGGCGACGATCCTGCCGGCGAACAGCTCGCCGCCCTCCTTGCGCGCCGCTACCCGGACTTTTCCTGGGAAGAGGCCGATGATCGCCTGCGGCGCCGGGTAACCGGCTTTTTCCTGCGCCGGGGATTTCCCCTTCCCCTGGTGCTGACCCGACTGAAACAGAAACGAGAGAGGTAGACCAGGCACGCCATGATAACCGGAAACGAACTCCGCAGCCGCTTTCTCCGCTACTTCGCCGAGCGCGGCCACACCGTGATCGCCTCGTCGTCGCTGATCCCCCACAACGACCCGACGCTCCTCTTCACCAACGCCGGCATGAACCAGTTCAAGGACTGCTTCCTCGGCAACGAAAAGCGCGACTACGTGCGGGCGGCGACCTCGCAGAAGTGCGTGCGCGCCGGCGGCAAGCACAACGACCTCGAGAATGTCGGGCGCACCGCCCGCCATCACACCTTTTTCGAGATGCTCGGCAACTTCTCCTTCGGCGACTACTTCAAGAAGGAGGCGATCGCCTACGCCTGGGAGTTTTTGACCAAGGACCTGCAACTCGACAAGAGCCGGCTCTATGTCACCGTCTACAACGACGACGACGAAGCGGCGGCGATCTGGCACGAGCAGGAGGGGGTCCCGAAGGAGCGCATCTTCCGCTTCGGCGAGAAGGACAACTTCTGGTCGATGGGGGACACCGGACCCTGCGGACCCTGCAGCGAGATCTTCTGGGACAACGGCCCCACGGTCGGCTGCGGCCGCCCCGAATGCGCCGTCGGTTGCGACTGCGACCGCTACATGGAGATCTGGAACAACGTCTTCATGCAGTTCGACCGCGCCAAGGACGGCACCCTGACCCCGCTGCCGAAACCGGCGGTTGACACCGGCATGGGGCTGGAGCGGATCACCACGGTGATGCAGGGAGTCACCTCGAACTACGATACCGACCTGCTGCGCGGAATCATCGCCTTTGTCGAACAGCTCAGCGGCAAGCGCTACGGCGCCGATGCCGATCACGACGTCTCGATGCGGGTCATCGCCGACCACAGCCGCGCCACCGCCTACCTGATCGCCGACGGCGTGCTGCCGGCCAACGAGGGTCGCGGCTACGTGCTGCGCCGGATCATGCGCCGCGCCATGCGCCATGCCCGGATGCTCGGCTTCGACACCCCGGTTCTCTACCGTGCGGCGGTCTTCGTCCTCGAGTCGATGGCCGGCGCCTACCCGGAAGAAGCGCGGCGCAGGGAGTTCGTCGCCCGCGTCGTGAAAAACGAGGAGGAGCGCTTCATCCAGACCCTCGGCAATGGCCTGCGCATCCTCGAAGAAGAGATTGACCGGCTGCGCCAGGCCGGCGAGTCGGCGATTTCGGGGGAGACGGTCTTCAAGCTTTACGACACCTTCGGCTTCCCGATCGACCTGACCGCCGACATCGTCGAGAAGGACGGCTTCACCCTCGACGAGGCCGGCTTCGAGGCTTGCATGGAAGAGCAGCGCCGCAAGGCCCGCGAGCACTGGAAGGGGTCGGGGGAGGCGGCCATCGCCGGCATCTACCGCAAGCTCCTTGAGTCGGGACTGCGCAGCGAGTTCACCGGCTACCAGGCGACCTTCGGCGACGGCACCATCACCGCCCTGCTCAGGGAGGGCGCCCAGGTCGAGACCGCCGCGGCCGGTGAGGAGGTCGAGGTGATCTCTTCGCAGACTCCCTTCTATGGCGAGTCGGGGGGGCAGATCGGCGACCGCGGCCGGATTCTCGCCGCCGGCGCCGAGCTGGAAGTTCTCGATACCCGCAAGCCCCTCCCTGAACTGACGGTCCATGTCGCCCGGGTCGTCTCCGGCACCATTCATTGTGGTGACGCGGTCAACCTCCAGGTCGACCAGCAGGCGCGCCAGGCGACCGCCCTCAACCACACAGCCACCCACATCCTGCAGGCGGTGCTGGTCGAACTGCTCGGCGACCATGTCAAGCAGGCCGGTTCCCTGGTCTCCCCGGAGCGGCTGCGCTTCGACTTCACCCACTTCTCGGCGCTAACGGCCGTGGAAATCGAAGAGATCGAACGCCGCGTCAACCTGCGCATCCGCCAGAACCAGGGGGTCGAGGTCGATGAAATGGCGGCCGACGCCGCCATTGCCGCAGGCGCCACCGCCCTCTTCGGCGAGAAGTACGGCGAACGGGTGCGGGTGGTGCGGGTCGGCGATTTCTCGATGGAACTGTGTGGTGGCACCCACACCCAGGCCGCCGGCGACATCGGCCTCTTCAAGATCCTTCAGGAGAGCGGCATCGCCGCCGGCGTGCGCCGTATCGAAGCGGTCACCGGCGCCCGGGCGCTGGCCGCCGTGCAGCAGCAGGAGAACGCCCTGGAGGGCCTCGCCCGGCTCCTCAAGAGCGAACCGACCCAGCTCGAGCCGCGCCTGCAACGGCTGCTGGAGCGCCAGAAGGAGCTGGAGCGGGAGATTGAAACCCTGCAGGCCCGGTTCAACGCCAACCGCTCGCTGCAGCTCGTCGAGCAGGCGACCGAGGTGGCCGGGGTGAAACTCCTCGCGGCACGGACCGACGGCCTCGACGGCAAGCAGCTGCGCGAGCTGGCCGATCAGCTGCGCGAGCGCCTCGCCTCGGGTGTCATCGTCCTCGCCGCCAGCGATGGCGCGCGGGTCAGCCTGCTGGTGGCAGTCACCAGGGATCTGACCGGCCGGGTCCAGGCCGGTGCGCTGATCAAACCGCTGGCCGAAGCGGTGGGCGGTCGCGGCGGCGGCCGTCCCGACCTCGCCCAGGCCGGCGGGAATGACCCCGGCCAGCTCGACGCCGCCCTCGCCCGGGTGCCGCAGCTCCTCGCCGACCTCCTCGGTTGAGTGCGACTCCGGAAAATTCCGGGCAATATGGTATAAGGTGAAGATGCAGCACCAGCCAGGAGAGAGATCATGTCAGCAGGAAGTGTCATCCGTACCGCCGAGCAGGAAGAATACCCCCATCCCAAGCATGAGCGCTTCTTCCTGCGCGACGTCGTCACCGCCACCAGCAATCCGGCGCTCTCGGTCCATCGCGGCCGCATCGAACCGGGGGGAGAAATCCTGCCCCACACCCACGACGGCCAGACCGAGACCTTCTACCTCCTCAGCGGCGAAGCGGTCTGCACCATGGGAGAGCAGCAGATTCCGGTCGCCGCCGGCAGCTGCTGCGTCGCGCCGTCGGGGATCACCCACGGCCTGAAAAACAGCGGCGATGCGCCGGTCGAGCTCCTGGCCCTCTTCACTCCACCCCTCAAGTAGCCTCCGGAGGCGGTCGTGCGCCTTGGTTTCGCCGAAGAACCGCAACTGATCCAGACCATTGACGGGCGCAGCATCCTCGTCGTTGACGACGAGATTGTCATCCGCGACCTCTGCTCCAAGGTCCTCAAGGGATATCGCATCCTGCAGGCCGGCAATGGGGAGGAGGCGCTCAAGATGCTGGAGCGGGAGAGCGTCGACATCGTCCTCACCGACGTCATGATGCCCCGTATGAACGGTCTCGACCTCCTCCGCCAGATCAAGGAGCGCCTGCCGAACCAGTTGGTAGTGGTGATGACCGGCTACGCCGACAAGGAGGTCATCCTCCGTGCTCTCAAGGCCGATGCCGACGACTTCATCAACAAGCCGATCAACCTGCTGCAGCTCAAGACCACCATCGACAAGGTGCTCGAAAAGAAGGCGCTCAAGGACGAGCTGATTCACCTCAAGCGCATGGACCGGCTCAAATCCGATTTCCTCGGCCTGGTTTCGCACAAGCTGAAGACCCCGATAACCGCCATCTCCCTCTTTATCCAGAACCTCGCCCGCGGCGTCGGCGGCCCCGGTGATGCCGCCTTCGAGCAGACCCTGCAGCTGATCCTGGAGGAATCGAATTACCTCGGCTACCTGATCCAGGACCTCCTCAACTACAGTGATGTCATCCTCCAGGAAGGGCTGCCGCAGCGGGAGCTGGTCGACCTGGGTGACCTCATCCTGAAGCTGCTCGTCGAGCGCGGTGGCACGGCCGAGAGCAAGGGGGTCGAGCTGACCTGCACCAGCTCCGGGCCGCTGCCGCAACTCTCGCTCGACCGCAAGCGCATCACCTTCGCCATTCAGGCCCTGCTTGACAATGCCATCAAGTTCACCCCTTCCGGGGGCCGGGTCACCCTCTCCAGCCGGGTGACGGCGGACGAGATCCACCTGGTGGTGCAGGACTCCGGGTGCGGCATCCCGCGGGAAGAACTGCCCAAGGTCTTCGAGAAGTTTTACCAGGTCGACCCGGAGCGGACCGGCCAGGTCCGCGGCTTTGGCCTCGGGCTCTATTACGCCCGGCTCTATGTCCAGGATCATGGCGGTAGCGTCCGCCTCGAAAGCCAGCCCGGGCTTGGGACCACCGTGACGCTGATCCTGCCGCGCGACTGATCCCAGCCCAACCCGCGCCGCAACTGCGCAGGCCGCTTTCCGCGGTGCTGCGCCGGGCGGCATTTTTCTTTTGCTGACCCCGGCGGCATGTTATATTGGGCGCATTTTCCCGAGCTTAACGAGCCGGACAGACGAGGAACAGGATGTTCAAAGGGACAACAATCCTCTGTGTACGCAGGGAGCACGACGTGGCCATGGCCGGTGACGGTCAGGTGACCCTCGGCACGACGGTGATGAAACACTCTGCCTGCAAGCTGCGGCGCATGCATGACGGCAGGGTTCTCGCCGGTTTTGCCGGCAGCACCGCCGATGCCTTCACCCTTTTCGAAAAGTTCGACGCCAAGCTCCAGGAGTACCGCGGCAACCTGCCGCGGGCCGCGGTGGCCCTGGCCAAGGACTGGCGAACCGATCGCATCCTGCGCCGGCTCGAAGCGCTGCTGATCGTCGCCGACACCTCAACCACCCTGGTCCTCTCCGGGGCCGGTGACGTCATCGAACCGGACGACGGCATCGCCGCCATCGGCTCCGGTGGCCCCTATGCCCAGGCCGCGGCGCAGGCGTTGGTCGCCCACTCCACCCTGACGGCCGCCGCCATCGCGGAGGAGGCCCTGAAGATTGCCGCCGGCATCTGCATCTACACCAACGACCGGATCGCCGTGGAGGTCCTGCCGTGACCAATTTCACCCCGCGCGAGATCGTTTCCGAACTCGATCGCTATATCGTCGGCCAGAAGGGGGCGAAGCGCGCCGTCGCCGTGGCGCTGCGCAACCGCTGGCGCCGCCAGCAGGTGCCGCCAGAGCTGCGTGATGAAATCGCGCCGAAGAACATCATCATGATCGGCCCCACCGGCGTCGGCAAGACCGAGATCGCCCGGCGCCTGGCCAGGCTCGCCCAGGCCCCCTTCGTCAAGGTCGAGGCCTCCAAGTTCACCGAGGTCGGCTATGTCGGACGGGATGTCGAGAGCATGGTCCGCGACCTGCTCGAACTGGCGATCATCCTGGTCAAGGAAGAAGAGGCGCAGGCGGTCCGGATCAAGGCCGAGGACCTCGCCGAGGAGCGGCTCCTCGAGCTGCTGCTGCCCGGGGAGACGGCCAGCCTTGCCGCCCAGGGAGAGGCCGGGGTGGCCGAACACGGTTCGGGGACCCGGGACAAGCTGCGCCAGCTGCTGCGCCAGGGGAAGCTCGACGAACGCTACGTCGAACTCGAGACCCAGGAAGTGAAGATGCCGATGATGGAGATCTTCACCCCCCAGGGGAACGAGGAGATGGGAATCAACTTCAAGGAGATGTTCGGCAACCTGCTGCCCAAGAAGACCAAGCGGCGCCGGGTCAAGGTGGCCGAGGCCCGCGAGCTGCTGATCCAGACCGAGGCGGAAAAGCTGGTCGACATGGAGAAGGTCCTGACCCTGGCCCGGGAGCGGACCGAGCAGAGCGGCATCATCTTCATCGACGAGATCGACAAGATCGCCAGCCGCGAGGGGGGACACGGCCCGGAGATTTCCCGGGAAGGGGTCCAGCGCGACATCCTGCCGATCGTCGAGGGGAGCACCGTCAACACCAAGCACGGCCCGGTCAAGACCGACCACATCCTCTTCATCGCCGCCGGCGCCTTCCATGTCGCCAAGCCCTCGGACCTGATCCCGGAGCTGCAGGGGCGCTTTCCGATCCGCGTCGAACTGGAGAGCCTCGGCGAGGAGGAGTTCGTGCGCATCCTCACCGAGCCGAAGAACGCCCTGATCCGCCAGTACCAGGCGCTGCTCGCCACCGAGGGGCTCGACCTCGAATTTACCGAAGACGGCATTCACGAGGTGGCCCGCACCGCGGCGACGGTCAATGACCGCACCGAGAACATCGGCGCCCGCCGCCTGCACACGATCCTGGAGAAGCTCCTCGAGGACCTCTCCTTCGATGCTCCGGAACGGCGCGAGAAGAAGATCGTCATCGATGCCGGTTTTGTCCGGGAGCGCCTGGCGGAAATTGTCCGCGACGAGGACCTGTCGCGCTATATACTTTAGACGGCTGACCGGTTACATTCGACACGCGGCCGCCATCACGAATCACGAATCACGGGTATCGAGCCATGCAAGAGATCATCAACAAGGCCAAGGTTCTGCTCGAAGCGCTCCCCTGGATCAAGCGCTTCTCCGGCGCCACCATTGTCATCAAGTACGGCGGCCACGCCATGGTCGAGGACCGGCTCAAGGAGTCCTTCGCCCAGGACATCATCCTGATGAAGTACATCGGCCTCAACCCGGTGGTGGTTCATGGCGGCGGCCCGCAGATCGGCGAGGTGCTCAAGTCGATGGGGATCGAGAGCCGCTTCGAGCAGGGGATGCGGATCACCGACCGGGCGACCATGGACGTGGTGGAGATGGTCCTCGGCGGCAAGGTCAACAAGGAGATCGTCGCCAACATCAACCGCCACGGCGGCAAGGCGGTCGGCCTGACCGGCAAGGACGGCAACCTGATCGTCGCCCGCAAGCTGGAGATGACCCGGGTCAACCCCGAGACCCTGACTCCGGAGATCATCGACATCGGCATGGTCGGCGAGGTCGAGACCGTCCACCCGGGCGTCATCCGCGCCCTCGAGCAGAGCAACTTCATCCCGGTGATCGCGCCGATCGGCGTCGGCCTGCAGGGGGAGACCTACAACATCAACGCCGATCTCGTCGCCGGCCGGATCGCCGGCGCTCTCAAGGCGGAGAAGCTGATCCTGCTCACCGATATCGAGGGGGTCAAGGACAAGGACGGACGACTGATCTCGACCATCGACATCTCCCGGGTTCCGGCCCTGATCAACGACGGCACCATTACCGGCGGCATGATCCCCAAGCTCAACTGCTGTGTCGACGCCGTCGAGGAGGGGGTCAAGAAGACCCACATCATCGACGGCCGCATGGAGCATGCCTGCCTGCTTGAAATCTTCACCGACAAGGGGATCGGTACTGCCCTCGCGAGGTTCGAACAATGACGACATCAGCAGAATGGATCGCCCGCGGCGATCAGGTCATCATGACCACCTACGGACGCTATCCCCTGGTCCCGGTGCGCGGCGCGGGGTGCCGGCTCTGGGACGCCGACGGCAAGGAGTACCTCGACTTTCTCGCCGGGGTGGCGGTCAACAATCTCGGCCACTGCCACCCAAAAGTGGTCAAGGTGCTGCAGGAGCAGGCGGCGACGCTGCTGCACTGCTCCAACTACTACAACATCCCGCAGCAGATCGAGCTCGCCGAGCTCCTCTGCCGGCTCACCTTTGCCGATCGCGCCTTCTTCTGCAACTCCGGCGCCGAGGCCAACGAGGCAGCGATCAAGCTCGCCCGCAAGTACAGCCGTGAGAAGTACGGCCCCGAGCGTTTCGCCATCATCACCGCCGCCGAGTCCTTCCATGGCCGCACCATGGCGACCGTCTCCGCCACCGGCCAGGAGAAGGTGCAGCGCTTCTTCGACCCGCTGCTGCACGGCTTCAAGCATGTCCCCTTCAACGACGCCGCGGCGATCGAAGCGGCGATCACGCCCGAGACCTGCGCGGTAATGCTCGAGCCGATCCAGGGTGAGGGCGGGGTCAACGTCCCCACCCCCGGCTATCTTAAGGAAGTGCGGGAGCTCTGCGACCGCTTTGGGCTGCTGCTGATCCTCGACGAGGTGCAGACCGGCATCGGCCGCACCGGCAAGCTCTTCGCCTACGAGCACTTTGGGGTTACCCCCGACATCATGACCCTGGCCAAGGCACTCGCCGGCGGGGCGCCGATCGGCACCATGCTCGCCCGCGCCGAGATCGCCGCCAGCTTCACCCCCGGCACCCACGGCTCGACCTTCGGCGGCAACCCGCTGGTGACGACGGCGGCCCTGGCGACCCTCCAGGCCATCCTCGACGAGGGGCTGCTGGAAAACGCCGAGACAATGGGCGACTACCTCGTCACGGCACTACGCGGCCTGCAGCAGAAGTACCCCTTTATCGGCCCGGTTCGCGGCATCGGCCTGATGGTCGGCATGCGCCTTACCATCCCCGGTGGCGACATCGTCAAGAAAGGGCACGCCCGCGGGGTCCTGCTCAACGTCACCCAGGATACGGTACTCCGTTTCGTCCCGCCGCTGACGGTGACCCGGAGCGAGATCGACGCGATGATCGAAATCCTCGACGGCATTTTCCAGGAGATCTGAGCCCGGGCCGCACCCCAGGCTGGTGCCCGGCACCAGCCGTTGCGTTTCATTTTCAGGAGTTGTGCAATGAACAAGGACTTCCTCTCCCTCGCCGACTGGACCCGGGACGATTTGGAGCAGATCTTCGCCCTGACCCGGGACCTCAAGTCGCGCCAGCAGCGGGGCGAACCGCACCGTTTGCTGGAAGGGAAAACCCTCGCCATGATCTTCGAGAAGAGCTCGACCCGCACCCGGGTCTCCTTCGAAGTCGGCATGTTCCAGCTCGGCGGCCACGCCCTCTTCCTCCATTCCGGCACCACCCAGCTTGGACGCGGCGAACCGGTCAAAGACACGGCCCGGGTGATGGCGCGTTACTGCGACGGCATCATGATCCGCACCTTCTCGCAGGCGGCGGTGGCCGAGCTCGCCCACCACGCCAGCGTGCCGGTCATCAACGGCCTGACCGACCTCTACCACCCCTGCCAGTTGATGGCCGACCTCTTCACGGTGAGCGAGCACAAGGAGAACTATCGCGACCTGACCTACGCCTGGATCGGCGACGGCAACAACATGGCCAACAGCTGGATCAACGCCGCCGCGGTCTTCGGTTTCAAGCTGCAGATCGCCACCCCGAAAGGGTATGAACCGGATGCCGTTGTCCGCCAGCGCGCCGCCGCCGCCGGGGCGCAGATCGTCTACAGCAACGATCCCTTCGCTGCTGCTGCTGGCGCCGATGTCCTCAACACTGATGTCTGGGCGAGCATGGGGCAGGAAGCGGAGCAGAAGGAACGGGAGCAGGCCTTTGCCGGCTTCCAGATCAACGGCGCGATCGTCCGCGCGGCCGCCGCCGACGCCATCGTTCTCCACTGCCTTCCCGCCCACCGCGGCGAGGAGATCAGCGACGAAGTGATCGAAGGACCGCACTCGGTGGTCTTCGACGAGGCGGAGAACCGCCTCCACGTGCAGAAGGCGATCATGGCCACGCTGATGGCCTGAGGCGGGTGCGGCGATGAACCTGACCTGCCCCCACTGTGGTTTCCAGCGCGAACTGCCGGCCGATCGGCTACCAAGAGTCGCGGTGCGGGTGACCTGCCCGCGCTGCCGCGAACAGTTCCGTTTCGAGCCGCCGGCGCCAATGCCGCCGGAACTGCCGGCGCCAGGGACCGCCCCTGCGGAAGAGGCCACGCCCCTCGACGCCGCCGGCGCCGCCGCCCTGCCCAAGGCCGGATTCTGGATCCGGGTGGTGGCGTCGCTGGTCGATTCGACCCTGGTCACCCTGCTGCAATTTTTCTTCGGCACCGCACTGATCGCCGCGGCGGTCGCCCTGACCGGGGGGAGTGCCGACCAGGGGCTCGGCATGGCCATCGCCTGGTCCTTCGGACCGGCCCTCGGCGTGATCTACTACGTCGGCTTCACCGGCTACTGCGGCCAGACGCCGGGCAAGATGGCACTGCGGATCAAGGTGATCCGCACCAACGGCAATGACATCGGCTACGGGGTGGCGCTGGTGCGCGAAACCGTCGGCAAATTTCTTTCCACCCTGATTCTCGGCATTGGCTACCTGATGGTCGCCTTCGACGAACAGAAGCAGGGGCTGCATGACCGGCTCGTCAAGACCTATGTGATAAAACTGTAGAGGCGAGAAGCAGACACGATCGGACGAGAAGGAACCTTCCCGTCCCGCGTCCCACCTCCCGCGTCCCATGCCACTCCATATTTCAAGGAGCACACCCAAATGTCCAGAAAAGGTTCCGTCAAAAAAGTCGTCCTCGCCTACTCCGGCGGCCTCGACACCTCGATCATCCTCAAGTGGCTGGTCGAAGAGTACCAGTGCGAAGTCGTCGCCTACTCCGCCGACCTCGGCCAGGGGGAAGAACTCGACCACATCCCGGAGAAGGCGAAGAAGACCGGCGCCAGCTCCTGCCACATCCTCGACCTCAAGGAGGAGTTCGCCCGCGACTTCGTCTTCCCGATGTTCCGCGCCAACGCCATCTACGAAGGGCGCTACTTCCTCGGCACCTCCATCGCCCGGCCGCTGATCGCCAAGGCGCAGATGGAGATCGCCGCGAAGGAAGGGGCCGACGCCGTCTCCCACGGCGCCACCGGCAAGGGGAACGACCAGGTCCGCTTCGAGATCGCCTACTACCACTACAACCCGGCGATCAAGGTCATCGCCCCCTGGCGCGAGTGGGACATGAAAAGCCGCACCGCCCTCGAAAACTACGCAAAAAAACATGGCATCCCGGTGCCGACCAGCAAGAAGTTCCCCTGGAGCAGTGACCGCAACCTGCTGCACATCTCCTTTGAAGGGGACGTCCTCGAGAACCCCTGGGCCGAGGCCCCGGAAGAGATGTATGTGCTGACGGTGCGCCCGGAAGATGCGCCCGACCAGCCCGAATATGTCGAGGTCGAGTTCGAAAAGGGGGACGCGGTCGCCGTCAACGGCGAGCGCCTCTCCCCGGCCAGGCTGATGGCCAAACTCAACGAACTCGGCGGCAAGCACGGTATCGGCCGCGTCGACCTCCTCGAAAACCGCTTCGTCGGCATGAAGAGCCGTGGCGTCTACGAGACCCCGGGCGGCACCATCCTCGAAGAGGCGCACCGCGCCGTCGAGTCGATCACCATGGATCGCGAGGTGATGCACCTGCGCGATTCCCTCGTCCCCCAGTACGCCAGCATGATCTACAACGGTTTCTGGTTCGCCCCGGAGCGCATCGCCCTGCAGGCGATGATCGACCAGACGCAAACCACCGTCAACGGCAAGGCGCGCATCAAGCTCTACAAGGGGCACGCCCGGGTGGTCGGGCGCGACTCGGCGACCGACTCGCTGTTCAACGTCGATTTCGCCACCTTCGAGACCGACGATGTCTACAACCAGGCTGATGCCGAGGGCTTCATCAAGCTCAACGCCCTGCGCCTGCGCATCGCCGCGATCCAGCGCGAGAACCGCAAATAGCCGCCGGCCATGAGCCGTAGTGCGTAGGTTGGGTTGACGGAACGGAAACCCAACGCGGTCGAAGTGCGCCGCGAAGAGCTGTTGGGTTTCGCTGCACTTAACCCAACCTACGTGTTACCTCTCCCCCCGGAGGGGGCAACATGGAATTTCGCAAACAGGCCATCAAAACCTCCGTCGTCGCCTGTGTCGTCGACGAACAGGAGCGGGTGCTGCTGACCCGGCGCTGCATCGAGCCCTTCTGTGACCAGTGGGTGATGCCCGGCGGCAAAATCGATCATGGCGAAGCGATCCTCGCCGCCCTGCACCGGGAGGTGCGCGAGGAGGTCGGCATCGAGATTCATGTCGACAGCCTGATCGATGTCTATGAACACCTCGGGATCGGCGAACGCGACGATCACTTCGTGATTCTCTACTACCGGGCCCATCCGCTGAGCCTGGAACTGGTCCCAAACGGCAGCGAGTGCACCGAAGCGGTCTGGATGGAGAAAGGGCGCCTGCCGCAGATCGACCTGCCGCCGGGGGCACGCCACATTCTCAACCGGGTTTTTCCCGAGCTTACCTGGCAAAGGGAGGCGCCGGCGACCAGGGTCGCCAACCCCTGCAGCAGCGCATCCCCCCAGTCCTGCCCCATCGACGGGGACTAGCACCATGTTTCGAATCGTCGAAAAGGATGTAACCCTCGAATTCTCGCCGGGGCACCACCAGCACCTTCTGCTCTGCCAGGTTCCCAACCTCCTCGGCGGCACCGGAGCGGAATGCCGAATCAGTGATCCGGAGGGACAGTGGGAGATGGTCGCCTCGGTCCTCGACCTGGTGGCGACCGGCCGCGGCAACCTGAAAAAGCTCCATTTTCTGGTCTTCCCGGAAACGGCCCTGCCGGCCGCCCGGGTCGAGGATGCCCTGGCCATTATCCGTGATCGCTTCCACCCCAACACCGTTACCATGTTCGGCGTCGAGCATGTACGTCTGACCGAGTTCCACCAGGTGCTGGAGCGCTACCGGGACGACAACGCGGAAGTCCTGGCGGCGCTGCTCGAGGATCTCGACGCCGGCGAAATCGAGGGGGTACCGGTGAACTGGGCGGTGACCGCGATCAAGGAGGCGGACGGCCGGCTGCGGGTTTTCCTGATGGCCAAGAGTCACCCCTATGCCGGTGAAGAGACCCTCGACCCCTTCCAGGACCTCTACCGGGGGAAGGTTTTTCCCCTGTTCCGGGCGCGCCCAACGGGGTTCAACTTCATGGCGCTGATCTGCCTCGACTACGTCTTTCGCGACCTTTACCAGTCGAACATCAGCAACGTTATCGACAAGGCCAACGAGCTCTTCTTCGAGACCCGCCAGCGCCTCGACCTGCTGGCGGTACTCGAATGCAACCCGAAACCGGAACACCGCGCCTTTCGCGACGTCGTCAATGGGTTTTACGGTGAGTATCTGGCCTATACCCCCGGGGTGCGCGATACGGTGACAATTTTCTGCAATTGCAGCGAGGAGACCAGCGGGATCGACCAGGGCGGACCCGGAAGCTTCGGCCGTTCCATGGTGATCATCCACAAGAGCCACAAGATCGCCCCGGCCGAGCTGCCCGAATTCGCCAGCGACAACTTTGACGGTCTGCCGGTCTGCCGGCTGCGTTTTGGCACGGCGACCCGGCTCTACTTCTTCAATCTGCCCCTGTTCCACGAACTCGACCCGCGTACCACCCGGGTGCCGCTCAAAATCCACAGCATCTTCCGCCCCGCGACGGAGAATGGCTGGCAGCGGCTCGAAGGGGAGACCGAACGGGGCTACGTTCCCGACAGTAACTGACCGCGCCCGGCGCGGATTTCGTCCACACGGAGAGTCACCGACATGAGCCAGGACAAACTCTGGGGCGGGCGCTTCAGCCAGCCGACCGACAAGTTCGTCGAGGAATTCACCGCCTCCATCGACTTCGACCAGCGCATGTACCGCTACGATATCCAGGGCTCCATCGCCCACTGCCGGATGCTGGCGAAGCAGGCGATCATTACCGATGCCGAGGCGGCGACGATCATCGCCGGGCTGGAATCGATCCGCGCTGACATCGATGCGGGTAACTTCGCGTTCAAGGTCAGCCTCGAAGACATTCACATGAACATCGAGGCGCGCCTGATCGAGCGCGTCGGCGCTGTCGGCGGCAAGCTCCACACCGCCCGCTCCCGCAACGACCAGGTCGCCCTCGACGTGCGCCTCTACCTGCGCGACGAGCTCGCCACCATTCTCGGCTACCTCGATCGCCTGCAGGAAGCGCTCCTGAACCAGGCGGAAGCCAACCTCGACGTCATCATGCCCGGCTATACCCACCTGCAGACCGCCCAGCCAATCCTCTTCGCCCACCACATGCTCGCCTACTACGAGATGCTGCGCCGCGACGCGGGACGCCTGGCCGACGTCCACAAACGCCTCAATGTTCTCCCCCTCGGCGCCGGGGCGCTCGCCGGGACGACCTTCCCCATCGACCGCGAGTTCGTCGCCCAGGAGCTCGGCTTCGACGGGGTCACCCGCAACTCCCTCGACTCGGTCTCCGACCGCGACTTCGCCGTCGAGTTCTGCGCCGCTGCGGCGCTGATCATGATGCACCTCTCGCGCCTGGCCGAGGAGCTGATCCTCTGGTCCAGCGCCGACTTCCACTTCATCGACCTCTCCGACGCCTTCTGCACCGGCTCCTCGATCATGCCGCAGAAGAAAAACCCCGACGTGCCTGAACTGGTGCGCGGCAAGACCGGCCGCGTCTACGGCAACCTGATCTCGCTGCTGACCCTGATGAAGTCGCTGCCGCTCGCCTACAACAAGGACATGCAGGAGGACAAGGAGCCCCTCTTCGACTCCATCGACACCGTCAAGGGGTCCCTCAAGGTCTTCGCCGACATGATCGCGCAGATGACGGTGCGCGCCGCCGAGATGCGCGTCGCTGCGGCGCGGGGCTTCTCCACCGCCACCGACGTCGCCGACTACTGTGTGCGCAAGGGGCTCCCCTTCCGCCAGGCCCACGAGGTGGTCGGCAAAACGGTGCGCTACTGTGTCGAGCAGGGGAAAGAGATTCCCGAGCTCTCTCTTGCCGAATTCCGCCAGTTCTCGCCCCTGATCGAGGCCGACATCTATGATTTCGTTACCCTCGAGGCCTCGGTCAACGCCCGCCGCGCCACCGGCGGCACCGCCCGCGCGGCGGTGGAGCGGGAGCTGAAACGGGCGCGGCACGAGCGCAACGGCAAAGGCTGAAGGGCGGCTCTCACCCGCTCCCCTTCGGTCGCTTGAGCGCACAGAGAACACAGAGAATAAGCTTTTGAACTGCTTTAATCTGGACCAGGGCCTTCTCCGTGCTCTCTGTGTCCTCTAGTGAGCGTAGTGAACGGGTGAGAGACGATTTTTTTCAGTAGTGTCCGGTTAGCAAATTGCATTCACCCAAAGTTGCAGATAATTGTAAATATTTTCACAAGTTAGCGTATTTTTTGCTTGACAAATCGTCGTGAAGTCGGCGCGGTGATTTTCGTAAATACCTATTTTATATGAGGATTTACGAAAATGTCATTACTTGTTCGCTGCCACCGTACCCGGCTTAGCAGGCGCTCCATTGTCCGACTTTTTACCCCGTTCAAGGGCGCTCTCGAACATGCCCCGGTTCTTGAGGCCCGAGGCAACAGGCCACTGCAGATGACGTTTGAAGATCAGTTGAAAATCCTGACCTACTATCACCTCGAAGAGCATTCTTCGGGGCGTCATCTGCTTCAGGTTCTGACGCAGGAAGATTTTGCCGCGACTCATATTGCACCGCCCGGCGGTATCCGGAAAAGCGCCTTCTTTGAGGCGATCAATACCCGAGGGCTGGAGCAGATGATTCATGTTTACGAAGACCTGCAGAAACAGGTCTCACAAAAGATTCCTGTCGCCAAAGACATCTCCGATCTCGGCGATCTGATCGCCGTCGATGGTTCGCTGATTGACGCTACGCTGTCCATGCTCTGGGCGGACTATCGAGACGGAGCCAAAAAGGCCAAGGTTCACCTGGGGTTCGATATCGGTCGTGGTGTCCCCCAGAAAGTCACATTAACCGACGGCAAGGGCGACGAGCGTCCTCAGGCGGAACGGCTCGTGGCTCCCGGTCAGACAGGTGTCTATGACCGCTATTACCAGTGTTACAAAAACTTTGACGACTGGCAGGATCAGGGACGCCACTTTGTCTGCCGCATCAAAGCCAGTTCTCGTAAGACGGAGTTGAGCGCCAATCCTGTTGTCCCCGGCAGTCATGTTTTCTATGACGCCAGGGTGTTGCTCGGCACCAAAGATGTCAACCAGACCGAACGAGAAGTGCGTGTGGTCGGCTACAAGGTTGACCAAAAATCCTATTGGGTCGCCACCGACCGCTTCGATCTGACCGCCGAGCAGATTGCCTTGATCTACAAGCTACGCTGGACGATCGAGTCCTTCTTCGCCTGGTGGAAGCGCCACCTCAAGGTGTATCACCTGATTGCCCGCAGTCCCTACGGCCTGCTGGTGCAGATCCTCGCAGGGTTGATTACTTATTTGCTGCTGGCCATCTACTGCCACGAAGAGCATGGCGAACGTGTCAGCATCAACAGGGTGCGTGAGCTTCGCAACAATATTCGCAACGAGGCCGCCGAGGATGCGGCCGCAGGCTTAGGGCCTCCCGATATCATTGACTTGGACTTCGGAGCCTATGCAACTTCTTAACCGGACACTACTGGATTTTTTTAATCATTCAGTTACCCACTTTCCGGGACTTTCCATGATCGCCAAGCGATATTCCATCCTGTTCATCCTTGTTCTCGCCCTGACCGCCTGCGGCAAGCGCGGCCCGGTGCGGCCGTTGCTGCAGGCACTGCCGGAAGCGCCGCAGGACCTGCGCGTGCAGCAGCAGGGGGAGCGCTTCCTGATCACCTTCGGCCTGCCTGGGAAGAACCAGGACGACTCGCCGCTGACCGACCTGCAGGGGTTCCAGGTCTACAAGATGAAGTACGACCCGCTGCGCGAGTGCCCCGAGTGCCGCGACACCTCGGTCCTGCTGCAGAGCATCGACCTCGATTACCTGCGCGACGTGCGCCGGGTCGGTGACCGCCTCGAACTCTGGGACAGTGGCCTGACGCCAGGGCTCGGCTACCAGTACCGGGTGGTAGCAGTCAACCGCAAGGGGGGAGGCGGCCGCCCGGCGGTGGTCAAGCGCCCCTTCTTCACCCCGCCCGCCGCACCGGCCCGGCTGACCGCGACCGGTCACGACCAGATGGTGCAGCTCGGCTGGCAACCAGTCACCGCGGGGGGCAAGGAACTGGTCGGCTACAACCTCTACCGCCGCACCCCCGCGGTCGCCTTTTCGAGCGACCCGATCAACCGCGAGCCGATCCCGACGACGCGCTTCGAGGAGTACGGCCTGCAAAACGGCACCACCTACGACTATGCCGTGCGCAGCGTAATTAAATCGGGGGAGTGGCTGGTGGAGAGCCCCCTTTCCGTGGCGGTGACGGTGACACCGGAAGCGGGCCGCTGAACTCGATCGATTTTGACAATCCCCCGTGGTTATGTTACGAATACAGGCTCGTTTCGCCGGGATTCCCGGCTTTTTCCACTGATTTTTTGGTTTACACACCCGTTTTGACCCTTTCTTCTCTGGAGGAGGAAACAGATGTTCAAGGGATCCATGGTCGCCATCGTCACCCCGTTCACTGCCGAGGGGAAGGTCGACGAGGAGAAGTACCGGGAGCTGATCGAGTTCCAGATCGAAAACGGCACCGATGTCATCGTCCCCTGCGGGACGACCGGGGAGTCGGCAACCCTCGACTACGAGGAGCATGACCGCGTCATCCGCATCTGCATCGAGCAGGTCAAAAAGCGGGTTCCGGTCATCGCCGGCACCGGTTCCAACGCGACCGCCGAAGCGATCGAAATCTCCCGGCACGCCAAGGAGATGGGAGCCGACGGCGTGCTGCTGGTCTCCCCCTACTACAACAAGCCGAGCCAGGAAGGGCTCTACCAGCACTACAAGGCACTCGCCGAGCAGGTCGCCCTGCCCCAGGTTCTCTACAACGTCCCGGGGCGCACCGGCATGAACATGGAGGCGAAGACCACCATCCGCCTTGCCGCGTTCAAGAACATCGTCGCCATCAAGGAGGCCTCGGGCAGCATCACCCAGGCGAGCGAGATCATCGCCGAAGCCGGTGACCAGATCGACGTCCTCTCCGGTGACGACTTTCTCACCCTGCCGCTGATGGCCTGCGGCGCCAAGGGGGTGATCTCGGTCACCGCCAACATCGCGCCGAAGCAGGTCAAGGCGATGGTCAGCGCCGTCCAGAACGGCAACTGGGAGGAAGCCAAACGCCTCCACCTGCAGCTTCTCGATCTGCACCAGGCGATGTTCATCGAATCGAACCCGGTGCCGGCCAAGACCACCCTGGCGCTGATGGGCAAGATCGACGCCGCAGTGCGCCTGCCGCTGGTGGCGATGCAGGATGCGACTCTGGAGAAGCTCAAGGTCGTACTGAAGAAGCACCAGCTGATTTAAAAATCATAGGTCCCATGGGACGCATGCGACCCATGGGACCTATAAAAAGCAAAGGCACTACCATGACCAAAGTTGCAGTCACCGGCGCCGCCGGGCGCATGGGCGGGCGCATCATTACCGCCATCAAGGAAGCCGAAGGGCTGGAACTGGGGGGCGCTGTCGAGCGGGCCGGCCACGCCCTCATCGGCCAGGACGCCGGGTCTGTCGCCGGCTGCGGGCCGGCCGACGTCGCGATCGTCGACGACCTCGCCACGGCGATGGGTACATCTAATGTCCTGATCGACTTCACCTTCCCCGAGGTGACCCTCGGCAACCTCGCGGTCTGCGCCAAGCTCGGCAAGAGCGTGGTGATCGGCTCCACCGGCTTCACCCCGGAGCAGCGCGCCGCGGTGGCGAAGTTCGCCGCGCAGATCCCGGTGGTCCTCGCACCCAACATGAGCGTCGGCGTCAACCTCTGCTTCAAAATCCTCAAGGATGTCGCCGCCACCCTCGGCAGCGATTTCGACATGGAGATCGTCGAGCTGCACCACAACAAGAAGAAGGACTCCCCCTCCGGCACCGCGGTGCGCATGGGGGAGATCATTGCCGAGGCGGTCGGCCGCGACTACAACGAGGTCGCCAACTACCACCGCCAGGGGATGTGCGGGGAGCGAAGCAAGGAGGAGATCGGCATGCAGACGGTGCGCGGCGGCGACATCGTCGGCGAGCACACCGTCTACTTCATCGGCATGGGCGAGCGCATCGAGATCTCCCACCGCGCCATGAGCCGCGACATGTTCGCCCGCGGTGCGGTGCGCGCTGCCGGCTGGCTGGCGGGGAAGCCGGCGGGGCTCTACGACATGCAGGACGTGCTCGGTTTGAAGTAGCCAGCGCTCTTCCTTTTGTTTTGCCCCGACTCCTCCCCCCCTGTGAGCGGAGCCGAGCGCAGGGATTTTAATCCGAGGAAGTCGGGGACGAATGTCCGAAGCCCGCAGGGCAAGTTTTCGTCGCCGTCGGATTAAAATCCCGCAGCGAGGGGCCCCCGCAGGGGCGTAGCGGTGGGGCGCCCTTTTCTTGGCCTACGTTCTTTTGGGCGAACAAAAGAAGGTAGGGCGGGGCCCGGGGGTGCAGCCCCCGTTGGTTTTTCGCGGCACCGGCAAAAGGTTTATCCCGGGGGTTTCGCCCCCCGCCGACGACTGACTCTTTTTGCTTGCCCAAAAAGAGTCAGCAGAAAAAGGGCACCCCAATCGCCCAGCCCGCCTGCGGCGGGTTCCCTGCGCTCCGCAGACGTTTCGGGGACGGACAAAAACTCGCTGCGCTCAGACAGTTTGTCCGTCTCTTTCCCGAAACGTCCACGGAACTCCGGCAGGGCGATAAGGGGAAATCTATACATCCATTCCATCCGGTCCAAATAAAAGGAGCAATCAAGGCATGGCCCACATCAACGACAACTACCTGAAACTCAAAGCCGGCTACCTCTTCCCCGAGATCGGCCGCCGCGTCCGTGAATTCACCGCCGCCAACCCACAGGCCAAGGTGATCCGCCTCGGCATCGGCGACGTCACCCGCCCCCTCGCCCCGACCGTCCTCAAGGCCTTCCATGCCGCCATCGACGACCTCGGTACCACCGAGAACTTCGCCGGCTACGGCCCCGAGCAGGGGTACGAATGGCTCGCCCAGGCGATCATCGACAACTCCTACAAGCCCCTCGGTGTCGAGCTGAAGACCAGCGAGATGTTCATCTCCGACGGCTCCAAGTGCGACTGCGCCAACATTCTCGACATCTTCGCCCTCGACAACGTGGTGGCGATCGGCGATCCGGTCTACCCGGTCTACAACGACACCAACGTCATGGTCGGGCGCACCGGCGAGGCGGACGACAAGGGGTACTACAAGGGGGTGGTCTACCTCCCCTGCACCGAGGCCAACGGCTTCGTCCCCGAGCTGCCGCAGCAGAAGGTCGACCTCATCTACCTCTGCTCGCCCAACAACCCGACCGGCACCGTCGCCAGCAAGGAGCAGCTCAAAGCCTGGGTCGACTACGCCAACGCCCATAACGCGATCATCCTTTTTGACGCCGCCTACGAGGCCTTCATCACCACCCCCGGCATCCCCCACTCGATCTACGAGGTGGAAGGCGCCAAGACCTGCGCCATCGAGTTCCGCTCCTTCTCCAAGACCGCCGGCTTCACCGGCGTCCGCTGCGGCCTGGTCGTGGTGCCGGAAGAGCTGACCGGGACCACCGCCAAGGGGGAGAAGTACAGCCTCAACAAGCTCTGGAACCGCCGCCAGACCACCAAGTTCAACGGCGCCTCCTACCCGGTACAGCGCGCCGCCGCCGCGGTCTACTCGGAGCAGGGATGGAAAGAGACCAAGGAGATCATCGACTACTACATGGACAACGCCCGCATCATCCGCGAGGGGCTTTCCAAGGCCGGCATCACCTGCTTCGGCGGCGTCGACTCCCCCTACATCTGGCTGAAAACGCCGGGCGGCCTCACCAGCTGGGACTTTTTTGACAAGCTTCTGGGCGAGTGCCATGTCGTCGGCACCCCGGGATCGGGCTTCGGGCCTTCCGGGGAAGGCTACTTCCGGCTCAGCGCCTTCGGGGATAAGGAGAAGGTGGTTGAGGCGGTGGAGCGGATCAAGCAGAAGTGGGGAAAGTAAGATGACACCAAGGGCGGCCGAAAAGGCCGCCCTTTTTATTCCAATAACTTATCATTGGCTTTCGTTCATCGACACGGTATCAAGGAGAGGCCTTTAAGGGCGACACGATGGGGGGACGAGGATTGACACCAGACGCCTGAGGCATTTGCCTTTGGCGTTTTTTTGTGCTTAGCGTGAAAAGTAGCAGAATATCCCGACCTTGCTAAAACCCCAGTGGATACTCTTCGAAATGTCGGAAAGTACGCCCGATAGAGAATTAAATAAACTGTCCCCGGAATTCGTGAAGCTCCCGATCTCCCCTCAACATTATCCACCACATGCTGAAGTTCCGCCAAATCCTGAGGGTAGACAGGAGTAAAAAAACCCCGCCCAGAGGACGGGGCTTTAAAGGCGCCCCCAGAGGGGGCGTTGCCGGTGACCCCCAAAGAGGGTCACCGGAGCGTTGTTCCCACGTCCACAACAATTAGAATTTGAGTTGCTGTTGTTCCACTTTCTTCTCATGCTGCTCTTGATACCGCACGTAGCGCCTGATCATCTCGGCATCCAGGCCTACCGTGTCAACGCAGTAGCCGGGCGCCCAAAAATGATTGCCCCAGTAGCGTTTCTTCCGCAACTTGGGATGGTTCTTTAAAATACGTATCGCTGATCGGCCCTTCAGGCGCCCCATCAACTCCGAAATGGACACCTTGGGCGGCACCATGATGATCAGGTGAATATGGTCTTTCTGGACATTCAGCTCGACGACCTCGCAGTGACTCTGCTCGCTGAAGATCCGGATACACGCTCGAACTTCTTGCGCCAGTTCACCTTCCAATATCCGGAAGCGATACTTGGGCACCCAGACGATGTGATACTGGCAGTGCCAGATCGCATGTGTTAATTTTCGAAAACGGCTCATGGCTTTCCTTTCTGTTCAGGTCGTTGCGGGAACAACGCCTGAATATGGATTGCCATGAGCCCTTTTGGCAAAGCCAAAGGACTCTGACCCCGTCCAGAGGACGGGGGTTTCTACTTCACACTAAAACGGACCTTTCCACTGCTCGCCATTCTTTCTCTAAAGAATTGTAATTAAAAGATAATTTTTCATCAATAGTGACCCATTGGTGGCTGGCTCCGCTTTTGCAATTCCAGGCCAGTGCGAAATCTATTGATCCTCAGGGAGGGTCCTTTCTTGATGGACTCAGCAATAAATCTTGAAAAAGCAGTTTCACGTGACGAACGCGACAGAAAACCGGACGATTATCCACTTTGGGCCGTTTACTTTCCCGGTGAGAGATACTTGAGTTTAAAGACCTAGATTTCGTTGCGCCCGTTGCGACATTGCGTGATCAACTGCCGTGTTTTGGACAAATACCAACCAAGCGATCCAATTGAAAAGTGGCGGTTCTATTTAGGCCAGAACCGACGATAAATAGCCCATCTGTCCATTTAGCATCATATTCAGCACTCCCACTGAGATTTTCCGCGGCTGTCCTTCTGGTGAAACCCAAAGCCCCAAGGTGCAGTCCTGTTCCATGGTTCGGAGAAGGGGTGACCCTACGAACTATGTGGTCAAGGCGATCCTGCTTCCGGTCAGCCCCTGCCAGAAGGGGACAATCGGGCCCAAGCGGAAACAAGTATCGCTCAGTCGCGGCCCGCTACCGAATTCAAATCACACAGGGCAGGACCAAATGGTGGGCTAGCCGGCCGATGCTGCAACGGGACATGTCAGGCAAAACGATTTGGATGAGATCATTGGTGCCACCCGCAGGGGGCTGGTGATGCTAACCAGGACTCAAAAACACGAGTCGTTCTGTTCATCCTTCGTGATAAATGATCGCCGCATTGGAAGCCTGCTCGTCGACACCCCCTTAATCGAGTACCGGCGAATCCCCGGAAAGGAGGAACCAACAGGAAAAGATGAACGCACGAGCACTGCACCGAATTGAACGGAATTACAAAATTTCGAAACTTAACGACGGAGGAAACAAATGAAGAGATCATCGCAAATGCTAGGCTATTCACACCTAAGCCAAAGAATCTGGGGACTATTTGTGGCACTCATGTGCATTACGGTGCTGGCAGGGTGTTCGGGAGATGATAAGACGGTCATCCAAAATCTCCCGACTGCGACGACCGGTTCCCTCAATGTCAACGTGAGTCCGGCTACGGCCACGGTGGTTGTGACGGGACCGGAGGCTTTCACACAAACCTTCACCGGCAACCAACTTTTGACTGATTTGGTGCCAGGCGTTTACACAATGACGGCGACCGCAACCGGTTTCGACGGCGTGGACGGTTCAATCAACGTCGTTGCCGCCCAGACCTCAAGCGTTTCATTAGACCTTCGAAAAACGCCTACAACCGGTTCCCTCAATGTCAATGTCACTCCGGCTTCGGCCACGGTGGTTGTAACGGGACCGGCGGCTTTCGCGCAGACCTTCACCGGCAACCAATTCTTACCCTCGTTGGCGCCGGGTCAGTACACAGCAACTGCAACCGCGCCTGGGTTTGTCGGTGCAAACCGTTCCATCAACGTCGTCGTTGGTGATACTTCGGTCATTTCGTTGGTCCTCAGTGCGACGCAAATCATTTCCGAGGCGCCCCAGGCAGTGTATCGCGTTGGTCAGGACCTCATTCCGCTCAGCCCCAGTGATGTACAATCAGGTGCGTTCTCGTTTTACGCTTGGGTCCAGAATCAGACCGGGGGGATTTCCACCACCGCGATGGAGGCCAACACACTTGCCACCGATCCCGGCGCACCCTTGCTCATCGAACAGACGGACACTGCGCCAAGCTACACCCAGAACCTTGCCGGCGCGTGGGTCGGGTTCACCGACGCCGAGGGGGTTGTCCGCCCGGTGATCGGCGCGGACGTACGCTGGGAGATCGACCAGTTGTGGACCGGAAGAATCAATAGTATCCAGTTCGGCACCTCCGATGACAACCGACTCGCGCTCGGTTACGGGGTCTTCGATGACCAAGCGGATACGCGGACCAATAACGCCAGGCTCATGAACGAGCGCTTCCCTCTTATTGCGACCCAATACCCGCTTTTTAACCTGACGGGAATTGGCACTCCCAATGTCGATGGGTTCACCTGGGTCACGCTCTTCTCACCGGACAAGCTGGCATCGGGCCGTCTTGTGGCCGTGGCCACCATCAACGGGGAAGAGATTGGAAAGCAGATTCTGTTCAAAAATTTCGCGCCCCAACCGAAACTCCAGATCACCAAAACCGTTTCGTCGCCAATCGTGAATCTCGTCGGCGGCACGGCCACCGACACCTGGACCATCACGGTCTCGAATGTTGGCGAAGGTGAGGCCACGAACATCGTCCTCGACGACACCCTAGCATCAGGCATCGGAGCAAATTACACCCTCGGTGCCCCGCTTCCCGCGGGCAGCACCCAGGATGCGGGCCTCGATGGTTTCACTTTCACTATCCCGTCCTTGCAGGGAGGGAGCAGCGCGACTGTGACTTACACCCCCGAGGCCACCGTCACCGCTGCCGGCGTCTTCTGCAACAATGCCCATATCGCCTCGTACTTGAACAGTAGCGGCGAAACCGTCACGGTCGACGCAGGCGACCTCAACGCGCAGGCATGCTTCACCGCTCTTGAGTCGAATGTGTCGATCGTCAAAGACTTCATCGTCAGTGCAACCGACAATACAAGCCTGGGCAAGTCTGTGACCGTGGCCAAAAATGTGCCTGCCACGCTGCGCGTGCAGGTGATCAACAACGGCAACGGTGCCGCCTCGACTGTCAATATCAGTGACGCGTTCAATGGGGCAGCACCCACCACCGGCCTTCTCGCCAACTATACGACCAGTGGCTTTTCGGCGGGTACGCCGAATGTCAACGGCGGCTTCGACGACACCATCGCCACGCTCGCCGCCGGTGCCACCGCGACCTATCTCTACACGGTTGCGGCCTCGGTTGATGCGGAATACTGCGACACCGCCACCATCAACTCAGTTATCAGCGGGACCATTGGCGTAGGCAGCAGCAGCGCTTGTCTGACCGTGGCAACACCCAACCTCACCATCGCGAAAACTAACACTCCGGCCAACGTCAATCCTGGGGCCAGTTATATCTCGACGATAGTGGTGAACAATACCGGCACCGCCGCTGCAACGGGTGTCGTCGTCGGCGACCTGCTCGGTCTCAACTCCATTGCCAACGTCCGGGCCATTTATGTAAGTTCGAGTTTGAACGGTGTTGCCGGCGCGCTGGCAGACAACATCATCAGGTCTGGCACCGTTGAAATTCCGGCGGGCGGGAGTATCACCTTCACCATCGTAAGCCAAATTCCGCCTAGCGCTGCCAGCGGCACCTACTGCAACACAGCGAGCGTCACGAGCACCAACGCCGCCTCCCCGACGCCGGTCGAGGCTTGTGTTGCCGTTCCGGCCTTCGTGGCCCTGCAGACTCAGCTCATCGACCTCAATGATCCGGTCTCGGTGGGATCCAATGTTACATTCTCCTCGACACTCTATGTCGAGTCGCTCTCCAACGAGGGAGTGAAAAACAACGTGCTGACCTACAGCTTCGGTCTCACCAGCCCGACCGTTCTCGGCATTCCCGGAGTCTTCCAGGTCGTCTCGTCGCAGGTCTATCTCGACACTGTGCCGGTTCGGGATCCCGTTACGGGCCTTGTTCTTTCGGATGCGTCGAGCCCCACCGCCGTATTGCTGACGGAGGGCACCGACTACACGCAAACCACGGTACTGGGCAAGCAGGTGATTACCATGAGCTCGAACGTCATCCTGCAACCAAAAACCGCGCTCTATGTCGTGCACGGGGCCACAATCCCAACTGGGACACCAACCAACAAACTGTATACCACGAGCTACATCTGGGATTCGACCGGGTTGATCTCGACGACGACTTACGAGGCCAGTTCGTCCGAGCCCACTACCATCCTCCCGTAGGCGAGGCAATGCCTCGTGAATGACCACGGGCAGATTCATTGGTAAGAACATTCTGAAGAGAAACCCGCGGGGTTCCCCCGCGGGTCAGGTCACTGAAAACCCCGCTTTTCATAAAGCGGGGTTTTCTTTTGTGGAATCCCGGAATTCGGAATTCCGGGGACAGTATGCAGTCCGAATTCCGGTGAATTCCGGGGACAGTATATTTAATTGCCCCCACACTCTCTCTCTGCTATCTTCCCCCAATGGCCCGTATCGCCCGCGTCATAGCCCCCGGCATCCCCCATCACGTTACCCAACGGGGTAATCGTCGCCAGCAGACCTTCTTCTGCGACGACGACTACCGGGCCTATATCGCCCTGATGGCCGAGTGGTGCAACAAGTGCGGGGTCGAGATCTGGGCCTGGTGCCTGATGCCGAACCACGTCCACCTGATCGCCGTCCCCGCCAGCGAAAACTCCCTGGCGCGCGCCATCGGCGAGGCCCACCGCCGCTACACCCGCCGCATCAACTTTCGTGAAGGCTGGCGCGGCCACCTCTGGCAGGAACGCTTTGCCTCCTTCCCCATGGACCTGACCCATCTCTTCGCCGCAACCCGTTATGTCGAGATGAACCCGGTGGCGGCGGGACTGGTGCAACACCCCGAGGACTACCCCTGGAGTAGCGCCCGTGCCCATCTGAGAAATGCGGACGATCCGCTGGTCAAGAACTCGTCCCTGTCGAAGATGGTCGGCAACTGGCGGGAGTTTCTGACCCTGACCGACGAGGAGGAACTCAACCTGCTCAAGAGGCACGAGCGCAGCGGTCGCCCGCTGGGAGGCGCTGCTTTTGTCGATCGCGTGGAGACGGAACTGGCGCGGATACTGCGGCCACAAAAACGGGGGCCGAAACCGAAGACAGGGTAATGCATATACTGTCCCCGAATTTGCCCGGCCTCTACTGCCCCTACACCGTCTCTCTGGCCACGGCGCTGCCCCTCGTCAAGTACGGCACGCTCCCGTTGCAGGAGCGGTTTCTGGCGCCCCTTTTGCGGCGGGGCTGCTTTTCTGGAAAGCAGCCCCGCCTTTTTGCCCAATCCCTTCGCATGGCGCAGTTCTGCCAAATATGATAGTGAAAGCCTGGCGCCGTGCCCCCCCTTCACTTCCCCCTGTTTTCTGGCTTTACCAAGAACAATCAGCATGTTGCACCTATGGTCCCGGCACATTTCCATTCCGGCACAGTCATTGCGCTACATACCCTCTCAATTTGGGAATCAATTCGAGACCCCTGCCTGGAACAGCTCCATAACCACTCACCCCGATGGGAGGCAATATGTCCGGGAAATTTGTCATCGAAAGAGCGAAAGACGACCACTTTTACTTCAACCTCAAAGCCGTCAACGGCCAGGTGATCCTGACCAGCGAGATGTACAAGACCAAGGCGAGTGCCCAGAACGGCATCGAGTCGATTCAGAAGAATGCGGCCGCGGATGACAACTACGAGCGAAAAGAATCGAAGAACAACCAGCCGTATTTTGTGTTGAAGGCCAAGAATCAACAGATCATCGGACAGAGCCAGATGTACTCATCCACCGCAGCAATGGAAGCGGGGATCGCTTCTGTTAAACAGAATGGACCCGGTGGGACGGTGGAAGATCTTACGCTTTAGGTTTGACGAAACAGCAAAGGGACAGGCTACTTTTTCAAAAGCAGCCTGTCCCTTTTTCCATCCTGGTCTTCCCCTGACCGCAGTCAGGGTGGACAATTGCCATACCCCCTCAACATGAGATCATTTTTTACTCCCCCCCCCTAGAATCACTCATATGAGTGATTCTATTTGTTGATTTCTATGCCAATTTAACCTCGATTACTCCCTGCCAAATGATCCGTTGGTATGGAATGCCCACTGCCGACTGCTTCCCAATATTATCGACTCCTCGCCAGATGGCTGGTTAGGGTGGTCCCTGGCGAGCCGTTCATCACATTTTTCAACCTGGGTAATGTTGCCCGCCTCGGCGTCGTTTCGGCATCGTGCTGGCCTGCCTAACTCGAAACGAATAGAGCAGCCCCGAGGGGGGCTTATGTCCATAAGCGAAGTAATCAATTCAATGAGGAAAAACCAAATGCGAAGTCTATTAGCCCTGATGGTATTGGTCGGCCTGGTTCTGGCCGGATGTGGTGGGGGGTCATCCAGCTCACCGCAAGTGACAACCCTTAGCGGAACGGCGGCTGCGGGTGCGGCAATTATCGGCCAGGTCACGGTCAAGGACAGCAGTACCCCAGTTAAGTCAAAGTCGGCAGTGATTGAAGCCAACGGCAATTATTCGGTGGATGTGTCCGGGATGACAGCTCCCTATGTTCTGCGGGCGGAAGGAACCGTTGGTGGCCGCACCTATAAATTGCACTCTTATGCCGTTGCCGAGGATGTTGGGGCGACAGTCAACATCACTCCCTTTACCGACCTGATTGTGGCCAACGCTGCCGGGCAACTGGCAGAGACCCTGTTTGACAACGGGGATTTCAGCGGCCTGACCAGCGCTGAAGTTGAGGCCCAGGAAACGGCGCTGCAAGCCAAACTGCAGAACGTTCTCACCTCTCTTGGAGTCGATGCTGCCGTCGATCTACTGCATACCGCATTCAGTGCTGACCATACCGCGCTGGACGCGGCCCTGGATCTGGTCAGAATCGAAACCGATCCGGCGACAATTCAGGCAACCATCACTAACCTGATCGACAATACCTCGATTACCGACAACCTTGAAAGCACGACGGACAATACCGAAGTATTGCCCGTGATTTCCGATCTGGGTGCAGTACAAACCAGCCAGCAGGCAATATATTCCAAATTTGACAGCTTTTCCGCCCTGTTTGTTGGCGGCCTTCCCAGCAGCAGCCAGTTGAGTCCCTTTCTTGCAGCGGACTTTCTCCAAAACGATCAGGGGGCGGATCAGTTTATTACCGAACTGACGACCGATCCTTCTCTGGTTGGCCTCTCTTTCAGCCATGTCGTTATCAATGGCCTCGATGAGCAGGCCGGCACGGCATCCGTCACTTTTAATGTGACCTTTGCCGGAGTGACCATATTGGAACCCGAAACCTGGCAACTCGCTAAAAACGGGGCGAATTGGGAACTGCGCGGGAACCAGGAAATCGTCGATCGCTACATGGGTTTTATTTGTGACTACAGAACGGAAAATGGCGTCAACTATAAGACCTGCGGCATCAATCTGGGGCTTGACGACAAAAATTTTACCAATAATGGTACCGGCGGCAGCCCGATAGCTTCAGCCAAAGTGACCCTGGTGCGCGAGGGTGTGGCGGTACCGGGAGCGGTGATCTACATGGGGGTACCCGCCTGGGGTGCCGCAGGAGAACTGCGCATTTTTGACAATGACTATTCGGATGATTTCATGGCCTTTGGCAGCGGGGCAGATCAGATTGACCCGGCACTGTTCCAGGTGGGCGATCTGGTGCAGTTCGAGCTGTTCACCGCTCCTCTCGACACGGCCACCCCGGCGGTGAGCGGCACGGCCGTGGCCACCTATGCGACGCCGGTCATGGCACTGCCGATTTCCAATGCTGCAACCGCTTCCTATCCCAGCGCGACCCAGGCTACTCTTGATGCCTTCAACGCGCTGACCACTGCCGGCGGTAATCTTAATGTGGCCTGGTCGATTCCGGCCGGGCAGCACATCGACGAAATTGCGGTGACGGTGAATGACGGATCGACCTGGGTTGACGTTTGGGAAGAAGGGCTGTCGGGTACCAGCAAAACCTTGACGATCGATACCTCTTCCTTGAACCCGGCGAATGCTCCTTACCACACAGAACTGCGGGTCTACTCGATGGATGCGCAAAACCGCTCGTTTTTAAGAACCTACATCGGTACGACCGATTCGGGGGGAGGATCGACTCCTACAACTCCGACAACACTTCAGGTTGGTCAAACTGTCACTGGATCTATTGTCAATGACTTCGGGCATGAGTATGTATTTGCTGCGATTGGCGGCACACAATATACCGTAACCTTAACACCCTCTTCACCGACTGATGACCCCGATCTTTTCGTATTCGACAGCCTGACAAAGATGTATCAACATTTTAATCTTGATGACACAACAAATGAAGCCGCTGCACTGCGCGTTGGGATGTCTAATAATGGGCCCGGAACTGTTGATAGCGTGACATTCACGGCGCAGGCCAGTCAGAATTACTATATTTTACTCAATGGTCCTGCTGATCAAACCGCGAATTATTCTTTACGCGTTTCCGCTGCGGCATCTCCTTCGCTCGAATTCACAACTGCGCTGCTCGATGAGTTCATTGCCGGCGGCGGAAAGATTTCTATCAGCTATCCCAGCGATTCAAGTTCTCCGGGCTATCCTGGCACGACGCAGGAAAATTTCACCCTGAGCGGAAACAGTACGAGTGGGTATGCGATTTCCTATATCGGTGATTATTTCGACGCAAATGGCACTTACGTCAGCTCAGAAGGGCCGTTGTCTGAGGCTCTGTTCTTGCAGCAGAATGGCACTCTCGATATCGGCAATCCGTCGCTCACGACCTGGTCGATCGTCAACGTACATAGTGCCAACCTCTATGAAATTGCAGGAACCGACGGTGTCGATAGCTGGACAGATTTCTGGTACATCAACACCACACCCCCGGGCTGGTTGACTGCACCCTGATAGTTTCATCACAAAGGTAAGGGCAGGCCATTCATTTGGTCTGCCCTTTTTTCAACGTGATATCGCCGGTTTTTACAATCTCAATTTGGAATTCACAGGAGGTAGCTCATGAATTGTTTGCTGAAAATACCAGTGTTACTATCGTTGACCATTCTTGCAGTCGCTTGTGGCGGAGGTGGCGGAGGCGGCGGAGATAATGCACCGGCCGCTGCGCCGTCAAGTACGATGGTTGGCAGTTTCATTGATTCACCGGTAGACGGTCTAACCTACCGGACCCCCAGCCAGAGTGGCAACACGAACAGCAGTGGAGAATTTACTTATAAAAAAGGTGAATTTATAGAATTCTTCCTCGGCAAAACCCGCCTCGGCCAGACCCTGGCGCGGTCGGTGGTGACTCCCGTCGATCTGTTTCTCGGTGCTTCACTTGAAGATAAACGAGTTGTCAACCTCGCCCGGCTTCTGCAAACCCTCGATCTTGACTCTGATCCAACCAATGGCATCACCCTGGGAAGTGGCATTGCAAATTTTGATCAAGCTCTCGACTTCGCGCAGGAATCCTCATTAATATCGGCGCTGGGCGCCTTCGATGCGTCCTTATCTTTAAAGGACAGCGCCGCGGCAAAAAGCCATATGGCCGGGAGTCTGGATAGCGTCGTGGCCGATATGCCCGAAGCGACCTTTCACAGTATTCTGATCGATCCACGCTACAGCCAGAGCAATCAATGCGTGGCCTATACAGGTGCGACGCTGGCGGTGGGAAAGAATTCCGGGGGTGAAACCACCCTCTCGGGTGTAGCAACGCGCACCACCGGTGAGACAGAAAGTTTCACGGCAACCTATACAAATGGCCTCTACACCCGCATGCAAAGTGTTCCTGAAAATGCCGCGATCAGTCCTGTTGATTTATCCATCAAGGTTGAAACGTATAAGGCTGAAATTTTCTGGAAAGAGTCACCGACTTGTGCCGGGTTTATTGTCATGTCCATTGACGATGCGCTGAACTACCCACCAACCGCACACATCGGGCCGGCATACCAGATTCCAAACGTTGCGGGAACGCCCGGCGTGAAGGATGTTCTGGTCTTTTATGGTGCTGGTTCTGACTCGGACGGTTACGTGACCGAGAATTATCTGACGACGACCGATTTCAATGCCGGCCCCCCGGTGAGCCACGCGATCCCATACACATTTCCCGAACTTAGCGGCTATCAGTTCACCTGGGAGTACACGCTTGACGGTGTGGTACAGCCTACGGAAAATGTCGATCGACTGCTGAGGGTCGAAAAATTTCCGTGGGAAAGTGCAGAAATCAAGTTAACAGTCTATGACAATGAAAATGCGGCCACGACTGTAACGAAAACGATTCCGGCCACGGGCACGGCACCGGTTACCTTGGGCAGTTGTACCATATCGTCCGGTTCCTTTCCCACCTGCTTCGAAATGTCAGGCACCGGGGTAGATACAGCTGTATTTCAAGCGAGCTGTAATGCGCAGAGCGGAACTTATTCAAGCGCGGTTTGCAATGGTAATTTTTTTGGTTCATGTACGACCACTACTTCAGGGCTGACGACACGTTTTTATTATCCAAGCACCGGTTATCCCATCTTAGATGCAGAATTGTCATCTTCATGTAATCTGAATGGTGGCGTTTGGCAGTAATAAAAATTATTTAGCGGATGAACTACCCCGCAGCAAGCTACGGGGTATCAACAGCCTACACCCTTAGTAAAAATCGCGCAGCAAGCTGCGGGGAATTGAACCCAACTTTTGATTAAATTTCAGTGATCTATCGAGTCTGAATGGTGGTGTTTGTGTAACATCAGCATTTACATCATCAACGCCAGAGAACATTTTTTTACCTGATTAGCCCTAATTCTCAGCTGAGGGGCGAGAGCGCTTGGGCATCCAATATGTAGGGGCCCCATTGTTCAATTCATCGCTACGGCTTGGGCTCTTGTAGGGGCGATCCGCATCAAGCTGAGAATCGGACCTAATCAGGTTTTTTTATGCTAAATGCGCAGTTTGATCGCTCAGGCGATAATCTGATCTACAAAAATCATTTTGGTCCTTATTCCAACACGACCAGAGCGGAGCTTATTTTCAACCATATTTTCAACCTGATCAACAACGCGCAGCTTCCTCAGGGGTGTTTCGTTTACTGAAGTTCAAAAACGGAGATGATATATATGAAGAAAAATTTTTTAATTTGGCTATTAGTGTTAATTTCCATCAACTTTCTTAGTGCCTGTGGCGGTGGCGGAGGTGATAGCGGCACGGGGAATCCGGATCCCTCTGTTCAATATTTTGTTGGGGGTACGGTGGAAGGGCACAATGGCACTTTGAGTGTTCAGAACAGCCAGGGAGATGTAAGGAAAATCTTTACCTTTAATGACAGCTTTATGTTCTCCTCCAAGTATTTTGGTGGCGACGAGTATGCGGTGGCCATCTATGAACATCCGATTGGCCAACACTGCACCATCGACCACCCGACTGGAATAGCGGGAGCCCCGGTCGATGGCCCCTTCGATTTCAAGATCGTCTGCACAGACGCTCCCCAAAAAGTCGAAATGATGGTGTTCGACGATGGCAGTGCAACCCTGGCCAACGTCTTTTCTTTCCCGAGCGGTGGTATTGTGATGGAGTTTTCGAGGGCGACAGGAGAGATCCTGAACGCGACCGCCGTTTATGAAGGGAAGGAAGTGGCACTGGCACTGGAGGCACCACTGGTTGCTTCCGCCATCGCGAGCGATATTGATGGGCTCATCGCTGGGATTCAGCAATCACTAGGCCGGTTAAAAAAAGTCCCCGTTGCCAATCTCGTTTCCCTCAAGCTGGCTACCGAAATTGAAAACTTCAAATCGAATCCGGATCCCTCAGCGGGAGCCTTGACCTGGCTCGCTTCTCCTCTCGACTTGGGTAAGGTCCAGGAATACCTCGCTGACAAAACCGGCCTGTTTAACTCGACAAGGCAAGCGACTCCCGAAGATAGCACTGAAGTGCCCGAGCCGTTGCTGACGCATCCGACCCAGCCCCAAACCCCGGCTCCCTTCACGGACGAAATTACTCCAAAGCTCAACACGGTTGATTCAAAAGGAATGATCGTTGCCCAAGGCAGTATTGCCGAATTCAGCATGTCTGCCGATTCTATCTCCTGGCCAGGAGAGATCAATTTCCAGGCGACTTTCGTCAACCCTGACGGCACCCTTCCTGGATATTCAGAGTGGTTTTATTTTCCGCCGAAAGATGTTTATACGTACATCGACCCGATTGTTTTCGGTGGTGGAATGCATGCCAGTCTGAGTAGAAACCTTAATCATCCAGGAACTTATACGGTTATCCATAAAGTATTTAAAAATGTGAGCTCAAACTGGCTTCTTGCCAGCGCGACCAAGACGTTCACCGTCACCATACCACCCACAGACGCGGCCTTTGTTGCCAATCCGACCACCGGTCCGGCTCCCCTGACGGTGTCTGCCACCGCAACCAATCCAACCGCTCCCTCTCAGGATCCATATGAGTTTGAATGGACTGTGAGCGGCACAACCCCCGTAAAGGGGAGCAGCTCATACAGTTACACGTTTACCACGCCAGGTGTGTACGCAATCAGCCTTAAAGCCACCGACCCGAGAACCGGCGCATCCTCAACCTCATCCGTTGCGATAACGGTTACCGAGCCTGCGATTGAACCGCCCCCGCAAGACCTGGTCACTGAAGCGAACGCCACGGTAAAAGGGGTAAAAATCAACCGGAACAGTTGGAATGGGAATTACTTCGCCTTCGCGAGCCCGTCCAGCAGTTATTATTTCCATGATGATAACGATTTTGTTTCCTCATTCATGATTATTCCGATTGGTTTTGGTGATATGCAGATGTCCCCTGTTACATCTCAGTATGGTGTTGGAGATATTCAGCTCTACATGGCCGTTGACGTGCAGGACAGCAGCATGTGCAGCCTAAATGCGACGATCAATCAAAACATGCCGAATTCGGCCTACACATGTGACCCCCTTTATCCCGTCTCCACCACAATCGATATCCGGATTTTCCGATACAATCTCGGCTCTACAGCGACTATCCGTGGGTGCGCGGATTTATTCGGTAACCAAAGTGGTACGCCTGGTGATGAACCGTGCTTTATCGTTAACAGTTACTATCCCCCGTATTCTTCCGGTAACGGTACTCTGTATAGCTCTCTGGGGCATTACACCCACGGCGAACTGTCCGTAACCGGAAAAACCGGGTCGGCGATTTCCGGCACCTTCAATTTTCGCATGGTCGATATGGAAACCAGCGCCACCCCCGTCCAGATCAGCCGCGGATCATTTAAGGTAGAGGAAAGCAATATTCAGCACTAATAGGCTCAAGTCGCGACAACAAAAAGGGGCAGGCTACTTTTTTGAAAAGTAGCCTGCCCCTTTTTCCATCCCCTGCTATCCCCCAGCAACCAACTCCCGCCGCATCTGCTAAAATCCTCCTATGTGCGGCCGCCTCTCCAACCATCTCCCGATCCCGGATCTGGTCGACTATTTCCAGCTCACCAAATGGCTGGACTTTGAGAACCGCTACAACATCGCCCCCTCCCAGAAGATCCCCGCCATCCGCCAGAATGAAGACCAAAGAGAATTGTTCTTGCTGCACTGGGGGCTGGTACCGCACTGGGCGAAGGACGTGAAGATCGGCTACCGGATGATTAACGCACGGGCCGAGACGCTGACAGAAAAACCCTCCTTCCGCGAGCCCTTCCACAAACGGCGCTGCATCATCCCGGCGAGCGGCTTCTACGAGTGGCAGCAGGGTGCCAAGACGCGGCAACCCTATTACCTCTTTCGCCAGGACCACGCGCCCCTCGCCCTGGCCGGCCTGTGGGAGCGCTGGGAGAACCCGGCAACCCCGGGCGTGGTGCTGGAGTCCTGCACCATCATCACCACCGCGGCGAATGCGCTGATGGCAGCGCTCCACCAGCGGATGCCGGCGATCCTCGAACCGGAAGAATTTGGCGCCTGGCTTGACCCCCGCCAGCAGGGAGCAGACCTCCTCCCCCTGCTGCGGCCCGCCGCCGCAGGGGTGCTCGCCTGCTTCCCGGTCTCGACCTATGTGAACAAACCGGGGAACGAGGGAGCGGACTGTGTCCGCCCCCTCGACTCGCCGGAGGCCTAAAGGGGTCAGAACCCCAACGGGGTCACATCCGATAAGAAAGGCGGCCGATTGGCCGCCTTTCTTATCCTTCCCTCCCGCCCGCTCCTCGGACCAGTAGCGCCCGCCGGTTCCGGGCCGGACGAAACCGAGGTGGCAGGCATGGCGGGTGAGCTGCAGCGTCATCATTTCGTTGGGGGCGCCTTCGTGGTTGATCCCAGCGACCATTCCCCCTAGAATGGCCGCTACTCTTTACCTGCACGGATGATATTTCATCACGACAATGCCACAAACCCGGCTCGAACCGACAGGGAGGAATGAATCTCCCCGCAGCAAGCTACGGGGTATCAAAAGTTTAGATTGATCGCTTTCATCGAAGCAAGCTTCGGGGAATTCGACCCACCTGAGATTGAAGCATGAAAGTCGTCGCATTCAACGGCAGTCCACGCAAGGAAGGAAACACCCGCCAGGCCTTGAACATGGTCACGGCGGAGCTGGAGGCGGCCGGGATCGCGACCGAGGTCGTCACCGTCGGCGACCAGGTGATCCGCGGCTGCATTGCCTGCGGCATGTGCGCCAAGAACAAGGACGAGAAGTGCGTCCTCCCCGGCGACGAGGTCAACACCTGGATTCAGCAGATCAAGGCGGCCGACGGCGTCCTCCTCGGCTCGCCGGTCCACTACGCCGCCATGTCGGGGGCGATGAAGTCCTTCCTCGACCGCGCCTTCTACGTCGCCGGCATGAACGGCGGCCTCTTCCGCCACAAGGTCGGCGCCGCGGTCGTCGCGGTGCGCCGCTCCGGCGGTATCCCGGCCTGGGAGCAGCTCAACAATTTCCTGATGTATTCGGAGATGCTGATCCCCACCTCCAACTACTGGAACGTGATCCACGGCCGCATGCCGGGGGAGGTGGCCCAGGACGAGGAAGGGGTGCAGATCATGCGGGTGCTCGGCAAGAACATGGCGTGGCTGCTGCAGCTGGTCAAACACGGCAAGGGGGCGGTGACGCCGCCCCCGCAGGAGAAAAAGGCCTACATGCACTTCATCCGCTGAGTCACCGAAGCGACGCGGCGGCAAGGCAATTGCCCAGCTCGCCGGCGCGCAGCCGGTCGAGGCGGTGCTGACCTGGTTCCACCAGCAGGGGTGAGGCGCCGGGCAAAGGTCACCAGGGACGCTCTTTCCCCTCGAAGTCGTAAAGTCCGCCGCTCTGTTCCGGGGTCAGGCCGAGGAGCACCTCTGCTAGCCCGGCGGCACTTTCGGCCGGCGCCACCGGGGCGGATTTCCCACCCATGCTGGTGCGTACCCAGCCGGGATGAAGGGAGACGGTGAGAATGCCCCGTGCCGCCAGGTCGATGGCAAGTCCCTTCATCAGCATATGCACCGCTGCCTTCGAGGTGCGGTAGGCGTAGTATCCGCCGCTGCTATTCTCCGCAATGCTCCCCATGACGGTGCCGAGGGTAGCGACGATGCGCCGCTCGCTGGCGGCGACCTGCTCAACCAGAGCCTCGGTCAGGCGCATCGGGGCAATGGTATTGACCCGGAAGGTCTCGAGCCAGCCCTCCTCGTCGCTCTGGCCGAAGCCCTGCTGCTTTGGCCCCTTGATCCCGGCGTTGTTGAGCAGGATATCGATCGGCGTGCCGGCGAGCTCCGTGGCCAGGGCGGCGATCTGCCCGCCGTCGGTCACCTCGAGGCGGTGGATCGTGACCCCGGATGCGGCGGCGGCCAGGGATTGCAGCTCCGTGGCCACCTCCGGGCGCCGGCAGCAGGCAAGCACCCGCCACCCCTTGCCGGCGAAGACCTTGACCAGCTCCAGGCCGATGCCGCGGTTGGCTCCAGTAATGAGAAGTGTCGACATGATGTACTCCTTTCCGGCCGGCGGTGCCGGTATGGCACAACAGCGGACCTATATTTAACTCAACCACGGCCGACGGGGGTTGGCAAGGCAGCGGCAACCGGTCCCGCCCGCCCGTGGTAAAATATAGGCAACCAGAAAAGGAGGATGCCATGCAAGAAGCACCCTGTACCGAATGTGGAGAACTCTGGCAGGAAGACGAACTGTTGGAGCGTGAAGATAATGGCGAGCGGGTCTGCCCGGTCTGCTCGGGCCTGCTGGCCGACGAAGATCTCAGCTGCCGCTTCGAAGAGACCGGCTGAGGCCCGCCCCCACTCTCCGCAGCCAAGGAGGAGGTCCATGAACAAACTGACCTGGTACGGCCACGCCACCCTCGGCCTCGAAACCGGTGGCCACCAACTGATCATCGACCCCTTTTTCAGCGGCAACCCGGCCGCCTCGACCACGGCGGACGAGGTCTCGCCCGATTTCATCCTGGTCAGCCACGGCCACGGCGACCATATCGGCGATGCCATCGCCATCGCCCGGCGCACTGGCACCCTGGTGATCGCCAACCACGAGATCGTCACCTGGCTCGGCCGGCAGGGGCTGGAGAAGCTCCACGGCCAGCACCTCGGCGGCGGCCACCGCCATCCCTTCGGCTACCTCAAGCTGACCCTCGCCCTGCACGGCTCGATGCTCCCCGACGGCTCCTACGGCGGCAACCCGGCCGGCTTTTTGCTGACCACCAACGACGGCAAGAAGATCTACACCGCCCAGGACACTGGGCTGTTCGGCGACATGCGGCTGATTGGCGAGGAGGGCCTGGAGGTGGCGGTGATCCCCATCGGCGACAACTACACCATGGGTCCCGACGACGCCCTGCGGGCGGTGAAGCTGCTGCAGCCGAAGACGGTGATTCCAATCCACTACAACACCTTCGAGCTGCTGCACCAGGACGCGGCGGCCTGGAAAGCCCGGGTCGAAGCCGAAACGGACACCAAGGTGGCGGTCCTGACGCCGGGGGAGAGCTTCAGCTTCTAGCTGCGAGGAGCGGCGCCGCGTGGCGGGAGGCCGCTTACCGGGATGCAACAACGACTGCCACCGCTGGGATTTTTCCTGTATAGTCTAGTTTCCGTCCGGAAACGGCTCTTTTCCGCCGTGGTGGCTTCAATCTTCGGCCTTGCTTGTGCGGCGTACCGGTGTACGCCTCCGCGCAAGTCCTCGATTTCCTTGCCACAACGAAAAATTCCTCGTTTCCGACTCGGAAACCACGCCGTGCCCATCTGGAGGTTCCGGATGGACACTAGTCTACGGGTCGCCGGCGTCTCATACAGGGGCGGGCGTTTCAGAAAGGATTTTCTGCCATGGCTGCAAGTTCGGGAACGGTTTCCAAAGCGCTCGGCCTCGCCCTGCTGGTGATCGGCATCGGTCTCGCCTACTGGGGACACCAGATTTCAGGTTCCCTCGCCTCCCAGGTCTCGGTCAAACTGACCGGCGCCATGCCCAACGAGGTGATGTACCGCTACATCGGCGGGGCGGTCAGTGCCGCCGTCGGCCTCTTCCTGCTGGTCAAAAGGTAATCTCCATGAACGAACTGCTGCCCAAGGGTGAAGAGCTGCGGCGCGCCATCCGCTGGATTTCGGAACGGCTGCAGGACCAGCCCGACCTCCCCTGGCGATCCCTGGTCCAGGAGGCGATCTTCAAGTTCGACCTCTCGCCCCGCGATGCCGACCTGCTCCTCGACTTCTTCTACCAGCGGGCCGCCGACTCCGGAACCTGACTTCCGCCGCCAGCTCCCGTTCCAGCTTTGCTGCAGGACGGGCGGCGCGCTCGCGATTGCCTCACTGGTTGCAATATGCGAAGGTGATGTGCATCAATCTCCTCTCGGGAGCAGTAGCCGCTCCCTGTTCCAAGACCCCGCGCCGGGCAAGGGCCTGCCAGCGGGGTCTTTTTTTTAGAGGATACAATCGCCTACCACCGATTAGCGACAGAAGCTGCCGGGGGCGTAACCAAAGCGTGCAGAACCGGTTATAATGAGTAAAACCGGTTCCACCCCAACCAGGGAGATTCCCATGCGAGATTCCGCTTTCCCGGCATCCTGGGCACCACCGCTGTTAAGCGTCATGCGTGCTATCGTCGGTTTTCTCTTCCTCCAGCACGGCGGGCAGAAACTCTTCAACCTTCCTGTCGCCATGCCCGGTCCGCCCCCTGAACTCTTTTCGCTGATCGGCCTGGCCGGTGTGCTCGAACTCGGCGGCGGCCTGCTGCTGCTCGTCGGGCTCTTCACCCGCTGGACCGCCTTCATCCTCTCGGGGCAGATGGCCTTCGCCTATTTCATGGTCCATGCCGGCAAGGGGTTCTGGCCTCTCGCCAACCAGGGAGAACTGGCGGTCTTCTACTGCTTCGTCTTCCTCTACCTGGCGGCCGCCGGAGGCGGCTCCTGGAGCCTCGACCGGCTCCGAATAAAGTGACGGCAGGGGCGGGCCCTGGTGCACTGCGCCGCTGGTAATTTGCCCCCCTTCCGGTAACATCGTGGCAAGAGCACAATCCCTCTTTTCCCGACCCCCAGGAGAACGCTCATGGCCAGCAAGGGAACCATCGGCATCCTGACCGGCGGCGGCGACGTCCCCGGCCTCAACCCGGCGATCCGCGCCATCACCATCCGCGCCCTGCGCGAAGGCTACCGGGTCCTCGGCATCCGCCGCGGCTGGGCGGGGCTGGTGGAACTGGTCCCCGACCCACACGCCGACAACAGCGCCTGCGTGCAGGAACTGACCCAGGATATCGTCAACCGCGCCGGGCGCACCGGCGGCACCTTCCTGCACACCTCGCGCACCCGGCCGAGCCACCTCCCCAAAGCCAACCTCCCCGCGCACCTGCGCGACAGGTACGCCGCCGACATCAACGATGTCACCCCTGACGTTTTGAAGCAGATCGAGTTTCTCGGCCTCGACTTTCTGATCCCGATCGGCGGCGACGATACCCTCAGCTATGCCCAGCGTCTCCACGAGGAGGGGGTCAAGGTGGTCGCCATCCCCAAGACGATGGACAATGACGTCCCCGGCACCGACTACTGCATCGGCTTCTCGACCTGCGTCACCCGCACCATCGAGTTGACCCACCGCCTGCGCACCTCGGCCGGCAGCCATGAACGCTACCTGGTGATCGAGGTCTTCGGCCGTTACGCCGGCTTCAGCGCCCTGCTGCCGACCATGGCCGGGGCGGCCGACCGCTGCATCATCCCCGAGCACGATTTCGACATCGAAAAACTTGCCGAACTCCTCACCGAGGACCGCAACCGCCACCCGAGCAAGTACTCGGTGGTGCTGGTCTCGGAAGGGGCGAAGATGCGCCACCAGCAGGGGATGAGTTTCGAAGGGGAGGAGGTCGACCAGTACGGTCACCGCAAGCTCGGTGGCATCGGCGACCAGGTTTCGGTCCTGCTCAAGGAGCTCTCGCCCAAATACAACAACGGCCGGCGCATCAACGTCCTCAACCAGCGCCTCGGCTACCTGGTCCGCAGCGGCGATCCCGACGCCCTCGACTCGATCGTGCCGATGGCTTTCGGCAACATGGCCCTCGACCTGGTCCTCGCCGGCACCTCGGGGCGGCTGGTGAGTATTCACAATGGCAGCTACGACACGGTGCCGATCACCATCGTCACCGGCCAGAAGAAGGTGGTCGACGTCGCCAAATATTACAGCGTCGACCGGCTGCGACCGAAGTACGATTCCTTCCTGCGCCAGCCCCTCTTCATCATGACCAGCGACAGCTGAGGCACTGCGGGGTCGGCACACCGGCATATTTTCTCCTTCCGGCAGATGGCAGAATTGGACTTTTTTCAGATCGGATTTTTTCCTCGCGCGCACCAGGGAGAAAAGAGCATGAGCAAAGGCCAGGACAGTAAAAAAGAGGCGAAAAAGGAGCCGGCCAAAACCCAGAAAGAGAAGAAGGCCGACAAGAAGGTCAAAAAGGCCGAGAAGAAGAGATAGGCCTACGCTCCCCCGGCCAAGGATATGATGCCGAGAATCGTCCCCTGCATCCTGCTTCTGCTCGCCCTGGCCGTCAGCGGCGAAGCTGCCGGTCCGGCCTTAAGGTGCACCCCTACCCCACCCGACGCCGAGGGTCCCTTCTACCGGCCGGAAGCGCCGGTGCGCAATGCCATCGGTCAGGGTTATCTTCTTTTCGGCCAGGTCAGGTCGGCACAGGATTGCGCGCCGATCGCCGGCGCCCGAATCGAGGTCTGGCTGACCGGACCGGACGGGCGCTACGACGACCGCTGGCGGGCGACCCTCTTCTCCCGCACGAACGGGAACTATTTCTTCCAGAGCCATTTCCCCGGCCGCTACGGCAGCCGGCCGCCCCACATCCACCTGCTCGTCACCGCCCCCGGCTTCAGCGAACTGATCACCCAGCACTACCCGCGCCCCGGCAGTGGCGAAGGTCACTTCGACCTGGTCCTGATTCCCGGCGACTAGCGTCAGCGGGGCTAACCGGCGATTGCCGCTATCGACAGCGGGCGAGGTGTGCTAAATTCCTTCCGGCAGTTTTCTTTTCGCCCGTCCCGCGGAGCCGCCATGGCCTTCGACAGTATCGACGATGCCTTCCACTTTGTCAGCGACGCCCCGCCCGGAGAGCGCCGGGCCCTGGTCCACCGCCCCACCGGCAAGGTCTACCTCGCCTCGCTGAAGGCGGGCTATGACGAGGCCCCGCCCGGCAGCGGCGACGATGCCGACTATCTCGCCATCCCCCACCGCCGCGACCTCGACCCCGGCAAGCCGCTGGTGCTGGAGTTCGTCGACCGTCACTGCCCGGGGGAACGGACCCGGATCGAAGCGCTCTTCGGCCGGCCCGGGGCTTTTCGCAACCTCAAGGAGCTGCTGCGCCGCAAGGGACTGCTTGACCTCTGGGAGATTTTCGCGACAGCCCAGCTCGAACAGCTGCTGCGCCAGTGGTGCAGCGACCACGGATTGCCAGTTTAACTTCTGCAACGGCCGCCATCGGCCCGCTACCCTGCGAAGGCTGCTCCATGGATGACTGGAAACTGATCGACAGCGCGCCGATCCCCGGACACGAAGGGGAGTTGCTGCTCTACAAGCGCGAGGAAGAATATTCGATCAGTGTCGCCGGCGGCGGCGCCCTGATGAGCACCTGGGCCCACGATTCGGAGGATGCGCTGGCGGCGGTGGCCTGCCGGCGCATCGCCGCCCGTCCCGGGGCGAGGGTCCTGGTCGGCGGCCTTGGCATGGGCTTTACCCTTGCCGCGGCGCTGCATCATCTCGGGCCGGACGCCGAGGTGGTCGTGGCCGAGCTGGTACCGGCGGTGGTGGCCTGGAACCGGGGGCCCCTCGGCGAGTTCGCCGGCCACCCGCTGCGCGACCCGCGCACCCGGGTGCGGGAGGGGGATGTCGCCCGCATCCTCAAGGCCGAACGCCGCGCCTTTGATGCAATCCTGCTCGATGTCGACAACGGTCCCGAGGGGTTCACCCGTCGCAAGAACGACTGGCTCTACAGCACCGACGGTCTGACGGCAAGCTACGGTGCCCTGCGGCCGCAGGGGATCCTCGCCGTCTGGTCGGCCGGTCCCTCGCGCAACTTCATGGAGCGGCTGCGCAAGGTCGGCTTCAGGGTGCAGCAGACGCGGGTGCATGAACATGACAAGCAGGGGGACCTGCATGCGATCTGGCTCGCCGAACGGGACTGATCGGAAAGAAGGGAGAGAGGAATGGCAATGACGGGTAGGCAGGGAGGTAAGGTATGAAGAAACTGATCGGACTGATTCTGGTGGCCGCCATCGGCTACGGCTACTACACCAATCCCGGCTTCGAAGCGCACCAGCAGGCGATTGTCGAAGTCTGCCAGCTCCCGGAAGGCGAAGCGACCGAGCAGGCCCTGGCCCAGCTCGATTACTCGAACTTCTTCATCGCCTCCACGGTCAAGGATACGATCCGCCTGACCCTGGTCAGCTACGGCTTCCTTGGCCGGGTCAAGGTTGTCGACCCGGAGTGGCCCGAGACCGGCAAAGCCGTCAAGTAGTAGCGGCGATGGCCGGCCTGGGGCGGGATTTATTTCGCGGCCCGGACCCCCATCAACGCATCGACCTTGACCAGGTTGCGAAAACCGGCGGAGCGCAGCCGGCGCATGGCATCCTCGACAAAGCCGGAGCCGCGCCTCAGCAGCTGCGGATTGCCGGTGTAGTGGAAGAGGCGACCGCGCCGGGTCAAAACCCGGTGCAGCTCGCGGTAGAAACGCTCGCCGTAGAGTTCGCCGGCCAGGGAGAAACGGGGCGGATCATGGATGACGCTATCAAATGATTCCGTCGCCAGCTCCCGGATATAGGCCTCGATATCTCCCGCCACCAGGCAAATGCCCGGATCGTCCAGCTGCTGCGACCAGGGGTTTTTACGGCGCAGGGCGCTGACGGCTGCGCTCTTCTCCACCGAAACGACCTCCCGCGCACCGAGTTCCAACGCCGCGATGGCGGCATAGCCAAGCCCGCCGCAGGTGTCGAGCACCCGGTCGCCGCGCCGCACCACCGCGGCGGCCATGGCCCCGGCACTGGCGTCGGGGGTGGTCCCTTGCGAGATGTGCATCTTCACTCCGCTGATCTCCAGCAGCGGGGCCTGGGCCGTCGGCACCAGCTTGCAATAGCCATCCTCCCGGGATTCGAGAATTTCGAGCCCCTCCCCGTCGCCAAGATAGAAGATCCGCGCCTCCCTGCCGGCAATCTCCTCCAGGTCGGCCCGCTCCAGGCGCCGACCCGAATCGAGAACCAGGCCGTCATCGACGAGGCGCAACCGGCTCCGGCTGCGATTGAGATCGAGGGAGAGCTCCACCTCCGCCTCCCCCCGCGCGAGGGCGGCAAGGACCTGGCGGGCCAGGGTCGCCTCGAACCAGTAGCCGTCACGGCTCATGACCGGCGCCGCCCCGCGGTCCCGGGGACGACGATATTCGCCGTCTGGGTGGTGAGATCAAAGACAACCCGGATCTTGCCGAGGCGCAGCTGCTGCAGCACCTGCGCGACCTTCTCCTCCAGCGCGCCGCCCACCTCCCCCCAATCGGCACCGTCCCGGCTCACGAATTCCTGGATCAGGCTGCGCAGGGTCTCGGGGTTGAGCCGCTGGTAGGGAATTTCGACCCCCTCTTCGGCGGGATGGTCCGCTTCACGCCCGGTCATCGTTGCGCTCCGTTCTCCCGCCAGGATCCGGATCCTGCCGATGCGGTTGCCCCGCGCCCACTGCGAACCGCCATGCTCCGCCCTCCCTCACGCCACCGGCGCCACCGGTTGCAGCTTCCAGATATCCCGGTTGTACTCGGCGATGGTGCGGTCGGTGGAGAAGTGGCCGCTGGAGGCGGTGTTGAGGATGCTCATGCGGGTCCACTGCTCCGCGTCCCGGTAAGCGACGGCGACCCGCTGCTGGGCGTCGACGTAGCTGCGAAAATCGGCCGCGGTCAGCCACTGGTCATTGGGGCTGGTGATCGCCCGCAGGATCGGGTCGAAAAGCCCGGGGTGGAACTGGTTGAAATGGCCCCATTCAAGCAGCTGCATGACCCGGCGCAGGTCCTCGTCGGCGGCGATGATCGCCGTCGGATCGTAATGGGGGCGCAGCGCCTCGACCTCGGCGGCGGAGAGGCCGAAGAGGAAGAAGTTCTCCGCCCCCGCCTCCTCGCGGATCTCGATATTGGCGCCGTCCAGGGTGCCGATGGTCAGCGCCCCGTTCATCATGAACTTCATGTTGCCGGTCCCGGAGGCTTCCTTGCCGGCGGTCGAAATCTGCTCCGAGAGATCGGTGCCGGGGGCGATCGCCTCCATCGCCGTCACCCGGTAGTTGGGGAGAAAAGCGAGACGCAGGCGGCCGGCGGTGACCGGGTCGGCATTGATCACGGCGGCGACGTTGTTGACCAGACGGATGATCAGCTTGGCCATAACGTAACCGGGGGCCGCCTTGCCGCCGATCAGGATGCAGCGCGGCGTCCAGTCGGCGTCGTCCCCCCGTTTGAGGCGGTCGTAGAGGTGAATGACATGGAGGACGTTGAGGAGCTGCCGCTTGTACTCGTGGATGCGTTTGACCTGGACGTCGAAGAGCGCATCGGGATCAAAGCTGACGCCGCAATCGTGCGCCACCAGCTGCGCCAGGTGGCGCTTGTTCTGCTGCTTCACTTCCCGCCAGCGACGCCGGAATTCGGCCTCTTCGGCATGGGGAGCAAGGCCGGACAGGCGCGAGAGGTCGGCCACCCAGCCCTCACCGACGGTGGCGGTGATCAGGGCAGAAAGCTCGGGATTGCAGAGCGCCAGCCAGCGGCGGGGGGTGACACCGTTGGTCTTGTTGTTGAACTTCTCCGGCCAGAGGGCGAAGAAATCACAAAACAGCCCCTCGGTCAGCAGCTGCGAATGGAGGGCGGCGACACCGTTGACGGAGAAGCTGCCGACGATGGCGAGGTAGGCCATGCGCACCTGCGGCACCTCTCCCTCCTCGATCAGCGACATGCGCCGCTGGCGTTCCACGTCGCCGGGCCAGCAGCGGGCGACTTCGGCGAGGAAGCGAGCGTTGATCTCGAGAATGATGTCGAGCAGGCGCGGCAGCAGGCGGGCGAAGATCGGCAGCGGCCAGCGTTCCAGCGCCTCGGGAAGGAGGGTGTGATTGGTGTAGGCCATGGTGCTGCTGGTGATCTGCCAGGCCTCGTCCCAGCCGAAATGATGGACATCCATCAGTAGGCGCATCAACTCGGGAACGGCACAGCTCGGATGGGTGTCGTTGAGCTGGAAACGGTTCTTGGCTGCGAACTCAGAGAAATCGCGTCCGTGGTTGCCGACCCAGCGCGCGACCACGTCCTGCAGGCTCGCCGAGGCGAGAAAGTATTGCTGGCGCAGGCGCAGCTCCTTGCCGCTCTCGCTGGCGTCGTTGGGGTAGAGAACGAGGGTGATCAGCTCGGCCGAATTTTTCGCCGCCACCGATTCAGGGTAGAGCCCGGCATTAAATTCATCGAGGTCGAATTCGTCGGTGGAACAAGCTTTCCAGAGGCGCAGGGTATTGACGGTTCCGTTGCGGTACCCGGGTACCGGCACGTCGTAAGGGACCGCCAGCACGTCGCGCGTCTCCACCCAGCGGGCCCGCTTGCCGCCGCCATTGTCGTGGCGCCATTCGGTGTATCCGCCAAACCGCACCCGCTGGGTATATTCGGGGCGTTCCAGCTCCCAGGGGTTGCCAGCGCGCAGCCAGTGATCGGGCTCCTCGACCTGCTCGCCACCGCTGATCGACTGGCGGAACATGCCGTATTCGTAACGCAGGCCGTAACCGGTGACCGGCAGTTGCAGGGTCGCGCAGCTATCGAGGAAACAGCTCGCCAGCCGGCCGAGGCCACCGTTGCCGAGGCCGGCGTCCTGCTCGATTTCGGCCAATTCCTCCAGGTCCATGCCGAGGCAGCGCACCGCCAACTCTGCCACCTCGTCGAGCCCGAGGTTGAGCGCGGCGTTGCCGAGGGCGCGCCCCATCAGGAATTCGAGGGATAGATAGTAGGCGTGACCGGTATCGGCTGCCTCATAACCGTAGCGGGTATTCTTCCAATTCTCCAGCAGCCGCTCCCGCAGGGTCAGGACCAGCGCCTGGTAGGCGTAATGAGCCGAGCGGCAGTGCCGGTCGCGGCCGAGGGTGTGGGTATAGTAACGTCGGAAGTCCTCCACCAGGCTGTGTACGTCGTTGCCCAGGGGAGGAAGGTCGGTGATGCTCGCCTCAAAATCCTTGCGCAGGGTCTTCTCGTCCAAGGTTCTCTCCTTTACCGGCCGGGGCCCGTCCCAACGGCGGGCGACCATCATAACCGAAAACGTATTGCTTAATTTACCGCAAAGATCGGGACCTGTCGCGCCCCAAGGCGCAGTCTGCCGCCCCATGCTGGTAGTGTCGCCGATTCGGGGACCACGGTCAACGACCAACTCCCGGCGCAGGCTGGAGACGGAGCCGATTCTGGCCGAATATTTAGTTCTTGCGTAGTTGCGGCCCAGCGTGGTAGGGTTGCTTCACTTAAGCTAAGGTTGTGTAGGTTTTTTCGTCATCCGCCGCATTGACAAGGTGTCAAGATGGATCAACACACAGTCCCCCTTGGGCTGTGTGTTTTTTGGTTTTCGGGTGAAGGAAGTGCACGACGAGAATCGTTCCCTACCGGGAACATGGAGAAAAGAAGATGGCAGAAGGCACCGTGAAATGGTTCAACGACGCAAAAGGTTTTGGTTTCATCGAGCAGGACAATGGTCCTGACGTATTCGTACATTTTTCCCAGATCCAGGGTGATGGTTTCAAATCCCTCGCCGAGGGAGACCGGGTGAGCTTTGATGTCACCCAAGGGCAGAAGGGTCCGCAGTCGGCCAATGTCAACAAAATCTAGGCACCAGCCATCCGCATGACGCGGATGGCACCTGCCCGGGTTTTACCCTCGCCCTGCAAAGGAGCCCTGCGTCATGCGTGGGGCTCTTTTGCTTGGCGTGATCCAAACCCTGAAACGATAGCGGGAGAAAACCCCGCGAGGAGGAATAGATGGCGCGAAAACCGAATTACAACTTTGAAAAACGCCAGAAGGAACTGGCCAAAAAGGCGAAAAAAGAAGAGAAGGCCAAGCGCAAGCAGGAAGAGAAGAGCGAAGAGCCGCCCACCGAGGAATGAGGCCGGGGCCCCCTCCCCTGTCCCACTACTCCTATCCCACCCAGAGTTACCTGCCCGACCCGCCTTTGGCACGCCCTTCCAGGCAATGAGCCGAAATACAATGAACTACCCCGCAGCAAGCTACGGGGTATCAACAGCCTACACCCTTAGTAAAAATCGCGCAGCAAGCTGCGGGGAATTGAACCCAACTTTTGATTAATATTGGCACATCGATTGCTTTCCCTTTAACCCGCAGCCACCCGCCCCTCGGGTCGCGATTCACCTCCCGGTGAAATCGTGCCCCCGGGCCGGGATGAACGGCCGTTTCCGGCCAATGGGGGAGCGGAGCCCTCGGTCTTTTCCCGGAATGTCACCGGTGAAGGGACAAAGGCGCAGAGACCGAGAGCTGGGGAGTGATTCATGGCAGGAAAAGGGTGGGTGATTTTTTTCGTGGTGCTGCTGCAGGCGCTGAGTGCCGGGGCGTCGATGAACGAATCGCCCAAATTATTGCGCGTCTATGGTCCGGGAGGACCGCACCATGTCCTCGAGGAATGCGCTGAACTCTTCCGGGAGCGCCACGGCATCGAGGTCGCAGTAATCAAGGCCATGCCCCGCGAGCTTGAAAGAAAGCTTCACGAGGATGGCGACCTCTACTATGGCGGCGCCGAGTACATGCTGGAAGACCTGGTGGACCGCCATCCCGACCTGCTCGACCTGAGCACGGCCGAAAACCTTCACCCCCGCCGCATCGGCGTTGTCGTACGCAAAGGGAATCCGCACGGCATCCAGACCTTTGCCGACCTGAGTCGCGACGGCATTGACCTGCTTGACGTCAAGCTGGAGCGGATGCGCCACTTCCACGGCGAGCAGGCCCGGCCGGGCCAAATCAGACACTTTGTCTTCACCGGCCAGCAGGGGGTTAGCGCCTGGCTGGCCACACCGGAGATCGACGCCTGGGTCACTTACCGCTCCTGGCACCTCTGGCTGGAAGACGAAGCAGACTTTGTGGAAATCCCCGGTCCGGCGGGACTGCGTTACACCCCGATGGCGCTGACCCTAAGAACCCCCCACCGCGCCGAGGCACTGCAATTTCTCACCTTCCTGAAATCCTCGGAGGCCCGGCAAATCTTCGCAGAACACGGCTGGTACTAGACCCGGCAGGCACAAATCCTCGACATCCGGGCCATTCTTTTATATAGTTCCAGGCAACACCGGCAACCGGGACCGCCGTGACCCCTCCCTGCGACCGGACTCCGTATGGTGAATCACCCTGCCGAGCCGTGCCCCTCCGACCTTGCCGCCCTGACGGCATGCCAGCTTCGCTACGCCTCCGATAGCGCCATCGCCCAGTACTGTGACGCCCACTTCGGGCCCGACAAATTCGGGGTGGAGAACTTTCCGGCCCGCATGGCCCGGATCTGCTGTGAGGCGATGGCCGGGCGACCACGGCATCGGGCCCTCGACCTTGGCTGTGCCGTCGGCCGCGCCAGTTTCGAACTGGCCGCCCGCTTCGAGCAGGTTACCGGAATCGACTTTTCCCGCCCCTTCATCGACACCGCCCGGCGCCTGCAGGAGCGTGGCACCCTCTGTTACCAGCTGACCGAAGAGGGCGAATTTTTGGCCGAGCGAAAAGTCTCGCTGCAGGAGCTGGGGCTGGCCCATGCCGCCGCGCGGGTCTTCTTTCACCAGGGGGATGCCCGGCACCTTCAGCCCCACCAGACCGGCTACGACCTGATCCTGGCCGCAAATCTCATCGACCGCCTGGGCGATCCGGCAGGCTTCCTCGCCGGCATTCACCAGCGCCTGGTCCCTGGCGGCCTGCTCGTCATCGCCTCCCCCTACACCTGGCTGGAGGAATTCACACCGCGGCGCAACTGGCTCGGCGGCCGCTACCGCTGCGGCGTCCCTCTCACCTCTCTGGCCGGCCTCGGTGAACACCTCGAGCAGCGCTTCACCATGATTCAGCCACCGCAGGAGGTCGAGTCCGTCCTGCGCGAGACGGCCCGCAAATTCCAGGTCAACATCTCCCAGGTGACAATCTGGCGCCGGGACCATTGAGGCAAACCACTGGTCAAGAGGACCGCTCTGCTGCTATGCTGAACAAAATCCATCCCTGCAAGGAGCCCCTCGTGTCGCTAGCGGAAATGATCGAACTCCCCTGCCCGAATTGCCAGGCCGGCCTCTACCAGCCCCTCGCCTGGTTCCGCGCCAGGTACAACACCTGCCCCCAGTGTGGCGGCGGAATCAGCGCCGACCAGCTGGCGCCGCTGCTCGATGCCATCGAAGCGGAATTCGACGCCCGCATCGACGAACTGCTGCAGGAGAAAGCCTGCGCCGGCGGCTGCTGCGGCCGGCAGCATGAACCGCCATCACCCCGCGAAGTCGGCAATGACGCCTGAGGCGTCTGCGCCAACCCGACGCCAGGCAGGCCTCGCTCTCGGCCTCTGCTTCCTGCTCCTCGGCGCCTGTTCCGGCGAAGACTGGCGCACCGCCAGCCGCGCCCCGGCGGGACTCGCCCCCGACCCGGCTGTGACCCGGGAGGCGGTGCTGCAGGTCTACGCCGCCCGGGCCTGGGGCTGGCGCGGCTGGTTCGCCGTACACACCTGGCTGGCGGCCAAACCGACCAACGCTCCCGGATACACCGTTTATGAGGTCATCGGCTGGCGCCAGCATCGTGGTCTGCCGGTGCTGCGCATCGAACAGGACCTCCCGGACCGGCTCTGGTACGGAGAGCGGCCGTGGCTGATCAGCGACCAGCGTGGCCCCGAGGTCGACGCCCTGATCACGGCGGTCGACCGGGCCGCACGCAGCTATCCCTGGCCCGAGACCTACAGCGCCTTTCCCGGCCCCAACAGCAACACCTTCACCGCCTGGATCGGCAGCCAGGTGCCAGACCTGAAGCTTGACCTCCCCTTCTCGGCCATTGGCAGCGGCTATCTCGATCGCCATTAGCAGTAACGACGTCAACCGATTAACAACGAGAACAGGGCGCCCCGAAGGACGCCCTGTTCTCGTTGTGCCGATAACCTGCCGCGGCCGCTCAGCTATTGCGGGCGGAGTTGCGGGAGGCGACAGCCCCGCCCTGGCGGGGTCCACGCCGCGGCGAGCGCGCGGGGGAGGCCGGAGACTTGCTGCGCCGGGCCGCCTCGGGCCGCGGCTGACGGGGTGCGCCGGCTGCCGTTTTGGGCCGCTCGGGAGCGGCCTGGTTGTAATCGAAAGCGGCCAGGGTGCGCCGCTCGATGGCACTGCCGAGGACCCGCTCGATCGATTGCACCATCGCCCGGTCTTCGCTGCTCACCAGGGTAAAGGCATCGCCACTGCAGGCGGCGCGGCCGGTGCGGCCGATCCGATGGATATAGGCCTCGGTGGTCGCCGGGATGTCGTAATTGATGACATGGGAAATCTGCGAGACATCGATGCCGCGGGCGGCGATGTCGGTGGCGACGAGGATCTGGAAACGGCCATCGCGGAACCCGTCAAGGGCCGCCTGGCGCCGCGACTGGGAGAGGTTCCCCTGCAGCGAGGCGGCCTTGAAGCCGCTCTTGCAGAGCTTTTCGTCCAGCCGCTTGGCGCGGTGCTTGGTCCGGGTGAAGATCAGGACCGAGCCGGTATCGGTATGCCGCAGCAGTTCGAGCAGCAGGTCGGTCTTGAGGTGCTGGGCGACCGGGTAGATGGCATGGCTGACGGTCGTCGCCGGCGCCAGGGTATCGACCTGGATCGTCTCCGGCGCGGTCAGGACCTCGGCTGCGAGCTTGCGGATCGCTACCGGCATGGTCGCCGAGAAGAGGAGGTTCTGGCGCTGCCGCGGCAGATGCCCGAGGATCTTCCGGATGTCGGGAAAGAATCCCATGTCGAACATCTGGTCGGCCTCGTCAAGAACCAGCACCTCGACGCGGGAGAGGTCAATGGTCTGTTGCCGGATATGGTCGAGCAGGCGCCCCGGGCAGGCGACGACGATCTCGACGCCGCGCTTCAGCTTCTGGACCTGCGGATTGATGCCGACGCCGCCGTAGATGGTGGCGCTGCGCAGACCGGTCTCGCTGCCGAAAGCGGAAATCGCCACGTGGATCTGCTCGGCCAGCTCGCGGGTCGGGGCGATGACCAGGGCGCGCACATGACCGCGCTCCCCCTGCAACAAGCGGTGCAGGATCGGCAGCCCGAAGGCCGCGGTCTTGCCGGTTCCGGTCTGGGCCAGGCCCATGATGTCGCGACCGGCCATGACCCGGGGGATGGCCTGGGCCTGGATCGGCGTGGGGGTGGTGAAGCCGGCAGCGGCAATGCCGGCCGCAACCTTGGGGTGGAACTGGAAACTGCTGAAATTCATGGTGCCCTTTCAAAGCTTCCGGAGAGCTCCGAAAGCGTGGGGTAAAGCCGCAACAAAATCAGGCCCCGGTCGGTATACCGGGGCCTGCAGGATGGGTAATTTTCATCGATGCGTTGCGGGGAGCGGTGATACTTGGGGGCAAGACTAGCAGTGCCGCCCATTGCTGTCAAGTGAATTAGCTGCCGACGCCCGTTGCCAGAGCAACTCAGCGCAGGAAATAGACCAGCAACAGGACGGCAACCACCAGCACCAGGACCGCGGCCAGGAGGAGCGGTGATAACCGGGAGGGGGCCGCCGGCAGCGGATCCACCAGTTCACCGACCACCGGAAAGCGTTCGATCACGGCACGAACATGGGGCGCTGTCAAGAGCGCTGCGCTGAGATCGGCGCCGGCGGCGTGCAGCCCCTCGTGCAGGCCGTCAGGCCAGCGCGCGCTGGCCGTGACATCGTAGACCTTGCCGTTGACGGCAACCAGGGCCTGGCGGCCATCGCGGCCGTCAAATCGGCGCAACTCCTCGCTGGTCATGCTCCCTCCCGTGGCGGCCGGCTCAGACAAAAGAGCAGACATATTCGGTTATGCCCTCCTCGACGGCGATCTCGAAGGAGGAATTCCCCGGAACCTCGAACCAGGTGCCGGCGGCAAAACCGATCCATTTCTCCTGGCCACCGATCCTGACCCGGCAACTGCCGGAGATGATTTCCATCTTCTCCGCGGCCTCGGTATTGAAACGGTAGCTGCCGGGATAGATCAGGCCGAGGGTCTTGCGGCTGCCGTCGGCGAAGGTCAGGGAATGGCTGACAACCCGGCCGTCAAAATAGAGATTGGCCTTGCATGTCACGCTGACATTGGCAAACTGGGAAGGGGAAATGTAAGTCATCGGTGGCTCCTTGCCGGGTTTAAGGGGGACGTCCCGCTTGTTATCACAACCCGCCACCTCCCGGCAAGCGGATTCCGCCGGAATTGACAGGCCGGGCCGAATCGGCTATTTTGCCCCAACTCGGGCCGGGGGGAAATGGCTGACGACGGGATCGACTCCATGCACAAAGTCCTGATTATTGATGATGACCGGATCTTTCTCCAGTTCCTGCGCGACTATGTCGCCGGCCGCTGCCCGGATCTGGTCATCGAGACCTGCCCCGATCCGCTGCGCGGTCTGGCGGCGATCACCCCCGACCTCGACCTGCTGCTGGTCGATCTCGAGATGCCCGGCATCGACGGCAGCAAGATCCTTGCCTACGCCACCGAAAAAGGGCTCGACAAGCGCCGGATCATCATCCTCTCCGCCCGTGATGCCGACTACCTCCACCAGCGCTTCCCGATGGGGAGCTGTCTCGCCGTCCTCAACAAGCACGAGGCCCGGCAGAAGGAGGTCCTCGACATGGTTTTCAGCGCGCTGCAGCTCAAATGCCGGATCTGAGCTGCGCGCCCGCGTTGGCGACCGGTCTACGCCGCCGCAAGCCCTGCGTTGACAGTTCCGGGTGAAATCGTTATCTTTGCTCAGGCAACCGCGCCGCCACGCAGGCAGGCGCCCTTTTCGCGCCGACGGAGTCTGAACCATGAGCGAAACGCCGCCCGCCAAGGAACCCCGCCGGACCCTCGGCGAAATCTTCGTCGAACAGGGCATTATCAGCGAGAAGACCCGGGAGCGGATTCTGGAACGTTCCCGGCAGCTCGGGCGGCGCTTCGGCAGCGTACTCGAGGATCTCGAGCTGATCACCGGTGAGGAACTGGCCATTGCCCTCGCCACCCAGTACGACTGCCGCCTCCTTCCCAATCTCCCCCGCATCAAGGTCGATAACGCCGTCCTCGAGATGATCCCGGTCGAGGTCGCCATGCAGCACCTCATCTTCCCGATCAAGAGCGAGGGGGGACGCCTGGCAGTGGCAATGGCCGACCCCGCCGACAACCGCGTCATCGAGAACCTGGCTGCCGATACCGGCATGGAGATCGTCCCCTTTGTCGCCACCAAGCAGGATATCCGCGAGGCGATCTGTTACCGCTACCTGAACAAGGGGGCGACCCGCCCCAGCGAGCGCACCGTCCTGGTCGTCGATGACGACAAGCTGATCCGTACCATGCTTGGCGATATCCTCAGCGGCGCCGGCTACCGGGTTCTCAAGGCCAAGGATGGCATGGAAGCATTCAAGCAGGTGATCGCCCAGAGCCCGCATGTCATCATCTCCGACCTCGAGATGCCGCTGCTCAACGGTTACGGCCTGCTCGGAGCGCTGCAGAACATTCCCGAGACCAGTTTCATCCCGGTGATCATGATCACCGGCAAGGCCAAGAGCGAGGAAGACGAACTCAAGGCCTTTCAGACCGGCTTTTTCGATGTCATCTTCAAGCCCTTCACCGCCGGCTCGGTGCTGGCCCGGGTCAAACGCGCCTTTCACTTCTACGAGCACCAGTACCGCCTCTTCTGATCACCATCCCGCCAGCGTCACCCGATCCGCAGCACCTTGGCGCCGCGGATCTTTCCCGCCTTCAATTCCTGCAGCGCCTGATTCGCCGCCGCCAACGGGTATTCGCTGCAGGCCGGGTGGATCGGCACGCGGGCGGCCAGGGCCAAAAACTCGCGCACATCGGCGCGGGTGACATTGGCGACGCTGCGAATCTCCTTCTCCAGCCAGAGGTCGCGCGGGTAGTCGAGACCGGCCAGCAGCTCGCGATCGCCCTCCTCCTTGCGAATGGCGTTGATCACCAGCCGCCCACCCGGGGCGAGATGGCGCAGCGCCGCGACCACCGGACGCCAGACCGGGGTCGTATCGATGACCGCCTGCATCGGCTCGGGTGGCGGCGCCTCCGTCCCTCCTGCCCAGGCCGCGCCGAGATCGCGGGCAAACTGCTGCTCTTCGGCGCTGCGGGCAAAGACGAAAACCGGCAGCTGCGGATGGAGATGACGTACCAGTTTCAGAACCAGGTGGGCGGAGGCGCCGAACCCGGTCAGACCGAGGGGGGCCGTGCCGGTGAGTGCGGCCAGGCGCAGCGAGCGATAGCCGATCGCCCCGGCACAGAGGAGCGGCGCGGCCGTGGCATCGCCAAGCGCGTCGGGGATCGGGTGAACGAAGGGAGCGGGGACTACCAGATACTCGGCGTAACCACCGTCGGCATCGCGACCGGTGGCGCGAAATTCAGGGCAGAGATTTTCCCGCCCTTCGCGGCACCAGGAACAGTTCCCGCAGGCGGAATGAATCCAGGCGACACCGACCCGGCTGCCAACGGCGAGGTCGGTCACCCCGGCGCCGAGCCGGTCGACGCGACCGACCGCCTGGTGCCCGGGGATGACGGGGAGCCGCGGCGGCGGGGTGCGCCCCTCGACCTCGTCGAGTTCGGTATGGCATACCCCGCAGACAGTGACCGCGACCCGCACCTCGCCCGGGCCAGGGTCCGGAATTGGCCACTCCACCAGCCGCAGCGGTTCCGAACAGTCCGCCAGGGATACGATCCGCTCCAGCAGCATGCCTCGCATCGTTTCGGCCATGCATCCTCCCCGACCGCGCCAGCTTCACCCGCAGCCCTACCTTAGAGATACCCGCACCAACCGTCGCGGTCAAGCCCGGGCAGCCGGTCCGATTCCGGTTCCCTTCGCCAGGCCGCTGCTGCTATACTCGCAGCGCAGCGCCAACCGTCACCCAGGAGGATTCATCGTGGAACACCCGTTTCCCGCCACTGCCCGTCCGACCGTCACCAGCGCCAGCAGCTTTCTCACCAGCGTCTACGGCTGGATGACCGCCGGTCTCGGCCTCACCGCCGTGGTCGCCCTCTTTACCGCTTCGAGCCAGGCCATGCTGCAGCTGGTTTTCGGCAACCGGCTCGTCTTCTTTGGCCTGATCATCGCCGAATTCGGCCTCGTCATCGCCCTCTCCGCCGCCATCCGCCGCCTCAGCGCGACGGCTGCCACCGGCCTCTTTCTGCTCTACTCGGCCCTCTCCGGCGTCACCTTCGCCGCCATCTTCCTCGCCTACACCAGCAGCTCCATCGCCAGCGCCTTCTTCGTCACCGCCGGCACCTTCGGCGCCATGAGCCTTTACGGTTACCTGACAAAGCGCGATCTCAGCTCCTGGGGGAGCTTCTTCTTCATGGGCCTGGTCGGCTTCCTGCTCGCTTCGCTCGTCAACCTCTGGCTGCAAAGCGCCATGATCTACTGGGTCACCACCTATCTCGGCATCTTCATCTTTGTCGGCCTGACCGCCTACGACACCCAGAAGATCAAGAACCTGGGCGCTGCCGGCCTGAGCGGCGCGGAGCATCGCAAGGCGGCCATTCTCGGTGCGCTGACCCTCTATCTCGATTTCGTCAACCTCTTCCTGCTGCTGCTGCGAGTCTTCGGCCGCAGGCGTTAGACCGCGCCATTCGGTAAAACGCGACAAGGGACCGGCTGCAGCAGCCGGTCCCTTGTCGCGTTTTACGGGCGAGTAATCCGTTATTGGCGGGCCAGCCGCAGGTTCGGCACCTCAGCCTCAAAATTGCTGCGAAAGGGGTTGATATCGAGGCCACCGCGGCGGGTGTAGCGGGCGTAGACCGTCAGCTGCTCGGGGCAGCAGTAGCGTTGCAGATCGACGAAGATCCGCTCGACGCACTGTTCGTGAAACTCGTTGTGGCGGCGAAAGGAGACCAGGTAGCGCAGCAGCGCCGCCGGGTCGATGCGCCCCCCCCGGTAGCGGATCAGGACGCTCCCCCAGTCGGGCTGGCGGGTGACCAGGCAGTTGCTCTTGAGCAGGTGACTGTGCAGCTCCTCGTCCACCACCTGGCCGGGGTCGGCCGCCCCGGCGAGGAGCTGCGGGCTGAGTTCATAGGTTGCGATCTCGATTTCGAGATCGTCGATACAGCGCCCCGGCAGCAGCGCCAGCTCGCGGCCGGCGAAGCCGGGAGCGGCAAAGAGCGCCACCGCCACCGGCGCCCCGGCCGCCTGCTGCAGATCGGCGGCAAGCAGCTGGCGCACCTCCTCGAGGTTGGCGAAACGGGCCTGGTTGAGGGAATTGAGGTAAAGCTTGAGGGACTTGGACTCGATCAGCTGCGGGGAGGTGCAGGGGAAACGGAACTCCCCCATCGCCACCACCGGCTTCCCCCGGGGGTCGAGCCAGGAGAGTTCGTAGGCGGTCCAGAGGTCGCAGCCGCCGAAGGGAAGGTCGCCGGCCAGGCCAAGCTCCGCACGCTTGTTGTGGCGCGGCACCGGGCAGAGCAGCCGGGGGTCGTAGTCGGCAGCGTAGTCGGTCGGTTTGCCGAGGGGGAGCTGGGCGTGCAGTTCATCCATGGCGGTCATTTTCGGTCAGCAGTAAGCGCTTGTCAATAACCTGCCGCCGGCAGGGATGCTCTTTCAGCACGGGGATTGCAGCAACCACCCGATGCAAGGCTTGCCAGCAGGGTCGGCACGGGGGTATGGTGGGAATTCACCACCGACGGTCAACCTGCGGAAGGAAACAGCAACTCTTATTTCATCTTCCCGGCTGCGGCCAGCAAGGACGACGATGATGCCATTCTACCCTCTCACTTCCGGTCGGCCATGACCCGTGCCGGCCATCCCTATCAGAGTCTGACCCCCGACCTGGTCATGACCGCGGTGGAAAGCTGCGGCTACCGTTGCGACTGTCGCATTCTCGCCCTGAACAGTTATGAAAACCGGGTCTACCAGGTCGGCGTCGAAGACGCGCCTCCCCTGATCGCCAAGTTCTACCGGCCAGGACGCTGGTCTGACGCCCAGCTGCGGGAGGAACACCTGTTCACCCTGGAACTGGCCGAGCACGAACTGCCGGTGGTGGCGCCCCTGGTCAGGGACGGCGAAACCCTCTTCCAGTATGGCGGCTTCGCCTTCTCCCTCAGCCCGCGCCAGGGGGGGCACGCTCCCGAGTTCGACAACCTCGACAACCTGCTGATCATGGGCCGGCTACTGGGACGCCTGCACGCCGTCGGGGCGATCCGTCCCTTTACCCACCGGCCGCAGCTGGACAGCCTCAGCTTCGGCCGCGAGAGCGTCGCCCTGCTCCTGGAGGATTTTGTCCCCGCCGAATACCAGGCCAACTACCGGGCGCTGAGCGACGATCTGCTCCTCTCCATAGAAGAACTCTTCGCCGCCGTCAAGCCACGCTTTATCCGGACTCACGGCGACTGTCACGCCGGCAACGTCCTCTGGCGCGACGGTGCCCCGCATCTGGTCGATCTCGACGACGCGCGGATGGCGCCGGCGATCCAGGATATCTGGCTGATGCTCTCCGGCGACCGCCAGCGGCAGACGGCGCAGCTCGCCGAAATCATCGACGGCTACAGCGAATTCCACGACTTTCACCCCCGCGAGCTGCGCCTGATCGAGGCGTTGCGCGCGCTGCGCCTGCTCCACTACAGCGCCTGGTTGGCGCGGCGCTGGGACGACCCCGCCTTCCCCCACCACTTCCCCTGGTTCAACACCCCGCGTTACTGGGGGGAACAGATCCTCGCCCTGCGCGAGCAGCTGGCCGCCCTGGTCGAGCCGCCCCTGGAACTGCCCTAGATCAAAATTGTCTCTGACGAAGCAAGGGCGGCCAATTAGCCGCCCTTGCTCTTTCTGAAATCAGCCTTCCGTGCTGCCTTACCCCTCCATCATCAGTTTGCGCTCGAGATCGGTAGAACGGGAGATGCGCTTTGCCTCCTCAATGGCGACGATACCGCGCTTGCAGAGCTCGACCAGGTGCTGGTCCATGGTCTGCATGTTGTACTGGTCGCGCCCCTTCTCGACGTTCTTCTCAATCTCCTCCAGCCGCCCCTCGCGGATGCAGGCCTGGATGGTGGTGGTGGAACGCATTACTTCGACCACCGGCAGGATCGCCTCACCGCTCTTGTCCTTGACCAGGCGCAGTGACACCGTCGCCACCAGGCAGTCGGCGAGGCGCTGGCGGACGATCTCCTGCGACTCGGGGGGGAAACTGCCGAGGACGCGGTTGATGGCCGAGGTGGCGTTGGGGGAATGGAGGGTGGAGAAGACCAGGTGGCCGGTCTCGGCCGCCTTGAGGCAGGCGTCGATGGTCTCGGTGTCCCGCATCTCGCCGACCATGATGACGTCGGGGTCCATGCGCAGGGCGGTCTTGAGGGCGACGCTGAAGCTGTCGGTATCGAGGCCGACCTCGCGCTGGACGATGCAGCTCTTGTTGGAGGTGAAGAGGAATTCGATCGGGTCCTCGACGGTGATGATGTTGTGGGTGAAGTTCTCATTGAGGAAGCGCAGCATCGAGGCGAGGGTGGTCGACTTACCGTTACCGGTCGGTCCGGTGACCAGAATCAGGCCGTTGGGTGCGCAGGCGATCTTGCCGAGCACCGCCGGCAGGTTGAGTTCCTTGAAGGTGCCGACCCGGGGCGGGATGACGCGCATGACGATGCCGATAACCCCGCGCTGGCGGAAGAGGCTGACCCGGAAGCGGCCACCGTTGGCCAGGGCATAGGAGGCGTCCTGCTCGCGGAAGTCGGCGCCGAGCTCGCGGCGATTGTGGGCGAGAATGGTCGCGGCAATAAACTCGGTGTCCTCGGCGGTCAGGTTGGGCAACTTGGCGCGGATCAGCTGGCCGCGGCCGCGGAAGATCGGCGGGTTGTCGACCTCGAAATGGACATCGGAGACCCGTTTTTCGAATGCAATTTCCAGGATCTGGTTCAGTTTGGCGGCATCCATGGCAAGACCTCGTGAAAAGTAGACGACCCACCCCGCAGGGGTCTAGAGTGAACCTTTCTGTAATTTTTTCCGATACAGAGCGTTTTCCAGCACCAGCCCCCCCGTGACAGCGAGAATCTCGCAAAGGGGGAGCGGGATAGGGGTATTGGCACCATCGGCAAAATCGGCGTAGATCAGAAACCGCGCCTTGCCGAAGCTGAGGACCGGCAGGAGCAGAACCTGGGGTGTCGCCGGCGGCCCGAGAAGGCGTTGCAACTGGTCGGCGAGGCAGGGGTCCGCGGCCGGCCCGAAGAAGGGGCGTCCGCCGGCAGCGACCGTGGCGAGGAGCGAATCGTCCGTAATCGCAAAGCGACTCCCGGTCAGCGCCTCGTCCCCTCCGGCCAGGCCGATACCGCGATCGATCACCAGCTCGCCCTGGCCGACCACCAGGATCAGGGCGCGGGGGCAGAGACCGGAGACGAAGCGGAGCAGGCTGAGGGCGACCTCGCGTGGTTCACCCAGCTCTCGCAAACTGCAACAGGCTTGGGTCAGGGCCATCACCTTCCCTTCGCCACTCTCCCGCGACCAGTCCTGCAGGGCGACCACCAGGGTCCGGACGAAGCGATTGAAGGCCCTGCCAAATCCGGCGCCGTCCCCTTCCGGAACAGGGCGCGGCAGGGTCAGCCGGGCGCCAGTGGCATGGGCGGCATAGACCGCCGCGGCGTCCCCGGGGGCAACCAGCTGGACACAGGAGGCCTGGGGGGCCTCGTCCCGCAAACGGCGGCGCAGCGCATCCAGGGCCCCGGCGGCGAAGGGACCGTCCGCGGCCGGGCGATCGAAGACCAGCAGCGGCCGCATTCCCTTGCCGAGAGAACGGGCCAGCATCATGTCGAGGTCCTGGACTTCGTCGGTAGCGAAGACCAGCAGGCCATCCTGTTTACAAAGAAGCGTCAGGGCCTGGCCGAGGAGCGGGTCGGCACTGAAGAGAATCACCGTGGCGCCCCCGGCGCCCTTCTCCTGCCCGGAAGCGGCCAGCAGCGGCGCGAGCAGCCCGGCGATTTCTTCCCGCTCCGCCGGCGGCAAATCGGGAGCGTTCTCCGCCAGCCGCTGCTGCAGGTCGGCCAACGGGTCGGGTTCGGGATCGGCGAGTCCGATGAAGACATCGGGGATTTTCCGTTCCAGCTTGTCGATGTCGGCCAGGCCGAGAATGTCGGCGGAAATTTCCGGGCCGGCCGCCACCGGCGCGGCCGCGGCAAGTACCGGGAGGCTCGCCTCTTCTTCCTCGAATTCGGTTTCGAGTTCGCCGTCCCGTTTCTTTTCGTCGTAGAGCCGCAATGCCTCCATCAGCACATTCTGGCTGTTTAGGTTGATCTCCTTCTTCATCTTCTCGGGGATGTAGCGGTACTCGTCCGCGACATTGACCACGTCAACATCGAAGGTGAAGCTCCCTTCCTTCCAGATCAGGATCTCGAGGACGGTCTTCTCGATGAGGATTTCGAGTCCCTTGAAGGCATCTTCCTTCGCCACCAGGCCACGCTCGATCAGGGTCGTAACCAGCGGCTTGCGATCGGCGCCGGCCGCCTTCTGAAATGCGAGGGCCTGTTCGAGGTCGGCTTCCTTGATGGCGTTGATTTCGAGGAGGATGCGGCCGATGCGGACGTTGTTGCGGGAATTGTTGGCGCTGACGATGAAGCCGTCGCGAAAGACCAGCTGGTTGTCCCCCTTGCTGTTATGTACCGTGAGGGTCCCCGATTTGCGGGCCGCATGCAGCAGCTGAATGATGTCAACAATAGGAAGGTGTTCCAGGTCGCCGGTAAACGACATCGCCTTGGGCCCTCTCTGCGCGGGGGATCGGTCCGGTTGCAGGGGCGGCGCCAGCCATCACCTGCAAGCTGCTATCCTCGCAAAACCAGAGCCGTTTGGCAACCCTCCATCGCACGCCTGGCGTCCAATTTTTTCGGCGGCCGCTGCCCTTTTGCCACCAGGCTTCGGCCGGAATCTTCCCTTTGGGAGGTCAGCAGGTTTCCGGCAGATCGGCGAGCGGGTCCTCCCCGGTCGACCAGCCGGGAAGCACGCGGTCGTGGAGTTGGAAATGCTCGCCCGGGTGTTCGGTCAGGATGACGTAGACATTCTGCGGCGGCACCTGCCAGACCCGGCCCAGCTCGGCGATGAAGGCAAGGCAGAGTCGACGCTTTTGCTCCTGGCTGCGGCCGCCGCGGATGTCGGCGTTGACGAAGGCGATACCGGCCTCCGGGTCATCGGCATGGCCGAAGGAGAGATCGTTACGCCCGAGACAGCGCAGAGTGACGCCGATATGGTCGGTGCCGGTGTCCATGATCTCGGCAAAGTGGGCCTTGATCCGGGCGGCAAAAAGAACCTTGTCGGCCTCCTCGACGGGGAAGTTTATTTCGAACTGGAGATGGGGCATGGGTCACTCCTCCTCTCTGGTGTTGAATGCTGCCGGAAGTTCGCGTGTATATAGCATTCAGGTACGGTCCGATCAGGTTTGGATCAGGCAATCGCGAAAGGCTCGATCCGAATTTTAACTGAAGTGATCGGACTTGATCCGCGGGAAACGCCTGGGGTCTTCTTCCCACCTTGTCCTCAAGCGAACAACCTGTCAATCGCTTCAAAATCGAAGCGGAACTCGGCGAGCTTGCGCACCAGATCGAGCTTTTCCTTGTCCTCGGCGGTCAGCTTGGAAACATCCTCGACGATGGTCTGGTAAAGCTCGGCGGTGGTATTCTTCGCGGTGCGCAGGTAGGGGATATTGCTGCGATCGAGGATCTGCTGGGTGATCTTGTTGATCGGCAGAATCCCGGGGATAACCAGGCCGACGATACGGGAGCGGTACTCGGGAATCTGGTAGAGGTTGGCCATCGTCACCAGCAGTTCGTCGCGGCTGCTGGTGACGATCAGCAGCGAGTCGTTCTTCAGCAACTCGGCGACGCGCTGGGTGGAGGCGGCGCCGATCTGGACGTGGTGAAGGATCCGCTTCGCCTCGCGCCGGTTGCCGTGCAGCTCAAGGCCGAGCAGCCGGGCGACGCGCCCCAGGGTCGGGTTGGCGAGGATCGGCTGGTAGTTGAAGCCGCCGAGGAGCGCGAAGGGCTCCCGGGCAAAGGCCCGGCGCAGGTAATCGAGGGTGGGGTCGCGCTTCTCGGGGATCAGCTTGTTCGCCAGCACCGCACGCACCTCGACCCCTTCCTTCTCGAACAGCGCCCGGTTGAGGGTGACCGCATCGATGACGCTGCCGACGCCACCACCGGTGATGAGCAGGACCGGCGCCCCGACCAGGCCGGCGATAGTGGCATTGGAGAGGCCGACCACGGAGCCGACTCCTGGGTGCCCGGAACCCTCGATGACGAGGAAATCGCACTGCTTTTCGAGGGCGGCGCAGGCCGCGACGATCTGCCCACGGTAACCGGAGGGATCGAGCTGGCCGTCGATGACCTGGCGCGTGGTTTCCGGAAAGAGAACCACCGGTGACATGTGGCGCAGGACTTTCTTCAGACCAAAGACCTCGGCCATTAACGCCGCGTCCTTGTCCATCGGCCGCCCGTTCAGCAGGGCCGGCTTCGGTCCGAGCGGTTTGATGAAGCCAACGCGGGCGTATTTTGCCTGCGCCAGGTGCAGCAGCGCCAGGCAGACCGTGGTCTTGCCGCAGTTCTGGCCGGTCGCGGCGACAAAGATCTTGCGGGCCATCTTGCATGCTCTCCTGGGAAGGGTTGCGCTCTCGTCGTGGCGCTTCGACCCCCTAAGCTTACCAGAAGAATTGCAACCGTCAGCCCTGGTCCAGGGGAAGGGAGCGGCTTCGCGCGCGCAGGGGGCAGGACCGACGATTTGACCTTTCCTGATCATTACGGTATATTCAGCCATTGATGGTGGCGCCCCGCCAGGGCGTTCCGACCTCAACCCGCTATGAGGCTTTCTGCCCGTGTCGCCCGACCCGGGATCTTAACGCCTCAACCTCTCTGGGCAGCACCGAATGACGGGAGTCCCCCGTTATTCCGGTTGCGGGTTGCCCAGCCGCAAAAACCAGTTGATTCATCCCGGGCACGCCGTCGCGTGCAAAGCTCCCCATTAGCCAGTGGATATTTTCCACGCGGCGGCCTGTCCCTATTTTCGCAGCGCATTCCCCAGGTGCCACCGTTTCTGGCGCCCGGGAAGTCGCAGGACAGGAGTCTGCATGCCATCGCACGTCAATAAAATACGGGTCGAAGCGGTCAGCAAGATCTTTGGACCGCACCCGAAAAGGGCCCTGAAGATGCTCGCCGACGGAGCGGACAAGGAGACGATTCATAGCAAGACCGGCATGACCGTCGGCGTTCACGAGGCGAGCTTCGAGATTCGCGTCGGGGAGATTTTTGTCATCATGGGCCTCTCCGGCTCCGGCAAGTCGACCATGGTGCGCATGCTCAACCGGCTGATCGAACCAACCGCCGGCGCCATCTCCGTCGATGGCGACAACGTATCAACCATGAACGACCAGCAGCTGCGAGAGCTGCGGCGCAAGAAGATGGGGATGGTTTTCCAGTCTTTTGCCCTGATGCCGCACCTGTCGGTCCTCGACAACGCCGCCTTTGGCCTGGAGATGTCCGGCATGCCCAAGCCGGAGCGGCATGAACGGGCCCTGCAGGCCCTCGCCCAGGTCGGCCTCGACGGCTATGCCAACAGCTTCCCCCGGGAGCTCTCCGGCGGCATGCAGCAACGGGTCGGCCTGGCCCGGGGGCTCGCGGTCAACCCCGACGTCCTGCTGATGGACGAAGCCTTCTCCGCTCTCGACCCGCTGATCCGCACCGAGATGCAGGATGAACTCCTCAAGCTCCAGGCCCGCGCCCAGCGCACTATCGTCTTCATCTCTCACGACCTCGACGAAGCGATGCGCATCGGCGACCGCATCGCCATCATGGAGGGAGGCCGGGTGGTCCAGGTCGGCACACCGGAGGAGATCCTCCAGCACCCGGCCGATGACTACGTGCGCGCCTTTTTCCGCGGCGTCGACCCGACCAATATCCTCACCGCCGGCGACATCGCCCGCGATACCCAGGTCACCGTCATCCGCCACCAGGGCGAGGGACCGCGGGCCGCCCTGCAGCGGCTGATCAGCCAGGACCGCGCCTACGGCTATGTCCTCGATTCCGAGCGCCAGCTCAAGGGGGTGGTCTCGACCGACAGCCTCAAGGATCTGATCGATGGTGGGGGGGGGAAGGATTTGAGCCCGGCCTTTCTGGAACAGGCGAAGGCCGTGACCGCCAGCGACTCGATGCAGGATATTCTCCCGGAAATCACCGCCCACCCCTGGCCGATCCCGGTGGTAAACGAAGACGGTCGTTATCTCGGTGTCATCTCCAAGAACCTCTTTCTGCGCACCCTGCACCGGGGTCAGCAGGAGACCGCCGAGGCCGAAGCGGAGGCGCAATCTGAAAAGGTGATCGCATGAGACTGCTCAATTTCGATGAAAAACTGATCCCCCTCGACGACTGGATCCAGTCCGGTGTCGACTGGCTGGTCTATAACTACCGCGATCTCTTCCAGTTCATCAAGGTCCCGATCGAAAAGACCCTGGAAGGGCTACAATGGCTGTTTGACATTATGCCGCCGAGCCTGCTCATCCTGCTGCTTGCCCTCGCCGCCTGGCGTTACGCAGGGAAACGGATCGCCGTCTTCACAGTTCTCACTCTGCTCCTTATCGGCTATCTCGGCCTCTGGGAAGAGACCATGATCACCCTGTCGATGGTTATCTGCGCGGTCCTTTTCTGTGCCCTGGCCGGCATCCCCCTCGGGATCCTGGCCGGGCGCAGCGACCGCTTCCAGGTGCTGCTGCGCCCCTTCCTCGACGCCATGCAGACCACCCCGGCCTTCGTCTACCTCGTCCCGGTGGTCATGCTCTTCAGCATCGGCACCGTTTCCGGGGTCCTGGCGACTATCGTTTTCGCCCTGCCGCCGATCGTTCGCCTCACCAGCCTTGGCATTCGCCAGGTCCACCCGGAGCTGGTCGAGGCGGCCCTCGCCTTTGGCGCCACCCCCTGGCAGGTGCTGCGCAAGGTCCAGTTCCCCCTCGCCCTGCCGTCGATCATGGCCGGCCTCAACCAGACCATCATGATGGCCCTGTCAATGGTAGTCATCGCGGCGATGATCGGCGCCGGCGGTCTCGGCGGCCCGGTGGTCCAGGGGCTCAACACCCTGGAGATCGGCCTGGCGACGATTGGCGGTCTGGCCATCGTGCTGCTGGCGATGATCCTCGACCGCATCACCCAGGGGATGGGGCAACCACGCAGGTCCAACTAAAATCAATGCAACTGTATGTTTCGCACCCAATAAAAAGGAGCTGAAGATGAGAAAAAGCTTGAAACTGTTCACCATCGCGCTCGCCCTGATGCTGGCCGGACCGGCCCTGGCAGCGAGCGAGCAGCCCGGCAAGGGCGTTACGGTCCAGCCCGCCCGCGCCACCTGGAACACCGGCTACTTCCAGGAAGTGCTGGTACGCAAGGGGCTGGAAGAGCTCGGCTACAAGGTAAAAAACCCGAAGGAGTTGACCAACCCGATTTTTTACCAGTCGCTGGCCCTCGGCGACCTCGACTACTGGACCAACGGCTGGTTCCCCATGCATGATGGCCAGCTGCCGAAACACTTTTACGAACGGGCGGAAAAGGTCGGATACGTCTCCAAGGCCGGTGGCCTGCAGGGCTATCTGGTTTCGAAGCGGGATGTGGAGAAATACAACATCCGCTCCCTCGATGACTTCCGTCGTCCCGAAGTCAAGCAGGCCTTCGACGCCAACGGTGACGGCAAGGCGGACCTGACCGCGTGCCCCCCCGGCTGGGGCTGCGAGAAGGTCATCGCCCACCACATGAAGGTGTACGGCCTCGACGATGATATCAACCTGATCAAGGCGTCCTACTCTGCCAGCATGGCCGAGACCCTGGCCAGATACCAGGCCGGAAAACCGGCGTTCTTCTACACCTGGGCACCGAACTGGACGATCTTCAAGCTCAAGCCGGGCCAGGATGTCATGTGGATCAACGTACCGGAGATCAACCCCACCGAATCGCAGCTGACCGGCAAGGAGCGCATGACTGTCAGCGGCGTCCAGGGCGCGGTGAGCGATCCGGCCAAGCTCGGCTTCGTCGTCAGCGACATCCGGATTGTCGCCAACAAGAAATTCCTCGCCAAGAACCCGGCGGCAAAGAAGTTTTTCGAGCTTTTCACCCTCCCCCTGGCCGATATCAACGAGCAGAATGCCCGCATGGAGAATGGCGAAAAGTCGCAGCATGACATTGAACGCCAGGCCGATGAGTGGATCGCCAAGCATCGCCCGCAGTGGGATGGCTGGCTGGCGGAAGCCCGCAAGGCCGCACTATGATCCCCCATTCACTTGATTGCCAAAAGGAGACTCTCTTGCATTTGAAAAGACTGTTGCATCTTGCCCTGACCATGATTTTCCTGCTGGCGGTCGCTTCACCCGTCCTCGCCGCCGATTCGGCCCTGGACGCCCTCGACAGCCGCCTGCAAAAGCTCGAAGACGCTACCGGCATCAGGCTGGGGGGCGCCCTGCGGGTGAACTACGGACTCCAGGACTGGAGCGCGGCATCCAAAGACAAGGGGGGCGATTTTGCCTTCGACCTGTTCCGGCTCAATCTCGATGGCGAAGTCGCCGACATCCTGCTATCGGCGGAGTATCGCTTCTACCCCGAATATGACTTCGACACCATCCATCACGGCTGGATCGGCTACAACTTTTCCGACGACCTCCAGGGACAGATCGGCATCCAGCAGGTCCCCTTCGGTATCCAGCCCTACGCGTCCCACAACTTCTGGTTCAGCGGCGCTTACTACCTCGGCTTGGAAGATGACTACGACATGGGGGTGAAGTTTCTCTACACCCCCGGTCCCCTCGATATCGCCGTCGCCTTCTACAAGAATGCCGAGCTCGGCAACTCCAGCGACAAGGAGCGCTACTCCATCGACCTGATTACCGAAGGGGTCAACGCCAACGAGGAGACCAACCAGGGGAACCTGCGGCTCGCCTACACTCTGCAGCACAGCGAAACCTGCGCCACCGAATTCGGCTGGTCGGGTGAATACGGCCAGGTCTACAACACCGCCACCGGCGACATGGGCGACCACTGGGCGAGCGCCGTGCACCTGGTGGGAAATTACGGCAACCTCAACGTCCAGCTCGAATATGCAGCCTACGAGTACGCCCTGGAGAACCCGACCGGGGTCGACAACCGCCTGATTCACGTCGGCGCCTTCGCCGCGGCCTGGGACGCGCCGGCAAAAGCGTCGATCGGCATCTTCAACGCCGCCTACACCTTCCCCCTCGACTGGGGTCCCCTCGACAGCATCCAGGTCTACTCCGACAACACCGTCATCGAGCCCGACGAGGGCTCCTTCGGCACCGCCTGGCAGAACGTCGTCGGCGCCATGGTCGCCGCCGGGCCGCTCTATACCTATTTCGACGTTATCTCCGGGGAGAACATGATCTTCATGAACGGCAATCCGACCACCCCGGACAACGAGCGCAACACCCGGATCAATATTAACTTCGGCTATTATTTCTAACGGCCTCGCGGCCGGTTGGCTGGTCATTACTACCGCAGCACGAATCCAGCCAAATTACCCAAAAGGGAGTTTAACCTTGCCCATTTACAGCAGCAAACAACAGGATATCGCCCATCGCATCAGTGACATCGACGCGTCCCTCTCCAACTGGAAGGACTGGCGCTGGCAACTCAAGCATTCAGTCCAGGATATCGATACCGTCGAGGAACTGCTCGGCACCCGTTTCAGCAGCGCGGAGAAGCAGAAACTGGAGCTGACCCTGAAGCGTTTCCCCCTCTCCATCACCCCCTACTACCTTTCCCTGGTCGATGCTGATGACTTCCGCAACGATCCGGTCTTCATGCAGGCCTTCCCGTCACCGCGGGAGTTGGAGATCGAAAGCTACGACATGAGCGACCCGCTTGCCGAGGACAAGGACAGCCCGGCGCCGGGGATCACCCATCGCTATCCCGACCGGGTACTGCTGCAGATCAGCAATGTCTGCTCCATGTACTGCCGCCACTGCACCCGCAAGCGCAAGGTCGGCGATGTCGACTCGATCCCGAAAAAAGCCGAACTGTTGGCGGGAATCGACTACATCCGCAACACCCCGGTGATCCGCGACGTCCTCCTCTCCGGCGGCGACCCGCTGATGCTCTCGGACAGCTACCTCGACTGGATCCTCGGCGAGCTGAAGACGATCCCCCACGTGCAGGTGATCCGTATCGGTACGCGGATGCCGGTGGTCCTCCCCTACCGCATCACCGATAGCCTGGTGGCGGTGCTGAAAAAACATCAGCCCCTCTGGCTCAACACCCATTTCAACCACCCCCGCGAGATCACCAGTTCCTCCCGCGAGGCGCTGCGGATGCTGGCCGACGCCGGCATCCCCCTCGGCAACCAGTCGGTGCTCCTCGCCGGCATCAACGACTGCCCGCGCATCATGAAATCGCTGGTCCACAAGCTGGTGGAGAACCGGGTCCGCCCCTACTACCTCTACCAATGCGACCTCTCCGAAGGGCTCTCCCATTTCCGCACCCCGGTCGGCAAGGGAATCGAGATCATGGAGAGCCTGCGCGGCCACACCAGCGGCTTTGCCGTGCCGACCTATGTCGTCGACGCCCCGGGCGGCGGCGGCAAGATCCCCCTCTCTCCCAACTACCTGATCTCCATTTCGACCAACAAGGTGGTGCTGCGCAACTACGAAGGGGTGATCACCACCTACCAGGAGCCGAACAGCTACGAGCCGATCTTCTGCGACCGCAAGTGCGACGACTGCCGGCTCCACCTGAAACTGGGCGATGCCGAGGAGTGCCGCTCGACCGGGATCGAGATGCTCCTCTCCGACTTCGACCGCACCATCTCCCTCACCCCCGAGAACAACAGCCGCATGGAGCGCCGTCATGACCACTGATCGGATCGAGTCCTTTGGCAATTCCACCATCCAGCACGGCAAGCATAGCGACCGGGTTTACCTGATGAGCCTGGCGCGCAACGATCTGCCGGAGCTCCTCCCCTACCTCGAAGAGTTGGCCGATGAACGGGGCTACTCCAAGATTTTCGCCAAGGTCCCCGACGACCGGGAAGAACTTTTCCGCCGGCGCGGCTACCAGCCCGAAGCGACGGTGCCGGACTTTTACCGGGGGGAGGTCGATGTCCACTTCATGGGGAAATTCCTCTCGCCGGAACGGCGCCGGGAGACCCGGCCTCAGCGGGTGACCGAAGTGCTGGAGCTCTCCCGCGAGAAGAGCGCGGCGCCGGAGGAGCTGAGTCTCCCCCCTGGCTACGGGTACCGGGCCCTGGGCCCGGAGGACTGCGAGGCGATGGCCGCCGTCTACCGGGTGGTCTTCGCCACCTACCCCTTCCCGATTCACGACCCGGCCTACCTGCGCACCACCATGGCGAGCCACATCCGCTACCACGGTATCTTCGCGGCGGGGGAGCTGGTTGCCATCGCCTCGGCGGAACTCGACCTCGCCGGACGCAACGCCGAGATGACCGATTTCGCCACCCTCCCCGAACAGCGGGGGCGCGGTCTGGCCAACTACCTCCTCGCGCGGCTGGAACGAGCCGCGGCTCAGGAAGGGATCGTCACCGCCTTCACCATCGCCCGGGCCTATTCCTTCGGCATGAACATCACCTTTGCCAAGAGCGGCTACCGCTTCGGTGGCACCCTAACGCGCAACACCCAGATCTCCGGTGAGCTGGAGAGCATGAACGTCTGGTATAAATCGCTGGTGGAGTAACCCGATGCCGGACCACCCATCCATCCATCCACTCGGTCCTGCAGGGAGTAGCAGACGGGCTCCCCTACCTGGCGCCGGCTCTGAAAGAATCAGGGCCGGCGCCCTGATTCCCGGCTGAAAAAGCCCACCGGTTGGCTATAATCTGTAAAAGTGATTCCGCCCACCGAAAGGCTCCCATGTCCCGCTGGAAGAAAATCGTCGCCAGCCTTGCCATCCTGGTCGTCCTCCTCCTGCTGGCGATCACCCTGTTTTTGCCTGGCCAGCTGCGCAGCCGCGCCAGCGCCTGGGTCGCCGACCAGACCGGGCGCAGTCTGAGCATCGGCGCCATCGGCGTCAACCCCCTGACCCTGACCCTGACCATCCGCGACCTCGATCTCAAGGAACCCGGCAGCGAGCAGAGTTTTTTCTCCTGTCAGCGCCTGCTGGTTTCGCTGAGCAGCCGCTCTCTGCTCGAACGGGCGCTGATCCTCGACGCCGTCGAACTCGACCAGCCCTACCTGCTGCTGCAGCGCACCGGACCGGAGCGCTTTAACTTCTCCGATCTCATCCCCGCCAACGACCCGGCAGCACCGCCCGTCCCCGCCGCTGAGCCGCTGCGCTTTTCCATCAACAACCTGGTGGTCCGCGCCGGCTCTGTCGACCTCGCCGACCTGACCCGGGAAGACGGCGGCCGCCATACCATCCGCCAGTTCGATTTGAGCGTTCCGGTGATCGGCAATGTCCCTTACCTCGCCGACCGTTATGTCGAGCCGGCGCTCAGCCTGCGCTTCGACGACTCGCCGCTGCGCGCCGAAGGACGCAGCAAGCCCTTTAGCGAGTCCGAAGAGACGACCCTGGCGCTCAAGCTGCAGGATCTCGATCTTGCCCACTACGCCCGCTACTCTCCGGTACCGCTCCCGTTGACCGTCGCCACCGGTCGCCTCGCCCTCGACATCGAAGCCTCATATCGGCTCAGCGCGGCCAAGACGCCGCAACTCCTCCTCAACGGCAGCGTCGTCCTCAGCGGCCTCAACCTCGACTTCCCCGATGGGACGCGCTGCTTCACCCTGCCGCTGCTGAGCGCCGACATCGATTTTATCGACCTCGCCGAGCGCCAGCTCGCCCTGCGGGAGCTTTCGATCTACAGCCCCGAGCTCTACCTCGACCGAAACCGGACCGGAGAGTGGAACTTCGAACGCCTGCTGCCGCAACGGACGGGGGAGATGGCTGACGCTGCTGCACCGGCCACCGCCGCCCCCGAACTGCGGGTGGCGATCGAAACGCTGCGGCTGCGCCTCGGCAAGGTACATTTCCGCGACGCACTCCCCCCCGGCGGCTTCAGCGAAGAAATCCGTGAGATCAACCTCCTCGGCCACGACTTCTCCAACCTTGCCGATGACCGGGGCGATTTCAGCTTCGGCCTCGAAACCGAACGGCGGCTACGGCTCGCCATTTCCGGCACCGCCGGTCTCATACCCCTGGCCGCCAGGGCCGAGTTCAAACTGGAGGATCTTCCTCTCGCCCCCTACTACCCCTACCTTGCCGACCGCCTCACCGCCCCGGTTTCCGGCCGCTTCGGGACCGCCGGGGAGGTCGACTACGGTCCGCAACCGAACCAGCTGCAATTGCGCGGGGTGACGGCAACTCTTGCCGGAGTTGACGCCCCCTTCGGTGGCGGCGATCATTTCGCCCTATCAAGCCTCGCCCTGGCCGGGGGGCATTTCGATCTCGCCACACGCACCACCGGCTTTGCCGACCTGGACCTGGAGCAGGCGGAACTGGTCGCCTCGCGCCAGGCCGATGGCCATCTCACTCCTTTCGACCTGCTGCGACCGCAGCCAGCAGCCCCGGCGCCTGTTCCGGCGGCCACCACCGACCCGGAATCGCCCCCCTGGCAGGTGACGCTAGGGCGGGTGGCGCTCGCTGGTTCGCGGGTGCAGTTCCGCGACGCCACCCTGCCGCGGGAAGGGGTGCTGGAGCTCGAAGATTTGCACGCCTCCATCGCCAACCTGACCCTGCCGCAGGCGGGTAAGAGTCCCTACCAGCTCGGTTTCCGCCTCGGCAAGGGAGAGCTCAACCTGGCCGGAGAGCTGGTCCATACGCCCCTCGCCGTCAACGGCACCCTGCAGATCGCGCACCTGCCGCTGCCGGACCTCAGCCCCTGGTTCCCGGCGCTGGTCAAGGTCGACTTCGTCGACGGCCGCCTCGACAGCCATCTTCAGTACCACCTGCGGCAGAAGGAAACGGGCCTCGGCGGAACCATCTCCGGCGCGGCCGGTATCCGCCGCCTTGCCCTGCACGATCCCCTCGCGCATGAACCGCTCCTTGCCTGGGAGAGCCTGCAGCTCGACGGTCTCCGGGTCGATCTCCAGCCGCTGCAGGTCGAGATCGCCGGCGTCGCTCTCAACAACTACCAGGCCCAGGTCCTGGTCACCAAGGACGGCCGCGTCAATCTCGCCAGCGTCGCCAACGCGGCTGCAGCGGAGGCTCCAGCCACGACACTGCCGGCAGCGGCGCCAGAACCCGCCCCATCGCCCCGGGTGCAGATCACCAGAGTGACCCTGCAGGACGGTACCCTCACCTTCACCGACCACCACCTGCCGGAATTTTTCGCCACCACCATGTACCGCCTCGGCGGCCGCATCACCGGCCTGGCCAGCGACGCCAAGGCCCCGGCTGCCGTCGATCTGCGCGGCGAGCTGGAGAATCGTTCGCCACTACAGATCAGCGGTTCCATCGATCCCTTCCGCGACAGTCTCTACCTCGACCTCAAGGTGACCTTTAGCAACATCGACCTGGTGCCGGCCACCCCTTACGCCGGCACCTATCTCGGTTACGTCATCGCCAAGGGGAAGCTCTTTCTCAACCTCGATTACCACATCGAAGACCACCAGGTGACGGCCAGCAACCAGCTTTTCCTCGACCAGTTCAGCTTCGGCGATGCCGTGGCGAGCGACGCGGCGACGTCGCTGCCGGTGCGCCTGGCGGTCGCCCTGCTCAAGGACCGCAACGGGGAAATTCACCTCGACCTTCCGGTCTCCGGCCGCACCGACGACCCCCAGTTCCAGATCTGGAGCACCCTCTTCACCATCGTCAAGAATCTGCTGGTCAAGGCTGCCACCGCCCCCTTCTCGCTCCTCGCGGCGATGCTCGGCGGCGGCGCCGACGGTGACTTCAGCCAGGTCACGTTCCCCTTCGGGAGCGCCGCCCTCACGGCCGCCGCCCAGGAAAAGCTGGCCAAACTTGCCCAGGCGTTGCAGCAGCGACCGGCCCTGAAGCTGGAAATCAGCGGGTTTGTCGATCCCGATCAGGACCCCGAAGGGTACCGGCAACTGCAGTTACAGCAGCGGCTGATTGCGTTCAAGCGGCGTGAACTTGCTGGCGCAGGGAAGGAACCGTCCCCAGCAGGAGCGATCGAAATTGGCCGCGAGGAGTACCCGCGGCTGCTGCGCCAGGTCTATAAACAGGCCAAGTTCCCAAAACCGCGCAACTTTTTGGGATTTGAAAAGGATTTGCCGGTAGCGGAAATGGAAAAACTGTTGCTCGCCAATATTCCGGCCGGTCCGCAGCAGCTCCAGGAACTGGCCAGCGCGCGTGCAGAGGCGGTGCAGACCTACCTGCAACAGCAGGGTAGCGAGATTGGGCCGCGTCTCTTCCTGAAGAACGCGCCCATCGAACAGCCGCCGGCCAAGGCCGGGGAGGCGGCGAGCCGGGTCGAGTTCGGACTTTCGCTCAACTGAATGGGGAGGTGAAGCGCGGGCGGGATGTTTAAAGGGGAAAAGGTTAAAACCGGTTCCGGCCCAGGGCCGAGGCGTGTCGACGTTTAGCTCTCTTGCGCGGCCAACCGCTGGGCACATCCTTCGGCCCAGGCCAGGATCTCCGCCAGATGAAACGGCTTCTTGATATACGCTCCGCCAAACTCAGCTATTTCCCGCTGCAGTTCCACGGTCAGACTGGCACCCATTATCGCCTTGTTGGCGTCAAGGGCCTTGCACCCGCGCAGGCGTTGCAGTTTCAGGAAATCGAGGGCGCTGATATGCGGCAGGTCGAGATCGCTCAGCAAAGCATCAGCGCAGGGGACTTTGCTGGCGCAGCAGGCTTCCTCGTCATCCCGCCGATGAAAGAGGGGACAGGCGGAAGGATCAGCGAAAGTCTGAACCTGATACCCCGCCCCGGTGAGGACGACATTCAACAGTTCCCGCAAGCTTGGTTCCCGTTCAAAAATCAGGATTCGCAACCCCATCGCCAACATCCCTCCCCACAGTACAGGGGCGAAACCATTGCCGCCCAACGGCAAACGCCCGCCTCCAGAAAATCCGAAGACGAGCGTCTCAGTGCCTGCAGCAGCTCAACTCTCTTCGGCAACCCGGCTGTCCCCGTGGGACCCGCAGCTTTGCGTCACCGGCTCGCGCCGGTTTTGCCAGTATCGGAGAATAATGTCGTATACATTACCGAAACCAGATCAGGTTGTCCATCCCATTTCTGCACTCCCATTTCTGCGCCGCGGCAAACGGGAGAGTAACCTGGCCGCACCAACCTATTGTTCTGTCCTCATTTTCAAGCCTCCTCAATCTGGGGGGGCTTGCTGTTTTCCGGCAATGCCGTTCTGGATTTTTTCGTTAAAATCCGGATACAATTTTACACCACAGTCCGGACATAGCCCATGTGAGAACAGGGTGCCGGAATTGTTTGATATGTAAGTTTCAATCTGGTGCCAGTACCCGCTGTCATCACGTATTTTTTTACAATTGGCGCAAATAGGCAGCAACTTTTTTAAGATTTTGACGTTGGCCAAGGCCTCCTGAAGACTCTCAGCTAAAGCTTGCTGTTTTTTCCCCGCATTTATGATCATTAAAAAAAGGGGTCTTATTGCAATCACGCCGCCAACCATCATTGCAGAACCAAAAACACCTATAATTTCAAAAAGATAATCCACTGACCCGAAGTGTACCGCTGGGCCCGACAATAATGTCACCAGAGTAATGAAGCGACGGGCAGCCATGGTGCCTATTCCCAACGAGAGGAGTAACCAGGCTCGGGTATGGCCCGTAAGGGGGATGAGCCGGAAAGAAAAATATACGGCAGTGCACTGCAGGACGAGAGAGATGAAAACAATGGCGGCAAAGGTCAAGGAGTCCTTCCTTCCTGGTTATTTTCGAGGGAAAAACAGAGACCTGTATTTGGTGAGGATGGCACAGGAAACGAGGGGGCGCCCTCCCCGTCCCAACGGCCCCGGAGGCCGGCAAAGGCGAGGTGTGATCGGTCGCGGCTGCTGATGGAGCGGGGGATCCTGCCGGTTGCTGTCTGTTGCCACAGGTAGAAACCGGCGGCGAAGAGATTCCCGAAGCCCTTGGAACGGGTGCCGATGCAGGCAGGGAGCGCAAATCGACCGCTCATGACGCAGACTCCTGGCTGATGCGACCCTGGCCGGCCGGGATTCGATTCCCGACCCGGATAGGCTGGGTTGGGGGAGAAACTATTCGTCGGCGGTCGGAGCGGGCCGCGGTGGCAGCTCCGGAAAAAGATCGAGTTCCTTGGCCCGGACCCACCAGGGGTCGGCGTAGTAGGTGGCGGCCTGACGGTGGGTGACCGGAAAGGCGCCCGGCTGGAGCGGCGGACGGTAGTCGTCGAAGAGGTCAAGATAGACCGGGTCAAGAATGACCACGTCCAGGCTGTTCAGGCGCTCCTCAAGCAGGGCGCGAAGAGCGCCGACCGGAACCAGGCGGGAGCCGTTGCAGACAACTTCGCCGCCGAAACGGTCATAGAGGGCCTTGTCGAGCTTCCAGCGTTTGACCCCGGCACGGGCTTCCGACGTCTGCGGCATCGCCGTCCGCGCCGGGTTGAGCTCGGCGCTCTTGGTGTCCGTCGTTTCCTGGCTGAACCAGGCGATCAGGGAATTGAGTCTTTCGAGCCGCAATTGCAGCCATTTTTCATCTTTCCCCCCCGGTTTGGCCTGCTCGAGCTCGGCGGTAAGCGCCGCGCTTTCACGAGTCAGAATCGTCAGGCGGGTCTGCAGTAGCCAGCGCAGATAATCGAGGTAGGCTGCAATTTCCTCATCCCGGGCCTCGACTTGTTGCTCCTCGGCAAAGGCGCTGACAACCGCCTCGACTATTTTGTTGCGCAGGATAGTCCGGCGTTCTTCCTGCTGCCAGAGCTCGGTCAACTCCTGGCCGAGGTGAACCTTTTGCCGCGTCATCGTTTCCGGCGAAGGGTCGAGATCAGCGACGCTGATCAGCTTCTGGAAGACTTGGGCTACCGGCGCTGCCGCGCTGCTCTCGGAACTGAGCGCCGTCGACGGCAGAATGAGGAGAAAAAGGGCGCTCAGGACTGGCACTACCCTCCGGTAGCTGCTGTACCCGCGCCCGATTCGATTTTTGGTCTGCTGTTTCATGCCCCTCCCCCTCCCCGGCCTGCTTTCCAGCGAATAGCCTGTGGTTTAAATAGCGCCCTTCACCCCTGATGTCAAGCCGCCGGTCGGTCGCGGGTCAGCCTGGGAGCCAGGAAGAGTCTTCACTCGCCAAGAGTTCCGCAATCCTCTCGGCGGCAAGGGGGCGACTGAAGAGGTAGCCCTGCATTTCGTGGCACGCCTCACCGCGCAGGAAGCGGAACTGGTTCTCGGTCTCGACCCCTTCGGCGATCACCGACAGGTTGAGACTCCTGCCCATGGCGATGATCGCCGCGGTGATGGCGGCATCGGTCGGATTGTCGGCGACATCGCGGACAAAAGACTTGTCGATCTTCAGGGTGTTGACGGCAAAGCGCTTGAGGTGGGCGAGGGAGGAGTAGCCAGTGCCGAAGTCGTCGATGGAGAGATGGACGCCGAGTCGGCGCAGCTCGGCGAGAAGCTGGGCCGCGAAGTCGGGATTCTGCATGATAACCGTCTCGGTGACCTCGAGCTCGAGGAAGGCGGGCGGCAGCCGGGTCTCGTCAAGGATCCGGGCGACGACCTGCGGCAGGTTCTTCTGCTGCAGCTGGTAGCCGGAGAGGTTGACGGCGACGCGGACCGGGGGCAACCCCTGCTCCTGCCAGCGGCGGTTCTGCGTGCAGGCGGTGCGAAGCACCCACTCGCCGATCGGTACGATCAGACCGGTCTCCTCGGCGAGGGAGATGAACTCCCCGGGGGGGAGGAGCCCGAGAGTTGGGTGCTCCCAGCGCAGCAGCGCCTCCAGGGCGGTGACGCGGCCACTGTCCATCGCCACCTTCGGCTGGTAGTGGACCCGGAACTCCTCCCGTTCCAGGGCCTTGCGCAGGCCGTTCTCCATGATCAGGCGGCGGTCGGCGTCGGCGTCCATGCTTGGCTCGTAGAACTTGCAGGTGTTGCGCCCGCCGGCCTTGGCACTGTACATGGCGAGGTCGGCTTTTTTCACCAGGCTGGGCGGGTCTTCGGCGTCGCCGGGATAACGGGCAATGCCGATACTGGTCGTCACGTAGAGCTCGTGGCCATCGATATGCAGCGGCTGGGCGAGGGCCTTGAGAATCTTGGCGGCGACCCGCTCGGTATCGTCCGCCTCCTGGAGCTGGCCGAGTATGACGGTGAACTCGTCGCCGCCGAGGCGGGCGACGGTGTCCGACTCGCGCACGTTCACCTGCAACCGCCGGGCGACCTCCTGCAAGAGCTTGTCCCCCACCGCGTGCCCGAGAGTGTCGTTGATAATCTTGAAACGGTCGAGGTCGAGAAAGAGGACCGCCAACGGGTACTTGCCGCGCTTGGCCAGGGCGAGGGCATGGTGCAGGCGGTCGAGGAAGAAGGTACGGTTCGGCAGACCGGTGAGCATGTCGTGATGCGCCATGTGGTAGAGCTGGTTCTGGGCCAGCTTGCGCTCGGAGATATCGCGGCAGATCCCCCACAGGGCTGTCGGCCGGGCGTCCTGGAAACTGCAGGAGACGCTCCCTTCGACATCGACCAGGCGCCCGACCTTGGCGACCAGTTGCCCCTCGATGGCGTTGCCGCGGTCACCGGAGAGGGCTTTTTGAAACTCGACCAGGCACTTGCCGATACAGTCGCGATGCAAGACGTCGCGGACCCGCAGGGTCGCCAGCTCGTCCCTGCTGTAACCGGTGGCCCGCAGCCAGGCCCGGTTGGCAAAGAGAAAACGCCCCTCGGGGGTGAAGCTGAAAATCAGGTCGTTGGCCGACTCGAGAAAATCGACCAGCCTAGATTCGCTCTGCTGCAGCGACGCGTTCTCCTTGCGGATGACCCCCATCAGAAAAGCGGCGACCACCGCCACGGTGGCGTTGAGGAGACTGACCCAGAACCAGATCAGGCCGAGATAGAGGGCGTCGTGGTGCAGACCCGGGTCGACGAAGGGCATGCTGACCGCGGGAATCAGGCTGAAGTAGGTGGCAACGAGCAGGGCACCGAAGAAGAAACCGCCGAGGCTGCCGAGAAACCAGACATCCTCCCGGCGCTCGAGCAAAACCGCGGCCTCGATGGTCACCACCAGGTAGACCGGCCAGAACCAGCTGGCGCCGCCGCCACTGAAATGGATCAGGACCGTCACCAGCAGCAGGTCAAGCAGAATCTGGACCTGTTCAAAGGCGGCAATACGGGCAACCCGTTCCGGGATACTGTGGCAGGCGGCATTATAAGCAAGCACCACCAGGACGGTGCTGCAGAGAAAGACCACCTGGGCATGGGAGAGGAAGAAACCGTAGCGGCTGAGGGAATAGGTGCTGGCGGCAAAGGCGGCGTAGATGCCGAAGAGGATCAGCAGCAGCCAGCGGGCCCTGGCCACCAGCCGGGTGCGGCCGTAGCGATCGGTAAACTTGGGGGTGTTTTCCCGGCCAGTGGTGGACCGGGCCCTCGTCCCGGCTTTCAGGCCATCGAGCCCATCGGCCCAGGAACCGGCCTCGGCCAATTCGTTTTCCATTCCTTACCTCGCAGGACTTGTTCCACACGAACGGTCGCCCCGGGGAAAGGGGTCACCGGCAATATCCCCCCTGCAAAAAGTTCCAACGCCTGAACAGATATGCAAAATCAGAACCGGCAGCCAATTGGCTGCCGGTATACGACCTCATAGAGTTGCAGTATTTCGGTTGGAGGCTAACGGGTCAGCTGGCGATACTTGATACGGTGCGGCCGGTCGGCCTCGGCGCCGAGCCGTTTTTTACGGTCCTCTTCGTATTCGCTGTAATTCCCCGCAAACCAGACCACCTTGCTCTCCCCCTCGAAGGCGAGGATGTGGGTGGCAATGCGGTCGAGAAACCAGCGATCATGGCTGATCACCACGGCGCAGCCACCGAAGTTCTCCAGGCCTTCTTCGAGGGCGCGCATGGTATTGACATCGAGATCGTTGGTCGGTTCGTCAAGGAGAATGACGTTGGCCCCCTCCTTCAGCATTTTCGCCAGGTGTACGCGATTTCGCTCCCCTCCCGAGAGCATGCCGACCTTCTTCTGCTGGTCCGCCCCGGAGAAATTGAAGCGGGCGACGTAGCCGCGCGAGTTGACCAGCTGCTTGCCGAGCTGCAGCTGCTCCTGGCCACCGGTGACTTCCTCCCAGATGGTCTTGTTCGGGTCGAGCTCCCGGCTCTGGTCGACGTAGGCGAGTTTCACCGTCTCGCCGAGGCGGATGGTCCCGGCATCGGGCTGCTCCTGGCCGGTGATCATGCGAAACAGGGTGGTCTTGCCGGCGCCGTTGGGTCCGATGACGCCGACGATGCCGCCGGGGGGGAGGGAAAAATCCATCTGCTCCACCAGCAGCTGGTCGCCATAAGCCTTGCTGACCCCCTTCGCCTCGATCACCAGGTTACCGAGGCGCGGTCCCGGCGGAATGTAGAGTTCCAGCTCGCGGGCGCCCTTGTCGGCCTCCTCGGCAAGGAGTTTTTCGTAGGCGCTGATCCGGGCCTGGCTCTTGGCATGGCGCCCCTTGGGCGACATGCGAATCCATTCCAGTTCGCGCTCCAGGGTCTTCTGCCGGCCGCTCTCGGCCTTCTCCTCGCGCCGCAGCCGTTCCTGCTTCTGCTCCAGCCAGGAGGAATAGTTTCCCTTCCAGGGGATCCCTTCACCACGGTCGAGCTCGAGAATCCAGCCGGCGACATTGTCGAGAAAATAGCGGTCATGGGTGACGGCGATGACGGTCCCCGCATACTGCTGCAGATGCTGTTCGAGCCAGGCGACACTCTCGGCGTCGAGGTGGTTGGTCGGCTCGTCGAGGAGCAGGATGTCCGGCTTTTGCAGCAGCAGCCGGCAGAGAGCGACGCGGCGCCGCTCGCCGCCGGAGAGGACGGCAACCCGGGTATCGCCCGGAGGGCAGCGCAGGGCGTCCATCGCCATCTCCAGGCGCGCGTCGAGATCCCAGGCATCGAGGTGATCGAGCTTCTCCTGGACCTGGGCCTGGCGGTCGCAGAGTTTTTCCATGTCGGCGTCGGGGTCGGCGAAGGCGGCGTTGATCGCCTCGAACTCGGCCAGAAGGTCGACGGTCTCCTGTACCCCTTCCTCCACCACCTGGCGGACGGTTTTGACGACGGCGACCAGGGGTTCCTGTTCGAGGAAGCCGACGCTGTAGCCGGGGGAAAGAACCGCCTGCCCGTTGAACTGCTTGTCGACGCCGGCCATGATGCGCAGCAGGGTACTCTTGCCCGAACCGTTGAGGCCGAGTACCCCGATCTTGGCGCCGTAGAAATAGGAGAGAGAGATGTCCTTGATGACCGGCTTCTTGTCGTAAAACTTGCTGACCCGCATCATCGAGTAGATCACTTTGGTGGTGTCGGTGCTCATAGATCCTTGCCTCCAGGGGGAACGGATTTCTGCCGCGGTCGCTGCCGTCGGGGCGAGAATCTTAACCCGATTCCGCTGCCGCTGCCAAGGAGAAAGGCCAATGCGCTAGAGTACGTGAGCCAGCCTTGGCATCGGCGGTAAGGTGATTGTGGTTAGTGACCCCTAATTATTTTCTTGACATGAATTTTTTATATGCTAAATTCCGAATAATCCTATTTCCCAATGTTTGGTCAGATTTTTGCGCAGTGGGCCGGGGCTCCCACCGCCCGGCAGGGTCCGAGGACTCCTACAGATCAGGTGATTTTTTGCGGCCAACGTGGGACCGGAAAGAAGAAATTGGGCAATTGACGGAGTAATCGGGACAAGCTTCGCCATTAGGCGTTTCTCAGGAAGAGTTGCAGAATTCAATCATTGGGTAAAAATATCCATCCAGGCGGGCCCCGGGCGGACACGAGACACTTCGGCATGGATTGTGAATTTCAAATATTAGGAAATATGGATCTATTGACGCCGGACAACCAGACAACGGAGGTAACACCATGAAAAACCTGCAAAAACTGATCATCGGCATGCTCCTGGTCGCCTTCGCGACCACCAGCGTGTTCGCCGCCGAAGGTGGCAACCCCAAGAAGGGGAAGTACCTCTTCAAGAAAAACTGCAAGAGCTGCCACTCTGAAGGTGCCAGCGGCGGCGATCTGACCCCCCTCGCCAAAACCCAGGCCCAGTGGGACCGCTTTTTCGACAAGGACAAGCACGAGAAGAACCCCGAAGGGTTCAAGGGGCTCTCCGAGAAAGACCTCAAGGACATCCAGCAGTTCCTCTTCGACCACGCCGCCGACTCGCCCCAGCCCCAGACCTGCGGCTGATCTGCCGGCGGCGCCGATCGATCGGAATTTTCCGGGAGCACAAACCCCGCGACCGGCAGGTATCGTACCGTCATTCCGGCCCGCCAGCCCCCCAAAGCGGGGGCGGTGAGGTCGGAACGGAAAGGCCCGCACCCTGCCGGCCGTCTTCTCAAGGAGGCAAGAGATGCGCAAACTGTTCGCCCTGATGCTGGCCATCCTGCTGATGGCCCCTGCCACCGTCCTGGCGGCCGACTCGCTCGAGGATCTGCAGCTCAAGGTCAAGGATCTGACCCAGGAACTCGAGGAACTCTCCAAGCGGATTGACAAGAACGAGAAACACACCGCCCTCGACCGCATCCAGTTCAGCGGCGACTTCCGCACCAAGGCCGACACCCTGCACTACCAGGATGTGACCTTCTATCCCGGGGTTCTGGTTGACTTTGACCAATTCGTCGCCGATGCCATGAGTGGCACATTCGGCGACCCCGCTGACCCGAACTCGCCTATCGCCAAAATGATGGCGGCCAATCCTTCCTTGGCCACGGCTTTCGGCATGGGACTTCTCTCCGGAGTCCAGCCTTACGCCATGGCCCCGGCCCCGAAAACCAGCGACATCAACAATGACATCCTCTACACCACCCGCCTGCGCCTCAACATGAAGGCGAAGGTCTACGATAACGTCAACTTCAGCGGCCGCCTTACCATGTACAAGAACTGGGGCGACTCGACCGGCTCCAAGGTCTTCGACTCCTGGAACTCCTACACCATGGACGGCACCGACAGCGGCAGCACCAGCGGCGACTGGCTGCGGGTCGAGCGCGCCTACTTCGACTGGAGTAACATCGGCGGCAGCAACGCCTACCTCTCCATCGGGCGCCGCCCTTCGACCTACGGACCGCCGACCCAGTACCGCGAGAACGAAATGCGCGGCGGCACCCCGACCGGCCACCTCGTCAACTTCAACTTCGATGGCATCACCGTCGGCTACCATCTCAGCGACCTGACCGGTATCGAAGGCCAGACCATCCGCTTCTGCTACGGCCAGGGTTTCGAGTCCGAGTGGGGGAACGGTGAGCTCTTCAACGACAACTCGGTCAACACCAAGGACACCCACCTCGGCGGCATCAACCTCGATGTCCTCAATGACGGCACCAACTTCCTGCAGTTCACCATGTTCCGGGCGATGGATGTCAATGACGGCTTCAAGGGGGTGATCGCCTTCCCCAACCAGTTTGCCGCCCTCTTCGCGCCGACCCTCTACTCGGATCTGCAGAAGTTCCCCAACTTCAACTTCGTCACCCGCGTTCAGCCGAGCACCGTCATCGGCGACATCAACCTCGCCGCCATCGGTTTCAGCCGCGAGGAGATGAACGGCATCAACTGGTTCGCCTCCCTCGCCGCCACCCAGACCGATTCCAACGGCAAGGCCGGCATGTTCGGCGGCATGAACTCCGATGCCATTTTCCAGGCGGAATTGAATACGACCAACACTGAAATCATCATGACCCCTGCCCGCGGTACCGCCAGCGACAAGGAAGAGGGTTACGGCATCTATGTCGGTCTCCAGGTCCCGGCGCCCCTCGGCAAGATCGGCCTCGAGTACAACTACGGCTCCAAGTTCTGGACCCCCTTCACCCAGGCCCAGGATGACATGATCGGCAGCAAGCTTGCCACCCGCGGCCACGTCGGCGAGGCTTACTACATCTTCGACGTCAACCCCAACATGTTCATCAAGCTCGGCGGTCTCTACTACGACTACCAGTACACCGGCAGCGGCTCCCCGGTTGGCGCGCCGCACAAGATCGGAGATGTGCAGAACGGCACCGCCTTTTCGATGCTGCCGGCGGTCGATACCGCCTGGGACGGCTATGCCAGCCTGACCGTGCGCTTCTAAAGAACCCGGCGCCTTGTCACGGGGAGAGAAGCAGCGCTTCTCTCCCCACTTTTCCGGAACATATATTCAGATATGTTAATAATTGGAAAAGGAGCCTGAACGTGTCCAGTCTGTTCGATAAGAAACTGAACCGCCGGCGTTTCCTGGGACTCTCCTCCTGTGCCCTGGCCGGGGTTGCCGTCGGCTCGCAGGTCAAGGTACTGCGGGCCCTGGCCGAGACCGGCCAGATCGCACCCCCGACCGCCATGGTGACCAAGGATGTCTTCACCAGCTGCGGCATGTGCGTCAACAAGTGCGGCGTCATTGCCCGGGTGAAGGACGGGGTAATTCACAAGCTCGACCCCAACCCTCAGTTCATCAAGAGCCGCGGCATGCTCTGCGCCCGCGGCAACTCGGGGGTGAAGGTCACTTACGATCCCGATCGCCTCAAGTATCCCCTGATCCGGGTCGGCGCCCGGGGCGAAGGGAAATGGCGGCGGGCGAGCTGGGAGGAGGCCCTCGACCTGGTGGTGAAGAACATGAACGAGATCGCGGAGAAGTACAGCCGCGCCGGGATGATGTTCGCCTCCACCGAAGGGACCTTCCAGGAGCACTTCTTCCTGCAGCTGGCCGAGTGCTACGGCTCGCCCAACACCCTGCGCCACCCCACCCTCTGCCTGTCTTCCAACCTGCAGGGATTCGGCGCCACTTACGGCACCAGCCCGACGCCGGACGTCCTGAATGCCGACTACATCATCATGAGCGGCGCCAACCGCAGCGAGGCGCTGATCACCCCCGACTCCATCGACCTGCTCAAGGGGGACGGCGGCAAGCGCAAGCTGGTCTACCTCGACCCGCGCTTCACCAAGACCGCCGCCAAGGCCGACGAGTGGCTGGCGATCAAGCCGGGGACCGACATGGCCTTCATCCTGGCGATGCTCAACGTCATCGTCTTTGAGGAGCGCTACGACAAGAGCTTCGTCGCCGAGCGCACCGTCGGTTTTGACAAGCTCCTCCCCCATATCCAGCCCTACACCCCCGAATGGGCAGAGGCCGAGTGCGACATCCCGGCCGCCACCATCCGCCGCATCGCCCGCGAATTTGCCGCGGCAGCGCCGAAGGCGGTCTACTACCAGGGGCGGCGTTCTTCCTTCTTCGCCAACGACACCCAGATGCGCCGGGCGATGGCGATTCTCAACGCCGTGGTCGGCAACTGGGACGTCAAGGGGGGCATGGTGCCGAACCGCGGCATCAAGCTGCGTTCCCACGACTACCTCGCCCCCTGGTACGACGATATCCCCGACCGGCTCGACAAGGGGAGTGTCGCCTTTCTCTCCGAAAAGGACGGCTCCTGGCCGATCTTCCGCGACCGGGTCCTGGAAGGGAAGCCCTACCCGGTGAAGGGGATGATGATCTACAAGCAGAATGTCGTCTCCTCGGTGCCGAACCGCGCCAAGACCCTGAAGATGATGGAGCAGATGGATTTTATCTGCACCATCGACATCACCATGAGCGACACCGCCTGGTTCTCGGACGTCGTCCTCCCCGAAGCGACCTATCTCGAACGGCTCGATCCGCCCGAGGTACTTTCCGGCCTGGTGCCGGTGGTCGCCTTCCGCCAGCCGGCCATCGAGCCCCTCTTCGAGAGCAAGCCGAACCTCTGGATCATGCAGCAGCTTGCCAAGCGCCTCGGCGACGAGGTCTACGAGCAGTTCGACTTCACCATGGAAAAGCACATCGAGCATATGGTAAGCCACAACCCGCAGATCCTCACCGACCTGAAAAAAACCGGGGTCTACTTCATCGAGGGGGAACCGGTCTACGGTTCTACCCGCGGCCAGAGACTGAAGACGCCAAGCGGCAAGGTCGAGATCTATTCGGAGCGCTATGCCGAGAACGGCCTTGACCCGCTGCCGGTCTACCAGGCGCCGGCTGCGGCTCCCGGGGGGCGCTACCGGCTGGTGGTGGGGCGCCATGCCTACTTCACCCACGGCACCACCGCCAACAACCCTTACCTGCACGACCTCATGCCGGTCAACACCCTCTGGCTCCATCCCCGGGAAGCAGACCGCCTCGGACTGAAGAACGGACAGCTGGTCAAGGTGCGCAGCGGCGTCGGCGAAGAACAGCTGCCGCTGGAGGTCACCGAGAAGATCCGCCCCGACACCGTCTACATGGCCCACGGGTTTGGCGTCCTCTCTCGCGGCCTCAGCAATATCTACGGCAAGGGGGGCTGTGACGCCGCCCTGATCGAGGAGAAGACCTGTCCGATCTCGGGCAACGTCGCCATGCATGAAACTTTCGTCGAAATCCTGCCGGCCTGATCGGAGCCAAGGAGAAGGAGTCGCGACCATGAAGAACAAACGCTTCGCCATCGTGCTCGACACCCGGCGCTGCATCGACTGCAAGGCCTGCACGGTGGCCTGCAAGGCGGAAAACAGCGTCCCCCTCGGGCGTGACAACTATCGCAACTGGGTCACCGAGGAGCCGCTGCGCGGAAGCTACCCCAACCTCGGCCAGAACTTCGCCCCGGGCCAGTGTATGCAGTGCGCCAACACCCCCTGCAATCGGGTCTGCCCGACCCGGGCCACCGGCGTCAACCCGGACGGCATCGTCTTCGTCGAAGTCAAAAAATGCATCGGCTGCAAGTACTGCATGACCGCCTGCCCCTACAATGCCCGTTATTACAACGAGGAGACCGAGGCAGTCGACAAGTGCACCTTTTGCAGCCACCGGGTTTACCAGGGGCAGATTCCGGCCTGCGTCGAAACCTGCCCAACCAAGGTTCGGGTCTTCGGCGACCTCAACGACCCCGGCAGCGAAGTCTCCCGCCTGTTGGCCAAATACCCGACCCGGGTCATGAAGCCGGAGATGGGGACCAAGCCGTACCTCTTCTATATCATTTAAGGAGAACCTCATGCCTACGATAGCCAAACGGCCCGGCGAGTTGCTCTGGTTCGCCCTGCTCGGCGCAGGAATGATAGCGGGAGCCGCTGCCGTCGTCACCGTCCTGATCAAAGGGCACGGCGAGGTCTACAACCTGACCCGGGAAATCCCCTGGGGGATTCTCATTGCCACCTATGTCTTTTTCGTCGTCTCCAGTACCGGGCTCTGCCTGGTTTCGAGCCTCGGCGATGTCTGGGGCTTCGAAAAGTTCACGGTGATCGGCCGCCGCGGCCACCTGGTCGCGATCCTGACGCTGCTGACCGGCTTCGGCACCATCGCCATGGAGCTCAACCATCCGCTGCGGCTCGCGCTCTACGCCATCATCAGTCCCAATTTTCAATCGCCGATCTGGTGGATGGGGACTCTTTACGGCTTTTACATGTGCTGCCTGATCGTCGAGTTCACCTCGCTGATGCGGGGCTGGACCCGCACCGCCTTTATCTCCGGCCTGGCCGGTTTCTTTGCCGCCATCACCGCCCATTCCAACCTCGGTGCGGTCTTCGGTCTGCTCGAGGCGCGTCATTTCTGGTACGGATCGTTTCTGCCGATCTACTTTATCGTCTCTGCGCTCGCTTCGGGTGCGGCGCTGACCGCCCTGATCGTCTATTTCAATCACAAGGCCCGACACATCGACCTCTCTCCCCAGTACAAAGAGTTCATGTACACCATGGGCAAGCTCCAGGCCTTGTTCCTCGGCATCCTCCTCTTCTTCGTGATCTGGAAGTTGATCCCGGGGCTTTACGGCCAGCCGCCGGAGAAGTACGAAGCGACTATGGCGCTGTTGACCGGTCCGCTCGCCTTCAACTTCTGGTTCTTTGAAATGGCGCTCGGCATCCTGATCCCGCTGGCGATCGTCGCCAACCGCCGAACCCGTACCGTCTTCGGGGTCATGCTTGCCTCACTGCTCTCGACGATCGGCATCTTCTTCATGCGCTACGACCTGGTCATCGCCGGGCAGATGGTTCCGATGCGCGAAGCGGAAGGGAGCCCAAGCCTGCTCAGCTACGTGCCGTCCGTTGCAGAGATCGCCATTGTCGTCGGGGCGCTTGCGACCTGCCTCTTCCTTTACACTATGGCGGAAAAGTTCTTTGACCTCGAGGGCGGACACCGCCACTAGATAGAGGACCGGCAAAATGCTTCATGTCAGCCAGCGTCGACAGCTCTACGCCATGTTCAGCACCCTGTTCAGTTATCCCGACCGGGTTATACTGGAGCAACTGGTTTCCGGCCAGTTGCTCCAGCCGGCGCAGCTGCTGGATCAGGATGCCCAGCTGCCGAAGCTGGCCGGAGAGAATGACCTTGAAGCCTTGCAGGTCGCCTTTACCGATCTCTTCATCAACCGTCGCGGCGGGGTTCCGGCCCCGCCCTACGGATCGGTCTATCTCGATGCCGGCGAACAGCTGCATGGCCCCTCGACCGGGGAAGTCGCCCAGGCCTACCAGGCTGCAGGTTTAGTCTTTGAACAGAGTTCCACCGAACCCGCCGACTTTCTCGCTACCGAGCTTGAATTCCTTTATTTTCTGGTCGGCAAGGAAGAGCAGGGGTTCGAACGCCGTGACCTGCAGGCTGCTCAATCTGCCGTGATCCGGCAGGCCCGTTTTTTTCAGCGCCTGTTTGCACCCTGGATTCCTGAATTCTGCGGCCGCATTGCGGCAGAACCCTCAGCCCACCCCGTCTATGCCTGGGCTGCTGCCCGACTGGCCTGTTTTTGTGCCACTGAACAGGAATGGCTGACAAAGATCGCCCCGGAATAACCCCGAGGACCTGGCAGAACGCCCGTTAATGGACCGACTTTAGCCGTGGGCAAAGGCAGCGGGTTGGTCAGGTTGCGGCAAGTTTCGCAGCAGTATATTCGAAAATACATATTATTGGAAATGAACTACCCCGCAGCAAGCTACGGGGTATCAACAGCCTACACCCTTAGTAAAAATCGCGCAGCAAGCTGCGGGGAATTGAACCCAACTTTTGATTAAAAAGCAGTCAAGTTCACCCCACACCACCAATTTTTCGAACAAAGGAGCTCATCATGAACAGACCAAGCCGCAATTGGCAAATTACCCTGGTCGCGGTAGCCGCCGTCCTGCTGACAGCCCTGCCGGCCCTGGCGGTCGATCACTCCAAGCTGATCACCGGACCGATCGAAACGGGTTCAGACGCCACCAAGCAATGTCTCAAGTGTCACGACACCGAAGCCACCGCCATCATGCAGACCGCCCACTGGACCTGGACCCGCAAGCAGGTGATCAACGGCAAGGAGGTTGATCTCGGCAAGCTCAACGCCTTCAACAACTTCTGCACCTCGACCTCGACCAACCGGGTCCATTGCAGCGAGTGCCACATCGGTTACGGCTGGCGCGACAAGAGCTTCGACTTCAGCGACAAGACCAAGGTCGACTGTCTGGTCTGCCACGACACCACCGGCACCTACCACAAAGATGGCGACAATGCCGGTGAAGTTGAGAAGGAAGTCGATATCCTCAACATCGCCCAGAACGTCGGCAAGCCGGTCCGCTACAACTGCGGGACCTGCCACTTCTTCGGTGGCGGCGGCGACTCGGTCAAGCACGGCGACCTCGACTCCACCATGGAGTACCCCGACAAGAGCCTCGATGTCCACATGTCCCCCGACGGCCAGGACTTCGCCTGCCAGACCTGTCACGAGACAAGCAACCACCAGATTTCCGGCGCCAACATGGCGACTTCGGCCGACGGCAAGGGCGAATTCGGCTGTATCAACTGCCATGACGCGGCCCCCCACCGGCAGAGCCGTCTGAACCGGCACACTGCCACGGTCGCCTGCCAGACCTGCCACATCCCCGAATTTGCCCGCGAGCAGCCGACCCAGATGGACTGGGACTGGTCGACGGCCGGCCAGGACGTCAAGCTCTCCACCAAGGCCAACGTCACCTATCGCAAGACCATGGGGACCCTGACCTGGAAGAAGAACGTCGTTCCGACCTACGCCTGGTTCAACGGCAAGTCCGGCCTCTATCTGCGCGGTGAAAAGATCGACCCGACCCAGGTGACCCGGCTCACCTACCCCCTCGGCGACATCAAGGACGCCAGCGCCAAGATCTATCCCTTCAAGGTGCATACGGGGAAACAGATCTATGATTCGAAAAACAACATCCTGATTACCGCCCACATTTACGGCAAGGATGGCTTCTGGTCGACCTTCGACTGGGCCAGCGCGGCGAAAATCGGTATGACGTCGACCGGCCTCCCCTACAGTGGCGCATACGGCTTCGCCCCGACCGCCATGTACTGGCGCATCGACCACCAGGTCGCGCCCAAGGAGAAGGCCCTTAAGTGCCTCGACTGCCACGGCGACAACGGCCGCATGGACTGGAACGGCCTCGGCTTCGGTGGCGACCCGATTGACAACCCCCAATTCGCCCGCAAGCAGTAGCAACAGCAGACCTTGTCACACCAGGGAATGACGGTTCCCTGCCTCCTGGGGCCGGCTTCGGCCGGCCCCTTTTTTTAACCAGATAGCAGCAACGGCCCGATATTGTATACGTTTGCACTTTTCCCGGGAGGCGTGTATCATTCGCTCAACCCTTTGCTCAGGAGAGTCACGCCATGTTCGGTCTCGGAACCCAGGAACTGATTATCATCCTTGTCCTCGTGCTGGTTATTTTCGGAGCCGGCAAGCTCCCCCAGGTCGGCGGCGCGCTCGGCAAGAGTCTGCGTAACTTCAAGGAAGGGATCAAGGACGACGAAGAGGCGCAAAAAGAAGAGAAGACCGGGACGATTGAGGACAAGAAGGACGACTGACTCTAACGCTGCCCGACAAAAACTATCCTGATTAGGTCCAATTCTCAGCTCGGCGAAGCCAGGCCTCGGGCCGCTTGCCGATTGAGACACAGGCGAACAGCAGTCTTGGCAGCATGCTGCGCAGATCGAACCGCCGGTTGAACCGGTACTGAAACTCGGCCAGATAGCGATGCGCATATTTGTCGAAGTCAAACGCATGATACGTTCCGGCCATGGCCGTCTTAAGATTGCCCAGGATGGTGTTGATCCAGTGGAAGCAGCCCATGTCGGTACTTCTGCGTTGATCACCAACCACCTCTCGCTGATGGTAGCACCCAGTCTTGGTGACGGCGCGGAAGCAATTCAGGCCATCAGAAACGACCAGCGCCGTCGGTGCCAAGTGATTCTTGGCCCATTGATCAACGTCATGGCTGCTGAAGGTCGTCACCCGGCTAAAAACAGCTCGCAGCGGATGGCCCTCGTGACTGGTCTCCACTGCCGCAATGAAGGGAACTTTGTTCTCCGAACCGCGACCAACCTTACCGCCGGAGCGTTCCCCGCCCAAGTAGGCGTCGTCGATCTCGACCCGCTGGGCCAGAACCGTTGTCTCTTCGCGCTCGAACATCGCCTGCATGAGCTTGTGCTTGAGCCGCCAAGCCGCTTTGTAGCTCAAACCCAGCATTCGTCTCAACTCCAGCATCGACAGGCCGGACTTGCCTTGTGTCATGAAGTAGAGGGCCAGAAACCACTGGGTCAGCGGCAGATTGCTCCCATGGAAAATCGTTCCGGAGATCAGCGAGATCTGTTTGCGGCAGCGACAGCACTGGAAGATGTTCGACCGTCCTCGCCGAAACTGGACCGCGCGGCTTGCACCGCATGCTGGACAGACAAATCCTTGGGGCCAGCGCGAGTGCTCAAGGATCGCCTCGCATTGGGCCTCCGTACCATAGTCTTTGAGAAAATCAGCCAAGCTCAGCCCCGGTTGGAACTGGATACGATTGATGGCCATGGATGCTAACCTCCTTGTTATTCATGAGTTCCATGGCCAAACTCTATGCTCCCTGTGCGACAGAATGTGTCATAGCTGAGAATCAGACCTAATCAGGAAAACTATTGAGAACAAGACACGACACCCCGCCAATCGGATTCCTGCGGGGTGTCTCATTTTGAGCGCGAAGGTCCGGCGCTCAGTGTGGACGACCGATGCAGGATTCCCCCAAAGAGAGATATCACGATGTCACCGGCGTGTTGCTGGCCGGGGGCAAGAGCCGGCGCATGGGCCGCGACAAGGCGTTGCTGGAGCTGCAGGGTGAGCCCCTGTTCGAGCGCGCCCTCGCCCTGTTGCAGGATTACTTCCCCCGGGTGCTGATCGCCGGCGACCGCCCCGATCTCGCCCGGCCGGAGGTTCCGGCGCTCGCCGACCACTATCCCGGCAGCGCGCTGGGCGGAATCCACACCGGGCTGCGCGCCGCGGCCACCGAATGGATCTTCGTTGTTCCCTGCGACATGCCCTTTCCCGACCAACGGATCGTCGAGGCGCTATTGCGTCTCCGCCCGGGCGCCGATGCCGTGGTGCCGCGCACGGCCCACGGCTACGAGCCGGTTTTCGCGCTCTACCACAAGAACTGCCTGGCGTTGATGGAAGCGCAGCTGAACCAGGGACGCTTCCGAATCAACGAACTCTATACACAGCTGCGCCTCAACGTCCTCGACGGAGAGCAATTGCCGCCGGGTTGGCAGCGCAGTTTGACCAATCTCAACACCCCGGAGCAGTACACCCGGGCCCAGGAGGAACGGATGACCCCACCGGTTGTCTCCATTGTCGCCAAAAGCGGCACCGGCAAAACGACCCTGCTGGAGAAACTGATCACCGAGCTGAAAGCCCGCGGTTACCGGGTCGGCGCGATCAAGCATGACGCCCACAGTTTCAGCATCGATCACGAGGGGAAGGATTCCTGGCGCCTGACCCGGGCCGGCGCCGACACCATGCTGATCACCTCCCCAGCCCAGATCGCCATGGTCAAACAGAACCCGCCGGGGGCGGAGCCGTCCCTGGCGGAAACCATCGCCACCTATTGCAGTGGCCTCGACATCGTCCTCACCGAGGGCTTCAAGCGCAACGCGATGCCAAAGATCGAGGTCCACCGCCAGGCCTGTGGCGAGCCCCTGCTCTGCCGCGGCGAGGCGCACGATCCGCAGCTCTTCGCGGTAGCCAGCGACCAGCCTCTCGAACTCGACGTCCCGGTTCTTGACCTCAACGATGCCCGCGGCCTCGTCGACCTGATCGTCGCCCGCTTCCTGGCCTGAACCACCGCGAGTCCGGTTCCGGGGACAGACCCGGTTCCTCTGACCTTTTGCACTGGAGATCGAAATGCTCAACTATGACGCTGCGCTCGAGATGGTTTTGCAGACCGTCCAGCCGCTGCCGCCGCTGGAACTGCCTCTGAACCAGGCGGTCGGAAGTGTGCTGGCAGAAGGGATTTTGGCGCGCTGGGATCTGCCCCCGGCCGACAATTCGGCCATGGACGGCTATGCCTTTGCCTTTGCCGGGCAAGAGGCAGGCGCCACCCTGAAGCTGGTCGGGAGCAGTTTTGCCGGACACCCGCACCCGGGCACGATTGCTCCCGGTGAAATCATCCAGATCACCACCGGCGCGCCCCTGCCGGCGGGGACCGACACCGTGGTGCCGCTGGAGGAGACGACGCAGCAGGAGAACCTGGTCTGCTTGACGCGGCAACCAAAACCCGAGCAACACGTTCGCCGCCGCGGCGAGGAGTTTCACAAGGGGGACCAGCTGCTGGCGGCCGGCACCAGCCTGGCGGCGGGCGCAATCGCCCTGCTCGCTTCAGCTGGCATCACCCGGGTGCGCACCTATCCGCGGCCCCGCGTCGCCATCCTTTCCACCGGGGACGAGTTGGTTGAGCTGGGGGAAACCCCGGGACCCGGCCAGATCGTCAACTCCAACCTGCACCTGCTGGTAGCGCGGCTGAAGGAACTCGGCTGTGACCCCCTCCCCCTCGGCATCGCCCGCGACACCCCCGATGGTCTTGAGAACGCGATCCGCTCCGGTCTCCAGGCCGACCTCTTTCTCTCCACCGGCGGTGTTTCGGTGGGCGAAAAAGACCATGTCCAGGCGAGCCTGAACCGCCACGGTTTCCAGCGCCGCTTCTGGAAAGTTGCGATCAAACCCGGGAAACCGGTTCTTTTCGGCACCATCGGGACGACCCCGGTCTTCGGTCTCCCCGGCAATCCCGCGGCCACCGCCGCCACCTTCGAGCTCTTTGTCAAACCGGCACTGCGCAAACTTGCCGGCGAAGCCGAAGCCCGGCCCGTTACCCGCAAGGCGAGACTGACCGCCGCCGTCAAGGGAGGCGGAAACCGCCAGGCCTTTCTCTGGTGTCATCTCGACTGGGATGGGGAGGAGTACCAGGTGAGTGTTTCCGGTCGCCAGGGCTCGGGTCAAAACCGCAGCATTCAGGGTGCTAACGCCCTGCTGGCCCTTCCGCCCGGGACCGATTCGCTGTCCGCCGGGGAACGGGTGGAAGTTTTGGTGCTGTAACAGGCTGGTTCCCAAATAAAATTAACGCCCCCCGGACAAAATGTTCGGGGGGCGTTTGCGTTGGGTCGACTGCGAGGGGAAATCTCCCCCCTAGTGCCTGGCCCGAACCTCGTTGATCAGTTCCAGCTGGATATCCTGGACCTCGACCAGTCGTTCCCATTGGTGGGAGAAGAGATGGTCGAGTTTCTGGTGCAGGTGACGAATTTCGAGCTCGGCCTTCAGGTTAATCTGGCAATCGCGCTGAGCATGGAGCCGGTCGCGGGTTTCCTGACGGCCCTGGCTCATCATGATGACCGGCGCCTGAAGGGCGGCGATGATTTTCTGGTCATGGGGCACCTTCCTTTGTAGGAGTTGCGGAATGTTTCAACACCCGGGCAAGAAGAGAAGTCTCTTTACTGGCCGGATTGAGCCGCAGTGAAGATCAACTCGACGAGCCGGACATAATCATTATTGAAATGGTGACCTCCGCCCAGTGCCAGGGGCTGGAGCCCGACGTCTCCCGGAGGGAGGTCGCGGCAGAGGGTCTCCTGCTCTTCCTCACCGTAGAGACAGAGCACTTTTGTCCCCTTCAGCTTCGCCAGTTCCGGAGCGATCGGCAATTCTGCCGGGTTCTTCCCTCCCAGCCAGTCGTTGAGGTGGAATTCGAAACTGGCATTCCGGCCGGGGGCGAGTAACGCAACGACCGCGACCCGTTGCTGCAGATCCTTTGGCAACCTTGCGAGCATGAACGGAAGCACGTCGGCCCCAAATGAATAGCCAATTAGCACCACCTTCTGACAGTTCCAGTCAGCAAGGTAGTGCCGCAGGAGACGGACCAGATCCCGGGTCGCCGTCTCCGGGGTGCGGGGTGTCCAGAAATATTGCAGGCTGTTCAGACCAACCACGGCAATCCCCCTGGCGGCCAGACGCTCCCCGACCTCCCGATCGATGGAAGCCCAGCCACCGTCTCCACTGAGGAGAACGGCCAGCAGGCCGGTAGCCGCACCCTGCGCCGGGAGTTCGACCACCGGCAGGTCGCTGAGACTGCCCGCATCCGGCGGCGCGGCTGATCCAGGCACCTCATTCCGCACCAACCGAGCAAAAGCATCCCGGAACTGGGGCAGCCAGTTCTGCTGAACCGCAAAACCATGCCCAACCCTGGGCAGGAGGACCAACTCACCGCCGCGGACCTGCTTGACAAAAGTTGCTACGTTCTCGGCAGCGCAGGTCTGGTCGCTCGCCCCCTGAAAGGCGATCCAGGGAACTGCCAAGGTCGTGGCAGGAAGAAATTGGTATCCCGGAGCTTTGGGGTAGGGCTCACTCTTAAGTCCATTCCCGACACAGAAGGGTTTGTTCAGCGGCAGGTCCGGGCAGAACCCCATAGAGATGGCGCCGCGAAACGTGGTTGGAGGCGCCTGTGCCAGCAGGCCATAGACCAGAGTAGCCCCCGAGGAATAACCGACCAGTACCGGCGTGCGATACCGATCAAAACCGAGCTTTTTCTGGACAAACTTTGACAGGTTTTCAAAATCTGCAGCGGGATAGGAGCAAGTTTGATTCCTTTTGGCGAGTTGCCGCAGATAGTGAGTGACATCGATACCGACCACCAGAGCGTCGAGACCAGCCAGACTGCGCGCCATATCGACAACTCCCAGGTTCCACCCGCCGTCGCCGGAAACAAAGAGAACAACGTGGCTCGGCTGGGGGCGGTTTTGATAAAGGGTCAGTGTGCCAAAAGGACCGTATTGAAGAGTTTTCTCTCCGCCGAGAGCGGTGGCGGCATAGAGCAAAAAAACGATGACAGGCAATACCAACCTACTCATTTGCTGACAACTCCTTTAAGTCCACCACTGATCAGCGCCGCGACATTGAGGAATATTTTTGGCAGCGCCAGGCCTCCGGGGCAGGCAAGATAGCGCGGCTCCCAGACCGGATTAAACTTCTCCTTGTACTCGCGCAGGCCCTCGAAGTTGTAGAAGTGTTCCCCATGCTGGAAGATGACCGCGCCGAGCCGGTTCCAGAGCGGAGCGAAAGGGCGGTTTTCCATGCCGGAGAGCGGCGCCATGCCGAGATCGAAGTGCTGATAGCCCGCTTCCTGTCCCCACAACAGCAGACAGATAAAGAGGTATTCCATGACGCCGCTCGGTGCGGCCGAAGCGAAGCGCATCAAGTCAATGGAAAGTTCCTGGTGATCGGCGCCCGGCCAGAGGTTGGCAAAGGCGATCACCGCTCCCTGGCGCCGGACCACGGCAACCGGAAAATTCAACAGGTAGTCCTCATCGAACCGTCCCAGGGAAAATCCCTTCTCCCGGGTCTTCTTCGCCGCCAGCCAGGCGTCGGAGATCTGCCGCAGCTCCGGTAGCAGCGTGGGCACTCCCGTCGCCGGCACCACCTCGAACTCACACCCTTCCCGGGTCAGGCGCCGGTAGGTATAGCGCAGTCCCTTGCTTGCGGACCCTTCCAGGGAAAAGTCGACCAGCGGCACCCGGGCCACTTCCCCGAGTTTGAGGAGGGTCAGCCCCATGTCGAGATAAACCGGCAGCATGGCGGTCCCGACCTCGTAAAAGACCGGTTCGCCACCATGCCGTTCGACCAACTCGCGGAATTCCCAGGCCAGTTCGGCGGCCCCGTCCGGGGCCCCGATCGGGTCCCCCAGTGCGACCCAGGAACTCCCCTCCACCCCGTACATGACAAACCCCGGCGCCGCCTCATGAAAAAGAAGTGCTTTGTCGCCAAGCAGGGCTAGGTTGGCCAGGGTCTCCGGCGCCTGGCGAATAACCTCCCGGGCACGAGCGATCTCCGCCGGACCGGGGCGATCCGGGTCCCGGGACGCCGGCCGCAACAGGCGGGTCACGGCCAGCACCAGCAACAGGGTGCTGGCGCCGACCGCCGCCCGCAGGAACCGCGGCGCATCCCCAAGCAGGGCGAAATGCCACCAGAGCTCCTGGCGATAGGCGACATGTTTGTAGGCAAAGATTCCGAGCCAGACCGAACTCGCCAGAATCAGCAGGACCGTCACCCCCCAGCCAACGCTGAAGGGCTCACTGAAGAGGGAGGCCTTGCGGTAGAAGTGGCGGCGACAGGGGAGGAGCGCCGCCAGCATCAGCCCGAGGAGCAGGGCTTCTTCGTAATCGCCACCCTTCAACAGTGACAACAGGCTGCCAACGCCGAGCAGGACGGCAGCCAACAGGTAGGCAGCATCGAGCCGCCGTTGCAGCCCGCGCGCCAGCAGCAGCAGGCAGACTCCGACCAGACTGCCAAAAAAGTGGGAGAGTTCGATGACCGGCAGCGGGACCATCTCCTTGAGCCAGTGCAAACGCCCGGGCAGCGCCGGGGTCGCCCCGGAAAAGAGCAGCACCGCGCCGCTGACCAGAGTGGCCGCCGCCAGCAGCTGCGGCATCAGGGCGCTCCCCCAACGCCCTGCCAGAAGCACCGCCTGCCCGATCAGGCGCCGACGCTGCAGCAGTTCATTGCCGGCCAGCAGCAGGGTCGCCAGGGCGAGGGGGAGCAGGTAATAAATCCCCCGGTAGACCAGCATCGCCCCAAGCAATGTCGCGGGGGGAATCCCCGGCGCCGAGAGGAGAATCATCGACTCGAAGACGCCGAGGCCACCGGGGACATGGCTGATCAGGGCGACGACCTGGGCGAGCAGAAAAATGCCCAAAAACTGCCAGAAGCTGAGGGGAGAGGCGGCGGGGAGCAGGACAAAGAGGACACTTCCGGCCAGGAGCCAGTCGAGGGACCCGACCAGAAGTTGCCCCGCGGCCAGACGCAGGGACGGTAGTGGCAGCTCCCAGCTGCGGAACCGGAACGGCTCCTTGCGCCAGGCGACGGTAGCAAGGTAACCGGCCACCAGGGCGATGAACAGCAGGCCGAGGGGCCAGCTCGATGCGAAAGGGAGCTTTTCGGTCAGCGGCAACGCCACCGGCAGGGCGACGAAGATCCCGCCGGCAACGGTAATGATCCCGAGCCAGAAGGTCAGGGTGGTGAAGGCGACCAGACGGGCGATCTCTTCCGCCGACAGCTCCCAGGCCGAATAGAGCCGGTAGCGGATCGACCCCGACGTCAGCAGCGAGAGACCGATGGTATTGCTGAAGGCGTAGCTGACAAACGCGGCCAGGGTCACCTTCCCCGGTGGCAGCGGATGCCGGACATAGCGCAGCGCCAGCCGGTCGTAGCCGGTCATGACCAGGTAGCTCAGCACGGTCAGCCCCAGCGCGGCAAAGATCCGGCGTCCGGGGATAGCGCGAAGCTGAACGAGAACGTGCTGGTAGTGAATCTGGCGCAGGACATCATGCAACACCCAGAGCGCCACCGCGAACAGGATCAGGGCGAGGAGCGGGAGCAGGCGATGCGCGAGGGCGGATTTTTGGTGGACCGGGGACATTCTGGTTCAGTCCTCCCTTTCAGGCAATGGAACGGTCGGAAACAATGACTAGTGCAGTGCCGACCCCATTGGCGCCACTGCACACCGGAGGCAGCTCGGGGTGCCTCCGACCGAACAGGAATTTCAACCGCCGTCAGGCCGCGCTTCGATCCGGATCATGAAGTCGGTCCCTTCCCAGTTTCCCGTATCAGGCCAGTAGAGGGTAAACAAGATGGCTGTTCCCGCCGGCAGGGCGGCGGTCGGCAAATCGGCCAGATGGATCCCCAACCCGCCATCCCGGGTCCTGGCATCCGCGGTGGTCGCCCAGGCGTCCTGACTCCAGTGAACGACCGCAGCCGCCAGCGTCTCGATGCGCAGCGTCCGCCCGACCGGCAGGGTGCGCAGCTTGTGATTGAAGCGCCACACCGCATGGCCGGCAGTGGTTTTGTCGACCAGATAGCGCTGGACCGTCTGCGGCGGCAGATCGAAAACGGCCCCGTCGTGCAGGGAGCGCAGCAGCTTGAGGTATTCGGCGTGCGCCCAGACCAGCGGCATGGCCGAACCGGAAGGGCGCCCGAACCAGAGTTCGCGCTCCGCCAGATCGGGCGCGTCCCAGACCTGCTCCGGAAGCAGGCCTTCGGCGCCGGCAAACGATTCCAGGGCCACCTGTAACCGCCGGGCCTCGGATTCGCGTCCTGCCGCCAGTTCGAAATGGGCCCGTTCGCCGGTCAGAAGCGGCCAGGCGCGGCCGATGCCGGTTCCGTCGAAGGGCGCGCCGTCCGCATGCTCGCCGTAGCCGTCGCCATTATAACGATGCCAGACCGGACCCTGCTTCGTCTCGGTCCGGAGCAACGCATCGACGACCTTGACCGTATCGAGGATGCGCGGATCATCAGCGCGCCGCAGCCCGAAGCGGACCAGCGCCAGGGCGTCGGGGCTGATCAGGTGACAGGCAGGACTTTCGGCCTGATCGGGAGCGACGTTCTTGACCGGGATGCTCTGCTGAAAGCGCGACACACCGTCTTCACTCTCGACCGGAGCGATGCGTACGTAATAACCGGCCACCTCAAATTGCCGGCACCAGTCGGTATCGGTGACGTACATCCAGTGATCGATCGCCGCGTACCAGACATCGGCAGTCTCGCGCAGGTAGCCGGCAATGGCCGCTTCCTGCTGCAGCTCGGCCAGTTCCGCCGCCGCCAGCAGGGCGGCGATCTCTGCGGCGATGGTGAAGGGCGAATAACCGGGGTCTTCCTCCCAGCGGTCCTGCATGCTGACCGGCCCGCAGCGTATCAGGTAGGCGACGGCGGCACGAACCATCGGCCAGAAGCGCGCCACCGCCTCAGCGCTCAACGCCTCTTCGCGCCGGGCCAGGTCGACCAGGAGGACCGGCAGGGCGGTCTCGTCCATCTGGATGCCATTCCAGTAGGGGGACCCGTCAAGCCACATATTCTGCGCCCAGTGGCCGTCCGCTTCCTGGGTGGCCTGCAAAAAAGCAAGGACCCGACGCACCTCGGCCGCAGCTCCAGCCGCCAGCAGCCCGCCTGCCGACTCCACCAGATCGCGCGGCCAGGCGAGGTGATAGCCGCCGAGGTCGTTGTCGCCCTTGCTGAAGCCCCAGGGGATCGATAGGCTGGCAATCAGCCCGCCGGGAAAATTACCGGACTCATGGAGGGCCACCACGGCGGTACTGACCCGGTAGAGGTTCTGCTCTCCTCCCTCCGGGTCGAGGGGAAGGAGCTCTTTTTGCCAGTTCTGCCAGCCTTTGCCATAGTCCGCCTGCGCCGCCGCGAAGCCACTCTGCAACGCGGCCCGGGCACGATTACCGGCCTCGGCGCAGTTGCTACCAAAACCGAGGACGATCAGACATTCGCCACTCCCGACAGCCAGATCGAGTTCGGCAGCGAGAGCGACATTACCGTTTTTGGCCCGAGTGTAGTCCCAGGTCATGCGGTTGTGAGCGAGCAGGTCCTGCCAACCGTCCGAAACCCCGACAAAGCCAACCGAACGCTGCAACCAGGGGACGGAGCAGGCGAGCGCAAGGGCGATACCGTCCTGATCGGCGAAGAGCATCGGCAGCCCCTTGTAGTCCCCGAGCCAGGCGTTGTTACCGCCCCCCTGGTTGCCGAGGTGCGGCGCCAGCACCAGGTGCAGGCGATAATCCTCAATCTTGCCCTGCTCGGCGATGAAGCGGGTCCGTTGCAGTATCGCGTCCCGATGCGGGTCGGCGAGAATCTCCTTTTCAATGCGGTAACGCCCCTGGCGGCAGCGATTTACGACGGCAAAGGCCGGGACACCCGGAGCCAGCCAGGTGACCGTGGAGTCGGCGTCGCGTTTTTCTTCTGACAGGAAGTCGGTGCCGGCGGTGACGATCATCCCACAGTCGCGCACGCAGGCCTGATCGATACGCGGATAATAGATTTCATTGAAGATGCCGTGACTGAGGGTGAACCAGACCCGGCTCTGACTCCCGAGGGCGGTACCGACCCCCGACTTGGCGCTGGAGGTCCAGCGTGCCGGGATCCCCGGCCAGCCCGGGGCGTAACGTTCAAGACTTTTCATCGCATTCCCTTTCAGTGTTGGCCGGGTCACCCGCCATGGGCGAAGTCGGGATAGTCGGTCATCCCGCCATCGACAAAAACGGTGCAGCCGGTCACGTAGGAAGCAACCTCAGAGACCAGCACTACGACCATCTGCGCAATCTCGGCAGGCTCGCCGATCCGTTGCAGCGGAATCTTCTCCTGCAGATCCTGCAGACTCTGCGGATCGCTCCAGACCGGACGATTGATCGGCGTCTTGATCGCGCCCGGCGCGACCGCCAGCACCCGTACCCCGAAGGGGGCAGCCTCCTGGGCCAGGGTCTTGGTCAACATGCCGACCGCCGCCTTGCTGGCGGCATAGGCGCTGTAACCGGACCAGGCGATCTCTTCGTGCACCGAGCTGAGGTTGAGCACCACCCCGCTCTTTTGCTTCACCATCCGCCGCGATGCTTCACGCGCACAGCAGAAGGCACCGACAAGGTTCACGTCGATCACCTTGCGCCAGGCAGCGATATCGGCCTCCCAACTCAGGGCGCGGGCGCCATCGATACCGGCGTTGTTGACGAGAATGTCGATCCCGCCCCAGGCGGCATCGATGGTAGCGAACATGGCGGCAACCGCGCCGGGGTCGGCGACATCGGCCTGAACTGCCAGGGCGCTGCCGCCCCCCCTCTCGATCTGTGCCACCAGTTGCTCTGCCGCTGCCGGATCGGCGACATAGTTGATCGCCACCCGGGCTCCAGCTTCGCCCAGGGCCAGTGCGATCGCCGCGCCGATACCCGAGTTGCCACCGGTAACGAGAGCCCGTTTGCCATCAAGTCTGATGTTCATGGTTGTCCTTTCATTTCTGCTGCCGAGGATGATGTCTGGGGTGAAATACGCCGTAACGGTCATGGCCGAAATGGTAGAGCTTGGCGACTTCGATCTGCAACCGATCAAAACCGGACAAGTGGAAGGCGGCCACCCCCAGCAACGTCCCCAGCAGGGGCCCGAGCCAATAGATCCACCACCCCTGCCAGGCGCCGGAGATGACGGCGGGACCAAGGCTGCGCGCCGGATTGGTGCTGGTGCCGGACATTGGTGCTTCAAGGAAAACCATGACCGCGTAGAGGAAGGGGAAGAGTGCAGGGGTGAAGGGTCGCAGCGAGGGATGCCGCAGGAAGCTGAACAAACCGGTGATGAGGAAGAAGGTGGTCACGACCTCCCCGAGCAACGCTGCCCAGATGCCGTAGCCAGCGCCGGGAAGCGTCGCCCCGAAAGCGACACTGCGACCCATGCGCCCCCAGAGGAGCAACGGCCAGGCGCCGAGCAGGGCACCGGTCAACTGCGCCAGGAGATAACCGAGGGCATCCCAGCCGCGCAACTTCTTCATCAGCCAGAATGCCAGGGTGACGGCCGGGTTGATGTGTGCGCCGCTCTCCCGGCCGAGGGGCGAAAGGGCAATCAGGGCGCCGGTGGTGCCGAACAGGAACCCGGTGAGGAGTCGGCGGTCGCCGGGATCCGGTAGCCAGCCGACCACCGGGCTCCCCGCACCAAAATTGAGGATGACCAGCGACAGGCCGATACCGACCAGCAATGCCGTGCCGAGAAACTCTGCGCCGAACAACAGCCAGGGGACTGGTCGGCCAGGATCTTCCATAGGGAGCTACCCTCAGGCACCGGGCATATTTACCAAACTCTTCTTCACCCGGGCCGAGCAAAACCCTCCGGCCAACGGCCGGAGGGTTCGCGCGATTGCGGTTGAAACTTGCCGCATCAATTTAATTATTGCTGCGGGGCGATGGTGATCTCCACCCGGCGGTTCAGCTGGCGACCGGCCTCGGTGTTGTTGTCGGCAATCGGCCGGCTCTCGCCATAGCCGATCGTGGTCAGGCGCGCCGGGTTGACGCCCTGGCCAGCGAGGGAGTTCATCACCACCTGGGCGCGACGTTCGGAGAGCTGCTGGTTGTAGGCCTCGGCGCCGCTGCTGTCGGTATGGCCGGCGATCAGGATGTTGGTCTGCGGATACTGGACCAGGACCTGGGCGACCCGGGAAATTTCATCGTAGGCGCCCGGCTTGAGCTGGGCCGAATCGAGGTCGAACAAGAAGTCGGACTTGAAGGTGATCGCCAGCAGGTTGGCATTGCGTTGCACGTTGGCCGCTTCGACGCCGGCCAGTTGCTGGCGCATCGCCGCCTCCTGGTTATCCATATACTTGCCGATCGATCCTCCGGCGAGGCCACCGACGACCGCACCGATTCCAGCGCCGATCAGGGTCGACTTGGTGTTGCCGCCGATCGCCTGGCCTAGCCCGGCACCAGCCGCCGCGCCGACGCCGGTGCCGATCATGGCCCCCTGCCCGGTTTTGGTCTGGGGCGCCGTGCAACCGAGAGCCAGGATCGCCGCAATTCCAATGCTCACTATGAGCCTGTTCATACCGTGTTGTCTCCTTCCGGGTTGAGACCGGCAATAGCCGGTGTCGTGGTTTAAACTTCCATATCAAACGGTACCACCGCGGGGCCGGAAAGCAACCCTTTTCCTGCTGGTGAAAGACGCTGAAAGCTTGAACAGGCCGCACATCCCGTGTTAACTTAACGGTTTAAAATTCCTGCCGCAGCCAAACCAAGGAGCACCCCATGAAAATCAGCCGTGCCGAAGTCGATCACGTCGCCCGCCTCGCCCGCCTTGCCCTCGCCGAGGAAGAGCTGGCGGCCCTGACCGGTGAAATGGACGCCATTCTCGGCTACGTCGACAAGCTCAATCAGCTCGATACCGCCGGCATCGTCCCGACCGCCCACGCGGTTCCCCTCGAAAACGCGTTCCGGGACGACACCGTGACCCCCTCGATCGGCGCCGGCAAGGCACTGGCCAACGCTCCCGATGCGGCCCAGGACTGTTTCCGGGTCCCCCGTGTGATCGAGTAACGTCCCCTCCCCCGTCCAGCCGGGTAATGTTTCGGAGCCTTTATGAACCTGATCGATCTGCCTATCCACGATCTGCGCCAGCAGCTGCGCAGCAAAAGTATCTCCGCCCTCGAGCTGACCCGCGCCTACCTGATGCAGATCGAGGCCAGCAACCCGCAGCTCAACAGCTTTATTACCGTCTGCGGCGAGCAGGCCCTGGCCGCTGCGGCGACAGCCGATAACCTGCTGGCAGCCGGCGAAGCCCAGCCGCTGACCGGCATTCCGCTGGCGCTCAAGGATATCTTCGTCACCGCCGGTGTGCGCACCACCTGCGCCTCGCGCATTCTCGAGAACTTCGTGCCGCCCTACGACGGCACCGCGGTCGCGCGGTTGCGCAGCCAGGGCGCGATCCTGCTCGGCAAGCTCAACATGGACGAATTCGCCATGGGGAGCTCCAACGAGAACAGCCATTTCGGGCCGACCAGGAACCCCTGGAACCTGGCCTGCGTCCCGGGCGGCTCTTCGGGCGGGAGCGCCACAGCGGTCGCCGCGTGTCAGGCGGCGGCGACCCTCGGCACCGACACCGGCGGCTCGATCCGCCAGCCCGCCGCCCACTGCGGCGTAGTCGGTCTCAAGCCGACCTACGGCCGGGTCTCCCGCTACGGAGTGATCGCCTACGCCTCCTCCCTCGACCAGGTCGGGCCGCTGGCCCGCGACGTCGAGGATTGCAGCCTGATGCTGCAGGCGGTGGCAGGCTTCGACCCCCTCGATTCGACCTCCGTCGACACTCCGGTCCCCGACTACGGGGCGACCCTGAAAAAGGGTGTCAAGGGGCTGCGCATCGGCCTGCCCCGGGAATATTTCATCGACGGCCTCGACCCCGAGGTGCGCAGCGCCGTCGAGGCGGCGATCGCCACCTATCGCCAGCTCGGCGCCGAGATCGTCGAGGTCAGCCTGCCGCACACCGATTACGCCGTCGCCTGCTACTACCTGATCGCCACCGCCGAGGCCTCGAGCAACCTCGCCCGCTACGATGGCGTCCGTTATGGGCTGCGCGTCGACCGCGGCCAGGGGCTGATCGACATGTACAGTGCCAGCCGCGCCGCCGGCTTCGGTACCGAAGTCAAGCGCCGCATCATGCTCGGCACCTACGCCCTCTCCTCCGGTTACTACGACGCCTACTACCTCAAGGCACAGAAGGTCCGCACCCTGATCCGCCAGGACTTTCTCGACGCCTTCGAAAAGGTCGACGTCATCCTCACCCCGGTGGCGCCGACCGCCGCCTTCAAGATCGGTGAGAAGACCGCCGATCCCCTGCAGATGTACCTCTCGGATATTTTCACCATCCCGGTCAATCTCGCCGGCACCTGCGGCATCGCCCTCCCCTGCGGCGCGACCGCGGACGGGCTGCCGATCGGTCTGCAGCTGATCGGCAGGCCCTTCGACGAGGCGACCCTGCTGCGCAGCGGCTACGCCTTCGAACAGGCGACCGAATGGCACAAGCGCAAGCCGGAACTCTCATAGGTCCCATCAGTCCCATGGGTCCCATAAGACAAATGGGATCTATGAAAAACCACAGGAATCAACTTCATGACTACCAGCAATTACGAAATCGTCATCGGCCTGGAAGTGCATGTCCAGCTCACCACCCGCACCAAGATCTTCTGCGGCTGCTCGACCCGCTTCGGCAACACTCCCAACTCCCAGACCTGCCCGGTCTGCCTCGGCCTGCCCGGGGCGCTGCCGGTCCTCAACCGGCAGGTGGCGGAGAATGCGATCATGGCTGGGCTGGCGACCAACTGCCGGATCGCCCCGCGCTCGATCTTCGCCCGCAAGAACTACTTCTATCCCGACCTCCCTAAGGGGTACCAGATCTCCCAGTTCGAGCTGCCGATCTGCGAGCATGGCCACCTCGACATCGAGACCGAGGCCGGCGGCAGGAAACGGATCGGTATCACCCGCATCCACATGGAGGAGGATGCCGGCAAGCTTCTCCACGGCGACAGCCCGGAGAGCGCCGGCAACTCCCTGGTCGACCTCAACCGCGCCTGCACCCCGCTGCTGGAGATCGTCTCCGAGCCGGACATGCGCTCTCCCGACGAGGCAATCGCCTACCTGAAGAAACTGCACCAGATCGTCGTCTACCTCGACATCTGCGACGGCAACCTCGAAGAGGGATCGTTCCGCTGCGACGCCAACGTCTCGATCCGCCCCTGGGGGCAGAAAGAATTCGGCACCCGTGCCGAGCTGAAGAACATCAACTCCTTCCGCTTCATCAAGCAGGCGATCGAGTACGAGGTCGAGCGCCAGGCCGAGCTGATCGAGGACGGCGGCAAGGTAATTCAGGAGACCCGTCTCTACGACCCCACCACCGGCACCACCCGCTCGATGCGCGGCAAGGAGGAGGCCCACGACTACCGCTACTTCCCCGACCCCGACCTGGTGCCGCTGGTGGTCGATGGGGAGTGGATCGAACGGGTTCGCGCAGCGCTGCCGGAGCTCCCCACGGCGCGCCTGCAGCGCTTCATCAGCGACTACGGTCTTCCCCGCTACGACGCCGAGGTCCTCACCGCCGAACGGGCGGTCGCCGACTATTACGATGCCTGCGTGGCCCGCCACAACAACCCCAAGGCCTGCTCCAACTGGGTGATGGGGGAGGTGACCCGCGGCCTCAATAATGCCGGGATCGGCATTGCCACCTGCCCGGTCACCCCGGAGTTCCTTGCCGGCCTGTTGAAGCGCATCGATGACAACACCATCTCCGGCAATATCGCCAAGAAGGTCTTCGAAACGATGTGGCAGAGCGGCGAGAGCGCCGATGAAATCATCGAGAAGCAGGGATTGAAGCAGGTCACCGACAGCGGTGCCATCGAGGCGATCATCGACGAGATTCTCGCTGCCAACCAGGGGCAGGTCGAGGAGTACCGCGGCGGCAAGGAGAAGGTCTTTGGCTTCTTCGTCGGCCAGGTGATGAAGGCGAGCAAAGGGAAGGCAAACCCGGCCGCCGTCAACGAGCTGCTGAAAAAGAAACTGCAGGGATGAGGGACGGGAGGGAAACCATGTCGATCAAGCCGATCCTCTTCGAAAACGACACCCTGAAGATGCTCGACCAGCGCCTGCTGCCCACGGCGGAGGTCTGGCTCGACTACCGTGACTACCGCGAAGTCGCCACGGCGATCACCACCATGGTGGTGCGCGGCGCGCCGGCGATCGGGGTGGCGGCGGCCTTCGGCGCGGCACTCGGCGCCCGCGACATCTTCGCCGCTTCCTTCGACGAGTTCCAGACCGAGTTCAACCAGGTCTGCGCGGTACTCGCCGCGACCCGCCCCACCGCGGTCAACCTCTTCTGGGCGCTGGAGCGGATGAAGGGGTGCGCCCGGGAGCATCGGCAGCTGGCCGGCATCGATCTCAAGGAGCGGCTGCTGGCCGAGGCGCTGGAAATCGCCGCCGAAGATGAGCGCCGCAACCGGGCGCTGGGAGCCTTCGGGGAGAAACTGATCCCGGACGGCGCCCGCATCCTCACCCACTGCAACGCCGGGGCGCTGGCGACCGCCGGCTACGGGACGGCGCTGGGGGTGATCCGCGCTGCCGTCGAAGCGGGGAAGAAGGTCGCGGTCCTCGCCGACGAAACCCGCCCCTGGCTGCAGGGGGCGCGCCTCACCGCCTGGGAGCTACAACGGGACGAAATTCCGGTCACCCTGATCTGTGACAACATGGCCGGGGCGCTGATGGCTCAGGGGGCGATCGACTGCGTGATTGTCGGCGCCGACCGCATCGCCGCCAATGGCGACACCGCCAACAAGATCGGCACCTACACGGTGGCGGTGCTGGCCAGGGAGCACGGTCTCCCCTTCTATGTCGCGGCGCCGACCTCGACTGTCGACCTCGACCTCGCCGACGGCAGCGCCATCCCCATCGAGGAGCGCGCGGCGCAGGAGGTGACTCACACCGCCGCCGGCGTCCAGCTCGCGCCGACCGGGGTCGCGGTACGCAATCCCGCCTTCGATGTCACCCCGGCGCGACTGATCACGGCGATCATCACCGAGCGCGGCGTCGCCACCGGGGACTACGAGAAGCGGCTGCAGGAGCTGGTCAAGGGAGCCTGAGCGATGGATCGGACCGAGATCAGCCAGGCCCTGCAGAAGGCCGCGCGCAATGAAACCGCCCTGGCGACGCTGGCGACCCGCCTCGGCTTTGCCGAAAGCCGCAAGACCGCCGCCAACCTCCTGCTCCTCTCCGACCTCCTCGCCGACCCGGCGCTGCTGGCGTCCCTGGTCGAAATCGCCCGCGACTGCGCCGACCCCGACCTGGCGCTGAACAACCTGGAGCGGCTTGGCAACGTCGTCCCAATCAACACCCTGCGGCCCCAGCTTGAGGATGCGGTGTCCGCCCGGCGCCTGCTGACCGTTCTCGGTGCCTCCCCCTTTCTGACCAGTATTTTCTGCCGCAAACCAGTCTATTTCGAGGAGCTCTTTCCCGGCGGCGAGATCGAGCGCGCCAAAGACGAGGCGACGATGCTCACCGAGCTGCGGGAACGGGTCGCCCTGGAGGTCGACTTCGCCACCCTGCAGCAGGGGCTGCGCCGTTTCAAGTGCCGCGAGATCCTGCGCATCGGCAGCCGCGATCTCTGCGGCCTCGCCGACCTCGCCACGGTGACCGCCGAGCTCTCCGCCCTCGCCGCCGCCACCCTGCAGCGTGCCTACGAGGTCTGCGACCGGCAACTGCGGGCCGAGCATGGGGCGCCGCTCCTCGCATCCGTGGCGGAGAGCTGCCCGCTGGAGGCGGAATTCACCATCCTCGGCATGGGCAAGTTCGGCGGTCGCGAGCTCAACTTCTCCTCCGATATTGACCTGATCTACTTCTACACCTCGGAACGGGGCCAGAGCACCGGGGTCCCCGACGCCGCCGGGAAGGTAAAGAACAGCATTCCGCTCCACAACTACTTCTGCAAGCTGGGGGAGCTGGTCACCCGGGCCGTCGGCCAGGCGACGGAGGACGGGTTCGTCTTTCGCGTCGACCTGCGCCTGCGCCCGGAGGGGAACAACGGCGAGATGGCCAACTCGTTGCGCAGCGCCGAAGTCTACTACGAGAGCTGGGGGCAGAGCTGGGAGCGGGCGGCGATGCTCAAGGCGCGACCGGTGGCCGGCAGCCATACCCTCGGTGAGCAGTTGCTCCGGGATCTTGAGCCCTTCATCTACCGGCGCTTCCTCGATTACGCGATGATCGAGGATATCAAGCTGATGAAGCAGAAGATCGACCGCAGCCTGACCCGCGAGCGGGAGGGGGAACTCAACCTCAAGCTCGGCCAGGGGGGGATCCGCGAGATCGAGTTCTTCATCCAGGCGATGCAGCTGATCTACGCCGGCAAGAACCGCTCGCTGCGCGAGAAGAACAGCCTCAGGGCCCTTGATCTGCTCCTCAAGGAAGGCCTGATCAAGGCGAAAGAGCACCAGACCCTGCGCGAGGCCTACATCTTCCTGCGCACCGTCGAACACCGGATCCAGGTGGTGCAGGAGCGCCAGACCCACAATCTGCCGGTCAAGAGCGATGAACTGCGTGCCCTCGCCCGGCGCTGCGGCTTTGCCGACGAGCCCGCCTTCCGCTGCGAACTCGACCGCCATCGCCAGGCGGTGGCGGCGATCTACCATGACCTCTTCTACACCAGCGAGGAGGAGAGTCGCGACCAGGTCCGCCCCGAAATCGCCTTCCTCCTCGACCCCAATGCCGACAGCGACCTCGCCAAGGACATCCTCGAAGAGCGCGGCTTCAAGAATCCCGATGCCGCCTTCGAGAGCCTGCAGCTGCTGCGCGGCGCGCCCCATTCCTTTCTGACCCCCCGGGCCCGCCGCCACCTCGAACGGATCGCCCCGTTCCTGCTGCAGGAGGTGGTCGACTCCCCGGAACCGGAAATGGCGCTGCTCAACCTCGAGCGTTTTCTCGGCGCTCTGCGGGCACGGGCGACCTTCTTCGCCCTCCTCGACGAGAACAAAGGGATCATCCAGCTCCTCGTCTCCCTCTTCGGCACCAGCCAGTTCCTGTCACGGATTTTCATCCAGCACCCGGAGATTCTCGACTCCCTGGTCTCCCGTTCCTATGCCGCCCCCTTCAAGGACCGGACGACCCTGGCGCAGAACCTGGCGGAGCTGATGGATAGCGCGGTCGACTATGAACAGAAGCTCGATGTCCTGCGCCGCTTTCGCAACGAGGAGTTCCTGCGCATCGCCATCGGCGACATCCATGGCCACACTCCCCAGGGGCAGGGGACATTGCAGCTCTCCCACCTCGCCGAGGTCTGCCTCGAACAGGCCCTGGCCATCGCCCGCGGCGAGCTGCTGCCACGCTTCGGCCTGCCGATCGCCAAGGCGACCGGCGAAGAGGCCCAATTCGCCATTGTCGGCATGGGCAAGCTCGGCGGCCAGGAGCTCAATTACCACTCGGACCTCGATATCATCTTCATCTACGAGGGGGACGGCCAGACCGCCCCCGGCCCGGGGTGCGACCCGGAACGCTTCCGCGAGCAGAGCAACCAGGAGTACTTCTCCCGCCTCGCCCAGCGGATCATCTCGGTATTGACGTTGATGACCCGGGAAGGGACGGTCTACCAGATCGACACCCGGTTGCGCCCTTCCGGCAACCAGGGACCGCTGGTCACCTCCCTCGCCGCCTTCGAGCGCTACCATGACGGTTCAGCGCAGCTCTGGGAGCGCCAGGCGCTGACCAAGGCCCGCGCCGTGGCCGGTGCACCGAGCCTCGCCGCCCGCGTCGACCAGCTGATCGGGCGCTGTGTCTTTGACCGCCCGGTCCCCGACGGCCTTAAAGAAGAGATCTACCGCTTGCGCGGCCGCATGGAGGCGGAAATTGCGCGGGAGGGGGTCGAACATTTCAACATCAAGACCGGCCGCGGCGGCATGGTCGATGTCGAATTCATTGTCCAGTACCTGCAGCTCCTCTACGGCGGCAGCCATCCCGGACTGCGCACCACCAACACATTGCAGGCCTTGCACATCCTTAATGAAGAAGGTATTCTGAGCGCGGCGGACTACTTCGTGCTCGAAAGCGGCTATAAATTCCTGCGGCGCCTGGAAAACAAGCTGCGCCTGGTCCATGACCAGTCGATCAACGAACTCTCCGGTGAGCGGGACTACCTGCTGCGCCTCGCCCGGCGCCTTGGCTACCCCGAGCGCCCGCGCCATCCCGCCGATCTCTTCCTGGCCGACTACCGGCGCATCACTGAGGAGATTCGCAGGGTCTTTGAACAATATCTCGGCGCGGCGACGCCAACCCCGGAATAACCAACGCCCCCTGAGCAAGACTGCAGATGAGCAAAAAAATCGCGATTATCGATGAAGACCAGAATATCTGCCGGTTTCTCAGCGAGTCGCTCAAGCTCAAGGGCTACCAAGTTGAAGTCTTCAACAGCGCTGAGGCGGCCCAGGAAACGATCGACGCCGGCAAGTTCGATCTCGCCCTCGCCGACATCCTCCTCCCCGGCATCTCCGGGCTCGAGCTCTGTCGCAACCTGCGCAACGCGGAGGCGACGGCGACCCTGCCGATCATATTGATGACCGCCTTTCAGAAGGAGACCAGGCAGATCAACGCGGCCCGGGAAGAATTCGGTGCCAACGACTACCTGCTCAAGCCCTTCACCCTGGCGACCCTGCACGAGAGGATCGACAAGTTGATCGGAGTACCGGCGACCAGGGGCCCGGCGCGCCAGCTCCATGTCGAGGGGGATCTCGCTGTCACCCCCCTCCCCGCCCTGCTGCACAACCTCTACACCCTGCAGGCAACCGGCCTGCTCCACCTCGAACGGGGCGAGCGGCGCAAGATCGTTTACGTCAAGGACGGTTACCCGATCTTCGTCCGTTCCAACCTGATCCGCGAATGCCTCGGCAAGATGCTGGTCCATGACGGCCTGATCAGCCAGGCCCAGTGCGACGACTCCCTGCAGAAGGTCAAGGAGAGCGGCCGGCTGCAGGGGACCGTCCTCATCGAGATGGGGCTGCTGACGCCGGAGCAGCTGCACCGATTTCTCAGCCGCCAGGTTACCGAAAAGCTGCTCGAGGCCTTCGGCTGGACCGACGGCAGTTTTCGCTTCCTGCAGGGAAAAGACTTCAAGTCCGGCGTCACCAGCATCGAACTTTCACCCGCCATGCTGATTCTGCAGGGGATCCGTCGCTATTTCTCCGATACCCGAACCGCCGAGCTGCTGGCGCCCCACCGCCACCACTACCTGGTGCAGACCGAGAACCCCCATTACCGCTTCCAGGACCTGGAACTCAACCGCCGCGATGCCGAGGTACTGGCCCTGTGCCGGGGCGGGTTCACCCTCGAAGAGCTCCTCGCCCAATTCCCCCTCAGCCACCGCGAACTGGAACAGTTCCTGGCGGGGCTGCTCACCGCCGAAATCCTCGAGAGCCGGGAGGCGCCGGTGGTACAGGCCGGGGAGGAGGATCTGGCGGTGCTGCACCAGTTCGCCGACACCCGGGAGCTGCGTCAGAGGATTCTTGCCGATTATGCGCGGCTGCTTTCCCTCGATCACTTTGCCCTGTTCGAAGTAACCCGCGATGCCGGAGCGGATGAGATCCGCCGCAAGTACTTTGCCCTTGCCAAGAAGTACCACCCCGACCAGTTTCTGCAGAAACACCTCTCCGAAGATCTCACCGCAAAAATCAACGAGCTCTTCAGGCACATCGGCGAGGCCTACCAGGTCATCAGCAACCCGAAAAGCCGCCAGGATTACCTCGATCAGATCAGCGGCAGGAAGAAGGAACGGCAACAGGACGTGACAGACATCCTGCAGGCCGAAACCGCCTTCCAGAAGGGGATGGTTTTCCTCCGGGCGAAAAATTATCCGGAGGCCCTCGAAGCCTTCAGCTGGGCGGTCAAGCTCAGCCCCAAAGAACCTGAGTACCTGACCAGTTACGCCTGGGCCAAGTTCAAGGCCTATCCCGGCGACCGCGAACGCCTCGGCGAGTCGATGCAGGCGCTGCAGCACTCCCTCGACCTCAACAACAGGCTCGACCGCAGCCACCTCTATCTCGGCTACCTGCTGAAACAGGAAGGGCGGGAGCGGGAGGCCGAAAAACAGTTCGAGATGGCGATCAAGTGCAATCCGCGCTGCACCGAGGCACTGCGGGAGTTGCGCCTGATCAACATGCGCCGAACCCGTCCCGACGGCGGAGGACTGCTGGCCAAGGTTTTTAAAAAATAATCTGCTCCAAAAACGACGATGGCCCGGGAAATCCGGGCCATCGTCGTTTCTGTCCTGAGAGCGGGGACCACCTTACTCCGCAACCAGAGCCTTCCGGGTGGCAGAGGGGAGCGCAAAATGGGCCAGTCCGGCATAAAACAGCTCGGAGGGAAGACGCCGGGCAACCCGCTCCAGGTAGCGGCGAACCACCAAATTCCGCAACTCCCCCCGGGTCTCGATCGCGGGATGGATAAAGAGCATGCCGATATCAAATGCGCCGGAGCCATCGAGATCGCCGCGCGGGATGACGTAGATAACCCGCCCTTCCAGGTGCCAGGTCCTTCCGTCAAGCTCGACATCGAGCTGCAGCTGCTCGTCGTTGACCAGTTCCCGCGTCAGGGAAAAGCGGGTACCGAGATCGGAAAGGCTGACGATCCGGGTCGCCTCCCGCTCACCGCGCACCGAGACCACGGCAGGACGGTCGAGATCGATGCGGATATGGGCGCGGGGCGGCCGGTGGAAGCGGGGCTCGAGGGCGGCCCAGAGCTCTTCCACTACGATGGGCAGCGCAATCCGGTCGCGGCCGGAACTCGGAAACCGGGCCAGCCGTACCACTTCCACCCCCGAAGCAGAAAACGCCAGTCCTTCCTCCAGCAAAACCAGGGTCGCTTCTTCCGCTCGCGGCACCACCGCGTACAGCCACTCCTCCAGCAGGGCACCGAGAATGGCCTGCAGCGCCGGATCGCGGACCGCCACGGCCAGTTGACGGTTTTTCCCGGCAGGCATCCGGCTATGCAGCATCGAGGCCTCCGCGCGGCGTATGAAAATCGATCACAATGGCGGTGCAGTCATCCTCCGGCGCAGTGTCGCCGGCAAAATCCCCCCGCACCGCGAAGAGCTGGTTAAGGAAATTCCGGTAGTCGCCGTCCTTTTCCCGCAGCACCTGCTGCAGCCTCTCGGTACCGAACAGTTCCCCCGCGGGGTTGGATGACTCGGTTATGCCATCGGTGTAGAGGAGCAGCCGGTCCTGGGGGTGAAAACGGAACGAACCGCTTTGAATCTCCGGTGCGTCGAAAAATCCAACCGGGGCCGAGGTGGCCGGCAGAGAGAGGATATCGTCGCCACGGCGCACCAGCGGCGCCGGGTGGCCGGCGTTGACGTACTCCATCCGCAGCGATAACGGGTCGATGCTGGCGCAGAAGAGGGTGGTGGAAAAATAATGATCGAATTCGGCGGAACGACGGGCGAAGGACTGCAGGAAAGCGTTGATTTCCCGCACCAGATCGACGGGCGAGCAGAAGGATTGGGAGGCGCGGTGAATATAGCCGTAGAGGAGTGCCATCACCACCGAGGCATGCACGCCGTGACCGGTCACATCACCGACAAAAACCGCCTGGCACCCGTCGGGCATGGCGATGAAATCGAAATAGTCCCCGCCCAGGCCGCGCGCCATCAGGTTCTTCACGCCGATACAGGCCCAGTCGCAGTAGGGGGAGCTCTTCGGAAAGAGAAGCTGCTGGACATGGCTGGCCAGGTTGAGATCGAAATCGTCGCTGATGTCGCTGCTAACCATGATTCCCCCGGAAATTCCTTACCTGAAGTTTAACCGTTTTTCCGCCCCGTTCCAGGGAGTTTCAGGATGGTTGCAGGTGAAGATCGAGCAGGTGACGGGGCTGGACGTTTCCCATCGCACCGAGCAGGCTGCGCCGCAGCTGCGGAATCTCCTGCGCCAACTGGCCGACCAGGCTCTTCATCCGCTGGCGCTGCTGTTCTTCTGTCCCCTGCACCGGGCAACCACAGTCGATAATCGGCACCTGCAGTTCGGCGGCGAGGGCGGCCACGGCCGACTCCTCGACGTAGACCAGCGGCCGGATCACCGTCTGGCGGCCGTTGTCCGCCAGCATCCGCGGGCTCATCGCCGCCAGTTTGCCGACGAAGAACTGGTTGAGGAGCAGGGTTTCGATGAAATCGTCGAGGTGGTGACCGAGTGCCAGCTTGTTGCAGCCGAGCTCGTCGCAGATGGAATAGAGGACGCCGCGCCGCAGACGGGCACAGAACGCACAGTAGGAAGAGCCGGGGCGCAGCTTGGCATCGATAATAGTGGCCATCTCGGTCGATTGCAGCCGCGAGGCAAATCCGTGTTCCTGCAGATGGGCCGCCAGCACCTCCTGCCGGTAGCCGGAAAAGCCGGCGTCGACGTTCACCGCCACCAGCTCGTAACGCACCGGCGCCCGCCGGCGCAGGCTTTCCAGCAGGTGCAGCAGGACGTAGCTGTCCTTGCCACCGGAAACCGCCACCGCGATGCGGTCGCCCGCCTCGATCAGATTGAAGTCGCCGATCGCCTTGCCGACCAGTTTGCGCAGGCGCCGGAATTGGGAGCTCTCATCGATTGCCACGGAAGTTTCTCCAGTTTTTCAACTCGTTAGGAATCGTTTTTTTAATCTATCCCGGGTAAAAAAGCAAGGGGCCGCCAGGGAAAACTCCCTGGCGGCCCCTTGCCGTCCGGAATCGTCACTTTATTGGCCGGAATCGAGCTCCCGCAACTGCCCAAGGGCGAAATTTTTTGCCCGCCCCCCGGGAGCGATCATCCCGTAGGCCATCGCTTCCCGAAGTTCTTCCCGGCTGGCGCCTGCCTGCTCCGCGACCGCGAAGTGTTTCTGCAGTCAGTCGGGGCAGCCGACCGCCACGGCGCAGGCAACCCGGATCAATTCCCGGGTGCGGATATCGAGAACTTCTTCGTACTCAAAATCGAGAAATTTCTTGCGCAGTTTCATTGCCACCTCCAGGAACAGGTTAGGGGTCAATAAACTTCCTGATTAGGTCCAATTCTCAGCGTGGCGTAGCCACGCCTCGGGCCGTTTGCCGATTGAGACGCAGGCAAATACCAGCCTCGGCAGCATGCTGCGTAGGTCAAAGCGGCGATTGAAACGGTATTGAAACTCCGCCAGGTAGCGGTGCGCGTACTTATCGAAGTCAAACGCGTGATACGTCCCGGCGATGGCGGTCTTAAGATTGCCCAAAATGGTGTTGATCCAGTGAAATCATCCCATGTCGGTACTTCTGCGTTGATCCCCGACCACCTCGCGCTGGTGGCTGCACCCCGTCTTGGTCACCGCCCGGAAACAATTCAGGCCGTCCGATACCACGAAGGCCGACGAAGAAAGGTGGTTCCTGGCCCATTGGTCAACATCATGGCTGCTGAAGGTCGTCACCCGGCTAAAAACCGCTCGCAGAGGGCGCCCCTCATGACTGGTTTCCACGGCAGCAATGAACGGCACTTTGTTTTCCGAGCCTCGTCCGACCTTGCCACCTGTGCGCTCCCCGCCCAGGTAGGCGTCGTCGATCTCGACCCGTTGCGCCAAGACGGTTTTCTCTTCGCGCTCGAACATGGCCTGCATGAGCTTATGTTTGAGCCGCCAGGTCGCCTTGTAGCTCAGTCCCAGCATCCGTCTCAGTTCCAGTATCGACTGGCCGGATTTACCCTGAGTCACGAAATAGATTGCCAGGAACCACTGCGTAAGCGGCAAGTTGGTCCCATGAAAGACCGTTCCCGAGATCAGAGACGTTTGCCTTCGGCAGCTATTGCACTGGAAGATCTTCGACCGGCTACGCCGAAAGATGATGGCACGCTCGGCCCCACACGCCGGGCAGGCAAAGCCTTTGGGCCAGCGCCATCGTTCGACAACGGCCTCGCATTGGGCCTCCGTCCCATACTCTTTCAGAAACGCGGCCAGGCTCAAGCCCGGTTGAAACTGAATGCGATTGGTGGGCATGGACGATAACCTCCTGTATTCGGGTGGGTTCCATGCCCAAAACATACGGCCTCAGCGCGACAGAAAATGTCATAGCTGAGAACCGGACCTAATCAGGATAAACTTTACCAGCCGGCAACTCAGGCCGCACGCTCAGAAGCTCTCCCGCTGCAGGTTCGACTGCTGTACACTGCCGCAATCGGGGCAGCGAAATTCCCGGGTGTCCTGCCACCAGGGCTCGGGTCCCCAGTAGGAGGGATTTTCGATGCTGCGCAGGTGTTCAACCGCATTGAAATTTTTGGTTTGCTGACAACTCTTGCAGTAGAGCCAGACTTCGCCTGCGGCGCAGGCCTGGAGGAATTCACCGGGGGCCATGCTATGACGCTCCTGGGTTGGGGGGCATTAAAAACCGGAACCTTGGGAAGAAAGATAGTCCAGTCGAGGGGAAAAAAGCAAGGGGGAGCGGGGCCTTTGACGGGGGCGGCGGGCCGGGCGGCGGTACTGGTCCCGGTGGTTGGCTGCCTGGGCAGAGGGTAGTTGGAGAACCTGACAGTGGCAATGATGGCCACAGAGAGGGCAGATCTCCTTTCATGGCATTCCCCTCTCCCCGGGGCTCCTGTAGACGAAGAGCCCGGGAGGCGGTTTCCCGGCCGCCGCACATTTATCGAACCGCCGCCGAAAAAACGGGAATGAAATCTTCCGTTTGACTTCGGCAGGTCCTGGCTCATAATTGTATTTCCATTTTGGTAATAAATCGGCGCCCGCACGGCTGTGAAGCGGTGCACTTCCTCCTTCCGACCATGGATCACGACGATGAAGCAGACCCTTTACGACAAACTCTGGGAACGTCACCTGGTGCGCTGCGACGAAGACGGCACCTGCCTGCTCTACATCGACCGGCACCTGGTCCACGAAGTCACCTCGCCGCAGGCCTTCGAAGGGCTGCGCCTGGCTGGCCTCCGTCCTTGGCGATCCGGCGCCAACGTGGCGGTACCGGACCATAACGTCCCCACCACCGACCGCAGCGGCGGCATTGCCGAGCCCCTCTCGCGGCTGCAGGTCGAAACCCTGGACGCCAACTGCGACGAGTTCGGCATCAGCGAGTTCGCCATGAACGACGTGCGCCAGGGGATCGTTCACATCATCGGCCCGGAGCAGGGTCTGACCCTCCCCGGCATGACGATCGTCTGCGGCGACTCCCATACCTCGACCCACGGAGCGCTGGGGACCCTCGCCTTCGGTATCGGCACCTCCGAGGTCGAGCACGTGCTGGCGACCCAGTGCCTGAACCAGAAGAAGGCCCGCAACATGCTGGTCAGCGTCGACGGCGAGGTCGGCCGCGGCATCACCGCCAAGGACATCATGCTGGCGATCATCGGCGCCATCGGTACCGCTGGCGGTACCGGCTACGTCATCGAATACGGCGGCGACGCGATCCGGGCGCTCTCCGTGGAAGGGCGGATGACGATCTGCAACATGTCGATCGAGGCGGGGGCCAAGGCCGGCATGATCGCCGTCGACGACAAGACCATCGAGTACGTCAAGGGACGGCCCTTCGCGCCAAAGGGGGAGCTCTGGGCGCGGGCGGAAGCCGACTGGCGCACCCTGCACAGCGACCCTGGCGCCCGTTACGACCGCACCGTGCATCTCGACGCCGCCGCGATCGAGCCCCAGGTGACCTGGGGGACCTCGCCGGAGATGGTTTCCAGCGTCGGCGGCCGCGTCCCCGACCCGGCCGCCGAGCCCGATGCGGTCAAGCGCGAGGGGATGAAGAAGGCCCTTGAGTACATGGGGCTGGCACCGGGCACGCCGATCACCGCCATCTACCCCGATACCATCTTTCTCGGCTCCTGCACCAACGCCCGCATCGAGGATTTGCGCGCCGCCGCGGCCATCGTCAAGGGGCACAAGCTGGCCGCCAACATCAAGCGGGCGCTGGTGGTGCCGGGTTCGGGGCTGGTGAAAAAACAGGCCGAGGCCGAAGGGCTCGACGCGATCTTCAAGGCCTGCGGCTTCGAGTGGCGCGAGGCAGGTTGTTCCATGTGTCTCGGCATGAACGAGGACCGGCTGGCGCCACAGGAGCGCTGCGCCTCAACCTCGAACCGCAACTTCGAGGGACGGCAGGGGCAGGGCGGGCGCACCCACCTGGTCAGTCCGGCGATGGCCGCTGCCGCCGCAATTACCGGTCATTTCGTCGATGTCCGCACCCTGGAGGACTAATATCATGCAGTCATTTACCCGGCTCAACGGGCTGGTCGCACCACTTGACCGCTCCAACGTCGATACCGACGCCATTATCCCCAAGCAGTTTCTGAAATCGATCCAGCGCACCGGATTCGGGCCGAACCTCTTCGACGAGTGGCGCTACCTCGATCACGGCGAACTCGGCATGGACTGCAGCAAGCGTCCCCTCAACCCGGACTTCGTCCTCAACCAGCCGCGCTACCAGGGGGCGCAGATCCTGCTGACCCGCGACAATTTCGGCTGCGGCTCGTCCCGCGAGCATGCCCCCTGGGCGCTCCTCGACTACGGCTTCCAGGTGGTGATCGCGCCGAGCTTCGCCGACATCTTCGCCAACAACTGCACCAAGAATGGCATCCTGCCGGTCGTTCTGACCCATGCCGAGGTCGACCGGCTCTTCGCCGCGGTGACGGCAACCCCCGGCTACCGGCTCCAGGTCGATCTGGCCGCGCAGCAGGTCACCACCCCTTTGGGAGAGGTGCTGCGCTTCGAACTCGACCCGTTCCGCAAAAAGTGCCTGCTCGAAGGGCTGGACGAGATCAGCCTCACCCTTCAGCACGCCGACGCGATCCGGGCCTTCGAGGAGCAGCGAAGACGTGCCGAACCCTGGCTGTTCGCATCGTGATGCCTGTTGAACTTACGACTTTGACCTTTTGACAGCAGACCGGCCCTGGCCGGTCTCCCTAGCGACGAGGTAACCGATGCAAGGAACGGAACTGGTTTTGAAGGCGCTGCGCGCCCGGGGCGTGAAATACATCTTCGGCTATACCGGCGGCGCGATCATGCCGGTCTTCGACGAGATGGGGAAGCAGGAACATTTCACCTTCATCATGCCGCGCCATGAGCAGGGGGCGACCTTCATGGCGCAGGGGCTCTCCCGCGCCTCCCTCTCCACCGAGACCCCGCAGATCGGGGTCTGCCTCTCGACCTCCGGACCGGGCGCCATGAACCTCGTCACCGGCGTCGCCGACGCCCACATGGACTCGGTGCCGATCGTCGCCATCACCGGCCAGGTGGCGACCGGGGTGATCGCCACCGATGCCTTCCAGGAGAGCGACGTGGTCGGGGTCATGATGCCGATCTGCAAGCAGACCTACATGCCGCTTGCCGCCGCCGAGATCGAAAAGAGCATCCACGAGGCCTTCTATGTCGCTACCACCGGGCGCTTCGGGCCGGTGGTGATCGACATCCCCAAGGATGTGCAGCTGCAGCAGACCGAAGAAGGGTACAAATTCAACCCGAAGAGTTTCCGCCCCGAGCTGCCGGGCTTCTTCTACCACCCCTCCCCGGAGCGGGATGTCCTGACCCGGGCGATCGGCATGATCAACCGCAGCGAGCGGCCGGTGATGTTCTGCGGCCACGGCGTCATCGCCAGCAACGCCGGCCAGCTGCTGCAGCAGTTCGCCGAGAAGACCAACATCCCCATCGCCTTCACCTTGCACGGGCTGTCGGCGCTGCCGGTCGATCACCCCTTGAGCCTCGGCATGATGGGGATGCACGGCACCGTCGAGGCGAACCGGGCGGTGATGAACGCCGATTTGATCATCAGCTTCGGCATGCGCTTCGACGACCGGGTCACCGGCAAGCTCAATGAGTACGCCAAAAATGCCGACGTCATCCACGTCGAGATCGACCCCTCCGAGCTCGACAAGAACGTGCGCACCACCGTCGCCATCAACGCCGACGTCTACCGAACCCTGCATGTCATGCTCGGCGACCCGGAGCTGATCTACAAGCCGCGGCGGCGCTGGCTGCAGGAGATCGCCGCCAACCGCGAGACGACCCGCGCCGAGGTCGAGGCCGAAATCGCCGCCGGGGTCGGCAGCGGCGGCAGACTACTGATGAAGAGCATCATCCGCCGTCTCTCCGATATCACCGCCGGCAGGGACATCATCGTCCCCGACGTCGGCCAGCACCAGATGATCTGCGCGCGCTTCTACAATTTCCAGACCGAGAACAGCTGGTTCACCTCGGGGGGGGCCGGCACCATGGGCTGCTCGCTGCCGATGGCGATCGGCGCCAAGCTCGCCCGGCCCGAGGAACGGGTCTGGTCGATCAGCGGCGACGGCGGCTTCCAGATGAACATCCAGGAACTCGGCACCATCATGGAGCAGCAGACCGACGTCAAGATCATCATCCTCAACAACGGCTATCTCGGCATGGTGCGCCAGTGGCAGACCCTCTTCTTCGACGGGCGCTACTCCGGCACGCCGATGCAAAGCCCCGATTACGGCCTGATCGCCCAGGCCTACGGCATCCCCTACCAGAAGGTGACGACCCTCGACCAGGTCGATGCGGCGCTGCAGGGCGCCATCGACCACGCTGGTCCCTACCTGCTCGAATTTGTCTGCGACCCGTCGGAGATCGTGCTGCCGATGATCCCCTCGGGGGGGGGCTTCGGCGACATGATCGTCTCGCGCTCCGGCAAGTGACCGGGACGCTGGCAATGAAGGCGCTTCTCCTTTAATTTCTAGCCGGGATGGGAAGAGACCCATGACAGAAAAACCGATGAAACGCCGGGCGATACTCGCCTTCGTGCAGGACAAGCCGGGGACCCTGAACAAGATCTCGATGCTGATCCGGCGCAAGATGTACAACGTCGACACCCTCACCGTCTGCAAGGCGAAGGCGCCGGGGACGAGCCGCATGACGATCACCCTGCGCGAGGACGACGAGGCGCGGGTGACCCAGGTGATCCGCCAGATCGAGAAGTTTACCGAGGTGATCCGCGCCAAGGAGCTCGATCGGGACGACAGCTACTGGCGCGAGGTGGCGATCGTCAAGTTCGAGCTCGAGGCGAAGCAGCTGGAGAAGCTGGAGAAGAAGTACCAGCTCGAAATCCTCGACAGCCAGCCCCATGACATCCACATCATCCAGATCGCCGGGCCGACCGACCGTCTCGACGGCTTCCTCCGCGACCTCGGCCCCGAGCACCTGATCGAGATCGCCCGCACCGGCGTCACCGCGCTGGAGAAATGAGGCGGGGATGAAGAGGCGCAGTACAGAGATCACCGGGCGCAAGGGGACGGAAAAATGGGTGGAACGGACCGCCGCGCGCACCATGCTGCGGGCAGTGCGTTTTTCCGACGCCGACTTCGACAAGCCGCTCATCGCCCTGGCCGTCCCCTATACCAACGGCACCCCCTGCAACGACCATCTCCGGGCGCTGGGGGACCTCGTCCAGCAGGCGATCGAGGCGGCCGGCGGCAAGGCGATCGTCTTCGGCACCCCGGTCGTCTCCGACGGCATCTCGATGGGGAGCGAGGCGATGAAATACTCGCTGGTCAGCCGCGAGGTGATCGCCGACAGCATCGAGCTGATGACCGAAGGCTACCGGGTCGACGCGGTGATCACCCTTTCCGGCTGCGACAAGACGATCCCCGCCGCCCTGATGCCAATCGCCCGCAACAACCTGGTCGGCCTGACCCTCTACGGCGGCAGCATCCTCCCCGGCGAGTACCGCGGCCAGGCCCTCAACATCGTCAGCGCCTTCGAGGCGATCGGCGCCCACTGCGCCGGAAAGATCGACGCCGATGAGTTGCACGCCATCGAATGCCGCGCCTGTCCCGGTGCCGGCTCCTGCGCCGGCATGTACACCGCCAACACCATGGCTTCCGCCATCGAGGCGATGGGGATGAGCCTCCCCGGCGCCGCCTCCAACCTCGCTGTCGATGCGCATAACGCCCTCTCCGCCGACAAGCAGGAGGACGGCGTCCGCGCCGCCCGGGCGGTCATCGCCCTGCTCAAGGCCGGCATCAGCGCCCGCGCCATCATGACCCGCAAGGCCTTCGAGAACGCCCTCACCGTCGCTTGGGCGCTGGGCGGCTCGACCAACGCCGTCCTCCACCTGCTCGCCCTCGCCCACGAAGCCGGCATCGAACTGACCCTGGCAGACATCGAGCAGATCACCGCCCGGGTCCCGCTGCTCGGCAACTTCAAGCCCTTCGGCCAGTACGTGATGAACGACCTGCATGCCATCGGCGGGCTGCCGATGGTGATGAAGCTGCTCCTCGACGCCGGCTTCCTCCACGGCGATTGCCTGACGGTGACCGGCAAAAGCCTGGCGGAAAACCTCGCGGATGCGCCACAACGCCCGCCGGACCAGGAGATCATCTTCAGTCTGGAACAGCCCTACGCCCCGGCCGGCCGCCACATCCGCGTGCTGCGCGGCAATCTCGCCAGCGAGGGATGCGTTCTGAAAATCAGCGGCAAGGAGATGGCCAACTTCAATGGCCCGGCGCGGGTCTTCGAGCGGGAGGAGGAGGCGCTCGCGGCGATTCTCGCCGGCCAGATCAAGGCCGGTGACGTCGTCGTCATCCGCTACGAAGGCCCCAGAGGCGGCCCCGGCATGCGCGAGATGCTCTCCCCCTCTTCGGCGCTGATGGGGGCGGGGCTCGGCAAGAGCGTCGCCCTGGTCACCGACGGCCGCTTCTCCGGCGGCACCCACGGCATCATGATCGGCCACGTCGCCCCCGAGGCCCAGGTCGGCGGCCTGCTGGCCCTGGTGCAGGAAGGCGACCGGATCGAGATCGATCTCGACCGTGGGGAATTGAACCTCGAGGTCCCGGAGGATGCGATTGCGGCACGCCGGGCCACCTGGCAGGCGCCAGCACCTCGCTATCTTCGGGGCGTACTGGCCAAGTACGCTCGGCTGGTCTCATCGGCCTCGATGGGAGCGGTGACCAGCTAGGGCCCAGTCCACCCGAACTGAATCGATTGTTAGTCTCCGTCGCTTCGCCCTGGTAGTCCATCCCCCCGGGCCGATTTCCCAGGCTCCCGAATCCGAGGCTGCCGCCCTTGGCGATTTCGGGTAGCCGGTCCAGCGGTTCGGGTCCCCTCCAATTCCCTGCTCGGCTACCCCGAAGGGAAACTGATCCGCCGCCCCTTCGGATTCGAGGTGGTCGGTAAGCCTTTGGCGCGAGAATCGCAAGATCCACCCGTGAGCCTGAATTCCTCCAGAATGGAACGGCATCAAAAATATCAGGGCGAAGCCTCCTCCGGCTCCGCCCTGATATGTTAATCCTGCAAATTTCGAGGATCACGCCCCCGGATAGGTTTCCCGGAAGTATGGACTACCTCGGAAACCATCCGCTGACAAGCTCCCAAGCGCGTCAATGAATGTAATTCTTGAATTCCGGATAGACCTTCACGGTAGAATCGAGCGCCTTAGTGAAATGCTCATGCTGGTTATAGGTCACATAGAGATAATCGGCCATGTCTTTCAGGCTGTTGAATGAAAGGCAGCTGGTCTTCTTGACATAGTCCCACCCGCCTGCCAGTTCGAAACCCGACTTCTTCCCAATGGTCTTGCCGGCGACGTTTCCGGCAACCCCGCCGACCAAACTTCCGAACAACCCTCCGAAGGGGACGCGCGACAGAACCTCCTCCGCGACCTTCTTTCCTGCATAAGCCCCCGCTACCGCACCGATGGTTCCACCGGCGGTGGAACCGACATCCATGCTGAGATCCATATCGACCCAATCGGTCAGGGTGCCATCATCGGTGAAGGGACACATGTACTTCCCGCTGGTTCCAACGATGGGCCGGGGTACCGGAGGCTCCGCCGGTGCAGGAGGCGCGCTGACTACCGGGACTGCCGCTGCTGCCACCGCCACCGGTACCGGTGGCGGTGGGGGCAGATTGACCATAGGTCGAGCGGCGGGAGGGGGGGAAGCCGCGACGGCTGCAGGTGCCGGTGATTGTTTCTGGGTTACGGCAAGCATCGCCGCCATGACGTCGACGGTGATCCCCAATTCGTTGGTCAACAGGATGATTTCGTCCGTTTCGAAGTTCTTGTATCCCCCCTTGGCCATATTGATCTTGGCAACAATAACGCTGTCACCAACATGGCTTTCAATCAACTTGACGATATCGAAGACCGTCATTCCGGGAGGTCCCACGGTCAGGAGCTGTAACCGCTCGGGCAACAGGTGAGTATCCGCTGGGTACTTTTCCCTGATTTTAGCGAAGAAGTCGAGCTCCTCCTGGCGATTCTTCAGACGGGAGACCAACTGGTCAAAAATGATCCGCTTTTCCTCGGCCCCGGGGTTCGTTGCCAGATAGTCCCAATAATCTTCAACGGTGATGGCGTCCTTGCGGGTCAGCAAGGTCTGAACAATCTCTGTATGATTATTGCTGGCCGCCAGAGTCAGGGCCGTCTCGCCCTGAAGGTTCCTGCCATTGGCCTTGGCCCCTTCTTCCAGCAGCAGGATTAGCAGCGGGGCGTTGCCTTGCAAGGCCGCCTCCATCAGGGCCGTGTTTCCGCAACTGTTCTTCGCCTCCAAGACGGCGCCCTGGTCGAGCAACAGGCGGGCCATGAGCGGTTCCATCAGAGAGACCGCTGCGATCAGGGGGGTGTTCCCCCTTTCGTCCTGGCTGCTGGCCTGCACATCTGCCCCCTTCTGGAGGAGGAGCTTGGCCATTTCAGGCTGGTTGCCCTCGATTGCCAGGAAGAGATTGGGGGTCAGAACTTCCGCAGAGGCATCGTTCATGGTTGTTTCCAAGAGATTTCTCGCGAACTCCAACTGTCCCGAGACAACGGCCTCTTTGAGCAAAGCGGGGCCGGCCTGCCGGTTCAAGGTCTCATCTCCGGCCGTCAAAAGCAACGACGCCATCCGGAAATCCTCCTGGCGGGCAGCGACTACGACAAGCGGGACCCCCTGCGGATCGAGCAGGCCCAGTTCAGTCTGCATGCTGAGGAGGGACGCGACAAAGTCGTGCTGACGATTGCGAACGGCGAGGGAGACCAGCGTCTCCCCGTCCCGATCGGTCGCATTAACATCGGCTCCCTGCGCCAGCAACTGCATTGCCAGCGCCGCCTGTCCTGCCTGCACCGCAAGCAGGGCCAGTGAGCCGTCCTCGCCGTCATTGACGTGAATATCGGCGCCCTTGGCCAGGAGCAGAGAGAGGATTTCCGATTGATTGGCGGTAACCGCCAGACTGACCAGAGCTCGACCATGCTTATCGCGGGCATTAATATCGGCGCCATGCTCAATCAGCAGGGCCGCCATGATCGGGTCGCCATCCCGGATTGCCGCGATGACCAACGGCTCCCCGGCAGAGTTAACAGCCTTGGCATCGGCACCATGGGTTAACAGGGCCTTGGCCAGGTCCCCTTGACGACGAGCAACGGCCATCCCCAACAGGGACTCGCCGTTTCCGGCGGTGACTCGAGCATTGGCACCATGATCTAACAGAGCCATGACCAGGGACAAATCGTTATCTTCCAGAGCGATGAAGAGCGGCGAGTCCCCATGGCTGTCCACCGCATTGACATCGACATTGCGCTCCAGAAGGATGGACACAAAATCGGACTGCCGCTTACGCATGGCGACGACCAGGAGCGGGTCGCCTTTGGCGCTTTTGGTGTTGACGTCCGGAGCAAACTCCAGCATTTTGACCGCCAGATCTGCATGGCCGTTATTCAGCGCCAGGATAAGCGGGGATTCTCCCCGGGTAGCGATGCCGCTTTCCAGAATCTGTTGAACAATTTCCTGTTGATTATCGGCAATCGCCCGATTTAAGAAGAGGACTACCAATTCGTCTTCTTCGGCCTGCAAGGCGAGTTCGAAGGCCCGTTTCCCGGGCTCGCCGGCGGTGGAGAGCTTTGCACCCCGATCAAGCAGAATCTTGGCGATCTCAACCTGCCCGGAAAGGGTGGCCAGGCTCAGGGCGTCCATGCCGCTTGCATCCCTGGCATTGACATTCGCACCGCGATCCAGCAGTTTTTGGATGATTTCGAGATTTGCCACCGAAACGGCCCAGTTCAGCGCGGTACCGGTCGGATCGGCGGCATTTGGGTTGGCTCCCTTGGCCAATAGCTCGCCAGTCTGGGCCGAGTCGCCGTTTTGGATAGACTCCAAAAGTAACTCTTCCTTGCTCCGGGAGAAACTGAACCCGGAAGAGGCCGGATCAGGTGGCAGGGTAAAGAGGCAAGCGAGGAGCAGGATCAGGGGCAAGGAGCCTCTCTGAAGTGCCCAATGACTAGGCTTCATGTCAAATCCCTCCCTGGGCCGAATGGCGGTCAAAGAAATCAATGGCTGGCGCGCCTGCGGCGAAACCCGAAAGGCAATCTCCCCTCCCGGGAATGGACGACGGACTGGCGACCAAGAACAGTGAATCGGGTTGGAAACAATTTACATTGCATTACTTGGGTGGTGCAGAGGCATCAGTGGCAATCTGAGTGCCGATCTTCTGGACCAGGGCGCGCCCCTGCTCGTTCAGTGGGAGATTACGCAAGTCCTCCACCCCCAAAGCCTTGCCGATGGCATGCAGACGGCTCTCGGCTTCCAGAACGACCGACTCAAATTCATCCTTCTTCAATCCCTTGAGCCGACGAGTCTCCTCACTGAGGTTACGTGCCCGGGTACTCCAGAAAAGAGCTCCGGACCCGGCCCGGTCCAGAGTCTCCTGGTCCCGACAATTTTGCCAGATGGCCGCCTCCCCGGCGGCGTAAACATCCTTGGCCTTTTGCAGCGACAGGGGAGCTTCCTCGTCAAGATCCCGTTCCTGCATGTCATCGAAAACCTTCTTGGCAGGACCCAGAACGATCTCAATGGTCACCTGTGCCTCTAGTTTCTGCATGTCCCCCAACAGGGCGCCACGATCCTTGAACGCGGCCGGGGTTCGATCTTCCTCGAACTGCTGGATCATGTCCGCAGTCCGTTCCTGAAAGCTGGCGAACTCTTTCGGGTAGGAAACATGGGCGTTGAGTTTTTTCAGGAACTGGTTCACCTGGAGAATTTCTTTCAACTCCAGGGTGAGGGTATCCTTCAGGTCATAGGATTCCTTGAGATACTTCTGGAGCAGCTCCGATTCCCGGATAATTTCCCGACGATTTTGATTTCCCTGAATGTTTTTCCTTACCTTGTCCCGGTAATATATGCTACGACTAAAAGTCGCGGGGGCAAAAAATTCCAGGCCATCCACCTGTCCCTGGTGGATACTCTGATCGTTGTTCTGCCCGATCTGGTCTACACTCAGCTTGGCATATTTTAGGGCCTCTGCGGCAACAACCCGGAACCCTTCATCCTTTTTTTCAAATTGCGCACACCCCGCAATAAGGCCCAAAACAACCAGCAAAAAAAGGAATTTCAATCTCATGTTCCAATACCCTCCCAAAGATTTTTAATTTGAAGAAAATTGATGAATAGCGCATATTTTATCAGTAGTGTCCGGTTAGCAAATTGCATTCACCCAAAGTTGCAGATAATTGTAAATATTTTCACAAGTTAGCGTATTTTTTGCTTGACAAATCGTCGTGAAGTCGGCGCGGTGATTTTCGTAAATACCTATTTTATATGAGGATTTACGAAAATGTCATTACTTGTTCGCTGCCACCGTACCCGGCTTAGCAGGCGCTCCATTGTCCGACTTTTTACCCCGTTCAAGGGCGCTCTCGAACATGCCCCGGTTCTTGAGGCCCGAGGCAACAGGCCACTGCAGATGACGTTTGAAGATCAGTTGAAAATCCTGACCTACTATCACCTCGAAGAGCATTCTTCGGGGCGTCATCTGCTTCAGGTTCTGACGCAGGAAGATTTTGCCGCGACTCATATTGCACCGCCCGGCGGTATCCGGAAAAGCGCCTTCTTTGAGGCGATCAATACCCGAGGGCTGGAGCAGATGATTCATGTTTACGAAGACCTGCAGAAACAGGTCTCACAAAAGATTCCTGTCGCCAAAGACATCTCCGATCTCGGCGATCTGATCGCCGTCGATGGTTCGCTGATTGACGCTACGCTGTCCATGCTCTGGGCGGACTATCGAGACGGAGCCAAAAAGGCCAAGGTTCACCTGGGGTTCGATATCGGTCGTGGTGTCCCCCAGAAAGTCACATTAACCGACGGCAAGGGCGACGAGCGTCCTCAGGCGGAACGGCTCGTGGCTCCCGGTCAGACAGGTGTCTATGACCGCTATTACCAGTGTTACAAAAACTTTGACGACTGGCAGGATCAGGGACGCCACTTTGTCTGCCGCATCAAAGCCAGTTCTCGTAAGACGGAGTTGAGCGCCAATCCTGTTGTCCCCGGCAGTCATGTTTTCTATGACGCCAGGGTGTTGCTCGGCACCAAAGATGTCAACCAGACCGAACGAGAAGTGCGTGTGGTCGGCTACAAGGTTGACCAAAAATCCTATTGGGTCGCCACCGACCGCTTCGATCTGACCGCCGAGCAGATTGCCTTGATCTACAAGCTACGCTGGACGATCGAGTCCTTCTTCGCCTGGTGGAAGCGCCACCTCAAGGTGTATCACCTGATTGCCCGCAGTCCCTACGGCCTGCTGGTGCAGATCCTCGCAGGGTTGATTACTTATTTGCTGCTGGCCATCTACTGCCACGAAGAGCATGGCGAACGTGTCAGCATCAACAGGGTGCGTGAGCTTCGCAACAATATTCGCAACGAGGCCGCCGAGGATGCGGCCGCAGGCTTAGGGCCTCCCGATATCATTGACTTGGACTTCGGAGCCTATGCAACTTCTTAACCGGACACTACTGATATTTTATCGGAATATAAAAACAAATTACAAATAATTTTTCCAGCTCACGCCAACTACAGTCCGGGACGGCAGGAATTTCGGCCCATTCCCCCAAGGAGTCAGAGCAGATTCCCCGGGGGACAAGAAATCCGCCCCTCCCCAGCAAAGAGGTGATCATGTCCACTCGATTTCTGGCCTTCGCCCTCGCCAGTCTCCTGACATCCGGCTGCGCCGCGACCGGTCGTCCCAGCGACAGCGGCCGGGCAGTGATATACGAAGATCCGTCTGCCGGTGGTACCCTTTCGGGTATCGGAATCGACAGCCAGGACATCATTGCCATGACCAGCAGCATGGTGAACACCATGCTGCAAAATCCCCTGCTCACCAACAGACCAAAGGCACCGCGTATCATCGTCGACTCCCAATACTTCAAAAACCAGAGCGCGACGCGGATCGACAAGGACCTCATCACCGATCAGTTGCGGGTCGAACTTAACCGGACGGCCAACGGCCGAATCATCTTTATCGCCCGTGAATATCAGGAGATGGTGGCCGCGGAGCGGGATCTCAAGCGGTCCGGAACTCTGACCAAGGGTTCGATCGGCATGGCTCAGGCCCAGGCCGGCGCCGATTTTCGACTGGTCGGCCGGATCACTTCCCAGGACAATCTGGGCGCCACCAGCGGCTTCAAGAGCCGTTATCATCAGATCGTTTTCGAACTGGTCGATCTCGAAACCTCCGGCATCATCTGGAATGACAGGTACTCTTTCAAAAAGACCGGACAGGACGATGTCGTCTACCGCTGACAAGGACGGGGAACTATGAAACCCTTGCGCCCAAGAACCGCCTGCATCTGGCTGCTGGCCTTGTGCCTGGTGACGATTTACTCGGCCTGCACTGCCGCCCCCAGCCGAACCGCAGCCGCTCCCCTCCCCTCTCCGCCTGTCCCGGATGCCGCCGCCCTGGAACGAAACCTCATGGATCTTTACGGAGGCCAAACTGTCCAGCAAGCCGGGGACGGATCCCCCTCCGGGGAGCAAGAGACGAGTGCATTGGCGACTGCCCTGGAGAAGGTCCCCACTTTCACCCAGGCTTTCAGCGAGGATGACCTTGCCATCATTATCGGTATCGAAAAATACAAGGGTCTTCCTCCGGTCGAATTCGCCGCCAACGACGCAAATTCTGTCCGTAGCTATGTCGAGAAACTGGGAATCCCTCCCCGCAATACCCGTTTTCTGATCAATGGCGACGCGACCGAGTCCGCTATCCGCGTCGCCATTGAGCGCTGGGCGGTAAATGTCAGCCGTCCAACCAGCCGGCTTTTCTTCTTTTATTCCGGGCACGGCGCCCCGGAGCCCGACAAGGGAGATGCCTACCTCATGCCCTACGACGGTGATCCCGAGTATCTGGCCGACACCGCCTACTCCCTCCAGCGCCTTTACACCAACCTGGGGCAGCTGCCGCTCAAATCAGTCATCGTCGTCATTGATGCCTGCTTTTCCGGAAGCGGGCCCCGTTCGGTGGTCGCCAAGGGGGTCCGCTCCATCTCCCTGAGGAAAAAAGAGACCCGCCCTGCCAACATGGCGATCCTCTCGGCGACCCAGGACCTGCAGATCGCCACATCGCTGCCGGAAAAACAGCACGGCCTCTTCTCCTATGAATTTCTCAACGCCCTTAACTCCGGCCAAAAAACCCTCGAAGAGATATTCACCTTTGTCGAGGCACGGGTCGCCGATGAGGCCAAACGGCAAAACGTCTCCCAAGTTCCCCGCCTGCAGGTTCCAGAAGGTGCCGATCCTGACCTGTTCCGTCTGGCCCGTTGAAGACCATGTCAGCCAATCCGGCCACCAGTTTGGGTCTTCCAGACCGTCAGGGGAAACCTCGTGCCATGGGGCGACGATGCCTGGCCGGGCTGCTTGTGCTGCTGTTGTTCGCCAGCAGCTGCGCCCCACGCCAGCATTTCGAGACCCAAGCCGTTCCCGAAGCCACCCTGCAGAGTTACCTTGCGGACAAGTCCCCCCGATTGAGTCCAGCCTATCGCCGACTTCTGGAGGAAGGCAAACGAAACCAGGCGCTAAACCTGATGCGCCTGGGGCTCGATGCCTTGCAGCTCGGATTGACCGAGGAGGCGACCCGGGCCTTCTCCGAGGTCACCCAGATCATCGACGCCATCTATGCCGACGACCCGGAGGCGGCCAAGGCCAGAAGCCTCTGGTACGAGGAGGGTCAAAAGGACTTTAAAGGGGAACCCTATGAACGTGCCATGGCCTATTACTATCTGGGCCTTATCGATGCGTGGCACGGAGATCTGGAAAACGCGCGGGCCTCCTTTAAGAGCGGGATTCTGCAGGATGCCTTCGCCGAGGAGGATCAGAACCGCTGCGACTTTGCCTCGCTGATCTATCTGGCCGGCTGGGTCTCGCGGAAAAACGGGGATGAGGAGTTGGCCAGGACGGCCTTTGAGGAAGTCCGCCAGCTGCGTGGCGAGCTGGCTCCTCCGGACTCGGGGAACAGCCTGCTCCTGATTGAAACCGGGACGGCGCCGCGCAAGGTGGCCGATGGCCCCGGGCACTCGGAGTTGAAGTTCCGGCGCGGCCGTCACTTCCAGGAAAATGCCGTCTTCGTCTCGATCGATGGCGGGGACTACACCCCGGCCTATCTGTTGGAAGATCTCTATTGGCAATCTACCAGTCGGGGAGGACGCCCGGTGGACAAGATCGTCAAAGGGAAAGCTCAGTTCCGGAACACCAATGCCGAAATCGGCGGCGACCTGGGAAGCGTTTCCGACCATCTGCTCATCGCAGGAGCGGCACTCTCTTCCACGCCGGGGCTGACCTATGCCGGGGCGGCTCTCGGCCTGGTCAGTGTCACCCAAATTGCCCTGGCCGCCCGCTCACGAACCTACGCGGACGTACGCTATTGGGACAACCTGCCGGACAAAATCCATGTTCTGCCGATGGACCTCCCTCCCGGCTCCCATTCCCTTTCCATAATCTTTACCGACAGCAACGGACAGCACCTTGCCGACCTCGATCACACCCTGAAATTGGAGGCTGGCAAAGGTGGCGCCCCCCTGACCTGGGTGACCTCCCGGCAGCGCCTCAGCACCTCGCCCTAGTACCAATATTCTTCGGGATTCTCTACCGGCTGAAACCTGTGGTTTCCCGGATTGCAGCCGACCACTCTCACCGCTCGAAATGCATCTGAAAATCCAGTGTCTGCCGTCCCTCAAGAGCTTGTCCAGCCTGGCAACCCTAACTCCCCACCGCATTTCCTTCGCTGCGCCAAAATAACCCTTAAGCGAGATTCCCCCGTCTATCTCAAAAGAATGGGAACGCGGGACGACTTGTCGTCCCACGGTCCCATCGAAAACTTCCTCAATTGCGGAATTCCGAATCCTCAAAGAAGGAACCTCGCTGGCCGGTCAAACAGCGAATCCCTATAAAAACGCCGTTTTACAAATTGGCCTTTCCCTTGCTGTTCACCAGTTTACCACTCTCGGGGTGAGCCCGGGGTGGAAGATCACAGCGGATCTCAAAGGGGAGACATGCGACGATGAAAAAGAGGATGTTACTGGTTTGGGTCGGGTTGGTCATGGTCAGCTTGTTGACGGCTTGCAACAATCCCCCCAGCACGGACCTGGCCGACGCACGGGCGGCTCTCGATGCGGTGGTCGCGGCAGGTGCCGAGCAGTATGCCCCGGAAGTTCTGGTCAGGATCAACAACAAGATGGACGCGGCTCTCAAGGATATCGAAGCCCAGAATGCTTTTACGTTCAGGGATTACTCGGTGGCCAAGTTCAACCTCATCCAGGTCTATGACGACAGCAATCAGTTGCGGGCCAAAATCGCCGAAATGAAGGGTGAGCCGAAAGTGGTAGTGGCGATGAAAGCGAAGCCCTTCGCCGAGCAGTAAGCCCGGCGGCGATCCGCCCGGACGCTGCTGATGACAAAAAAAATGCGGAGCGCGCGGCAGGTTGCACCTGTCGTTCGCTCCGCATTTTATCTCCGGGCTCCCCGTACCTCGATTATCGGCGTGGGGGCCCTTTTCTGAGACGCCAGACCCTCTTGCCAGGCAGCTTGTACCCTGCCCCTTACACCACCTGCTCCATCGCCCATATCCCGCAGGGACAGATTCCGGCGCAGATGCCGCAGCCGATACAGAGGTGATCGTCGGAAACGTACTCGAAGCCGCCGCCGACGGTCTCGACGCGCCGGATCACCCCTTCCGGACAGGCCTCGAGGCACATCGAGCAATCGCGGCAGGTACCGCAGGAGAGACAGCGGTTGCTCTCGTCCTTGGCGTCGGTGACGCAGAAACGGCCGCGATTGCGCGGTTTGAAGAGCTCCTTGGAGAGACAGCTCTGCGGGATCAGCTCCGGCTTCTTGATCGGCACCAGCGTCCTGCCGGCAAGGTAGTCGTCCATCAGCAGGGCGACCTCGGCGCCGGCGCCAATGGCGTGGGTCAGAAGCCCCGGCTTGATGGTGTCGCCGATGGCGAAGACGCCGGGAGCCTTGACCGCCTGCCAGCAGCCGTCGACGTCCATCATCCCCTTGTCGGTCAGCCACTCGCGGGGGACGTAGGAGAGGTCGGGGCGCTCGCCGATGGCGATGATTACGGTATCCGCCTCGATCAGTTCCCCCTCCTTGGTCAACAGCCCCTGCTCGGTGATCTTCTCGGTGAAAACCGGCCAGCGAATCTCGCCGCCGAGTTCCTTGACCCGGTCGATCTCGTGCTTGTAGGCGGCCGGGCGCTGGACGTCGATGGCGATGACCTGCTTCGCCCCCACCGCGTAGGCGCCGAGGCAGACATCCATGCCGGCATTGCCGGCGCCGATGACCACCACTCGCTCGCCGACCTTGGGCCGCCCGCCGAGGTTGATCTCCTTGAGAAAATCGAGCCCTTTCAGCATCCGCTCGTGGCCGGGGAAGGGAATCACCACCGGGTTATGAGCGCCGCTGGCAATGACCACGGCATCGTTCTGTTCGCGGATGCTGGCAAAGAGGGCCGGGTCGACCCGGGTCGACGTCTTTACCTCGACGCCGAGGTTCTTGATGCGATCGATCTCGTTATCAAGGACCTGGCGCGGCAGGCGCTCGGTGGGGATGACCTGGCGCAGTTTGCCGCCGACCTCGCTGTCGGCCTCGTAGACGGTCACCCCATGCCCGGCAAGACGGAGCTGCCAAGCGGCGGAGAGCCCGCCGGGGCCACCGCCGATGACCGCGACTTTTTTCCCGGTCGACGCCTTCGGCACCGGCGCGGCGGCGTCGTGGGAGAGCCGGCCGAGCTCCTTCATCGCCACCGGGTGGTCGATGAAGCGCCGGCTGCAGGCGTCCATGCAGAGGTTGGGGCAGACTTCACCGCAGACACTGGCCGGAAAGGGGGAGTAGTTGAGCACCAGTTCCAGCGCCTCCTGGACCTTCCCCTGGCGCAGCAGGTTGATGCGGTCCTGGGTCGGGATCGCCGACGGACAGGTCGCCTGGCAGGGGGCGCCGTAACGCTTGTCCTGCCAGCGGGGAATCTTCAGGCGGTCGTCCCCGGCATTGACCAGCCCGGCGACGTGGGAGTAGTCGTCCTTGACGATATCGCCGAAGATGCCGTTCTGCACCCACTTCTGGGTACGGAATTCGCGCATGGTGATGCGGTGGTGGACCTTGCGCTCCTCGTAGGTTTTGGCGACGATCTTGCGCCACTGGGAAAAGTCACTGAGCTGCGGGAGGAGCTGGGGGCGCTCGATTTTGCCGAGGAAGACCGGCAAGCCGGTGCTCAAAAAGTCGCGGTCGGCGTCATCGAGGTCGAGGAGCCAGACATCCTCGGAAAGACCCTGGACCGGTCCGCGCACGTAGATCGTCCCGCCGACCATGCCGGCACAGCCGCGGTCACCGAGAATCGAGTCGAGGCCTTCGCAGCCGAGGCCGCAGATCACCGCCAGGCCGCCGCCCATGAATTCGAAGGAGAAGGAGCCGGTATTCTTCAGCACCCAGAACTCCGGCGGCTCATAGGCCGGGTCGTGCTTCATCAGCGAGCCGGAGCGGGTGCCGACGCGGCCGGCGACGTAGATCTTCCCGGCCGCTGCGCAGTGGGCGGTGGTGTCGCCGCCATCACCGAGGATGGTCAGGGTGGCGCCGGCGTTGAGCCAGCCGGCGTCGGCCGGCGCCGAACCTTCGACGACGATCTCGGTGCCATCGAGGCCGAAAGAGCCGACCCGCTGCCCCGGATTTTTGACCCGGAACTTGAGGGGAGTGCCGTCTTCGGTCCACAAGGGTCCGCCGATGTCATGGTGGCCGGAGGAGAGGACCTCGAACTCGGTCTCCCCCGCCTCCAGCGACTTGTAAATCTGCTGCAGCAGCTGCTGGGTGGAGATGCGCTTGTTGTTGGTGTCGAAACCGGATATCTGAGCCATATCGAAACCTCAAAGAAAATTTTGAATTACGAATTTTGGATTTTGAATTGAATTCAAAATTTCGAATTCAAAATTCAAAACTGGTTTGCGTCAGCAAACATACTGAATCTGCAGCCGCTCGGCGACCGCCCGGTCGGTGGCGACCAGGGCGTCGGCACGGCCGACGGGGAGCGAGGAGTTGCCGATGGGGGCCATCAGCTTCTTCAGCTCCTGGTCCATCGCCAGGAAGTAGTTGACGATGTTCTGCGCCGCGCGGTCGACGTCGAAGCGGTGCACCAGCGCCGGCTCCTGGGTGGTAATGCCGACCGGACAGAGGCCGGTGTTGCAGGCGTTGCAGCGCCCCATCTCGTTGCCGACGCAGCCGGCCATCTGCAGGATCAGCTTGCCGGTGAAGACGCCGTTGGCGCCGAGGCAGATCATCTTGAAGGCGTCGGCGGCGAGATCGCCGGTCTTCCCCAGCCCCCCGGCGGCCCAGAGCGGAATCTGCCCCTGGCGCCCCTGGTTGACGGCGGCGAGGTAGCAGTCGCGCAGCTTGGAGACGATGGGGTGGCCGGTATGGTCGAGGGAGACCTCGTGGGCGGCACCGGTGCCACCGTCGATGCCGTCGACGAAGAAGCCGCCGACGATGTTGTAGGGGTCGCGCACCAGGTTGTTGAAGACGCTGACGCTGGTCGCCGAGGCCGCCACCTTGATTGCCACCGGCACCCGGAACTTGAAGGCGGCGTTGAAGGAGAGGAACATCTTCTGCACGCTCTCCTCGATGGAGTAGAGCCCCTGGTGGTTGGGGGGCGAGAGGAGGTCGGCCTTGGGGACGCCGCGGATCGCCTGGATATGCTCGGCCACTTTCTGCGCCATCAGCAGGCCGCCGTCACCGGGCTTGGCCCCCTGGCCGATCTTGATCAGCACCCCGGCGGGGTCCTCGATCATGTGCGGCATCGCCTTGGCGATCCGGTTCCAGCCGAAGTGGCCGGATGCGATCTGCAGAATCATGTACTTGAGATATTTCGATTTCAGCAGCTTGACCGGCACCCCCCCCTCGCCGGAGCACATCCGCACCGGCAGGCCGCACTCCTCGTTGAGGTAGGCAACCGCCATCGCCACCGCCTCCCACATCCGCCAGGAGAGGGCGCCGATCGACATGTCGCCGATTATCACCGGGTAGATCCAGTGCACCGGCGGGGTCTGGCCGTCCGCCTGCAGCAGCCCTTCGGGGCTCACCCCCAGTGGCAGCTTGCGCGACGGCAGGATACGCCCGAAGGGGGCGAGCATGTCGAAGGTGTGGCGCTGGGCGTCGAGGGAGGGGTCGGTCATCTGCGAAATGCGGCCGACCCGGAGCCGGTCGAGGGTGCGCGTGGTCCCCTCAAGGTTTTTGCGCCCGCCGCGCTTGATCGAGTCGCCACCGAGGCAGCGGGTGACGATGGGATGACGCGAGTCGACGTTGCGCACCGGACCGATGGCGTCGTTGGGGCAGACCTTTTCGCAGATGCCGCAACCGCGGCAGTAGTTCTTGATCGAATGGGCCTGGCGGATCACCGGCACCGCACTGAAGCGCTGCTTCGGCTCGGGAAAATCCCCCTCAGAAAAAACCATCCGACGCCGCTCGACCTTGGGAATAATGGCGCGGAAGGAACAGGCGGCGACGCAGGAGCCACAGAGGGTGCAGCGGCTGGCGTCGTAACGGATCTTCCACGGCAGGTCGTTGGCGGTGATGTCGTTCACTTTCATTGTTTCCATCTGTGCACCTCCAGACTGCTGTCGATCGCCACCACTTCGCGCTCGTGCGGGTAAATGTCGGTCTCCCAGTCACGGTCGGGGAGGATCTCGTTGACTCCGCAGACCTCGGAGGAGAAGACCACCATCTCCGCCGAACGGCCGATCACCACCGGCCGCAGCTTCTTGGCGTCGCAGCAGGTAAAGAGCGTATTGTCCGGCAACACACCGATAATCGTATTGGGGCCGTTGATCTCCAGGTGCGCCAGCGACTGGCGAATAGCCAGCAGCGAGGCCTGGTCTTCCCGCTTGCCGATCTCCTCGAAGGGGAGCGGGGTGATGACATGCTTGAAGTAGGAGAGGGGCCAGCCGAGCTCGCGGTGGACGTAGTGCAGGGTGTAGAGGAAGCACTGCGAATCGGATTCAAAGCCGATGTAGCCGCGATGCAGCTTGCGCTGGTATTCGACGTTTTTCAGGTAGAAGGTATTCTCGCCGTTGGCCAGCGCGGTGTACCCCTGCAGGAAGAAGGGGTGGGCGGCGTAGCGGACGATGTCATAGTTGGTATTCTGCCGGCACTGGGCGGTGATCACCTTGGCGGTGAACTTGGTGTCCGGCTCCCAGAGGTTGAAGTAGGTGCCGATATCCTTCGGGTCGCCGATCTCCTTGAGGGTCAGCACGTCGGGCCAGAAAGAATAGACGAAGCCGAGCTCGTCCTTCTCCAGCGCCTTGCGCAGCTTCAGGCGCATGTCGAGAAGGAGGTCCTCCTTCTCCTTGGCTTCCGCCTTCTTGTAGTGCTTCGGATAGTCGAAGGTCTCGAAGACGTAGTTGGGCATGGCGATGATATCGAGACCCGGCTGCTGACTGGTATCCGGCACCCACTGCAGCACGCGCTGAAAGCCGGCGGCATGCAGCATATCTTCAGCGATCTTCAGCCCTTCGTCGGTGCAGGCCAGCGACAGCGTGGGAAGATGCTTGTAGCCTTCGAAGATCCCGCCGAGGTCGTGCATGACCATGGCGAACCCCGAGTTGTCATGCCCTTTTTGCTGCGACTGCATAAGCAGCAGGGCCTGGCTCGGATGTACATAGTTAAGGCTCTTGATGGCGCCGATGCGACACATGGCCATTACCTCCACAAAGTTGATGTCCCGCGGATGAAACGCGCGGGCGGACAGATCTTTTGCAAACCTGGTACCAATTTCTCATCCCCTTCCCGGGCCCCACAATTTAATCACGCCATTAATGGATTTCCGCTATTTTTTCAATATGTTTTCGCTTACGTGCAGGCCTGTTCCGGGAACTCCCCCCCCCTCCCAGGAGCCGCCTAACCCGCGCCCAAAAACTCACTTGAGTACCTTTGGCACACAAAAAAGGCAGCGCCGCGCGGCGCTGCCTTTCAGCCCGATCTCTGACCGGATCAGATATTGTAACCCGCCTCGGAATGCGCGGATTGATCGAGGCCCATGACTTCCTCGTCTTTCTCGACCCGCAATCCCATGGTCGCCTTGAGGACCACCAGGAGCACGGCGGTCACGACCACAGCGTAGGCGCCGGCAGCCACCACGCCGATGATTTGGACCCAGAGCTGATGGCTATTGCCGGCCAGCAGGCCGCTGGCACCGACGCTGGCAAAGACCCCGGTCGCAAGGGCGCCGAAAGCGCCGCCGACCCCATGAACCCCGAAGGCATCCAGGGAATCATCGTAACCAAGTTTGTGCTTGAGCATCACCCCGCCGTAACAGACCCCCCCCGCGAGCAGACCCATCACCAGCGCCGCGGCTGGCGTGACGAACCCGGCCGCCGGCGTAATCACCACCAGCCCGGCGACCACCCCCGAGGCGGCGCCCAGGGCGCTCGGCTTGCCGGCTCTGATCCACTCGACCAGCATCCAGGAGAGGGCTCCCGCGGCGGCGGCCGTCTGCGTGGTGGTAAAGGCGAGGGCCGCACTTCCCCCGGCGCTGAGGGCACTGCCGGCATTAAAGCCAAACCAGCCGAACCAGAGCAGGCCGGCCCCGAGCAGGGTCATCGGCAGGTTATGCGGCGCCATCCGCTCGTGGGGGTACCCCTTGCGCTTGCCGAGAAAGAGGGTCAGAACCAGAGCGGAAATTCCCGAGGAGAGATGGACGACGGTCCCGCCGGCAAAATCGAGGGCACCCAGCGACAGCAGCCAGCCCCCTTCACCCCAGACCCAATGACAGAGCGGGTCGTAGACCAGGATTCCCCAGAGGAGAATAAAGACGCAGTAGGTCGAGAATTTCATCCGCTCGGCCACCGCCCCGGAGATCAGCGCCGGGGTAATGATGGCGAACATCCCCTGGAACATGACAAAGACGTAGGTCGGGATGGAGCCGGAGAGGGAATCGGGCGTGATGCCATTCAATAGCAGGTGGTCGAGGCCGCCGATAAAGGCGCCGGCACCGCCGAAGGCCAGGGTGTAACCGAGGACAACCCACTGCACGCCGATGATCGCCATCGCGGCAAAGGTGTGCATGGTCGTGGAGAGAACATTCTTCGAGCGCACCATTCCGCCATAGAAAAGGGCCAGGCCCGGTAACATCACCAGGACCAGGGCCGAGGAGACCAGCATCCAGGCGGTATCTCCCGCGCTCAGGAGATCCCCGGCAAAGGCCGGCAACGGGGCGAGCAGCAATCCGGCAAGCAGGAGTGGCAACGAAACCGATATTTTTTTCATGATCAGGCCTCCGCGTTGAAGTCAGGACGGCTGCACCCTTGCAGCAAACCTCCTCCCTCAACACTTCAGCAAGCGGCGTGCCACCACTGTTTCTCTTTAATTTTCGGATACCTGGAGATATTTACCGCCAGCCGGCCGGACCTGGTGCCCAATTTTTCGGCACAGCTGCCTGCCAGCCGGGCGGGAACGGCGGTGAGAGAATTGTCAGAACGGGCTGTTATAAGAGGAGCTCATCTATAGGAGGGGAGACCTTATGCTTTTTGGATACATCGTTGCCGCCTCGCTTGGCGCCCTGGCCGTGATTCTCGGTCTGGTCATTCACCACCTCTTGCAAGGGGACCCCGGCGAGCCGCGCCGCAAAGACCTTTAATTCGCCCTACCCCCGGCAAATCGGCGAGCTGCCCCCGGCCTCCCTTGCGGCAGCGGCGGGAATTGCACTCGCTCACCAGCGGCTAACGGGAAGCGGATATCGCCATGCGCATCCTTTTGTTTGAAGACGACAGGGACACGCGCACCCTTTTCTGCATCTTCCTGCGCGGGAAGGGGTTTGAGGTGCATGAATTCGCCTCCCCTGCAACCTGCGCCCTGGTCTCAGCCGACCGATGCAAGTGTCCCGGGGAATTTGCCTGCGCCGATATCATCATCACCGACATGAGGATGACTTCGATGAACGGCCTGGAGCTGGTTCGCCACCAGCTGGAGATGGGGTGTCAGGTCCCGTCCGCCAACAAAGCGGTCCTCTCCGCCGCACTGACCCCGGAACAGGAGGACGAATTCCGCGCTCTGGGTTGTCGACTCCTGCGTAAACCAATAAAGCTGAACACCCTGCTCGACTGGATCAGGGACTGCGAGAAGAACATCCCCGCCGGCCGCAAACTTCTCCCCCTTGAAAAGCTCCAGGAAAGGGAAACCGATACCGCCTAGCCGGCGCAGGTCAATCTTCGACGGCACAGGGAACCGCAGAAAATGCAAAAAGCCCCCGTCGGCTCGACGGGGGCTTTTTGCATTACAGTTATATCGACCCGCCTAAAGCAGCGTCACCCAGCCGTGGGGGTCAGGAAGCCGCCCATACTGGATGCCGGTGAGGGTATTGAACAGCTTCATGGTCAATTCGCCGGCCGCGCCGCCACCCAGGGTCGCGGTGCGCTCGCGGTAGGTAAACTGGCCGACCGGTGAAACCACTGCCGCAGTACCGGTACCGAAGGCCTCGGTGAGCCGGCCGCTTTCCGCGCCGTCCAGGATCTCACCAATGGAGAGCGCCCGCTCTTCGACCTGGTAGCCCATCTCCTTGACCAGGGTAAGAATCGAGCGACGGGTAATGCCGTCGAGAATGGTCCCCTTAAGGGGCGAGGTAACCACCTTGCCGTCGTAGAGAAAGCAGATATTCATACTGCCCACTTCCTCGACATATTTGCGGTGTACCGCATCGAGCCAGAGCACCTGGTCAAAGCCATGCTCGGCAGCTTCCATCGACGCCCGCAGGCTGGCAGCGTAATTGCCGCCGGTTTTGGCCTCGCCGGTCCCACCCGGGGCCGAGCGGACATATTCATCACTGATCCAGATCTTCACCGGACTGAACCCGCCCTTGTAGTAGGCCCCCACCGGCGAGAGGATGACATAACAGAGGTAGGTATCGGCCGGCCGGACCCCGAGGTAGGGGTCGACGGCAATCATCGTCGGCCGGATGTAGAGGCTGGTCCCCTCGCTGCGCGGCACCCAACCCGACTCGAGCTTTACCAGCTGCTTGATGGCATCGAGGAAAAAACCGGGGTCGACCTGCGGCATGCACATCCGCTCGGCGCTGCGATTGAAGCGGGAGACGTTGTCGGCCGGGCGGAAGAGGGCAATGTTGCCGTCGGGACGGCGAAAGGCCTTCAGCCCTTCGAAAATCTCCTGGGCGTAATGCAATACCGCGGCCGCCGGGTCGAGGCTGAAAGGACCGTAGGGCTGGATGCGCGCCGTATGCCACCCTTTGCCGGTGGCATACTCCATGACCAGCATGCGATCGGTGAACTGCTTGCCGAAGGCAAGCTTCGATTCATCCGCGAGCGGGGGTTTGGGTGCGGTGACAGGCAGAATCTGCAGTTCCATGGGGCGACCTCCGGAGACAACAGGATGGGAGCAACGGGTCAGATTATTTAGCATACAACCACCCACCCTGGCAAGGAGCATTGAGCGCCAACGCGAAACGCCACCGGCGAGGGGCCGGAGGCGTTTCGAAGCGGAGTGGTGACGCGCAGAAGGTCAGCCGGGCTTTTTGTCTTTCTCGCCCGCGGCGAGACTCGCGTTGCCATAGAGGAGGTTGCGCATGTTGCTGACCTTTTCCTCGTCGTGAAAACGCCGCAGCAGCAGGTCGTACTCGGCACGGTCACCGAGGTCGTTGACGCGGTAACCTATGTCGCGCAGTTTCCAAAGATTTTCCATGACTATTCTCCTGATTTGGGGTTGAACCACCCTGGAGCAACCGGTCACCATGCTAGCACTCGAAAAACGTCCGTCAAGGTAATTTTTACCCGAAAAAGTATAACACCGTTCGCAACCAACCGCCGGTGGCATTGTCCACCACCATTAAACGTGGTAACAGTGGCAATCGGTCGTTCTAAACTCGCACCGGGAGCCGGAAATGAATTTTCAGGAATTGGTCCAGGCGCTAGGCACCCTTGAACTCGGAGAACGGGCGAGCCTAGCCGAAATCCGCCGTCGCTACCACCAGTTGGTGCGACGGCACCACCCCGACGCCGGGGGCGAAGATGCCGCGGCCATCCGCCGCGTCAATGCCGCTTACCAGCTGCTGACCAGCTACTGCCGCAATTATCGTTTCAGCTTCAGTCATGAGGAATTCCTCGAACAGTTTCCCGAAGAACGGCTGCGGGAACAGTTCAGCCAGGATCCGGTATGGGGCGGGGGGAACTCGGAGGGATGAGTGCTGAGTATCGGGCAGGGAATCAGGAGATCAGCTCGAAGAGCTGACTTTCATCGTTAAAGCTGAAGATTTCGCCGGTTTCAATAATGTAGTGCCACCCATAGATACTGAGCGTCCCCTTTTCGAAACGCTCCCTGACGTAGGGATAAGTCAGCAGGTTGCGCATCTGCACCAGGATATTCACCTGCTCCGTCAACCATTCCCGTTCTTCCGGCGAATTCCCGGTCATCAGCCGGTCGACCCGCCCCCGCACCTCCTTGGAAACATCGAGCCACTTGCGCACGTGGGGAAGATGCGACAGCTCGGCGGCACTGAGATTCATCGCCGCACAGCCGCCGCAGTTGGAATGGCCGCAGACGACGATGCTGTCGACCTTCAGGGCCTGCACCGCATACTCCACGGCCGAGGTGGTGGCGACATACTCCTCGGTTTTGCGGTAGGGCGGTACGATATTGGCAATATTGCGGACGATGAAGAGCTCGCCCGGATGGGTGTTGGTGATCAGGTTGGGAACCACCCGGGAATCGGAGCAACCGATGAAGAGGGTATGCGGCGCCTGGCTCCGCCCCAGCTGCTGGAAGAGCTCCTGGTGACCGGCAAAGTCCTCCTGGCGGAATTTCATGTAGCCCTTAAAGAGTCGTTCCATGGCGCATCCCGAACAGCTTTTTCAGTTTCGCTAAAATAATCCCTCCCGCTAAATACCCCAGCGCATCCAATCTTGGCAACAAAAAACCACCGCCCGCACCCGGGCGCCCCGGGGTAGATTTGAGTCACGCCCTCAAGGGTTCTTGCGCAACAGGGCCAACTCTTCCTCCTGGCGATGCACCAGCTCGTGCAGGCGCCGGTTCTCGCGGATCAGCTCCAGATAATTCAAGGCGCTGCGAATGGCGCTCTTCATGTCCTCGTTATCCCAGGGCTTGGTGAAAAAGCGGTAAATTTCCCCCTCGTTGATGGCGCGGATGATGAACTCGGGGTCGGCATGCCCGGTGAGGATAAACCGCATCGTCTCCGGATGGCGCTGGCGTACCAGCTTGAGAAATTCCAGACCGCTCATCCCCGGCATCTTTTCGTCGGAGATGATCAGATCGACCGGCTCCTCAAGGAGAATCTCCATCGCCTCGGTCGCCGATGACGCCGTTACCAGATCGAACCCCTCCCGTCGCAGCAGGCGAATCAGGGAATTGCGGACGTTCTCCTCGTCATCGACGATCATGATCTTGTAAGCCATACCTTCCTCCTTGAGTCATTCCGGATTCAGCCGGCGGCCGCCCGTTGCAGCGGGAGCTCGACGACCATGCAGGTTCCCTTGCCCGGCAGCGACCGGACCCGCAGCCGGCCGCCGTGGCGTTGCACGATTTCATAGGTCAGCGAGAGACCGAGACCGGTCCCCTCGCCGGGGCGCTTGGTGGTAAAGAAGGGATCGAGAATGCGTTTGCGCAGCTGGGCCGGAATGCCGCACCCGGTATCGGCGACAATCACCCGCACCTTGTCCTTGAGCGCCCGGCTGCGCAAGCGCACCACCCCCTTGGTCTCGATCGCCTGGGCGGCGTTGACCAGCAGGTTGAGAAAGACCTGGGAGAGCCGGTTGGGGGCACAGAGGACCGGTGGCAGCTCGGCCAGCTCCTTCTTGACCTCGGTCTTGTACTTGAGCTGGTTCCAGGCGATGGTCAGGGCACTCTCCAGAGCCTTGTTGACATCGGCCGACACCATCTCCCAATTGTCCTGGCGGGAGAAAACCTTGAGGTCGAGGACGATCTTGCTGACACGGGCGATCCCCTGCCGGCTCTCCCCGACCAGCTTGGGGATATCGTCGAGCAGAAAATCAAGGTCAAGATCCTCCAGCGCCCGCCGCAGTTCGGCGAGCTGAGCCTGCGGATCCCGTCCGGCGGCGAAGACGGCCAGAGTGTCGTGGCTCACCCGCAGGTAGCGGTTGAGGTCGGTGAAATAGTCCCCCAGGGTTTCCAGGTTGGAATTGATAAAGCCGATCGGGTTGTTGATTTCGTGGGCCACTCCCGCGGCAACGACCCCGAGCGAAGCCATCTTTTCCTGGGAGATTAGCCGGTCCCGAGTCTCCCGCAACTGCCGGTTCGACTGCTCGAGATTGGCGGTGGTCTGGACCAGCCGGGAATGGGCCGCCTGCAGTTCGGAATGGCGCTGTTCGAGCTCCAGGGTGCGCTCCCGCACCTTGGCCTCCAGGGTCACGGAATATTCCTCGACGATCTCCTTTGATTTGCGCAGATCCCGGGTCAGGCGGGCATTCTCGGTAGCGATCGCCAGGAAACTGACCAGCGCCTTGTAGATCTCGAAATCCTCCGGGTCAAAGGCACGCTGTCCCGGCTCGCGGCTTACCCCCATCACCCCGATCGGCCGGTTGCCGACCACCAGCGGCGCGACCATTGCCGGAAACTCCCGGTCGAGGCAGAGCGGCGTGCCGTCTTCCATCACCTGCCGCGCCAGCTGGACCACGGCCCGGGTTTCGCTCCCCTGGCCACCATAGAGGAGGAGCTTGCGCCCCTGCTCCTGGCGCAGCCAGAGCTGCACCCGGCAATGAAAAAGCTGGCCGAGAGTTTCGCGGGCCAGCGCGATCAGGTCATCGAACTGCAGGGTAGCGGTGACCGCCATGCCGACCTGGTTGACGAGATCGAGACGCTGGACCCGTTCCTCCAGGCGGCGGATCAGCTCCCGGTTGGAGCGGATCAGGCCGTAACTGGCGAGGGCCTTGTCGATGGAGTTGCTGAGCAGGACCGGATCGAGGGGCTTGGTGATGTAATCGTAGGCCCCCTTCTTGATCGCCTCGACCGCCGAATCGAGGCTCGCATAGGCGGTCATGATGACCACCGGCAGGTCGGGACGCAGCTGGTGAATCCGCGGCAACAGGTCGAGGCCGTTATGGTCGGGGAGGATCAGGTCGAGCAGGACGGTGCTGAATTCCTGGCTGGCGATGACCTGCAGGCACTCCTCCCCGCACTTAGCCGTCTGCACCGCAAGGCCGTTGCGGACCAGCAGATCTTCCGCCATGTTCCGCAACAGCCGGTCGTCATCCACCACCAGGACCTTGTCCACGCCCGTCAACTCCTCAAAATTATTCGACTTCACTGGAGTTTCCCGCGCAGAAGACCGATTGTCAAGCAGCCGCGGGCCGAATCCTTTCCGATATATTAAAAGGCCTTGTAACTGCGGCTGCCATCATGATATTTTTTCTGTTTCACAACTTTTGCCCCGAAAGCTTTCACCATGAATCTCGACCAGCTCCTGGGCCAGATCAATCGACCGTCCCGTTACCTCGGCGGTGAGCGCGGCAGTGTGCACAAACCGGAAGCGCAGGTCGACCTCCACTTTGCCCTCGCCTTCCCCGATGTCTACGAAGTCGGCATGAGCCATCTCGGCTTTGCCATCCTCTACCACATTCTCAACGGCCTCGACGACATTGCCGCCGAGCGGGTCTACGCCCCCTGGCCCGACATGGAGGGCCACCTGCGTGAAACCGGCGCACCGCTGGTCTCTCTCGAAAGCGAGCGACCGCTGGCCAGCTTCGACATCGTCGGCTTTACCCTGCAGTACGAACTCTCTTACAGCAATATCCTCAACATGCTGCAACTCGGCGGCATCCCCCTGCGCCGCGAGCAGCGCGGCGCCGCGGATCCGCTGATCGTCGTCGGCGGCCCCTGCGCCTTCAACCCCGAGCCGCTCGCCGATTTCATCGATTGCGCCGTCATCGGTGACGGTGAGGAGGCGGTGGTCGAGCTTTGCGCCGCCCTGCGCACCTCCCGTGCCGCGGGCGAGGATCGACCCGCCCTCTACCGGCGCCTGGCGCAGATCGAGGGGCTCTACCTGCCGGCCCTGTTTGACGTCGACTACCAGCCAGATGGCAGCATCAAGGCGATCCAGCCGCAGCAACCGGGCTACGCAACGGTCCGCCGCCGTTTTCTCGCCGACCTCGACGCCGTCCCCTACCCGACGGCGCCGATCGTTCCCTTCATGAACACCGTCCACGACCGGGTCGCGGTGGAGATCGCCCGCGGTTGTACCCGTGGCTGCCGTTTCTGCCAGGCCGGCTACATCTACCGGCCGGTGCGCGAGCGTGCACCGCAGCGCATTGCCGATGTGATCGAGGCCTCCCTCGCCAGCTCCGGCTACGAGGAGGTCTCGCTCCTCTCCCTCTCCACCGGCGACTACAGCTGCATCGAACCGCTCCTCAAGGGGCTGATGGATCGCTACGCGGCGGAGAAGGTGGCGATCTCCTTCCCGAGCCTGCGGGTCGGCTCCCTGACCCCCGAGCTGATGGAGGAGATCAAAAAAGTGCGCAAGACCGGCTTCACCCTCGCCCCGGAGGCGGGGAGCGAGCGGCTGCGCAACGTCATCAACAAGGGGATCAGCGAGGACGACCTGCTCGCGACCGCCCAGAGCGCCTTCGGCCTCGGCTGGCGGATCCTCAAGCTCTACTTCATGCTCGGCCTGCCGACCGAAACCGACGCCGACCTGGCGGCGATTATCGATCTCGCGGCCCGGGTCAAGCGCAGCGGCAAGGGGACCGAAGGGGGCGCCGACGTTAACGTCGCGGTCTCCACTTTCGTCCCCAAGGCGCACACCCCCTTTCAGTGGGAGGCGCAGCTCGGCATCGAGGAGACCTTGCGCCGCCAGGTGCTGCTGCGCGACGGGTTGCGCCAGAAGAAGTTGCGGCTCAAGTGGCACGAGGCGGAACTCTCCTTCATGGAGGGGGTCTTTGCCCGCGGCGACCGGCGCCTCGCCCCGGTGCTGGAACGGGCCCAGCAGCTCGGCTGCCGTTTCGACGGCTGGCGCGACCATTTCCGCTTCGAGCTCTGGCAGCAGGCGTTTGCCGACTGCGGGATCGACCCGTCCTGGTACCTGCGGGAGCGGGATGAGGCCGAAGTTCTCCCCTGGGACCACATCGACTGCGGTATCCCCAAGGACTTCTTTGTCCGCGAACGCCGCCGCGCCAGGGAACTGGCTTACACCCCCGACTGCCGGGGAGGAGACTGCAGCGGCTGCGGAGTCTGTGACTTCGAGGCGTTGCGCATGCGCCTGGTCGAGCATGGCGAACTGCTGCTCCCCCCCGCCCCACCGGCACAGCCGGCCGGCGATGAGGAACGTTACAAAATCCGGCTACGGCTGCGCAAGGACGGCAAGGCGCGCTTTGTCGGCCACCTCGAGTTCATGACCGTGATCCACCGCGCCGCGCGCCGCGCCCGGTTGCCAGTCCGTTTTTCCGGTGGCTTTCACCCCCAGCCCCGCATCTCCTTTCCCGATGCCCTGCCGACCGGAGTGGCGAGCGATGCCGAGATCATCGACATCGAACTCTTCCAGCCCCTCACGGCCCAGGCCGTGGTCGAGGGGCTCAACGCCGAGCTGCCGCAGGGCTTCCGGATTCTCGAAGGTGCGGCTCTCCATTGGCAGACCCCGTCCCCCTCTGTTAGCATTAGGGAAGTTGTTTACCGGGTCCTGCTCCCCGCTTCGGCGCCGCAAGACCTTGCCGCCCGGGTGGCGACGTTCCTCGCCGCCACCAGCCTGCCGGTGACGCGCAGCAAGGGACACAAGACCGTCACCGTCGATTTGCGTCCCGAGGTTCTCGACCTGGTACTCGAAAAGGATGTCCTCTGGCTGCACCTGCGCAAGGGGAGTCCGGCGCTACTCGCCGCCCACCTGCTCGGCATCACCAGCGAGGCAGCCCGGTCGCTGGAAATCCGCAAGACGGCGGCGCTGCTGGGGGATTGAACGGCAAAATCGTCTCTCACTCGCTCCTTGCTTGCAGTCGCTAGAGGGCACAGAGGTCACAGAGGAATATCCGCCCCCAAAAGCCTGGGTTGCTCCGTCTCCTCTGTGATCTCAAGTGAGCAAAGCGAACGAGTGAGAGCCGCATAATCGAATTTTTCCGCTTTCGCGGTTTTCTTTTTACATCTTTCAAGAATCCGGAGGTTATATGGCCAAGGAACTGGTCATCAACACGACCTCCCACGAGACCCGCGTTGCGCTGCTGGAGGCCGGCCACATTGCCGAGCTTTACATCGAGCGCAGCCGGGAGCGCGGGATCGTCGGCAACATTTACCAGGGGAAGGTGATCCGGGTGCTGCCCGGGATGCAGGCGGCTTTCGTCGATATCGGCCTGGAGAAGGCGGCGTTTCTCTACGTCGCCGATGTCCATGACGAGATGGAAGCGGTGGAGCAGTTTGTCGAGGGCGCCAGCCAGCACGCCAAACCGGCCGAGGGGGGGGACGAGGAGCGGCAGCTGCCGCCGATCGAGGACCTGCTCCAGGAGGGGCAGGAGATCCTGGTCCAGGTCGCCAAGGAACCCCTCGGCACCAAGGGAGCCCGCATCACCTCCCACATCTCCCTCCCCGGCCGGCACTTGGTCTACATGCCGACCGTCGACCATGTCGGCATCTCGCGGCGCATTGAGCTCGAGGAGGAGAAAAATCGCCTGCGCGAGCTGATCGAAGCGATCCGCCCGCCGGGTACCGGCTTCATCGTCCGCACCGCCGCAGAGGGGAAGAGCGAAGAAGATTTGCGCGCCGACATGGAATTTCTCGTCGGCCTCTGGCGCGAAATCGTCCGCCGCCGTGAAAACTGCGGCGCTCCGGCGCTGATCCATTCCGATCTCGACGTCACCAGCAAGGTGCTGCGCGACATCCTCACCGAGGATGTCGCCCGCATCGTCGTCGACACCCGCGAGGAGTATGCCAAGATCGTCGGCTTTTTAAGCACCTTCATGCCCAAGCTCAAGTATGCCCTCGAACTGCACGACGGCGACGAGCCGATCTTCGACAACTTCGGCCTCGAGGTGGAGATCTCCCGGGCCCTCGGGCGCAAGGTCTGGCTGAAGAGCGGCGGCTACATCATCATCGAGCAGACCGAGGCGCTGACCGCCGTCGACGTCAACACCGGGCGTTTTGTCGGCAAACACAACCTCGAGGACACCATCCTCAAGACCAACCTCGAGGCGGTCAAGGAGATCGCCTACCAGCTACGGCTGCGCAACATCGGCGGGCTGATCATCATCGACTTCATCGACATGGAGAAGGAAGCGCACCGCGAAAAGGTCCATTCCGCCCTCGAAGAGGCGCTCAAGAGCGACAAGAGCAAGACCAACATCCTCAAGATCTCCGAGCTCGGCCTGGTCGAGATGACCCGCAAGCGGGTGCGGGAGAGCATCGGCCGCACCCTCTGCGAGCCCTGCCCCTACTGCGAGGGGAAAGGGTACGTCAAGAGCCGCACCACCATGGTCTACGAGATCTTCCGTGAGCTGTGCCGGGAGCTGCGCGACCTCCCCGGTTACCGGGTCACCCTCCTCACCCACCCCGACGTCGCCGCTCTCCTCTCCGACGAGGAGCACCCCGGCATCGAGGAGATCGAGCGCCAGTTCGAAAAACAGATCGCCATCAATGCCCGCCCCAACTTTCACATCGAGCAGTTCGAGATCATGCTCGGCTGAAGGGGACGGACAAACAATCCCGACAGAAACCTTGATTGGACAACAGCAGCGGGGGCGGCCGAAATGGCCGCCCCCGCTCTTTTTCCCCTGCTGATCCGGCCTGCCAGCATGTCCCGTTCAGACCGGCACCAGCAGCAGCGGACGACTGGTTTTAGCCTGCACCGCCCCGGCGACGCTGTTGGCCCAGAACGCCTTGGCGCCCGCCTTGCCGTGGGTAGCCATGACGATCAGGTCGGCAGCGCCGGCGCTGGCCGCCTCGGCGATCACCACCGGCACCTTGCCGGCACGGAGTTCGGCACTGGCGGTGATCCCCTCGGCTGCGGCCCGTGCCAGGGCGGCATCGAGAAATTGTCGCAGACCTTGCTGCGCCAGTTCCTGGAGTTTTTGCGAGGAGGCCGGCAGAAACCGGGAGAGGGTTGCTTCGGTCCCGGCCAGGGACGGCAGCGTGGCGACGATCGACAGCAGCTGCAGGCAGGCGCCGGCGGCGGCGGCCAGTTCCATGGCGAGGTCGAGACCGGCGCCATGTTCGGCCCGGCCGTCGAGGGGTACCAGGATCTGCTGCAGGGAAAAGATGTCCTCACGACCGCTGCTGTCAGGACGCACCAGCAGCAGCGGGGTCTGGCCGAGTTCCACCACCTGCTGGGCGAGGCTGCCGCGCATGCGCCGGGCAAGCCCGGCCGGACCATGGGTGCACATGACGATCAGGTCGGGACGAAGTTCCTGTTGGTGGGCGGCAATGCCGGCGGCGACGTCGACGACGGCGGTGGCGTGGACGTGGCAGTCGATGCGCAGTCCCGCCACCTGCAACCGCTGCTGCAGGCGCTGCAGGTAGGCCGCGGCCGCGGTCGCTTCGGTCAGGTGCGGTTCGCCATGGATCAGCTCTGCGGCGTCCTCTTCGATGACATGCATCAGGGTGATCCGGGCATCCAGCGCCAGCGCCAGCGCCTGGGCCACGGGGAGGGCCGCTTCGGCCAGGGTCGAGCCGTCAAGGGGGACCAGAAGATGTTGAATCATGGTCGTCAGGCTCCCAGGAAAGTCTGCCAGAGCAGATAGAGATTCAGGGCAATGACCAGCAACGCCACCCCCCAGGCGAGGAGGTTGGTCGGCCGGCTATTGACCAGGTCTCCCATCAGGTCGCGCCGCTGGCAGAAGAGGATCAGCGGCAGGACGGCGAAGGGGAGACCAAAGCTTAACACCACCTGGCTGATGACCAGGGTGCGGGTCGGGTCGAAGCCGAGGAAGATGATCACCAGGGAGGGGACGATGGTGATCAGGCGCCGCAGCCAGATCGGAATCTGCCGCTTCAGAAATCCCTGCATGATCACCTGCCCGGCCATGGTGCCGACGGTGGTGGAGGCGAGGCCGGCGGCGAGGAGCGAAATGGCGAAGACCCAGCCGGCGGCGGCGCCGAGGAGCGGCTCCAGGGTGCGGTGGGCCTCTTCGATGGTGGCAATGTGACTGTAGCCGGCGCGGTGAAAGGTAGCGGCCGCCATCATCAGCATCGCCGCGTTGACAAAGCCGGCGATCGACATGGCGATCGTCACGTCGACGATCTGGAAGCGAAAGAGGCCCCGTTTCTGCACCGGGTCGGTCACGACGATGCGTCCCTGGGTCAGCGAAGAGTGCAGGAAGATCACGTGCGGCATCACCGTGGCGCCGAGGATCCCCGCCGCCAGCAGCACGCTTTCGGCCCCGGCGAAGCGCGGCGTCACCGCATGGAAAATCACCAGCGACCAGTCCGGCTTGTCGAGAAAGGTCTCGATCACGTAACAGACTGCGATCACCCCGAGCAGGGCGGTGATAACCGCCTCTAGGGGGCGGAAGCCGCGGGACTGCAGGGCGAGGATCAGGAAGGTGATGACCGCGGTGAGCAGCCCGGCGATCCCGAGCGGCATGCCGAAGAGAAGGTTGAGGCCTACCGCGGCGCCGATGAATTCGGCGAGGTCGGTGGCCATCGCCACCAGCTCCATGACGACCCACATCCCCCACACCACCGGCCGGGGGAAATGGAGCCGGCAGAGCTCGGCAAGGTTGTACCCGGTGGCGATGCCGACCTTGGCGGCGAGAATTTGGACCAGCATCGCCATCAGGTTGCAGGCGACGACGACCCAGAGCAGGGTGTAGCCGAACTTGGCGCCCCCCTCGATGTTGGTGGCGAAGTTGCCGGGATCGACATAGGCGATGCTGGCGATGAAGGCGGGACCGAGGAAGGGGAGGAGCCGCGCCATTCCGCGCCGCGGCCCGGCCCCGGTGAGAACCCTGGTGGCGGCGGCGACGGTACGGACGTCGCCGGGGGCAGGCTGGGGCGCTGGAGGACGGTCGTTCATTGGTCGTCTATCCCGTAAATCTGTCAATTCTGTTTCTTGCCACCGCTGGGCGCCAGGTCTTTTCCGCACCGTAACAGCTCTGCAAGTTCACCACATTTGGCGCCGTAATACCACCTGCCACCATGATATTATTCTTCGCGCAGGTACCCGGCCGGCTTCTGCCCCAGCGCCCGCCAGGTGCCGGAGAGGCCGAGCAGCAGGGTCAGGCCGATGCCGGCACCGAGCGTTGCCAGTACCGTGGTCACCGGCAGCTGAAAGGGGGTCTCCATCAACCCCTGGAGGATGCCCCAGGCGGCGAGACTGCCGACCACCGCGGCGATCGCCCCGGCGGCCAGCCCCAGCAGCAGAAATTCGGCGGCAAAGGCGGCCAGCAGGTCGCGCCGGGTTGCGCCGCAGACCTTGAAGATCACCGCGGCATGGATGCGCCGGTGCTGGTCAGCGGAAAGTGCGCCGGCCAGTACCAGGAAGCCGCTCAGGAGCGCCACGGCGGCCACGGCGCGAAACGCCATGGCCAGCCGGCCCAGGGTGCGGGCGACATTGGCCAGCACCTCGCGCACGGTGACCGCCGAAATATTGGGAAAGCGGTCGGTGACCGCCCGGTAGACCCGGGCTTCGTCGGCCGCCGCCAGGTAGGCGGTGGCGATATAGGTCTGGGGTGCCCCTTCCAGGACCCCGGGCGAGAAGAGGAGGGCGAAGTTGAGATCGAGGGTCGACCAGTCGACCTCGCGCAGGCTCGCGATGCGGGCGGTTATCTCGCGGCCGAGCAGGCTGACGGTCAGTTCGTCGCCAACGGTGACGCCGAAACCGCTGGCGAGATCGGCGGTCAGCGACAGCTGCGGCGGCCCCTGGTAAGCGGCCGGCCACCAACTCCCGGCCACCAGCCGGGTCTGCGCCGGCATCGCTGCCGTGTAGCTCAGCCAGCGGTCGCCGCGCACCGCCCACTCGACATTGGGGGCGATATTCGCCGCCTCGACCGGTACCCCCTTGATCGCGACGATCCGTCCGCGCAGAGTCGGGAAGCGTTCACTGCGCCGCACGCCCGGCAGGGTTTCCATGAGTTCGGAGAAGGCCGGCACCTGGTCGGGCTGGAGGTCGAAAAAGAAGAAGGCCGGCGCCTCCGCCGGCAGGGTTTCGTCCACCAGCCGGGTGAGGTTGGCCTGGACCAGGGCGAGGATCACCAGTGCCGTCAAACCGAGACCGAGGGAAAAGATGGCGCTCGCAGCCGGTGAGCCGCGGCGGTGAATATTGCCGAGAGCGAGGCGCAAAAAGGGGCGTTTGGGCCGCGGCGCCAGGCGCGAGGCAGCGACCACCAGCAGCGCCAGGCCCCGAAAAAGGAGAAAGCAGAGCGCGGCGCCGGCCAGAAACCAGAGCGCCAGACGCCGGTCGGCGCTGCTCGCCACCGCCACCGCGACCAGTGCCAGAGCGACCCCTCCGGTTAGCAGGCGGATCCCGCTCCCGCTCCCCGACGCCACCTCGCCGGCATAGCCACGGAAGAGCATCGCCGGCGACACCCGACGGGCCGCCGCCAGGGGACCAAGACTGAAAAGGAGGGCGACCAGCAGGCCGCAAAGGGCGGCGGTGACGAGCGGGAGAGGATAAAAGCCGGGCTGCAGCGGCAGCGGCAGGGCCGCGCCGGCCAGGGTCACGGCGAGCCAGGGGACCGCTGCGGCGAGGAGGAGCCCGGCACCGGCACCGAGCGCACCGAGGAACAGCACCTGCACCAGGTAGCCGGCAAAGATGGTGCGGCCGCTGGCGCCGAGACACTTCATGGTCGCGATATGGTAGACCTTGCCGGCAAGGTAGCCCCGGACCGCGCCGGCGACACCGACCCCGCCTATGAGGAGGGCACAAAGCCCGACCAGGCTGAGGTTGACGCTAAGCCGGTCGAGAATCCGCCGCACCCGCGGCGCCGCCTCGCGCCAGATGTGAATCCGCCATCCCGCCCGGGGATAGGCGGCCTGCAGGCGGCTGCGCACGTCTTCGGCACTTCCCCCCGGCGCCAGGCGCAACCGGTAATTGTAGGTCACCAGACTTCCCGGCTGCAGCAGGCCGCTCGCCGCCAGCGCGGTGCGACTCACCAGCAGCCGCGGCCCGAGGTTGAACCCGCGCAGGCTCCGGTCCGGCTCACGGGTCAGCACCCCGACCAGCCGCAGGCGGATCGCGCCGAGCTGCAGCTCATCCCCCACCGCAAGCTGCAGCCGTTGCAGCAGCGCCGCCTCGCCGAGGGCGCCGAAGAGCCCGTCCGCCTCCCTCTGCAGAGCGCTGGCGAGGGGCTGGGGCGGTGCACTCTCAACGCTGCCATAGAGGGGATAATTGCCGTCGACCGCCTTTATCTCGACCAGGGCCCGGGCCGGGTTGCCGATCGCCCGCGCCATGGAACGCAGGGTGGAGACCTCCGAGACTGAACCGGCGCTGCGCAGCCACTCCAGCTGGTCCGGGTCGAGTTCCCGCTGCGCCCGGTGGACTTCGAGATCGCCGCCAAGCAGGGCCCGGGCATCGTTGAGGAGCCCCTGGCGTGCGCTTGCCGAGAAGGTGCCGATGGCGGCGATGGCAAAGACCCCGAGAAAGAGACAGCCGAGGAAGACCCCGAAGCCGTGCAGACCACCGCGCAACTCCCGCCGCGCCAGTCGCCAGGCCTGGGGAAGGAGGGCCGGGTCTGTCATCGGCTTTTCCCGGGGCCGGCCAGCAGGACCCCGTCGCGCATCAGCAGGCGCCGGCTGCAGCGCTCCGCCAGGGCCGGGTCGTGGGTCACCAGCAGCAGCGTCGTGCCCTGCTCCGCCTGCAGGGCGAAGAGGAGCTCCATGACCCGGGCACCGGTTTCGGCGTCGAGATTGCCGGTCGGTTCGTCGGCCAGCAAAAGCGCCGGGCGCGCGACAAAGGCCCTTGCCAGGGCGACCCGCTGCTGCTCGCCGCCGGAGAGCTGCCCCGGGTAGTGGTGGCGGCGCGCCGCAAGGCCGACGCTGGCAAGGGCCGCCGCCGCCTGTTCGGCGGCATCGGGGATACCGGCGAACTCGAGGGGGAGCGCGATATTCTCGGCGGCGGTCATCGTCGCCACCAGGTGAAAGGATTGGAAAACAATGCCGACATGACGCCGCCGAAAGCGGGCCAGGGCGTCTTCGTCGAGCCCGGTGATATCGACTCCGGCGATGCGGATGCGTCCGGCGCTCACCTGCTCCAGGCCGGCAATCGCCATCAGCAGGGTGGTCTTGCCCGCCCCCGAGGTGCCGGCGACGCTGAGGGTCTCCCCGGCCGCGAGCTGCAGGTCGATCCCGCGCAGGATATTGACCCGGCCGCTGCCGCCGACTAGACTCAGATGCAGATCATCAATTGCAACCAGGGGATTCCCCATGCCGGTTCCTTTCCTTCTGCTGCTGCTTCTTCTTCTCTTCGCGCCAGCCCCGGCCCAGTCCGCGACGCCGCCTTTTCGCCTCACCGTCCTCGGTGACAGCCTCGTCGCCGGCTACGGGCTGGACGCCGCCGATGCCTTCCCGGCCCAGCTGGAACGGGCCCTGCGCGAGCAGGGTTGCCGGGTCGCCGTGAGCAACGCCGGGGTTTCCGGCGACACCACCGCGGGGGGGCGCGCCCGGCTCGACTGGGTGCTCGCCGAGCCACCAAAGCTGGTGATCGTCGAACTGGGAGCCAACGATGCGCTGCGGGGGCTCCCCCCGCAAGCGGCGGCCGACAACCTCGGCGCCATCCTCGCCCGCCTGCGCGAGCGGGGCATTCCGGCCCTGCTCGCCGGCATGCGCGCCCCGCGCAACCTCGGCGCAGAGTATTATACCAAGTTCGACGCCCTTTACCCCCAGCTTGCGGAGCGCTTTCAGGTCCCTCTCTATCCCTTTTTCCTGGAAGGGGTCACTGGGGTGGCAGAGCTGAACCAGGAGGACGGCATCCACCCGAACCGCCGGGGAGTGGCGGAGATCGTGCGGCGGATGCTGCCCTTGGTGACAACCACTCTCGGACCGGGAGTGTGTCCATAGGTCCTATGCGACCCATACGACCTATGATCAAGACCAAAAAGAATTTTCCCTTGACAGGTCCTGGACCCAGGGTCTAGACTGCGGCGTTCAAGATTCAGATAATGCACAGAGAGTGAGGTGAAGCGGTATGTACGCGGTGATCAAGACCGGAGGGAAGCAGTACAAAGTTTCCGAAGGAGACCTGGTAAAGGTCGAGAAGATCGAAGGCACGGTAGGTGATGCCATCGAGTTGAACGAGGTCCTCATGGTCGGCGGAGAAGAGGTTAAAATCGGAGCACCTCTATTGCCGGGCGCGAAAGTCAAGGCGCAGATCGTCGAGCAGGACAAGGACAAGAAGATCCTTGTTTTCCACTCGAAACGGCGCAAGGGCTATCGCAAGAAGTATGGACACCGTCAACCCATCACCCGCCTGAAGATTACAGGCATCGAAGCTTAAGGAGGCATCCCATGGCACACAAAAAAGCTGGCGGCAGTACCCGCAACGGCCGCGATAGCGCCGGCAAGCGCCTGGGCGTAAAGCGCTTCGGTGGTCAGCAGGTCACTGCCGGCTCGATTCTGGTGCGGCAACGGGGCACCACGTTTCACCCGGGCAATAATGTCGGCTGCGGCAAGGACTACACCTTGTTCGCCCTGGTCGACGGCGTCGTCAAGTTCGAACGCAAGGACAAGACCCGCCAGAAAATCAGTGTTTACCCCGCCTGAGGGCGCGGGCTTCATTCTGATAAAAAGCCCGGGGTTCGCAGTGCGAGCCCCGGGCTTTTTGTTGAACCCCGGCAACCGTGATCCAGGCTCGAACTCCTGACCGGACATCTTTTCCCAGGACCCTTATGCGTTTCGTCGATGAAGTCAAGATCAACGTCAAGGCCGGCGACGGCGGCCGCGGCTGCGTTTCCTTCCGCCGCGAGAAGTTCGTCCCCTTAGGCGGCCCCGACGGCGGTGACGGCGGTGACGGCGGCAGCGTCTGGTTCAGCGTCGATCCCGGGCTCGGCACCCTGCTCGATTTTCGCTACAAGGTCCACTACAAGGCGCAGAGCGGCGGCCACGGCATGGGAAGCAACCGCCACGGCAAAAACGGCGACGACCTTGAGATCCGGGTGCCGCCGGGAACCCTGGTCTATGACTTCGAAAGTGGTGAACTGCTTGCCGACCTGACGGAACCCGGCCAGCGCCTCAAGCTGCTCGCCGGCGGGCGCGGCGGCCAGGGAAATGCGCGTTTCACCACCAGCACCAACCGCGCCCCGCGCTTCGCCCAGCCCGGCCTCCCCGGCGCCGAACGGGTCCTGCGCCTCGAGCTCAAGCTCCTCGCCGATGTCGGCCTGGTCGGGCTTCCCAACGCCGGCAAGTCGACGCTGATCGCCGCGGTCTCCGCGGCACGGCCGAAGATCGCCGATTACCCCTTCACCACCCTGGTCCCCAACCTCGGCGTGGTGCGCTACGGCGGCTACAAGAGTTTCGTCATGGCCGACATTCCCGGCCTGATCGCCGGGGCGAGCGAAGGGCACGGCCTCGGGACGCGCTTTCTGCGCCACATCGAGCGCACCGACCTCTTTCTCCACCTGGTCGACCTCTCGGGAATGCAGCAGGGCGATCCGCTGGAAAACTTCGCCACCATCAACCGTGAGCTCGAACGGCACAACGCCGAGCTGCTCGCCAAGCCGCAGTTCGTCGTCTTTACCAAGGCGGACATTCCGGAAGTCCGCAGCGCGGCCGGGGAGCTGAAACCCTGGTTCGAGGAGCGGGGGTACCGGACCTTTCTCCTCTCCGCCGTCACCGGTGACGGCACCGCGCCCCTGGTCGAAGCGGTCGGCGCGGAACTGGAGAACCGGCGGAAAGCCGCGCCCACCGCAGCAGAGCCCTGGGTGCCTTGACAAGCCCCCCCACCGGAGTTAAGATTTCGGCCGGTTTTGCTTAAAATACGGCCACTTCCGCGAAAGCTTCTGGCAATGCGCAAAAACCTGCTCTCCCATGTTCGCCGGGTCGTCGTCAAGGTCGGCAGCGGCGTCATCTCCGGGCCGGAAGGCCTTGACGAGGGGATGCTCGCCACCCTCTCCCACGACCTCTCCGAGCTGATCCGCCGCGGTTACGAGGTGGTGCTGGTCTCTTCCGGCGCCGTAGCCGCCGGCAAGGGTGCCCTCGGCATCAGCGGGCGACCGGCGACCATTCCCCTCAAGCAGGCGGCGGCGGCGATCGGTCAGAGCCGGATGATGCACGCCTACCAGGGGGCCTTCGGCCAGGCCGGCCACACCGTCGCCCAGGTCCTGCTGACCCGCGACGACCTCGCCAACCGTCGGCGCTATCTCAACGCCCGCAATACCCTGATGACCCTGCTCGACTTCAAGGTCGTGCCGATCATCAATGAGAACGACACCGTGGTGGTCGATGAAATCCGCTTCGGCGACAACGACAACCTCTCGGCGATGGTGACCAACCTTGTCGAGGCGAACCTGCTGGTGATCCTTTCCGACGTGAACGGCCTCTATGATCGGGACCCCAACCTGCACCCCGACGCCAAACTGATCCCGCTGGTCGAACGGATTGGCGAGGAGATCGAAGCCGCCGCCGGCGACACCGGCACCGACCACGGCACCGGCGGCATGGCGACCAAGATCAAGGCGGCCAAGCGCGCCACCCTCTACGGCGTCGGTACCGCCATTGTCAACGGCCGCACTCCCGGCGTCCTGCAACGCCTTTTCGACGGCGAAGAGCTCGGCACCTATTTTCTGCCGGCCCGCGACCGGATGGCGGCGAAGAAGCACTGGATCGCCTTCACCAAGAAGCCGCGCGGCAAACTGCTCCTCGACGACGGCGCCAAGCGCGCCCTGGTGGAACGGGGCAAGAGCCTGCTCCCTTCCGGCATCCAGGGGGTTGAGGGGGGATTCGATCGCGGTGACGCGGTGCGCATCTGCGATCTCGCCGGCGAGGAGTTCGCGATCGGCGTCATCAACTATGCCCTCGCCGAACTGCTGCGCATCATGGGCAAGAAGACCTCGGAAATCGAGGGGGTGCTCGGCTACAAGTACTACGACGAAGTCATCCACCGCGACAACCTCGTCCTGAAAAAATAGGCAAAGCCAACGGAAGTCAAAGGAGTTTGCGCATGAACCTACGCGAAACGATGCTCGCCCTGGCGCAGGAGGCGAATGCGGCCGCCCGGGTTATGGCCAACCTTTCGACGACGGTCAAGAATGAGCTGCTGGAACGGATGGCGGCAGCCCTCGAGGCGCGCAGCGCCGAGCTGCTGGCGGCCAACGAGCTCGACCTGAGCGCTGCCCGTGATCGCGGCATGGCGCCGGCCATGGTCGACCGCCTCACCCTCGATGCGGACCGCATCCGGGCGATGGCGGACGGCCTGCGCGAAGTCGCCCTCCTCCCCGACCCGGTCGGCGAAGTGACCGGCATGTGGCGGCGCCCCAACGGCATCCAGGTCGGCCGCATGCGCATCCCGCTGGGGGTGATCGGCATCATCTATGAGTCGCGCCCCAACGTCACCGCCGATGCCGCCGGGCTCTGCCTGAAGAGCGGCAACGCCGTGGTGCTGCGCGGCGGCTCCGAGGCGCTCCACTCCAACAGCGCCATCGGCAGCGTGCTGAAGGGGGAACTGGCCCGGCTCGGCCTGCCACCGGCCGCCCTGCAGGTGGTCGCCACCAGCGACCGCGAGGCGGTCCTCGAACTCCTCAAGCTCGAAGAGGAGATCGACCTGATCATCCCCCGCGGCGGTGAAAGCCTGATCCGCTTCGTCAGCGAGCACTCGCGGATTCCGGTGATCAAGCACTACAAGGGGGTCTGCCACACCTTCATCGACGCCAGCGCCGACTACGCCATGGCCGAGGAGATCTGCGTCAACGCCAAGGTACAGCGCCCGGGCGTCTGCAACGCGATGGAGACCCTCCTCATCCACAAGGACATCGCCGAGACCTTTGTGCCACTCATTGCCGCCACCCTGCGGGCCAAGGGGGTGGAGCTGCGCGGCTGCCCGATCACCCGGGAGTTCGCCCCGGATGTGGCGGCTGCCAGCGCTGGCGACTGGGGGATGGAATTCCTCGACCTGATCCTGGCGGTCAAGGTCGTCGACGATCTCGACGAGGCGATCGCCCATATCCAGCGCTACGGTTCGCTGCATACCGAGGTGATCGTCACCGGTGACTACCGCAACTCGCAGCGCTTCCTGCGCGAGGTCAATTCGAGCGTGGTCATGGTCAACGCCTCGTCGCGCTTCTCCGATGGCAACCAGTTGGGACTCGGCGCCGAAATCGGCATCTCCACCACCAAACTCCACTCCTTCGGCCCGATGGGGCTGGAGGATCTGACCACCCGCAAATTCGTGGTCTTCGGCGACGGACAGATTCGATCGTAACGCGCCACGAGCGCCGAGGTGCGAGAACTCTCCCCCTCCTGGCTCGTGGCCCATCGCTCATCGCTGGCCCTATGCGCATCGGCATCTTTGGCGGCACCTTCAACCCGATTCACCTCGCGCACCTGCGCGTCGCCGAAGAGGTGCGCGAAGTCTGCGCCCTCGATCGGGTAATGTTCCTCCCCGCGGCAACGCCGCCGCACAAGTCGGTGGCTGAAGAAGTCCCCTTTGCCGAACGCCTGGCGATGGTCGAGGCGGCGATTGCCGACCATCCCGACTTCTTCGCCTCCGACCTCGAGGGGAGGCGCCTCGGCAAGAGCTTCTCCGTCGATACCCTGGAGATCCTCCGGCGCGAGCAGCCAAGCGATGAGTTCTTCTTCCTCATCGGCATGGACTCCTTTCGCGACCTCCCGACCTGGCGCGACTACCGCCGGCTCTTCAGCCTGGCCCATATCGTCGTTGCGCCGCGTCCCGGGGTGAACAGCGAACAACCGCAGGAGCTGCTCCCCGTTGCCATGCGCGACCAGTTCTGCTATGATGCGACGTCAAAAACCTGGCGGCATGCAGGCGGTACTTCGCTGATTTTCCTGGCGGAAACCTACCTCGACATTTCCTCGACGCGGATTCGCCAGCTGGTCGCCGCCGGCCGCTCGATCCGCTATCTCGTTCCGCCCGCCGTGGCGGAGCATATCCGACACCGGGGGTTCTATCGCCCCCTGGAAAGGTAACGCCGTTGCTGTCCAAAGACCGCGCCCTGCTGGCCGCCGATTTCGCCCTCGACAAGAAGGCCTTCAATCTTCGCATTCTCGAGGTCAAAGAGCTCTCCTCCCTGACCGATTACCTGCTGCTCGCCTCCGGACGCTCGGACCGGCAGGTGCAGGCGATCGCCGAGGGGGTGCGCCTCGGCCTCAAAAACGACCATGCCACGGCGCCGCTGGCGGTGGAAGGGATGAACGAGGGGCGCTGGGTGCTGCTCGATTACGGCGACGTCATGGTCCATATCTTTCAGGAGCCGGTCCGGGAGTTTTATGACCTCGACGGTCTTTGGAGCGAGGCGCCGACGGTGCCGGTTCCGGAACCGGAAGGCGCCGCGGCGCCGCGCTGATGCGCCTGACGCTCTACTGCATCGGCAGGCTCTCCGAGCCCTGGCTGCAGGCCGGGGTCGCCGAGTACGCCGGTCGGATCGGGCGCTACCTTGGCTTTACCGAGGTGGAACTCAAAGAAGAGAAGGGGGGCCGCAAGCACGACCAGCGGCTGATCCGCGAACACGAAGGGGAGCGATTGCTGGCGCGACTGCCGGCGAAGGCCTTCACCATCGTCCTCGACGAAGGGGGGCGCCAGTTCAGCTCGGAGATGCTGGCCGACCTGCTCGGCAAACAGATGCTGGACGGGACCGGTGAGGTGGCGCTGGTGATCGGCGGCGCCTACGGGCTGAGTGATGCAGTGAAGGCGCGGGCTGACCTGCTCCTCTCCCTCTCCGCCCTGACCCTGACCCACCAGATGGCCCGTCTGCTCCTTTGCGAGCAGCTCTACCGCGGGCTGACGATTCTGCGCAACGAACCCTACCACAACCGCTGACCATGCGCGGCAAGGAGAGGTCATGACCGAAGAGGAACTCGAGGGGGCGCGCCGGCGGTTGCTGCAGTTGCGCAAGGAATTGTTGCAGGAAGTCCGGGATGCCCATGCCGCCAGCCGTGAACTCGGCCAGGACGGCGTTCCCGACCTCGGGGACATGTCCGCCAATACCTACAGCCGCGACGTGCTCCTCAATCTCAGCGAGACCCAGCAGCAAACCGTGCGCGACATCGATGCGGCGCTGGAGCGCATTGAAAGCGGCGATTACGGCATCTGTCTGCGCTGCGAAGAGGAGATCGCACCGCGCCGCCTCGACGTCCGGCCCTTTTCCCGCTATTGTATCGAATGCAAAACCGACATCGAAAAGTTCGGTGAATAAGGTTTTTATCTCGGGCGCCGTCCCCAGGAGAAGCTCATGACCATCATGTCATTCCTGCTGCTGATCATCCTGTTTCTGGTCTTCTTCCTTTATTTTTCCGGCCTCAACCCCCAGGACTTGACGATCTATTTCTGGCCCGAGCACAGCGTCACCTACTCGGTTGCGATCATCATCGTCGGTGCGATCCTGATCGGGCTGATCGTCGGTTACGCCGCCCACCTCTATGGCACCGTCAGCCACATGCTCAAGCATTGGCGGCGCGACCGTCTGGAGAAAAAGGCCAAGGAGGTGGGGGCGATCTACCGGGAGGGGGTCGGCCGGCTCCTCTCCGGCGACATCAAGCGCGCCCACGGTCTGCTGCAAAAGGCGCTGGAGCGCGATCCGGCCCGGGTTGACACCTATATCGCCATGGCCAACGTCCACCTCCAGGAGGGACACCCCCAGGAGGCCCTCAACCAGCTCCTCAAGGCGCGCAGCATCGAACCACGCAGCCTCGAGGTCCTCTTCAAGCTCGCCACCACCTACGAAGAGACCGGCCAGGACGACCAGGCCACCCAGGTCTACCAGGACCTGCTGCAGATCGAAGGGGACAACCGCAAGGCGCTGCGCTGCCTGCGTGACCTGCATATTCGCCACGGCCGCTGGACCGAGGCCCTGGCCCTGCAGAAACGGATCCTCAAGGCGGGACCGGGGGCCAACCGCCTCGCCGAGGAGAAACAGAAGGCGCTATACCTGCGCTACGAGGTGGCCCAGCAGGGGCTGGAAACCGCGGAGGCCGACCAGGCCAAGGGCGAACTCAAGGAGATCATCAAGCAGGACCCGGCCTTCGTCCCGGCCCGGGTTACCCTCGGGGACGTCTACCGCCTGCAAAAGCGGAATGATGCGGCCGTCGAGGTCTGGCAGGAAGGGTACCGACAACTCGGCAAGAGCATTTTCCTTTCGCGTCTGGAGGAGATCTACCTCGCCAACGAAGACCCGGCAACGCTGCTCGGCCTCTACCGGAACTTTCTCAATGACCGCAACGACGACCTCGTGCTGCGCCTCTTTTACGGCAAACTCTGCCTGCGCCTGGAGATGGTCGACGAGGCGCTCGAACAACTCTACGCGGTGGAAAGCACCGGCGTCGAATCGCGTCAGCTTCACCTGCTGCTGGCCGAGGCGCACCGCCGCCGCAAGCGGATGGATGACGCCATCGCCGAATACAAAAAGGCCCTCGGTATCGACTCCCACCTCCGCCTCGGCTATATTTGCGATGTCTGCGAAGAGACCGTCGACGAGTGGCGCAGCCGCTGTCCCGCCTGCGCCACCTGGGGGAGTTTCAGCCTCGCCGGGCGCAAGCAGATCCAGGATATCCCGCCCGTCGAAATGCGGGCCATCCACCATGGCGAGAGGGAAGAATGGAACGAGGACCAGGATTGAACGGCCCGGTCGCCCTCATCATCCTTGACGGCTGGGGAATCAACCCCGACTGCACCGCCAACGCCGTCTGCCAGGCCAGCACACCGCGCCTCGACGGGCTGTTCCGGGACTATCCCCACACCCGCATCGGCGCCTCCGGTGAAGATGTCGGTCTCCCCGCCGGCCAGATGGGGAACTCGGAGGTCGGCCATCTCAACCTCGGCGCCGGACGGATCGTCTACCAGGAACTGACCCGCATCAGCAAGAGCATCGCGAACGGCGAATTCTTCGCCAACCCGGTCTTCTGCGCCGCCCTGGCGCGGCTCAAGCACAGCGGTGGCAAGCTGCACCTGATGGGGCTCCTCTCCGACGGCGGCGTCCATTCCCACAACGAGCACCTCTATGCCCTGGTCGACCTCGCCCGGCGTCAGGGGATTGCCGACATCTGCATTCACGCCTTTCTCGACGGGCGTGACACCCCGCCGCAAAGTGCTACCGACTACCTGAAACAGCTGGAAACGAAACTTGCCGATCTGAAATGCGGCCGGGTGGCGAGCATTACCGGCCGCTACTATGCCATGGACCGCGACAATCGCTGGGAGCGCGTCGAGCGGGCCTGGCGGGGGCTGGTTCTCGGCGAGGGGGAGCTGGCGGCATCAAGTGGCGCGGCGATCGCCGCCGCCTACGCCGCCGGCGAAACCGACGAGTTTGTCAAACCACGCATCATCGCGGACAAGGGGGCAGCGCCCGCAACCGTGGCCGACGGCGACGCCATCATTTTTTTCAACTTCCGCTCCGACCGCGCCCGGGAACTGACCCGCACCTTCACCGAGCCGGCCTTCAACGGCTTTGTCCGCCCCCGGGTCCCGCGCCTGGCGAGTTACGTCTGCCTGACCGAGTACGACGAGACCTTTGAGCTGCCGGTCGCCTTCCCCTCCCAGAGCTATGCCCACCTCCTCGGCGAGGTGGTCGCCGACAGCGGGGGAGGCCAGCTGCGTATCGCCGAGACCGAAAAGTACGCCCATGTCACCTTCTTCTTCAATGGCGGCAGCGAGGTTCCCTTCCCGGGGGAGGAGCGGGTCCTGATCCCGTCGCCCAAGGAAGTCGCCACCTACGACCAGAAACCGGAGATGAGCGCGGCGACGGTCACGGACGAGGTCGTCGCCCGCATCGCAACCGGCGAGTTCGCCCTGATCGTCCTCAACTTCGCCAACCCGGACATGGTCGGCCACACCGGCCAGCTCAGCGCCGCCATTCGTGCCATGGAGTGCGTCGACGGCTGCGTCGGCCGGGTCGTCGACGCGGTGCTCGCAGCCGGCGGGCGCCTGCTGATCACCGCCGACCATGGCAACTGTGAGCAGATGGTCGATGCCGAGGGGCGGCCGCATACCGCCCACACCGCCAACCCGGTGCCGCTTCTGCTGGTTGATCCCGATCGCCGCGACGCCACCCTGCGCAGCGGCGGCATCCTCGCCGATATCGCACCGACTCTCCTCCACCTGCTCGGCCTGGAGCAGCCACGGGAGATGACCGGCAAGAGCCTGCTGGAGCCCTGATCCGCAATCGCCGCCCACCGGGCGGCAACAACCAGATCGCCCTGGGGGGGGAAGAAATGCGCCTTGCCGCCTGGCTGACGCAGGCCGCCAACGAACTCCTCGACCTCCTGCTCCCGCCGGCCTGTCCCCTCTGTTTCGACCTGCTCCCCCCCGGCCCGGCCACCGTCTTCTGCCCGGCCTGCCGCGCAGAGATCCCGCCCCTTTCCACCCCCTGCTGCAGTCGCTGTGCTCTTCCGTTTGTCACCGCAGGCGGTCAGAACCATCTCTGCGCCGAGTGCCTCGGCGAGCAAGACCCGCCCTTTTCCCGGGTGCAGGCCGCGGGACTTTACGACGGATTGCTGCGCCGGGCCGTACAGCGCTTCAAGTACTCCGACGCGATCGGCCTCGACCACCCCCTTGGCGCCCTCCTCGCTGCCCGTCTCGATCCCGGCCCGGCGCAGCTGCTCGTTCCGGTCCCGCTCCACCCCTCCCGCCTGCGCCAGCGCTGCTACAACCAGTCACTCCTTTTGGCCCGCTGCCTCGGCCGCCAATTCGGCCTGCCGGTGGCGGCCGGCCTGCTGCGGCGCACCCGGGCGACGCCATCGCAGCAGGGGCTGCCGGCTGTTGTGCGCCGCCGCAACCTGAAAGGCGCCTTTGCCCTTGGCGAGGCACCCGGACCTTGCCACATCCTCCTTGTCGATGACGTCATGACGACCGGCAGTACCGCCCGGGAATGCGCGCGGACCCTGCGCGCCGGCGGGGCGCTGCGGGTCGAGGTCGCCGTCGTCGCCCGCGCCGGAAATCTGCTTGCCCCTTGCCCCCCGGGAGGAATATGTTAGATTTTCCATGAATTCGGCGCCCTCACCACCGGCCGCACCGGCCGCACTCTCCTCTGGAGCCGTTGTGACCCGACTCGATCCGCTTATTGCAAGCATCTCCCTGGAAAAAGTCCTCGAAACCATCCCCAGCGGCCTCTTTGTCGTCGATTCCGGGCAACACATCGTCTGCTGGAATGCCGAAGCCGAGCGCATCACCGGCTATTCAGCTGCCGAGGCGATCGGGCAGCACTGTTCGTTTCTCTCCGGCATCCCCTGCGGCAAGGGGTGCGGTCTCTTCGACCCGCTGCAACAAAAGCCGATCATCGGCACCTCCTGCTCCATCCGCCGCAAGGACGGCGGCCGCGTTTTCCTCAGCAAGAACGTCGACTATTTGCGCGACGAGCAGGGCGCCATCATCGGCGGCATCGAATCATTCATCGACGCCAGCCGCCAGCGGCGGCTTGAAACACGGCTGCGCAACCATAGCCGGCGCCTGGGGAGGGCGGTGCGCCAGCGGACGGCCCAGCTCGAGGAAGAACGTTCCCGCCTCGGCATGCTCCTCGACTCCATGGAAGATCTCGCCTACCTGGTCGGTCCCGAGTTCCGGATCAGCTTTACCAACCGGGCGCTGCAGAAGGTATTCGGCGAAGTTCAGGGGGCGATCTGCTATCAGGCCCTGCATCGGCGCAGCTCGCCCTGCCCCTGGTGCCCCCTGGAACGGGTCCGGAACGGCGAAATCGTGCGCGAGGAGCGCGAAATCGAAAGCAACCTGCGCCGCTACGAAATCATCCATTCGCCCCTGCGCACTGCGGACGGCGTCATCGAGAAGCTCGCCGTCTATCGTGACATCACCGCCCGCAAACTGGCCGAGGAGAAACTTCTCGCGGCCAACCAGGAACTCGACGCCTTCGTCTATACCGTCTCCCACGACCTGCGCAGCCCGCTGACGCCGATCATCGGCTTCGCCGAGTTCCTGCGCGAGGAGTACCGCGACCGCCTCGACGCCCAGGGGATCGAACTGCTCGGTGAAATCGAGACCCAGGGGCAGAAGATGCTCGCCCTGATGGAGGATCTGCTGACCCTCTCCCGGGTCGGGCGGGTCACGCCGCCGCCGGCGCCCCTCCCGCTGCAGCCGATCCTGCAGGAGGTTCTCAACGAACAGAGTCTGGAAATCAATCGTCTCGGCCTGCAGGTCGCGGTCGAGGAGCTGCCCGAACTGCAACTCCCGGAGACCCTGATCGGGGAGCTCTTCACCATCCTGCTCGAGAATGCCATCCGCTATGCGGCGGCACCGGGTGCCACCATCGAAATCGGCAGCCGCGCTGCCGCGGAGCGGGTCCGGCTCTTCGTGCGCGACCATGGTCCCGGGGTTCCCGAGGCGGAACGCCAACGCATCTTCGACCCCTTCTATCGGGGCTCGACCGCAACCGGCAGTCGCGGCACGGGGATTGGCCTCGCCACGGTACGCAAGATCGCCCGGCTTTATAATGGCCGCTGCTGGGTGGAGGAAACCCCGGGGGGCGGTGCGACCTTCTGGATCGAGCTCCCCCGCCACATCACCTGAAGCGACCCCGTGCGCATTTGCGCACTCGTCGACCGTCCCCCCGAACCGCTATTGCTGCGGCGATCACCGTGGTCAAAGGTCCCGACCGGGGCTATTTTTCCAGGCAGAGATGCTTCCCTCGCACCCGTAACGGAGGAGACCATGCCCCTGCCCGCCCCGTCGGCTCTGCCGCGCCCACCCCGTCCGCCCGTCAAATCCCGCAACTGGGAGAACCTCAGCCGCGAGGAGCAGCGGCGCCAGATCCGGGACCTGATCGGCAGCCCTTACTGGGTGGTCCTCCCCCTCGACATCCAGGAGCGCTTCCTCGATCTCTACCGCAGCAACTGATCGGCCCCTGGCGGGGCCAACCGGGATCGCTTGCCCGATTTCATCGCGCGTGCTATCTATCCCCCATGCGCCTGCGTTACTACATCAGCGGTCATGGTCTCGGCCACGCCAGCCGTTCCCTGCAGATCATTGCGGCCCTGCGGCGGCGCCACCCGCAGCTGGCGGTGGACGTCGTCACCAGTGCCGCCCCCTGGTTCCTGCGCGCCGGCGGTCTTCCCGCGACAGCAGTGCGCAGCGCAGCCTTCGACATCGGCGTGATCCAGCGCGACAGCCTGGAGATGGATCTCGCCGCCACCGGCTGCGCCTGGCGGGAACTCCTCAGCCGGCGCGACGCCCAGCTGGCCGCCGAGACCGCCTCCCTGCAGCGGGATCGGGTCGCGCTGGTCGTTAGCGACATCCCCGCCCTCCCCCTGGTGGCGGCGCGCCAGGCTGGCATTCCCGGCATCGGCGTCAGCAACTTTACCTGGGACTGGATCTGCCGCGGCTTCGTCGCCGAAGCGCCGGAGCTGGCGGCGGTGGCGGCCAGCCTCGCCGCCGACTACGCCGCGGCCGAGCGTTTTCTCGCCCTCCCTTTTCGCGGCCCGTTTCCACCCGGCCCAAGCGTCGAACTGCTGCCTTTGGTGGCACGCAAGGCGCGGCGCCCGCCCGCGGTCATCCGCCAGGAGCTCGGCCTCCCCGCCGCCAAGCGCATCGCCCTGATCTCCTTCGGCGGCTTCGGCCTCACCGAGTTCGACTCCGCTCCCCTCGGCCGCCTTCACGACTGGATCTTCCTCAGCGAACCGGCCCTCGGGGCGGCGGCGCCCAACCTGCGTCTCATTCCTCAGGGGAGCTACTTCTACCCGGATCTGGTCGCCGCCGCCGATGTCGTCGTCACCAAGCCGGGGTACGGCATCGTCGCCGAGGCGATCGCCAACGACACCGCGGTGCTCTACACCGAACGGGGGAATTTTCGCGAGCAGGAGCTGCTGATCGCCGGCCTGCGGCGCTATGCCCGGGCCCTCCCCATCGACAACCGGCAACTGCGCAGCGGCGACTGGGGAGAGGCTCTCGCCACCCTGCTCACCCTCCCCGCAGCGGGCGAAGCCCTGGCGAGCGACGGCGACACGGTTGCCGCCGATCGTCTCGCCACCCTCGCTACCGGCAGGTCAGAGTGAAAGCGCAGCTCCTTGCCATCTTTGAACTGCTGCAACACCACTTCGGCCCCCGCCACTGGTGGCCGGCCGAATCCCCCTTCGAAGTGGTGATCGGCGCCATCCTCACCCAGAACACCGCCTGGCGCAACGTGGAGCAGGCGATCGCCAACCTGCGCGCGGCCGACGCGCTCACCCCGCGAGGGATCCTCGACCGGGAACTGGCCGAGCTTGAAGCGATGATCCGCCCCGCCGGCTTTTTCCGGCAGAAGGCAGCGCGCCTCACCGGTTTTGCCCGCTACCTCGAAGCCCACCACCACGGGGACCTCCCCGGCTGGCTCGGCCGCCCCCTCGACCAGGTGCGGGCCGAGCTGCTGAGGCTGCCCGGCATCGGGCCGGAGAGTGCCGATGCCATCCTCCTCTATGCCGGCCAGCGCCCCTCCTTCGTCGTCGATGCCTATACCCGGCGACTTTTGGGTCGCCTCGGCCTGCTGCGCGGCAGCGAATCCTACCATCAGGTCCGCTCCCTTTTCATGACCGCCCTGCCGCCTGATACGCAGCTTTTCAACGAGTTCCATGCCCTGATCGTCGAAGAGTGCAAGGTCTACTGCCGCACCCGTCCGCGCTGTCCCTCCTGTCCGCTACGGTCCCGCTGTCCCGCCGCCCTCCCCGGCTGATTATTCCTTCCCGACAGCTTGCATCCTGGTGTCAGCGGTTACACTTGGTAACACCCCTCCCACCTTGTCACGGAGATCACCATGGATACGCTGCCGCAACGGATCGACCGACTCTTCCCGACCGCCGGGCAAATCCCCGAAGCCTACCGCCTGCCCCCCCTGGAGCAGGACGAATATCTGATCAACGGCGAGTTGCGCCACTGGCCCGGCCCCTACGGTGAAGCCCGTTCGCCGGTCTGGCTCGAAACCCCGTTGGGGGCGAGCCCGGTCGTCATCGGCCACTACCCGCTCCTCGACGAGGCCGAGGCCCTCGCCGCCCTGGTGGCGGCCCGCGATGCCTACGGCCAGGGGCGCGGTCCCTGGCCGACGATGGCGGTGGCCGACCGCATTCGCCACGTCCAGGACTTCCTGGTCCGCTTCCGGGAAGTGCGCGAGGACGTGGTACGACTGGTCATGTGGGAGGTCGGCAAGAGCGCCGCAGACGCCGGCAAGGAATTCGACCGCACCGCCAGCTACATAGCCGACACCATCGAAGCGCTCAAGGACCTCGACCGCAGCTCCTCGCGGCTGGTGATCGAGGAAGGGATCATCGCCCAGACCCGGCGTGGTCCCCTCGGCGTCGTTCTCTGCATGGGCCCCTTCAACTACCCGCTCAACGAGACCTTCACCACCCTGATCCCGGCCCTGATCATGGGCAACACCGTGGTCCTGAAGCCGCCGCGCCTCGGCATCCTCCTCTACCGGCCGCTCCTCGAAGCGTTTCGCGACTGCTTCCCCCCCGGGGTGATCAATACCGTCTACGGCGAAGGGCGCAAGGTACTCGGTCCGCTGATGGCCACCGGCGACGTCGATGTCCTCGCCTTCATCGGCTCGGCCCGGGCCGCCGACGCCCTGAAAAAGGCCCACCCCGCCCCGCACCGGCTGCGCGGGGTCCTCGGCATGGGGGCCAAGAATCCGGCCATCGTCCTCGCCGACGCCGATCTCGACCTGGCGGTGCAGGAGTGCCTCCTCGGCAGCCTCTCCTTCAACGGCCAGCGCTGCACCGCGCTGAAGATTCTCTTTGTCGAACGCTCCATCGCCGCCCCCTTCGTCGCGCGCCTTGCCACTGCCATCGGCAACCTTTCCTTCGGCATGCCCTGGCAGCCCGGGGTCGCCCTCACTCCGCTGCCGGAAGCCGACAAACCCGCCTATCTCAGCGAACTCGTCGCCGATGCGATCGCCCTGGGGGCCGAAGTCTGCAACGCGGCCGGCGGCCGAATCCGCCACAGTTTCTTCTATCCGGCGCTGGTCTACCCGGTCACCCCGGCCATGCGCCTCTATCATGAAGAGCAGTTCGGCCCGGTAATCCCGGTGGTTCCCTTTGACCGCGTCGAGGAACCGATCCGCTACGTCGTCGAGTCGAACTTCGGCCAGCAGCTCAGCCTCTTCGGCAGCGATCCGCAGACTCTCGCCCCCCTCATCGACCCGCTGGTCAACCAGGTCTGCCGCGTCAACCTCAACAGCCAGTGCCAACGCGGCCCCGATATCTTTCCCTTTACCGGCCGCAAGGGCTCCGCCGAGGGGACGCTCTCGGTCAGCGACGCCCTGCGCGCCTTTTCGATCCGGACCCTGGTCGCCGCCAAGGAGGGCGAACTCAACAAGGAGCTGATCCGCACCATCACCCGGGAAGGGCGGTCGAACTTCCTCTCGACCGACTTTCTACTCTGAGCTCGGCGCCGGACCGGCCCTTGCGCCTGCGCGCCCTTCTGGCAGACTTAACAGTAGAAAGCGCTGTCGCTCCGAACGCCCCAAACCCAATGTGAAGAAAGGCCGTCATGCCGGTCCGCCTTTCCAACCTGCTGCGTCCCTTCGAGGATTTTTTCAAAAGCCAGGTGGCCGGGGGAATCGTTCTCCTCGGCGCCACCCTCATCGCCCTGCTCCTCGCCAACTCCAGCTGGAGCGGCTATTACCACCATTTCTGGGAAATGGAACTGACGGTCGGCTTCGATCACTTCGGCCTGACCAGGAGCCTGCATCACTGGATCAATGACGGCCTGATGGCGGTCTTCTTTTTCGTCGTCGGCCTCGAAATCAAACGGGAACTGCTGGCGGGGGAACTCGCCAGCCTGCGCAACGCGACCCTTCCCATTGCCGCCGCCCTCGGCGGCATGCTGCTGCCGGCGCTGATCTACCTCCTCCTCGCGCCCAATCCCCCCGCCGTCACCGGCTGGGGGATTCCGATGGCGACCGACATCGCCTTCGCCCTCGGCGTCATCGCCCTGCTCGGCGACCGCATCCCCCGTTCCCTCGCCATCTTTTTGACCGCCCTGGCCATTGTCGACGACCTCGGCGCGGTCCTGGTCATTGCCCTCTTCTACACCAAGGACCTCGCCCTGCTGCCCCTGGCGATCGCCCTGCTCGGACTGCTGGTGCTGGTCGCCGGCAACCGCTTCGGCCTGCAGAATCCCAACTTCTTCGCCCTGGTCGGATTCGGTCTCTGGCTCGCCCTGCTTAAATCGGGCGTGCACGCCTCCATCGCCGGAGTTTTGATCGGCGCCACCATCCCGGTCCAGCCGCGCCATTCCAGGGACGAGTTCCTCCGCCGGGTGCAGACGCTCCTCGACCGTTTCCGCAACTTCGAGACGATTGACGGTCCGTTCCACAACGAATCGCGCCTCGGCACCCTGCTCGCCCTGGAGCATGTCTGTCACGACGCCATGAGTCCGTTGCAGCGCATGGAACACGTCATGAGCCGCTGGGTGATTTTCGGCGTCATGCCCCTCTTCGCCCTCGCCAATGCCGGGATTCCCCTCAGCCTCGGCGACCTCCAGGCCGCCGTCAGCAACCCGGTCACCCACGGCGTCGTCTGCGGCCTGCTCATCGGCAAGCCCCTCGGCATCTTCACCTTCTCCTGGCTGGCGGTGCGGCTGAAGCTCGCCGACCTCCCCCGCGGCACCCGCTGGATTGACATTCTCGGCATCGGGATTCTCGGCGGCATCGGCTTCACCATGAGTCTCTTCATCTCCAACCTCGCCTTCGAACTCCCCGGCCAGGTCGAAGACGCCAAGGTCGGCATCTTCAGCGCCTCGCTGCTGGCCGGCGCCATCGGCTACCTCCTGCTCAGCCGGCGCCACCAGAGTTCGCCGTAATTTGGGTCATCCTGACCACAATGCCGCCCATGTGCGTCATTTTGTCCAAACTGTCCCCGAGCACACTCCCGCCAGATCGACCCAAAATCGACCCAACCTGTTGAAATTTAAATAATTGTAAAGTTACAGAAAAATAATTTTCCCGCTGGCAGCACCTTTGCACTTATGTATACGCAACATTTTGACGCAATACCCCGATCGGGGTGCGTCGAGCAAATCTTTCCCAGCAAAGGAGCAGCAGCCATGGGCCGACCGGTGGAAAACCCCAAAAAGTACATCATCTCCTGCCGTATCAATGATGACGAAATGCAGGTGCTGCAGGACCTGGCCAGACGTGCCGACACCAGCATCTCGACCCTGTTGCGGCGCAGCCTCGACCTCCTCCAGCAGGAGAGTGGCGCCGAGTTCCGGCTCAGCGCCTGAGCGCCGACCCGGGATGACGCGGGGATGGCAGGGCGATGGCGCCCTGCGTCCCCCGCCCGCCTCGCCCGCCGCCAGCTGCAACCACCTCCCGTCACCTCCCCCGCCAGGCCCGGTTTTCCCTTGACTTATCCTGCCATTTTGCTACCTTACATGACTTGATTTTTCCCACCCCAGGGCTCCCGGGAGGACCACCAATGGATTACAAAGAGACCCTCAATCTCCCCGTCACCGACTTTCCGATGCGCGCCAACCTGCCGCAACGGGAACCGGCGATGCTGCAGCGCTGGCAGGAATTGGGGCTCAACGACAAGCTCGAGGGGGCCGACGCCGGTCGCCCCACCTTCATCCTTCATGACGGTCCCCCTTACGCCAACGGCCATATCCATATCGGTCACGCGCTCAACAAGATCCTCAAGGACATCGTCGTCAAGAGCAAGCGCATGCAGGGGTATTACGCCCCCTACGTGCCGGGCTGGGACTGCCACGGTCTCCCCATCGAGCTCAAGGTCGACCAGGAACTCGGCGAGAAAAAGCGCGGGATGAGCAAAGCGCAGATCCGCAAGGAGTGCCGCCGCTACGCCCAGAACTGGATCACCACCCAGAGCGAGGAGTTCCAGCGCCTCGGTATCTTCGGCGACTGGCAGCACCCCTACCTGACGATGACGACCCGCTACGAGGCGGCGACCGCCCGCGAGCTGGCCCGCTTTGCCGAGCGCGGCGGGCTCTACAAGGGGAAGAAACCGGTCCACTGGTGCCCCTCCTGCGTCACCGCCCTGGCCGAGGCCGAGGTCGAGTACGATGACCACACCTCGCCGTCGATCTACGTCAAGTTTCCCTTCGTTGACACCCTGCCGGCCGAACTGGCGGAGTTGGCCGGGCAAAAGCTCTCCTTCGTGATCTGGACCACCACCCCCTGGACGATCCCGGCCAACCTCGCGGTCTGCCTCCACCCGGAGCTCCCCTACGTCGTCATCGAGACCGGCGGTGAGCTGCTGGTGATGGCCGAAGGGCTCTACCAGCAGGTCCTCGGCAAGCTCGGGATCAGCGACTTCACCCTGCGCGCCACCTTCCAGGCCCCGATCTTCGAGAAGCTGCGCTGCAAACACCCCCTCTTTGCGCGCGACTCCCTCCTCGTCCTCGGCGACTACGTCACCCTCGAAGCCGGCACCGGCTGCGTCCACACCGCCCCCGGCCACGGCCAGGACGACTACCTCACCGGCCTGCGCTACGGCCTGGAGATCTACAACCCGGTCGACGATTACGGCCGCTACCGCGACGACGTCGAGTTCTTCGCCGGCCTCAACGTGCAGAAGGAGGCCAACGCCGCCGTCAGCGCCAGGCTGAAGGAGGTCGGGGCGCTGCTCGGCGAGGGGAAGGTCTCCCACAGCTACCCGCACTGCTGGCGCTGCAAGAAACCGATCATCTTCCGCGCCACCGAGCAGTGGTTCATCGCCATGGAGGCGAACGACCTGCGCGGCAAGGCCCTCAAGCACATCAACGACGTGCAGTGGATTCCCCACTGGGGCCGCGAGCGCATCTACAACATGATCGAAAACCGCCCCGACTGGTGCATCAGCCGCCAGCGCACCTGGGGGGTGCCGATCACCGTCGTCTACTGCAAAAAGTGCGGCGAAGCGATCGCCGACGGCAAGCTGATGCACCACATCGCCAACCTCTTCGAAGAGGGCGGCAGCGACATCTGGTTCGAGCGCGAGGCCAAAGAGCTGCTGCCGGCGGGGACCAGCTGTCCCAAGTGCGGCCACGACGACTTCGACAAGGAGCAGGACATCCTCGACGTCTGGTTCGATTCGGGGGTCTCCCACGCCGCCGTGCTTGAGACCACGCCCAAGCTCCACAGCCCCGCCGACATCTACCTGGAAGGGAGCGACCAGCACCGCGGCTGGTTCCATTCGAGCCTTTTGGCCTGTGTCGGCACCCGCGACGCCGCCCCCTACAAGGCGGTGCTGACCCACGGCTTCGTCCTCGACGAGAACGGCCGGCCGATGTCGAAATCGATGGGGAACGTCGTCGCCCCGGAGAAGGTGATCCAGAAATTCGGCGCCGAGGTGCTGCGCCTCTGGGTCGCCACCCAGGACTACCGCAACGACACCCGCGTCGGCGACCAGATCCTGCAGCAGGTCTCCGAGGCCTACCGGCGCATCCGCAATACCGCCCGCTACATTCTCGGCAACCTGCACGGCTTCGACCCGAGCGCCGACTCGGTCCCCGACGGCGACCTGCTCGAGATCGATCGCTGGGCCCTCTCCAGACTGGAAGGGCTGGTCAAGCGGGTCGAGAAGTCCTACAACGACTACGAGTTCCACGTCCTCTACCACGCGGTCCACAACTTCTGCAGCGTCGACCTCTCGGCCTTTTACCTCGACGTCCTCAAGGACCGCCTCTACATCTCGCCGGCCAAGAGCCTGGCCCGACGAAGCGCCCAGACCGCCATGTACCGCATCCTCGATGCGCTGACGCGGCTGATCGCCCCGGTCCTCTCCTTCACCGCCGACGAGATCTGGCAGGAACTGCCCGGCGAGCGGGAGGAGAGCGTCCACCTCGCCGCCTTCCCGGCCTTCGAGGCGGCCCTCTTCGACGCCGATCTGGAGGGGCGCTACAGCAAGCTCCTCGCCGTCCGCTCCGATGTCTCCAAGGCGCTGGAACTGGCCCGCGCCGAGAAGCGCATCGGCCACTCCCTCGACGCGCGGGTGCTGCTCGCCGCGCCGGCCGGCCCCTGGCGCGAACTGATCGAAGCCTACCAGGGGGAACTTGCGACCCTCTGCATCGTCTCCCAGGCGGAACTGGTCGATGAACTTCCCGACGGCGGCGCCGGCGAAGAGGTGGCAGGGCTGCGCATCAAGGTCGAGAAGGCCCAGGGCGAGAAGTGCGAACGCTGCTGGAATTACGCCACCACCATCGGCGAGAGCGACCAGCACCCGACCGTCTGCCACCGCTGCCGCGAGGCGCTGGTCTGACCGCGATGAGCAATGAGTAGCGGGCGACGAGAAACCTCATCGCTCATCGCTCATTGCTCGCCACTTTCCCTGAGGTTTCCCGTGTCCCGTTACCGCCTGCTCGCCATCGTCACCGCCGTCGTCCTCGTCCTCGACCAGGCGACCAAACTCTATGTCGACAGCCATTTCCGCCTCCACGAGTCGGTGACGGTGATCGAGAACTTTTTTCACTTCACCTATGTCCGCAACAAGGGGGCCGCTTTTGGCATCTTCGCCGACAGCGCCATCCGCATCCCCTTTTTCATCACCGTCTCCCTGGTCGCCGCCGGCGGCATCCTCTGGTACCTGCGCCGCCTGAAGGAGAGTCAGAAGCTGGTCAGCTTCTCCCTGGCGCTGATCTTCTCCGGCGCCATCGGCAACCTCATCGACCGGGTCCGCTTCGGCGAGGTGATCGACTTCATCGACGTCCACTGGTACCAGTATCACTGGCCTGCCTTCAACGTCGCCGACTCGGCGATCAGCATCGGCGTCACCCTGCTGCTGATCGACCTCTGGCGTGAGGAACGGGCCCGCAAGGCGAAGTCCTGAACCGCCCCTTCCGGAGTCAAAGCATGGCCCGTCTCACCGCTCTTTTGCTGCTGATGATCCTCGCCCTCGCCGGCTGCGAGACCCTGGTCGGCGCCCGCAAGGACCTCCACGCCGTCGGCCACGTCCTGCAGGAGACTGCCCACGAGGTGAACGCCAGCCTCAAGCAGTAGCCCTGCCATGGTCGGCCGCCCCCTCGGCAGCCGGCACAGGAGAGCGCCATGACCCTGCCCCAACCGCCCTGGCAGAAACCCGAGACCCCCTACCACAGCAGTTGGCGGCAGACGCTGCACGAAGTGATTTTCGAAGCCGACACCCCGGCCGGCAAGACCTTCGACGTCCTGCTGATCTTCTCCATTCTCGGCAGCGTCGCCGCGGTGATGCTCGACAGCGTCGCCACCATCCGCACCAGTTACGGTCCGCTGCTGACCGCCGCCGAATGGTTTTTCACCCTCCTCTTCTCCATCGAGTACCTGCTGCGCCTCGTCTGCGTCGGCAAGCCGCTGCGCTACGCCCGCAGCTTCTACGGCATCGTCGACCTGCTCGCCATCCTCCCGACCTACCTCAGCCTGCTGCTGCCGGGAAGTCACTACCTGCTGGTGATCCGCATCCTGCGCATCCTGCGCATCTTCCGGGTCTTCAAGCTGGTCCAGTACCTGAGCGAGGCGCGCATGCTCGGCCAGGCGCTGCGCGCCAGCGGCCGCAAGATCGTCGTCTTCCTCTTCACCGTCCTGACCCTGGTGATCATCTTCGGCTCGCTGATGTACCTGATCGAAGGGGAGGCGAGCGGCTATACCAGCATCCCGCGCAGCATCTACTGGACCATCGTCACCCTGACCACCGTCGGCTACGGCGACATCTCGCCGCAGACCGGTCTTGGCCAGAGCCTTGCTTCCCTGATCATGATCTGCGGATACGGCATCATCGCCGTTCCCACCGGCATCGTCACCGTCGAGATGAGCCGTTCCTTTAGCCGCAGCGTCTCGACCCAGGCCTGCCCCGCTTGCGGCGGTGAAGGACACGATGCCGACGCCGTCCACTGCAAGTTCTGCGGCGCGGCGCTGTAGCTCAATTTCCTGCAAAAGCTGCTTGCATTTTTCCGACTCGCGTGCTAAAAGTCTCGTCTGTTGTCGCAAGGAAAGTGATGTCGGGGCGTAGCGCAGTCTGGTAGCGCACCTGCTTCGGGAGCAGGGGGTCGGAGGTTCAAATCCTCTCGCCCCGACCAGTAATAGCAAAGGGAGATCCCAATCGGGGTCTCCCTTTCGTTTTGTCCTCCGGTCCGATTCTGGTCCAGGGGCTTTTTATTTGTGGCTGAGGGGATGCCTGGAGATCAGGCTATGGATGCTCCGGTACGAGGGGACACCTCCGGGGAGTCTCCGGGGCCAACAAAAATCGTCCAATCCAAGCCCACCTCCGAATTAGCACTAACCGCCCCATATCTCGCGTTTCTGCGATATGGCTATTCCGGCAGTCTCCATATCTCGCGTTTGTGTAATATGGAATCTCTATTGGAGGTCCCGGGGCGGGGTTTCGACTCCGGGGAGTCTCCGGGGCGGGGGTTGCCCATGGGTGTACTTTTGAAAGGTCCTCGGAGCTCAGATTCCGGGCAATATCCCCACGAAATATGTTTGACATGGAGAACATTTAGTGATACATATCCAACACGCCAATGGCAAGAAATCTCAAACAACACGTTCAAATGGAGGCACAGGCCATGAACCACCTCTCACCCAATCAAGAAAATCTTCTTGGTAAAATCTTAAAGGAAACCAGAACAAAAGCTGGGATAGGCCTTAGGGAGATTTGCCGTATGTCGCAGCGACATACATCAACCGGGAAATCTTTCTCGGCTTCTTATTATTCTCAGGTCGAAAATGGCAAAAAGGTAAACATTGACAAAGTAAGCCTTGATTTTCTGTGGGCAGTTGGTGCGGTTCTTTCGATTGACCCACTTTTACTTTTCGTTGCATCCCGACCAGATCTCCCTGACAAATTCTTAGACGCAACAGCTAGGGACCGATTATTTAAAATAAGAACTTACAAAAAAGAACCAACTGATGAGATCGAAATACGAAATTGGCCTACAAATCTTCCTGCGCAGATAACTGCCGTGTATTCCTTAATCAGCCAACTAAAAAGAACGACCCCTTTAAGTAAAATTAAAAAATATTTTATCAATCCACAAGAAGGAGAGATTTCAGAAATTCTTGATTCACTCGTATCCCTAGGTAAGGCTAAAAAAAATAAAAATGGCTACCTTGCCATTCACACTTAATTAATCTTACCAGTAGCGACCTCGCCCCAGCCACCCCGGTTGGGGCTTTTCTTTTGCCCCCTCAAGACCGGACCTGGACCGGACTTTTAGCCCTTCCCGCCACAGACCCACCTAAAGACTCACCCCCTCACCGTAGCGCAAAGAATATCTAGATCTACGTCCAAGAAAGGAGGCCATCCATGAGCCAACCTACCCGTCGTTTTGCGTTCACCAAACGCAGCATAGAAGCCATCCCACCCCACGATCCTGCCAGCCCCAGCAGGGAGGCCGAGTATTCCGACGCTGAGTGCATCGGTCTCCACCTGAGGGTCAGCAAGAACGGTCGTCGTTTCTTCCAACATAGGTATCGGTATCTGGGCCGGAAGAAATGCCTCAGCCTTGGGGAATACCCCCATGTGTCCATTCAGGATGCCCGTCAAAGGGTCAGCGAGCATAAGGCCCTTTTGGCCAGAGACATCGATCCCAGCGATGAGCGGTCCCAGAAGAGGAATGACCTCACCTTCTCCACCTTTGCCCGAGACTTCTATATCCCCCACGCCAAGATGCACAAGAAGACCTGGCAGGAGGACGTATGGAAAATTGACCGGCAGCTGATACCGGCCTTTGGCAACCTCAGGCTATCCACCATCTCTTCCAGGGACATATCGACCTTCCATTCCAAGGAAAAGGCCAGAACCTCCGCGACCACAGCGAACCATCACATGACGCTGATCAAGAGGATGTTCAATTTGGCGGTGAAGTGGGGATTGATCGAGAAGAGCCCCGCAGCCAGCCTGGACAAGTTCAAGGAACCGCCTCACAGGGAACTGATCTTGCCCGCCAAGAGCGGACACGGGGTTAAGCGGCATTGAGCGCTTCAAACTCTTCCGGGCTCATGTAGCCGTTGGCACTGTGATCACGGCTGCGATTGTAATCGACTTCGATATATTCGAACACGGTGCTTCGCATTTCCTCGCGGGTGGCGAAGTGTTCACCGTGGATGGTTTCCACCTTCAGCGTGTGGAAGAAGCTTTCAGCGCAGGCGTTGTCGTAGCAGTTGCCCTTGGCGCTCATACTGCAGAGCAACTCGTGCCGCGTCAAGAGCCCTTGATACAGCGCCGAGCAATACTGGCTCCCCCGGTCGGAGTGGACGATGACCCCTTTGGGCATCTTTCGCCGCCATAGAGCCATCTGTAGCGCCTGGCAGACCAAGTCGGCGGTCATCCGTTCGGCCAGGGCCCAACCGACGACCAGACGGGAGTAAAGGTCGATGACCACGGCCAGATAAAGCCACCCCTCCCCGGTCCAGAGATAGGTGATATCGCCCACCCACTTCTGGTTGGGAGCCGTGGCGGCAAAGTCCTGCTGCAACAAGTTGGGCGCCACCGGCAGATTGTGTTTCGAGTTCGTCGTGGCCTTGAACTTCTTGGCCGCTTTGGCCCGCAAATCCTGCCGTTTCATGCTGTCTGCCACGGTCTTGCGGTCATAGCGGTGCCCTTGCTTGGCCAGATCGCGCGTAAGACGCGGCGACCCTTTGCGCTTCTTGGCAGCCTCGAAGGCTTTCGCCACCTGCTGATCGAGACACGCGCGCCGCTGCTGCCGTGCCGTCGGCTGTTGACCTCGCTGGCGCCAGCGATAGAAACCGCCACGCGAAGCGCCGAGTACCCGGCACATCGTTGTGATTTTGAACTCGCCTGAATGGTTCTGCATAAAGGCGTACTTTATTTCAGGCTTTTCGCAAAGTACGCCGCGGCCTTTTTTAGGATGGCCAACTCTTCCGCCTGCTCGGCCAACTGCCGCTTCAGGCGGGCGTTCTCTACGGCGAGCTTCTCTTCGACCTCGCTGCGTTCCTGGCCAAGACGAGCCTTGCTCCTCCAGGAATAGAGTTGGCTGTCGTGCAGACCGAGCTGTTTGGCGGCGGCCGCCACTCCGATCCGGTCGGCCAGAGCCAGGGCTTCAGTTCGATACTGCTGGGAGTGGCGCCTGCGGGTCTGCACTTGCTTCTTCTGAATCGTTGTCATCGGTCACCTCTGTCAGGGAGTTTACTCGCTTAACAGGATGTCTGTCGATGACGGGCAGGATCAGAACGACCTGTGGAAGCGAACGATATCCGCATACTCAAGAAAGACACCTGCCCTTCCCTGATGAACAAATCGATCCTCACCTACCAGATCGGCTGTAACGAACGTTCTGAAATCCTGCTGTGCATCGAGGGCAATACGGGAAGTGGCATCTACAGCAAGGAGTGGGTACCTCTTTTCACCCTGCTGGACTTGATCGCTGAGAGTGATGGTCCCTTTACATGGTCAATCCTGCAACCCCTCTTCAAGAACAGGTCCGTGAATACCGCCTGCTTTCTTCTTGCTGCCTTGAAGAACGAAGGACTGGTGACGGCGCTGGAGCGAAGTTATGAAAGGGTCGATCCTGAGAACTTCATGTCGGCCATGAAGATCCTGATGGGTACCAAGAAAAGGCCCTCTAAGAAATCCTCAAAATAGGAGTCAATATGGTCTCGTCATTCATTTCCATGGCCATCATTTCTGTATTGCTGCTCTGCTTCAAATCCACCCAATGGCTCGGCTTCATCGGGGCAGCGGTCTTGGGTTTACTCTTTCCCATTACCACGACCATCGTCACACTTAGTGTTGCTTTTGTCCTCTACTGGTTCCGGTATCGGAAGAGATGATCATTCGGGGGGGGAAACTGAAAAACTGGAAAACTGAAATGGTTCGTCCTGGATTCAGTGATGAATTAATAGCTCGTTTTCTAATGTTTCGTAGGAGAAAAACAAAACCCTTATGTGATTTTTTACCATATTTTTCCTAGGATTAAATTCAAAAATTCTCTTTTAATATCGGCAAGTTGAAACCAGGTTTACTTAACCCTAAAGGCAACACCTTTAAGGGGCACTCAACAACCCGATATTAGGAGATTTATAATGAAAAAAATTGATCCAAGGACTATCCAGATCCCCAAAGAGGCCCAAGGGAAAATTTCCCGTGGGGATGCCGCCATCAATTGGTTCAAATTCGGCTTGATGGTCATTCCGGTGAGCCCGGGAGAAAAGCGAACCGCTGTGAAGTGGGATGATTGGCAGGAGGACTTATCTGCCGAGAAGATTTCTGCGCACTGGTCGAAGCACCCCGCCCACGACCTAGGGTTTATCGTTGGAGACGACCTCATCGTATTCGACGCGGACACACCAGAAGCCGTCAAGAGCCTGCAACGAGTTGAGGAGGAATACGGTGCAAGGCCCTCCATGATTGTCAGGACTACGAAGGGCGAGCATCACTACTTTCGGAAAGAAGAGGGTACTTGGGTAAAGACCACGGGGCATGGCGAAGGGGTCGAACAGAAGATCGACATCAAGACCGGGCGAACAATGGTGGTGTTGCCTCCTAGCCCGGGTAAGGAGGTTATCACCTGTAACGTCCAGAACGTCGCACAGTTTACCAAAATCAATCAGGGCTTCATCGATTCCATTTTCCTGATGATCGGGAAAGCCGCTCCTCGCCCAGAACCCGCTCCCCGTCAATCACTGCCCCAACGTGAGCCCACCGAAGATTCCTTCCGGAAAATCAAGGCACTTCTTGAGCATCTAAGTGCGGATAGCGGGTATGAAGTCTGGACTAAGGTCCTCATGGCCATCTATCATGAAACCGGTGGTAGCGAGGAAGGCCTTGAGCTTGCCGACAACTGGAGTCGTCGGGGAACGAAATACAAAGGGCGGCGGGAGATAGAAGCCAAATGGCGCTCATTCCGGGAGGTGTCAAATCCGGTGACGATAGCGACTTTAGTGAAGCTGGCGAAGGATAACGAAGCAGACATTGCTGCGATTTTGGATCTGAGGGAGCGCTTTAAACCTTGTGAAACGATCGTAGCTTACCCTGAAAACGCTAAAGAGACGACGGCTGCCAGCCATCCTCTTGCCCGTTTCTCCTTGACGGGCCAGTCAGAAGAACTTGAGCGCAAAGCTGCCGCTAGAATTGCTATTCTAGGTGAAGTGGCCGTTCTTGGCCAGTTAACGGTATTGTATGCCTCGCCCAACACCGGCAAAACGCTCCTGACTCTCAAGCTTTTAACGGAAAGTATTGAAGCAGGCCGGATAGACCCGGAAAAGGTATTTTATCTCAATATGGATGATGACAGCCGTGGTCTTGTCGAAAAACTGAAGATTGCCGAGGAATTCGGCTTTCACATGTTGGCTGAAGGCTATAATGGTTTCTCGGCCGAAGGGTTCATAAACGAGGTTCGTTCCCTGATTCGCAACGACCTGGCCAGAGGGGTAGTCATAGTTCTGGACACCCTAAAAAAGTTCGTTGACTTGATGAACAAGAGCCATTGCCGAGACTTCAACCTTGTTCTCGGCCAATACGCCGCCAAAGGGGGCACACTCATAGCCCTGGCCCATACCAACAAGAAGGGCAATGCCGACGGAAAACCGATTCATGCCGGCACCACAGATGTTCGCGAGGATTTCTCTTGCGCCTACACGATGCGGTTGATTTCCGGAAACGACAGCCAAGAAAAAATCGTCCTGTTTGAGGAATTAAAGAGCCGAGGACTGGGCGCAGAAAAAGCCAGCTACCGATATGTCAGTGGAAAGGATATCGGCTACAACGAGATGTTCATGTCAGTTGAGAAAGTCGATGAGCGGCAGTTCAATTCAAAAAAGCAGGCCGAAGCAATGCGCTCAGACGCCGAGATTATCGATGCGGTCAAAACCTGTATCGGCGAAGGAGTAAATACCAAGATGGTCCTGGCCGAAGCTGCTGCAAAACGGTCTGGAGCAAGCAAGCGGTCTGTGCTTCAACTGATCGACCGGTACACAGGAGATGACCCGGCCAAGCACCAGTGGAATTTTGTTCGGGGAGAACGCGGGAAACAGACCTTCAGTGTATTAAATTCGAATTAGACTGGCACCTCGGCCCCTGACTACGGAGTTGACATAAACGCTGTGGTCAGGGGTCGCCTTCTACCTGTACCAGAATCGCAGTTTTTCAGGTTTTCAGCGCTTCACCCTTCCTCGTCCCCCACCCGGCCAACCGAGCCGCTCCCACTGACCGGGCTACCGACCACTCCCCACCACCGGCCTCCATACGGCCACCTCCTGCAGCAACCGACCCCAGCCCCTGGCTACCCCCATGCCGGCACCGGTCGCGTCTCTATGGGGCGACTGGGAGTGCGGAAAGAAGGCCGGACCGCCGGGGAAAGCTCCGAGGGGCGTTTCATGGAAAATCGTGAATTGTTATTTTTCGAGGGCTTTCGCGCCCCAAAGGCCAAAAATTGCGCGGTTCATACGCACCAGGGCCTTTTCATCAAGGTCCAAAACATCCTTTACATTTCGGAAGGATCGTCTTAGATTAGCAAGGTATTATCTGAAATTTCATTGGGGGGGATGAAACGATGCAGAACAAAAGCAGAGAGACTTCTTAATTGACCGCTGTTGCTAGCATTGTGCTGGCCAGCGGTTTTTCATAATTTAGCACCATCCAGAATTAGACCTTAGAAGGGAGACACCACCGAAATGTCTAAATTCCTAGGATTTTTGTTTGTTTTTATCTTACTTTCGGGGTGTGCAACTGTTTCCACCCCAATAACCCCAGTAAAAGCCCAAGCCACCGAAGCCACCCAACTCAAGGCACAAGAAGAAGCACTACAGCCTGTCACGAAAGGGTACAAGCGTAAGGTGGCCATCGCCAGATTTTCTAATGAATCGAACTACGGACGGTCTCTTATGACCGATCAAGATTACGACCGAATAGGCAAACAAGCATCCGATATGCTCGCGACCAAACTTATAAGTACCAACAAATTTTTAGTATTTGAAAGAACAGATCTATCCAAAATTCAGCGCGAACAGGCCATTAGTGGTGATGCTAAACTTATTGGTATTGACGCCTTGATTGTTGGTTCTGTTACCGAATTTGGTAGATCTACAAACGGGAAAACAGGATTTCTTTCAAAAACAAAGGTTCAGACGGCACGCGCAAAGGTTGACGTCAGGTTAGTAAGTGTCAAAACAGGGCAGGCATTCTTTTCAGCATCTGGCGTTGGTGAGGCCAGTACTGAGTCAGGTGAAATTGCTGGTTTTGGAAGTCGATCAGATTATGACGCCACCTTAAATGACAGAGCCATTTCTGCAGCAATTACTGATATGCTCGACAAACTTGTTTCTTCTCTCTCTGATCGTCCTTGGAAAACCGACATACTTGAAATTCAAGGCCAAAATGTCTTTATCAGTGGGGGCCAAAGTCAAGGTGTAAAAATTGGAGATATTCTTCAGGTCATGGAGCAAGGAGAAAAAATTCAAAGCAAACAAAGTGGCTTTGATATTCACCTACCACCAAAGAAAATCGCTGAGATAAAGGTATCTGGCTTTTTTGGTGATAATGAAAACAATGAAGGGTCAGTGTGTGAATTGATTAGCAACAAATTAATATCTAAAAATATTGAACACTTATATGTGGAAGAGGTGGAAAAATGAAATTTATGACGATTGTTTTCTTCGTATTGCTTATCCTCGGCTGCTCTATGCCAAACACTTCAGTTCGGTCGGTCGACTCCCGTCCCAGCATTATCATTAAAGGCACCTCGGAAAATGCTGCACTATTTGTTGATGGCCTCAATATGGGAAAAGCAATTATTTACAATGGGAATCCGAAAGCATTGAACGTTTTACCCGGAACTCACAAAATAACAATCATTGAAAATGATAAGATTATTTATGAAAAAACCGTTTTTGTTGACTCTGAAATGAAAGTAATAACTGTTTATTAACTAGGAGGGTTTATGAAGCTCTTTGCACATTTTCTTATTATAATAACATTTTTATTAGTGAATGGCTGTGTACAGAACCGCTATGTATGGAATAATTATGACCAGAAATTGTACAACCACTACAAAAACCCTGCGGACAATGATCAATTTATAGAAGAACTTCAACAAACCGTCGCCGCAGGTGAAGTAGCGGGCAGGGTACCACCCGGAATCTATGCTGAATATGGGTACGCCTTATATGAAAAGGGACGTTATGCAGAAGCGATTGAGCTTTTCAAAAAAGAGCAGGTCAAGTGGCCAGAGTCTTCTATCCTCATGACAAAAATGATCAGCAATGCTCAAGATCTTTTGTCCAAGAGTGAAAGTGATAAATCTAACCTGACCTTAACTTCTAATAAAATTAATGAGGGGACACAATGAGCAGGTCACTTTTGATTTTTTTAACGATCATGATTCTGTCTGGGTGTGCAGTTCACCAACCAAAAGACTACACAAAGTTTAATAATTCGAAACCAAAGTCAATTCTTATCGTACCGGTTGTGAACAATAGTGCTGAAGTCACTGCACCAGATTATTTTTTATCCACTATTACAATCCCACTAGCCGAAAGGGGATATTACGTTTTCCCCGTAAATTTAGTAAAGAGACTACTTGAAGATGACGGCTTATCAGACGCAAATCTTGTACACAGCGCCCCTGTCGAAAGACTATGCAAATTGTTTGGTTCAGATGCTGTACTCTACGTCAACATTAATAGATGGGATGCGAAATACATGGTTTTATCGACTCAAGTTACTGTTGATTTAACATACACCATCAAAGGGGCGGAAACTGGCGAGACTCTCTGGGAGCACAACCAGAATATGGTTTATGTCCCGCAAAACAACAGCAGTGGGAATCCTTTTGCAGACTTGATCATTATGGCAATAAATGCAGCCGTTACCAAGGCGGCTCCTAATTATGTTCCTCTTGCACGACAAGCAAACAACGCAACATTCGCCTATCCGGGGCCAGGGATTCCACCAGGCCCTTATGCTTTGAATGACTTTACGACAAATTGAAAGATTAAATTTATAGCACAAGAAGTCATAGCCCCTCCCAAATGCCTCGTTTGGCCAGGTACAGTTCTGATGCACTGAGAATGCAAAACCGTTAGCGGTTAGCCTGCTTGTGGAACGTGTTTGTAAATGGGCATTGAGGGGGAAGTGTTTCCCATCTGAATACGTCTGGGAAGAGTCGTCTGACAATGTTTCTCCTGGGAAGTCTACATAAAGAGACTTGATAGGTCCATTGCAACCGCCCCTTCCGGCGTATCCTGCTAAGGCCAATCTGTCTGCACCCTAAGGAACGTCTACCGGGGAGGTTTTTGTCTGACGAATCAAGCGCACAGCGTTAGCTAGAGCGAAGCGAATCTGCTTCGGGAGCAGGGGGTCGGAGGTTCAAATCCTCTCGCCCCGACCATACAAAAATAACGTCGGCCATTTGGTCGGCGTTTTTTTGTTATTGACCAGAGAGAGGATTTGAAGCGGAGCGAGCGCTGACTGAATGTCAGAACAGCGGCCAGGGATGGCCGCGCCAGCGAGCGGAGGGGAGCCTACGCAGGAAGGAGCGTAAAGCGAGAGACGTAGTGGGCAAATCCTCTCGCCCCGACCAAATTTTCCTTATAGCTTCATCGGCTTTCGATCCCGAGCACGAAAGCCAACGCCACACACCAGAACGCCTACTGTCCCTCTACGGTCAGTAGGCGTTCTGTCGTTTTGCGATCTAGATCTTTTTTTGCCGAAAGGCAGTTGCCCGGCCCATCCCCCCCGAAAAGCTAAACCGGAGACCGTGGGTCAATGTTTTCCTGCTCGAGGACTAGATATGGGCTGTTTGCTCGGGCGGCCTCTGCGAGGGCTTCGATTTCTAGGTTGCCCCCAGCCTGATCCACGGACACGGAACGCACGGCTTGCTCCGGTTCCTTACCATAGGAACGGAGAAGGTCGGCGGACATGAGGTGTAGGCGCAATGGGCGCTTCAGCAGGGATTGCACATGCCGGGCAATGTTCAGCCCTCCGAAGTCGATATCTCCCCAGTGGTAGAACGGTATCGAGTCGGGCATGGCCTTATCTAGCATCTGGAGGACTGGTGCCGTGGTTGGCCCCATAAACCCGCCTGTATAAACCACAACCCCCCAGTCAAAGATTTCCCGACAATGACGATTGAACGAGGCCAGGTTCTCAACGGTGAGCACAAACTCAGGGAGGCCCAGATTTCGAATTCCACGGATAGCGTCAGCCGGAAATCCGAGGTAATTCGGCAAAGAACCTACCTGGATCCACGAATCTTCGATCTGAACCTCGATCGGCCCTTTTATGCAGACCATCGGTGGAAATTTTACAAGCCCAAGAGATTCAAAAAGCTCAAAACCGTCAAGCCCCGTATCGAATCTTTCGTTCCAGACTCTTGCGAATCTATCACGGATCTTCTCCATAGCTTTCGAATTCCCAAGTTCCTTTGCGCTAAAAGTCCGCAAATCCAGTCCTTGCTGACGGTTATTTCTGACGGCATGGATGGCCTTCATCAACAAGACCGCATCGTCTACGGTACCTGGTGGCATCCGGTAGGCAGACTTGTTTTTATCCCACTGGCAGATGATCTTGGTAAGGATGTCCCGCAACCAAGGATCGCTGGGTATCCGGGAAAGAATCTCCTGAGCTGAACTGCTTGCAACGTCTCTTGCTATGGGTTCTCCAAGGTACTCTGCCAGAGCCCGTCCATCGACCAGCCAGATTTTATGGAGGATATTGCTGTCATGGAACCGGCCCCACTCCAGGGTGACACAGCCAGCCCTTTCGGCGCTTTTGAGGCTGCCATGTAGACGGTCCTTTTCATCCGGGTTGGTGGTGGTGAAATACTCCTCTGCCTTGCCCTTTTTGATCGGCAGGGATTTGCGTCTTTCACCGTCAGGGTTGGACTGCCACGACTGGAGGAGTTTGTAGAGAAGGCTGTGTCCGGGTTCCATCATCAACTCGCCGCGACAACCGAAACAGGCTCGGACTCAGGTGTAGCATCTGAGTCCTTTCCCTTGAAGGGGTTATCTGACCGTAGAAGTTTGTGGGTTTTATCCGAAAGGTATTCCACTTCGATTTCGATATTCCCACCGTCCTTGGTGATCCAGACCATCGTGTTCATTTGTGACGCCAGAGTGGTGTACTTATCGTCGGGGGCGGCCAGAAGAACCTGCAGAGAAATCTCCTTCAGGAATTCGAGGCAGTTGAAGATATTGCCGGCGTCCAGTTTAGAAAACGCTTCATCGAACGGGGCAAGATTCATCCCGCCATAGGTTGTCCGCCCGGCCCGGCCCTGGAGCTTGTAGGCCGACGCCAGAGATGACCCGATTGCTACGTAGAACGGGGCCATATTCTCCCCGCCGGATCCTTTTGCGATCCGGTGTTTCATGTTGGCTACTTTTTGCCCGGTCAGCAGAAACATTTCCACATCGAAAACGAAATAGTTCCGGTAGTCCTGCACCAGTTTTCCGCGAGCTTCATCCTGAAAGGCCTCCTTGATATATTCGAAGGCAGCTCGATGAGGGGAAGATTGATCGTTTGCCGGGTCAAATAGTCCCCCAATGGCACCGGCGGTCGATCGATCGAATTCGAAGTCAACAGCTAGGTCATAGACCGGCTTCAGCTCGGATGATGGTTGCGCCCTGAATTGGTAGTATTCTCCGTTGAACGGCCGGTTTTTGAGAATGCGGTTGAGCCCCTTGATATTCTCTTCCACGTCCTTGAGACGCTCGCCGAGGCGGCCGATAAACTTATCCCGGAATATCACCTCCACATTATGAAGGGCGATTGTTGCCTGACTGGTATAGCTAGCCAGGGTCGTTTCCTCGAGCTGCTTCTTTCTCGCCGAAATGAACTCCTCCCGGTCCTCGAAAGAGTCGAACGCCCAGCCTTCTCCACCGGTCAGATGCACCTGGGCCTTGTTGGTGGCGAGGAAGTTTTGTAAACCTTCTACCGCCAGGTCATGCTGTTTTTTCAGGTACTGGTCCTTGGTGCTGATCGTCTTGTCAATGGCGTCAATGACCGCTTGGTAGGGTGTGTCGATATTCTCAAGCTTGGAGCGAAACCGGTCCAGAATGTCCACGGCTCCGGAGGCGTCCAGCTCGGGGTATTTCTCTCGCCACGACGACTGTTCATTCTCAAATACTTTGGCCATTTCCAAGTGGGTCTCGACGGCTTTCCGGAGCTCCCCTCGCTTTTCCGCCTTGGTACGAATGTTCTCATCCAACTTTCCGTTTTTCTCACTGAGGGACGTGTGGGACGCCTTCAGACCATCGATCTTGTTTTTCAGCCCTTGATCGTCGGTGGCCTCCAGAATGGCTATTTCGTCATCGAGATGTTTTACCTGCGCCAGCTTCTCGTTTCGGCGGCCCGCTTGAGAGGTTAAACTTTCGGCGGCAGCAAACCTTTCATTGAAAGCATCGAGGAGGGTGATGGCTTGCGACAAGTCCTTCTGACTTTCCAGAAGTTTTTCTTCCTCCCGTCTCTTGGTCTCCTGGACGCCTTTCAGCCGCGCGAGTTGTTTCTCGCGGTTGCCGCGACCGAGAATCGTGTAGGAAGGCTCCGTCATCATGGTTGTGGTGCCACCGCTAGCCAACATCAGATCTGCGGTGGCAGCACGTTTGTGCTTCAGAAGGTCAGCCTCGCTCTCCACGCAAATAATGTTGCCGAGTCGGAGGTTGATAAACGCCCTAGCGTGCCGATCATCAGTCGCTATCAGTTCAGCTAGAGAGCCCTTTTGGCACCTGTCGATCCACTCCTCGGTTTTTGTCGTATTGACGATATGCGCCCCGCGGTACTTGCCCCCTTCGTACCGATAGATACGGACGGCGGATTGGGCCAGGTTGGGGGGAACGATCAGGGCTTCCCTGATATTGCCCAGAACGGCTTCTATTGTGTTTCGCCAGGATTCGTCTTTGACATCAATCAGGTCGCACAACGGCACCGGGTCGATCCGGTTCGCTTTGAGGAGATCAATGAGATCGACGGTTTTTTGCGCCAGGGGCGACTCCTTGTTTTCAAGGCGGGCGATGATGCGGGCGCGTTCCTTGTTCTCATCGACAATTGGCGAAATCCGTCCCCACAACTGCGAGACGCTGGACTGCATCGTCTGCCTGGTTTGTCCGCTATATATGGTCAATACCTGGGTGACGGCTCTGTCAACCTCTTCCGGGTTTTTGGGCCAGTCACCACTAAGCAAGTCATCTTCGATTTTTGCCAGTCTGGTCAAATTCTCAGCTACGGGAACCAGTTTCCCGGGGAGGAGGGCCTTACTTTTACTGATATCCGCAAGCCCGGTCATTTTCATCCGGCTCGATTGCATCTGGTCCTGTATCAGCGTGGCCGCGGCCTCCAGGGTTTTCTTCTCTTTTTTGTGTCCTTCGATTTTTTGTGCGACATCTTGCCGTTTACGTTCTTCTTCACAAGCGACCAGCTTACGGAAAACTTTATCCTGTTCGGCCCTCCCCTGCGTCAAAATGTCGTTCAACTCTTCCAGTTCGACATTCAAATCGTCCAACTCGACTTGCACCGGGCTTGACGCTTCGTAGCACTGCTCGATCCTGGCCGCCATGAATGCGTACTGATGCAGACGGATCTCGGTTTCCGCAGTGCGGACGTTTTCACAGAACTTTTCGAGCGCCCCCAACTGGCTGATACATTCCGAGGTTTGGTTGGCCTTATCACGCAGTTCGCGCCAGAAATCCAGGGAGGACTTCAGGTCCCGAATGTTAATGTCGCTGGGGTCAAGCATATTCTGCTGGATAAACTTGGTTGGATCGGCGATTGGCTTGAACGCTATGGCCGACAACAGGGACTTGACGATGGTGTGGGGGTTCATCGGAGCGCCGGGTTCGGCGCTCATGATGGTGTACAAGTTTCGGGTGAAGTCTCCGGAACCTTTCGAGGGGAGGATCAACGAGGCATCGTCATTGAAATCTTTCCCCAACTTATAGCGCCGCAATAGACGATCCCTGACATCATTCCAGGGAAGCGTGACTTCGCCACCAGAGACATTCTCAGTGAAAAAGTCTCCAGTCAAAGGCACATTATCCCTAGTGATGAAATAACCGCAGAAGTTTTCCTTCGGATCCCTGGCCGAGGACCAGATCGAGACCCCGGCAGACAGGTATTCGAAATTTTCGTCATCTCGGAAACACAGGACGAGGTAGGTGTTTGCAGAGGGGCGAGGCTCAACGCGCACGGATGAATTCGGGTCACTGACGATCCCGAGGCAATATTCTCGAATCGTCCGAGAGGACCGCTCATTACTGCCCTTATTGAGCGATATCCGGTTTTTGTCTCCTCCTGCCAGAACCGTTTGTACGGCATCAATGATCGAAGATTTCCCGGCGCCGTTGGATCCAACAATCGCGGTATGCCCGACGATAGGGATTTCCTGTTTTTCAAACAGGTACCACTGGACGAGGATGATGCGGGTGAGTCGTTTCATTCTGCCTCCTCGGCTACTGGCCCTTGAACTTCTTCGTTTTCTTCCCCATCGTCGTCATCTGTGTCGCTATCTTCTTCGTCGTGGATGATGCCGGCATGCTGTTCGAGGACCTGGAACCAGCTTTCATTTAAGACCAGGCGGACCGCTGGGCGGATTCTGAAGTCCAGCAGCCGGTTGCTGTTCTCCTGGATATCATCGACCAATCCGGAGCGTTTGAATTCTATCAGGAGACGACGCAGATCGGTCAGTAATGGGCGCTGTTCGGCTCCGGTGGAGACGAGATATTTCGCCAGCAGTTTCTCCGAGTTGGTGTGCGCACAGCCGTTCTTGATCTCGAACCTCTCTAGTGCGTCCTCATAAACGAGGCGTAGGGTAAGTAGCAACAAGGCTTCTTCTTTTTTGAGCCGTTGCGAAGACATCCTTCCGCGGGGGAGCACCCCGACCATGCCCAGCTCCTGGTCGAGAACGAAGTCGTGGTCGATTGCGTCGAATAGATTCTCAAAGTAGGCTGCGTGGCCGGCCAATACCAGGTAGCTTTTCCTTTCCTTGTCCTTGTCGGAATACAGAAACTGTTTGGCGAGAAGGGTTGCGGCAACCCTTTTTAAAGTCCCGGCTTCGACATCCTCTCGCTCGGATACTCTTCTCAGGTCAGTTAACATTTAGTCTCCGTTCGACGGTAAAATTGGGAATAGTGGCCCATTCGGTTTCGATCTGTTCCGGCCTGCGCTGGATATGAAACTCCTTGGCTCTTACCTGCCCCTTCCCCAGCATTCGGGGAAGTCGACGAATCAAGAGGAAGGAAATCAGATCCTCCACCGTCTGAATGGAAAACTCGGCGGCGCTCATGACTGTCCTGTCCCCCATCTGCTGATCCAAATAATTCACCACCCTAAGCGGTTCGTATGCCCGCCTTTTCATGTATTCGCGGACGATCTCTTTTTTCTTGCGAGCCTCTGGGCTCAGCTCCCGTGATCGCAGAACCTGGACGGTCGGTTTTTCTTTTCGGCCATGGGGACTATATATACTGAACTGGCTGACAGTCTGCTGCAGGTTTGCCCTGACCGGGGTTGGTAAATCTTCGTGCTCGTTGAGATTTTCCCCGAGGGTTCTGAGAAGGTCTATCATCCGTTGAGAAATACCCGGCATGGTTCGGTCAATAAACCGGACTGTTTCAGCCACCCTGTTTTCCAGCCGGAAGCAGAAAGAGTCGATTTTTTCAAGGCGGCGATCCACCGAACGGAATATCCGCATGATGAACTCCATGTCTCGTTTGAGACGAATTGACGCCTCATCGCCGTCGATATTGTAGTGGTCCTGATAGTGCCCCACCAGGGTTGTAATATGAATATCGGAATACTCCATAAACTGGAGGTGCTGAAGTATTCGCTGCCTGAACCGAAAGGGGTTATCTGCGGAGTTGAGGGTCTTGTAGTCGGCAACAAGGATGCGCTCGACAAACTCTTCGAAGAAATTGGCCAGAACTTCCCGTGGATCCTTGATCTTGGCCAGCAGGTCCTGAACCTCCTTGAGGCTGTAGAGTATCCCGCGAAGGTGACTGGAAAACTCGCGCGTTTGGGCTACAGCATCGAGAAAGACCAGGCCCCTGTCCTTGGGGTGGTTGAGGGCTTGTTCAATGTGCCCGAGGATTGAAAGAACCACGCGCCCGTAGCTCTTCTTTTCCCTTCTTTCGATATCAATCAGAGCCTCAAGCAGCAAGGTCGCGTTGGGGTTTGGTGTGACGTTGGTATTGTAGCCATCCTCTTCCCATTCCAACCACCCTGTATTAACCAACCGGCGGAGGATGTAATCTGCTGCTGCTGCAGGTGTGTTGTAGATCGCGCCGCCCTGGTCCTCTTCATCGAGAAGAAGCAGTTGATCCTCCATGATTAGTACCTGGTGAATTCGATCTAGGACGATATCTCGGCGCGGGGAGTCTGTGGCCGGGTTCTCATCGTCGAAAAAAAGAACGTGTAGTTGCTTCAACACCTTCTCGATGATGTGCCGGTTTGGGCCTGAGAGGGGCCGGAATATTTCGTTGGGCAGTTTGCCGAACAGCACTTATGCCTCCTCCACCACTTCCTTCGCCGGCATAATTTCCTTGTGCCACCTGTCTACGTCCTCGCGGTTGACGATCATCAGCTGCTGCTCCCGTGCCTGGTCGGTTTCCTTGACCAGATTGAGTTGGCGCAGCAGGTATGGCAGGTAGGCGTGACGCAGAGGGAACAATACCTCCCCTTCGGTCATGTCGTAGTCCTCAGCGATGATCTTTTGCTGCATTGGGCTCAGGCCAGGATGCGGGGCCAGAACAATCTGGATGATGCTGTTCCAGTAGGTATCCTTCTCCGGCCCAGGGAGGTTGGAGGGCTGATCTATTCGGTCGACACCGAGAATCCTGGCCAGCAGGAAGTCCCGGAAGTCCCCTGTTCCCTCGCAGTATCCCCGGACGTGCCAGCGGCGGCCGTCGGAACCAAAAGTGTGCGGCCTGACCACCCGTTTGATCGCCTCCGGACGGGACAATGACTGGTAGACGATGCAGACATTCCGTTCATCGGATATAGCCTGGAGGATCGGGCGCAGGACCGAGGGCGCGATGTGTCTGGACGGCAGAGGCATGATCTCGGCCGGCCCATCCCCCCGCGCCATTTCACCGAGAACAGCGTCGGACGACGGCGAGCCGAATTCAGGCTTCATTTGCGGGGTCGGCAGGTAGGCCCTGACGGTCCCGTCGTATTGGATGTTTTGTGGTGAGAGCCGCTGGTAAGTCTGGAGATCGGTCGTCGCCTGAACCATGGAAACGCCGAAGGCGGCACTGATGTCGCTGCGGTTAATCCTCCCCTCCCAGCGCAGTTTGTCCTCGATGAATCGCATCCGTTGGGTTTGAGCCCACTGCATAGCCTTATCCTTCCAAGACGATCATGCTTTCTTTTACCTAAAGTTTCTTGTACCACAAGCCGGCCAGTGAGGAAAGCCTTATTTTTCTTTCGCGTCCCCGTGTCTGAAGCAGCACCAAGGGTCACTCGTGTCAGGCCTGCAAACATGGAAATAGGTTACAATTGCACAATTGCAGGCCTGACACGAAATCCTTCCGCGACCTGGCCGGACAGCTCGACGCCCACCGCAAGCGCCAGCAGGAACAGCACCCCGACCTCACCCTGACCGGCATGTACAACGTGCTGGAGAAGCTGCGCGCGGGGGAGACGCTGACCGCCAAGGAGAAGACCATCCACGAGCAGGGGCTGGTGTCGGTGCTGCGGCAGCTGCACGACGAACTCGACGCGGCCGTGGCCGATGCCTACGGCTGGCCGGCCGACCTCGCCGACGAGGCGATCCTGGAACGGCTGGTGGCGCTCAACAAGGAGCGCTCCCGGGAGGAGGAGCAGGGACTGGTGCGCTGGCTGCGCCCCGAGTACCAGAACCCCTCCGGGAGGGTGGGAGAGTCGCAGGGGAAACTGCCTGGCAGCGAGGAAGCCGCCGCCCCCGTCGCCGCCAAGGAGAAGCCGGTCTGGCCCAAGACCCTCCCCGAGCAGGTCGCCGCCGTCCGCGCCGCCCTCACCCAGCGCAGCGCACCGACAACGGCCCTGCAACTCAAGGAGGCTTTCAAACACGCCCGCGAGCCCAAGGTCCAGGAAATCCTTACCGCCCTCGCCTCCATCGGCCAGGCCCGCGAGGTGGAACCAGGCGTATTCGCGGCCTGAGCTTCGGCGCAATGCGCTGGCCATGGCAGCGTCACAGAAAAACACAAAAGTTGTTTTTATGACAACTTTTGTGTTGCTCGACCAAAATAGGTGTATTATATAGATGCTCCTCGAACCTCTCAGACCGCCCGAGACCAAAAAACTGATACGCAAGATCCTCAGCGAAGGCATCGTGACCTACGCGCAACCGCATGCCGAAGAGCGGATGCGCGAGCGTGATATCAGCACTGTCGACTGCGTCAACGTCCTGCGGGGCGGCAAGGTGGCCGAAGGGGAGCAAGAAAACGGGACGTGGCGCTACCGGGTCTATACCGGCAGGATGTGCGTCGTCGTCAGGTTCGAGTCAGAAACAATCCTGCAAGTCCTGACTGCATGGAGAGTCAAATGAAATGCGAACGCTGCGAACACGGTGAATTTGTCGAGTCGCAGGAGAATTACCATTACCGTGAATGTGGGCTGGATAACGTGACCCTGGTGGGAATCACGGTTCGCAAATGCCCCGATTGCGGCAACATCATGCCACTCATCCCCAGCATCGAGGGACTGCATGATGCCCTGGCCCGGGCGATCATCAGCAAGGACGGTCCATTGGCGGCAGCGGAGATTGTCTTCCTGCGCAAGTCCCTCGGCTGGTCGGGCACGGATTTCGCGCGCAACATGCACTGCGACAAGGCCCAAATCTCCAAATGGGAGCACGGCACGGTGACGATGTCCAAGTCCAACGACCTGCTGTTGCGCGAAAAGGTGGCCTCCGGCAAGAAGATCTCCGACTACCATAGTGCGGACCTGACCCTGGAGAAAAGGGTCAAGCCGCACCCCTTCAGATTACAACTCCAGAAAAAACGGTGGAAGGAAGCGGCCTAGATTTTTCCTTGACCGTGACGCAGCAAAGGGCTACTGTTGGCTAGCTAAACTTAGCTAGGTCCAAAACGGAGATGTTTATGCAAGTCAATATGCACGAAGCAAAAAGCAAATTGTCAGCCTTGGCAGAAAAAGCCTGGGAAGGGGAGCCTGTTGTCATCGCAAAAGCTGGAAAACCCTACCTTGACCTCCTTCCGCACAAGGAAGGGCGCCGTCAGCGTGCGCCAGGCCGCTTCAAAGGCCAGATTCGCATTGCAGATGACTTTGACCAGACGCCGGAAGACGTTATTGAGGCGTTCGAAGGGAAAAGCTGATGCAACGCTTCCTGCTCGACACGCACGTTTTGCTCTGGTGGCTTGATGACGCACCAAGGCTAGGCCCACGTTGCAAGGAACTCATCGCCGATCAGCGCAATGAGGTTTTTGTCAGTGCCGCAACCACCTGGGAAATTTCAATTAAAAAAGCTCTTGGTAAATTGGAGGCCCCGGAGGATATAGACTCCATTGTAGAAGATGAAGGATTCAGTAAGCTCCCCATCAGTCTCTACCATGGCCAATTGGCCGGTAGCCTTCCGGTGTTCCATCGTGATCCATTTGATCGAATGTTGATTGCGCAGGCCCAGTCAGAGGGTCTAACCCTGGTGACATCTGACGAGAATATGGGCCTGTATAAGCTCCGTCTTCGGAATCCCGAGGAGTAAAAAGTTACTCTTCAAGGCCTTGCTGAGCCTGCTTGACGGCAAATCACCCCCAGGAGGTTCAATTCCTCGCGCCCCGACCAAATTTTCCTTCAGAACCAAGCATTTAAGGCCACCCATGCCTGGGTGGCCTTATTGCGTTTCATCTCTTTGGTCCGTGTCCGGTCCTGGTGGACGCCGGGCTGGAGTCTACACGGTCATTCCGCGACCGGAATCAGGACTTCATTGCGGCGCATGAACCACGGCACAAAAGGGGCATTGTAGCGGGCCCAGATCGGCTCGCCGACCGCCTCCAGGCCCTGCTGCTGAATCCAGGCCTCCAGTTTCGTCAGGTTCTCCGTGTAATTATCCTCGCTCCAGAAGCCCGAATATCGCACAGCGGCAATGCGCCGGGCCGGGACCTCGCGCAAGGTCACCGTCGGGTCGTCCGGGATCGGCAGCGTTGCCATGCCATAGGAGGCGGGCATCATAAAACTGACCAGCCAGCGGTCACCCGCCTTCTGCTGCCCGACCGGAGCGGTCATCGCTATCTTCTCACCCTTGGATTGCGACACCGGCGCGGTCATCGCTATCTTTTCCTGCGCCTTGTTCGCTCCCGAGATGTAGCGGAAAAGATTCTGGAAAGCATTGCTGCCGGCACTTTCAAGATCACCCGCGACGGGAGTCTCGGCGACGATGTGGGGGGCATAGTCGCGGAGCTCGAAGGGGCTGTCGGCTTTAACGACGGTGTAGGGTGCTTCTTCGATGGCCATAACGGAATCGACTCCTGAAAGAAGGATGACGAGCGCAAAAAGGATCTGTCGGGTTGGTATTTTCACGGGCTATCTCCCATCAAGGTTTTAAACATCAGCTTACCCGTTGAGGATATCAACTTTTGGCAAGTCAAACGGAGCCCCCTTTTTGTCGGCGGGAAGGATCGCCTCTTCAATGCGGATGGGGGGGAAGTTCATGAACGCCCTCTTTCGCAAGGGCCTCGGCAAAACCCTCCGTCAGTTTCTTCAACTTCAGCATCGTCTCGTCAAAGGAATCCTTGATTCGGACGCCCCTTACCATGTCGGTAACCAGGCGACAACGCTGCCGTTCGTCTATTTCTTGAAGCAGAATCATCTTTACCGCTTCCCCCGTCTCCTTGTTGGCCATGGCGGCCATATCTCGACCCAACAATCGAACCCCGGCCTGGGTTAAGTCGAATTCTTCTTGCTTCAGCAGTTCCGTTTCCTCATCGAACAGCCGGTCGACATTGCCAACTTCGGCGTAGTTCACCATAAGGAACAACAGGTCTTCCGCGTCCTTGGAGCGATGCGGATAATCGTCATCCCAGGAAATCAATTTCATTAGCGCCATCCCCGGGATGGTCGGCACCTTGACGTCGAGTGGCGGGTCGGCACTGAGCCGGACAATCACTCCAGACTCGTAGGCTTCCTGAAAAGCCATAATGTTCATCATCACCTGATGTTCTGGCGGCCAAGAGATATTCCGCGTATCGGCACTGACTCCACCATAGGGGACGATGTCGACGAAGTAATTTTCGCAGGAGAGGCGATGCGGCTCCCTTGTCGGTGCAAACTTACCCGATTCGATCAAAGCGTCCTTGAGCTGTTGGAACTCCTCCCAGCCGGCAACCTCAACGCCGATATCAAGATCAAGTGTCCCTCTTCCGACGGGGATGTTATGTCCATGATAGATCAACCAATCACGGGCAGTGGCGCCGACGACAACGAAGGGGATTCCCCTCGCGGTTGTCTCCTGCTGAATACACCCAAGGATGTTGACCAGAAGCGGGTTAATTCTCCCGGACAAGTTGTAAGAGATGTCGGTCATAAATCATCTTTGCGGTTTCGATGTTGCGCTGATTACCCGTCGCCAGCAAATCGGCATAGACCAGGAGCGGGTGAACCATGTCCCCGTTGGGGGGGATCGTCTCCGGCTGCCAGAAGCGGGCAACCAACTCCACATCCCCTTGCGGATTCTTTTTCAGCCGATTCGGAATGAGAAGGGCAGCGGGATCATCCCGGTCCACGTAAACGGTGACCGTCAGCGGTTTCAGGTAATTGGTAAGCTTTGCCGCCGCCACCTCTCCGCCCCACAATGCCTTATCCGGTTTCAAGGTCGCCTGCTGCCACCACCCTTCCACGCCGTCATAGCGTCCGAGTACCAGTTTCGGGCGCAACTGCTCGGCATAGGCGGTGACCCAACGATTAAGGAGGTGCTCTTTTTCAATCAAGCGCAAATTCCGGGCGCGACCGGTCGTCCCCATTGTGGCTAAGAAACCCAGTTCTTCAAGATCCCTCACCACCCTGTTGACCATTCCCAGAGCAACATCTGTCTTGTCGGCAATAGTGCGATAAGTCTCGTTCTCGAGACCTGGCTGACAGAGAAATGCGTAAAGAACTCGCAGCCCGGTCTGTTTGAAGACACGGGGTGTTGCGGAGGTTTCAAGGATGTTTCGGGCCTTGTTCCCTTTGACAAAGAGGTAAACCGGTGGCTGGTCAATGTAGCCATTGCCGGCGGCATCGATAAACTGGATGCCATCCTGGCGAAATTGGTCGGCCCTGTTAGCTGTGACCTGGGGCAGTGCCACCACATAGCGTTCGGGATTTTGCAACCACTTTCGAAAAATTAGAGCTGCAGGGATATTCTGTGCGCCGCCTTCATCGACAACCACTTGAAGGTCGGCATCTACCCCCGGGATTTTCAGAAATGTTTCCTGCTCAGCCCCCTTCTCGACCAGCTCAATTGCCACGCCTGTCTGTTGGGCAAAAGCCCCCCGAGCCGCTTCCAGAATCCTTTTTTTGCCCTTTGTCAGCTGCATATGTTCACCTTTTTAGTTTGTTCACTTTTATTGAACATATATATTTTGTGAACTTTATGCAACTGGTAAATCACTCCGGCAAAAGGACGAAATCCCCGGGCAGGTCCATCAGCAGCACCGGATGACGAAAAGTAGAAAAGGGTCAAGTCTCCGTTTGGCTCTTGTTCGCAGCAACAAGCAGCATCTTGATCTTGTTGATTCGCCCCTGACGGAGGGTGTAAAAAAGATTGTGTAAATGGCCATTCAGGGGTACACCGGGACCCCACCCTCTAAGGAGCCCCCATGGCCATCGAAAAAGATCTGCTGGACCGTCTGCTTGCCGACTACAAGAAGCCCGAAGACCTGATCGGCGAAACCGGCTTGCTTAAACAGCTCACCAAGGCCCTTCTGGAACGAGCTTTGGAAGCGGAATTGACCCAACACCTGGGGCACGAGAAGCATGCTCCCGTGGCCACGAAAGGCGGCAATGCCCGCAATGGCAAGTCGGCCAAAACCATCAAGGGCGAATTCGGCAAACTGCCGATCGAGGTTCCGCGTGACCGGGACAGCAGCTTCGAGCCGCTCATCATTCCCAAGGGCCAGACCCGCTTCGCCGGCTTCGACGGCAAGATCATCTCCCTCTACGCCCGGGGGATGACGACCCGGGAGATCCAGGGGCATCTGGAAGAGATTTATGGCGTCGAGGTCTCTCCCGCCCTCATTTCCAGCGTGACCGATGCCGTCGCGGACGAGGTCAAGATCTGGCAGAACCGACCGCTCGACGCCCTCTATCCCATCGTCTATATGGACGCGGTCCGGGTCAAGGTGCGAGACAACGGCCACGTCAGCAATAAAGCGGTCTACCTGGCCCTGGGCGTCACCCTGGACGGCATCAAGGAGGTCCTGGGCATGTGGGTGGCCGAGAACGAGGGCGCCAAGTTCTGGCTACAGGTGGTGACCGAGTTGAAAAACCGGGGTGTCGAAGACATCTTCATCGCCTGCGTGGACGGGCTCAAAGGTTTCCCCGAGGCCATCGAAGCAGTCTTTCCTCGCACCCAGGTCCAGCTCTGCCTCGTTCACATGGTGCGCCATTCTCTCCGCTACGTCTCCTGGAAACAGCGCAAGGAAGTGGCGGCCGATCTGAAGTCCATTTACCAGGCCGCGACGGCCGAGCAGGCCGAAATGAACCTGACGGAGTTCGAAGCGAAGTGGGATAAAACCCACCCCTCCATCGGCCAGTCCTGGCGGCGCAACTGGGAGAGAATCACCCCTTTTTTCGCCTACCCGGCGGAGATTCGCAAGGTGATCTACACCACCAATGCGATCGAATCGCTGAACATGTCGCTGCGCAAGGTCACCAAGAACCGGGGCTCATTCCCCAACGACGCAGCCATGTTCAAACTGCTCTACCTGGCGCTGAACAATATCGCCAAGAAATGGACCCTGCCGATTCGGGACTGGAAGGCCGCCCTCAACCAGTTCTCTATCTTGTTCGAAGGCAGGTTGCCGGTTTACTGACGACAAAAACCCAAGCCATTTACACAAACTGATTTACACCGCCCCCTGACGCCCTCGATCGGTTGTCAGTCGATGCCTTATTCGCTCTGTCGCACTGCTTGCGTAACTGTAGCCGCACATGCCGAAGAGAGTACCGATCGACAGCAAGCCGTCCGCATAAATTGCGGATGCACCAAATTGCGAGTATCATTGTTTTATCTTCAGGTTACACAAATCGAAGAAGGAGGTAACCGAAAAATGAAATGCCCGTTATGCAAAAGCAGGGAACACGTCGAGATCGACCTTCATGCTGAAGGCTTTGCCCAGGACGCACGGGAATGCGGCACTTGCGGAGGCGTCTGGACCTTCTCCGATGGCAAGCTGAAGATCATCAAGGGGCAAGTTGCAAAAAGACAGCTGGTTCAAACCGAGTTCGTCTGCCCCACCTGCCGATTCATGGTTAGTCAGGAGACCGAGCTGCATGCTTTCCAGTTCCATGAAGAGTTGTATGAGTGCCTGATTTGCGGGACGGTTTGTTCGGTTGCTCATGACAAGGTTGAGGTCGTGAAAGATTCGGCGAAAGACTCGTTCCTGGATTCCACCGGCGACAAGGTGGAAGCGGATGACTACAACACCATGTAAGTGAACCGCACCCCTTTTTGGGGGCTTAACTTTTTCAGCAAAAGGGGTGCGTCGGGTTCAAATCCTCCCGTCCTGACTATCCGCACAACGGCCGCCGCAACCAAAGCCGGCATTGGGAAGATTCGGTATAGGCGGTCACCGAAAAAGCAGAGCACATTGCGGGTCGTGTGGCAGGAACGACCTGGGCGGCCGCGAGAGATCAAGGCCCAGACTGCCATCCGGGAGCATTAACCTTGGGCAGGGACAGCCCAGAGGGTCCCGGACACTTGACCCGGCAGAGTTTGACCTCTTTGTTCTGGTCTTGAGGTTGAGATCCGCAAACATATGCATTCAACTTGATCGACAACCCTGGATCGCGTCACAGGAGGACAAGATGGGAAATCCATTGCAGGACAGCGGACAATATATGGACACATTGATCAATCTATTCGTGGTGTGGGGGCCCAAACTGGTCGGGGCAATACTGGCTCTGATTGTTGGCCTTTATCTGGCGACCTGGGTTGCCGGCACGGTTGGCAAACAGATGGAGAAAAAAAAGATCGATCCGTCGTTGCAACCCTTTTTGAAAAGTTTGATCAGTACCTTGCTCAAAGTTCTGGTCGTTGTCAGTGTTCTCGGCATGGTCGGCGTCCAGATGACCTCCTTCATTGCCATTCTGGGTGCGGCAGGATTGGCGATCGGGCTGGCTCTCTCCGGAACCCTTCAGAACTTTGCCGGCGGGGTCGTGCTCCTGATCTTCAAGCCCTTCAAAGTTGGTGACTACATCGAGGCCCAGGGTTTTGCCGGCACCGTTCGGGAGATCCAGATATTCAACACCATCCTTAAGACACCCGACAACAAGACCATTATTATTCCCAACGGCGGGCTTTCAACCTCGTCCATGGTCAACTATTCCACAGAAGCCACCCGCCGGGTTGACTGGACCTTCGGCATTGCCTACGGTGATGACATCGACAAAGCTAAGAAGGTTCTGACTTCTCTCCTTGAAGGCAATGACAAAGTTCTTCAGGATCCGGCCCCGTTCGTCGAATTGGGTGAACTGGCCGACAGTTCCGTGAACTTTACGGTCCGGGCCTGGGTCAATACGGCGGATTACTGGGCGGTATATTTCTTCATGCTGGAGAATGTCTACCGGAAGTTCGGCGAAGCGGGACTGAATATCCCCTTCCCGCAAATGGATGTGCATTTGCACAAATAGCCTGGATGAACAGATTAAAGAACAATCAAGGGGCCGGTTTCTGCCGGCCCTTTGATTGTTGCTCTGGGAAATTTGAGTGATCAGGCGCTCAGATCATCCACCCTGGCTTCGGGAGCATTTTTCTTGACCGATGTGGTCCCATTCCCCAGGGCCGAATAGGAGGATTCATCTTCGCGGAACTTGATCTTCCCCTCCTTGTACCAGGGTGCGCATCTGGCCGAAGAATTCGCCGTAGCGATGCCCGTAGTCGTCGAAGATAATGAAGCCCTGCGTCCTGATCCGCCTGGTGAGCAGGATCCGGGTCAAGAGGGGAGGTCCGGCCCCGGGGGAAGTTCGGTATCGTTGTAATGGACAATCAGCCCACAGACCGGAATCCGGGCTCTCGGGTTCAACAGGGGGAGGACGGTGTCAAAGACGGCGCTGCCGACCATCACCGCGCCGAAGGCGACAGGTGGGGCATAGGATGCGGCCCCGCATGTAAGGATCGAGGGAGAGGTAGACGGCATGGGGGTTCTCCTGCAGGTTGCAGTGGGTCAGGCGATCGCGCATGATCATCGCCAGGGTGCCGTCCGCCTGCAGGTGGGGGCGGGCGTAGATCGCCGCATCGACCTCTCCCTGCCGATCCGCGGTCGAAAGAGTTCCGGTACCCTGCCGGGTGGTAAAATATTCTTCCAGGTCCATTGGTCTGATCCTTCCCGTCGGTTGAAATTTTCCGGCACCGCGCTGCCGGGCGGCTCACATCGCCGGGCAGCATCCCCCACACTTTACAACATCACCGCCCATCGTTTCCTCTCCAGCGCAGGATTTTGCCTGTTTGACAACCCCGGAAGATGAGGTTTACTTCATGCAACAAAAGCAAGCTTGCCTCCGATAATGGCAAACCCGGAGAAATCCGGGGACGCAAAGCCATGGGTCCTCGGTTCCGCTGAACGCGGCACACGGATCGCCAGGTCGCCGAAGAGGATGATGAACGATGTCCACTTTCCCGCCAGCGGCGCTCACTTATTTCACACAAGGAGTGCCGTTTTCGTTGGCGGAATTCCTCTGGCGGAACCTTTACCTGCAACCATCCCCCAAACCAAGGAGAGAACGCCATGAGAGTTGCCTGCTGCCTCCGCCTGCTGCCGTTGCTGGTTCTGCCCTTTTTCCTCGGTTGTGGAAACGACTCGGACGCTACCCTCGTCCGTGGGGTGGTGGCCGACGGTTACCTGGAGAACGCCCAGGTTTGCGTCGACCGCAACCAAAACCGCCGCTGCGACCCTGACGAACCGGCGGCGATGAGCGACGCCCAGGGAGCCTTCCAGCTCATTGCCCCGGCCCACTGGCTGGACGAGTCGCCGCTGATCGCCGAAATCGCCGCCGGGACGAGCATCAACCACGAGCCGGAGGGTGACGTAGTTGCTGACCGTGACTATCTTCTCTCGACCCCGCCGGGGGCCTGGCGCCGCGCTCCCGCCGACGGCCGGATCTTTATCAGCCCGCTCACTGCCATGGTCCACGAGCGGATGGTCAGCTATCCGATGACCCTGACGGAGGCGGTCGCCTACGTCAGGGCGCAGATTGCCACCGACGCCGACCTCTTCGTCGACTACCTGGCCGGCGAGAAGGGTGGGGAGCAGGCGGAGGAATACGCACGGCTGCACCGCATTGCCCGGGTCGCCGCCCTTTCGCTGCAGGACCAGATGGAGATCTTCGCCACAACCGCCGCAGCCAACGGCTTTCCCTGCGACAAGGCCAATCTCTACGCCGCCACTACCCGCCAGGTGCAGCAAAAGCTCGTCTATTACACTCAGATGACGGAAACCGCGAGAAACAACCCCGATCCGCGGGCCATCCTCGATGCCAATTCCACCACTCCCGGGGTTGACGAGATCAAAGCCAAGCTGGCGATGATGGCGATCCCGGCGCCAGCCGCCGATCCCCAGCCGATCTACGCCGCCGGACTCTACTGGGCCGACCTCGACATGGATCAGGATGGCAACCTGGTCGCAGAGTACACCCGCGACGGCCTCGGCGCCCCGAAACCGGACGGGGGTTACCAGCTCGACCGCTCAAGCTACCGTTTCGACATGGCAAGCACGACCTGGACGGCGGTACCGGCAGCGGAGCTCCAGAACGAGTACCACCTCCACCTCACCCCCGAGGGGTGGGTGCGCTGCGATCCGACCATCGAGCAGACGCTGGAATTCCCGGGGAATAACCGCGTGCTCTGGACCGACGTGCCGACCGGCCTGCGCTACAGCGAAGCCCTTGGCGTGAAGAAGGCGAGTGGGGAGGCGATCAATACCTTCCTCTACGGCTACGGCCTGACCGCGGCGGAGACAGCCATCTTCCCCGCAGCGGCAGAGTTCTACCAGGCCATCTCCGTTCCGCTCCAGGACATCTACACCATTTACCCGGAACGGGCGATCCCCATTGACGGAGGCTCCCTTTTTCCTCCCGGGATGACCAGCCTCCGGGAGATTGCGGCGCTGGAGGATTTCCCCTTCGCCAACGAGTTCCGCGAAGTCATGGGGGAGGAGGTCCTGATGGTCTATTTCGTGCGCGGAGCGCCCGGCGCGGTCCAGATGAATACTGGGTTGATGGTGCTGATCGACGGCCTGCTCTATCCCGGTGAATCCCGGGCCCAGGGGGTGCCAGAGACCTACCTGGATTTCAACCGTGCCGCCCTCGACGCCATGACCAGCGCGGCGATCGCGACTCTCCCCTGATACCGCCATCCGGTTCCGCCGGGTGATCGCCAGATCCAGGCAGATTTCAGGTCGCCCGCGGAACCGGGACAGGAGAAAAACGATGACCACTCCGTGCGCACACCTGATTCGGGTGGCCCGGGGGGAGGCCCCGGCGGACCTGCTGCTGCGCAACGCCCGTCTGGTGAACGTCTTCACCGGCCGGATCGAAAGCACCGATGTCGCCCTGGCCGGGGGCCGGGTCGCGGGGTTTGGCGACTACCGTGCCGAACGCGTACTCGACCTGCGCGGCCGCTACCTCGCCCCGGGCTTCATCGACGCCCACGTCCATCTCGAGAGCGCCATGGTCAGCCCGGCCCAGTTTGCCCGGGCGGTATTGCCCCACGGCACCACCGCGGTGGTGGCGGACCCCCACGAGATCGCCAATGTGCTGGGACTTTCCGGCCTCGACTACATGTTCGCGGCCAGCGCCGACCAGCCTTTCTCCTTTTACTTCACCCTCTCCTCCTGCGTACCAGCCACCCATATGGAGACTTCCGGTGCCCGCCTCAGCGCCGCCGATCTCGCGCCGCTGATGAAGGACCCACGGGTGGTGGGCCTGGCGGAGGTGATGAATTTCCCCGGCGTGATCGCCGCCGACCCCGAGGTGCTGGCCAAGATTGCCGGGATGCGGGCTCTGGGCAAGGCAGTCGACGGCCACGCGCCGGGGCTGGGGGGGAAGGCACTCTGCGCCTACCTCGCTGCGGGTATCGGCAGCGACCACGAATGCTCCACCCTGGCCGAAGCCCGGGAGAAGCTCGCTGCCGGCATGCACATCATGGTGCGCGAGGGGACCGCGGCGCGCAACCTCGATGCCCTGCTGCCGCTGGTCGATGCCCAGACCGCCCAGCGCATGATGTGGTGCAGCGATGACCGCCATCCCCAGGATTTACTCGCCGAGGGGCACATTGACAGTATCCTGCGGCGGGCGGTGGCGCAGGGGCTCGACCCGGTGACGGCCATCCGCATGGCGACCCTGACCCCGGCCGAGTATTTCCGGTTGCCGGGGCTGGGGGGAGTGGCACCGGGACGGCGCGCCGACCTGGTGGTGCTGGACGATCTGGCGCGGCCGACGGTTCGCCAGGTCTTTGTCGCCGGCCAGCTGGTGGCAGAAGAGGGAGAACTGGTGGCGGGGCTCTCCTTCCCAGCCACTCCCAAGGCGCCGACCAGCATGCGCGTCCCCCTCGACCGTCTCGATTTCCGGTTGCCGGCCGCCGGCGAACGGCTGCGGGTCATCGAGGCGAGTCCCGAGCAGCTCACCACCGGAGCCGGATCGGCCACACCCTGCGTGCGAAACGGACTGGCGGTCGCCGACCCCGCGCGCGACCTGCTCAAGCTGGTGGTGGTAGAACGGCACCGTGGCAGCGGCGCCACCGGCATCACCTTCATCCGTGGCTTCGGCCTGAAACGGGGGGCGCTCGCCTCCACAGTCGCCCACGACTCCCACAACATCGTCGCCGTGGGGACCAGTGATGCCGAACTGCTGCTGGCGGTGAAGAGCCTGGTGGCCGGGGGTGGGGGGATGGTGGCGGTTGCCGCTGGTGAGGTGCTGGCCCGGGTTGATCTTCCCATCGCCGGGCTGATGACCGACCAGCCGGTGGAGGTGGTGCGCGACCGGTTCCAGGCCCTGGTCGCCGCCGCCCGCACCCTCGGCGCCACCCTGCCTGATCCCTTCATGACCTTGGGCTTCATGGCGCTGCCGGTGATCCCCTCCCTCAAACTCACCGACCAGGGACTAGTCGATGTGGAACGCTTCGAAATCGTCTCCCCTTTTTGTTAGGAGGGATGGATCGATGACCCGGAAAGCGGCGACTGGTGGGTCCTGGTGCAGAATTGCCAATTCGGGCGAACGGGGGATTCTTTTATACTACGCTATGGCGTCATCGCGACGGGGGACGCCGCCAGCGACCTGGTGAGCGTCCAGCCGGACCGGACCGACGGTTCTCCTTTCGGCCTCGACCTTGCCTGGGACCTGACGGGCGCCGTGGTCGGCGCTTCCTGGTACGGTGCAGTGCAGCTGGGTCCTGCTGCGGGCCGCCCCGGGGAAATCGGCATCCTGCCGCTGCGGCTACTGGTGACGGAGTAATCGGCCCCCTGGAACCGCGAGCAAAATTGGCATTCCGGGCCTGCCCAGGAAAAGTCGGGTTTGAAGGTTTCGCTGGCATGAAGATAAATTATTTACCATCGCTTCACGTTGCAGCGGCGGCCTCAGTTTCGTCGATGGGCTGGATTCTTCATCGGCACTGCTGCGATCGACATGGTTAATCGCCACTTGATTCCAGAACCCCGGCATCGAAACAAACCAGCTCGACCGAATTGCCGTCGGGGTCGAACAGATAAATGGAGCGCCAGCCGAAGCGGGGGTGGTCGGCCAACTGGATCGGGACACCAAGGGCCATCAGACGCCCCTGCTCGGCTTCAAAGTCCGCCTTTTCCATGGCAAAAGCGAAGTGATGCAAACTGCCGGCACTGGCATCGGCCAGTGCCGGCTGCAGGTCCTTCGGGCCGCTGAAGGTGTGCGACATCTGGAAAATGGCGAGCAATTGCGGGTGCCCCGCAAAATCGTCGGCGACCTTGAGAAAGGTTGCACTACCAACGGTGGCAAAGGGTTCAAGGCCAATGATGTCCCGATAGAAGGTTACCAGCGCCTGCGGATCCGCACTGCGCAGTACCAGCTCTCCCAGACGTTTGCGTGTTTTTGCCATTCCCGAGCTCCTTTTTCGAAGCCAGCCCCATGCAGACCTTACCACCGCAGCCGGGTTATCTTTACGATAACCTCCCTCCCTGCGGGGAGGTAACCGGTTGCCGGGGTATCCGGCGTTTGCAACTCACCCACGCTCCCATCTTAGCGACTCAGCACGATGCGGTAGCGCGCCTGACCGCTGCGTAACCTCTCCAAGGCCGCGTTGACCTGCTCGAAGGGGAAGGTCTCGATCACCGGACGGATCTCGTGGCGGGCGGCGAACGCGAGCATGCGGGCGATGTTGGCCGGGCTGCCGACCGGGGAGCCGGAGATGGAACGCTGACCGCCGATCAGGGGGAAGACGGCGAGGTCGAGCGGTTCGAGAGAGGCGCCGACGAAGTGGAGCCGCCCCCGGGGCCGGAGGGTGGCGACGTAGGCGTTCCAGTCAAGCTTGACGTTGACCGTGGAGAGGATCAGGTCGAACTGGCCGGCCGCCGCCTTGATCTCTGCCGGATCACGGGAGTTGATCGCCTGGTGGGCGCCGAGCTGCAGCGCTTCATCCTTCTTCGCCGCACTTGAAGTGAAGGCGGTCACCTGGCAGCCCCAGGCATTGAGGAACTGCAAAGCGATATGGCCGAGCCCGCCGATACCGATGACCGCCACCCGGTCGGTCGCCTTGACGTCGAACTGCAGCAGCGGGTTGAAGACGGTGATGCCGCCGCAGAAGAGGGGACCGGCGCTGGCGCTATCGAGGGCTTCCGGCAGCGGGACGACACTGGCGGCCGCCGCCCGCACCCGTTCGGCGAAACCACCGTGGTGACCGATAATGGTCCCGGCCGCAGCGGAGCAGAGGTTGTGGTCGCCGTCCATGCAGCTGGGGCAGGTCATGCAGTAGCCGGCGTGCCAGCCAAGGCCGACCCGCTGGCCGACTTTCAGATTGTTTACCGACGCCCCCACTGCGGCGAGAGTACCGACGACCTCGTGCCCCGGGACCAGTGGATAGCGGGAGATTCCCCACTCGTTGTCCACCATGCTCAGGTCACTGTGACAGATGCCGCAATGTTCCACGGCGATTTCAACGTCGTTGGCAGCGAGGGGGCCGGGATCGTATTCGAAGGGCTGCAATTGGCTACCGGCGGCAAGCGCGGCATAGGCTTTGATCATGATACAGACTCCCTGGTTGAGGTTGGTGATTCCCTATCAGTCAAGTATAGGCTCTTCACCGCTCCCGCAACCCTTCCCGGGGAAATTTTCCGTCGTGGCCATGAACTACCCCGCAGCAAGCTACGGGGTATCAACAGCCTACACCCTTAGTAAAAATCGCGCAGCAAGCTGCGGGGAATTGAACCCAACTTTTGATTAAAAAGTGGATGTGCGGGTGCCAATGCCGACTTTAATTAATTCTGTTTGACTTTAAATGTTTTGGTGATATTAGTCTCTCTTATCCACGGCCAAATGGTAGGAAACCTTTTCCAGGGAGGATGGAAATGAGTGAGGCAGCCGCCGTTATCGAAGAGACCGCAACTTCGACGACCGAAGGGGAACTGACCCGCGCCGAGCAGGCCGGTCCCATCATCAAAAATCACATGTATATGGCCGCCGGACTGGGAGTGGTCCCGGTCCCCCTGGTCGATCTGGTGGGCTTTATGGCGGTGCAGTATGACATGACTAAAAAGATTGCCGGCATCTACCAGGTCGAATTTTCCAAGGAACGGGTCCGCAGCATTGTCCTTTCGCTCCTCGGCAGCGTCCTGCCGGTGGCCCTCACCCACACCACCGCCAGCCTCCTCAAATTCGTCCCGGTTCTGGGCACCTTTGCCACCGCCCTCTCCGTCAGCACCCTGGGAACCGCCAGCACTTACGCCATCGGCAAGGTCCTGGTGCAGCATTTCGAAACCGGTGGCACCCTCCTCGATTTCGACGCCGTAAAGATGCGCGACTATTTCAAGCAGCAGTTCGAAGTCGGAAAGAAAGCGGCCAAAACGACCAAGTAAAGTTGCCATCAAATGACCGTTCGGGGCTCCTTACGGAGCCCCGAACCTTTCCGGGAGGGCTCCATGGGAATCATCTTCTCCCCCTATTTTCTGCTCTATCTGGCGCTTTCGGTTATTATTGCCACCCTCGGCTATCGGAAGAAGCTCGGATTCTGGGGCTACCTTTTCGCATCCCTGCTCCTCACCCCCCTCATGGGGCTGTTGCTGGTCATCGTCACCGACAAACGGCCGGGGCCGGCGTGATCGACCTGATCTGCCTCCCGTTTGCCGGCGGGAACCAGGCTTCTTTCGCCTTTCTCAAGCCGTACCTCCCAGCCAACGTCAAGCTGTCGTGCCTGGAGTATCCCGGCCACGGCCGGCGCCTCGAAAGCGCACCCCTGTGCGATCTCGACGCCATTGTCCGCGACGCCCGGAGCCAGCTTGAGGAGCGCCTGCAAGGGGACTATCTGCTCTTCGGTCACAGCCTGGGGGCGAGCGTTGCCTTCCTCCTCGCCGAGCAGGTGGCCAGTTCCTTCTTCCCCCCGCCCCGGCATCTCTTTCTGAGCGGACAGGGCGCCCTCACCCAAAGAGCGCCCAGCCGCCGGCACCTGCTTCCGCGCCGGGACTTCTTCGGCCTGATCGCCGATCTTGCGGGGACCCCGCCGGAAGTGCTGGACTGCCCGGAATTGCTCGACCTGCTGGAGCCGGTGCTGCGGGCCGACTTTGCCGCCCTCGACGACTATCCCCGCACCCGGTTCCCGACCCTCCCCTTTCCGACCACGGTCCTGTACGGAGATGCTGACCCCTGCGTCTCCCGCCCCGCCATCCAGGCCTGGCAGGAACTCTGCGGCGGAGAATTTTCCCGGCGCGAATTCTCCGGCGGACACTTTTTCATTCATGAGCATGCCGCGGAGATTGCCGCCCTGATCGGGGCCGCCGCGACTGCGGACACTCATTGCCATGCCTGCTGAGACGACGGTCGTCGTCGCCTTTGCCAGGCCCGCACTCCACGCCGCAGCGGAGGACGTGTTGCCCGAACCGTTGTGGGCCGAGGTCCGGCGCCTGCAACGCCCCATCGACCGCCAGCGCTCGCTGACCGGCAAGCTGTTGTTGCGGGAAATCCTGATCGGAGCCTTCGGCTACCCGGCCGACATTCTCCAGCTGTTGCACAGAACGCCAGAGGGGCGCCCCACTCTCGGTCCGGCAGGTCCCGGACTGAGCATCAGCCACGCTGGCGAACTGGTCGCCTGCGCGGTGAGCCGGAGCGCCGTCGGCATCGATATCGAAGCCCGGCCCGTCGCCGACCTGGAGAGCTGCCTGCAGGTTTTCGCGCCGCCGATCGCTGCCCTCATCCGCCGTTCTCCCGATCCGGAACAGACTTTTCTACGCTACTGGACCCGCACCGAAAGCGTCCTGAAAGCCCTGGGGACCGGATTGGCCCTGGCTCCGGACCAGCTCGCTTTTGCCGCGGAGACCGTGGCGGTCGCCGGCCGAACCTGGCACACCCGGGAACTCGACCCGGGGCGGCCGGGGCATACCTGCTATCTCGCCACTCCCCAACCGGCCCGGGTAGTGGAATTTCCCCGGCCTTGCCCAACTGCAGGGGCCACCGCGCCAGCCTCCGGTCGCCCCTGGGGGGGTCGACCGGAGGCCTGAGGCAAGGATCCGCCAACCAGGATTTCCCCCCGAAGAGAAAGGCTTCCGATGCCAGCCCAGACGCGACTGCTCCTTCTGATTCCGATACTCCTGCTCCTCTTTGCCGTATCGTCGGCGGCGGAATCCGGGGGGCCAGCCGCGCCTCCGGCCGACTGGTGGAAAAAGAGTTCCCTCGATCCCGCCGCCCGCTATCCGGGGCTGCTGAAGAAGTTCGACTTCTCCTTCAATTACACCAACATCACTGGCAATACCGACGGCTACGCCTTGGGGGTGGGGACCGCCCTGACCCTCCGCCATGGGCGCTGGACCGGCCTGGCCTCCTACGACAACGCCAAGAAAAAATACACGCAAGGGACCGACCATATCAGCAACCAGAACCGCACCACCAAGGTCGAAGGGCAATTCGACCTCTGCCGCTACGGTTACCTCGCCGGGGCGGCGATCTGGGAGAAGGATACCAACAACGATCTCGACCAGCGCCGCTTGCTCATCGGCGGTCTCGGCAGCTATCTGGTCAGCAGCGAGGCCCTCAACCTCGGGGCCTTTCTCGGCGGCGGCCAGGCCAACGAGGAGTATGACGCGGTAGTGCAGCGCTATACCTCTCTGGATCATCGCACCTACAACATCCTCTACTTCTACCAGACCTTCGACTGGCAGCTGAGTCAATGGCTGCAGTTCAGCCAGGGCTTCCGCTGGATCCGCTCCTTCTCGGAGATGAACGAATTCGGCCAGGACCCCGACTCGGCCGCGGTCTTCGTCTCCGGTCGCAAGGCCCGCAGCCTGATCAAGGGGAAGGCCGAAATCCAGGTGCCGATCCGGAAGAATTTCAACCTTTTCGTCTCCTACCAGGTGAGCTACGACTCCCACCCCTGGCCCGGCAACCACTCGACCGATGCCATGACCACCTACGGCATCCGCTTCTCGTACTAGGACCGACGCCATGGATCGACCGATTCTCCAGCATCTGATCGAGGCGAGCGTGGCGGCCAACCCCGACGCTGCGGCCATCATCGAGGCAACCGGGGTCGTCAGCTATGGCGAGCTCAACCGCCGCGCCAACCGCATCGCCTGGGCCCTGAAAGAGGGGGGACTGGCACCCCAGGGGATCGTCGCCATTGCCCTGCCGAGCTCGGCGGCCTATGTCGCCGCCCAACTCGGAGTGATCAAGGCCGGCGGTGTTTTCATGCCGATCCCCCTGGACCTCCCGGGCAGCCGCCTGGCCCAGGTCTTTCGCCCAAACACGCCGGCCGCGCTGATCTGCGCCGAAGCCGATGCCGCCGCCTTGCTGCCGCGCCTTTGCGAGCTCCCCGCCTCACCGCCGCTGCTGCTGCTCGGTACAGTACCCGACACCCTGCTCTGGCACCAGACCAGCCCGCCGGACACCCCTCTGCCGGAGGAGAACCCACCGGTTACCGTCGATGCCGAAGGGGCCGCCTACGTGGTCTTCACCTCCGGCTCCAGCGGCGAACCGAAGATCATTCTCGGCAGCCAGAAGGGCCTTTGCCACTTTCTCGCCTGGGAACGCCAGGAGTTCGGTCTCGGCGCTACCTTGCGCACCCTCTCTCTGGCCCCGCCGACCTTCGACGTCAGCCTGCGCGATCTCCTGCTGCCGCTGACCTGCGGCGGTGCGGTCTGCATCCCCGATGCCGCCACCCGCAGCCAGATTCCGGAACTGGTCCGCTTCGTCCGCGCCAGCGGGGTCAACCTGATCCACTGCGTCCCCTCCCTGTTCCGGGAATTGACCAGCCATCTCGCCGAGCAGGAACCGGACGGCTTTGCCGGCGTCAACTACCTGCTGCTGGCCGGCGAACCCCTCTACGGGGCCGACGTCCTGCGCTTTCGTCAGGCAGTCGGGGGAGCGACCCGGCTGGTCAATCTCTATGGGCCGTCGGAGACGACCCTGGCCAAATTTTTCTTCCGCATCGACGACGAACCTCTGGAGAGCGGGCAGATCGTCCCGGTCGGCCGCCCCCTCCCCAACACCGCGGCGATCATTCTCAAGGGGGAACGCCTCTGCAAGATCGGGGAAACCGGCGAAATCCACATCAAGACCCCGTTCCGCTCCAAGGGGTATCTCGGCGCCCCCGAGCTCAATGCCCGCGCCTTTATCCAGAACCCCCTCAGCGCCACCCCCGACATCCTCTACAAGACCGGCGACCTCGGCCGCTACCGCCCGGACCGCAGCGTCGACTTCGTCGGCCGCGTCGACCGCCAGGTCAAACTGCGCGGCCACCGGGTCGAACTGCCCGAGGTGGAAATGGCCATCGCCGCCATCGCCGGGGTGCGCCAGGTGTATGTCCGCCCCAACCTGCGGGACGGGCTGGTCGACGGCCTGACCTGCTACTATACGGTCGCCACCCCGGTGAGCCGCGAGGAAATTGTCGCCGCGCTGCGCCAGCGCCTCCCTGGCTACATGATTCCCGCCTTCTTCCTGCAACTGGAAAAGTTCCCTCTCAACCTCCACGGCAAGGTCGATGCCAACCGTCTCCCCAAGCCCGAGGAACTCCTCTGCCGGCAGGAAGATTTTGTTCCACCGCGGACTCCCCGGGAGCGCGCGGTCGCCGCCCTCTTCGCTGCCACCGTGGGGATGGAGCGGATCAGCATCGACACCTCGCTGCTCGAAGCCGGCGCCAACTCCCTGACCCTGATCAAGCTCGCCGCCCGCCTCTACCGGGAGCTGGGGGTGCAGGTCGAGGTGGCGACCCTGTTTGCCCGGCCGACCGCCCGGGAGCTCGCCGCCTGGCTCGATGCCGCCGCGTGCGCCGGTTTCGAACCGATCCCGCGTACTCCGGCCGCCGCCGACTACCCCCTCTCCCCGGCCCAGCGCCGCCTCTGGGTCCTCGACCGCCTGGAGCCGGGCAACCCGGCCTACAATATCTTCGCTGTCGATCGCATCGACGGCCCCCTCGCGCCGGCCGCCCTGCAAACCGCCTTCGCCGAGCTGGTCGCCCGTCACGAGATCCTGCGCACCTGCTACCGGGAGCGGGACGGCGAGCCCCGTCAGCAGGTCCTGGAGGCGGTCGCCTTCCGCGTACCGCTGGAGGACCAGCCAGACGAAGCGGCGGCCCTTGAGCGCTGCCGGGAGCTGGCACTGCTCCCCTTCGCGCTGACCGACGAGCTGCCGCTGCGGGTGCGGCTGCTGCGCCTCGCTCCCGAGACCCACCTGCTCCTCTTCACCCTCCACCATATCGCTGGCGACGGCTGGTCGCTGGGGGTGCTGCTCAAGGAATTCCTCCTCCTCTACCGCGCCGCTTGCGCCGGAGTTCCGGCCGAGCTGCCGCCACCGGCCCTGCAGTATCGCGACTTCGCCGCCTGGCAGAACGCCCGCCTCGCCGATGGCACGCTGGAGTCGGCGCGCTCTTACTGGCGAGCGCAGTTGGCCGATCCGCCGCCGGCGCTGCCGCTGGCGACCGACTTTCCCCGGCCGCTGCGCCCCGACGGCCGTGGCGGGGTGATCGCTGCCACCTTCGACGCTGCCCTGACCCGCCGCCTCAACGACCTCGCCGTCGCCCAGGGCGCCACCCTCTTCATGGTTCTGCAGGCGCTGCTGCGGGTGCTGCTCTACCGCTACACCATGCAGCGCGAGCAGATCATCGGCACCGTCAGCGCCGGCCGCACTCACCCCGAACTGGAGGAGCAGGTCGGCTTCTACGTCAATACCCTCGCCCTGCGTGAGACCCTCGCCCCCGAGGAGGATTTTCTCACTCTGCTGCAACGGGTTAAAACAACGACCCTGGTGGCCTTCGCCCACCAGGACTACCCCTTCGACCGCCTGGTCGATGAACTGCGCCTCCCTCGCGACACGGCCCGCGCCCCCCTCTTCGACGTGCTGCTGGTGCTGCAGAATAACGAGGCGCCCCTCTTCGCCGTCGACGGCTTGCGCATCGCGCCGCTGGAACTCCCTGAGCAGACCAGCCGTTTCGATCTCTCCTTCCTCTTTGCCCCGCAGGGAGAGGAGCTGGGGTTGCAGATCAACTACGCCAGCGCTCTCTTCGAGGCCGCTACGGTCGCCGCCCTGGCCGGCCACCTGCAGCAGCTCGCCCGCTCTTTGAGCGCCGCGCCGCAGGAGGCCGTCGGCCGGGCGCAACTTTTGTGTGGTGAGGAGCGTGAGCGGCTGCTGGCCCTCTCCCGCGGCCCGTGCCGACCGCTGCCGGAGGGGCTCACGGTGATCGATCTGATCCGCGACCAGGCCCGCCGTCGGCCGCAGGCGCCGGCGCTCATCGCCGGGGAGGAGGGCTGGAGCTACCGGGAGCTCGACCAGATCAGTGACCGGATGGCGGCGACCCTGGTCGCTGGGCACGGCGTGACGCCGGGCAGCCGGGTCGCTCTGCACTGCAGCCGCGGACCCTGGACGGTGCTGGCGGCCCTGGCGGTCCTCAAGGCGGCGGCGGTCTACCTCCCCATCGACGCCCGCTATCCGCAGGAGCGCATCGCCCTGCTCGCGCGCGATGCCGCACCGGTGCTGGTCATCCGCTGTGCCGAGACGGACGCGCCGTCCTGGCCGCAGAGCGGCCCCTCCGTCGCCGCCCGGCAGCTGGCGGAAGGGGACGCCGCGCCGCTACCGCGACCGCCGCGGCCGGAGGAGGCCGCCTATGTGATCTACACCTCCGGCTCCACCGGACGTCCCAAGGGGGTCGTGGTCCCCCATCGCGGCATCCTCAATCTGGCCCGGGAATTGCCGGTTGCCCTCCATTTCGGCGCCGATGATCGGGTCCTTCAATTTGCTTCCCCCGGATTCGACTCCTTCGTCGCCGAGGTCTTCCCGGCCCTGGCCCAGGGGGCGGCGGTGGTCTGCAGCAGCGAGGCGCAGATCGACGATCCGCCGAGCCTGGCGGCCCTGCTGCAGCGCCAGCGAGTCACGGTCCTGATTGCTCCGCCCGCCTACCTGGCCAACTTCGAACCCGGTGACCTGGACGGACTGAAAACGCTGGTCAGCGCCGGCGAACGGCCGAGCCCGCAGCTGGTACGCCAGTTCGCACCCAGGCTGCATTACCTCAACGGATACGGTCCGACCGAGAATACCGTCTGCGCCACCCTCTACCCGGTCGCGGCGACCCAGCCGATCCCCGAGCCCCTCCCCATCGGCCGCCCCATCGCCAATGTCAACTGCTATCTGCTCGACGACCAGGGGGAGCTCGTCCCCGACGGCGTCGTCGGCGAACTCGCCCTCGGCGGCAGCGCCCTGGCCGACGGCTATCTCGGCCAGGCGGAGCTGACCGCCCGCGCCTTCGCCGCCAGCCCGGCCCTGCCGGGGGAGCGCCTCTACCGCAGCGGCGATCTCGCCCGGCGCGGCAGCGACGGCGAGCTCCGCTTTCTCGGTCGCCGCGACGACCAGGTCAAGGTCCGCGGCTACCGCATCGAACTGGAGGAGGTCCGCCAGGCCCTCGCCGCCCATCCGCAGCTGCGCGACGCGGCGGTGGTGCCGGTGGGGGAGGCGGGGATCTACAGCAGCCTGCTGGCCGCCTACGTCGCCGCCGAGCCGGCGCCGGGCAGTGCCGAGCTGCGCGCCTTTCTCGCCGCACGCCTCCCCGCCTTCATGGTCCCGGAGCAGCTGCTGGCGGTGGCGCAGCTCCCCCTCAACCGCCACGGCAAACTGGACGGCACCGCCCTGCTGGCGCTGGCGCAACCGCCGGCGAAGGTCACGGCGCCGCCGCAGACGCCCGCCGAGAAGCTGGTCGCCGCCCTTTTTGCCGACCTGTTGCAGCTCACCTCCCCCGGCCGCGAGACCCATTTCTTCGAAGCCGGTGGCCAGAGCATCCGGGCAATGCAGCTCGCGGCCCGACTCCACCGCCAGTGCGGCGCGCAGGTTCTCCTGCGGGAGATCTACGCCCATCCGACCGTTGCGCGCCTGGCCGCCTTTCTCGACCGGCAGCGGCAGGGCCATTTCGCGCCGATCCCGCGCCGCGCCACGGCGGCCGACTACCCCCTCTCGGCCGCGCAGCAGCGCCTCTGGGCCATCGATCAAATGCGCGCGGATGCGCACACGCCCTATACCCTCTTCGGTGTCAGCCGCCTGCACGGCCCCCTTGACAGCACTGCCCTGGCCGCGGCCTTCGCCGCCATGGAGGTGCGCCATGAGTCGCTGCGGACCCGGTTCGTGCTGCGGGACGGCGCCGTCCGCCAGGTTGTCCGGCCCGCCGGTGCTTTCCGGATCGAGGAAGTCGACCTGCGCTCGGTCAGCGATCCCCAGGCCGCCGCCGCAGCCCTGGCGCGCCAGGAGGGGGAAAAACCCTTCGATCTGGCGCAGGGCCCACTGTGGCGGATCAAATTGCTGCACACTGCTCAGGACGAAGCCTGGCTGCTGCTCCACCTCCACCATATCGTCGCCGATGGCTGGTCAATGGGGGTGCTGCAGCGGGAAGTCAGCCACAGCTACGCCGCCCTCGCCAGCGGCGGCGCCCCGGCGCTGCCGGCGGGAGGGCTGCACTACCGCGACTTCTGCGCCTGGCAGGCGGCCCAGGTCGGCAGCGCCGAGCTGGCGGCCAGCGGCCAGTGGTGGCGCCAGCAGTTCGCCGGACCGATCCCGACCCTCGAACTGGCGACCGACTTCCCCCGCCCGCCGGTACAGAGTTTTGCCGGGGAGACCCTCGATTTCTGCCTGCCGCCGGCGCAAGTCGCCGCCATGCAACAGTTCGTCGACCGTTTGCAGGTGACCCTCTTCGACCTGCTGATGGCCCTGGTCAAGACCCTCCTCTACCGCCTCAGCGGCACGACCGACCTGATTGTCGGCGCCCCCGCCGCCGGCCGCCGCCATCCCGACCTGGAGGGACTGGTCGGTTTCTTTGTCAACACCCTGCCGCTGCGGGATCGGCTCGATCCGCAGGAGCCCTTTGCCGAGCTGGTGCGCCGCGTCCATCACACCCACACCGCCGCCCTGGAGCATCAGGATTACCCCTTCGACCGCCTCGTCGACGAGCTGGGACTGATCCGCGACACCTCCCGCAATCCATTGTTCGACGTGGTCCTGGCATTGCAGAACAGCGCGGCAGTCGCCTCGGACCTCGGCCCACTGCGCCTGGAGCCGCTGCCCCTGCGCCGCCCGGTCAGCCATTTCGACCTGACCTTCTATTTCAGCGCCGATGCCAGCCGGGTGGAGATCGAATACTGCAGCGACCTGTTTCGCGCCGCCACCGTCGCCGGCTGGTTCCGTTGCCTGGAGACCCTCCTCGAAGCGGCCCTCGCCGCTCCCGAGACCGCCGTCGGCGATCTCGAACTGCTGCCGCTGGCGACCAGGGCGGCCCTCGCCCGGATCAACGCCACTGCCAGAGAGCTGCCGCCACAAAGCCTGCCGGAACTCTTTGCCGAGCAGGTGGCACGGGATGCGGAGGCCTGTGCCCTGGTGCATCGCAGCGGCCACTACAGCTACCGCTGGCTCGACCAGGCTTCGGACCTGGTCGCTGCGACCCTGCAGCAGCGCCACGGCGACCTGCATGGCCGGGCCATCGCCCTCCTCTTCGAACGCGGTCCAGCGATGCTGGCGACGATCTTCGGGGTGCTCAAGCTCGGCGCCGCCTATGTCCCCCTGGAACCGGAGACTCCGGCCGCACGCCTGGCGTTTCTCCTGGCGGACTGCGAGGCGGTTCTGCTGGTCACCGACCAACGCAACGAGACGGTGGCCCGGCAGCTGCCGACAGAGGGGCCGACACGGGCGACAGTCGTCGCCGTCGAGACCCTGATCCGGAACCTGCCGGAACAGGTCCCGCCTTTCCCGTCCCGGGCCCGCCCCGGCGACCTCGCCTATCTCATGTATACCTCCGGTTCCAGCGGCCGCCCCAAGGGAGTGGCAGTCGAACACCGCAACGTGGTGCGCCTGGTCAAACAGACCGACTATTGCCAGGGCCGGCCCGGCGACCGCTTTCTGCAGCTCTCCAGCTACGCCTTTGACGGTTCGACCTTCGACATCTTCATGAGCCTGCTCAACGGCGCCACCCTCTGCCTGCCGGAAACATCGGTACTGCGCAGCCCGGAGACCCTTGGCGCCTACCTGCGCCAGGAACGCATCAGCAAATTCTTCCTGACCACCGCCCTCTTCAACCAGCTGGCAGAAACGGTCCCGGAGGCGCTGGCGGGGTGCGAACAGATCTTCTTCGGTGGGCAGGAGGCGAGCCTGCGACCGGTCCGGCATGCCCTGGAGCAGCTGGGGGAAGGGACCGAACTGGTACACGTCTACGGCCCGACCGAGACCACCACCTTCGCCACCTTCCATCCGCTGCCGCGCAGGCTCCCGGCCCTCTGGCGGCTGCCGATCGGCAAACCGATCGCCAACACCACCATCCGCGTCCTCGACGCCGCGGGCCGCCCAGTGCCGCCCGGCGCGCTCGGGGAGCTCTTCATCGGCGGCGCCGGGGTGGCGCGCGGCTACCATCGGCAGGCCGATTTGACGGCGGCCCGCTTCGTGGCCGATCCGGCGGGGAGCGGCGAACGCCTCTATGCCAGCGGCGACCTGGTCCGCTTCGAACCCAATTTTGACCTGGAGTTCGTCGGCCGCATCGATGCCCAGATCAAGCTGCGCGGCTACCGGATCGAACTCCAGGAGATCCAGAACCGCCTGCTGGCCATGCCGGACCTGCGCGAGGTTTATGTCCATCCGCTGCGCGACCCGGCCAGCGGTGCGGTGGAAACCCTGGCGGCCTACTTTACCCTGCAACCCGGCGCTCCCGCCCCCGACGCCGACGAATTGCGCCGTTACCTCGGCGCCTGGCTCCCCGGCTATATGATTCCCGGCTTCTTCATCCCCCTGGACGCCCTCCCCCTGAACCGCAACGGCAAGGTGGAGAGCGCTGCGCTCCCCTCCCCCCGCCAGGCCGAGCTGCTGTCGACCACCGCCCCGGCCAGCCTCCCCACCACGGACCTGGAGCGGGAACTTTCGCAACTGCTCGCTCAGGTCATCGGCCGCGACGGGCTCGGCGTCGACGAGGACTTCTTCGCCGCCGGCGGCGATTCGATCAAGGCGATTGTCGCCGTCGGCCGCCTGCGGGAAGCAGGCTGGCAGCTCCAGGTTCTCGATCTCTTCGAGGCGCCGACGGTACGGGCTCTCGCCGGCCGGGTGCAACCGCTGCAGCCCCAGGCCCAGCCGCAACCGCCCCGGGTCCATGGTCTGGTCCCGCTGACCCCGGTGGAACGCTGGTTCTTCGCCACCCAGCCCGCGGCCCCCGGCCATTTCAACCAGAGCGTCCTGCTCGCGGCAGCGGCCAGCATCGATCCCGCGCCCCTGCGGGCGGCCCTGGAGGCGCTGGTGGCCCACCACGATGCCTTGCGCAGCCGCTACCGATGCTGCAAGGAAGGCTGGGAGAAGTCCATTCTGCCAGCGGATGAACTCGATCTCTGCATCTGTCCGCTGCCGCAAGGGGCCGAGATCAACAACGAGATCGAACGGGTTTACCGCCGCATGGACCTGGCTGCCGGGTCCCTGTTCAAGGCGGTCCTGTTCCAGCGCCCGGAAGGGGACCGTCTCTTTCTGACTTGCCACCATCTGGTTACCGATGGCGTCTCCTGGCGTCTGCTGCTGGCGGACCTGGAAAACGCCTATGGGGCGGCGAGTGCCGGCCGGCCGATCGAACTGCCGGCAGCGACCGCCAGCCCCGGGGACTGGGCCCTCGCCCTTGACAGACTGGCCGCAACCGACAGCGTGCAAGCCGAGCGGAGCTATTGGGAGGCCCAGGTGCAAGCGCCCGTCGGCCCCGCCATGATCGACCCGGGCCGTTTCGCCGACAAGCGGACCCATGCCCTGCAATTCGGCAGCGACTTCACCGCCCAGCTGACCGGCGCCGCCAACCGGGCCTACCAGACCCGCACCGAAGAACTGCTGACCGCAGCTCTTGCCAAGGCCCTGGCTGTAGCCGCAGGCGCGCCACGGACGGCGCTGACCCTGGAAGGACACGGCCGCGAACCCCTGGTCGGCTGCGACATCTCGCGTACCCTCGGCTGGTTTACCACCCTCTGGCCCCTGACCCTCGATGTTGCCGCCCAGGACCCGGGACGCCTCACCGTAGCGGTCAAGGAGCAGCTGCGACGGGTGCCGTCGCGCGGGTTGGGCTTTGGCCTGCTTCACCCACCGGAAAGGTGGCCCGCACTGCTCGGGTCGGAACGGGTCGGCTTCAACTTTCTTGGCGAGTTTGCCGCCGCGCCGGGGAGCTTCTTCACCCAGGCTCCAGAGCCGACCGGCGCCGAAATCTCCCCGGCGGCCCGGGCCTGGCATCTCCTCGACGTCGCGGCACTGATCGCCGATGGTCGCCTCAGCGTCCAGTTTCACTATCACCAGGAGCATTATCCCCTGGCGCGAGTCACGGCTCTGGCGGCCGGTTTCACCGCCTGGCTGGAGAGTCTCGTCGAACATTGCTGTGCCCGCCAGGGGAGTCAGGCGACCCCGGTCGACTTTGACTTTTCCGGTCTCTCTCTCGACCAGTTCGACGGCCTGGTCGAGGGTCTGGCACACCCCCGGGGCGAGGGTTCATGGTAAGCAAGGAGAACATTCAGAATCTCTACGTTTTGACACCCCTGCAGGAAGGGATTCTTTTCCATCAGCTGCGGGAGGGGGGACGCGCCTATTTCGAACAGGCCCGCTTCCGGTTGCAGGGTGTGCTGGAGCCGGAGCTGTTTCGCCAGGCCTGGGAGCGCCTCGCCGCTCGTCACGACATTCTGCGCACCCTCTTCGTCCACGAAAAAGTTCCCCGACCGCTGCAACTGGTCCTGCGCCAGGCCCCCCTCGATTTCCGCTTTGAGGATCTCTCCGGCCTCGGCACCGCCCGGGCCGAGGAACGCCTGGCGGAGGAACGCCGGGCCGACCTCGCCCGTCCCTTCGCGTTGCCGCGCCGCCCGCCGCTGCGCCTGGCCCTGTTCCGACTTGGCCCCGAATGCCATGAATTCCTCTGGAGTTTCCACCACATCCTCCTCGATGGCTGGAGCCTCGCCGTCCTTCAGCGCGACTTCGAAGCCCTCTATCTCGAGCTGCTGGCCGGCCGCGAAGCGCAACTGCCGCCGGCCCGGCAATTCCGCCACTACGTTCAGTGGCTGGAGAGCCGGGACCAGCAGGCCACCCTCGATTACTGGCGTCAAACCCTCGCCGGTTATGAGGAACTCGCCTCCTGCGCCGCCACCCCCTTTTTGGCGACCGGCTATGCCGGAGGCGAGTTCGAACTGACCCTGGAGCCGGAGCTCGGCGCCGAATTGCGCGCCCTCGCCCGCAGCCGCGGGGCGACCCTGAACAGCCTGTTCCGGGCGCTCTGGGCCCTGGCGCTGGGCGCCTGCGACGGCAGGGAGGAGGTGGTTTTCGCCGCCACCGTCTCCGGCCGGCCGCCGGAGCTGCCCGGCTGCGCGGAAATGGTCGGACTGTTCATCAACGCCGTGCCGGTGCGGGCCCTGCTGGCGCCGGAGCAGACCCTCGGCGGACTGGTCGATGCCCTGCACCAGGAGGGGGCCCGGGCTCTGCCCCATCACTACGCTTCTCTGGCCGAAATCCAGGCCCAGACCCCGCTGGGCGCCCACCTCCTCGATTCCCTGCTGGTCTTCGAAAATTATCCGGAAGGGGAACCAAGCCGGCTCCCCTTTCGCCAGGTCGATTTTGGCGTCGCCGAGCACACCAACTACGCCGTCGAGGTCCAGATCTTTCCCGAACCGGTACTGCGACTGCGGCTGCGCTACAACCGCAAGGCCTGTCCCGCGGCCCTCCCCGGAGCGTTGCAGCAGGGACTGCCGCTCCTCGCCGCAGCCCTGGCCCGGGAACCGGAGCTGCCCCTGGCCGAGCTTTTCGAACGCTGGCGCCAGGCGGGATTGCCGCGGCGCCGTCCGCTGCGGCTGGGGGTGGCCGCCAGCTTCACCGCGGAGGAACTGGAGGGCTATTGCGTCGCCCAGTTGCGCCCCTTCGGCGTCAATGCAGTATTGCGTTTCGCCGGCTACAACCAGGTTTTTACCGCGCTCAACGATCCGGCCGGCAGCCTGCGCCACGACTGCGACGTCGCCCTGCTGCTGGCCCGTTTCGAGGATGCGCTGCACGACCGGCCGGCCGAGCCGGAAGCGGCCCTGGCCACCTTTCGCCAGCTGCTGTTTCAGCTCCTCGCTAACTGGCCGGGACCGGCGCCGCTGCTGGTCGGCCTCTTCCCCGTCGACCCGGCTCTCGATCCGCAGCTGCGACAACGGCTGCAGGAACTCGGCAGCGAACTCGCCGAGCACCTGGCGGCCACCCCCGGCTGCTTCCCCCTCGACCTGCGCCAGAGCGCGGTCCGCTTCCGGGTGCGGGAGGTTTTCGATCCGAGCAGCGCCCAGGAAGGGCATATCCCCTTCAGCCGCGAGTTTTTCGCCGCCATCGGCAGCGAGACCGCCCGCGCCTGCCTCGCCCTGGCCGGCCACTCCTTCAAGGTGCTGGTCGTCGATGCCGATAACACCCTGTGGGGGGGGATCTGCGGCGAAGTCGGCCGGGAGGGGATCGACACCGGCGGCGGTTATCGCGCCCTGCAGGAGTTCCTCCTTGCTCGCCACCGGGAGGGGATGCTCCTCGCCCTGGCGAGCAAGAACCAGGCGGCGGATGTCCTGGATATCCTCGATCACCACCCCGGCATGCTGCTGCGCCGGGAGCATTTCGCCAGCTGGCGCATCGACTGGAACGACAAGCCGGCCAACCTGCGTGCCATCGCCGCCGAGCTCGGGCTGGGGAGCGACAGTTTCATTTTCCTCGACGACAGCCCCGCCGAATGCGCCCGGATGCTGCACGAATGCCCGGAGGTGCTGACCCTGCAGCTCCCTGCCGCCGCCGACCGGTTCGCTCCTTTTCTAGACCGGCTCTGGGCCACCGACAAACTGCTGCTCACCCGGGAAGACGCCGACCGGCCGGCCCGCTACCAGGCCGAACAGCAACGCCGTGCCGCGGAGCAGCGTTGCGGACGGGATGAATATTTGCGGGAGCTCGCCCTGGAGCTGGTGCTGCGACCGGCCCATCCGGCCCAGTCCGAGCGCATCGCCCAACTGACCCAGCGCACCAATCAGTTCAACCTCAACCTCGCCCGGCGCACGCCGGCGCAGATTGCAGAATTCCTCGCCGCCCCCGGCCAGTGCGGCCTGACTCTGGAGGTCAACGACCGCTTCGGCGCCTACGGCCTGACCGGAGTGGTGCTGATGCAGCGCCGCGCCGACACGGCTGAGATCGAGACCTGGCTGCTCAGCTGCCGGGTTCTCGGCCGCGGCGTCGAGGAAGGGCTCCTCGCCGCCCTCGGCGACTGGTGCCGGACCGCAGGGATCGCCACCCTCGGTGCCCGCTTCGTCCCCGGCCCCCGCAATGGCCAGGTGGCCGACCTGTTGCGCCGCGCCGGCTTTTCCGCTCTCCCGCTGGAAGATGGTGCCTGCCATTTCTCTCTGCCGACCAGCAGGCTGCCGGCGCTGGCCGCCCAGCTGACCCTGCGCTGGGAGGAGCCCTGCACCACGCCCGAAGCACCGCCGCGGCCGCTGCCGCCCACGCCCCTCCAGCCGCCGTCGGAACTGGCCGCCGACGCCCCGGAGCAGGGAGAGTCCTGGGAGCCGCCCCTCCTACCCGCCGGGGTGCGCCATGACGCCTACTACCATCCACTCGCCCTGGCGAACGCCGGCCAGCTGGTGGCACGGCTGCGTTGGCGGCGTCCGAACGCGGCCCCAAGCCCCTATACCCCCCCCCAGACTTCGACAGAAGCCAGCGTCTGTGCGATCTTCGCCGAGCTTCTCAACAGCCCGCCCCTCGGGCGCGACGACAACTTCTTTGCGGCCGGCGGCCACAGCCTCCTCGCCATTCGGGTCCTGGCCCGCCTCTACCGGGAGCTGGGGGTGCAGGTCGAGGTGGCGACCCTGTTTGCCCGGCCGACCGCCCGGGAGCTCGCCGCCTGGCTCGATGCCGCCGCGTGCGCCGGTTTCGAACCGATCCCGCGTACTCCGGCCGCCGCCGACTACCCCCTCTCCCCGGCCCAGCGCCGCCTCTGGGTCCTCGACCGCCTGGAGCCGGGCAACCCGGCCTACAATATCTTCGCTGTCGATCGCATCGACGGCCCCCTCGCGCCGGCCGCCCTGCAAACCGCCTTCGCCGAGCTGGTCGCCCGTCACGAGATCCTGCGCACCTGCTACCGGGAGCGGGACGGCGAGCCCCGTCAGCAGGTCCTGGAGGCGGTCGCCTTCCGCGTACCGCTGGAGGACCAGCCAGACGAAGCGGCGGCCCTTGAGCGCTGCCGGGAGCTGGCACTGCTCCCCTTCGCGCTGACCGACGAGCTGCCGCTGCGGGTGCGGCTGCTGCGCCTCGCTCCCGAGACCCACCTGCTCCTCTTCACCCTCCACCATATCGCTGGCGACGGCTGGTCGCTGGGGGTGCTGCTCAAGGAATTCCTCCTCCTCTACCGCGCCGCTTGCGCCGGAGTTCCGGCCGAGCTGCCGCCACCGGCCCTGCAGTATCGCGACTTCGCCGCCTGGCAGAACGCCCGCCTCGCCGATGGCACGCTGGAGTCGGCGCGCTCTTACTGGCGAGCGCAGTTGGCCGATCCGCCGCCGGCGCTGCCGCTGGCGACCGACTTTCCCCGGCCGCTGCGCCCCGACGGCCGTGGCGGGGTGATCGCTGCCACCTTCGACGCTGCCCTGACCCGCCGCCTCAACGACCTCGCCGTCGCCCAGGGCGCCACCCTCTTCATGGTTCTGCAGGCGCTGCTGCGGGTGCTGCTCTACCGCTACACCATGCAGCGCGAGCAGATCATCGGCACCGTCAGCGCCGGCCGCACTCACCCCGAACTGGAGGAGCAGGTCGGCTTCTACGTCAATACCCTCGCCCTGCGTGAGACCCTCGCCCCCGAGGAGGATTTTCTCACTCTGCTGCAACGGGTTAAAACAACGACCCTGGTGGCCTTCGCCCACCAGGACTACCCCTTCGACCGCCTGGTCGATGAACTGCGCCTCCCTCGCGACACGGCCCGCGCCCCCCTCTTCGACGTGCTGCTGGTGCTGCAGAATAACGAGGCGCCCCTCTTCGCCGTCGACGGCTTGCGCATCGCGCCGCTGGAACTCCCTGAGCAGACCAGCCGTTTCGATCTCTCCTTCCTCTTTGCCCCGCAGGGAGAGGAGCTGGGGTTGCAGATCAACTACGCCAGCGCTCTCTTCGAGGCCGCTACGGTCGCCGCCCTGGCCGGCCACCTGCAGCAGCTCGCCCGCTCTTTGAGCGCCGCGCCGCAGGAGGCCGTCGGCCGGGCGCAACTTTTGTGTGGTGAGGAGCGTGAGCGGCTGCTGGCCCTCTCCCGCGGCCCGTGCCGACCGCTGCCGGAGGGGCTCACGGTGATCGATCTGATCCGCGACCAGGCCCGCCGTCGGCCGCAGGCGCCGGCGCTCATCGCCGGGGAGGAGGGCTGGAGCTACCGGGAGCTCGACCAGATCAGTGACCGGATGGCGGCGACCCTGGTCGCTGGGCACGGCGTGACGCCGGGCAGCCGGGTCGCTCTGCACTGCAGCCGCGGACCCTGGACGGTGCTGGCGGCCCTGGCGGTCCTCAAGGCGGCGGCGGTCTACCTCCCCATCGACGCCCGCTATCCGCAGGAGCGCATCGCCCTGCTCGCGCGCGATGCCGCACCGGTGCTGGTCATCCGCTGTGCCGAGACGGACGCGCCGCCCTGGCCGCAGAGCGGCCCCTCCGTCACCGCCCGGCAGCTGGCGGAAGGGGACGCCGCGCCGCTGCCGCGACCGCCGCGGCCGGAGGAGGCCGCCTATGTGATCTACACCTCCGGCTCGACCGGACGTCCCAAGGGGGTCGTGGTCCCCCACCGCGGCATCCTCAATCTGGCCCGGGAACAGGGCGCGGCCTTCGGCCTGGAGGAAGACGACCGGGTGCTCCTCTTCGCCTCCCCCGGTTTCGACGCCTCGGTTTCAGAGATCTTCGTCACCCTGGCCAACGGCGCCGCCCTGGTCTGCCCGGTCGAAGCCGACCTTCGCGACCGCGCGCGGCTGATCGCCCTGCTGCACCGCCAGCAGGTGACCGTTGCCACTTTCCCTCCTTCCTATCTGGCCCACTTCGGCGTCACCGACCTGGCCGGGCTGAAAACCCTGGTCACCGCCGGCGAGAGTCCCCGCGCCCAGCAGGTCCAGGAGTTCGCCCCCCGGCTGCGCTACCTCAACGCCTACGGCCCTACCGAGAATACCGTCTGCGCCACCCTCTACCCGGTCGCGGCGACCCAGCCGATCCCCGAGCCCCTCCCCATCGGCCGCCCCATCGCCAATGTCAACTGCTATCTGCTCGACGACCAGGGGGAGCTCGTCCCCGACGGCGTCGTCGGCGAACTCGCGCTCGGCGGCAGCGCCCTGGCCGACGGCTATCTCGGCCAGGCAGAGCTGACCGCCCGCGCCTTCGCCGCCAGCCCGGCCCTGCCGGGGGAGCGCCTCTACCGCAGCGGCGATCTCGCCCGGCGCGGCAGCGACGGCGAGCTCCGCTTTCTCGGTCGCCGCGACGACCAGGTCAAGGTCCGCGGCTACCGCATCGAACTGGAGGAGGTCCGCCAGGCCCTCGCCACCCATCCGCAGCTGCGCGACGCGGCGGTGGTGCCGGTGGGGAAGGCGGGGATCTACAGCAGCCTGCTGGCCGCCTACGTCGCCGCCGAGCCGGCGCCGGGCAGCGCCGAGCTGCGCGCCTTTCTCGCCGCACGCCTCCCCGCCTTCATGGTGCCGGAGCAGCTGCTGGCGGTGGCGCAGCTCCCCCTCAACCGCCACGGCAAACTGGACGGCACCGCCCTGCTGGCGCTGGCGCAACCGTCGGCGAAGGTCACGGCGCCGCCGCAGACGCCCGCCGAGAAGCTGGTCGCCGCCAGCTTCGCCCGCGTCCTGAATTGCGGTGCCGTCGACCGTGAAGGACATTTTTTCGACCTCGGCGGCAACTCGCTGAGTGCCCTGCGCCTTCCCGACCTGCTGCGACCCCAGTTCCCGACGGCCACTGTCGCCGACCTCTTTCTGCACCCGCGGGTCTGCGCCCTGGCCGCGGCGCTGCAATCGGGCGCCAACCACCCAGAATCCGGGGTTGGTACCGACGTTTTCCTCTTTCCGTCCATCGACAGCCTCTTTTCGCCCATCAGCGCCCGAATCGCCGCGGCCCTGGCGCCGCGCCGCGTTCTTCCCCTCGAATTTTCCCCGGGGGGATTTGCCGAGTACTGCGAAACGGTGGTTCGCGACCGTATGACCCTCCCCGAAAAGACTCTCTTCCTCGGTTATTCGGGGGGCGGCAACTTCGCCTTCGAGGTCGCCCGCCGTCTCGGGGCCCGGGCGCCGCGGGCGCTGTTGCTGGTCGACTCCTGGATCTTCGAGGAGCCACCGACGCCGGACGACTACCTGGGCTGGTACCGGCAACTCTGCCGTGAGCAGGGGCTCACCGACGATTCCGAACGGCTCGCCGGCTATATCGCCACCCTCCCCCCCTGCTGTGAGCCGGAACCAGTGGCCAGTGACATCATCCTCATCACTTCCAGCGATCCGGAGCCTGCCAACGGCCGCTGCCACCGCCGCTGGTCCGGCAAGACCCGGGGGGACTGCCAGACGCTAACCGGTTCCGGTGCCCATATTGACATGTTCGCTCCGGGTCATTTTCAGCTCAACCTGCAAACCGCAAAGGGGATCATCGATGGACTCTTCAAAGTCTAGCCATTTCCGGCGTCATAGTTCCCTCCGCTGCCCGGCGGTCGGTCTGCTGCTGGTCTTCCTCCTGCTCCTGCCGGGCTGTTCCGGCGAAGATCTTGGGGACTACAAACAGCAAAGCCTCGATCAACTGGCGGCCGAACGTACCGGGAGCCTCAACGTCCCCTCGGTGAGCATCGCGGTGCGGGAAACGGACGACCAGGTCACCACCGTGGTCTACGGGGTGGAGGATCTCGCCAGCGCCACCCCGGCCACCATCCATTCCCGTTACCGGATCGGCAGTCTGACCAAGACCTTTGTCGCGGCCCGCATTCTGCAGATGGTCGAAGCCGGTATCCTCCGGCTCAGCGACACCCTCGAAGAGCTCCTGCCCGACGAAGCGCAGCGGCTGGCCAACTACCGCCCGGGGCGGATTCAGCTCACCAACCTGCTCAACCACACCAGCCTGATCTGCAGCTTCACCGAAATGCCGGAATGGAGCGGCAAGTTCACCAGCGATCCGACCTATCGCTGGAGCCCCGAGGAGCTGCTGGAGGTGGTTGCCCCCTACGCTACCGACTCCTGCAACGAGCCCGGGCAGACCTGGCACTATTCCAATACCAACTACGTCCTGCTCGGCAAGATCATCGAAAAATACGACCCGCAGCAGCGCCCCTACGGCCAGCAACTGCGCGAGGAGCTGATCGATCCCCTCGGCCTGACCGATACCTTCGTCCCCTCCTCCGACTTCCCCGACCAGATCCGCTGGATTCACGGTTACGTCAACTGGGATCTCCAGTTTGCCCCGCTTACGGACATTACTGACCTCGACTGGTCCTTCACCTGGTCCTCGGGGGAGATCATCTCCACCCCCACCGATCTCACCCGCTGGATCAAGTCGCTGCTGACCCCGGGAGTGGTGCTGCAAGCTGCGACGCTGGCGCTGATGGAAGATATGGTAACTACCGGCCTCGAAGGCGGCTATAATTACGGTCTTGGCCTGATGCAGATCAGCATCTACGGCACGCTGGGCCATGCCGGTGGCCATCCCGGATTCGACTGCACCGCCCAGTACCTGCCTGAATTCGACCAGGCGGTGGCCATGTGCGAAAACCGCACCCTGGCCCATCGCCAGAAGAGCGACACCGCCTTTCTCGGTTCGGTGCTGAGAAGCCTGCACCCGGAACGGAACTACCCTCTCATGCCGGGGACGATCCTGGCGACGGAATGATGCAATGGACCTGACAATTTATCGTTTTCTTTTCAGCCAGGCCGGCCCCGCGCGGAGCAGGATTCTGGCCGCGACTCTGGTCGCCGGGGTCGCCAACGCGGCTTTCATGGTCATCGTCAATTCGGTGGCCAGCGACTTTTCGGAGATCAGTGTCCGCTACTTTTTGATGTTCATCCTCTGCATTCTGGTCTACGTCCAGGCCAAGCGCTATGCGCTGCTCGGCACCACCCGGGTGGTGCAGCAAAATCTCTCCGGCACCAACCTGCGGATCATCGGCTCGGTACGGCGCATGGGGCTCGATGGCTTCGACGCGGTCGGCGACCGCACCATCTACCGCAGTCTGCTGGAGCATGGCGAGATCATCTACGAATCGTCGCGAATGGCGGTCTCGGCCTCTTCCGGAGCAATCATGCTCCTGGTCTCCTCTGTCTACATTTATCTCCTCTCCCCGACCGCCTTCTGGATTGTTCTGCTGGTCATCGGTGTCGGGGTCATGGTCTATCAGCTCAACCAGGCCCGGACCGCCGCCGCCCTGCGCGCCTACCAGGCCAACGAGGTCCGCTTCTTTGCCCTGCTCGACCATTTCCTCAGCGGCTTCAAGGAGCTCAAGGTCAACGTCCGCAAGGGTGACGACCTTTATCACCATTTTCTGGCGACCACTCTGGAGGAGACCGACCGGCTGAAGCAGGAGACGGAGAGGAGCTTCGTCTCCTCCATCGTCCTCTCCCAGACCCTCTTCTTCCTGCTGATGGGGGCGATGGTCTTTCTGCTGCCCAATTTCGAGCTGACCACCCCGGAGACGACCATCGCCATCGTCGCCGTCGTCCTCTTCGTCGCCGGGCCCATCGGCATCATCGTCGACTCGATCCCGATGCTCTCCAAGGCGCGCCTCGCCATCGACAGTCTGCAGAAACTGGAGACGCGGCTGGCGCAGCACGACGACCGCTCCGACCAGACAGCGGCAGCAGCCCCCGACGATTTCGCGCGGATCGTTCTGCAGGGGGTGACCTACAATTACCTGCGGGACGACCAGACCCTTTTCACCCTCGGCCCCCTCGATTTGACCATCTGCAAGGGGCAGATCCATTTCGTCACCGGCGGCAACGGCAGCGGCAAAACCACCCTGATGAAACTTTTGGCCGGCCTCTACTATCCCCAGAGCGGCACCATCCGCCTCGACGGCCCGCCCCTGAAGCGTGCCGACTACGGTCCCTACCGGGAGCTCTTTTCGGTCATCTTCACCGACTTCCATCTCTTTGACCGCCTCTACGGCTACCGGCAGACCGATCCGGAGCAGGTCACGGGATGGTTGCAGCGGCTGCAGATCGCCGACAAGACCGGCTACAGTCCGCAGGAGGGTTTTGGCAACCTCAATCTCTCCACCGGCCAACGCAAGCGGATCGCCCTGGTCTGTGCCCTCATCGAGGAACGACCGATCTGCCTCTTCGACGAAGTCGCCGCCGACCAGGATCCCGAGTTCCGTGAGTTCTTCTACCGCGAGTTCCTCCCCGAACTGAAGGCGAAGGGAAAGACGGTCATTGTCATCAGTCATGACGACCGCTATTTCGACATCGCCGACGAACTGATCAAACTGGACTGTGGCACCCTCCAGCACAGGAGCGAACGTTCATGACAATCTCGGTAAAACAACGGCTCAAGGGCTGGATTCGGGGCAATCTGCCGAGCCTGGCCATCCTCGCCATGCTGCTCGTCTTCTGCGTCCTCTTCTTCTGGCCACGGATCTTCATCACCATCGATGCCGGTCATGGGGGGGTTCTGTTCCGCCGCTTTTTCGGCGGGACCGTCACCGATCGGGTCTTTGCCGAAGGCTTCCACGTCATCGCCCCCTGGGACCGGATGCAGATCTACGATGGCCGGGTGCAGACCAACTATTCCGACTTCGAGGCCCTCTCCAGCGAAGGGCTGCCGATCAAACTGACCCTGGCGATCCGTTATCGCCCTCTTTACCAGACCCTCGGTCTGCTGCATAAAAACATCGGGCCCGACTATCTGGAGAAGATCGTCCTGCCAGAAACCGAGGCTGTCATCCGCCAGGCCGTCGGCCAGTATACGGCGGAGGAGCTCTATTCGCAGAAGCAGGCGGTCGTCGAGGGAATTCTCAAGGAGTCGCTGGAAAAGGTGATGCGGCGCTTCGTGCTGATCGAGAGCGTCGTCATCCGCCAGGTGATCCTGCCGAAAGTCCTGGTCAGTGCCATCGAAAACAAACTCGAGCAGGACCAGTTGGCCAAGGCCTATGAATTCAAGCTCCGGCAGGCCGAGAAGGAAGCCCGCCGCAAGGTCATCGAAGCGGGCGGGGTCAAGGGGTACAACGATTTGGTGAACAGTTCCCTGACCGACCGGGTCCTGACCTGGAAAGGGGTCGAGGCGACCCGCCAACTGGCCGAATCGAACAACGCCAAGGTGATCGTGATCGGTTCCGGCAAGGGGGGGCTGCCGATCATCCTCAATACCGGCGAAACCGCTCCGGCGGGCGGCGGCCAGCAATGAAGCTGATTCGCAACTTCCTCCTTCTGGCCCTCGCCATTGGCGCGCTGCAGATCTGGTTGCACCAGCGCGACAGCGATATTGCGGACCAGCGTCCCACCGAACTTTCCCAGGTCGAGCAGGTCAAGGTCGCCCTCCTCTGGCCCTTCGAGCTGCCCGGAAAACCGCGCGATCTCACCCGGGAAGGCGCCCAGTTGGCTGCCGAGCAGATCAACGCCGCCGGCGGCATCGGCGGCAAACCGCTGCAACTGGTCTTTTTCAACAACGGCGGCGATACCGACCGCAATGCCGAGCTGTCGCGTAAAATCAGCGGCGACCCGAGCTATAACGCCCTGGTCGGCTCCTACTATTCGAGTCTCGCCCTCGACACCCTGGTGGCCACCGAAGCGAAGAACCTCTTCTACGTCATCATCGGCGCCGAACTCCCCTCCCTGACCGGCTACTCCTTCCAGCATGCGGTCCGGCCCCACTTCAACACCAGCGACTACACCCGGGCGCTGGCCGAACTGCTGCGCTGCCGGGGGGATAAAAACCTCGCCATCATCGGCGACCAGAGCAGCTTTTCGGCCCAGAGTGCCGCCGATCTGATCAAGGCGTTTCGCGACCTCGGCGGGAACCCGCCGATTCAGCGCACGGTGCCGGCCTGGGTCCGCGATTTCCGCCACGTCCTCTCCGAAGACGCGATGGCGACAGCCGACGCCATCTACTTTTCCGGCAGCTATCAGCAATTGCCCGATTTCGTCAAGCAGCTCAGGGAATTCGGCCTGCGCGGCCGCGTCTATGGCGACAGCTCGGCGCTGCGCAAAGAGACGCCGCAGCTGCTCGGGCCGGCCGGCGAGGGGTTCGAGGCACTGACCACCTTCCATCCCGGGGAAGAAGGGAAGACTGCTGAATTCGTCCAGGCCTTTGTCGCCCGCTATGGGACCGAACCCGACCTCTGGGCGCGGGACACCTACGACGGGATCATGCTCCTGGCCGAATCGATCCGCGCCACCGGATCGCTGGAGGCGCGGACCCTCTTCGCCCATGTCCGCTTCCTCCCCGACTGGGACCTGGTCAGGGGAAAAATCTCCTTTGCCCCCGACGGCAGTCTGGAAGGGGAAAGGTTCTATCGGGGGCAGATCCGCCAGGGTGCCTGGATCTTTCCGGACGGCACCGTCCCGATCCAATCCTGCCAGCCCCCGCCCACGACGCCCGGGGGAAGCAAGGGGGGGCCGTGAAACCTCTGATTTTCGTCTTTCCCGGGCTGGGAGCCCAATGGGCCGGCATGGGCCAGGCCCTGCTGAAGTCGGACCCGGTCTTCGCTGACGCCGTGGCGGAACTCGACCCGCTCTTTGTCGCCGCGGGGGAACCGCCGCCGGGCGAGTTGCTGCGGCTGGCCGATCCGGCGCTGATCGACCGTTCCGATTACTCCCATCTGCAAACCTTCAGCTACCAGACCGCCCTGGCCCGATCCCTGATAAGGCGTGGCATTGTGCCGACCGGAGTGATCGGCCACAGTTCGGGGGAGGTCGCCGCCGCCGTCACCGCCGGCATTCTCACCCCGGCCGCCGCGGTCGAGCTGGTCGTTGCCCATCTCGCCCTGATTCGCGCCGTCGCCGGCCAGGGGGAGATGCTCTTCGTCGCCCTCCCCCCGGAGCGGGCCGCAGAACTGGCCAGCGCCCGGCCGGGGCTGGAGATCGCCGCCTGCAACAGCCGCAACTCGGTGGTCTTCGCCGGCAGCGCGGAACAACTGGCGCAGCTGACCGTTGAACTCGGCGCCAACCAGGTTTTCTGTCGTTCGCTACGCACCAGCATCGCCTTTCACAGCCAGATTCTCGACCCTCATCTCGACCGGTTTTCCGCCGCCATCGCCAAACTGGCGACCGCACCATCCCGGTATTCCTACTATTCATCCCTGACCGGCGGCCCCTTTGCCGGGCCCTGGGACGCGGCCTACTGGCGCCGGCATATCCGCCAGCCGATCCTCTTCAGCCAGGCGGTGGCGACGATTCTGAGCACCGATGCGGCCGTCGATTTCCTCGAAATCACTCCGCACCCGACCCTCGCCCTCGGCCTGCGCGCCGATCTTGCCGGATACGGCGCCGCGGGCCGGGTCTTCGCCCCCCTGGAGCAGGGGTGCGACGAACCGGCCCGGCTCGCGACCCTGGCGGATGAACTGGCGGCTGCGCCAGCCCCGGCGGCGCGGGAGGAAACGGCAGCCGCGACGTCCCCGCGCGAGGCCCTGGTTGCGGAGCTGACCCGCCAGCTTGGCAGGAACCCGGACCTGGAAGAGGAAGCGAGCTGGTCCGAGCTGGGGCTGACTTCCCTGCAGCTGATGGAACTCGCCCAACGGCTCGGCGCCCGTCTCGGCCGGCGCATTTCTCCGGCCAGTTTTTTCCTGCATCCGCTACCGGCCGCTTTCCTGCGTTTCCTGGAGGCCGCGCCCCCCCCTTCCGTGCGGCGGGGAGCCCCCCAGGCCGCCGCGGGGACTCCCGTGGCGATCATCGGTATGGCTTTTCGCTTTCCGCCCGACCTCGATTCGCCCGGGCGGCTGTCCGCCTTTTTGCGCAGCGGCGCCAATGCCGTCACCGCCGCCCCGGCCGACCGACCGGAGCTGGCCGGAGAGAGTGCTGCCTTTCTGCAACCGCTGCCGATCGGCTTCGATGCCCGTTACTTCCATATCTCCGCCGCCGAGGCCGCTGACCTCGACCCCCAGCAGCGGCTGCTGCTCGAAGTCTCCTGCCAGGCGCTGGAGTCGGCCCGGATCGCTCCCGGCAGCCTGCGCGGCGCCAACGTCGGCGTCTTCCTCGGCATCAGCACCGACGATTTCAAGGAGCTCGGCCAACGCCGGCCGATCGACTCCCCCTACCTTGCCACCGGCGCCATGTTCAATACCGCCAGCGGCCGGCTCAGTTATTTTCACGATTTCAGGGGCCCGGCCCTCTCCATTGACACCGCCTGCTCCTCCTCCCTGGTCGCCCTGCACCAGGCGGTGCGCGCCCTGCGCCAGGGGGAGTGCGAGCTGGCCCTGGCCGGCGGCGTCAACCTGATCCTGTCACGGCGTCTTTTCGACAGTATGCGCACCCTCGGCGCCCTCTCACCGACGCAGAGCTGCAAGCCCTTTGCCGCTGCCGCCGACGGCTACGCCCGCGGCGAGGGGTGCGCTCTGCTGGTCCTCAAACCCCTTGCCGCGGCGCAGGCCGCCGGCGATCCGATCCTGGCAACGATCCGCGGTTCGGCAGTCAACCAGGACGGCCGCAGCAACGGCTTGACCGCCCCTAACGGCGCCGCCCAGAGCGACCTGATCGGCCGGGCCTTGGCCGATGCCGGACTCGATTACGACGCCGTCGGCCTGATCGAGACCCACGGCACCGGCACCCCCCTCGGCGATCCGATCGAAATCGGCGCCCTGACCGCGGCCTTCGCCGCCCGCGATCCGGCACTGCCGCCCATCCTGCTCGGTGCCTTGAAGAGCCAGTTCGGTCACCTGGAAGCCTGCGCCGGCGTGGCCGGGGTGATCAAAACGATCCTCGCCCTGCAGAGCGGCGAGGTCCCCGGCATCTGCCATCTCACACCCCCCTCCAGTCAGATCGACTGGCAGCACATCCCGTTCCGGGCCTCGCCCGATCCCCAGCGCTGGCCGGTCGACCGGCCGCGCATCGCCGGGGTCAGCGCTTTCGGCTTCAGCGGTACCAACGCCCATCTGTTGCTGGAGGCGCCCCCGCCGGTACCCGCCCCCCAGGCGGCAGCTGCGGTCCCACCCTGGCTGTTTGCCATCTCGGCCCGCAGCGAGGGCTCGCTGCGGGCCCTGGCCCGGCGCTACCGGGAGGAAATGCAGGCCGGGACGCTGAACTGCGATCACCACCTCGCCTTTTCCCAGTTGACCACCCGCGACCACCACCCCTACCGATTTGCCACCCTGGTCGAGGACGCCGAACAGCTCGACGCCCGCCTCGAACGGTTCCTGGCCGGGGAGGGGGCACCGCGGGTAGCGTCCAACCGCGGCCAGCTCGCCATGCTGCTGCCGGGCCAGGGAACCCAGTATTCCGCCATGGGCGCGGAGCTCCACCAGACCTATCCCAGCTTTCGCGCGGCCGTCGACGATTGCGCCGCGCGCTGCGCCGCCCAGGGGTTCCCGATCCTGCCCGTTCTCTGCCCCGCCAGCGCCGCCGACCGCGCCCGCATCGACGAGAGTCCCTTCGCCCAGCTCGCCTACCTCTGCTTCGCCTGGGGGGCTTTCGCCCTCTGGCGCTCCTTCGGGGTGACTCCCGACCTGCTGATCGGCCACAGTCTCGGCGAATATGTCGCCGCAACCCTCGCCGGCGCCCTCGACCTCGACACGGCGATCCGCCTGATCGTCAAGCGCGGCGAGCTCACTGCCGCCCTGCCGGTCCAGGGGCGCATGGCGACGGTCATGGCCGCACGGGACCGGGTCGAGGCGATGCTGGCCGAATTCCCCGGTCTCGATTTGGCGGTCATCAATGGCCCGGCGCAGCTGGTGGTGGCCGGCGCCGAGGCGGAACTGGCCGACTTCTGCCGCCGTCTGGAAAGCGAGGGGATCGACTGCACCCAACTGGCAATCCACTTCGCCTCCCACTGCCGGCTGATCGAACCGGCTCTGGAACCGTTTGCCGCCTTCTGCGCCGAAATCACCCATCGACCGCCGCGGATCCCGGTGATCAGCAACCTCAGCGGCGAACCCTTTGCCGCCGGGGAGGGATTCAGCGCCGACTACTGGTGCCAGCATCTGCGCCAGCCGGTCGATTTCGGCCGCGGCCTGGCCAGCGCCGTGCGCCTCGGAGTGACGGAGTTCATCGAACTCGGTCCCTCCTCGGTCCTGACCAGCCTGGTCCGCAGCGCGGGCCCTCCCCCGGGAACGGGGCTGATGCAGACCGCCTCCCGCACCCGGCCGGGGCTGACGCCCCTGTTCGAATCGTTACGCGAGCTCTACCTGCGCGGCTTTGCAGTCGCCTGGCCCGAGGTCTTTGCCCCCTTTGCCCCGCGCAAGCGGGCACTCCCCCTCTACCCCTTCGAGCACCAGCTCTTCCCCCTGCCAGGAGGTGCCCCGCCGATGACCGTCCCTGCGCCCCCCGCCAACCCGTCCACGCTCTCTACCCCTGCCGGAACCTCGGCCGTCGCGGCGAGCCTGGCGGCGCTGCACCGCATCGTGCAGCAGATCACCTGGAAAGAGCCGGCCGAGCTCGATCCGCAGGCCAACCTGTTCGAACTCGGACTCGATTCGCTGATGCTGGTGCAGATCCGCCAGCAGATCGCCAAGGAGTTCGACATCAACATCCCCCTGGGCGACTTTTACGAAAGCTTCGACACCCTCGGCAAACTTGCCGGGCACCTCGCCGCTGCGGCGCCGCCGCCAGCTGCTTTGGCGCCAGCGCCTGTCAGCACCGCGGCGGCACCCCCGGTCGCACCGGCCAGCGACAGTCCGGACCTGGTCGAACTCTGCGCCCGCCAGCTGGAGACGCTGCGCGAGCTCTGCCATCGTCAGCTCGACCTGCTGGGAACCACGGCGGCCGTCGCCCCCCCTGCCGCCGGGCCGGAAGCCGGAGAGGCGACCGCCACCCCGAAATTCAATTTCCGCTCCATGCGGTTGACTCCGGACCAGCTCAGTGCCGACCAGCAGCGCTTCATCGCCGATTTCGCCGCTGATTTCAACCGCAAAACCGCCGGCTCCAAGGCGAGGGCCGCCCGTTATCGCCGGGTCCTGGCCGACTGGATCAACTCCCTCGGCTACAAACAGAGCCTCAAGGAGCTGGTCTATCCGATCGTCGCCGCCCATTCGCAGGGGGCTCACTTCGTCGATATCGACGGCAATACCTATATCGACCTCGCCATGGGTTACGGCGTCACCTTTCTCGGTCATCGCCCGCAGGAAGTGGTCGCAGCCCTGCGCGAACAGCTTGAGTCGGGCTTCGAACTCGGCCCCCAGTCGCAGCTGGCCGGGGAGGTCGCCGAGCTGATCAGCGAGCTGACCGGGGTGGAACGGGTCGCCTTCTGCAATACCGGTTCGGAGGCGGTAATGGTCGCACTGCGGCTGTCGCGGGCGGTTACCGGTCGGGACCGGGTGGTGATATTCGGCAATTCCTACCACGGCACCTTTGACGGTGTCCTGGCGACGGCGGTTGACGGCACTACCTATCCGACCGCCACCGGCATTCCCCGCAAGATGGTCGAGGATGTCCAGATCCTCACCTACGGCGACAGCGCGGCCTTCGAGCAGATCCGCCGCCAGGCCGGCACCCTGGCGGCGGTACTGGTCGAGCCGGTGCAGAGCCGCAACCCGACCCTGGTGCCGGTCGAATTCCTGCGCCAGTTGCGGGCGCTGACCCGCGAGTTGGAGGTTCCGCTCATCTTCGACGAAACCATCACCGGCTTCCGCATGCACCCGGGGGGCGCTCAGGCCATCTTCGGGGTGCGCGCCGATCTGGTGATCTACGGTAAGGCAATCGGCGGCGGCCTGCCGCTTTCCGTGGTCGCCGGCAGCGCCCGCTACCTCGACGCCATCGACGGCGGCGACTGGCAGTTCGGCGACGACTCCCATCCCGGCGATGAACTCACCTTCTTTGGTGGCACCTACGTCAAGCACCCCCTCGCCCTGGCCGCGGCCCGGGCCGCCCTGACCCGGATCCGGGCCGAAGGTCCGGCGTTGCAGGCCCGGGTCGGAGCGCTTCTCGACGATCTGGCGCAGCGCCTCAACGCCTTTTTCGCCACGGCCAAGGTGCCGGTGAAACTCGCCCATTACGGCTCCATGTTCCGTTTCGAAGGGCAGGGGAAGTACAGCCTGGCCCTCGACCCGATCGAAATGGATCTCTTCTTTCACCTGCTGATGGAGCAGGGGATCTATACCTGGGAACGACGGATCTGCTTTTTGAGCGCCGCCCACAGCGCCGCCGACATCGACCGGGTGGTTGCCGCGGTGGAGCAGGCCGTCGCCCGGCTGCGCGCCGGCGGGTTTGCCTTTGCCCACGCCGGCGCAGGGCCGGCGGCTGCGGCGCCAGCCAGCGCTCCGCTGACCAGCGCCCAGCAACGCCTGCTGGTCTACGACCAGCTCAGCGCCGAGAAGACCCTCTACAATCTCCCCCTCGCCTACCAGCTCGACGGCCCCCTCGACCTGCAACGTCTCGAAGCCGCCATCGCCGCCCTCCTTCCGCGCCATCCGGCCCTGGGCGCCCGCTTCCTCTTCGCAAACGACCGCCCGTGCCAGCTCTTCGACGCCGAACGCTCCTTGCGCCTGGAACGCCGGGCCGCCGCGGGTCGCCCGATCGCCGAGCTGATCGCCGAATTCGTCCGCCCTTTCGACCTCGCCGAGGAGTTGCTGGTCCGGGCGGCACTCTTCACCCTGGGCGAGGATAGGCATCTGCTCGTCTTCGATTTTCACCACCTGGTCGCCGACGGCCTGGCCCTGAGCCTGCTGGTGCAGGAGGTCATGGCCGGTTATGCCGGCCAGCCCCTCCCGGCCATCCCCCCTCACTTCGCCGCCTTCGTTGCCGCGGAGGGGAGCTACCCTGATTCGCCAGCCGCCACGGCCGACCGGACGTTCTGGCTGCAGGCCTTCGCCGAACCGGTACCGCCGCTGGCACTGCCGACCGACTTCCCGCGTCCGGCCGAGCAGGATCATCGCGGCGACAACCTCTTCTTCGACCTGCCAACCGCCACCACCGCCGCTCTCAAGGGTGCGGCCGGCAGCGCCGGGGTCTCCCTCTTTGCCTTGCTGCTGGCCGGCTACGGGGCCCTGCTGAGCCGGCTGAGCGGCGAAGCCCGACTGGCCATCGGGATTCCCGTCGATGCCCGGCCGGCCGGCTGGGAGCGCAGCGTCGGCATGTTCGCCAACACCCTGGCGCTGCCGCTGCAGATCGACGACACCCTCCCCTTCCGCGACCTCGCGCGCCAGGTCCAAAAGGACTTCCTGCGCGCCTATGAACATCAGGCCTACCCCTTTGACAAGCTGCTGCAGGACCTCGACGTCCCCCGCGACCTCGGCCGCAACCCGCTCTTCGACACCATGTTCATCTTCGAAAAGGGGCAGGACCGGCTGCTGCAGCTTCCCGGCCTGGTCTGCACCCCGGTCCCCTACAACAAGCCGACGGCGATGTTCGACCTTACTTTCGAGGCGATCGAGGCCGACGGCGAGCTCCATTGCCGGCTGGAGTATGCCACCGCCCTCTTCCGGCGCGAGACCATGGAACGGCTGGCGGGCCGGCTGGTGCGGCTGCTGACCGCCCTCGCCTCCGAACCGCGGACCGCCCCGGCAGCCATCGAACTGCTGGACGAGGACGAAGTGCAGCGCCTGGCCGCCCTCAACCGCACCACCCGGCCCTTCGCCGCCACGGCCACCATCCCGGGACTCTGGGCCCGGCAGCTGGCCGCGAACCCCGCGGCGACGGCGCTGGTCTTTGCCGGCCAGGAGTTCTCCCGCGCCTGGCTCGACCAAGAATCGAACCGCATCGCCCGGGCGCTGACCGCGCTGGTCGCGCCGCAGCCCGACGAGCGGGTCGCGTTGCTGAGCGAACGCAGCCCCCAGGCGGTGGCCGCGCTGCTCGGCATCCTCAAGGCCGGCGCCGCCTATGTCCCCATCGCGCCCGATTTCCCCGCCGAGCGCCGCAATGCCATCCTCGCCGGCAGCGACGCCCGGGCCCTGGTCGCCAGCCGTCATCAGTGCGACGCCTGGAGCGCGGCCTGCGGCCGACCGCTGCTGGTGATCGAGGAGTGCGCCGGCGCTGACGACGCGCCGTTGGCGTCACCAACCCTCGATGCGGGAAATCTGGCGTACATCATGTTCACTTCCGGCTCGACCGGGGCCCCCAAGGGGGTGATGATCAGTCACCGCAACGTCGTCGCCATGACCGACAACCTCCCCCAGGTCTACGGCATCGACGAAAGCGACACCCTGCTGGCAGTCACCACCTTCACCTTCGACATCTCGGTGCTGGAAATTTTCTGCTGTCTGCTGGTCGGCGCCCGCATTGTCCTCGCCAGCGACGATGACAACCTCGCCATTACGCCGTTGGCGACGCTGCTGCGCGAAGCAGGGGTCACGGCCTTCCAGACCACCCCCTCGCGGCTGAAGCTGATGCTGGAGCTGAGCGGCGAGGAGGCAGTCCTGGGTGGACTGCGTACCCTGCTGATCGGCGGTGAGGCCTTTCCGGCCGATCTTTTCGCCCGGCTGCGCCACGCCCGGCCACAGATCTTCAACGTCTACGGTCCGACCGAGACCACCATCTGGTCGACCTCGACCCGGATCAACGGCAAGGAGCGCCCGAGCATCGGCCGGCCACTATGCAACGAGCAGGTCTACATCCTCGACCGGAGGTTGCGGCCGGTGCCGCCGGGGACGGTGGGTGAACTCTATATCGGCGGGGCCGGCGTCGGACGCGGCTACCTGGGGATGGCCGAGCTGACCGCCCGCAAGTTCGTGCCCGACCCCTTCGGCGCGCCGGAGGGGCGCCTCTACGCCACCGGCGATCTGGCCCGCCTGCAAGAGGATGGCGAACTGGAGTTTCTGGGTCGCGGCGACGACCAGATCAAGCTGCGCGGCTACCGTATCGAGCTGCAGGAGATCGAAAACTGCCTGACCACCCACCCGGCGCTGCTGCAGGCGGCGGTGAAGACGATCCGTGAGCCGGCCAGCGGCGAGGTCCGCGACCTGGCCGCCTGCTACACCCTGCGCGGCGGGGCGACGCCCCCGAGCGTGGAGGAACTGCGCGAGCACCTCGGTCGCTGGCTCCCGCCCTACATGCTGCCGGCGAGCTTTCAGCGGCTGGAACGGATGCCTCTCAACCCGAGCGGCAAGATCGACCGCAAGGCGCTCCCCGCCGCCGCCCCTCAGGACGGCCCTGCCGTCGTGACGGCGGTGCCTGCAGAGTGCGCCCCCCTGGCGACCATCTTCGCCCAGGTCCTCGGGGTCGCGACGGTCGGCGCCGACGATAATTTCTTCACTTTGGGCGGCGATTCGATCCGCGCCATTCTGGTCGCCGCCAGGGCCCGGGACGCAGGAATGGCGCTGGACGTCCGGCAGATCTTCGCCCATCCCACCCTGCGCGAGCTCGCAGCGCAGCTGGCCATCCATGCGCCGGCACCGCTTCCGGCAGGCGCCAGCCCCGCTCCGGAGCCAGCGCGCCGCGACCGGGTCCTGCCGCTGACCCCGATGCAGGAGGGGATGCTGTTTCATACCCTGCTCGACGGCGACGCCGAAGCCTACGTCAACCAGGCCCTCTTTCGCCTCGATTGCGAGCTCGACCCGGAACGCTTCGCCGCCACCTGGCAGGAGCTCACCGATCGCCACGCCATGCTGCGCACCCGCTTCGTCCCCCAGGGGGACGGCGCCCCCAGCCAGGTTATCCTGGCGGCCCACCGTGCCGAACTGCGCCAGGAGGAGCTGAACCAGGACAACACCAGCGACCCGGAATCGGCGCTGCTGGAACTGGCCCGCGCCGAACGGGCCCGGCTGGTCCGGGTCGAGGCGGCGCCACCGATCGCCATCGTCCTTATCCGGCGCGGTCCGCGGGACTGGCAGGTGCTCTGGACCTTTCACCACATCCTCTTTGACGGCTGGTCGATCGCCCTGTTGCTGCGCGAATTCGTGTCCCGCTACCAGGGGGGTGAACTGGAACCGCTGCGGGGTGATTTCCCGGACTACCTTGCCTGGCTCGGCCGGCGCGATGAGCTGCCGACCCTGGCGTACTGGGAAGAACGCCTCGCCGGGGCGCAACCGCCCCGCTTCTTTCCGACCACCGCCGGCGTCGGTTATCGGCAACAGCAGCTCGATCTCGGCCTCGACGCGGCCATCTTCCAGCGCCTGGCCGGCCTCGCCCGCAAGGAGGGGCTGACCCTCAACGCCCTGTTGCAGGCGGCCTGGGCGACGACCCTCCATAGCGCCGGCGGGGACGACGATCTCCTCTTCGGCGTCACCGTCTCCGGCCGGCCGCCGGAGCTGCCGGGGGTGACCGGGATGGTCGGGCTCTTCATCAACACCCTGCCGGTACGGGCCCAGCTCCCCGCGGCGCCAACCACCCTGGCGGAGCTGGCACGCACCCTCCAGGCGGCGAACCTCGCCGCCGGTCCTCACCAGCATCTGAGCCTGGCCGCCCTTCAGGCGCGGATCGGTCATCCCCTCTTCGACCATCTGCTGATCTTTGAGAACTATCCCCTGGCCGATGGAGTGGCGGAGCTGTTCGGAACCGGGCTGGAGACTTCGCCGGTGACGGCGGTCGACTACTTCGAACATACCCACTACCCCCTGGAAGTGATCCTCTTTGCGCAGCAGGAACTGGCCGTCACCTTCCGCTTCAACGCCGCGCAGGTCGCCGTTCAGCAGATCGAGGAGCTCGCCGAGGGTTTTCTGGCGATCCTGACCGCCGCGGCCGCCGAACCGGCCCGTACCCTCCGCGCCCTGTGCGGCGACCGCCCCCGGCTCGCCTTCGCCCCCGCAGCAGCCGCCCCGGAAGCGGCGTCCTCTCCTCCGGCCGGGGCCCCGCCGGGAGTCAATGAAACCCTGCTCTGCGCCCTCTTTGCCCAGGTGCTGGAGCTGCCGATGGTGCGCCGGGACGACCATTTCTTCACCTGCGGCGGCCACAGCCTCAAGGTGGTGCGGCTGGCCGGCCGGATCTGGGAGGAGCTGGGGATCCAGGTGCCGCTGCGGCTGATCTATACCCATCCGACCCCCCGGACCCTCGCAGCGGCCCTGGCCCTACCGAGCGCTGCGACCGTTTTGGATCTGCAACCCGGGCCGACGGCGGAGCATTATCCCCTCGCCGAGGGGCAGAAAGGGCTCTGGCTGACCCAACAGCTGCAGGCCGATTCCTGCGCCTACAACACGGTCGGCTCCTACCGCCTGCACGGTCCTCTCGACCCGGCCGCACTGGCAACAGCCCTCGCCGGCTGCGCCGCCCGCCACGAGGCCCTGCGCACCTCCTTCCAGCTGCACCAGGGGGAACCCTGCCAGACGATCCTTCCCACCATGACCGACCTGCTGACCACGGTCGACCTGCGCGGCGACACCGATCCCGAGCAGACGGCGCGGGAGGCGATCCTGACCCAGCTGCGCACCCCCTTCGACCTGACGCGGGCGCCGCTCTTCCGCGCTACCCTGTTCCAGCTCGACGAGAAGGAGCAGATCCTCGCGCTGGTCTTCCACCACCTGATCAGCGACGGCTGGTCCGATACGGTCCTCGCCCGGGAACTCGCCCAGGGCTACGCCGCCGCCGTGCGCGGGGAAAGTGCGGAACTGCCCCCACCGGCGCTCCATTACCGGGACTTCGCCCGCGCCCAGCAGCGCTACCTTGCCGGTGACGCCAGCGCAGCCGATCGCCGTTACTGGGGCGCTACCCTGGCCGGCGAGTTGCCGCAGCTCGACCTCTTTGCCGATTTTCCGCGCCCGGCGGTCCGCGCCGGCCGCGGTGCCCGCCATCGTTTTGACCTGGCGGAGCAGGCAAAGGGGATACGGCAGCTCGCCCGGCAGGCACGGGTCACCCCCTTCGTGGTCCTGCAGGCCCTGCTCAAGCTTCTCATCTATGCCCTCGCCGATGCCGAGGAGTCGATCATTGGCGTCCCCAGCGCCAACCGCAGCCATCCGGCCACCCACGACCTGGTCGGTTACTTTCTCAACCTGCTGCCGATCCGCTCCCGCCTCAGGGGCGAGCAGTCCTTTTCCAGCCTCCTCGACGAGCTCCAGCAACAGACCCTGGCGGCATTTGAACACCAGGACTACCCCTTCAGTAGCCTGGTTGCGGATCTCGGCCTGCCGCGCAGCCGCAACCGCCATCCCCTGTTCGACGTGCTGCTGATTTTCCACAACAATCGCCCCCTGGTGCTGGAGCTCCCCGGTATCGACTGCGAGCCCTTTTTCGAGGATTCGGTCAGCTGCCGCTTTGACCTCGATTTCGAACTCTTCGACGACGAACCTCTCAGCGGCTTCATCGAATACGACTGCGAACTCTACCGGCCCGAAACAGTGGCGACCCTCGCTTCCGCCCTGGCGCGCCTCGCCGCGGTTGCCAGCGGGGCCCCCGAAACCCCGCTGCGGGAGCTGGCCCAGGAAATCACCCGAAATCTCGGCTGCGACGACGCCGATTTTCTCGCCGAGCTGAACCGGATCGGAGACGATTGCTAGATGTGCGGCATCACCGGCTACTTCGCCCTCGATTTTGCCACCGACTGCCGTGACGCCGCCGTAATTCTGCCGCGGATGGCGGCTGCCCTCGTCCACCGCGGCCCGGACGGCGAAGGCTACTTCACCGGACCCGAGGTCTGCTTCGGTTTCCGGCGCCTGGCGATCGTCGATCTGGAGGGGGGGGGACAGCCCCATTTCAACGAGGATGGCTCGCTGGTCTCGATCTGCAATGGCGAGATCTACAACGAGCCGGAACTGCGCGCCGAACTCCTCGCCCGCGGTCACACCTTCCGCTCCCGCAGCGACGTGGAGGTCCTGGTCCATCTCTATGAGGAGTACGGGGACAACCTCGTCGACCACCTGCGCGGCCAGTTCGCCTTTGCCCTCTACGACCGCCGCGCGCGGCGATTTCTCGCCGCCCGCGACCAGATCGGCATCTGCCCCTTCTACTACGCCATCCACCAGGGCCAGCTCCTCTTCGCCTCGGAGATCAAGGCCCTGTTGCAGTATCCCGGCTTCCGCCCGGCCATCGACCCGGCCGGACTCGACCAGATCCTCACCTTCCCCGGCCTGGCCAGTCCCCAGACCATGTTTCAGGGGGTCAAGTCGCTGCCGGCCGGCCAGCTGCTGCGGGTGGCCTCTGGCCGGCTGGAGGTGCAGGAATACTGGGACCTGGACTACCCGCTGGCGGCAGAACCGGCGCCGTCGCGCGATCCGGCGCTGCTCTGCGAGGAGCTGCTCGCCACCCTGACCCGGGCGGTTGAGCGACGGCTGCGCGCCGATGTCCCGGTCGGCTTCTACCTTTCGGGGGGTCTCGATTCCTCCCTGGTGGCGCGGCTGATCCAGCGCCTGCGTCCCGCCGACCACTGGGACTGCTTCTCCATCGGTTTCGCGCAGGCAGAGATCGACGAGCAGGCTTTTCAGGAACTGGCGCTGAGTGGGATGGACGCCCGCCGTCATCTGACCGTCTTCGACTGGCAGGGGATCGCCAGTCGCCTCCCCCAGGTGATACGCGCCGCCGAAACTCCCCTCAAGGAGTCGTACAACACCTGCTCGCTGGCCCTCTCGGCGATGGTTCGCGACCAGGGTTACAAGGTTGTTCTCAGCGGCGAGGGGGCCGACGAGCTCTTTGGCGGCTATGTCGGTTACCGCCTCGACCGGCTGCGGCGCCCCGCTCCCTTTCCGACCCCGGAGCAGCTCCTCGAAGGGGAGACCCGGCAGCGCCTCTGGGGGGACGCCGATTTTTACTACGAACGGGATTATCATGCGTTTCGGGAATTGAAGGGCGCCCTCTATGCCCCGGCGCTGGCCGCCGCCCTCGACACCTTCGAATCGACCGGGAATCCCGTTTTAAACCGTGAGCGACTGCGCGGACGCGATCCTTTTCACCAGCGCTCCTACATCGATTTCAAGCTGCGCATCGCCGACCATCTTCTTGCCGACCACGGCGATCGGGTGGCCATGGCCCATTCGGTGGAAGGGCGCTACCCGTTCCTCGACCTCGACCTGATCGAACTGGTGCGCGGCATCCAGCCGCGGCTGATGATCGCCCAGGGGGTCGAAAAGGCCCTGCTCAAACAGACCGCCACCGACATCGTTCCCCCCGCGATCGTCAACCGCGAAAAATTCGCTTTCGTCGCCCCGGGGAGTGATTATCTGCTGCGCCACGACCGCCAGTTCGTCCTCGATTACCTCTCCTTTGAGCGGGTCAAGCGGGAAAATTATTTCAATCCGGAGACGGTGGAACGTCTCAAGGAGATGGCGCTGGAGGAAGGCTTTTCCCTCAATCAGACCTTCGATAACGACCTGCTGATGGTGGTCCTCACCTTCAGCCTGTTTCTGGAAGAGTACGGGGGGTAAGGCGGGCCGGCGGCGCAGCATCCTGACCTTGCCGGCAACGCCCCACCTGTTCCGAACCCTGGAAATCCCTTGCTTTTCCGGGGTTCGCCATGCTAGATAATGGACCTTCGGGCGGGCGACCATTCACCGCCCGCGACCGTTTTCTGCCGTGGAGTTCACCGTGACCTTCCCTCTGCTGCTGGCACTCTGCTACCTGATCGGCGCCATACCCACCGGCGTGATCCTGACCCGCCTCGCCGGCCGTGGCGATGTCCGTCAGGCGGGGAGCGGCAACATCGGCGCCACCAACGTCTACCGGGTCGCGGGGCGCAAGTTCGGCATCCTCACCCTGATCGGGGATTGCCTCAAGGGGCTGCTGCCGATGCTGTGGATCGTCAAGTCCGGCGCCTGGTCTCCGGAGCAGGTTGCCCTGGCTGCGGCCGTTACCTTCCTAGGCCACCTCTACCCGGTCTACCTCGGCTTCAAGGGGGGCAAGGGGGTGGCGACTGCCCTCGGCATCTTTCTCGTCCTCTCTCCCCTCGCCGTTTTCATCGCGCTGGTTGCCTTTGTCGCCATCCTCTGGAAGTGGCGCTACGTCTCGGCGGCCTCGATCGCCGCCGCCGCTCTGATCCCCTTTCTCGCCGGCGGGATCGCCCGCTCACTCCCTCTTTTCGCCGCCAGCCTTTTCATCGGCGGGATGGTGATCGTCCGCCACCGCGCCAACATCGAACGGTTACGGGCCGGCACCGAGAGTCGCTTCAAGGCTTGACCCCTTCCGCTTGACGCCCCGGGTCAAAACCTCTATATTGACGGGAATTTACCCTTTTCCGTCCACCCCGGGGCCGACCTCAAGACCATGAGCCGACGAACCGCCCTCCTCCTCTTCGCCCTGCTGCTGCCGCTTCTGATCGGCACCCTGCTGATCGGGCAATTTTTGTTGACGCCGATCACGCCACCGCCCGGGACCGAGGTTACGGTCCACCGCGGCGCACCCTTCGCCACCATCGCCCGCACCCTGGCCGCCAACGGCGTTGTCAGCGAGGCCCTGCCGTTGCAACTCCTGGCCCGCTGGCGCAGCGCCGGCAACCGGGTGCAGGCCGGAACCTACCGCTTCAGCAACGCAGCGACGCCGGGGGAAATCCTCGACCGGCTGGTGGCGGGAGATGTCCTGCGGACCACCCTGACCATCCCCGAGGGGTGGACCCTGCGGGAAATCGCAGCCCGGATTGAAGCCAAGGGGCTCGCCGATGCCCGGGAGATTTTACGCCTCGGTCAGGACGCCAGCTTTGTCCATACCCTCGGCATTCCGGCCGGGAGCCTCGAGGGCTACCTTTTTCCGGAGACCTACAGCCTGGCCGCGGGCACTTCACCCGAGGCTATCCTGCAGATGATGGTCGCGGAATTTCGCCGCCGCCTCACCCCGGAACTGATTGCGGCCGCCCGGGAGCAGGGGCTCGACGAACACCAGCTGGTGACACTGGCATCGATCGTGCAAAAAGAGGCAGGCAGTGAGACCGAGATGCCGCTGATCGCCGCCGTATTCAGCAACCGCCTGCAGCGCCGGATGCCGCTGCAGGCCGACCCGACGGTGATCTACGGGATTACCGATTTCGACGGCAACCTGACCCGCGCGCATCTGGCCGCAAAGACGCCCTACAATACCTATCGCATCGCCGGTTTGCCGCCAGGGCCGATCGCCAGCCCCGGCAGCGCGGCCCTGACCGCGGCGGCCCATCCGGCAGCGGTCGACTATCTTTACTTTGTCGCCCGCGGCGACGGCAGCCACGCCTTCTCCGCGACCCTGGCCGAACACAACCGGGCGGTTCGCCGCTATCAGCTGCACCGCTGACTCGCAAGGAACTGGCATTGGCATGGCCATCACGATCCTGATTGCCGAAGACAACGAATCGGTCGCCAAGGCCGTCGGCGGCCTGCTGGAGCGCAACGGTTTTGCGGTGACCCGGGCGGCCGACGGCGTCACCGCCCTCGGCATGATTGTTCGGACTCCGCCCGACCTGCTCCTGCTCGACCTCAAGCTTCCGGGCCTGCACGGCGTCGAGCTGCTCAAAAAGCTGCGCCAGAGCCCCCGGACCCGGGACCTGCCGGTGGTCGTCATCAGCGGCATCTACCGTGGCGACAGGTACGTCCAGGCCGCCCGGGCTCTCGGGGTCAGCCACTACCTCGAAAAACCGTTTCGCGCCGCCGCACTCCTTGCAGCCATTCAGGAAATGCTCAGCGCAGCCGGCCGCCCCGCCACAGCGCCCCCTGCCGCAACAGAAGAACCGCGGAACAATATTCCACCTGCCGGCGAAACCCCGACCGCGGTGCCAGCGGCGGTCGAACCTTCACCTCATCCCGCCCCCTTCGACCAGCATCTTCTGCGCGCCTTTCGGGAGCGGTTCAGCGGCAACCTCCGGTTCCACTACGCGGACGGCGAACGGACGCTGACCTTTGTCAATGGGTCCCCGGTCGCCTTGCGGCCGGGATTCACGGCGGCCAATTTCGGCGATTACCTGCGCCAGCGCGGCAAGATCTCGGCCGAGGAGTACGCTTTCTACACCAGCAGCGGCGGCGAGCGCCACGATACCCTGGTCCAGCTCGGCTGTCTCGATTACCCGGGGCTCCTCGAGGAGAAGCTCGGCTACCTTTCCAACGAACTCCTCGCCGGCTTCGCCCGGCCGCCAGTGACTATCGGGATCGAGCCAATGCCCGCTCCCGACTTCCTTCAGGTCGTCACCATCAACGTGCCGCGGCTGATCTACCAGGGGTATCACCGGACTCCGCCCCGGGAGCGGTTGCGCCGCTTTCTTGCCGAATGCGGAAGCCACTATATCGCCCCCGGCGGTGACTACTATCGCTACATCAACTTCCTCCCCCTCAGCGAGGAGGAACGCCAGGCGCTGCTCAAGATCGACGGCTCCCGCACCCTTTTCGCCCTTCTCGATCGCCGCGAAGGGCTGCTCCCGCTGGTGCAGACCCTGCAGTCGTTCGACATGCTCCAGTTCGCCCCGGCACCCCTGACTCCGGCCGGCCCCGGGCCGATCCCCCTGCGCACCCTCTTCAACGCCATCCAGGAGGATGACGAGGAGGATGCGGCGCCGGAAGAAGAGACGCTGGAGAGCTTTGCCGACGTGGTCGAAGCGGAAGGGTCGGCGGAACTGCCGACACCGGCGCAGGCCCCTCCGGACGATGAGCGTTACGAGTTCGCCCTGGCGAAAAAAGTCCGGCAGATGGCGAGCGACCTGAAGGGGAAGAACTACTATGAGATCTTCAACCTCACTCCAGCCCGTTTCAGCTTCGACAAGGTCAAGGAAAGGTACTTCGCCATTACCCGCGAATTCGGTCCCGATGCCCTGATGCGCCTCGTCGGTGAGGAAGCGGCCATGGTTCAGGACATCCTCGCCACCGTCGCCAACGCCTACGACACCCTCTCCGACGTGGTCAAGAAGGAGCGCTACGACGAACTGCTCGGCTCCGAGCGGGTCGGCCTCGGCCAGAAGGGGGACGACCGCTTTCAGGCCCAGGTCCAGTCCCAGTCGGGGAAGGTCTTTATCGAGATGGAGGAGTGGGACAACGCGGAAAAGGCCCTGCAGGACGCCTGTAACATCGAACCTCAGAACGGTGATTACCTGGCCCACCTCGGCTGGGCCATTTATCGCAATCCGAAGAATGGCAACAGCCGGGCGATGATGGAGAAGGCCAAGCAGCTGGTCAATCGCGCCCTGACCCTGGAGCGCACTGCCGACGGCTATGCCTTCAAGGGGTGGATGCTCCTCGATGCCGGCCAGGATTCCCTGGCAGAAGGGGACTTCAACAAGGCGCTCAAGCTCGACGCCCGCCACGGCCTCGCCCGGCGCGGTCTGCGCACCCTCCTCGATCGCCGCGAGCAGGAGAAGAAGGGGCTCTTCCGCCGCATGTTCAGCTGAAAACTGTCTGATCCCCAGGCATTCGCCGCAATCATCGGCGCAGGCTCAAATCCATTTACCCGGATAATTTCCCATGCCCCCACTGCCGCAAAAACCGAAACGGGACCCCCGCCTGACCCGCACACTGGCCACCATCTACGGCATTGCCATGGTCAACATCGGCGCCTTCTTCCTCTATGACAGCCTGACCGCGCCAAGGTTTGCCCTCGACACCAATTTCCGGGTCGGCTTCGCCTGCCTGATGCTCGGCGCCATCGCTCTCTTCTTCGTTCGTCGCAGCAGGAACAAGGGGGACTGAGCCTGCTGCGCCGGTTCGCTGCAGAGTCACTGGAGGTTGTTGTGGCAGAGCATAGGGGATTTCTGGCGGAATGGAAACGGCTGCCGTGGCTGCTCGGCAAGCTCCTGGGAGGGATGACGGCGGCGGGCGGCTTCACGGCCGCAGTGATATTTCTGACGCGGTGGCCGGACCCGGGCCCGGGTGTTGTGATTCCCGCCCTGCTGGCCGGGGGCGCCGGCATCGCCCTTTTTCTCTACGCAAACCGCGGCCTGCCGCTCAGGCCCGCAGTTTCGCCGCGCCACAGTGCGTTGGCGTGGCTCCTGCTGCTCCTCTTTGCCGGCATCTTCCTGCTCGCAACCTGGTTGACCACACGCTGAAAAGCGGCCTCAGCAAGCCAACTCCCCAAACCGTCCAACTCTTTGCCGACCAGTTCCTTTACGGCGATATGCCCGTCCCGGTTGGCGTCAGGCGCCCTACCCCGATCAGTTGCGGTGTCTGCTCGTTGTTGTACTCCCTGCGGGCCACCCTCTCCACCTGCGGCTGCAGGTAGGCGAAGAGGTCGTCGAGACGCAGGGTACCATCCGCCATGACCACCTCTTCGTTCTTGATCCCCTTGAGCAGGAAGTAGGTAAAGAGGCCGTGTCCTTTCTCGGCGTAGGTCGAGCTGGTCTGTTCGCCGCTCGACGCCGCGAGGACGGTCAGGTTTCCAGCCAGCGGCGTCTGCGCTTTCAAGTTGAGCGCGATGGAGCGGGTCCCCTGGGCGATGACCGAGCGCCCACCGGCCCCGGAGAAGCAGGCATCGAGGGCGACGGTGATCTCTTTCGCCGGGAGTCTGCCAAGGGCGGCATAGAGGCGTTTCAGCGAGTAACCGGTCTCTTCGAGAAAAGCCGGATCGCCGTCGTAGGGGACGAGGTAAGCATCTCCGCTCTTTGAATTCGGCGCGCCGTGACCGGAGTAGTAGACAAAGAGGGTGGCGCCGGGCTCGACCTGGTTGGGAAGCCACTTTTCGAAATATTTTTCAAAGTCGCTTTTGGCGGCCCGATCGTTGGTCAGGGTGACGACATGTTCTTCAGGATAGCCGAGGGTCTCGATCAGATAGGCGGTGACCGTTTCGGCGTCATGCCGGGCAAAGGGGGCAGCTGGAAGATTCTGCCGGTAGTTTTCGATACCGATGACCACCGCGTAGGCGTTGGCACGCTCGGGCCGCCGGACGACCGGCAGTTCATCGACATCCGAGGTGATGACGGGGGGCGGTGCCCCTGTGGCCGAGGGAGGGGCCGCTGGTTGCGCCCTGGTCTGCCCGATCACGATCGGCTCGTCGCTCTCGTAGATGAGCGTGCAACCCGCCAACTTCTTGCGGGCTGCCGCCTCTGCGACCTGGGCATCTCCCCCGGAGACCGTCGCCTCGATAAAGTAGGTCTCTCCAGCCTTGGCATACAGGGGAATGCCGCTGCTGCCGCGTTTGTACAAATGCTTTCCCGGTTCCAGTTGGGCCACCAGGAAATTCCTGGGTGCCAGGCCACCCAGCCTTTGACCATCCACCTCCGGCTCAGCCACAACCGCCGCGCCAGCGGGGGAAAACCCACGGTAAACATAGAGCAGCGCCTTCCCCGGCGGCGGGGTCAGGCGTTTCATCTGGGCGTCTGTCTCCGGAAGGGCCAGCGGCACTCTCGCGCAGGCCGTCAGGAGAAACAACATTCCAAGCACAAGCCAGCGCATCCTGCTCGATCCCTTCATGGCAACCCTCTTCCCGGATTAATCACTTATTACTTGATCGCCCCGATCCATTGCGGCGTCTGCTCATTGTTAAACTGCCTGCGCGCCACTCGCTCGACCTGCGGGCTGAGGTAAGCGAAGAGATCGTCGAGGCGCAGGGTGCCGTCAGCAGCAATGACATCCTCGTTCTTGATTCCTTTGAGAAGGAAGTAGGTGAAGAGGCCGTGCCCCTTCTCGGCGTAGGTGGAACTGGTCTGTTCACCACTGGATGCCGCCAGCACCGTCATATTCTGAGCCGCAGGGGTCTGCGCTTTTAAATTCAGGGTAATCGACCGGGTCCCCTGGGCGATGACCGAGCGACCACCGGCACCGGAGAAGCAGGAATCGAGGGCGACAACGATGGACTTTGCCGGCAACTTGCCCAGTGCAGCATACATCCGTTTCAGCGAATAGCCGGTCTCGTCGATGAAAGCGGGATCGCCATCGTAGGGGACCAGATAGGCGTCGCCGGTCTTGGGATTGGGCGCGCCATGGCCGGAGTAGTAGACAAAGACCGTCGCGCCGGGCTCGACGTTGTTCGGTAGCCATTTTTCGAAGTATTTGGCGAGATCGACGTTGCTGGCGCGGTCGTTGAGAAGGGTCACCACGTTTTCTTCGGGGTAGCCGAGAACCTTGGTAAGATAGGTGGTCACGGTCCGCGCATCGGCGATAGCGAAATCAGCAGGGGGGAGCTTCTGCCGATAGTGTTCGATGCCGACGACAATAGCGTAGGCGTTGGGCAGTGATTTGACCGCTCCCGGCGGTAAGTCGTCCACATCGGACTTTACGGCCGGGACGGCTGGTTGAGCAATGGCAGGTGCCCCGGCTGGGAGTGCAGGAATCGCCTCAGCCTGTTGCTTCATGACCAAAAGGGCATTAGCCAAGGTGATGGCATCTTCCCTTTTTTCGAACCAAAAATCGACACCGCACATTTCGCCGAGCCCGACTCCAAAGCGTTGACCCGTCGCCATGATGCCATAATCGGCAACCGCTGGGGCCATGTACTCGAACGGACAGGAGATTATGCCGACAGAATCGAAATTGAGATCGATCCGGTCAGTCTTGATCTCGAAACCGCGCAATGGTCGAGAGTAATTCGAAGTAGCACCTACACCCAGTTGAACCAGCTGACCGATTGCTTGCTTAGCCTCAGCAGGGCTGAGTTTCGCGACGTTCTCAGGTGCTGCCCGGTAGATAGGTGTCCCGCTGCACGCCGTCAAGGAAACAAGGCCGAGGCCCAGGATTATGGCAAATCGAAGCACCTGTAACGACCAGCGTGGCAAAGTATTCATAATGTTCCTTTTGACAATGGATGGGGCATCGCCAGTCATTTGCCAGCCCCAATCAGCTGCGGCGTCTGCTCGTTATTGAACTGCTTGCGCGCCACCCGTTCCACCTGTGGTTGCAGGTAGGCGAAGAGATCGTCGATGCGCAGCTTGCCGCTCGGAGCGACCACGTCTTCGTTCTTGATCCCCTTGAGCAGGTAATAGGTGAAGAGGCCGTGCCCCTTCTCGGCGTAGGTCGAGCTCATCTGTTCGCCACTGGATGCCGCCAGGACTGTCATGTTCGCGGGCGGCGGCGCGGTCGCCTTAAGGTTGAGGGTAATAGCCCGCGCCCCTTTGGCGATCACCGAGCGCCCGCCCGCCCCGGAGAAGCAGGAATCGAGGGCGACGATGATTTCCGCCGCCGGCAGCTTGCCGAGGGCGGCGTACATCCGCTTCAGGGAGTAGCCGGTCTCGGCGATGAAGGCCGGGTCGCCGTCATAGGGGACGAGGTAGGCCGCTCCGCTCTTCGGATCCGGCGCACCGTGGCCGGAGAAATAAACGAATACCTTCCCCCCTGACTCGACCTGGTTCGGTAGCCACTTTTCAAAGTATTTGACGAAGTCGCCGAGGGCGGCGTGGTCGTTGGTGAGGGTGACGACGTTCTCTTCCGGGTAGCCGAGCACGCCGGTGAGATACTTGGCGACCATCTCGGCGTCGTGAACCGCGAAGTCAGCAGCGGGAAGCTGCTGCCGATAGCGTTCGATGCCAATCACCAAGGCATAGGCGTTTCGGTCCAGCAGTGGTTCGACGGTGGGCAATTCATCAACATCCGAACGGATGACGGCAGCCGGTGAAGCACTGCGCACCGCGACCGCGGCATAGCTCTCCTGATGCTGATTACGGTTCAACAGGAAGCTGGCAAGCTGCGGGGACATGGTCAGCTCCTGGGCGAGCCTCCCAGCCAAAGTGGCGAGCATGTTACCAATGTCTGTATCGACCTGATCCGGTCCCTTCCAAGACTGGTGGATTCCCTCCTTGACTGATCCCTGGTAGCCCGACCAGATCTCCCGATACTGGCTGTCATAGAGCTTGACCTTGCCGTCTGCCTGGAAAAACAACCCCGGATCCGCGCCGCACCCGAGCTTGTAGCCGAGGAAGGTCAGGTTCGCCTCTATGACGAGATCGAAAGACTCATCGGCGGAGAACCCGCTGATTACCTCGACGCTGTCAAAGAGTTGGGAGAAAGTTCCGGTGAGAATTTCTCGAAAGGAATTGCCAAACGGGTATTTGGTCACCTCAAGGCTCCCCCAGCAGCTGTTCGGCAACTGGGTCATGGAGTTGAGATCGAGGGTAGAGCGGGGGATAAGGAGGGCAGCCTTGACCGGGTATTTCTTGCGGATTTGCATATCGGGTGGCTGCGGCTTGACCGACGCAACTTCCAGCGTGGCGCAGCCGGCCAGAACCAGACAACCCAGCAACATCGCCAGCAGATGAACCCGTCCTCTCATGTGGCGCCTCCTGAGGCTGAGACATAGCAGAGATTTTCCATATTTATTCACTCAACCGGACAAATGTACATCAAATTCTTTCATGGAACCGGGGTTTTCCATAAAAAACAGCCGCCCGGCAGCGGGACTGCCGGGCGGCTGTTCATTTCAAAGCACATCCTGATTCTACCTGGCAGCGAATCCCTTGCCGCCGGGATTTCCCTTTACGGCACGATCGCTCCAATAAGGTCAAGCAAGGGCCCGGGGTAGAAACCGAGTAACAGAGTGGCGAAGAGGCAGACCATCAGCGCGGCATGTTCGCGGGGATGGCCGGGATGGAGGTCGGGAGCGGTCTGGTCGCTCATGAACATGATAATCACCAGCCGCAGGTAGTAGTAAGTGGAGATGACGGAGGCGGCGACGCCGATGACCGCCAGCCAGTGATAGCCGGCGCGCATGGCGGCGTAGAAGATGCCGAACTTGCCGATGAAGCCGGCGGTCGGCGGCACCCCGGCGAGGGAGAAGAGGAAGACGCCGAGAGCTCCGGCGCGGAAGGGGTAGCGATAACCGAGACCGCGCCAGTCGTTGTAATCCTGCGGTTCACCCTCCGGGCCGGAACAGGAAGCGATGACCCCGAAGGCGCCGATGCTGACGACGCCGTAAGCGACGATGTAGAAGACCACGGCGCTGCGCCCGGCCGCGCCGCCGGCGAGCAGGCCGGTGAGGACATACCCCATGTGCGCCACCGAGGAGTAGGCGAGCATGCGCTTGACATTCTGCTGCGGCAGGGCGCTGAGGGTCCCGATCACCATGGTGACGGCTGCCAGCATCCAGAGCAGCGAATCGAGCTCCGCCACATTCTCGAAACCGGCAAAGAGGAGCACCAGGGCGGCGAAAACCGCGCCCTTGGAGCCGCTGGAGAGAAGCCCGGTGACGGGCGCCGGCGCCCCCTGGTAGACATCCGGAGTCCAGAGATGGAAGGGGACCAGCGAAACCTTGAAGCCGACCGCCACCAGCAGCATTCCCCAACCGAGCAGCGCCACCGGACGCAGGGTCCCGGCTGCGGTGACCGCACCGAGCGCCTCGGGAAGGTGGAAGCTCCCGGCGCTGACATAGATCAGGGCAATGGCGAAGGCGGTAAAGCCGGTCGTCACCGCGCCGAGCACCAGGTACTTGAGCCCGGCCTCGGCCCCCATCTCTCCCTGCTTGTCGAAGGCGATGAGAATGTAGAGGGCGAGGGTAAAGGATTCGAGACCGAGGAAGATGCCGACCAGCGAAGTCGCCGCGGAAAGGAGCGCCATGCCGGCCGCGGCAAAGAGGACCAGCGAAACGAACTCGCCGGCAGGGAAGGCCCGGTCCTCGGCGTAGCGCAGCGACAGCAGCAGGGTCAGCGCCGCCGTCAGGCTCCAGAAGATGGCGAAGAAACGGGCATAAGGACCGGCACCGAAGAGACCGGCGACCTCCAGCTGCGCCGGAGGAACGGCGCCGGCGACAAGAGCGGCGACCAGGGCGAGGCCCGCTCCGGCGATAAAGAGCGGCCGCCGTGCCGGCCACCAGGCGCCGAGCATCAGCAGCGCCGTGGCGCCAAGGGCGAGGATCAGGATCGGCAGCAGGGCTTGCAGCTGAAGGGCGGTCATGGGGCGCCTCCCGCCTGGGCAAGGCTGGCACCGCTGTGAAGAAGATTGGCGAGGGTGCCGTCGAGGGGGGCGAGGAAGGTCGCCGGATAGAGCCCGAGCCAGACCACCAGGATCGCCATCGGCACCAGGATCAACCCTTCCCGCAGGGTCAGGTCGGGCCAGGGGTCAGTGCCCAAGGGGGGGCCCCAGAGGATCTCCCGCACCAGCCGCAGCATGTAGGCGGCGGACAGCACCACGCCGGCGGCGGCAAGAATCGTCAGCACGGGGTGCACCTTGAAGGTGCCGAGGAGGATGATGATCTCGCCGGTAAAGTTGTTGAGCCCCGGCAGGCCGAGGGAAGCGAGCGAGAAGAAGAGGAAAAAGCCCGACAGCACCGGCATCCGCGCCCAGAGCCCGCCCAGGCTGTCGAGTTGCCGGGTTTTGGCGCGGGAATCGATCATGCCGATCATGCAGAAGAGCGCACCGGTGGTGATGCCGTGGTTAACCATCTGCAGAATGCTGCCGGAAAGGGCGGTGGCATTCCAGGCAGTGAGGCCGAGGATGACGTAGCCGAGATGGGAGACCGAGGAGTAGGCGACCAGCCGCTTGGCATCGACCTGGGCGGTGGCGATCCAGGCGCCGTAGAAGATGCCGCCTACGGCCAAGGCGCCGAGAAACGGCAGGAAGGCCGCCGTCGGCCCCGGGAAGAGGGGGAAGGCGATACGCAGCAGGCCGTAAACACCGGTCTTGAGAAGCAGGCCGGCCAGATCGACGGAGCCGGCGGTCGGCGCTTCGGTGTGGGCGTCGGGAAGCCAGGTGTGAAAGGGGATCAGCGGCGTTTTGATGGCAAAAGCCAGCATGAACCCGGCAAAAAGAAGCCAGCTCTGGCCGGTCGTCAGCTCGGTCTTGATCAGGTCGGCGAGGGCGAAGCTGTAGAGACCGGTCTGCTCGCCATGGAGCAGATAAAGCGCGAGGAGCGCCACCAGCATCAGCAGGCTGCCGGCAAGGGTGTACAGGAAGAACTTGGTGGCCGCGTAAAGCCGCCGTTCATGCCCCCAGACGCCGATCAGGAAGAACATCGGAATCAGCATGACCTCCCAGAAGAGGTAGAAGAGGACCATGTCGAGGGCAAGGAAGACCCCCATCAGCCCCGACTCGAGCAGGAGCAGCAGGGCAAAAAAGAGGGGGCCGTGGCGCTTTACCGGCCAGGAGACGAGGATCGCCACCACCTGCAAAAAGCCGGTCAGCAAGACCATCAGCAGCGACAGCCCGTCGAGACCGAGGGTGAAGCGGATGCCGTAGCGGGGAATCCAGGCGAAATCCTCGAACAGGAACCAGTCGCTGCTGCCGGCGTGAAAGCGGACGAAAAGCCAGAGGGTCACCCCGAACAGCACCAGGCTCGTCGCCAGCGCCAGCGCCCGGCATTCGACCGGTTCGTGGCGGCGCAGCACGCAGAGGAAGGCGCCGGCCAGGGGAAGAAAGACCAGCAGCGACAGCCAGGGGAAGCTCGGCAAAGGGTTCATCACGCTCCTCCCCCGCCGACGGTGGCCAGCAGCAGCCAGCCGAGAATCAGCAGCAGTCCCCAGGCGAGTCCCTGCAGGTAATGGGAGACCCGGCCCGTAGTCAGTTGCCGCAGCCGGTCGCCGAGCCCGGCGCAGCTGCGCGCCAGGCCATTCAGAATGCCGTCAATCAAGGCGCCGTCGCTCCCCTGCCAGCAGAAGGCAGCGACCCACCGAAACGGTTTCAGCAGCACCAGTTCGACCAGGGCATCGGCCCGCCAACCCTGCAACAGGAAGCGACTGCCGGCGCCGGGGAGTTCCCCGGCAAAGCGGCGATAGCGCCAGTGGGCGAGGAGCCAGCCGGCTGCGACCACCAGCGCCGAAGCCCCGGCCAGGAGCAGTTCGAGGTGGTGATCGGCGTTGATTTCCCGGCCCCCGGCAGAGCCGAAAAGCTGCGCGAGCTGTTCACTACCGCCAAAGAGCGGGGGGAGGTTGAAGAGGCCGCCGCCGAGGCCGAGGAGCGCCAGCAGCGGCAGGGTCCAGATCATCAGACCGGGCAGGGGATGCGGATGAACCTCACTGCGTGGCGTCCCGGCAAAGACCAGGTAGACCAGACGGAAGGTATAGAGGGCGGTCAGGAAGGCAGTCAGCAGGCCGACCCCCCAGAGAATGCGGTAATAGCCGCCGCCGCTGTAGGCGGCGAGCAGGATCAGGTCCTTGGAAAAGAAGCCCCCGGTCAGCGGCACTCCCGCCAGGCAAAGGGCGCCGGCGAGGAAGAAACCGAAGAGGAGCGGCGCCCGGCGCGCCAGGCCGCCCATGCGATGAATGTCGTTCTCACCACCGCAGAGGTGAATCACGCCGCCCGCCCCCATGAAGAGGAGCGCCTTGAAAAAGGCATGGGTGAAGAGGTGAAACATCGCCCCGGTCACTGTCCCGGCACCGACCGCCAGGAACATGTAGCCGATCTGGCTCATGGTCGAATAGGCAAGCACCTTCTTGATCTCCCGCTGCGCCAGGGCGCAGGTCGCCGCGTAGAGGGCGGTGGCGGCGCCAACAGTAGCGATTGCCGCCAGGCCGACCGACGAGAGGGAGACCAGCGGGAAGAGCCGGCAGAGGAGGTAGACACCGGCCGTGACCATGGTCGCGGCGTGAATCAGTGCCGAAACCGGCGTCGGGCCGGCCATGGCGTCGGGAAGCCAGGTCATCAGCGGCAGCTGGGCGCTCTTGCCGCAGGCGCCGGCCAGCAGCAGCAGGGTCAGGAGGGTGAGCGTCGCCGGCGGCAGGGTCGCCGCCTGGCTATTGATCCCGCTCAGCGAGAGGGTGCCGAAGAGGCCGAAGAGCCAGAGCATGGCAACGGAAAGGAAGACGTCGCCGACGCGGGTGACAAGAAACGCCTTGCGCCCGGCGTCGGCATTCTCCCCCTTCTGGTACCAGTAGCCGATCAGGCCGTAGGAGCAGACCCCGACCCCCTCCCAGCCGAGGAAGAGGAGAAGCAGGTTGTCGGAGAGGACAATCGTCAGCATGGCGAAGACGAAGAGGTTGAGCAGGGCGAAAAAGCGCGCGTAGTCGGGTTCGTCGCGCATGTAGCCGATGGCGTAAAGATGGATCAGGGTCGAAACCCAGCAGACCATCAGGGTCATGCTGGCGGCGAGATGGTCGAAGAGGATCGTCACCGGGATCGACAACTCACCGGTCGCCACCCAGGTGTAGAGGGTGGCGCTGGTTCCCGTCCCCGCGGCACGGAAGGCGAAGAGACTCGCCAGCACTGCCGCCGCAAGGACGCCGCAGACCGCCAGCGCCTCGGAGAGGAGCCGCGGCAGGCGCATGCCGAAGAGGGCATTGAGCACCCCGCAGAGGAGCGGCAGCAGCGGAATCAGAAAGAGGAGCGAGTCGTTCATCCCTGCATCCCGTTGAAAGCGTCGGCGTTGACCGTCCCTTTGCGCTTGCGCAGGTAGACGACCATCGCCAGGGAGATGGAGACTTCGGCGGAAGTCATCGCCATCAGAAAGATCACAAAGATCTGGCCGTCGACCTGCTGCCAGAGGGCGCTGCCGCCGACCAGCGCGAGACCGACGGCGTTGAGCATGATTTCGGCGCCGATCAGGATCATGATCAGGTTGCGCCGCGCCAGGACGCAGGCGAGGCCCATAATGAACATCGCCCCGGAGACCATCAGGATATGTTCGATCGGCACGATCATGATTCGCTCCTGCGACGGCGGCCGCCGTCGGTCCGGCCGACATAGAAGGCGCCCACGGCGGCAAAGAGGAGCTGGAAGGAGACGATCTCCACCGCCAGGGCGTATTCCTTGAAGAGCGCATAACCGAAGACCCGCGGCGACGCGTAGTAGCGGGGGACGCCATCGGCGCCGCCGGGGTCGGCTACGACCAGCAGCAGGGTACAGCTCACCAGCACCAGGGTCAGGGCCACCACCGGCCCCCAGCGCAGCCAGCCGGGCCCTTTCAGGTCCTGATCCGGCGTCAGCTCCAGCATCATGATGATAAAGAGGAAGAGGACCATGATGGCGCCGGCGTAGATGATCACCTCCCAGGCCGCCACCAGCGGCGCGCCGAGCAGGTAGAAGAGGAGCGCCAGCGCGAAAAAGGCGTTGACCAGGTAGATGACCGCATGCACCGGGTTGCGCCGGGTAATGCACAGGCCGGTAGCGACCAGGGCGGTAGCGGAAAGGATGTAGAAAAGTGCTGAGGCCATAAGTGCTAATTTCGAATTGTGAATTTTGAATTTTGAATTGAATTCATAATCTGCCATTCAAAATTCAAAATTGCCCCTTCAGGGCAGGTTGGACTTGATATCCGCCACCGGCGATTCTTCCGCCCCCGCGCCGCGGGGTTGGCCGACGCCGATACCGGCGTGAGCGTAGAAACTATACTCCTTGTCCTTGCCGCCGTCGGCGATCAGCAGGTCTTCCTTTTCCCAGACCAGCTTCAAAGGGTCGCGGTTGCAGATCTCGTAATCGGGACTCATCTGGATCGCCAGGGTCGGGCAGGCCTCGGCGCAGAGTCCGCAGAAGATGCAGCGGCTGAAGTTGATCCGGAACCAGGCCGCATAGCGCCGGCCGTCCTCCCGCTCCGCCGCCTGCATCGAGATGCAGTCGACCGGGCAGGCGGCGCTGCAGAGATAGCAGGCGACGCAACGCTCTTCCCCCCCGGGGTCGCGGGTCAGGACCATGCGCGCCCGGTAACGCGGATAGGGGGTGCGCTTCTCTTCCGGGTACTGGATCGTCACCGGCTTGCGCAGCATGTTGCGCAGCGTTACCCAGAAGGGCTCGATGGTGCCACGGATGTCACGCCAGAGATTCAAAATCTATCCCTTCAGCCAGAGCATTACCGCCCCGGTAATCACCACATTGACCAGCGCCACCGGGACCAGGAATTTCCAGCCGAAATGCATCAGCTGGTCGTAACGCAGCCGCGGCATGGTGCCACGCACCCAGATAAAGACGAAACAGACCGCCATCACCTTGAGCAGGAACCAGAGCACCGGCGGCAGCAGCGGCCCGTGCCAGCCGCCGAGAAAGAAGACGGTGGTCATCGAGCCGAGGATGATCATGTTGATATATTCACCGACGAAAAAAAGCCCGAAACGCATCCCCGAGTACTCGGTGTGGAAGCCGGCGACCAGTTCGTTCTCCGCCTCGGGGATATCGAAGGGGATACGCTTGCTCTCGGCGGCGACGCTGACCAGGAAGATCAGGAAGGCGAGGGGATGGGTGACCGCAAAGGGGTAACTCGCCTGGGCGTTGACGATATCGGTCAGGGAAAAAGAGCGGGACGCAAGGATCACCGGCACCACCGCCAGCCCCATGGAAAGCTCGTAGGAGATCAGCTGGGCGAGGCCGCGGATCGCGCCGAGCAGGGCATACTTGGAGTTGGAGGCCCACCCCCCCAGGGCGATGCCATAGACCGCCAGGGAGGAGAGTCCGAGAAAGTAGAGGACGCCGACGTTGAGATCGCAGACCACCATCGGCACCGTCTGTCCGAAGAGGGTCAGCGGCGGGCCGAAAGGGACGACGGCGAAAGCGAGCAGGGCGGTCACCGCCGCCAGGCCCGGCGAGATCATGAAGAGCCATTTGTCGGCATGGGCCGGACAGACATCTTCCTTGGTGAGCATCTTGATCAGGTCGGCGAGGGGCTGCATCAGACCGAAGGGGCCGACCCGGTTCGGTCCGTAGCGCAGTTGCATGCGCCCCAGAAGCTTGCGCTCGGCAAGGACGATGTAGGCAGCCATGGTCAGGATCACGCCGAAGACCAGGGCGAGCTTGACGAGAATCAGCACCAGGGTGACGAGCAAGGGCGTCATGGGTCCTCCCCTCGGGCGATCTCACATTCGTCGGCCGGGCCGCCGGGGACGAGACAGGCGAGGCTGCTGCCACGCAGGCGCGGAACAATCACGAGCCCGGAGGCCATCTCGGTCACCACCCGGACCCGGGCCTGAAGCTGGCCGAAGCGCGTGGCGATGCGGACCGCCGCGCCGGAGACGAGACCGAAGCGGCCGGCGTCGTCGGGGTGGAGCAGCACCTCCGGCTCCGGACGCAGCGGCGCCAGCGGCGCCGAGAGGCTGGCCAGGAGCTCCGATCCGGCAAAGCTCTCCACCGGCAACAGCCGCAGGGTTCCCGCCGGAACACAGTGAGGGCGCGGCCGCACCGGTGCTGGAGGCTGCTGACCGGAACCGCTGACGCGCACCCCCTCCCCTTCGGGATCGAGACCCACCAGCCCGGCAAAACGCGGGTCGGCAACGGCCAGGGCCGCGCGCACCGTTTCCAGCTCCGGCTCCAGGCCGGCCAAAAGGGCGAGCAGCTGCCAGGCCGGGCGCGGCTCGTCGCCGGGGGTATCGAGCCGGAAGCTGCGCGGCGGATGGTCACCAGCGCCGGTCACAGAAATCGGAAGGCCGGGGGCAAAGGCAGTGGCAAAAGCGAGCATCCGCCCCTCCTGGTTGACAAAGCTGCCGGCGCTCTCCGCCGGCACCGTGGTCGGCAGGAAGATCGCCGCCCGCGGTCCGGCCTGCCCCGGAACGGCATCCAGCACCACCAGCAGTTCGAGTCGCGCCAGGGCGGCCTCGACCCGGCCGGGGTCGGGGTGATCCTGAAACGGATCGCATTCAAGGCAGACCAGGCTCCGGACCGCACCGGCAAGCATGGCGTCGAGCAGATGGTCGGCGTCAGGGCGATCGCCGGCGAGGAGCGCGGCCCCGTAACTGTTGGGCGCGGCGAGGAGCAGGGCAGCGCCGCAGCGGCGCTCGGGGCGGTCAAAATGGCGGGCCGTCGCGAGCAGGGCATCAACCCCCGTGGCGCCGAGCAGGTCGCTGCCACCAAGCAGCACCGGTCGCTGCGTCTGGTCGAGGCGGGCGGCGATTCCGGCGAGCAGGCTCTGCTGCTGGCGGCTGAAGGGGGCGAAGTCGCCCGTGACCAGGGCAGCCAGGGCGATGGGCAACTGCTCCGGCGGCAGCGGCAGGTGGGTGGCGGCACAGGGGAGGGTCACCGGACGCGGATCGAGGATCGCGACCCGGGCGCCGCGCCGGACCGCCTGGCGGATCGCCAGCGCCAGCATCGGCCCCTCGGCGAGGGGGTCGGCGCCGACCAGCAGGATGAAATCGCTGTGACGGATCTCTTCCTGGCTGCGGGTGAGATCGCCGAGACCGGCGGCGAGGGTGCGGGCGGCACGATCACGCTGCGGATGGGGATCGAAGAGGATCCGGTCGCTGCCGATCGACCCGGCCCAGCGCCCGAGAAGCCAGTTCGCCTCGAGCGAAGCACGGGGGGAACCGAGAAAAGCAATGCTGGCCGGACCGTGGGCCTTGACCTGGGCGGCGATCCGGCCCCCCAGGGCCAGCAGCGCCTCGCGCCAGTCGACGCGGTTGCCGTCGACGCGGGGATGGCGCGGCCGGTCGGGGTGGTTGGCATGGCCGTAACCGAAGCGGCCCCGATCGCAGATGAAGAAGCCGTTGGTCTGGCGGTTGATGCCGGAGCGCACCCGCTGCAGCTCCCGGTAGCGGGCGCCGGGGATGACGGCGCAACCGAGGCTGCAGTGAGGACAGATCGACGGCGCCTCCTGCAAGTCCCAGTAACGGGACTTGAAGCGATAGGTCTTGTCGGTAAAGACCCCGGTCGGGCAGGCATCGACGATATTGGCGGAGAAGGGGCTCTCCAGCCGTCCGGCGCGGAAACGGCCGAAGAAGAGGCGGTTGCGCGTCCCCATGACGCCGAAATCGTCGCCGCCGCAGTAGTCCTGGTAGGTGCGCACGCAGCGGTAGCACTGGATGCAGCGGTTCATCTCCTGAACGACGAAGGGCCCGAGGTTCTGGTTGTTCCAGGTCCGCTTCGGACCGCGGTAACGGCGGATACCGTGCCCCCCGGCGATGGTCATGTCCTGGAGCTGACACTCGCCCCCTTCGTCGCAGACCGGGCAATCGTGGGGATGGTTCATCATCAGCCATTCGATGACATGGCTGCGCTGCTCGGCGGCGTCGGCATCGACGGTGGAGACGACCATGCCGTCCTTCGCCTCGACCATGCAGGCCATCTGGATCCCCTTGATCGGCCCATCCTCGAACCTCATGGCGCAGAGGCGACAGGCCCCCACCGCCCCCAGCGCCTCGTGGTAACAGAAGTGCGGGATGACGATGCCGAGCGCCTTCGCCGCCTCAAGAACATTGGTCCCGGCGGGAACGGTGATGGATCGGTTGTCGATGGTCAGAGTCGGCATAAGACCTTTTTTCCACAGAGACACAGAGACACGGAGAAAATCTCTTCAGAGCACAATGCGCTTAACCCCATCCTTGAGGACGGGGACGTTGAAATTGATCAACAGCCCCAGAGGCTTGTGGGCGAGTTTCATATAGCCAAGCAGCTGTGCCTGATGAACCGGGTCGAACCGGTCGACCGCCTTCAGTTCAACAACGATCTGATACTCCACCAGCAGATCCAGGCGGTGCACCCCAAGCCTTTGGCCTTTGTACAGGACCGGGACTTCCAACTGGTTTTGTACTGACAGACTGCGTCTTTCCAATTCAAAACAAAGAGCTTTTTCGTAAAGAGATTCCAGCAGCCCCGGCCCGAGTTCGCGATGAACTTCAATCGCCCCGCCGATAATCTGTTCCGACAACAGATTAAGATTCTGCATTTACTCTGGGTTTCCGTGTCTCCGTGGCTGATCAGCTTTTCAGGGGACACTTCCCCCGCTTGATATGATCCTCGACCTCTTCGCCGAAGAGCCGCAGCAGGCTCTCCACCGGTCCCATCGCCCCCATCGCCAGGGCACAGAAGGAACGGCCGTTGATATTGCGGATCTGGCCGCGCAGATTGTCGATATCGTCAGGGGTCCCCGCACCGTTCTCGATCTTCTCCAGCAGCCAGTTGACGTAGGGGAGGCCGTCGCGGCAGGGAGTGCACCAGCCGCAGCTCTCGCGGGCGAAGAAGCGGTTGAGGTTGAGGGTCGCCCGCACCATGCAGGTGGTCTCGTCGAAGACCGTCACGCCAGCGGTGCCGAGACGGCTGCCATAGGCTTCCGGTCCCTCGAAGTCGAGGGGGGTGTCAAGGTGCGCCGCCGTCAGAAAGGGGGTCGAAGCACCGCCGGGGAGGCAGGCCTTGAATTTCTTTCCCTGCCAGACCCCGCCGCCATGCTCCTCGACGATCTCCCGCAGGGTGGTGCCGAGGGGGAGTTCCAGGCACGGGGTCCGTTCGAGATGACCGGAGAGGCCGTAAAGCTTGGTCCCCGCACCCCGCTCGGTCGCCGCCAGGTCCTTGAACCAGTCGGCGCCGTTCATGACGATATGCGGGACATTGGCGAGTGTTTCGACATTGTTGACCGTGGTCGGCTTGCCGAAGAGGCCCCTGACCGCCGGGAAGGGGGGCTTGCTGCGCGGGTTGGGGCGCTTCCCCTCGATCCCGTTGAGCTGGGCGGTCTCCTCACCGAGGATGTAGCGTCCGGCGCTGCCATGAACATGAATCTTCAGGCCGAAACCGCTGCCGAGAATATCGTTACCGAGATAACCGGCGGCGGTCGCTTCAGCAATCGCCTGTTCGAGGTTGGCGACGCACTTCTCATAGGCATAGCGGATGAAGATAAAGGCCTCCGGCGCCTGCAACGCATAGGCGGCAACGATGACCCCCTCGATTACCTGGTGCGGATCGGCCTCGATGAGCAGGCGGTCCTTGTAGGTCCCCGGCTCCATCTCGTCGCCGTTGACCACCAGGTATTTCGGCCCCGGCTGGTCGGCCGGGAAAAAAGACCACTTCAGCCCGGTCGAAAAACCGGCGCCGCCACGGCCGCGCAGCCCGGAATCCTTGATCAGCTCGCGCACCGCGGCCGGGGTCATGGTCTTGACCGCCTTGACCAGGCCCTCATAGCCGCCGGTCTTGCGAAAGTCGTCAAGGAAGACGGTCGCGCCCGGATGGCGATTCTTGAAGAGGACTTGTTCGCTCATGCCTCGCGTTCTCGCTCCAGGATCGCATCGACCTTCTCCGGTGTCAGCTCCCCGTAGGTGGTGAAACCGATCATCATCGCCGGGCTTTCGCCGCAGGCGCCGAGACAGCAGGTCGGCAGCAGGGTGAAGGCGCCGTCGGCGCTGGTGCCGCCTGGGGCGATACCGAGCTTCTGCTGCAGGTAGCTGTAAATCTCCTCGCCGCCGCGGCTCCAGCAGCAGATCGAATCGCAGACATGGATCACCTTGCGCCCGACCGGCTGCCGGTAGAGCTTGTCGTAGAAGGTCGCCAGCTCCTCGATTTTCAGCGGGCTGGTGTCGAGGATCTGCGCCGCCAGCTCGATTCCGGCGTCGGGAATCCAGCCATGGTTGGCCTGGATCGCCCGCAGCACGTCGATCACCATCTCCATCGGGTGCTCGGCAGAGGCGGCCCGGGCCGTGAAGGTATCGATCTGGTTTTCGGTGAGAAGCAGCTCCATACGGTGATCAATTCCCTGTTATCTTGAATTCTATCCGTCCGACAGGTCCCATATCGCCCCCTAACGATCGAGATCGGCCAGCACGAAATCGATCGATCCGAGGATGGTGATCAAATCAGCGACCAGCCAGCCGCGGGTCAAAAACGGCAGCGCCTGCAGGTGCGGGAAGCTCGGGGTGCGGATACGCATGCGGTAGGGGACGTTGTTGCCGTCGGAAACGGCGTAGTAGCCGCACTCCCCCTTGGAAGATTCGATCCCCCGGTAGCATTCCCCCACCGGCGGGGTCATCCCCCGGGTGACGTTGACAAAGTGGTGAATCAGGCTCTCGATGTCGCGCAGCCCGTCCCCCCGCTTCGGATAGACATATCGGTAGTCATCGCTGATCCAGCGACCGGAGGGCATCTGTTCTGCCGCCTGCCGGACGATCTTCAGGCTCTGGCGCATCTCCTCGAGCCGCACCTGGTAGCGGGCGAAGGAGTCGCCGCCGGTCGCCGTGGCGACCTCGAAATCGAACTGCTCGTAGCTCGAATAGGGCATCGCCCGGCGCAGGTCCCAGGCCATGCCGGTGGCGCGCAGGTTGGGGCCCGAGAAGCCCCACTCGATCGCCTCGTCGCGGGAGATGACCCCGATCCCCTCGGTACGGGCGCGGAAGATCGGACCGTCGGTGAGGAGTTTTTCGAACTCGACGATGCGCGCGGCGAAGTCCCGGGTGAAGGTGTCGACCACCGCCTTCCAGCCATCGGGGAGATCGTCGGGGACGCCGCCGATACGGAACCAGGAGGGGTGCATGCGGCCGCCGGTGATCATCTCGACGATGTCGAAGATCTTTTCCCGCGACTCGAAGGCGTAGAAGACCGGGGTCATGGCGCCGACATCGTGGCCGAAGGTGCCGAGCCAGACCAGGTGGTTGCTGATCCGGAACAGTTCGTCGAGCAGCACCCGGATGTAGCGGGCGCGGGGCGGCACCTCGACGCCGAGCAGGGTCTCGACCGAGTTGAGGTAGGCGTGGTTGTTGAGCACCCCGGAGAGGTAGTCGATGCGGTCGGTGTAGGGGATGAACTGGTTCCAGTGCTGACGCTCCCCCATCTTCTCGGCGCCGCGGTGGTGATAGCCGATGTCGGCATCGAGGTCGACGATCTCCTCCCCCTCGAGCTGCAGCACCAGGCGCAGCACGCCATGGGTGCCGGGATGATGCGGGCCGAGGTTGAGAATCATCGTCTCGTGGTCGTCCGGCAGGCGCCGTCCTTTGAAGAAGGCGCCGCCGTCCCGGGGGATCATGGTCGCCGCCGTCTCCGCGGTATAGGGGGCCATCTCGGTGGCGCGGAAGGGGTGCTCCTTGCGCAGCGGATGGCCGACCCAGGAGTCGGGCATGAGGATGCGGCGCAGATCGGCATGGCCGGCAAAGCGGATGCCGAACATGTCATAGACCTCCCGCTCGTACCAGTCGGCGTTCTTCCACAGCCCGGTGATCGAGGGGACTTCCGGCTCCCTGCCGGTCAGCGGCACCTTGACCCGCAGGTAGCCGGGATCGTCAAAATTGAGGAGATGGTAGACCAGGGTAAAGTCATGCGCCTGGCGATTCGAGCGGGCGCTCTCGTCAACGGCGGTGAGATCCTCGAGGCGCCGGAAGCGCTGCGGCGCCTCCTCCTTGAGAAACTTCAGCAGCTGCGGGGCGGTGGCGGCGTCGGTGACCAGGGTCGGCATGTCCCGCCCCTGCGGGTCCTCGGTGACGCTGGCGCCGAAGCGCTGGGCCAGGGCTTGCTGCAGGTCGCCGGTCGACGCGGGGAATTCGATCTGCGGCTGGTCGGGCCGCCACATCTGCTCGGAGCGACTCTGCCAGAAGTTCGGCTGCTGCAGCGAACTGCCGCGAATCGCCGCGTTGCCGTAGCCGGGGCCACGCGGGTCGCGGCTCTTGCTCACCCCGTCGACCAGCACCGGCACCGTCGTCCCCTCGCTGCCGCCGGCCAGCCCCAGCACCGGCCGCGCCGGACGCTCCTCGCGGGCAATCTTCTCCTGGAGAAGGAGAAGCCCCTGCATGAAGGCTTCGGGGCGGGGCGGACAACCGGGGATGTAGACGTCGACCGGGAGAATCTGGTTGACCCCCTGGATGACACTGTAGACATCGTACATGCCGCCGGAGTTGGAGCAGCTCCCCATGGAGATGACCCACTTGGGGTTGGCCATCTGCTCGTAGAGACGCAGGATCGATGGTCCCATCTTTTTGAAGGGGGTCCCGGAGATGACCATCAGGTCGGCTTCGCGGGGAGAGCCGCGCAGCACCTCGGCGCCGAAGCGGGCGAGGTCGAAACGGGGCGTCATACTCGTCATCATCTCGACGAAACAGCAGGAAAGGCCGAAGAACATCGGCCACAGGCTGTTCTTGCGCCCCCAGTTGATGGCATCGTCGAGGGAGGCGAGGAGCACACCCGGCGGCAGCTCGCTGCTCATGACTCCCTCCCGGGACGTGCCTTGAGGTGCATTCGTGGCCCCCAGTCGAGCCCGCCCATCTTCCAGACCCAGGCGAGGCCGGCGAAGAGAACGACGATGAAGAAGGTAATTTGCAGGAACCCGGCCCAGCCGAGGAGATCCCAGGCCACCGCCCAGGAGACGACAAAGATCATCTCGACGTCAAAGACGATGAAGAAGATCGCCACCAGATAGAAGGGGACCGGCTCGCCGAGCTTGGCGGCACCGGTCGGCGCCACCCCCGACTCGTAGGCCTCTCCCTTGAGGGAACTATGGCTGCGCTGACCGAGGTTACGGGCGAGCAGGAGCAGCAGACCGACAATGAAGACCGCAATCCCGGCATAGAGCCCGAGCGAGAGGAGCGCGGCGAAATCGGGCGGCGCTTCCCCGCCGGAGGGGGCGGCAGGCAGATTGCTGGCGGCGACGGCAAAGGTCATGAAAAACCCGGGCAAAGGAAGGGGCGAACGGGTGGGTCAGCTGTCCCGGCGGGGGAGCAGAGCACAGCCGGTGGGACCCGTCCGGCACCGTTGTGGCGAACGTAAAAACGGTCCAAATCATACCACAGAATAATTCGATGTCTATCGGCAGAGAGGGGCGAGAAGGATTGCGCCCGCCCCCGGGAAGGTCCCTTGAAAAGGGCACTTTCTCCGCTAGACTTCAGAACATTCGAAGCCCTTTGGCAAAGGAGTGCCTGCCCATGAAAAACTGCGTTCGCTTGGTATTGGCCCTGACCGTCCTGCTGCTGGCAGGCGGCTGCAGTATGACCTGGCGAGCGGAGTGGCCCGTTGCCGGCCGGAACCAGCCGACGGCTGCGTCCAAGGCATTGCTGGACCAGGCGGAAAGCGAGTTTGCGACGGCGGGCGATGCCGGCGGCGTCCGGCGGGCGATTACAGCATATCAGCAGGTACTGGCGGAGAACCCTGCCGACTACCGGGCCCTGACCCGTCTCAGCACCCTGCATATCCTGCTCGGCACCGCCTACACCAAGGGGCGCTCGGAGCAGAGCGAGATTTTTCACCGGGCGATGAAGTATGCCGAGCGGGCGATGTATACCAATCCCGACTTCCGCGCTGCCGTCAGCGATGGGACCCCGCCCTGGGAGGCCGCCGGCAGTCTCACAGTGCGGGAGGTCGAGGCGATCTTCTTCTGGGTCACGGCCGTGCAGTACGACTTCAAGGACGGCATGTCGCTGCCGGGTAAAATCGTCAACATCGGCTGGCTGCAGCATTGCCAGAAGATGCTCGACTGCATCGAGGCGGTGGCACCGGAGTTTGGCGGTGGCGGGGTGGAATTCGCACGGGTGATCTGCTACTACGCCCTCCCCGAGTCGATGGGGGGCTCCAAGGCGAGGGGGGACGAGTACATGCAGCAGGCGGTGGCCAGGGGCGACCGGGAAGGGTGGCTGCTCCCCCGCTGGGCACGGGGGAAATATTATTACGAGATCCTCGACCAGACCGAGCTGCAGCGGCAGGACCTGGAATGGGTCGCCAGCCAGGACCCGGCCAGGATGCGGGACCCCTACCCCTGGCGGATCCACTTCCAGGAGAACGCGCGGGAACTCCTCTGACGCCACTTTCCCGCCACGCCGTTACGCCTGACGATCAGACCTGCGCCCGGCGGCGATCGCCGCCCGGGCGAGCTCGTCGCAGCGCTCGTTCTCGGCATGGCCGGCATGCCCGCGCACCCAGTGCCACTCGACCTGGTGCCTGCGGCTCTGTTCCAGCAGCTCTTCCCAGAGGTCGCGATTGGCGACGTCTTTCTTCTGGCTGTTCTTCCAGCCCCGTCGCACCCAGCCGTCGATCCACTCGGTGATCCCCTTTTTGACATACTCGGAATCGGTGGTCAGCTTCACCCGGCAGGGACGCTTCAATGCGGACAACCCTGCGATGGCGCCGGTCAACTCCATGCGATTGTTGGTCGTCTCCGGGGCATAGCCAGAGAGCTCCTTGACCTTGCCGTCGTAGCGCAGGATCGTGCCCCAGCCGCCGGGACCGGGATTCCCGGAGCAGGCGCCGTCGGAGAAGATTTCCACCAGTTTGTCGTTTGCCATTCGGATCGTCCCCGGGTTAGAATGCAGAGCCGCACGATACCGGAATCGTTCCGAAAAGAAAACCCTCTTCACCGGTCTTGTTCATGCCTGGAATCCTGCTCGACATCCTCGCCGCCTGCTGGCAGATCCTGGCCGAATCGGCCCCCTACGTCCTCTTCGGCTTTTTTGCCGCGGGGCTGCTCCGGGGCCTGATTTCCGACCAGGCAATAACCCGGCACCTCGGGGCGAACTCCCTGGGAGCGGTTCTCAAGGCCTCCCTCTTCGGCATCCCCCTCCCCTTGTGTTCCTGCGGAGTGATCCCGGCTGCCATCGGCCTGCGCCGCCAGGGTGCGGGAAAGGGCCCGGCCGCCGCATTTTTGGTGTCGGTTCCCGAGACCGGGGTCGACTCCATCGCCATTACCTGGGCCCTCTTTGATCCGCTGATGACCCTGCTGCGGCCAGTGGCGGCCTTTGTCACCGCCACCGTCACCGGAGTGCTGATCAACCTTTTGCCCGAGGACCGGCCCGCGCCGCCGGTGGCAACAACGCCCGGCTGCGGCTGACCGGGCAACGCTGGCGGGAGTTCCCCGTCGCCGCCCCGACCAGCCACTCTCGGCTTGCGCCTGCGCGCCGGCCTTGACTATGCCTTTGGTGAGCTGCTGCACGACATCGGCCGCTGGCTTCTCCTCGGCATCCTCATCGCCGGCACCCTGAACGCCCTGCTGCCGGCCGATTTTTTCACCCGCCACCTCGACAACGAACCACTGTCGCTGCTCATCATGCTTGCCAGCGGCATCCCTCTCTACATCTGCGCCAGCGCTTCGACGCCGATTGCCGCGGCCCTGGTGCTCAAGGGGCTCTCCCCCGGCGCCGCCCTTGTCTTTCTCCTTGCCGGCCCGGCCACCAACGCCGCGACCATCACCGTCGTTCGCCGCTACTGGGGGGGCGCTGCCACTGCGGTCTACCTCGCGTCAATTGCCGGTTGTTCCCTCATCCTCGGCTGGCTGGCAAACCGCATCTACGGCTATAGCGGCCTTGAAATCACCCTGGCGATGAACAGCGGGCAGCCGTCGGGCCTGCGCCTCCTGGAGCAGGCGGCCGCGGCCATGCTGATTATGCTCTTGCTGCGGGCCTGGCGACGCCGGCGCCCCAAGTCGGACCCAGCCCCGGGCTAGGCATTGCTTCGGGAAATGCGGAGGCGAGATAAGTCCTGCTGGAATTGGCGGGGCCGGTGCTGAAAAGGAAGCGCTGGCCGACGCTCCGACCTGCGGCTAGGCGCCGAGAACCTCCCGCACCTTGGCGCCCAGCGCCTTGAGCGTGAAGGGTTTCTGGATGAACTGGACACCCTCGTCCAATACCCCGCGGTGGGTAATGATATCGGCGGTATAGCCGGACATGAAGAGGCACCTGAGCCCCGGATAGCGGGCCTGGAGTTTTTCGGCCAGCTCCCGGCCGTTCATTTCGGGCATGACCACATCGGTCATCAAGAGGTGGATTTCGCCGCGGTGTTCCTGGGCCAGGCGAATGGCCTCACCCGGGGTCGCGGCGGCCAGTACCCGATATCCCTGCAATTCCAGCATCTGGGTGCCGACATCGAGGATGTCCGGCTCGTCCTCCACCAGCAGCACCGTCTCCTTCCCCCCTTCGATCGCCTCGGTTACTTCCGCGGCACCGGCAGGCACTTCCTCCCCCTGGTAGCGCGGGAGATAGATCTTGAAACTCGTCCCCTGCCCCGGCTCGCTGTAGACGTCGATAAAGCCGTCATTTTGCTTGACAATGCCATAGACCGTCGCCAGCCCGAGCCCGGTCCCCTCGCCGACCCCCTTGCTGGTGAAAAACGGTTCGAAAATTTTCGCGCGGGTCTCCGCGTTCATGCCGCAGCCATCGTCACTTACCGTCAGCAGAACGTAGTCACCGGGAACCAGGCCGGTGTGGTGGTGACTGAACAGTTCGTCACAGCTGAAGGAGCCGGTCGCCAGGGTGATCCGGCCGATGCCGTTGATGGCATCCCGCGCGTTGATGCAGAGATTGGTCAGAATCTGGTCGATCTGGGATGGGTCGATCCGGATCGGCCACAAATCGGGTCCCGGGAGCCAACGCAGTTCGATCTCTTCACCGATCAGCCGACCGATCATTTTAAGGGCGTTGTTCACAGTTGCGTTCAGGTCGAGCACCTCGGGGGCGACGGTCTGCTTGCGGGCGAAGGCGAGCAGTTGGCGGACGATGTCGGCGGAACGGGTCGCCGCCCGCTGGATTTGTTCCAGATGCCCCTGCAGGGTGGGAGAAATCGTCTCCTTTTTCCGGGCCATCTCCACGTGGCCAAGAATGACACTCAGCATGTTGTTGAAATCATGGGCCACCCCGCCGGCGAGACGTCCCACCGATTCGATCTTCTGGATCTGACCCAGCTGAGCCTCAAGTTTGTCCTTCTCCTCCTCCCTTTGCACCTGTTCGGTGATGTCCTGGATGGTCCCCCGCAAATACAGCTCCTGCCCTTCTTTTTCCGCCCGGAGGGCGCCGCGCCCGCTCACCCAGCGGATGACCCCGTCATTGTTGCGAATGATCCGGTACTCCCGGTTAAACGGCTTTCTCTGCCCGATGACCTCTTCCTGGAGATAGCGCGCGAGCGAGTCCCGGTCCTCGGGATGGACGAGAGCAAGCCACCCTTCGATGCTCCGCTCGTAATCGGGACCGATGCCGAAAATGGCATCCAGAACCTCCGAGGACTGCCAATACCTCGCCACCAGGTCGGCCTTGTACGAACCGATGGCGGCGGCGCGCTGCGACTCCCGAAAGAAAAATTCACTCTCCCGCAAGGCAGCTTCTGTTTTTTTGCGGTCATCAATGTCGACATGCACCCCCAGCATGCGCAGGGCTTTGCCCTGGTGGTCCCGCGCCATGATCTTGCCGAGGGACAGGATCCATTTCCAGCCGCCATCCCTGGTCCGCTGCCGGAACTCCACTTTGTATTGGGGCAATTTCCCTCGCAGATAGTTCCGGAAGGTGGCAATCACTGCATCCCGGTCATCGGGGTGCAGGCGCGCGGTCCACCTGGCGTTGGTCTCGTGAAAGGTCGCCGGATCATAACCGAGCATCAGGGCGTAACCCGGGTTGACCACCGCCTCGCCCGTCTGCAGGTTGAGGTCGTACAGCCCCATATTGCCGGCCTGCAGGGCCAGTGCCATACGCTCCTCGTTGGCCCGCAGGGTGGCTTTTGCCGCCTGCTCTTCGGTAATGTCGCGCGCCGTGGCAAAGGCTAGCCCCGCCGTTTTATCGTAGGTCACCCGCCACGACAGCCACTTGACCGAACCATCCTTGCAGTAGTAGCGGTTTTCAAAATTATCGGTGAACCCTGCCTGCTGCTGGCGGCGGATTTCCTCCACGGTGGCCTGGCGATCGTCGGGATGAACAAATTCGAGGATCGGTTTGGCAGCGATCTCGGCCGCCGAATAACCGAGGGTTGCGGTGAAGGCCGGGTTGATCTTCAGAAAATAACCATCGGGGTCGGCCATGCACATCAGGTCGGTGGAGGTCTGGAAAAAGCGGAAGTACTCCTCCCGCTCTTTCTCTGCCTGCCTGCGCTCGGTGATGTCGGTCAGGGTGCCGGCAATGGCGACGGTTCTCCCCCCCTCGATGATCGGCGTTTCGTTGACCTCGACCCAGATCTTCCGCCCTTTTTTGCCGATGCACTCCAGCGAATAGGGGGGCTGGCGTACGCCGGTTTCGATCGCCCGCTGGGTCGCCGCGACGCCCGCCTGGTTGAGGGGATGATCGGTGATCAGGTCGGTCCAGCGCACCATTGCTTCCGCGGGTTCGCAGTCAAAAAACTCCCGGGATTGCGGGCTGACATAGGTCAGGAGCTGGTCGGGGGTGTGTATGTAAAAGAGGTTGGTGCTGTTTTCGACGACCAGCCGCAATCGCTGCTCGGTCTCCCGGAGCCGCTCTACGGCCTGCTTGCGGGCGGTGATGTCCTGGAGATAACCGCTCCAGATCACTGTCTCACCGGCCGGCGCCGGGTTGGGCCGGGAATGGACCAGCAGCCATTTCAAACGGCCGGAAGGTGTGATGATGCGAACCTCGGTGGAAAATTCCCGTCCCGCCCGGTTGGCCGCCAGGTCGGCCTGGTGGAAACGCTCAATATCCTCGGGATGCACCAGCTGCCAGGCCAGGTTCATGTCCGCGAGGAGCGCATCCGGGTCGAGCTCCAGCAGGGCCCGGCACGGTCCCGGGGCGACGTAGAGAAAGCGGCTGGTCCCGGTCGCGTCGATGAAAGAATCGTAGAGCATGACCGGCAGGGTATTGACCAGCCGTTCATAGCGCTCCTGGCTGGCGAGCAGGGCCGCCTCGCGCTGCCGGTCGTTCGGCGCCTCGTTTTCCATCGTCGTTCTTTCGTTGTGCCCCTAAGTCGGGCGGATGGCAATAATTTTGGAAGTTTAACAGATTTTTCCGCGCCGCAAAGGGGCGCAGCCGAAGGCGGGCAGCCATCCCCCGGGCGGCCCCAAACCGCCCCTCAGGCCGGGGCGAGCAGCGCCTGGTATTCGGGATGCTTGCGGATATAGGCCGCGACGAAGGGGCATTGGGCGACGACCTGCAACCCCTGGCTGCGGGCATAATCGAGCGCCGCTTTTGCCAGCTTCCCTCCCAGTCCGTTCCCTTCCAGCTCGGACGGGACCAGGGTATGGGTCAGGACGATTCGACCCGCTGCCAGGGTAAAATCCAGGTAGGCGACATGCTCCCCGACCTCGACCTGGAACCGGTTTGCTGACGCCTGCCGGATGACCGTCATATCCATCTGTGCAATCCCTTTCTGCTGTGCTGTAAAGTCAGGTTCCGCCTGCGCTCAGGCATCAGGCACCGCCCTGCTTGGTCGGCGCCGAATGCTCGCGATCGGCCGCAAATCGGAGGCGATGCAGGGCGCTCAGCACCTGATCGAGCTCGGGCGCCGGCCCGCCGCCCATATTTTCCTCATCCGCCACCATCAGTTCGCGCGCATCGTACTCCCAGCGCTGCAGCATGGCGATCTTCTGCTCCCGCGTCAGGAGCGGATCGTCGACGATGGCATCAGGCGTGGCGAAATACCTGGCCGGGTCATGGATGGCCTGGTCGATATTCATGGCCCAACTCCTTTCCTTGTGTGAGTTATTATACACCAAGCGGCAATATCGCTGCCGGCCGGCGGGGATGCCAGCAAACGACCGCTGCCACCTCCGCACTCACCTTCGCCCGCATTGAGGGAAGCTGATCGCGACTATTCTGGCACGCGCCACAGTTTTGCAGTTGACCATATCCTGCGCTTCCCTTACAACGACAATCAGGAGGGGTGGGGCGGACGGTGCTGGGCATCGCGAAAATGCGGGGGGCTTGCGACCTGATTATCGGTCGGACGGGCCGAGGAGGCGTAGTTCCCGGCGGCGCAGTTGAGATTTTTTCAGACCCACTGGCCTAAGGAGGCAGCGGAACAACGATGTCGATCGCCATTATCTATCCCGGCCATGATCGTAGCGCCTGGGTCCAGGCACTGCAGTCTCGACAGCCGGACCTGGAAGTCGAAGTCTGGCCGCAGATCACCGCGCCGGAACGGGTTGAACTTGCGCTCTGCTGGAACCAGCCTTCCGGCTGCCTGCGCCAGTTCCCCAACCTGAAGCTGATCTCTTCTTTCGGCGCCGGGGTCGACCACCTGCTTAACGATCCCCAGCTCCCGGACGACATTCCGATCGTGCGGCTGGTCGACCCGCAGCTGCAACAGTCGATGGCCGAATATGTCCTGCTCGGTGCCCTCGGCCACTTCCGCCGCTACCAGGATTATTCCTCCCTGCAGCGGGCGAAAAGCTGGCAACCGCTGGCGATTCCGCACATTTCAGCGGTGCATGTCGGCATCATGGGTTGCGGGGAGATAGGGCGTTTTGTCGGTGAAAAACTGGCTGCGACCGGCTTCACGGTTCACGGCTGGAGCCGAACCCCGCGGCGAATCGAGGGGGTAGTCACCTATAGCGGCGAACAGGAATTGGCGACCTTCCTCGGCCGCAGCCACATCCTGGTCTGCCTGCTGCCGCTGACGGCGCTGACGGAAAATATCCTCAATGCCGAGCTCTTCGGCCAACTTCCCAAGGGGGCCTACCTTATCCAGGTTGGGCGCGGGGCGCACCTGGTTGAGGACGACCTGCTGGCCGCTCTCGATGCGGGACAGCTGGCCGGCGCGCTGCTCGATGTTTTTCGCCAGGAACCCCTGCCCCCGGAACACCCCTTCTGGCGGCATGCCAAGATCCGGGTGACCCCGCATATCGCCAGCATTACCAACCCGAATTCCGCCGTTGAGCAGATAATTGCCAACTATCACCGCTTGCGCCAGGGAAAAGAGCCGCTGAACCTGGTGGACCGCCACCGCGGCTACTGACAGCCTGGCCCGATTCGATTGAAAAGGCCCGCCCCAAGGGAGGGCCCCGTGACCACTAAGCGATCAGCTTGCTGGCGATGCGTGCCACATGCGCCCCCTGGAAACGGGCCCCGTCCAGTTCGTTGGCGCTCGGCATCCGCTCACCCTGTCCCCCGGCGATGGTCGAGGCACCGTAGGGGCTGCCGCCGGTGATTTCGGAAATCCCCATCTGGCCGGCGAAACTATAGGGCAGGCCGACGACCACCATCCCCTGATGCAGCAGCGTGGTGTGAAAGCTGAGGATGGTCGATTCCTGGCCGCCATGCTGGGTGGCGGAACTGGTAAAGACACTGCCGACCTTGCCGACCAGCGCCCCCTTCAACCAGAGCCCGCCGGTGGCGTCGAGGAACTGGCGCATCTGGCCACACATGTTGCCGAACCGGGTCGGGGTGCCAAAGATAATCGCATCCGCCCCGGCCAGATCTTCAACGGTGGCCACCGGAAGATGGGCCATGCTTTTTTGCGCCTCCACCGCCCCCATTTTTTCCAGAACCTCCGCGGGCAGGGTTTCCGGGACACGCTTGATCACCGCCTCGCACCCCTCGACTTCGCGGACCCCGGCGGCAACGGCCTCAGCCATCTTGTAGATGTGGCCATAGAGACTGTACTGGACGATCAATACCTTGCACATGTGATTCTCCTTTCAGCGGGTTCTCATCAGGTTGATCCGACCTGTACTACCAGCATCGAAACCGAGCCGCCATCCATTCCTTGAACCGGAAAGCTGATCAGGTCCTGGGGCCGGCGCGCACCCAGAACGTAGAGCAGCGGCAGATAGTGGTCAGGCGTAGGTATGGAGAGCTGGGCATCACGGCCGAGCGCATCGTAGGCAACAACCTCGGCATCCTTGCCGTCGCGCAGCAACTGCCGTACTTGCGATTCGAAGCGCACGGCCCAATCGAAGGGCTGGACACCGCCCCTCCCCCAGGCGTAGGTGTGCAGGTTGTGCACGAGGTTGCCACTACCGACGACCAGAACCCCCTCTTCCCGCAACGCTGTGAGCCGTTGGCCCAAGGCGTAATGAAACTCCGGCGGTTGTCTTTCGTCGATACTGAGTTGCACCACGGGAATATCGGCATCGGGAAAGACGTGGGTCAGCACCGACCAGGTGCCGTGATCCAGCCCCCAGCTTGAATCGAGGGCCACCGGGGTCGGCGCGAGGAGCTCCTGGACGCGCCGCGCCAGTTCCGGACTGCCGGGGGCGGGATACTCGACCTGATAGAGTTCCTGGGGAAAACCGCCGAAATCGTGAATGGTTTGCGGCGCGGCCTGGGCCGTCACCGCGCAGGCCGGCAGGTACCAGTGGGCGGAGACGGACAGCACCGCCCGGGGGCGGGGAATGTTTTTCCCGATGGTCGCCCAGCCCGCCGTGTAGGCATTCTTGGCGATGGCGTTCATCGGGTTTCCGTGGCCGAAGAAGATGACGGGCATCCGTTCAGTCATAACTGGCCTTTGCGTTGCCGAGGGTCTGGCCGCAGCATTCGAAGAACGCGTCCTGTGCCTTGAACGACGGTGCGGCCATCCCTGGCTCGTCGGTCAGCGCAATTGTCCCCGTATGCTGAATATTCGATCCTGGGGATGAACCGGTCCAACGGGTGCAGCATATTTTGGAAGTATAGGTGATCTTCCTCGGGTTACAACCGCCGGCCCTGATCGACCCCTGGCTGGTGCTCTGTTGGCTAATGGCTCAGAAACCCGGGCGGCTATTGGCCCGGGAGTGTGATGCAGAGGCATTCGGCCTCGGCGAAAACCGTCTCGCCCAGACAGATCCGGCCATGTACCATCACCTTGCGCCCTTCAGCCGAAACCACCCTGCTTTCCACGGTCACGACCTTGTGCAGGGGGAGCAGATTGCGGAAACTGATGTTGAGATTTCCCGTCACCACGGAATAGCCGGCCGCCCAGGCGGCAAGGCCGAGCACCTCATCAAGCACCGCCGCCATGGCGCCGCCGTGGGAATGGCCGGCAGGCCCCTCGGTTTCCGGGCCGAACCAGATGCGCGCCCGCAGCTGCAGATCAGCGTTTTTATAGTAGCGAACCCGATAGCGGTTGCCATCCGACTCCCCCGAGACGAAACGCAGCGAGGCCCCGACCAGTGACTGCGCATTGAAGGGAATCCACCCGTTATCACCGCTCAGGTCGACCTGCGGACACACCTCGCCAACCACCGGTTTCTTTCCCACAAAGTTTCTCCTTTAATCTCAGGTGGGTCGAATTCCCCGAAGCTTGCTTCGATGAAAGCGATCAATCTAAACTTTTGATACCCCGTAGCTTGCTGCGGGGAGATTCATTCGCTTGGCAGCTTTTACGGCTTTCCCACCCCGGCCAGCGCTTTACCCGGCCATTGGCCGCGCCGGATCTGGTCGGGCTCATTACCTCGATCATCTCGCCTTCGTTCAGATCCACCCCTTCAACGCCCCTGGCGATCGCTTTCTTGATCCTGCCAAAAAGCCCTAATCGCCTGCCGACTAAAGTTTACCTGATTAGGTCCAATTCTCAGCTCGGCGAAGCCAGGCCTCGGGCCGCTTGCCGATTGAGACACAGGCGAATAGCAGCTTTGACAGCATGCTGCGTAGGTCAAACCGCCGGTTGAACCGGTACTGAAACTCGGCCAGATAGCGATGCGCATATTTGTCGAAGTCAAACGCATGATACGTTCCGGCCATGGCCGTCTTAAGATTGCCCAGGATGGTGTTGATCCAGTGGAAGCAGCCCATGTCGGTACTTCTGCGTTGATCACCAACCACCTCTCGCTGATGGTAGCACCCAGTCTTGGTGACCGCGCGGAAGCAATTCAGGCCATCAGAAACGACCAGCGCCGTCGGTGCCAAATGATTCTTGGCCCATTGATCAACGTCATGGCTGCTGAAGGTCGTCACCCGGCTAAAAACCGCTCGCAGCGGATGGCCGTCATGACTCGTTTCCACCGCCGCAATGAAGGGAACTTTGTTCTCCGAACCGCGACCGACTTTCCCGCCGGAGCGTTCTCCGCCCAAGTAGGCATCGTCGATCTCGACTCGCTGACCCAGAACCGTTGTCTCTTCGCGTTCGAACATCGCCTGCATGAGCTTGTGCTTGAGTCGCCAAGCCGCCTTGTAGCTCAAGCCCAGCATACGTCTCATCTCCAGCATCGACAGGCCGGACTTGCCTTGTGTCATAAAGTAGAGGGCAAGAAACCACTGGGTCAGCGGTAGATTGCTCCCATGAAAAATCGTTCCGGAAATCAGAGAGATCTGTTTTCGACAGCGACTGCACTGGAAGATTTTCGACTGTCCTCGCCGGAACTGGACCGCGCGGCTTGCACTGCATGCTGGGCAGACAAATCCTTGGGGCCAGCGCGAGTGCTCAAGGATCGCCTCGCATTGGGTTTCCGTACCGTAGTCTTTGAGAAAATCAGCCAAGCTCAGCCCCGGTTGAAACTGGATACGATTGATGGCCATGGGTGCTAACCTCCTTGTTTTTCATGGGTTCCATGGCCAAACTCTATGCTTCCTGTGCGACAGAATGTGTCATAGCTGAGAATTAGGGCTAATCAGGTACAGCAATGCCGCACTCGCCAAGGCCAGGAAGCTTCCCTTGAGGGGCACCCCGAAAACGAAAACGGCCAGCGCGGTGAGAAGCAGAAAGTTGAGCATCGCCAGGGCAACATAGGGCAGCTGTTTGCCAAGCAGGAACTCCAGCCGGGTCACCGGGGTGACGTAGAGATTGACGATGGATCCCAGCTCTTTTTCCCGCACTACCGACAGCGCACTTAACATGGCCGGGATCATCATCAGTAGCAGCGGAATCACGGCCGGCACCATGGCCGGCAGACTCTTGACGTCGGGATTGTAGCGAAAGCGCGTCTCTATGGTGGAAGCTCCCGTTGTCGCTGAGGCACCCAGGGTATGCCGCGCCAGAGTCGCCAACCACTGGGCATGCATTCCCTGCACATAGCCGCGCACGGTCTCGGCGCGGGTGGGCATGGCGCCGTCAATCCAGGCGCCGATGGCAACCGGCATGCCCCGTTTCAGGTCGCGGGCAAAACCGGGGGGGATCTCGATCGCCAGACTGATTTCGCCGGCACGCATGCGTTGGTCCAACTCGGCGTAGTCTGTGATCGGAGGTCGTTCGATGAAGTAGCGCGATCCGGCGAGATTGAAGGCATAGTCACGGCTGATGGCGGTCCGGTCCCGGTCGAGCACCGCAAAAGTAAGGTCCTCAACATCCATGCTGATGCCGTAGCCAATGACGAACATCAGGATCACGCTCCCCAGCATGGCCAGGGTCAGGCGGATCGGGTCGCGGCACAGTTCCAGTGCTTCGCGCCGGTTGTAGCTGAACATGCGGCGAAGGCTGAAGAAGCCACCCTCTGCAGCCGGGGTCGAGTTTTGTTCCCCGGGTGGCACGGCAACGGTTGCGGTCTCGCCGGTCGCCGTTGCAGGAATCTCGACTGTCTCATCGGCCGCCTCTTCGAGGTAGCTGATGAACGCCTCCTCCAGTGTGCCTGCCCCGCGCTTTTCGATCAGCGCCGCCGGCGAGTCGCTGACCAGCACCCGGCCCGCGTGCATCAGCGAGATCCGGTCGCAGCGCTCGGCCTCGTTCATGAAATGGGTGGAGATGAAGATGGTCACCTTGTCCCGGCGGGCCAGGTCGACCATGATCTGCCAGAAGGCATCCCGCGCAACCGGGTCGACCCCCGAGGTGGGCTCATCGAGGATCAGCATCTCCGGTCCGTGGACCATGGCCACCGCCAGGGAGAGACGCTGCCTCTGACCGAGCGGCAGGGCGTTGGGCATACTGTCCATCACCTCGTCCAGGCCGAAGCGTTGGGCCATTTCCTGCACCCGCCCGTTGATCCGCTCTTCCGGCATCCTGAACAGCCGGGCATGCAGCACCAGGTTCTGCCGCACTGTCAGCTCGCTGTACAGGGAAAAGGATTGGGTCATGTAGCCGACCCGCCGCCGGGTGTCGATATCGTGGGGGTCCACCGGACGGCCGAACAGCCAGGCCTCTCCTTCACTGGCCGGCAGCAGGCCGGTCAGCATTTTCATGGTGGTGGTCTTGCCGCAGCCGTTCGAGCCCAGGAAACCGAAGATTTCACCCCGTCCGATGCGGAAGCTTACATGATCAACGGCGGTGAAATCGCCAAAGCGCATGGTCAGATCGTGGGCCTCGATAGCAGTCTCGCCGGTGGTGTCCGTTCCGCGGGGAGGAATGATGACCGGCCGGTAGTCGTCCCGTTGCGACTGGGGCAGCAGGGCGATGAACGCCTCTTCCAACGAGGAGGCGCCGGTCTGGGTAAGCAGCTCCCGCGGTGTGCCGGTGGCCAGAATCCCTCCGGCATTCATGGCCACCAGCCAGTCGAATCGGGCGGCCTCCTCCATGTAGGCGGTGGCCACCAGTACGCTCATGCCGGGCTGTCGGGCACGGATGCGGTCGATCAGCTCCCAGAACTGTCGCCGCGACAGGGGGTCGACCCCGGTGGTGGGTTCATCCAGGATCAGCAGGTCGGGATCGTGAATCAGCGCGCAGCACAGCCCCAGTTTCTGCTTCATGCCGCCGGAGAGTTTGCCGGCCGGCCGGTCGGCAAAGGCGCTCAGGCCGGTGGCTTGCAACAGTTCAGCGATGCGGCGTTCACGTTCCCGACGCCCGTGTCCGAACAATCGAGCGAAAAAATCCACATTCTCGAAAACCGAGAGGGTCGGGTAGAGGTTTTTGCCGAGCCCTTGGGGCATGTAGGCAACCCGTGGGCAGACCGCCTGACGATGGCGCTTGTCAGCCATGTCGCCCCCCAGCACCTCAACCTGTCCGGTCTGGATCGCCCGCGAGCCGGCAATCAGCGAGAATAGACTGGATTTGCCCACACCGTCGGGACCGATGACACCGACCATGCAGCCGGAGGGCAGCTCCAGATTGATGCCGCCCAGGGCCAGGGTCTTGCCGTAGCGCAGAAAGACTTCTTCCATCCTGACTACGGGCGGCGCTGGTGGTGCGTACTCGTCTATGTGTGCGGGTCCGCTCATTGCGGCAGCTTGACCTGCAGATGGTCCGGCCACGGCTTAGCGGCATCCAGCCGTACATAGGCCATGCCAGGCAGGCCGGTCTTGACTTTGGTGATGTTTTTTTTGAGGAGTTCCACCGGGACCTGCGACCGGATGCGGAACATCAATTTCTCCCGCTCGCTGGCCGTCTCCACGGTTTTGGGGGTAAACTGGGCCACATCGGAAATGAACGACACCTGTGACGGTATGACATACTCCGGGGCGGCATCCAGCACCAGCCGTACCTCCGTGCCGAGCGCCACTTTACCGGCCGCAGCCGTCGGAAGGAAAAAGGTCATGTAAACATCGCTCAGATCAACCAGGCTTAGCACCTTGCCGCCGGCGCCGACTACCTCGCCGGGTTGCGCCACCCTGTACTGCACACGGCCATCACGGGGAGATACAAGGGAACTGTCATTAATGTCCGCCTGGATGCGCTCGACGTTGGCCCTGGCCGCCTTGACTGTCGATTGAGCCCCGGCAATCTGGGTGCGCACTGCCATGACCGCTGCCTCGGCAGCGGAGACCTGGGCGCGGGCCGAGTTCACTGCCGCTTCACTGCTCTGAAGCTGGGCGTAATCGTCATCGGCGTTCTGTTTTGCTATCGCTCCTACTTTGACCAGTTCCGCTGAGCGGGTCGAGTGCTGCCGGGCCTTGACGCGCTCGGCCTGCCGCTGCCCAACCACCGCCAAAGCCGCCCCCTTTTCACTCTCTCGCTGGGCCAGCTGACTCTGGGCTGTAGCAACCGAACTGTGCGCCTGCTGCAGTTGCGCCTCTGCCTGGCGCAGCTGGGCTTCCATGGTCTCGGTGTCCATCGTGGCCACCACCTGTCCGGCCGTGACGAACTCCCCTTCACGGACCAGAATATCCTTCACCCGGCCGGCTGACTTTGCCGCTACGTCTATCTCAACCGCCTCAATGCGGCCGTTGCCGCTGACCAAGCCGTCATTCCTATCGTTTGTGCCAAATTTTTGCCAGACAATAGTGCCTACGACAGCTAGAAACAGCACCCCGGCAACTCCAACCATCCATTTTTTCAATTGTTCGTTCATGGTGCTCCTCCTCGCCTTCAGCCCTTCACATGACTCAATATTTGGAAAGCAGATAAATCAAGTTTATCGGCCAACCCGGGGGAGGTTTCTTGACCAGTTCACTGTAGGCAATTATTACGGGGCAATCAGTACAGTGAGAATGTACAGTGTCATTCTGTATGGTTTCATGGTGTACTTTTTTTAAAGCATACCAATCTATTCGAGCTCGGCAAGGCGTCTGACTTTCGATGGTCGCAGCGTTCGATGCCACGGATGATCATGTGGTGCAGAAGATTTGGGATGTCGAGGCGGGGGGGACGAGGCATGTATCGTTTCTAGCTATCAACGCATGCCCCAGGGGCAATCCATTTCATAGGTCAATCAACCTCAACAACTTCAAGCTCGCTGTCATGGGCGATGGAGGAAGGAAGGTCTTCGCCTTCGTCAGGTGATTCGGCAACAACCGGGGAAGCATGCCCGGTGATTTTAGTCACCAGTTCCAGCAGCCTGTACTGGTGTTCTTTAAAGAAACCTTCAAAATCGTTGGCGTAAAGTTTCGGAGCGGGGATCTTTTGCGAAGAAGACAGTTTGATCGTAGGTCTGCCCGCTCCGGAAGTCGCGGGCACCTTCTCGCATCAGCAACACATGAAACCCCTTGTACGCGGCGGAGAGTCGAGAGCGCATGGTCAGGAGACGATCGGCAAGCAACACCCCGTCCAAAACGGTGACTGGTTCAGGGCTGCCGTCGAGCCAGGCGGGAACCTCCATGATGTGCGTATTCCGAGCCAAACTTTCCACCGATTCCGATCCAAACTTGCCAGTCATTCCGACGCAAGGTTTCCACCCGTTCCGATCCAAACTTTCCAGTTTGAGCGGAAGAGGTCGGTGAATCTGTCAGACTGATCAAAGTTCTCGCGACGCTGGGTAACCGCGGGGTACAACCTTCTGGACTTTTTCCAGGAGGTGGTCCCATTGGCACACACGAGGTTATCCATGCGCAAGATCAAGGACGTTCTGCGTCTGCATTACGAAGCCGGCCTGACACAGCGGGCCATCGCCCGCTCCGTCGGCACGTCACACACCACGGTGGGCGAATTTCTGAGACGCGCCGCTCACGCCGGGTTGTCTTGGCCGCTGCCAGAGAATCTGGACGAAACCCGACTTGAACAGTTGCTCTTTCCGCCAGCGCCAGTCATTCCCGCCGACCAGCGCCCCATGCCCGACTGGGCGACCATCCATCAGGAACTCAAGCGCAAGGGCGTCACCCTGGGGCTGCTCTGGGAGGAATACCAGAACAGCCATCCCGAGGGGTATCGCTACAGCCGTTTCTGCGATCTGTACCGTGAGTGGTCCGGCAAACTGCGTCTGTCGATGCGTCAGGTGCACAAAGCCGGCGAGAAGCTGTTTGTCGACTACACCGGCCAGACCCTGCCGATCGTCGACCGCCGCACCGGCGAGATCCGCGAAGCGCAACTGTTCGTCGCGGCCCTGGGGGCGAGTTCCCAGACGTTTGCCGAAGCCACCTGGACCCAAGGGCTGCCGGACTGGATCGGCTCGCATGTCCGGGCCTTCTCCTTCTACGGCGGAGTGCCCGAGATCGTTGTTCCGGACAACCTGAAAAGCGCCGTCTCCAAACCCTGCCGCTACGAACCGGACATCAACCCCACCTATGCGGAGCTGGCCGCTCACTATGGCTGCGCGGTGATTCCGGCGCGGGTGCGCAAACCCAAAGACAAGGCCAAGGTCGAGGCGGCGGTTCTGGTCGCCGAGCGCTTCATCCTGGCGCGGCTGCGCAACCGTACCTTCTTCAGTCTGGCCGAGGCCAACGCCGCCATTCGGGAGCTGGTGGAGCACCTCAACCGGCGCCCCTTCAAGAAGCTTCCCGGCTGCCGCCAGCAGCTCTTCGACACCCTGGAACGTCCGGCTCTGAATCCTCTGCCGGCGACCCCCTATACGTTCGCCGAATGGCGCCATGCGCGGGTCAACATCGATTACCATGCCGAAGTCGACCACCACTACTACTCGGTCCCGTATGTGCTGGTGAAGCAGCAGCTCGACGTGCGCCTGACGGCGACCACCGTCGAATTTCTGCACAAAGGGCAACGGGTGGCCTCCCATGTCCGCTCCTCTGAGCGCGGTCGCCACACCACTCTCGGCGAGCACATGCCCAAAAGCCACAGGGAGTATGCCGAATGGACGCCGCAGCGCCTGGTTTCCTGGGCGGCCAAAACCGGACCGCACACCGCCGCCTTGGCAGAGAAGATCCTGGCCTCACGGGCCCATCCCCAGCAGGGCTACCGCAGCGTCCTGGGGCTGATCCGGCTGGCCAAGACCTACACGCCCGAGCGCCTGGAAGCGGCCTGCCAGCGGGCCCTGGCAACAAACGCCTGTCGCCTCAAGAGCGTCGCCTCGATCCTCAAAACCGGACTGGACCGCCAGTCGCTCCCCGAGTCCACCGAATCCCAACTCTCATTGCTGCCGAGTCACGACAACATCCGCGGCGCCGGCTACTACCACTGACCAAGGAGACCACCATGCTCAGCCACCCCACCGACGACAAACTGCGCGCCCTCAAGCTGACCGGCATGCTCAAGGCCCTTCAGGAACAGCGCCTTAGCGAGACCGCCGATGCCTTGAGCTTCGAGGAGCGCCTCGGCCTGCTGGTCGACCGCGAGCAGACCGAGCGCGACAGCCGCCGGCTCACCACTCGCCTGCGCACGGCCCGGCTGCGTCAGAGCGCCTGCATCGAGGACCTCGACTGGAGGGCACCCCGGGGACTCGACCGCGACCTCGTGCTGGCGCTGGCCGGCGGTCGCTACCTCGCCAAGGGCCACAACATTCTCATCACCGGCCCCACCGGCGTCGGCAAGAGCTACCTCGCCTGCGCCTTGGCTCACAAGGCCTGCCGCCTCGGCTGCAAGACCCTCTACCTGCGCCTGCCCCGCTTCCTGGAGGAACTGGCCCTCGCGCGGGCCGACGGCCGCTACCCCAAGATGATGGATAGAGTCGCCAAGACTCAACTGCTCGTCCTCGACGATTGGGGGCTCGCCCCCATGACCGCCGCCGGTTGCCGCGATCTGCTCGAAATCCTCGAGGACCGCCACAATCTGCGTTCGACCCTGATCACCAGCCAGCTTCCGGTCGAAGCCTGGCACGACTACCTCGGGGATCCGACGGTCGCCGACGCCATCCTCGACCGCCTCATCCACAACGCCTACCGGCTCACCTTGAAAGGAGAATCGATGCGCAAACGGCGATCCCAGCTTGACCCGATCGGCAACTTGGCGTAAGACAAAAACTCCAGCGTCGCTACGCTCCGATCACTGGCAACTTTGCCTTGGAACGAGTGGCAACTTTGCGCTGGAACGGCTGGCAACTTTCATCGGAATCCGCATGATGTCCTTGGCAAAGCGCGTCTCGGCGGCTGAACCGTACAATTCGCCGAAAACTCCACACCAGTACCAGCGGGCGATCTTCTCATTATTCGTGGTGTGCTCGGCCTTCTCACCGATATCGGCAAAGATGGCTGCCAGTGGGACGAGTTGCGACTGATAAGGGAGATCATTAACGCGATGGACCTGCTGCTGGCGGAGGGATTTGGCTGAGCGTTCGAAGCCGAGACGCACCACATCCCGGTATTTTTTGTACGCCGCAAGGGGAAGATCCAGCAATGATTGGCGCGTTGCCCTTACCGCCGGCCACTCACTTTCTTTCCCAGGTTTATACTTCATTGCAGCAAGGCGTAGTTCCGTGGTATTCAACAGAGCGATCGCCTGCAGAAAGTCGGTTGCAGGAACATTCGCCAGAACCCCCTGTGCCGGACCGGCAGTCCCACCAAAAGAGGCCAGCCGCTTCTCGGCTTTTGGCAGAGAGTGCGCCGTGCAGCCTTCCTCTCGAAAGAAGGAGCAGGGAGGCTCAGCCAACCTCACATGGGGGCTCTTAGCGTCTCCTGGAGAGGGACTAACCGGGCGAGGTGACCTATCCCCAGCCAAGGTCGACTAGTGTTTAATTGCAAAACTAAGCGTTATAATATAGACTTCTTTCACCCCCACCATCGTGAAAGGAGTCGCTTATGCCGAGAAAATCTCCAATACCCCTGTGCAGCGAAAAGGACCGCCAGACACTCAGGGAATGGGCAAGCAGTCGAAGCATGGAGGCGCGCCTTGTTGAACGTGCCCGGATTATCTGCAAACTCCTTGACGGAGAATCCGTCAGCAAGGTCGCCATGGATCTTAACGTGCGCCCGAACACGGTTATTGAATGGCGGAACCGTTTCTCCGCTGCGGGTATTGCCGGGCTATATGATCGCCCGCGCTCTGGCAAACCGCCGAAATATGACCAGGCGTTTCAAACGCGAGTTCTGAAAGCGTTGGAACTTCCGCCACCGCCCGGCCAGGCATGTTGGGACGGCCCGGCGCTTGCCAAGCAGTTTGGCGCTTCGGATGATGCCATTTGGCGAGTGCTGCGCAAGCACAATATCAGCCTTGCCCGACAACGAAGTTGGTGCGTAAGCACTGATCCAGAGTTCGCACCAAAGGCGGCTGACATTATCGGGCTCTACCTGGCGCCCCCCGAAAAAGCCTTGGTGATCTCAGTCGATGAGAAACCGAGCATCCAGGCGCTTGAGCGCGCCAAGGGGTATGTCTGTACCAGTAGCGGCAAAGTCGTCCAGGGCCTAAAGAGCACCTACAAACGGCATGGAACCCTGAACCTTTTTGCGGCGCTCAACGTAGCGACAGGCGCCGTGCATACGCAGACAACCGAGTTCAAGAGAAGGGTTGATTTCCTAGCCTTCATGGATCAGGTCCTCTCAGAACTTCCGGACAGCGACCAGCGAGAAATTCACGTGATCCTGGACAATTATTGCATTCATAAACGCAACGACGAATGGCTTGCGCAGCACCAAAACGTCATGTTTCACTTTACACCGACTTCTGCAAGTTGGCTCAATCAAGTCGAGATATGGTTCGGCATTCTTTCACGTAAGGCACTGAAGAACGCCAGTTTTCAAAGCATTGACCAGTTGCGTGCGGCCATCGAGGCCTTTATAGAAGCCTATCAGCCCAACGCCAAGCCTTTTGTATGGCGTAAGCGAGAGGTCAAGGGGTCGCAACTGAGAAACACTATCGCTAACTTTTGCAACTAGACACTAGCCTGCGGAAGGGCCCTCTTGGCGCCGCCACGACAGTATCCCCCCTAGGCCCCCTCCCCCCCAACGTTCAACACCTTGCCCTACCCTAGCTCGTCGGGAAATCGGTACTCAGATACGGAACGTTGTCGACCAGGAAGAGGCACCGACTTTGAGCATAAGAGCGTGCCTTGGAGGGTCTCCCGAACCAACCTAAAGCCAACCTCGATCCCAAAAACACAGAAGCCCCGCCGTGGTTTACGGTAGGGCTTCTGTGATCAACTTTTGGCGTCCCCAGGGGGATTCGAACCCCCGTCGCCGGCGTGAAAGGCCGGTGTCCTGGGCCAGGCTAGACGATAGGGACCTGATATCTCAAGTCCCCAGCAGGAGATGATCCTGCTAGGACGCTTTTGTAAAATGGTGAGCCGGGGGGGGATCGAACCCACGACCATCTGATTAAAAGTCAGATGCTCTACCAACTGAGCTACCGGCTCACAAGAGATGACTTTATACAGAAATCCGTTTACTGCGTCAACCCTTTTTTACTTTTTTTCGTGCTACGGATCAGCCGAAAGGGTTCAGCAGCTGGATGGTTTCGTCACGGCGCGGGCCGATGGAAACCAGCACCACCGGGCAGCCGGTGACTGCTTCCAGCTTGCGCAGATAGGCCCTGGCCTTCTCCGGCAGGTCGGCAAAGCTCTTCGCCCCGGAGAGGTCGCTCTGCCAGCCGGGGACGTCTTCGTAAATGGGGGTACAGCGGCTGAGGACTTCGGCATCGCGCGGGAAAGTTTCGAGGCGCTTGCCGTCACAGTCGTAGGCGATGCAGATACGGATTGTCTCCAGTTCGTTAAGGACGTCCATCTTGGTGATCGCCAGGCCGGTCATGCCGTTGGTGCGGACCGCCTCGCGCAGCGCCACCGCATCGAACCAGCCGGTACGGCGGGGACGGCCGGTGGTGGCGCCGAACTCCTGGCCGGTACGGCGCAGCTGCTCCCCCATGGCGTCGTTGAGTTCGGTCGGGAAAGGCCCCTCGCCGACCCGGGTGACGTAGGCCTTGGAGATACCGATCACGGCATCGATGAAGCGGGGGCCGACACCGGTGCCGGTGCAGGCGCCGCCGGCCAGGGTCGAAGAGGAGGTGACATAGGGGTAGGTGCCGTGGTCGACATCGAGCAGGCTCCCCTGGGCCCCTTCGAAGAGGATGTTATGGCCGGCGGCGATATTCTCGTTGAGCAGGGTCGAGGCGCAGCCGAGATAGCGGACGAGGCGCTGCGCGTAGGCAGCGTACTCGGCAACGATCTCCCGGGCGTCGAGGGGCGCTTCGCCGAGGAACTTTTCGAGGAAGAAGTTCTTTTCCGGCAGGAATTCCTCCACCTTGCGGGCAAAGATCTCCGGCCGCACCAGGTCACTGAGGCGGATGCCGCGGCGGCCGATCTTGTCCTCGTAGGTCGGACCGATGCCGCGCCCGGTGGTGCCGATCTTGCGGGCGCCGGTCGCCGCCTTCTCGCGGGCGATATCGATCGCCTTGTGCCAGGGCATGATGATATGGACGTTGCCGTCCACCACCAGCTGGCTGTCGTCCTTGAGGTACCCCTTGGCCTTGAGGTTGTCGATCTCCTGCAGGAAAACCTTGGGGTCGAGTACGACGCCGTTGCCGATGATGCAACGCTTCCCCTCGTGGAGAATCCCGGAAGGGATCAGGTGGAGAACGGTCTTCTCGTTCCCGACCACCAGGGTGTGGCCGGCATTGTTGCCGCCCTGGTAGCGCGCCACATCCTGGGCGTACTCGGTGTAGATATCGACAACCTTGCCTTTGCCTTCATCGCCCCATTGGGCGCCTACGATTACTACAGTGGCCATGGTGGGTTTCGTCTCCTGAGCAGTTACAGCGAAAAGTCCGCGGCCAGCACCTGGGCCGCGGTCAGGCGTTGCCGATGGTTGTCGGCGAGCCGGATGAGTTCCAGGTCCGCGTCGGGCGGGCCGAGGACCAGGACATAACGATAGTTCATCAGCAGCGCGTAGTCGAGGGTCGCCTCGAGGGCGCGCGGGATGATGTCGCGGGCTACGGACAGCCCTCGACCCCGCAGGGTTTTGGCGATGCGCTGCGCCTGCTCCTTGTCGACCCCGGACTGGAAAATCAGCACGTCGGTGGCCTGGCGGGCGACAGCGTCGAGCTCGCGGTCGAGGGCGAAGAGGAGGTTGAGCAGGTTGAAGGTGAATCCGGTGGCCGGCGCCGGGTAGCCGTAGCGGGCGGTCAGATTGTCGTAGCGGCCGCCGCTGCAGACCGCGCGCCCGAATCCGGTGAGGTAGCCCTGGAAGGTCACACCGGTATGGTAGTCGAGCCCGCGCAGCTCGCCGAGATCGAGGGTGACATGCTCTTCGACGCCATAGACGGCAAGGATCTCCAGGATGCGCGCCAGGTTGTCGAGAGCCCGCCGGGAGCGGTCGTTGCTGACGACCGCGGCGGCACGGTCGAGGACATCGCGGCCACCGAAAAGGCGCGGCAGGACGAGCACTTCCTCGCGGGCACGGTCGGAGAGCGGGGCATCGTGCAGCAACTGCTGCAGGGTCGAGCTGTCCTTGCGAGCAATGGCGCTCTGCACCTCCCGGACCAGCTCGGGGGCGAGCGTCAAATCGGCCATGACCCCGCGGAAGAACTCGACCTGGCCGACATCGATGGTGAACTCGCTGGCGCCCAAGGCCTGCAGCGATTCAACGGCCATGGCGATCATTTCGGCATCGGCCTCGGGACTGGCCAGCCCGATCAGTTCGACCCCGGCCTGGAAAATCTCGCGATCCTTGCCGGCCTGCTGCTCGGTATGACGCAGCACCTGCCCGCTGTAGCAGAGGCGCAACGGCAGCGGCATCTCGTGCATGCGGGTGGCGACAATGCGGGCAATCTGCGGGGTGATGTCGGGGGAAAAGGCGACCAGCCGCCCCCCTTGGCGATCGTCAAAGCGAAAGGCCTTCTCGCGCAGGCCGGCGCCGAGACCCCGCTCCAGGACATGGAGAAACTCCAGGGAGGCCGGGATGATCGGCCGGAAGCCCCAGCGCTTGAAAAGGTCGGACAGGGTCTGCCGCAGGTAGGCAATCCTGGCCGCCTTGACCGGCAGAAAATCTTTGACCCCCTTGGGGAGCATCACCTCGGGAGGCTTATCGGTAACAGTCATGAAAATATCCGGTTACAGGCGACAGGCCGGGAGGAAACCCGGCTCCTCGCTCAGATTTCGACCTGGACCGCGGAGAGGATGTGCTGGTTTCCCTGCAGTTCCTTCAGCACCGCATCGGGGATCGGGCTGTCGATATTGATCAGGGAAATCGCCCGCCCCTTGATCTTGCGCCGGGAGAGATTCATCATCGCAATGTTGACATTGGCGCCGGCCAGGACCTGGCCAATGAAACCGATGACCCCGGGGCGATCGTCATTGTGCAGGACCAGGATGTATCCTTCCGGAACCGCTTCGACATGGTAGTCGTCGACCCGGACGATTCGAAAGTCGTTCTCGCCGAAGACGGCCCCACAGACGGAATGTTCGCCGTCCAACCCGGAAACGGCGACCCGGATAATATTGGAAAACCCCTCGGTGGCATTGCTGCGCGCCTCGACGACCCGGATGCCCCGCTCCTGGGCGATATGCGGCGCGTTGATGTAGTTGACCATGGCGCCGCTGCCCGGGGTCAACAGCCCCTTGAGCAGGGCCATGGTCAAGGGCCCGGTCGGATGGTCGGTGACGGAGCCGGCATACTCGATCGACACGGTCTGCAGACCGCGCCCGCAGAGTTGGGCCAGAAAGGTGCCAAGCCGCTCGGCGAGGTCGACCCAGGGGCGAATCTGCGCCAGCAGCTCACTGCTGACCGAGGGAACATTGAGCGCATTGACGATCTCCCCATGCTGGAGAAAATCGACGATCTGGCGGGCCACCTGGACCGTAACATTGACCTGCGCATCGACGGTTGCGGCACGCAGATGCGGGGTGCAGATCACCTGATCCAGGGTCCACAAGGGGTTGTCCTGTTCCGGCGGCTCCTTGGCAAAGACATCGAGGGCGGCGCCGGCGATCCGGCCCGACACCAGAGCGCGGTAGAGGGCGCCCTCATCAACAAGGCCGCCCATGGCGCAATTGATGATCCGGCATTCGGGTTTGACCCGGGCCAGCGCCTCCTCGCCGAGCAGGCCTTCGGTCTCGGAGTTGAGGGGGATATGGAGGGTGATGAAATCGGAGCGTTCCAGCAATTCGTTGAAGCCGACCGGCTCACCGCCGGTCTGGCGAATCATCTCCTCGGCCAGATAGGGATCGTGAACGATGACCCGCATCTTCAGGCCGAGCGCCCGCTCCACCACCAGGCGGCCGATCTTGCCGGCGCCAAGCACGCCGAGGGTTTTGCCACAGATTTCAACCCCCAGGAAACGGTCTTTTTCCCAGCGACCGGACTTGGTCGAACGGCTCGCCTCGGGAATTTGTCGCGCCAGCGACATGAGCATGGCGATGGTATGCTCGGCGGTGGTGGTGGTACTGCCGAAGGGCGTGTTCATCACCACCACCCCCTTGCGGTTGGCGGCGGCAAGATCCATATTTTCGATGCCGATCCCAGCCCGGCCAACGACCTTCAGCCGGGCGGCGGCTTCAAAGACCTCGGCCGTCACGTGGGTGCCACCCCGGACGACCAGGGCATCGGCGTCGGCGACCTCGGCGAGGAGTTCGGCAGCGGAGATTCCAGGATGATAGGCGAGTTCAATGCCGGCGGCCTGTTCAAAGACCGCGAGCCCTTCGGGGGAGAATCTGTCGGAAACAAGTACCTTCATCGGGCCCCTGTAAAACTCGGAAAGGCCCTGATTTACCGGGCCACCGGGGTTGCGCGCCAACGTGGTACGTTAGCAATCCCCCAAAGGGATGTCAAGGCCAAAGCCCGGTCTGCGGCTTCGCCGGGGGGATTCAGCCCCCTGTTCCTGCCTGGGGAAAATCTCCCCTTCCCGGAGACCATCACCGGGAGCAGGAGGTATGGATGGGACAGAAATTTTTGCCTGGATAAGTGCGCGGTTCTCCATCCCCCGAGCCGGAAAAAAGGGAAGCGGACCCCCGGGGGAGTCACCGCTTCCCTTTTTTGCATGCACCGTCTCCAACCGGCCCGGTCAGGTCCAGCTCTTTTCCCGCGTCGGGATTTCCTTTTTGACCCGCTCCAGGCAGGCGGGACAGATGGTGGTGGTATCGATCTCGCAAATGTTCTTGCGGATCTGGTGACCGGTTCCGCTGGTTGCTCCCTGATAAGTTCCACACCAGGCACAGTACCTGAGCACGCCGTCTCCTTCCTGCCCCTCCCGCTGCACAGGATCAAATCTAGCAGTCGCCCATAAGCTGTCAATCGCGGGGAAGAAAAAACCCTGTTTTTTGGGAAGTTAGCGTAAGTATTCGATCAGCAGGCGCACCCCGACCCCGGTCCCCCCCTTCGGCGTACCAGGCCGCCCCTTCTCCTCCCAGGCCGTTCCCGCGATATCGAGGTGGGCCCAGGTCAGGCCCTCGGCAAACTTCTCCAGGAAGGCGGCGGCCGTGATGGTGCCGGCCGGTCGACCCCCGGTATTTTTAACATCGGCCACTTCGCTCTTGATCTGGGCGCCATAATCGCTCCACAACGGCAGCTGCCAGAGCCGCTCGCCACTCGTTTCGCCCGCCTTGAGCAACTGCCGGACCAGGCCGTCGTGATTGCCGAGAACGGCGCTCGCATGGTGGCCGAGAGCAATAATGCAGGCACCGGTCAGGGTCGCCAGGTCGATAACGACCCGCGGTTCGAAGCGCCGGACATAGGTCAGGGCGTCGGCGAGGATCAGCCGCCCTTCGGCATCGGTATTCATGATCTCGATGGTCCGGCCGGAAAGGGAGGTGAGGATATCGCCGGGACGGATGGCGCTGCCGGAGGGGAGGTTTTCGACCGCCGGAATCACCCCGACCAGGTTGACCGGCAGCTTGAGCAGGGCGGCGGCCAGCAGGGTCCCGAGGACCGCCGCGCCGCCGGCCATGTCCATCTTCATCTCATCCATCTTTTCCGCCGGCTTGAGGGAAATGCCCCCGGCATCGAAAACCACCCCCTTGCCGACCAGCGCCACCGGCCGGGCCTCGTCCAGCCCGCCGCGATACTGCAGGACGATCAGCCGCGCCTCGCGAATACTCCCCTGGGCCACGCCGAGCAGCGCCCCCATTCCCAACGCTTCAAGCTCGGGTCGTTCCAGGATTTCGCAGTGCAGGCCCACCTCCTCGGCAATTTCCCGGGCACGGCGGGCGAGGTAGTCGGGGGACTTGATATTTCCCGGCTGGTTGACGAGATCGCGGGCAAGACAGACTCCCCGGCAGATCGCCCGGCCGACTGTCATCCCGGCGCTCAGTTCACGGCCGGCCGCCGGAGTAGTGGCCACAAACCGCACCTCGTCGAGGGGGGGCGGCAGTTCGGCACTCTTCTCGGTGCGGAAGTGGTCGAAACGATAGGCCCCAAGTTCCACCCCCTCAGCCAGGGTCTGTCCGAGCAGAGCACCCTCCAGGCGGCGCACCGAAAAGGAGGCCGCATCGATGCTGAAACGGCTGATCCGACGCCCGAGGAGGAGGCCGGTCGCCGCTCCAAGGGCCTGGCGCAGGCCTTCCCGGTCGGCCCGGCGCCCGTCCTTGCCGAGGCCGACCAGGAGCAGCCGTTCGGCAGGCAGGGCCGCCCCCGGATAGAGGAGGAGGGTCTCCCTCTGGCGGCCGCTGAATTCGCCGTCCCGGAACGCCCGGCTCAGAGCGCCGTCGAGACGGGTATCGAGTTCCCGCAAGGGCGGGGTGCGCAAGCGTCCCTCCCACACCCCCATCACCAGACAGGGAGTTTTCTGTTTCAGGCTGTCGCCATGCTTGACGAGGATCTCCATCACGTTTCCTTTCAGTAACGGGCGTATTTACGCCGATAAGCTTCAATCCACCCCTGCCGGCTTTCCGGTCGGCCGCGACGCTCGGCGAGCAGGATGGCAACCCCCTCCACTTCGGCCAGCCCGCGCCCTTTCTCCAGCGCCAGCGGCGTCCGGCGGCGCAGAACGTCGTCCGGCGTTCGCGCCAGCTCTTCATCACAGGCAAAAGCCACCTCCAGGGCCAGCAGGGGCGACCCCGGCGCCACCGGCGCAGCCAGTTGCGGCTCCCTGCCGAGCAGTTCGATCAGGCGCCCGGCCCGCGAACCATAACGATTGAGCAGGCGGGTGATGACAGCTGCGGAAAGGCCCGACCGCCCCACCAGGTCCGGCAGGGACCGGCGCAGGTAGGCGCCGAAATCCCCGGTGGCACCGCCGGGGAGGGGGACCTTGGCGGTCAGGCAGCGCCCATAGCCGCCACCGAGAAGAGCGCTGACCCGGTCGGCGACCTCCGCCGCCACCGCCCGGTAGGTGGTGTACTTGCCGCCACCGATGGAAAGCATCCCGCCAGAGGAGGTGAAGATCCGATGTTCCCGGGAAACCCGCGAGGCCCAGCGCGTCGCTTCCTCCGCCACCAGCGGGCGCAGGCCGGCAAAGGCGGCGACCACCTCGGAGCGCAGCGGCGCCCGGCCACGCAGGTGACGCCCGACCTCCGCCAGCAGGTAATCGATCTCCTCCTCGGTCGGCGCCACCGTATCGGGATCGCCCGAAAAGTCGATATCGGTGGTTCCGACCAGCGACAGGCCCCTCCCCCAGGGAATGGCAAAGAAGAGCCGCTGATCCTGGCCGGCGGTGAGGTAGAGTGCCTCATTGCCGTGATTGAGGCGTGGCACCAGGATGTGCGTCCCCCGGGTCGGCCGCAGCCGCGCCGGCGCTGCCTCCTCCAGGGCGCAGACCTGGTCGAGCCAGGGGCCGCTGGCATTGACCACCAGGCGGGCCGCCACCTCCAGTTCCTGGCCGCTCTCGCTATCGACCAGGTGTGCCCCGCAGATTTTCCCCTGGCGACGCAGCAGCCCGGTCACCTGCAGGTAGTTGTGCACCACCGCTCCGGCCGCCCGGGCGGCAAGGACGTTTTCCAGGCAGAGCCGGGCATCGTCCATGCTGCAGTCCCAGTAGTGGGCGACGCCGCGCAACCCCTCCGCGCGCAGCGCCGGCTCCGCGGCCAGGCCGGCGGCCGGTTTCAGCATTCGGTGGGCGTGGGTATTGCGAAACAGGGCGAGCAGGTCGTAGAGGGTGAGACCGGCTCGAACCATCCACAACGGCCGGGAATCGCCGGCATAGACCGGGATGAAGAACGGCAGCGGCCGCACCAGGTGGGGGGCAATCCGCTGCAATACCCGTCGCTCGCGGCAGGACTCGAAGACGAGCCGCAGATCGAAACGTTCCAGGTAGCGCAGGCCGCCGTGGATGAGCTTGGTGGAAGCGCTGGAGGTTCCGCTGCCGAAATCGCCCTGCTCGACCAGCAGCACACCGATGCCGCGCAAGGCGAGATCGCGGGCGAGGCCGGCGCCATTGATACCACCGCCGATAATCAGGACGTCATGACGACGGGAAGAGAGGGGGGCGAGCTCACGCTGGGGCGACAAGGAGTCCATGGTTGGCAAGTCTAACGGCCAGCAACCGCGCTGGCAATCGGCCTTTTGACATTTTCCGCCCGGCCGCTAAACTTGGTTCCATTCCCTGCCCTGCCGCCCGTTCGGCCATTCCGTTGTCAAGGAGGCTTCCATGAAGCGATTCTCCCCCCTACGTATCCTGCTCCCGCTGAGCCTGCTGCTCCTCGGCGCCTGCACACCCGCCCGGGAGCTGCCATCGGCAACCCGCACCGACCTGACCCGGGTCACCAAAAGTGTCGACGGCCAGGGGCGGACCGGCATCGATGGGCAGGTCCTTGTCAAGGAGACCGGGGAGCCCCTCGCCGGCGCCTACATCAACATCTACCCCGATGCCTTCACCAACCTGCTCGGCCCATCCCAGTTCATGTCGCGGCCGACGGACGCCAACGGCCGCTACCAGATCGATCTCCCCCCCGGCACCTACTACGTCGTCGCCCGCAAGCGGATGACCGGCGAACCGACTGGCCCTCTTTCGCCCGGTGACTACTATTCTTCGGAACATCACCGCGTCATCACCACGGTCACTGCCGGCCGGGTGGCGCTGGTTGACCTGAGCGTGGTGACGATGCGGGCGCCGATGTTCTTCAAGAAGGGGAGCATGGACCAGGAGACCCGCACCGGTATCCACGGCGTCCTCGTCGATGGCGAGGGGAACCCGGTTTCCGGTGGCTTTGCCATGGCCTATCTCGACGATAACCTGCAGCGCCTGCCCGATTTCCCTTCCACCCTCAGCAACGAACGAGGGGAATTCACCATCTACCTCCCCAAGGGGGGTACCTACTACCTGGGCGGCCGCATCCATGTCTGGGATATGCCCCGTCCGGGCGAGCCATATGGCAAGTTCGGTGGCGAGCCCCCAACCCCGGTGACCGTCGCCGACGATACCTTTGTCGATGGTATCCGCATTGTCCTGACCCCCTTTACCGGGACCTACGAGCCGGGCAAGAGTCGCCGCCCTTTCTAAGCCATTGCGACAGGGCAGATCGGGTAGGAGGCGGGGTCGCCCCCGCCGTCCTCCCACACCACCGTGCGTACGGTTCCGTACACGGCGGTTCACAAGGCGCTCTGAAAGCGGCGGTGCTGATCGGTCAAGCGGATCAGCCCCAAGTAGCGAAAGAAGGATGTCGGATACGCTTCATTCATGTGCGAGGCCCCTGAGTTCCACCAGGGGCCTCGCCCGTTCGTGGCCGATTTCCACGCCCGGGCTTCCGGCAATCCCCGCTGCATCAACCTCTTGGCCCGGGTATAGGGGCGCTTCCACTGTCGCCATAGAATGCAGCGCAGCTTCCGCCGCAGCCATTTGTCCAGTTCTTCGAAGATGCCTTTGACCTCCGCCAGGCGGAAGTAAGAGGCCCACCCCCGTAGCTTCGGGGTGATTTCTTTGATGACCTGAGCGAGACTGCGTCCCCTGCCCCGTCGGCAGACCTTCCTGAGTCCGGCCTTGAACCGCTTCACTCTCGACTCCGCCACTTTGAGGCGGGGTTTCTTGTGAAAGGTCATGCTGTAACCCAGAAAGACCCTTTTCCAAGGACGGTCGACGGCGCTTTTGGCGACGTTGACCTTGAGTGCCAGCCGCTCCTCCAGGAACCGGGTGAGACTGGCCATGACCCTTTGGCCGCTGCGCCTGGTCTGCACGTAAATGTTGCAGTCGTCGGCGTAGCGGCAGAAGGCGTGACCGCGCCTCTCCAGTTCCTTGTCGAACGCGTCGAGCAGGATGTTCGACAGAAGAGGTGAGAGGGGACCACCCTGCGGCGTCCCTTCCACCCTCTGCGACACAAGCCCGCCTTCGAGCACTCCGGCTTGCAGGTACCGCCGGATGAGCAGCAATACCCGCTTGTCTTCGACCTTACGGGCGACCCGCGACATGAGGATGTCGTGGTTCACCCGGTCGAAGAACTTCTCCAGGTCGATATCGACCACCCAGCGCTTGCCGTCGGCCACATGCCGACGGGCGGCTCTAACCGCCTGCCAGGCACTCCGTCCGGGACGATACCCGTAGGAGCTCTCGGAGAAGTCCGGATCGAATAGCGGCGTCAGCACCTGATGCAGCGCCTGCTGAATGAGCCGATCGCACACCGTGGGGATTCCCAGGGTGCGCACTCCCCCGTCGGGCTTCTCGATTTCCACCTTCCGCACCGGCTGGGGGCGATACGTCCCATTCAGCAACTCTTCCCTGATGGTCGGCCACTTCTCCTTGAGAAAACCGCGAAGCTCGCCCGTCGTCATCTCGTCGATGCCGGGGGCGCCCTTGTTGGCTTCCACCCGCTCTAAGGCCGCCATCATGTTCGGGCGGCTGACGACGTCTTCCATCAGCCCCCTTTCCGCTTTCGTCCAGGAAGGGTCTCTCGTTGCCGTGACGTTTGACGCACCGCTCCCATGCTCTGGCGGCTTCCGGCCGCTGCCCTCCGGGACGGCTCCCGGTATCTCGACCGGGACTTCTGCTGCTCTTGTCGTCATCGAAACGCGAGTCTCCTGAAACGACGCCTCGTGTTCGGCCCTTTGCCGGGTGGTTACTCCGGCTACTACGGCCTCTGCTGACTTCTGCCGGCCCGTCCCGACACCTTACGGTGACGGTAGCACGAGGCAGACCGACAGATCTCCCAGGGTAATGCGCGTGACCTTCCTCCCATCTACCCGCCGCATCTACAGCCCCACCCTCCCGGATGGCTATCGGGCTTTGAAGATATTGGCCTTCTCGCCCGGATGAGACTGCCTCATGCGGTTTCTGTTCGTCGGACCGGGATTTTGCCTGCGGCTTCCTTCAGATTCCACCTCGCGATGGACACCCTTGCCGTCCGGCTAGCGGTTCCCGCCATCAGGGTCCGCAGGGGACTTTCACCCCCAAGTCACTGATTCACCACCACAGTGAATCAGACAGCGCCAGTCAAGGCGCTACGCGCCATGCCTGGCGCACCAGCAAAAAGACGGCCGGGTTTTATTCCCGGCCGTTCCTTTGCAATGGCGCTCCCATCCCGGGTCCGCGGCAGGCTGGGGCCGGCCTCAGCCCCGGTTGAAGCGGTGGCGCAATTTCCCCGCCAGGCGGTTGAGGGGATGGGCGCGCTCCAGCGTCGGAAAGAAAGGGGGCCGTCGCACCCCGAGCAGTTTCAACTCGGCAACCAGTCGCGGGTCACGACCAAACTTGAGCCCGCGTCGAAGGGTGGTGATGGCCCGGCCCTTTTGCCCGGCGAGGAGGTAGATACGGCCGAGGTTGAGATAATGGATCTGGTTGGCGGCATCCTGCTGCAGCGCCTGCTGGCAGAAATTGACCCCCCGACGATACTGCCGGCGCTCCCGGGCAATGCAGTAGCCGAGATAGGACCAGGCCAGGGGCGGCCGGCAATCTTCGGGGAGATGTTCCAGGTGCATCAGCGCCAGCATCGTATTCCCCTCCTCGGCGGCGGCGACCGCCCGTTCCAGCAGCCCCCGGGAATGGTCATAAGCCATGACGATACGCTCCTCCATCAGAGTGCCAAGATTCCGGAAAACCCGTTGCCGTTGCCAACCAGCTTAGCCGAAGAGAATAATAATGGAAATCGCTCTTCCTGCAACAAGCCCCGACCCCAGCTTTCCGGCAGCGCTCTGCACCGGGACCCTGCGGCTCAGCGACGGCCGCCAACTCGGCTGGGCTGAATTCGGCGCCAGCAGCGGTCTCCCCCTCCTCTACTGCCACGGCACCCCCGGCTGCCGGCTGGAGGCCGGCCTGGCGGCAGAGGCTGCCGCCCGAGCCGGGTTCCGACTGATCGCGGCCGACCGGCCCGGGTATGGCCTCTCGACTCCCGCATCGGGGCGCCACCTTGCCGACGTCGCCAGCGACCTGGTGGAACTCTGCTGCCACCTCAACCTGCAGCGGCTCTTTTTGCTCGGGGTATCCGGGGGCGCTCCCTTTGCCTGTGCCACCGCCTGCCGCCTTGGAACCCGGGTCGCTGCGCTCGGACTCGTCTCACCTGTCGGCCCGCTGGACGAATTTCCCGCCGCCACTCCCCTCCCCCCGATCTGGCGGGGGCTACAGGCCTGGAGTCGCCGCCAGCTGCTTCCTCTCGGCCTGCTGATGGCGCCGCTGCGCCTGCTGATCCGCGCCTTCCCGGAAACTTTCCTGCGCGCCCAGGCCCGCCGGCTTTCGGCCCGGGACCAGGAGGTTCTTGCCGCGCCTCGCGTTCGCCAGTTGCTGCTGACTTCCTGGAGGGACGCTCTGCAAAAAGGGTATGCCGGCCTGCGTGACGACATCGCCAGTTTTGCCCGACCCTGGGGATTTCCCCTTGCCGGGATCGACGCGTCGACGCTGCTCTGGCATGGGTCCGCCGACCTTCTCGTCCCAGCAGCCTTCGGGGAGTTACTGGCCGGGCGCCTGAGGTCGTGCAGAACCACCCTATACCCCGGAGAAGGCCACTTCTCCCTTCCCGTCAACTACGCCGCAACCATCCTGCAGGGGTTAACCGCGGCCAGCCGTTTTCCCGCCAGCGGTGAAAAGAGCCAATGGTATACTTGCGATAAGAAAACCACACCAGCCACCGGGGAGGAGATTTCCATGGACCAACGCATTGCGACCTTTCTTGCCGCTTCCGCCTTTGGCGTGGTCGGCGCTTCGTCCAACCGGGACAAATATGGTAACAAGGTGGTTCGCTGCTACCAGCAGCGCAACCGAACGGTCATACCGGTCAACCCCCGGGAAGAGGTGATCGAAGGGATTCCCTGCGTTGCACGGGTCAGCGACCTGCCACCCGAAGCAACCAGTATCTCGATCATCACGCCACCTTCCGTTACGGAGCAAGTGGTGAAAGTGGCGATCGCCCACGGAATCCGCAATATCTGGATGCAACCTGGCGCCGAGAGTGCCGCCGCCATCGCCACCTGCGAAGCAGAAGGGGTCAACCTCATTGCCGATGGCAGCTGCCTGCTGGTCGTTCTGGGTTACCGCGAGCACTGACCACAACCTGCCCCCAGTCCTGACGGCAGCGGCCGCCCTTTCCCGGGCGGCCGCTGCTGTAGCGTCCGATTTTATGGCCAGGGCCACGCCCTGAAGCCAAGGGTTTTCGTCCAGCCACCGCGGGCGGAGAGGGGTCAGCCTGCCGAGATACTGACAAAGACCAACCCTTCTTGCGACTTGTTTTCAACCCCATGGGGGCGCCCCTGGGGCGCGACCAGCAGGGTTCCCGGACCAACCGGACGCGGCCCGCCAGCGCCGAGGAAGGTCCCTTCCCCCTCGAGCACGATCCAGATATGATCTCCGGCATGTTCATGCGGGTGGATATGCTGCCCCGGCAGAAGGCACCAGAGCGTGGTGCGCGAGTGCGGGGTTTCCGCCAATTGCACCTTGTTGGCCTTTTCCTTGTGATACGCGACCTGGTCCTGATAATCCCAGAAGGTGGTTTCCATGGCTGACTCCCGGCCAAGTGAAAGGGGCGCCGCCGGGAGAATCCCGGCGGCGCCCTGATAGTACGGCAGAAAAAGTGGCAAGGTCAAGCTTTGGCCACCTGGACGGAGACCCGGTTGCCGGCCGCGGTCAGCAGTTGCTGCACCGGGGTATCGGCAAAGTGACAGGGCGCGAACAGCAGACCGTCGGGCAACTGGGCACTGAGCTTGACCGGTGCCAGCAGCGACCCGGAACCCGAGGTAAGTTTGACCCGTCCACCATCTTTGACCCCCAGGGCCTCGGCATCACGGGGGCTCATGGCGACGTAGCCGGAGGGTGCCACGGCCAGGCAGCCGTTGGCGAAGGTGGTGGTGGTTCCGAAATGGAAGAGGACCTTCCCGGTTACCAGTTGCGGCCCGGTGGCGTTGGGCGCAGTCAGGACCACCGGGGTGAAACGAAGGCTGCCGGGAGCCGGAGCAAAGGGCGCCTTGAGCCCGGAACGGGCATCCTTGGTGGGGAAGCAGGTGTCGGCGTAAGAGGGGACCAGGGCCGTGATCTCGCTGGCGACCTGGTCGAGCTGGGGGATCTGGCTGGTGCCGGCCAGGCGCTGGTAGAGCTCCGCGAGGATGGCAAAATCCTCCCGCGCCGCGCCAGGCGCTCCGGTCGCCCGGACCAGGCGGTTGATGCGCTGGTCGAGAGACGTGACGGTGCCATTCTTTTCCGCGAAACCAGCTGCCGGGAGGACGACATCGGCGAGGGCGGTCAGCTCGGAGGCGAGGATATCCTGCACCACGAGGAACTCGACCTTTGCCAGGGCCTTGCGCCAGCGCCCCGCCTCGGGAAAAGAGACCAGGGGGTTGGTCGCCGCCAGGTAGAGAAAGCGGACTTCGCCTTTTTCGATCCCCTCGAGAATAGCCAGGGCATCCCTCCCCGCGGTGGGCAGAGTGGCCCCCCAGACCTGTTCGAAGGCCGCCTTGGACGTGGCAAACGCCTGCTGTCCGGGGAGGTTTTCGGGGCAGACGCCCATATCGAGCAGGCCCTGCATGTTCCCTTTTTCGTCGACCGGGAAGAGACCGCCGATCTCACCGTGCAGGGCGCCACAGACCAGGGCGAGGTTGGCCAGGGCCGCCGTGGCGGCTTCCGCTTCCGGCCCCTTGCTGATGTCGGCACCGAAGATGAGGGCGACGCTCCTGGCCGCGCCGAGATAACGGGCCGCCTCGTCGATCAGCTCCGGCGCCAGGCCGGTGGCGGCAACCGTCGCCGCCAGATCGACCCCTTGCAGACCGGTCAGCAGCTCGTCGCCGTTGCCGACATACTGCCGCAGATAGGCCGTGTCGGCGAGTCCGGCATCAAGGATCATGCGGGCCAGGGCCGTAGCCAGGGCCGCTTCACTGCCGGGCCGATAGCGCAATACGGTGTGAGCATGGCGGTCGAGTTTGACCCCCCGTTGTCCGGCCAGCACCAGCTTGCCGTCACGCTTGCGGCAGGCTTGTTCGATCTGCCAGTCGATAGCCGGCGCCTCGGCGGTCACATCGCAGCCGAATACCAGGACCGCTTCCGCCGCGCCGATCCGATCGATCCGGTTGCTCGCCCCGGAAAGGCCGAGGGCCTGGCGCAGTACGCCATTACTGCGCAGGGCGCCGAAGCGGGCCTCGGAATCGATATTGTTGCTGCCGAGCAGCACCCGGAAGAGTTTCTGGAAAAGGTAATTCTCCTCGTTGGTCAGGCGTGGTGAAGCGAGGCCGGCCACCGCCTCCCCCTTGGCGGCGCCCAGGGACTGCAGCCGTTCGACGATGAGAGCAAGCGCCGTATCCCAGCTCGCCGGCTGCTGGCTCTCCCCCTGCTTGACCAGGGGGGAGGTGAGGCGCGCCGGGGAACGCAGATAGTCGGTGCCGAAGAAACCACCGATGCAGAGGTTGCCGTCATTGCGGGTGACTCCGTCCTCGGAGGTGACCCGATAGACCTCGTCCTGCTTGACGTTGAGATCGACCTGGCAATGGCTGCCGCAAGCGGTACAGACCGAAGCAACCTTGCGCAGTTCCCAGGGACGGGCCCGGAATTTGAAGGGCTTGGAGATCATGGTACCGGTGGGGCAGACCTGTACGCAATTGCCGCAGAATTCGCAGAGATCGAGATGTTTGTCGATAAAGGCGCGGTCGCCCTTGTCGTTGACGAAGAGCGCACTCGACCCGACCACCTCGTGACAGACCTTGACGCACTTCTCGCAGAGGATACAGCGGTTGGGAACCTGCTGGATGAGCGGCCAGCGATCGATGACGCCGGGGTTGACATCCTCGGCCCCAAAGGGCTGGCGGGTGACATCCTGGGCGTAACAGACATTCTGCAGATCACACTCCCCGCCGGCATCACAGACCGGGCAGTCGAGGGGATGGTTGACCAGGAGGAGTTCGACGACCTGGCGCCGGATCTTGGCCAGGCGCTCGGACTGGGTGGTGACCGCCATGCCTTCGACCGCTACCGTGTTGCAGGCGGTCATCGGCTTATCGACCCCGGCGATATCGACGACACAGATGCGGCAGGCGCCGGTAGGCGAGACCTTCTTCAGGAAACAGAGGGTGGGGATGGTGACCCCGATCTTTTCGGCCGCGGCCAGAATCGTCGCGCCCTTCTCGATCTGCACCGCCTTGCCGTCGATCTTCAGATTGACCATGGACTCATCACCTTTGCATGGAGCGCGGCCGGACCCTGAGATCCCGCCGCAGCATTCATATCGGTCGCTTCGCAGTAATACGCGTCAATTGACGGCTACCATTCCAACCCGGTAGCAGCGCAGGCAGCGTTCGGCTTCGCGCACCGCCTGGCTCTCTGGCATTGCCAGTTCGATCTCCTCGTAGTTCTTGGCCCGCTCGGCGCCGGAAATCTTGGGCTGGTGCTCCCGGTGCAGACCGCCGAGGATGCCGACATTCTCCTTCTCGTCAAAGACGCCGAGCTGGTTGACCAAATCCTCCATGGCGTCTTCCTGGTCGAGATAGGCCTTCCCTTCGGTCAGCCAGCGATCCATGACCCGGGCGGCACGCCGGCCATGGCCGACCGCAACCACGACGGTCATCGCCCCATACTCGCAGTCGCCCCCGGCGAAGACCCCTTCGCAATCGGTCATCATCGTCCCGCCATGGGTGACGATGCTGTTCCAGCGGGTCTGCTTGATGCCAAAATCCTCCTCCCCGAGGTAGGAGAGGTCAGGATCCTGCCCGATGGCGGGGATGACCAGATCACAGGGGATGATGTACTCGCTCCCCGGCTTGGGCGCCGGCCGGCGCCGTCCCGACTCGTCCGGTTCGCCGAGCTCCATCACCACCACCTCGACGCCGACGACCTTGCCGTTCTCGGCGATCAGGCGGGTCGGATTGCGCAGGAATTCGAATTTGACGTTCTCTTCTTCAGCGTCGTCGACCTCATAGGACTCGGCCGGCATCTCCTTGCGGGTCCGGCGGTAGACCAGGATCGATTCCTCGGCCCCTTCGCGCAGGGCGACCCGGACACAGTCGATGGCGGTGTTGCCGCCGCCAACGACGATCACCCGTTTCGGCGTCTCGATCGGCTGGCCGAGGGCCACCGCCCGCAGGTAATGGATGCCACCGGGGGAGAAGCCTTCATAGCCGGCGTCCTCGCCTTCGACCCCCATCGGTTTCGACTTGAAGGCGCCGGTGCCGAGGAAGACCGCGTCGTACTCTTCCTTGAGCTGCTTGAGGGAGACATCGCGGCCGAGTTTGGTATTGTAGCGGATTTCGCCGCCGAGACTGGTGATGATCTCGATGTCGCGTCGCAGCAGGTGGCGCGGCATGCGGTAGTCGGGGATGCCGACGGCCACGGTCCCGCCCGGCTCATTGAGCATCTCGAGGATCGTCACCTGGTAGCCCTCGAGCAGCAGGTAGTAGGCGCAGGTCACGCCGGCCGGCCCGGCGCCGACCACGCAGACCCTCTTGTCCTTGCGCGGTTTCGGAAGTATCGGCGGCTGCCGGTGATGCATCCATTCATGGTCGGAGGGGACGCGCTTGAGCACCATGATGCTGATCGGATCGTCGACCAGGGCCCGGCGACAGGCCTTCTCGCAGGGATGCGGGCAGACCCGGCCGCAGACGGCGGGGATCGGCATGTTGCGGCGGATCACATCGAGGGCCCCGTCGAAGCGGTAATCCTTGATCTCTTCGATATAGGCGGGGATATCGATATGGGCCGGGCAGCGGTCCATGCAGGGGGCGGTGAGCTTCTCCCGGTAGGCCTTGGCCGGGCTCGGCTTGCGCTTGCCGCCGATATAATCGAGAAAATCCTGACGGAAATGTTTCACCGCGTCAAAGACCGGAATCGCCGAAGTCATGCAGAGGGTGCATTTGCAGGTTTCCAGCAACGACGCCAGGTCTTCGATGATCTCCAGGTCCTGTTCTTCGCCGTGACCGGCGACAATCCGCGCGAGGGTGTCCTGCAGCACCCGCGTCCCCTTCTTGCCCGGGGTACACTTGGCACAGCAGTACTTTTCCTGGACCCGTTTCATATACTCGGCCGCCATGGCCACCACGTCGGTGGCGCGGTCGATCAGCACAATGCCGTCCCAGCCCATGAAAGCGCCGATCTTGCCTTCACTGAGATAGTTCTCGGCGAGCTTGAGTTTCAGTGACGCCAGATCCGCCTCGCCACCCTGGCGGTTATCGACGATCTTGCGTCCCCAACTGGAAAAAACGACCTGAGCCAAAACGACCTCCTGTCAACTCGCGCGCCATCCCCGGAGACGGCACGGAGAACTCCCTTAAAGGGCGCGGAAACCAAACTATTTCCCGCTCTTTTCTGGCAGTTGCCCGTATCTATTTTGTATACAGTATGCAGCTAAATACCATAAAGGGGAAGTGCAAATCAAGGGAAAATTTATGTTTCCGCTGGCAGCGGGACCACCGCCGCCCCTGCCTGCTCCCCCTCTTTCCGGCCCCGTTCGAAGCCACGGCGACTCACGGAAAATCCGGGAAGGGGGTTGCAATCCGCCAGTATCCCGACTGCCACCGTCCCAGGTCGACATACTCCCAGGCCAGGGTGAACTGCCAGGTCCTGACCGTCACCGATGGCAGTCGGTAATAATCGATTTCCAGCCGGCTGTCAATCTGTCCGGAGGCCGTTTCGTCCCGGCTGACGAAGCGGGTATCGGTGATGTGGAGACCATCGAGGGCGGCAAACTGTTCGCGAAAAGCTTCCTGGTACTCGGGGCGCAGGTGACGGGCCGCGCCGGGAAAGTCAAGCCAGCGCAGCCGGGTCGAAAAATCCCGCTCGGCATCGGCAACATCGGGACGCGGCACGGCCATCCAGCTGCACCCCCCCAGGAACAGCCCGAACAGCACCAGCAACAGCCCGTATCTCGATATTTTGGCCATAATCTTCTCCTCATTGGCCGACGCCACCTTGCATGTCGGCTCGGCTCGGCTAAACTGTAGTACTTGTCAATTTCGGCCCCGGAGAGCGACCATGAATCAAGTCGAAATCTACACCAAGAGCTACTGTCCCTACTGCCAGCGCGCCAAGGAACTGCTGCGCATCAAGGGGGTCGAGTTCGCCGAATATGACGTTACCGGCGATCCCGCCAAAGAGCAGGAGATGCGGACCCGGTCAGGAAGGACCACCGTTCCCGAAATTTTCATCGCCGACAACCTGATCGGCGGTTGCAGCGAACTCTTCGACCTCGATGAAAGGGGCGAACTCGACCGCCTGCTTGATCTCAACTAGCCCCCCGCGCGAATCCTGCGCAACAAGCCCAGGGCGAGTTCGACCTTGCCGAAGGGTGGCATCAGGTACCAGCCCGCCACCCGCCCCTCCCCTGCGGTGATCAGCTCTTCCGCGATTGCCATCCCCGCCGCAACCCCGGCAGCACCGCTCAAACCGCGCATCCGCTTGCGCACCTCCTCCGGCAGCGAAATCCCCGGCACCTCGTTGTGCAGGAATTCGGCGTTCCGCTCACTGACCAGGGGGAGGATGCCGACCAGCACCGGTACGCCGAAATCAGCCGTCCGTTCCAGCAGCCGCTCCAGAATGGTCCGCGAATAGACCGGCTGGGTCTGGACGAATCGAGCTCCGGCGGCCAGCTTCTTTTCGAGCCGGCGCAGTTGCCCCTCGATGCTGGGCAGGTTGGGATTGAAGGCCGCACCGAGCAGAAACTGACTGTGGCCGCCGAGTTCGCTGCCGAGCAGGTTGCGTCCCGCGTTGAGCGCCGCGAGGAGTTCCAGCAGGCCGATCGAGTTGAGGTCGAAGACGCTGGTGGCCCCGGCCTCCCCCCCCACCGCTACCGGATCCCCGGTTACCGCCAGCACCGAACGAATGCCGAGCAGATGGGCCCCCATCAGCTCCGAGTGGAGTCCGATCAGGTTGCGGTCCCGGCCGGTGACATGCACGATCACCTCGACCCCGGTCGCCTCCTGGATCTCCCGGGCGAGGGCGAGGTTGCCGAGGCGGATGCGGGCGAGGGGATTCTCCGCCAGGTTGATGGCATCAACCCCCGCCGCGGCCAGCTGCCGGGCAGCGGCGAGGACCTTGCTGCAGTCGAAACCCCGCGGCGGGTCGAGTTCGACGGTGACGACCGCCCCGGCGGCGCGACGTTCCAGCCAGCGCCCTTCGGAAACAGCGGCGACCGGTCGCGGTGCCGGCCGCGGCAAGGGTGCAAGCGGCCGTGGCCGCACCACAGGCTGCATCCCCGCGAGGCTGGCGGCCAGGGCGGCAATATGTTCCGGGGTGGTCCCGCAGCAGCCGCCGACCAGGGTGGCGCCGGCCAGCACCAGGTCACGGCCGGCGGCAGCAAAATACTCGGGGGTGGCGAGGTAGATGTAACGCCCCTCGTGGTACTCGGGAAAACCGGAATTGGCAAAAGCCGTCAGCGGCAGGGTCGAGACCGCTGCCAGCCGCTGCAGCACCTGGTGCAGTTCCCGGGGCCCGGAGCCGCAGTTGGCACCCAGACCAGCGGCACCGGCCGCGGTCAAACGTGCAGCGGCCGCTTCGGCGCTCACCCCTTCCCGGGTACGTCCCCCTTCGAGAAAGGCCATCTGCGCGATCGCCGGCAGGCCGAGGGCCGCCGCTACCGCCAGCGCCAGTTCGAGATCGTCGAGACCGGCAAAGGTCTCAAGGAGAAAGAGGTCGACGCCCCCTTCGGCGAGGGCTTCCATCTGCTGGTGAAAAATCGCCCGTTTCTGCTCACGGGGCAGTTCACTGGTCTCGCCGCGGGGAGGGATCAACGGTCCGACGGCGCCGGCGACCAGCCCCTCGCGGCCGGCGGCCTGGCGGGCCAGACGGGCACCGGCCAGATTGATATCGGCAGTGCGGTGCGCCAACCCGACCGATCCCAGGCGCAGGGCATTGGCGCCAAAGGTGTTGGTCTCCAGCAGCCGGGCACCGGCCCTGAAATAATCTTCATGGACCTGGCGTACCAGTTCCGGGCGCACCAGGTTGAGGTGCTCGAAATTGGTCTCCAGCGGCACCCCGCGGCTGTAAAGCAGGGTGCCCATGGCGCCGTCACCAATGACGATCTCGGTGACCAGGCGCGCTGGCAGCGGCAGGGGATTTTTTCGGGTCATGGCCGGGTCCAGTCGGGGCAGGGCGGAAACACTAGCGCTTTATGCCATATCCGGCTGGAAAGATAAAGGCGCTTGCCACCCCCCGCTCGGCGCAATCAGTCCTGGGCGCGGAGGATCGCGGTATAGAAGAGATGGCCGTCGGAGTCGGCCACCGAAAGGGAGAGCTCCAGGGTGAGGGGCGTTCCATCCCGGCGCCGGCCGGAGATGCTCTGCACTTCACGGAGCAGGTTCCCGGCGTGGGCGGCCAGATACTCTTCGACCTCTCCCCCCGGCCAGGACGGGCAATTGTCCGGCAACAGGCGGGCAATCGAGACCCCGAGGATTTCGCGTTTGCTGTAGCCGAAAATCCGTTCCGCTTCCCGGTTGAAGAGGATGATCTGGCCGTTGGCGAGGAAGGAGACCATGGCATCGCGGGCAGTATCGGTCATCACCCGGAAGCGCTGCTCCGACTCTTCCAGTTCCCGGGTCCGTTCGCCGAGATGATCGATCATGTCGTTGAAACCATCGATCAAAACCCCGATTTCATCCCGGCTGCGGCGGGAGATCTTCTCCTCGAAGCGGCCGGTGCGGATGATGGTGCCGATGGCGGCGCCGAGCTGGGCGAGGGGCCGGGTAATCGCCTGCCGGGTGAGGAGGCCGAGACAGGTGATCAGCGCCAGGAAGATGCCGCCGCTGTAAAAGAGATCCCGACGCAGGTTGGCACTCACCTGGCGCTCTAAGCGGTCCATGGGGATGGTGATCGAGGCGGCCCCGATCAACTCACCGACCTGGTAGTTGTAGGCGCGGTCGCTGGCGGGCGGAAAGAGGGTCTTGATGAAGTCGGGAGCGTCCGCCGGCCGGCCGTGGCATTCGAGACAGCTGGCCTCGGCGGAGAACGCCTGCAGGTAGCGAAACACCGGTTCGCCGTCGAGGGTGGTTATCGTGTATTCCTCGTGCAGATTCGGGGCGCTGCGGAACCGTTCCAGCGCCAGGCTTTCGTATGCGTCCGGGGCGTTCTGCGGATTGCGGTAGCGGTCGGAAACCTGGTGAATGCGGTAATCGAGATCCCTGGCCACCAGCTGGCCGATCCGGTTGGCGGCAACGATCGGTATCAGCCCGTAGCGCTCGGGCGAAAGCTGAATCTTCCCTGCGGTGAGCTCGGCCGAGAGGTACTCGCGGGCGCGAATCACCTCGAAGGCGATGATCCGCGACTTTTCCACCGCCTCCGCGATCGTCACCGCCCGCTGCTGGCGGTAGTTGATCCAGGTGGCCAGGGCAAAAAAGACCAGCAGGATGCCGGCAATGATCAGGTTGATCTTGGTGAGGAGCCCAACCGGGCGGGATGATCTCATCGGCAGCCTGTCTGCAAGGGCAAAACAAGGATCAGTCTAGCCGCTAACCGCTCCATTGCAACTTGAGCGGTCCGGTTCTCAAACGGTAAGGTCAAGATACTGTTTCAGGATCGCCGCGGTCAGACCCCAGATCTGCTGACCGTCGATGAGATAGAAATGGACCGGGTGGCGCCGCCCCTGGTGCAGCCAGTCCTCGCTGTGAAAGATGGCAGGGTCACGCAGCCGGGCGACCGGGATTTCGATCACCGAGGCGATCTCCTCCCGGTTGACCCGGAACGGATAGGGCCAGGAGAAGGTACCGACGAAGGGGACGACGTGGTAGCCGTGGATCGAGTAGAAATCGTCGAGCCGCCCCAGCAGGGTGACGTCGGCGCGGGCAATTCCCATCTCCTCTTCCGTCTCCCGCAGCGCCGTTGCCGCCAGGTCGGGGTCTTCCGGATGCCGGGCGCCGCCGGGGAAGGAGATCTCCCCGCTGTGATGTTCCAGATGATCGGTGCGCCGGGTAAAGAGGATCGTCTCCTCGTCGCCGCGCCGGTAGACCGGCAACAGTACCGCCGCCGGCCGCAGCCGCCCCAGGGGGATCTGCTGCGGCTGGTGGCGGGCGAGGATATCGCTGATCCGCCTGAATCGTGCCATCAGACCTTGACCGAAACCGCCGCGCTCCGCAACTCGGCGATGGTCGCGGCGTAGTCACCATTACCGAAGACCGCGCTGCCGGCAACAAAGACGTCAGCCCCGGCCCGGGCGATCAGCCCGATATTGTCGGTCTTGACGCCGCCATCGACCTCCAGCTCAACGCGCAATCCGCGACGGTCGATTTCGCGCCGCAGCTGATCGATCTTGGTCAGCGCCGCGGGAATGAAGCTCTGCCCGCCGAAACCGGGATTGACGCTCATCACCAGCACCAGGTCGACTTCATCAAGGATCACCTCCAGGGCCGCAACCGGGGTCGCCGGGTTGATCGACACGCCGGCCTTTTTGCCGAGCCCCTTGATCAGCTGGACCGTGCGATGGAGGTGGACGGCGGCCTCCTGGTGGACAGTGATGATGTCGGCCCCGGCGGCGGCGAAGTCGGCGATGTAGCGATCCGGGTTTTCGATCATCAGATGAATATCGAGGGGGAGGTCGGTGACTTTGCGCAGCGCCGCCACCACCGGCGGGCCGATGGTCAGGTTGGGGACGAAATGGCCATCCATGACATCGACATGGACATAGTCGGCGCTGGCGATGGCACGCACCTCCTCACCGAGGCGGGCGAAATCGGCGGAGAGAATCGAAGGGGCGATCTTGATCATGGCGGGCTCCAGATCGGGTCAGGGGGTGGCGAACAGGTCAGAAACGAAAATTGCGGCCGGACAATCAGGACTGCCGCTGCAGCCGTACCGCCCAGAAGGCATCCATGCCGTCATGCTGGTGGGGCAGGGTACGAAGGGCCCCGCTCCCATCGAAGAGGGGACGCCAATGCTCCGGGACCAGGGGGCGCAGGTCCTCGCGCGCATATTCCGGATGGGCGGCAAGAAAAGCGGCCACCACCTCCACGGTCTCTTCATCCGTCTGGGTGCAGACCGAGTAGAGCAGATGCCCGCCGGGTTTAAGCAACGGGGCGGCGCTGGCGAGAATGCTCCCCTGCAACCCGGCCAGCCGCCGCGGGTCATCGGGCTGGCGGCGCCAGCGGAGTTCGGGATTGCGGCGCAGGACACCCAGGCCGCTGCAGGGGGCGTCGACCAGTATCCGGTCGATGCTGCCCGCGGCGATAAAGTCGGGGCGGCGGGTCATATCCCAGGCCCGCACGCTGATCTCCTTGCAGCCGAGCCGGGCGGCACCGTTTGCCACCAGCGCAGCACGCTGCGGGTGGAGGTCGAGAGCCGTGATCCGGGCCTGGTTCGCCGTCAGTGCGGCGAGCTGGGTCGTCTTCCCCCCCGGGGCCGCGCAGGTGTCGAGCAGCATCTCCCCCGGCTGAGCACCGAGCAGGTGCGGAATCAGCATGCTCGCCTCATCCTGCACCTGGAACCACCCCTCGGCCTCCCCGGGCAGGGGTGCATCCGCGCGTCGCAACAGGACGATCCCCTCGGGGGCGAAGGCGGTCGGCGCCACCTCGTGGCCGGCGGCGGCAAATGCCGTCAGCAACGCCTCCCGGCTGCAGCGCAGGGTATTGACGCGCAGGCAGAAGGGTGCCGGCGCCTGCAGCGCCTCCCCCAGGGCGAGCGCCTCGGCAGCCCCCATTTCGGTCAGCCAGCGCCGGGCCAGCCAGTGCGGCAGCGACAGGCTCTGTTCCAGGCAGGCGAGGGGCTGGCGCTCGGGGTCGGGCCAGGGGATCTCGCTGCGGCCGCGGTCGAGGCTGCGCAGGACGCCATTGATAAACCCGGTCGCCCGCTGCAGGCCAAGCTCCCTGGCCAGTTCGACGCTGGCATGCACCGCGGCCCGCGCTGGCACCCGATCGAGTTCGAGTAACTGGTAGGCGCCCAGGCGCAGCAACCGCAGCACCGCCGGCTCGAGTTTGGGGAGCGGTTGTTTGCAGAACCGGGCCAGGGCGAAATCGAGCTTCCCCTGCCGGCGCAGCACGCCGTAGACCAGTTCGGTGGCCAAGCCCCGATCCCGGGCGTCAGCCAGGGCATCAAGGGCGGCAGAGAGGGCGAGATCGGCAAAGGCCCCGGTCTCGACCCGGGTGAGCACATCGAAGGCGGAGCGGCGGGCGTCAGGTTTCGGCATGGCGGGTCCCGTGGGAGGAGCGTTCGAGGGTGGCGCGCACGCCACCGGGAAATCAGACAAGCGACAGGACCGGGAAGTGCCGAGAGTAGCTACCGCGCGCCATGGAAAGCGCAGCCCGTTGCCGCCGGGCACCGGGTGGAAAGATTGCAGGTCAGCCGATCGTCATGCTCTCCAACCGGCGGATCCGTTCCTCGACCGGCGGGTGGGTGGAAAAGAGCGACCGCAGGCCGGCACCCCGCAGCGGGTTGACGATGAACATGTGGGCCGTCGCCTCGTTGACCTGGGGCATCGGCGCCCGGCTGTTGGCTGCCTCCAGCTTGCGCAGGGCGCTGGCCAGCTCGAAGGGGCTGCCCGCCAGCCTGGCTCCCCCCTTGTCGGCCTCGAACTCCCGGGAGCGGGAAATCGCCATCTGCACCAGGACCGCGGCAATTGGCGCCAGGATCATCATCAGGATCATGGCGATCGGGTTGCTATCCCGGTCATCGCGACCGCCACCGAAGATCAGGGCCCACTGGGCCATGTGGGCGAGATAGGCAATCGCGCCGGAGATAGTCGCCGCCATCGAGCCAATGAGGATATCGCGGTGGCGAACATGGGCGAGTTCATGGGCCATCACGCCACGCAACTCTTCGCGGCTGAGAATCTGCAGGATCCCTTCGGTGGCCGCAACTACGGCATGTTCCGGGTTGCGGCCGGTCGCAAAGGCGTTGGGGGTCGGCTGCGGCAGGACATAGACCTTGGGCATCGGCAGGTTGCCGCGCAGGGCGAGATCCTGAACCACCTCATAGAGCGTGCCGCTGGTCACCTCCCGGCCGCGGTACATCTTGATGACGATCTTGTCGGAAAACCAGTAGGAGACAAAATTCATCACCCCGGCCATGATCAGCGCGAAGAGCGCGCCGCCGCGGCCGCCGATGGCGCCACCGGCAAGGACCAGCACCAGGGTCAGAACCGTCATCAGCAGAATCGTGCGCAGGGTGTTCATGAAAAACCTCACCTTCGAGTGGACTACCGAATTATCAGCAGGAATCACCTGCCCGCCTGGCATTCAATATAAGAATTGCCCGGCAAAAATGCAAGATGGACTCAGACCACGAGATGTTCATCGAGGGCGGCACGCACCTCCTCCAGCACGATGCGGGTATTGAAACAGGGGCCGTTGGGGCGATGGTTGAGAACACCGATCACCGGCAGGGGGTAGGAATCCCGAATCCCCGAGGTCAGGTCCCGCTCGCAGGCGACCGCCAGGATAAAGCGCGGCCGCTTCTCGACGATCAGCTTGCGCGCCAGAGTGCCGCCGGTGGCGACGGCAATGTCGATACCCCGTTCCCGGGCCAGTTGCGCCAGGCCGCTGATGTCGCAGCGACCGCAGCGGACGCACTTTTCCACATCGCCGGTGATCTTGATGGCACAGTCGAAGAGCTGGATACAGTGCGGCAGCAGGATCAGGGCCCGGTCCGCTGTGACGCGCACCTTCTTGGCCCGGACCAGCTGATTGTTGAGGGCGATAAAGGACTGTTGCAGGCGGTCCCGGTCGACGCCGATCAGCCGGCCAAGGGAGATGATGCCCGGAAAGAGGTAGCGAATGACGATCTTGCGCAGGCGTTCGGAGAAGAAGAGGTCGCGACCGGTGAGGAGCGTCAGGACCAGCAGTGACAGCCCGCCGAGGAGCAGGAATGCAAGGGTCGCCAGGACCACCCCGAGGATGACCGGCAACAGTGGGTGAATGTTGGCCAGGCCGACACTCGGCACGTACCAGAGGAGGAAGGCTCCGACCAGTACCAGGGCGCAGGCGCCGGCGAGCAGGCCGATAAAGACCCGCTTGCGCGGCTGCTGCAAAGGCGTGTTCGCCGCGGATTTATCCAACCTGCACTCCGAGGCGAAGCCCCGCCGGGAGCGGGTGCCCGCGCAGAAATTCGGCCGCGGGAAGGCGTTTCTTGCCGGGGAGTTGCAGCGCCCCGATGCGCAGCACCCCCTCACCACAGGCGATCCGCACCCCATCGGCAGCGGCAGAGAGGACCGTTCCCGGTTCCCCCTCCCCGGCCTCGGGAAGGGTCGCCGCCAGCTTCAGGGTCTCCCCGTCAAGGGTGGTATAAGCCCCCGGCCAGGGGTCGAGCCCCCGCACCTGGTTATGAATCCGGGAGGCTGGCTGGCTCCAGTCGATGCGGCCATCTTCCTTCTTCAGCATCGGCGCGTAGCAGCTCTGGCTGTCGTCCTGCTTTTCCGGCTGCAACGTCCCGTCGCAGAGCTGGCGCAGGGTCGCCTCGATCGCCTCGCGCCCGAGCCGGGCCAGGCGATCATGCAGTTCGCCCGCCGTCTCCAGGGGATCGATGGCGGTGGCGCGCTTGACCAGCATGTCACCGGTGTCGAGGCCGACATCCATCAGCATGGTGGTGATCCCGGTCTCGCTTTCGCCGTCGATGATCGCCTTGTTGATCGGCGCCGCACCGCGGTATTTCGGCAGCAGCGAGGCATGCACATTGATGCAGCCGTAGCGGGGAATCTCGAGCACGCTCTGCGGCAGGATCTGGCCATAGGCGACGACCACGATCAGGTCCGGGGCGAGGGCGCGCAACTCTGTCACCACCTCCGGAGCCCGCAACCGGGCCGGCTGGAAGACCGGAATGCCACGCGCTGTCGCGAGAAGTTTCACCGGTGGCGAGGTCAGCCGGTTGCCACGGCCACTGGGACGGTCGGGCTGGGTATAGACGGCGATCAGGTCGAGACCGAAGTCGAAGAGCCCCTCGAAGGTTGCCAGTGCGAACTCGGGGGTCCCCATGAATACGGTGCGGATCGATTTGGGGGGGATCACATCTGCTCCTGCTGTTGTTCCATGATCTTCTTGTATTTCTTGCGGAAGAGGCTTTTTTTCAGTGGGGAGAGATGGTCGACAAAGAGAATGCCATTCAGATGATCAATCTCATGCTGAAAGCAGATCGCCCACAGCCCCTCCGCTTCGAGTTCCTGGCTGACGCCGGCAAGATCCTGATAACGGACCTGGACGGTGGCGCTGCGCTCGACCTTGGCATAATACTCGGGGACGGAGAGGCATCCCTCCTCCTCGCAGCTTTCGCCCGCGCGGGCGATGATCTCGGGGTTAACGGCGACCAGCAGCTGCCGCGGCTCCTCGCGGCCGGCACAGTCGAGCACGATCAGCCGCTGCGAGACACCGACCTGTGGCGCCGCCAGACCCACGCCCGGAGCAGCATACATCGTCTCCGCCATGTCCGCCGCCAGCCGCTGCAGCTCGGCGTCAAAAACGGTCACCGGCGCTGCCGGCTGCTTGAGAACCGGCTCCGGATAATGATAGATGCGCAAAATCGCCATCTTTTCGTCCTGTCAGCAGGGCGTTAAGGTCGGGCCGGGTCGGCCCGTTCAAGCTGTTAATAATACGTGGAGCCCGGGCGGAAAGTCAACCGCCGGCAAAACACGGCCTTTTGCTGCTTAGGAAAACGGAAAAACGACAGTAGCGGAGCCTTTTTCCGCTCCGCCGCTGTCCTACGATCAAACTCCAGGTTCGCTACATCAGGGGGCCAGTGAAACAACGTAAGGGCGCATCATCTCGTTGTCCTCGTGTTCCAAGATGTGGCAATGCCAGACGTACAGGCCAGGAATATCGAATGTCGCTTTCACTGTGGTGATTTCGCCGGGATAGGCAATGACCATGTCCTTGTAGCCAGTTTCCCAGAGCTGAACGCTATTGTGAGGGCTGGGAGTCGCCCCGTCAAACAGGGTGCGGCCGACCACCTGGAACCGCACCAGGTGCAGGTGAATCGGATGGGCGTCCTCAGTAAAATTGTAAATCTGCCACTCCTCGGTATCGCCCACAGTCGGGTTTTCCGTTACCTTAATCCGTACGGTAGATCCATCTGCCATCTGCACATCGACAGGCAGACTTTCCCCACCCTTGTCGGTCCAGCGCAGCGGCACTCCCAGCGGATAGACTCCACCCATAGCAACGGTCCCCAGCAGAGCCGCCTTTGGCGCAAAAGGAGTGCCTCCTGCGGCCGCGCAGCTCTGGGCAAAATTGTTTGGGTCGATACTATCGAGTTGCAGGATGGTCGTGCCGCGGAACCCGCCGACAGCGCAGACTTGGCCTGACTCCTCTTCATTGAGCGAAACCTGCCGGGACCTAGTGGTAGCGCCCAGTGGAATTTCCGGATTCAGAATCAGATTCTCTACGGCAGTGGCCGGTGTTGCCCCGTTAGGGTCGGTCGGACTGGCACCGGTCAAGGCCGAGTTAACAACAAACTGCATGATCTGACCCGTCGTCAGTGGGTCGGCCACGGCCTCTTCTCCCGCAATGCCGTTGAATCCACCAAAAGGGTCGTCCGGTGCGGAATTGATCATCCGCACCACGGTACCGTTGGGCAGACCGGAGAAATCGACCAGAACGTCCGGGCGTTCCGCTGGCGCCATCAGCAGGGCCTGGTCCGGATCAGGCGAGGCCCGGTCTGCCGCCGGGACGCTGCCATCCCCTGCAAGGGCGGTTGCGAACCCGGTGGAAATCTTGACGACCTTGGGCAGCGGGCCCTGTTCGTAGCCGATCACATAAAAAGGGATTTCATGGCTCGGATCGATTCTTCCCGTCGCCGGATCAACAACAAATAGAGCCAGGTTAAGAAAACGTGAGTTGCACCCGTTAAGCAGACGGAATCGATATTTCGCCTGAGCCACTTCCAGCTTCGGCCAGCTGACGCCATTGACGACCATGACGTTAAAGAACGCCTCGGGGTTCCACAGGGGCGCGATGTCCGAATCTGGGGCAAAATCGATCAGCAGGTTGTCAGGGTTTTCCAGTCCTTCGAAGAAAGAACGGTTAGTGGGGTAAAAGAACGACCCGTCGGCGTTGAAGGAGCGATCCTGGATCAGGATCGGGATTTCGCGCAGAGCATTTCGAACCGGGTCGCCAGGGCTGTTCACCGCCAGTGTCGCCTCCCCTGCTGTCGGAGCCGGCCCCGGAAGCACGCCGTCATTGGCTGCCGGGCTCCCGAAATCATCGGCGCTATCGATCACCGTCGCGCCCCCGCCTACCGGGGTATGATCTCCACGAATCAACCAGTAACCGGCCAGACCGGCATAAACATTGGTGCGGGTCATTCCCAGGGCATGATCGTGATACCACAAAGTGGTCGCTGGCTGATCATTGCGGTATTCGTAATCGGCAAAACCGAGGTTGCCCGGGTTGGTGCCGGTCGCATCACCGAACAAGCCGCCTTTTCTGGCATAACCGGAGGGAATATCCGTGGCGGCCGGCAACCACCAGGCCTCCGGATAGCCATCGCTGGTCCAGTCGACATGAGCCCCATGGAGATGGGTAACCAGCGGTATCGGACCGGTATAAGGCGTCGGGTCGTTTCCCATGCAGTCGGTGGACGTCCGACCGTCGGCACAGACCTGAGGAGGGTTGGCCCAGTGCAGTGTCTGGTCAACGGCAAGAAGCGGCGGCAGATAGTTGCCGTTGTCATCGACCAGGTCGTTGATCCAGCGCACCTTGACCGGAACATCGGCACGAGTTTCCAGCGTGTAACCAGGGAAGTTGAACTGGGAGTTTGCCGCTGGCGCCACGCCAGGTGCACCGCCAAGCGTGGATGAATCGGGGAGCGGATCGGCGTCCGGGCCGTAGCCCCAGACAGTCGTCGGCGGAAAGGCATCCGCCCGGCCATCGAGTGTGTTCCAGATGCCACCGGGGAGAATCTGCTGCTTGAACTGGCGGGCGGCAATGGTGTAGTTGTCCGCACTGCCGTTGTTCCTCATCACCGGCGGAATCACCAAAGGTGTCACGTATTTGGGGATGGCAAGTGGGTTGAGAGTCCCGCCTGGCAGAGGAACCGAGTCATCCACCGTGGCGTCGGGTAGGACTTGCACGGCAACGACAGCCTTGGCGCTCAACAGCCCGTCGCTAACCGTGAAAGTGATGGCGTGGGTGCCAATCTCGTCGAAGGTCGGGGTCCAGGTGAAGACCCCGGTCAAGGAATCGATGGCAGCTCCTTGCGGAGCTCCCTGCAGTCCATAGTGGAGAAGGGTACCCGAATCGGGGTCGCTCCCTACCGCCGTGAATGAGAAGGGCTGGCCTTCCGTTACCGTCTGGTTGGCCGGCACTGAAATCGCCGGGGCCTGGTCGTTTCGATTGCTGCTACCGTTGCAGGCGATCAGCCCCCCCCCCGCAGCAATTACCACAAGGAGCCAGACACAGCTCCTTCCAATCCACCGTCTTCTTCTCATCGACACACCTCCGAAATGAAAAATGGGTTGAAGTTTTCGATCCCCTACCCCCAGAGGCCACGGCAAAAGTATTGCATACGATTTATCAAGGGGTATGATCGGCTTTTCCCGGCGACCGTTGGCAGAACGACCGTCCAGTGCTTTTGGATTAAAAACCAAGAAAAAGCAATAATGGCGCCAGAAATTGGCCTTGGTGTAGGGTGAAGCCTTATTGCATTACGAGAAAGGGGGTTTCCGGGGAAGAGAAAATGGATATTGCTAATAGAGCCAAAAAAGGGATCCTGCGGGGCCGAGCGACGGGAGAGTCCCCCGGCAGGTATCAAAAAGACGGATTAACACTGAGCCAGAATCCATACCGCTGGCACCACCGTGAATCCCTGGGGAAGGGTGCAAAAAAACAGGCAAAGAGTAAAAAAAACCGATCCAGGCGTTCCGTCCGGTGCCCTCCTGCCCTTCGGGCGAGGGTAGCATTTCCCTTGAATCAGGCCAATCGGCATACAGAAACATCGGCATACAGGAAAGTTAACGCCGCACATATTACGGCAACGTTGGAATGCCCAACAACAAACCGTCCCTTAGCTAGTGTTTAATTGCAAAACTAAGCGTTATAATATAGACTTCTTTCACCCCCACCATCGTGAAAGGAGTCGCTTATGCCGAGAAAATCTCCAATACCCCTGTGCAGCGAAAAGGACCGCCAGACACTCAGGGAATGGGCAAGCAGTCGAAGCATGGAGGCGCGCCTTGTTGAACGTGCCCGGATTATCTGCAAACTCCTTGACGGAGAATCCGTCAGCAAGGTCGCCATGGATCTTAACGTGCGCCCGAACACGGTTATTGAATGGCGGAACCGTTTCTCCGCTGCGGGTATTGCCGGGCTATATGATCGCCCGCGCTCTGGCAAACCGCCGAAATATGACCAGGCGTTTCAAACGCGAGTTCTGAAAGCGTTGGAACTTCCGCCACCGCCCGGCCAGGCATGTTGGGACGGCCCGGCGCTTGCCAAGCAGTTTGGCGCTTCGGATGATGCCATTTGGCGAGTGCTGCGCAAGCACAATATCAGCCTTGCCCGACAACGAAGTTGGTGCGTAAGCACTGATCCAGAGTTCGCACCAAAGGCGGCTGACATTATCGGGCTCTACCTGGCGCCCCCCGAAAAAGCCTTGGTGATCTCAGTCGATGAGAAACCGAGCATCCAGGCGCTTGAGCGCGCCAAGGGGTATGTCTGTACCAGTAGCGGCAAAGTCGTCCAGGGCCTAAAGAGCACCTACAAACGGCATGGAACCCTGAACCTTTTTGCGGCGCTCAACGTAGCGACAGGCGCCGTGCATACGCAGACAACCGAGTTCAAGAGAAGGGTTGATTTCCTAGCCTTCATGGATCAGGTCCTCTCAGAACTTCCGGACAGCGACCAGCGAGAAATTCACGTGATCCTGGACAATTATTGCATTCATAAACGCAACGACGAATGGCTTGCGCAGCACCAAAACGTCATGTTTCACTTTACACCGACTTCTGCAAGTTGGCTCAATCAAGTCGAGATATGGTTCGGCATTCTTTCACGTAAGGCACTGAAGAACGCCAGTTTTCAAAGCATTGACCAGTTGCGTGCGGCCATCGAGGCCTTTATAGAAGCCTATCAGCCCAACGCCAAGCCTTTTGTATGGCGTAAGCGAGAGGTCAAGGGGTCGCAACTGAGAAACACTATCGCTAACTTTTGCAACTAGACACTAGTTGGTCAGCGGACCGTTTGTTGTTGGGCCTAGTTAGGGGGGAGGGTTCAGCCCTTTAATGCCGCCAGCATCGCCTCCCCCATCCGGGTCGGGCTGGTCGCCACCGTGACTCCGCACTCCTGCAGGGCGGCAATCTTGTCTTCGGCACGCCCCATCCCGCCGGAGATGATCGCCCCGGCATGCCCCATGCGCTTGCCGGTCGGCGCCGTGACGCCGGCAATGAAGGCCGCCACCGGCTTTTTCATGTTGGCCTTGATCCAGCGCGCTGCTTCTTCCTCGGCGCCACCACCGATTTCGCCGATCATGAAGACCCCCTCGGTATCCGGATCTTCCTTGAAGAGCTGCAAAACATCGATGAATTTCATGCCGATGATCGGGTCGCCGCCAATGCCGACACAGGTCGACTGGCCGAGGCCGGCATCGGTCAGTTGCTTGACCGCTTCGTAGGTGAGGGTGCCGGAGCGGGAAACGACCCCGATCTTCCCCGGCGTATGGATATAGCCGGGCATGATGCCGACCTTGCACTCACCGGGAGTGATCAAACCGGGGCAGTTGGGACCCACCAGACGCGTTTTCGTCGTGTCGATGAAGCGTTTCGCCAGGACCATGTCGCGGACCGGCACCCCCTCGGTGATGCATATTACCAGCGGCACCTTGGCCTCGCAGGCTTCGAGGATGGCATCGGCAGCGCCGGGCGGCGGGACGAAGATCATCGAGACGTTGGCGCCGGTAACCCGCACCGCCTCCTCCACCGTATCGAAGACCGGAATCCCTTCAACATGAACGCCCCCTTTGCCGGGGGTGACCCCGGCCACGACCTGGCTGCCATAGTCCCGGCACTGCTTGGCATGGAAGAGGCCGGCCTTGCCGGTAATCCCCTGGACCACGATTTTGGATGTCTTATCGATCAGGATCGCCATCTGCAGATCTCCTTCTGGAAGTGATCAGGGAGGGTGAAATCAGTCGCTGCCCTCTTCGCCATCCCTGGCACCGAGCATTTCAACGATACGCTTGGCCCCGGGCCCGAGCTGGTCGAAGCATTCGACATTGAGACCCGAATCGAGCAGCAGCTTCTTCCCTTCCTCGACCTGGGAGCCGTCCATGCGCACCACGATTGGCAGGGTACAATGGATCTCCTCTGCCGCTTCGATGATTCCCTGGGCAATAATGTCGCAGCGCATGATGCCACCAAAAATATTGACGAAAACGGCGCGGACATCCTCATCCTGAAGAATGATCTTGAAGGCTTCGGCGACCTTCTCGCGGGTTGCTCCCCCCCCAACGTCGAGAAAGTTCGCCGGGTTCCCGCCAAACTCCTGAAGAACATCGAGGGTCGCCATCGCCAGACCGGCGCCATTGACCATGCAGCCGATGTTGCCGGTCAACTTGATGTAGGCGAGATCGAACTTGCCCGCCGAGATTTCCAGCGGATCGAGCTGAGAATAGTCCATCAGGTCGTGGTATTCCCAATGGCGGAAGATCGCGTTGTCATCGAAGCTGATCTTGGCGTCCATGGCCAGCAGCCAGCCGGCCTTGGTCACCACCAGCGGATTGATCTCGATCAGGGAACAGTCCTTGTCCTGCAATGCCCGGTAAAGATTGAGAATCAGCTGCACGCAGTCCTCGGCCAGGCTGCCGGAGAGGCCGAGGGCGAGGGCGATGCGGCGGGCCTGGTAGGAGCGCAGCCCGGTAAAGGGATCGATGACCAGCTTGTGAATCTTCTCCGGGGTACGGGCGGCCACCGTCTCGATGTCGACCCCGCCTTCCGCCGAAGCAATCACGCAGTAGCGGCTGCTGGCGCGATCGAGGGTAAGGGAGAGGTAAAATTCCCGCGCAATCTCCACCGGTTCTTCGACCAGGATGCGCCGGACCTTGAGCCCTTCGGGGCCGGTCTGGTTGGTGACCAGGCGCTTACCGAACAATTCCTTGGCCAGCTCGTGGGCCTGCTCCGGATGGTAGACGAGCTGCACCCCGCCGGCCTTTCCCCGCCCACCCGCGTAGATCTGGGCCTTGATCACGCACTTGCCGCCCATCATCTTGGCTGCCCGTTCGACCTGGTCGGCCGTCAGGCAAAGGCGGTTGCGTGGCACCGGGATGTCGAAAGTGCCGAGAATCTCTTTGGCCTGGTACTCGTGAATGTTCATAGGCTCCTCTTCCCTGGTTAAGGATCACGGTCTGGACTCGGCGCGGGCTGCCGGCCAGCTGCGGCAGCAAAGTCGGTCCCGGCGGGGCAACCGCCCGGGTTTCCCCTGGTTGGCAACCTTCCCCTTCACCGCCGGATCGCGGGTTGACGAGGGTACGCACCAAGAGAGCGAAAACTGGTATGACCATTTTTATTAAGAGGTTATATAAAACGCAAAAATTCGTCTGTCAATGACAAATTTCGTCGTTACAGCGAAGAAACCTGGCCAGTTCTTGCCAGGGAACCGCATTTCTCCGTTACTTCTTGGAGGGCAAAGAAAAATGGTCTGACCTGCCCCCCGGTTCCGGTTCGACCCCGCGGATGGCGACCACCCGCGCCATGGGGATTTCGCGCCAGCCCGTCCTGGCGCGCAGGCAGACCCGCTCTTCGGTGACCTCGCGCAGCACCCCGCGGTAGCTCACATCGCCGGTCTCCACCAGGACCTCTTCCCCCACCAGCTCATGCAAAGGTCGCTTCATCGCTCCCTCCCCTCTCCCGGTCAGGAACAAAAACGCCGGCCGGTCACTGCTGAAAGTCTAGCAGAGACCGGCCGGCAAGCCAGGGTGAATTTCGGTTGGCGCTGGCTACTTGTTGACCTTGGCCCAGTCGGCGAGAAATTTTTCGATGCCGATGTCGGTCAGGGGGTGCTTGGCCAGTTGCTGCATCACCGACCAGGGAATGGTGCAGATATCGGCGCCGATCAGGGCGGCGTTGAGAACGTGCAGCGGGCTGCGCACCGAGGCGACGATGGTTTCGGTGGCATAGCCGTAATTGTCGAAGATGGTACGGATCTGCTCGATGCCTTCCATGCCGTCATGGCCGACATCGTCGAGACGGCCGACGAAGGGGGAGACATAGGTGGCGCCGGCCTTGGCGGCAAGCAGTGCCTGCAGTGGCGAGAAGACCAGGGTGACGTTGGTCCGGATTCCTTCAGCGGCAAAGACACTGGTCGCCTGGAGGCCGGCGCTGGTCATCGGCACCTTGATGACCATGTTGGTCGGATGGATGGTGGCCAGCTCGCGCCCCTCGCGGATCATCCCCACGGCGTCGAGGGCGATCACCTCCGCCGAAATCGGACCGTCGACGATTTCAGCAATTTCGCTGACCACCGCGCGGAAGTTCCGGCCGCTCTTGGCAATCAGGGACGGGTTGGTGGTGACGCCGTCGACCAGGCCGAGGTCGTGGGCGGCGCGAATTTCGCCGACGTCGGCGGTGTCGATAAAAAATTTCATGATCTGCTCCTCGTTGGTTGAGTTGATCCGGCAGGTTTGAAAAGTCCGCGATCAGGTTGCCTGTTGTGGTTATCCTTGCCAGCACCGGCCGGCGTTATCACCCCTTGCCGCGGTAGGCCTCGCGACAGGCGCTGGAACAGAAATAATGGTCTTCACCGGCAACCATGGCCGCGACGGCATCGCTGCGGGGAAGAAAGGTTCCGCACTGGGGATCGCGCACCATCTCTTCTCCTTCACAGGTGTGGGCCGGGGGCGGCGCGGGACGGGTGAAGAGAATCCGGCCGACCAGGGCCAGGAGACGATACCCGAGATAAAAAAAGAGCGCGAAGAGGAGCAGGCGGGTCATGGAATCACCATCGTTGATTCAGCCGTTCGACCCGGTCGTCGCCGGGGAGCTTTGCCAGCAGTTGCCGGAGCGGCACGCCGAGCCGGGGATGAAGGAGTTCCGCCGCCAGCTCGCAGAGCGGTTCGAGGACAAAACGGCGCTGATGCAGGCGCGGGTGCGGCAGCTGCAGACCGGGAAGATCGAGCAAGCGCTCCCCAAAAAGGAGCAGGTCGATATCGAGGGTCCGCGGCCCCCAGCGCTGCAACCGTCGGCGGCCGAAGTGCCCTTCAATGGCCAGGGCATGCTCCAGAAGGAGCGTCGGCTCCAGGGCGGTGGCAAGCGCCAGCACGGCATTGAAATAATCGGGTTGCCCGGCCGGTCCGCCCACCGGTGCGGTCCGGTAGAGGGCCGAGGCGGCGACCAGCCGGCTTTGCGGCAAGGCGGCCAGCAGATCGCGGGCAGCGGCCAGCGTCGCCACCGCCGCGCCAAGGTTGGCACCGAGACCAAGATAGGCCATCTCCAGGTTTTCCGGCGCGGGCTGCGGCATCGGTCGATTTAAGCACACCCATCCCCCGGCCGTCAACGCGGCAGACCGGCCTGGCCGGAGCGACGCTTGCGAACCCCGGCCTGGCCATGGTAAGAACGGACCGGAAAGGAGCTGTCGATGCCGAACTCTCTGACCCTCACCCTGGCCGTGGCCGACCTCGACACCACCGAAGCCTTTTACGGTGCAACCCTCGGTTTTGCCCTGGAGCGCTTTCGCCCGCTCCCCGGGAGCCCGCCACTGCTGCTGCTGCGCAGGGGCGATGCCACCCTGCTGTTCCGCGAAAGTGCGGTCCTCGAAGCCCTCCACCCCGCCCTGTTGCAGAACCTCGAGCGCCACCCCAAGGGGGTCGGCGCCAGCCTTGGACTTGCGGTGGACGATCTGGACCCTTTACTGCGCCGGCTCGAGCGCTCTGCCTGGCCGATCCTTTACGAGCTGGAGGATACCGAGTTCAAGCGGCGGGAGGTCTGGGTGCACGATCCCGACGGCTACCTGCTGGTCCTGGGCGCCCCGCGCGCCTGATCCCCCCGGGCCGAAACGGGCGCCAACTGGGAATTTCTCCCGGGTTGGGATATAATTCCAGCCAGCAGCCCGCGCCGGTCACCCCCTGGAGCCGAAGCCATGCCCCCAGCCAAGCATGCCGAAGTACAGAAGGTCATCGACGCTCTGGAACACCGGGTGCTGCACGGCAAGGAACGCGCCCTGCGTCTCTCCCTGATCGCCCTGCTGGCCGGCGGCCACCTCCTGCTCGAAGACATCCCCGGGCTCGGCAAGACCACCCTGGCGCTGGCCCTTTCCGCCGCGCTGGGACTCTCCTTCGGGCGCATCCAGTGCACCAGCGACCTCCTCCCCTCGGACATCACCGGACTGTCGATCTATGATCGCGACGCCGGGAAATTTCGCTTCATCGAGGGCCCGATCTTCAACAACATCCTCCTCGCCGACGAGATCAACCGGGCGATGCCGAAGACCCAGAGCGCCATGCTCGAGGCGATGGAAGAGCGCCGGGTGACCGTCGAAGGGACGACCTACCCGTTGCCGGAACCGTTTCTGGTCATCGCCACCCAGAACCCGGTGGAGCAGGTCGGCACCTACCCCCTCCCTGAATCCCAGCTCGACCGCTTCCTGATCGCCACCGGCATCGGCTACCCCGGCGCCGACCTCGAAAAGGCGATCATCCGCCGCGGCGGGATTCGCGAAGAGCTGCGTGACATCGCCCCGCTCCTCTCCCGTGACGACCTGCTCGAAGCCCGCCGCACCGTGCGCGAGCAGATCCAGCTCGGCGAACTGCTGATCGACTATATCTATCGCCTGGTGGAAGCGACGCGCAACCACCCCTATATCCTCTCCGGTCTCTCGACCCGCGGCGCCATCAACCTTGCCGCAGCGGCCCGGGCCGCCGCCTACCTCGAGCGGCGCGATTACGTCATTCCCGAGGATGTCCAGCTGGTGGCGGTGCCGGTCGGCGCCCACCGCCTGATCCTGCGCCCCCAGCACGAGGCCCTTCCCAAGCAGGAGGTGCTGCAATCGATCGTCGCCAGCGTCCCCGTGCCCCGGGGCTGAAGCTGACCCGGGCCGGCGGCCTCTACATCCTCCTTACCCTGCTGCTCGGCTTCGGCGCCGTCAATACCGGCAACAACCTCCTCTACCTGCTGGTTTCGGCCCTGCTCGGCTTCATGGCGGTCTCGGGCCTGCTCGGTCGCGGCAACCTCTTCGGCCTCGACCTCGACCTGGAGACTGCCGACGAGATCTATGCCGGGATCGAGACCCTGGTGATCGTGCGCCTGAAAAATCGCCGTCGCCACCTTCCCGCCTGCCTGCTGCGGTTCGAAATCGCCGGCGGCGCCGCGGTCTGCCCGGTCCTCCTGCCAGCGGGGGAATTGCGGCTGCCGCTGCCGGTCACCTTTCCCCGGCGCGGCCAGCAGCCGCTGAAGGAGATCCGTGTCAGCTCCCCCTTCCCGATCAACTTTTTCGTGCGCAGTATTGTCCTGCCGGTGGTTGGCACCGCGACCGTCTTCCCCGCCCCCCGCGCCGTGCCCCGGCTCCAGCGGGACGGGGCACGACATGCCGCCGGTGAGATCTGGCAGGGCAAGGGGTACGAAGGGGAGTTGACCCGCATCGGCGACTACCTCGGCCACGAGCCGCTAAAAATGATCCACTGGAAACTCTCCGCCCGCCACGGCCAGCTCAAGGTCAAGGAGCTTTCGTCCGCAGCGGCGCCGCCGCTGCTCGTCGATCCTGCCCGGCTCCCGGGGCGGGGCCTTGAAGAACGCCTGGAAGCGGCCTGCTGGCTGATCGACGCCGCCAGCCGTGAAGGGCGGCCCGTCGGCCTGCAGCTCGACGCTGCCTCCTTCCCGGCCGCGGTCGGGCGTAGCCACAAACTTACCCTGCTGGGAGAACTGGCCCGCTATGGTCACTCTGCGTCGGCCCCTTGAGCTGTTGACCTACGCCAGCTGCATTCTCGGGGTGGCACCGCTCTATCTCTACCTGCAGCCCCTGGCCCAGATCGCGGCCCCGGCAGCACTGGCCCTCGGCATTGCCTGCGACCGGCGCGACCGTTACCCGCTTGGTTGGCACGCGGCGACCCTCCTCTCCCTCCTTCTCTTCGCCTGGTATGCCACCCGCATCGACCGCACGGTTCTGGTCGAGCCGGTGGTCAACATCCTGGTGCTGCTGCTCGCCATCCGCCTGGTGACCGCCAAAACAGGGCGCAATTACCTGCAGATCTTCCTGCTCGCCATCTTCGCCCTGGCCGGTTCCTCGCTCCTTTCGCTGAACCTCCTCTTTCTCCCGGCACTGGTCCTGCTGGTGTTCTGCGTCACCATCGGCCTGGTCCTCCTCTGCTTCTTCGGCAGCGACAGCACCATCGCCCTGCGCTGGAAGGAATTGCGCAGCGTCCTCGGCACGGCCCTGCTGCTGCCAGCCGGCTCCCTGCTGCTGATGCTCTTCTTCTTCGCCATCCTCCCCCGTACCGAGCATCCCCTCTGGAATTTCCTCAATCCCGCGGCGGCGGCGAGCAGCGGCTTCTCGCAGACGGTCAGTCCTGGCGCCTTTGCCAGCAATGCCGCAAATCCCGAGCTGGTCTTCCGGGTCGAAAGCGAAGAGTTGCCCCTGGAGGAGCTCTACTGGCGGGGAACGGTTCTGAACCACCTGCGGGAAAATACCTGGGTGCGCGAAGAGCCGCCACCGGAGGAGCAGGAACGGCTGCGCGGTGGCCGCCCGATCGAGCAGACCATTTACCTGGAGCCGCAAAGTGACCGGTTCCTGTTCGCCCTCGACCTGCCGCGGGACCTGACAGGCATTCGGTCCCGCGTAAGCAGCGACCGGGTCAGCAAACTTGCCACCGCGACGCGCAAGCGGGTCAGCTACCAGGCAACCTCATTGCTCGGTGCGCGGCTGGAGCCGGTCGGCAAGGTCGACACCGATTTTTACCTGCAGCTCCCTCCGGGAATCTCGGAACGGCTGCGCGCCACTGCGGCCAGCCTGGCGGCCGGGAGCAGCAGCGCCGCAGAAAAGGTGGCACGCACCGAGGACTTCTTCCGCGGGCAGCAGCTTAGCTATGCCACCGACGACCTCCCCGGAACGACCGCCCCCATCGACGAGTTTTTGTTCAGCAAAAAACGGGGCTACTGCGAGTTCTTTGCCAGCAGCTTCGCCATCTTGTTGCGTCTCGAAGGGGTGCCGACCCGTCTCGTCGGCGGCTTTTTCGGTGGCACCCGCAGCGAATTCGGCAATTATTACACACTCACCGGGACGGCGGCCCACGTCTGGGTCGAGGCCCTGGTCGACGGCCGCTGGCAGCGACTCGACCCCAGCCGGCTGGCGCAGAACGGCGCGACCATCCTCGCTGCGGCGGGCAACCGTCCGCAGGCCTGGAGCCATTCCCTGCTCGACGTCGCCGAATATTACTGGACCCGGGCGGTCATCACCTACGACCTCGGGAGCCAGCTCCACTTGGCGCGGGACGCCGGCCGCAAGCTGCGCACCCTGCGCCCCGGCCGGCTTGCCGCACCCGACTTCCTGCTGCCGGGGGCCATTCTCCTCTTTCTGACCGGCACGATCTGGCTCGGACGGCGCTGGCGGATCCCCGTGGAGCGCCGGCTGGCGCAGCGCTTCCTGCGCCTGGCGGCACGCCGCTACCACCTGAAGGAAATCCCGGCGACGGCAGGGCTGGAGAGCGTGGCGCGCCGCCTCAAGGATCCCCGTTGCACGGAGTTCGTCGCAATTCTCAGCCGTGCGATCTACCGGGATCGCCGGCTGACCCCGGTGGAACGGCAGCGGCTGCGGGTACTATTGAAGGAGTTGCGTCGGAGGGAAGACTAGCTGGAGAGTTCGGAATTGCCGGGCCCGTCGGTCAAACTGCGCCAGCAGACCCGGTCACGGCCGGCGTGCTTGGCAGCATAGAGGGCGGCGTCGGCGCAGGAGAGCAGTTTCGCTTCGGTGTCGGCGTCGGCGGGGTAGGCCGCGACGCCGAAACTCGCCGTCACCTGGATCCCCTTTTCGCCATTGAAGTCAAACCGCTGCGCCGCCAGGGCCCGGCGGATGCGGACTGCGAGGTCAAAGGCTTCCTGGCCGCCGGTCTCGGGGAGGACCACCGCGAACTCTTCTCCGCCGTAACGGCCGATCAGGTCCGAGGTCCGCAACTGGCGGCGCAATACCACCGCCATGGTGCGCAGGACCCGGTCGCCATTGGGATGCCCGAAGTTGTCGTTGACCTGCTTGAAGTGGTCGAGATCGATCATCAGCAATACCAGGGGGTGACCATAGCGCCGGGCGCGGATCAGCTCCTCCCGCAGCTGGCAGAAGAACTCCCGGTGGTTGAGCAGCCCGGTCAGCGGGTCACGGGTCGAAAGGCGCAGCAGTGCCGCCTGCTGCCGCTCCAGCTTTTCCGCCATCCCGTTGAAGGCCGTCACCAGGGTCCCCAGTTCGTCCTTCCCTCCCCCCGAAATCCGGTAATCAAGATTTCCCTCGGCAAACTGGCGCACCCCGCGGCCAAGGTCCTCCACCGGGCGCAGCACCAGGCGGGCCAGGAGTGCCCAGCTGCCGATCGCGGTCGCCAGACCGGCGAGGAGAACGGCCGCGATCAACAGCATGCTCTCGCGGTTGACCTCCTCGACCGCTCTCCGCTTGGCTTCGATTTCACTGTCGCTGATATCGTGAATGGCATCGAGTTCCGCGGCAATCACCAGCAGGTCCCCCTCCAGGCGCCGCAACAGCTGCAGCGACGTCTCGCTCCCGGCAATCGGATCGGCCAGCAGCCGGGCCGCGAGCGGGGTCAGCTCCCGCCAATGCTGGTGGGCAGCGGCAAGATATTCGCGTTCCGCATCGAGGGCAAAGGGTGCCGAGGCGAGACTGCCAAAGAGGGCGTCGATCTGTCCCGCCAACTGCTGGTAAAGAATCCGGTCCTCTTCTTCGCCGTAGAGAAGAAAGCGGTGCAGGGGGGTGCCGACGGACTGGACGAGAACTTGGAGATGGATTACCGGTTCCTTCTCCTCGATCGCCTCTTCGACCACATCGTCGAAGTGCAGTTTGAGCCGCTCGTGGCTGAAAAAGGCGACCCCGCCCAGAGCGAGCAGCGGCAACAGCATGATGCAGGCCACCAGAATGAATCGGGTGCGCAACCGCGCTCGTGGGGGATGCTCCTCTGCCATCAGCAGGTCCGGGGCGACAGGGGGGAGGGACAATGAATCTTCAAGATTGCTTTGAAGTGTATACCAAGGGAGCGGGGTATGCCAGCTCCGAGGGCGCCGGCCAAAATATCAGGCGCCGGCGGGGGGACGCCGCCGGCCGCCGCGCGAACGCCGGCGCCGCCGCCGACCGGCCGGTTTTTCCCCGGCCGCAGCAGCTGCCACCGGTGCTGCCGCCTGCTCCAGCAGTTGCTGCCAGCGCTCCGCCAGGTCGGAACGGCTGCCACTTGCCTCGGTCCAGAGGCGAAACAGGGCCAATGCCCCCGGGGTGGCCGGATGCTGCAGAAAGCGCCGCTCGCCGCGAAAGCCCGGGCCACGGCTGAGCCGATAGAAACCGACCAGCAACTCGCGCGCCTGGTGCCGGGTGCCATGGGCGATGTGGAAATAGTTGCAGTGGGGGGCCAGGATCAACCCGGCGAGACGCACGACCTCGGTCATATGCTCGGCCGCGGAGCCCTGACAAAGGCGCAGAAACCGGGTGAGGAAGAGGACCGCCAGCGCCACCGGTTCGTCGACCGGCACACCGGTTGCGGTCCGCGCATCGAGGCGGTCGAGCAGGGCGAAGGTTTCCTCTTCGCCCTCGTACCCGGCCAGCAGGTGGGGGAGCAGACCGAGGCCCTGGGCGCTCGCCAGAACCGGACCGGCCACCCTGTGGCGGAAGAGTTCCATCAACTCTTCGCGAATGCGTGCCGGTGCCGCCTCGGCGATCAGCGGCGCCCGCAAATAGATCGCCTCGCGGGCCGCACTGTCGAGGGTGAAATCGAGCCGGGCGGCGAACTCCAGGGCCCGCAGCATCCGTACCGGGTCCTCGGTGAAGCGGACCAGCGGGTCGCCGATCACCCGCAGCCGCCGGGCGCGCAGGTCCTCCAGGCCACCGACATAGTCAATGATGGCGAAGGTCTCGATATCGTAGAAGAGGGCGTTGATGGTAAAATCGCGCCGAAAGGCATCCTGGCGCGGCGTGCCGAAGATATTTTCGGCGAAGAAGAAGTGGTCTTCGGGACTCTCCGGCAGATCGTCCGCCTGTGCCTGGCGACGGAAAGTGGCGACCTCGACGACCACATCACGGCCAAAGCGGACATGGGCCAGGCGGAAACGGCGCCCGACCAGGAAGCAGTTGCGAAAGAGCTTTTTCACCTGGTTCGGGGTGGCGTCGGTACCGACATCGAAGTCCTTGGGCGTGCGCCCGAGCAACAGGTCGCGCACACCGCCACCGACGAGGTAGGCCTTGTGACCATTGCGGGCCAGGCGGTAGAGGACCTTGAGCGTCTCCTCGTCGATCTGCTTGCGGGAGATGGAATGTTCGGCGCGGGGGAGGATAACCGGGGGTGTCTCTTCCCCGGGCAGGGGGTGCGGTGGGGTCATGGTGGGACCAATCTTTTCGGGACTGAATGTGCACGGCACGCTGCGCGCCGCTTCGGCGACGACCTTAGCAAATCTTCCCGGCAAAGGGAAGAGCGCAAATCGGACCGGCGGTCGCCGCCATTGCAATCCCGGACCCGGCAGGCTAAAGTGAGACCGATCAATCCGAAAGATCCTCTCTCCCGTGCAGGTACCATGTCCAACCCCGCCATTCCATTGCTGGTCATCCTTGGGCCGACGGCATCGGGGAAAACCCGACTGGCCGTCGCTGCCGCCCAAGCCCTGGGCGGCGAGATCATCTCGGCCGATTCACGCCAGGTTTATCGCGGCATGGACCTTGGGACCGGCAAGGACCTGGCGGAATACGGCGCCGTCCCTTACCACCTCATCGACATCGCAGACCCCGGCGAGGAATACAGTCTCTTCCGCTTTCAGAAGGAGTGCTTCGCGGCCATCACCCGTATCACCGACCGCGGTCGGCTCCCCATCCTCTGCGGCGGCAGCGGGCTCTATCTCGATGCCGTGCTGCGTGGCTACCGCCTGGTCGAGGTTCCGGAGAATCCCGCCCTGCGTGCCGAACTTGCCGGTGCCAGTGATGCCGAACTTGCGGCACAACTGCGGCAACTGCGCCCGCAACTCCACAACACCACCGACCTTGGCGACCGCCAGCGGCTGCTGCGGGCGATCGAGATCGCCACCGGCGAACGCGCTCTGGCTTCCCGGCTCCCCCCCCTGCCGCAGCTCCGGCCCAGGGTATTCGGCCTGCGCTGGGAACGTTCCCGGTTGCGGCAGCGCATCGCATTCCGCCTGCGCGAACGCCTGGAGCAGGGGCTGCTCGAAGAGGTGACCCGACTGCACGCGGCGGGAATTTCCTGGGAGCGCCTCGAATTCTTCGGCCTGGAATACCGCTTTGTCGCCTGGCACCTCCAGGGACGGCTCAATCGCAACGATATGACCCAGCAGCTGGCCAGCGCCATCGGCGCTTTCGCCAAACGCCAGGAAACCTTCTTCCGACGCATGGAAAGGCAGGGGGTGGCGATCCATTGGCTCGCCGGCCAGGGAGAGCCCCTCGCCGAAATGCTGGCCGAACTCGCTCGCCAGAAGGCGGGACCACTCCCCTCATGAACGCCGCCCCCTGGAAGACCTACCTCACCAGACGCCAATTCCCTGGCCCCTGGCGCCTTGAAGGCGCCCCCGGAGAGGGCTTCGCCGGCGCCGTCATCATCCCGGCCCTCGCCGAGGCTGCCAGCCTGCCGGCCACCCTCACCAGCCTGGCCGCCAACCCGCGCCAGGAGCTGGCGCGCTGGCTGACCGTCGTGGTCGTCAACCAGCGCGGCGATGCCGACCCGATCACCAAGGTGGAGAACCAGGCGACTCTGGCGCGGCTCGGCAGCGCCGACCGCCGCTGGGACGGGCTGCACCTGGCCTGGGTCGACGCCGCCTCCCCGGGCTGCGAACTCCCCCCCGGCGAAGGGGTGGGCCTGGCCCGCAAGCTCGGCTGCGACCTCGCCCTGGAGCGCCTGGACTGGGCACGCCGGGGCGGGCCGCTCCTCGCCATGCTCGATGCCGACACCCTGGTGGCGCCGAATTACCTGGCCGCCCTGCAGGACCATTTTGCGACCCGGCCGGAGGGCGCGGCCACCGTCGCCTTTTGCCACCAGCCGGGGGAGAACGCGCTGCTGGATGCCGCCATCACCCGTTATGAACTCTACCTGCGCAGCTACCTCCTCGGCTTGACCCTGGCAGGATCGCCATATGCCTACCCGACCGTCGGCAGCACCATTGTTTGCCGCGCTTTGGCTTACCTCCGGGCGGGAGGGATGAACCGGCGACTGGCCGGCGAGGATTTTTATTTTCTCCAGCAGCTCGCCAAAACCGCCGGTGTCGCACCCCTTGGCGCCACTCTGGTAGAGCCGGCGGCGCGCCTGTCGTCACGGGTGCCCTTCGGAACCGGCCCCGCCCTGGAAAAGATCCTTGGTGGCGACCCCGCTCTCACCCTTTGCCATCCGTGGGAAGCCTTTCTGCTGTTGCGGGACTGGCTCACCTGCGCCGCCGGGGCCGGGCCGGAGACCAGCGCGGTGGAGTTGCTGTGCCAGGCGGCTAGGCTCGCGCCCGAGTTGGGTGACTTTCTGGCCGCGACCGGTCTGGTCTCCAACTGGGAAAAGCTGCGCCGGAACCATCCCGCCCAGCCGGCTTTGCGGCGCGCCTTTCACGGCTGGTTTGACGCCCTGCAGACCCGCCGCCTGCTCCACCGGCTGGCCACCACCGGCTACCCCCGCGCAACGGCCGAAAAGGTTTTGCCGGACCTTTTGCAGGCCGCAGGGCTTCCGCCGGAAACGGAAATCGGCAAGCAGCTTGCATTGCTGAGACGCTTGCAGAACGTCCGTCCGGTCACCGCGCCCCCACCGCTCTTTGCGACCGGTGACGGTTATCACGGGCTGGCGTCCCCTTGCCCCGGGAGAAAGGCATGAGTCACCCGCCGAAACAACAGCTGGAAACACCCGTCAAGGGCGACCTGCGCAAGGACCTGCGGGCGCCGCTGATCATCTACCGTCTGCGATTTGACGATGGTCGACGGACATTTTTCGGTTATAGCAAGAACATCAGCCGCAGCGGGCTCTTTATCGCCACCGTCAATCCGCGTGAAACCGGCCAGCGTTTTGAGGTCGAAATTCCGCTCCCCGCTCCCATCGGCCGAACCGTGCGCTGCACCTGCGAGGTGGTCTGGAAGCGCCAGTTCGACCGTCGTTCGCTGCTTGAGCCCGGCATGGGACTGCGCTTTATCGATCTCCCCGACGACGTCGCCCAGGCGATTGATTTCTGGGCCGGCGCCCAGGAGACCTGAACCACCCAGGTGACACTGACCGCACCGAACCGGACGGGCAGACGCTCACCGCAAGGAGACGCCGATGAAAGGTTTACTGCTGCGCTGGCTGATCCTGACCCTGGCGATTCTCGCCGCCGCCTACCTGATTGACGGCATCGCCGTGGCCGGCTTCCCCAGCGCCCTGGGCGCCGCTGCCCTGCTCGGCATCCTCAATGCGCTCTTGCGTCCCCTGCTGCTGTTGCTGACCCTCCCCCTGAACATTCTCACCCTCGGCCTCTTCACCTTCGTAATCAACGCCCTGCTGCTGATGATGGTCTCCGGCGTTATCGGCGGACTGGTGATTCAGGGTTTTGGCAGCGCCCTGCTCGCCTCGCTGGTGGTCAGCCTGGTCAGCTGGCTGCTCACTACCCTGGTCGGCAACGAGGGGAAGATGGATGTCATCGTCCTGCAGCGCCGGGACGAGGATCATTGGGAGTAGCTGGAGGAAGAATTGCGCAGGAAGAGTTTTGCGACGACCAGAATCAGGGTCAGGGAGATAATTTCGAGGAACAGCCGGGGAAAATCGGGAAGGAAGATCCAGCCCGGGTCCCGGGGGGGCGACCAGATCCAGGCATAGACCGGCCCGCTGGCGCCGACGGCAGCGAGCAGGGGGGTCCCCTGCCACGGTGGAAAAGCTACCGCCAGCAGGAGGCAGAGAGCGTAGCTGTCGAATACGCGGCGAATTGGCTGGTTCATGGCGTCCTGTTGCCGGGGAATAAGGGCGGGCGGAAAAACGGCTAGAGGCCACTGGCGTCCAGGGAGGCCGCAATCTCCAGTTCCCGTAGCTTGAGGACCATCCGCCGCCTGACGCCGGTCGGTATTTCGACATGCAGACAGAGGATATCGGGGTGCAACCGGCGCGCCGCCATCCGTTGCCGGGCATTGCCGCCGGCTCCCGGGATCCAGCGCAAATCTTCCCGCGGCAGGAAGTTTCGTTCTTCCCCGGGGAGGAGCCTGGCGACGTCGCTGTGTGGGTCGAGGACCCGGCCAATCAGCTGCAGGCCACCCAGCAGGGCGAAATTGTAGCATTGCTGCGGCCCCGAGCAGAACTGCAGGTAGATCTCCGGCGACAGCGACCGCAACAGCTGCAGCCCCTGGCGTAAGCGGGGGGCGGGAAAGAGGTGCAGCACCTCGCCATGGCGCTCCAGGCGCCCCAGTTCACTCCCCTCGACCCAGGGCGGGGCACCACCCAGGCCGACCACCAGGCGACTGTCATCGGCCCGGGTGCCGACGCAGCCGTGCAGGTCGATGACCAGGTCCGGCAAGGGGCCGCCAAGTATGCGGACCAGCCCTTCAAATCCCTCTTCCAGCTTGTAGCAACAGGGGTGACCAGCGGCGTCGAGGTAAGGATAGATGACGTCGATATTGCTCGGATTCAGGGGCACCCCCCACCCTTTCAGGCGTTCCAGACTCTCGTCCGCGAGCGGTTCCCGCCCGGAAAAGCCGAGGTTGATCAGCGCCGCCCCGCCGCGGTTGGTGCGCAGGAAATAAAGGGCTACCTCCAGCGTATGGGGATCGTAGGGGCCATGGGTCGCCGTCAACAGCGGCTCCTCGGCACGGCGCCCGGCACTGCGCCGCAGCAGCAATACCCCGCCGGCGCCATCGGGGAGAAAACGGGCCGAAAAACCGGGGAGGGCCGCCCCGGCCTCCTGCCAGCCGCTGTCATCGACCGGGACGGCACCGAAGAACCGGGAGAGGACCCGTTGCCGCCAGGCGGCGACAAAACGCAATACACGGTCAGGCAGGCGATAGTAAACGGCGTAATGGGCCGAATCGAGATAGACCCGGACCCCGAGGCGCTGCAACAGGTCGCGGTTATAGCTGTTCTGGGTGGTCGCAAGGAGACGGTCGGTAATCTCCTCCATGGCGCAAAAGGCTTCCTCGCCCGGGGATTCCGTGAGAAGCTCGACCCGTTTTAGATGCCGGTAATCTTCCCGACCGATCTCCACTTCGAGTCGGTTGAGATGACGGCAGAACGGGGCATTGGCATCGACCTGGAATTCACAGCGGAACAGGTCGGGAATCTTCGGTATTCCTGGTTTCATGGCGTTCCCTTTTCTCATCAGCATAACTCCCGACGGCGGTCTGGACAACTGCCGACTCCGGCGGGGTCCTGAGCAGGGGATGCCAGCAGGCTTTCAGACCTGCTGCCGGGCCGGATAAATGGTTGCCAGCATTGAGTTTGGATGCTATTTTCTCAAAGTTGGCCGCTACCAACCTCAACCCCTTGCCGGACCGCACCGGAATGGCGGCGTCCGCGCCGACCACCAGACAGAGGTGTACACATGTTCAAAGCTCTCAAGTTACGCTGGAAAATCCTTTTCGGAATGATCGGCCTCTCGGTCCTGGCTCTGGCGGTAACGCTTTTTATCGTCTCCGGCCTCAACCAGCGGCAGCTTGCGGGGGCAATGCAGCAGCGGGTAGAAGAGGTTACCAACTTCGTCGAGCAGAGCATCGACTTCAAAGAGCGGGAAATCAGCAACTACATCAAGCTCCTCGGCCGCAACACCGACCTGGTCAACGCTGTCTACTATACGGCCCTGACCGGCGAGAACACACAGATCGACAAGGTCGTTCAGGGAATCCAGGAAATTTTCCAGCTCGACATGGTCCAGGTCCGGGACAAGCAGGGAGAGATTCTGCTGCGGACCCTGACCGGCAACAACGAAATTCCTGCCAGCACCGGCGTCGATCATCCCTTGCTGCAGACCGCCCTCGGCGGCAGCGAAGCCAATGGCGTCACCATGTTCGACGGCCAGCTTTCCATCGTCAGTGTCGCCCCGGTCCGGCTGCAGAACGAGGTCATCGGCCTGCTGATCGGGATCGATTTCCTTGACGACAGCTTTGCCGGCGAGATCCACGCCCTAAGTGGTGCCGAGGTCGCCTTCTATGACTCCGACGGGATCGTCGCCACCTCCAACCCGGCGCTGCGCAGCCTGCCGCTCCAGGAGATCCTCCAGACCGGCCACGGCAAGACCGACATCGGCGGGGTCCCCTACGCACTCTTCACCGCCAAGTTCGGCAACGACGGCCGCGGACTGCTGATGGCCATCGACAGTTCGCAGAGCGTTGCGGCCCGCAAGCATATGCAGGAAGTCCTCTTTGTCATCCTGCTCGTCGTCTCCGCGCTCGCCACCCTGGTCGGACTGGCGATTTCCAGCAACATCACCCGTCCCCTCGCCGAGGTCGTCCACAATCTGGAGGAGATTGCCCAGGGGGAAGGCGACCTGACCCGGGCGCTGGTGGTTCGTTCCCGGGACGAAGTCGGCATTCTGGCCGAAAATTTCAACCGCTTCGTGGCACGCCTGCGGGAGATGGTCAGCCGCACCCGCTCGGTCTCCGGCGGCCTCAACGAGGCGACGGAGAAGATCCGCCTCTCTTCCAGCCAGGTGAACGAGGGGGCCGTCCGACAGTCCCAGGCCCTTGAAGAATCGTTCCGCGCCATCAAGGGAATCGAAGAGAGCATTTCCGGCGTCGCCGAAAGTACCGGTTTTCTGGTCGAATCCGCCGAGGAGAGTTCCTCGGCGACCCTGGAACTTGGCGCCACCATCGAAGAGATCGCCTCGCAGATGGAGAAACTCTTCGCCACCGTCGACGAGGTCTCCAGTTCGATCAACGAGATGTCGGTGGCCAGCCAGCAGATCACGGAAAATGTCGAGATTCTCTCCTCGTCGACGGAGGTGACCGCCTCCTCCATTATCGAGCTCGATGCCTCGATCAAGGAGATCGAGGAGAATGCCGAGCGTACCAATCAGCTCTCCGAGGAAGCGGCCAAGGACGCCCAGAAGGGGAAAGAGGCGGTCGACGCGACCCTCGAGGGGATCAACTCGATCCGCGAGATGGTCGACCGGGCGAGCGGTGCCATCCAGGACCTCGGCAGCCAGTCCAACGCCATCGGCAAGATCCTGACGGTGATCGACGAGGTTGCCGACCAGACCAGCCTGCTCGCCCTCAATGCCGCCATCATTGCGGCCCAGGCCGGAGAGCACGGCAAGGGGTTTGCCGTCGTTGCCGACGAAATCCGGGAGCTGGCCGAGCGGACCGCGGTCTCGACCCGGGAAATCGGCGCCATTATCGGCAACCTGCAGAGCGGCACCCGGGACGCGGTTTCGGCCATGCGCGCCGGCAGCGAGCGGGTCCACCAGGAGGTGGAACGTTCCAAGGGGACCGGGATCGCCCTCGACAAGATCCGCACCAGCACCACCAAGGCGACCGAACAGGTGCGCAGCATCGTCCGCGCGACCCAGGAACAATCCCGGGGCAGCCGCCAGATTACCGATTCGATCAACCAGGTCGCCTCGATGCTCGGCCAGATTGCGGCCGCCATCAAGCAGCAGACCGACGGCACCAAGCAGCTGGCCCGCGCGGCCGAAGCGATGAAGGAGATCGCCTCGCAGGGAAAACTGAGTACCGGCGAACAGGCCAAGGGGAGCCGCCAGATCAATGCCAGCATGGAAAAGATTCGCGATATGATCGAGCGGATCGATGAGGCGACCCGCGAGCAGACCCAGCGCAGCCGCCAGGTCGTCGATGCGGTGGGGAGTCTGCGCGGCATTGCCGAAGGGAATGCTGAGCGTACCGCCGAGCTCGACCAGGTGGTTGAACTCCTCTCCCGGCAGACCGCGACCCTCGAGGAAGAGGTCGGTGCCTTCAAGGTATGAGCCGGGGCGAGCTGACCCTGACCATCCTCGGTTCGGGGACCAGTACCGGCGTACCGGTGCCGGGGTGTGATTGTCCGGTTTGCCGTTCCGGTAACGGAAGCAATCAACGTACCCGCTGCAGCGCCCTGGTGGCGTGGCAAGGGCGCAACATCCTCATTGACACCGCCACCGACCTGCGTCAGCAGGCGCTGCGGGAAGGGCTCAAGACGGTCGATGCCGTCCTTTATACCCATACCCATGCCGACCATGTCCACGGCATCGACGACCTGCGCACCTTCAGCCGCTCGGACCAGCCGCCACTGCCGGTCTTCGCCGCAGCCGATTCGCTGGCCGTGCTGCAGCGGGTCTTCGCCTATATTTTCAGCGAGCCGGCGGAGCCTGGCTACCGGCCAAACCTGACAGCCTGGACGATCGGCGGCCCCTTCTCCCTCTTTGGCCTGCCGATTCTTCCGCTCGAGCTCGAGCACGGGGCCGGCACCGCCCTCGGGTTCCGGATTGGTCCACTCGCTTACCTGACCGACTGCAGCGCCATTCCGCAGGAAGCCGCGCTGCAGTTGCAGGGGCTTGAGGTGCTGGTCATCGATGCGTTGCGATTTCGGCCGCACCAGACCCATTTCAATATCGCCGGGGCGATCGCAGCCGGACGTCAACTCGGCGCCCGACGCACCCTGCTTACCCACCTCAGCCACGAGGTGGAGCACCACCGCGACAGTGTTGGTCTCCCCGCAGGGTTTGAACTGGCCTATGACGGCCAGAGGGTGGCCCTGCCTTTCGAAAGCGACCTGCCCGGGTAACCAGCAAAAGGGTGTTTCCCGGTTTTTCTTTTGCCAGCGCCTCGGTGAAACGGAACGGTATGCATCAGGAAATTCGTCTTCATGGTCATGTCAACGAGACCATCGAATACTTCGCGACGGCCGCCGCCCGTGATGCCTACCGCTGTTACTTCTACGAAGTGGATGGCGCGCGGCTGCGCTTTTTCTCCCCCGGCAACGAGTTCGTCCTCGACTCCGAGGGGGTCAGTCACCGGGGGAACGGCGGATCGTTCTGTGAATACATGTTCGGCGTCGATCAGCCTCTCGCCGACCTCGCCAAGGGGGATGTCCGTAACCGGCTCGTCCTCTACGGCGCTTCCTACCAGGAGAACGGCAGCCTCTGCTTCACCAGCCGCACCGAGGGGGGGCAAAGCTACGAGCGGATCTTCTTCGAGGGAAACGCCGTCTGCAACTACTTCTTCTTTCTCACCGGATCGATCAGCGGATCACTGCGGGAACAGCAGGAAGGGATTCTGCGCCTGCTCGGCAAGCTGCTCAAACGCAGCCAGGCGGTCGGCGAGGGGGATGACTCCGGGCTCGGTGATGAACTTTTCGGTCTTTTGGGCCACAAGAGCTCTCTTTACCTGGTCAAGCTGATCCACAAGAAGCACAAGGCCTACCGCGAGGCCTTTGAAACACTTTACCTCACCTACAAGGCGATTCCGGACGAGGAGTTCGCCCGCCTGCAACAGCTGGCTGAAGATCTCGGCATCGACAAGTACCAGCAGGAACGGATCCGCATCGATGTCATGTACAAGCACCCGGAAAACCGGCGCATCGTCGACGAATACAAGAACATCCTCATCGAGTGCAACCGGCGCGGCAGCATCAACCGCCTGGAGAATGCCCGCCTGACCCGCCTCAAGACCCTTTCGGTCCGCAACAAGATCCCCGCGGCGCTCTTCTACACCCTCGACGAGATGCTCAAGCACGACAACCTCATCGACCTCGAGGAACAGAACTACATCGCCGAGACCCGGCAGATTCTCTTCGGACTCTTTTTCCAGGAACGCCACATCGATGCCAGCATCGACGACGAGGATATGGTCAAGCTCCTCCAGGCCAAGCGCCAGGCGAGCGAGAACCGTGACCACAGCTTCGAGCATATCCTCCTCGAAACCGGAAAATCGTGCGACGAAAAGATCCGGGACGGCGCCGACATCCAGCTGCTGGAGAACTTTTCCTACATCATCACCTATTTCGACCGTTACGATAATGCAGCGGCGGTCATCAACCAGCTCGCCTTCATGGAGAATGTGCGTCTCTCGGAAGAGGTGGTGCGCAGCCTGCTCGGCAACCGCAAGGCGTTCAACGCCATTGCCAGCGGTCTCTTCTCGGAACTCTTCTTTTCCAGTATCTACGCCAACAAGTACCTGGGGCGCTTCGGCGCCAAAAAAATCCGCTGCCTGCAAAAAGGGCTGGAAGAGATCGAGGACGGCCGGCTGACAGTCCAGGGGCTGCTGCAGCGCATCGGCGAGATCGGGGTCCAGGAGGGGACCTACAACATCATCCTCAGCCACGTCAAGGAGCGGATCCGCAACTTCTACTCCCGTTACAATACCCGCGCCGAGCAGGATGCCCTGCGCCTGGAGGTGGCCGAAGAGCTGCGCAACAAGGGCCTGCACAGCGGCGAGATTCCCGACGGCCTGTTCCGCGATGTCGTCGTCAACATCAAGAAGGAAGCGATCTACATCCACAACCTGCTTCCCCGCATCGTCGCCGAGAAGGACACCGCCCTGCGCGAGGATTTCCTCGACAACGGCGGCCTCGACCGCTTCTATGTCGAGGAACTGGAGCGCGAGTACTTCGAACTGAACGACCTCGACATGGAGGAGCTCTATCAGATCCGCAAAGGCCTCAATTCCTGACCCGGGACCTCTCCTCTCTCCCCTCCTGCCATTTCCGGAATAATCTGGCAAGTTATTGAAATTATTCCGCGCCAACTTGCCGGAAACCATCTCCCCGTTATAATTGCAGGAATGCCAACGGGAGCTTCGCACCATGACCCATCCCGACATCCGCAGCATCCGCAATATCGGCATCATTTCCCATATTGACGCCGGCAAGACCACGGTCTCCGAGCGCATCCTCTTCTACGCCGGCGAGATCCATCGCATGGGCGAGGTCCATAACGGCGCCGCCACCATGGACTGGATGGAGCAGGAGCAGGAGCGGGGGATCACCATCACCGCCACCTCGACCTCCTGCCGCTGGCGAGATTGCTGGCTCAACCTGATCGACACTCCGGGACACATCGATTTCACCATCGAGGTGGAACGCTCGCTGCGCGTGCTCGATGGCGCCATCGCCATTTTCAGCGCCGTCGAAGGGGTCCAGCCGCAGAGCGAGTCGGTGTGGCGCCAGGCCGATCGCTACCGGGTGCCGCGCATCTGCCTGATCAACAAGCTGGACCGGGTCGGCGCCGATCATGCGGCGGTGCTGACCCAGCTGAAAAAACGCCTGCACGCCCGACCGGTTCTGCTCCAGCTGCCGATCGGCAGCGAAGGGGAGTTCAGCGGCGTCGTCGATCTACTGGAAAGCCAGGCCTGCTACTTCGATGCGGACGACCAGGGACTGACGGTCCGCCGGGAAACGATCCCCGCAGAGCTGGCAACCGCAGCGGCTGCCGCCCGGGAAGCCCTGTGCGAAGCGGCCGCGGACTTCGACGACGAGATCCTGGCCGATCTGCTTGAGGGGCGATTGGTCACCGCGCCGCGCCTGCTGGCAGCGCTGCGCAAGGGGGTACTGCAGTGCCAGATCTTTCCGGTTCTGCTCGGTTCGGCGCTGCGCAACAAGGGGATCCAGCCGCTGCTCGATGCCGTCGCCGCCCTGCTCCCCTCCCCCCTCGATGTCCCGCCACCCCAGGCGATCAATCCGGACCAGGAGAATGCCGTCCAGACGATCACCTGCGATCCCGCTGCGCCCCTCTGTGCCCTGGCGTTCAAGGTCCTGGCTGATGAGGGGCGCAAGCTGACCTACCTGCGCATCTACGCCGGCACCCTGCATCCCGGCACCCTGCTGCGCAACGGGACCCGCGGCGGTGAAGACCGCGTGGCCCGGCTCTTTCGCATGCATGCCCATCGCCGCGAGCGCCTCGACGAAGCCCGGGCCGGCGATATCATTGCCGCCACCGGCCTGCGCGATGTCCTCACCGGGGACACCCTCTCGCCGCCGGAGAGCCCGCTGCGGCTCAGCGGAATGACCATCCCGGAGCCGGTCGTCTCCCTGGCGGTCGAGGCGAAGAGTATTGCCGAGCGGGAAAAGCTGCTGTCGGCGCTGGAGAAACTGCAGTGGGAAGATCCGACCTTTCGGGTCCGGGAAGACGCTGATACCGGCCAGACGGTTCTGACCGGCATGGGGGAATTGCACCTGGAGGTGATTGCCGAACGGCTGGCCAGAGAATTCGGGGTCGCAGTGACTACCGGCCGGCCCCAGGTAGTTTACCGCGAGACCCTGCAGCAGGCGGTAACGCGCCGGGAACGCTTTTCGCGGGAGATCGAGGGGCGGCAGCAGCAGGGTGAGCTGCTGCTGCAGTTGACCCCCCTGGAACGGGGGGGCGGCATCGAGATCGAACTCCCCGCCATCGACCAGTCCCCGCTGCCGCCGCCGCTACGGGAACTGCTTAAGACCAGCCTGGAGGAGGGGTGCGCCGGCGGGCCACTGGCAGGCTATCCTCTGACCGACCTGCGGATCCAGGTCGCAGAAGCCCCCTTCGACCCGGCCGTGACCACCGCGATCGGCGTGCGCGCCGCCGCCCAGCGCGGACTGGCCCTGGCGGCCAGGGACGGATTGCCGGCGCTGCTGGAGCCGGTCATGCGCCTGGAGCTCACCGTCCCGAGCGATCAGGCCGGCCGGGTTCTTGGTTCGCTACAGCAAAAACGGGGGCGAATCGAAGGGATGCTGAGTCGGGCGGCGAGTGAAATCATCGCAGCACTGGTCCCCCTTTCGGAACTCTTCGGTTACATGACCGAATTGCGCAGCGCAACCCGGGGGCGGGGAAGCTTCACGATGGAGTTCTCCCACTTCGACCTGGCGCCGGAAGAAGCCCAGCAACGTTTTGGCGCCCACTGAACTGCTGTCCCCCCCGGCTCAGGATTCCAGAAATTCGATTCCGAGCAGGGTCAGATCATCCTGCTGCACGCCGCCGCCGGCAAACTCCCGCACCGCAGCATAAACCCGACGGCACACCTCGGCCAGCGATTCACCACGCAGGTCATCGAGAAGTTGAAAAAAACGTTCCTCGCCAAACAGCTCCCCCTCCTGATTGGGCCACTCGATGACACCGTCCGAGTAGAGGAAGAGCCGATCCCCCCCCTGCAGTGCGACCTCCCCTTCGGCAAAAGGGCCGCCGACTCCGAGGCCGATCAGGCCGCCGCCGGTACGCAGCAATTCCACGCCGCCACCACGCCGCACCAGGGCCGGCGGCGGGTGGCCGGCGCCGCTGTAGCGAATCCGCCCGGTGGGGATATCCATCAGCAGATAGCTGATGGTAAAGAACTTTTCAAAGCGCTCAAAGGGGTACTCCCGTTCCAGCTCCTCCAGGACTTCCGCCGGGGAGAGCAGCTTGTAATAGGGGGGAGTGATAAAGACCCGCTTGACGATTCTTCCGGTATGCAGGGAAAGGCTCTGGTAAACGGAGACCGAAACCATCGCCGCTGAGACCCCGTGGCCGCTGACATCAAAAAGGTAGGCCATGACCGTGTTTTCGTCGAGCTGCATGACGTTGAAAAGGTCACCGCCGATCTTTTCAAACGGTTCAAAGCTCCAGGCAAAACGGTAATTACCCATATCGGGCAGGCGGGTCGGGATCAGGTTGCGCTGGATCTGGGCCGCCGAGCGCAATTCTTCTTCCTGTTCCCGATTCCGCTCGCGCAGGAGTTTGCGGGCTCCGGCGAGTTGCAGGCGCTGCTGGCGATAACCGGCCAGGGGGGCAATGCGGGCCCGCAGCTCGGTCACCGAATCGGCCTGCAGCAGGACGCCATCGCATTTGGCGCTATGCAGGGTCAGGTCGTGCATCTGCCCGCGGCAGCTGAACAGCAGGGAGGGGATGGCGAGGCGCCGGCCATGGGCAAGGAGTTCCTCCCAGCCCGGGGCGGAAAGGAGGCCGACCTCGAACAACAACAGGTCGGGGCTGCGTTGCAGCAGCTCGTGGGCCTGCACCGGATCTGCGCTGACGACAACGGCGTACCCCTGGCCGCGCAGGATCGCCGCGACATCGATACCGCCGATCTGGTCGTTCTGAAGAAGCAAAATACGCCCGGTCATTGTCATTCCACCGTCTGGTCGGGTAGGCTATCAAGTATACTTGATGTTCAGCTCGGAAGACAGCCCCACCCCGCCGGGAGCTGCTTCCGGGCACCAGCGGGAGAAGAACCATGAAGCTGTTGATCGTTGGCTGCGGATACCTCGGCCGCAGAGTTGCCCTGCGCGCCCAAAATGCCGGCCTGACCGTCACCGCAGTGACCCGCACCGGCACCCCGGATCGGCAGCTGAGCGCCGCCGCCATCCCCCAGCTGGCCGCCGACCTGGATCAGCAGCTGCCCCCCCTGGAGCTGGCCGCCAGCGTCGTTCTCTATCTGGCACCGCCACCCGATACAGGCACCTCCGACCCGCGGCTGGCCGCCTTTTGCAACGCCATCGGGGAGGAGGAACGACCGTTGAGATTTGTCTACCTCGGGACGACCGGAGTCTACGGCGACTGCGCTGGTGCCCTTATCGATGAGGAGGCGCCGCTGCGCCCGGCCACCGACCGGGCCCGCCGCCGCCAGGCCGCCGAAGAAACATTGCGGGCCTGGTGCGGAACGGCCGGGGTACCGCTGGTGATCCTGCGAGCGGCTGGAATCTACGGGCCGGGGCGGCTGCCACTGGCAGCCCTCTCCGCCGGCCAGCCGGTGATACGCCGCGACGAGTCACCCTGCAGCAACCGTATCCATGTCGATGACCTGGCCACGATCTGCCTGGCGGCGGTGCAGCGGGGCCGGGCTGGTGCCGTCTACAATGCCAGTGATGGCGATTCTTGCTCGATGACCGACTACTTTCTCGCCGTCGCGGCGGCCTTCCGCCTCCCCAGCCCTCCCCAGATCACTATGGCCGAAGCGGCGCAGCAGTTGAGCCCGGCCCTCCTCTCCTATCTCGGAGAATCGCGGCGCATTGACAACCGCCGGGTACTCAGCGAACTCGGCGTCACCCTGCGCTATCCCGATTTGGCGCGCGGGCTGGCCGCCTGCCGGGCAGAGCAGGGCTAACCGCGCCTTCTGCTGTTGGCAGTCTGCCAGAGGCGCGGCCATTGTTCCCGGCCCCACGGCCGGGTATACTTTTCATCACTAGGCCGCCACCGGCGCCCATTCCCCCCCTGAGGATGAACGATGCCGCGCTTCCCCCTGATGCTCCTTCTCCTGGCCCTGGCCACCGCCTGTGCTCCCGTCCAGGTGCCGGTTCCGGGCGATGACTGCCTGGCGTTGCTGCGCGCGGTCGACCAGGCCGTGGTCGCCAGCGGCTGCCGCAATGCCGCCTATTTCCCGATCCCGGAAGCGCCCTACCTGCGCACCAGCCGATTCTGGGCCAGCTTCGGCCAGCGCGACCTGACTGCTACCGAGTTCCGGAGCTATGCCGCAGAGCTGCGCCGTCTCGACCGCGAAGCACGTACTGCAGAGTTGAGCTGCCTGGCGCAGCAGGCCACCCCCACCAGCGCCGGGGAGAATGCCGCCACATCCCTGGTCCCTGGCAGCGAAGCCTGTGCCGAGCAGCTCCTGACGGAAGCACTGATCGCTCCGGACACTCTGCGCGCCACCCTGAGGACCACCCGGGTGCCCGATGATTACCGCACCTGGCGCCGGGTCGTCGGGCTTTACCCCCTGGTCAGCCTTCCCGTCGCCATGGCCGTTGCCAATGCCTACGACGACCGGCGCGACTGGTATCGGCAGGAGCTGCAGCAGTGGCTGGAAAAGGGGACCTGGCAAACGGGTGCTCCCGCTGCCGGTCCGCCGGCACCGGCGGCAGAAGTTGCCCGGCGCCTCGCCGGCGCCAGCGCCAACCCCCTCAAGGTCCCCCTGCCGGACCGGGAGGACGCCTGGTGGCTGGCGGCCAACTTCGCGCCGCTCTTCATCCAGCAGCAGGAGAACAACCGTGATCGCTGGGGGCGCGTCGAGCGCTCCGCCACAGGCTTCACCATCGATCCGGAACGACCGCTGGTCTACTGGTACTGGGATCACCTTTTCCGCGGGACGGAACCGCTGCTGCGCCTCAACTATGTCACCTGGTACCCCGAACGCAGCGGCGGCGACACTCCCTGGATCGAGCGCGGCGCCTACGACGGGCTGACCGTCGGCATCACCCTGGCCGCCGATGGCCGACCCCTGCTGGTGCAGACCATGAACAACTGCGGCTGTTACCACCAGTTCTTTCCCGGCGGCCAGCTCCCCCCTCCGCGTCCGCTCCCCTTCGCCCCCGACCCCCTGGTCCCGCAGCAGCTTCCTGAAACCGGGCCTGGAGAGCGGCTCGCCGTCTATATCACCACTGGCTGGCACCAGGTGATCCGCCTCGCCGCCCACCCTGCGCCACCCGCTGCGACAGGCTACGGCCTGGCGGACTACAGCGACCTGGAACAGCTGCCCGGCCCGGAGGGCGGCCGGCCCAGCCTCTTCAACAGTGCCGGCATTCTCCCCGGCAGCGAACGGATCGAACGGGGCCTCTTCTTCTCGCTGGGAATCCCTTCGGTAGGGAGCATGCGCCAGCGCGGCCATCAGCCGATCACCTTGCTCGGTCGCGAACACTATGATGACCCGCAGCTGCTGGACCGGACCTTCGGAGGCGAGTAGTCGGCAGAGAGTTGGGCAGCCGGGACAAGCACTGCCAGCATAGAGGGCTCCGGCGCCCGTTTCCTCCTCGACACCCCGATGTTTTGCGCCTGGCGGTGATCACCATAGTTGACCACCCCATGTAGTTCGACTAGGGCGGCGACCCGATGGTGAAAAGGGAATGGGCGCAGAATCTCTGCAGCCGGAGGACCTCTATTCCCGACCGCTTCGATTCGATAGTGACCAGGCGTTCCTTCCGCGCCGACTCCAATCTTGCCGAGATTTCTACCCCCATCCAACCCCGCTGCCCCCGAATCCTCGCCGAGAATTTCCTCCAGCTGATAAAAAAACTCCCGGTTCCGAGCGAGTGAAAATGCTCGGAACCGGGAGTTTTTTGAAGTAGCGGTGATTGACGCTATTCGACCTCGAGCCAGTCCCGGATCGCTTTCTCCTCTGCCGTCCAGCCACTCCCCAGGCGAAGTTCCAGAAAGGTCGCCAGCAGGCTGTCGAAAAGCTGCTGTCCCTCCTCGAGCAGGGCCATGCGCTCAAAGAAGACAGCGATCTTTTCCGTCTCCGGATCGGTCAGGTCGTCCTTTTCCAGCTTCACCCCGGGAGAGCGGAAAGAGGCGAAGTGGAAGCTCGGCACCTTGAGGTTGAGGCGCCAGTTGCATTCGGCCTTCTCCAGGTGGAGGACCGCCTCGGCAAGCGCCTTGTCGGCGGCCAGGGCGGTGCGGACCTCGGAGAAGCGGTCCTGGGGTCCGGTGACCGCTACCTTCTGCCCCCCTTCGGCGCCACCGGTGAGAACCAGGCGATCGTCGAGCCAGGCCGCGAACCCTTCGCCGGCCAGCGCCGGACCCGATTGCGACACCTGGTACTGGCCGGAACCGGACTGGGAGCGATAAATCAACCAGAGGAGAAACTCGGACCCGAGCCACTGGTTGTCGCGAATCTCTTCGAGGAGACCGTCCCCGGCGGCCCGGTTGGCCCGCTCCAGCGTCGCCTCGAGTTCTGCCGGCACAACGCAGCGGGCACGCCCGAAAGGGTGCAGGGCGACCAGCCGCAGGCCGGCAAAGGTCTGCTTGAAAAACGCCTCGAAGAGGTCGATGACCTTGGGGCTAAGCGCCGTGAAGGTCACCAGATTGCGGCGACTGTCCCAGACCGCGTCCCATACGCTCGGAACCGGCAGGGTGCGCGCAAAGAGGGCGCCGCGCACCGCTTCCTTGAGTTCTTCGCGTTTGACTTTCGGGACCTTGTGAAAGCTCGGGTTGGCGGCCAGGAACTCCTCCTCGGCCCGGGCCAGGTGGGCTTTGAGGAGGGGGGCGGGGAGACGGCGCTGGTCGCGGCGCAGGGCAAAGGTCAGGTAGTGGTCGCGGGCATAAGTCTGGGGATTGACGAAATCACTGCAGCTGGTGTCATCGAGTTGCACCCAACCGATGGAGAGCTCTTCGCTCCCCTTCTCGATGGAGCGGAAGGCATTGGCGGCGAGACATTCACCGGCCCAGGTAACGAGATCACTGCCGGCCGGTGTCCCTTCGACGCGAAACTGGCAGATACTGACGGTATTGGACAAAATTCCCATGGGTCCTCCTTGCGGGTTGCTCGGGTCCCTAGGGGTACACCTTTTCAACCCGCGGAGCAAGGGAATTGTAGAGGCTGACGGAAACTCGATCTCCCGGGCGATCCGGTCCAGATTGTGGCACAACTCCTCGAAGGATGGCCTACCTCTCTTTTCCCTTGCAGTGGCCGGGAGAGGATGGCGGATCACAGGCTTCTCGTCAAGGGCCGTAATCGCGACTACCCTTTTCTCCAATAACGACAAGAGCCCCCCGGAAGCATCCGGGGGGCTCTTGTCCTAAGCAGCTGGCCGGGCTTACATCATGCCGCCCATACCGCCCATGCCGCCCATACCGCCCATGTCGCCCATGCCACCAGGCATGCCGCCCATGCCGGCGTCTTTCTTCGGCTTCTCGGCGATGCAAGCCTCGGTGGTGAGCATCAGGCCGGCGACCGAAGCAGCATTCTGCAGCGCACTGCGGGCCACCTTGGTCGGGTCGATGATCCCTTTTTCGATCATGTCACCATAGACATCAGCCGCTGCGTCAAAGCCGAAGGAACCCTTCTTGCCGAGCACCTTGTCCATGACGATGGAGCCTTCCATGCCGGCGTTATTGGCAATCTGGCGCAGCGGCTCCTCAAGAGCACGCTTCACGATGTTGACGCCGAACTGCTGCTCGCCGCCGAGCTTCATGGCGTTGAGGGCGGCAATGCAGCGCACCAGGGCAACGCCGCCACCGGGGACGATCCCCTCTTCCACGGCCGCGCGGGTCGCATGCAGAGCGTCTTCGACGCGGGCTTTCTTCTCTTTCATCTCGGTCTCGGTAGCCGCGCCAACCTTGACCACGGCAACGCCGCCGACCAGCTTGGCGAGACGCTCCTGCAGCTTTTCACGATCGTAATCGCTCTTGGTCTCTTCGACCTGGGCGCGGATCTGCTTGACGCGACCCTGGATGTCGGCCTCGGCGCCGGCGCCGTCGATGATGGTGGTGTTCTCCTTATCGACAACGATACGCTTGGCGTGGCCGAGCATGTCGAGGGTGGCGTTCTCCAGCTTGAAGCCGATCTCCTCGGAAATCACCTTGCCGCCGGTGAGGACCGCGATGTCTTCGAGCATCGCCTTGCGGCGGTCGCCGAAACCGGGAGCCTTGACGGCGCAGACATTAAGAGTGCCGCGCAGGCGGTTGACGACCAGGGTCGCCAGCGCTTCGCCTTCAACGTCCTCGGCGATGATCATCAGGGGCCGCCCCTGCTTGGCGACCGGCTCGAGAATCGGCAGCAGGTCGCGCATGTTGCTGATCTTCTTGTCGTGGATCAGGATCAGGGCTTCCTCCATCACCGTCTCCATGCGCTCGGCGTCGGTCACGAAGTAGGGGGAGAGGTAGCCACGATCAAACTGCATCCCTTCGACGGTCTCCAGGGTGGTCTCCATCGCCTTCGCTTCCTCGACGGTGATGACCCCTTCCTTACCGACCTTTTCCATAGCTTCGGCCAGGATATTGCCGATGGTGGCATCGCCGTTGGCGGAGATGGTGCCGACCTGGGCGATCTCCTTGTGATCCTTGATCGGCTTGGAGAGCGCCTTCAGGGCCTCGACAGCCTCAATGACCGCCTTGTCGATGCCGCGTTTGATCTCCATCGGGTTGTGGCCGGCCGTCACCAGCTTGACCCCTTCGCGGTAGATCGCCTGGGCGAGGACCGTCGCGGTGGTGGTGCCGTCACCGGCAACGTCGGAGGTCTTGGACGCGACTTCCTTGACCAGTTGGGCGCCCATGTTCTCGAACTTGTCCTCGACTTCGATCTCCTTGGCGACGGTGACGCCGTCCTTGGTGATCAGCGGCGCACCAAAAGATTTCTCGATGACGACGTTGCGCCCCTTGGGACCGAGGGTCACCTTGACGGCGTTGGCCAGGGTATTGACCCCTTTCAGAATCGATGCCCGGGCATCCTGCCCGAATTTGATTTCCTTAGCAGACATGTCTATTAGTCCTCCTCGCGGAATTTGGGTGAATTACTTCTCGACGACGCCGAGGATATCGTCCTCACGCATCATCAGGAATTCCTTGCCGTCAAGCTTGATGTCGGTCCCCGAGTACTTGCCGAACAGCACCTTGTCGCCGACCTTGACGTCGAGGGGCAGAACCTTGCCATCCTCGGTCTTCTTCCCCTTGCCAACAGCGATGACTTTCCCCTGCTGGGGCTTTTCCTTGGCGGTGTCGGGGATGATGAGGCCCCCGGCGGTCTTGGTCTCTTCCTCGAGACGCTCGACGATGATGCGATCGTGCAATGGTCTGATGTTCATGACAACTTGCTCCTTTCCTGTGCACACATTGGATGGAATGAGAGGGCTGTGCCCCGTTTAACGACAATCGCTAACGCAAAAAGGCTCGCGTTCGAAACCGGCAAACGAACCAAGCCTTTTGCGGCCCTGTTAGCACTCGGTGCAGGTGAGTGCTAACAGCTGGGGCTTAATATAATCAGCGGGGAGAGAATGTCAAGGGGTTTGTCGAAAATTTACCGGGAGATCAATCGGCCGGCAGGTGCTTCAACACTTGAACAGAGAGGGTTTCGGCAACCCGGCGGGAGATTCGGGTGCGCTCCTGATCGAGGGTCGAACGATCGTGATCGAACATCTCCTTGACCGGCATTTCATAGTCGAAGACCGGAGACGGCTGGCCCGGACGGAAGAGATGGACGCGGGCACGGGCGCGGATTTCGGTCGAACAGCAACCGGAGTCCTCGACGTAGCCGAAGAGTTCGCCGGTGACATAGGTACGGCTCGCCAGCCAGTCGTGGCCGACCTTCTTGGTGCCGCTCTTGAGAATGACGAACTCGGTGCCGCCACTTTCGCTCGCCTCGTTGAGGAGGTCGACAAAATCGTCAAAGACCCCCTCGGCGACCACTCCTGGGACCATCAGGGTGGTGAAGGGAAGGATATAGACCTTCCGTTGTGGTGGCGCCTCCCGCAGCACGTCGATCGGCTTGGGACCGGGCGGCGGGGGAGAAAGCTCTTCTTTTGCCAGGTTGGCCAGGGCCAACTTATCGGCCGGTGCCAGGGGCAGCCTTTCCTCAGGCAGCGCGGGTGCCTGGCGGAGCTTCAGCAGATCCGTAAGGGGGATGTTCTTCCCTTGGCTGGGCAGTTGTGGGGCTTCCAGGGGGGGCGTTATCACATCGGTAGCCGGTGCAAGACTGTCTCCCGGCGGCGCAACCGATTGGGAGGTTGCGCCCCCCCTGCCACGGGCCAAACCTGCCGAAAGGGGCTGGGGTTGGGGTCCCCTTGGAGCCGGAACCGATTCCTCGACAACGGGGCGAAGAGTAGAAAATGGGGCTATTGGCGAGTTGGGGGTCGGCGGGTTGCCAGCCAACACAGGCAATGCCACCATCGCTGCCGGGGCATGCGGTTCCGTTGCTGCCAGAGGCGCTGGGAAAACACTAACGGTTTCAATACCCGTCTCCCCTGCAGGCGACGGTGGAACCGGGACTGGAGTCGATGGGCGTGGGTTGAGAACCTGGGGGCGCGGGGTCTCGTAAGTCGATCCCAACTGGTCCAAAACGGTCTGTCCTGCCGGGGTCCGACCAAGAGACTGCAGGGCCAATTGCACTTCGCTGAGCAAGGATAAAGACAGCCCTTGACGGGCAACCAGGGGATCAGACAGGCCGGAGCCGGAGGTCTTAAGAGGGAACCGAGCCAGAACCTGGAACTCATCTACAGGTTGTTGGCGAACATAATCCATCGGCAGGATCGCCAGATCAACCTGCTGAACCAGATTGATCCAATCGTGAAGAACATCTGTATTCTTGAAGAGTTGCACATAGACATCTTGGTTCAACTGCCCCGAAAGATAGAGCGCCAGAGCACGAGCCTGGGTTCTGTTCTGGATCAGATCGTTGCCGCCCGGGACAACTCCGAAAGTTATCTGCGCCCTGGCCGGAGAAGACACTGTCGCCAACAGGGCGACAAGAACAACTACCATCAAGATTTTTATCGAAAAGCTTGCGCTTGGCGGATTACTCACTCCCAGTTCTTCTCCTGAGATCGACATGGTAGGCTCTTTACCGGCAAGCCCCCCCCGAAGACAGCCCATTTTCAGCTGCGTTTAAGCATCTCTTCCCGAAAATAACGATCGTACAGAAGATGCCACTGGCGGCTTCCCGGAGTCTGATGCTGCCGCTGGAGGCGGCTTCGTACCAACGAATCGACCTCCTCCACGGCAGCCAGATACCGCGTCGCAGTAGTCTTTAGGACTTGCAACGCACGTCCTTCGTCGAGATAATCGACCAGATCGTCCCGCCACAATCCTTCCTTGATCCGATGGGCCAAGTGGGAAATCCGCGCTTCGCTCAGCATTACCTCGCCCCTCCCTCTTCGGCCAGCCGTCTCTTGATCATCTGCAGCAACTTCTGGCGGTCGACACCAGGAGGAGCATTTTTCAGATGGACCGCCAACAGTTTTTCTGCCTCCAGGTCAAGATCCTTATCGCGCTCTAATTCCTGGCCAATAAGCTCGGCAATCCGCTTGCCGACCCGTTCCCGGTCCACCTTAAGTTGCACCGCCCCGGAATCGACCAAGGCGGCAAGCAGAGCGGCAGCCAGACGTTGTTGATCCTCTTCCCCGAATAACACCCCGACCTCCCGAAATCGGCAAAAAACCTCCTGATTAGGTCCAATTCTCAGCTCGGCGAAGCCAGGCCTCGGGCCGCTTGCCGATTGAGACACAGGCGAACAGCAGTCTTGGCAGCATGCTGCGCAGATCGAACCGCCGGTTGAACCGGTACTGAAACTCGGCCAGATAGCGATGCGCATATTTGTCGAAGTCAAACGCATGATACGTTCCGGCCATGGCCGTCTTAAGATTGCCCAGGATGGTGTTGATCCAGTGGAAGCAGCCCATGTCGGTACTTCTGCGTTGATCACCAACCACCTCTCGCTGATGGTAGCACCCAGTCTTGGTGACCGCGCGGAAGCAATTCAGGCCATCAGAAACGACCAGCGCCGTCGGTGCCAAATGATTCTTGGCCCATTGATCAACGTCATGGCTGCTGAAGGTCGTCACCCGGCTAAAAACCGCTCGCAGCGGATGGCCGTCATGACTCGTTTCCACCGCCGCAATGAAGGGAACTTTGTTCTCCGAACCGCGACCGACTTTCCCGCCGGAGCGTTCTCCGCCCAAGTAGGCATCGTCGATCTCGACTCGCTGACCCAGAACCGTTGTCTCTTCGCGTTCGAACATCGCCTGCATGAGCTTGTGCTTGAGTCGCCAAGCCGCCTTGTAGCTCAAGCCCAGCATACGTCTCATCTCCAGCATCGACAGGCCGGACTTGCCTTGTGTCATAAAGTAGAGGGCAAGAAACCACTGGGTCAGCGGTAGATTGCTCCCATGAAAAATCGTTCCGGAAATCAGAGAGATCTGTTTTCGACAGCGACTGCACTGGAAGATTTTCGACTGTCCTCGCCGGAACTGGACCGCGCGGCTTGCACTGCATGCTGGGCAGACAAATCCTTGGGGCCAGCGCGAGTGCTCAAGGATCGCCTCGCATTGGGTTTCCGTACCGTAGTCTTTGAGAAAATCAGCCAAGCTCAGCCCCGGTTGAAACTGGATACGATTGATGGCCATGGGTGCTAACCTCCTTGTTTTTCATGGGTTCCATGGCCAAACTCTATGCTTCCTGTGCGACAGAATGTGTCATAGCTGAGAATTAGGGCTAATCAGGAAAAACCTTGAAAAAACTACGCCATCCTACCTTTGGCCAAGGGCATTGTCAACGAGGGAATCCTTGACAATGCCATGCAGGATGTGCTATCCAGTGCGCCATCGTCGCCAGGGGATTACCGTCCTTGATTGCCCCGATGGGCAGCCGCTGACCTGCCCCCCTGACGAGTTGTGCGCCTGGACTTCGCAGCAATGCCGGCCCAGGCGTTTTCCGTTCCGCCAAGGAGAAGTGCGCCATGGCCAAAAAACTCTACATTCCCGGCCCGGTCGAGGTCAGCCTCGACGTCCTGCAGGCGATGGCTGCCCCGATGATCGGGCACCGCATGAAGGAATACGCCGAACTTCACGGCCGCGTCACCCGGGCTCTCAAGGCCCTCCTCAACAGTTCCGACCCGGTCTTCCTCTCCACCAGCAGTGCCTTCGGCGTCATGGAAGGGGCGGTCCGCAACCTGGTGCAGAAGCGCTGTGCCAACTTCAGCAACGGCGCCTTCAGCGCCAAGTGGCACGACGTCACCCTGCGCTGCGGTCTCGCCGCCGATCACTTCGCCGCCGAATGGGGGGAACCGGTCACCCCGGAAATGGTCGACGCAGCGCTCGCGACCGGCAAATATGACGCCATGACCCTGGTCCACAACGAAACCTCGACCGGCGTGATGAACCCGCTGGCCGAGATTGCCGTGGTGATGAAGAAATACCCGGAGGTCTCCTTCATCGTCGATACCGTTTCCTCCATGAGTGCCGTCCCCCTCGACGTCAGCGCCCTTGGCACCGATGTCTGCCTCGCCGGAGTCCAGAAGGCCTTCGGCTTGCCGCCGGGGCTGGCGGTCTTCGCCGTCTCGGCCAGGGCGCTGGAGAAAGCGGCGACCACCCCCAACCGCGGCTACTATTTCGACTTTCTCGAGTTCGCCGCCAACGACCTCAAGGACAACACCCCGAGCACCCCCTGCATCAGCCTCATCTACGCCCTTGACCACCAATTGCAGAAGATGGCGGCCGAAGGGCTGGAGCGGCGCTACGCCCGCCACCAGGCCATGGCCGAGGCGACCCGCAGCTGGATTCTCGACCAGGGCTTTGGCCTCTTCGCTGCCGACGGCTATCGTTCCGTCACCCTGACCTCCGGCGCCGATGACGGCCGCACCGACCTGGAAAAACTGAAAAAGCTCGCCGGCTCCGAGGGCTACGCCATCGACAACGGCTACGGCAAGATCAAGAACCGGACCTTCCGTATCCCGCACATGGCCGACATGGTCCAGGCCGATCTCGACGAACTCTTTGACCTGCTTGAGAAGCTGCTGCCCCAGGTCCGCTGAATTTATCGGCGAAAAATCGATCGGTACGCAGAACGGCCCCGGATTTTCCGGGGCCGTTCTGCGTACTTCGCGATTTTTCAGCCGCGTTGACCAGGTCAGGCGACCAGCGCCCCGCCGCAGGAAGATCCACAACCGGCGGTACAGCCGAAGCAGTGCGCGCCGGTGACAATCGGCCGTCCGGCCAAGAGGGGCGGATCGAGGTCGTCGATATGGCGCGGCAATCCCGCAGCGAGACCAAGACCGAGGGCGAGGTTGAAATCGCAATCCCCGAGGGTGCCATCCCAACCGATGCAGATCTGGTGGCGACACATCAGGTCCGCAAGGGTCTCGCCGTTGAAGGAGTCCTCGAGCAGAGTGCGGTACTGGGCGCCCCTGGCCTGCCGGTCGAGCTCCTCCATGAAGCGCCCGATCGGCATATTGGTGATGGTCAGCAGCCGGGTGAAGACGATCCCGAAGCGATCGGCGAGCTCGCGGCGATAGTCCTCTTCGAGGCGTGCCTGGCCGGGGGGAAGGAAGGGTCCGCCCGGGTTGTAAACCAGGCCGAGGCTCAGCTCAGGCGTCTGGCCGTAGCCGAGGCGATTGAGCCGCTGCAGGACGGTGATCGACTTTTCATAGGCCTGCGCACCCCGCTGAGCCGCGACATTTCCCTCCAGGTAGCAGGGGAGGGAGGCGACCAGCTGCACCTGCTGGCTCCGGCAGAACTCCGGCAGATCCTCCTGCCCCGGTTCGAGCATGACCGTCAGGTTGGTACGCACCTGGACCGGATGTCCGGCCCTGCGCAGGGCGCTGACGAAGCGGCGAAAGTCGGGATTCAGTTCCGGTGCGCCGCCGGTCAGATCGACCCGGCTTCCGGGGAGATCCTTTGCCAGTCCCAACACCTTTTCCATCGTCGGCCAGGTCATCACCTCGGGCCTTTGCGGCGCCCCTTCGACATGGCAGTGCCGGCACTGCAGGTTGCAGCGCAGCCCGAGATTGACCTGGATCACGGCAACCGCCGCGGCGGCAAGGCCCCGTCCCAGGGAGCGGCGAACGGCAAGGCTGAATCGATTCATTGTCTTATACTCCTGGTCCCGGCAACCCCCGATCGGCGCCCGGGCCGACTCAGGCCGGTTCGAGACCGGCGAACTTGAGCAGCAGCTTTTTCGGGCCGACCGTGTTGAAATAGACGATCACCTTCTGGTTATCCCCCTGCCCCTCGATACGGCGCACTGTGCCGATCCCGAACTTGACATGGCGCACCTTGAGGCCGATGCGCAGCCCCTCTTCGGCATCCGGAACGACGCGCACCTCTTCGACAAAATCATCACCGTCCCCCCCGGTGACCGGAAGGGGGTCGGGCAACAGCTGCTCGAAGACCGAAGCGAGGTTGTGGCCGGCCACACGCTGCAGGCCTGGCGGCGTCTGGGCCAGAAGCCGGGGCGGGATTTCCGCCAGGAAACGGCTCGGCGGATTGTACTGAAAGGTGCCGTAGACGCGGCGGCGCCGGGCATGACTGAGGATGAGCTTCTCCATCGCCCGGGTCATGCCGACATAGCAGAGGCGCCTCTCCTCTTCCAGGTCTTCTCCGGCACCGGCGGCCCGGGAATGCGGGAAGAGGCCCTCCTCCATGCCGGTCATGAAGACTACCGGAAATTCGAGACCCTTGGCGGCGTGCAGGGTCATCAGGGTGACGCGGTCGAGGCTCGGGTCATAGGCGTCAAGATCGGTAATCAACGCCACCTGTTCGAGGTAGTCGGCAAGGGTCCCCTCGCTGCTGGCGTGCTCTTCCATGCCGGCGAGGAGCGCCTCAAGGTTTTCCAGCCGCCCCCGCGCTTCCTCGGTCCGCTCCTCGCGCAGGAGGGGACCGTAACCGCTCTCCTCGATCAGGTCGGCTGCCAGTTGCGGATAGGGCTGGGTAGCAAGGCGCTCGCTAAAACCATCGAGAAGGGCAAGGAACTCTGCGACCCGGCTGGCGGCGGCCCCGCCGATCGTCCCCTTTTCTAGCGCCAGGCGGCAGGCGGCGAGGAGGCCGCCGGCGGACTCCTCGTATTCGGCGATGCGACCGATGGTCACGGCGCCGATCCCCCGCGGTGGCACGTTGATGATGCGCCGCAGGGCGAGGGAATCGGCCGGGTTGACCAGCAGGCGCAGGTAGGCCAGGACGTCCTTGACTTCCATGCGCGCATAGAACTTGAGACCACCGAACATCACGTAGGGGAGGTTCTGGCTGCGCAGGGCTTCCTCCAGGACGCGCGACTGGGCGTTGGTCCGATAGAAGACCGCGATGTCGCGCAGATGGCGGCCGGCGCCATGGAGGCGCACGATCTCGCCGGCGACAAAGCGCGCCTCTTCGAGATCGTCGGGGAGCGCTTCGAGGCCGATCGGTTCCCCGGCGGGGTTCTCAGTCCACAGGGTCTTCCCCTTGCGTCCACGATTCTGCGCGACGACCTCGCCGGCAGCATCGAGGATCGTCTGGGTCGAGCGGTAGTTCTGCTCCAGACGAATCGTCACGCAGCCCGGAAAATCGCGCTCGAAACCGAGGATATTGCCGATCTCCGCCCCGCGCCAGCGGTAGATCGACTGGTCATCGTCGCCGACGACACAGAGGTTGCGGTGGACTTCGCCGAGTTTTGCCACCAGCTCGTACTGAATGGCGTTGGTATCCTGGAACTCATCGACCAGCAGGTAGCGAAAGCGCTCGCGCCAGCGCTGCAAAACCTGCGGCTGTTCGCGGAAGAGCCGCACCGTCTGCAACAGCAGGTCGCCGAAGTCGAGGGCGTTGGCCTGCTGCAGCCGCTGCTGGTAGCGGGCGTAGATCTTGACCAGTTGGGCGGTGGCAAGGTCGTCGGCAGGGAGGTCGCCGGGGAGCAGACCACGATTCTTGGCGCCATCGATGAAGCTCGCCGCGGCCCGGGGGCGCAGGCTCTTCTCCGGGATGCCGAACTCGTCGAGAATCGATTTGAGGAGCCGCTCCTGGTCCTGGTCATCGTAGATGGTAAAGGCCTGGGTGAAGCCAAGAAGTTCGATCTCCCGACGCAGGATGCGCACGCAGGTGGCATGGAAGGTCGCCACCCAGGGGAGTTCCTCGCTGCCGAGAAGCCGCTCCAGCCTCTCCTTCATCTCGGCGGCGGCCTTGTTGGTAAAGGTCACGGCGAGAATCTGCCAGGGAGCAACCTTCGCCTCGTGAATCAGCCAGGCGACGCGATGGGTGAGGGTCCGGGTCTTGCCGGAGCCGGCCCCGGCGAGGATCAGCAGCGGTCCGTCACCGTGCTGGACGGCCTGGCGCTGCGGTTCGTTGAGAGCGGCGAGGAGACTATGCATCCTCGTCCTCGAGGTGGCGGGCCATCAGCGCCCGGTTGTAGGCGGCGACCATGTCGCGGCGGGAGATGATGCCGACGATGCGGCGGTGGGTCTCTTTGTCCACCACCGGCAACTGCTCGATATTCCGATAGCCGATCTTGCGCATGGCGGTGTCGAGGTCTTCCCCGGCGTGGGCGGTGATGACGTTGGCGGTCGCCAGCTCCTTGACCACCACCAGGTCCATCAGGTCGCGCTCGAAGACGACCCCCATGAAATCCTGCACCGAGATGATCCCGGTCAGTTCGCCGGCGGCATCGACCAGCGGGAAGTTGGTATGCCGGGTCTTTTCGATGAAACGGGCGAATTCCCCCAGGGTCATCCCCTCGGAGATCGTCTCCACCTCGGTCTCCATCACCTCGCCGACGGTGAGGGACTTCATGATGTTGCGCTCTTTTCCCGCGTCGAGGTCGATCCCCTCCCGGGCCAGCTCCATCGTCTCGAGGCTCTCCTGCTTGAAGTGGCGGGCCACGGCGGTACCGATGACACAGGTCAGCATGATCGGGATGATGACCTGGTAGCTGTCGGTAATCTCGAAGAGGAGAAAGATTGCCGTCATCGGCGCGTGGGTGGCGGCCGCAAGAAAGGCCCCCATGCCGACCAGGGCATAGGCGCCGGGGGAGAGGGCGGCGCCAGGGAAGAGAATCGCCGCAATATGGCCGAAGGCGCCGCCGGCCACCGCGCCGAGGAAGAGGCAGGGAGCGAACATGCCGCCGGGGAGGCCGGAGTTGAGGGTGATGGAGGTGGCGATCGCCTTGGCGAGGATCAGCCCCGCCAGCAGGTACCAGGTGTGTTCGCCGGAGAGGACCGATTCCATGAATTCGTAACCATTGCCAAAGACCTGGGGCAGGACAATGCCGATCAGGCCGACGGTCAGCCCACCGAGGACCGGCTTGGCGAGGCGCGGCAGGTTGATGGCGGCGATGCGGTCCTTGATGCGGAAGTGCAGGTCGATAAAACCGGCGGCGAGGCCGCCGATGGCGAGGCCGAGCAGGAGGTAGAGGGCCATTTCCCAGTAGCTGTGCATGAAGTAGGGGGGGGCAACGATCTCGGAACGGTTGCCGAGCAGGGCGCGGGAGATGACGGTCGCCATCCCCGAGGAGATGACGATGGAGGTGAAGCTGGCGAGTTCGAAAGAGGCAAGCAGGACGATCTCGGTGGCGAAAAAGACTCCGGCGATCGGCGCGTTGAAGGTCGCCGCCACGCCGGCGGCGGCGCCGCAGGCGACCAGCACCTTGAGCCGTTCGCCGCTGACCTTGAAAAACTGGCCGAACTGGCTGCCGATGGTACCGCCGATCACCGCGATCGGCCCTTCCTGGCCGGCACTGCCGCCGGTGCCGAGGGTGATCGCCGCCCCCAGCCCCCGGGTCAGCAGCGGTCGCAGCGGCAGCTTGGCGCCGCGCAGGTTGACCCGAACCAGGAAGCCGGCGAAGCCCCCCTTGAGATCCCTGGCGAAGAAGACCCAAAGCGGGATGACTAGGAGCCCGCCGATGGCAGGGAAGAGAAAGATCAGCAGGCGATTCAGGTTCCAGGTCTTCTGGGAGATCCCGAGCAGCTGCTGCCCCTGCTCCATCACCCCCCAGTGAATGAATTCGATGGTCTTGCGAAAGGCGTAGTTGCCCAGACCGCCGAGCAGACCGATGATCACCGCCAGGATGATCAGAAAATTGTTCTCGCTGACCCGAAAATACTGCAGCAGCGCGGTCAGCCAGCGGCCGAACCGTTCGACGAGGGGGGGCAGAAGGGACAAAATACGCTTACTCCACAGTGACGCTCTTCGCCAGATTGCGTGGCTGGTCGACATCGGTCCCTTTCAGGACGGCGATATGATAGGCGAGCAGTTGCATCGGAATCGAGGTCAGGACCGGCATCAGGTCGTCAATCGCGGAGGGGAGACGCAATACAGCGTCGGCCTTGCCAGTCAGGTCGATATCGCCGCTGGTAATGGCGATGACCCGCCCACCGCGGGCATGCACCTCTTCCAGGTTGGAGAGGACTTTTTCGGAGGTCTCGTTCTCCGGCACCAGCACCACGACCGGCAGCTGTTCATCGATCAGGGCGATGGGGCCGTGCTTCATCTCGCCGGCAGGGTAGCCCTCGGCGTGAATATAGGAGATCTCCTTGAGCTTGAGGGCCCCCTCGAGGGCGATCGGATACTGGTTGCCGCGACCGAGGTAGAGGAAATCGCGGGCGCCCATATAGGTGCGGGCAATCTCCTCGGTTGCCGCATCGAGTTGCAGCGTCTCTTCGATCAGCCGTGGCAGCGCCAGCAGTTCCCGACAGTGCGCCCGGCACTCTTCCGCCGCCAAGGTTCCCCGAGCCTGACTGAGACGCAGGGCGAAAAGGTAAAGGGCGACCAGCTGGGTGGTAAAGGCCTTGGTCGAAGCGACGCCGATCTCCGGTCCGGCATGGGTATAAACCACCCCGTGGCTCTCGCGGGCGATGGACGACTCGACGACATTGCAGATCGCCACTGCCCGTCCCCCCTTGCCGCGCGCCTCGCGCAGCGCCGCCAGGGTATCGGCGGTTTCCCCACTTTGGCTGATCAGCAGGGTCAGGGTGCGCTCACCAACGATCGGGTTGCGGTAACGGAATTCACTGGCGATGTCGACCTCCACCGGCACCCGGCAGAGCTTCTCGATCAGGAATTTTCCGACCAGCGCCGCGTGCCAGGAGGTGCCGCAAGCGACGATGAAGAGTTTCTCCATCGACCCGAGTTCGCCGTCATCGAGCTTGAGATCCTCGAGGTAGACCACCCCCTCGTCCTCCATCAGCCGTCCGGCCAGTGTGTCGGCGATGGCCCGCGGTTGCTCGTAAATCTCCTTGAGCATGAAGTGCCGATAGCCTCCCTTCTCGGCCATCAGCGGACTCCAGGTGATGGTCTTGCTCTGCTTCTGGCGGGGGTTACCGGCGAGGTCGCTGACCGTCATGCCGCCGGTGCGAAAGACGACCATTTCGCCATCCTCGAGGAAGACCATCTCGCGGGTATGGGAGAGCATCGCCGGGATATCCGAGGCGACGAAGAATTCACCTTCCCCCTGGCCGACCACCAGCGGCGAACCGAGCTTGGCGGCAATCAGGATGTCCGGCTCCTGCTCGCAAAGGATGGCCACGGCGTAGGCGCCGCGCACCTCGGCCAGAGCGCTGCGCACCGCGCGCTCGAAACCGCCGCCCCCCTTGAAGTGCTGCTCGATGAGGTGTGCGATGATCTCGGTGTCGGTCTCCGAGCGAAAGCTGTGCCCCAATTGCCGCAGCCGTTCCTTGAGGGCGAGGTAGTTTTCGATGATACCGTTATGAACGACGACGATCCCGCCGGCGTAGTGGGGATGGGCATTGGTTTCCGAGGGCCGGCCGTGGGTGGCCCAGCGGGTGTGGCCGATACCGCGGTTGCCACTCAAGGGACGCTCTGCGAGGAGCCCTTCAAGGTTGACCAACTTCCCTTGGGCGCGACGGATATCAATCCGCCCCTCCTTGATGGTGGCGATGCCGGCCGAGTCGTAGCCGCGGTATTCGAGGCGCCGCAGCCCCTCGAAGATGATTGGGGTCGCCTGCTGGGAGCCGATATATCCTACGATTCCGCACATAGATAAATTCCGTATTTAGTGGCTGTTGACGAGTGAGCGGGCCGCAACAGCAGGCCCATCGGCAATCACTTCTTTTCCCGCGCCTTGCGCTTGCGGGCGGCCCACCCCTCGACGATCTTCTGCTCGCTGCGGGCGATGGCGAGGGCATCTTCGGGTACATCCCGGGTGATGGTCGAGCCGGCCCCGATCAGGCTGCCGCTGCCGATCCGGACCGGCGCGATGAACTGGACATCGGAACCGACGAAGACATTGTCGCCGATGATGGTGCGATGCTTGTTGACGCCGTCGTAGTTGCAGGTGATCGTCCCGCAGCCGATATTGACGTTGCGCCCGATCTCGGCATCGCCAAGGTAGGTCAAATGACTCGCCTGGGCTCCTTCAGCGAGGATCGCCTTCTTGGTTTCGACGAAATTGCCGAGCTTGTTGTGGCCGGCGAGAACGGTCCCCGGCCGCAGGTGGGCCATTGGGCCGATGGCGCAGGCGGCGCCGACCTGCGACCCTTCCAGTACCGAACCGGCCTTGAGGTGAACACCGTCGGCAACCTGGCAGTCGCGCACCACCACCCCCGGCTCGATACGACAGTCACGGCCGATACTGGTATTGCCCTGCAAATGGACGCCAGGGGCGATGACGGTATCGGTGCCAATGCGGACGGTCGGATCGATGTAAGCGGTCTCCGGGTCGACCAGGGTCACCCCCTCCCGCATCAACGCCTCGTTGCGACGCCGCCGCATGGCCACGCCGGCCGCCGCCATTTGCACCCGGTCATTGACCCCCTGCGCTTCGGCGGGGTCGTCGGTCGCCAGGGCACGGACCCGCTCGCCCCCTTGCCGGGCAATCGCCAGGACGTCGGTCAGGTAGTATTCACCCTGGGCGTTATTGCAGCCGACCGCCTCCAGGGCGGCAAAGACAAAGGGGGCGGCAAAGGCATAGATGCCGGTGTTGATTTCGCGCAGCGCCTGCTCCTCGGCGCTGGCATCCTTCTCCTCGACGATACGCAGGACCTCGGCGCCAGCGCGGACGATCCGCCCATAGCCCCGGGGCTCGGCGACCTCGGCAGTGAGGACCGTCACCACCGCCTGTTCACTCTCGTGGTAGGCGAGCAGGCGATCGAGAGTCTCCCTGCGCAGCAGCGGCACATCGCCGCAAAGGAGGAGCAGGGTTCCGTTGAAACCGGCCAAGGCTTCGGCGGCGCAGCGCAGCGCATGGCCGGTGCCGAGCTGCTCTTCCTGACGCACGAAACCGGCGCCACTGTCGGCCAGATAGGCCTCGACGGTGGCGGCACCGTGGCCGACCACCACCAGCCGCGGATCGCAGTGGAGTTCGGCGGCGAGCTGCAACGGGTAATAGACCATCGGCATTCCCGCCACCTCGTGCAGAACCTTGGGTCGCGACGATTTCATCCGCGTCCCCTGGCCGGCGGCAAGAATCACTGCAGCGCGTTGAATTTTGTTCATAATCCCCCTCTCTCGGGCAGGTTTTTGAGCGCTCCATTATACGAAACCTCCGGGGGGAGTCAAGGAATATGCTGGTTCCGATCCCCCTTCTAATCCGGAATTTCCTTTTCTTTACCGCGCGTTTTCAGTATAGTTTTGGCCTTGGAGGCTCTTCATGAATGAACGCCGTGACATTGGCAGGATCCTCTCCGACATCGAACAGGAGATGAAGGAGCTGGAAATCGCCTATGAACAGTATTTTGCCGGGGTGGAAAAGCGTGAGCCGATCAAGTTGCGCGAAGCGATGGCCCGGCGGCTAAGGCTGTTTGCCAACCGGCGCATTGTCCAGACCGACCTGCGCTACCGTTTCCAGAACCTTTCGACCCGCTTTCACACCTACTGCAGCTACTGGGACCGGATCCTGCGGCTGATCGAGGAAGGTCGCTACAGCCGCCAACAGGGTCTTTTGCCCAAGTTCTCCCCGCCAGCGGTCGAGGCCCCGGCCGCCAAGGAATCCCCCCGCCTTCTGGACCAGGCGCCGGCAAATCCATCCGGCAACGGCAGGATGATCGATTCCATCTACCAGCAGTTGGTCGAAGCCCACCAGGCCTGCAACCTGAAAGTTCCCCAGCGTCAGAAGGTCGAGGAATTCCTGGCGCAGCAAAAGGACAAGATCCGCGAGAAGTTTGGCGATCGCCCGGTTGAATTCCGCATCGACCTCGCTGGGGGCAAGCCGAAACTGAAGGTCAAGGCCAAATAGGCGGACCGAGTATGGCCAAACGGACAAAGACAGCCCTGGTCCTGGCCGGCGGCGGCATCATGGGCGCCGCCTACGAAATCGGCTGCCTGACTGCCCTGAGCCGGCTCTTCCCGCGCGGTTTTTCCCCCTGCCGGTTCGACCTCTATATCGGCATCAGCGCCGGATCGGTCATCGCCACCCTGATGGCCAACCGGATCGAACCGGAAGCCCTGTTCCGGGCCATCGCCAACGAGGAAAGCAACGTCTTCAACTGGCGCCGCCGCGACATCTACCGGCTCGAAACCCGCGAAACCCTCTTCGCCATCGGCCGGGTGCTGCGCAACCTCTACCGCATCTACCGCTATTACCGGCAGAACCGCTGGGGCTTCTCCCCGCACGATCTGATTCACATCATCCAGGAACAGTTCCCCGCCGGCCTCTTCTCCCTGGACCCCCTGCAGGCCTATCTCTGCCGGTCGTTTCGCCAGGAGGGGATCATCGACGATTTCCGCCTGCTGAAGCGGGAACTCTACATCCCGGCCTACGATCTCGACCGCGGCCAGCGCGTTGTCTTCGGCAGCGAAGGATATCGCGAAGCGCACATCTGCCAGGCGATCACCGCCTCCTGCGCCATCCCCTACTTCTTCCAACCGCACAAGGTGGGGGAGAGCTTCTATGTCGACGGCTCGACCGGGCGGGTTTCTCACCTCGACATCGCCATCGAACGAGGGGCCAAACTGATCGTCGTCATCAACCCGCGGATGCCAATTGACAACGACATGGAACATACCTGCCTCCCCTCCCTCTCCTACGGGCGCTGTTCCAGCATTGCCGAACTCGGCATCAACTACGCCTGGGAACAGTCGCGCCGGATCGAGAGCCGGGAAAAACTCGGCCTGGCCCTGCGTTACTACCAGCAGAATCACCCGGAAGTTGATATCCTGTTGATGCAGCCGGGGCCGGAAGAATCGCTCCTCTTCTTCCAGAGCCCGATGAGCAACCGGGCCCGCAGCATGGTGATGAACTACGGCTACCAGCTCGCGCTCAGCGACCTGCGAACTTCCTATGACCGCTTCCACGTCGCCTTTGCACGGGCCGGAATCGTCACCAGCGCGGCCGAATTGTCGGCCCCGCCACCGGCCGAGATCATCATCTGACGCGATTCTGCCGCCAATGACGCCGGGAGAGGCTATGAAGATCGTCTTTGCCACCCTGCATGTTCGTCCCTCGAACCAGTCGATTCCGCTGGCCGCCGGCTGCCTCGCCGCCGCCCTGCCACCAAAGCTGCGCGAACGGGCCGTCCTCTACGACTTCTTCCCCGGGGAGAGCCCAACCGAAATCGCCGCCACCCTGGTTCAGGCGGCGCCGCAGCTGGTCTGCATTCCCCTCTACAGCTGGAACCGCCAGGTCATGGTGGCCGTCGCCCGGCTCCTTCGTCAGGCACTCCCCGCGGCCCTGCTTGTGGCCGGCGGCCCCGAAGCGACCGCCGCCCCCGAAGCCCTCCTCGCCGCCGATGGCTTTCAGCTCCTGGTGCGGGGCGAGGGGGAGGCCGCCCTGGCCGAACTCTGCAGCGACCTGGCCGCCGGAAAATCACCGGCCGCCCTTCCCGGCCTTTCCCTGCTCACGCCGGATGGCATCATCCACGGTCCGGAGCGGACGCCGGCGTTGCCAACGGAGCTCCCCTCCCCCTGGTTGACCGGGGTATTGCGACCGACCGAAGGGGGCGGGATTCTCTGGGAGACCGCCCGCGGTTGTCCCTTCGCCTGCGATTACTGCTACGACGGTCGCGGCACGAGTGGGGTGCGCCACTTCCCGGCAGAGCGCCTGCAGGCGGAGCTGCGGCTCTTTGCCCGCAGCGGCGCCAGTCAGGTCTGGGTTCTCGACTCCAGCTTCAATGTTCCTGCCGAACGGGGGCGCGCCCTGTTGGAACTGGCGCGCCGGGAAGCGCCGCACCTGCAGCTCCACCTCGAGGCCAAGGCCGAATTTCTCGATCGCTCCACCGCCCGTCTGCTCGGACGCCAGCCCTGCTCGGTCCAGCTCGGGCTGCAGTCCTTCGACCATAAGGTGCTGCGCCACATCCACCGCCGCTTCGATCCCCAGGTCTTCCGCGAGCGGGTCGACCTTCTCAGCCAGGCGGGCGCGACCTTCGGTTTCGACCTGATCTATGGCCTTCCCGGCGACAACTACCAGGGCTTTGCTGCCAGCCTCGAACAGGCCCTGGCACTGCGCCCCAACCATCTCGACCTCTTTCCCTTGGCGCTCCTCCCCGGCACCACCCTGCATCAGCGCCGCGCCGAATTCGGGTTGCAGGCAGATCCCGACCCACCCTACCTGGTGCAATCAAGCGCCAGCATGAGCGCCGCCGCGATGGAGCAGTGCCGCCACCTGGCGGCAGCGACCGACCTTTTTTACAACCTCGGTCGTGCCGTTGCTTTTTTCCCCAGCCTGCTGCAGGCGACTGGCCTGGCCGCGGTTGCGTTTTTGGAGCAATTTGCCGCCTGGCTCCTTACCAGCCAGGGGGTCAGTGCTGCCGAGCTGGCTACCGCTGAACTCTGGCCCGCCGAGCGCGTCGCCCCGCTGCAGGAAGAGTTCGTTTCGGCACGCCTTGGCGCCTGCGGCCGGGGCGAACTCTGGCCGGCGGCCCAGGACCTGCTGCGCTATCATTACCACTATGCCGAGACGTTGCTCGGCGCCGAGACCCTGCCGGCGAACCCGGAAGAGCTGCGCGGAAGGGATCTCTGGACCACCTCCTGGCGCACCGCCCCGACTCTGCGGCTGGTCCCTTTTCACTACGAAATTCTCGACCTGCAGGAGTTGGCGGAACCCGATCTGCAGCAGATCACCGAGCTGTTTCGCCCCGTCGGCTCGACCGGTCTCTTCCTGCGCCGGGGAAGCGAGGTGCTCTGCGAGTCACTGGAGGAGGCGTTTTTGACTTTGCTGCGCGGCAGCAATGGCCGGCAGTCCCCGGAAACGATTTTTGCCGGCAGCATTTCCCGCAGCGAGGGGGAAGAGATCGTGGAGTTCGCGGTGGCGGAAGGGCTGCTGCTGCCACCGGAAGCTTGAACAGGGCGGTTGCGGGCGGACGAATGGGTGGCCTGAGCCTGACCCCGTGCAGCGGTCACTTCAGGAGCAGGTCCATCAACCCCCGGTAGGTCTGCTGCTTGCGTTCCGAGGCGGCATAGAGCGAAGAGGAAAAAATCGCCGTTGCGGCATGTTCGGCAAGCATGGCGAAGAGCTGAAAATCGACGGCCTGCAACTGCTCCTTCTGGCTGAAGAGGCGATACACCGCCAGCACCCCGAGGGCCTCCCCATGAATGGTGAGAGGAATCGCCACCAGCGGTCGCAGTGGGTCATCGGAGCCACCAGCCACCGGCTCCTCGACAAAGTAGTTCCGGCAGTCGGCAGCGACCTGGCCGAGCACCCCCTCCCCGAGCTTCACGACCGGAAAACCATCCTTGTCAAAGCCTTCTCCGATTTCGTAGTAAAGGACCGGGCTCTCCCTGTCGCGCACCAATAGGGCGAATTTTTCGGCACCGACAAAGTTGATGATGATCTCGCGGATGATCTCGACGACCTGGTCCCGATCAAGGACCGAATGGAGGCGGGAGGAAGCGATATAGAGGTTGGTCAGATTGTTGTTGATCTCTTCGGTGCGCAGCATCTGGTTGGCAAACTCGATATTCTCCTGCTCCAGCTCCCGGATACGCTGCTGCAGGCGCAGGTTTTCCTCGCGCAGCTCACGGCCGGCCTGCTCTTCCCGGGCCCGAGCAAGGGCTTCCGCCGCCGGGCCGGTTGCGGTATCCGCCGCGGGCGGGAGCGGGGCAGGGCACTGGCCGATCAATCCGGCGAGGACTGCCTGCCCTTCGGGTTCGGGATGGATAAAGTAGATCCCCATCCCCCTTTCCGCCCCGGGCTCTACCCGCATGACCTTGCCCAGCATCACCTGGCTGCGGCCATCCGGAAGTTCGAGGGTCACCTCGACGACCGTCCCGGGATCGAACAGTGCTTCGCTGCGGATATAGACGCCATTACGGGAGATATCCCGGGCACTCGCGGAGAGGCAACGGCCAGTGCTGCGCAGTTGCACCCGCAAATCGATCCGGGCCCGGGGCTCGGTGCGAACCCGGAGTTTGCCAAGCAGACGCTCGACCTTTTCGAGCAGCTCCTTCTTGTTCACCGGCTTGGTCAGGTAGTCGTCACAACCGGCGGCGAGACATTTCCTGATCTCCGTGTCCTTCCCGGCCGCCGTCACCATGATGACCGGTAGCTGCGCCCAGCGGGGATCTCGCCTCAAGCGGCGACAGACTTCGTCGCCATCGATGCCGGGCATGTAGAGATCGAGCAGCAGCAGGTCCGGTGCAATCTCGGCGAGCTGCTCCAGGGCCACTTCTCCGGACTTCAGGGTGACGATGCGATGCCCCATTTCCGCCAGGAAGGAGCGTTCCAATTCGAGGAAGAGCTCGACATCGTCGACCAGCAGTATTGTGGCCATGCAATTTCATCCCTTTCGAAAATTCGGGTTGAAATTACCCGACCATCTCCGAAAAGTAAAGCCCCCTGGTCTGGGACCGGGGGGCTTGGCAACATACTATTCCAGGCAGGCTCAGGCAACTTCCTGCATGCGCCGGCGGTAGCGGGGGCGCTCGACAATCAGCCTAGCGATCTCACTGACCTCCGGGACCCGGCCGGCAATCCGCACATTATCGTCGATCAGCAGTGCCGGCGCGACGTAGACCCGGTAGTCGATCATCTTCCGACGGTCCCGGTAGAGGTGAACTTCCGCCTCGACACTCAGTTCGTCCAGGGCCTGGCGCACGTTGGCGAGGGTGCGGTCGCAACGGCAATTGCTTTCGGGCTTGCAGAATATGTCAATACGCATGGCGTCCTCCTCGGTTGCATCGCGTCAGCAGTCGAATCAAGACTGCTTTGGTAATAATTATAGATAGCATCCGGGATATTACAAGGGCTTTCTCTTCCACATCCCGGTGGTGGCGGGACCCGGGAGTATCCTATTGCCCCCCACCACGCGGGTCGGAATGGCCGTAAATCGCGCGCAGGGCGCGCTTGACCCGGGCCACCAGCCGGACCGGATTGATCGGTTTGGCGACAAAATCGAAGTAGCCCATCTCGAGCAGGCGGGCCTCCTCTTCGGCGGCGGCACGGGAGGAGAGCGCAATTACCGGGATAGCGCGGGTGGCAATCTGCGACTGCAGGGCACGAAACATTTCCAGCCCGTCCATGCGCGGCATCACCGTGTCGCTGATGATCAGGTGCGGCGTATGCTGCATCGCTGCTTTCAGCCCATCGGCGCCGTTGGTGGCCTGGACCACGATATATCCTTCTTTCTTCAGAGCCGCGGCCACGGCGGAACGGACCAGTTCCTGGTCGTCGACGACCAGTACCGTCCACCACTCCTTGGCGGCCGGCAGGTCGCTTTTCAGATAGTGGCGGTTGACCGCATCGATAATCTCGCTCGGGGTGGTCACATAGGGCATGATCCGCAGCCCGGTGCGGAAGGAAATGTCATCGAGAGTCGGAATGTCGAGGGGATTGACCATCGCCAGGGAGAGGGTCTTCTCCTCGACCTTGAGCGGGAAGATCAGTTTCTTCAACGCCGTCTCGCTGGTCACCACGGCCAGGGTTTCGTCCGAGAAGGGGTGCTTGGAGATATTGCTGACCGTCTTGAAGCCGAATTGCCGGGCGACGACGACGGCGATATCCCGCTCGGCGATGATGCCGCTCTCCTCCAATACCTGACCGAGGCGTTTGCCCGTCGTTTTCTGCTGGGTCAGAGCCTTTTCCAGGGTCTCCTGATCGAGCGCGCCGGCCTCGACCAGAATCTCTCCAAAGCGTTTGCGTTTGCTCATAGCTCCCGTCAGTTCGCCCCCCCGCAGGTCATTTCCATCCTGTCCACCAGAGTCTAACAACCTCCTTAAATTGTTGCAAATTATTTTCCTGGTTCGGGGCTGTCAGGGCTGGCATCCGGAGGATTGGCATGCTGCACGGTCAGTCCATCCGCGCCGGCATCGATGGTCACCCGGGCCCCGTCGCGAATCTCCCCGGCGATCAGCGCCCGCCCGAGGCGGGTTTCGAGTTGATGCTGCAGGTAACGCTTCAGGGGCCGGGCGCCAAAGACCGGATCGTAGGCGACCGCGGCAATATAGTCCCGTGCCGCGTTGGTCAGCTCCAGTTCGATGCGCCGCCCGGCCAGGCGCTGACGCAGATCGGCCAGCTGTAAATCGAGAATCGCCTTGATCTCCTCCCGGGCCAGCGGCTTGAAGAGGACAATGTCATCGACCCGGTTGAGGAATTCCGGACGGAAGTTCCCTCGCAGGGCCCGCAGCACCTGCTCCCGTGCCTCCTCCGGGATCTCGCCGCTGGCGGTCGCGCCGCCGAGGAGAAACTCGGAGCCGATATTGCTGGTCATGATGACGACGCTGTTCTTGAAATTGACCGTCCGCCCCTGGGAGTCGGTGACCCGGCCATCGTCCAATATCTGCAACAGGACGTTGAAGACATCGTGGTGGGCCTTCTCGATTTCATCGAAAAGGATCACGCTGTAGGGCTTGCGCCGCACCGCCTCGGTAAGCTGCCCCCCCTCCTCGTAACCGACATAGCCGGGAGGAGCGCCGATCAGCCGGCTGACACTGTGCTTCTCCATGTATTCGGACATGTCGATACGGACCATGTTCTCCTCGGAATCGAAGAGTGCCTCGGCCAGGGTTCGCGCCAGTTCGGTCTTGCCGACGCCGGTGGGCCCGAGAAAGATGAAGGAGCCGATCGGCCGCCGCGGGTCCTTGATACCGGCGCGGGCACGGATCACCGCGTCGGCCACCAGCTGCACCGCCTCGTCCTGGCCGACCACCCGCCGGTGCAGGACCTGATCAAGTTTGAGAAGCTTCTCCCGCTCCCCCTCCACCAGTCGGGTCACCGGAATCCCGGTCCAGCGCGCGACGATGCCGGCGATCTCCTCCTCGGTCACCTCTTCCCGCAACAGGCGCGGTTCGCTGCCGGGGAGGTTGGGCGCCTCGAAACCGGCCAGCTCCCGTTCCAGTTGCGGCAGGCGGCCATGTTTCAGTTCGGCGGCGCGGTTCAGGTCGTAATTGCGTTCGGCAACCTCGATCTGCTGGCGAACCTTTTCGATCTCCTCACGCAACCCCTGGAGCTTGCGGATCCCTTCTTTTTCCGTTTCCCACTGCATTTTGAGGGCTTTCCCCCGGTCCCCCAGCTCGGCCAGCTCCTTGCGCAGGCTTTCCAGCCGCGCCTTGCTGGCGGCATCCTTTTCCTTCTTCAGGGCCGCCTCCTCGATTTCGAGCTGCATGGTGCGGCGGGTCACCTCGTCCAGTTCCTGCGGCATGGAATCGATTTCAGTGCGGATGGTGGCACAGGCCTCGTCGACCAGGTCGATCGCCTTATCGGGCAGGAAACGATCGGAGATATAGCGGTGCGACAAGGTGGCGGCGGCAACCAGAGCATTATCCTGGATGCGAACGCCGTGGTGGACCTCGAAGCGCTCCTTCAGGCCGCGCAGGATCGAAACCGTCTCCTCTACCGTCGGCTGTTCGACCAGGACCGGCTGAAAGCGCCGTTCCAGGGCCTTGTCCTTTTCAATGTGCTGGCGATATTCGTCGAGGGTGGTGGCGCCGATGCAGTGCAATTCTCCCCGCGCCAGCAATGGCTTGAGCATGTTGCCGGCGTCCATCGAACCCTCGGCCTTGCCGGCGCCGACGATGGTATGCAATTCGTCGATAAAGAGCAGAATCTGCCCATCGCTTTCGCGGATTTCGGTGAGGACCGCCTTGAGCCGCTCCTCGAATTCACCGCGGTACTTGGCACCCGCCACCAGGGCGCCCAGGTCGAGGGCATAGACGGTCTTGTTCTTGAGCCCTTCGGGGACATCACCGCGAACGATGCGATGGGCCAGCCCTTCGACGATGGCGGTCTTGCCGACTCCCGGCTCACCGATCAGCACCGGGTTGTTCTTGGTCTTGCGGGAGAGGATGCGGATGACGCGCCGGATCTCGGCGTCCCGACCGATGACCGGATCGAGTTTCCCCTTGCGCACCTCCTTCACCAGATCGCGACCATATTTTTCCAATGCTTCATAGGTCCCCTCCGGGTCGGCGCTGGTCACCCGCTGGTTGCCGCGAACGGCCGTCAGGGCCTGCAGCAGCCGATTGCGGTCGACGCCGAAGCGGCTGAGAAGCTTTCCGGTCGGGGTGCCGGACCCTTCCTCGATCAGCGCCAGGAGGATATGCTCGACGGAGACATAGTCGTCCTTGAGCCGCTTCGCTTCCTCCTCGGCCCGCACCAGCAGCCGGTTGAAACGGGAGCTGACGTAAATCTTTCCGGCTTCCACCCCGGAACCGGAGACCGTCGGCCGGCGTTCCACCTCTGCCCGGACCGCCTCCCGGACCTCCTCCAAGGGGAGATCAAGCCGCTGCAGCAGGCGTGGCACCAGTCCACCCTGCTGCTCCAGGAGGGCCAGCAGCAGGTGCTCGCCGTCGACCTCGACGTGGCCGCGTTTCAGGGCGTGATTCTGCGCGCCCTGCAGAGCTTCCTGGGTCTTCTGGGTCATCCGGTTGATATCCATAAATTTCCTCTTCGCGGGTTGGAGTAGAGCCTGAACAAGGTAAAGAGTATAACAGGAACCAGGTCGCGACCAAGACCCGCTGCCGCTGGGCGCGATCAAGTCTCAGGATGCAAAGGGGCCGGGAAGAAGCCCTTCCCGGCCCCTTTGCATCAGTCTCCCGGTCCGGTCCCTCAATGTACCGTCACATTGATCTTTCGCGGCCGGGCGGCGGCGGACTTGGGCATCACCACCTTGAGGACGCCGTCCTTCAACTCGGCTTCCACCTTGTCGAACTCGAGGGCATCGGGCAACTGGAAGCGGCGATAGTAGCCGGTGGTGCCGAATTCACGGTAGAGCCCGTTCGCATCGCTGGCACTCGGCGCCAGGGCCTCGATCGTCAGAACCCCCTTGTCGATACCGAGATTGAGGCGCCCCTTCGGAACCCCGGGCAGGTCCGCCACCAGGGTCAGCTTCTCGTCGTTTTCATAGATATCGACCGCCGGCGTCAGCCAGCTGTCGACCTGCCGTTCCCCCGAGGCAACCGCGCCTTCTTTTCCTATGGTCAGATCCTTTTCACTCATGACGTCATCTCCTTTAACGGTAAGTTATGCTCCAGATTCGAACGATCACCTATCCCGCAGCGAATCAGTTCGCCTTGATTTCGACCCGCTTCGGCTTGGCGGCGGCTGCCTTGGGCAAGACGACGCTGAGGACCCCGTCGCGGTAATCGGCCTTGGTCTCGTCCACCTCGATATCGGCGGGGAGATCGACCGTGCGCAGGAAGCGGCCGGTGCCACGCTCCCGCCGGTGCCAGGTCACCTGCTGGTCGGCCCCGTTCGACCGCTCACCGGCGATGGTCAAGGTGTTCTTGAGTACCGTCATGTCGAGGGTGCTGGCATCGATGCCGGGGAGGAGTGCCTCCAGGTAAAAATTTTCGTCATCTTCCCGCAGGTTGATGCGGGGGTAGCCGCGTCCGCCGAAAACGGCGGCAAAGGATGGTTCCAGGCTGCCGCCGCGGCCGAAACCGCGCAGCAGGTGGTCCATATCGCGGGTCATGCTTTCCATTTCTCTGAACAGGTCCCAGTTTGCCATGATCGAATCCTCCTTTTGAGTCTGGTTAGCGGAGCCAGCTCGGCTCTCCATTCGACCACTGCTGATTTCAACCGCCATGCCAACCTTATAATTGTAGATTTTCCTTTTATTTCGACAATTTATGATATTCGGCCATTTTCATTGATGCGACTTGCGACGTCGCACCCCTGTCGCAAGCGAAGGTTGCGACGTCGCAACATGGAAATGGTTGGCGAAAAGGGGGAGACTTGGGGAGAAGGAGAAACAAAGGGAGGGTTATAAAAAAAGCCCCGCGGATTCCCGCGGGGCTTTTCAGCTGTCTGAGTCTTTTATAAAGCTCAGATCCGGCGCACGTTGGCCGACTGGGGGCCTTTCTGGCCCTGGGTCACGTCGAATTCGACGCGGTCGCCCTCGGCCAGGGACTTGAAGCCGTCGCCCTGAATTGCCGAGAAGTGCACGAATACGTCCGGACCATTATCCTGCTGGATGAAGCCGAACCCTTTAGCGTCGTTGAACCATTTCACTGTACCTTGTGCCATTTTCTTTTCTCCTCGGTCCCTATCTGTGGACCTTTTTAATGGAGCCGGGTCGGCTGTTTTCCCAATAAAAAAACCACCCAGCCCTTCGGGTCTGTGCGGTCTTCTTTAACTTGCTGACATCAACTGTCGGGCAACTAAATCAATCTGCACAAACTGGCTATGCTCGCTTGTAGCACAGTGGCTTTCAGAAAAGCAAGAAATTTTTGCATTTTTTATTTTCCCGGCCACCACCGGGGCCGAAGGTCAACCCGGCATCGCAACCATCAGCCTGATTCGAGATCGGCCCGGGTCAGACCGAAACGCTCCAGATAACGGTAAAGGGTGGCCCGATGGACCCCGAGCAGACGGGCGGCGGCAGCCAGGTTGCCGCCGGTGGCCAGGTAGGCGCGCCGGATTTCGCCGGGGTCGAGTTCCGCCGGCCGGGTGGAGTGCCGCAGCCGTCCCGCGACCGGCTCGGCCCGCAGAACTTCCTGCTGCGCTGGCGCACCCAGCAGCTGCCGATCCGTCGCCAGAGGATACTGGGGGACGACCGGCAAGGGTTGCCTGCGCGAGCGGGCTTCGAGGTTCCAGTCCCCGGGCAGAAAGTCCTGGCGTTCCTGGATCCACTCGGAAAACGCCCGGGCGCCGATCACTTCGCCGGCAGCTTCCACGTAGACCCGCTCGAGAACATTTCTCAACTCGCGCACGTTGCCCGGCCAGAGATAGGCCTGCAGCAACCCTACCGCTTCCGGGGTCAGGCGCCGCAAGGCGCGCTGGTAGCGGGCATTGAATTCGGCGAGGAAATGCCCAACCAGCAGCGGGATGTCCTCGCGACGCTCGCGCAAAGGGGGCAAATGGATGCGCAACACCGACAGGCGATGATAGAGGTCGGCCCGGAACCGGCCCTGCCCGACCGCCTGTTCGAGGGCAACGTTGGTCGCCGCCACCACCCGAACATCGACCAGGAGCGGGGTTTCGGAGCCAACCCGCTCGATACGGCCATCCTCGAGAACGCGCAGCAGCTTGGCCTGGGTGCGCAGCGGCATATCGCCGATTTCGTCAAGGAAGAGGGTGCCCCGGTCCGCCCGCTCGAAGCGCCCGCGGTGACTGCGCAGGGCACCGGTAAAGGCCCCCTTTTCATGGCCGAAGAGTTCCGACTCGAGCAATTCCTCAGCGATGGCGGTGCAGTTGACGGCAACAAACTCCCGCCCGGAACGGGGACTTTGCCGGTGCAGGGCGCGGGCGACCAGTTCCTTGCCGGTCCCGGTCTCACCGGTCACCACCACCGGGGCTTCCGAAAACGCATAGAGTTGGATCTTCCGCAGCACTTCCTGCAACCCGGGGCTGGTACCGACCAACCCCGCGGCGCCCGGGTCCGCGCCGGCATGGATCCGTGGCTCGGTGAAGAAAAATTGGACTTCGCGACTCCGGTAATCCTCACTGAGTCCGCCGGGGACAACATCGACCGTCAGCGTCATCGCCCCCTGCGCCCCCCGGAGCCGGACCGGGATGCCGGTCAGCGGTTCGTCGCTTCCGGCCGCCTCGCGCGCCAGCTCCGCGAGGTCGGGAAGGCTCTCCCCGAGCAATTGCTCCAGGCGCCGGCCGCTACCGTCATCGGTGGAGCCACCAATCAGAGCCGCGAGCCGGGGGCCGAGGCGCACGACCCGCCAGTCGGCCTCCTGGCCGCGAGCCACCAGGTCGGGAATGCGTGCCGGAAGGTGAGGGGAAATATGCGCAGGAAAATCGTTCATGCAGACTCGCCAACGGGAGATATGGGGCGGTACCAATGTAACCGCTCCATATTCCAAGTGCAAGTCAGGTGAAATTCAGGCAGGTGGAATTCATCCGCCAAAGGGGCAGACCCCTTCGACCATGAGCCCGGCGCTGAGCATTTGGGAAAAGACCGTCTCGGTCTCCGGGCGCCGAAAATAGAAGCCCTGCATTTCATCACAGCGCCGGCTTCGCAGGAATTCGAGCTGCTCCCGGGTTTCCACCCCTTCAGCAATGACCTTGAGGTGGAGGCTGTGGGCAAGGGCGATGATCGCCTCGGCAATGGCGGCATCATCCGCATGTTCGGTGATGTCGCTGACAAAGGAGCGATCGATCTTGAGCCGGTCGATCGGGAAATGCTTCAGGTAGCTGAGGGAGGAATAGCCGGTGCCAAAATCATCGATCGCCAGCTGCAGCCCCATCTCCTTGAAGGTCTCCAGGGCATTGCGGGTGGCCTGCGCATTTTCCATCAGGATCGTCTCGGTGATTTCGAGTTCGAGATATTCGGCATCAAGCCCGGTTCGCTCGAGAATTTCGGCAATCGTCGTGGGAAGGTCGGCCTCGCGGAATTGACGTCCGGAGATGTTCACCGAAACCATCAGCGGCTGGAACCCGGCCAACTGCCAGGCCCTGGCCTGACTGCAGGCGGTTTCCAGGACCCAGCGCCCGATCGGCAGGATCAAACCGGTCTCTTCGGCGAGGGGGATGAATTGGGCTGGAGGGAGCAACCCCAACTCCGGATGGCGCCAGCGGATAAGGGCCTCCATGCCGATAATCCTGCCGGTGGCGACATTGATCTGCGGCTGGTAGACCAGGAAAAACTCGTCCCGTTCCAAGGCCCGGCGCAAATCGTTGCCCAGTAGCAGCCGCTCCAGCGCCTGGGCATTCATCGCCGCGGTGTAAAAGCGGCAGGTATCCCCTTGTTCCTTGGCCTGGTACATGGCCGCGTCCGCATTCCGGATCAGCGCTTCGGCGTCACGGCCATCATGGGGATAGAGAGCGATACCGAGACTGCCGGTGATGAAAATTTCCCGCTCCGCCACTGCCACCGGCGCCGACAGGACATCGAGGACCTTGCGCGCCATGGCGCCGGCATCCGTTTCGCCATTGACCCCGGAGAGAATGATGACAAACTCGTCACCGCCCAACCGAGCCACGGTATCGCTCCGGCGAACGCATTGGGAGAGCCGTTCTGCGACCAGGATGAGGAGCTGGTCGCCGGTGGCGTGACCCAGGGTGTCGTTCACCTCCTTGAACTGGTCGAGGTCAAGAAACATCAGGGCGACCTGCTGACCACCACGCCCGGCCAGGGCCAGCGCCTGCTCCAGCCGGTCCCGGAACAGGCTGCGATTGGGCAGACCGGTCAGTACATCGAAGTAGGCGAGCCGCTCCATTTCACGCTCGGCGTGTTTGCGGTCGGTGATATCTTCGAGCACGGTGGCAAACCGTCCCTCGCCGGGAGAGAAGACCGAGAGATGGAATTCCCGGTCGAGGAGATCCCATTTCGATTCGAAGTTGGCGGGCTGCCCGGACTCGGCGACCCGGGCGAAGACCTCCATGTGGGGAGGTATCGGCTGGCCGTAGATTTCCGATGCCAGCTCCCCCTGGATCGCTTCCGGGGCCTGGCCGAGGATCTGAGCAAAGGCCGGGTTGACGTCGAGGACCCGATAGTCGACGGGCCGGTCGCAATCGTCGTACACCAGCTCGTTGAGAGCCACCCCTTCGCGCATGTTCACATAGAGAGAACGATACTTGCGCTCGCTCTGCTGCAGGGCCTGCTCCGCCTCCTTGCGGGCGCTCAGATCGATGAAGCTTTCGAGCAGATGGCGCCGCCCGCCCAGAACAATGGTCGTCACCGTCTTCAGGACCGGCACCCGCTCGCCATTGGCGCGCAGCAGCCAGCGCTCGGAGTTATCCGCCTCCTGACCGAGATCGGTGATCGGGCATTCCCCGCAGGCGGCCGGGCAGACAAACTCCTGGCAACAATAACCGACGATGGCTGATCGCGGCACCCCGATCAGTTCGACGGCCTTGTCGTTGACGTCGACGATCCGATGATCCTCGGCATCGATCAACAGGATACCGGCCTGCACTGAACCGACAATGGTTCGCAGGCGCTCTTCGGTCTCCCGCAACGACTGTTCCATACGGCGCCGCTGAGTCAGATCGGTATAGACCAGGGCGACCTGGCTCGCCAGGCGCTGGTTATCGCTGAGCGTAGTCGCCACGACGTGAAAGTGGCGTTCATCCAAAGTAAAATCGCCCTCTGCGCTTCTCCCTCCGCCCTTGAGGAGATGGCGCAGCAGGCAATTGGAAGGTGGAACCGGCTGCCTGCAGATAATGTCCTTGCAAAAACGCCCGACCACCCCATCCAGTTCCGGGAAAAAGACTTCCTGGGTCCGCTGGTTGCAAGCCTGGATGCGTCCCTCCCGATCGACCACCAGAATGGCGGCACCGACCGAATCAAAGATTGCCCGTACCTCGTCGCGGGCGAGGGCGAGCTCTTCGTTGGTTTGCTGCAGATGCTCAAGGACCTGGGCGAATGCATCCCCGATGATCCCCAGCGGATCGAGGGCGAAGAGGGTCTCATCGTCGAGCTCCTCGGCTCGCAAGGGCAAGGTCCCCATGACCTGCAGCAGCTGATTGATCTTCTCCCGCAGGTAGCCGACCGCCAGCCGTTCCCGCTTTTGCAGGTCGACCAGCTGGCCCTGAAAATCGTTTCCCGCTTCCCCCGGGGAGAGCTGCAGTGAGGGTGCTCCAGAAGAGGAAGCTTGCCGCGCCCCGCCCATCAGCGACCTTCGCCACTGCGACCGACGTCAATCCGGTAGGTGCCATCGGCATGAGAGACCTGGACCCCATACCCCATATTCCGTACCGCGTCGGGGATGGTACTGGTGGCGGTGCGGTTGTCGGTAACAAAAAGGAGCCGCAACTCTCCCGAGCGCAACCCTTCTTTGTGGCGGTTGACCTCGCGCAGTGCCGTCAGCAGGGTTGACGGACAGATCTGGCCGCGCAGGTCAAACTCCAACTCTTCCGGGACTGTCATGGTCATGTGAATCTCCACAGGAATCTAGGGTTTCAGAACCAGCGCCGTTAACAGCCGACTGCCGACCCAGGCCCCGGGGACGAGGCCACCGAGAAAGAGAAGACTCTGCAGCGCCAGGACAGGCAGCCCGCCGAGCAGGTGCCAGACATTGCAGGCGGGCGCCAGCCGTGCCGCAAGTCCCATCAGGATGCCCCCGCACAACGCCGAAACAACCTGCCGCCATGGCAGATGTCCCCCCTTGGCCAGATCATTCCAGTACCAGGCTGACCAGAACGAACCGATAACGATGCCGACCACCAGCGGCAACTGCATCGCTGCCAGCATGTCGAACTGGGGGCCGGCACCACTTGCGAGCGGGGCCCCGGCAAGAGGGGGTTGAAAAACCAGAGGCTGGCCCTGGAAGTAGGCAAGTGACGCCAGATGTTGCGGCCAGAGCAGGCTCTCTACCCAGGCTCCGCTCTTGGCATAGATGGTCGTAATCCCTAGGGGCATGCCGAGCAGCAGCCAGGAAGCGGCACCGATCAGGGCCAGCCACAGGGCCGCGGTGCAGGGCTGCAGGTCGCCGACGGCGGCCGACGCGCGCAGCAGGCCGCCCTCCCTCCACCGACGCCAGAGCCACCATCCCGCGAGCGCCGCCACCGTGGCCAGCAGCGGCGTCGGCGCCACCCCCAGCAGCTGGCTCAGGGTGATCGCCGAGGTGAGGCGCGTCGTCGCCGCCAGAGCGGCCCAGGCCGGATGGATCTCGGCGTAGAGGGTGCTGCCGAGCAACAGGCCGGCGAAGGCGATCCAGGAGCTGTGCAGCCCCCGCCCCATCTTGTACAGAGTACCAACGACACAGCCACCAGCGAGGACCATGCCGATACCGAAGAGGAGACCACCGGCGATAGTGGTCAGCGCGGGTGGGCCGAGACCGGGAAAGGGATAAGTCGAAAGGAAGCCCAATAGGCGCAGGACTTCGAAAAGGACCATGCTTGCCGTGACCAGCAGCAACAAAGCGCGCAGCATGAAGGTTTGGCGGAAGAGGAAAAAGTCGCGGAACATTCCGGCGAAGCAGAAGTCAGAGCGGAACAGGAGAGATCCGGCCGCCAACCCGAGCAGGAAGGAGATCAGGGCCGGCCAGAGGTATAGGTGATTGCTCATGCGCCACTCCCGCCCCCCCCGGCACCCGCCATAAAATTAAATGTTGCACATTTTACAGCCGAATCGCCCTCCTGTATAGCCCAAAAAATACCGTTTTCCGAATCGGGTAGGAGGCGGGGTCGCCCCCGCCGTCCTCCCACACCACCGTGCGTACGGTTCCGTACACGGCGGTTCACAAGGCGCTCTGAAAGCGGCGGTGCTGATCGGTCAAGCGGATCAGCCCCAAGTAGCGAAAGAAGGATGTCGGATACGCTTCATTCATGTGCGAGGCCCCTGAGTTCCACCAGGGGCCTCGCCCGTTCGTGGCCGATTTCCACGCCCGGGCTTCCGGCAATCCCCGCTGCATCAACCTCTTGGCCCGGGTATAGGGGCGCTTCCACTGTCGCCATAGAATGCAGCGCAGCTTCCGCCGCAGCCATTTGTCCAGTTCTTCGAAGATGCCTTTGACCTCCGCCAGGCGGAAGTAAGAGGCCCACCCCCGTAGCTTCGGGGTGATTTCTTTGATGACCTGAGCGAGACTGCGTCCCCTGCCCCGTCGGCAGACCTTCCTGAGTCCGGCCTTGAACCGCTTCACTCTCGACTCCGCCACTTTGAGGCGGGGTTTCTTGTGAAAGGTCATGCTGTAACCCAGAAAGACCCTTTTCCAAGGACGGTCGACGGCGCTTTTGGCGACGTTGACCTTGAGTGCCAGCCGCTCCTCCAGGAACCGGGTGAGACTGGCCATGACCCTTTGGCCGCTGCGCCTGGTCTGCACGTAAATGTTGCAGTCGTCGGCGTAGCGGCAGAAGGCGTGACCGCGCCTCTCCAGTTCCTTGTCGAACGCGTCGAGCAGGATGTTCGACAGAAGAGGTGAGAGGGGACCACCCTGCGGCGTCCCTTCCACCCTCTGCGACACAAGCCCGCCTTCGAGCACTCCGGCTTGCAGGTACCGCCGGATGAGCAGCAATACCCGCTTGTCTTCGACCTTACGGGCGACCCGCGACATGAGGATGTCGTGGTTCACCCGGTCGAAGAACTTCTCCAGGTCGATATCGACCACCCAGCGCTTGCCGTCGGCCACATGCCGACGGGCGGCTCTAACCGCCTGCCAGGCACTCCGTCCGGGACGATACCCGTAGGAGCTCTCGGAGAAGTCCGGATCGAATAGCGGCGTCAGCACCTGATGCAGCGCCTGCTGAATGAGCCGATCGCACACCGTGGGGATTCCCAGGGTGCGCACTCCCCCGTCGGGCTTCTCGATTTCCACCTTCCGCACCGGCTGGGGGCGATACGTCCCATTCAGCAACTCTTCCCTGATGGTCGGCCACTTCTCCTTGAGAAAACCGCGAAGCTCGCCCGTCGTCATCTCGTCGATGCCGGGGGCGCCCTTGTTGGCTTCCACCCGCTCTAAGGCCGCCATCATGTTCGGGCGGCTGACGACGTCTTCCATCAGCCCCCTTTCCGCTTTCGTCCAGGAAGGGTCTCTCGTTGCCGTGACGTTTGACGCACCGCTCCCATGCTCTGGCGGCTTCCGGCCGCTGCCCTCCGGGACGGCTCCCGGTATCTCGACCGGGACTTCTGCTGCTCTTGTCGTCATCGAAACGCGAGTCTCCTGAAACGACGCCTCGTGTTCGGCCCTTTGCCGGGTGGTTACTCCGGCTACTACGGCCTCTGCTGACTTCTGCCGGCCCGTCCCGACACCTTACGGTGACGGTAGCACGAGGCAGACCGACAGATCTCCCAGGGTAATGCGCGTGACCTTCCTCCCATCTACCCGCCGCATCTACAGCCCCACCCTCCCGGATGGCTATCGGGCTTTGAAGATATTGGCCTTCTCGCCCGGATGAGACTGCCTCATGCGGTTTCTGTTCGTCGGACCGGGATTTTGCCTGCGGCTTCCTTCAGATTCCACCTCGCGATGGACACCCTTGCCGTCCGGCTAGCGGTTCCCGCCATCAGGGTCCGCAGGGGACTTTCACCCCCAAGTCACTGATTCACCACCACAGTGAATCAGACAGCGCCAGTCAAGGCGCTACGCGCCATGCCTGGCGCACCAAAAAGGAGACGGGCGTCGCGCGACGCCCGTCTCCCGCTTATCGAAACCGCACGCTTCGTTTACAGCCCGTGGCGCACGATCTCCCCCTCGATCATGTAGGTCACATCTTCGGCAATATTGGTCGCCAGGTCGGCAATCCGCTCCAGGTGCCGGGAGATCGAGAGGTATTGCACCAGGGCGTCGAGGCGCTCCGGGAAGCGCCGGATCTGGTTCTTCACCAGGGTGTAGTTCTGCTTGTGAATGGAGTCGACCTCGTCATCAAGGGTAGTGACCTCGGTCGCCAGCCGCAGGTCGAGATTGACCAGCGCGTCAAGGGCTTTCTCCAGCATGGTCTCGACCTTGGTCGCCATCTCTTCGAGGTCGAAAGGAAATTCACAGTGGGCGACGCTGGCGAGTCCGACGGTCCGTTCCGCCACGTTGGTTGCCAGGTCGGCGATCCGTTCGAGGTCGTTGTTGATCTTCAGTACCGAGACAATGAAGCGCAGGTCAGCGGCGACCGGCTGGTGCAGGGCAAGAATCTTCAGGCACTCCTCTTCGAGGTCGACCTCCATGCGGTCGACCTGCTCATCGCCGGCGACCACCTTTTCGGCCAGCGCCACATCCCGCTTCACCAGCGACAGCACCGCCTGCTGCACCGCTTCCTCGACCACGGCCGAGAGAGCGAGGATCATCTTCTTGAGCTTTTCCAGTTCGCGCTGCATATGCATGGTCATGATGCCACGTCCTTTCCGGAACGGAATGGTTGCCCGACTGCTTTTGCCGAAGTCCCCGGGTCAGCCGAAGCGTCCGGTGATGTAATCCTCGGTCTGTTTCTTCACCGGTTTGGTGAAGATCTTCTTGGTGGCGCCGAATTCGATGATCAGCCCCTGATAGAAGAAGGCGGTATAGTCGGAGATGCGCGCCGCCTGCTGCATGTTGTGGGTGACAATGACGATGGTGTAGTTCTCCTTGAGGGCGGTGATCAGCTCCTCGATCTTGGAGGTCGCCACCGGGTCGATGGCGGAAGTCGGCTCATCCATCAACACCACCTCCGGCTCGACGGCAACCGCCCGGGCGATACACAGGCGCTGCTGCTGGCCGCCGGAGAGGGCCATCCCCGGCTTGTCGAGCTTGTCCTTGACCTCGTCCCAAAGCGCCGCCTGGCGTAGCGCTTTCTCGACCCGCTCCTGCTGTTCACTGCGGCTCATTTTGTAGTGGAGGCGCAAGCCGTAGGCGACATTGTCGAAGACGCTCATCGAAAAGGGGGTCGGTTTCTGAAAGATCATCCCGACCCGGCGCCGCAGTTCGAGCACGTCGCGGGCTGGATCGAGCAGGTTGTCGCCATCGAGAAGGATTTCGCCGGAGACCCGCTGGTTGCGGTAGAGCTCGAAGATCCGGTTGTAGGTGCGCAGATGAGTCGACTTGCCGCAACCGGAAGGACCGATGATCGCCGTCACCTTGTTGCTGGCGATATCGAGATTGTTGTTGATCAGCGCCTGGTGCTCGCCGTAGTAGAAGTTGAGATTGCGCGTCGATATCTTCACCGGCGTATTGCCAACCAGCGAGGGGCGCTCAGCCGACCTGGCACTCGCCAACGGAGGGGCTTCCGCCGCGAAAGATTCGGCGGGTGCGCTGGTTGCCTGCAGGGAGGATACATTGGTCATGACTTGTGGCTCCTGAGCCAGAGGAGAGTACGGGTAAAGAGGGTCGCGCCGAGGACCCCGGCGGTAATCAGAAAGGAGGCGCCCCAGGCCATCGCCTGCCAGTCGGGATAGGGAGACATGGCGTAGTTGAAGATGGTGACGGTCAGGTTGCTGATCGGCTCGTTGAGAGATTCGGGCCAGTAGGGGCTGTTCAGGGCGGTGAAAAGGAGGGGCGCGGTCTCACCACTGACCCGGGCGACCGCCAGCAGGATGCCGGTGATCAGGCCGTTGCGGGCGGCGCGGAAGACGACGCCGAGGGTCACCTTCCAGCGCGGCGCACCGAGGGCGAGCGCCGATTCGCGCAGCGCGCTCGGCACCAGCGTCAGCATATCCTCGGTGGTGCGGGTGACCACCGGCAGCATGATCACCGCCATCGCCACCGCCCCGGCGTAGCCGGAGAAGTTCTTCATCGGCATTACCAGGATGATGTAGACAAAGACGCCGATAATGATCGAAGGCGTTCCCATCAGCATGTTGCAGGTGAAACGGACCCACTCGCCGAACTTGTTGTGCTGGCCGAACTCGGCGAGGTAGACCCCGGCGAGCAGGCCGGTCGGAACGCCGATCACCATGGCCAGGCCGGTCATCAGCAGGGTACCGAGAATGGCGCTGCCGACGCCCCCCCCGGCCATGCCCGGCGGCGCCGGCCGCTCGGTGAAGAAATCCCAGTTGATGGCGCCAAGCCCGCGGGCGAGGACGACATAGAGGATCCAGACCAGAAAGGCGATGCCGATCAGGGCCGCCAGGCTCGCCAGAGCCCGGAACAACAGGTCGGTAAAGCGCCGCGCTGCCATCGACCGCTCCCGCATCACGCCACCCCCATCTTGCGCTTGGTCCGCTTCAGCCAGATCTGGGCCACCAGTTGCAGCAGGAAGGTGACCGCGAAGAGGACCAGCCCGAGTTCCACCAGCGAACTGAGGTAGATCTCCTCGGAGGCCTCGGTGAACTCGTTGGCGAGAGTCGAGGCGATGCTGTTGGCGGCAGCGAAAAGGGAAGCGGAGATCTCGTGGCGGTTGCCGATGACGAAGGTGACCGCCATCGTCTCGCCGATGGCGCGGCCGAGGCCGAGGAAACAGGCGCCGACGATCCCCTGGATGCCGTAGGGGATCGTCACCTTGCGGCTCACTTCCCAGGTCGTCGACCCCATGCCGTAAGCCGACTCCTTAACCACTGCCGGCACCATCAGGAAGATGTCGCGGGTCACCGAGGTGATGAAGGGAAGGATCATCAGCGCCAGGATGATGCCGGCGGTGAGCATGCCGATCCCCATCGGCGGTCCCTTGAAAAAGGGGAGGTCGCCACCGACCCTGGCGAGGAAGGGCTGCACGTAGTCGGCCATGAAGGGGGCAAAGACAAAGAGCCCCCACATGCCGTAGATGATGCTCGGGATCGCCGCCAGCAGTTCGATCGCCGCACCAACCACGCGACTGACCCGCGGTGGCGCCAGCTCGACCAGGAAGAGGGCGATGATCAGGCTCAAGGGGACGGCAAGGACCATGGCGATGGCGGTCGAGACCAGGGTACCGAAGATACTGCTCGCCGCACCGAACTGTTCGGTGACCGGGTTCCACGACTGGGAGAAGAGAAAACCGAGTCCGAACTTCTCCAGCGAGAGCGCCGACCCGCGATAGAGTTCCCAGAAAATGCCACCGACCAGCGCCACAACCAAAATGCCGCAGGCTGTGGCCAGGCCACGGAATGCGGGGTCAAAGTTCCGTTGCTTTTGCAGCTCCATATTCGCTTTCTCAGATCCGTCGCGAGGAACGGGAGAGAGGCCAAGCACCAACGAGCCGGCGTGAAGCGGGGAATCGTCCCCACTTCACGCGACTCGCAGCTTTGCTCAGCTTGTCAATACCCCGGTTCTGCATTCCGGGGGCGAGGGTTATTTCCAGACCGGCTTGCCATGGGCGCGGATTTCCTTGGCCCAGGTCGCCTCGACCATGTCGACGACCTTTTCCGGCATCGGCACATAGTCGAGCTTGAGGGCCGTTTCGGCGCCATTTTTGTAGCACCAGGCGAAGAAATCAAGGACCGTTTTGGCTGTTTCGGCATTAGCCTGATCCTTGTAGACCAGGATGAAGGAGGCGCCGGTGATCGGCCAGCTCTCCTTGCCAGGCTGATCGGTCAGGACCATGTAGTAGCCTTCGGCGTGGGCCCAGTCGGCATTGGCCGCCGCCGCCTGGAAAGCTTCAGCGGTCGGGGCGACGAAGTTGCCGGCCTGGTTCTTGAGCAGGGCATGGCTCATCTTGTTCTGCAGGGCGTAGGCATATTCGACGTAACCGATGGCGCCGTTGATGCGCTGCACGTAGGCGGCGACCCCCTCGTTCCCCTTGCCACCAACCCCGGCCGGCCACTCGACGGCCTTGTTGTTGCCAACCTTCTCCGCCCATTCCTTGGAGACCTTGGTCAGGTAGTTGGTGAAGATCCAGGTGGTTCCGGAACCGTCGGCACGATGCACCACGGTGATGTCCTGGGCCGGCAGCTTGAGGCCCGGGTTGTCGGTGGCGATTTTCGCGTCATTCCACTTGGTGATCTTGCCGAGGAAGATGTCGGCGAGGACCGCATCGGAGAGGCGCAGTTGCCCCGGGGCGATGCCGTCAATATTGACCACCGGCACCACGCCGCCCATGATCATCGGGAACTGGATCAGGCCGGCTTCGTTCAGTTCGGCCGGTTTCAGAGGGGCGTCGGAGGCGCCGAAATCGACGGTTTTGGCCTTGATCTGCTTGATACCGCCACCGGAACCGATCGACTGGTAATTGAGCCGGACGCCGGTCTCCTTCTCGTACTGGTAGGCCCACTGTCCGTAGACCGGGAAGGGGAAGGTGGCGCCGGCGCCGTTGATGGTGGTGGCCGCCTGCACCTTGGCCACGGGAAGGGTCAGCAGCAGCCCGGACACTGCAACCATCAGCAGCAGGGATTTGAGAATCGAAAAGCTCGTCTTCATTTTGCCTGGTCTCCTTGTTGGGGATTGAATGATTTGACCGTTTGGTTTCGCTGCCTATTATCCCCGGAGATGTTAGCGTTCGGTTAGTGCCTCGTGAGAAGCGTGCAAAATCTCCTGAACTGCCGATTTGCACCTTGTAACAGGCCATTGTTAGTTTTTGGTTAGCAGGGTTCCGGTAGGGGGGCAGACACCGACCGGGCCGGGAGAATGATGGTAAAGACGCTCCCTTCCCCGGGCGTACTTGTCACCACCACCCGGCCCCGATGGGCCTGAACGATGTGCTTGACGATCGCCAGTCCGAGCCCGGTCCCTCCCACCTTGCGGCTGCGCGCCTTGTCGACCCGGTAGAAGCGCTCGAAGAGCCGCGACAGGTGTTCGCGCGGGATGCCGCAACCCCGGTCGCGCACCGCGATCGCCAGATCGCCCCCGGCGCAGCGGACACTGACCCCGACCGCCGCCCCCTCGTCGCTGTACTTGATGGCATTGTCGATCAGGTTGACCAGGGCCTGTTCCAGCAGCGGCGGGCTGATCGCGGCCGGAAAGGCTTCCGGGCAATCGATCTCGAGGGTGACCGAGCGCGCGGCCGCGGTCACCGAACAGGACTGGATCGCGGCCTGCACCACCTCCCGCACCGGCCCCGTCTGCAGCGGGATATCGTGTTTCTCGGCGTCCTGCTCGATGCGGGAGAGGGTCAGCAGGTCGTCGATGATCGCATTCAGCCGCTCCCCCTGGCGGGCGATGATGTCGAGAAAACGCCGCCCGGCCGCGGGATCATTGGCGGCGCCGTCGAGGAGGGTCTCGACACACCCCTTGATGGCGGTGATCGGGGTCTTCAGTTCGTGGGAGACGTTGGCAACGAAGTCGCGGCGCAGGGTCTCCAGGCGCCGCAGCCGGGTGATGTCGTTGACGACGATCAGGGCGCCGAGAATTTCGCCGGCGGCACCGCGCAACAGGGTGCCGTGGGCCTGCAGAAAGCGCTCCTGCTGGTCATGCAGGGTCAGATCGGCTTCCACCGGTTCCCGGCTCGCCAGGGTCCGCGCCACGAAGCGCTGCAGGTCAGCCTTGCGCACCACCTCCTGCAGGCGGCGGCCGAGGACCTGGCCGGAGCGAATACCGAGCAGGGTTTCGGCGGCGCGGTTGATACGCAGGATGCGCTCCTCGGTGTCGACGGCGAGCATCCCCTCGACCATGCTGGCGAGCATCGCCTCCTGCTCGTTGCGCTGGTTGACGACGGTGCTGATGCGATCGCCAAGCTGCACCGCCATCTGGTTCATGGCCGTGGCGAGAGCATCGATCTCTGCCGAGCCGCTTAGAGCGAGGCGCTCGCCGAGTTCGCCATTGGCAAAACGCGCCGCACCGCGGGTCATCTCCTCCAGCGGCCGGCTGATCCGCCGCGATAGCCAGAGGCTGATCAGGGCCGTCATCAGAGCCACCGCAAGCCCGGCCAGGGCGACGCGCAGGTAGAGGCCGCGCAGGGGAGCACTGATGGCATCGACCGCCATCGCCGCCCGCACCGCACCGGTCACCTGGCCCTGCTCCAGCACCGGCACCGCCACGTACATCATGTCGCGGGAGAGGGTGCGGCTGTAGCGAATGGAGGTGCCGACGCGGCCGGCGCTGAGAGCGACCTGCACCTCGGGACGCCCGGCATGGTTCTCCATTTTTTGCGGCTCTTCCTGCGAATCTCCAAGGACGGTACCGTCCGGCAGAATGATGGTAAAGCGGGTCGCGGTGCGCACGCCGAGTTCTCGGCAAAGCCGTTCGAGTCGGGGCCCCTCCGCCGCGGTGAGCCCACCCCGCACCTGCTCCTGCAGCAGGATGGCGCGGGCCTGCAGGCTGTTCTCGGCCTGGCGATAGTAGAAGTCATGCAGGGCGCGGGAATAGAACCAGCTGAGCGCCCCGAGGGCGACGACGATCAGTACCAGGTAGGCAGGATAGAGCTGCCAGAGCAGTTTGCGCGAGCGCATGCTATTCATCCCGGAAACGGTAGCCGACACCGCGCACGGTCTCGATATATTTGCCGCAGGGGCCGAGTTTCTTGCGCAGGCCGACGACCTGCACGTCGACCGCACGGTCGGTCACCGCATAGTCTTCGCCACGCACCGCGTTGACGATCTGGTAGCGGGTGAAGACCCACCCCGGTCGGCTGGCGAGGGTGTGCAGAACCCGGAATTCGGTAAAAGTCAACTCGACTGGCGTCCCCTGGACCAGGACCTCGTTGCGTCCGGGGTGGATGGTCAGGTCGGGAAAAACGATCGCCTCGCCGGCCTCCCGGGCGACCGCCTCGGCCGCGCGCCGGCGCAGCACCGCCCGCACCCGGGCAAGCAGAATCCGTGGCGAAAACGGTTTGGTGATGTAATCGTCAGCGCCCAGTTCGAGGCCGGCGACGACATCCGCCTCTTCCCCCTTGGCGCTCATCATCACCACCGGCACCGCCGCGGTCGCCGCCGTCCCCTTCAGCGCGCGACAGACTTCGAGACCGTCGATCCCGGGGAGCATCAGGTCGAGCAGGATCAGTTCCGGCAGTTGTTCCCGGGCGGCCTTGAGCCCCTCCTCGCCGCTGGTGGCGGTGGCAACCCGAAATCCCTCGCGGGCGAGGTTGTAGTGGACCAGGGCGAGGATATCCTCCTCGTCTTCGATCACCAGAATCTGTTCCTTGGCCATGGCGTCCTGTCCCTTCGGTTTTCCCAGTGGTTACAACAGGATTGTTAGGATCATGTGAGTTTGCCGGCGCGGGGGCGAATTGGCGGCCTCGTCCTGCAAGGTCCCGCCCCTGGCCGCGGTACCGAAGGTCCCTCGATACTGCGCAGCGGCTCGGCCAACAGTTTAACGCAAATGCCGGCGCTTGCAGGAACCACTTTTATTGCCGGGGTCCGGCTTTCTGCTATATTTGCGAGGCCCGGATGGCAATAGCGTTCATCCGGCTGACAGGGACGCCCGGGAGTCGGTATGGGAACCGGTCCAGGCGCCCTTTATCGGACAGGAACGGGGAGGTCGACCATGAAAATCGGAATCTGGGGTGGAATGATCCTGGTGCTGTTGTGCCTCGCGACGACGCCGGCCTTCGCGGCCACGGAGATGCAACCGGGAGAATGGGAGATGACGATGAAGACGGAGATGCCGGGGATGCCCTTCCCGATCCCGCCGATGAAGTACAAGATGTGCCTGACGCCCGAGAAGATGGTCCCGCAGCAGCAGGACCCGAAGCAGGAGTGCAAGATGCTTGAGAACAAGGTGGTCGGCAGCACCGTCTCCTGGGTCATGGAGTGCCGCGACAAGCAGGGGGTGACCCGCAGCGAGGGGAGCATCACCTATCAACGGGAGAGCATGGAGGGGACCATCCATACCACGATCGACAGCAAACAGGACGGCGCCATGGAGATGAACCAGAAGCTTTCCGGCAAGCGCCTCGGCGCCTGCGGCAAGTAGAACGGAGCCGGCCCCGGCGGCCGGGAGTGCGGCGGGAGGGAGAGAAGCGATGGATGCATGCCTGTGGCAGGCCGCGGACCAGGCCAGCCGGCTCGCGGAACTGATCGGTGCAGACCCGGAAGGGACCGGCCTGCCGCTGCGGCGCGATGTCCGCAACCTCGGGCTGCTCCTCGGCGTGGTCCTGCGCGAGCAGGCCGGCCAACGCCTGTTCCAGGTCTAGGAGGAATTGCGGCAGCTCGCCATTCGTCACCGCGACCGGATCGAAGAGCAGGGGATCACGACCCTCGACCCGGAAGGGGAGGCCGAGCTGCAGGAGCGCGCCATCGAACTGCTGCGCGGCCTCAGCCTTGGCGACTGCCACCAGATCGTCAAGGCCTTCAGCAATTTTTTTGAGCTGACCAACCTTGCCGAAACCAATCACCGCAAGCGCCGCCTGCGCGCGGCCAGGATTGCCGGCAGCGACAAGCCGGGCTCCCTGCGCGGCACGCTGCGACGGCTCAAGGAGGGGGGGATCGACGCCGCCACCGCCCGCGGCCTGTTACGGCAGGTGGAGCTCGTCCCGGTCTTCACCGCTCACCCGACCGAAGTCGCCCGCCGCGTCGTCCTGAAAAAGCGGCGCCGTATCGCCGCCCTGCTCGCGGGCTTCGATCACCTCCCCCTCGAAACCGGCGCCGGCCTGATCGATCAGGAAGCGATCCTCGCCGCCATCACCAGCCTCTGGCAGAGTGACGAGGTCCGCCGCCAGCGCCCGACCATCCATGATGAAATTCGCATGGGCCTCGATCACTTTCCCCAGGCCCTGCTCCCGCCCCTGCCGGGGCTCTACCGGGAGGTCGCCGCGGCCTTCACCGCCAGCTACGGCGGCGAGACCGACCCGGCCGAACTGCCGCTCCTGCTCCGCTTCGGCTCCTGGATCGGCGGCGACCGCGACGGCAATCCCTACGTCACCCCGGCGGCGACCCGCGAGGCATTGCAGGCGAGCCGGGAGCTGATCCTCGATCACTACCTGGCGACCCTCGACGAGCTGATCGGCCTGCTCACTTCCTCGGCCGGCCGGGTCGCCCCCGGCGCCGCCCTCGAACAGGCCCTGGCGCAGGGGCTGCGCGCCGTTCCCGGCGCGACCGCCGAGGTCGACCGCTACCCGGAGTGCGAAACCGGGCGCCGTTACCTGGTCCTGCTCCGGCACCGCCTGCGCCTCGCCCGCCAGGGCGCCGAGACCCCCGGCGCCTGCCGGGCCGAGGAATTCGCAGCCGGCCTGAAGCAGTTGCGCGCCAGTCTCGCCGGCCATGGTGGGCTGCGCCTGGCGCAGGCCTATCTCGATCCGCTGCTGCGCCTGGTGCAGACCTGCGGCTTTCACCTGCAGACCCTCGACATCCGCCAGCACGCCGAGGTCCACGCCCGGGCCGCCCGCGAGCTGGCGGCGGGGCAAACGGCCGACGACCTGCCGGCCATCCCTGGCGCCGAAACTCGTGAACTCCTCGAAACCCTGCGCACCCTCGCCGCCCTGAAACTGGAATACCCGCCCGCGGCCCTGCGCAGCTATGTCATCAGCGGCGCCCGCAGCAGCGGCGATGTCCTCACCCTGATCTGGCTGCTGGAGCTGTGCGGCGTGCAGGTGGCGGCGAGCGCCGACGGCAGCGATCCCGGCCTGATGCCGGTACCGCTCTTCGAGTTCATCGACGATCTGCGCCGGGCGCCGCAGACCTGCCGGGAGCTCTGGTCCCTCCCCGCCTACCGTCCCTACCTCGACTCCTGGGGGGGGCGCCAGGAGGTGATGCTCGGTTATTCGGATTCGAACAAGGACGGCGGCATGCTGACCAGCACCTGGGAGATCTACAAGGCGCACCGCGCCCTGCACCAGGTCGCCGCCGAATGCGGAGTGACCCTGCAGCTCTTCCACGGCCGCGGCGGCACCGTCGGCCGCGGCGGCGGACCGACCAACCGGGCGATCGTCGCCCAGCCCCCGGGCGCCTTTACCGGCGCGCTGAAGATCACCGAGCAGGGGGAGGTGATCAACTTCAAATACGCCGACCCGGTCCTGGCCGGCCGCAACCTCGAACTGATGGTGGCCGCCGCCCTCGAAGCCCTGGCCCGGCCGTTGCTCGGCCACGGGCCCCTCGCCCCGGACCGGGAACGGGCGATGGAGGAGCTCTCCCACCTCGCCTTTTCCGTCTACCGGGAGAAGATCGCCGAAAATCCCGACATCCTCATCTATTTTGAACAGGCCACCCCGGTACGCGATTTCGAGCTGGCGCGGCTCGGTTCCCGCCCCGCCAAGCGCCGCAAGAGCGAGGGGCTCGGCGACCTGCGCGCCATCCCCTGGGGCTTCGGCTGGATCCAGAGCCGCCACGGCATCCCCGGCTGGTTCGGCGTCGGCTACGCCCTCGAGTGCTATGCCGAGCGCGGCGATGATGAGTTCGGCCGGCTCCGGGCGATGGCCGCCGACCTCCCCTTTTTCGCCGACCTGCTGCGCAACGTCGAGCTCGCCCTGGCGCGGGTCGACATCCCCCTCGCCCGGCGCTATGCCGAGCTGGTCGAGGATCGTTTGCTGCGCGAGCGGGTGTTCGACCTGATCCACGAAGAATTCCGCCGTACCGTTCGGATGCTGCTCAAGGTCACCGGCCAGACCCACCTGCTGCAGCGCCAGCCCGATCTCGCCCGCTCCCTGTGGCTGCGCAAACCCTATGTCGATCCCTTAAGCCTGCTGCAGATCGAACTGCTGCGCCGCCGGCAGGAGGGGGGCGGCGGGCCGGAGCTCGACGAGGTGCTCGCCGCCACCATCAGCGGGATCGCCGCCGGCCTGCGCAATACCGGCTGACAATTGGAACGGTTTCTGCGAAAATGGCAGGACTTCACCCTGCTGCCCGGTGGCCGCCATGAACGACCCGATCAACCCTTCCTCCGCCGACGTCCCTGAAATAGCCGGCGACCTCGCGCTGACCATCCTCGAGAGCATCGGCGACGGTGTCGTCGTCGTCGATGCCGACTGGCGCTTCACCTACCTCAATCCCCAGGCCGAGCGCTTCCTCGGCCGGCTGCGCGACCAGCTCCTCGGCCACTCCCTATGGGACGCCTTTCCCGAAACCCTGGAAACTGCCTTCGCCCGGCAATTCCAGCGCGCCGCCCGGGAGGAGGCCGAAATCGCCTTCGAGGAGTTCTATCCGCCCCTCGAAAAGTGGTTCCAGGTCCGGGCCTTTCCCTTTCGCGGCGGGGTATCGATTCTGTTCCAGGATGTCAGCCAGCGCCGCAAGCAGGAGGACGCACTGCGCGAGAGCGAAGAGCTCTACCGCTCCCTGGTGGAAAACATCGACCTCGGCATTACCCTGATCGGCCAGGATTACCGTGTCCTGATGAGCAATGCCGCCCAGGGGCGGTTCTTTGCCAAACCGGTCGGCGACTTCGTCGGCCGCCACTGTTTCGTCGAGTTCGAAAAACGGCCGGAGGTCTGCCCCCATTGTCCGGGAACCCGGGCGATGGCGAGCGGCAAACCGGTCACCACCGAAACCCAGGGGCTGCGGGATGATGGCACCCAGCTGACGGTGAGCATCAAGGCGTTTCCGGTCTTCGACGGCGATGGCGTGGCGCGCCGGTTTATCGAGGTGGTCGAGGATATCAGCGATCGCCGCCAGGCCGAGCTCGCCCTGCGGCGCAGCGAGGAGCGCTTCCAGTCCCTCTTCGCCCATGCCAACGCCGGCATCAACATCCTCGCCCCCGACGGCCGCTTTCTGCAGTCGAACCAAGCCTTCGAGAAGTTCATCGGTTACAGCGAGGAAGAGCTTAAGGGGATGACACCGACCGACATCACCCACCCCGACGACCTGGAAGAGACCTGCCGCTATTTCAGTGAAGTGGCCAGGGGCGAGCGCTCCACCTTCAGCTACGAAAAACGCTTTCTGCGCAAGGACGGCCGCGTGATCTGGGGCGAGGTCTCGACCGCCTGGCTCTTCGACGAGACCGGTCAGCCGACCTGCGGCCTCGGCCTGGTCCAGGACGTCACCGAGCGCAAACAGGCGGAGATCCAGCTGCGCCGGGCGCTGCGCGACACCGCCGCCTCCCGCGACCGGATCGACGCCATCCTGCGTTCGGTCAGCGACGGCCTGCTGGTGACCGATGCCTGCCAGCGGCTGACCCATCTCAACCCGGCGGCGGAAGAACTCCTCGGACTCAAGCTGACACGGGTTCACCTGGCGCCGGTCGCCGAGCTCCCTCTCGACCCGGCGCTCTGCCGGCAGTTGCAGATGCCGCTGAGCTGCTGCCAAATCCTGCAGTGCGACTTTACCCTGGCCGGCAGGACCGGCCCCCGGGTGATTCAGGCCCGCTCGGCGCCGATCCTGAACACCAGCGGCGACACCGGCGGCGCCATCACCATCCTGCGCGACATCAGCCGCGAGTGGGAGGTTGATCAGATCAAGAGTGAATTCATCTCCACCGCGGCCCACGAGCTGCGCACCCCCCTCGCCTCGGTGATGGGCTACGCCGAGCTGCTGCTGCTGCTCGGCCAGCTGCCGTTGCCCGAGCAGCAGGAATACCTGGGGAAAATCTGCGAGAAGGCGGAAGTTCTCGCCCATATCATTGATGATCTGCTCGACCTCTCGCGCATCGAATCGGGCCGCCTGATCGCCCTTGACCGCGTCCCCGCCGACCTCAACGAACTGTTGCGCGAGGTCGTCGCGCAGTACCGGCAAGGCTCGCCCGGCCATTCCTTCCGCCTTCAGCTGCTGCTGGAACCGGTCATTCTCAGCATCGACCGGGAAAAGATCCACCAGGTCATGGAAAACCTGCTCAGCAATGCGGTCAAGTACTCTCCCGCCGGGGGGACGATCACGGTGCGGACCACCCTGACCGGCGACCGCTTGCAGATTGCGGTCACCGACCAGGGGATCGGCATGACCAGTGACCAGGTGGAGCGGATCTTTGACAAGTTCTACCGCGCCGATACCTCGAATACCGCCATCGGCGGCCTCGGGTTGGGGATGACCATCGTCCGCAAGATCGTCGACGGCCACGGCGGCGAGATTGCCGTCACCAGCGAAAAGGAGCGCGGGACCACCGTGGTTGTCGCCCTCCCCCTGCACAACGAGGCCTGACCGGCAGGAAATACCTGCTTCAGCCGAAAAGAGCGGGGGAGGTCACGACCTCCCCCGCTCTTTTGATGTTAATTCGCTTCGACCAGCTCGGTTCGCCGGTTGCGCCTCCAGCTGCCCGCAACCTGGCCGGAGACAGGGTTAGGAGCAAGGAGCAGGCAGAAAAGGGGAGCCGCCATGGAAGACCAGGCGGAAATCAGGACGGAAGTGCAGGTGAATGCCGGGCCCTTGTCAAGAGCCAGGTGAGGCGGCCAGGGTCTGCTGCAGACAAAAAAAAGGCGCGCCGCCCAGGAGGGTATCGTGCGACGCGCCAAATCGAGAGGTGTGGTGAGAAGGGTTTGAAGAAGGTCCGCAGTACCCGCCTGCCAAACGGGTCGCTGCTTGGTTATGACTATAGCCCTGCGCTCCCTCCGCGGCTACGTGGCGATGCGTATTTTTTCGGGACCGGATAGGCAGACCCAGACTGTGGATTTGCACAGCCGGGAAACGCCGACGGCGGTCCCTTCCGCGATGTTTCATCCTGGCGCCTGTTGCCGGCGCTGCACGGCAGCCGGTTATCGGCTACACTCTTGGCAAACAACACGGCGAAAGGATCGGCGCATGGAACTCTACCTGATGCAGCATGGCCTGGCGCTTGCCAGTGAAGACGATCCGGAGCAACCGCTCTCCCGGGAAGGGGTGGTGCAGATGCAGATGGCCGGGCGCGCCCTCAAGCGCCTTGGCGTCGTTCCCGACCTCCTCGCCTGCAGTTCAAAGAAACGCTCCCGGCAGAGCGCGGCCCTGATCGCCGAGGCGGTCAACTTCCCCTACAGCGACATTCTCGAGAGCGACCTGCTGCTGCCGCTGACCCCGCCCCGGGAGAGCCTGCGCCTGCTGCGCGGCAATGGTGAAAACGGCACCGGGGCGATTATCGTCGTCGGTCACCTGCCGTCGCTGGCCGAAATCGCCTCCCTCCTCCTCGGCCAGGGGAGCCGGGTGCGCATCCATTTCGAAAACGGCGGCCTCTGCCGTCTCGACCTCCCTGCAGATGCCTCCCAACTGGCGGAACTGCGCTACAGCCTGACCGCCCCCCAGCTCAAGCTGATCGCCGCCTGACACGTCATCCTCATCAGGGAGCAGCGCCCCCCGCCGGGAAGAAGGCTTGACAAGGAACGTCGCCTCTGGGATTGTCTGTTAATAATCATTCTCCATGCTTTGCTCCCAATGAAACCGGTGCCCCCGTGAAGAGTCCGCAGACCCGCCTCGATGAGATCCTCACCAAACTCCGCCAGCGGGAATGCCGGATCACCCCGCAGCGGATCGCGATTTTGCGGGCGCTGCTGCACAGCGACCAGCATCCGAGCGTCGAGATGGTCTACCGCCAGGTAAGCGCCCTCTTCCCGACCACCAGCCTCGCCACGGTCTACAAGACCGTCAATCTCCTCAAGGAGATCGGCGAAGTCCTCGAAATCCCCATTAGCGCCGGCCGCAACCGCTACGACGGCAACAACCCCTCCCCCCACCCTCACCTGATCTGCACCCGCTGCACCAGCGTCAGCGATCCCGCGGTCAGCCTGCTCGGACCCCTGCAGGACGAAGTGGCGCAGGCCACCGGCTACAAGATCACCTCCCACCAGGTTCAACTCTTCGGTCTCTGCCCCGCCTGCCAGCAAAAATAATCCTGATTAGGTCTGATTCTCAGCTATGACACATTCTGTCGCACAGGGAGCATAGAGTTTGGCCATGGAACTCATGAATAACAAGGAGGTTAGCATCCATGGCCATCAATCGTATCCAGTTCCAACCGGGGCTGAGCTTGGCTGATTTTCTCAAAGACTATGGTACGGAGGCCCAATGCGAGGCGATCCTTGAGCACTCGCGCTGGCCCCAAGGATTTGTCTGTCCAGCATGCGGTGCAAGCCGCGCGGTCCAGTTTCGGCGAGGACGGTCGAACATCTTCCAGTGCTGTCGCTGCCGCAAACAGATCTCGCTGATCTCCGGAACGATTTTCCATGGGAGCAATCTGCCGCTGACCCAGTGGTTTCTGGCCCTCTACTTCATGACACAAGGCAAGTCCGGCCTGTCGATGCTGGAGTTGAGACGAATGCTGGGTTTGAGCTACAAAGCGGCTTGGCGGCTCAAGCACAAGCTCATGCAGGCGATGTTCGAGCGCGAAGAGACAACGGTTCTGGCCCAGCGGGTCGAGATCGACGACGCCTACTTGGGCGGGGAACGCTCCGGCGGTAAGGTTGGTCGCGGTTCGGAGAACAAAGTTCCCTTCATTGCGGCAGTGGAGACCAGTCACGAGGGCCATCCGCTGCGAGCTGTTTTTAGCCGGGTGACGACCTTCAGCAGCCATGACGTTGATCAATGGGCCAAGAATCACTTGGCACCGACGGCGCTGGTCGTTTCTGATGGCCTGAATTGCTTCCGCGCCGTCACCAAGACTGGGTGCTACCATCAGCGAAAGGTGGTTGGTGATCAACGCAGAAGTACCGACATGGGCTGCTTCCACTGGATCAACACCATCCTGGGCAATCTTAAGACGGCCATGGCCGGAACGTATCATGCGTTTGACTTCGACAAATATGCGCATCGCTATCTGGCCGAGTTTCAGTACCGGTTCAACCGGCGGTTCGATCTGCGCAGCATGCTGCCAAGACTGCTGTTCGCCTGTGTCTCAATCGGCAAGCGGCCCGAGGCCTGGCTTCGCCGAGCTGAGAATTGGACCTAATCAGGAAAATAATTGCCGCCCTTTTTTTGTCTTCTTATGGATAATGATTTTCCACAAAGATTGACAAATGAATAGCGCCTGTTAAAGGTAAAGAACTTCCAATACGACACAGGCCGAAACGCTTTCCCTGTCCCCAACGAGGAGGAGATTCATGAGTACCGATTCCAAGTGCCCGGTAACGGGACATTCGGTCCAGCAGGTCGCCGGCGGCGGTAACGCGAACCGGGACTGGTGGCCGAACCAGCTCAACCTGCGCATCCTGCACCAGCATTCCAGCCTCTCCAACCCACTGGGGGCGGACTTCAACTACGCCGAAGCCTTTAAAAGCCTCGACCTCAAAGCGGTGAAAGCGGACCTCTATGCGTTGATGACCGACTCGCAGGACTGGTGGCCGGCCGACTACGGCCACTACGGCGGCCTCTTCATCCGCATGGCCTGGCACAGCGCCGGCACCTACCGCATGGGCGACGGCCGTGGCGGCGGCGGGAGCGGCAACCAGCGCTTCGCTCCCCTCAACAGCTGGCCCGACAACGTCAATCTCGACAAGGCGCGGCGGCTGCTCTGGCCGATCAAACAGAAATATGGCCGGAAGATTTCCTGGGCCGACCTGATGATCCTCGCTGGCAACTGCGCGCTGGAGTCGATGGGCTTTACGACCTTCGGCTTCGGTGGCGGCCGTGTCGACATCTGGGAGCCGGAAGAAGATATTTACTGGGGCGGGGAGAAGGAATGGCTGGCGACCAGCGACAAGCCCCAGAGCCGCTACTCCGGCGATCGCGAGCTGGAGAATCCCCTCGCCGCGGTGCAGATGGGTCTGATCTACGTCAACCCGGAGGGGCCGGACGGCGAACCCGACCCGGTGGCGTCCGGGCGCGACGTGCGCGAGACCTTTGCCCGCATGGCGATGAACGACGAGGAGACCGTCGCCCTCATCGCCGGTGGCCACACTTTTGGCAAATGCCACGGCGCCGGGCCGGCTTCCCATGTCGGGCCAGAGCCGGAGGCGGCCGGTCTCGAGGAGCAGGGACTCGGCTGGAAGAGCAGTTTCCGCAGCGGCAAGGGGGCCGATGCGATCAGCAGCGGCATCGAAGGGGCCTGGAAACCGAACCCGGTCCAGTGGGACATGGGCTATCTCAAGGTCCTGTTCAAATACGAGTGGGAGAAGGTCAAGAGCCCGGCCGGGGCCTGGCAGTGGCTGGCCAGGGATGTCGACGAGGAGGACCTGGTGGTCGACGCCTTCGACCCGAAAAAGAAGCACCGGCCGATGATGACCACCGCCGACCTCTCGCTGCGCTTCGACACGATCTACGAACCGATCGCGCGGGACTACCTGGCCCACCCCGAGAAGTTCGCCGACGCCTTCGCCCGCGCCTGGTTCAAGCTCACCCACCGCGACATGGGCCCCAAAGCGCGCTACCTCGGCCCGGAGGTGCCGGCGGAAGAGCTACTCTGGCAGGACCCGGTACCTCCCCTCAACCACCCCCTGGTCGACGCAGCGGACATCGCCGCGCTCAAGCGACGGCTCCTCGCGTCCGGGTTGCCGATCCCGCAGCTGGTCGCCACCGCCTGGGCCTCGGCCTCGACCTTCCGCGGCTCCGACCTGCGCGGCGGCGCCAACGGCGCCCGCATCCGCCTCGCACCGCAGAAGGACTGGCCCGTGAACGAACCGGCCCAGCTGGAGACCGTGCTGCAGACCCTGACGACGATCCAGCAAGAGTTCAACCATTCGGGACTGGGCGGCAAGCATGTTTCCCTCGCCGATCTGATCGTGCTCGGCGGCTGTGCCGCCGTCGAACAGGCCGCCCACAAGGCCGGCATTGGCGTGACCGTTCCCTTCACGCCGGGTCGCACCGACGCAACCCAGGAGCAGACCGATATCGCCGCCTTCGCCGTCCTCGAACCGGTCGCCGACGGTTTTCGCAACTACCAGAAGGCGAAGTACAGTGTCGCGCCGGAAGAGTTGCTGCTCGACCGGGCGCAGCTACTCACCCTGACCGCCCCCGAGATGACGGTCCTGGCCGGCGGCCTGCGCGTCCTGGGAGCCAACGTCGGCCGGTCCCGGCATGGCGTCTTTACCCATCGACCCGGAGTCTTGAGCAACGATTTCTTCGTCAACCTGCTCGATATGGGAACAGCGTGGAAGGCGTCCGCGGGGGACGCGGACCTCTTCGAGGGGTATGACCGCGCCAGCGGCGTACCGAAATGGACCGGCACCCGCATCGACCTCGTCTTCGGCGCCAACTCCCAGCTGCGGGCGCTGGCGGAGGTCTACGGCAGTGCCGACGCCCAGGAGAAGTTCGTGTACGATTTTGTCGCCGCCTGGGACAAGGTGATGAACCTCGACCGCTTCGATCTCGCCTGAGCGGTATCGGCGAAACAAGACAAGGGCCCGGCAACATTTCGAAAATGTTGCCGGGCCTTTTTTCTCATCCCGAGCCGGGGGTTTTCACCAGCCAGCGGCACCCCGGACCCTTACCTGAACGTAAAAGTTATGTAAAACTCTTCTTTGGCGCAGCATCTGTCACTGCAAAGTGGTACAACAGGAATGTCCCGGACCCACTCCCCGAAAGTGAAGGCCATGAGCCGACATCCCCAGCAACCCAAGTACAGTCTCGGCGAAGAGATCGCCAACGGCGTCAGCCATGGCATCGGCATCCTGCTCGCCCTTGCCGGCCTGCTCGTGATGCTCTACTTTGCCTCCCGCTACGGCAGCGCCCGCCACCTCGTCTCCGCCTCCGTCTTCGGCCTCACGCTGATCTTCGCCTACACCACCTCGACCCTCTACCACAGCATCCCGCTGCCCGGTCCGAAGCGCATCCTGCGCATCTTCGACCATGCCGCCATCTACCTGCTGATCGCCGGCACCTACACCCCCTTCACCCTGGTCAACCTCTCCGGTCCCTGGGGGTGGTCGCTCTTCGGTGCCATCTGGGGGATGGCGGTTCTCGGCATTGCCTGCAAGGTCCTGCTGCCGGCCCGCTTCTCCCGCATCTCCGTCCTCTTCTACATCGGCATGGGCTGGGCGATTGTCGTTGCCACCCGGCCGATGCTGACGCACGTCGAGGTCGGCGGGCTCTGGCTCCTTCTGGCCGGCGGCCTCGCCTATACCGGCGGTATCCTTTTCTATCTCCTCGACCGCCTCCCCTACAACCACATGATCTGGCACCTCTTCGTCATGGCCGGCAGTTCCCTGCACTTCTTCGCCATCCTCTTCTACGTGATGCCCGGCGCGCCGTTAACCTGATACGGAACGGCCTCACCCCGGGAATACTAAGCCGCAACCTGATTACTCGACATCAGCTGACAGTAAAGCGACAATCTTTGTGTCGGAAAAGCTCCGGATCAACGCCGGAGAACACTCTATCGATCGCATAGCGGAGTGAACCTTGGCTCGCATATCATCAGAACCATCTTGCCGATACGGTAGTCCCTGAGTTGATACCAGACCCCTTTATCCGGGTGCAGTCCCGGAGAGCAGGGCGGCAGATAAAAGAGCTCCTGATTAGCCCTAATTCTCAGCTGAGGGGCGAGAGCACCTTGGGCATCCAATATGTAGGGGCCCCATTGTTCAATTCATCGCTACGGCTTGGGCTCTTGTAGGGGCGATCCGCATCAAGCTGAGAATCGGACCTAATCAGGAAAGAGCTTGCCCTCGGATGGCGGTGAGTACCCTCTGGGACACGGAGCCCACAAGCTTTCAAATTGACGATCATCTTTTCCGGGTGATATCCTCCAGACCTTAAAGAGTAGCCTTCTTCCCGTGCAGCCGCAGGTGTACGCAACGTGAATCTCACCCTCACCCCATCCGGTCATCTGCTGATGATCGGCGCGACTCCCGACGTCGACTCCGCTCCTCCCGAATCCTCTCCCTTTAACGGCGAAAAAATAGCGCAGGCCTTCGCCGCTTCGCCATCGGCGGGAATCGTGACGCTGGCCGGCAGTAAATCGGCGCCGGACTGGCCGCTGCCCTGGGTCTTCTGGCGCGACTTCGGTTCCCGTTATCTTCTTCTGCTCTGCCAAAGCCAGCCGACTGCCGACCGCCTGGAGCCCCTGCCGCCCCTCGACTCCGCAACGCTTGCCCAGTTGACACTGAGCCTGCCGCCGATGCCGGGCGGCGAATACTGCACCCCCGCGCTTCTCGCCACCATCTGGAGCGAGCTCGACCGCTGGACGCGCGAGGCGATCGCCGGCGATCCCGAAGGATTCGCCGGTTTCCTGCACCGGCATGCGCCGCTCTGGCGGCAGGTGGGGCGGGTCTGCTTTCACCTGGCCGAGAACAAGAACGATCCCGACTATCCTTTTGCTTTCATGGCGACCTACATCCCGCGGCTCGGTAAAAACGCCCGCGCCCAGCATCTGCCCCTCAGCCAGGCTCTGCGCGAATATGCCGGCGCCAACAATCGCGAAGCCCTGCTGCGCCTGCTCGAACCGGTGCAGGCGGCTGGTGCCCGCTGCCCGTGGGTGAACGAGCTGCTCGAGAGCGGCGACCTCTATCACCCGCTGGCCTGGACGCCGGAGGAGGCTTATCCGTTTCTGAAGGATGTGCCGGTCCTGGAGGAGAGCGGGCTGGTGGTGCGACTGCCCGACTGGTGGAAAAAACGTCCGCGTCCCAAGGTGCAGGTGGCGATCGGCGGCAATGTCGGCGAAACCCTGTCGGCACAGGCGCTCCTCGATTTTCGCGTGCAGCTGACCCTGGACGGCGCCGACCTGACGCCGGAGGAAATCGCGGCGCTGACAGCCTCCGGCGAGGGGCTGACGCTGCTGCGCGGGCAGTGGGTCGAGGTCGATGGCAAGAAACTGCGCCAGGCGCTGGAACAGTGGCAGCGGATCGAAACCGAAGCCGGAGACGGCCTCTCCTTCATGGAAGGGATGCGCCTGCTAGCCGGCGCCCGCCGCGACCTGTCCGCCAACGATCTCACCCTTGAGGAGACCGGGTGGGCCTTCGTCGAAGCCGGGGAGCGGTTGCGGGAGTTGCTGGCCGGACTGCGGGAGCCGGCGCGGCTGGCGGTAGTGCAGGCCGGTGACCGGTTGCAGGCGACCTTGCGCCCTTACCAGCAGACCGGCCTCAACTGGCTCTGGTTTCTCTCCGAACTGGGGCTGGGCGCCTGCCTCGCCGACGACATGGGATTGGGCAAGACGATCCAGGTAATCTCTCTGCTGCTGGCGCAAAAAGGGCGAAGCGGGAAATCCTCCCCCAGCCTGCTGGTGCTGCCGGCGTCGCTGCTGGGCAACTGGAAGAGCGAGCTGGAACGCTTCGCGCCATCCCTCACCGTCGTCTGCCTGCACCCGTCGGAGGGGGAGCCCGGGCAGCGGGAGCGCATTGCCGCCGACCCTGCCGGCAAACTGGCCGCTGTCGATGCGGTACTGACCACCTACGGCATGCTGCAGCGGCAAGAGTGGCTCAGGCAACAGGAGTGGAACCTGATCGTCCTCGACGAGGCGCAGGCCATCAAAAACCCCGCTACCCAGCAGGCCAAGGCGGTAAAAACCCTCAAGGGCCGGGCGCGCATCGCCCTGACCGGCACGCCGGTAGAAAACCGCCTGGCCGATCTCTGGTCACTCTTCGATTTCCTCTGTCCCGGCCTCCTCGGCTCCGCCACCCGCTTCAGGCAGTTCGTCGCCGCCCTCGAAAGTTGCGAGCCGCCCTCCTATGCGCCGTTGCGTACGCTGGTCCAGCCCTACATCCTGCGCCGGCTGAAGACCGATCGCAGCGTGATCGACGATCTCCCCGACAAGGTCGAGATGGTCGCCTGGTGCGGCCTCGGCAAGGTGCAGGCGCGTCTCTACGGGCAGGCGGTCAAGGAATTGGCCGCGGCGCTCAAGGAACAGCGGGAAGGGATAAAGCGGCGCGGGCTGATCCTGTCGTCGCTGATGCGCTTCAAGCAGATCTGCAACCATCCCGGTCAGGCGCTGGGCGACGGCGACTACGCCGAGGAGCGCAGCGGCAAGTTCGCGCGTCTGCGGGAACTTGCCGAAGAGATCGCCTCGCGCCAGGAGAAGGTGCTGGTTTTTACCCAGTTCCGGGAAATGACAGGACCAATCGCCGCCTTTCTGACGACGCTCTTCGGCCGGCCGGGGTTGGTGCTGCATGGCGGCACGGCGGTGGCCGAGCGGAAGAAACTGGTGGACCGCTTCCAGCAGGAGGACGGCCCGCCCTTTTTCGTCCTTTCGCTGAAGGCCGGCGGCTCCGGCCTCAATCTGACCGCCGCAAGCCACGTCATCCATTTCGACCGCTGGTGGAACCCGGCGGTGGAAAACCAGGCCACCGACCGCGCCTTCCGCATCGGCCAGAAGAAGAATGTCACCGTGCATAAATTCATCTGCAAGGGAACGGTCGAAGAGAAGATCGATGCCCTGATCGCCGCCAAAACCGGATTGGCGAGCGAATTACTGGAGGGCGCGGAAACCCTGCTGACGGAGTTGAACGACGAGGCACTGCTGCGGATGGTAACCCTCGACCTGGAGAGGGCGGCGATATAGAATCTGCAACGGAAAACGCCTCGATGCACCGGTGAGATTGCCGGAAGGAAGCTGACATGAGTTATTACGAATGGGCGCCCTACGTGCCGGTGGCGGCGCGACGGGCCAAGGCGGCAAAGCGTATGGAAAAGCTGCGCAAGAAAGGGGTCGACGTGCAACCGGTCGAGCTGACCGGGCGCAAGATCGCCGGCTCCTTCTGGGGCAAGGGGTGGTGCGACCACATGGAATCGTTCAGCGATTACGCCAACCGTCTTCCCCGTGGCCGCACCTATGTCCGCAACGGTTCGGTTTGCCATCTGGCCATCAAGCGGGGGCGGGTCGAGGCGATGGTCAGCGGAACGCAGCTGTACAATGTGGTCATAACCATTTCGCCGCTGCTGAAAAACAAATGGGATCTCGTCAAAAAAGCCTGCACCGGCCGCATCGGCTCATTGATCGATTTGTTGCGCGGCAAACTGGATCATGGCGTCATGGAAGTGGTCGCGGATCGCCAGAGCGGCCTCTTTCCGCTGCCGGGAGAAATGAAATTCGACTGCGACTGTCCGGACTGGGCCGGAATGTGCAAGCATGTGGCGGCGGTCCTCTACGGTGTCGGCGCCCGCCTCGATCACTCCCCTGAAATGCTCTTTGTTCTGCGCGGGGTGAATCACGAAGAGCTGGTCGATGTCTCCACGGCGATAACCGACGCCACCAAGGAGGGTACCTCCCGGCGACGGATCGCCGCCACCGGCATTGCCGATGTCTTCGGCATCGACTTGGCCGATTCTGCCGAAGATATGACGGCGAAATCCCCCCCGCCGGCGAAGATATCGACGTCTGCTGCCGATTCATCGCGGCTGAAAAAGGCGAGACAGCAGCGGGCGAAACAGGAATCAGAAAAAAACCCCGCACCCAAAAGAACGCCCAAGGTGGACACCTTTCCCGCCCCCCTCACCGGCGACGCCATCCATGCCTGGCGGACGGCGCGCGGGGAGACACAGGCGATATTCGCCGCCCGCATCGGCGTCACCGCCGCCAGCATTTCACAATGGGAGAAAAAGGGCAAAAAGGTCATCGGCATGCAGGTGCGCACGCTGGCGGCCCTGCGCAAGGCCTGGCGGCTGACCCACTCATGATGTGCTCTGCCCTTCATCGACGTGGGGGCATTGTCTGATTGTCAATGCGGTGCATTCCGGGCCGGGGAAAAAACCGGAGGAAAACCGGGACACATTTGAACAGTAGTCTATCGGGTCAGGCGAAAATTTTCGCTGAACACAGGGGCTGGTCTGGGTTCGATCGAAGCCGCCGAACTTGCCAGCTCTTGGTAGACTCCCGAAACCGTCCCCACGCCACCAAAGGACCCCCCTAAGTGAAACCGTTGCGCTTTCGTCTGCTGTCGATCCTACTCGCCACCCTCCTCGCCGGATGCGGCAACGACGCCCCGAAACAGGACCCGGCACCAGCCGCCGCTGCGATGGAACACATCGAATATCTCTCCACAACCATCGGCCAGCGGCTTGCGGGCAGCGATCATGCGGCGGCCGCACGGGACTATATCCAGGCGCACTTCCTGCGTTTGGGACTGCTGACGACCCTGCAGACCTTTACCTTCGGTGGGACGGGAGCAGATCACTCGGCCAATGTCATTGCCGTCAAGCCCGGCGTCTCGCCACAGGAGATCCTTGTCGGGGCCCATTACGACTCGGTCGACGTCGGCAGCGGGGCCTCCGACAATGCCTCGGGCGTCGGCCTGCTGCTGGCCTGCGCCGCAGTTCTGGCCAAGGTCGAGGTGCCCTACACCATCCGCTTCGTCGCCTTCGGCGCCGAGGAGCCCGGAATGCTGGGATCGAGTTATTACGTCTCGCAGATGACCGAAGCGGAGATCGCCCATACCGTCGGCATGGTCAACCTCGACACCGTAGTCGGCGGGGACAGGATCTATGTCTACGGCGGACTCGAGGCGGCAGGGTGGTTGCGGGAAGCGGCCTTGGCCATTGCCCGGCAGGCCGGTATTTCTCTGGACACCAGCCCCGGCCTGAACCCGGAAATCCCCGCCGGCACTACGGGCGACTGGAGCGACCATGCCCCCTTCAAATACGCCGGCGTCCCCTATCTCTACCTCGAAGCCACCAACTGGGAGATCGGCAACTTCGATGGCTTCCTCCAGACCGTCGACCACGGCGAGATCTGGCACACGGACAAGGACACCCTGGAGTTTTTCGCTACCACCTATCCCGGCCGGATCGAAGCCCAGCTCGGCGATTTCACGCAAATCCTGACCGGCCTGCTGCTGACTCTCGAGGTCCCGCAAGCAGCCCGCAGTACAATATCGACAAAGGCGCAAACCAGTGTTCCTCGCTTCAGACAGCGCAACGGGATGCCGTTCGAATAGAGGGGAGGCGGGCGGGGCGGAGAGGCGTGCAGGGGGGTCAACAAGGTCGGATTTTGTCTATCGGGTTTGTAAAGTTGGATGGTCTTGTTAATCAAAAGTTGGGTTCAATTCCCCGCAGCTTGCTGCGCGATTTTTACTAAGGGTGTAGGCTGTTGATACCCCGTAGCTTGCTGCGGGGTAGTTCATTTTTCCATTGTTAATTTTCCAACGGCGGTGTAAATCAGTTTGTGTAAATGGCTTGGGTTTTTGTCGTCAGTAAACCGGCAACCTGCCTTCGAACAAGATAGAGAACTGGTTGAGGGCGGCCTTCCAGTCCCGAATCGGCAGGGTCCATTTCTTGGCGATATTGTTTAGCGCCAGGTAGAGCAGTTTGAACATGGCTGCGTCGTTGGGGAATGAGCCCCGGTTCTTGGTGACCTTGCGCAGCGACATGTTTAGCGATTCGATCGCATTGGTGGTGTAGATCACCTTGCGAATCTCCGCCGGGTAGGCGAAAAACGGGGTGATTCTCTCCCAGTTGCGCCGCCAGGACTGGCCGATGGAGGGGTGGGTTTTATCCCACTTCGCTTCGAACTCCGTCAGGTTCATTTCGGCCTGCTCGGCCGTCGCGGCCTGGTAAATGGACTTCAGATCGGCCGCCACTTCCTTGCGCTGTTTCCAGGAGACGTAGCGGAGAGAATGGCGCACCATGTGAACGAGGCAGAGCTGGACCTGGGTGCGAGGAAAGACTGCTTCGATGGCCTCGGGGAAACCTTTGAGCCCGTCCACGCAGGCGATGAAGATGTCTTCGACACCCCGGTTTTTCAACTCGGTCACCACCTGTAGCCAGAACTTGGCGCCCTCGTTCTCGGCCACCCACATGCCCAGGACCTCCTTGATGCCGTCCAGGGTGACGCCCAGGGCCAGGTAGACCGCTTTATTGCTGACGTGGCCGTTGTCTCGCACCTTGACCCGGACCGCGTCCATATAGACGATGGGATAGAGGGCGTCGAGCGGTCGGTTCTGCCAGATCTTGACCTCGTCCGCGACGGCATCGGTCACGCTGGAAATGAGGGCGGGAGAGACCTCGACGCCATAAATCTCTTCCAGATGCCCCTGGATCTCCCGGGTCGTCATCCCCCGGGCGTAGAGGGAGATGATCTTGCCGTCGAAGCCGGCGAAGCGGGTCTGGCCCTTGGGAATGATGAGCGGCTCGAAGCTGCTGTCCCGGTCACGCGGAACCTCGATCGGCAGTTTGCCGAATTCGCCCTTGATGGTTTTGGCCGACTTGCCATTGCGGGCATTGCCGCCTTTCGTGGCCACGGGAGCATGCTTCTCGTGCCCCAGGTGTTGGGTCAATTCCGCTTCCAAAGCTCGTTCCAGAAGGGCCTTGGTGAGCTGTTTAAGCAAGCCGGTTTCGCCGATCAGGTCTTCGGGCTTCTTGTAGTCGGCAAGCAGACGGTCCAGCAGATCTTTTTCGATGGCCATGGGGGCTCCTTAGAGGGTGGGGTCCCGGTGTACCCCTGAATGGCCATTTACACAATCTTTTTTACACCCTCTTTCCAACTTTCCAAGCCTGACCCGCACACAGACCCCACACACATAGATGCTCTTCTCAGAAAATTTTATAGCTTATTCAATGCGAGGTCGAGCGTAGCTTTGACCTTCCTTTTTTCAATTTCCGGGTCCACCTTCTGAAGGTATTCGACTGCTGCTAAATCGTCTCCCCTTTTCCGATTTTGTCGCGGTTCCAGTGCCTCAATCAAAATTGCTTCCAAAGCCGGGATGAGTTTTGCTGCATCGTAGGTTGCTGGCAATGAGCCAATTTGGCCTGATTCGGCCACAGGGAGCAATCCAAACCAAGAAAACCGGTCCCAACGGGCCGGCATACGGTCAATCGTGTGTTCATATAGCCGTCTGCCGAGTGGCCGGTCAGTGGTCCGGCCAACGTAAATCACCTCGCGACCATCGTAGAGAAGATAAATTCCCAATTGCTTGAAGAAGTCAACGGGGGTGGCGCCAATTTGCTGCATGCCTAGTAATTTCGGCGTCGAAGCCCACTCTATAGCTTCCTTTCGCCAAAACATCCCGAAGGAGGTAATTATTTCGTATTGCTCTTCGGACTCCTCTGATTCAAATACCTCTGGGGTGAGTTTCGGCAACTCTACGGGCGTGGTAGATTTTTCGGATCTAATTGAAAATGTACCTTTTCCAACTCTTATGTACGGTGACGAGGCACCATCATGCTTGATGGATGCTGTAATTTGGGCGTTCACCGTTGACGCCGGCGTGGCACCGAGATTCTTGCGCAAACCTTCTGAAATGATCCGTTCTGTAATTTGATTATAGTGAAGTGGCGTTGAAGATGATCCGAGAACCTTGTCGATTGCTTTTCGCCATGTCATTTCAGGGGGCATTAGATTTTCTCCCATTTTTTCGAGCCATTTGATTATGTGACATGTCCAGAAATTCCATGCCGACTGCTATCCCATCAATCCAGACTGCCTGGATTGGGGCAAATATCCCCAGCACCTCGGTCCGTTCCCCTGATTTTGTCCGGATAATCCGCTTGCGGTGGTATTATGCGGCATGACATATAAAAACGAGTTCGAGTTATCTGGTGCCGCCAGTAACACGGGAGCTTGAAAACCCACTCCACTCCCAGGAACTCCAACAACCTGAATATACTACGCACCAACCGGCCAGCCTGCAAGCATTGCTCAGGACTTTGAAAACCACCCCACCAGGTTCACCACGCCACCCTTGCCGATCTCGACCCCGATCCTCTCCCACCGCACCTCATGCTGGCGGCGATCCCAGGACCAGTAGAAATTCACCGCCCGGCCCAGGACCTTCTCTTTTTCCACGAAGCCCCAGAACCGGCTGTCGTAGGAACGGTCCCGATTATCCCCGAGCATGAAATAACTCTGCGCCGGCACCGTCACCGGTCCGAAGAAATCGCGGGGCGAGACCTCCGCAGACAGGGTGTCCGCTTCGAGGTGAACGGCATAGGGCTCCAGGAGTTGACGGCCATTGATGAACAGCTCCTTGTCCCGAACCTCGACCACATCCCCCGGCATTCCGACGATCCGCTTGATGAACTCTCGCTGCCCCGCCTTCCCCTGGTCGGGGGGGGAGTCGAAGACGACCAGGTCCCCGCGGGTAAAATCCTGTGTTCCCTTGGCGACCAGGATCCGGTCGCCGAGGAGCAGGGTCGGTTCCATGCTGGAAGAGGCAATGGTGAAAGCCTCGACCACCTGCGTCCGCAGGTACCAGGAGATGGCTCCGCTCAGCAGCAGGCCGAAGAGGAGGTAGGTCCCGAGATAGACGGGGACGCGGTTGTACCAGGTGGGGTGAAAGCTGCTGCCGATGCGCCGGGCGGCGCGGCTGGCGTCGACGAGCGCGGCGAGCTGGATCAGCGCCTGCAGCATGAGGAGGGTGACGACAGCCGCCAGGGTGGGGGTTTGGCCGGAGCGGAGGACGAAAAGGAGCGGGACCAGGGTGGAAACCAGGAGAAAGAGAACCGCCTTGCGCAACTGGCCGGTGTAGAGCTGTCCCAGGCCGGACAGCGCCAGGCTCAGCAGGACGGCGACCCAAACCTTGCGCCGCGGCCCCTGCCCGGAATCGATTGCCACCTCGGTCATGCCACCCTCCTCGGTATCCCAAAAAAAGCCGTCCCCCGGCATGTGCCCGGCCGGAACGGCTTTCCGGTAATCTCCGCGCCAACAGCATCGGCTCCCCCGATCCGGTGCCCAAGACTAGCCGGTTTCGCGCGCGACTGTCAAAGGTTTATCCCGGCTCTTTGCCGAGTCAGGTTCATGACTTGTGCCGTCCCGGAGGAGGTGCCGCCGGCAGGACCGCTCTGCCGGCAGGACCGCTCCTGCCGCATTCCGGAAGGGATGCTACAATGGTGACGTTGATTCTTATCGCCGACGGATGTACCTCCTCGCCCCGGCATCGCGTCAGCGGGCGCGGGGGTTTTCCAGGAAAGGCACACCTTTATGGACCTGCAACTCAAAAACCGGCTCGCCCTCGTCTCCGGCAGCACCGCCGGCATCGGCAACGCCATCGCCGTCGCCCTGGCGCGGGAAGGGGCGCGGGTGATCGTCAACGGTCGCACCCGGGACGCGGTCGACCAGGCGACGGCAGCGATCGCGAAGGAGACCGGCACCGCCCCCCTCGGCTTTGCCGGCGACCTTGCCAGCGCCGCGGCCGCCGAGGCGCTGGTGCGCCAGCACCCCGGCATCGAAATCCTCGTCAACAATCTCGGCATCTTCGAACCCAAGGCGTTCGCGGCGATCAGCGACAGCGAATGGCAGCGCTTTTTCGACATCAACGTGCTGAGCGGGGTGCGCCTCGCCCGCCTCTGCCTGCCGGCGATGCAAAAGGCCGACTGGGGGCGGATCATCTTCATCTCCAGCGAGAGCGCGGTGCAGATTCCGGCGGAGATGATCCACTACGGCACCACCAAGACCGCCCAGCTCGCCGTCTCCCGCGGCCTCGCCGAGTCGCTGTCCGGGACCGGCATCACCGTCAACTGCGTCCTCCCCGGGCCGACCAAATCGCGCGGCGTGCTCGACTTTGTCGGCGCCCTTGCTAAAGAGCAGGGGAAGTCGTTCCGCGAGTTCGAGACCGACTTCTTCAAGAACGTGCGGCCGACCTCCCTGCTCAAGCGCTTCGCGACACCGGAGGAGGTCGCCGCGCTGGTCGCCTTTGTGGCCAGCCCCCTCGCCTCGGCGACGACCGGCGCCGCCCTGCGCGTCGATGGCGGCGTCATCAAGAGTGCATTCTGAGTCGAGATCGGGAGGGAGAGCGGTGGAAAACGCAGAACGAAAAGCGCTGCGGCGCCGGGACCTCGACCCCGACCCGATCCGGCAGTTCCGGTGCTGGCTCGCGGAAGCGGAAGGCGCCGGGGTGGCGCCGCCGCACGGCATGACCCTCGCCACCGCCAACCGCCAGGGCGAGCCGGCGGCGCGGGTGGTGCTGCTGCGCGGCGTCGATGAACGAGGGTTCGTCTTTTACAGCAACTACCGGAGCCGCAAGGGGGAGGAGCTGGCGCAGAACCCGCAGGCGGCGCTCCTCTTCTACTGGCCGGAACTGGTGCGCCAGGTCCGGGTCGAGGGGCGGGTCGAGCTGCTGACGGCGGCGGAATCGGATACCTACTTCGCCCACCGGCCGCTCGGGCATCAGCTCGGCGCCCATGCCTCGGCGCAGAGCCGGGTGATCGGCGACCGGGAGGAGCTGGAGGAGGCCTTTGCCGCCGCGGCCCGCCGCTTTGCCGGCGGCGAGGTACCACGCCCGCCGTACTGGGGTGGGTACCGGCTCGTTGCGCAGATGCTGGAATTCTGGCAGGAGGGAGTCGACCGGTTGCACGACCGGCTGCGCTATCGAAGAGACGATGAGCAGAATTGGGTGATCGAGCGCCTGGCGCCCTGAGCCTAGCGCTCCGTCGCCAGCAGATCCGCCAGCGCCTCACTCAGATCGGCGCAGACGCAGGCACCCGGCGCACAGATCTGCGCCTCGTCCCCCGGCCGGTACTTGCCGGTGCGCACCAGCGCCGCTTTCAGCCCCGCCTTGAGCGCACCGTTGACATCGGAAGCGACATCATCCCCGACCATCAGCACTTCTCCCGGCCGGCAGCCGAGCTCGCTCGCCGCCGCATGGAAAAAGGCCGGTGACGGCTTGCCGAGAATGATCGCCTGGCAGCCGGCAGCGTACTCCAGGGCGGCGACGAAGGGGCCGGCGTCGAGGCTCATCCCCTCCGACTCGCGGAAATAGCGGTTGTCCCCGACCGCCAGCAGCCGCGCGCCGTCGAGGAGCAGGCGAAAGGCCTGGTTGAGGCTGGCGTAACTGAAGGCGTCAGCGGCATCGCCGAGGACCACGGCATCCGGCTGCGGGCCGACCAGGTCAGCGAACTCCTCCTCCACCGCGGGATGAACCAGCAGCCAGGGGGTGAAGCGATGCTCCAGCAGGTAGTCGCGCACCGCCTGCGGCGCGGTAAAGACCTCCGCCTCGGCGATTTCGAGTCCCATCCGGCGCAGCTTCTCGACAATGACCCGGCGCGGGCGGCGCGAGGTGTTGGTGAGATAGCGCAGCGGGATCTGCCGCCGCTGCAGCTCCTCGATCGCCGCCGCCGCGCCCGGCACCAGCTCATCGCCTACATAGACGGTTCCGCTCAGGTCGAGCAGCACACCCTTGATCATGGCCACTCCTTTCGGCGAGAGAGGCGGTCAACCAGGCTGCCCGCCACGGGTGCGGGACCTGGGCCTCACGCCTCAAGCATACCGCAACGCCCCGCCTCACTCCATGCGCCGCCGGAAGAGCCAGGTTGCGCTCCCCAGGGTGACCGCCGCGATCAGCGCCAGCGGCCAGGTCATGCTCCAGACCAGCGCCGCGCCGATATCCTTGAGAAAAATCCCCTTGACCACCACCATGAAGTAGCGCAGCGGGTTGGCGTAGGTGAGCAGTTGCAGCCACTCGGGCATGTTCTCGATCGGGGTGGCGAAACCGGAGAGAATGATCGCCGGCACCAGGAAGACGAAGGTGCCGAGGATCGCCTGCTGCTGGGTCATGGAGAGGGCGGAGATGAAGAGGCCGACGCCGATCACTGCCGCCAGAAAGACCACCATGCTGGCGTAAAGGAGGAGCAGCGACCCCTCGAAGGGGACCCGCAGCAGCACCACCGCGGCGAGGATCATGAAGCTCCCCTCGGCGACCGCCACCAGCAGCGCCGGCAGTGCCTTGCCGGCAAGGATTTCGAGGGGATGCAGCGGCGAGACCAGCAGCTGGTCGAAGGTCCCCATTTCCCGCTCCCGGGCGACGGAGAGGGCCGTGACCAGCACCCCGATCAGGGTGGTGAGAATGCAAACCAGGCTCGGCACCGTGTACCAGCGGAAGGTGAGGTTGGGGTTGAACCAGTTGCGCACCACCAGCTCGACGGCGGGCGGGCCGACGCCGGAGGTCACCTCGGCGCGGTACTGGTTGACGATGCGCTGGGCGTAGCCCTGGACAATCTGCGCCGCGTTGGTCTTGCGCCCATCGACGATGAAGCTGACCGGCGCCGGCCGCCCGGCGGCGAGGTTGGCGGAAAAGTCGGCCGGAATCGACAGCACCGCGATCGCCTGCTGGCGGTCGATGAGGGGCACCACCTGTTCCGGGCGCTGCAGCGGCAGGATGGTGCGGAAGTTGCTGGCGGCGGCAAAGCGGGCGGCGAGCACCTGCGCCGGGCGCCCCCGGTCCAGGTTGAGGATCGCCAGGGTCTGGTTGTCGACCTCCATGGTGGCGGCGAAGGAGAAGACGAAGAGCTGCACCAGCGGCGGCACGATGAGGACGAAGCGGCTCTTCTTGTCGCGCAGCAGCGCCAGCAGCTCCTTGACGATGAGGGTGTAAATCCGTCCGAACATGTCACCTCAGCCGCTTCACGGTCTTCTTCGCCGTGAGCAGAAAGAGGAGTGCCGCCAGCAGCAGCAGGATCAGGATGTTCGGCAGCAGGAGCGGCCAGACATCGCCGGCAAGGAAGAGGGTCTGCAGGTTGGTCACCAGGTAGCGGGCGGCGATGATGTGGGTCAGACCGCGGATCGGCAGCGGCATCGAGGAGATCTCAAAGAGGAAACCGGAGAGGAGAAACGCCGGCAAAAAGCCGGTGATCACCGCCACCTGCGAGGCGACGAACTGGTTTTTTGCCAGCGTCGAGATCAGCAGCCCCTGGCCGAGAGCAGCGAGGAGAAAGGCGACGGCCGTCGCCAGCAGCGCCAGCAGCGAGCCGCGGAACGGCAGCCCGAAGAGGAAGACCGCGACCACCACGCTGCCAAGCATCGCCGCCATGCCGAGCAGGAAGTAGGGGACGAGCTTGCCGATGATCAGCTCGGCCACCCCCACCGGGGTGGCAAGGAGCGCCTCCATGGTGCCGCGCTCCCACTCCCGGGCAACGACCAGGGCGGTGAGCAGGGTGCCGATGATCGCCATGATGATCGCCACTGCGCCGGGGACGAGCGAGTTGCGGCTCGCCAGCTCCGGGTTGAACCAGACCCGCGGCAGCAGCTGCGGCCCCCCCGCAGCGCTCTGGCCCTGTTCCAGCCCCTGGCGCGCCTGCCAGGTGGCAACCACCCCCTGGGCATAATTCTGGACAAAATTGGCAGTGTTGGTCTCGCTGCCGTCGGCGATGATCTGGAGCTGGGGCGCCGCGCCGCTTGCGAGCCGGCGGTCGAAGTCCGCCGGGATCACCACCAACCCGCGCAACCGGCCGGCGAGGAGTTCTTCCTGCAACGGAGGGCTGCTGCGGGACTCGACCACGGCAAAATAGGGGCTGGCGGCAAAGGCGCGGGCGAGGCTGTGGGCGCCCGGGCCGCTCCCCTCCAGCGCCACGCCGAGGGGGACCTGGCGGGCGTCGAGAGAGACTCCGTAGCCGAACAGGAAGAGGAGGATCAGCGGCAGGACAAAGGCGATCAGCAGGCTGCTCGGATCGCGCAGGATCTGCACGAACTCCTTGAGCATCAGCGCCCCCAGCCGTCGCAGCCGCAGGTTCATACCGCCTCCCACTGCTGCGCGTCCCACTCCTCGAGGAGGGCGATGAAGGTGTCCTCCAGGGTCGGGTCGGGGCGCTCGCTGCTGCGCATCCGGGTCTTGAGCTCGTCGGGGGAGCCGCTGGCGATGATCCGCCCCTGGTAAACCAGGCCGATGCGGTCGCAGTACTCGGCCTCGTCCATGAAGTGGGTGGTGACCAGCACCGTCACCCCCTTCTCGACCAGGCCGTTGATGTGGGTCCAGAACTCGCGCCGGGTCAGCGGATCGACCCCCGAGGTCGGCTCGTCGAGGAAGAGGACCGGCGGCTGGTGCATCACCGCGCAGGCGAGGGCCAGGCGCTGCTTGAAGCCGAGGGGGAGCTCTCCGGCGGCGTCATTAAGATGCGGCTGCAGGCCGAAGACGTCGACCATCTGCGTCACCATCGCCTGCTGCTTCCGGCCGCGCAGGCCGTAGACCCCGGAGAAGAAGAGGAGGTTCTGGCGCGACGTGAGGTCGCCGTAGAGGGAGAACTTCTGCGCCATGTAGCCGAGACGGGCGCGGGCCTTGCCCGGCGCCCGCTGCAGATCGAAGCCGACCACCCGGCCACTGCCGGCGCTCGGCTTGAGCAGGCCGCAGAGCATTTTGAAGGTGGTCGACTTGCCGGCGCCGTTGGGCCCGAGCAGGCCGAAAATCTCGCCGCGGCCGATGCTGAAGTTGACATCAGCGACCGCGGTGAAGTCGCCAAAGCGCTTGGTCAGCCCCTCCCCCTCCACCGTCGGCCCGGCGCTCGCCGGCGCCGGCGCGAGGCTGGCCGCCAGCACCGACTCGCCCCCCGGCCCGCCGCCGAGGATATCGACAAAGGCATCCTCGAAGCGCGCCTCCACCGCCACCAGCCGGGCTCCTTCCCCGGCGCCCAGCTCCGCCAGGGTTGGCGGGTCGACCGCGGGGCGCAGCACCAGCCGCACGTTCTGCCCCTGGACGATGCCGTCCTGGACCTCGGGGCGTTGCAACGCCCGGCTCAGGAGCTGGCGGCGACTCCCTTTGATCCCCTGGACCTGGAAGGAACGTCCCGCCACCCGCGCGGTCAGCTCACCGGGGGGACCGGCAAAGAGGAGTTCTCCCTGGTTGAGCAGCAGAACGGCGTCGCACTTCTCCGCCTCGTCGAGGTAGGCGGTCGACCAGAGGACTGCCATCTCCGGGTCGACCAGCTCGCGCACCATCCGCCACAGCTCGCGGCGGCTCACCGGATCGACGCCGACGCTCGGCTCATCGAGGAGGAGCAGCCGCGGCTTGCGGATCAGCGCACAGGCGAGGCCGAGCTTCTGCTTCATCCCCCCCGAGAGCTGGCCGGCGCGGCGCCCCTGGAAGGGGGTGAGGGCGGTGAATTCGAGGAGCCGGGCAAAGGCCGCTTCGCGCTCGGCGCCGGTCACCCCCTGCAGGTCGGCATAGAGACGCAGGTTCTGCAGCACCGACAGCTCTTCGTAGAGGCCGAACTTCTGCGGCATGTAGCCGATCAGCCCGGCGGGGAGGGCCGTCTCGCGGCGGGTTCCGGTGCCGAACAGCTCGACCGTCCCGGCATCGGGCAACAGCAGACCGGCGAGGAGGCGGAGCAGGGTCGTCTTGCCGGCGCCGTCCGGGCCAACCAGGCCGGTAACCCGCCCCGGCTCGATCGCCGCACTGAGTTCGGCGAGGGCCGGCTGTCCCGGCAGATAGGCAAAGGAGAGCTGACGGATGGCGACCGCGGGGACGGTCATGGCTCAGCCCCCGCCAGCGGCCGCGGCCGCCGTCGGCAGGCGCACGGTGACTGGCATCCCCTGGCGCAGCCCCTGGTCGGGATTCTCCGCAATGATGCGAACCTGGTAGACGAGGCGGGTGCGCAGCGCCTCGGTCTGCACCGACTTGGGGGTGAACTCGGCCTCGGGGGAGATGAAGCCGACCTGCCCCTGGTAGGGGTGATCGGGGGCGCTGTCGGTGTAGATCTGCGCCGCCATCCCCGGCGCCAGTCGTCCCAGGTCCGGCTCATCGACATAGACCCTTACCCAGACCGGATTATCGAGGGAGAGGGTCGCCACGGTCTGGCCGGGGGCGACAATCGCGCCCGGTTCGACCACCCGGGTCAGCAGCACGCCGGCGGCGGGGGCGAACAGTTCGGTATCATGGAGGCGGGTACGAGCGGTGGCGAGGCGCGCCTGCGCTGCCGCCAGGTCGGCCCGGGCCGCCGCAATATCCTCCTGACGAAACCCGGCCGCGGCCAGCTTGAGGCCCTGGCGGGCGGTCTCGAGCCGGGCCCGGGCTTCGGCGAGGCTGGCGCTGACGTTGTCGAAATCCTGGCGCGCGATGAAGCCGTCGGCAAGCAGCTTTTGCTTGCGCTCGGACTCGCGTTCGAGGTTGGCGACCGTCGCCGCCCGCTCCTGGACCAGGGCCCGCGCCTGCGCTATCTCCTGCTGCCGGTTCCCCGCCTCCAACTTGGTCAGCTGTGCGGCAGCCTGGGCCTGCTGCGCCTCGGCCAGCTGCAGCTCGTCCCGGTAGGGCTCCTGTTCAAGACGGGCAACCGGCTCCCCGGCGGCAAGGCGATCCCCCTCTTCCGCCGCCAGGGTCGCCAGCCGCCCGCCGACGCGGAAGGCGAGGTCGACCTTGCGGATATCGACATTGCCGTAAAGGGTCAACTGCGCCGGTGGCGCCTCCTGCCGGCGCAGCCACCAGCCGCCGGCGGCCGCCGCGGCCACCAGCAGCAGCACGATCCCGACCACGATTCGCTTTTTCATGCTTGCTCTCCTTCCGCCTGCCCCGGCGGCACCACGGCACTCGTCACGATCGCCCGGGTGTGGGCGAGGACCACGTCCCGGATCGCCGCCGTCTCTTCAGCGCTGTAACCGCTCATGCCGAGCCCGCGCACCGCCGTCTCCCGGCCGAAACGGAAGACCAGGACCTGGCCGAGCAAAGTCATCGCCTGCAGCCGCTGCCACGGCCCGACCACCGTGCCGCCGCCGGCGGCCGCGACCAGGGCTGCCAGCGCCTCCATTAGCGGCTGCATGATCCGCTCGAAGACGATGGCGTAGGCCGCCGACGGCGAGAGCTGTTCACGCAGCACGATGTGGCTGAAACGCGCCGCCTCCGGGGTGCCGACGATAAATTCGACCAGCGCCGCCAGCAGCCGTTCGAGCAGGACCAGCGCGGCTGCGGCATCGGTGGCCCCGCTTCGCCGGGCACTGCCGATCTCGGCAAGGAGCGGATCGAGCCTTTGCCGCACCCGCCCGGCGATCTGTGTCACCACCGCCTGGTAGAGCCCCTCCTTGCCACCGAAGTGGTAGGGGATCGCCGCCAGGTTGACCCGGGCCCGTTCGGCGAGCAGGCGGGTGGTCGCCCCGCCATAGCCGTACTCACCGAAAACCTCGAGCCCGGCCTCAAGCAGGCGGTCCCGGGTATGGGCCGGGTCTTCTTTCGGGGGACCACCGGAATTTATCTTTTTCTGCATGATCGCTTCCTTTGTTTTTCCTTAACCATACCCCCCTGACTGGGTTCAGTCAATCGAATGAATTAATACTGTTTGGGCCCAGTTTCGGGGAAAAGTGGCCGCCGGGGGTTTACTAATTTACCACCGATCTGCTAGGGTGAAGTTCTTTCGCCCCCAAATCAAAGGAGACGTTCAATGGCACAGGCAAAGAACGGCGACACCGTCAAGGTCCATTACACCGGGAAACTGGACGATGGCACCGTCTTCGATTCCTCCGCGGATCGCGAACCCCTCGAATTCACCCTCGGTGCCGGTCAACTGATCCCCGGCTTCGACAACGCCGTGGTCGGCATGGCGGTCGGCGACAACAAGACCGTGACGATCCCCTTCGACCAGGCTTACGGCCCCTACCACGAGCAGATGGTGGTGGAAGCCGACCGCAGCCAGTTCCCTCCGGAATCCGACCCGCAGGTCGGCATGCAGTTCGAGAGCCGTGGCGAAGACGGCCAGAACTTTGTTGTCGCGGTGACTTCGGTCAATGGGGACAAGATCACCCTCGATGCCAACCACCCCCTCTCCGGCAAAGACCTGACCTTCGAAATCGAGGTCGTCGGACTCGGCTGATCGCGCCTCTTGAATTCCGGCAAAAGCAAGCCCCCGCAGCCATCTTGGCAGCGGGGGCTTGCTTTGTGGGGAAAGGGAGCAGACCCCGGGTCAACATCCCCCGGCGGGAGCGGGTCAGGTTCGGGGCACACTCCATTGCAGATCAAGCCCCTCGGAAAATCCCGCATTCTCCCGCCAGGACATTTCGATCTCTGCCCACCCCATCTCCTTTCCGAACAAAAACCCCTGGGCCTCGTGGCAACCGAGGTTTCGCAAAAAGTCCAATTGCTCGCGGGTTTCCACCCCTTCACCCAAAACGCGGATATTCAGGTTGTGGGCGAGGGTGATGATCGCTTTCACGATCGCTTCGTCGCCGCAATCATGGCCGATGCCGGCGATAAAACTGCGGTCGATCCTGATGCGGTCGACGGGAAGGTGTTTCAGGTAGCTCAGGGAAGAAAAACCGGTTCCAAAGCCATCGATGGAAAGCTTCACTCCCATATCTTTCAGCGCCTGCAAAATTTCGATCGTTTTGCCGGCATCCGCCATGAGAACCTTTTCGGTAAATTCCAGTTCGAGATGTGCCGGGGCGAGGCCGGCTTCGGCCAGGATTCCGGCGAGACACCGGGGAAAATCGGGGCGGTTCAGTTGGTGTCCGGAAATATTGACGGCAATCCGCCCGAGGGGAAGCCCGGCCAGGATCCAGGAGCTTGCCTGCCCGCAAACATGGCGCAGGGTCCATTCGCCCAGGGAATGAATCTGGCCACCTCTTTCGGCCAGGGGAATGAATCGCTGCGGCGCGATTTCTCCCAACCGGGGATGGCTCCAGCGGAGCAAGGCCTCCACGCCACAGCAGCTCTCCCTCTGCAGGTCCCATTGCGACTGATAAGCAACCGAAAATTCGCCATTGTCCAGCGCCATTCGAAGAGAAGATTCCAGGGCCACCTTCTCCAAGACCTCCTCGTTCATTTCTGCGGCAAAGGTTTGATAGTTGTGTCGACCCAGGGCCTTGGCCCGATACATGGCGGTATCGGCGCTGCGCAACAGGCCTCCAAGGTCCTGAACATCCTGCGGGTAGCAGGCGATACCGATGCTGAATCCGACGTCGATCCGTTCCCCGTCAATATCGAGGGGGCGGCGAAAAGCATCGAGGATTCGCTGCGCGGTTCTGCTCGCCGTATTTTCACCCTCTTCCACCAATTGGACGATGATGAACTCGTCCCCGCCGAATCGCGCCAGGGTATCTGCCTCACGCACGCAGGCACTGAGCCTTTCGGCGACCCTTATGAGGACCCTGTCGCCGAAGGCATGTCCCTTGGTATCGTTGATGTCCTTGAAATTGTCGAGGTCGAGGAAGAGGAGGGAGACACTCCTCTGCTCCCGGGAGGCGATGGCCAGCGCGTTCTTCAGCCGGTCCATGAGGAGGGTGCGGTTGGGCAGCCCGGTCAGGGCATCGGAATAGGCGAACTGGTGGATCAGGGTCTCACTTCTTTTGCGTTCGGAAATATCCTCGCAGGAGGAAATGACGCCGAGAAAGGTCCCTTCGGCGTCACGGACCGCCACCGAAGAGATCTGCACCGGGAACTCCTCGCCATCCTTGCGGATATTGACACTTTCGCGGCACCACGCGACAAAGGTCTCGGATCGTTTTCCTGCAGCAGGATTGTGCAACCGTGGCGGCGCGAGAATCCGGACATCCCGGTTCAGCAACTCCTCGGTGCAGTAGCCGTGCATCTTCGCTTCGGCCGGGGTGACGAAGGTGATCTTCCCCTGCCGATCGGTAATGGTGAGGCCGATCGGCAAGGAATGAATCTCCCCGCAGCAAGCTACGGGGTATCAAAAGTTTAGATTGATCGCTTTCATCGAAGCAAGCTTCGGGGAATTCGACCCACCTGAGATTCAATTGCCGTTCGCAACAGGCGGAGATTGGCCTCGTTGCGCACCAGGGCGTTGAAGGTTTTCCCCGCCTTCAACAGGTAAAGGGCGCGGTAGGCGAGCAGGTCGGCCTGGACCGGCTTGGCAATGAAATCGGTGGCGCCGGCCTCATAGGCGCGATGGATGGCAGCGCTCTCCTGGAGGCCGGTGACCACCAGGATGGGAACCGTTCTCCCCTCCTCCAACTGGCGCAGAGTGCGACAGGTTTCAAAGCCGTCGATGCCCGGCATGATCAGATCGAGGAGCACCAGATCCGGAGGTGTCGCGCGAAAAAGCTCGATGGCGCCCCGTCCGTCGCTCGCCTCTTCGACCAGGCAGTCGATCCCCTCCAGAATCTCACGATAGACGCTGCGGATAAGGGAGTCGTCATCGACCACCAGGACCTTCAGCCGGGTGGTCTCTTGAGGCGACTCAAAGAGGCATGCACCGTCGGTCATCTGATCTCCCCCCCCTGCCGATTGAAAAACTGCGACAGAATATGCGGCCGCCGCCGCGTCACCTTCTCCCGGGCCGAGACCCTCCCAACCTTGCCGTCCCGGAACAACGAATCGCAAGTTCGCCGCCAGGACGGAGAAGGTCAGGTTTGATGTTAACGAATATTTTCTACTTCGCCATCCCCCATCTGGGTGAAATTGAAGGGGACTCGGCGAAAAAGTTGCGCGGTGTCTGGCGTCGCCCACGGAAAGCAGTGTTCTTCCGTTACGAAGAAAGGCCCATCTTCCACCCGCAGGGGGAAGATGGGCCTTGGCCTTTCACCAGGCGGTGACGCGGTACCACGCCTGGTTTCAGAGGTTACCGCTGCGCTCCAGCACGCGGAGCGCGAGCTTGTAGGAGGCGATGATCATCACCAGCCAAACGGTTAACAGAAGAAGGGTCATCATGGGCGAGCTCCTTGGTCAGTAGAGGTCATGGGAATGTTCGCCTTCGAGCTGTTCCAGCGTCAGCGACCGGGCGTCCATCAGCCGCCAGAAATAGGCGATGTAGGCGAGGACGAAGGGGACCGCCAACGCCACGTAACTCATTACCGTCAGGGTGTAGTGGCTACTCGAGGCGTTGTGGATGGTCAGGCTGCTCTGCAAATCGGAGCTGGAGGGATAGAAGGCGGTATCGTGGTAGCCGGCCAGGGCGAAGAGGGCGAGGCCGACCAGCACCGTCCCGGGGCCAGCGAACCAGATGCCGCGCCGGCTGCCGAGAAAGCGGCCGGCAACCACTGCCCAGACCACCAGCAGCAGGCCAACCAGCAGCAGCCCCAGGACCGCCGGCATCGCCAGCAGGTTGTGCAGGTACTTGCCGGCTTCGAGGCTGACGCTGCCGGTGACCGGGTCGACCGCGTAACCGGGCATGGTCACCAGGCGGAAGAGGACGAAGAGGAGGAACGGCAGCGCCAGCAGCAGGTTGACGAAAACGGCCTGACGGCAGCGTTGGTTGAGCCCGTCGTGCTCGATATTGTTGAGCAGGTAGAGGGAGCCGAGGACCCGGGCATGGAAAACCAGAAAGAGGCCGAGGGCGACGTTGAAGGGATTGAAGGCCGCCTCGAGACCACGCAGCGGATGCTGCCAGGTCACCAGATTGTAGCCATTGAGGCTGAAACTGGAGCCGGTGAAGAAGGTGCCGACGGCGGCACCGATCAGCAGCAGGCCGACGCTGCCGTTGAGGAAGAGGAAAATGTCGAAGCTGCGGGTGCCGAGCAGGTTGGCCGGTTTGCGCCGGTATTCGTAGCTCACCGCCTGGCCGACAAAGGTGAAGAGGATCAGGATCCAGACCCAGTAGGCGCCGCCGAAGCTGGTGGCGTAGAAGAGCGGGAAGGCGGCAAAGAGGGCCCCGCCGAAGAGGACCAGGGTGGTAAAGGTCAGCTCCCACTTGCGGCCGATGGAATTGACCAGCAGCAGCCGCTCCTGGTCCGAACGCGGCAGGGTGAAGAGGAGGGTCTGCCCCCCCTGGACAAAGGTCAGCATCAAAAAGAGGGAGCCGACCAGCGAGGCGATCAGCCACCAGAGCTGCTGCAGCTGGCTAAGAGCGAGTTGTCCGATCATATCAGTGGCCCTCCGGTCCGGTTTGGATCTGCTTGAGCAGGATGCGAATTTCGGCGATCAGCAGGGTGGTGAAGATAGCTAAAAAGAGGAAGAATGTGGTCTGTACCGTCCCGGCGGTCAGGTTGGAATTGGCAACCGTCACCGGCAACAGGTTCTGGATCGCCCAGGGCTGGCGGCCGACCTCGGCGACGATCCAGCCGGCCTCGGAGGCGAGGTAGGCAAGAAAGATGCTGAGGACACCGAGGCGCAGCAGCCAGCGCTGCTGGGAGATGCGGTCGGTCCAGGTGAAGTAGAGGAAGAGAACGAAGACCAGCATCAGAATCGTGCCCAGGGCGATCATGGCGCGGAAGCTGTAGAAGGTGAGCGCCACCGGAGGTACCGCATCCTCCGGCCGATCGAGGTAGCCGTAGCCGAGAAACTCCTGGTTGGCGCGCAGGGTGGCGAGGGCGCTCTGCGCCGCAGGCTCGTCGCCGGCCTGTCGCGCCTCCTTGTAGTCGGCGAGGGCAGCTATGGCGATCCGGCCCCGTTCGATCTTCACCCCGGTGGCGAGGATGTTTTGTTCGGGGTTGCCGTAAACCAGATCGTTGATCCCCGGGACGAAGCTGGTCAGAATCCGGTTGGCAAGCAGGGAGAGGACCCCCGGCACCTCGACCTTGACCAGGAAGGGATCCTTGCTGTCGCCGGGGCGTTTGGCGGGGTCGAGGATGCCGAAAGGAATCAGGCCGGTTGGCACTCCGCCATTGTAGAGCGATTCCATGGCCGCCAGCTTCATCGGCTGGTGGTGGGCGTTGGTGAAGGCGGCCTCGTCGCCGGAGAAGGCGACGAAGAGCCCGGAGAGGAGGCCGAAGGTCGCCGCCACCAGGATACTGCGCTTGGCCAGCTGCAGGTGGCGCCCCTTGAGCAGGAACCAGGAACTGACGCCGATGACGAAGACCGAGGCGAGCATGAAGCCGGAAGCAGTAGTGTGGGTAAACTTGCTGATGGCCACCGGCGAGAAGAGGACCGCCCAGAAGTTGGTCATCTCGAAGCGGGCGAGGTCGGGGTTGAAAGTCATGCCGACGGGGAGCTGCATCCAGCCATTGGCGACCAGGATCCAGAGCGCCGAGAGATTGGAGCCGACCGCCACCATCCAGGTCGCAAAGAGGTGGGTCTTCTGCGACACCCGGTCCCAGCCGAAGAACATCACCGCGAAAAAGGTCGCCTCGATGAAGAAGGCAAAGATTCCTTCCACCGCCAGCGGCGCCCCGAAGATGTCACCGACCATCCAGGAGTAGTTCGACCAGTTGGTGCCGAACTCGAACTCCATGATGATGCCGGTCGCCACCCCGATGGCGAAGTTGATGGCGAACAGGCTCATCCAGAAGCGGGTGAGGCGCTTCCATTCGGGATTGCCGGTCTTGACGTAGATGCTCTCGAAAAAGGCGACGAGAAAGGAGAGGCCGAGGGTGAGCGGTACGAAAATCCAGTGAAACATGGCAGTGAGGGCAAATTGGGCGCGCGCCCAGTTGACCTGGGTAAAATCGATCTGTTCCAGCACGGGTGCCTCCATGGCTGAGGGTTCAGGGACCGGATTGCTTTCCTTCCCGGCCTGTTTCATAAGGCCGGGAAGAGCTCATTACCTGGCGTCGGCTGCAGGTGGGGGGCGCACCAGTTGCCCGAGGACGTGGTCGGCGCGCTCCCGGTCATTGGCGAAGTTCTCCTGCAACGGATCGGGGAAGAGTAAGCGGGCAAGGGTGTAGAGGAGGATCAGCTTCACCAGGATGATCGTCCACAGGGTCCGGCCGAGCCGCATGGCGCGAAACCCCTCGACGTACATGGCAAGCAGGTTGTTGACAATGCCGACACTCATTTTCGCCTCCCGTATCAATGGGCGATCTCCGCCAGGGTCACCTGTCGCAGCGTCGCCACCGTCTGCTGCTGGATCCGGCGCCAGACTTCGTGCACTCGGCAGCCGTTGCGGCGATCGCAGCGCTCCCGATCCTCCAGGCAGCGATTGGGCAGGATCGGCCCTTCGACAATTTCCACCACCTGCAACAGGCTGATCTCGGCGGCGGACCGGGCGAGGGTGAAGCCGCCCCCCGAGCCGCGGACCGAATGGACCAGGCCGCTCTTGGCGAACTCCTGGAAAATCTTGGCGAGAAAACTGACCGGCGCCTCGGTGGCAGCGGCGATCTCCTGGACCAGGACCAGGCTTCCCGGCGGCTGGGCCGCCAGGTAGATCATGCCGCGAATCGCGTATTCGCCTTTGCGGGTCAGACCCATCATAATTGATGACCTTTAAGGTTATTTTTGTCCCTTTTTAAACGAGCCGCTCCGCCCTGTCAAGAGTTTTTTTGATTTTTTTAACAAAAGTGTCGATGGCGCAAATTATACCACTGTCAAAAACCATTTGTGGCGTGGGGCGGGGAGAGGGTGCGGCGGAGTGAATGGCCGCCATGGCAGGCACGACAGGAGAGACCTGGCGGTTTCGGGGCGAGATGGAGAAGCGTGTGGTATATTTCTGGGGCCTGCTTTTATCCTGCAACCCCCACGGGAATCTGCACATGACGGTCAACACCGACAATCAGCTTCTATCTGTCCTGGAACGGCGCAACCGTGAACTGGCGATCCTGGTGGAGATCGCCAAGGCGTTGACCTCGACCCTGAGCCTCTCCGAGGTGCTCAACCTGATTCTGGAAAAGGTCAGCCTGCTGCTGAAGTCACAGAGCTGGTCGCTGCTGCTGGTCGACGAGCAGACCGGGGAGCTCACCTTCGAGATCGCGGTCTCACCGGCCGCCGCCGCGCTCAAGGGGCTGCGCCTCGCCAAGGGGCAGGGGATCGCCGGCTGGGTCGTCGAGCATGGCGAACCGTTGCTGATCCCCGATGTCAACCGCGATCCGCGTTTCGCCCCCCAGGTCGACGAGGCGGTCTCCTTCACCACCCACTCCATCGTCTGCGTGCCGGTCCGGATTCGCGCCAGGGTGCTTGGCGTCGTCGAACTGATCAACAGTCACACCGAGGGGCGTTTCGACGAGGAGGACCTGGCGATCCTGACCGCCGTTGCCGACTTCGTTGCCATCGCCATCGACAACGCCCGCCACGTCGAAAAGATCAGCCAGCTGACGATCACCGACGACTTGACCGGCCTCTTCAACGACCGCCACTTCCACTCCCTGCTCGAATACGAAATCGAGCGCGCCAGCCGCTACCGGACCCCCCTCTCCGTCGTCTTCATCGACCTCGACCACTTCAAGCAGGTCAACGACAGCTGGGGGCACCTGGTCGGCAGCCGGGTTTTGAGCGAGACCGGCCGGCTGATCCGCGAATCGACCCGGCGCGTCAACCTCCCGGCCCGCTACGGCGGCGACGAGTTTGTCATCATCCTGCCGGCCACCGACAAGCAGGGCGCCCTGGTTATGGCCGACCACCTGCGCCGAACCATCCGCGAGCACCGCTTCTTTAACGATGCCGGTCAGGTGATTCACCTGACGGCGAGCTTCGGCGTCGCCACTTTTCCCGACGATGCCGCCGACAAGGAGCAGCTGATCAGTGCCGCCGATCTCGCCATGTACCGGGTCAAGGAGTCGACTCGTGACGGCGTTCTCGGCGCCTGAGTTCAACCTTCCCCCTCCCCTTCCCAGTTCTATCTGCCGAAAATTCTTCAGGTCCCGCGCCGCGGAAGGAGCTGCGCGGCAACAAAAAGGAGCGCGGCCGCCACCACGATCGAGGGACCGGCCGGCGTATCCCAGCGGTAGGAAGCGGCGAGCCCGGCGACCACCGCCAGGCCACCGCAGAGCGCGGCCAATAGCGCCATCCCTTCCGGGGTGGTGGCGAAGCGTCGTACCGCGGCCGCCGGAATGATCAGCAGCGAAGTGACCAGCAGCAGGCCGACCACCTTCATCAGCAGGGCGATGACCAGCGCCATCATCGCCAGGAACGCCCAGTTGACGAAAGCGACCGGCACCCCCTCGACCCGGGCCAGGTCCTCGTGCACGGTGATTGCCAGCAGCGGGCGCCAGAGCCGGGCGAGAGCGGCAAGGGCCAGAGTGCCGCCGCCGAAGATCCAGGCGAGATCAGCGTTGCCGATGGCGAGAATGTCGCCAAACAGGTAGGAGAGGAGATCGATGCGCAGGGTCTCGACCAGGGCGAGAAGCACCAGTCCCAGCGACAGGGCACTGTGGGAGAGGATACCGAGCAGGGTGTCGCCGGCGATCTGTTTTTGCCGCTGCAGCAGAAAGAGGAGGAGCGCCAGCAACTGGCAGACGACGACCACCCCCAGGGTCAGATTGAAGTGGAAGAGAAAGCCGAGGACGACGCCGAGCAGCGCCGAATGGGATAGGGTGTCGCCGAAGTAGGCGAGGCGGCGCCAGACGACGAAGGAGCCGAAGGGGCCGGCGACCACGGCGACGCCGACGCCGCCGAGCAGGGCGCGCAGCAGGAAGTCATCCATGGTTGTTCTCCTTGCCGCTGACCGGGTCGTGGGAATGGTCGTGCTGATGGGCATAGATCGCCAGGTTGGCCACCACCTGGGGACTGAAGAGCTCGATAAAGGCGGCGCTCCCCTGGACCGCGTCCGGGGTTCCGGTACAGCAGACGTGGCGGTTGAGGCAGACGACCCGGTCGGTGGCGGCCATCACCAGGTGCAGGTCGTGAGAGACCATCAGCACCGCACAGCCGCGCTCCTGGCGGATTCGGCTGATCAGGCCGAAGAGTTCGAGCTGCCCCTGCACATCGACCCCCTGCACCGGCTCGTCGAGGACGAGAAGGTCGGGGTCGCGCAGCAGCGCCTTGGCGAGGAGCACGCGCTGCATCTCACCGCCGGAAAGAGCCTGAACCGGGCGATCCAGCAGCATCGGTGCGCCGACTTCGGCGAGGACGCGGCGCAGCTCGGAGAGGGAGCGCTGCCCGGTCAGGGTCAGAAAGCGCCGCACGCTCAAGGGGAGTACCGCATCGACCTGGATCCGCTGCGGCATGTAGCCGATGCGCACCCCCGGGCTCAGCACCACCCGCCCCGCGGTCGGCGCCAGCAGGCCGAGCAGCACCCGCAACAGGGTGGTCTTGCCGGCGCCGTTGGGGCCGACGATGGTGACGATCTCGCCGCGGCGCACCTCCAGATCGACCCCGGAAAGGACCTCCCCCCGCCCCAGGTGCACGTGGACGGCTTCGGCGGCGGCCAATATTTCCCCGGCGCTGCCTTGCCGGTCGTGGCTCATATTTCCCCCTCCTTCCGGCAGGCGGCGCAGAGGCCGAGGAGTTCGACGGTCGGATGCTGGACGGTAAAACCGGCCGCCCCGGCGCTGTCGGCGATAGCGCCATGCAGCTGCGGGTCGTCGATCTCGGTCAGGTTCTGGCAGGAGGCACAGATCAGGAACTGGCCGGCATGGGGCTGCCCGGGGCGGGCACAGCCGGCAAAGGCGTTGAGGGAGGCGAGGCGGTGGACCAGTCCCTGCCCCTGGAGAAACTCGAGGGCCCGGTAGACCGTCGGCGGTGCCGTCCGGCCCCAACGCTCCCGCAGTTTTTCGAGCAGCGCATAGGCGCCGATCGGCCGGTGGCTTCCCCAGATCAGCTCCAGTACCTGGCGCCGCAGCGGCGTCAGTCGCAGGCCGCGTTCGCGGCAGAGCCGTTCGGCCGCTGTCATGGCGCGGTCGATACACGTGTCATGGCGCTCGCCGGCGCAGGCCAATCCCTTGCTGGTCGTCATCTTTCCGGGTTCCCTCCCCTTGCCTTTTGCAACAATATAACATAATAATTTGCCGACATCCTGCCATCCTTTTTCAAGGAGATTCCCATGCCCGCCCCCCACCTTCGCCTCCTGCTGTTGCTGGCCCTCTTCACCCCGGCGGCCAGCGCCGTTGCCGCGCCGCAGGTGGTGGTCACCATCAAGCCCCTCCACGCCCTGGTCGCCGGCGTCATGGCCGGGGTCGGCACACCGACCCTCCTGATCCCCGGCGCCGGGTCCCCCCACAGCTACAGCCTGCGCCCCTCCGACGCCCGCGAACTGAGCCGGGCCGATCTGGTGGTCCGCATCTCGGAAGATTTCGAGACCTTTCTCAACCGCCCCCTCGCCACCCTGGCGGCAAAGGCACGGGTCCTTTCTGTCGCTACCCTGCCGGGGCTCAAGCTGCTGCCGGCCCGGGAAGGCGGGGTCTGGGAGAGCGCCGCACACCACGGCGAAGGGACCGGGGCGGATCGCCACGGTCACGGCGAGCTGAACCTGCACCTCTGGCTCGATCCGACCAATGCCGAGATGATCGTCGCCGGGGTATCAGCTCTGCTTGCCGAAATCGACCCCGGTAACGCCGAGAGCTACCGCGCCAATGCCGGCCACCTCCGGCAACGGCTGACCGCTCTCGACCAGGAGCTGCGGAAGCAGCTGCAAGCGGTCGCCGGCCTCCCCTATATCGTCTTTCACGACGCCTTCCCCTACTTCGAGGCACGTTACGGCCTCAGCCCCGCCGGCGCCATCAGCGTCAGTCCCGAACGGACCCCCGGCGCCCGCCGCCTCAGCGAAATCCGCAACCGCATCAAACAGGTCGGGGCTCGTTGCGTCTTCAGCGAGCCCCAGTTCGAGCCGCGACTGGCGACCCTCCTCACCGCAGGGACCGGTGCCCGCACCGGCATCCTCGACCCCCTCGGCGCCGACCTTGCGGCCGGGCCCGAGGCCTACTTCACGCTGCTGCGCACTCTCGCCGCCAACCTGGTCACCGGCCTCTCTCCACCAGGAACCGGGCCCGGCAAATAACCCGGTGCGCGCTGTCGACCGGAGGGAAACCCGCTACTTCCGGACTTCCAGCGCCTTGTCGATATCGTCGGTTTTCCCGAGAATGACCAGGATGTCGCTGTCCTTGATCTGATAGGTCGGGGGCGGGGCCGGGATGAACTGGTCAGTCAGGACATCCTTGATGGCGATGATGGTGAGATGGAATTTTTTCCGCAGATCGAGGTCGATCAGGGTCTTGCCGAGGAAATGTTTCGGGGGAGCGGTCTCCGAGAGCGAGTAGTCTTCCGCGAGGGGAATGAATTCCAGGACATTGGGGCTCGACAGGTTGCGGGCAGCGCGGATCGCCATGTCCTTTTCCGGATAGATGACATCGGTGGCGCCGACCCGGTCGAGAATGCGACCATGGTCTTCGCTGATCGCCTTGACCACAATGCGCGGCACCTTCAACTCTTTGAGATACAGGGTCATCAGGGTCGAGAGGTGGGAATGCTCGCCCGTTGACACCACGACCGCGTCCATCTCCTGCACACCCTGCGACGCCAGGAAATCCTTGTTGGCGGCATCCCCCAGAATGGCGTAGTCGCAGACATCCTTGACCGCCTGGACCTTCTCCTTGTCGGTGTCGATCGCCGTCACCTCGTGCCCTTCCGCGTACAGGGTGGATACGATGTGATATCCGAAATTGCCCAGGCCAATGACGCAAAACTTCTTTTTCATAACGGTTTTTCCCCTTATCCGATCATGATGTTTTCTTCGGCGTAGCGCGGGGCATGCCGCCGGACACGCCCGGCGATGGCGAAGGCCATGGTCAGAAGACCCACCCGGCCGACGAACATCAGCAGGATGATGATGAGCTTGCCCATGGGGTTCAGCTTGGCGGTCGCCCCGATCGACAAACCGACGGTACCGAAAGCGGAGAAGGCCTCGAAGGTGTAGCCCAGAAATTCCCGCATGTTTTCATGGGCAAGGTCAGAGCTTTGGACGATCATCAGGCCGAAGAGCGCCAGGGCAATCAGGATGATGGCAAGCAGCACCAGGGCCAAGCCTTTGGTAATCACCTCCTCGGGAATGGTGCGCCGAAACAGGCTGGTATGCTGGTTCCCCTTGAGCCGGCTATAGAAAATCGCGAAGAAGAGCGCCATGCTGGTAGTCTTGACGCCCCCCCCCGCCGATCCCGGCGACGCCCCGACAAACATCAGGAAGATGACCAGGAAGACGGTCGGCGCGCGAAACGCATTCAGATCGATGGTGTTGAACCCAGCGGTGCGGGCAGTGACCGACTGAAACAGGGCGGTCCAGAATCCCTCCATGAACGGCATGCCGGCGAGGGCATTCCCCCCCTCCAGCCAGGCGATCATCAGCGCGCCGTAGACGATCAGAAACGAACTGGCGACCAGCACGATCTTGGTGTGCAGGGAAAGTTTCGGTCGTTGCGAGCGTTTCAGGGATCGCGTTCTGCCAACCTCGATCAACTCCCGGATGACCAGAAAGCCGATCCCGCCGAGAATGATCAGCGCCATGACGGTCAGGTTGACCAGCGGGTTGTCGCGGAACCCGACCAGGCTGTCGGAAAAGAGCGAAAACCCGGCGTTGCAGAAGGCGGAGATGGAATGGAACAGGGCGCTGTAGATCCCGTCCCAGAAGCCGAGAACCGGCACAAAGGCGAAAGCGAGCAGCAGTGCCCCAACCGCCTCGATTCCCAGGGTGAGCAGAAAAATGCCCCGGATCAGCTCCCGCCAGGAGCTGACCGGGGAGTGCATCAGGGTCTCGTGGATAATCCAGCGCCCCCGGCTGCTCACCCCGACCTTCAGGTAAATGAAGAGGTAGACCGAGAAGGTCATGATCCCCAGCCCCCCGATCTGGATCAGTACCAGCACGACGCATTGCCCGAAAAGGGTGAGTTTGGTCCCGGTATCGACCACGATCAGCCCGGTCACGCATTGGGCCGAGGTCGCGGTGAACAGGGCATCGAGCAGCGAGAGGGGCGTGCCATGGGCCGCCCAGGGGGTGGCCAGCAGCAAGCTGCCGATCAGTATGGCCAGGGCATAGTAAAAAACCAGCGCCTGGGCCGGCGAGAGGTTTTTTATTGTTTTGATCACAAGGGAAGAGTTCATGCCTACTTGGAGTCCTGTTTCGGGCGGTTAAATTCGACCCCGGAGAGGATCAGATCCCCTTTAATCACCATCATGTTAATCTTGTGGCCAAGTTCTCTGAATTGATGGTTGGCCAGAGGAGAAAATTCCACCTGATACTTGGTTGAGGTGGTCTGACGCCCCTGTTCCAGTGTTTCACGTATCTTTTCGATCATGACCCGTGGTTCTTGCAGAGCCTGATGAAAAGGGGCGTTTCCATGGGATTCAATCACTCCTAAAAGATGGTCCGCCTGGGCTAACTGACCCAAAGCATCATGCAGACGGCCGAGTCCGTGCAACCGTCCTGCGTCATAGACGAGCTGACGGATTTCCACCATAGGAAGGAAGTAGTATTTCAAATGAACTACCCCGCAGCAAGCTACGGGGTATCAACAGCCTACACCCTTAGTAAAAATCGCGCAGCAAGCTGCGGGGAATTGAACCCAACTTTTGATTCAAATAATGCACTTTGAGCCTCCAGAAGCTTTTTCGATGCATCTTCTTGCTTACTATTCTCAAGATCTTCTTCGACCTGATGGATCACCTTGAGCGCTTTGGAGACAGAACTTTCAAGGGAGCTGTAGCTGGTCGGCTCCAGCACTGGTAGCCAGGGTCCGCTGTTCTGATCTGATTGGCAACCGTTCAGAAGCAGTCCAAAAAGACAATATAGGACAAACCGATATACAGCCATCTTTATTCTCCCTTGTGTGCCGATCCCATCATGGCCGCAACGTTGGCAACAAGCCGGCTCAGCCCGATAAATATCACAAAAAACTCCAGACGACCGAGAATCATGCCCAGGGTTTCGGTCCAAAGCAGGCCTGCGGGGGCGGTGGCAGAGGTCACCCCGACCGACAGTCCCACCGTCCCCAGGGCGCTGGCGAACTCGAAGAGGCTTTCCTTCAATGAATAGCCATAGGCGGTAAGGACCCCGGTTCCGCCCGCCAGGGTCGCCAGGTAGAGAAAGGCGAAAGTCGCCAGTTGCCGCAACTCCCCATCGCCGAGAAAGCGGGGGGTGTCCCCCACCCAGACATCCGGCATGGTCACCGCTCCCCGCGGCAGCAGCATCCGTTTTCCTTCCCAGAGCAGGGCCCGGTACAGGGCGTAGACCCGGTACTGCTTGAGGCCGCCGGCAGTGGAGCCGGTGCCGCCGCCGATGAGCATCAGCACAATGAGCACCAGCCAGCCGAGACCGTTCCAGTCGCCGTAGCCGACGGTGGAGAAACCGGTGGTGGAGAGGGCGGTAACGACCTCAAAGATGGCGACCCGCAGTTGTTTGCCGAGGGTCGGGTAAAGCCCGGAGGTCACCCCGAAAAGAACCACCAGCGCCAGCGTCGGGAGGAGCAGGGCCTGTAGCCGGATCTCACCGTTTCGCCCCACCGCGCGGAACTTGCCGTGCAGCAGGGCATAACTGGTGACGAAGTTCATGGTGCCGAGCAGCATCAGCACCACGGTGGTCCCCTCGACCAGGGGACTGTCCCAGTAGCCGATCGATTCGGGGCGGGTGGAGAAGCCTCCGGTGGAGATGGCGGCAAAGGCATGGTTGATCGCATCGAACCAGCCCATTCCGGAGAGCATCAGGGCCAGCCATCCACAGAGGACATAGCCGCTGTAGATGGTCACCACCAGCTTGGCCGAGCGGCGCACATTTGGCACCAACTGATCGGCGCGCCCCTCGGCCGCGCTCAATCCGGTCCCGGCAGGACCGGCCAGGGCACTCAGCATGATCACCGCAAGTCCCGCCCCGCCGGCGAGCTGCATGACGCTGCGGTAGAGGAGCAGCAGGCGCGGCGCGGCGGTCACATCGACCACGGAAAGCCCGGTGGTGGTCCAGCCGCTGGTCGACTCGAAAACCGCCTGGGTGAAATTCAGGCCGCCGACCGCCATAAAGGGGAGCGCGCCGATAACAACCGCAGAAATCCAGGCGAGGAGTACGACCACAGCCCCTTCCTGCAGCGTGAGGCTTTCACCACCCCGTGGCAGGCAGACCCGCCACAGCGCCCCGCCGATGGCAATCAGCATCAGCCCGGGCGCAGCCAACCCCCAGGCCACGGCCAGTTCCCCGGGGAAAGCCCCCAGCAGCAGGCAGGGTGAGAGGATCAACCCCCCCACCAGGACATCGATCAGCCCGACATAGCCGAGCAGAATCCGATAGCGCCCACGCAGAAAGCGGGCATAACGAGGATCGCTCATCAGCTCTCTTCCCCGGTCAGCAGGCGCAGGACCTGATCGTAGCAGTCGGGCTGACTGATGACAATCAGGCGATCCCCCCCCTGCAGGCGGGTGCTTCCGCGCGGTACGATCACTTCACCCGCGCGGATGATGCCACCGATCAGTGCACCCTCGGGAAACGCGATGCGCTGCAGTTCCCGCTCCACCACCGGGGACTCGGCCCGCAACGCTACCTCCGACACAGTGACCTTCCCCTCGGCGACCGGAATCAGGCTGGCAATCTCCTCGAAGCCGGCGCGTTCCTCGATAATCCGCGCGATGATCTGGGTAGCGGAAAAGGCCACCGAAACGCCGAGCTGGCGAAAGACCTCCTCGTTTTCCGGATCGTTGACCAGGCCGACGGTCCGCGGCACCCGAAACATGCGGCAGGCGATCTGGCAGACGGCAAGATTGTCCTGATCCCTCGGCGTCAAGGCCAGCACCACATCGGCGCGGCGGGCCCCGGCCTCTTCCAGGACGCCGGGGTCGCTGCCGTCCCCATGGAGCACGGTCGCCCGGACCCGTCGGGACAGCGTGCCGGCCTGGCCGTGATCCGCGGTGACGATGGTGGTCGTATGCCCCTTGCTGGCAAACTGCCGGGCAAGAAAGTAGAGAATCTTCCCTTCACCGACCAGAATGACCCTCATGATTCCCCCTCCCGGCACTCCCCAAGGGCGGCCAGCAGGGCTTCCGCCGAAAGCTTGGTCGGGCTGACCGTCTCGATGCCGAACTCCCGGTAGATGGTCTCCCGGCGCGGATCGAAGACCCGTGCCATCACCCGGGGCACCTTGAAGACCTCATGGGCGACCTGGGCAACCATCAGATTGACGTTGTCGTCCTCGGTCACCGCCAGCAGGCAACCGGCCTTGTGCACCTTGGCGGCCTGCAGGACCTCCATCTCTACCGCATCGCCGGTGATGCGGAAGCCGCTGAACTCCGGAGCCAGCAGGGCGAAGGCGGCCTCCTCCCGATCGATGACGACCACGCTGCTCCCCACCTGGCTCAGCTGGCCCGCCAGGAGCGAGCCGAGCCGGCCGCAACCGACCACCACCACGTACTGAAGCCAGGTTTTCCCTGGGTGTTTCGCGGTCATGGCTTACTCCTGTCCCAGTTCCACCCGGCCCGGCTTCCCTTCGACCAGGCGGGTCAGGTTATGGCGGGCCGGCGCAAAGGCAGGATCGAGTTCCAGTGCCGCCCGGTAATATTTCTGCGCCTCCAGGGGGACGCGCTGTACCTCGCTGAAGGCGCCGAGCAGGTTGAAGGCCTCGGGTCGGGACGGATCTGCGCCGATAGCGCGGCGGGCGTGTTCGATGGCGGCGTCGAACCGGCGCTCGCTGACGCATTTCTTGGCCAGGGCGATGCAGCTGTCATAATCCGCCGCCGCTTCGGGCAGCTCCCGGCGGGCGAGGATGCGCCGCACTGTTTCCCGCAACTCTTCGGGAGAGAAGGGTTTTTCCAGAAAATCGATAGCGCCGAGCTTCATCGCTTCCACCGCGTTACCCACCGTGCCATAGGCGGAGACGATCACCACCGGCACCTGGGGGTGTTGTTCACTGACCGTTTGCAGCACGCTCATGCCGCCGATGCCGGGGAGCCTGAGATCGAGGAGCAGCAGATCGAAGGACTGCTGCTCCAACTGCCGCAGCGCTTCTTCGCCGGTAGTCGCCGCGACCACTTCATACCCCTTCGGCTCCAGGGCATGACGTACCGTCATCAGTATGTTCTTTTCATCATCGACGATCAGAATCTTCAATTCAGGCATCTAGAGCCTCCCTGTTCGGTTTTAATCCGGCGCCGGGCGCCGCTTTGAGAGTGAAGGTAAAGGTACTCCCTTTACCGGGGAAGGATTCGACCCAGATATTGCCGCCGTGGGCGCGGACGATCTCCCGGCAGATCGCCAGGCCGAGGCCGCTGCCCCCCTGGTGGTCGCCTTTGACCTGGATAAATTTCTCGAAAACCCGCGACTGGTACTCAACCGGGATGCCGGCGCCGTCGTCGCAGACGCTGAGATAGAGCCACCCCCCTCCCTGCTCGGCGCGCATCCGGATATGGCCGCCCCGCGGAGTATAGCGCAGGGCGTTGGAAAGCAGGTTGCTCAACACCCAGGTGATCTTGTTCGGGTCGGCCAGGGCAGGTGGCAGATCGTCCGGGACGGACTGTGTTAGCTCGATGCCGGCCGCCTGGGTCTGGGACTGGAAGGCCACAAAGGCCTTTTCGATCAGAACCGTGGCCGCCACCGGCACGATTTCCATCTCGATGCGTCCCGATTCGATCCGGGAGAGATCGAGCAGATCGGCGACCAACGCCCGCAGGCGTTCGGTCTCCTCGCGGGCAGCAAGCAACAACTCCCGCTCGCGCGGGGTTTTTCCCGTCGACTCTTCTTCCAGCAGAGCGATGCTCATGGCGAGGCCGGTCAGCGGGGTTTTCAGCTCGTGGGAGGCAGCGAGCACGAATTCGCTTTTGAGCCGTTCCAGTTCCTTGAGGCGGGTGACGTCCTGCAGCAGGACCACCACCCCCTGCACGGTCTCTCCCCCTTCCGACTTGACCGGGGTTACAGTGGTGCGGAAAAAAAGCTCCGCCCCCTCCTTCTCCATCCGCAGCAGGCCTTGATCCTCTCCGGACTCGGGGGTGGTGCCGCTGGCGGCGGTCTGCTCGACTCTTTCGAACAGTGCCTGGTCGCGGATCAGGTCGAAAAAGTGCCGGCCGGTCGCCTCGGCGTGCGATCGACCGGCGATTTTGCACGCCTCCGGGTTGATGGCCGTGACCCGCAACTCCTCGTCGACCACGATCAGGCCATCGCCGATACTGCGCAGGATCGCCTCCCCCTTGCGCTTTTCCTGGACCAGGCGGCCGACATTGAGTTCGTGAAAGGCCTTGAGCTTGTGGCTCATGGTCATGATACGGCGGGCCAGCTGGCCGAGTTCGTCCCGCGACGCAACCTCCAGTTTGACCTCGTAGTCCCCCTCGGCAATCCGTTCGGTGGCTTGTGACATGGCCGAAAGCGGGCGCATCAGGATGCCGGAGAGAAGAATGCTGAAAAAGAGGCCGAGCCCGCCCGTCACCACGCCGATCCCGGTCATGTAGACGATGGTCCGCCGCGAGGTTTGGTGCGCGCGGGCGGAAGCCTCGACCATCGCCTGCTGGTTCATCTCGCGCAGGGCCAGGCAGGCATCCCGCACCTGCTGAAACTGCAGGAGCATCGTTTCATGGTAATACCCTCCCGCCTGCTGCCGGCCGGCGGGAAGGAACTGCGAAATCCGCGCATAGCTGGCGAGATAATCGCGATAACCGGCAGCGATCGCCGCGATGACCTTCTCCTCTCCGGCGATGGTGATGTTCCCCCGGGCCCGGCCCAGCCAGCCCGCGAATTCGACCTCGTTACCCCGGAACTGGGCGCGCCCCTCTTCCTCGTAACCGAGCAGCAGCAACAGGACGGCGCTGTCCTGCCGTTCGATGAAGTCGATCATGTTCTCGGCGGCGAGGATGCTGGCGAAGTTCTCCTGCAGAATTGCCTCACCCGCCCGGCCGAGCAGGAAGAGGCTCGCCACCGCCCAGCTCCAGACCACGATCATGAGGATCAGCAGGATCGCATAACCGCCAAGGATTTTGGTTCGCAGCTTCATTTGCTCTCCCTTCGCCTTCCCCCAGCTGTCCCCGCTGCGATTGAGCAGCGGGACGAGCCCTTAGATTTCGAGCTGGGCCCCCAGTTCCACCACCTGGTTCGGCGGCAACCCGAAAAAGAAGGTGGAGTTGCGCGCATTACGCGACATGAAAATGAAGAGATGCTCCCGCCAGCGCGCCATGCCGGGCCGGCTGGTGGAGATGAGGGTCTCACGGCCGAGGAAATAGGTGGCCTGTGCTGGATCGAACTCCCAGCCGTCGAGGGCAATACGCGAGAGTGCCCGGGGAACATCCGGGTTTTCCATGAATCCGTAATGGAGAATGATCCGGTAAATCCCCGCGCCGAGCCGTTCCGTCGAAGTCCGCTCCCGGCGCGGAACGTGGGGAATTTCTTCGGTGATGGCACTGAGGATGAGCACCCGTTCGTGCAGCACTCGGTTGTGCTTGAGATTGTGGAGCAGCGCCGAAGGCGTTCTTTCCGGGTCACCGTTCATGAAAACCGCCGTACCCGGAACCCTGGTCGGCGCGGCGGCATCCAGGTTTGCCAGGAAAGATTCCAGCGTCGTGGTGGTGCCACGAAGCCGCTGCATCAGCAGCCGCCGCCCTCTTTTCCAGGTGGTCATGGCGGTAAAGACGAGTGCCGCCACCAGGATCGGGAACCAGCCACCATGGGCGATCTTGAGCATGTTGGCGCCGAAGAAGGCGAGGTCGAAGACCAGAAACCCGGCGCTGAGAACGGCGGCCAGGAGCACCGGCCAGTGCCAGCGATGCACGGCGACGAAGTAGAACAGCAGCGTGGTGATCACCATGGTGGTGGTAACGGCGACCCCGTAGGCTGCGGCGAGGTGACTGGAAGAGCGGAAGCCGAGGACCAGGCAGATACAGGCGGCCATCAGGGCCCAGTTTACCGTCGGCAGGTAGATCTGGCCCATCTCCCGGGCCGAGGTGTGCTCGATATCGAGGCGCGGGCTGTAGCCCAGCTGAATCGCCTGCCGCGTGAGGGAGAAAGCGCCCGAGATCACCGCCTGCGAGGCGATCACGGTCGCCAGGGTTGCCATGACGACCAGGGGATAGAGCGCCCAGTCGGGAGCCATGTGGTAGAAAGGGTTGATCACCAGTTCCGGCTGCCGGATCAGCAGGGCGCCCTGGCCGAAATAGTTGAGGAGCAGCGCCGGCAGGGCCACCGCGAACCAGGCCAGCCGAATGGGGCGGGTGCCGAAGTGGCCCATGTCGGCATAGAGCGCCTCGCCGCCGGTCACCACCAGGAAGACCGACCCCAGGACCAGGAAGCCGAGCCCGCCGTTCTGCAGGAAAAATTCGAGCCCGTACCAGGGGTTGACGGCTTTGATCACCCCCGGCTGCCGCAAAATCTGGTGGATGCCGAGAGCGGAGAGGACGACGAACCAGACCAGGGTGATCGGCCCGAAAATGGCCCCGACGCCGGCCGTCCCCTTGTGCTGGAACCAGAAGAGCCCGACCAGGATGGCGACCGTCAGCGGGATGATGTAGGGATCGAAGAGCGGGGTGGCGACTCCCAGCCCCTCGACTGCGCTCAGCACCGAGATGGCCGGGGTAATCATCCCGTCCCCGTAGAGGAGAGCCGCCCCGAACAGCCCGAGCAGGATCAGGAGCAAACGCCCCCCTTTGGCCTGCGCCTGCAGCGGCGCCACCAGGGCAGTCAGGGCCAGGATGCCGCCTTCCCCGTGGTTGTCGGCCCGGAGGATGAAGACCAGGTATTTGAGGGAGATCACCAGGACCAGCGACCAGAAAATCAGGGAGAGGACGCCCAGGATATTGGCGGGGGTCACCTGCAGCAGGTTGTGCTCCCCGAAGCACTCCCGGATCGCGTAAAGGGGGCTCGTGCCGATGTCACCGTAGACGACACCGGTGGCCGTCAGGGCGAGGGTCAGCAAGTAGCGGCCTTTTGGTTGATCGGGGCGCTGCGGATCCGATTCCTCGGTTCTCATTTTGTCTCCGGATGGTCCCGGCTGCAGGGCAATTCCGGCTGAAACCCGCCGAGCGACCAGACAGGAGCCGATGTGGGTCCACCCCACCAGGGCCAAGCTTATCCGTCAAACAGCTAGTGGCGCTCCCGAATCAGCCAGGAACGGCCGGCAGCCAGCCCGGTGTTCCCACGGCTTTGCCTTGTCGCAGCCCGTGACTGCCGTGAAAAGTCGGTAATTTTTCCTGTGCAAATTTACCGGGGAACGAATAAACACGAAGTAAAAATGCTCGGGCCGAGGATAACTGAATTTGGCCCGTATGGGAATAGCCGGAAAAACATTTGGCAAAACGCGATGCCAATATCGGACTGATCAAAAGCCGGATGGCCCTGAACGACGGCCAGAGCTGCAACGCAACGGGTATCGACGCGGTGCTGAAGCCGTTAGGTCGAAAGGAGCCGGCGCCCACCGACATCAGGCACAGCGGCAGGACATTCTTGATTCTGCTGGTTGCCGTGAGGCGGCGGATAGAGGGAATCAGGAGAGGGGCAGGAATTGCGGATCAGGGGGAGCTCTGCGGCACTGACAGGGATGGTTCATAAAGCAAAAGTGGGCGTCCGCGAAGGAGTGCCCACTTTTGGGGATAACTGGCTCCCCGGGCCGGATTCGAACCAGCGACAGGGTGGTTAACAGCCACCTGCTCTACCGACTGAGCTACCGGGGAATGATATGACAGGGACGGAATATAAGGGATTGCCCGGGGGCTGTCAAGAACTTTTCAGCTGCCACCCTTCTTCAGATCGACGAGGATCAGCTTGGCCACGGCCTTAAGGGTTTCGAAGACCCCCTCGCCGGTGGTGGCACAGGCTTCGAATTCGGGAACGCCGTCCGGGTTGAGCAGGGCGCGCAGCTCTTCAACCGGGGTGACGTTGGGGAGGTCGCGCTTGTTGTACTGCATGACGAAGGGGAGCTTCTCGAGCTGGTAGCCCTGCTCCTCCAGGTTGACCTTGAGGTTTTCGAGGCTCTCGATGTTGGCGTCAAGCCGCTCCTCCTGGGAATCGGCGACGAAAACGACCCCGTCCACCCCCTTGAGGATCAGCTTGCGCGAGGCGTCGTAGAAGACCTGGCCGGGAACGGTGTAGAGGTGAAAGCGGGTCTTGAAACCGCGAATCTCGCCAAGGGCAAGGGGAAGGAAGTCGAAGAAGAGGGTCCGCTCGGTTTCGGTGGCGAGGGAGATCATCTTCCCCTTGGCTTCCGGAGAGGTCTTCTGGTAGACGAACTGCAGGTTGGTGGTCTTGCCGCAGAGGCCCGGCCCGTAATAGACGATCTTGCAGTTGATCTCGCGCGAGGCGTAGTTGATAAAAGACATGAACGCCTACCCCATCACTTGAAAAGATTATCGATATCGTCGTCGGTGATTTCAGCGAAGGGGCTCTGGGCATGTCCGCCTTTGGCCTCCTCGGCGGTCTTTTTCGCCAGATCCTCAAAGATCGTGGCGAGTTCGTCGCTCGCTTTCTTGACCCGCAGCCGCACCAGCCCGAGGGAGGAACGCTGGTCGAAGATGACGACCAGGATCACCCGGCTGGCAACGATGGAGATATGCAGGTTGTCCTTCTCCCCTTCATGGAAGAGGATGGAAAATTCTTTTTCGCCGAGCAACTTGGCGAGACCACCGGTAGCGGCAATATTCCCCGCGGTCAGCGAAGCGAGGCTGGTCGTGTCGAGATGCTCGGTTTCGCCGGTCGCCGCGATCAGCTGGCCGTTCTTGTCGACCAGGAAGATGACCTTGGCGTTAGCCTCGCGCAGCAACTTCTCGATGACAACGTTGATGCGCTTGAACTCTTCGTCATACATGACGAAGGATGAGGACTGGGGACCGAACATACCGTCGCTCCTTGGAAGGAATTGCACACCCGTGCCGTTATAGCATCGTTCCTGCCAATTATCAAGGCATTTGGCCCGGTTGCCGGGCATGCCGAGCGCACCAAAAAGTAGAGCTCCCGACGTCACCGCCGGGAGCTCTCCAGCTGTCACCGCAAGAGCTTACTTCTTGCCGCAGTCGGCCTGCAGCTCGGCCAGCTTCTTGTAGAGGTCGTAGCGGGTTGCCACGTCCTTGGCCGAAGCCGCCATCAGCGCATCCGCCTGCTCCGGGTTGGCTTTTTTCAGGACCCGGAAGCGGTTCTGGTTCTTGGCGAAATCTGCAAAGCTGATGCTCGGATCCTTGCTGTCCATCTGCAGGGGATTCTTCCCTTCCGCCGCCAGGCGGGGGTCGTAGCGGAAGAGCGGCCAGTGACCGCAGGCGACCGCTTCCTTGCAGTTGTCCACCGCCTTGGTCATGTCGATGCCGTGGGCGATGCAGTGGCTGTAGGCGATAATCAGCGAAGGACCGGGATAGGCGTCGGCTTCGGTCATCGCCTTGACCACCTGGGCCGGATTGGCCAGGGAGACCCGGGCCACGTAGATGTTGCCGTAGGTCATGGCAATCATCGACAGGTCCTTCTTCGGCATCGCCTTGCCGCCGGCGGCAAACTGGGCGACGGCGCCGAGCGGCGTCGACTTGGAGGCCTGACCGCCGGTGTTGGAGTAGACCTCGGTGTCGAGCACCAGCACGTTGACATTGGCGCCGGAGGCAAGAACATGGTCAAGGCCGCCGTAGCCGATGTCGTAGGCCCAGCCGTCACCACCATGGATCCAGACCGACTTGACCACCAGGTAGTCGATGTTGACCAGGAGCGGCTTGGCGGTCTCGTGGGTGCAGGCAGCAAGAATCTTTTTCAGCTGCGCGACGCGGCCACGCTGGACTTCGATCCCTTCCTGGGTCGACTGGTCGGCATCGAGGAGCGCCTGCTTGAGCTCCAGGGTCCCCTCACAGGCCTTGCAGCCACACTCCTTGTTGCGCTCGAGGAGTTCCCGGGCATAGGCGCTGGTCTTGTCGATAGCGAGACGCATGCCGAAACCGAACTCGGCGTTGTCCTCGAAGAGGGAGTTGCTCCAGGCCGGTCCGAGGCCGTCCTTGCGCTTGGCCCAGGGGGTGGTCGGCAGGTTGCCGCCGTAGATCGAGGAACAGCCGGTGGCGTTGGCGACGACCATGCGATCGCCGAAGAGCTGCGAGCAGAGCTTGACGAAGGGGGTCTCGCCGCAGCCGGCGCAGGCGCCGGAAAACTCGAACATCGGCGGCAGCAGCTGGCTCCCCTTGACGGTGGCACGGTTGAAGAGGGCCGGGTCTGTGTCGGGCAGGCCGAGGAAGAAGTCGAAGTTGGCCCGTTCCTTTTCGCGCAGCGGCGCCTGGGGCGTCATGTTGATCGCCTTGACGTTCTCGTCGGTCTTGCTCTTCGCCGGGCAGTTGTAAACGCAGGCGCCGCAGCCGGTGCAGTCCTCCACCGCGACCTGCAGGGTGAAGAGCTTGCCGTCCATATCCTTGCCCTTGGCTGCACAGGACTTGAAGGTCTCCGGGGCGCCCTTGACCGCCGCCTCGTCATAGATCTTCATGCGGATGGTGGCATGGGGACAGACGAAGGAGCAGATGCCGCACTGGATGCAGAGGTCTTCTTTCCAGACCGGGACGTTGACGGCGATATTGCGCTTTTCGACGCTGGCGGTGCCGGTCGGGAAGGTGCCGTCGGCCGGCATCGCCGACAGGGGGAGCTTGTGGCCGAGACCGTCGATGATCGGGCCGAGGGTGCGCTGGACCGCCTCGCTGCAGCTGGACCACTTGCCGACCTGCATTTCGATGGCGCTGTCGGCGCTGGCGGGGACGGTCACGGCCTCGATATTCTCGAGGGCGGTATCGACCGCCTGCTTGTTCATGTTGAGAACCTTCTCGCCAGCCTTGCCGTAGGACTTGACGATGGCGTCCTTGATTTCGATGATCGCCTGCTCCAACGGAATGATGCCGGAGATCTTGAAGAAGGCGGTCTGCATGATGACGTTGATGCGGGCGCCGAGGCCGAGCTTCTCGCCGAGGGCAATGCCGTCGATGACGTAGAACTTGAGGCCCTTGTCGATGATCTGCTGCTGCACCATCTTCGGCAGGTGCGCCCAGACCTCATTCTTGTTGTAGGGGGAGTTGAGCAGGAAGGTCGCGCCCTGCTTGGCGTTCTTCAGCATGTCGTACTTCTCGAGGAAGGAGAAGTTGTGGCAGGCAACGAAGTCGGCCTGTCCCTCGTCGAGCAGATAGGTGCAGCGGATCGTCTGCTTGCCAAAGCGCAGGTGCGAGGTGGTCATGCTGCCGGCTTTCTTCGAATCGTAGACGAAGTAGGCCTGGACCTGGTTGTCGGTGCAGTCGCCGATGATCTTGATCGAGTTCTTGTTGGCGCCGACGGTGCCGTCGGAGCCGAGACCGTAGAACATGGCGGCATAGCCGCCGAAGGGGACCTGGTAATTGGCGTCGAACTTGAGGCTCTTGCCGGTGACGTCATCGTTGAAACCGACGATGAAATGGTTCATCGGCTTGTCGAGGAGCATGTTGTCGAGCACCGCCTTGCACATGCCGGCGTTGAACTCGAAGGAGCCGAGGCCGTAGCGGCCGCCGACGATGCTCGGATACCCCTGGAAGCTGGTGAAGCCGTCGACCATCCCTTCGCCGATGGCGGTACGCACCGCCTGGTAGAGCGGCTCACCGATGGAACCCGGCTCCTTGGTGCGGTCGAGGACGGTGATCTTCTTGACGCTCGCCGGCAGGGCCTTGCAGAACTGCTCGGTCGGAAACGGGAGGAAGAGGCGGATCTTGATCATGCCGACCTTTTCCCCCTGGGCGACGAGATGGAGGATCAGCTCTTCCATCGCCTCGCAGCCCGAACCCATCAGCACCACGACCCGCTCGGCCTGGGGATGGCCGACATAGTCGGCCAGCTTGTACTGGCGGCCGGTGAGCTTGGCGAACTTGTCCATCTGTCCCTGCAGAATGCCGGGCACCTTGTCGTAATAGGTATTGACCGTCTCGCGGCCGTGGAAATAGACGTCGGGATTCTGGGCGGTGCCACGCAGCACCGGGTGGTCCGGCGAGAGGGCGCGAGCGCGATGGGCGGAGACCAGATCGTCATCGATCATGCTCTTCATGTCCTGCATGCTCAGCTCTTCAACCTTCTGCACCTCGTGGGAGGTCCGGAAGCCATCGAAGTAATGGAGCACCGGCACCCGCGACGCGAGGGTGTTCGCCTGGGCGATCAGGGCGAAGTCCATGACCTCCTGGACGTTGTTGGAGCAGAACATGGTCCAGCCGGTCTGGCGGCAGGCCATGACGTCGGAATGATCGCCGAAAATCGACAACGCCTGGGCGGCGATGGCGCGGGCCGAAACATGGAAGACGGTCGGGGTCAGCTCCCCGGCGATCTTGTACATGTTCGGAATCATCAGCAGCAGGCCCTGGGAGGCGGTAAAGGTGGTGGTCAGGGCACCAGCCTGGAGTGCGCCGTGAACCGCGCCGGCGGCGCCGCCCTCCGACTGCATCTCGACGACCTTGGGGATCGTGCCCCAGATATTCTTCTGGCCGACAGCACTCTTGGCGTCGGAAATCTCCCCCATGACCGAGGACGGGGTGATCGGATAGATGGCGATCACCTCGTTGGTCGCATGGGCGACATGCGCCGCTGCGGTATTGCCGTCAATACAAACTTTCTTACGCGACATGAACTCCTCCTTTTAACGTGGCATTGCTGCTGGTTCCGTTATCAATACGGTATCCGGGCGACGGCTGCTGCCAACCGCGGCTATAGATCCCGGCGCCCTTCGACGGCCCTGTGCACCGTCGCTTCGTCGACATATTCAAGATCGCTCCCCATGGGGATGCCATAGGCGAGACGCGTCACCCGGACTCCGAGCGGCCGCACCAGCCGGGCGAGATAGAGCGCCGTTGCCTCCCCTTCGACACTGAAGTTGGTGGCAACCAGCAACTCCTCGACCCCACCCCGACCGATCCGTTCCAGCAGACCGGCGATGCGCAGCTCCTCCGGCCCGACACCATCGAGGGGCGACAGCGCCCCATGCAGGACATGATAGCGGCCGCGAAAGGAGCGGCTGCGCTCAATGGCGATCAGATCCTGCGGCTCCTCGACCACGCACAACAGGCGCTCATCCCGGCCCGGGTCAGTGCACAGAGAGCACGGGTCGGTCTCGGTGATATGGTTGCAGACCGAGCAGAAACGAATTTTTGCCTTGAGGTCACAGATAGCTGCCGCCAACGCTTCCGCCTCCGTCTGCGGCTGGCGCAGCAGGAAGAAGGCAAGGCGGCTCGCCGTCTTCTGGCCGACCCCCGGGAATTTGGCAAGCTCCGCCACCAGACGGGCAAAAGACGGGATGGAGTCTAGCATGATGACAAGGAAAAATCCATTTTTTAAAAAGTCGTTCTATTATTTTAAGGGCATCAAATAAGTCGCAGGAATCTTATACTGTTCCTAAAAAAAGCGCCAAAATTGGTCAGACCACAAAAAAGCAATACCACAGTTTCAAAGAGCGAATCAAGGTTTTATTGTATACACCGATCGCCCCGGCCATCCCCCGCCTAGAAGAGCCCGGGGATATTCATGCCACCGGTGATTTTGCCCATCTCCTGCTGCATCATCTCCTGGCTCTGCTTGATCGCCTCGTTGACGGCGGCGACCACCAAGTCCTGGAGCATCTCCACATCGTCCGGATCGACCACGCTCTTCTCGATGTGCAGCGACAGCAGCTGCTGCTTGCCGTTGACGACTGCGGTCACCATGCCGCCGCCGGCACTCGCTTCGACCTCGCGCGCGCCAAGTTCTTCCTGCATCCGGGCCATCTTCTGCTGCATCATCTGGGCCTGCTTCATAATGTTGCCGAGACCTTTGGACATTGGTACAACCTCCCGAGTAGTGTGGAATGGCGCCGGCACGGCGCCCGCTAAGGATCAGACCTGGCACCTTGCCGCAACGGGCAGGCACCGGAACTGGCGGCGACGGCGGGATGCCGCCGCGCTTCAGACAAAACCCTTGTCGATGGGCCGGACCTCCTCCACCTGGGCGCCGAAGATCTCCTCGGCGGCCTTGACCAGCGGATGGGCCAGAGCATCCTCGCGCAAGCGCCGCTTGCGGTCCGATTCCCGGGCCTGACGCTCGGCGGCGAGCGAAGGCGGGGCCTGGCCACTGGCAGCGTCAACCGTCGCCACCTTGAGCCGTACTTCGCTGCCGAAATACTCCGCCGCCAGCTCGGTCAGGGCGTCGAAATAGTCGCGATCTTCGAGCTGGGTCAGGGAAAAAGAGCCCTTGGGCAGGCCAATCTGCACCAGCGGCAGCTCGAGGGTGAGGAGACTGGCCTGTTCCAGGATCGCTGCAATCACCGGCCGGCGCCGCGCCTTGACGAACTCGACCAGCCCCGGCCAGCTCCTATCCCCGCGGGGGGGAGCGGTCGGGGCCGGGGCCTTTTTTCCGGGAAGCCCCTCCCCGGCCCCGTCTTCCCGGGCTGGCGGAGAAACGGAAGGGACGGCGGTGGTTACCGGGGCCGGCTTGGCCGCCGGGAGTCCCCCCGTTGCCAGCCGTCGTTCCAGCTCCTCGAGCTTGCGCACCAGGGTGGCGACATCGCGGGCCGGGGTCAGATTGGCGAGACGGACCAGGGCCATCTCCAGGACCAGGCGCGGGAAGCCGGAGGCGGGAAGCTCCACCTCGGTCCGCAGCAGCAGGGTCAAGGCCCGCTGATGATCTTCGAGGCTGCCGAGCTGGGCCAACTCGCGGAGTTCATGGAGCTCGTCCCCCGTGGCATCAAGTAATTCACCCGGTTCCTCGACCACCTTGACCAGGACCAGCGCGCGGTAGAGTTCGACCAGTTCCTGGCAGAACTGGCGGAAGGAGTACCCCTGGTTGTCGACCCGGCGCACCGCTTCGAGGACCTGGCGGCTGTCGCGGCGCAACGCCCCTTCGGCCGCATCGAAAAGCAGCCGGCGGTCCACCATGCCGAGCAACCCCTGCACATCGTCGTCGGCCACCTGTTCGCCGCAGAAGGCGATCACCTGATCAAGGGTCGAGAGCGCATCGCGCATGCTCCCCTCGCCGCGGCGGGCTACGAGCGCCAGGGCGCGGTCGGAGATTTCGATCTGCTCGGCGGCGACGATTTCCCGCAGCCGGGAGGCGACCTGCGGCAGCGGGATCTTGCGGAAATCGAAGCGCTGGCAGCGGGAGAGAATGGTGACCGGAATCTTGTGCGGCTCGGTGGTGGCGAAAATGAATTTGGCGTGGGCGGGGGGCTCCTCCAGGGTCTTCAGCAGGGCGTTGAAGGCGTTAATGGAGAGCATATGGACTTCATCGATGATAAAAATCTTGAAGCGCGACCGCGATGGGAGATAGCGGATATTGTCACGTAGCTCCCGCACGTCGTCGACCCCGGTATTGGAGGCGCCGTCGATTTCAAAGACGTCGATCCCCTGGCCGGCGATGATCTCCTGGCAGCTCGGGCAGACGTTGCAGGGGGTGGCGGAGAGCCCCTCCTCGCAGTTCAGCGCCTTGGCGAGGATGCGGGCGGCAGAGGTCTTGCCGACGCCGCGGGCACCGGTGAAGAGGAAGGCGTGGTGGACCCGGCCGCTGCGGATGGCGTTGCCAAGGGTCTGGCTGACGTGTTCCTGGCCGATCAGGTCATCGAAGGTCTGCGGGCGCCACTTGCGGGCCAGTACCAGGTACGACATGCAAGGAGTCTCCGTGGTAGGCAATGGGGAAGATCGGAAGGCAAATAAAAATTGCCGGCACAAGTGACAGCCAGGCACCCCCGCGGCACACGGCTGAGGCCATTACCGCTGCTCCCTTCCGGGCCTGACGGGGTTCACGACCGTCCGTTGCGCGGGACCCGGCTGTCACTTCTGTCGGCAATCAATACCGTTGGGGGAAATGTAAAACTGGCGGAGAGGGGGGGATTCGAACCCCCGGTACCTTGCAGTACACATGATTTCCAATCATGCACCTTCGGCCTCTCGGTCACCTCTCCGCAGGTTGGGTAGGATACATCAGGGGTGGGGACGTGTAAAGATTTTTCTGGGTGCCCGAAAGCGGCATTTCTACCCGTTTTGCCGGGGCTTGTCAACTCACTTTTGCCGGTCCGGCGAACAGCCCCTCAACCGCAGAAGACAAGGACTTGATGTGGCCCGACCTGCCTACGCTCCGGCCGATGCTGCCGGATGGCAATCCTTAACAGGGATCGTCCTGAGCAGACCTTCTTTCATGGCCTGGCACATGGAAACAGGATCTTCACGGCACAGCAGATCGACCAGCGCCCCGCATCCTCTCCATGTACCGCTCGAACATGAATCCGTTCAACTGCCGCATTCGCCGCCGCACCCGCACCAGCTCCCGGTCGTCGCGAAAAGTGGTGCGCAGGTACTCGGCATAGCGCAAATCCTCGAACCAGAGCCGCGCCGCCGGCAGGCTCCGGAAGGAGTGCGCCGCTTCCAGGGCATCGACGAAAGCGGCGCGGTCGGCCGCCGGCTCCTTCAGCGGCAGACCGAAGACTCCCTGCAACCAGCCCCAGACCGGCAGCCAGGCCGGCAGATCCGCCGCTCCGATGTCGTGGTCCTCGCTTTCCAGCGACAGGAGCAGGTCGTGCATCTGCGGGTTTTGCAGCATCGACAGATCCACTTCATGCGGACCTTCGAGAAAGGCGGCGAGGAAGACGCTCATGGCCCGGTCCGGATCGCCCAGTTTGGTCATGGCATCACCGCGCCAAGCCAGAAAGCGCCCCCGCTCGCCGATTCCGACTTCCAGGGCGCGGGCGAGCCAGCACTCGGCTTCAGCGAACCTGCCGACGGCCAGCAACAGGGTGCCGATATGGAATCGCGGGGGGATGTAGATCAACTCGGGGGATGGGAGCTTCGACAGGTCAGTGACCAGCAGCTCACGCAGGCCGGCGGCGATCGCTGCAGGCGTTTGCGGCGTCAGCTCCTGCCAAAGCTGGTGGAGCCTTTCGCTCCCGGCAGGTTCAGCATAAAAGCGCAAAAGCCTCTCACGCCACCCCGCAACCAGGCCCTGCAATGTGAGAATTTCGATGTCCTCCGGCGCATCTGCCAGCAGTTCCCCATAGATAGCGAGGGCTTCCTCCAGGCGCAGGGCGTGCAGCAGATCGCCCGCTTCGTTGAGACGGATGGTCCGGCGGTTGTCGCAGAAGAGATCGAGCTGCATGAGGTCATTCCGGCGTTGTCAATCGGCATCCCGTTTGAGGCCGAGCCGCTCCCAGAGGAAGCCGAAATCGAAGGGCTCGCCCCTCTGGTCGCGGACCCGGCGGGCCTCCTGCAGCTCGTAGGACTTGAGGAGCTCGATCACCGCCTGGCGCCCCTTGGCCGAACGGATTGCCTGACGCGGGGTCTTGTCGCCCAGGGCCGGGATCTTCTCCTCGGTCCAATTGGCGTAGAACTTTCGCAAATAGTCGTGCACCATGGCCGTCATGGCTTCCGGCGGAATTTGCGGCTGGGGCCGCTCGGAGGCCGCGGCCATCGCCTTGGGGGAGCGCGGATCAACCACTTCCCGACTCTGGTGACGCAGTGCATTCCCGGCGATCCTCTCCAGCCAGGCGCGGGCTTCGTCGGCCAGTTTCAGGGTGCGGCAGAAGACCGTCAGGGTTTCCGGCTTTGCCAATGTCAACGAGGCTCGCGCCCTGCGCCGCTCATCATCCAGCTCCGTGAAGCGGGTCCACCCTTCGGCAGCGCCTCCCTCGACGTCGGGCTGCGCCGCCAGGGCCGCGGTCAGGGCCGCCCGGTCTTTCACGACATAACGGTCGGTCGTCGCCAGGATCGGCTCGCCGGTAGAAGCGTCTACCACCTGGGGCAGCGGCCGCTCCGTGGTCAGGGAGTCGAGCCAGTGGAGAGTGATCAGCCCGCCGACCACTTCGCGGGCGGTTTCCGAATCCCGATCCTCCCCCGCCATCTCCCGCAGAATTTTATCCCTGCAGGTCAGCCCCTCAGCGCGGACAAAGGGATAGGCCGCCCCGGAGAGGACCCAACCGCTCTCCTGTCGCACCAGCCGCGCGCCAAACACGTCCCAGCGCACCAGGGATCGGGACGCCCCGCGCTCATCGACCCAGACCGCCGGCTCATCCGGGAGCAGCAGATCGACCAGCAGCAGCCCTTCTCCCGCCTTCGCCTCCCGCACCTCGTAGAGACTCAGACGCCGTTCGCCCAGCCGCCGCAGCCAATCCTTGCCGGCCGCGGGGAGGAGCGGACCGCCGGGACCGAGCAGCAGCTCGCGTACCGGCACCCTCTTTCCCTTGACCTCGATCCGAGCATCGGCCAACGTCCACTCGCCGATGTTGACCTGCAGCATCTCCTGAAAATGCGGCGACAGTGCGCTCAAGGCGTGCAAATTCACCTGCTCCGGGTCTCCGAAATAGTCAATCCGTACCGCTTCGGCAATCTCTTCCGGATAGTGTTGCTCCAGCCAGTCCAGCGCCCGGGGCGTCGCACTCATCTGCTCGCGCTGCCGGGCGGCGAACTGCCCGTCCTTGTCCAGGCAGCATTTCTTGTATTTTTTGCCACTGCCGCAGGGACAAGGCTCGTTGCGACCGATAATGCTCATAAAACCTCATCTGAAATTGCTTCATGTTGCTCAAAAGATGGAGCGCTGCCAACAAACAGAAAGGCTTCTTCGAAGGTGTCGTAGGACACGCGAACGAATCTCCCCTTCGGCGAGGGCTTCGAATACCCTGCTCAAACGATCCCTGCCCACGCTTGCCGCACCGCAGGTGCCAGTGCGGGATCGCCTGAACCCTTTTCAAGGACCCGGACCAGCGTCTCGATCAAAGTAGCCAGGGGCCGCAATCCCCCGCGGGACTTGTCCAACTCTTCCACTTCCCGCTCTTCGAGAAAATCGTTCCAGGCCGGCAGATGCTGCGCCAAAACGGCAACAGCATGGTACGCGTTGCAAAACAGGTGCAACTGGTTTGCAATAAAGCGGTCCAGGGTGTCCGGGTCAGGACATAGAGGGTGTGCCGTCCCCTTCGTTGGCGGTTTCGGGCCCCTAAACCTCCCGCCAAAGCGAGAACGTTTGGGGGCCTTCAACTCGCCGGCCTCCCGTCTGGATAGGTAATGGTAGATTTCCCGCCCGGCCAGCAGACCGGTGATCCAGGGAACACCATGCACCCGGTTCAGGTAGCCGGTAAAAGAGGCCGTCAGAAAGGAGAGCCGCTCAAGATCGAGACAATTCTTCTCATCCAGCAGGGCCTCCGCCGAGACCCTCCGCCGCCCGGCCAGGTGCTCGGCATAAGTCCGCAGGTTCTCGACATCGATCTCCGGCAGGATCTCCTCCACGACCAACCGTAGAGCGTTGAAATCCGCCTCGGTCGCACCAGCTTCCACCCAGGCCAGGACCTCGCAATCGATCAGCCGCGAGGCAATATCCCCCGCAACCCAGGACATCAAACCCTCGGCCTTCTCGACCAAAGGCAAGGCCAAGCGCAGCCCCTCGGTCAAAACCTTGTGCTGACCATGATAGGCGAGCAGATCGATGGTGCTGCAGTAGACATCGATGTGCCGGTCGGGCTGCCGGGATGCCTGCAGAAAATATTCACCGATTTCGCTGGTGTCGTTCAGGGCCAAGGCGTTGATCAGAAAATAGTTGACGAAATAACCCATATTCTGTTCCCAACAGTCGGCGCGCTGCCGACGCAACGCGCCGAGACAGCGGTTAACCTCCGGGCGCGACTCCTCGCCGGTGGCCGATTGCTGCAGCAGCGCGACAAGATCGAACACATCATCCTCAATGCCTTGCTGCTCGTGCAGCACCTCGCGGAGCATGGTGAGGCGCTCATCAAAACCGGCCGCTTCAAACCGGGCATAAAGCTTGGCCATATAGGGATCGACGGCCTCCTCTTCGGGCTCGACCTGTAAATCATCATCGGGTGCCATAGGAACAGATCCAAGCGCCTCTCGCTCGTCGCGCCTGACGGCTTCATCCTTGTCCAGGCAGCATTTCTTGTATTTTTTGCCGCTGCCGCAGGGGCAGGATTCATTGCGTCCGGTTTTGGTCATTCTACACTTCCTTTTTTCTTTTTCACTGGCGGACGACATCAGAACGGAATGTCATCCGGATCCACATTCTCGAAGGCTTCGGGCGCCCCAATCTCTTCGGCCATTTCGCGCTCGTGGAGCACCTCCCACATCTCATTCTGATGCAGCCATACGGGGTCGGCATTCCTGCGGATGAACTCATCGACATCCATGCCATCGACGGTGGGCGGCCGCTTGACGCGTTTCTGCTTCCCGCCAATGAAGATGGTCATGTACTCCTCCCGCCGCCGCCTTCTCGCGGCCTTTTCGGCTGCAGTCCTTTTTCTCTTTGGTTTCTTCATGATTGCGTCTCAACCATACTGCTCGACCAGCGCCCATCCGACTGCCGTAATCTAGTATCTCTGCTAGCTGCTTTGGTGCTTGCCGGGAGGGCGCTGGGCAAGGCCGAAAGGAGGGCGTGAAATTCTAGCCCATCGGAGATCCTGTTTCCATAATACAACGGTCCTATAACCCAAATGCTTATTCCGACGAAATAATCCAGCAGTTCCGAGGCAAAACATCCACCCGTCGGAGCGCAGCGACGCTGGGGGTTTCTTTCTACACTAAGGGGATGATCTGGCCAATGGCGATGTCTTCTTTCGCACGGGAGAGACAGTGTCCTGCTCAAAGAGTTCATCGAAGTAGAAAGCGGGAAGAACTCTGACCGGCCTAGGCTCAACGCGGCTCTTGAGTAATGCCAAGCAAGAAAAGCTACGCTGCTGATTGCGAAACTGGATCGCCGCAACCGTAACGCTCATTTCCTAATTGGCCGACAGAGGGCGGAGTTTCATTTCTGCTGTCGATATGCCGAGGCCAGAAATTGGAACAGGATCGGTTCAATTACAACCGGTCGAGCACCCTGGGGATAGGGAATAGATCTTTTCCCGGGAGCTGGTCCGCACTTGCACCACTCCGGAACGAACCATTTCCACCAACACATTCTGGGTCGAGCGGGGATTCTGGCCAATCAGTTTGGCTATCAGTGAGGGGTGGATCTCGTCGACAGAGCCGAGCAGACAGAGAATCTCACAACGCAGATTCACTCCCAGCAGGGCACACAATCTCAATAGCAGCGCAGGGATGCCCTCACTCGGGAAGGGCTGGGAGAGGTTTCGCATTTTAATCTCAGGTGGGTCGAATTCCCCGAAGCTTGCTTCGATGAAAGCGATCAATCTAAACTTTTGATACCCCGTAGCTTGCTGCGGGGAGATTCATCTGGAGGTCGGTCGCATGATAACTGCCAAATTGATTAACGGCGGCATATAGCTTGAAATAGATCTGGTCAATGAAGGCAACCGTCAACTTGTCTCCGAACTTCTTCCAGGTCAAGCGATCTGCAAACCCATGCGGGAGACCGAGACGGAAAAGCCCTCCCTCTCCGCTGCTGGGACCATTGTTCCACCAATCCTTCGGTACCCCCAGGTCCTCCGCCACCTCACTTGCCGCCAGAGCCAAGGCGCCCGGCAGGGGCGCAGGATCAATCAGCTTCCCTTCATCATCTGCCAGCGCGACGACATCGCCATCTCGGGTGGCACGCATGACCATCTCGGTGGCCACCAAGGCTGTCCCACCGCAAACAACCAAGTTGAAAGTCGGGGCGCCCGCTATATCCAGACGGCCATTGAGCAGACGCAAGGCTTGTTTCCAATTGCTCATACTGGTACGTCATTGTATTTCCTGGTTCGCAATACGCGCACTATAAATTACATTTAAGTGGCTTTCAAGAAATCACCTCCAAAATCAAAAAGATGCCCGCCATAACAAAATCAAGGGCCTAGCCAGGAACGGCTAAGCCCTTGATTTTGTTATGGCGGAGGGGGTGGGATTCGAACCCACGGTACCTTGCGGTACAACAGATTTCGAGTCTGTCACCTTCGACCTCTCGGACACCCCTCCGCAAGAGTGAACCCGCACAGTCGTTGTCTTTGCATCAATCCGGCATCGCCGGTTTGCGTTTTTTTTCCCGCAGCTCGCGAAAGAACTCGCTGAGGGTCGCGCTGCACTCCGCGCCGAGCACCCCCTCGGTGACACTGACCCGATGGTTGAAGCGCTCGTCGCTGGAAAGATCGTAGATCGAACCGGCGGCGCCGACCCGCGGGTCGCGGCAACCGTAAACCAGCCGCGGTATCCGCGCCAGGATGATCGCCCCCATGCACATCACACACGGCTCGAGCGTGACATAGAGTGTGCAGTCGAGGAGTCGCCAGGAGTCGAGCCGGGCGGCGGCCTGGCGGATGGCGACCATTTCAGCGTGGGTGGTCGGGTCGTTGCTGGTCTCGCGCAGGTTGTGGCCGCGGGCGATGATCCGCCCATCCTGAACGACGACGGCCCCGATGGGAACCTCGCCCAGCCGGCGAGCGGCTGCGGCCTCCACCAGGGCCTCGTGCATAAAGCCCCTGTCTTGTTGGTCGGCAAGATTCACGGGCATGATGTAAAATGGCGCGCCACGAGAGATTCGAACTCCCGGCCTTCTGATCCGTAGTCCGGCCCCGTGATGCTTCCAACTCTTGATGGAGTTGCAAGCCTTTGCAATTCGCGGATATTACCGGGCAGTGCTTTTGCTTGTCAAGGATTATATTGACCGCTTTTCGTTTCCGAACATGACAAGTTCCATGACACCCCGCCCGGGTGATTGTATGCCTGTTGCTCCTCTTTTTTGCTTCTATTAAAGAGAAGGTCACAAAGGTCAGAAGGTCATAACAGGCCGGATCGACACCGGAAAGACACCGTGACCTTTTTGCAACCAATGGTCACAATGGTCATTCCCGCCGGCTTGCGCCTGGACCACCAACCAGGGCAACCCGCCAACCGCGCCACCGGCCGCCGGACTCCGGGGCCGTGACCGTGGCTCTTTTGGTTCATCCGCCTTGAACGGGGGCGGGGGCTTCTTGGGCTAAGAATCTGGCCGCCCCGTTTGACTACCTTTCTGGAAATACCGCCCGCCAAAATTCCCGCCGCCTAAAAGCCCCCTAGTCCTAACAACTTCCCTCCCGGCCTTCTGATTTGTTATCAGATGCCCTATCGAAATCTTGCTAAATTTCAACAAGATAGGAGTGTATGTAAAGCGTTTTGTAATGTATTGACAGCGTGAATTTGATTTGTGTTTCTGTCCTTCCTAGCAAGGTCTTCCTTTGATCTTTCTGAATAGCCTCCCAGCGGGCACCTGCCCTGGGTTATGTCTTAACAGTCTCCGCCACCAACTTCAAAGATCGGCACCGACTGAAAGAAAGTTGTGCCCCATGTGCCTGGTGTGCCTCATGTGCCTGGTGTGCATGACTTTTTCCTTTGATGCCCTGACAATCAATGCATAGCAGGTATGCCCGCCTAGAAAAAATCGGCAACCAGCGAAAAAGTTGTCCACCATGTCCATGGTGTCCATGGTGTCCATGACTTTCTCCCTTAATGCCCTGACAATCAAGGCACGGCGGTTATGCCAATTATAAAAAAGCGACTGCCAGTGAAAAAGTTGTGCACCATGTGCACCATGTGCATGGTGTGCATGACATTAAGACTTCCATCCCACAAAATCCACAAAAACATAGCGGTTGTGGCTGTCTAGAAAGCAATGGCTGATAGATGGAACACACCAACAAAATACCAACCAAGCAAAGAAAGGGGAACAGCATGAAACAACATCAACACGACAACAAAAACACAAAAACGCCCGCCGCCGTTGAATCCTTCGTTAACGTCAAGACCGCCGCGGAATTCCTGGGAATTCCCGAAAACACCTGTTACAAGCTGGCCCTGGCCCGCAAGGTCCCGAGCTACAAGGCCGGCAAGCTGCGCCGCTTCAAGCTATCCGAGCTTTCCGCCTGGATGGAAGGCAACCGGGTTGCCGCTGGTGAATAAGGGGACGGCAATGACGCGGAAAGATGCCGTCTTGGAGCGACTGGACGTGGCCGCCCTAGTCCGTGACCTGTTCCCCCGCCAGACTCCCGCCGGCCGTGGGCAAGTGCTGGTCTTGTGCCCTGTGCATGGCGAGGACCACCCCTCTTGCAGCGTCAATACAGGGTCCGGCCTCTGGAACTGCAAAGCCTGCGGGGCCGCCGGCAACGTGATTGACCTGTATATGGCCGCCCGGGGCCTGGACTTCGCCGCCGCCCTGGCCGAATTGGAAGACCGTTGCGGGATCGCCCGGAACACTGGCGACAAGCCGCCGGCCAAGAGTCGCACCGGTTGCAAGCGCCCCTCCCCTGCCAAGACCGCCCCCCGGCCACCCAAGGCCAAGAGTAAAGCCAAGCCCGCCCCCGGTCGCGTGGTCGCCGTCTTTCGCTACTTCGATGCCGAGGGGGTTTGCCGGTACGTCAAGCGCCGGATCGAACCAGGGCGGGACGGCCGGCGAAAAGAATTTGCCTTTGCCCACTTCACCCCGGACGGATCGGAGGCCCCCGGCCGTGGTCCCTGGCCGCCGCTGCTGTACGGACTTCACCGCCTGGCCACCGCCCCGCCCGGGGAGCGTGTTTTTATCCCCGAAGGGGAGGCGAAGGTTGACGCCTTGACCGCCTGGGGGCTGGTCGCCGTTTGCACCGATAGCGGGGCCGCCGGCCGCTGGCCCGAGGATTACCGGGACCACTTCACCGGCCGGGAGGTTGTCATATTGCCTGACAATGACCCCCCCGGCGAAAAATACGCCGCCACCGTGGCCGCCGCCCTGGCCCCGGTCGCTGCCGCCGTTAAGGTCCTGCGCCTGCCGGGTCTACCGGAAAAAGGTGACGTGCTGGACTGGATCGCCGGCCGGCGGGAGGGGGCCGCCCATGACTGACGCGAACGCCACCCCGGACCCGCTGCGGGGCGAATTCCTGCGCCTGGCCGCCGCCGCACCCCTCTGGACCCCACCGGCCGAACCGCTGTTGATACCGCCGCCGGAAGCGGAGGAAGACCAAACCCCCGCCGCCAAGGAAGGCCGGGGAGCGGCCCGCCTGCTGCCGATGCTGGCCGCCTGCCCGCTCCTGATCGACCCTCACGGGCAAACCTATATCTTGGTAGAGGGGGACCTTTACCCCCTGGACTCCAAAGCCCCTTTGCTGGTTGAAACCGCGTCTGACCTCTATTACCGGGCTACCGGGGAAGCGCAAACAATGGGAAAGGACGCCCTGGCCGCTGCTGTGGCGGTCCTCTCCCGCCGTGCCCGGATCGCCGGCCAACTTGCCCCAATGGCGAACCGCGCCACTCCTTGGGGAGACGCCCTACTGTATGACCTGGGCAACCGCCGCGCCGCCCGGATCGCCGCCGGGAGTTGGCAAGTTGTCCCGACCCCGCCGGGGGCTTTTCGCCCCTGGCCGCACAAGCTGCCGCACCCCGAGCCGCTGCCGGGCGGGGATGCAAGCCGCCTGTTTGGTTTCGTCAACGTGGCGGAGGATGACCGCTTGTTGGTCCTCTGCACAATGGCCGCCTGCATGGTCCCCGGCACGGCCCGCCCGGCGCTGATCGCCACCGGCTCCCAAGGGTCCGGCAAGTCAACCTTCGCCCGCTTCCTGAAGATGATTCTTGACCCCGGCACCCCGGCCTTGACCATGCTGACCCGTAAGCCCGAGGACTTAGACCTACTCCTTTGCCGCAATGCCTTCTTGGCCCTGGACAATCTTTCCAGCCTGCCTCCGGACGTGGCGGACACCCTGGCCGCGATTATCACCGGGGCCACCCCCCAACGCCGCAAGCTGCACACCGATTCCGAACTTGCCACCCTGCACGCAGACGTGACCCTGTGCCTAACCAGTATCAATGCCTTGTCTTCCCGGCCAGACTTTCTGGAACGGACTTTGAGGATCCAGCTTGACCGGATCGAGGACGGGGACCGCTTGGCGGATGACGAACTAGACACCGCCTTTGCCGATGCCTTGCCGGAAATTCTAGGGGGCTTGCTGGACATGCTGGCCCGGGGCCTGGAACTGCAGCCCCGCTACCGGCCGCCGCGCCTGCCCCGTATGGCCAGTTTTGCCCGGATTGCTGCCGCGATTGCCGAAGCAGCCGAGGAAGGCGGAGGCGGTCGCTATCTGGCCGCCTACTTCCGCAACCAGGGAGCGCAACACCTGGAACTTGCCGAGGGGGATCTTTTTTTCGGGGCGATTCTGGAAGCCTGCCAGGCCGGCAACCACCCGTCCGGCACCTTTAAGCAGGTTTGCGCCACCCTCAAGGAGCTTGCCGACCCGGGACCGAAAGACCCGTTTCCCGGGCCCCGGGGGTTGCGTGGTGCCCTGGAACGCCTGCGGGTGCCCCTTCAAACCGCCGGGATCGGCTTCCGGTTTGACAACCACCGCACCGCCACCGCCAAGGCCACCGTTTCTTTCTTCACCGTCTCCCGCTCAGAGGACCTGGCCACCGCCGAACCGCCCGAGAATACCGCGCCCCTGCCGCCGGAACCGCCGGACCTGGGGGGCTTGGTCTTCGACCCCGGGGAGCTGGACCCATGAAAATAACCCTGCTGCAAGACTTCACCGCCCAAACCACCGCCGGCTCCCGTCTGCTGCCGGCTGGCAAGTCTTTGGACCTGGCGGACGATAAGGCCGCCGCGCTGATTGCTGCCGGGATCGCGGAACCGGCCGACCTGCCCCGCCCCTATCTCGATCCGGCCGGCGGGCTGGTCATTCCCATCAACGCCCCGGCTCGTTATCGCTGGTGGCATGGGGGTCAACCCCCTTCCGAAACCATGCGGGAGCTATACGAGGAACGCGCCGCAACCATGGAACATGACGGGGGCCTGTCCCGGGAGGAAGCCGAGCGCCGGGCCGCCAAAATTACTGGGTACCACCCCAACACCGAAAGGAGCAAACAAGATGAGTCAGACGAATGAAACACCCCCCGCTGCCCGCCAGATTTTCTTCACCGGCGCTTTGCAGATGCTTGACCGCTTGGAACGGCACTTCGCCGCCGAGCGGGAGCGTATCGAGTGGGAGCTTGTCCGCGCCAAAAAAGAGATGACGCAGACCAACACCCCGGCTGCCGGCTGAAACCGGCCGCTTGTAGCAACAACTAAAAGAGGAGAAGCCTGTGAAAAAAATAGTTCTCATTGATGGCGCGGACACCTACCAGCACGCAGGGGCACCGGCAATTCACCTGGGGCAGCCTATCGAGGTTGAAAAGGAAATTGCTGAACATCTTCTCTCCAAGCATTGTCCCACGGGAAGGATGTTCCTGGAATTTTCTGAACTTGACCACCGGATGGTCTCCATCCGGCTCGTTGACCCAACTCGCGACTATTTCAGCCCTGCCGTGTGTATCCAGGGTGCCAGCGTGGCGAGGGTTTGCGGGTCCATAGCTCCGCACCTTCTGCGGTTAAAACGCGATGGTCGGCCGATCTTCGAGGCCGTGGAAAAGACATAGAGTTCCCATTGGTCATGGGAGGGGACAACTCTGGGAGTGTCCCCGCGGAAAAATAACCCCAGAGAGCCGGCGGAGGGCTTCTTCGAATCTCGCGGCCGGCACCAAACTAAAAACACTAAGAGGAGAAAGACATGAACGAACTACCAATCGAGAAATATGAGGAAGCCGAAGTCAGGGAAAAAGAGGCGCGGGAGCGCTTAGCACAGATCATCGAAAAACAAGACAAGGCGGCGAAGGCCGCAGAACAATTTACCAAAGCTGCGGCCGCCGCCCGGGCGGATGCCGAATCCACTATGCAAAACTATCTGGTCGGCAAGGTTGGCGAAGAGGAACTGGCCGCCGCAAGAAAGCGCGCGGAGGTTGCTGAAAGTCAGCGATTGGAAGCTGAGATGCTGGTCAAGGCAATCGGCGATGCCACGACTCTTCAGAGGCAGGCTGTGGAGGATTCAGCCCGAGCCAGGGAACATGCCAGAAAGGTATTCTGGCATGCAGCCTTGGAACTGGAGCGGAGGTCATTCATTGTTGTTGCCGGTGAATCTATTCGCAGGGTTCATGCCCTCGCGCTCCTTTTGGCATCCCCCGGCACCGCCTACACGGTCACCCCCCGGGCTGTCGTCGATAACATCTTGGGTGATTTTATTGTCAATGACTCCGCCATGGAGGCAACCTTGGCGGCGATGTCTGCTGAGTTCGGCGTTCCGATCCGCTAGGAATAGCGGCATAGCCCACACAAAAGAAGAGGCGGAGGGGGCAAGGCACAGCCGGTCGGCTTGACTCGCCCCCCTCCCATCCGCCCCACAAACGACGTGCGGAAGCCGAGGCGGTTTAGGCGCCGGCCGCTACCTAAGAAAGGACACCGTGAAGAATTCCGAAATTTTAGCCCGGGCCGTGGCGGAGGCAGCCGGGTTGCCCCTTGAATCCGTCCGGGCTTCCCTGGCCGCCTTCATCGAGGAGTTACCGCCTGGCCACCGCATGAACCAGGACCGCGCCCAAGCGGAAGCGGAACAGTTGCTTGCCGACCTGCGCCAAGAGATGGCGGGAATTCGGTGTTGGCTGTTAGAGGGCTACCTTGACGCAGTGGCCGCCGGCTATCCCCCCTTCCCCCTTCGCCGGCCGGGCTTGTGGAATACGAATGGTCATGCCGGAACGGCGGGCGACAAGACACGGAAGCCTAAGCGGCACGGAAGCAACCGGAAGCGCCGTCAGTAAACGCGGGTCCTTCCCTTGGGGCTACCGGGTACGGGTCGCTTAGCCCCAACATTTGGTTCCATTTGTAATTTCAATAAGTTATGGAAGAATGGAAAATCAAAAATTATTCGGAATATCGCTAGGAGAAGCCGCACTAAAGGCCCTGCCGACGCTCATTGATGCCGCCCGCTGTAGGGAATGGCTATTTGAATTGTTGCACCCGGGCTGCCTGGGGTCGGTGTGCCCTGGCTGTGGTGTGGAGCTGTCAGAAAAGCGGGCTAATGCTTTCCGCGAGTTTAGAAAGGTGGCCTGCGTAGGGTGCGGTCTACAGTTCCAGGCGACAACCGGCACCGTCTTTTTTCATGCCAGGTTGTCCCCAAGTGAAATTGTCTTGGCTGCCGCCCTGTCCGCTGCCGGGATCACTCCGGACAGCTTGGCCGCGCTTTTAAATCGGGGCCGAGATACTGCCGGGAGTTGGCGGGATCGATCGATGGATTTGCGGATATCTGAGTTGTCCCCCTCCCGGCCTTCCGCAGGACAAAAAAAAGGCCAGGCCGGATAGCGGAGGGGGGAGCCTCCCGGCCTGGCCTGGCCGCCTAGGCGGCCTTCTCTCGGTCCTGGTTATTTGCTGCCGGCCAAGTCAGGGGGCGGTACCGCGACCCCGCGCCGGGCTAGGAACTCTTCAATAGCCTGTTCAATGATCGTGCTGACTGGCTTCCCTTCGTCAACCGCGAAATGCTGCACAGCCCGGTAGGTTTCCGGGCGCAGCCTGACGCCGGTTTGCCGGCGTTGAATGTCGGAACGTGGACGGGCCATGCCGGGCAATATAGCGACAAAATGGTACCAAGTCAAACCAATCAACTTGACAACAATCATTCAATAAATTATAAGAGAATAAATTTGTGACAACATAAACAGGCAGGAGGTAGCTCAAATGTCTAATGGGAAGGTTATAGGGGTCAACTTTGGATCGGCTTCCTTGGCGCGAAGACTCGACCTTTCCAATGATGACCTAGACTTGCTTGGATCATTGGCAGATACAGTTATGGAGGGAAGTCCGACTATTCGTCTCGCAAATGGCAGGATATGCAGCCGCATAGCCTTTATGGAAGAACTGGCCAACATCTTTTTAGAAAAATAAAGCCAAACAGGGAGGCTTGGCATTTATGGCCAAGGCAAAGAATAGCCGAGGGCTTTACCGCAGGGGAAAAATCTGGTGGCTGACTTACCAGGGCCTTGACGGAAAGCAGCATTTTGAAAGCAGCGGATCGGCCTTGAAAGGCGATGCCGAATACTTGCTTGCCTGCCGGCGGAAAGCCATTGCCGAAGGGACCGCCCCGCCAGTGACCGGCCGGCGGATCGCTAACACTACCCTTGCCGAACTGGCCGACCGCTACCTTGAATTTGTCCAGGGGCAGAAAGCCGCCGCCACCAAGCGGGGGTTTATCCGCGAACTGAAGGCCGAATTCGGAGGGGTCAAGCTGAACTCTCTTTCACTGGCCGTCGTCGAAGGCTGGCAAGCGCGGCTCCTTTCCGAGCCGCGCCCGCCGCTGAAGGGAGAGGAAGAACCCCGGCCGCCCTTCGCCGTGGCCAGCGTTAACCGCCGGCTGGCCTGTCTAAAGCATATGTTGACCAAGGCCCGGGATTGGGACCTAATCGGCAAAGACACCCTGGACCGCCTGCGCCGGGTCAAACTGCCGAAGGAGGAAAACCGCCGGTCCCGTTTCCTGTCTATCGAGGAATGTCAACGGCTGGTCGCCGCCGCCGAACCGCACCTAAGGCCGGTCCTCCTTTTCGCGCTGAACACGGGTTGCCGCAAGGGGGAAATCCTGGGGTTGACCTGGGACCGGGTTGACCTGGCCCACGGTTTCATTACCTTGGACAAGACCAAGAGCGGGGAGCGCCGGGAAATCCCTATCAACGCCCCCCTGCGGGCCTGCCTGAAAGGGCTTGTCCGGCGAGTCGATACGAACCTTGTTTTCTACAACCCTGCTACCGGTAGCCGTTGGCATGAATTGAAGCGGTCCTTTGCCACCGCCTGCCGCAAGGCCAAAATCCAAGACTTCCGCTTTCACGACCTGCGGCACACCTTCGCCAGCCACCTTGTTATGGCCGGGGTTGATCTGACCACCGTTTCCCGCCTGTTGGGTCATGCCAGCTTGACCATGACGCTACGCTACAGCCACCTTGCCCCGGATCACCTGAAAGGGGCGGTTGACGTGTTGGCGAACCTGCAAACCGTGGGCAGAGCAGACACAGGAACCAAGGCCGCCGCCGGCTGACCCCTCCCGCCAGTGACCAATGGAAAAACCCTGTGACCATTCCGGCTAAAAATACCGGCCAAGGTCACAGGGTTTTTTATTGTGAAATTGGGCACTTAAAAAAGAAATGACCTTTGTGACCTTTTCGCGCCCCACTATATTTGTGTTTGTGGTTGCGTGTTCCTGGCCGCTGCCACTCCTGGCCACTTCCTTACCGTTGCGAATGACCCTTTCACCGGCCCCGACCCCTTACTTGACACTTTACATGACAAACGGCCCCAAAATACAAAAAGGGTCACGGCCGAAAAGCCGTAACCCTTTGTTTTAAATGGCGCGCCACGAGAGATTCGAACTCCCGGCCTTCTGATCCGTAGTCAGACGCTCTATCCAGCTGAGCTAGTGGCGCGCATGGGAAGGGAACCTTATCGCGCAAATCCCTTCGTTTGTCAACCTTTTTTTGCCTTGGCCGGGACGAAGTCGACCAGGGAAAAACTGTACCGGGGATGCTGGTAAGCGTGGGTGGCGGGATAGAGGCTGAAGAGCCAGCCCCGGTATAACTCTTTGCCGTCCTCGTTGATAACGATCTGGGCGGCAGGATTCCTGGTCAGGTTGGACGCGGAGGTCATGGTCGTCCCGTCCATCACGAAAGCCGGCAGGAAGTTCTCCACCTTGACCTGCAGGTTGCCGCCCCCCACCTTGAAGGCCGCACCGATATCGACCGTATAGGTGACCTCCTTCTGGGTCTCCTTGTCGAGCACGGCAATCTTGACCGCTTTCCATTTCCCCTGGACCGATTCGGGGACCACCACCCGCGACGACGTCTTGGCCGTCTTTGCCTGCTTCGCGGGCTGCTCCTCCTGCGGGCTGCAGCCGAAAAGGAGAAGCGCCAGAATCAGCAGGAGGGGGAGCAGCAGGCGAAACGGTCGGGACATCAAAAATTCTTCCTTGCCAGAGGAACCGGCGGTGACCGAAATAAAATATGGCGGAGAGGGAGGGATTCGAACCCTCGGTACAGGTTTTGCCCGTACACTCGCTTAGCAGGCGAGCGCCTTCGACCGACTCGGCCACCTCTCCGCAGACTTGCTATTAAATTGTCGTGGTGCGTTCCTGCCACCGGCTCACGCCCGATAGAGCGGCTATATTTGGCGGAGGAGGTAGGATTCGAACCCACGGATCTTTCGATCAACGGTTTTCAAGACCGCCGCCTTAAACCGCTCGGCCACTCCTCCGCAGCAACCATCCTAGCCCGAAATCCGCTCCAGCCCGCCCATGTAGGGCTGCAGCACCGTGGGCACCAGCACCGAGCCATCGGCCTGCTGGTAATTCTCAAGGATTGCCACCAGGGTCCGGCCGACGGCCAGGCCCGAACCGTTGAGCGTGTGCACGAACTCGGGACGGCTCCCCTCGTCGCGACGGAAACGAATCGACGCCCGCCGCGCCTGGAATTCCCGGAAGTTGGAACAGGAGCTGATCTCCCGGTAGGTCTTTTGGGGCGGCAACCAGACCTCGATATCGAAGGTCCGGGCGGCGGAGAAGCCAAGATCCCCGGTGCAAAGGTCCACGACCCGGTACGGCAGTTCCAGCGCCTGCAGGATCGACTCGGCATCGGCGAGGAGCTTCTGCAGTTCGGCGTCGGACTCTTCGGGCCGGACAAACTTGACCAGCTCGACCTTGTTGAACTGATGCTGACGGATCAGACCGCGGGTGTCCTTGCCGTAGGAGCCGGCCTCCTTGCGGAAGCAGGGCGTATAGGCGGTATAGCTGATCGGCAGCTGCGATCCGGCGAGAATTTCGCCGCGGTGAATGTTGGTCACCGGAACTTCCGCGGTCGGGATCAGGAAATAGTCCGGACCTTCAACGTGGAAAAGATCGTCTTCAAACTTGGGGAGCTGCCCGGTCCCCGTCATGGATTCCCTGTTTACCATGAAGGGGGGCAAAATTTCAATATATTTATCCCCGGCCGTGTGGCGGTCGAGCATGAAGTTGATCAGGGCCCGCTCCAGCCGCGCACCGGCGCCGCGCGCCAGGGAAAAGCGCGCTCCGGTGAGTTTGCCGGCGCGTTCGAAGTCGAGAATCTGCAACTGCTCGCCCAGGTCCCAATGGGCCTGGGGCGGGAAGTCGAAGTGGCGCGGTTCACCCCAGCGCCGGATCTCGCGGTTCATGGTTTCGTCGCTGCCGGCGGGGCACTCCTCGTGGGGAAGGTTGGGGAGGGTCAGCAACAACTCTTCCAGTTGTGCCTCGACTCCCTTGAGTTCGTCGTCGAGGGTCTTGATCCGGGCCGAAACCTCCTTCATGCGGACGATTTCACCCTGCACCTGGCTCTTGTCCCGGGTCTGGCCGATGAGCTGGGAGACCCGGTTCTTCTCCGCCTTGAGATTCTCGGATTCACTCAGCAGTTCACGGCGGCGGGCGTCGAGGCCGCGAAACCCCGAGAGATCGAGGGTGCCGCCGCGGGTCGTCAGCCGACGTTCGGCGTCATCCAGGTTGTCGCGCAGGTACTTGAGGTCGAGCATGGGGGCTCCGGTAAGGGCCGATCGGCCCGGTAACGTCTCGCAAAGGTGGATTTTCTATCACTTCTTGCAGGCCGCGTCAAGCCCTCCCTTGCCCCCCTTGCCGGTCAGCGGGAGGGATCATTCCCCGCCCTCCTCCCGCGGCTTTCCCGTCACCCACCATTCGCTGTCGTCATCGAACCACCAGCGGCTCGAATCGGTCATCCAGATCGTCTCGGCCAGGCGGCGCGCCAGGTCGGTGCGCAGGCGCCGCACCGAAAAGGGATACCACTCGTCGGCGTACTGATTACCGACATCCTTGTACTCCTTGAGGGCAAGGATCATTTCGAGCTGATCGGCATCGTGGGCGAGCTGCGCCTCGCGGCTCGCGCCGCCGGCGAATTCCTCCCAGGTGTCGCGGTACTCGTCGCCAAAGGGGAGCGTCCGCGCCAGGTCCTCGACGGCGCGGCGCTCGTCGGCCTGCACGTACTTCTTGGCGACATAGTTGAGATCGCCGATCCGCGCCTCCGGCACATCGTGAAAGAGACAGAGCTGGACCACCCGGCCGACATCGACCGCCCCGTCCATGCGCGCCAGGGTGTAGCCGATGATCGCGGTGCGAAAGGAGTGCTCCGCCACCGACTGGGCGCCGGAACCGAGAAACTGGAATCCGGTGCGCGGGGTGCGCTTGAGCATCCCGACTTCGAAGAAAAAATTGGCAAGACTTTTCATAGAATCACCCCGCGCAGCTCATCGCCCATCGCCCATCGCCCATCGCCCATCGCTCGTCGCTCGTCGCCCATCGCCCATCGCTCGTCGCTCGTCGCCCATCGCTCTGGTCTCGCACTATACTACCCCAGACGCACCAGGGAAACCCCGATCAGGATCAGGCCGGCGGCAAAAAAACGGATGCGGCCATAGCGTTCGCCGAGCAGCAGAGTGCCGAGCAGGACACCGAAGAGAAGGCTGACCTGGCGCACCGGCACCGCGTAACTCATCGGCGCCAGTTTGAGGCCGTAACGGAAGCTGAGAAAAGAGCTCATCATCACCGGGCCCGAGGCGAGGATCAGCGGCCGGCTGAGTCGCCACTCCGCCAGCACCCGGCCGCGGTAACGGCGGCGCAGCAAATTGGCGCTCATCAGCAGGAACATCCAGACCACCAGCAGGTAGGTGAAGTAGAGCGGGGAAAACGCCATCACCCCGGTCTTGTCGATGACCGCTCCCACCGAGTAGGTAAAACCGGCGAGGAGGGCCGCCTGAACGGCCGGCTGCCCCAGATTGCGCAGCGGCCGCAAGGCCTCGTCGAAGGAGAGCCGCTGCAATTGCACGCACCAGGCGCCGGCGACGATCAGCAGAATTCCGGCGCTGCCGAGGGGGGTCAGTTTCTCCCCCAGCAGCAGGACTCCCCAGAGCGGAACGTAGAGAATCGCCGTCTGCGCCAGCGGATAGGTGAGGGAAAGATCGCCGCTGCGGTAGGCGCGGCCGGTGAAGAGATGGTAGGCGACGAAACAGGCGCCCCCCCCGCCCGCCAGCAGCAGGATGCGCAGGTCGGGCCGTGGCATCGGTCCGGGGAGAAGGGGGAGAAGGAGGGTAAAGAGGCTCCCCGAGGCGAGGAACATCCACCAGATAAAGACCGTCTTGTCCCCGCTGCGCTTGACCAGCAGGTTCCACAGGGCGTGCATCAGCGCCGAGAAGAGGATGAGGAGCAGGGCCTGGGTACTCATGCCTGGGAGTCTAAACTACGGGGAAAAAATTAGCGATAATAAAAAGGGGCCGGTTCAGTCTTTACCACCGCTAAAGGCCGGCCGTTACAAGGATTGACAGGAAGGGGGCAGTTGCTATCCTTCCTGGCACAGGCATCCTGTCGGCAGCGCCGGCAACCATCCGTAATCAAGGAGTATCCGCATGGCCACTACCCGCACTGAACGCGATTCCATGGGGACGATGGAGGTCCCCGTCGATGCCCTCTACGGCGCCCAGACCGCCCGCGCCGTCGAAAACTTTCCGGTCTCCGGCCTGGTCTTCCCGCGCCCCTTCCTGCGCGCCCTGGGGATGATCAAGGAGCGGGCAGCCCGGGTCAACCTCGAACTGGGCCTGCTCGACCGCGATCGCGCCATGGCGATCATGGAAGCGGCCGAGGAGGTTATCGAAGGGCGCCTCGACGCCCACTTCGTGGTCGACATCTTCCAGACCGGCTCCGGCACCAGCACCAACATGAACGCCAACGAGGTCATCGCCAACCGCGCCGCCCAGCTTCTCGGCGCCAGTTCCGGCGGGCCGGCGATCCACCCCAACGACCATGTCAACCTCGGCCAGTCGAGCAACGACGTCATCCCCACCGCCCTCCACCTCGCCGCGGCGGTGGAGATCCGCCAGCGCCTGATGCCGGCCCTCTTCAGCCTGCAGGAGGCCCTCGGCGAGAAGGCCGAAGCCTTTGACGATATCGTCACCATCGGCCGCACCCACCTGCAGGACGCGGTCCCGGTACGCCTCGGGCAGATCTTTTCCGGCTACGCGCGCCAGGTCGCCCTCGCCATCCGCCGGCTGGAGGAGGCCCAGGAGGGCCTTTTGGAGCTCCCCCTCGGCGGCACCGCCCTCGGCACCGGCATCAACACCCACCCGGAATTTGCCGGCCGCGTCATCGCTGGCCTCGCCGAGGTTACCGGCCTCTCCTTTCGCGAAGCGGTCAACCACTTCGAAGCCCAGGCCGCCCGGGACGCCGCGGTGGCTGCCAGCGGCGCGCTGCGCGGCACCGCCGCCGCCCTCTTCAAGATCGCCAACGATATCCGCTTCCTCGCCAGCGGCCCCCGCTGCGGCCTCGGCGAGCTGGTGCTGCCGGCGGTGCAGCCGGGGAGCTCGATCATGCCCGGCAAGGTCAACCCGGTAATGGCCGAGAGCCTTATCCAGGTCTGCACCCAGGTCATCGGCAACGACGCCGCCATCGGCCTCTCCGGTCTCTCGGGCAACTTCGAGCTCAACGTGATGATGCCGGTCATGACTCACAACCTGCTGCAGTCGATCAGCCTGCTGGAACGGGCGAGCACCCTCTTTGCCGCCCGCTGCGTCAAGGGGCTGCAGGCGGACCGCCAGCGCTGCGAGTCGCTTATCGAGCGCAGCCTGGCGATGGTGACCGCCCTCGCCCCGGTTCTCGGCTATGACCGCGCCGCCGCCCTTGCCAAGCAGGCGAGCGAGGAGCAGAAGACGATCCGGGAAGTGGTCCTGGCGGCGGGGGACCTCGACGCCGACGAGCTCGCCCGCCTTCTCGATCCGCGGCCGCTCACCGAACCGGGGCTGCCGGGCGCGGCCGGCTGACCGACGCCGGATAACCCACCTGCCGCCAACAAAGCCGGGGGAGAGCTTTATAGCTCTCCCCCGGCTTTGTTCCTCCTCCAGCCGCGCCGCCCCTCAGCCGGCGGCCAACGCCTGCAGATCGGCGGCGAGAGCATCCAGGTCTTCGACACAGGTACTCCAGGAGCACATGAAGCGGGCCTGGCCGCTGCCGATAAAGGTGTAGAACTGCCAGCCGCGCTCCCGCAGGCCGTCGATCAGCGCCTGGTCCAGGCTGACGAAGACGGCGTTGGCCTGGCAGGGATGCACCACCGTCACCCCGGAAATCGCCGTCAGTCGTTCGGCCAGTTGCCGCGCCATGGCGTTGGCGTGGCCGGCATGACGCAACAGGGCACCCTCCTCGAGCAGGCCGATCCAGGGCGCCGCCAGAAAACGCATCTTCGAGGCGAGCTGCCCGGCCTGCTTGCAGCGGTAGTCGAACTCGACGGCGAGGTCCCGGTCGAAAAAGACCACCGCCTCCCCCACCGCCATGCCGCACTTGGCGCCGCCGAAGGAGAGAACATCGACCCCCGCCCGCCAGGAGAGGTCGGCCGGGGCCGCGCCGGTGGCAGCCAACGCGTTGGCGAAGCGGGCGCCATCCATATGCAGCCGCAGGCCGAGCCGGCGGCAGGTCTCCCCCACCGCCGTCAGCTCCTCCGTGCTGTAGAGGGTCCCGAGCTCGGTCGCCTGGCTGATACTCAGCACCTGCGGCTTGGGGTAGTGAATATCGCTGCGTCGCAACACGGTATGCTCGACCGCCTCCAGATCGACCTTGCCGTGGGCTCCGGGGACCAGCAGCAGCTTGTTGCCGTTGCTGAAGAACTCCGGCGCGCCGCACTCATCGGTTTCGATGTGGGCGAGCTCATGGCAGATAATGCTGTGGTAGGAGCGGCAGAGGCTGGAGAGGGCGAGGGAGTTGGCCGCGGTGCCGTTGAAGACGAAGAAGACCTGGCAGTCGCTGTCGAAAAACTCCCGCAAGCGGTCACAGGCCCGTTCGGTCCAGGGGTCGGCGCCGTAGGAAGGGGCATAGCCGCTGTTGGCCGCCGCCATCGCCGCCCAGGCTTCCGGGCAGATACCGGCATAATTGTCGCTGGCGAACTGGTTGCGCCCCAGGGTCCGATTATTCATGGAAAGCTCCTTATCAGGTACCGGCATCCGCCTCTTCCCGGGCCCGGCCGCACTTCCAGCACCCCCCGAACTGCCCTTCCAGCACCTCGCCGCAACCGGGACAGCACCAGGGTCGTTCCGTCCTGACCGGATGGAGCCAGGCCTCGATGAGAAGCCGGGCGCGCGGCAGAACTTCGGCGTCGACCACCCAGAGTTCCGGCCGCAGCTCCAAAAAGGGCAACTCCCCCATGGCGGCAAAGAGCTCTTCATTGCGCAGCAGACAGGCAATCCCCTCCTGCTCGAGGCGTTCCTTGAGCAGGCCGGCCAGAACCCGTTCGTGGGGAGAGAAGGCGAGGAGTCGGTGCATGGGTTTAAGTATCGGCCAAAACGCGCCCCGCTGCAATCGCGGTGGGGCGAAAAAGGCGGGGCGGGGCCGGTCGCAACCGGCCCCGCCCCGGGGAAAGGCAGCTGTAGCGGCTAACGCCAGAAGGGAGGGAGCAACAGGAAGGGGGGCGGCAGCAGCACCACGGTGCGCTGCTCGCGATAGGCGTAACGGGGCGGGGCAGCGCGGTGGCGGTCCTGGCGAGCGTCCTGGCGACGATCATTTCGCCAGTCCCGGTGATCCCGCCGCCGGTCATGACGCTCTTCCTGGTGGCGGCAGCCATCCCGGTCGCGGTAATGATCCCGGGCAACCTCGCGGCGGTCCCCTTCCCGGTGGGCGACCGGGTATGCAGAGTCACCATGAACGGCGACGGTAAAGGTGGTACCGGCATGGCCGGCAGCCTGGCCGGGGGTCGGGGTCAGCAGCAGGACGCAGAGGAGCAGGGAAGCACTGGAGATGAGGATGCGGATCATGGTGAACCTCCTTTCAAGGCAAGTGGTGCGTTTGTTGCCATGATAGTCGGAATGATCCGCGCCGCCAGCGGACATCTGGTGGCGTGCCGCCAGATGTCGATTCAGATGTCTGTAATTACAAATACTTGGGAAACTCGATGTCGGGTTCAGGGCGCCAGCTGGGCGAGAATATCGGCGCCCAGTTCGCGCCGCTGCCACTGTTTGAGGCCGGGAATCGTTGCCAGCTCGGCCTCCTTCCGGGGCTGGCGCCGCGCCAGCTCCTCAAGGAGGGTATTGTTGATCAACACCCCGGGGTCGATCTCCAGCGCCGTGGCCTTGGCCTCGCGCCACTTCTTCAGTCCGGCGAGACGCGCATCCACTTCGGGGTCGCGCACCCGGCGCTCGCCACGGGGCATGCTCGGCAGATCCTGCTCCGCAACCGCCAACCCGGACTCGATCGCCCCGAGCAGCGCCTTGCCGTAACGATCGACCTGGCGCGGCGATATTCCCTCGACGGCAACAAGCCCCTGCAGGTTCTGCGGCGGCGCCTGGGCGATGGCCAGCAGCGGCTTGTTGCCGACCACCTTATAGAGGGGCCGGTCGCGCTTGCAGGCCTCGGCGTCGCGCCACTGCAGCAGCGCCTCGAGGACCGCCAGCTGCCGGGGACGCAACGCGGCGGCCCCCTTGAAGCGTAGGTAAAGGGGCCCGGAGTTGTCGGCAAAACGCCCCTGCTCGAGGATGCGGAACTCTTCGGCCACCCACTCCAGGCGCCCCTTCTGGCGCAACTTCTCTTCGAGCAGAGCCGCCAGCTTATGCAGGTGCCGGGTATCCTCGGCGGCGTAACGGATCATCTCGGTCGAAAGGGGGCGCACCGCCCAGTCGGCACGCTGGTACTGTTTGTCGAGTTCCACCCCAAAGTACTTGCCGAGAATATCGGCCAGGCCAACCTTCTCTTCGCCGAGGAACTGGCAGGCGATCATGGTGTCGAAGAGACCACTGACGACGAAGCCGAAATCGCGGTGCAGACAGCGGATATCGTAGTCGGCGGCGTGGAAGAGTTTGCGGATGGCGGGGTCGGCCAGCACCGGCCCCAGCGGCGCGAGGTCGCCCCCGGCGAGGGGATCGACCAGCACGGTCCGCTCCGGGGTGGTGAACTGCAACAGGCAGACCTTCTCCCGGTAGCAGTGCATCGAGTCGGCCTCGAGGTCGACGGCGATAGAATCAAAGTGCGCCAGCTCGGCGGCAAAGGCGGCGACGGCGGAACTTTCGGTCAGGATCGGTGCGGGCATGAATACTCCAGGGGATGTGAATACCAGGGGCGTCTCGCACAGAGAACACGGAGAGCACCGAGGGATTCAAAATAAGGGGCCAGAAAAGTGCGGCGCTGACTGTGTCAACGGAAATGACAGTGGACAGACCCAAGGGGAGTTACCAACAGAAGAGGTTTCCTCCGTGATCTCAAGAGAGCAAAGCGAACGGGTGAGAGACGCCCTGCTCGGTTTTACAACAGCACCAGCGCCTTTTTGTGGGCGCCGTGCAGGGGAAAGCCGGCGAGCTCGGCCCGGGTCAACCAACGGCTCTCGGCCGCTTCCGCCACCTGCAGCGCTGCCGGCGCGTCGGCCCGAAAGAGGTGCAGGTCGAGCCTGAAGTGACTGTAGGCATGCTCGATACCGCCGGCGAAACGCAGTCTCCCCTCCCCGCCCAATTCGCGCAGCAACCGCCCCGCGGCCACCTCCGGGGTTTCCCCCGCCGCCACCGCCGTCCCGGGGAACTCCCAGAGCCCGGCCAGCATGCCGGCAAGGGGGCGACGACGTACCAGGAAGGAACCGTCGCAATCGAGCAGCAGGGCGACCTGGATCCGGGTCGGCACCTTCTGCCTGTTTTGGCGACGCGGCAGTTCGGCAGCGATCCCCAGCGCCCGCCCCTGGCAGAGGTTCTCCAGCGGGCAACGCTCGCAGGCGGGGGCAGTCGGGGTACAGAGGGTGGCACCAAGGTCCATGATCGCCTGGGCGTAGTCGTGGGGACGATCAAGCGGCGTCAGGGCTTCGGCCCAGCGCCAGAGCTGCCTTTCGGCGGCGCTGCTGCGCGGGTCTTCCTGCCAGGCGAAGAGCCGGCAGAGGACCCGGCGCACGTTGCCGTCGAGGATCGGGGCCGGCACATCAAACGCGATGGAGAGGATCGCCCCGGCGGTGGAACGGCCAATACCGGGGAGCGCCGTCAGCGCCTCCAGCGTTTGCGGAAAGCTCCCGGCGTAGCCAGCGACCACCTCGCGCGCTGTCGCGTGCAGGTTGCGGGCGCGGGAGTAGTAGCCCAAACCCGCCCAGAGTTCGATAACCTCTTCCACCGGGGCCGTGGCCAGGGCCTCCAGATCGGGGAAGCGCGCCAGGAATTTTTCGAAATAGGGAATGACCGCCGCCACTCCGGTCTGCTGCAGCATGATCTCCGAAAGCCAGACCCGGTAGGGGTCGCGTGTGTTGCGCCAGGGGAGGTCGCGGCCGGCCTTGCCGTACCAGGCGAGGAGGAGCGGGGCAACCTGCGCAAAAGGCAATTCAGGCATAGATCATTAGCCACAGAGGCACAGAGACACGGAGAAAATCAATATCGAAAAGACGGTTTGAACCTTGGCTCAATTTTCGGTTCCCTCTGGGTCTCCGTGTCTCTGTGGCGATTAGGATTTACCCGATCTCCCGCAGCGCCGCCAGCAGAGCGTCAATCTCGGCATCGGTGCCGACGGTGATCCGCAGACCATGGCGAAGCAGCGGGTCGGAGAAGTAGCGCACCAGGATCTTGCGGGCGTAGAGAGCATCATAAACCCGCTTGCCGTCACGGTCCGGCGGCGAGGCGAAAACGAAGTTGGTCTGCGAGTCGATGCTGGTGTAGCCGATCGCCTGGAGGCCGGTGACGAAACGCGCCCGGGTAGCGCGGATTCTGGCCACCGTCTCCTTCAGGTAGGCCTGGTCGCGCAGCGCCGCGCTCGCCGCCACCAGTGCCAGGCGGTCGAGATGGTAGTGGTCGCGGATCTTGTCGAGACCGGCGATTACCTCGGAGCGGGCGAGGGCGAGGCCAAGGCGCATGCCGGCGAGCTGGTAGCTCTTGGAGAAGGTGCGGGTGACGACGACGTTGTCGTACTTGCGCACCAGCTCCAGCGCCGTCGCGTCGGCGAAGTCGACATAGGCCTCGTCGACCACCAGCATCCCGGCGCAGCGCTGGGCGATCTCCTCGATATAGGCGAGGGGAAAGGCAAACCCGAGCGGCGCGTTGGGGCTGGTGAGGAAAAAGAGCTTGCCGTCGTAGCTGGCCGGGAAGTCGGCCAGCTTGAAGTCGGCCGTCAGCCCGAAGGTGCGGATCTTCGCTCCCTGGATCTCAGCGAGGGTCGCGTAGTAGGAGTAGGAGGGGTGGACGTAAGCGATCTCCTCCCCTTCCCCGGCGAAGGCGCGGATCAGGTTGTTGAGCAGTTCGTCGGAGCCGTTGGCGCTGATCACCCAGGACGGGTCGAAGCCGTAGAGCTCGGCCGCTACCTGGCGCAGCTCTTTGCTCGCCGCATCCGGATACTTGCGCAGGCTGGCGCCGTCGCCGCCGACCTCGGCGAGGATCGCCGCCGCCACTTTGGGCGAAGGTGGATAGGGGTTCTCGTTGGTGTTGAGCTTGATCCAGGCCGCTTCGTCGGCGGGCTGGAAGCCGGGGACGTAGCCGGCCATCTCGGAAATGTTCTTGCGCAGGGGGATCATAAAATCCTCAATCTTGCCACGGAGGCACAGAGACGCGGAGGCTAACCTGCTTTCAAAAGATTTTCTCTGGGCCTCTGTGTCTCTGTGGCTAGTAAGTTTCCAGAATCTCGTACTTGGTATTGCGCTTCGCCGGCACAAACCCGGCCCCGCGCGCCAACTCGATGATCTCATCCTGCGACAGGCGGAAGGAGCAGCCGGCGGCGGCGACGACGTTCTCCTCCAGCATCGTGCCGCCGAGGTCGTTGGCGCCGAAAAAGAGGGAGACCTGGGCCATCATCGCCCCCTGCGTCACCCAGCTCGCCTGGATGTTGTCGATGTTGTCGAGAACGATGCGCGACAGCGCCAGCACTTTCAGGTACTCGACCCCGCTCGCGGTGGCGCCGCCGAGCTCGGTGCCGCCGGGTTGGTAGGTCCAGGGGATGAAGGCGGTAAAGCCGCCCGACTTTGCCTGGATCTCCCGTACCCGGAAGAGGTGCTCGACGATGTCCGCGGGGCGCTCCCTGCTGCCGAACATCATGGTCGCAGTGGTTCTCATCCCCAGCAAATGCGCCTCCTCCATCACCGCCGCCCAGTCGCGCCAGCCGATCTTGTTGGGGGAGATCTCCTGGCGGACTTCATCGACCAGCACCTCGGCGCCGCCACCGGGGACCGAGTCGAGGCCGGCCGCCTGCAGGCGCCGCAGGCACTCGGGCATCGAAATCCCGGAGAGCTGCGCGGTGTGGATCACCTCGGCCGGCGACAGGGAGTGAACCTGCACCTGCGGGAAGCGCTCCTTGATCTGGCGGAAGAGCGCCTCGAACCAGTCGACTTTCAATTCCGGGTGCAGCCCTCCCTGCATCAGCAGCTGGGTTCCGCCGTGCGCCACCAGCTCGGCGATCTTGTCGAAGATCGCCTCGAAGTCGAGGAGGTAGGCGTCGCTGGCATCGGCATCGCGATAGAAAGCGCAGAACCTGCACTGCGACTGGCAGACGTTGGTGTAGTTGACGTTGCGATCAACCACGAAGGTCACCCGTCCCTGCGGGTGCTTCCGTCGCCGAATCACATCGGCCAGCTTGCCGACAGCGAGGAGGTCGGCCGCAGTCAGCAGCCAGAGCGCCTGATCGCGGTCGATGCCTGCGCCGGTTTCAATGTTTTTTTGGATCGCTTCCATGGGTATCACAGATATGCCTTGAAGCCTTCAAGTAGCTGGCCGAAGTTCCTGGGCCGTACTTATTGCTTCTCCTCCAGTTTTTTCACTCCCAGGTCTTCCGTCAACAGCCTCATCTGGTTTATGGCGATTCTGTTGAGCTTCTGCAGCCGTTTCGCTTGCGGCAAGCCGTCGCTGATGAAAAGAGCATTCAGGTTTTCGAGGTTGGAAAGACAGATAAGCTGGGCGACATTCGCTTCGTCGCGGATATTCCCCTTTTCCCCCGGATTCGTTTCACGCCATTGTTTGGCGGTCATACCGAACAGCGCCATGTTCAGCACGTCGGCCTCATGGGCGTAAATCAGGCTGGTTTCTTTTGCCGTCAGGGTCGGTGGGATCAGATTTTCCTTCACGGCATCGGTATGGATGCGATAGTTGATCTTCGTCAGATTGCGCTTGATATCCCAACCCAGCTGCGCCTGCTCGGATTCCTTGAGCCGCTGGAACTCCTTGATCAGGTAGAGTTTGAACTCGACCGAAATCCAGGAGGCGAACTCGAAGGCAATATCCTTGTGCGCGTAGGTCCCGCCATAGCGTCCCGCTCTGGAAACGAGGCCGATGGCTCCGGTCTTCTCGATCCATTGCTTTGGCGTCAGGGTAAAACTGTTCAGCCCGGCCTGTTTTCTAAACCCGTCGAATTCGACGGAATTAAACGCCGGGTTATTCAGCTGTTCCCAGATGCCGAGAAATTCGATGGTGTTGCGGTTGCGAACCCAGTTTCGAATCAGGTCGTCCGTTCGTTCGCTGTCTTTGTAGCGACCGATGTCCGTCAGACAGATGTAGTCCTCCTGATTGATCGTCCGTATGCCGACCTCTTTTTCCAGCACCTCAATCTTTCTGTTTTTACTCATCGGAGCCCCCTCCTTTATTTGAAGATGAACCAAGGTCATACCGCACCTCGACAATCGTCATGGTGTCGTTGCCGAAGATATCGACCACCTTCACCGCGATCTTCCGCCTCCCCGGCGGGCATTCGTGGGCGACGCTGACCAGCTCCAGCGAGCGGTCCTTCTTGGTGCGGAAGCTCTGCCACTCGTTCTCGAAGAGGTAATCGCCGGTCCACCGCTCTTCAAAGGTGGCCAACGCCAACTGGGCATCGCCTATCCCCCTTCTTCCTGCCGTCCCATCCAGGCGCCGAAACTGTGTCCGGCGATCATCACCATCAACGGAATCTCTTCCAGCGGCAGAGTCTCGTCGGCCACCGCCGCGGCCACATGCGCCATCTGTTCCCAGGGGACCGGCGGCTTTTTCGCCGCCTTGAGCCAGAGGGCGGCCAGCACCAGGCGTTCGACCCACTGGCTCCGGCGCGGCTGGAGGATCTTCTTCAGAATCGCATCGATGCATTTGTCCACGTCGAGGCGGCGGCGCTTGCCGAGAGCCTTTTCCACCACCCGGTCGACCTCGACATCGTCCTCGAACCAGGAGTAGGCAAAGGGTTGCTCTTCGGCCCAGGCCGCGGCATCCTCAAGAGCCTTTTCCCGGTAGCGCGTGGTCACAAAACGCTCACCCCGGCGTTCGAGCTCGGCACGCAGGGCGGCGAGCTCGGCACGGGCCTTGAAAGGTGCGGCTTTCCACTGATCGCAGCCGAGGCGTTCGGCGATGGCCACCAGCCAGTGGCAGGGGACCTTGTCCTGCGCCGCGCCGTCGGCCAGGGCCTGGCTGATGCGCCGGTTCAGGTAGTCGGCCGAGACTTCGACCGCGCCGGTCTCGTGACGCAGCATGGCGAGCAGCTCGTTGCGCTCGCGTTTGCCCGCCAGGGGAACCAGAAAAGCGTCGGCGATGCCGGCCCCCTTTTTGGGCATGACCGAGTAGCAGAGGAATCCCGTCCCCACAGGCACCAGCACCTGAAAGGTCTGGGCCATCGCGCCGTCGACGGCGCTGCCGTAGACCGTCGCCGCTACCCGTTTGGGCAGGGGCGCACATTCGATCCGCGCCTTACGGGCGTTGGTCACCGCCTGATCGATCAGGCTGCGCTGCGCCTCGGGGAACCAGTTGCGGGCGACGATCAGCCGCCGCAGGCTCGCCGGGGTCAACCGATTCCCTTCGACCTCGGCCAGCACCTGCGCCACTCCGGAGCGCACCTCGGCCTGCGGATGAAAGAGCATCAGCACCGCCGCCTCGCGAATCGTCGAATGCTCAGCCCCCAACATCAACCGGCAGAGATTGACCTGGACCTCGAAATCTCCCACCGACATCATTTGCAGGACTGCTTCAAAGAATTCGTGGGGGGTGCCGGCGCCGTCCTGTTCCAGCGCCTCCAGCAGTTCGCGCAGCACCTGTTCGGGGTCGGCGACGAAATCGGCATCGGCATCGAGCCCGGCCAGCATGCGCCGGCGGTTGGCCTCGTGCAGGAGTGGAAGAATCTCGACGCGGGCATCGAGCAGAATCTGGGTCACCATGGCGCCGAGTTGGGGCGCAACCCCTTCGGCAAAGACATGCCGGGCCAGGGCCTCCTGCCACTTTTCCATGTGCCGCGCCGCCTCGGGACGGCGCCGTTCCAGATCGACCCGCAGGATCTCCAGGGCGTCGCGCAGCAGCCCCAGACCCGCATCGAGATGCGTTTCGTCACCGGCGCGGTCATACCCGACCAGCAGGCCGGCCAGTTCGTCCGCGGCCCGGGGGTTCGCATACAAATAACCGCGCAGCTCGGTCTGCCTCAGGTTGGTGGTTTCAAAGGGCGCACCCGCCTCCCGCCGGCAGCGCTCGACCCAACCGGTGGTGCCCCCGGCAACCGGCCCCGTGTCGGGGAACAGGCTCCCTTGGGCCGTGACTGCAGCTTTTTTCTTGCGCCCGCCCGCTGGCGGCGTGCGCACCGCCGCCTTGAGCAGACTCTCGAAGGCCTCTAACGGATCCTCTTCCGGCGGCGGCTTGATGGTTCGCACCACCGAGCCCGGTTTGGGGAAGGGTTTCCCCCGGTAAGCATGTCCGTCCACTTTTTTGCGCACTTCCTTGTAGTGGCGGTACATCCCCTTGAGCCAGTCAGGAGATTCGTTGATCAGATCGACAAAAACCCGGAGCAGGTCTGCGGCTGCCGCCGGCTGCCGGGCATATTCGTTCAGGTAGGGACCGGCGAGCGGTTCGTCGGCATCGAAGCCGAACTCGATCACTGCCGCCTGCTTCCCCTTGCCGTCGACGACGTAGAGTACGGTGCGCCGGCAGTCGCACCCCGGATCGGTGCAATAGGCCTCGACAAAACTGTACTCACCGGCCTTGGCCTTGCCGACCTTGCGAGGCAGGATGACGCCGACCACCGCCTCTTCGGCATCGGGAAAAATCAGCGGATAAAGGGTCATCCCCGGGAATTTATCGATTGAAGCCATGTCAGTACACCTTCAACTCATGATACAGCGTATCGCGCTCCACCGGCACCTTCCCGGCCTTGCGGATCAGGTCGCAAAGCTGCTCCTTGGCCAGCGCCTGCGGCGCCTCGGCGCCGGCGTCATGGCCGATCTTCTCTTCGACCACGGTGCCGTCGAGGTCGTTGACGCCAAAAGCAAGCGCCACCTGGGCGATCTTCAGCCCCAGCATCACCCAGTAGGCCTTGATGTGGCGGAAGTTGTCGAGGTAGATGCGGCTGATCGCCAGCGTCTTCAGGGCATCGACCCCGCCGACCCCCTTCGCCCCCGGCACCCGGGTGTTGTCGGGCTGGAAGGCGAGCGGGATAAAGGCCTGGAAGCCGCCAGTGCGGTCCTGCAGCTCGCGCAGCTTGCTCAGATGATCGACCCGATCCTGGTGCCCCTCGACATGGCCGAAGAGCATGGTGGCGTTGGTCTTCAGCCCCTGCCGATGAACCGCCTCGACCACCTCGAGCCAGCGCGCGCCGCTGATCTTCTCCGGACAGATCTGCTGGCGCACCGCCGGGGCGAAGATCTCGGCGCCGCCGCCGGGCATGGAACCGAGTCCGGCCTGCATCAACTCGGCGATCACGGCCTCGACCCGCTGCCCGGTGAGGGCGGCGAAGTAGTCGATCTCCACTGCGGTGAAGGCCTTGACGTGGAGCTGCGGCTGGTCGGCGCGGATCGCCGCCAGCATCTCGAGGTAGAAGTCGAAGGGGAGATCGGGATGGAGCCCGCCGACCATGTGAATCTCGGTCGCCCCGGCCGCCGCTGCCTCGGCGCATTTTTCCAGGATGTCGTTGAGGGCCAGGGTGTAGCACCCCTCGTCCTCCACCCCCTTGGAGAAGGCGCAGAAGGTACAGCGGTTGACGCAGAGGTTGGTGTAGTTGATGTGGCGGTTGACGTTAAAGTAGACCTTCTCGCCGTTCTGCAGCTGATTGGCGTAGGCGGCCAGGTCACCGATGGCGAGCAGGTCGGTCGACTCGAAGAGCGCCAGCGCCTCGGCATCGGTGATGCGCAGGCCGGCGGCGAGCTTCTGGTGGAGAGTTTCGAAAATATTTGCCATCGGTGCTTTACCTCAAAAAACGTAAATCGTCTCGCACAGAGATCACAGAGGACACGAAGAATTAAAAAGGAATGGGCACCTCTGTGCTCTTTGCGTTCTCTAGTGAGCGTCAGCGAACGGGGGAGAGCCGCATTTCTCCGTCAGCTTTATTCCTCCCCCCAGCGGGTGAAAAGCGCATGCGCGACGCCGAGGCTGTCGAGAATCTTGCCGACCACGAAGTCGACCGCCTCGGCCAGGCTCTGCGGCTTGTGGTAGAAGGCCGGCATCGCCGGCAGGATCTGCGCCCCGGCCCGGGAGAGCTTGAGCAGGTTCTCGAGATGGATGGCATTGAGCGGCGTCTCGCGGGGGACCAGGACCAGGTCGCGACGCTCCTTGAGGGCGACATCGGCAACCCGCTCGATCAGGTTGCCCGAGAGCCCGGCGGCGAGGCGCCCCGCCGTCCCCATCGAACAGGGGGCGATGACCACCGCGTCGGGGGCGGAGGAACCGCTGGCGATGGCGGCGAAGAGGTCATCGCAGCCGAAGTGCTCGAGGTGGCGGTCGCCGCCGAAGTAGTCCCGCATCAGCTGCAGCCGCTGGCCGGTCGTCCCTTCCCAGCCGAGGCCGGTCTCGTAGCGCATGACCTCGAGCCCCGCCTTGGAGAAGAGCAGGGTCACCCGGCACTCCTGCTTCAGCAGCTCCTCGACCAGGCGCAGGCCGTAGATCGAACCGGACGCGCCGGTGATCGCCACTACGATCCGTTTCATCGTCGCCTCCCTTCGCAATCCCGCGTTAGGTTAAAGCATCGACCAGGGTAAAGAGGAAGATCGCCACGCTCACATAACCGTTCATGTTGAAAAAGGCCGCGTCGAGCTTGGAAAGGTCGTCGGGCCTGACCAGCCGGTGTTCATAGATCAGCAGCCCCGCCACCACCGCCACGCCGAGCAGGTAGATCCAGCCGAGGCCGGTCCCGATCAGCAGCAGCAACAGCAGGAAGACCATCATTGCATGAAAGGCGCGCACCAGCCACAGAGAGCGCGTCACGCCGAGCTTGACCGGAATCGAGTGGAGCCCCTTGTCGCGGTCGAAATCGAGATCCTGCAGAGCGTAGAAGACATCGAAGCCGGCCACCCAGAAGAGGACCGCCAGCCCCAGCGCCACCACCTGCCAGGAGACGTCACCGCGCAGGGCGATCCAGGCGCCGACCGGAGCGGCGCCGAGGCAGATGCCGAGGACGACGTGGGCCAGCGCCGTGAAGCGCTTGCAAAAGGAGTAGAGGGCAAGGAAGAAGAGCGCCACCGGGCTGAGGTAGAAGCACAGGGGGTTGAGCATCCAGGCGGCGACCAGCAGCAGCGCAAAGGAGGCGAGGACAAAGAGCCAGGCCTCGCGGGTCGAGACCATGCCGGCCGGGATATGGCGGCCGGCGGTGCGGGGATTCTCGGCGTCGATCTTGGCGTCGATAATGCGGTTGAGCCCCATCGCCCCGGAACGGGCGCCGACCATCGCCAGGCAGATCCAGAGGATTTGCCCGGCCGTCGGCGGCGCACCCGTCTTCAGCGCCGCCAGGGTCGCCCCCATCAACGCAAAGGGGAAGGCGAAGACGGTGTGGGAAAACTTGATCATCTCCAGCAGGGTACGCACCCGGCCGAAGGGAGTGCTGTCGGACATGAACAGACCTCGCTGCGGGGAATTTTCCGAGCTGCTACTTTACACCGGGCGGTTCCGGGGAACAAGGCTTTCGTCGCCCCGCCAGTCGCCGCAGAGGGGCACTGAACGGCAAAGGGAGAGGCGCTGCCTCTCCCTTTGCTCATTATACGATTGCCCTTTTTGCCAGGGTCAGTCGGCCTTCTTCAGCGGCATGCCGCACTTGCACTGCCCCGGTTGATCGGCGACGGTGTTGCAGAAACAGGACCCGCCACAGTTGCAGAAGAAGATACCGCTCCCCTTCAGGCTGACCCGTTTGACTTCCTTGCCACAACCGCACTTGCTGTTGTCGGCCGGGTCGATGGCGCACTTGCAGTTGCCGCCGCAGGTGCAGAGAAGCGCTTCGTCCCCTTCGACCTTGACCACGTGGTAGGCGACCAACGGCTTGCCGCAGGTACAGTTGCCGGGCTGGGTGCTGACGGAATTGCACTTGCACTCGGGACCACAGTTGCAGACGTAAAGGAGGTCATGGCGCTCTGCCGCCTGGTCGGCTGCCATCGGCGCCGCCATCAACCCCGCTCCCTTCAACTGGCAGTTGGCGCACCGCACCTGCTGCTTCTGTTTGCAGTGCATGCCGCAACAGCCGCTCATCACCAACGCGACAGCCAACAGCAGCACCCAGTTCCAACTCATTCTCCCGCTTGGCATCAACATTCTCCTTCATTCACAAGGGGTTAGTCCGTATTTCCCGGAATTTTCGGGGACAATATCACGTCCATTTCCTCAGGGCAAGGGGAATGACCTTCCTCCGGCCGCCCCTGAACTAGAAGCTGCGGGAGGCAGAGAAGCAAACTTTCACATTATCGATTAAAAAAACTTACTTTTTCTTGCGGTACACCCACGCATACAAATCAAAAAGCAGCTTTCCTGGCCTCCCTAGCGCTGAGTCCGGCCAGATTCCTGCAATCATAAGGAGGAGCCCTGGCATGCCAATCCCGGCCCAAGCCAACGGCGACCAGAATTGGATGCCAGGACCTCGGCCTGAAGTCCCCATATTTTCGCGGGCCAAAAAACCGATCAACACAAATACCGCATAACCGAGTCCCCAGTAAAAGATCCGGCGTTCCTTGATTATCGGCAAAATGACCTCCATAACAACGCGACTGTCTCAATACTACCTTGTCGGGATAAGTTCGTTATTCCTTCCAGCGAATCGTCGGAGTCACGGCCCTGTTGGCAGCAGCCTGCGCTTGTCCAGCACTGGTTTCGATCGTCCAGGTCTTTGTAACTCCGGCAGTCATATCAGTCCCGGTCTGGGCATCACCACTCAAAACTGTGACGGTGCTCGGGAAAGAAATGTAATAGGTGCCGATGGAATCCGGGGCGGTAATCCCGCGCATGGTAACCGAGTGGATCCCATTGGTCAGAGGAACATCGGCAGAGACGCTTATCGCCGGAGTACCCATGGAAATTATCAATTCACCATCAATATACAGAGCGAAGGTGTCATCAGTGGCCGCCCCATTATCCCCGATGGTAAAATTGTGAAGACTTTGTTCGACGGTGAACCCAATCGAATTACTTTGTTCACCCTTTACCTCAACCCAAACCGGCCCCGTTTCGGCTCCTTTCGGAACTATCGCAGAAAGCGAGGTAGAAGAGGCCGCTGTAATTCCTGCTGAAATCTGGCTGCCTGAAGGGCCGGTAAAATAGACGGTGTTTCCCGCGAGATTGTCTGAAAATCCGGCACCCGTCAGCTCGACCTTGTCGCCCCAGCCACCTTTGTCGGGAGCGATTGCGGAGAGAGTCAGGTTATCGACCAGTTCAATGGGATTTGGTGCGTCGAGTGTCACCGGATATATCTCATTAATCAGGGTATAGTCGATATGGTGATGGTGAAGGGTCACGGTAATTGGGCCTACCGCATCTTTCAGCCAAGTCGCCGGCAGTGTGCAGGTCAGCTCATCATTGGGCGCTGCAGCGCCGACCGGGATCAGGAAGGTGGAAGGAATCGGGTTGGTCTCCTCATACTCATTTCCCTTGGAATCTTTGAACACAACGGTGGGGGTATAGCGGGTCCCCTTGAATGTAGCCGGGCCAATGCCCGGGCCCTGCAATTTGACCTGTTTATTGGTATCGTCTCTCTGGATCGCAGTCGGTGATATGGTTTCGATGGCCACCGGGAAGAGCACCTTGAATTCGATTTTGCTGTGAGTGGTCGTCATGTCGATGGCCAGAGCCCCCAGGTCGATGGCCGTTCCACCCACCGATACCACCGTTTCGGCGGAACCCCAGGGAGTCAGTTTGAGCCCGAGTTTGGCAGCCAGTTTGACCACGTCCTGCGGGTCGATCGTTCCCAGGTAGGCTTCGGCCACAGCCTTAACCAGATTTTCGAGGACCTGGGTGTTCAGGGTCTTTTTAACAATCTGCCCGACCCCGCCCACAAAGTCACCGTTGGTCCAGACTTGCTCGATTCCATCGAAAACTCCAAAATCGAAAAGGACCTTCAAAATAATCTCGGTTTTTGTATCGCTGGCCTTGATCCCGACAACCGTGTTGACGACCGGTACAACCGCCTGACTCAAAAAGGTGCGTAGGGCCAATTTGAAGGAGGGCGAATTGTAGTAGTCGTCCCAGGATTCCATTCGGAGCCCGGGCGTCCGGACGGTCAAAACGGCACTGCGATACTTCAGGTCCATCTCCTTGTCGCTACCCCAATACCCCCCCCAGAGACCATTTTGCGGACCGAGCAGATCAGAGGAGAAGAAACGATCGACAAACGTATTACCTGGAAGCACCTTGGAGTTAAAGGCGTCCCGGGCTTCGACATCCGCAAAAAGCATAGTGTCATTTTCGACATTGATCTTACCGTTGATGGCGCCAGTGCCCAAAGTCCCTGCATTAACAAAACTAACGACAAAATCTTCTTGTGAATAGGCCGGCTGGATGTCTGGATTTCCGGTACTTACGGCAGCTGCACGAGCCAGCGCCGCAGTTACTTTGGGGGCCAGGTGAATGGTTCCGTTGGCTATCGCCTGATCGATCGCCGCTCCGGCTGCACCAACAGCGCTTATAATCTGAGCCTGCAATCCTGGCGCAAGATAATCTTCCAGAAAATAACTGTTACTTCCCAAGTTCTGATCAAGGTAAGTGGTGAAGTCAGTTACGGAACTTGCGACGATTGCAAGCGCTGCGGCATGGTCGGCCCGTTCAATGGACGATTCCAGGCCCATGGCACCAAAAACAATATCAGTGGCAGTCGATTGCGGGTTCATCGTAACACTGGACTGCCCGGCGAGAACCGTTGCTGAGAGGAAGACGGCCGGTTTATGGGTAGCATCGGCTGGAGCGAATACTGTGACAGAAGAGGTCCCCTGGTTGAGAACCGGCAGCAGGAAGGCGCCAGTGGCATCGATTGCCACCTTGTCTGTCCCGAACTCAGCCAAAAGTGCACTCGGAACGAGGGTCGATCCGGCAGGAAGTTCAATGACCCCACTGATCGATCGCGTTACTTTCAGACTTACCGGGTTTGAAGTACCAAGCGCCACAACCCGCAAATCTCCGCTTTCCGCGCTGGTTGGAACCGTCACTGTCAGCGCAGTATTGCTGATCTCCCAGCTATTCACCCCTGCAGCAACCGTCCCGAATACCACATTGACCGTGTTGGCCGAAAGGTTTTGACCACTTAAAACCAAAGAATCTCCGGGCATTACGCTTCCACCGGTTACGGGGTACAAAACCGGATGGGTGGCACTTACCACGATCAGGTCAAGGGCATTCGAAACCTTGGAACCCGATCCTACAGCAATACTGACCCGTCCCTGCTGGATCGAAGCGGGCAGGGCAAAGGTTAGCTGACTGTCAGAAACTGTGATCGGAGTGATATTCTCCGTAGCCGACAGGGTCTGCAATAAAACCGCTGCGGAAGGCGAAAACCCTTCTCCGTTCAAGGTGATCAAATCCCCTGCCCGGGCAATTTCCCTAATCTGGTAACTCTGGTTACTGCTCGGATCAACGACGGTCGCAACAACGTCCGACAGCAACACCCTTTGCTGCGGGTCAAGCAGTCCAGAGAGGGTCGCTACGGCATTCCGGTCAGGATCGAGAGAATCGATGAGGCCATCGTTATCGTCGTCACTGTCGAGAAAGTCGGGGATTCCATCGCCATCTGAGTCGAGGGGGAAATTGGGATTAATCCCTACTTCGCTGGCATCGGGAATACCGTTTGCGTCCGAATCATTGTCAAGAAAGCTAGGAATGCCATCGCCGTCGGCATCGCCCTGCCCTTCGAGTTTGTCTGTAATTCCATCCATGTCCGAATCGTTATCCCACCAAGCGGGGATACCATCGCCGTCAATGTCAAAGCTGCCTTTCTCTGCAAAAAACTCTTCGCCGTCACCGATCGCATCGCCATCCGCATCGGGCTCGTCGGGAAGCATGCCCATGGCCAATTCCAGGTCATCCGGCAAGCCGTCCATATCGGAATCTTTAATCAATCGCAACTCGTAACCAAAAGCAGGATTGGCCTTGCTCTGTTTATCACTAACCACTACCGTGTAGTTGCCATCCACAGGAATGCGCAAACCCACAACAACATCACCAACCAAAGATCCGACCTGGCCTTCAATCGATGGCAGAGGCAATCCATTGGTATCCAGAACAGCCAGAACCGGCTCGAAAACGTTCCCGGTCATGCTGAGGGCAACGGTTACAATGTCTCCGCCCGTCGCAGCAAACCGGAAGTAGTCATCATCGACAGTATAGGTAGAACCGGGCTCTAGAGTCCCATGAATCAAAGCAGGATAGGTTCCACTCAGAACATCGGCGTCGTTAATGTTGCCGTTGAATTCGGTCTCCGAAAATACCGCCAGAACCGATTGTAGCGCATCAAAGGGATAGGCATCGAGCGCATCGTCAACACCGTCATTATCTTCGTCAGAGTCAGCATAGTTACCAATGCCGTCCCCATCTGAATCGATCCACTCGACCTTGTTGTCCGGAAAAGCGTCGGCCGTATTGAGAACTCCATCACCGTCGCTGTCGCTGTCAGCTGAACCGAGCAAGCCATCTCCATCAAGGTCGGCCACCATGGTTTTCTCGGCCATATCGGTGGTCACCCCGTCGGACACGGTCAAGCGGACCTTATAGGAGCCCTCCGATACAGCCTTCAAACGAGCAGTCTTGCCCTGCGGCGAAGTCAGAACTGCCGAATCGGAGGTGGGCCCCTGAACCACCGACCATTGATAGGTCAGCGCCGTCGCATTGGGAGAAACCGACCCTTCGCCGCTAATGACAACATCCTGATTTAGTGCAATAGTTGCGGGGGCCGTAATCGAAGCTTTGACTGGGTTTTCCGTTGGCGGCGGAGCAGTCACACCCGAATCCCCACCACCACCGCATCCCGCGACTAGCAATGTTACGAACAGGGCCAAAGAAAGAAATCTTCCCAATCGTTTCATCATATCCTCCCATTCCAAATTAAAAACCATTCCAGCCACCCTATGTGGCCGGTTCCAAAATTCGACCAAGCTGATACGACCCATCGGTCAGCGCAATTCTCACGCTAAAAGCTGTAAGAGGCCGAGAGATAAACGCTAAGATTGTCAACTTCGACTGTTTGGCTCCTGGTGCTATTGGCCCCCATCTGAGCATCGCCGGACCCGGTCGCGTAACCAACTCCGAGGGTCGTTGCGCTCGCCTTGGTAAAGCGCGTCATGCTTAAAGTCCCGCCATAAAGATCGACGTGCTCGGCTTGGTTGACCAGCCCGGGCTGAAAATCAGGGGTATTGCTCCGATCGGTAAAGAGTCCACCACGCAGGGCCAGCCTGTCGGTGAAATAATATTCCGCTCCCGCAGCAAGATTGAATGTTGCCTCCTTGGCTGAGGCGCCGCTGACTTCAGAGTAATAGCTGGCGTCACAGGATAACAGCAACCGCGGCGAGGGGAACCAGGCCAGGCCGACTGTCGTCACCCAGGGATAGGTCGGCTTGTTCTCAGAATTCACGATAGTGAAATCGACCAGGTTCGGATCGCTGTAACCACTGCTCGAAATCCCGCGATAGGTGGTTTGCTCACGGTAATCGGTCGAAGTGATCCAGAGCCGCGACACGGTCAGCCCGAGGGTCAGTTTATCCGTCAATTCGCCCATCAATCCGAGCTTTGGCTGCACACCCCAATCGGTACGATCCTGGTACTGATTGGTCCATTCGAATTCCTGATTCGCCAGTTCAACCAGCTGGTTGCGAATGACGGTTGCATTACGGTAATGCGCGTAAACCGTGGTACCGATTGCCCATTTGTCGCCCAGGGCAAACGCCAGACTGGGGCCGAACTGGTAGGTGTTGTCGACATCGTTGATATTGATGGTATAGCGGTCAATCTGGGTGCCGATTGTGGATACCAGATTGGAAAAGACCTGCTTCTGGTTACTTTGGCTGGCATCGGGAACCGCATAGGAAAGTCCCATTTTCACGCGGCCGAGATTGCTGACAAAGCCGAAATAGTTGGGCAGAAGGACCGAAGACTTCTGTTCATAATCGACACCGGTACCATCAGCCCGGGTCAGGGTGTTTTTGTAGACCTTGCTGGAATAGTTGTAGGCATTGACACTGGCGGAGAGGCTGTTTCCGGGGATATAGACCATGCCCGCCGGATTGTAGAAACATCCGGCCGGAGAGTCCGATACCGCCGTGTAGGCACCGGCCAAGCCGCTGGCCCGTTCGCCAATAAGGTTGTTTTTATAATGAAACTGGTCGGCAGAGACCGGGACAGCGCCGGCACAAAGGGCGAATAGCAGAACCATCCCTCCCAACCACACCTTGACGTTGGAATCAGAATCGGACATGGGCGGCAAACCTTTCTTGGAGAGTGTTGGACGATTTCTCAACCAGGTCGTTGTCGTGCAGAAATTCCTTCAATTCACTGATCCGCACGGCATTGGCCCGGTGGGTCCCGAGGACGGGAGCCGTCGTTGAATCAGCGCGCGCGGAGAGGGTGTTCAAAAATCGAATCATCGCGGTCGGATCATAGCCGGTCATCGCCGGAATCGTTACTCCCAGACGATCGGCCGTCTCCTCATCCTCCTGTTTGTAACCACGCTTGAGCAGGATATCGGTGGCGATATCGACCATCTGGGAAAACGCGACGCGCATCGGATCGGTCGTACCGCCAATCAGACTGGAAAGAAGGGCGCCGCCCTGTTCTTCACGCCCGCGAATCTTGAGTTCATGGACGATATGCTTCTCGTTGATGTGCCCTATTTCATGCCCCAGTACCGCGGCCAATTCGCTCTCGTCCGTCATCACCGCCAGCGCGCCCCGGGTGACGAAGACATAGCCTCCAGGGGCGGCAAAGGCATTGGGTTCATCCCGATCCAATATGGCAAAATGGTATTCCAGGTCTGGGCGCCCGCAGTAGAGAATCAGCCCCTGCCCGACCAGGGTGACGTAGCGGGTCATTTCCTCGTCGTCGTAAAGACCGTACTGCCCCAGCAGATGGGCTGCCACCTCGCGACCAAAGGCAATTTCCGCCCGCACGTCGTCCAGGTCCTGGAACGCCTCCTGCTGCTGGGAGACACGCAATCGGTACTCCTGATTTGCCGCTTCCGCCGGCAGGAACCACAGCAGAGGGAGCGCCAGCCCGCAAAAGATCAGGGCCCACAGGGTTCGACAATAGTTCGACCCGCCGTTCATTGCTCGACTCCTTTGAGAAACTCCAGAACCTCGGATTGGGTCACCTTAAGTTTCTCGACCTTCTCCACTTGGGACATATCCGCGGTCCAAAAACCACCGTCCAATCGTTTGCGATCCTCCGACAATCCCCGGGCGGCCGCCGCAGTGGTAAAGGAAGAGGCCCGGCGCCGGGCGCCGCTGGCCAGATCCGCCTCATCCGAAACCAGCAGCGATACTTTTCCGCCCGGAGGCTGATCGGCAACCAGCAAGCGGGAGATCCACGCTTGTTGGTCCTGGTAGCGGACCTGGTACCAGGCACCCTGTTGCTTCACCACGGGGAGTGCAGCCCCCTGCTCGACTTCGGCCACCCTGACCGCACCCAGTTGTGGTTGCCCCAGGAGTGCGGCCTTGACACTCTGAACAAAGACCTGATCTGCGGAGCTGGCCTCAACGGGAAGCAAAAGAGCCATGAACAGCACAACCAGTACAGGGATTGTCCCTGGCCAGCCCAGTGACGGGCCCCAGCACCCCCTGTCCCACCTCACCTTTTCCATTGCTCGCCTCCTTTCCACTTGCGTTGCCTGGGAATCTCCCCCACCGGCCAGAAAAATCACGGCCGCTGTTCATTTGGACTGCATGGTCCAGGCGCCGTCCCAGTCTGCTTCCGGTGCCGTCTGTTGATAACGGGCGATCCGTTCCAGAAAGATCCGGGCATGCCGATCTTCGGGGAACTCTTCTGTGATGTTCCGGAACTGGGCGGCTGCCTCCGGCCACTGCCGGGCCAGGTAGTGATTAAATCCGGCTTCGCTGCGCCGGGCAAGTTCGGCAAAACGTCCCCTTTGTGGTTCGGGATCGCTGACCAGACCGAAAACCTGATGAATCATTATCGGCCGTTTCTTCCCCTTGACCCGAACCACATCAAGAATGCGACCGGTCACCAAACCGGAAATCGCCTGCCAGGTCGTTTCTGAGACGATAATTGCCGCCCCATATTCCTTGGTCAGCCCTTCGAGGCGCGAACAGAGATTGACATTGTCACCGATGATTGTGTAGTCGAGCTTCTGTTCGGATCCGATATTACCCAGAATCACCTCACCGGTGTGCATGCCGATCCCGATAGCGAGAGGTTGCAGGCCGTTATTTTTCAGCTCGGCGTTGTAATCTTCCAACCAGCGCATCATCCCGACCGCCGCGACAACCGCCTTGAGCGGGTGATCGGGCGACTTCAGCGGCGCGCCCCAGAAGGCCATGATCGCATCGCCAATGAACTTATCCAGGGTCCCCTGCTGGCGAAAGATGATTTCAACCATCCCTTTGAAATAACCGTTAAGTATTTCGACCACCTTTTCGGCGGGCAGATTCTCCGAGAGGCTGGTAAACCCTCTGATGTCCGAAAAAAGAATAGTCAGGTTTTCACGACTGCCGACCTCGGCCTGAAGCAGGTCGGAGCGGGAGTTCTCAATCACCGTGCTCAGGACCACGGGGGAGACATACTGCCCGAGCATGCGGCGAATTTTTCGTTTTTCGCGCCCTTCCGTGGAACTCAGCCAGGCAAAAGAGCCGAGCCAGGCGCTGCCCATCGCCACGAGCGGCGCTGTCAATTCCAGGACCTGGTTGTCATGGAACAAAACCGCCGCCAGTCCCAGTAGCGACAGAATCAGGAGTGGCGGGCTGGCCATCCGCAACCAGACCCATCCGGGGATCAGGATCAACCCGGCAACCGCCAGTGCTCCGACGACCACCAGCAGCAACTGGAGTCGCGGCGCCACCGGGACCAGAAAGTCCTGCTGCAAAATATTGCCGACGATCGATCCATGCAGAAAGACTCCCGGGGCCAGGCTACCGAAAGGGAGGGGCTTCAGATCCTCGACACCAACAGCGCTGGCGCCGATAAAAACGATCTTGTCGTGAAACACCTCGGGATCGACCGGCAGGTCAGTCACTATTCCCTGCATCAGTTTCTGGATTGTGGCCAGGATTCCCCCCATGGAATAGGTCTGGAACTCCCGGTAAGGCTTGACCAGATAACGGCCATCAGCCAGCAGGGGAACTGCGACCGGCGGCGTGGTGCCGACCTGTTGGGGGTGCAACAGCATCTCCCCCTCCGGCGCAGACTCGGGTCGATAGCGATCCAGCAGAACGCTGAGGGAAAGGGCCGGAAAGAAGGCGCCACCGTATTCCCCTACCAGCCGTGCATGACGATAGACCCCATCCCGATCCGGGGCGAATTCAACCAGCCCGATAGATCTGGTCCGCTCCTGCAACTCGGGAAAAGGCAGATAGGCATTGGTATAGGGCTCCCCAGCCAGCCGGCCGCCACGCAGACCTGGCAGCGCAAAACGTCGAACGAAATCGGCCGGAAGTGGCTTGCCGATCAGGTCGTGATTGTATTCGTCCGGGGAATCATGAACAAATTGAACCGCCGAGGTGACCATTCCAGCCGCCGCAACCGATTCGACCAGGCGATGGTCCCCTGCCGATAAACGGCCGTCGCTGCTGGCGGCTTGCTCATTCTCGGTAAAGAGAATATCGAAGGCGACAACCCGCGCCCCGGCGAGGGCCAGAAAATCGAGCACATCGGCATGGACCGAACGGGGCCAGGGCCAGCGTCCCAGCAATGGATTCATCAGACGCAGGGAGGCCTCGTCGATCAGGACCATGACGATCTCGTCCGGGGGGCTGGTATCGTGTTGCATCAGGCGCAGGCGCAAGTCGAAGGTTTTCCACTCGAACTCCTCCAGCAGGCCACTGCGGCCGAGCCCCCAACCCAGCAGGGCGGCGAGAAACCCGATCAGGAGTGCCCCTGACCACCGTCGCAGACGTGCGTTCAATGATCCTCCAGCCAATCAGCGACTACCGACCTGGCGATTTGGCTCGACATATTCCACCTCAGGATAGCGGGCGAGGCGCTGCTGAATTTCTTCAAGACTCTTCCCGGGAGGAATCTCCACGAGAATCAGTGGTTTGCCGGCGACTTCCTGCCGGCTTTTTACTGCCAGACCTTCGCCTTGCAGGATGACATCGATCCGATCGCCCTCGGTGGCGCCGCTAAATCCGACCAACGCCTGTGGCAGCGCTGCCGGCGGCTCCGGCGTGAATAATTGCATTGCTGTGGCCGAGGTCGTCTGATCTGCCAGCCAGACCAGCGGCTGGAGCGCGAACCGGACCACCGCCCGCAACCAGTCATGGCGGGATATCACCGCGGCGACGGGGGGGCTCCAGCGGTAATAGGCGCTGACAAACTTTTGCCCCAGAAGGTACTGCAGCAGAACCTGGTCGCGAAAACGGCGCAGGCTGTCGATTTCAGTCGCCAGCGGCGTCCCCCAGGCGGCGGTGGCAATAAAACAACCTCCGCCGCCGGAGGAAGATTGCTCCGTCGGCAGGGTCACAGCAAGTTCGGGACTGTATACCGAGTCCCCCAGGGTCGCATGGAGCGCCTTGACCCGGTAAAGATAGGTTTCCCCCCGGCTGATGGTGGCATCGACATACCATGTCCCGTTGACCGGCAGGGTGGCAATCCGCGTGAATCCGACCTCATTATTCCGGCGGCGCTCCAGCGCATAACCTTCTTCGTGCAACGACTCGTCGTGCCAGTAGACCCGAACGCTCAACGTGGTTTCGATGGCCGCCCCCAGCCCGGTCGGTGGGTTGAGGGGCAGAAAGGTGCTGGCGACATTGCTGTATGGGGATGACGCCACCCCTGCGACCGCCTTGACCCGGTAGGCCACCTGGACCGCATCGGGGGGAGATGAATCGACAAAGGTCGTGACATTTGCCGCCACCCGCCCCACCTGGGTAAAAGCCCCACCCTCGCTGCGTTCAACGACAAAGGCGGTTTCGTTCCCCGCCAGATCGCGCCAGGAGAGATCGACGGCGCCGGGAGCGATCTGGTCGATAGTCAGATCGGCGGGAGCCGCGGGAGCAAACTGGGTGAAATCAAAAGCCAGGGCCGCGGCAACATTGAGTCGGCCGTTGCTCGCCACCTTCCCCTGCAGGTCCGGGACCTGGTCGACACTCAGCAACAGCGCGTCGCGCACCTCGGCGTAGGTCAGTTCTGGATGTAAGCTCCAAAGGAGGGCGGCCGCTCCACTGACCTGGGGCGCCGCCATGGAGGTGCCGCTCATGTAGTTGTAGCCGGCTCGACCGTCCATCCCGGTCAGGGCCTGGCGAATGGTACTGTAGATATTCAGGCCCGGCGCCCCGAGGTCGACGGTGGTTCGGCCATAATTACTGAATGCGGCAGCCAGGCGATCGAGGGGATCAGTCGCCGCCACCGAGAGGATATTGTCGAGGGGATGCCCGCCCGGATAGAAGGGATAGATGTCGTTGTTGCAATTGAAATTTCCTGCTGCGGCTACCACCAGAACACCGGCGCTGCGAGCCGCCGAAATTGCCGCTTGTTCCGCCAGCGAAGCCTCAACGAAACTGCAGTTCTGGGGGTAGGTATAGCTGGCGTTGATCACCCGTGCGCCGTTGTTGGCTGCATAATTATAAGCCGCGACCGCATTGAAGAGATCTCCGTTGCCAAAACGGTCGAGAAACTTAAGCGGCAGCAGGGAAACCCGCCAATTGATCCCTGTCACACCCGTTTGGTTATCGCCGGAGGCGCCAATGATGCCGGCAACGTGGCTGCCGTGACCGTCGACATCGTCGTCGAAAGGGAGGTTGTTTTTGCTAACGAAGTTCCAGCCATGGAGATCATCGATATAACCGTTGCCGTCGTCGTCGACGTGGTTGGTCGCCTTCTCCCGCCCCAGGTTGTCGAGACCCGACTCGCCCGGATTGACCCAGATATTACCCGCCAGGTCTGGATGATCATAATCAAGCCCCGAGTCGATAATTGCCACGATGATACTGCTATCCCCGGTGCCTGTCGCCCACGCCGCGACCGCTCCGATATCCGCGCCCGGGGTCCCGGTTACCGTCCCCTTGTTGCCGGTCAGGGTCTGACCGCTATTCTGCAGGGCCCACTGCTGGCCGAAATAGGGGTCGTTCGGCACCGCCGCCCGATGGACCAGGAAATTCGGCTCGGCAAAGAGGATACCGGCTCGCCCCTCCAGTTCAGCCAGCGCCTCCTCCACGCTCATCCCCTCGGGCAACTGGTAGCGGAGGATCGTGTTGGCAGAATTCGTCTCACTTGCCGTGGCTGCTTTGACGGATTTTTTGCTGCGCAACTCAACTCTTCCGGTTTCCTTCGCACCGGGCAACAGGGTCGGCACTGCCGCCGCCTGGACCGGTGATGCGGTAACCCCAACCAGAATTTCTCCGGGACGGTAGTTCATGGCGGACGGCAAGCTATCGCCGGAGGAGGGTTGCTGATCCGGGCCACAACCCGCCAGGAAGAGGAGCAGTATTAAAGAGAGGAGATTTCGGCTCAGGACCCGCATGGAGGACCTCTTTGTGGCAGGTTGCAGAGAAATGCCCGGGTGCTTCGCCCAGTGGGCGCACGGTCACGGCAGTTAGGGTGGTGTGGAACGAAACAGGGGAGGAGTATCCAACTCCTCCCCTGTTATGTGTTTCAACTACATGGGTACCGCTTCCGCTTATTGAACCCGGCTGAAGGCGACCGGAGTCCCGTTGTTGTCGAATTCGATGGTATTCCCATGGTTGGTCATCGTGATTGGCATGGTCACCGACGTCCCCGGTGCGGCAATGACCGTGTCGTTAAGGTCAGGAATGGTACTGTTCATGCCATTGAAGGTGATATTGGCGGTAACCGTCCCGTCGATCGACTCGGAGATCGTCTGGAAGCTATAGGTACCGCTCTCCATGCCGTCGAGATTGCTGGTTCCGGGGGGCCCGGAGCTGGCCACCAGGTAATTCCCGCCTTCGAACAGGGTCACCACCTGCATGCCGAGGGCTTCGCTGCCAAACTTCCAACTGCCGACCGCCGAATTCCAGTTGCTGGTTACCCGACCAAGGGTTTGGGTAGTGCTATCAACCGGATCGGTAATCTGAAAATGGTTGTTATCCAGGAACTGGAAATTGATCACCTGGGTTCCGGTTCCAGCCGGCCCCCAGTCCCCCGTCGTATCCTTGCTGGCCGTGAAGGTTACATCGCCCGTCGTGGCATTGACACTGTAGGTTCCGTACTCCATGCCCGGGCCACCGATGATGTTGCCGGTAATGGGGTCGGTATCCGGAATCCCATCCTCGACATGAATGTAATGGGTGGCGTCGAGGAAACTGACGGCAAACCCTTGCCCAGTCATTTGGTAACCGGCCGGCCCCCAGGTACCGAGAACCGACGGGGTGAACTGGCTGATAATCTGGCTCCCCCGGGCGCGGAACTCGCGGGCCACGACATTGGAAAAGGTCTCGGTAATGGCGTATAGATCGCCCGGGGTGTAGACGAAGTCAAATTTGCCGTCACTGTCGGTATCCTGGTAGGTATCACCGTCGGCGGCATCGTAGCGCCCGTTGTGGTTGACATCGACAATCATGTAGTCCCATAGCATGTCACCATCGCCGTCGCCATCGACCTGATTGTAAATCATGAAGTCGAAGTTGCCGTCGTTGTTGGTATCCTGATAGGTATCACCGTCGGCGGGATCGTAGCGGTTGTTACTGTTGAAATCGAAGGTCAGATAATCCCCGTACCAGAAATCCTGGTCGCCGTCGCCGTCGATCTGATAGGGTTGCTGGTTGCACTCCTCGTAAGCCGCGACAAGGGTGGCGGTCACGGTAGAGGAGTCGCCAGGCGCCGCCTTGGCAGGACCCTGGGAACTGCTGGCAAAGGCCGCTTTGATAGCGGCTGAACGGGCAGCGCCAGCGTAGGTCCAGTAAGGAGCACAATCGATATTCGTCCGAGTCGGGGTCTGGATGCCAGTGACGCTGTCGAAGGTCATTTCGAGCAGATGCCCGCTGATATGGGTGCCATCGAGGATCTGGGCATCGGCCACTGCATCAATGGCGCCGGTCAGGTCGTTTCCGGCCCCGTCCTTGATGGTGCCGCTGTCCGGCCCGCTGTTCACAACAAACAGGACCCGGTCGCCAGCCGTCGCAAAGGACCAGAAGGAAAAATTATCCGAATTGGCGGGGGTGGTCAGGTTAAGCATGTCACTGCCGAAGGCCGTATTGTTGGTAACCCCGCCAATGAGCTGATTATCGGCCCAGGCTGCCATCTGCGACCCCACTGCGCCGGCCGTGTCGAACCATTGCAGGCGGTAGTCTCCGTAACCCATCGGCTTGGTGTAATCGACCTTAGCCTTGGCGTACATACCATGACTGTAAGCCGACCCGAGGGAAAAACCGGTCAGGGTACGGCTGCTGGCCCCGGTTCCCACCGAGAGCGGCATGGGGGCGTCATTGGCATCGACGAACTGCCAGTCGCCACCGAGGAAGGTGAGGTAGACCGTATTGTTGCCTTCGACGATATCGCCGGCGGTGGAGATCATCTCCAGTTCCATGCCGTTGGCATCGTTCGCCCAGGCCGTGAACTGAAGCATACCTACCGGCACCGTGACGGTTGCCGTCGCCATACCACTGCTGTCCGGGGTGAGGGTGATGGAATCAATAAAGCTGTAGTTGTAATAGTCTCCCCACTGCACCTGGACACTGACGGTGCGGTCGTCGATCATAGCCTTCTGCACGGCCGACTCGGGAAACTGAACCTTGAAGGTGACTGTCGCCTTCTGGGCCACCGCGTCCTTGCCCGCAGGCGTCCCCTGCGAGGAATTATCACCACTACAACCCGCCAGCAGAAATGCTGCCAGCATCGCCACCGGCAACCATTTTAAAAGTCTGCGCTGGATCATTGCCTAGCCTCCTTTTTCCGAAGATCAACTGTCCCGTTGCGGTGTTGATCGGATCCATTTTGATTCCGCCGACCTGCCCCCTTACCGGATGGAAAGGGGGCAGGTTTCGACAGTCTAGCGAACAATCACATCCACTGAAGCGGGGGGCGGATTGATCAGCACCCTGTTGGAATAACCACGGGCATAGTTTACGTTGGTCGCATCGTTGGAACGAGTCTGAATTTCCCAACTCAGGCTCTCAAGGCCGGAAAGCCCGGCGTTCCCATAGACTGACTGGATCAGGGAGGCCGACAGAGTGACGCTGCTTGTCCCCGGGGGAACGGCACCGTAGAAAAGTTCTCCGTTGTGCCCCGAGTAGGCATTGGTATCGTAAAGGACCACGTTGTAGCGGTCAAAGGTACCGACAGGCTCGGTCCAATTGAGCGTGAGGCTACCGTCAGTGTTCCAGGCGTAGGTCATACTGCTGGCAGCGACCACCGGCAGAACGAGTTGTCCTGGGTACGTGTAGCTGGTATTGAGCAGTGCTCCACCATTAAGCTGCGTCTCAAAGGTGTAATCTCCGGCAGCGAGGGTGTACCCGGAAAGGTTGAAGGACCAGCCGGAGAAACCGCCCGGGCTGGCCGGTCCGAAGCTGCCGTTGGTTGCGTTCCAAGTGGCATTCAGGAAACTGGCTTTCCAGAAGGTTGGGGTGACGGGGAAGGCGGTGCCAAGGGTGTCGTACATGCTGCTACCCCAGAAATCCCACTCATCCATTAATTGGCCGTTATCCTTGAGGTCGACCCACCCCTGGAAGCGATTGAGGGTGGGATCTTCGAAGGAACGGAACTGGACGTAACGGTTGGTGATGGCGACGGTCAGCGGGTTGATCGTGACGTTGAGGGTGCGGGTTATGGTATCGCCGCAGGCCCCACCGGTGACCGTGAGAGTTATCAGGTAATCGCCGGGCTGCTGAGCCGTGAAATATCCGTAGGAACCGTCCTGCTGATAAGGAACGAAGGTTGGAGTTTCCGGTCCCGCGATGGTCCAGGAGTAGGTGGCCGACCCGGAGTTGTCGTACGCATAGGCATACAGATCGACAGGGGCGCCCACGGTCTGGATGGTCGGCCAGGCTTCGGCGCTATAGAGAATCAGCCCGGTGGCCTGGGGAACCTGGATGGTGGTCGTGGAACTCCTGGGAGGATTGCCGTCGTCAGTTACGGTGACCGTGACGGTCGATCCGGTCAGGGCGACAGTCGGGACCCAAGCGCCGAGGGAGGGGTCGTAAGTCGGTGCACCAGCACTGAAGCTGTAGCTCAGGTTGTCCCCGTCGGGATCGTAGGCATTGACGAAGAGAGCCGGTTGCCCGCCACAGGTCTGGGGCGCCTGCCCATAGGCATTCCAGATGACCGGCGGCGAATTGACGTCAGGATTCACCGTCAGGGTATCGGTGACGGTCGTTTCGTTCCCCAGGATGTCGGCGACCACCACCTGGACGCTGTAGGTGCCGTCGGTCGTGGGGGTCCAATTGAAGACGTCCAGGTTAGAGGTCGTGACCGTCGTCCCGGCACCGTCCTTCACGGTCCAGGCGTAGGTCAGCGGATAGTCACCCTCGTAGTCCCAGGCAGAAACCCAGAGCTGGATGTTCTGATTCGCCTTGCCCGGGTTGGGGGTAAGCCAGGTCCATGCCTCCGGGGCGTTGTTGACCATCACCAGGTCGGCGAGCACCAGGTTGGTGCCGTCGTCGGTCTTCTCGGGTCCGGAGACGATACCGTCAACCACGGCATCCACCGAGTTCTTCCAGGTATCCACGTTTACCAGTTTGTTGCAGGGAGACTTGGAGGTGAAATAACCGCTGGCGTCGGTGTAGACCCAGTTGTAGAAGGTGTAGTCGTTGGTATAGAGGTCGACCCAGGTCCAGCCCGGCGCCGTCGAGGTCGAACCGTCGCCGTTCTCCTGCAGGATCGTCCCGCTGATCGAGCAGGTGTTGCTGTCGACGATGACGACGTTGCCGACGTCGTTGCAGGCGGTGGTCGAGACGGTCGCCGGAATCTGGCTGGTAAAGTCGGTGGTCGTCGCCGGCCAGCTCGAATAGTCGTAGGCGGTGAAAACGAAGTCCGCCACCGTCCGGCCGTTCCCCAGGGTCAGGTCGATAGAGAAGTTGCCGTCGGTCCCGGCGTAGGTGCTGGAGTAGGTGTTAGCGCCGCTGGCGTAGCCATCGGCTTGGATGTAGGCGCCCTGGACGGGATTCCCCTGGCCGTCGACCACTGTGCCGCTGATACAGACGACCTCCGGCTGGGCGAAGAGGAGGGGGTAATCGAGATTCCACCAAGTGTACCACTCGTTGGTGACGATCTCGAAATAGTATTCGACGGTGCCGCAGGAGAGGTTCCCCAGGTCGGATCCGGTCGAGACGGTAGCCGCAGCGACGGTCTCATAGAGGCCGGAACTGAAATTGTAGGTCTTGAGGGTCCCCTCGCCAATGTAGACCCACTTGCCACTGCTGCTGTTGTAGGAATAGATCGGCATCTGTACCCCGTTGACCGGGTCGCCGTCACGGTCGGCGTATTTCTTCACCGCGTTGCAGCCGTCGAGCGGGATGTACTTGTAGATCACCGTCGAGTCGCCGGCGGCCTTTGAAGCGCCGGTCGCCACCGTCGGGCTGAGCGGCTCACCGTTGTTGGGGGTGACGTCCGACTGGAAGAAGGAGACCGACTCCAGCTGGTACTCAGTGCTGTCGGCCTTGCCGGCACCAGCAGTGCCGCCGCCGACGCCAACGAATTCACCGGGGAACATCTGCCGCTCGGAGGGAATACTGGGGTCGAAAGCCGCCAGTTGCGCGGTTACCGCCGTGGCACCGGGCGCCCAACTCGATGGGATGCTGATGTCAAGTTCGGGAGCCGCGCCGGCCGCAGCGGCGGCGTGGAGCCCGGCGCTGCCGGCGAAGGGAAGAAGTGCCCCGGAAGCACGCCGGGTCAGGCCAAAACGGAAACCCGGGCCGGTGCCGCCACCGGCTTTGAAGACACCGTTTTCCGCCTTGGCCACCTGCACCGTAGCCTCGGCCACGTTGCCGGAGACCACATACTTGGTCTGACCGTCCGCCTTGACCTTGACGGTCTTGTTCAGGCTGGTAAAGCCGTCCTTTTTGATGGTCACAGTGATGGTGTCACCGGCCTGGGCAACCACCTCGGCTGAGTAACCACCTTGTGCACTGGTTTTGGTAATGGTGGTTCGATTGCTACCGTCGGCTTGAATCACGGTAATGGTAACCTTGGCATCGGCCAGAATCGCTGGAGCCGCCGCCGCAACCGCTTTGCCGGCCGAAGCCGAGGCGACCAGGCTGGAGAGCTGCCCGACACCGGCGGTGCCGCCGATAAAGATGTTCTTGGCCGCGGATGCCGCCGCACTGACCGTCAGGTTGACCGGGATGCTCACACCGGTCACAGCAACGCCAGGCGTAATAGTAATGGTACCGGTGTAGCTACCCGCTGCAAGGCTCATGGAGGTGACCTTGATAACCGGCAGGTTGGCCTGGCCGTTGGCAGCCAGTGTGCCACTGGTCTGATTCATGGTCAGCCAGGGCTGGTCACTGGCCGCGGTCCAGGGGACCGACAGGTTGCTGGCGTTGGCCAGGGTCACGGTCTGGTCGGCGGGATTGCTGCCGGCGGTCACGGTGAGATTGAGGGCCGCAGGATTGAGGGTCAACGCCTGGCCAATGGTCAACTGGGCGTTGATGGTCTTGGAGGCCAGCCCGGTGGCGGCCACTGTGATCTTGGCCGTCTGGGTGCCGGCGAGCAGCCCGGTGATAGCCGTGGAGACGGTAATTGACTGTGACGTTCCGCCATCCAGAGAACCGCTCGCCGGAGTCACGGTCAACCAGGGCGCGTCATCGGTCACCGACCAATTGAGAGTGGTTCCGGCTGGTCCGGAATTGGTCACGATGAAGGTCTGGTCCGCCGGGTTGGCTCCCCCTTCGGCGGGAGCCGTGAAGGTCAGGCTTGTCGTCCCGACTCCCAATGCCGCAACCGGTCCGGGGTTACTGCCACCACCGCCGCCGCATGCCGGCAACAAAAATGCCAATCCGAGTAAAACTACGCCCAGGAGCCACAACGCCCCTCGCTTCTCCGCCTTCCTCATCGCTTTCCTCCCTGGTTAGATAGAGTCCCTCTACCCAAACTGCCAAAACTAGCCCGTACTGCTACCGGATTTCCCAAAAATCAAGGGGGAATGAATCGAGCCAGTAAAATCAATGGACCAACAACACCATTAGAGACTTTACATAATTGCCATTCCATGATAGCACCACGGCCCCCATTGTCACTCACCCAGATGGGTGATTTTTCAATGGGGGTCGAAAATAGTTGGGATGCGTTTCGCTAAAGCCCAGCCAGGAGACCGGATATTTCAGGGGTATAGACCACTTGTCGGTATTCGAAGTGTCACAGCGCTGGCCCGAATCAGGAGATTGAGCACTGCCGAGAGAGAGGACTGGCAAACCAGCATCTTGAAGCTAACACAACGTCTGGCTAAGTCAAGAGCGAAATTCCACGGAAACTTAAATGACGTTACAAAACATTTTTTCAACTAAATTGGTAATTTATAGCTTGGATAAATTTCGCTCGATCAAGTGAGCCGAGCATGGAGAAACGTTGTTTTGCCCCCCTTACGTGGACTATCCCAGGGTCTTGCTCACCACCTCCCGGACGTCCCGGGACAGTTGCGGCGCGGCGAGAATCTGTTGCAGCGCTTCCTGCATCAGCTGCTGCCGGTTGGGGTCGAAGCGGCGCCAGCGGCCGAAAGCGCCGGCCAGGCGGGCGGCGACCTGGGGGTTGCGCGGATCGAGTTCAAGGATGCGCTCGGCGACAAAGCGGTAGCCGCTGCCGTCGGCGACATGGAAGCGCACCGGGTTGCCGTGGGCGAAAGCGCCGATCAGGGCGCGCACCTTGTTGGGGTTCTTCATGGTAAAGGCAGAATGACCGAGGAGGCGCTCGACCTCGGACAGGGTGCCGGGGAGGCTGGAGGTCGCCTGCAGCGTCAGCCACTTGTCGACCACCAGCGGGTCGTCCTGCCAGCGCTGGTAGAAGTCATCGAGAGCCGCTACCCGCTCGGGAATATCGACGTTGGCGAGGACCGCCAGCCCGGCCATGGCGTCGGTCATATTGTCGGCCTGGCGATAGTGGCGCTCGGCCAGCGCCAGGCTGCGCGGATGGCCGCTGGCGGCGAGGTAGGCGAGGCTGAGGTTGCGCAGGCTGCGCCGCCCGACTGCCGCCGGTTCCGGCCGGTAGGGTCCCGGTACCTGGTGGGTCATGTAGACGGTCTGCAACTCCTTCTGCAGACCGCTGCCGAGGGTGTGCCGCACGAATTCGCGGGCGGCGTGGATGGCAATCGGGTCGGCCACTTCCATCTGTTCGGCGAGGTAGCTTTCCGCCGGCAGCAGCAGCGCCTGGGCCAGCAGCGCCGGATCGGCCGCACTGTCGGTGAGGGCGGCACGGAAAGCGGCGCGGAAATGCTCCGGCAGCGCCAGCTCGCGGCCGGCCTGGACCGCAGCGACCAGGTCCAGCAAGAGTTTGACGGCGAGCTGCTGCCCCGCCTCCCAGCGGTTGAAAGAGTCGCTGTCGTGGGCAAAGAGAAAGGCGAGCTCGGTATCGTCGAGATTGATGTCGAGCCGCACCGGCGCCGAGAAGCTACGCAGCAAGGAGGGGACCGGCGCGGCCGGAAGATCGAGGAAACGAAAGCTCTGCTCCGCCGCGCGCAGCTCCAACACCCGGGTCGTGCCGGCGGCCCGAGCCTCCCCCTCCAGCCGCAGCGGCAGGTCGGCGCCGTCGGGACCGAGCAGGCCGACTGCCAGCGGGATATGGAAAGGCTCCTTGACCGGCTGCCCTGGGGTCGGCGGGCAGCTCTGGCGCAGGGTCAGGGTGTAGGAGCGCGCCGCGGCATCGTAGGACCCCGTCGCCGCCACCACCGGGGTGCCGGCCTGGCTGTACCAGCGGCGGAACTGGTCGAGATCGATGCCGCCGCCGTCGGCCATGGCGGCGACGAAGTCGTCGACAGTCACCGCCGCGCCGTCGTGGCGCTCGAAGTAGAGATCGAGCCCGCGCCGGAAGCCGGCGGCGCCGAGCAGGGTGTGCTGCATGCGGATCACCTCGGCCCCCTTGTTGTAGACGGTCATGGTGTAGAAGTTGTTGATCTCTTCGTAGCTGTCGGGGCGCACCGGGTGGGCCATGGGACCGGCATCCTCGGGAAACTGGGCATTGCGCAGCAGGCGCACGTCCTGGATGCGCTTCACCGCGGCGCTGGTCATGGCGGCGGAGAACTCCTGGTCGCGAAAGACGGTCAGCCCTTCCTTGAGGGAGAGCTGGAACCAGTCGCGGCAGGTGACGCGGTTGCCGGTCCAGTTGTGGAAATACTCGTGGCCGATCACCCCCTCGATCCCCTGGTAGTCGAGGTCGGTGGCACTCTCCGGCAGGGCGAGGACATACTTGGAGTTGAAGACGTTGAGCCCCTTGTTCTCCATCGCCCCCATGTTGAAGTCGTCGACGGCCACCACCATGTAGATGTCGAGGTCGTACTCGAGACCGAAGGTTTCCTCGTCCCAGGCCATCGCCCGCTGCAGGCTCGCCACGGCATGGGCGCACTTGGCGCGGTTGCGCTCCTCGACGTAGAAGCGCAGCGCCACCTTACGTCCGGAAGCCGTGACGAACTGATCCTCGATGCAGACCAACTGGCCGGCGACCAGGGCGAAGAGGTAGGAGGGCTTGGGAAAGGGGTCCTCCCAGGTGACGAAGTGGCGCCCCTCTGGCAGCTCCCCCTGCGCCACCGGGTTGCCGTTGCTGAGCAGCACCGGGTAGCGTTTGCGGTCGCCGGCGACGGTGGTGGTGAATTTCGCCATCACGTCGGGGCGGTCGGGGTAGTAGGTGATACGCCGGAACCCCTCCGGCTCGCACTGGGTGCAGAAGTTGCCGCTGGAGACGTAGAGCCCCTCCAGCGCCGTGTTGGCGGCCGGCGCGATGGCGGTGGTGACCGTCAGTTCGAAGGCCGCGGGGACCTCGGCGATGGCCAGCTGCTCGGCATCGACGCGGATCTGCCTCTCCGCCAGCGGCGCGCCGTCAAGGGCCAGCTCGACCAGCTCCAGCTCCTGGCCGTAAAGAACCAGTGCCGGCGTACCGGTCACGGCCGGGTTGCGGCGCAGCTGCAGGCGGGAACGAACGATGGTGCGCTCGGGGTCGAGGTCGAAGCGGAGGTCGACCGCGTCGACCAGGAAGGGGGGCGGGGTATAGTCATGGCGAAAGATGGTGGTGGGGGTGGTCATGGCAAAGCTCCAGTCAAAAAAGGGCGATGGATGAGGGAAGAAAGATAGCGGATGGATCGGTTGCTGTAAAGGGAGGATAGGTCAAGGAGCAGCATGTCAAACCAGACCCTAGGGGCTCTACAGACACCTTTTCACCTTCGAAAGTGAATATGGGGGAATGGTGCAGGCGGGAATACGAACTACAGAATCGGTCCCGGGTCGTCGCCCTTCTTGTCCTCGGCCTGTTTGCGGCGGTCGGTGCCGGGAGCAGAGCCTTTCTGGCGGCGCACCGGGTCGGTGCGGACATCGACCCAGCCGCTGAAGCGCTTGAACTTGATGATGCGCCGCTCGGCGATGAGGATCGCGAGCTCCTCGGGGTTGACCGTATCCTGGTGGTGCCTGTCGTACATGACGCGGATCTTCACGGTGCTGGGGCTCCTTCGCAGACGGTTGCGGTGCTGGTTAAAGGCTTATCATGCTGCCGCGAAGATGCAAGTTACTCTCTTTACAGGAAAAGGGCTAACGGATCAGGCGCCGCCGCATCAGGCGCAGGGCGAGCGGCACCCCGACCCCGGCGAAGAGGAGGAGATAGGCGAGGCCCCCCCAGAGGTGCGGGTCATAAAAACCGAAGGTCGCCGCCCGCGCCAGGGTGACGAGATGGGTCAGCGGCAGCGCCAGCGCCAGCAGCCGCGCCCATTCCGGGAGGTTGCCGACCGGGAAGAAGGTACCGGAGAAGAGAAACATCGGCGTGATGAAGAGAAAGACCGGCAGGTTGAAGGTCTCGATGTTCGGTACCAGGGCGGTGAAGAGCATGCCGGCGGCGGCGAAGACCACGCCGCCGAGGAGGGCCAGCGGCAGGACCAGCAACGCCGCGGGGAAGGCGACCAGGCCGAAGGGGGCGATTACCGCCAGCATCAGCGTCGTCGCCAGCAGCGACTTGGTCGCCGCCCAGGCGAGTTCGCCGAGAATCACCTCTTCGAGAACCAGGGGCGTGGCGAGCATACCGTCGAAGGTCTTCTGGTAATACATGCGGACAAAGGAAGCGTAGGTCGTCTCGAAGAAGGCGTTCTGCATCACTGTCACCGCCAGCAGGCCGGGGGCGATGAAGGTGAGGTAATCGACGCTGCCGCCCCGAAACGGGACCGCGCCGACCATGACGCCGAGGCCGACGCCGAAGGCGGCGAGATAGAGGAGCGGTTCGAGCAGCGGCGGCACGAAGCTGATCTTCCAGGTCTTGCGGTAGACGCTGAAGTTGCGCTGCCAGACGCGCAGGAAGCGGCGGGTGATGACGGGTGGCCGGCTCATTCGCGCAACTCCCTGCCGGTCAGGCGCAAAAAGACATCTTCCAGGGTCGCCGGGCGCAAGGTGCAGGCGCCGTCGCGGCAGTGCTCGCGCACCAGCTGCAGAAAGAGATCGTCGTCCTGCTGGTTATAGACAATCAGGCGCTGGCCGAGGTCGTCGAAGTCGGCAGCCTTCTCCTGCAGCAGCTGCCGCAGTTCCGCCCCCGGTGCCACCATCTCGATCACCTCGCGACCGACATGGCGCCGGATCAACCCGAGCGGCGTCCCCTCCTCGATGATACGGCCGTGATCGACGATCATCAGCCGGTCGCAGAGCCGCGTGGCCTCTTCCAGGTAATGGCTGGTCAGCAGGATCGTCAAACCCTGGCGCTTGAGCTCTTCGAGCCGCTCCCAGACCTGGTGGCGGGCCTGGGGGTCGAGGCCGGTGGTCGGCTCGTCGAGGATCAGCAGCTCCGGCTCGTTGAGGAGCGCCCGCGCCAGGGTCAGACGCCGGCGCATGCCGCCGGAGAGTTCACCGATCGCGGCCTTCGCCCGGCCGTCGAGGGCGAAAAATTTGAGCAGCTCCGCGCTGCGCTGCAGCGCCCGGCTGGCGGGGATATCGAAGTAGCGGGCGAAGACGAGGAGGTTCTGACGGACATCGAGGTCGGGGTCGAGGGTATCTTCCTGGGAACAGATGCCGATGCGCGCCTTGATCTCACGCAGGTGCTCGGCCAGCGGCAGTCCGAAGATTTTCAGCTCGCCGCCGCTGACCGGGCTGTAGCCGTAGAGCATGCGGATGGTGCTGGTCTTGCCGGCGCCGTTGGGGCCGAGTAGGCCGAAACACTCGCCGCGCTGAATCGCGAAGGAGATACCATCGACGGCGGTGAAGGCGCCAAACTCCTTGCGCAGCCCCGCCGCCACCACCACCGGCTCCCCGCCGCCGGGAATCATCGCCGCACCCGGGCCGCTCATCGCCCCCGCCCCAGCCTGAAATCGAGCAGCATCGCCAGCAGGGTCCCGACCACGAAGCCGTTCCCCAGCACCGGCCGCAAGAGCGGCGGGAAACCGGCCACCACCGGCGACGGCAAAAAGGCGACCAGGGTGCCGAGCAGCAGCGGCAGCGCCACCACCAGGCCATCTTCGAAGCGCAGCGGACCGTCTCCCGCCGTCAGCGCCAGCAGCCCGGCGCTGACCTGGGAAGAGAGGATGAAGAGGAGGATGGCGCCGACCACCACCGGCGGCACCGCACCGAGAAGGGCGAGGGCCTGGGGCGAAAGGGAGAGGAGGAGCAGGCCGGCAGCGGCAGGGAGAAGGACGTAGCGGGAGGCGCAGCCAGTGGCGGCGATGACGCCGGGGCTGAGGGAAAAGTTGACCGGACCGAGGACGCCGAGGGCGCCGGCGAGGAGATTGCCGAAGCCGGTAACGAGGACGCCGCGACGGATCCGCCCCGGCATCCCCGCCGGCTGCAACAGCCCGGCCATCGCCTGGATCGAGCCGAGATCGTTGACCGCCAGCGCCAGAAAACAACAGAGAAAGGCGAGTAGCACGCCAAAGTCGAAGGCAAAGCCGGGGAGCGCCCAGGCCTGCAACGGCTGCCCGAGCAGGGGCAGTTCGCCGAGCGCCAGGGACTGGGGATAGAGCAGGAGCCAGACCAGGCTGCCGGCGAGCACCCCCCAGACGATCAGGGTCACCTTCCAAATCCCCCGCAGGCGGAACTGGCCGACAAAGAGGAGCAGGACGAGGAGGGCGGCGAAGCTGAGTCCGGCGAGGGGGCCGGCGGAGCCGCCGGGATGAACGAGGAGGTTGCCGATGGTCGGCAGCAGGGTGAAGGCGATCAGCAGCAGGACCACCGCCACCACCCGCGGCGTGAAGAGGCGGATCAGGTGGCGCAACAGGCCGCTCAGCGCCAGCAGAGTCAGGACCAGGCCGCCGGCAAAGAGGGAACCGTAGATCACCCCGAGCGAGGATGCGCGGCTGGCGACCACGCCGATGAGGAGGACCGCGGCCGGGCCGGCGACCAGCGGCAGGCGATGCCCCCAGAGAACCTGCACCGCCATGGTCAGTCCGGCGACCAGCGCCAGCTTCTGCAGGTAAAGGATCTGGGCGCCGGCGGCGGCGAAATGGAGCGGGGCGACCACGCCGCCGATGATGACAATCGACGGCACCGCGATCGCCAGCCATTGCAGGCCGAAGAGCAGAAGGTCGCGCCCGGAGGGAATCTCATCGAGTTGATAACGAAACTGCACCGGCTCTCCTCAATCGGGGGTGGAAAAACCGAACTCGCGCCAGCGTTCGGCGATGCGCGCCGCGGTGCCGGGCTCGGCGCCGACCACCGGCGCCGTCCTGCTGTCACTGGCATCGATATTGAGCAGGCCGTCCCGGGACCAGATCCCTTCCTCGGGATCAACCCGGTTCAGCGCCTGCCAGTAACAGGTCGCCGGCTGCTGGACGTCGACCCCCTGGTCGAACAGGACCAGCAGCCGGGCACGGGCCAGCAGCGGATGCCGGCGCAGCCGTTCGAGCAGGGCACGCCCCCCCTTCGCCGGCACCCGGGCCGCCACCAGCGCGGCGCCGTGGAAGATCGTCTCAATGGGGAGGTTCCAGTCGACCACTTCCGGGCAATCGAGCTGCAACAGCGGCAGCAGCAGGCGCTCGCCGACCTTGGCGAGCCAGCAGTCCTCCATCGGCGGCGGCCCGACGACGGTGCAGGGATAGAGGGGCTGGCGGCGCCGGCTGACCTGCGCGACCCGCAGCAATGGCGCCGGCGCGGCCGGAACATACTGGCCGGTATGGTTGCCAAAGGGACCTTCGAGGCGGAGTTCGCCGGGATGCACCACCCCTTCGATGACATATTCCGCGAGGGAAGGAACTGCCAGGCCGGGATCGAACGCGGGCACCAGATCCAGCGGCCGTCCCTGCAACCAGCCGGCGAAGCTGGTCTCCGCCACCGTCGCCGGCAGCGGCAGGCCGGCGGCAAGGAGGAGCGCCGGCGGTCCGCCGAGGGCGACCGCTACCGGCATCGCCTCCCCCCGCTCCTGCCAGGCCGCCAGGTGGCGGCGGGCGTCGGCGTGCGGCCCGAGGTGCAGGCCGAGGGTGTCGTCATCAAAGAGCTGCAGCCGGTAGATGCCGCAGTTGGCGGCACCACCTTCAGGATGGCGGGTAAAGACCAGCGGCAGCGTCAGATAGCGACCGCCGTCACCGGGCCAGGAGTGCAGGGCGGGAAGAGCCTTGAGCAGGTCCGCCCCTCCCTGCACCTCGCGGCAGGGTCCGGTCGCGGCCAGTCGCGGTTGCCAGGCCGGCGCGGCAAAGCAGCGTTCCATTCGCTGCGCGCCGCTGCCGGGGCCGGCGCCGGCGAGGGCCGCGCCGAGTTTGGCCCCCAGTTCATCGAGAGCGGGGACGCCCAGGGCGAGGGTAAGGCGCCCCGCTGACCCGAAGAGGTTGGCGAGCACCGGCACCGCGAAGCCGGTCGGGTTCTCGAAACAGAGCGCCGGGCCGCCGCCCGGCTCTTTGCAAATGCGGTCGATGATCGCCGCGATCTCGAGGCGGGGGTCGACGGCGGCATCGATCCGGTGCAGTTCGCCGCGGACCGTCAACCGTTCCAGCAGCTGGCGCAGGTCGCCGGGCGCGCTCATTGGTCAGCCTCGCGGCTCCGGCCGCTGCCAGGTATGGGGAGTTGCATCAGGTTCTGGATCATACGGGGAAATTGTATTCCATTTCGCCGGCGGTCACCACCGGCGGCAAGCGGTCAGCTGCGCGAGCGGACGAGCGCGGCCAACCCGGCCGGTCGGGCTTCTCTAGCCGGCCCGAGCCGGGATCAGGACGAGGGCGACCTGGCGCGCCAGTTCGCCGCCGAAGCGGGCCAGCAGCTGGTCATAGCCCTCCACCAGGGATGACGCCGAGCGCTCGGGCCAGGGTGCAACCAGTTCCACCTGGCCCCGTGCCAGGATCGCGCCGGCAGGGGTGGCCAGTTGCCAGCGCGCCGCCAGCTCGACCTGCCCGCTCGCCTGATTCCCCTCAAAACGATCGAAACTGACTTGCAGTCGGCCCGTCGCCGCCCGGGTGGCGCTCTCGGCCCCGGCGACCACCACCAGCTCCGGCAGCCGCTGGCGCAGGGTGGCGGCGAGAACCCGGGTGATCCCCGTCGCCAACGGCTCGCCCCAGCGTTCAAAGGGGGCGATTTCGAGTTCCTGTTCGTTGCGCCGGGTCACCAGTTGCGGCCGGTCGAGGTAGGCGGGAAGGGCTACCAGGGTCAGTTGCAACTCACCCTGGACCGGCCCGGCCGGCACCGGCGCCGGCGCCGCGCCCAGCAGGTAGAAGTGGCTCGGTGGCGTCGGCGCGCCGAGGGAGATGCAGCCGGCAAGAGCGGGAATCGCGAACCAGGTCAGAAACCGTGCAATCCTTTTCATGGCGTCCCCTGTCGTCCCTTGAGCAGCATTTCCGGCTGCAGTTCCAGCGCCTCGGCGAGAATGCGCACTGCCCGCGCGGCGTCGGTCAACTCCTGCAGCGCCTGGCGCAGGGCCGCCCGTTCCGGCGCCTGGGGCGCCAGGGTCGAATCGAGGCCGGCCAGGGCACTCTCGGCCTGGCCAAAGGCACCTCGCGCCACTGCCAGAGTGCCGCGCAGCTCCCTGCTGACCGGGACCAGCTCGGCATCGAGATGTTCAGCCAGGGTGGCCACCGATGCCATCGTCGTTGAGACGTCGCCGACCATCCTGGCAAAATTCGCATCGACCTGGCCGCTCAGTTTCTGCACCGCCTGCAGGGTTTCGTTGAGGGTCCTTACACTCTCGCCCAGTTCGGGGCTGTTGACCAGGTTTTCCAGGCCGTCGAGGGTCGTCACCACCTTCTGCACCAGCTGATCGAGGGGGATCTGTTCCAGGGTTTTGGAGACCTCCTCGAAGCTCGACAGCACGGTCGGAATTTCCTGGTAATCCCCCCCCTTGCCGACAAAGTGGGCCTCACTCTCCGGGAAGATATCGAGCTGGACGAAAAGCTGACCGGTCACCAGGCTCAGCATCTGCAGCTGGGCGCGCAGGCCGCGTTTGACCAGCAGATCGATGAAGGCATCCGTCGCGCCCTGGCCGGGGCCGGTCCCCGGCTGATCGGCGCCGACCGCCTGGATCCTTTCCATGTCGGTCTCAATCAGGACCGGGATGCGGAAGGTCAGTTCCCGGGTGTCGAAGATGACCCGGATATCCTTGACCTGGCCGATGGTGACGCCGCGGAACATCACCGGCGCTCCGATCGTCAGCCCCTTGACCGAACCGCTGAAGTAGACCACGTTGACCCGGACATCCTTGCGCAGCCAGCCGGAACCGAACAGGGCCAGGGCGCCCAGCGCCAGGATCACCGCCCCGGTGACAAAGGCGCCGAGGAGGGTCGGACTGAATTTTCGGCTCATGCTTCACCTCGCTGCAAAAACTCCCGAACCTTCGGCTCACCGGCGGCCAGCATCTCGGCGGGGCTGCCGCTGGCGATCATGGTCCGCTGTTCCGGGTCGAGAAAAACGCCATTGCTGCCAATGGCAAAGATGCTGGCGAGTTCGTGGGTGACCACCACCAGGGTCGCGGCGAGGCTCTCCCGCAACTCCAGGATCAGGTCGTCGAGCCGCCGGGCGCTGACCGGATCGAGGCCGGCCGAAGGTTCGTCGAAAAAGAGGATCTCCGGATCGAGGGCCAGGGCGCGGGCGAGGCCGACGCGCTTGCGCATGCCGCCGCTGAGCTGGGCGGGCGCGAAGTCCTGATAGCCGTCGAGGCCGACCAGGGCCAGTTTGAAGGCGACCTGCCCCCTGATCTCCGCCGCGGAGAGGCGGGTGTAGTGGTGCAGCGGCAAGGCGATATTTTCCGCCACGGTCAGGGAACTCCAGAGCGCGCCGCCCTGGAACAGGACCCCGATCCGGCGCAGCTGGCGGATTCGCTCCTCCTCGTCAAGGGCCCACAGATCTTCGCCACCATAACGGATGGTGCCCGCCGCCGGGGTCTGCAGGCCGATCAGGTGCCGCAGCAGCGTACTCTTGCCGCAACCACTCGGGCCAATGATGAGGAAGACATCGCCGCGGCGGACATCGAAGGTCAAATCCTGCTGGACCAGGGTGTCCCCGAAGGACATCTGCAGACCCTCGACGGCGAGGACCGGCCCCGGCTCCCGGTCACGGATCATCGTCAGACTCCGATCAGGTTGTAGAGCACGGTCAGGATGGCGCACCAGACCACGATCCAGACAATCGATGTTACCACCGCTGCGGTCGTCGCCTCGCCGACGGCGGCGGCACTGCGGCCGCAGGCGAGGCCGCGGTGGCACCCCGCCAGGGCGACCACGATGCCGTAGACGGTCGCCTTGACCAGACCGCCGGTGAAATGATAAAGCGGGACCGCCTCCCGGGTCTGCTGCAGATATTGCAGGGGCGTGATATCGAAAAGGCTGACGCAGACCAGGCCGCCGCCGATGATGCCCATCAGGTCGGCATAACAGCAGAGCAGCGGTATCATCAGGACCAGGGCCAGCAAGCGCGGCAGGACGAGAAATTCGAGCGGGTCGATGCCGAGGGTGCGCAGCGCGTCGGTCTCCTCGTTGACCTGCATCGTCCCGAGTTGGGCGGCATAGGCGGCGCCGGTACGGCCGGCGAGGATGATTCCCGTCATCATCGCCCCCATGTCCCGGGCCATGCCGATGCCGACCAGGTTGGCGACATAGATCTGCACACCGAAGGTCTGCAGCTGCATGGCGCCGATAAAGGCGAGGATCAGGCCGACCAGCAGGGCGATCAGGCTGACGATCGGGAGGGCCCGTGGCCCGCAGTCCTGGAGGAAACCGGCGAGATCCTCGGGGCGCCAGCGCGCCTTCCCCCTGAGCATGCGCCAGGCCGCCCGCGTCGTTCCGCCGAGAAAAGCAAGGGCCAAGGCGGACCATTCCATCCGTTGCAGCATGGCCGCCCCGACCCGGGCCAGGAAGCCAGGAGGGGCCTGCCGATCCGCATCCCGTTTAGCTTCGCTGCCGCTATCTGTCAGGGTAAGGAGACGCCGTACCCCGTCCGGCAACCCGCTACGATCAATGGCCAGCTGACGTTGGTCGACCTGTCCTTCAATTTGGCGCAGGAACAGAGGAAGACTGCTATCCCAGCCGGTCAGCTGTTCGCTGTCGAAACCAAGCCGGCCGCTGGCGGCTGCGAGCCGGGCCATAAGGCGATCGTCAACCGGACGATCTCCCCGCAGGCTCCAGGTTCCGGCCAGGGTCAGGATCCATTCCTCCGCCGCGGCCTCCTGCAATTGGGCGGCAGCGACTTCCTCGCCTCGATTCATGCCACGTCCCGTCCTTTGTCCCCGAGGTTTAACACCAGTGCCCCCCCCGGAAAAGATTAACAGGGATTGCGGGCAGTAAAAGCGCAACCTGCGCCGGGGATTGCAGTTGGCAGCGAAAAGCATATAGTATCAGAGGCAGGCGGCAGTGATTGCCGCTCCGCTTTTCTGCAAAGGAGCTTATCCACCGTGAAAACGACCCTTCCTGCCATCCTCGTCGCCCTGCTGTTGACCCTGACCGGTTGCGCCTCCACCAGGATCAGCGGCACCTGGCGGGACCCGGGTTACAGCGCCCGCATCAACAGGGTCCTGGTACTCGGCGTCGCCAAGCAAGAGAGCACGCGCAAGATTTTCGAATCGGCCTTTGCCAACGGCCTTGACGCCGAGGGCGTAACGGCGGTCCCCAGTTTTTCCGTGCTCCCCGATGGCGGCGCCTCCCAGGAGGAGATCAACGCCGCCGCCAAAAAAATCGGTGTCGATACGATCCTCGTCACCAAACTGGTCGACCTTAAAAAGGAAAAGCAGCGCGTCACCGATATCAACACCGATCGCAGCTTCAACGGCCGCAATTACCCTTACGATTATTACGACGGGCGCTACCCGCCCCCCAGCCACTGGTACAACGACTACAGCCGCAGCTATACCACGGTTCGCAGTTATGACGTCACCTACAAAGTCCTCGATCTCGAGACCAATCTCTACGATTTCAACAGCGGCAAACTGATCTGGACCATCCTTACGCGCACTACCACCTCCGAAGCGATCCAGAGCCAGACCCAGGAAATTGTCAAGGTCCTGATCCGGCAACTGCGCCAGGACGGCCTGCTCTGAAGCTTAAGGACCTACAGCAGATCACTGAAGAGGAGCCCGACGCCGATGCGGTTGCTTGAGGCATTGTAATCGACCAGGCTTTCCCCGTAACCATTGAAATATTTCACATACCCCTTGAAGCGACCGGCCAGGGGGAAACTCCAGTCGATCTCGATCGCTCCCTTGTTCCCTTCGGCCCGCAGGTTGTTGCGCCACACCATGCCGAGGGTCTGCTCTCCCAGTTTGTAAACCGCCGTCAGCTCTCCGTATCCCAGGTATCGTTCCAGATCGGGATTGTCATCCCCCGAGCTATCGTCCGGTCCGGTTTTGGCTTCTTCGGGAATCCGGTACCAGGGGCAGAGTGCCAGCACCAGCCGCCCGCGTTCGAAGATAAAATAACCCTGCACCCGGTTCCAGCTGCGAGAAAGGGTGCCGGAACGGCCATTCGACTGGTGCACCAGCCCGAAGGTAAAACTTTTGGCGTCAAAACCGAAAATCCTCTGATCGGTTCGAATCGCCAACATCAACTCGGGCTCGTGGTTGGTTTCCCGGAACGGGCTGGAGGCATCACTGTTATAGGCCTGCCACCAGGAATGGTTGGTATAGGCGAGGAAGAGGCGACCGTTCTCTTTCCAGAGGCTGTTGACCAGGGGGAACTGCAGGCTGACCTGGAACTCGACCTCAGCGTGATCGACGGTGTCACCGACATCCGAGGTGGTCCTGCGATTGGGTGACGCATTGTAGCTCAGGGGAAGCAGGTAATTCCGCTTGTAGGTAGTAATGGAAAAGGGATTGCTCTCCAGCTTCCCTTCCAGCTTCATCCGTTCGGAAAAGGCTCCCGGGGTGCCAGCGGCTTCCGGAACCGCCTCCTCTGCACATACCCAGGATCCCGCGCATATCAGGTAGGCCAGCACGGCGATATAGAACACTGCCCGGCCCCGTGTCCTTCCGCTTCCCGTTTCTGTTGGCATCTTTCCCTCATTGATTCCGATGGCGTACTGACCAGCCCCTTGCGTTCGGCCACTGACGCAAACGAGCCCCGAATCGAAAATCGATTCGGGGCTCGCAGTATAACACGTTACCGAGACCAGGCTAGAAAAGCGCCTGCTTGGCCAGTTCCATCACCGGACCGGGGAGAATGCCGAGGTAGAAGATCCCGATCAGGGCGAGCACCAGGGAAATGGTGGCGCCGAGGTTGGCCTTCACCCAGGAGAAGTCTTCGGCCGGATCGCGGAAGTACATGGCGACCATGACCCGCAGGTAGTAGTAGAGGGAGACCGCAGAGTTGAGAACACCGATAACCGCCAGCCAGATGTAGCCGGCCTTGACCGCGCCGGAAAAGATATAGAACTTGCCGACAAAGCCAGCCGTCGGCGGCAGCCCCATCAGGGAAAGGAGGCAGATCGTCATGGCAATGCCGAGGAAGGGTTTTTTGTAACCGAAGCCGGCAAACCCTTCAAGCGTCAGGTTGTTCTCCCCTTCCTTGCCGGCGAGGACCAGCACGGCAAAGGCGCCGAGATTCATGAAGGTGTAGACGAGCATGTAGAAGAAGACGCCCGACAGACCAATCTCGTTGGCGGCGACGATACCGACCAGAGCGTAACCGGCATGGGAGATGGAGGAGTAGGCGAGCATGCGCTTGATATCGGTCTGGGCGATGGCGACGATGTTACCGACGGTCATCGTCAGTACCGCCAGCAGCCAGAGGAGGGGACCCCATTCGGCGTGCAGGCCACCCAGGCCAAGAATCAGGATGCGAATGAAGGCCGCCAGGGCCGCCGCTTTCGGGCCGGCGCTCATAAAGGCGGTGATCGGGGTCGGGGCACCCTGGTAAACGTCCGGAGCCCACATGTGGAAAGGCGCGGCGCCGATCTTGAAGAGGAAACCGGTCGAGAGGAGCAGCATGCCGGCAATCGTCATCGGATTACCGAGAACCGCCGGGTGCGACGACAGGAAGAGTCCGATGTCGGCGACGTTGGTCGTCCCGGTGACGCCGTAAAGCAGAGCGATGCCGTAGAGGAGGAAGCCGGTGGAGAAGGCGCCGAGGAGGAAATACTTGAGTCCGGCCTCGTTGGAGCGCAACTGGTTGCGGAAGAGGCCGGAGAGGACGTAGAGGGCGACCGAGAGGACCTCCAACCCCAGGAAGATGGTCATCAGGTCGGTGCCCGAAGCCATCCACATCGCCCCGGCGGTGGCGAAGAGAATCAGCGGGTAGTATTCCGCAATCGGGTACCCTTCCCGCTTCAGATAATCGTCGGACATCAAAATCGCCAGCGCCGCCGAGAAGAGGAAGGTGAAGTTGAAGAAGGTCGCGAAATTATCGAGCGCCACGTGCCCGGCGAAACCGAACTGGGGGTTGTTCCAGCCGAGGTAGGCGAAATAGCCGGTCACCACCAGGGCGACGATGCTAAGCCAGGCGACGTGGGTGGTTCGGCCGCGCTTGGAAAAGACGGCCACCAGCAGCAGCACCATGCCGAAGCAGGTCAGCACCAGCGAGGGCATGATGGCCCAGAAGTTCACGTTCTGCATGGCGATTTGCACCAGATTTTCCATGGAAATGCTCCTTCGGAAGCCGAGATATATCTAAGTATCGTTACTCGTGGCCATGGCCCATGTGGCTGGGCATCTCTACCTTCTCGACCACCGCGACCTGCTGTTTCCCTTTGACCTGCTCGATGAGGCGCTCCAGCGAGGGATTCATCTTCTCGAAAAAGGGATTGGGTGCGACCCCGATCCAGAAGACGAAGACCAGCAGCGGCAGCATGATGACGATTTCGCGCAGGGAAAGATCCTTGAGATTTTCGTTCTTCGGGTTCTTCAACTCGCCGAACATCACCCGCTGGAACATCCAGAGCATGTAGACCGCGGCCAGAATGACACCGCTGGTCGCCACCACCGCAAACCAGCGCAGCTCGCTCTCGAAGGCGCCGATCAGGACCAGGAATTCACCGACGAAACCGTTGGTCCCCGGCAGGCCGATGGAGCTGAAGGTGATGATCATGAAGATCGTCGCGAAGATCGGCATCACCTTGGCGAGACCGCCAAACTCCTTGATCTCGCGGGTGTGGCGCCGCTCGTAGATAAAGCCGACGATAAGGAAGAGCGCGCCGGTCGAGATGCCGTGGTTGATCATCTGCAGCATGCCGCCCTGCAGCCCCTGGATGTTCATGGCGAAAACGCCGAGCATGACGAAACCGAGGTGGGAGACCGAGGAGTAGGCGACCAGTTTCTTGACGTCGTCCTGCATCATCGCCACCAGGGCGCCGTAGATGATACCGATCACCGCCAGCGTCGAGAGGAAGGGGATGAACATCTGGGTGGCGTCGGGGAAGAGCGGCATGGCGAAGCGAACGTAACCGTAGGTTCCCATCTTCAGCAGGATGGCCGCCAGGATCACGGAGCCGGCGGTCGGCGCTTCGGTATGGGCATCGGGCAACCAGGTGTGCACCGGGAACATCGGCACCTTGATCGCAAAGGAGAAAGCGAAGGCGGCGAAGAGCCAGACCTGGAGATCCGGAGCGATGGAAAGCTTGTAGAAGTCGGCAATGCTGAAGCCGTTGTCAAAGGGCATGCCGGCCTGGAGCGCCTGGTAGTAGACGAAGATAATCGCCACCAGCATCAGCAGGGAACCGACGGCGGTGAAGATAAAGAACTTGACCGCGGCGTAGATGCGGTTCTTGCCGCCCCAGATGCCGATCAGGAAGTACATCGGGATCAGCATCAGTTCCCAGAAGATGTAGAAGAGGAAGAGGTCGAGGGAGATGAAGGCACCGAGCATCGCCGTCTCCAGCAGCAGCAGCAGCGCCATGAACCCCTTGGTGTACTTCTCCACCGCGTTCCAGGTCGAGAGGACCGCAATCGGCATGATGAAGGTCGTCAGCAGGACCAGCCAGAGGCTGATGCCGTCGATGCCGACGTTGTAGTTCATCTGGAAATAATCGCCGATGGTGATCCAGCGCGCGAATTCGACGTACTGCATGTCGGCCGTGGTTTTGAAGACATCGTTGAAAGCGAGCGGCAGGCTGATGACAAAGGTCACCAGGCTCACCACCAGCGTGAAGCCCTTGAGCAGCCCTTCGTTATCCCTGGGGAAGAAGAGCAGGAACACAACCCCCAAAAGCGGGAGGAAGGTTATCAGGCTGAGAAGATGTTCGGTCATTGGAAATCGCTCCTTATGTTGCTATTGCAAAGCAGCCGACGCTTTTACTTCAGGACGAAGAAACCGACGATCAGCACCACGCCAACCACCATACCCATCGCATAGTTGTGCACCATGCCGGTCTGGGTGCCGCGCAGCCCGGCGGCCATCGCACCGAACAGTCTGGCCAGCCCGTTGACGACACCATCGACCACCTTGACGTCAAACCCTTTCCAGAGGAAGGTGCCGAAACGCTTGGTCGGGTTGACGAAGAGGAAATCGTAGAGTTCGTCAATGTACCACTTGTTGAAGACCGCCTTGTGCAGTTTGGGGAAGGCGGCAGTGAACTTGCCGGGGAGGTCGGGATTGGACTTGTACATGTAAAGAGCGATGCCAATGCCGATGAAGGCGATCGCCACCGAAACCCCCATCAGTCCCCACTCGGCGCCATGGGAATGGGCCAGAGCTTCCTTGACGGCAATGTGGTAGGTCTCCTGGGAATGGCCGAAGACCGGCTCAAGGAAGTGCTCAATGCGGTTCCAGCCCTTGGCGAAGAGGGCCGGGACCCCGATCAGGCCGCCAACGGCGGCGAGGGCAGCCAGCACCACCAGCGGCAGGGTGATGACCCAGGGGGACTCGGGGATGTGATCCTTCGCCTTGGGATTGGTGCGCTGTTCGCCCCAGAAGGTCATGGCGACACAGCGGAACATGTAGAACGCGGTCATGCCGGCGGCCAGGGCACCGACGATCCAGAGGCCGATGGCACCGCGGGTCGAAGCGAAGGACCACCAGAGGATTTCGTCCTTGGAGAAGAAGCCCGACAGGCCGGGAACGCCGGCGATGGCGAGGGTGGAGATCAGGAAGGTCCAGTAGGTAATCGGCATCTTCTTGCGCAGCCCACCCATGTTGCGCATATCCTGGGGATCGTCATGGAGATGGGCGTGGTGGAGACCGTGATGCATACCGTGAATGACCGAGCCCGAACCAAGGAAGAGGCAGGCCTTGAAGAAGGCGTGGGTCATCAGGTGGAAGATACCGGCGGTAAAGGCGCCGACCCCCATCGCCAGGAACATGTAACCGAGCTGGGAGACGGTGGAGTAGGCGAGAACGCGTTTGATGTCGTTCTGGGCAAAACCGATGGAGGCAGCAAAGATCGCGGTGGCGGCGCCGACAATGGCGACGACCATCATCGTCGTCGGGGCCATGGCGAAGAGGCCGTTCATGCGGCCGATCATGTAGACGCCGGCGGTGACCATGGTCGCCGCATGGATCAGGGCCGAGACCGGGGTCGGGCCTTCCATCGCATCCGGGAGCCAGGTGTAGAGCGGAATCTGCGCCGACTTGCCGGTGGCGCCGAGGAAGAAGCAGAGGGTGATCACTGTCACCACCACGCTGCCGGTCCCGAGGAGATGGGCATTATGGCCGATTTCGACGAAGTTGATGGTCCACACCCCCTTGCTGCCGAGGGCATAGAAGAGGGTGAAGAGGCCAAGCAGGAAGCCGAAGTCACCAATGCGGTTGACAACGAAGGCCTTCTTGGCGGCGTCGCCCGCGCTCTTCTTGTGGAAATAGTAACCGATCAGGAGATAGGAACAGAGGCCGACACCCTCCCAGCCGATGAACATGACCAGGGCGTTGTTGCCGAGCACCAGCATCAGCATCGCGAAGACGAAGAGGTTCAGGTAGCAGAAGAAGCGGTAGAACCCCTCTTCTCCATGCATGTAGCCGATGGAGTAGAGGTGAATCAGCGAACCGACCCCGGTGACGACCATGATCATCAGCGCCGAGAGGGGATCGAGGAGGAATCCCCAATCGACCTGCAGCTGGCCGACCGACATCCAGGAGGCGATCACCACCTCGTGAACCTTTTCGCTGTCCCCGAGCAGCTGGAAAAACATTTTGCAGGAGACCGCGAAGGAGAGGACCATCATCCCGGTGGCGATGCTACCGATGATCTTCTCATTCTTGATCTTCTTGCCGAGCAGCCCGTTGATGATCGAGCCCAGCAGGGGGAAGAATGGGATGAGCCAGAGTTTGTCGTACATCTATATCTCCTCTAATCGGATTGGGCCACGTGCGAATCCGCAGTGAATCACCATTTCAGCAGGTTAAATTCTTCGACGTCGATCGACTCGCGGTTGCGGAAGAAAGCAATCATCAGCGCCAGGCCGACCGCCGCTTCCGCCGCGGCCACCGTCATGACGAAGAAGACGAAGACCTGCCCGTCCATGCTGCCGAGGAAATGCGACAGGGCGATGAACGAGAGATTGACGGCGTTGAGCATCAGCTCGATACACATGAAGACGACAATGGCATTCTTCTTGGTGAGCACGCCGACGGTCCCCAGGGAAAAGAGGATTGCGCTGAGTACGAGATAATGGTGGACGGTTGGTTCCATGGTTCTCTCTCCTGTTCCGCGGGATCTAGACGTTCCTCTTGGCCAGCACCACGGCGCCGACGATGGCAACCAGGAGCAGGATCGAGGTGATTTCAAAGGGGAGGAGGAAATCGGTGAAGAGCGCCTTGCCGATCAACTCCGTGTGCCCGACCCGTGCCACGACCTCCTTGGTGATCTCCCCGGGCATTCCGGTGGCGTCGCTGTGGTTGAGCATGTAGAGGAACTGGATCACCATCAGAACGCCGGCCCCGGCGGCAAACCCCTTGCTGTGACTGGTCTGTCGCTGCGACGTCGTGCCGATGTTGAGCAGCATGATGACGAAGATGATCAGGACGATAATCGCGCCGGCATAGACCATGATCTGGATCGCAGCCATGAAGGGCGCATGCAGCATCACATAGAAGGTCGCCAGGCAGACAAAGGTCATGACCAGCGAGATCGCGCTGTTGACCGGGTTCTTGCAGGTGACGACCAGCAGGCCCGAGATGACCGCAACCAGGGCGACCAGGTAAAAGAACAGAATTTCCATGGGATAACGCTCCTGTATGGATTACTTGAGAAGGCGCTCTTTGGTAAAGGTAAAGTCGTCCCGCTGGTAGTTGGCCAGCTCGTAGTTGCCGGTCATCTCGATCGCCTCGACCGGGCAGGCCTCGACGCAGTAGCCGCAGAAGATGCAGCGCAGCAGGTCGATCTGGTAGATGCGCGGGTACTTCTCGCCCTTTTCGTTTTCGGCCGATTCGACGGTGATGCACTTGGCCGGGCAGACCGTCGGGCAGAGGTAGCAGGCGACGCATTTCTCCCGATCATGGGTCGGCACCAGGCGGTGCAGCCCGCGGAAGCGGTCGGAGACCTGCAGTTTCTGCTTCGGATACTGCACCGTGGTCGAATGCCCCGGGAGCATGTGCTGGAAGGTAATGCTCAGACCTTTGATGAATTCCTTGATCATGGGCCGAATCCTCTTGTCTCGGGTGTTTGAATTACTGCTGTGCCACGATCACCAGGCCGGTGACCACGATGTTGGCGAGCGAAAGGGGAATGAAGACCTTCCACCCCAGGAACATCAGCTGGTCATACCGTACCCGCGGCCAGGTCGCCCGCAGCCAGATGAAGAAGAACATGAATGCGAAGATCTTCAGCAGGATGTTGATGGCGCCGGGGAAGGGGCCGTCCCAGCCGCCGAGGAAGAGGGTCGCCGCGATCGCCGAGATGACGATCATGTTGGCATACTCGGCCATGAAGAAGAGGGCGTACTTCATCGAAGAGTATTCGGTACAGAAACCGGAGACCAGCTCGGTCTCGGCTTCCGGAAGGTCGAAGGGGGTGCGGTTGATCTCGGCCAGGCCGCAGATGACGAAGAGGCCGAAAGCGAGGGGCTGGGAGAAGATATACCAGTTGTGCATCCAGGCCGGCACCGAAGTGAGTCCCCAGAGCGGCTGCATCTGCGCTTCGACGATGCCGCGCATGCTGAGGGTCTCGGAGAGCATGAAGACGGCGATGATCGACATCCCGGCCGCCAGCTCGTAGGAGACCATCTGTGCCGAAGAGCGGATGCCGCCAAGGAGCGAGTACTTGCTGTTGGAGGCCCAGCCTGCGAGAACGATGCCGTAGACGCCAAGACCGGCCATGGCGAGGATGTAGAGCATGCCGACATTGAGGTCGGTGATCTGCATCGGAATGACGTAATTGCCGATCGTCAGGTCCGGGCCGAAGGGAATCACCGCGGAGGTGATCAGCGCCGGCACCAGAATCATCATCGGTGCGAGAATGAAGGGGACCTTGCTCGCTTCCGAGGGAATGATATCTTCCTTGAAGAAGAGCTTGAGGCCGTCGGCAATCGGCTGCAGCAGGCCATGCCAGCCGGTAGCCATGGGGCCGAGACGGGTCTGCATGTGGCCGATTACCTTGCGCTCCACCCAGGTCGCGTAGGCGACCATCAGCATGGTCACGGAAAAGACCACGAGGATCTTGACCAACATGGCAAGGACGAACAGGGCGGGGCTGTTAGAGAGGCTCAGGATTTCCGGGTTCATGTCTATCCTCTTCCTTAAACGATGTGGACACGGTCGTTATCGGTGACGGTCAAAATCCGGGTTTATGCGGTGTTTTCATCTGCCCCATGTGGGACTTGAGGTACTGGGCGTCCCGATGCTGCGGGTTGATCGCCAGGGCGGCGTCGACCGCCTCCAGGGCGGCACCGAGCAGGTCGAGCTGCAGGTTGCATTCGGCAATATGGACGTAGGCCTCCGGGTCCCTGGGGTTGAGCCGGAGCGAATCCCGGTAGGCGTCGATCGCCCCGCCGAAATCACCCGCCCGGCGCAAGGTCTCGCCGAGCATGAAGCAGGCCGGGGCAAAGCGCGGACTGCTCGTTGCGGCGGCGCGGAACTGGTCGGCCGCCTCCCCCATCTCGCCCTTGCGGTAAAGGGCCATGCCGAGCTCGAAAATGGCCGAAGTATAGCCGGGGCTGATCGTTACCACCTTGCGAAACTGCTCGACGGCCTGGTCGTATTCGCCCTGCTGCTCCAGTACCAGCCCGAGGGTGTAGAGCGCCCGTGTGTACCTGCCGTTGATGGCGACTGCCTGCTCGAGGGCGCTGCGGGCCTCATCGAGACTGGAGTTGCGCAGGCAGGTGAGGCCGAGCCGGTAATGGGTTTCGGCGCTGCCGGGGTTGATCTCCAGGGCCCGGCGGTAGCTTGCGATGCTGCCGGCCAGATCCCCCAGGCCGTATTGGGCCATCCCCAGCTTGAAGTAGACCCGGAAGGGTTCCGGCTCGCCCTGCAACGCCCGGGTGAGAGCCGCTACGGCCTGCGACAGATCGCCGCGATCGTAGAGGGCCAGCCCCTTGTAGTAATATCCCTTGCTGAACTCCGGGGCCCGTTGCAGGGCCTGGTCCCAGAGCTGCACTGCTTCGTCAATCAGACCGCGGTGGTAACAGTCGATCGCCTTCTGGTGAAGGAACCCGACATCCTCGACGAGATTGGCACCGCACTGATCACAGTACCTGGCCCGGGCGGATACCGGGGATTGACACTTGGGGCAATCCATGATCGCTCCTGGTTACTTGCTCACTTCCACCGAAACGGCAGCTTCCCCGCGGTAAAGCCGGTTGATGCCGGCGCTGGCGAAGTGATAGGGGGCAAAGACCACTCCCTTGGGGAGACGGTTGCCGATCTTGGCCTTGAGCTGCAGCTCGACGCCGTTCCCCTTGAGCTTGAGCAGATCCCCCTCGGCGACCTTGAGTGCAGCGGCGTCTTCGCGACCGAGCTCGAGGTAGGGTTCGGGGATGACGGCCAGCGGGCCCTTGGCCCGGGTCGACATGGTGCCACTGTGGTAAAGGGCACTGCCGGTCACCAGCTGAAAGGCGCTGGTCACGGGCTTGCCGCCAGCCACCGGCACCACCTTCTTGCGGGTCGGCGCCAGCTGCTCGCCGCCCCAGACAACACCCTGGGCGCCGATGGCGGTGAAGTCGATCCCGGCGTACCCGGGAACGGCCTGCGCCAGGTCGGCAAAGATCGCCGCCGGGCCGGTGTAACTCAGGGTACTGCCGAACAGTGCGCCCAGAGCGGTGAAGATCTCGGCATCGCTCCTGGCTTCGCCGGGCCGGGTCACCCCGGGGCGGACCCGCTGGATGCGCCGCTCGGCGTTGGTAAAGGTCCCGTCCTTCTCGGCGAAGGAGACCGCGGGAAGCACGACATCGGCCTGCTCTGCCGTCGGCGAAAGAAAGAGGTCCTGAACGACGACGAACTTCGCCTTCGCCAGCGCCGCCTCGACCTTGGCCCGGTCCGGGTAGGAGGTCAGCGGGTCTTCGCCGATCACGTAAAGGGCACCGAGCTTCCCTTCCCCGGCGGCGGCGAGCATCGCCTGCGCACCAAGTCCACCCTGGCCCGGCAGCACCTGAAGATCGATGGCGCCCTGGCTGTTGGCTTTCTCGCCACAGAGATAGAGACCGCTCCCTTCCCGCCCGGCATTGCCGGAGAGGATGGAAAGGTTGGCCGCGGCGATCCCGAGTTCCTTGCTGTTGGCGCTGTAGGGGAGGCCATAGGCGAGGAGAATCGCACTCTTTTTCGCAGCCGCGAGCTGGCGGGCCGCCTTGCGCAGCGCTTCGGCGGCCACCCCGCTCTCGGCGGCGACCTTGTCGACCGCATATTCGGCAAGGCTGGCCTTGAGGGCGTCGAGGTTTTCGACCCCCTCGGTCACCGCCAGGCCTTCCTCGATGAGGACGGCAGCCATGGCATTGAGGATGTTGACCTCAAGGCCGGGCTTGGCGAGCAGAGTCGCGGCGTGGGGCAGAGTACCGAACTTCCCTTTTTTGTCGGCGACCACAATCAACTGGGCCTCGTTGCGCTTGACCGCCTGGTTGATGACCATGCCGAAGACCGGGTGGGTCTCGTAAAAATCGGAACGGATCGAAAGAATGACATCACACTCTTCGACCTGCGGAAAGGTCCCGGTAGAGGCAGTCAGCCCCAGGGTCTCCTGCAACCCCTCGGTCAGCCCCTTGTAGCATTCGCCGCCGGAGTGGTCGAGGTTGGTGCTGCCAAGGGTCCCGGCCAGTTTTTTCAGGAGATGGAACTCCTCGTTGGTCAGGCGTGCGCCGGAGAGAATGCCGACCCCACCGGCATTTTTGGCGCCGTTGAAACCGGCCACCACCGCTTCGAGGGCCTCGTTCCAGCTGACCTCGACCAGGGCACCATCCTTGCGCAGCAACGGTTTCTGCAGGCGCTCTTCACTGTTGACGTAGGAATAACCAAAACGGCCGCGAATGCAGAGGTTGCCATCGTTGACCCCGGTCTTGTCATTGAAGCGGATGGTCTCGACCTTGTTGTCCTTCACTCCGAGGGTGACGGTGCAGCCGTTGCCGCAATAGCCACAGACCGAGTCGACCTCCTTGAGCTGCCACGGGCGCGCCTTGAACTTGAAGGGGCGTGGCAGGATCGCTCCGACCGGGCACATCGAAACGCACTGGCCGCAGAATTCGCAATTGAGGCCGCGATCGAAGGCGGTGGCAATCTTGGTCTCGAAGCCGCGGTTGATGAAGGAGTAGGAGCCGTAGGCGACGATCTCGTCACAGACCCGGACACACTTGCCGCAGAGAACGCAGCGGTTCATGTTGCGCTCGATGAGCGGATTGACTTCGTCCTTGGGGAGGTCGAACTTGACCCCTTCGAAGCGGTTCTTGACCACCTCGAACTCGTAGGTCAGGTCCTGCAGGTCGCACTCCCCCCCCTTGTCGCAGACCGGGCAGTCAACGACATGGTTGACCAGCAGGAATTCGAGGACGGTCTTGCGCACCTTCTGGATCTCGTCCGAGGTCGTCGTCACCACCATCCCCTCGGTCACCGGGGTGGTGCAGGAGGGGATCAGGCGCCCCTTCATCTGCTCGACTTCCACCAGGCAAACCCGGCAGGCTCCGTAGGGGAGCAGCTTCTTGGCATAACAAAGGACCGGGATATGGATACCGGCTTCCTGGGCAGCCTCGTAGATGGTCGCGTTCTTCTTGACCGTGATTTTTTTGCCGTCAATCGTCAGATTTACCATCTCGTCCTCGTATCGGAATCAGCTGGAAAACCGGCTACTATTCAATGGCCATGAAACGACAGGCGTCGTAGCAGGAGGTGCACTGGGTGCATTTCTCTTTGTCGATGGTGGCGATGCCGCCCTTTTCCCAGCGGATCGCATCGACCGGGCAGATCTTGTAGCAGAGACCGCACTTCTTGCAGGCGCTCTCGATAACCTCGAAATGGAGCAATGGCTTGCAGGAGTGGGAGGGGCACTCTTTCTCCTTGATGTGCGCCTCGTACTCGTTGCGGAAGTAGCGGATCGTCGACAGAACCGGGTTCGGCGCCGTCTGACCGAGACCGCAGAGGGAGCTCTTCTTGATGTCGTAGGCCATATCCTGCAGCAGCTCGATGTCCCCCTCCTGGCCTTTTCCCTCGGTGATCCGCTCGAGGATCTCGAGCATGATCTTGAGGCCGATGCGGCAGGGGATACACTTGCCGCAGGACTCGACGCGGGTGAAGTTGAGGAAGAAGCGGGCGATGTCGACCATGCAGGTCGTCTCGTCCATGACGACCAGGCCACCGGAGCCCATCATCGCGCCGGCCTTGATCAGCGAGTCGTAGTCGACCTGGGCGTCGATCGCCTCGCCCGGCAGACAACCACCGGAGGGGCCACCGGCCTGCACCGCCTTGAACTTGCGGTTGTTGAGGATGCCGCCGCAGACGTCGTAAATGACTTCGCGCATGGTGGTGCCGGCGGGAACCTCGACCAGGCCGGTATGCTTGACCTTGCCGGTGAGGGCGAAAATCTTGGTCCCCTTGGTCCCCTCGGTACCAATCGAAGCGTACCAGTCGGCGCCGTTGTAGAAGATATAGGCGACGTTGGCGAAGGTTTCGACGTTATTGATGTTGGTCGGCTTGCCCCAGAGGCCGCGCACCGCCGGGAAGGGGGGACGGGGGCGGGACATGCCGCGCTGCCCCTCGATGGAAGCCATCAGGGCGGTCTCCTCGCCGCAGACGAAGGCGCCGGCGCCGGCCTTGATGCGCATGTCGAAGTCGAAACCGAGCCCCATGCAATTCTTGCCGAGGATCCCCTTTTCGTAACAGGTATCGATCGCCTTCTGCAGGCGCTTGATGGCGAGCGGATACTCGGCACGGCAGTAGACGTAACCGAAGGTACAGCCGATGGCGTAGGCGCCGATCATCATCCCCTCGATCAGGCCGTAGGGGTCGCCTTCGAGGACCGAACGGTCCATGAAGGCACCCGGGTCCCCTTCGTCGGCGTTGCAGATCAGGTACTTCTCGGTCCCCGGGGTCGCCTTGCAGAAGGACCACTTGACGCCGGTCGGGAAGCCCCCGCCCCCACGTCCGCGCAGGCCCGACTTCTTCACTTCCTCGATGACCTGATCCTGGGTCATGGTCACCGCTTTCTTGATCCCGGTGAACCCCTTGTGGGCGATGAACTCGTCGATGCTCTCCGCGTCGATGGTGCCGCAGCGGGAGAAGATGATGCGCTGCTGTTTTTCCAGAAACTTCTCATAATAGGCGCCGGCGACCTTCTTGGCGACCGCCTCGTTGCCGAGAATATGTTCCTCGACGATCTGCGGCACCAGTTCGGCGGTGACGAAGTCGTAGGTAACAGCCGCCTGTCCCGGCATCACGATATCGACCAGCACGTCGTTGGCGCAGAGGCCGCGGCAGCCGGTCTTCTTGATTGAACAGCGCTTGCCGATTTTCGCTTCGACGCCGTGTTTATCGAACTCGGCCTGGAAGGCGTCCGCCACGACCAGCGAGCCCGAGGCGATGCCGCCGGTACCGGTGCAGATGAGAACCTCGATCATTTCCGCTGTTTCCGCCATCTGTATATCCTCGATCAGGGTATCGGGTTGAAAGCGTTGCTTCAGTCCATCTTCACGTATTTGTCGATGACCTCGTTCATCTTGTTCACGGTCATGCTGCCGTAGGTGGCATCATTGACCATGATGACCGGAGCCATGCCGCAGGCGCCGATACAGGCGACGTATTCCGCGGTGAACTTGAGATCCTCGGTGGTTTCGGCATGGCCGACGCCGAGCCGGTCCTTGAGGGTGTCGCCGATACGGCCGGCCCCCTTGACGTGGCAGGCGGTCCCCATGCAGACGCGGACGATGTACTTGCCGCGCGGCTCGAGGTGGAACTGGGCGTAGAAGGTTAGGACGCCGTAGATCTGGCTGGAATAGACGTTGAGCCGCTCGGCCACCAGGTGGACGCAGGGCTCGGGCACATAGCCGTAAACCTCCTGGATCTCCTGGAGCACCGGCATCAGCGCCCCGTGCATGTCGAGATATTTATCGATGACCTGGTTGGCACCGGTCAGGTCGATTTCCTCTTGCTCTACTTGTTCCGCTGCGTTGCTCATGGTCTCCCTCGCGCGCCGAAGAGCGGGTTAGCGGTCGATTTCACCGAGAACGATATCCAGGGTCCCGATGGTGGCGATGACGTCGGCCAGCAGAGAACCTTCGACCATCTGCGGCAGGGCCTGCAGGTTGACGAAGGAGGGCGGCCGGATCTTCATCCGGTACGGATGGTTGCCGCCGTCGGAGATCAGGTAGTAGCCGAGCTCCCCCTTGGGCGCCTCGATCCCCTGGTAGACTTCCCCTACTTCGGCCTTGAACCCTTCGGTAATGATCTTGAAGTGGTGGATCAGCCCCTCGATGGTGTTGACGACGTCCTTCTTCGGCGGCAGGCAGACCTTCGGGGCGTCGGCCAGGACCGGCCCGGGCTGCAGCTTGTCGAGGGCCTGGTTGACGATCTTGCAGGATTCGCGCATCTCGTCGAGGCGCGCCTTGTAGCGGGCGAAGGTATCCCCCTCGGTGCGCACCGGGACATTGAAGTCATACTCTTCGTAGCCGCAGTAGGGATTGTCGCGGCGCAGGTCCCAGTCAACCCCGGAACCACGCAGGGCCGGCCCGGAGAGGCCGATGTCGATGGCATCCTCAGCGCTGATCTTGCCGACTCCGATGGTACGCTTCTGCCAGATCCTGTTGCCGGTGAGCAGCCCTTCGTAGGTGTCGACCAGGCCGGGCATGGCGGCGACGAAGCTGCGGATCTCCTGCTCGATCCCCGCCGGCAGGTCGGCCGAAAGGCCGCCGACGCGGAAGTAGTTGGAGGTCATGCGGGCACCGGAAATCTTTTCGTAGATGTCGATGATCGCCTCACGCTCGCGGAAACAGTAGAGGAAGACGGTCATCGCGCCGATGTCGAGGGCGTGGGTCGCCAGCCAGACCAGGTGGCTCTTGATACGGGTCAGCTCGGCGAGGATGACGCGCACGCGGTTGGCGCGGTCGGGGATCAGGTCGGTGATACCGAGGAGCTTCTCCACCGCCAGCACGTAACCGAGGTTGTTGCTCATCGGCGCCAGGTAGTCGAGACGGTCGGTCAGCGGGATGACCTGGTGATAGGTGCGATGCTCGGAGAGCTTCTCGACGCCCCGGTGCAGAAAGCCGATATGCGGGGTCGCCTTCTTGACGATCTCGCCGTCGAGCTCGAGAATCAGCTGCAGAACCCCGTGGGTCGAGGGGTGCTGCGGCCCCATGTTTATGGTCATGATTTCGGTCGTTGCCATCATTAACCTCGTCTAGCGAAGGGTGAACATGCCGGATGATTAGGAAAGGCGGCCCTGGTAGGGAGCGCGGTCGGGTCCCTGCAACGGGTAGTCCTTGCGCAACGGGTGCCCGACCCAGTCGGCCGGCATCAGGATGCGGCGCAGGTCGGGGTGGTTGGCAAAGGAAATCCCCATCAGGTCCCAGCACTCGCGCTCATGCCAGTTGGCGGTCGCCCAGACGCCGCTGACCGTCTCGACCTCGGCATCGTTCTCAGCGACCGGAACCTTGACCCGGAGGCGGTCCTTGCTGCTGATGTTGTAAAGGTTGTAGACCACCATGAACCGGGGCGTCTGGCCGAGGTAGTCGACGCCGCACAGGTCGCAGAGGAAATTGTATCCGAGGTCCTGCTTGAGGAAGGAGGCAATGGCGACGATCTCTTCCTTCTTCACCGTCACCGTCGTCTCGCCGCGAAATTCGGCAACCTCGAGGACCGCCCCGGCGAATCGCTCCTTCAGCTTCGCTACCGCTGCATGTTCGCTCATATTCTTCAATCCCTATCTCTGTTCGTGGAATCGTTACCTGGATCAGACCCCGTTGATGCGCTCGCCGATACCGATCACCGCGCCGAAGGAGTTACGCTCCTTCATGATCTTCTCCTGCAGCTTGCCGATACCGTAGATGAGGCCTTCGGGACGGGGCGGGCAGCCGGGAATGTAGACATCGACCGGCAACGCCTCGTCGATCCCCTGAACGGTGCTGTAGGTATCGAAAATACCGCCGGAGCAGGCACAGGCGCCCATGGCGATGACATATTTCGGTTCCGGCATCTGCTCGTAAACGACCTTGATGACCGGCAGCATCTTCTTGGTGACGGTGCCGGCAATGATGATGCAGTCCGACTGCCGGGGCGAGGCACGGAAGAGGATGCCGAGACGGTCGAGGTCGAAACGGGCGGCGCCGGCGGCCATCATCTCGATGGCGCAGCAGGCGAGACCGAACGTCATCGGCCACAGCGACTTGGCGCGGGACCAGTTGACCAGCTTGTCCAGCGAAGTGGTGATGACATTATTGCCGAGGGTTTCTTCTACTCCCATTCCAGCGCTCCTTTTTTCCAGACATAGACGTAACCGACAAGAAGGATCAGAATAAAGACGCCCATCTCAACGAAACCAAACATCCCCAGGCGCTTGAACATGACCGCCCAGGGATAGAGGAAGACCGCCTCGATGTCGAAGACGATGAAGAGCATGGCGATGATGTAGAACTTGACCGAGAAGCGCTCCCGGGCCGTACCGAAGAGCGGCATGCCGCACTCGTAGGGGGCGAGCTTGATGGCCGAAGGCTTCTTCTGGCCGATCAGCCGGGACAGGACCACCGAGCCGACAGCAAAGGCAAAGGCAATGGCGACGAGGACGAGTATCGGCAGATAACTCTCTAGCATGGAAACAACTCCTCCCGAAAAGGATGATTTTGGACAGAGAAAAAGGACGCACCACCGGATTCCGTTTACGGGGCACGGCCGTGTGCAAGTTAGGATAAATTAAACCCTTTGTCAAGGGAAAAAATACAGTATACTGTATGCAGTTTTTCGAGTAAGAACGCCCGTTTAAATGGGGCTTTGCGGCAGTTTTTAACCCGGTCAAACCGGGTCGGTGACCGCCTCTCGGGTGCGCTTGCACCGCGACCTCGGCCGCGGCGGAAACGCGTGATTGTTAATGGACTTTTAATGAATCTCCCCGCAGCAAGCTACGGGGTATCAAAAGTTTAGATTGATCGCTTTCATCGAAGCAAGCTTCGGGGAATTCGACCCACCTGAGATTAACAATCACGCGTTGCAGAATCGCTTCAACCCCGGCGGGAATCGAACCGGTTCATCAGGGCAAGCAGGATGCCGAGGGCGATAAAGGCGCCGGGGGGGAGGATGAGGAGGAGGAAGGGGGGATAGGCGGCGCCGAACAGGCTGACACCGAGCAAACTGCCGGAGCCGAAGAGCTCCCGTACCGCGCCGAGGACGAAGAGGGCGAGGGTAAAGCCGAGCCCCATGCCGAGACCGTCGGCCAGCGACGGCAGCAGCGGCTTCTTGCCGGCGAAAGCTTCGGCGCGGCCGAGGATCAGGCAGTTGACGACGATCAGCGGGATGAAGATGCCAAGCGCCTTGTAGAGGTCGTAGACGAAGGCCTCCATGCCAAGCTGGACCACGGTGACAAAGGAAGCGATGACGACAATGTAGGCTGGAATCCGGACCTGGGCGGGGATCAGCTTGCGCAGGGCGGAGATCGCCAGGTTCGAGCAGACCAGCACGAAGGTGGTCGCCAGGCCCATACCGAGCCCGTTCTCGGCGCTGGTGGTCACCGCCAGCGTCGGGCACATCCCCAGCACCAGCCGGAAGACGGCGTTTTCACGCCACAACCCCTTGGTAAATTCCTGCAGCAGGTTCATGGCCTGGCCTCCCCGGCGAGAATCTCGGCGCGATGGCCGGCAAAGAACTCCAGCCCCCCCTTAAGGGCGTTGACCACCGCCCGCGGCGAGATAGTGGCGCCGGTGATCTGGTCAAAACCGCCGCCGTCCTTCTTCACGCGCCAGTCGGCGTTCTGCAAAGTCTTGCCGCGGAACTGATCCTTGAACCAGGGCTCGGCGATCTTGCTCCCCAGCCCCGGGGTCTCGGCATGGGAAAGAATCTCCACCCCGGTCACGGCGCCAGCCGCATCGACCCCGACCATGATCTCGATGTTGCCGCTGTAGCCGTCGGGGGCGACGACCTTGAAGGCGACCCCGGCCAGCTCCCCCTCCTTGCGGCCGCGGTAGAAGGTCCGCTGCAGCGGCCGCCCCTTGCGGTCGCTGCCGGCAACCAGGCTGACGCTGTCGCTATCGGGCTGGTTGTCGATCGGCGGCAGCACCGCGGTGAGGGCCTTGAGCATCTCCAGCCGCCGCTGCTCGGCGATCGGCTCCCGGGTCACCCTTTCGACCAGCGAGAGGATCAGGGCGGCGCCGACCGCGATCAGGGTCAGGGCAAAGACGAGGCGGGCGATCTCTTTCATGCCGGCCCTCCCTTGGCCGCGGGGGCGAGGCCGAACTTTTTCGGCCGCACGAAGCGGTCGATCAGCGGCGTCACCGCGTTCATCAGCAGGATGGCGAAGGAGACCCCTTCGGGATAGCCGCCAAAGAGGCGGATCAGCACCGTCACCAGGCCACAGCCGACGCCGAAGATCAGCATCCCCTGCGGCGTCACCGGCGAGGTGACCATGTCGGTCGCCATATAGAAGGCGCCGAGGATCAGGCCGCCGGTCAGCAGGTGGAAGAGGGGGCTCGGGTAACGGGTCGGGTCGATCAGCCAGAAGGCGCCGCCGAGCAGCACCACGCTGCCGAGATAGGCGACCGGGATGTGCCAGGTCAAAACCTTGCGCCAGAAGAGGTAGGCCGCGCCCCAGAGGAGCGCCAGGGCCGAGACCTCGCCGAGGGAACCGGCCATCTGGCCGGTGAAATAGTGCCCGAGTCCGCCGGAGAGGGCCTCGGGGAGCTTGCCGGTAAGCATCACCGCGGTCTTCATCTCGCCGAGCGGCGTCGCGCTGGTGACGGCGTCGAGGCCCGAGCCGAGGGGGGCCGGACTGGTCCAGCTCGTCATCTGCACCGGGAAGGAGATCAGCAGCACCACCCGCGCCACCAGCGCCGGGTTGAAGGGGTTGTGGCCGAGTCCGCCATAGACCTGCTTGCCGATGGCGATCGCCACCACGCTGCCGAGCAGCGAAAGCCACCAGGGGGCGGAGGGGGGGAGGTTCATCGCGAGCAGGATACCGGTCACCGCGGCGCTGCCGTCGCCCAGGGTCAGGGCCTGCCCCATCCCCTTGCGGCAGAGGGCCTCGGTCGCCAGGCAGCCCAGGGTGCAGAGGAGCAGGGTGACAAGCGCCGGCCAGCCAAAGAGATAAAAGGCGACGGCGCAGGCCGGCAGCAGGCTGATGATGACGTCGCGCATCACCCGGTCGGTAGTCACCCCCGAGTGGGCGTGGGGGGAACTGGAGAGATAGAGCGGCGATTCCACGTCAGCCCTTCCTTCGCTTGGCAAGGATTGCCGCCTTGGCCTGGCGGATGGCCTGGACCAGCGGGATCGCCGCCGGGCAGGTGTAGGTACAGCAGCCGCACTCGATGCAATCCATGGCATCGAACCCCTCCGCCTCGTCGAAGCGGTCGAGGCGGGCGCAGGCGGCGATGGCGGTCGGCAGGATATGGGCCGGGCAGGCGCGCACGCAGCGCCCGCAGCGGATGCAGGGACCTTCCGGCGCCCGCGGGAACTGGCCCGGGCCGAAGAGGAGCAGCCCCGAGGTGCCGCGCGTCACCGGCGCTTCGAGTCCGAGCTGGGCGCTGCCCATCATCGGGCCGCCCATGATGATTTTGGCGAGTTCCCCCTTGGCGCCGCCGCAGACCGCCACCAGGTGCGAGAGCGGGGTGCCGATGCGCACCCGCAAATTCTGCGGATTGGCGATCGCCGGCCCGGAGACGGTGGCGATCCGTTCCACCAGCGGCCGGCCGTGGCGCACCGCGTCGGCAACCGCCGCCGCGGTGCCGACGTTCTGCACCACCACCCCGACGTCCATCGGCAGGCCGCCGGAGGGGACCTCCTTGCCGATGAGGGCGAGGATCAGCTGCTTCTCGGCCCCTTGCGGATACTTCACCGCCAGCGCCACCACCTCGATGCTGGTGCCGGCACAGGCCTTGGTCATGACGGCGATGGCGTCGGGCTTGTTCGCCTCGATGCCGAGCAGGGTCCGGCGCACGCCGAGGAGCCGCTGCAGAATGGTGATGCCGTCGACGATCCGCTCCGGATTCTCCAGCATCAGGCGGTGATCGGCGGTCAGGTAGGGCTCGCACTCGACGCCGTTCAATATCAGGGTGTCGATCGGCTTGTCACCCGGGGGGGTCAGCTTGACGTGGGTCGGAAAGGTCGCGCCGCCGAGGCCGACGATGCCGGCGGCGCGGATGCGGTCGCGCAGACTCTCGTCGTCCTGCTCTTCGGCCGGAATCCCTGCCAGGCCGTCGATCCAGCGATCCTCCCCGTCCGGTTTGATTACCACCGCCGGCAACGGCTTGCCGGCAGGGTGCGGGCGCGGCTCGACCGCCACCACCGCACCCGAGGTCGAGGCGTGCACCGGCACCGAGACGAAGCCCCGGGCCTGGCCGACCACCTCCCCCTTGGCCACCAGGTCGCCAACCTTGACGCAGGCGTCCGCCGGCGCCCCGATGTGCTGCGAGAGGGGGATCACCAGCTCCGCCGGCAGCGGGCAATCGACGATCGCCTTGTGCGCCGTGAACTGCTTGTTGTCGGGCGGGTGCAGCCCGCCGGGAAAACTCTTGAGTCTCATCGCATCACTTCCGGGCCACCGGCTCACGCGGCCCGGCCGGCCGTGGTCGGGCAGGTCGGCGCGCTAAAACGGCTCCCCTCGGGATAGCCCTCGGCAAAATCACGAATGCACCTGGTCGGGCACTTGGCCACCGCCGCGGCGGCCTCCTCCTGATGCTCGTAAACGACCCGGGCCAGGGAATTCTCGATCACGTAGGCCGCGGGGACGGTCTTGTGGCAGATCTGGCAGGCAATGCAGCCGACCTGACAGTACTTGCGCACCAGCGCCCCCTTGTCCTGGCTGTTGCAGAGGACATGCACGGTCGCCCGCAGCGGCGCCATGGCGATCACCTGGCGCGGGCAGGCGGCAATGCACTTGCGGCAGCCGGTGCACTTCTCGCGACTGATCACCGCCAGTCCGGCGGCGGTCATCTCAATGGCGCCGAAGGGGCAGACCCGGGCGCAGGTTCCGAGGCCGAGGCAGCCGCCGGGGCAGCTCTTCGGCCCGTCGGCGATGCGCTGGGCGGCGGTGCAGTCGTAGATGCCGAGGTAGTGGTACTTGAGCTTGGCGCGGTCATTGTCCCCCTGGCAGCGCACCACCGCCACCTGCGGTTCCGCCGCCGTCGCCTCGACCCCGAGGATGTGGGCTATCTGCGCTACCGTGCCGGCGCCCCCCGGGGTGCAGAGGGTCGGATCGGCCGTGCCGCCGGCTACCGCCTTGGCGTAGGCGCCGCAGCCGGGGTAGCCGCAGGCGCCACAGTTGGCCCCCGAGAGGACCTCGAGGATGGCGAGCTCGCGCGGGTCGACCTCGACGGCAAACTTGCGCGCCGCCAGCCCGAGGGCGAGCGCCGCGAGCAGACCGATACCACCGAGGCTGAGGATGGAAGCAAGCATTGGACTATCCGTGATTCGTAACAGGCAACAAGTGAATGAATCTCCCCGCAGCAAGCTACGGGGTATCAAAAGTTTAGATTGATCGCTTTCATCGAAGCAAGCTTCGGGGAATTCGACCCACCTGAGATTAAATGGCGCTGGAACGCCTCACCCCTTGACGAGGCCGGCGAAACCCATGAAGGCCAGCGACAGCAGGCCGGCCGTGATCAGGGCGATGGCGGTGCCGCGAAACGCCGGCGGCACCGGCGAGTAGTCGAGGCGCTCGCGCAGGCCGGCGAAGAGGACCATCGCCAGGGTGAAACCGAGGGCCGCGCCGATGGCGAAGACGACGCTCTCGATAAAGTTGTAGCCCTTCTGGATGTTGAGGACCGCCAGACCGAGAACCGCGCAGTTGGTGGTGATCAGCGGCAGGAAGATGCCGAGGGACTGGTAGAGGACCGGGCTCGCCTTCTGGATCACCATCTCCACCAGCTGCACCAGCGAGGCGATGACGAGGATGAAGGCGATGGTCTGCAGGTACTCGATACCGAAGGGGATAAGAATGAAGTACTGGATCAGCCAGGTCACCACCGCGGCGATGGTCATGACAAAGGTCACCGCCATCCCCATGCCGAGGGCGGTCTCCACCTTCTTCGACACGCCGAGGAAGGGGCAGATGCCAAGGAAGCGGGAGAGGACGAAGTTGTTGACGAAGATGGTGCTGACCAGGATCAGCAGCAGTGCGGTCATGGCATCGTTCCCGGGGGCTAAATTGGTCTGACCACCGCTTTATAGGATAACCGCAAGGCCCGTGTCAACTGATTTTCTTCTCATTTGCGGGGAGGAGCAGGCGACTGGAATGACCGGAAGGCTGTTGATAAAACGCTATCAGGGGAGGGGCATTCCCCGTTCTGAAGATAGGGCCATGGACCGCAGAGGGATCCGCCAGGTCTGTCCCATTGAGAGATCAACTCTTTGGGAGTCGGCCATCCCCCTAAGAACGTCTCCACTGCCGTTCTCTCTTGCTTGGGCCCGCCTTTGCTCTTGATTCTTTTGCGCTCGCGCAAAACCGAACTCTTCACGCAGCCGTTTCAGAATGGCCTGCTCAATCGCCTCTTCGGAGATGAAGTTCTCCATGGCGGGTCCCCCCTCCTACTCTTCGACAATTACAATCCTTGCGGCCACGTCCCGGAAGAAATCGGCCGACCAGAGCGCCAGTGTCTGGCGATCCCGGACAAAGGGCGCCACGTCTTGCCGCGCCTGCTCGACGTCGAGGCGGGCGATGGCGGCCTCCAACAGATAACCGAAGTCTTCCCGGCCCAGGGATGGCGGTCCCGACCAGTGCCCGGTCTGCCGCATGCGCTTTTCCAGGTGATGCAGGTTGAGCTGTGGGTGATGGGCCGCGTACCAGACCAGGTCGTACCAGTCGCGCCCCTTGACCCGGTTCTTCCATTTGCGGCAGAGGAGCGCGTGCATCTTGCCGGCAAACAGGCTGGGGAGCGTGTAGCAGCGCACGGCAAAAGGGATTGGTAGCAGCAGGTAGCGGGTGATAGTCAGGAAACCGGGCGGCGGGTCGGTGTCGACCTCGACCTTGATCTTCAAAACCTGCCCCGGCGGCACGTTTTGGGTGAGCCGCTGGTCGGCTTCGATCACCATCAGCTCGCTGCGCGTGTTCGCCTTGAGAAAGGCCGACTGCACGGCGGTCTCCACCGTCTTCTCCACCGTCTCTACCCACAGGTTGAAACCGAACGCGCGCACCTCTTCTTCCAACGCGGCGCTGAAACGTTGCAGCGAGAAATCGGGCTCCGGCGCCAGCAGGGAGAAATCGAGGTCTTCGGAAAACCTGTCGAGACCGTGGAGAATCCGCAGGGCAGTGCCGCCGTAAAAGGCCGCGTGCTCAAAAAAACGGGCCCGCCACAAGCCGAGCAGGGCCACCTCCTGAATGATCTCCCGCAACGCCCCCACCTGATCGTCGAGACTTTTGCTCTCGTACCTGGCCAGCATCCGCGCCACGGCATCATGCATGGGTCACCTCCGCCTTCTGCAGTCGGGCGAGCAGTTGGCCCAGCACCTTCAGCCGCCGCGAACGATAGCCCTCTGCGATGACCAGGATGGCCGCGGGGTCGAGACCCGCGAGGGCGGACTCTTCAATACGCAGGCTGTCTACAAGGAAAACAAGCAGCTCCTTTTGCGTCCGCAGGGCGCTTCCCCGTTCTGCCACTACGCGGTCGGCCAGCGCCTTTTCCGGTACCGCCATGAGAAACGCCCGCCCGTCGGCCAGTTCGATCCGGTCGATGCCGATCCGGTAGGCCGCCATGGGGATGGCGCGGTAGCTGAAATGTCCGACGGGAGTGTCGAAGCTGCGGGACCGGCCGCAGGTAACCGAGGTGATGGTCTCGACCCCTTCCGGGATCAGTCCATGGTAATGGAGGGCATATTCGAGAGAGACGCTGGAGGGGCCGTAGATGAGGTTGGCCAGCAGTTCGCGGCAGTACGGGGCGCGGCGGTGCTGCTCGCTGAAGAGGTAGAGCCCCTTCTTGACGCGGACGATTTCCCCCTTGGCCAGAAGAGAGGTGATCTTCTTGCGCGGATGCGCATACCCCCGCAGCGAATCCAGGAGGATCTGATAGTCGAACTCTTCATAGGGAATTTTCTGGCGCAGGTCCATGAGCATGACCAAACAATAGAACTTTTATGCAGAGTAAGTCCACAATTATTTCACTTACCATGCTGAAAACAACAATTCTCTCCGGTTCTGGTCATGACTCTACCGCCACCGCTTCCCCCAAATCCTCCGCAATCAACCGAAACTGCTCCAGCGCCGCCTGCAAGTCCTCAACAATCTCCGCCGCCAGTACACCCGGTGCCGGCAGGTTGTCCGAATCCTCCAACGAGTCGTCCTTGAGCCAGAAGATATCGAGGCTCGCCTTGTCGCGGGCGATGAGGTCGGCGTAGTCGTAGCAACGCCAACGGCCGGTCGGGCTCTCGGCGCTCCAGGTGGCGGCGCGGGGCTTGGCGGCGTAGAGCTGGACGAACTCGTCGAGATCGGATCGTTTCAGGGGATTGGTCTTGAGGGTGAAGTGGACGTTGGTGCGCAGGTCGTAGATCCAGAGCTTCTTGGTCCAGGGTGTTTCGCTGGCCGGCTTGCGGGTGAAGAAGAGGACGTTCGCCTTCACCCCCTGGGCGTAGAAGAGGCCGGTCGGCAGGCGCAGCAGGGTGTGGACGTCGCACTCGTGCAGCAGCTTGCGGCGGATGGTTTCCCCGGCCCCGCCCTCGAACACTTATCAGGCCCCCGGCCGTCAAGGGTAAAAAAGTCCGATAACGAAAAAGGTTTTCCCTCCCGTTCTTTGACATGCGACTGATCACTTAAGAGCCAACCGGGTTCCGGCTTGGGATTCTCTTCTGGCTGCAGACGAATTCTGCTCCAAACACTTATCGAGGCTCTTGATGCAGGGGCCGGTCTTTGTCGACCTGGTTCTCCCTGCCGCCTGGAATCACGCTCGTGCCCTCATGCCGTCCCAATCAAAATAGCGAGGTCCATCTTGGTGCCGATGGCCGCAGTTAGGTGCGGGATCGGGGAAGGGGCAGAATCCGGCGCGGGCCCTTTGGACCATCGCGCAAGCTGTTGGAGCGGGGCGGACCTCCAATCAAAACAAACCGGCTGGCGGAAGTTGGCGGATGATGCGGCCCAAGTCGGGCTGTTGGCCCAGAAGTCTGCGCTTGCTTATGGCCGCCGAGCTTATCTCGCCGCTGTGGTTGCCTCCAGTTAGACGGTCTGGCTGATCCGCCCCCTCCGCGTCAGGCGGCCTTGCGCAGGAACCTGTCCTGGTCGAAGGGCACCTGATTTTTGAGCATGTAATAGACGGCACGACCGAGACGATGGGCCAGGATGGCCAGGGCTTTCCCCTTGCCGTGCTTGCTGGCCAGGCGTTGCAGCATGGTTTGAGCCGGCTTGTTCCCTTTGAGCATCAGCACCACGGCCTCGCCAAAAGCCCAGCGCAGATGGGCGTTGCCGATCTTCTTGCCCGAATGGCCATAATGCTTGCCGTTCGATTCCTTGCCCGGCTTGACCAGCCGGCAATAGGAGGCAAAGTCCTGCTCGCGGGGGAAGCGGGCGATGTCCTCGATCTCGTAGAGCATCACCATGCCGAGGATCTTGCCGACCCCGGGAATCGATTTGAGCAGCGCCAGGTTGATCGGATCATGACCGGTGGCGATGCGCTCCAGTTCCCGCTCCAGTCGATCCAGCAGCTGTTCGTAATGTTCGATGGTGAGCAGGTCGACCTCGACCATGCGACGTACCACCGAATCGGGAAACTTTTTGAGCAGATCACCGCGCTCGCTCGGTTTGGCGATACGTCCCAGCGGCTCGGGGAGGTTGTACTGGGTGGCGGTGTTCTGGATGTGGGCGAAGAGTTCGCCCCGTTTGCGGGCGAGATGATTGCGGCGGCGCAGCAAGTCCCTCGTCGCCCGCATCGGCTTGGGGTAGGTATAGGCCAGCGGAAAAGAACCGCCGCGCAGCAGTACGGCGATCTTGTGGGAATCGATGCGATCGTTCTTGGCCTTGCCGCCGTGAATTGCCTTCATGTAGAGGGCATGACCGAGGACGAAGTCAATCTCCTGCTCGGTGCACAGATCGGCCAGCCAGTACCAGGTAAACATGCACTCGCAGCCGACCACGATGCCGGAGCGGTAGGGTTTGATCAGTCGCAGGAAGTTTTTCGGTTTGGTCGGGATGTTCTGATGAACCACCACCTCGCCGGTCGCATCAAGGATGCAGACGTACATGGCGTCTGCATGCAGATCGACGCCGCAATAGAATTGGTGCTGTTTCGTGTAGAATTTCATGGTGCAGGCTCCTTTCTTTGAGAGGGTTTCTTGTTTCTCAAAGGATACCGGATGGTCCGGTATCTATGGAGGGGGCCTGCACTAGTATCAACACGTTGTCCGGCACCACCACGGCGGCGCGGCCGTGCTGCTTGAGCAGGGTCTTGACGTGCTGCATGAAGTTGAGCTGCTTGTTGCTGGTGGTGGCCCAGAAGTCGTCGCGTTCGATGGTTTCGGTCTCGCGGTTGACTTTGCCGTCTTCGGCGACGATGGTGGTGCTGCTCTTCTTGCCGAAGGGGGGATTGGTGAGGATGATGTCAAAACGCTCCCCCGGATCGGCGGCGAGGGAGTCGCTCACCGCGAGCGGCAGGGCGCCATCGCCACCGCCGATGCCGTGCAGCATCAGGTTCATGGCGCAGAGCCGCGCCGTCGACTGCACCAGCTCCCACCCCTTGAAGGTTCCTTCCCTGAGCGCCTTGCGCTCCTCCCTGGACATGTGCGGATGCTTGCTGACGATGGCATCGTGGGCGGCCAGCAGAAAGCCGCCGGTGCCGCAGGCCGGGTCGCAGACCGTCTCCCCCGGTTTGGGGGCGATGACATCGACGATGGCCTGGATCAGCGGCCGCGGGGTGAAGTACTGGCCGGCACCGCTCTTGGTGTCCTGGGCGTTCTTCTCCAGCAGCCCCTCGTAGGCGTCCCCCTTGACATCGGCGCTCATCACCGACCAGTTTTCCTTGTCGATCAGATCGACGATCAGGCGGCGCAGTTTGGCCGGGTCCTGAAACTTGTTCTGCGACTTATTGAAGATCAACCCGAGCAGGCCCTTCTCGTTGCCGAGATTTTCCAGGGTGTGGCGATAGTGGTCAAAGAGTTCATCGCCGTCCTTCTTCACCAGCGTCGGCCAGGCCCATTGCAGCGGGACGGTGCTGGGATGGTTGTAGGGCGGCTTGGTGCGCTCGTCGGCCATCTTAAGGAAGAGGAGATAAGTGAGCTGTTCGACGTAGTCGCCGTAGCTCATGCCGTCGTCGCGCAGGACGTTACAGAAGTTCCAGAGTTTGGATACGATGGCTGCTGGTGTCATGATGTTTAGTCGTTGCTCCGGTTGATCAGGTTGACGATGACTTTGACAATGGTCTCTTTCTCGTCGGGACGGCTCTCGGCGATCAGCAGAGTCAGCGCCACCAGGGCGTTGTCGGCGAGGCGCTTGGAGCCGTCGGGACGATAGAGGATGGCATTGGCGGCGAGAAAGTAGATGAAGAGCGCGGCAGCGATGCGCTTGTTGCCGTCGCTGAAGGCGTGGTTCTTGACCACGAAGTAGAGCAGGTTGGCCGCCTTCTCCTCGACACTCTGGTAGAGTTCCTTGCCGTCGAAAGTCTGGTAGATCGTGCCGAGGGCGCTCTTGAATCCCTGGTCCTTCTCAATGCCGAAGAGGCCGTCGAACTCCCCCTTCATCGCCCGCACGAGTGAAATCCCCTCGTCGTAATCGATGACGTGCAGCGCCGCGCCGGTCGTCCCCGCAATGGTCAGGGTGCCGTGGTCGTAGCGGTCGAGGGTGGCGAGGGCGTAGGCGTAATCGTTGATCACCCGCAGCACGTCTGTGCCGGTCTCGGTGACCAGTTCCTGCGTTGTCAGGGTGCGGGCGAGGAGATCGACGGTCTGCTGCATCTCGCGCAGTTTGGCTCTTTCTTCGCGCAGGCGCTGTTCATGGATGGTGTAGCCCTTGACCAGATGATCTTTGAGAACCTGGGTTGCCCAGATGCGAAACCGGGTCGCTTTGTCAGAATTCACCCGATAACCGATCGAAATGATCATGTCCAGATTGTACGAAACCTCGGCCCTGCTCACCGAGCGCTCGCCTTCGCGACGAACTCTTTCCATTTTGGAAACAGTTGCCTCGGCAGCAAGTTCGCCGGAAGCGATAATATTTCGCACATGTTTGGAAATCGCGGGAACCTTGACGTCAAAAAGATCAGCCAGCTGCTTTTGAGTCAGCCAAACGGTTTCGTGATCGAGCTGGACATCGAGACGGGTTCTCCCGTCGTTGGCCTGATAGATCAGAATCGTATTTTGTTCATCTGGTTGCATGACTCAACTCCGTCCTTCGAAGCAGTGCTCCGGAAATTCCGGAACACTGCGGAAGCAATATGCATATTTTGCACATTGCTTTTGTGTTAAGTGCGTTGATACCGCGCCCCGCGCTTTTCCCCCGTCTGCCGCACCTTCCCTATCCGCTTCAATTCCTGAATCGCCGCATTCCACTGGCCGGTGGAGAGACCGAGCGGATCGGCAAGTTCGGCGCGGGCGTAGTCGTGGCCGGGTTGCATGTGGGCGAGGATGGCGGCGGTGACGTCGTCGATGCAGGTGAAGGCGGTGCCGGCGGCGGAAGCCGGTTCCCCCTCACCCGGCCTGCGGCCACCCTCTCCCCTGGGGAGAGGGGCTGCCTTTATACCCCTCGCCCTCTGGGAGAGGGGCTGGGGTGAGGGCGCTTTGGTCCGTATCCGCTCCAGCAGCACGCTGGTCGGTTCGTCGCCCTCGTCCTGGGGGACGAGCCCCCCGGAGAAGGCTTGTTTGAGGATCGATTGGCGCAGGCGCTCGGCGCGGCGCAGGTTGGCGTCGACCTGGGCTTCGGCTCCGGCGACGATGGAAGAGGCGGCGTTCGACTTCGGCGACGATTTGGTTTTGTTCGGCGAGAGGGGGGAGAGGGAACCCAATTGTGCTGAATCGCGCAAGACTAACCCTTATCAGGCCCCCGGCCGTCAAGGGTAAAAAAGTCCGATAACGAAAAAGGTTTTTCCTCCCGTTCTTTGACAAGCGACTGATCTCTTAAGAGCCAACCGGGTTCCGGCTTGGGATTCACTTCTGGCTGCAGACGAATTCTGCTCCAAACACTTATCGAGGCTCTGTACGCAGGGGCTCTTTCGAGTCCTCCCTGCCGCCTGGAATCACGCTCGTGCCCTCATGCCGTCCCAATCAAAATAGCGAGGTCCATCTTGGTGCCGATGGCCGCAGTTAGGTGCGGGATCGGGGAAGGGGCAGAATCCGGCGCGGGCCCTTTGGACCATCGCGCAAGCTGTTGGAGCGGGGCGGACCTCCAATCAAAACAAACCGGCTGGCGGAAGTTGGCGGATGATGCGGCCCAAGTCGGGCTGTTGGCCCAGAAGTCTGCGCTTGCTTATGGCCGCCGAGCTTATCTCGCCGCTGTGGTTGCCTCCAGTTAGACGGTCTGGCTGATCCGCCCCCTCCGCGTCAGGCGGCCTTGCGCAGGAACCTGTCCTGGTCGAAGGGCACCTGATTTTTGAGCATGTAATAGACGGCACGACCGAGACGATGGGCCAGGATGGCCAGGGCTTTCCCCTTGCCGTGCTTGCTGGCCAGGCGTTGCAGCATGGTTTGAGCCGGCTTGTTCCCTTTGAGCATCAGCACCACGGCCTCGCCAAAAGCCCAGCGCAGATGGGCGTTGCCGATCTTCTTGCCCGAATGGCCATAATGCTTGCCGTTCGATTCCTTGCCCGGCTTGACCAGCCGGCAATAGGAGGCAAAGTCCTGCTCGCGGGGGAAGCGGGCGATGTCCTCGATCTCGTAGAGCATCACCATGCCGAGGATCTTGCCGACCCCGGGAATCGATTTGAGCAGCGCCAGGTTGATCGGATCATGACCGGTGGCGATGCGCTCCAGTTCCCGCTCCAGTCGATCCAGCAGCTGTTCGTAATGTTCGATGGTGAGCAGGTCGACCTCGACCATGCGACGTACCACCGAATCGGGAAACTTTTTGAGCAGATCACCGCGCTCGCTCGGTTTGGCGATACGTCCCAGCGGCTCGGGGAGGTTGTACTGGGTGGCGGTGTTCTGGATGTGGGCGAAGAGTTCGCCCCGTTTGCGGGCGAGATGATTGCGGCGGCGCAGCAAGTCCCTCGTCGCCCGCATCGGCTTGGGGTAGGTATAGGCCAGCGGAAAAGAACCGCCGCGCAGCAGTACGGCGATCTTGTGGGAATCGATGCGATCGTTCTTGGCCTTGCCGCCGTGAATTGCCTTCATGTAGAGGGCATGACCGAGGACGAAGTCAATCTCCTGCTCGGTGCACAGATCGGCCAGCCAGTACCAGGTAAACATGCACTCGCAGCCGACCACGATGCCGGAGCGGTAGGGTTTGATCAGTCGCAGGAAGTTTTTCGGTTTGGTCGGGATGTTCTGATGAACCACCACCTCGCCGGTCGCATCAAGGATGCAGACGTACATGGCGTCTGCATGCAGATCGACGCCGCAATAGAATTGGTGCTGTTTCGTGTAGAATTTCATGGTGCAGGCTCCTTTCTTTGAGAGGGTTTCTTGTTTCTCAAAGGATACCGGATGGTCCGGTATCTATGGAGGGGGCCTGCACTAGTATCATTTAACTGCGCGACACCTTTAGTCACTCCAAGGATTTGGTTTTTTATAACTTTCGACTCAATTGCTCGCAGGAAAAACAACTTGTTCAACATACTTGAAACTAGTCGAAGCTTGATGCAATCAGCGGTGATTACTGCTTCGTGACAACTTTCTGGATATAGACATACGTCACCGGGAGGAGCGAGGGTGTAAAAAAGATTGTGTAAATGGCCATTCAGGGGTACACCGGGACCCCACCCTCTAAGGAGCCCCCATGGCCATCGAAAAAGATCTGCTGGACCGTCTGCTTGCCGACTACAAGAAGCCCGAAGACCTGATCGGCGAAACCGGCTTGCTTAAACAGCTCACCAAGGCCCTTCTGGAACGAGCTTTGGAAGCGGAATTGACCCAACACCTGGGGCACGAGAAGCATGCTCCCGTGGCCACGAAAGGCGGCAATGCCCGCAATGGCAAGTCGGCCAAAACCATCAAGGGCGAATTCGGCAAACTGCCGATCGAGGTTCCGCGTGACCGGGACAGCAGCTTCGAGCCGCTCATCATTCCCAAGGGCCAGACCCGCTTCGCCGGCTTCGACGGCAAGATCATCTCCCTCTACGCCCGGGGGATGACGACCCGGGAGATCCAGGGGCATCTGGAAGAGATTTATGGCGTCGAGGTCTCTCCCGCCCTCATTTCCAGCGTGACCGATGCCGTCGCGGACGAGGTCAAGATCTGGCAGAACCGACCGCTCGACGCCCTCTATCCCATCGTCTATATGGACGCGGTCCGGGTCAAGGTGCGAGACAACGGCCACGTCAGCAATAAAGCGGTCTACCTGGCCCTGGGCGTCACCCTGGACGGCATCAAGGAGGTCCTGGGCATGTGGGTGGCCGAGAACGAGGGCGCCAAGTTCTGGCTACAGGTGGTGACCGAGTTGAAAAACCGGGGTGTCGAAGACATCTTCATCGCCTGCGTGGACGGGCTCAAAGGTTTCCCCGAGGCCATCGAAGCAGTCTTTCCTCGCACCCAGGTCCAGCTCTGCCTCGTTCACATGGTGCGCCATTCTCTCCGCTACGTCTCCTGGAAACAGCGCAAGGAAGTGGCGGCCGATCTGAAGTCCATTTACCAGGCCGCGACGGCCGAGCAGGCCGAAATGAACCTGACGGAGTTCGAAGCGAAGTGGGATAAAACCCACCCCTCCATCGGCCAGTCCTGGCGGCGCAACTGGGAGAGAATCACCCCTTTTTTCGCCTACCCGGCGGAGATTCGCAAGGTGATCTACACCACCAATGCGATCGAATCGCTAAACATGTCGCTGCGCAAGGTCACCAAGAACCGGGGCTCATTCCCCAACGACGCAGCCATGTTCAAACTGCTCTACCTGGCGCTGAACAATATCGCCAAGAAATGGACCCTGCCGATTCGGGACTGGAAGGCCGCCCTCAACCAGTTCTCTATCTTGTTCGAAGGCAGGTTGCCGGTTTACTGACGACAAAAACCCAAGCCATTTACACAAACTGATTTACACCGCCGTCTCATGTCTTGATCGACCCAGCCTCCTCACAAACAGCGCCTCCCGGCTCTCCTTCGCCCACAGCCGCAACCCCTTGGTTCGCAGAAAGTCGCGATAATCTTCCAGCAACTCTTCGAGACTGGCGCGGGCGACATTGGTCAGCTTGATTTCGGTCTCTTTCGAACTCCCCGAGGCCATGCTCCCTTCGAGGATATTCTGCTTGCCGGACCGGGCGGCCTGCACCATCTGGTCGCGGGTGCGGCTGCGCCGGTCGATGTAGCGCTCACAGAAGTAGACCGTGGCATCGAAGACGATCCCGGCCTTGCGAAAGGAGAGCAGTTGTTGATAACCGCCATGGGGCGGGATGAATCGGTCGCTCACGCTCCCCTCTCCCACGCTTACCGCAACCGGCGTTGCCGGGCACTGCAGACGCAAAAAGCCGCCGGCCTCGGCATACATGCTGCCGAAACCCGCGGCTTGCGGAATGTAACGAATGTGGACGCCCCCCGGCCATCCCCATACCCCCCCATGATTTGCTCCCTGGCCATTTCCTGCACCAGGAGAGCCTGTATTTCGTAACACAGGGGATGGGCACCGTCAAGAGACGCCACCCAAAAAAGATGAAGCCCTCCCTACTCCCCCTTGCCGAAGGCCGCGAGAAAGAGCTTCAGCCGTTGCGGGTCGTTCGACTTGATCGCCCCGCTCAGAAAGTCCTTCAGGCCGGGGCGATACCCGTCATTCCAGATCTTCAGAAAGAAGTTTTCCTCCATCTTGCAGACGCAGTCGGCTTCGGCCACGGTCCGGCCGAGCTCGACCCGGCAGGCGTCCTTCTGCAGAAAGACCGTGCGTTTCACCGCACCGATGGAAAAGTAGAAGGTGACCGGCTCATTGACGCAGCCTGGCTGATAGTGCTGTTCCAGCGTGGCGAAGATCTTTTCTACCATGTCACGTTTGCTCCTTGGCGCGCTGCGATCAGCCGGCCAGCTTGGCGGTGAGGGCGGGGACGAACTGCTTGAGGTCGGCGACCACCAGCACGTCGGCGATTTCGCCGATCGGCGCCTCCTTGTCGGTGTTGATGGCGACGATGTAGTCCGATTTCTTCATCCCGGCCAGGTGCTGGATCGCCCCGCTGATGCCGCAGGCGACGTAGAGCTTGGGCGCCACCGTCTGCCCGGTGGAGCCGACCTGCCGGCTGTGGTCGGCCCAGCCGGCGTCGACCACCGGCCGGCTCGCCCCGTATTCGCCGTGCAACGTTTTCGCCAGCGCTTCGATCAGCGCCAGGTTCTCCGGCTTGCCGATGCCGCGCCCGGCGCTGACGATCACCTCGGCCTTGCCGAGATCGACGCCCCCCTTCTCGGCGGCTTCGTAGCCGGTCAGGCGGATGCCGCTGCCGGCGCCGGCGACGCTCAGCTCTTCGAGCTGCGGAGTGCCGGCGGGGGGGGCGGAGAGGCTGAAGGCGCCGGCCTGCAGGGTGACGATGGTGACGGGCCCCTTGGCGGCGACGGTGCGGCGCAGCTTGGCGTTGCAGGCCGGCACCAGGTAGCCCCCCTCGACGACGTCGATCACTTCGGAGATCTGCGGCGCCGAAAGGGCGGCGGCGAGGCGCGGCGCGAGGTCCCAGCCGTAGGAGGAGTGGCAGAAGACGACCAGCTCGGGCTGCTCTTTTTCGATCGCCTGCTGCAAGAGCGCCTTGTGCAGGTCGGGCTGGTAGTCGCCGGCGGCGCCGGCGTCGGCGAAGTAGAGGGGGCCATCAAACTGGGGCAGGCTCTGGCGGCTGCCGACCAGGAACATGGCGCTCTGGGCCCCGAGTTTCTGGGCAAAGGCGAGCGGTTCGTAGCTGGCGGCGAGGAGCTCTCCCTGGCGGGATTCGGCAACGAGCAAGGCTTTCATCGGGTCTCTCCCTGGTTGACGGGTCGTGGTTTCGGCACTAGCGCAGCACGGCGGTCTTTTCTTTCAGCAGCGCCAGCAGTTGGTCGGCGAGGGCGCCGACCTCCCCTTCGAGCACCAGCCCGCCCCCCTTCTTCTCCGGATAAGCGGTCTTGAGGGTGGTGGTGCGCCCTTCCGGAACGCTCACCGGCAGGGCGGCGATCTCTTTCTTCTTCGCCTTCATGATGTTGGGCAGAGTCGGGTAGCGCGGGGTGTTGAGGCCGAGCTGGCAGGTGAAGAGGGCCGGCAGGGTTACTTCAACGACGGCCTTCACCCCCCCTTCGAGCTCGCGCTTGACGGTGGCGACGCTCCCCGCCAGGCTAAAGTCGACGATGGTGGTGACGGCGTTGAGGCCAAGGGCTGCGGCGAGCAGCACGCCAACCTGGGCGCTGCCGCGGTCCTGGGACTGCAGGCCGGTGAAGACGACGTCGAACTGCTCGTCCTTGGCGTAGGCGGCGATTGCCGCGGCAATCTGGGACGGGTCCTTCGCGAAGCTGGCATCGTCCTGCAGGTGGACGCCGCGGTCGGCCCCCATCGCCAGCGCCTTTTTAAGCGCTTCGCGCACCCGCTCGGGGCCGAGGCTCAACACCACCAGTTCGCCGCCGCTCTGCTCCTTGAGCTGCACCGCCTGTTCGACGGCGTACTCGTCGTACTCGTTCATGCGCCAGGCGAGGTCCTGCTCGCTGTACCAGGTCCCGGCGGCGTTGAGCTTGAAGCGCGATTCCAAATCCGGAACCTGCTTGATGCAGACGAGGATCTTCATGGGTGGGGCCTCCTGTGGTCTCAATCTTCAGATTCGCTCCGCCAGCAGTTCGGCGAGGTCTTTCGGGGCGAGGCTCTCTTCGAAGCCGGCCCCCTTGACGCCGTCCTCGAACATGGTCAGGCAGAAAGGGCAGCTCGAAACCAGCAGCGGCGCACCGGTGGCGGCGGCCATGGCGGCGCGCTTCTCGCTGATGCGGCTGCCGAGTTTCTCTTCGGCGAGGATGCGGCCGCCGCCGGCGCCGCAGCAGAAGCTCTCCCGGCCGCTCTTTTCCATCTCGTTGAGGCGCCCGCCGGCGGCTGCGATGAGCTGGCGCGGCGCGGCGAAGAGGTCATTGTAGCGGCCGAGGTAGCAGCTGTCGTGGTAGGTGCAGGCAAACTCGGCGGCCTTGAGCGGCAGCTTCCCCTGCGCCAGCAGTTCGGCGAGAAAGGCGGTGTAGTGCGCCACCGGCAGGTCGAGGCCGAGATCACGGTAGTCCTTGGCAAGGGTATTGAAGCAGTGGGGGCAGCTGGTGACGATCCTCTTGACGCCATACCCCTTGATCAGCTCGATATTCTCGGCGGCCATCATCTGGTAGAGGTACTCGTTGCCGAGCTTGCGCATCGGCTCACCGCAGCACTTCTCCTCTTTGCCGAGGATGCCGACCCTGAGCCCGGCGGCCTGGCAGAGCCGGATGAAGCTCTTCGCGACCTTGATGTTGCGCTTGTCAAAGGAGGCGTAGCAGCCAACGAAGTAGAGGAGGTCGACCTCGGGGTCTTCGGCGAGGGGCTTGATGCCGAGCTCTTCGGCCCAGTCACCACGACCGGCGTAGCCCATGTTGAGGGGATTGCCGTTGACCTCGGTCGCCTCCAGTGCTTTCTGCACCTCTTCGCCCGGGAACTCCCCTTCCATCAGCACCAGGTTGCGGCGCATGGCGACGATCTTGGGGACGTGCTCGATGGTGGCGGGGCAGATCTCCTGGCAGGCGCGGCAGGTGGTGCAGGCCCAGAGCTCGTCGCGACCGATGGTCTCGACCAGCCCGGGGGCGGCAGTCGCGGCGGCCGGGGCAAAGGCGAGCTCCTGCAGCTGGTTGACGATCTTCATCGGCGACAGCGGCTTGTCGGTGGCGAAGGCGGGGCAGCGGTCCTGGCAGCGCTTGCAGTAGGTGCAGGCGTCGGCGTCGAGCAGATCCTTCCAGGAGAGGTCGGAAAGCTGCGCGGCACCGAAGTGCTCGGAACTTTCGTCTTCGAGATCGAGGGTGGCCAGCTGGCCGACCGGGCCGCGGTCGCGAAAGAGGCTGTTGGCCGGGGTGAGGAGCAGGTGGCGCAGCTTGCTGAAGGGGATCAGGGCGATAAAGCCGAGGGCGAGGAGGAGGTGCAGCCACCAGAGTCCGCGATGGAGGCTTTGCAGGCTGGTCGTCTCGACGCCGGCAAAGAAGTTGGCAAAGACCAGCCCCACCGGCGACCAGGCGGCGAGCGGCGTACCGAGTTCGGTGGCGGCCATGCGCAGCCCCTCGACGACGAAACCGCTAACCAGGATCACCAGCAGCAGAACCAGCATCAGGGCGTTGTCGCCGCTGCTCGGCAGGCCGGCAGGACGCACCAGATAGCGGCGCACCCCGAGGCCGAGCAGCATGACGATGGCGACCAGCCCGGCAATATCGAGGGTCAGGGAGAAGAGGAGGTAAAATCCGCCCTGGAGAAAACGCACGTCAAAGAGCGGGTCGAGGATGTCGGCCTGGATGAAGATCAGGGTGGTGCCGATGGTCAGCAGGACGAAGCCCCAGAAGAAGAGGGCATGGGCGGTGCCGGCGCCGGCGACCCGCAGCACCCGCAGCTGGCCAAAGGCGCTGGTCAGCATCTCGGTGACGCGCGCCCCGAGCTGGTCTCGCCGGTCAAGGGGCTCTCCCTGGCGATAGACCCGGATCCGTTGCCACAGCCCCCAGCCCAATACCGCCAGCGCCAGCAGCGCCAGCAGATACATGGGGATCAGCACCCCATGGCCGACATTCCAGTAGATTTCCCGTGTCTGGTTCATCGCCTCGCTCCGCTCTCGTTGAGAATCATCACGGCTGCGGCCCTGCGCCGTACCAGGTACGCCAGCTATAAAATAACTTTACGTTAAGGTCAATAAAAAATAGAACGTTTTTACATTTTTTCAATTAGCTTCACAACTAACTGACTTTTATAATGAATATCCAGGCGAAAAGGATTGACAGCACCGCATTAAGATGATATCTGAAAGGAAATTTAAGTTACGTAAAGGTCACACTTATGAGCGCCAGCACGGAACAGGCCACCCAGATTGGCACCGTCGCCAAAAAACTCGGCGTCACCACCCGCACCATCCGCTACTACGAGGAGATCGGCCTGATGGGGCCGCCGGAGCGCCTCGGCGGTGGCGCCCGCATGTACAACCGCGCCGACGTGCTGCGCCTGAAGTTCATTCTCAAGCTCAAGGAGCTCGGCATCACCCTCAAGGAGATGCAGGAACTGGCCGCCAACTTCGACACCCAGAGCCAGGATTTCGAGTCGATCACCCCGAAGCTGGTGGAGATCCTCGACGGTCATATCAGCAAGGTCGACCAGAAGATCGCCAACCTCTCCTCGCTGCGCCGGGAGATCGTCGACTACCGCAGCCGCATCGTCGACATCCTGCAGGGGAACGCCCCGCCGGTTCGTTGACGCCCCCAGCGGCAATCAGCGCCACATCCGCCGCAATCTCTTCTTTACCTCCGCCACCACCGGGGCCAGGCGGACCGCCGGTCTAGTCCTGGCCGAGCATCCCCGCCTTCAGGTCGGCGTCCGCCGGCTGCTCGCCAAGGTAGATCAGCAGCACCCCGCGCGCCAGGGCCGGGTCGGTGACGCTGCCGAGGACGCGCCCGTTGTGGCTGGCGCTGACCGTGCCGTCCGCCCCCACTTGCAGGTCAACCCGGTCGCCGCGGACAAAGTCGGCGTCGAACCAGCCGAGGAAGGCCCTGGCGCTGGCACTCCCGACCAGGCCGGGGCTGTTCTTCTCGAACCCCTCGGCAAAGGCGTCGACGATCTTCTTCTTGTCGACCTTGTCGTAGACGAAATCCATGCGCACCAGCTTGGCGCCGGGCAGCGCCAGCACCTGGGCGGTGCTGGTGGCCGGCTGGGCGGTGTAGAGGGAGCCGACGTAGATCTTGAAGAAGAATTTTTTGCGGATGCCGTAGCCGTTAAGCTGCAGCCGCTCACCGCCAAGGCCCACCTCGGGCGCCAGTTGCACTCCCGCCACCTCCAGCGCCGCGGCATTTCCGGCCACCAGCATCAGTCCGACCAGCAGTAGCGGCAACAATCGTTTCAGCATCGTCGTTCCTCCTCGGTTTGCCCCGCAACCACTCTTCAGGCCGGGCGGGTGCGCACCTTGTCCCAGGGTTTGATGTGCCAGGTGATCCGCGCCCGCGCCACCAGGTTCCCTTGGCGGTCGCTCACCAGGGTCTCGAATTCCTTCACCAGCTTGTCATGCTCCTGCAGCGGCTGCAGTACCTCGGCGGCCAGCTCCGCGTCACTCAGCACGCTCTCGGCGATGATAGCGCTCCTGGCCTGATAAAGGTAGTCGATCTCGAGGTGCGCCATGATCAGCCGGTAGCGCACCGGGTCGAGCCGCGAGAGGAGGAGCATGCCGGAAGAGAATTCGGCGACGGTGGCGATGCAGCAGGCGTGGACGCCGCCGATATGATTGTGATTGCGACGCCGGTAGTCGGCGGTGGTGCGCACCCGGTCAGGGCCGAGGTCGAGGATGCGGACCCCGTGGGGGCGGTTGAAGGGGATCATCCGCCCGAGGAGGAGGTTCAGCACCCGCAGCCAGAAGCTTGAGGTGCGGGCCCTGGCCAGCAGACCGGGGAGGCGGGCGAAACTCTTCATGCGACCTCCTGTGCGGCGAGAAAACCCTGGTGGACGGCGTCGAGGACCAGCCCCGGCCGGCGGGCATCGCCGACCAAAGTGCAGGGGATGGCGAGCTCGGCGCAGAGCGGTTCGAGGCTCGCTTCGGCGCGGGTACCGACCGCCAGCACCACGCTGTCGGCGGGGAGGAGCAGGGACTCGCCGTGACGGGAGATCGTGACCCCGGCGGGACTGATCGCTTCGACCCGGCTCTCGGGAAAGCTGGCGACACCGTAGCGCTCCAGGTCCTGCAGCATGGTCCAGCGCGTGGTTCTGCCAAAATTGCCGCCCAGCTTGCCGAGCATTTCGACCAGGCTCACCTGGCGTTTCCCCCGCGTCGCCAGCCGGCGCAGCTCGCTCAGCTCTTCCGCCTCATGGATCAGCAGAAACTTGAGGACCTCGGCCGACAACGTCCCCTCCTCGGCGAGGGCCAGGGCCACCTCGATACCGACGGCACCGCCGCCGATCACCACCACCCGGCGACCGACCTCGGCCCGCCCCGCCAGCACCTCCCAGGCCTGCACCACCAGCGGCAGCTCGATCCCCGGAATCGCCGGTGTCAGCGGTTGGCCGCCGCTCGCCAGGATCACCCGGTCGGGCCGCAACTCCTCCAGCAGGCGACGATCGACGGTGCAACTCAACCGAACCGCGACCCCGGCGGCCGCCACCTGGCGAGCCAGGTCGGCAGCGAGGCCGGCAAACTCCGCCCGCCCCGGTGGGGCGCCGGCCAGCAGCAACTGCCCACCGAGCTCGTGGCTGCGCTCGCAGAGGGTGACGCGGTGACCGCGGCGGGCCGCCGCCAGCGCGGCGCTCATGCCAGCGGCGCCGCCGCCGACCACCAGCACCCGCTGCGGCATGGCACTGGCGACGAAGGCGCGATCGAGTTCGTGGCCGGCGCGGGGATTACAGAGGCATTCGATATGACGCATCTTGAAGAGGTTGTCGAAACAGCCCTGGCCGCAGGCGACGCAATGGACCAGCTGCGCCTCGCGCCCCAGGCGGGCCTTGTTCGGCAGCTCGGGATCGGCAATCAGCGCCCGTCCCATCGCCACGGCGTCGCACCACTGGTCAGCGAGGAGCTCGCGGGCGGTGGCCGGATCGTTGATGCGGTGACCGAGAATGACCGGGATCGTGACCCGTTCCCGGATGCCGCGGGCGAGGTAGGCGAAGGCGCCGCGCGGCACCTTGGTGACGATCTGGGGGAGCTGCGCCTCGTGCCAGCCGACATTGACACTGAGGGCGTCGGCACCGGCCGCCTCCAGCGCCATGGCAAAGGCGATCAGTTCTTCGCGGCCGTTGCCGCCGGGCATGAAGTCGTTGCCGTTGAGGCGCACGATCACCGGCAGGCCGCTCTCCTCTTTGACCGCAGCCACCACCGCGCAGCCGAAGCGCATGCGGTTTTCCAGGCTGCCGCCCCAGGCGTCGTCGCGTCGGTTGGTGAGGGGGGAAAGGAATTCGCTGATCAGGTAGCCGGTACCGGCCAGGATCTCGACGGCGTCGAAGCCGGCGGCGGCGACCCGCCCGGCGGCGGCGGCAAAGGCTTTGATCAGGCCATCGATTTCGGCACCGCTGAGGGCCCGCGGGGTCTCCCCGGTGAGGCGGGACGGCAGCGCCGAGGGGGCGACCGGCTGGAGGCCGCCGGTCAGCAGCGAATGATTGTAACGGCCGGCGTGGTTGAGTTGCACCGCGGCGCGTGCGCCGCCGGCATGGAGGGTGGCGGCAAGCCGGGTCAGGCCGGGGAGGAAGCGGTCGTCATGGGCGCCGATATGGCCGGGATGCGCCGCCAGCTCATCGACGCTGGCGTAACCGACGCTGATCAGGCCGGCGCCGCCGCGGGCGCGCTCGGCGTAGAAGGCGCAGAGGCGGTCGCTGACCTGGTAATCGTCGCAGAGGTTAAGGTGCATCGCCGGCATGACGATGCGGTTGGCCAGGGAGAGCGGGCCGATCGCCAGGGGGGTGAAGAGGATATCGCTCATGGTGGACTCGTCTCGCGCTAAGGGGTTAAGCCGCCAGGGCAGCGAACTGCCCGGCCAGCGGGGCGAGCAGGCCGATGCCGGCCAGCGCCTCCCGCAGCAGCTGCGGCCGGCGCAGGAAATCGCGCATGAAGAGAATTTCGGACGCTTTCAGGTAGATATGAAAGTCGTGCCGCAAACTGTCGCCAAAGAGTTCACGCACCAGTTGCGGCAGGCTGGCGCTTGCGGGGCAGGACTGCAGCCGGCCGGCCCGCTCCAGCAGCTTGCCGACATAAAAGAGGATGCTGGCATCGATGCTTTCGATGTACTCGCGGTGGCCCGGCAGCACCTTCCGGCCGCGCAGGGTGGCGAGCTGCTCCAGGGTGCGGCAGTAGGCGCCGTAGTTGTCGAAGCGCTCCCCGGTTTCGAGATCGACATCGAGCAGCGGCGACTGGAAGATGCCGCGCAGCATCACGTCGCCGGTCACTGCCCAGTCTTCCCCGGTCAGCACCAGATCGCTCTGGGAGTGCCCGGGGCAGGCCACCACCGCCAGCCCGAGATGATCGGGCAGCCCCTCCTCGATCGTCCGGAAGCGGGTCGGGAAGGCGGGGAAGACGCTGCCGTCGAGCATCGTGGCACGCAGGCCGGCGGCGAACTGCCGGGAAAAACCGAGTTCGAGCAGCAACGCGCCGAGGTGTTCGAGGCGCTCCTGGTGGCGTTCGATCTTCAGCGCGTCGCGATAGGGGAGCCAGATCTGGGCGCCGGTTTCCGCCTCGAGCCAGGCGGCCAGGCCGTAATGGTCGATATGACAGTGGGTGACGATGACATGGCGCAGCTGCGCCAGGTCGACCCGGTTGGCGAGCTCATCCCGGGCCTGGCGGGTCGGCGGCCCGGTGTCGAAGAGGACCAGCTCGCCACCCAGTTCGCCGCTGTAGCAGTGGACCGGCCCGACCGGATAGGGAGTGTCGAGGGTATGCTGGATCAGGCTCATGGTGGTCGTGACGGGGGCGGGCAGCCCCGCCCCCGCTTCCGTCAGAAGAGGTACTTTTCGCTCTCGTTGGCCGCGGCCGCGAGGAGGCGCTTGGCCGGCAGCAGCCCGGCGGCATCGTAGCGGGTGAAGCGCCGCACTCCGGAGAGGATCATGGTCAGGGTATCCCCCTCCTCGATGTAGAAGGCCCCCCGTTTTGCCGCGGTGGCGGCGCGCTCGGCGCCGTGGAAGGCGATGCTCTTCAGCACCGCCTGCAGCAGGCCGCGTTTTTCCGCGCTCGCCTGGCCGGCGATCTTCTCGACCCGCAGCAGGCTGCTCTCGATGGCGAAGATCTCGATCGCCAGGTCGGCCGCGGCGAGGAGCATCTCCTGCTCGTGCTGCAGCTGTTCACCGTGCTTCTGCACCGCGGCGCCGGCGAGGATCAGAAAGAGGGTCTTGAGGTTTTGCACCAGCAGTTTCTCGGCGGCATAGGGATCGCTGGCGTCGAGTTCCTCGAAGGAGGGGGTCATCAGCGACTCGAAGGCCTTCATCGCCTCCTTCTGCAGCGGCAGCTCCCCCTTGAGCGACTTGCGCAGGATCATGGCGGGGATCAGCAGGCGGTTGATTTCGTTGGTCCCCTCGAAGATGCGGTTGATCCGCTCGTCACGGTAGAAACGCTCCGCCGGATATTCGGCGGTGAAACCGTAGCCGCCGTGGATCTGCACCACCTCGTCGACCACCGTCGCCAGCACCTCGCTGCAAAAGACCTTGATGATGGCGCATTCGACCGAGTAGTCCTCGATCGCCTTCTGGTAGTGCTCGTAGTAATCCGCCCCCCCCTTGGGGATGGTCAGCAGCTGGTTGTCGATCATCCCGGAGAGGCGGTAGATCATCGACTCGGAGGCGAAGAGACCGGCCTGCATGTCGGCGACCTTCTCGCCGATCGCCCCGAACTGGGCGATCGGCGTATTGAACTGCTTGCGCTCGTTGGCGTACTTGATGCCGACCGCCATCGCCCCCTTGCCGGCGCCGAGGACCGCGGCGCCGAGCTTGAGGCGACCGACGTTGAGAACGTTGAAGGCAATCTTGTGCCCCTTGCCGATCTCGCCGAGGAGGTTCGCCACCGGCACCTTGCAGTTGTCGAGGATGATCTGGGTGGTCGAGGAGCCCTTGATGCCGAGCTTCTTCTCTTCGTTGCCGACCACCAGTCCCTCGAAGCTGCGCTCGACCAGAAAAGCGGTGAATTTGGTCTTGTCGACCTGGGCGAAGACGGTGTAGAGGTCGGCGAAGGAGCCGTTGGTGATGAACTGCTTGGTGCCGTTGAGGATGTAGTATTTTCCATCCTCGCTGAGCGTCGCGCTGGCCCGGGCGCCGAGGGCGTCGGAACCGCTGCCGGGTTCGGTCAGGCAGTAGGCGCCGAGCCACTCGCCGGTGAGGATCTTCTCGAGGTACTGCGCCTTCTGCGCCGGGGTGCCGTAATAGACCAGCGGCAGGGTGGCGATGCCGGTATGGCAGGCGTAGGCAACCGAGAAGGAGCCGGAAGGGGCGATCTTCTCGGCGGCGAGCATGCTCGTCACCTTGTCGAGTTCGAGTCCGCCGTACTCCTCGGGGCCGTCGATCATCAGCAGGCCGAGCTCGCCGGCCTTCTTCATCCCCTGTACCACCAGGTCGAAGCGGCCGCTGTCGATCTCCTCGAGGTGGGGGACGACTTCGTTTTCGATGAACTCGGTCGTCGTCTCGGCGATCTGCCGCTGTTCGTCGCTGAAATCCTCCGGAGTGAAGACCTCTTCGGCCAGTGACTGCTTGACCAGATACTCACTCCCCTGCAATGCCTGTCGGTCCATTTTCATCTCCGTCTCTCCTTGGCAACCCGGTTTCGGGAAGATCAGATCCGTTCAAAGATACCAGCCGCGCCCATGCCGCCGCCGATGCACATCGAGACCATCCCGTAGCGCCCCTGGCGCCGCCGCAGCTCGTGCAGCAGGGTCGCGGTCAGCTTGGCGCCGGTACAGCCCAGGGGATGGCCGAGGGCGATGGCGCCGCCGTTGACATTGATGATCTCCGGGTCGAGGCTGAGGTCGCGGATCACCGCCAGCGACTGGGCGGCGAAGGCCTCGTTCAGTTCGAGGAGCTCGATGTCGCCCTGCTTGAGGCCAGCCAGCTTGAGCGCCTTGGGGATCGCCTCGACCGGACCGATCCCCATGATCTCCGGCGGCACGCCGGCGGCGGCGAAGGCGACAAAACGGGCCAGCGGCTCCAGGCCGGACTTTTTCAGAAAAGCTTCGGAAACGACCAGGGTCGCCGCGGCGCCGTCGGTCATCTGCGAAGCGTTGCCGGCGGTGACGCTGCCGTCGACCTTGAAGACCGGCTTGAGCCGGGCCAGGCCGGCGGCGCTGGTATCGGCGCGCACGCCGTCGTCACTGGCGACGGTCTCCTGCTGCCGCTGCAGCTTGCCGCCGCTCAGGGCCACCTGCTCGACCTCGACCGGGATGGTCTCCGCGGCAAAGCGTCCGGCGGCGAGGGCGGCTGCCGCTTTCTGATGGCTGGCGGCGGCGAAAATATCCTGGTCTTCCCGGCTGATGCCATACTTCTCCGCCACCAGCTCGGCGGTCACCCCCATCGAGGCGAAGGACTCGGGCCATTCGGCCTGCAGCCCGGGGTTGGCGCTGTACTTGTTCCCCCCCATCGGCACGCAGGTCATCGACTCGGTGCCGCCGGCGACGATACAGTCGGCGAAGCCGGCGCTGATCCGCTCGGCGGCGAGGGCGATGCTCTGCAGGCCGGAGGAGCAGAAGCGGTTGATGGTCATCGCCGGCACCTGGTAAGGGAGCCCGGCGCGCAGCGCCGCGATGCGCGCTACGTTCATCCCCTGCTCCCCTTCCGGGAAAGCGCAGCCGAGAATGACATCCTCGATGGCATGGGGATCGACGCCGGTACGCTCCAGCAGGCCCCGGATCGCCAGCGCCGCGAGGTCGTCGGGACGCATATCCTTGAACTTCCCCTTGTGGGCGCGGCAGCCGGGGGTGCGATAGGCGGCAACGATATAAGCTGTTTTCTTCATCGAAATCCTCCGTGAACAGGCGTAATCACCTGGTGGCTCATCCCTGGGCGGCTAGTTGCGCAGCGGCTTGCCGGTCTTCAGCATGTGCTGGATGCGCGCTGCAGTCTCTTTCTGACCACAGAGCTTGAGGAAGGCCTCCCGTTCCAGGCGCAGCAGGTACTCCTCCGAGATCAGGGTGCCGGGGGGCACGTCGCCGCCGCAGATCACCGTGGCGATGGTGCCGCCGAGCTGCTCCTCGTATTCGGTCACGAAGCCCCCCTGGCGCAGGTTCCAGAGCTGGCTCTTGATGCTCGCGGCGATGCTGCGCCCGGGCGCCGGCAGGCTCTCGAGCGGCTGCCCCGGCCGGAAGTTGACGGCCAGCGCCAGCACCTTCTGCTTGGCGTCGGCGATCAGCCGCTCCCGGTCCATGGTGATCGAATCGCCGTGCCGCAGATAGCCAAGCCCGTAGAGCTCGGCGGCGCCCATCGAGACCTTGGCCATGCCGATGTTGCGGAAGTTCTTGAAGAGGAAGGGGGAGACGTCGGTATCGAACTGCTGCGCCAGGGCCACCGCCCGCAGGCACATCTCCTTGGTGCCGCCGCCGGCGGGGAGGAGCCCGACGCCGATCTCCACCAGCCCCATGTAGGTCTCGGCGTGGGCGACCACCGCCGAGGCGTGGAGGGTGAATTCGGCGCCACCGCCGAGGGTCATGCCGAAGGGAGCGACGACCGTCGGCACCCGGGCGTACTTCAGCGCCATCGTCGTCTTCTGGAAGGTGCGCACCATCAGGTCGATATCCTCGAACGCCCCCTCGGCCTGGGCCACCGCCAGCAGCATCAGGTTGGCGCCAACCGAGAAGTTGGCCCCCTGGTTGGCGACGACCAGCCCGACGCCGTCACGCTCGGCCCGGGCCACCGCCTTCTGGGTGAGGGCGAGGATATCGGCGCCGAGGCTGTTCATCTTGGAGTGGAACTCGAGGCAGAAGACGCCGTCGCCGAGATCGTGCAGGGAGGCGCCGGCATTCTTCTCGACCACGCCGCCGCTGCGGCGGATCACCTCGAGATTGATGGTGCCAGCCGGCTGCGGCAGCGGCAGGAAGCCGCGCGTCACCAGGTCGAAGTACTCGGGCTGCCCCTGCTCGCTGTAGCGGTAGAAGCGCTCGACCCCCTTCAAGGCCGCGGGCACCGCGACGCCGTCCTGCTCGGCACGGGCGACAAAGGCCGGCACGCCGATGGCATCGAGCATCTCGAAGGGACCGAGTTCCCAGTTGAACCCCCACTTCATGGCGTTGTCGATGTTGACGACGTCATCGGCGATCTCGGGGATGCGGTTGACGGTGTAGATCAGGGTGTCGCGCAGGGTGCGCCAGGCATAGTCGGCGGCCTGGTCGCTGGCGCCGACCATCTCCCGCACCCGCCGCGCCGGGTCGTCGACCTGCTTGACCGCCGCCAGCGAAGCGAACTGGGGCTTCTCGGCCGGCCGATATTCCCCCTTTTGCCAGTCGTAGGCGAGGATCGTCTTTTTGCCGGCGGCATCGGTACTCTTCTGGTAAAACCCCTTGCGTGTCTTGTTGCCGAGCAGGCCATCCTTGATCATCTGCTGCAGAAAGGCCGGAACCTTGAAGACTTCGCGCTCCTCGTCGCCCTGGAGGAGCTCAAAGGAGTTGTTGGCGACATGCACCAGGGTATCGTTGCCGACCAGGTCGGCGGTGCGGAAGGCGGCCGACTTGGGACGCGCCGTCGCCGGGCCGGCGACGGCATCGACCGTTTCGATCGACAGCCCCATCGCCTGCATGTGCGCGATCCCCTTGAAGATCGCGTAGACCCCGATGCGGTTGGCGATGAAGTTGGGGGTATCCTTGGCGTAGACCACCCCCTTGCCGAGGCGCCGTGAGACGAAATCGGCCAGCTGCGCCACCACCTGCGGATCGGTCTCGGCGCAGGGGACAATTTCGAGCAGCCGCATGTAACGCGGCGGGTTGAAAAAGTGGGTGACGAGGAAGTTGCGCCGGATTTGTGCCGGCAAGGCCTGGGCCATGGCGTTCACCGACAGGCCGCTGGTATTGGTCGAAAGGATTGCCCCGGGCTGCAGGTGGGGGGCGATCCGTTCCAGCAGCTGCAGCTTGATCGGCAGGTGTTCGATCACCACCTCAACCACCCAGTCACAGGCACCGAGCCGGTCGAGATGATCCTCGAAGTTCCCGGGGCGGATCTGCGCCGCGTACTCGGCGAGGTAGAAAGGTGCCGGCTTCTGCTTCTGCAGCGCCGCCAGCCCCTCGGTGGCAATGCGGTTGCGCACCGGCGGGCTGTCGAGGGTCAGACCCTTGGCCTGCTCGGCGTCGTTCAACGCTTTCGGGACGATATCGAGCAGTTCGACCTGCAGGCCGGCATTGGCGAGGTGAGCGGCGATGGTTGCCCCCATCACCCCGGCGCCGAGCACGGCGACCCGATTGATCTGTTTCATCTTCAACCTCCCCTGACTGGTGATTCGGTTCTCTTTTCGAAATAGAGACGATCGATCTTGTCCTGGTACTTTTCACAGATGACCTTGCGCTTGAGTTTCAGCGTCGCCGTCAGCTCCCCCCCTTCGATGGAAAAGTCGACGGGGAGAATGGCGAAGGCCTTGATGCTCTCGTAGGGCGGCAGCTCGGCATTGACCACCGCCACCCGCTCGGCGAAGAGCTGAAGAACCCGCTGATGGGCGACCAGGTCCTCGATGCCGATATAGTTGATCTGCTCCTCCCGGGCCAGCTCCAGCAGCCGCTCGAGATTGGGAGTGAGGAGCGCGACCAGGAAGGGGCGCCGGTCGCCATAGACCAGCGCCTGGGAGATAAATTTATCGAGCTTGAGCTTGTTTTCCAGAGGCTGGGGGGCAATATTCTTGCCACCGGCGGTGACGATCAGCTCCTTCTTGCGATCGACAATATAGACGAAGCCGTCAGCATCGATGCTGCCGATATCGCCGGTCAAAAACCAGCCGTCCTGGAAGGTCGCTGCCGTCGCCGCCTCATCGCGGTAGTAGCCGCGCATCACCTGCGGTCCGCGGGCGAGGAGCTCGCCATCGGCGGCGAGGCGAATCTCGGTCTGCTCCAGCGGCTGGCCGACGGAGCCGAAGCGCATCGCCTGCGGGCTGTTCAGGGTCAGGGCCGGGCTGGTTTCGGTCAGCCCGTACCCCTCGTAGGTCGGGATGCCGAGAATCCACATGAATTCGTTGATCTTGCGGTCGAGGGGGGCGCCGCCGGAAATGCAACTGCGCAGGCGTCCGCCGAAACGCTGCCGGATCTTGCTGAAGACCAGGCGATCGGCCAGGCGGTAGCGCACCTCGAGCAGGGGCGCCGGCCGCTCGCCGGCATGGCGTGCGGTGACATGCTGGCGCCCGACTTCCAGCGCCCAGTGAAAGAGACGGCGCTTGGCGGGAGACATCTGGTGGGCGGCTTCGTGGATGCGCGAATAGATCTTTTCGAAGAGGCGGGGGACGCTGACCATGATCGTCGGCTGCACTTCCCCCATGTTCTCCACCACCTTTTCGACACTTTCGGCAAAGGCGATGTGGCAACCGCAGATCAGGGCGGCATGGTAACCGGCCGATCGTTCGAGGACATGGCTCAAGGGGAGGAAACTGAGAAAGACCTGGTCCGGCTGCAGCCCGCCGAGACAGCGCAGGCCGGCCCAGGCGTCAAAGAGCATGCTCCCCTGGCTCAGCATCACCCCCTTGGGGACGCCGGTCGTCCCCGAAGTGTAAATGATGGTGATCAGGTCGGCGGCGCCGAGACCGTCGATCGTCGCTTCGATCCCGGAACGCTCCTCCGCGGTGAGCGGATGGGAGACCTCCGACAGCTGGTAGAGGGTGTAGACCGGCATCTCCCGTTCGCCCAGGAAGCGCTCGAAAGAGAAGACCTGGCTCACTCCGGGGAGACTTTCACGTACCTTGTACAGTTTCTGGTACTGGGTCCGGGTCGAAACGAAGACCGTCTCCACTCCGGCGTGGTTGAGCACATAGGCAGCCTGTTCCGGGGTGTTGGTGGCATAGATCGGCACCGTGATGGCGCCGACGGCCTGAATGGCGAGATCGGAGATCGCCCAGCCGGCCCGGTTTTCGGAAAAGATGGCGACCCGGTCGCCCGGCTTGATCCCGATCTTGCGCAGCCCCCGCGCCGCCATCAGCACCCGGTCGTAGAGGTGGGCGTAGGTCAGTCTGACCCAGGCCCCCTCCTTCTTGTAGCTGATCGCCGTGTTGCCAGCAAACCTGGTGGCGTTCTCCCTGAGCATGGCCGGAATCGACCGGAAGGGGACCTCTTTCATGGCGAACTCCTTTGTGCTCCCCGCGACCTCGCTTCAATATTACCTTAACGTACACGTAAAGGATATAACCAGACATACACCCTGCTGGGCGGGCATTAAAAAACTGCGCCCCTGAGCCGATCTCTTTCCACCCTTATAGATGCTCTTTACGTTCAAGTCAACTCATTTTCAAACGTTTTTTTATAATTTCCCGCCACACACTGAAAACGGCCGGCAAAAGTGCCGGCTGGCTCGTCTTTCATGTTATATTTTCACAAAAAGCGAGGCCATTTTAAGACCTGCTTCCGGTCGCCGCGCCCGGCCCCGGGCAGGCGCCAGCTTGACAGCCCCATGGGGGGTATGATACTCAGTCCCCTGTCCCTGCATCCCCTGTTTTTCAGCCTTTTGACAAAAACCGAGGCGTCCTTCCAACTGCCGTGAGGAGACCATGAACCATCAGAAATCGACTGCCCTGTTCACCGAAGCCAAACGGATCATCCCCGGCGGGGTGAACAGCCCGGTGCGCGCCTTCAAATCGGTCGGTTGCGACCCGATTTTCATCGAGCGGGCCGAAGGCTCCAAAATCTACGACGCCGACGGCAACGCCTATATCGACTATGTCGGTTCCTGGGGTCCGATGATCCTCGGCCACTGCCACCCCAAGGTCGTCGAGGCGATCCAGACCGCCGCCAGGAACGGGGCGTCCTACGGTGCTCCCACCAAGCTCGAGATCGACCTCGCCGAAATGGTCTGCGCGGCCTATCCCAATATCGAGATGGTGCGCATGGTCTCGTCGGGGACCGAGGCGACGATGAGCGCCATTCGCCTCGCCCGGGGCTTCACCGGTCGCGACAAGATCCTCAAGTTCGACGGCTGCTATCATGGCCACGCCGACTCGCTGCTGGTCCGGGCCGGCTCCGGTGCGGCGACCTTCGGCGTACCGACCTCCCCCGGCGTCCCGGCCGACTTCGCCAAGCACACCCTGACCGCGACCTACAACGACCTCGCCGACGTCAAGACGCTGGTCGCCGCCAACAAGGGGGAGATCGCCTGCATCATCCTCGAGCCGATCGCCGGCAACATGGGGTGCGTCGCGCCGAGGCCCGGCTTTCTCGAAGGGCTGCGGGCTCTCTGTGACCAGGAGGGGATGCTGCTGATCGTCGACGAGGTGATGACCGGCTTCCGCGTTGCCTACGGCGGCGCCCAGGAGCGCTTCAAGGTCTACGGCGATTTGGTCTGCCTCGGCAAGATCATTGGCGGCGGCCTGCCGGTCGGGGCTTTTGGCGGCAAACGCGAAATCATGAGCAAGCTCTCCCCCGACGGCGGCGTCTACCAGGCCGGAACCCTCTCCGGCAACCCACTGGCAATGAGCGCCGGCATCGCCACCCTCAACCTGTTGCGCGCTGAAGGCTTCTACGACCGCATCGAGGAGAAGAGCGCCTACCTGGAAAAGGGGCTGCGCCAGGCGGCGACGGCGGCCGGGGTCGCGACCTCGCTGCAACGGGTCGGCGGCATGTTCTGCACCTATTTCCAGGCGGAAGAGGTCTTTGCCTTCGCCGATGTCAAGCCGGAGGCGCCGCAGATATTTGCCCGCTTCTTCCGCGCCATGCTCGAAGAGGGGATCAATCTCGCGCCGAGCCAGTACGAAGCCGGCTTCATGAGCATCGCCCACAGCACCGAGGACCTCGACCGCACCATCGAGGCGGCGCACCGGGCCCTCGCCAGTCTCTAGACACGCTCACTTATCAATAGACAACAAGGCCCGGCCAATTTGGCCGGGCCTTGTTGCATTGATGCGAATAGGGCGCTGATTCACGCCTCTGCTGCAACGAACTCCAGGGCCGCCGAATTGATGCAGTAGCGCTGACCGGTCGGTGCCGGCCCGTCGGGAAAGACGTGCCCGAGGTGACCGCCGCAGCGGGGACAGCAGACCTCGGTGCGGCGCATGAAGAGGCTTTTGTCCTCGCGGGTGGCGACGTTTTCCGGCTTCACCGGCCGGGTGAAGCTCGGCCAGCCACTCCCGGATTCGAACTTGTCGGCGGAACTAAACAGCTCAAGTCCGCAGCCGGCGCAGTGATAGCGCCCGGCCTCATGGTTGTCCCAGTACTTGCCGCTGAAGGCCCGCTCCGTCCCCGATTTGCGCAGGACATGGTACTGCTCCGGAGAGAGCTGCGCTTTCCATTCTGCCTCGCTTTTACTGATTTTAGCGGTCATAACGACTCCTTTTCAGGATGCGGGAGAATCGGCACTTCCATTAACGCCCGGTCGCAGCCGGCAGGACAAACCAGACGCAGGTTTGGCCTGCCGAGCTCTCGGCGCCCACGGTGCCACCGTGGGCCTCGATCAATTCCTTGACGATGGCGAGGCCGATACCGGCGCCACCGGCAGCGCGGGATCGGGACGGGTCGGCCCGATAAAACCGTTCGAAGATGAACGGGAGGTCAGCCGCCGGGATGCCGGAGCCGCTGTTGGCAACCGTCACCCGCACCCCGGCGGCGACCCGCTCGGCGCTGACTGCGACTTGGCCGTTGACCGGGGTGTATTTCCAGGCGTTCTCCAGCAGGTTGCGCAACGCCTGCAGCAGCTTGTCCCGGTCAGCCGCCACCCATTCGGTGCCGGGAGCGAAACGACTGGTCACGGTCAGACCACGCCCCTCGAAACGGGGGCGATCGAGGCGCAACAACTGGGTCACTGCGGCCGGCAGGTCGACCGGTTCACGCCGCAAATAAGCGCGGGCGGCATCGGCACGGGCGAGCTGGCCCAGATCGTCCACCAGGTGGACCAGGCGCAGGGTTTCCTGCTGCAGCATCACCAGGGTTTCCCGCTCCGGCGGCAGAATCCCGTCGGCCAGTCCTTCCAGATAGCCGCGCAGGTTGGTCAGTGGCGTCCGCAGTTCATGGGCGACATCGGCGACCATGGTCTTGCGCAGCGCCTCAAGGCGTTCCAGCGCGTCGGCCATCCGGTTGAAAGCGGCGGCGACCTCGGCGACCTCATCGCTACCAACGGCTGTCACCCGCGCGGCAAAATTGCCGGCGGCGACCTCGCGGGTGGCCGCGGTCATGGCCGCCAACGGTTGCAACACGCGCCGGGTCAGCAGAAAACTGAGGACGAAAGCGAGCAGCAAAGCAGCCAGGCTGGCCCAGATCAGGGTTTCATGAATGGCGGTGAGAAAGGCATGGTGGGTTTCGGTCGGAGAGACCATGTACTTGTCCATCAGGACCATGAAATAGCCGGCGGCCAAATGGTCGATCGCCAGCCAGACCACGGCGAGGATCACCAGGACGACCGGCAGGTTGATCAGCAGCAATTTCCAGAGCAGGCGCTGTTTCATCCCTGCCTCACGCCTGAGGCCCCGACTGGCCGTCAGACTTTTCACCCGCTACCTCTTCGCAGAGACGATAACCGAAACCGCGCACCGTCTCGATAAAACGTGGTGCGGCCGGATCATCACCGAGCTTCTGCCGCAGCTTGCCGATGTGGACGTCGATCACCCGGTCGATCACCGCTTCCCCGTGCTGGTGGATCCGCTCCAGCAGCTCCTCCCGGGAGAGGACGCGCCCCGCCGCCGCCAGCAGGGCGTGCAGCAGCCGGAACTCGACCGCGGTCAGCTCCACCGGCTGCCCCTGGAGACTGACCCGATGCTGCCCGGGATCGAGGACCAGGCCGCCCCGGGCGAGGACTTCCTCCTTCTGCACCGGTCGGGTTCCGGTGCGGCGCAGGATCGCCTTGACCCGCTCCACCAGTTCCCGCGGGCTGAAAGGCTTGACCACGTAGTCGTCGGCCCCGAGGGAGAGGCCGAGGACCCGGTCGATCTCCTCCTCCCGGGCGGTCAGGATCAGGATCGGCACCGAGGAGACCTTGCGCAGTTCGCGGCAGACCTCCCAGCCGTCGGCACCGGGGAGCATGATATCAAGAATCACGAAACCGACCGGCTGATCCCGGGCCAGCTTCAGGGCGGCGGCCCCGTCTCCCACCTGGCGGGTGGGAAACCCCTCCCGCTCCAGGTAGCGGACGACCAGGGCGGCGGTATTGGCATCGTCCTCGACGACCAGAATCGGTCCGGTGAGCTGGTCTGCGTACATCCAAAACACCTCCAGTGCTGGCAGGGTGTAAACCATTTGTTTCAAGTATACCGGTTCTGGCGCCGCCGGTGGCGCTGCGGGGCAGGGGGAGACTGTTGCAGGGTAAGCCTTGCCAGCGTTTCGGTAGCAGGCTAGGATGGGCCTCGGTCTGCCAACGGGAGAGAGCTATGGCATTGGTCAATTTGCTGGTGGAGTGTCGGGACGGCGTGGCGGAGGTGACTCTCAATCGCCCCGAGGTACGAAACGCCTTGAACGAAGCAACCCTGCGCGAACTGGGCGAGGTCTTCACCGCGCTGGCCGAGGACTCGGAGGTGCGCGCGGTAATTCTCACCGGGGCCGGTGATCGGGCCTTCGCTGCGGGTGGCGATATTGCGGCGGTGGTCGACTTTTCCCCGCTGCAGGCCCGTGACTTTGCGCGCCTGGCACAAGAGGTCCTCGACCGGGTGGAGCAATGCAGTAAACCGGTGATCGCCGCCATCAACGGCTTCGCGGTCGGGGGGGGCTGCGAGCTGGCTATGGCCTGCGACCTGCGGCTCGCGGCGGAGAACGCGCGTTTCGGCCAGCCGGAGATCAATCTCGGCATTCTCGCCGGCTGGGCCGGGACCCAGCGCCTGCCCAGGCTGGTCGGGAAAGGCCGGGCGCTGGAACTGCTGCTGACCGGGGAACTTATTGACGCCGAGGAAGCCTGGCGCATCGGTCTCGTCAACCGGGTAGTCCCGGCAGCAGAGTTGCTGGCGACCGCCCGGGAGCTGGCCCGGAACCTGGCGGCTAAAGCACCGGTAGCGGCACAGCTCACCAAGGCTGCCGTCCACAACGGCCTGGAGATGGACAGTTGCCGCGCCGCCGGCTACGAGGCGGACCTGTTTGCCCTCTGCTTCGCCACGCCAGAGCAGAAGGAAGGGATGCGAGCCTTTCTGGAGAAACGCCCACCGCGTTTTTCGGGGCGTTAAACCGCCGGGGTGCCGCCTGCTGATTTATTTCGGCGGTGCCACCAGGTCAAACACTCCCGCAGGGTGTTCAGGTGCTGCTGGTCCGAGCGGCCAAGGCCGTTAAAGAGGTCGGCCAGCTGCTGGTTGCTGAAGTGAACGGCATTGTCGAGATGAATCTTGATAAAATATTTTTCCAGATCCACGGCCAGTCGCAGGGCCTTTTCCTCCGAAACCTGCTGTTGCTCGACTTCGGTCAGGAAGCGCTGCGCCAGTTGCAGGGCTTCATCGACCTTCACCCAGGCGATCCGGTTAACCCCGAGCTTTTCCAGTTCCGGCACCTGCAGGGCCAGGTCAAGCTGCCGGGAATGTTCCCGCTCATCCGCCGCCAGTTGCTGGAAAGTGGCGCGCACCTCGGCGGCAAATCCCGGAACGCTGGCAAGGTGTTGATAGATACGGCCCGCCACCTCCTCGATCTGGCGACAGTCAGTCAACAACAGGTGCATTAAAAAACCTCCCTGAAAATCCGACGTTCCGCTTCTCCTCCCCTACCCCTTTACACCCCGGGCGCCTCGCTGTCAAAGGGGCGGTCGGCGCAACCACTCCTCCCCAGTGACGAAAATGGCCCCCGGCAGCTTGTTGCCGGGGGCCATTTTTACATCCGCGGTTATGCAGCCAGGCTAGACCTTCTGCACATTGCTCGCCTGGGGGCCCTTTTGCCCCTGCGAGACATCAAAGGTCACCCGATCGCCTTCGGCCAGGGACTTGAACCCATCCCCCTGAATGGCGGAGAAGTGTACAAAAACATCCGGGCCGTTGTCCTGCTCGATAAAACCAAACCCCTTCGCATCATTGAACCATTTCACTTTGCCTTCTGCCATTGCCTTACTCCTTTTGTCCTTCCCTTGCCGGGAGCCTGATTTGGTTGTGCGATCTCCCTGTTCCCGCAAAAATCCACATCTCCCGTCCAGGACCGATGCGGATTGGTTGCAGACCTGCAGAGTGGTGGCGACTGCAAGGATACACAACCATGCCTAAAGTTCCGCAAAGTATTTCAAATAAATTGTGAAAATCAAGGGGCTTGAAAAAATTTTCCTGCTGCCACCAGCCGGCCACGGTCGGGCCGGCTATTCAGGTGGTAAGCGAACGGATAAAACCATTGAGAACGCCGGCAACCGAGGCGGGGATGTCAATAAACTTGATGCCCAATCCGACCGGGTGGTTCGGCTTGAAGGGCTTTTCTTTGGTGTTGAGCCAGCCGACCTTGCCGCGGCACTTGATCCAGGGACCCTGCTCCCCGGGGCGGCAGAGCTGCAGTTCGAGCTGGACCACCGTCCCCGGGGGGAGGGTTTCGCCGCTCTCGACGAAGAGGCCACCGCTGCTGATGTCGAGCCCCTTGGCGGCAATGACCCGATCCGCGAGCGGGATGCGAACCCGGATCAGGCAGTGCCGGCGCGGCTCGCGTACCCCAGCCAGGAAACTGCGGCCGATCTCGAGAAAACGGGTACGGTCAAGGGGCTTGGTAAGGATCGCGTCGGAGCCGGCCGCCCGGCTACGGTCCTGATGCTCGGTGGCAAGTTCGTTACAGACCAGGACGATGGGGATGGTCTTCAACTCCGGGTCGGTCTTGAGGCGCCGACAGCACTCGTCCCCAGCCAGGTCCGGCAGGTCATAGGAGAGGTAAACCAGGTGCGGCCGCTCCTGGCGGCAGAGCGCCAGGGCCTGTTCGCCGCTGCGTGCCTCCACCAGCTCGACCGGTGCGTTGCGCAGAAACTGGCTCTCGATGGTCAGAAAAAACCGGGAATCATCGACCAGCAGAATCTTGGACTTTTCCGTCATACGCCATCCTGACCAGAGGATTGGTTGGGAACCGTCAACTCCGTGGCACCGGTGGCGGAATGATCCCGGGCCACCAGCATGTAAATGGAGGGGATAACGAAGAGCGTGAACAAGGTGCCGATGGCCATGCCGCCGACCAGCACCAGACCGATGGAGTTTCGCGCGGCGGCCCCCGCGCCGGTCACCAGGGTGAGGGGGAAATGGCCGGCGATCGTCGCCGCGGTGGTCATCAGGATCGGCCGCAGCCGGGTCATGGCGGCGCTCTGGATCGCCGCGAGCTTCTTCTCCCCCTGCACCTGCAGCGTATTGGCAAACTCGACGATGAGGATGCCGTTCTTGCTGACCAGGCCGACCAGGGTCACCAGGCCGACCTGGCTGTAGATATTGAGGGTGGTGGTCCAGCCCTGGGTCCAGAAGGGGACATTCGGGTCGGGCATCTTCAGGAAGGTGAAGATCAGGGCACCGAACATCGCCAGCGGTACCGACCCGGCGAGGATGACGAAAGGATCCCGGAAACTGTTGAACTGGGCCGCGAGGACCAGAAAGATGAGAATGATCGCCAGCCCGAAGGTCGGCAAAAATTGGTTGCCCTCGGTTCGCAGCTGGCGCGATTCGCCAGTGTAGTCGAGAACATAACCCTTGGGAAGGATTTTTGTCGCCTCATTCTCGAGGAAGCCGAGGGCCTCGTCGAGGGGGCGGACCGCGACGCCGCTGATTGTCACCGCGTTGAGCTGCTGGAACCGGTTCAGGGAACGGGGGACGACACTCTCGCGCAGGGTTGCCACCGTCGCAAGGGGGACCAGCTCCCCGCCGGGTCCGGTGATGTGAATGTCGCGCAGCTGCTCGGCCGTCAGGCGGTCGATGCGCTGTACCTGCGGGATCACCTTGTAACTGCGACCGGCGATATCAAAACGGTTGACGAAATTGCCGCCGACCATCGCCGAGACATCCGCCCCGACTTGGCCGAGATCGAGGCCGAGATCGGCCACCTTGTCGCGGTCAATGACAAACTCGGCCTGGGGCTGGTCGATCTTGACGTCGATCAGGGGCGGGAAGGCAAACAGCCCGCTCTGCGTCGCCTTCTGCTGCAACTGCCGGGCAAAGTCGAGAATCTGGTCCGCCTCGGCGGTCGAGGCGAGGATGAATTCGACCGGGAACTGGCCGCCGCCCGGGAGGGCCGGCGGCAGCACCGGGAACATCTGGATACCGGGGATGGCCGCAAGCTTCTGCTGCACCTCGGGGAGGATCTGGAAGATGGTGCGCTCCCGCGCGTCCCAGGGTTTCACCACCATGCCGCCGAAACCGCTGGTCGGAAAAGTGACCTGAAAGGTGAACTCGGTCTCCGGAGTGCTGACAAAGGCCTGGTTGGCGGCCGCAGCATAGAGGCTGGTCTGGTCCAGGGTCGAGTTGGCCGCCGCGTCGAGGATGCCGAAGATGACCCCCTGGTCCTCGGTCGGCGCCAGTTCCTTGGCCGACATGGTGAACATCGGTACCGTCAGGACGCAAATTGCCAGCCAGACCAGATAGACCAGCGGGCGGCGGCGCAGGGTCGCGGCGAGCCAGCGCCCATAACGGCTGCGGAAACGGCTGAAGTCGCGGTTGATCCTGCCGGCGAAGCCGCGCTCTGCGCTCCCCGGCTTGAGCAGCTTGGCCGACATCATCGGCGACAGGGTCAAAGCGATGATCCCGGAGATCGCCACCGCCCCGGCGAGAGTAAAGGCAAACTCGCGGAAGAGGGAACCGGTCAACCCGCCCTGCAGGCCGATGGGAGCGTAGACCGCCGCCAGGGTGATGGTCATGGCGATGATCGGGCCGACCAGTTCGCGGGCGCCGAGCAGGGCGGCATTGAAGGGCGCCTCGCCCAGGCCGATGTGACGCTCGACGTTCTCGACGACGACGATCGCATCATCGACGACAAGGCCGACGGAGAGGACGACGGCGAGCAGGGTCAGCAGGTTGATGGTGAATCCGAAAACCTGCATCAGGAAGACCGCGCCGATCAGCGATAGGGGAATCGCCACTACCGGGATGAAGACCGAGCGCAATGACCCGAGGAAGAGAAAGATGATAACGATGACAATCAGCAGGGTGTCGCCGAGAGTCTTGAGCACCTCGTGAATGGCGTTGTTGATATATTCGGTGGCGTCGTAGGCGACCCGTGCCTGCATCCCGGTCGGCAGATCCTTCTGCACCCCCTCCATCTCGGCCCGCACCCGGCTGATGACATCGATGGAGTTGGCGTTGGGGAGAGGCCAGATCCCGATGAAGACCGCGGTCTGGCCGGTAAAGCGGACCTCGGCGTTGTAATCTTCGGCGCCGAGGGCGATGTCGGCGATATCCCCGAGGCGGACGATGGCCCCGTCGACTTCCCGAACCACCAAGCGCTTGAACTCGGGGACCGAGGTCAGGTTGGTGTCGGCACTGAGGTTGACCTGGATCAGCGCCCCCTTGGTCTGGCCGAGCGCCGCCAGGTAGTTGTTGGCGGCCAGGGCCTGACGCACCTGTACCGGGGTGATGTTGTGCGCCGCCATCGCGGCCGGCTTGAGCCAGATGCGCATGGCGAAGGTTCTGGCGCCGAGAATGTCGGCGCGCTGAACCCCCTGCAGGGCCGACAGCCGCGGCTGAACATTGCGCACCAGGTAGTCGGTGATCTCGTTCTGCTGCAGCAGGTCGGAGTGGAAGCTGAGGTAGGCCGAGGCGAACTGGCTGTCGGCCGATTCGATATTGATGACCGGAACCTCGGCCTCGGGCGGGAGATCGGCGCGCACCTGGTCGACCTTGGAACTGATCTCGGCGAGGGCCTTGGTGGCGTCGTAGTTGAGCTTGAGCCGGGCGGTGATGGTGGACAGTCCGAGCTGGCTCTGCGACTGCAGGTAATCGATGCCGTCAGCGGCGGCGATCGCCCGTTCCAGCGGCGTGGTGATAAAACCGCGCACCAGCTCGGCACTGGCACCGACGTAGACCGTGGTCACCGTCACCGAGGCATTTTCACTGCGCGGATACTGGCGCACGTTGAGGGTCCGCATCGCCTGGAGACCGGCGATGACGATGACCAGGCTGATCACCAGGGCGAGGACCGGACGGCGAATGAAGAGATCGGTGAATTTCATAGGCTTTTAAGTGCCGGGCAACGGAAACAACCAGGCGGGTACGGACGCCACACGGGATTCCTCCCTCGCAGTCGGGGCCTGATTTTAATCATTCTGGGGTCGCGGGGCCAGTTTGAACTCGGGCTGGAGACTGTTGTCCACCACCACGCTCTGGCCGTTGCGCAGCTTGAAGACACCGGTACTGACAACCACTTCGCCCTCCTTCAGGCCTTCGGTGACAGCGACAAAATCGCCGCGTTTCTCCCCGAGATGGACGAATTGCTGGCGCAGGCTCTGGCTCCCCGGTTTCGCCTCCTCCTGCTGCGACGCTTCCACGACGAAGACCGAATCACCATAAGGGGCATAGAGGACTGCCGTCGCCGGGATAACCTGCACCGGAGTCTGTTCGGGCAAAACCACCTCGACATTGACATACATGCCCGGGCGCAGCTTCTCCTCGGCATTTTTCAAGGTCGCCTGGAGCCGGACATTGCGGGTGGCCGGATCGACTTCCGGGCTGATCGCGGTAATTTCCCCGGTCAGGGTCTTCCCGGGCATGGCATCGCTGGTCACTTGTACCGGGAACCGGAGCCCGACTTCAGCGAGCTGTTGCTGGGGGAGGGAAAAGTCGACGAAAATCGGATCGAGGACCTGCAGGGAAACGATACCATCCCCTTCGCGCAGGATCTGCCCGAGATTGACCAGGCGAATCCCGAGCCGCCCGGAGAAGGGCGCCCGGACACTCTTCTTGGCCATCACGGCGCGCAGGTTGTCAACCGCGGCCTGGGCCTTGCGTTCAGCCGCCGCGGCGGCGTCGAGCTCGGCCTGGGAGATAAAGCGCTCCTGCAGCAGCATCCGGGAGCGCTCCAGATTGGCCCGGGCCAGGGTCAGTTCCGCCTCCGCTCCCGGCAACTGGGCCTGTTCGGTGGAGATGTCCTGCTGTAGCAGCAGCGTCCCCTTTTCTACCCTGGAACCGGGGGTAAAGGGGATCGCGGTCACCTTCCCGGGCTGTTCCGCGGCAACCAGCACCCCCTGAACCGCGCTCAGCGAGCCGACGGCGCTCAGTCCCTGCGGCCAGGAGTCCCTGGTCACCGCGGCGGTGGTCACGATCGCCGGGGGCGGCACAAAGGCGGCCCCCTGGGCCATCAGCTTGCGAATCTGTAGAAACTTGACCCCGGCCAGGATCCCAGCCAGCAGCAACAGCCCGAAGATCGTCAGAAGAATCCCTTTTTTCATAAGCGGTAGATCCACCATCCTGGGGTTTGAGCGTGGCCACTCTCCCGGTGGGGAGAATTTTCGAATTGCTGACAGTTTACCTCTTAATTTCGGTCTGCGTCACCAGTTGGTAACGATACCATGCATTTTTCTGCTGTAAAAGCCCTTGCCGCCCTCCCCCCAAACCCGCTATGCTGGACGCGCAGCGGCAAACGGTCGCAATATCAGCCCCGGCCGGCGCCACCTATCCTTTCCTGCTGCCGCAGCTGGCAGCAGGCCAACCCCTCAGCCTCCGGTGACCCCATGAACGACGAACACGATCCCGACGCTCAGCACGACCCTGAAGAGGATTTTGCCGCCCTCCTCGAAACCAGCCTCGGCCGGACCACTCCCTTGCAACCGGGTCAGAAGATCGCGGCGACATTGCTGCAGATTGGTGCCGAGTGGGCCTTTCTCGATGTTGGGCAAAAGGGGGAAGGGGTGCTTGATGTCCGGGAGCTGCTCGGCCCTGACGGGGAATTGAGCCGGGAGCCGGGAGATAAGCTGGAGGTCTACTTCATCTCGCGCCAGGGGGGCGAGCTGCGCTTCACCACCCGCATCGGCGGCGGCAATTCGGGAACCGCCGAGCTGGAGGAGGCCTGGCGCAGCGGCATCCCGGTCGAGGGGAGAATCGAAAAAGAGGTCAAGGGGGGATATGAGATCCGGCTCCCCGGGAACGTCCGCGCCTTCTGCCCATTTTCCCAGCTCGGCTTGCACCGGGAGGGGGGAGCCGAGGATATCATCGGCGCGACCCGCGCCTTCAAGATCAGCCGTTTTTCCGAGCAGGGGCGCAATATTGTCGTCTCCCGCCGGGAACTGCTCGAAGAGGAACGGCAGCGGCAGCGGGAAGCGTTGCAGCAGACTCTCAAGGAAGGCGATGTTGTCACCGGCAAAATCACCTCGCTGCGCGACTTCGGCGCCTTTGTCGATATCGGCGGCATCGAAGGGCTGCTTCCTGTTTCCGAGGTCGCCTATGGCCGCGTCGATGACCTGCAGAGTCTGCTGCAGGTCGGCCAGCAACTGCAACTGGCGGTAAAGTCCCTCGACTGGGAGCGCAACCGCTTTTCCTTCAGCCTGCGCGACCTGCTGGCCGATCCCTGGAGCCAGCTCGGTAGCCGCTATCGCGAGGGGCAGACCCTGACCGGGACGGTCGCGCGCCTTGTCCCTTTCGGCGCCTTTGTCACCCTGGAGGAAGGTGTTGACGGCCTCATCCACATCTCGCGCCTCGGCCAGGGGCGGCAGCTCAAGCATGCCGGGGAGGTGTTGCAGCCCGGGCAGCAGCTGGCGGTCACCATCGAAAAGATCGACCTGGACCAGCGCCGCATTTCCCTGCTGCCGGCCGCGGAGGAGACGGCGGCTGATACCCCGAACTCCTACAGTGACCGCCCGGCCGGCGGCGGCATGGGTACCTTTGCCGACCTGTTAAAGGGGAATGGCAGCGCCAGGAAAAAACCTTGATTCCCGGATAACTCCTTGCGGGTCTGACCTCCTTGTTACTCCGGTCCTGATCGAAAAGAGACCCCATGGCCCTCCCCCCGACCATTTACCGTGCCACCCTGCAGCTCGCCGATATCGACCGCGGCTGTTACGAACAGCTCAGCGTGACCCTCGCGCGGCATCCGTCGGAGACCGCCGAACGGCTGGTGGCGCGCCTGTTGGCCTATGCGCTCTGTTACGAAGAGGGGCTCGCATTCAGCCGCGGGATTTCCGCCGGAGATGAACCCGACCTCTGGCGCAAGGGACCGGATGGCCGGGTCGCGACCTGGATCGAGGTCGGGCTCCCCGACGCCGAGCGACTGACCAAGGCGAGCCGCCACGCCGGCCGGGTTATCCTGCTCGCCTGCGGCAAGGGGCTGCCACGCTGGACCGAACAGCACCTCCCCCGCCTCTCCGCCCTGGGCAACCTCCAGGTTTTCACCCTCGAACCGTCCTTCCTGCAGGCGCTCGGGACGCACCTGGAACGGGGCATCGTCTGGGAAATCACCATCACGGCGGGCACCATCTACCTCGACTGCGGCGGGGTAAGCCTGGAGAGCCCCATTACCGCGCTCATCGGCGCCATGGCCGCGGACTGACTTCCCGCCCGGCCGCTTCATGGCGCCCGCCGGCGCAACAGCACCCGGGCCGGGGCGGCCTCGGCACCCAGCACCGGCAGCGGCAGACAGAGCAGGTCATAGGCGCCCGGAGTCACGGCTGCCAAATTCAAGCCTTCGATGATCCAGACCCCCGCCTCCAGCAGGCGTTTGTGGACCGCCGCCTGATCGCACGACAAGCCGGCGACGGAGAGATAATCGATGCCCAGGGTCTGCAGGCCCTGCCCGGCGAGCCAGGCCGCCGCGGCTTCGGTCAGGCCGAGGTAGTCGCGGCAGAACCGCCCCCGGCGATAGAGCTCGGAATTGCCGGTGCGCAACAGCACCCGCTCCCCGGCGGCGAACTTCAGACCGGAAAGATCGTCCCGGTCAACTACCCCGGTCGTCGCCACGGCGATGACCCGCGCCGGCCCGATCATCGCCGCTACCGGCATCTGGTCGATGGTAGCCCCACCGGCAAGGTAATGGCTCGGCGCATCGACATGGGTACCACTGTGGAGACCGGCCGCCAGCCGGGAGAGATTCGCCGGGTCACCACTGGCCAACTCTCCAAGCCGGGTCAGCTCGACCGGCGGGTCGCCGGGCCAGAGAACCATCCCCGGGGTGATCGGCACGGTAACGTCGAGCCATCCTGCGGCGTCTGCTGTTTCCATCATCTAGTCCTCCCTGCCCGCAGGCTGGTCCCGGGCTGATATTAAAGGGTCTTCTTCTCTGGCTGCCACGGCGCCTTGCGGTGCGCGGCATTTTCCCTGGGAATTTCCTGTCACAATGAATGCAGAGACTGCTCCTGTTGTCATCATCCTCGTCGAACCGCGCACTCCCGGCAATGTCGGCATGGTCGCCCGGGCGATGGCGAATTTTGGTTATGACGAATTACGCCTGGTAAATCCCTGCAATCATCTGGCCGATGAGGCGCGGCGCCTGGCCGTCGACGCGGCCGGCCTGCTCGAAAAGGCCCGCCTCTTCCCCGACCTGCAGTCCGCCCTGGCTGACTGCCAGCGTGCGGTCGCCGCGACCCGCCGGATCGGGAAACGGCGCGGCAGGAGCCTCGACGTGGCCGAGGTCGCCGACGAAACTCTCCAGCGTGACCCGGTGGAGCGCCTGGCCCTGGTCTTCGGGCGCGAGGATTCAGGACTGAGCAGTCCCGAGGTTGCGCTCTGCAGCCATACCGCCGCCATTGCGACGCCCGGCTCCCTCGGCTCCCTCAATCTGGCCCAGGCGGTCCTGATCTTCCTCTACGAACTCTCCCGCTCTGGCGCCCGTAGCGGAACCGCCGGGGAGGTCCCGGCCCAGGCCGAGCTCGAGCCGCTGTTCCAACAGCTGGCCGGGGTGCTCGACCGCATCGCCTTTCTTAACCGGCACCGCCCCGAGCATGTCCTGATGCCGCTGCGGCGGATTCTCACCCGCGGCATCGAAACCCGCCATGACCTCGCCTTGCTGCGGGCGCTCTGGGGACGTCTCGAGGAGAGCATCCATGACTGGCGGGGACGACGCCGCGGGGACGAAACCGGGGGAAAAACAAATTGACAACCCCCCCTGCCTATGCTATCTAAAACGGGTTTTGCGCCCCCTCTCCCGGTATGCTGTATACAATTACACATGGCTGAAGACAAGCACCAACTCTTCAAGGCGCTGGGTTTCCTCTCCAGCGTCGGCATTTCGATGGTGGCTTCGACCTTCATCGGCCTGGCGATGGGGTATTACCTTGACAAGTGGCTCGACACTGCACCCTGGATGACGCTGATCTTTCTCGGCTTCGGGATCATCTCCGGGTTTCGCAATATCTACATTCTGACTGACCGCGAGCTCAAACGGCAGCAGAGGGATAACCAGGAGAACGGTGACAAACCAGGATGACCAGCTGCTGCAGACCCTGGCCCGGCGCAACTGGGCGATTCTCGGCATCCTTGTCCTGCTCAGCCTGGCCTGGCGCTCGCGCGCGGTAAGTTTCGGAGTATTATCGGGCGGCCTGGTCGCCATCGTCGCCTACCACTGGCTGCAGTTCGCGCTGGTGCGGATTCTGGCGGAACCCGGGATGCAGCCGGCCAAACGATTTCGGGCCGGCTATGTCGTTCGACTGGCGGCTCTGGCCACGGTTCTGTTTCTGCTGGTTGGTATCATCAAGGTTCACCCCGTCGCCCTGATGGTAGGCTTATCGGTAGTCGTCTTCAATCTGCTTTGGACCACGCTTCGGCGATCGCTTTGAACGAGGAGTAAACCGTCATGACCCACCCATTTCTGTTCCTGAAGTGGCTCGAAGAGCAGCTTCACCTTCACCTCGGCGAGCACGTGACCTACACGTGGTTCGTTATGCTGGTACTGATCCTCGTCGCCTTTCTGGCTACCCGCGTCGTCAAGTTGGCGCCCTCCGGGCTGCAGAACTTCATGGAGTCGATCCTCACCGGCCTGATCAACCTAATCGAGGAGACGATGGGACCCAAGGGAATGGCATACTTTCCCCTCTTGGCCACCTTCGCCCTCTTTATCCTGGTGTCCAATCTGATCGCCCTGATCCCCGGCTTCTACCCGCCGACGGCCAACCTCAACACCAATGCCGCCCTCGCTCTCACCGTCTTCGTCATGACTCATGTCGTCGGCTTCAAGGAGCACGGCCTCTCCTATCTCAAGCACTTCATGGGGCCAATCCTGGCCCTCGCCCCACTGATCTTCATCATCGAGATCATCGGTCACCTGGCGCGCCCCCTCTCCCTGTCGTTGCGTCTTTTCGGCAACATGTACGGCCACGAGATCGTCCTGATGATCTTCATTGCGCTGGTCCCCTTCCTGCTGCCGGTGCCGATGATGCTGATGGGCGTGCTGGTCGCCTTCATTCAGACCTTTGTCTTCACCCTGCTGGCGATGATCTACATCGCCGGCGCGCTGGAAGAGGCGCATTGACATATCGATTCTTTTTCGGTTCGCAAGGGCGAATCGTCAGGTCCTATACTGTATAGGAACAACCATCACGGTCACAGAAAAGGAGTAGAACAATGGAATTTTTCGCATGGGCTATGGTAGCTGCCGGTATCGGCATGGGTCTCGGTTCTCTCGGTACCGGTATCGGTCAGGGTCTGGCCATTCAGAAAGCCGTTGAAGGCGTTGCCCGCAATCCCGGCGCCAGCGGCAAGATCCTCACCACCATGATGATCGGTCTGGCCATGATCGAGTCCCTCGCCATCTACGTTTTCGTCGTGGCGATGATCATCCTCTTCGCCAACCCCTTCACCGAAAAAGTGGTCGAGCTGCTCGCCAAGTAAGCTGCTCACCAACCAGTTTCAGGGCACGCAAGGCGCATCCGTTTCGGATGCGCCTTTTTTTATCTTCCCGTTCCATGGCGGACCCCTGAAATCTGCGGGCCCGGCAAAATTGAAACCTGGATTAATTTATTATTGCTAATTCGGCAAAGTTAATGCTATAAGTTCCAAGATTTTTAATTCAGGGAGGAGTTCATCATGTTACAGAATTCTGTTCGTGCCTTTCTAGTCCTTGTCATGTTGGCCTTTTTCAGCAGCCCTGTGCTGGCGGAAAAGGGAATGGCCATTGACCCGGCGACCTGCCTCGGCTGCCACGAGGACGTCGTGACGCCGGAAAATTTTGCCAATTCGGTCCACGGGAAAAACGCCTGTACCAGTTGTCACGTCGAAGTCACCGACCTGGCCAAACACGAGGATGGCGAGTTGATGCCGGGACCGGTCAACTGCGTCCGCTGTCACAAGAAAGAGACCGCTGAGCATTATGCCAGCGTTCACATGATGAATGATGTCGGCTGCGCCGATTGTCACACCGATATTCACATGCACACCTACTGGAAGGGGGACAAGCGCAAGGTCGTCGCCAAGTGTCTCCAGTGCCACGACGGCGAAATGGTTTACCAGAAATCGGTGCACGGTGAAGCCTTGGCGGCCGGCAACCAGGATTCAGCGGCCTGCAATGACTGCCATGGTCTCCACGAGATCAAACCCCTGGGGGACCCGACCTCCCACGATAACCGCCTCTTCCACACCGAGGTCTGCCTCAAGTGCCACGCCGACCAGGAGATGATGGAGCGCAACGGCGTCTTCCAGGTCGCCGTCAAAACCTACATGGAGAGCTACCACGGCAAGAACTACCGCCTCGGCTTCCCCGAGAAGGTGGCCGGCTGCGCCGATTGCCACACCTCCCATAATGTCCTTCCGGCCGCGAACCCCGATTCGAGTGTCAACCCGGGCAACCTGGTCAAAACCTGTTCCAAGTGCCATCCCAATTCGACCCCGCTCTTTGCCAAGTACTATTCCCACGGCGACTACAGTGACGCCGAGAAATTCCCGATCCTTTACTGGACCTTCAAGGGGATGGTCGGCCTCCTGGTCGGCACCTTTGCCGTCTTCTGGGTCCACACCCTGCTCTGGATGTTCCGCGGCTTCGTTGAGAACCGTGAAAAGCAACGGCTCCTGCACCAGGGGCATGCCCATCACATCGAGGATGGCGGCAAGCAGTACCTCCGTTTCCAGAAACGCCATATCATCCTCCACCTGACCGTCATCATCAGCTTCCTCGGGCTTTCCCTGACCGGACTCCCCCTGAAGTTCAGTGATCAGCACTGGGCCAAGGTTCTGATGTCCTTCTACGGCGGCACCTACTATGCCGGCTTGTTGCATCGCGGTTGCGCCATCTTGACCTTCTACTACTTCTTTGGCGCCATGATGCTCAGCGTCGACTTCCTCTTCTTCCGCAAGGACATCAAGGGGAACTTCCTGCAGCGCCTGTTCGGCCCCGATTCCCTTTGTCCCAACTTCCGCGACATCCGGGACGTCTCCGCAATGATCAAATGGTTCCTCTTCCGGGGTGAAAAACCGACCTTCGAGCGCTGGACCTACTGGGAAAAATTCGACTTCCTTGCCGTCTTCTGGGGTATGTTCGCCATCGGCGGCTCCGGCCTGCTGCTCTGGTTCCCTGAGCTATTCGGCGCATTTCTGCCGGGCTGGATGTTCAACGTGGCAACCATCGTTCACAGTGATGAAGCCCTGCTCGCTACCGGCTTTATCTTCACCGTCCACTTTTTCAATACCCACGGGCGGCCGGAGAAATTCCCCATGGATTTTGTCATCTTCAATGGGCAGATCTCCAAGGAGGAATTTATCGAGGAACGCGGTGCCCAGTGGCAACGCTACCAGGACGAGGGCGTTATTGAAAACCACGTCGCCCCCAAGACCAGTGGCGTAATCTACGACTTCTTCTTCAAGGGATTTGGGTTTATTGCCCTCTTTACCGGCATCGCCTGCCTGCTGATGATGGTGGTCGCCTTCATGAGCGGTAGTCACTAGCCCTTTTCCAACGGTGAATAATCCGGGGGAAGGGTCCGCCGCCCTTCCCCCGGAGAACTCAGGAGCCAACGATGAATCCCCATTCAGGTCTCGGTCTTGCCTATCTCTCCTTCGCCACCTACATTATTGGGGGTATTGCTACCTTCGGCGGCATTGCCCTCGCCCTCTTCGGCAAGGGGAGCGACCTCTTCGGCTGGGGTGATGGTCGCAGCATTGGCTACCTGTTGCTCTGCGTCGGCCTCTGTTTCAGCATCCTTGGCGTTTTGCTGATGCGCATCTTCAGAAATCGCCGGCTCATTTAGACGACGAAGATTCCCAAAAAGTGAAAAAGCCCCGCTGCCGGGAACTCGGCAGCGGGGCTTTTTCATTGGCAATTTTTGGTTAATATTTTATAACCTCCTGTTTTTAGGGCATTTTTTCGGCATTTTCCCTTGCCTTAATCCAGTTGCTGGTGTAATTTGGCGGCGTTTTGCAAACTTGGTGGAATCTTAACCATCCCACCGTGCCAAGAAAATTCTCCAAAAGAGGTAGCAATCATGTCGCGTTTCTTTGCCTGGTGTAAGCGCCATCTGCTTATCGTCACCCTGCTGGCGGTCGGTTTCTTCCTGGTCTTTGGATTTATTAATATCCAGATCCTGCACATGACCTCGGAGCCGGAATTCTGCGCCCTTTGCCATCCGGCCCAGGGTGTCGGTCCTCTCGCCGAAGTCGATTCCTGGGAGCACTCGGGGCATTCCGAAGCCGGGGTCTCCTGCCTGGACTGCCATGGTCGCCCCGGCGTTCTCGGCTACATGAAAGCCAAGCTTGGTGGTCTCAAGGACACCTATATGCAGCTGACCATTTCCAAGGAAGAGAAACTCTCCATTCTTTCCAACCCGAAAGCGGAGCTGGTACCACCGGAACACTGCCTCTTTTGCCACTCGGACGAGGGGAACAAGAGCTACCGCGAGAAATCGAAACTCCCCCTGCAGGTGGTTCACATGCGCCTGCTCGATACGGTTAAAAATCCCGAATTCCGCCTGCGCAAGGGGCTGCCCGACATCATGAACGACACCTTTGTCGGCGGGACCCACTTCGACCACTCATTCCATATTGAGTCCTTCGAGTTCGTTTGCCGGGATTGCCACTTCGGCGTCGTTCATAATCCGATGACCAAAACCGATCGCATGAACTTCTGCCTGATGTGCCATGCTGAGAACAAAGATTCTTCTGCGCCCCAATTGCAAGACTGCACTGTCTGCCATGAAGCCCAGTTCGACATGAACCGCGGCACCGGGGCGCTTGAAGTGGCCGGCGACGAAAGCATCATGCGCCAGGCCGGTGTCGGTTGTCTCGATTGTCATACCGGCGTGACACGCGGCACCTATCGTCCCTCCGGCGCTACCTGCCTCGGTTGTCATGACGATTCCTACGTCGAGGTCTTTAATATGTGGGAATCGGAAACCGGTGCCCTGCTGGAGGAGATCAAGGCCCAGCGGGTCGAGGTCGAGGAAGCGCTGAAGAAAGCCGACGAGGTTCATCGCAACACCACGGAGGCCTGGAAACGCTACGAAAAGGGGCTTTACAACCTGAAACTGGTGAAAAACGACGGGACCAGGGGCGTGCATAATGTCGACTATGCCCAGGCGGTCCTGAAATCTGTCGGCAAGGATTTCTCCGCGGTTTTGCAGGAACTCAACAAATCCTGGTAAGCCAACAGTTAAGACCCCGCGACAGAAAGAGGGAGCGCCCAGGTGGCGCTCCCTCTTTTGTTGTCTGCAGAGCGGACTGGCTTACATCATTTTGGCGCCCAGGTAGGCAAGGGCGGGCCAGGCGAGCAAAACGGCGCTGATCGCCGCGAAGACGCCAAGTACCGACAATACCGTGAGGACGTAGGCAGTGCTGGCAAGATTTTTTCCCTCTTTGCTGGTGAGTGCTTGGGCTTCCATTGAGTGCTTCCCTTTCGTTGCTTGGTATTTATCCATATCTATGGATTCAAGGATTTTGACGGACCATAACAGGGGGCCCAACGGCCCCCTGTTAGCAAAGGATATTAGAAAAGTTTGGACCCCAGGTAGGCAAGCGCCGGCCAGGCAATCAAAACCGCACTGATCGTTGCGAAAATACCGACGACACCAAGAAGGCCAAGGACATAACCGGTTTTCGCGACATCCATGAAACGAGATTCGGTAGTCATAAGTCACCTCTCTGCTGGGGTTGTGAGCTGTTCCGGCGGAGGCGCCCCCGAAACAACACTTGGCTGATTTTAATTATGTTTCTGTTATTTGCCTCTTTTAATACAGACAATAGCAGCACCCCGGCAGGCCTGTCAATATGAAAAAGGATTAAATATTAATTTTTTATTTAATCCCTCAAATTTTATATTTTTAATCCCCGTTGGCGCACCATGTTGTTTCAAGCTTCGGCCACCGTCTGACTCTCTGCGGTCGGCTCCTGCTCGCCACTTGCGGACTTTTGCCAGCGCCCAAGCACGATTGAATCCACCGCCGCCGCCAGGCCAAAGGAGAAGACACTGAGCACCAGGGGGACACCCTTGGCCCCCAGCAGGTCCCCAAAAAAGACTTTTGCCCCACCGACCAGGGTCACAAGAATCGCGACATTGCGTAATTCCCTGTTATCCCGCCATAGCGCCATTGCCATCAGGATAATCGCCGAGAGATTGATCAGCACACTCTGGTAGCAGCCAAAGGCCCCGGGGCCTTCGAGGTGAAAAACCCGCATGGCCTGATAGATGCCGACCCGCAAAGTGAAAAAGCCGCTGACAAGCGCCGCCAGCAATAACAGGATCGCGCTCCGGTCTTCCTTGTCAAAACGGGAAAAGACGAGGGACTCGGCCGCGGGAAGATGGGTCCGTACCCAGCGGAAATGCCAGAGTCCGATACAGGCCAGAGCGCCTGCCGCCAGGGCACTGAGTGCCGAAGGGGTGGCAACTTCGGTCCCCTGCAACTCCATGACCAGGGCACCACAGGCATAGAACTGGAGCAAATACGAGGTAACCCGCACCCCCCCGCTCTCCCAGCGCTGGGCGACCCAGGTCAGCCCCAGGGCAATAGCCGACAGGAGGGAAAGCGCCAGCAGCGGATGATCCAAAGCGAGGGGTAGCGCCATGGCGAGCAACACAACAGCCGCCAGGGAAAAGGCGTTCGTCCCCCGCGCCTTGTCGTCCCGGCGGGATCCCATCCAGTGAGCGATTCCCAGCAAGGCAAGGGCGAGGAGGGTGGCGACAATCCCCAGGACCTGAGGACTTCCATTACCGGCATTGACGACATAACGGCCGAGGACAAACAGCCAGCCGCAACTCAGTGTCGGCAGTGCCAGATCAAAGCGGGCCACCCGGTCCTGAGCTCGCCAGATGATTCCGACAATCGCAGTTCCGAGATAGAAGATGACAAAGATCGCCAACATCGGGAAAAAGCCGCTGAGGGCGAAGGGGAGATCGGAGTACTCCTGGCGGCCAAGAAAAATCCCCAGTTTGAAGCTCCATATCTGCAGGACCAGCAGGGTGAGAAGCAGGAGAATCCAGCGCAGCCAGGAGCATCGCTGCAGGCGGGTGGCGTAAACTCCGAAAAGATTCGCGGCCAGCAACAGGATCGCAAGATAGGGGAAGACCGGGTTCGGGTAATCGATGGCGAGACCGGCGATACTCATGCCTAAAGTACCGGCGAAGACCGGCGCGGCGACCCGGTTCAGGTAGCTGATCAGGGCCGCGGCGGCACCAACGATGGCGAGTATAATATAGGCCGGAACTGTGGGTAGGGCGTCGAAATGGGCGTGGGTTTCGGCAACGACACTGAACATCAGCAGGGTACCCGCTACCGCGAAAACCGGGGCGAGGGGGCTAGCCTGGCGATACTTGAAGGCGCCCCAGGCGATCAAGCCGCCGGCATAGACCATACCGAGCAGCGATCCGATCTGGGGATCGAGCAGCTGGTTGTCCGTCACGGTGCGCAGTGCCAGGGCGACCACCAGCAGGAAGCAGAGCGACGAAATCCGCGGTAACAGTGCGGTCCGCCCCACCCAGGAAAGGATCTCTTCCGAAGCATCCCCGGAATCGGCGGCAGCCACCTGGCGAGCAGCCTTGATCTTTCCAACCCCGCCACTTTCATATCTGGCGTCCAGCTCGGCAAGCCTGGAATTCAGCTCCCCTACCTGCGTTTCCAGCCAGACGACCCTCTCTTCCAGCGATTGTCGTTTCTCCGCCATTGCTGCAGCCTCCCTGCTTCGGACCCGGTTCCTAGATCACTCCTGCCTCCCGAATGGCACATTCGCTCCGACCCTGCCTGCACGAAGAAAAAGATTTGCTAGACTAAGCGGGCGAGAGAACGTGTACTAAATTTTTCATCATTATTCAGAGTTAATTTCTTTTTGTTTGCATAATATAACACTTTTTTATTATTTTTCATAGCAAGATTATTTTTGTCACCTGCATCGATCCGGTTCTGGTTTGGACAAAGAACATATGGACCCCTTCACTGGTCTACAACTAGACTGTTCATGGCGGCAGTTCAACAAGAAAGCAAATCTTAATCAAAAGTTGGGTTCAATTCCCCGCAGCTTGCTGCGCGATTTTTACTAAGGGTGTAGGCTGTTGATACCCCGTAGCTTGCTGCGGGGTAGTTCATTTTACGATAATATATTGCATAAATTGACTTTTTCTCATTGCTCCCGACTGATGCCAGGGCCGCAGGTCGCCCCTGTCCATAATTGACATTTCGGCAACAGCAATAATAATTGGCCAAAGAAACGTTGTTTTTATTTCATCTGATCGAAAGGGGTCCGCGGTGAAAAATCACGTCTGGAGGCCACTCTATGTGGTCATCGCCCTGGTCGTTGCCATCCTGTTGTTCCGGGCAATCTATGTACCCAAGGATTTTGGTGTTCAGGAAAGGGGCTATACCTTCGGCTTCCACCGCCTGGGGAACGAGCAGGAGTGGAAAGCCTTTCCGGCCAAGTACAAGGAGAGCAATTACTGCAATGAGTGCCACGAAGACAAGGTCGGCAGCCTGAGCGCCTCCCAACACGCCATGATCCCCTGTGAGAACTGCCACGGCCCGGCCCTGAACCACCCGGAGGACCCGGAGAAGCTGGCAATCGACCGCAGCCGTGACCTCTGTATTCGCTGCCACTCCGCGCTCGTCATGCCCTCGAGCGGACGCAACAACATCCCGGGCATCGATCCTGCCACCCACAACGCCGAGATGGGGTGCAGTGAATGCCACAATCCGCACAACCCGAGCCTGGAGGAGATGTAAGCCATGAAACGACGGGACTTTTTAAAGAGCACGGCCGTTTTTGTTTCCGGCGCCGCCCTCTCCCTCTCGGCCCTGGATATCCTGGAACCCGGCGAGGTCCTCGCCGCCAACCCCGAACTTCGCTGGGGTTTCCTGGTCGATACCTACAAATGCGTCGGCTGCGGATTTTGCGTCAAGGCCTGCAAGCTTGAAAACGAGATTCCGCTGGAAGCCAACGTCACCCGCACCTGGGTCGAGCGCTACATCATGACCAAGGACGGCCAGGTCTTGATGGATACCCCCAAGGGCGCTCTCAATGGCTTCACCACCAAACTGATCGATCAGAACGCCGACGGCATGAAAAAGGTTGCCGATGAGGAGATCGCCCAGGCGTTTTTCGTCCCCAAGCTCTGCAACCACTGCACCGTCCCGGCCTGCGTTCAGGTCTGCCCGGTCGGCGCCACCTACCAGACCGCCGACGGCGCCGTTCTGGTCGACCGCACCTGGTGCATCGGCTGTGGCTACTGCATCATGGGCTGCCCCTACGGCGTCCGCTTTTTCCACCCGGTGGAACATGTCGCCGACAAGTGCACCTTCTGCTACCACCGCATCTCCAACGGCGGGAATACGGCCTGCGCCCAGGCCTGCCCCTTTGGCGCCCGCCGCATCGGCAACCTGAGAGATCCCCGCGACCCCGTCGCCAGGGCGGTGCTGCATCAGCGCGTCGGCATCCTGCGCGATGAATACGGGACCAAACCGAATGTCTACTACATTGGCCTGAACGAGGAGGTGCGCTGATCATGGTCGAACATGTTGCCCAAATGGTGGTTCACGGCGAAGCCTGGACAATCAAGGACCTCTTCGTCCTCCCCAACGAATATGTCTACTGGTCGATCCAGATTGTCATGTATCCCTACATGACCGGCCTGGTCGCCGGCGCCTTCGTCCTCTCTTCCCTCTATCATGTCTTCGGAGTCGAAAAGCTGAAGAATATCGCTCGCTTTGCCCTGGTCTTCTCCTTCGCTCTGCTGCCGGTGGCGATGATGCCGCTGCTGCTCCACCTGCAACAACCCTTCCGCGGCATTCACGTCCTGATGACACCCCACTTCACCTCGGCGATCTCCGCCTTCGGCATCGTCTTCATGACCTATGCCTGTATCGTCGCCGCCGAAATCTGGTTCGTCTATCGCAGGTTCATCGTCGAGACCCTGCTGCGCCTGGAGCAGAAGAGTTCCCGCAGCGCTGGCGAAAGCATCCTTTTGTTGATCTACAAACTCCTCAGCCTCGGCGTCCGCGACATCGGCGCAGAAGCCCTGGAAGCCGACCACAAGGCGGTCAAGCTCCTGGCCGGGGTCGGTATCCCCGTCGCCTGTTTTCTGCACGGCTACGCCGGCTTCATCTTCGGCTCGGTCAAGGCCAACGCCCTCTGGATGACACCGCTGATGCCGGTGATCTTTATCTGCTCGGCCGTCGTTTCCGGTATTGCCCTCTGCATCGTCAGCTACTATGTCTTCATGGAAATCCGCAAGTGGGCCGCCCGCCGCGGCAAGAACTATCTGCTGCCCGACGCCATCGCCCACGGCAGCGCCGCGGTCGATTACCACCACCTGCGCAGCGTCCAGGACCACGAGGTGAAGATGACCTCCAAGTACCTGTTGATCTTCATGACCCTGGCCCTCACCCTGGAAATGCTCGACATGATCTTTCGCGGCTATACCGCCGTCAAGTCCTGGGACGCCCTGCGCATGGTCATCTACGAGCATGATTTCGTGAAAATCTTCATCCTGCAGTATGGTATCGGCAACCTGCTCCCCTTTATCATGCTGCTGATTCCCGGGATCACGGTGCGCCGTGCAGCGGCGGCTTCTCTGCTGGTCCTGTTCGGGGTCTTGATGATGCGCTGGAACGTCGTCATCGGCGGCCAGGCCTTCTCCCTGACCTTTGCCGGCTACATGCATTACCACCTGCCGATCATTCCCCACGACATGGAGACCTTCAAGGAGGGACTCGCCGGAGCCCTGACGGTCATAGCCACCCCCTTTGTTATCTTCTACTTCCTCAACATGATTCTGCCGGCGTTCATGGAGGAGAACTCCCCCAGTCACTGATTCCCCGCAGAATGCTCTAGCTCAAAAGCAGCGGCCGCCCCCCGGGCGGCCGCTGCTTTTCATGGGGCCGGATTAATTTGTCGGCAAAAAGCCCGATTTCTGCTGGTGTCACAGCCGGATATGCGATATGGATATTGACAAGCCGGGGTAATTAATGCTACCTAATTACCCTTCCCGGCCCAGAGCGCCCGGTTCCCCGCATCTCCCGACTGCGGCAAATATATCTGTCGCAACCATGCCATTTTTCCCGACAAGGACCCGACATGAAACGGATCACCGACATTCTCACCGCTTTCGCCCGCGGGATCGCACGCAGCCGCGTTTCCCTCATCGGTGCGATGATCGTCACCGTTATCTTCCCCTTTCTGCTCGGCGCCCTGCTCTACGACGTCATCTGGCACATTCGCAATACCTACTTTGCCGCCCTGGTCTACATGGTCCTCGGCCCGACATTTATTGTCGGCCTGGTCATGGTCTTTCTCGGCCTCTTCTTCTTCAAGGGGAAGGAAGAAGTCCGGCTTTTCACCATGGATTACCTGCGGGACTACTTCACCGATCCGACCAAGTTCAGCCGGATGCGGAAGCTGGTCTTCTTTGCCGTCTTTCTGACCTGCGTCAATCTCTTCATCTTCGGCTTGCTCGGTTACCGGGGCTACCACTACCTGGAATCGGTCGGTTTCTGCGGCCAGTTCTGCCATGAGGTAATGAATCCGGAGTTCACGGCCTACACCAACTCCGCCCACTCCCGGGTCCCCTGCGTTGAATGCCACATCGGTTCCGGCGCCACCTGGTTCGTAAAATCGAAGATCTCCGGTGCCCGCCAGCTCTTTGCGGTCGCCCTCGACACCTTTCCCCGCCCCATCGAGGTCCCAGTCCACGGCCTGCGCCCGGCCCGCGACACCTGTGAAGAATGCCATCGTCCGGAAAAATTCCATGGCGACAAGCTGGCCGTCAAGGACGACTTCAAACCGGACGAACAGAATTCCCACGTCCAGTCGGTGCTGTTGATGAAGATCGGGACGGCCGGGGACCGGGCGGTCAGCTCCCACGGCATCCACTGGCATGTCGCCCCGGAAAACCGCATCACCTACCGGGCCAGCAGCTGGGACCGGATGGAAATCCCGGAAGTGACCCTCCACAAGGCAGACGGCACCACCACCATTTTCCGCACGGCTGACGCCGAAGAAAAACTCAAGTCGGTCGGCGAGGAGGTCGGCGTCCGGGAAATGGACTGCATCGACTGCCATAACCGGCCGACCCATGTCTACCTGCCGGCCAAGGTCGCCATCAACAACAAGATCCTCTCGGGCGACATTCCCGTCGATCTCCCCTTCATAAAACGCCAGGCCATGGAGGTTGTCCAGCAGCAATACGCCACCCAGGCCGAGGCCCGCACCGCTATCGCCAGTGCCCTCAACACCTGGTATCAGAAGAACTATCCGGCCCTGGTCAAGGAGGCACCGGCCAAGCTGGAGAAGGCGATTGCCGGGGTGCAGGCGGCCTACGCGCAGAATGTTTTTCCGGAAATGAATGTCCAATGGGGCACCTACACCAGCCACATCGGACATAACGAGGACCTCGGCTGTTTCCGCTGCCACGATGAGGAGCATGTCGCCGAATCGGGAGAGACCATCTCCATGGATTGCGATACCTGCCACTCCATCCTCGCCGAAGAGGAAGCTAATCCCGCCATCCTCAAGGAGTTGCGCGGCCAGTAATGCTCCCCCGAAACTTGCGACAAGAAAAGCCCGGTTCCTGGAACCGGGCTTTTCTTATGGGCGCAAACGGCAACCTCCCGCATGGTTAGCGGGAGGGCCATTGCTTCAACCGGGCTTTTGCGGCCGGCTGGCTCGCTCTGCGGGGCAGAGCGATCATACCCCCGGAGGGGGTCAGGTTTGCCTAAGTTTCGATGTGGTCTGCTATGATCCCGATCCTCCTTTCTCTTTGCTTTCAGTCTAGCGCCTCTCCTGATAAATGCAAGGGCACTCCGGCATCTTGCAGCGCCGCCGTTTTGTGTTAAAGGAAGAGGAAGACTTGACCTTATCGGAGGCACACCATGAATGGAAACCAGAAAGCGAGTACCGTCGGGGCAATCATGCTGATCGCCGGTGGACTGATCGGCGCCGGGATCGGCATCCTCTTTGCGCCGCAATCCGGCAAGAGAACCCGCCGCCAGATTGGCCGTTACAGCAAGAAGGTAAAAAACGAAACCGAAGCCCTGATCCGGGATTCGGCCGAGGCCGTCCGCGAGACGGTTGATACTCTCGCTGACCGCACCAGCGACCTGGTTGAAAAGGGGGGCGAGGTCGCCGAAGAATGGCGCGAGCACCTCATGGACGCCCTTGAAGAGGGGCAGAAGAGTATTGATCGCCAGCGCCGGAGACTCACCAACATCTGGAAATAGGCGGCAACTTGGCCCAGTACCCTGTAACTCATAGGATTTCGGAAGATTGCGCAGGGATTTTTCGTGTCAGCAAGGCATGGTGTTCGCTGCCTAGCCATAGCTAAACAGCGAACACCAAAACGCAGCTGACGCGAAAAATAACCAGCAAGATACGAAAGATTATGGGTTACTGGGGACTAGCCCGGCTCCTTGCTCTGGTCTTCTGCCGGCATTGCCTGATTTCGCGCCCCCCTTCCCGGGGCCACGCGATCGAGCAGGGAGTTGTCCAGGGACCGCAGGTGCAGGTCCCGCTGTGGGAAGGGGATTTCCACGCCCTCTTCCCGGAAGAGGCGGTCGACCTCCTGGCCCAGTTCGCTGCGCACCACCTGGCGGCGCGATATATCGGCGATCCAGACCCGCAATTCAAAATCGATGGAACTGTTGCCGAAGGCGGTGAAAATCGCCGAAGGGGCAGGCTCTTTCACCACCGCTTCATGCCCCTCCGCGGCCGCCAGCAGCAGCCCCAGCACCTTGGCCAGGTCGCTCCCATAAGCAACCCCCACCGGCAGGACCACCCGGGCCATCTTGGTAGAAAGGGTCCAGTTGGTCACCTTCTGGGAAACCAGGTCTGAATTGGGAACGATGATCTCCGACTGGTCAATGGTTTCCACAATTGTCGAGCGCAGGCCGATTTTGCGCACGGTCCCCCACTCGTTTTCGATCACCACCATGTCCCCGACCTTGATCGGGCGCTCAAAGAGGAGAATGATGCCGCTGACGAAATTGTTGACGATATTCTGCAGGCCGAATCCGATGCCGATACCGAAGGCCCCGGCCAGGACGGCAAAGTTTTTCAGTTCAATACCGGCCAGGCTGAGGGCGAGCAGAAAGCCGACAAAGACCAGGCTGTAATGGAGCAGTTTTTTGATCGAATCCCGAACGCCGCGATCCATCCCCTTGCGGGGAAAGACCTCCCACTCGAGCAGGGCACGCAGGACCCAGGAGAGCACGATCGAAAGGTAGATAACCAGGGCGGCGAGCAGGACCATCTGTACAGAGATAAAGGTCTCGCCCCAGGGGAACCCTAACTCCAGCAACCGTGCCCAGGCCTGGGCAACGGAATCGACAAGACCCCAGACCACGCACAGGTAAAAACCGGCATAGCCGACCACGAACACGTCAAAAAGGCTCTTCAATCGCCTGGCGAGCTCGTCTCCGGAGCGGCGAACGAAACGGCTCCGCTGCAAAAGCGGCCGGCTGAACAGGTATTCAACCCCGCCCCGGACCAGACGAATGGCCATCGCCGCCACCAACCAGAGAAAGACCGTCTCCAGGGAGGACTCAAAGAGTCGTGACGCCAACACCGAGTAGCCCCCTGCCTGGGCGGCAAAGGCCGTTAAAAAGAGGAGGCTCAGGACCTGCAGGAAAAGAACAAAGAGATCGCTTCGCCCTCCCTTTGCCTGCCGGTTGCGCCGCGCCACCTGCAATAACAGCGGGACGCTCAGCAGCGTAACGACGGCAAGATAGAGCCGGTAGAGGGGCTGCGGGAGCGACAGGGTTTGCAGCAACAGGGAGACCAGGAAGAGTGCCGCCAGGAAGAAAACGGTGAAAATCTTGCGGCGGTTTTCCAGCAGGCCGGTAATCAGGATCGATGCTGAGCCAACGACCAGGAACCAGAGGGAAACCCGCCACCAGGCCGAAGGGGTGGGGTAGAGGAAACTCAGTGCGGAGATCGCGGCGAAGAGTCCGGTGGCCCAGGGATGCTTGAGAATGAAATGCCACTCCGCCGCAACCTCCGGGGTATGGCGCTGCCGGCGGATGAAAAGCCCGAGGACAAGAGCGACTCCGGCCTGCAGCAGCAGCAACCACCCCTGGTCGCGGAAATAGCCCGCTGAAATCCCCTGGCTCTCCTGAACACCTTCTACGACCCGGGCCCGGAGGGTGTCCTTAAATTGCCGGTAAAAGGCGGGATTGAAAAAGGAGGGGGCGGTGCGGGTGAAGGTCTTGCGCCGCATGGCGTCAAGGCTCGCCTCGATCCGGTTCAAATCGTTGAGGTTTTTTTCCTGCAGGGTGGTGACGCTGGTTTGCAGCTCGATCAGACGGGAAAAGGCCTGGTTGGTCTTTTCCAGAACCGTGGTGATCGTCTCCCCTGCCTTGGCAAAGGCATCCCGGGGCAGTGGCAATTTCTGCTCCCGGACCTGTTTCTCCCAATCCTGCCAGAATGTCTTATTCTCTTCCCAGGCCGTTCGCAACCGGTCGAGTTCGGCCAGCGGTTGCGAAATCATATCGACCAGCCCCTTGAGGGCATTTCGCTGTTCAACCAGGCGACCACGGATATCGAGGAGCCGCTCGATACTCCAGCCGGCGGGATCACCGAGGGTGGCCAGGCGTTTTTGCAGCGCCTCCTGGCGTCCCCGTTCCTGCTCCAATAAGGCAGTAACAGCGCGATGATCCTGGAGGGTGTCGACCCGGGACAGTGCGGTCCCCGCCTCTTCAGTGAGACTGGAAAGACGTGGCACCACCTCGGCGACACCCAATGGCGGTGTTTTTTCCTGGGGCGGGGAGACGGCGACCGCTTCCTGCTCCGACTCCTGGGCATGGGCGGCAAGATCCACGGCCGGCGCCAGCAGTAAAAGGATGAACGCAATGATCAAACGTTCTGCCCACATGACCCGTTTTCTCCCATCGGTTCTTCTCTAAGTCTGCCCCGATCCCCGGGCCTGTCAATGAATACCGGGGGCGGGAAGGGGCTCAGGGATGCCGTTCCTCATCGTACCAGTTCTGGAGGACCGGCCGATCGAGCAGCATATCCAGGCTGCGGAGGAGGTCGTCCTGCAACTGCTGCCAGCCTTCGCCGCCGGTCAGCGGCCAGCGCTGGTTGATTTCGAGCTCAATTCCAAGGTAGGGGTCCTGATGCCGCTTGCGCCGTCGCAACCAGGTCACCAGACTGTCGGCGGCCCCCCGGTAAGGGTAATTGCGGCGCACCCGCCAGGACCGGCCGCTTTCCCGAAGCAGTTGCTGCCAGCGCCGACAGAGCCGGTTCTCCGCCGGCACCCCCGGATCGTAGAGCAGGCCGACATCGGCATTGCGTTCGACGCCGCGAAAATGCGGGGTAAAGGAATGCAGGGAAAGATGAAGGACCGCACTCCCCCCGGACAGGGCCTGGTCGACCTGGCGAACCACCGCCTGCCGATACGGATGGTAGTAGCGTTCCAGCAGCGAACGCCGCGCGGCCGCCGGCAGGGCGCGGGAGAACTCGGAGAAGAGGGTTTGGCTGTGCGGACTGCGATTGGCATCGACCAGCAGTCGGGTGACCCGGCAGGCATTCAGGAAAACCCCGCGCTGGGCCGCCAGCCGTTCGGCAAAGGGGAAAATCCCGATGTCGTAGCCGCGGTGGGTCTCCAGCAGCGCCTCGTGCCCGAGAAAAGCCCCCTCCCAGGGCCCCGGGACCTGGTTGCCGGCATGCTCACAGCTCAGGACCAGGCGCATGTCAGCCATCAAAGAGCCTTCCTTCCGCGAGGCAGGCACCCAGCTCCCGGTAGCAGTCGACCACAAGCGGCGCCGTCGGGGCAGGACCGAGCCGCTGCACCAGGCGCCGGGCCAGGGTTCCGGACCGGAGAATCAGTTCCAGGGCTTCCTGCTGGGGCGCTGCCAGCAGTCCGCCGCAGCGTTCGGCCAGGCGGCGCCAGAGCTGGCCGGCACGGCATGGCGCCTCCGGCACCCCGAGGGCCTCCAGATAGCGCCGGTCCTCGATGAGGGCCGCCTCGCCATCCCGGATCGTGGCGAGCAGGATCGGCTCCAGTTCGGCGACGGACCAGAGCTGCTGCTCGGCGTAACTCAGCCACTCCTCGCCGACCAGGGCGCGCAGCAGGGCGACCAGCAAGGAGACGATCGCCAGGTCGGCAGCCGGACACTCCTGAACATCGAGCAAACGGATTTCAATAGTGTTCCGTTCAAAGCGGGCGATGGCGCCGCGGGAGTTGAGCCACTCGTGCTGCAGGACCGCTTCGGGGTCCCGGGCCGCGATCTCCCGGTACATCGTCTCCAGCACCTCCTCCCGGTAGGCACGGGGGGAGAAGACCGGCTCGGGGATAACCCGGCCGGTAACGGACGGCACCAGCCGCTGGTTGAGGCGATAGACCTCGAGCCGGTTGTCGAGCAGCCCGGTCGATCGGCCATCGAGCAGGGGTGAACTCGCTGCCAGCGCCGGCAGGATCGGCAGCACCAGGCGAATGGCGGCATGGAGGCGGCCGAACTCCTCGTCGCTGGCAAAGGGGAGGTTGAGGTGGACACTCTGCAGGTTGGCCCAACCATGGCCGCGGCAACCGAAAATCCGGTCGTAGGCCTGATAAATCGGGCTGTTGTCGTGAGGCCAGAGCAGGGTTTCCCGCAGCGGGTCCATCGACGGGTGCATCCCCCCGGGAAGGAGCATGCCGCCGAGAGGACCAAGGTGGCGGTTGATCTTGCCGACATGCTCCTGGAAGGTGCTGGCGAGCCCCTCCAGCCGCGCGGCCGGCCCGTTGGTCTTCAGCTCGATGACATGCAGCACCAGCTCGTTAGACCAGGCCAGCGCCCCGACCTCCACCTCGTCGGTCAGCTCCCCCGCCTGCGCGGTCAGCACCTGGTCAGCCACCGGCAGCACCGTCAGCCGCTCCCGGTCGACAATCATGTACTCGATCTCGACGCCGAATCCTTCAAAGAGATGCAGGGGGCGTTTCATGCCGGCACCCGTTCCTTGCGCTGCTCGACCCGCCGCAACATCACCCGCATGATCCGCAGATAGAGATCCTCCTTCAGGACCTGGTCCTCGACGCCGGCGTCGAGGTTCGGATTGTCGTTGACCTCGATGACGTAGACCTGGTCGCCGACCTGCTTGAGATCGACCCCGTAGAGACCGTCCCCGATCAGGTTGGCCGCCTTCAGCGCCGTGCGCAGCACCGGGGTCGGCAGATGCTCGACCGGGATGGTATCGAAGCGCCCCTCGTCGACCAGCTTGCCGCCAACGTCATGCTTGAGGATCTGCCAGTGGCTCTTCGCCATGTAGTAGCGGCAGGCGTAAAGGGGCTGGCGGTCGAAGATGCCGACGCGCCAGTCGTAGGCGGTGGGGAGAAACTCCTGGGCGATGATCAGCTCCGACTTTTCCAGCAGGCGGCCGATCGCCTCTTTGCAGGCCGCCTCGCTCTCGACCTTGATCACCCCGCGGGAAAAAGAGGAGTCGGGCTGCTTAAGGATGCAGGGGAGGCCGAGAGTCTCGCTGACCTGGGCGCGGTTGCCGCGATGAACGATCATGGTGCGCGGCGTCGGCACCTTGTTGCGCTCCAGCAGTTCGGCGAGAAAGACCTTGTTGGTGCACTTGAGAATCGACTCGGGATCGTCGATGACCACCAGCCCCTCGGCCGCCGCCCGCCGGGCAAAGCGGTAGGTGTGGTGGTTGACGCTGGTCGTCTCGCGGATGAAGAGGGCGTCGAATTCGCCGAGGCGACCGACGTCATCCTTGCCGATCAGCTCGGGAGTGAATCCGATCCGGGTCGCGGCGCGTAGAAACCTTTGCAGCGCCCGGCGGTCGGAGGGAGGGTCGGCCTCTCCCGGAGCCACCAGGATCGCGAGGTCGTAGCGGCTGCGCCCCTGGCTTCCTCCTCGCGGCCGGCGCCCGCGGAAATAGTCGCCGGCGACCGCGACCACGAATTCGCGATGCTCGTCGGGTATCTCGGCCGCCGCCACCGGCGTCAGTCCCTGCAGCAACCAGCGTTCGCTCTTGCTGCTGTAGGCAAAGGAACAACGAAGGAAGGGGGCCGGAAACTGCTTGAAGAGCCGCTGGCTGAGAGGATCATAGTGCTTGGCGAGGTTGCGACCGAAGTAGACCGAGAGGAGATATTCCCTGGACTGCAGGTGGCCGAGGCTCTTCTGGATCAGGGCGTCAAGGTCCTCGGCGGCGACCTTGACGATTGCCTGGGATTTCAGATCCTGGATGGTGGTGATGCCGGGGAGCGGCTTGTGGCCGCGGGCGGTGGCGAGGAGCGAAACGTAGTAGCCGATGCTCTGGTAGCGGTAGGAGCGGCAGAGGTTGAAGACCTTGACATGGCGTAGCGCGTTGAAGCGCGTCTCAGTCAGGTAGGCGCGGGCCGGTACCAGCTCGGCGCCGGGGATGGTCAGCGGCCAGTCGGCCGGGTCGTCAACGACGATGAGAGTCGGCATCACTTCTTCCCTTCGGGCCTGGCGGCCGGATGATCAACAGGTTGGCGTCATAGGTCAGCACCCCGAGCAGGATAGCGCAGATGACCCGGTCGATGCTCACTTCGTAACGCTGACCGGCCCCCACCGGGTTGCTCGCCAGGGGGTCGGCGATCAGCACTGTGCGCTGCTGACGGTCATAACCGCGCAGTACGACAAAGTGTCCCGATGGCTCACCACGAATGTCGTCGTAATCGGCGTTGGGGCCGAACTCCCGCGGGCTGTGGTAGAGGTAGGTCGCCGACAGGCCGGAAATGACCGGGGCGCCCCGGTTGAGAAACTTGCGGATCAGGCCGGTGGTCAGGTCTTCGAAGCGAAGTTCACCGCCGAGGGCAAGGAAGTCGAGGTAGGCCCGACTCGCAGCGTGCAGCCGGGGGTCGTCCTTGACCGCCATCTGCGCCCGCAGCTTGGCTGGCAGCTCGGCGGGCGGGCCGGTGAGCCAGGTCGGATCGAAGAGCTGCAGCTTGTAGGTATAGATGGTCGCCCGGTAACCGCGGCGCAGGGCGTGGCAGGCGAGCAGTACCGCCAGGGTCCCACCCCCTTCGAGCATCGGCACCTCGGCAATGACCTGCTGCAGCGGGAGAGAATCGCCGTAGTAGTTGTAGAGAGCGTGCAGGCAGGTCGGCCCGCAGGTGATCTCATCGGGCTGGGGGAGGATTTCGAAGGGGAGCTGGGCGCGCTCCGGCAGGTTCGCTTCCATTGGCATCGTCGCGGCAAGGGGATTGGCGGGCCACAGCAAAACTCTAGCAGTTCCCGGGGACGATGCAATGAGCGGACGCGGGGATCAGGGAGCGCGGCGGCAGTATTTGGCAGGAGCGGTGAGGATTGGAGCGGGGGGCAGGAAAGCAGGTCAGTCGGGCCAGAAGAAGTTGAAGGGATCACTGTCGACCACGGCCAGCAGCTTGCCGAACTCCAGGGTCGGCCCCGCGTTGAGATAAAAACACCAGCGCCCGGCGTCATCACGGTAGTGCAGGGTCCACTGGCCGAGCTCGGCGACGAAGCGGAAGCGCACCAGGGGGAGGGTCGCCGCCGGGCGCGTCAGGAACAACAGCAGACTCTCCTCCTCCGCTGACCAGGCGAGCCGCCCGTCGGCGATCCGGCCGGCAGCGTTCTGGCGCTCGACGAAGGCGGCCAGCGCTTTTTCGGCGGTGCGACGCACCAATTGCGGGACGGCCATCGGCTTCACCACGATAAGGTCAGGGGGGACAGCAGGCGCAGACCGAGCGGAACAGGGTGGTACTCAGGTAGCGGTCGCCGCGGTCCGGCAGGAGGGTGACGATCGTCCCCTGCTCCAGCTCGCTCGCCAGCCGCAGCGCCCCGGCCACCGCGGCGCCGCTCGACATGCCGGCGAAAATCCCCTCGCGGAACGCCAGCTGCCGGGCGGTCTCAAAGGCTTCCTCGTCCTCGACGGTCAGCTTGGCGTCGAGGGCCTGTTCCTGATAAATCTCCGGCACGATCGCCTCGCGCATATTCTTCAACCCCTGGACCTTGTGGCCGAGGCGCGGCTCGACGCCGACGATGCGCACGCCCGGCCTGGCTTCGCGCAGGTAACGGCCGACCCCCATCAGGGTCCCCGAGGTTCCCATCCCGGCGACGAAGATATCGACCGCGCCATCGCTCTGGCGGAAAATTTCCGGCCCGGTCGTCTCATAGTGGGCCTGGACGTTGGCGCTGTTGGCATACTGGTTGGGCATGTAGTAGCGGTCGGGATCTTCGGCCAGGATCTGGTGCGCCAGGCGGATCGCGCCGTCGGTTGCCTCCTCGGCCGGCGAGAGGACCAGCTCGGCGCCGTAGGCTTCGAGGACGCTGCGCCGCTCGACGCTGACACAGGCCGGCATCACCAGCTTGACCCGGTAACCGCGGGCGGCGCCGATCATCGCCAGCGCGATACCGGTATTGCCCGAGGTCGGTTCGAGAATGGTCTGGCCGCGATCGAGCAGCCCGGACGCCTCCGCGGTTTTGATCATGAACCAGGCCGGACGGTCCTTGACCGAGCCGCCGGGGTTGTTCCCTTCGAGTTTGGCAAGAATCCTCACCCCGGGCCGGGACTGCAGCCGGGTCAATTCCACCAGGGGAGTGTTGCCAATCGCTGCCCCCAGATTCAATCCTGCGCTATTCATCGCTGCTACCTTAGCCAACCGGAGAGATGCCATCCGTGCCGATGCACGCTGCGGCCGCCCGGGCATCAGCTGCCGGACGGCCGCAGCCATCTTAAACCCTCGGCGTGGCGCAAGGCAACGCCAATTTCCCCACGCCAATTTCCCCAGTCCCCGACGCATCCTGTTGACAAGCCGGCCGTTTATGGGTAATTATTGATTTTCAATTAACTATGGCTAATCGTCTGTCCAGCAAAGGAGTCCCCATGAAGATCGATGAAGTACGCCAACGCGCCTATGCCCTGGGGATGAACGGCATCAGCCGGATCAAGAAGGGCGACCTGATCCGGGCCGTTCAGCAGGCGGAAGGGAACCAGCCCTGCTTCGGCACCGCCGGACGTCTCGACTGCAGTCAGCTCGACTGCTGCTGGCGAGAGGACTGCCTGGTCCCACGGCCGGGCTGAAGGCTAGCCCCGGCCGAGGCAGTAGCCCTGGCCCGTTCGGCGCCAGGGCGTAAAAGCTATTTCCAGCGCCGGCGCAGCAGCACGCCCGCGTCCCGGCAGCGTCCGAAAATTTCCGCCCCATCGATTCCCCATCCTCAACACACCAATTCAATAACAGCCATGCAGCGGCCCGCCAGGCGCCGCCAGTGCTTCGACCCGGGCCGCCACCGCCGGATCCTCGAGGAGCGGCGGCGCATGGTGCGGCTTGCGGCGGGCATCGACCACCAAGGCACCCTGGCAGCCCCAGTGTTTGTTCTTAATCGCAGCGCCAATCCCGTAAATATCCTGCGCCGGGTCGGAGCGGGTAAAGGTCACCCAGAGCAAATTATCGAGGCTGCGGGCGGTGAAGTCACTGTCATCGACCACCACCACCAGCGGGAAGTCGTTGATGCCGTCGTTTGCGGTGAAGTGATCGCAAAAGCCCTGGATCGTCCCGGCCTCCTTCTCCCACGCTGCTGGCCCCTGCACCAGCAGCACCCCGGGCAGGGCGACCCGCGGAGCACTGAAGCCGGCGGGGAGACGCAGCCCGGCCGGCAGCTCGACCGGCAGTTTTCGGCGCGGCGGGCCGGCGGCGACGATCACCACCTTCGACCCCTGGTTGAGGCCGCTGCCCGAATAGTCGAGGGTGTCGATGGTGGTGCAGGTCTGGAAATGGAGGTCGCGGCGCCAGTCGACCCGCTCCAGCAGATGCCGGAAAAAGGCTGGTATATCGTGGATATCGAGCTGCGGGCTGTCCTCGCGAGCGGTCAGCAGCAGGTACTTGGCGAGGGAGAGCTGCCCTTGGCCGAGCAGGGCGTTGCCGAGGGTCAAAAGCTCCTGCGGGCGGCGCTCGGCGGCGTAGGGGACATAGCGCTCGCTGCCGATCGCCAGCAGCAGCGGGTGGACGCCGGCGGCGTCGACGGCATGCACCGCGTGGATGCCGGGGAGAACGCTCGGGATCAGGTCGCCGGTCAGCTCGTGGATAAAAGCCCCGAAGCTGGTGTCCTCCTGCGGCGGCCGGCCGACGCTGGTGAAGGGCCAGATCGCCCCCGGCCGGTGGAAAACCTGCTCCACCTGCAGCACCGGAAAATCGTGGACCAGGCTGTAGTAGCCGAGATGGTCGCCAAATGGGCCCTCGGGAAGCGTCCGTTGCGGATCGATACGCCCGCAGATAACGAAGTCGGCTTCGGCCGGCATAGGCAGGCCATTGCATCCCTGGACGAGCTTGATGCGTCGTCCACCGAGGAGCCCGGCAAAGGCAAGCTCCGGCATCCCCTCCGGCAGCGGCATCACCGCCGCCACCGTCAGGCTCGGCGGACCACCGAGGAAGACGCTCACCGGCAGCGATTCGCCGCGCTCGCGGGCGGCGGCGTGATGGACGCCGAGGCCGCGGTGAATCTGGTAGTGGAGGCCGACCTCGGCCCCGGGACGATAGGCGCCGCCGGAGAGCTGGACCCGGTACATGCCGAGGTTGGAATGGCGCCAGCCGGGCTGGCCGGGATGTTCGGAGTAGACCTGGGGCAGGGTGATGAAGGCGCCGCCGTCGTCGGGCCAGGACTTGATCTGCGGCAATTCGCCCACGGTGGTGGTTTGGGCAAGAATTGGCCCCGTCCCTACGCGCTTTGGCAGCAACCGCAGGGCCGCCGCCGGAGCGCCGGCAAAGCGCAACGGGTGACGCAGCAGTTCGGCGGGGTCGAGCTTGAGGCGAACCAGGGCTTCGACGCCGGGGAGGGCGTCGCGAAAGAGAAAGCGGGTGCGCTCTAAGGTGCCGAAGAGATTGGCGAGCGCCGGGAAGCGGCACCCTTTGAGGTTGGTGAAGAGGAGCGCCGGCCCGCCCCCGGCATAGACCCGGCGCTGAATCGCCGCTACCTCCTGATCCGGATCGACTTCGGCGGTGACGCGCAGCAGCTGGCCGGTGCGCTCGAGATCAGCCGCGGCGGCGGCAAGATTGCGGTAACCCATGGACCTGCCTTTCAAATTTCTACCTGATTAGGTCCAATTCTCAGCTCGGCGAAGCCAGGCCTCGGGCCGCTTGCCGATTGAGACACAGGCGAACAGCAGTCTTGGCAGCATGCTGCGCAGATCGAACCGCCGGTTGAACCGGTACTGAAACTCGGCCAGATAGCGATGCGCATATTTGTCGAAGTCAAACGCATGATACGTTCCGGCCATGGCCGTCTTAAGATTGCCCAGGATGGTGTTGATCCAGTGGAAGCAGCCCATGTCGGTACTTCTGCGTTGATCACCAACCACCTTTCGCTGATGGTAGCACCCAGTCTTGGTGACGGCGCGGAAGCAATTCAGGCCATCAGAAACGACCAGCGCCGTCGGTGCCAAGTGATTCTTGGCCCATTGATCAACGTCATGGCTGCTGAAGGTCGTCACCCGGCTAAAAACAGCTCGCAGCGGATGGCCCTCGTGACTGGTCTCCACTGCCGCAATGAAGGGAACTTTGTTCTCCGAACCGCGACCAACCTTACCGCCGGAGCGTTCCCCGCCCAAGTAGGCGTCGTCGATCTCGACCCGCTGGGCCAGAACCGTTGTCTCTTCGCGCTCGAACATCGCCTGCATGAGCTTGTGCTTGAGCCGCCAAGCCGCTTTGTAGCTCAAACCCAGCATTCGTCTCAACTCCAGCATCGACAGGCCGGACTTGCCTTGTGTCATGAAGTAGAGGGCCAGAAACCACTGGGTCAGCGGCAGATTGCTCCCATGGAAAATCGTTCCGGAGATCAGCGAGATCTGTTTGCGGCAGCGACAGCACTGGAAGATGTTCGACCGTCCTCGCCGAAACTGGACCGCGCGGCTTGCACCGCATGCTGGACAGACAAATCCTTGGGGCCAGCGCGAGTGCTCAAGGATCGCCTCGCATTGGGCCTCCGTACCATAGTCTTTGAGAAAATCAGCCAAGCTCAGCCCCGGTTGGAACTGGATACGATTGATGGCCATGGATGCTAACCTCCTTGTTATTCATGAGTTCCATGGCCAAACTCTATGCTCCCTGTGCGACAGAATGTGTCATAGCTGAGAATCAGACCTAATCAGGAATTTCTATGGATAATGTGAATCATCTTACCCGAGCGCAAACGGGAAAACAATCCACGGCTTTCTTGGCTGCCCCGCAACCCCACCGGTGCGATCGACCTGGCTGCCATTACCGTAGGGCTTAATTCGCCAGGAAGTTGGCTGGACTCTATTTTGATTCCCGCAAAGAGGCTAGGGCACTTGGCATCCCGCCCTAATCAGCAACATTCCCAGGCACAAACATTTCTTTCTTCCATATATCAACAGCTAGTTAACCTGAATTTGGGCGATTATCGGATTTCCAATTCCCGGAGTCGAAGAAAAGTCAATCCTGAAAATCGATGAGATCTCCTGGCATTTTATGTGCATTGACAAACCATTCCCACGTTGATGAATGCGGGCGGCAAGCCAGAACTCATTATAAATAAGTTGTTTTTCCCCTAGCTCCGTGGTAGTAAGTTGGCTCATATTGTCGATTACTATGGGAAAATACCCAGAGACCATAAAAACTCACTATTGCACCAAAAGGGAGGGTTTGATGAAAAAAATTCTAATCTCTTATGTCTTGCTTGCAGTAATCCTGTTGATGGCAGGAGGCTGCGGAAAAGAAAGTGACTCAACAACTACCTCCCCAACCAATATCAATAACTCGGAGGTCACGGCTGTTTCGCTTACTACAGGAAGTAACAGCATCACGGCAGATGGAACTGCCTCAACCCTGCTGCGCGCCGTTGTCTCGGGCGGCAGCGGCCCCATCGAGGGTGCGACTGTCACCTTTTCCACCACACTGGGCAACGTAAACCCTTCAAGCGCCATAACTAATGCCAACGGCATTGCCCAGGTGAGCCTGGTAAGCGGCACCTCCATTGGTACCGCACAGGTCAATGCGATTGCAGGCGGCGTCTCGGCAGATTCCCAAAGCGTGGCTTTTGTCGCCGGGGCTCCGGTGATTCCCACGATTTCCTTTTTCCCCTCAACCACCCAGCCCAATGGAACCAGCATGATCAACGTCGCAGTTGTCGATGCTAACGGCAACCCGGCCAGCGGCGAGGCCCTTGCCTTTGCCATTACCACCAACACCAGCGGCGGCAGCCTCGGTTCTCTGACCGCCACCACAGACATCAACGGCCAGGCCAGCATCAACTACACCGCCGGCAGCACCACCGGCGATGACATCGTCTCCGTTCGCACCATGTCCAATGCCCTGACTGCCTCCAGCACCCTGACCGTAAGTGCTTCAGCGGTCGTCATCAAATCGGTCTCCCTGAGTTCGGGGGTCAGTTCGATTACGGCGGACGGCACTTCCAACACTCTGATGCGGGCGTTGGTCCTCGATATCGACAACAAGCCGGTCCCCGGGGCATCCGTCTCCTTTACCACCACCCTGGGCACCCTCTCCGCCGCCAGCGCCACCACGGACGCAGCCGGTTACGCATCGGTATCCTTGACCAGCACCACCTCGACCGGGTCGGCAACCGTCCAGGCTTCTTTTGGCGGTTTTACCGCCAGCACAGCTGTCAGTTTCGTGCCGGGTCCGGTAGCGACCATCACCCTGCAAGCCACACCAACCAGCGTCGCCCTCGGCGAAACCTCCGGGTTAATCGCTACGGCGACCGATGCACAGGGCAACGCGGTAAGCAATGCAACCCTGATCTTCACCGTCTCCCCCAACACCACCAGCGGCAATCTCAGTGCACTGACGGCAACCACCAATCTCAGTGGTCTTGCCACCCTCAACTATACCGCCGGCAACGCCGCCGGGACGGACACCATCAGCGTCCGCTCCTCCAACATCAAGACCGCCACAGTGGACATCAATGTCTTCTACAAACTGGCAAGTATTACCATTGACCAGATTTCTCCGAGTTCCGTCTTGGCGGCAGGCGGCTCGGCAACCCTTCGCGCCACCGCCGTGGATGTCAATGGCAATGCCGCGGCGGGCATCACGCTTTCCACGGTGGTCAGTGCCGGTAGCGCGGTCGTCACCGCGACAAACGGCGGAATGACAGACGCTTTCGGTCAAGAGACATTCAGCATTACCGATCCGACGGCCGAGAACATCACTTTACGGGTCTATTCCGGCATTGTCAGCCGGGAGCAGACCTTTACTTTCGGCCCGACCCTCTCCATCACCCCCAGCGCCGTCAATGCAACCGGGGCAGCGACCCTGACTGCCTATCTGCGCGATGGCAACAGTGGTGGCATCCCCGGCGTTTCGCTCACCTTCATTCCGAACTACGGTGACAGTGACAATCTGCTCACCCCGTCTGTCGGCGTCACTGACCAGAACGGTGCCGTGACCCTAACCGCCACGGACACCGGCAACAACGGCAGCACCATCGGCATCCTGGCCCAGGTCTCCGGGGTCCCCAGCATCTCCGGCACAGCGAACGTCACCTTCAAGGCGCCGACCGCCACCTATGGCACCACGGCCTCCGCCACCCTGAGTGCCTTGAAGGTCAATGACACTTCGACGGTTGTGGCCACGGTTACCGACCTCGGGACCAAACTCCCCGCCGCGGGTCAAACCCTTGATATTTCCGTGAACGGCGCTGCAACCATTACCCCGGCCGGTCCCTACACCACCGACATAAACGGTGAGGTTTCGGTGACCGTCACTGACGCCACCGCCGAAAATGTCGTGGTAACCGTGACTGGTAGCGAGACCATCGAAATTCCGCTCTATTTTGGCAGCAGCCTGCAGTTCGCACCGGCAACTTCTGAGAGCATCGCCGATGGCAGCAGCAGCAAAACCCTGGTTGCCACGGTCGTCGATTACGGCAATTCCCGTGTCGCCGGCGTTCCCGTTAACTTTCAGGTGACGGTCGGGGATGCCCTGCTCAGCACCGGCTCAGCCATTACCAACAGCCTCGGGCAGGCCAGTGTGGAGGTAACCGACTCGACCATTGAGACGGCTACGATCAGGGCCGCGGCGGGGAGCCTCGCCACCAAGGACGTGACGGTTGACTTCCTGGCCGGGGATCCGGCAACTATCACCCTTACTTCTTTGCCAGTGAATACGACCGCGTTGTCGCTGTTCGGGCAGGCTACCCTGACCGCCACGGTCAAGGATCTGCTGGGCAACAACGTCGCCGACAACACCCCGGTGACCTTCAGCCTCTCGGGCACCGCCACGGCGGCGACCGTCACCACCTCGGCCACCACAACTAACGGCGAAGCCACAGCGTCCCTGAATGCTGGGAACGTCTCCGGGTCCCTCACTGTAACGGCCACCGCCGGCCTAGTCAGCAAAACCATCACCTTTACCGTGGCCCCGAGTGCAGCCGGCTCAGTACAGGTGGTCAGCGTCATTCCTGAATTCGTGCAGCAACTTGGCCAGCCGGGGACGCAAACTTCCGTCATCACCTTCGCGGTCAAGGACCCCGGTAGCAACCCAGTAGCGGATGGAACACCCGTGACGCTTTCCCTCGACCCGCTGCAGCTCGGTGGCGGGGAGCTTCTCTCCGACGGTTCGAGCCCCTATGCCACTTCGGTGACAACCAATACAGTGGCCGGCCAGGCATTTGCGACCTTCCGCGCCGGGACCGTCTCCGGAACGGTCGACATCACCGCTACTGTGGCGAGCTCTCTGGGGTCCGATATCAGCACCGTCGCCCAGGTGACGGTGGTCAGCGGAACGCCCGACTCCCTGCATCTTCCCGTCTCCGGAAGCCCCTTGAATGTCCCCTCCCTCCTGTATGATGGCTGCACCTCCGCATACAACATTACTGTGGGAGACCGCTACGGGAATCCGGTCCCGGATGGAACCAACGTCAGTTTCATGGTGGAACCGGGCTGTGCCACCATCGGCGACAGCGCTACCGGCTTCGTCACCTCGACCACCAAGGGAAAAATCGCAGAGACCGTCACCCACGGACTCGATTTCAACTTCCCGTCGCCGCCCCTCAGTGACGTATCTCACTGCCAGGTGGTCGCCTATGTGACAGGCAACGAGGGATTCCAGGACGTGAACGGCAACGGCGTCTACGACGCTGGCGACATCTGTACCGGCGATCAAGGTGAACCTTACATCGACGGCAACGAGAGTGGTTTTTACGAAGCAGGGGAGCTGTATGTCGACGTCGACGAGAACAATGCCTACACCCCGGCCAACGGCACCTGCGACACCAGCACGACCATCTGGCGGAAGTTTGATTATCTGATGAGCGGTGCCATGGGCATGTCCGTTGTCCCGGATCCCGCGCTTGGTTTCGCGCTTGAGATTGGTGAAAGCCAGAACTTCACTATTACTATCGAGGACGCCAATGGCGCCCCGCCCATCGCCGGAACGGAATTGAACATCACGACCTCAGCCGGCACCCTGGTCAATGGCGGGAAGTCCGTGATCGGGGACACCGCAACAGCTTCACCGTGGGTCCGGACCTTTACCCTGCTCAGCGATATCGACCCAACCGCTACCCCCACGCAAACGATCATCACCATTACTCTGACCTTCCCCGGTGGGGTCTGCGGCGACAACGGCCCCAACCTTACCGGGGAGATCGCGGGCGTCATCAACCTTCCTGCGGCAGTCCCGGCGCCGAGCGTCCTCTGGACCATCCCGCAGGATGGCGACACCAATATCCCGGTCAACGGCACGGTCATTGTCGCTTTCGACCAGAGCATGAACAAGAACACCGTCTCTGCCACAACCGTCACGGCCGATTGCGGCGGCACACTTTACAACTTCGCCACCGTGGCTAGTGCGAGCGGAGATACCGAGTTCACCTTCAGCCTCGGCTCTGGGATAACCTTCCCGGCAGCTAGCAACTGTACTGTCACCATCTCGGATGCCGTCCGCAACACCAATGGCGTCAACATGGCGGCCCCTTACAGCCTCACCTTCACCACTCAGTAAGCTCATTTGATCAATAGCGCAGCGAAAGAAGCCCCCGGAAATTCTGGGGGCTTCTTTCGCTGCGCGAGGTGCAGGCAGGAATTACAGCCCCAACTCCCGCTTCTCCAAAGCCAGCAGCCGGTCACGCAGCTGGGCCGCCGTTTCGAACTCGAGGGCGGCGGCGGCCGCCAGCATCTCCTGGCGCAGTCGCTCAATCTCTGACTGCAGCTCGTCCCGGCTGCGAAATTCCTCCAGTTCCTCGGCCACCTGCGGCAGCTCGCCGTAATCGCCGCGCTCGGCAATATCCTCAAGGATGGTGCGCAGGCTCTTCTTGACCGACTCCGGGGTGATGCCGTGCTCGGCGTTGTAGGCAAGCTGGACGGCGCGCCGGCGTTCGGTCTCGTCGAGGCAGGCCTGCATCGAGCGCGTCACCCGGTCGCCGTACATGATCACCCGGCCGTCGACGTTGCGTGCCGCCCGGCCGCAGGTCTGGATCAGGGAGCGCTCGCTGCGCAGGAATCCCTCCTTGTCGGCGTCGAGGATCGCCACCAGCGCCACCTCCGGCAGGTCGAGCCCCTCGCGCAGCAGGTTGATCCCGACCAGCACGTCGAAGCCCCCCTGGCGCAGATCGCGCAGAATCTCCATGCGCTCGATGGTGTCGATATCCGAGTGGAGATAGCGCACCCGGATCTGCAGCTCGTCGAGGTAGCCGGTAAGGTCCTCGGCCATCCGCTTGGTGAGGGTGGTGACGAGCACCCGGTAGCCCTCGGCGACGGTGGCGCGGATTTCGTGGATCAGGTCGTCGACCTGTTCCCGGGCCGGGCGTACCTCGATCGGCGGGTCGACCAGGCCGGTGGGGCGGATGATCTGCTCGACCACCACCCCGGAGGCCGCCTTCAGCTCGTAGTCGGCCGGAGTCGCCGAAACGTAGACGGTCTGCAGCCGCTTCGCCTCGAACTCGGCAAAGGTCAGCGGCCGGTTGTCGAGGGCCGAGGGGAGGCGGAAGCCGAAGTTGACCAAGGTCTCCTTGCGCGAGCGGTCGCCGCGGTACATGGCGCCGACCTGGGAGACGCTGACGTGGCTCTCGTCGATGATCAGCAGCGCATCCTCGGGGAAGTAGTCAAAAAGGGTCGCCGGCGGTTCGCCCGGTTGGCGGCCGTCGAGGAAGCGCGAGTAGTTCTCGATCCCCTGGCAGTACCCCATCTCCTCCATCATCTCGATATCGAAGAGGGTCCGCTGCTCGATGCGCTGCGCCTCGAGGAGCATGTTGTTGGCGCGGAACTCCTGGATGCGCAGCTGCAGCTCGTCCTGGATCGCCTTGACCGCCCGCTCCAACGTCGGCCGGGTCGCCACGTAATGGCTGGCGGGAAAGATCGTGGTGCGGCCGATGCGGTCGATTACCCGGCCGCGCAGCGGATCGATTTCGCTTACCGCCTCGATCTCGTCGCCGAAGAACTCGACCCGGATCGCCCGGTCCTCCTCGTAGGCCGGAAAGATCTCGACGGTGTCGCCGCGCACGCGGAAGGTGCCGCGGTGGAAGTCGATGTCGTTGCGCTGATACTGAATCTCGACCAGCCGCTTGAGCAGCTGGTTGCGATCCGTCTCCTCCCCCTCCTCGAGCTTGACCAGCATGCCGAAGTAGGCCTCCGGCGAACCGAGACCGTAGATGCAGGAGACCGAGGCGACGATCAGCACGTCGCGCCGCGACAGCAGCGAGCGGGTGGCGCTGTGGCGCAGCTTGTCGATCTCCTCGTTGATCGAGGAATCCTTTTCGATGAAGGTGTCGGTCGACGGGACGTAGGCTTCGGGCTGGTAGTAGTCGTAGTAGGAGACGAAGTACTCGATGGCGTTGTGCGGAAAGAGTTCCTTGAACTCGCCATAGAGCTGGGCGGCGAGGGTCTTGTTCGGCGCGAGGACCAGGGTCGGGCGCTGTACCGCGGCGACGACGTTGGCGATGGTGAAGGTCTTGCCCGAGCCGGTGACGCCGAGCAGCACCTGGTGCTGGTCGCCGCGGCTGATGCCGGCGACCAGTTCGGCGATCGCCTGCGGCTGGTCGCCACGGGGCTGGTAGGTGGTTGTCAGTTCAAAGCGGGCCATGCTCAGATCGTCTGCCGTCGGCGGCACCGAAAACCCACCCAAAGGGAGTGCTGGAAAGTTTACCACAGCCCACAATAGGTGACCGGTCCTTGACAACCCCGGGAACGGCGCTAAAGGTTAATTATCTCTTAAAATGAAATCAGAAATTTTTGGGGTTGAGTTCAAAGCTGTTTGGCGCGGGGTTCCCCCGAGGAAGGAGGCGCGTTCGTGAACGGAAAATTAGTGGCTGGCCTTATCATCGGCACCGCGTTGCTGTTCTGGCAGATCGCCACCGGGCCGGCAAGGGCCATCCCCCACCTGGAAGCCGCAGCCTGTCTAAAAAAATTCGCGGTGGCCGAGATGAGCGAGCCCTGCTGGGAAGTCTGCGTCAACTGCCATGCCCGGACTCGGCCGATCGTTCCTCTCGACATCTATACCCAAGGGGATGCGCGGGTCTGCATCAACTGCCATGACAACGAGGCCATGGCGGGCGGTGGCGGCAATCGGTTTTTGCTCTACAAGGTCGGCGGTGGGGGCGGCAACCATCCGGTCAACGTCCCCTATACCCCCGAGATTTCCAGCTCCCTGCGCCCCGACCCCCAGGGGCCGAGGCTCTTCTTCAACGCTGCCGGGGCGGAGCCGAAGGTCCAGTGCTCCACCTGCCACAACCCGATGGGGCGCTCCCCGCGACTGCTCTGGATCAGCAACTCCCGCTCGGCGCTCTGCATCGCCTGTCACGACAAATAACAGCTCTCAACTCATCAACCGGGGAAGTCGCCCGCCTCCCCCGGTTGCCGCGACCTTGCATACCCGCACCTGGAGCTACTTCACCTTCCAGCTCGTCCCCTCCTTGGAATCGAGGAGTTCGATCCCCTTCGCCGCCAGCTCGTCGCGGATCTGGTCGGCGCGGGCGAAATTGCGCGCCAGGCGCGCCTGCCGACGCTCCTCGATCAGGGCCTCGATCTCTGCGGCGACCAGACCGCTGCCGGCCAGCTCGGCGCTCTTGCGTCCCTCGAGCCAGGCATTCGGCTCGGAGTTGAGGATGCCGAGAACGGCGCCGAGGGCCTTGATGCGGTCGACCCCTTCCCGCAGCACCTTGAGGGAGAGTGGGCAGTTCGCGAAGTCCCCCTGGGCCACCAGCCGGTTGAGACCGCGGATTCCCTCGAAGAGGTGACCGATCGCCTGGGCGGTGTTGAAATCGTCATCCATCGCCTCGGTGAAGCGCTCGTCGAGGGCTTCGAAGAGGTCGAAGACCTCCCGTTCACTGTCGCTGATCGCCGGGCAGTTGGCCGAATCGGGGACCGGATGGAGGGCGAGAGTCTTCTCGGCACTCTGCAGGGCTTCGTAGAAGCGGGTCAGGCCGGCCCGGGCCTCCTCGAGGTTCTGGTCGGAGAAGTCGATGGGGGAACGGTAGTGGGCGGTGAGGATGAAGAAGCGCACCACCTCCGGATCGTACTGCTGCAGGATGTCGCGGATGGTGAAGAAGTTGCCGAGGGACTTGCTCATCTTCTCCTGATTGACGTTGACGAAGCCGTTGTGCAGCCAGTATTTGACGAAGGGCTGGCCGCTCGCCCCCTCGCTCTGGGCGATCTCGTTCTCATGGTGGGGAAAGATCAGGTCGCGCCCGCCGCCATGGATATCGAAGGTGGCGCCGAGCAGGGAAGAACTCATCGCCGAGCACTCGATGTGCCAGCCGGGCCGTCCTTCCCCCCAGGGGGAGGGCCAACTCGGCTCACCGGGCTTGGCGGCCTTCCAGAGCGCGAAGTCCATCGGGTTGCGCTTCTGCTCGCCGGGGGCGATGCGGGCGCCGGCCTGCATCTCGTCCATGGTGCGCTTGGAAAGCTTGAGGTAGGCGGGGAACTTGTCGACGCTGTAGTAGACGTCGCCGCCCGCTTGGTAGGCGATCCCCTTGGCGATCAGGGTCTGAACCAGGGCGATGATCTCGGCGATATAATCGGTCGCTTTCGGCTGGTGGGTTGGCAGGGCGAGGTTGAGCGCCGCCATGTCCTCGTCGAAGGCACGGATGAACTCCTCGGCGAGCTCCTTGCTCGAAATCCCCCGCTCGTTGGCGCGCTTGATGATCTTGTCATCGACATCGGTATAGTTGCGGACGTAGGTGACCGCATAGCCGGCGTGCTGCAGGTAGCGGAAGATGACGTCGAAGACGATATTGGCACGGGCGTGGCCGATATGGCAGTAGTCGTAGACGGTGACGCCGCAGACATACATCCCGACCTTCCCCGGCTCGAGCGGCTGAAACGGCTCCTTGCCGCCGGTAAGAGTATTGTAGACACGCAGGCTCATGAAAATTCTTCTCCTTGCAGGCAGCGCAACCCTTTCCGGCATCGGCGCCGGAAAGGGTTAGATACCATATTCAGCGGGGATTTTAAAGGTTTTTGCCGTTTTTGAGGAGACGGTTGAGGGCGGCGGGAATCTCGCCGAGAGGGAGGACCTGGTGGACGGCGCCGAGCTGGATGGCGACCCGGGGCATGCCGAAGACGGCACAGCTCCCTTCATCCTGGGCGATATTGTAGGCGCCGGCGTTCTTCAGTTCGGCCATCCCCTCGGCGCCGTCCTGCCCCATGCCGGTGAGCAGGACCGCGACCAGGCGTGTGGCCAAATCCTCCCGTGCCAGCGAGCGGAAGAGGACATCGACGGAGGGACGGCAGCAGTTGACCGACGGGGTGTCGCGCAACCGCACCTTGCCATCCTGAATCTCCATCTGGAACTCGTTGGGCGCCACCAGCGCGACGCCGGGCGTGAGGGGCTCACCATCACTGGCAAGACGCACGCTGATGGTGCTCTCCCGGTCGAGCCATTCGGCAAATCCAGCGGCAAAGCCGCGGGCGATATGCTGGACGATCAGCACCGGGGCCGGACAGTCGGCGGGCAGGGCCTTGACCAGGCTCATCACCGCCTTGGGTCCACCGGTCGAGGCGCCGATCGCCAGCAGACTCCGGCCCTCGCCGACAGGTGGTCGCACTGCCGGAGAGGCGGCGGCACGGGGGCGGCGGAAGTGGTGAATCACCCGGATCTTGGCGAGGGACTTGATCTTTTCGAGCAGCCGCGCGGCGATCTCGGCTCCCCCTCCGGTCGCCAGCCCCGCCGGCTTCTCCATCACATCGAGGGCGCCGAGGCGGATGGCGTTGAAGGCGCTGCGGCTGTCGGTGGGGTCGACGTTGCTGGAGAGGACCAGGATCGGCGTCGGACAGCGCGCCATGATCTCGGCCACTGCGGCCAGGCCGTCCATCACCGGCATCATGACATCGAGCAGGACGAGGTCGGGCTTCAGCTCGCAGGTCAAATCGACCGCCTCGCGCCCGTCGCAGGCCTCGCCGAGCACGGTAATCTCGGAATCGCGGGCGATCAGGTCCCGGAGGACCATGCGCGTCAGCCGGGAATCGTCGGCAATCAGGATGCGGATCATCGTCCCCTCACCCAATCAGGCTTTCGACGGTTTCGAGCAGGGTCCCCTGGTCGAAGGCTCCCTTGACGATATAGGCCTGGGCCCCGACCTCGATCCCCTTGCGGCGGTCGGCATCGCTCGCCAGGGAGGTGACAATAATTACCGGCAGCTCCCGGAGCGCCTCGATCTGCCTTACCTTGGCGGTCAGCTCGAAACCGGTCATCCCCGGCATCTCGACATCGCTGACCATCAGATCGAAGGGCTGCTCGGCGAGGCGCGCCAGAGCCTCCTCGCCGCAGACCGCCACCGTCACCTGGTAACCGTGGGTCTCGAGAATGTTCTTCTCCATGGTGCGGGTGGTAATCGAATCGTCGACCACCAGCACCCGCCCCTTGGTACGGGCGGCACGCTGGGCAGCGAAGTCCTGCCGCAGCTGGCTGCTGGTGCCGGCGAGGCCGGCGCTGAAAAGGTCGGGGACGGAAAGGATCAGGGCCGGCAGGCCGTTGCCGAGAATGGTCGCCCCGGTGCAGAAGCGGACGCTCTTGAGCTGGGCGCCCATCCCCTTCACCACCAGCTCCTGAACGTTGACGGTGCGCGTCACCAGGCAGGCAAGCTGCTGTTCGCGAAAGTTGAGAACCAGGGCCGTCGCCCGCCCCGGGATGTCGATCTGGCTGCGGCGCGCGGCCCCGAGCAGGTCGGGGAGAGGCAGCAGCGGCAGGGTGGCGCCGCGCACCCGGATCACCTCCTGCCCCCCCTCGGTGAGGATATCCCGCTCCGCAAGGCGCACAATCTCGCTGACGTAGTGCAGCGGCACTGCGTAGATCTCCCCTTCGCACTCGACCACCAGGCCGGTCACCACCGCCATCGTCAGGGGGAGCTTGAGGAACATCTCGGTCCCCTTGCCGGGGTGGGAGTGGATCACCAGGTTCCCCTTGACCCGATCGATCTGCGACTTGACCACATCCATGCCGACACCGCGACCGGAAAGGTCGGTGACGATCTCCCGCGTCGAGAATCCGGGGCGGAGGATCAGATAGACCGCCTCCTCGTCGCTCAGTCCGGCCGCCTCCTCCGGGCTCAGCAGACCGCGGTTGATGGCCACCTGGCGTACCCGCTGCGGATCGATGCCGCAGCCGTCGTCGCTCAGCCGCAGGTGAACGAATCCCCCCTCGGTACTGGCAGCGAGCTGAATGCGCCCGGCTTCAGGCTTGCCTGCTGCAACCCGCTCGGACATCTCTTCGATGCCATGATCGACCGCGTTGCGCAGCATGTGCAGCAGCATCGGCCGGGACGCTTCGAGCATCATCCGGTCGAGTTCCACCTCCTCGCCGCTGACCACCAGCTGCGCCTCTTTCCCCTGCTCCCGGGCGAGGGTGCGCACCATGCGCGACAAATCCTCGGTGATCGTCCCGAGGGGGAGCATGCGCAGCTCCATCGCTTCGCCGTGCAGCTCCTCGGCAAGGCAGGAGAGGCCCAGGGTATCGGCCTCAAGGGCCATGGAGACCTGGCCGAGGTCATCGAGGATGCTGCGCAGCAGGGTGTAATTTTCGGCCTTGCGCAGACGGCGCAGAAAGGTCTCGAGGCGCAGCAGCCCGCCGGCTAGCTGGCGGTTGTGTTCTTCGAGCACACGGCGCGAGATGAGCAGCTCGCCGAGGAGATTGACCATCTGGTCGAGGCGGGCGACGCTGGCGCGGACGGTATCCTTTTCGACCGTCTCGCGGCGGGGGCTGGGCGTCGGCTCCTCCCGGGGCGCCGGCACCTCGGGCAGCACCCCGGTCGCCAGTCCTTCGAGCACCAGGTCGACATTGACCTCGATCTCCCCGCCGGCGTGGGCCTGGGCGACCAGCGCTTCAAGGGCGTCGGCCGCCACCAGCAGCAGGTCGATCAGTCCCGAGGTGACCTCCCGCTCCCCCTGCTCGACCTCCTTGAGCAGTTCTTCGAGGGCGTGGGCCACCTTGCCGAGGGTCTGCAAATCGAGCATCCGCGCCGACCCCTTCAGGGTATGGGCGCTGCGCAGCAGCTCGTGGACCCGCTCGGGCGTAAAGCCGTCCTGCTCCAGGGCGAGGCTCCCCTGGCGCAGCGCCTGGAGGTGCTCCTCGGCCTCACGGGCGAAGATGTCGAGGTACTTCTTGATCGTCACGGATCAGGCTTCTTCCTCGACCAGGCTCTTGAGCCGTTCGGCCAGGGCGGTCAGTTCGGTGATCGACTGGGTCGTCTCCTGGGCGCTCGCCGCGACCTGGGCGGCGACGTCGCGCACTTCGGCGATGGTTTCCGCCATCTGCTCGCTGGCCGTGGTCTGCTGCTGGGTCGAGAGCTTGATCTCGCGGGCGGCGCTGGTCGTCTCCTGGACCATGGCGATGATGTTGGCGAGTTCCTCGGAGATGCGGGCAACCAGGTGGCTGGCGCTATCAACCCCCTTGGTCCCCTCCTCGGTGAGCATGATCGTCGAGTTGGTCGCCTTCTGGATTTCTTCGATCAGGGTCTTGATCTGACCGGTGGCATCGACGGTACGCTCGGCGAGGCGCTTGACTTCATTGGCGACGATGGAGAAGCGCTTCCCCGCCTCGCCGGCCCCGGCCGCTTCGATCGCCGCGTTGAGGGCGAGGAGGTTGGTCTGGTCGGAGATTTCATCGATGATGTCGACGATGCCGCCGATCTTCTGCGAGTTCTCGCCGAGATCGAGCATCGCCTCGGCAATCGACTGCACCTGCTGCTTGAGGCCGCTCATGCCGCCGACGGCGCTGTCGACCGCCTGCACCCCGTGGCTGCTCGCCTGGCTCGCCTGCTCGGCGAGGCTCTCCACCCGCAGCGAATTCTCCGCCACCTGTTTGGCGGTCACCGCGATCTCTTCCGAGGTGGTGGTCGCCTGCTGCACGGCGCTCGCCTGCTGGGTGGCCCCCGAGGCCTGCTGCGCCGAAATCGCCATGATCTCGTTGGCGCTGGAGGAGAGTTGCTGGATCGCCTCCTTGACGGAGACGATCATCCTCGCGCTCTTGTCGATCTCGCTCTTCAGGTTCTTGACGATCACCTGGGTCATCTTGTTGAAGGCGGCGGCGAGCTTGCCGATTTCATCGCTCGAATCGAGACTGATCGTTTCGTCGAGCTTGCCGTCGGCGATGCGGTCCGCCACCTCGGTCAGAACCTTGAGCGGCCGGGTCATGCGCGAGACCACGATATAGATGGTCAGGGAGGCTACCAGCAGCACCAGCAGCATGGAGAGGGCGACGGTGTTGCGCAGCTCGGTGATCGCCTCCTCGGTCTGCTGGATCGAAAATCCGATGCGGAAGCCACCCCAGTGCTCGCCACCGACGAAGACCGGCGCGGTGATATCCCACATCGTTTCACCGGTATCGCGGCGGTAGACCTGGCGCAGGATCTGCTGGCCGTCCCTGCCGTCATAGCGCCCCGCCGCCAGACCGACCGGGTCGTTGAAGAGGCGCTTGGTGCGGTTGCCGACCTTGTCCTTTTCGGCATCACCGGTCAGGGGGTTGGAATATCTGGTGTTGTGGGTCGGCAGGTAGCCGTTCTTGTCGACCAGCACGGCGAAGACCACCATGCTGTCTTCCTGGACCAGGGTATCCTCCAACTCCAGAATGTTCTGGTCGAGATATTCATCATAGGCGGTGTGATATTTGGGAATCGACGCGCCGGCCAGAGGACCGCTGGTGATCGGCTGATAATCGCTGTCGAATACCTGCGCGCGGGTCAACTGGCCGCTGCTGATCGCTTCCTCCAGCACCTGCTCCATCGCCTGGGCGCCGAACAGGGCGAGGGTCCGCGCCTTGGTCAACATCAGATCCTTGAGCACTTCGCCCCGGCGCTGCACCAGGGTGGCGGTAAAGATCGCCATGATTACGGCAAGAACCGCAATCAGCGAGATAACGATCTTGAGGGAAATTCTTTCCGTGATCCATTTGAACATGTGACCCCCTTGTGCCGGCCGCAAGCCTGGCGGGAATGGATGGGGCGGGCGCCAGGCGCCGTCAGTCCCCTTTCTGTTCGATGACGAATTGCGAATGGCTGAAGAGACGCGGCAGGTCGAGCAATACCAGCATCCCGTCCGCCCGGGGAACCTGCCCGAGGACGGTTTCCCGCGGAATTCTGGCGAGACCCTCGGTCAGCGGCTCGATGGCGGCAAGAGGAAAGGTCTCGATTCCCAGCACTTCGTCGCTCAGCAGGGCGGTGGTCAGGCCGCCGGCTTCGACCACCACCAGCCGGGTGCCAGCGGTGACCACCGTCTCGCCGAGGCCGAGAACCTGGGCGAGGTCGGTGACGGCGACGATCTGGCCACGCAGGTTTATCACCCCGCGGATGTGGGACGGCACCTGGGGGACGCGGACCAGCTTCGGAGCGCGCAGGACTTCCCGGGTCAGGCTGGTGGCAAACCCGAAGCGCTCGCCGCCCAGGCGCAACACCAGGTAATCGGCAGTCTCGCCGATCGCCGCCTCCTCGACCGCATCGAGCCCGCGCCAGTATTCCTCGCGCATCTCCTGGAGCACCCGCTGAATCTCGTAGGATGTCGACTGTTTCATCTGCCTGTCCTGTCTTTCTGGAATCTAGGCTCCTGCATACTGTTCGAGCTCCCGGCGACACTCCCGGGCCAGTTTCTGCGGGGTCCAGCTGCCGGCATAAACCAGCTTGCGCCCGGCCGGGAGCCGTTCCAGCAGGCGCAGGGTGTTGCGCACCTCACGGGCCGCCTCCTGCAACCGGCCGAGGCGCCGGAAGACGCGGCTCAGGGCGTAGTGGGGCATGATCAGGTTCATGTCGAGCAGGAGCGCCCGCCGGTATTCGAGCAGCGCCTCCTCCGGGTTATCTTCCATCTCCCGGATCAGCCCCATGAGGAAGTAACTCTCCGGGTAGAGGTCATCGACCTGCTGGGCGCGCTGGCAATATTCGAGGGCTTCCTGGTAGTCGCCGCGGTTGGCGAGCAGGAAGCCATAACCGACCAGGCCACCGACATGTTCCGGTTTGTGGCGCAGGAGTATAGCATAATTTTGAGACGCTGTTTTAAAATTTTCCTCATCAAAGGCGGCGACCGCCCGGGCATAGATTTCCGCCAGATCCGGGGGGTCCTGATCACCGCCGCCAGCAGCCTGGGACGGCGGTTCGGGTAACGGCGGCGGCAACACCGGCCGGCGGACAATGGGGTCGATCTTCGGCGCGGCAAGGTTCCCGGAAGGAGGGGGGGGCGGCGCTCCCGGCTCCGGCAGGCGGTAGACGAAGCCACCCCCATACTGAACCCGGGCGAAGTCATGGCGCAGGTTGAGCAGGGTCTCGGCATGGCCGAGCAGGAGGTAGCCCCCGGGCCGCAGCACCCCGGCCATCCTGTTGATGATCTCCTGGGTCGTCTCCGGCTGGAAATAGATCATGACGTTGCGGCAGAAGATCAGGTCGAGGGGCTGGGCGGCAGCCCGCCCCGGGTAGAGGCCGGTCCGCAGGTTGAGATATCCGAAGTGAACCATCGCGCGGATCTCGGGAACGATGCGGAAATGACTCCCCTCTGCCCGGAAATAGGCATCGCGATAGGCGGCCTCGGTAGCCCGCAGGGCGCGGCCGCCATAGAGCCCGGCCCGGGCCGCGGCGAGGGAACGCTTGTTGATGTCGGTGCCGAGGATCTCCAGGCGCCAGTCGCGCAACTGGGGAAACTGGGCATGGAGCAGCATCGCCAGCGAGTAGGGCTCTTCGCCGGTGGAACAGCCGGCCGACCAGATGCGCAGCGATCGGTTGTGCCGGTTGCGGCTGATCACCTCGGGGATGATTACCTCGCGCAGCAGCTCGAAGTGGGCGAGGTAGCGAAAGAAATAGGTCTCGCCGATGGTCAGCAGGCCGAGGAGTTTTTTCAGCTCCTGGCGACTCTCCTGGTTCGCCTCGAGGTAGCCGAGGTAATCACGGTAGCCGGTCGAGCGCAGGGCCCGCATCCGCCGTTGCAGGCCACGTTCCAGCAGCAGGGCGTTGCGGCGGTCGAAATGGAGACCACTGTGGGTGACGAGGAAGTCACGAAAGAGGGCGAGGTCGACCTCGGTCAGGCCCGGGTAGGGGCCGGGGGGGCTGCGCCGCGCCGCGAGCTGGGCCAGATCTTCGAGGAGACGCTCCTCATCGAGGGGCTTGGGGAGGACGTCGAAGACATCGAGGAGTTCGAACTCGAGGCGGGGATCATTGGCGGTGACGATGATCGGCAGATGCAGGGTGGACCGCTGCAGACTCAAACGCCGCAGCAGGTCGACCTCTTCCCCCTCGGCGCCCGGCACATCGATCAGCAGCAGATCGGGGGTCTGGCGCCGCAGCTCGGACAGGGTCAAAGCCCCCCGCAGGCAGCGGACCCGATGCCCGGACGCCTCCAGCAGCCCACTCAGGGCCTGGCAGAGCTCCGCGTCGCGATCGACGATCAGGACCTGCAGGGGGGAGGTCATGAGGACACCTGTCGCAGCCGTCGGCGGCAACCGCCGCGGGTCATGACGGCGCGCCTGTCGACTCCTGGCGGGCCCAGGAGTCGCGCAGCGTCGCGGTCCGGTTGAAAACCGGGACCCCGTCTTGGCCGCGCTCCGCATCGACGGTGAAGTAGCCGAGACGCTCGAACTGGAAGGTCGTACCCGCCGCCAGCTCTGCCATTCCCCCCTCCAGCCAGCAGTCGGTGAGGGTTTCACAGGAGTCGGGGTTGAGGTCCTCCAGAAAATCCCGTCCGCCGGCGCCGGGGGTCGCGCTGGTGAAGAGCCGGTCGTAGAGCCGGATCTCGCCGCGCCGGGCATGGGGAGCGGAGACCCAGTGAATCGTCCCCTTCACCTTGCGCCCGTCCGGGGAGGCGCCCCCGCGGCTGGAGGGGTCGTAACTGCAGCGCAGTTCGACGATCTCACCGGCGGCATCCTTGATCACCTCTTCGCAGCGGATGAAATAGGCGCCGCGCAGGCGCACCTCACTGCCGGGCGCGAGGCGGAAAAACTTCTTTACCGGTACTTCCATGAAGTCGTCGCGCTCGATGAAGAGTTCCCGGGAGAAGGGGACCATGCGACTGCCGAAGGCCGGGTCTCCGGGGTGGTTGGGGAGTTCGAACTCCTCGCTCTTCCCCTCCGGGTAGTTGCTGATCACCACCCGCAGCGGCCTGAGTACCGCGAGCACCCGCGGCGCGCTGAGGTTGAGCTCCTCGCGAACGCAGTCCTCCAGCACCGAGATGTCGATCCAGCTGTCACTCTTGCCGACCCCGATCCGCTCGCAGAAGCTGCGAATCGCCGCGGCTGGATAGCCGCGCCGCCGCATCCCGGCCAGGGTCGGCAGGCGGGGATCGTCCCAGCCGCCGACATGCCGATCCTGCACCAGTTGCAACAGCTTGCGCTTGCTCATGACGGTATAGCTCAGATTGAGGCGGGCGAACTCGATCTGCCGCGGCCGGCAGGGGACGGAAGTGTGGGTGACAAACCAGTCGTAGAGGGGGCGGTGGTCTTCGAATTCCAGGGTGCAGACCGAATGGGTCACCCCCTCGAGGGCATCGGAGAGGGGGTGGGCAAAATCATACATCGGGTAGATGCACCAGCGGTTGCCGGTCCGGTAGTGGGGGACGCGCTGGATCCGGTAAAGGATCGGATCGCGCAGGTTGATGTTGGGGGCGGCCATGTCGATTCGTGCCCGCAGGATATGGGCGCCGTCGGCAAATTCTCCGGCGCGCATGCGCCGAAAGAGGTCGAGATTCTCGGCCACGCTGCGGTTGCGGAAGGGGCTCTCCTGCCCCGGCTCGGTGAGGGTGCCGCGATAGAGCCGCACCGACTCGGCGTCGAGGCTGTCGACGTAGGCGAGCCCTTTTTCGATCAACTCCTCGGCGAAGGCATAGAGCCGTTCGTAATAGGCGGAGGCATAGTATAGATGCTCGCCCCAGTCGAAGCCGAGCCAGCGCACCGCCGATTTGATCGCCTCGGCGTACTCCTCGCTCTCCTTCTCCGGGTTGGTGTCGTCCATGCGCAGGTGGCAGCGCCCGCCAAAGGCGGCGGCCAGCCCGAAATTGAGGCAGATCGACTTGGCGTGGCCGATATGGAGGTAGCCGTTCGGTTCGGGCGGAAAGCGCGTCACCACTCCGGCGTCGACTCGTCCCTGCTGGAGATCATCGCTGATGAGGTTGCGGATAAAATTGGTGGGAGTCACTTCGCTGGTCATGGACACCTTTCCTGGGCTGTTATCCCCGCTGTGCCGGGAGCCGTGGGTTTGCATTGCGGTTTTGGCCGGCTAGAACTCTTCACCGACCGGGCGCGGTTCCAGCAGGACCACGGCATGGCTGGAAATCCCCTCGCCGCGCCCCTCGAAACCGAGCTCCTCGGTCGTCGTCGCCTTGACGTTGACCCGTTCCGGATCACACTCGCAAGCCGTGGCGATCCGCTCGACCATGGCGGGGATATAGGGGGCGAGTTTCGGGCGCTGGGCGACCACCGTTACATCGAGGTTGCCGATAACATACCCCTTGCGTCGGGTGAGAACCATCACCTCGCGGAGGAGCTTGAGGCTCGAAATTCCCTTGAAGGCGGCATCCGAGTCAGGGAAATGCCGGCCGATATCCCCTTCCCCCAGGGCGCCGAGGATGGCGTCGCAGAGGGCGTGCAACAGGACATCGGCGTCCGAGTGACCCAGCAGACCGAGGGAATAGGGGATTTCCACACCACCGAGGACCAGTTTGCGCTCCGAAACCAGTCGGTGGACGTCATAGCCATGGCCGATGCGCATCATCCTGCCTCCTCCTCCGCTGCCAGGAAGGCCCGGGCCAGCACCAGGTCTTCCGGGGTCGTAATCTTGAGGTTGCGTTCACTGCCGGGGAGCATCGCCACCGGCAGCCCGAGCCGCTCCACCAGGGAGGCGTCGTCGGTGCCGCGGAAGCCGTCCTGCGCCGCCTCGGCGTAGGCGCGCCGCAACACCGCCGCCGGAAACGCCTGGGGGGTCTGGGCGAGCCAGAGGCTCCCCCGCTCCGGGGTCGAGACAATCCGCCCGCCAGCCACCACCTTGACCGTATCCTTGACCGGCAGGCCGACGACGCAACCGCCGACCCGCTTTGCTGTCGCCACGACCGCGGGGATCAGCCCGGCCGGAAAGAGGGGCCGCACCCCGTCGTGGACCAGGACGATGTCGTCATCCGCCGGCGCGGCGGCCGCCAGCCCGTTGGCGACCGAGTCCTGGCGTTCGGCACCGCCGGCAACAATGGCCTCAACTTTGCCAAAGGCGTAGCGTTCCACCACTTCGGCGCGGCAGAAATCGATTTCCGCGGCCGGCGAGATAACCAGAATCCGGTCGATCAGGGGATGGTGATCAAAGACTGCCAGGGTATGAGCGAGGATCGGCCGGTCGGCCAGGGTCAGGTACTGCTTGTTGACGGCGGCTCCCATGCGCCGGCCCATGCCGGCGGCAGGAACCAAGACAATGACACTCATGCTCCTCCGGCGGGCACCCCCGCAGGGCAGGGGCCACCTTGGCGGCGGCCGGCAAGCAGATCTCCGCAGCTGGGCTGCAGAGAAAAAAGAGGACCGGTGCTTGCGCGCCCGGTCCCGGTCTGGACGGTGGGATACTAGTTGACGAAAATGCTCTCGACCCGCTCGGCAACCTGCTGCTCTTCGCTTCCTTCGGCAAAGGCCAGTTCCTTGACCAGCAGCCGCCGCGCCAGGTCGAGCACCTTCTTCTCGCCGTAGGAAAGATCCTTCCCTTCCTTGATCAGGTAGAGTTCGCGCAGCACCTGGGCGACTTCGAGCAGGTCACCCGACTTGATCTTCTCGTTGTATTCCCGTTGCCGGCGGCTCCAGGAAGCAACGGCCCCCCCGTTCTCCTGCTTCTCCCCGAGGGTGGTGTAGATCGTCGAGACCTGGTCTCTCTCAATGACCGTTCGCAGCCCAACTTGGGCCGCATTGGTCACCGGGACCATGATCGTCATGTCGCTGTCGACAATCTTCAGAACATAGAATTTGTTGTGCTGCCCTGAAAACTCCCGGGCTTCGATTGCCTCAATGACACCGAGGCCCTGGGTCGGGTATACCGCCCTGTCGCCAATCTTGAACATAAGGCAAACTCCTTCCGCAACCCGGGAAGAATACCACAACAGAGCCCTCCCGTCAAGGACAACCCCCCGTGAAACGGGGATTTGCGGCGCGTTGCCGGGAGGGCTGCCCCCCACTCCCGGGTCTGCCGTTAACGCCGGTAAGGGGTCACCGTGAGGGTGCCGACATCGAGCATCTGCCCGCTACCGACCTCCCGGCAGGCGTCCTCGCCGCGACCGAGCAGGCCATAGAGTTCACCGGCCACCGGCTGACCGCGGCTCCCGGAGCGAACCACCAGACAATAACGTCCGGCCGCCGGAACGTGGAGAATAAAGTGGCCATCGATCTGCGTCGCCGGGGAAGTGACGTCGGGCATACGATGGAAGTCACTGTCACGGTACGCCATGGCGATGACGCCGGCGACCGGCTGGCCGCTGGCGTCCACGACGGAACCGGTAAAACCGGTATCGCTACTGGCGAGACGGGCGTTACGACCGAGCTGGGGCCGGTTACCGCCCATGAGAACGAAATCGGCACGTCCCACCCGGGACGGCGCCACTGCTATCGGGTTGTCGGGAAAGAGCGCCCAGGCATCCCCCGGCTGCGGCGGCCCCGATTCTCCGCCCCCCTGCCGCAGCCGTGCCACCAACCAGTAGTCTCCCTCGACCAGATCGAGAAAATAGGCGCCGGCGGCATCGGTCTCCGCGGCAAAATCGGCAGGCCCGCGCAGGTTACCGCGGGGATTGCGATAGGCATAAACCCAGGCCCCTGCAGCCGGTCGACCATTCTGACTGCGCACCGTCCCGGCGATGCCCGACGCCCCCAAACCGCCACCCGGAGGCGCCAGAACCGGAGTCGCGGGGCCGGGGCTGCAGGATAGCAACAGCAGCAGGGCTACGGCCGCAAAAACTGGCCGGAGGAGGGTTCGATATCGCCAGGGTGCCATACTTAGGGAGAATCCGTCAGCCGCGCTCAATTGATCTGGACAATCTTGCCATTTTTCACCTGCAAGAGAAAGAGGACCTTATCCGCTTCCCCCTCCAGGGTGAAGGAGGTGGCACCGGTAACGCCGGGATAATTGTGCAGCCGTTGCAGGGCGAGGCGCAGTTCGGCGCGGGTCGCGATCGCCGGATCGCTCAGGATGTCGAGGAGAATGCCGGCCACATCGTACCCCTGGGCTTCAAGGACGGTCGGCTCCTCCCCATAACGTTCGAGGTAGCGGGCGACGAAGTCGCGCACAAAGGGATAGGGGCTGTGAACAAAGAAGCCATCGACGAAGACCGCCCCCTCGACGTAGGGGCCGGCAGCCCGGACCAGCTCCGGCGAATTCCAGCCGTTGATACCGAACAGAGGCACCCCCTCGAGACCATAATAGGGGAGCTGCGGCGCCAGCAGGCCGACCTTTTCGACGTAATCGGGGATGAAGAGCGCCTGGAACGGCAGGGGCGGCGGTTCCGGCCGGAAAAGCTCTTCCAGGGGGTCATCGGAAGGTGCCTCATCCCGGGCATCGGGGTCCTTCCCCATCAGCAGGCGGACCTGGCGGCGGAAATCGGTGGCATCGGGAGCATAAGCCGCGCGCACCAGGACCTGGCCGCCGCAGCGGCGCAGCGCCGCGGTAAATAAATCGGCCATCTCTTGCCCGGAACGGCTGTCGGGCAGCAGAATGGCGAAACGGGTCAGGCCCCGCACCTCCACCGCATAGCGGGCCAGCGCCTCGGCCTGCAGTTGCGGCGTCAGCGAGTCGCGGAAGATCATGTTGCCCAGTTGCGGCAGGTCCTCGCGTTGCGACAGGGTCAGCAACGGCACCTGCTCCTGCTGGGCGCGCTCGGCGGCGGCCACAGCCGCAGACCCGGTGATCGGTCCGGCGATCGCCATCACCCCGTCCTCGCGCACCAGCCTGCTCACCGCTTCCGCGCTGCGCTCGGGGTCGGCGCCGATATCCCGGAAGAGGAGTCGCACCGGGGCCGGGCCACCGGACTTTTGGTCCAGGGCGAGTTCCATGCCGCGGCGCACCAGCTCGCCAAAGGTCGCATACTTTCCGGAGAGGGGGAGCAGTACGCCGATCGTGCGCTGCAGCCAGGGGCGCCCCGCCACCCGCGCATAGAGCTCCGCCGCCGCGGCGCGATAAGGAAAGTCGACCGGGCTGCCGAGGAGCCTCGTCAACAGGCGGCTGGCGGTGGCCTGATCGCCACGCCGATAGGCCCGTTCGGCCTGCTGCAGGAGGGCATCAAGCCCGAGGGGAGTCTCCCCGAACATGAAGGCGGCCTCGCCGAGCGCAGCTTCGTCCAGGGTCTGCAGGATCGCGTGTCCTTCCTGCAGGGGGACAGAGCTCGTCTCGGGAACGAGGCGCACGAGCTGGTAGAGGAAAGTGAGGGCTTCCAGGGGGCGGCCCAGGGCGGCATCGGCGCGGGCCAGCGCCTGCAGGCGTGCCCCCTGGCTGGTCGTGGAAAGGTCGGGGGGATCGACGGCCAGCAGCTGCTGCCGGGCCCTTTCGACCTGGCCGTTGGCAAGGAGCGCCTGGCCGAGGAGCAGGCGCAGCTCCGGGGTACGCTCCGCCTCCGGTACCCGTTCCAGGTAGAGCAATGCTTCCTGGGGATGGTTTTGCTGGAGAAAGATCTGCGCCAGGGCGAGGACGGCGCGGGGAAGTTCGGGGTCGGCGGGATGCTGGACGACAAATCCGCGCAGCAGGATGGTGGCCTGGTCGACCTGGCCGGCGCGGAAGAGGGCCAACCCCTGCTCCAGGCTCCCCTGCCCTTCGCCGAAACCCGGGGGGCGGCTCTCCGCGGGGCTGTCCGGGTAGGCCGCCGCCGTCAGGGGCAAGGCGAGCAGGAGCAGTAACAGCACCAGCTTCAGCAAGCGAGTCATCCCATCCTCCCTGACCGGGACCGTTTTGGGCGTCCCGCCCCGGTCAATCGAAGAGTTCCTTGACCTTGTCGAAAAAGCCCTTCCCCGTGGGGTTGATCTCCTCGCCCCCCTCACGCGCGAACTCCTCAAGGAGTTCGCGCTGCTTTGCGGTAAGCCGGGTCGGGGTTTCGAGACGGACCACCACCAGGTGATCGCCGCGGCCGTAACCCTGCAGGTGCGGGATCCCCTTGCCGGCGAGCTTGAAGACCTTTCCGGTCTGGGTGCCGGCGGGGATCTTGAGCTTGACCTTGCCGTCCAGGGTGGGGACCTCGAGTTCGCAGCCCAGGGTCGCCTGGACGAAGGAGATCGGCACCTCGCAGATGACCTCCTGCCCCTCCCGCTGGAAGAGGGGATGGTCCTTGACCGCAATCACCACGTAAAGATCGCCGGGCGGACCGCCCTGGCTCCCGGTATCCCCCTCGCCGCTCAGCTTGAGGCGGGTGCCGGTTTCAACCCCGGCGGGAATCTTCAGGGAGAGCTGGCGTTTCGCCTGGATGCGTCCGGCGCCCCGGCACTCAGGGCAGGGGCTGAGGATGACCCGCCCTTCGCCACCGCACTCGGGGCAGGGGCGGGTCAGGGAGAAGAATCCCTGCTGGTAGCGAACCTGTCCGGCCCCCTGGCAGGTGGGGCAGGTCTTGGGACTGGTCCCCTTCTTCGCCCCGCTGCCGTCACAGGCACTACAGCTCTGGTGGCGGGGAATCTGGATCTTGGTCTCCAGGCCAAAGGCCGCCTCCTCGAAGGAGATGGAGAGATTGTAACGCAGATCGTCACCCCGCCGACCGCGGCCGCGCCGGGAGCCACCGCCACCAAAGATATCCCCGAAGATGTCGCCGAAGATATCCTCAAACGGGCTGCCGCCAAAGCCGCCGCCGCCATTCAGGCCGGCGTGGCCGAACTGGTCATAGGTCGCCCGCTTCTGGGGGTCGGAGAGGACCGCATAGGCCTCGGACAGCTCCTTGAACCGTTCCTCCGCCGCCTTGTCCCCGGGGTTCTTGTCAGGATGATAGCGCAGTGCCAGCCGCCGATAGGCTTTCTTGATCTCGGTATCGCTGGCGTTGCGATTGACTTCGAGTGCTTCGTAGTAGTCTTGCTTGGCCAATGGATCTGTCCTCGCAGCGGCCTCACCGCCGCCGGCTCTCTGCATCCACCGGGGTGGAGCAGGGGTTTCCAAGCGCCAGAAGCCGGGACGGGTCCCGGCTTCTGGCCCCGCTATTCAGGGCGAAGGAGATTACTTCTTCTTGTCGCCGTCGACTTCCTCGAATTCGGCGTCCACCACCGTATCGTCACCGCCCCCCGGCGCTCCCTCCGGGGCGGCGCCGGCCTGCTGGGCCTGGGCATACATCGCCTCGGCCAGCTTGTGGGAAGCCTGGCCCAGCGCCTCGGTTTTGCTGCGGATCGCCTCGGCATCGCCGCTCTCCATCGCCGCCTTCAGCTCATCGAGGGCGCTGCGAATCTTGCCGCGGGTCTCGTCGTCGATCTTGTCGGCATGTTCGTCCAGAGACTTTTCGGTGGTATAGACCAGGCCGTCGGCCTGGTTGCGGGCCTCGATCAGTTCGCGCTTCTTCTTGTCTTCGCCGGCATGGGCCTCGGCATCCTTGACCATCTTCTCGATCTCCTCCTCGGAGAGGCCGGAGGAGGCAGTGATCTTGATCGACTGCTCCTTGCCGGTGCCGAGATCCTTCGCCGAAACATGCAGGATGCCGTTGGCGTCAATGTCGAAGGTCACCTCGATCTGCGGCACGCCGCGGGGCGCCGCCGGAATACCGACCAGTTCGAAACGGCCGATGGTCTTGTTGTCGGAAGCCATCTCCCGCTCGCCCTGCAGCACGTGCACCGAGACGGCGGGCTGGTTGTCGGCGGCGGTGGAGAAGACCTGGCTCTTCTTGCAGGGGATGGTGGTGTTCTTTTCGATCAGCCGGGTCATGACACCACCGAGGGTCTCGATGCCAAGGGAGAGGGGGGTGACGTCGAGGAGCAGCACGTCCTTGACCTCGCCCTTGAGCACTCCGCCCTGGATGGCGGCGCCGATGGCAACCACTTCGTCAGGATTGACGCCGCGGTTCGGCTGCTTGCCAAAAATATCCTGAACCTTCTTCATCACCGCCGGCATGCGGGTCATGCCGCCGACCAGGATCACCTCGTCGATCTCGGTCGCCGAGAGGCCGGCATCCTTGAGAGCGATCTTGCAGGGCTCGACCAGCTTATTGATCAGGTCGTTGCAGATGCTCTCCAGCTTGGCGCGGGTCAGCTTGATGTTGAGATGCTTGGGACCGGAGGCGTCAGCGGTGATAAAGGGGAGATTGATGTCGGTCTCCATCGAGCCGGAGAGCTCGCACTTGGCCTTCTCCGCCCCTTCCTTGAGGCGCTGCAGGGCCATCTTGTCGTTGCGCAGGTCGATCCCCTGCTCCTTCTTGAACTCGTCGGCGACATAGTCGATGATGCGTTGGTCGAAGTCCTCGCCGCCGAGGAAGGTGTCGCCGTTGGTCGATTTGACCTCGAAGACGCCGTCGCCGAGTTCGAGAATCGAAACGTCGAAGGTACCGCCGCCGAGGTCGAAGACCGCGATCTTCTCGTCCTTCTTTTTCTCCAGGCCATAGGCGAGAGAAGCGGCGGTCGGCTCGTTGATGATGCGCAGGACGTTGAGACCGGCGATCTTGCCGGCGTCCTTGGTCGCCTGGCGCTGGGAATCGTTGAAGTAGGCCGGAACGGTGATGACGGCGTCGGTCACCTCTTCACCGAGGTAGTCTTCGGCGGTCTGCTTCATCTTCTGCAGCACCATCGCCGAGATCTCCGGCGGGCTGTAGTTCTTGCCGCGGGCCTCAATCCAGGCGTCGCCGTTGTCGGCCTTAAGGATCTTGAAGGGGCTGATCTTGATATCCTTCTGCACCGCTTCCGTATCGAACTTGCGGCCGATCAGGCGCTTGATGGCGTAGAGTGTGTTTTCCGGGTTGGTGACCGCCTGGCGCTTGGCCTGCTGCCCCACCAGCCGCTCACCCCCCTCGGTGAAGGCGACCATCGACGGGGTGGTGCGCGAACCTTCCGAGTTGGCGATGACGATCGGCTCGCCACCTTCCATCACGGCGACGCAGGAGTTGGTGGTTCCGAGGTCGATTCCGATAACTTTACCCATGAGTTTATATCCTCCCTTGAAGAAGTTGGCTTTTATTGATTACGCGCCCGGTTCCCGGCGCGCTCACGCGTTTTGCCCCGGGTTCTCCGCCGCGGGCGCCTTGCTGACCATGACCATGGCCGGGCGCAGCAGGCGTTGATTGAGCAGGTAACCCTTCTGCAATTCCTGGATGACACTCCCCGGGGGGAGCTCGTCACTCTCCAGCTGCCCCATGGCCTCGTGGCAGGAGGGGTCGAAGGGCTTGCCGACCGCCTCGACTGCAGTCACACCGGAGCGCTCGAAAACCTTGCGCAGCTGGCCGAGGGTCATTTCCACCCCTTCGAGCAGGCTGCCGTCCCCGGTGCCACTCTCCCGGGCGTGGGCTACCGCCCGCTCCAGGTTGTCGACCACCGGCAGCAGCTCCCGCAGCAGGTTTTCGTTGGCGAAACGGCCGAGGTCTTCTTTCTCGCGCTGGGCCCGCTTGCGATAATTGTCCAAGTCGGCCCTGGTCCGCAGATAGAGGTCCCAGTTCTTGGCCGCCTCTTCCAGGCTGGCCGTCAACCGGTTCTCCAGCTCGGCGTCCGGCGCTGCCGCTTCATTCGTCTCCGCCGGAGTCTGTTCCGTATCAGGGGTCACTTCCGGGGCTTCCGTCTTCTGTTTCTTGGCCACGCTATCCGTTCTCCTCGCTTTCAAGCAGCTGGCTGACCAGCCGCGCGGTGTAGTCAACAATCGGGATGACCATCGAATAAGGCATGCGACTCGGGCCGATCACCCCCAGGGTCCCGAGCGTACCGAGACTGTTGGAGTAGCTGGCGGTGATCAGACTGCACCCCTCGATTTCCCGGTATTCGCTTTCACTGCCGATGAAAATCTGCACCCCCCCGGCCTGCTGGGTCCGGTCGAGAAGCTCGACCAGCTGACTCTTCTTTTCAAAGGCGCGAAACAGCCGGCGCATCTTTTCGACATCGGCGAACTCGGGCTGATCGAGGATGTTCGAAGTCCCCTCGATGTAGAGCTGTCCCCCCGGCTCATCGCGCAGGGCGACCTCGGAGAGGCGCAGCGCCCGCTGCATCAGCTGGTCGTAGAGCGCCTTCTCCCGGGCCATCTCTTCGATTATCTTGGCCTTGACCTGCTGCATCGTCAGGCCGCCGAGAGTCCGGTTGAGGTAATTGCCGATCTGGTCAAGCTCGGACTGGGAGAGGTTCTCGCTGTTCTCCACCAGTTTGTTCTGCACCAGCCCGGAGCGGGTGACAAAGACCACCAGCAGCCGCCCCTGGGAGAGGCGAACGAACTCGATATGGCGGAAGATGGTGCTGGTGAAGCGCGGCGCCATGACAATGCCGGTGTAACTCGACATCATCGACAGCGCCTTGCCGGCTTCCTGCAGCAAATCCTCGACCCGCAGCCCGCGCTTGCGATAGTGCCCCTCGATGCGCAACTGCTCATCCCGGGTCAGCTGCCGCAACTGGAGCAGGGAGTCGACGTAAAAACGATAACCCTTCTCGGTCGGAACTCGACCGGCGGAGGTATGCGGCGAGGCGATGTAGCCCATCTCTTCGAGGTCGGCCATGACGTTGCGCACGGTGGCCGGCGAGATCGCCATCTGGTGGCGCCGGGTCACTGCCCGCGAGCCGACCGGTTCCGCCGAGGCGATGTAGTCTTCAATAATCGCCTCGAGAATCCGGCGACCCCGCTCGTTGAGCTCTTCGGCCATCGCAATCCCCGCCCCAAAAAATCAAGCCGGACAACCCGGCCGACCCATCCTTAGCACTCCTGAGACGAGAGTGCTAACGGGACTCAACATAACAACGGCCCCTCCCTTTGTCAAGGGTGAAGGGCGACACCGCAGAGTGCCCCTATTTCAAAGAAAGGCACTGATCAGGTGGTCGTAAAGGAGCCAGCCATCGAGATCGAAAACCCAGCGGCCCTGGCGCCGGGAAAGGCGCTGGCCGCAGCGCCGCAAAGCCGCCGGAAAAGCGCTGGCCACATCACTGCCGAAGGCATCCTGGAATGCCGCGTCGTCGACACCGGCCGCGGTACGCAGGCCGAGGTAGAGGGTCTCGGCCATCGCCCCGCGGCGGTCGAACTGCTCCAGTTCCGTCGCCGGGTCCTGTCCGCTGCGCAGCGCCGCGGCATAGCCGGCGAGGTCAGGAGCGACCGCCAGCCGCCGCCCCCAGCCATCCGCAATAAAGCTGTGAGCCCCGGCGCCCACGCCAACAACGCTGCGTCGTTGCCAATAACCAAGGTTGTGCCGGCATTCCCTGCCCGGGCGGGCGAAGTTGGAGACTTCGTAATGGACCAGTCCGGCTGCCGTGAGGGCCGCGTCGAGCTGCCGGTAGCCGGCGGCGAATCGTCCTTCGTCGGCGGGGAGAAACTCGCCGCGCTGGAGGCGGGTGGCCAGCGGGGTTCCCGCCTCGACACTCAACCCGTAACAGGAGAGATGCTCCGGAGCGAGCTCGAGCAACCCTGTCACCTCGGCATCGAGACTTGCCTCCGTCTCGCCAGGGAGGCCGAAGATCAGGTCGCAGGAGAGGTTGTCGAAGCCGGCCCGGCGCGCCCAGGCGCAGGCCTGGCGTCCTTGTGCGGCGGAGTGGCCGCGACCGAGAAAGGCGAGGGAGAAATCGTTAAGGGATTGCAGCCCGAGGGAGAGCCGGTTCACCCCGGCGGCGCGGTAGTCGGCCAGAGAGGCGGGCGTCACCGTCCCGGGGTTCGCCTCCAGGGAAATCTCGACCCCGGGGGCGAAACCGAAACGGCGCTCGGCGGCCGCCAGCAGCCCGGCAACCGCTTTTGGTTCGAGCAGCGAAGGGGTGCCGCCCCCAAAAAAGACGCTCGCCAGGGGCGCCGGGGCTGACCATTGGGCCGGGGTCAGCGCCAGCTGGTCATGCAGCAACGTAACGTAATCGGCGAGCGGCAGGGCGGCGTCGGCGAGGGAGAAGAAGTCGCAGTAAGCGCACTTGCTGCGGCAGTAGGGGATATGAAAATAGAGTCCGGCCATGAAAAAAGCGGGGAGTCGCCTCCCCGCCTCGTTGCCTGCGGCGGTCGTCGCCGGTTAATGGAAGTCGGTAAAGTGACTGGCGTTGAGCCAGAGGTGGACGAGGATGCTCGCCGCATAACCGAGCGCCACCGCCCAGGTCCACTTCAGGTGGTTGCCAAAGGTGTAAATCCCGCGAGCCGAGCCCATCAGGGCGACCCCGGCGGCCGAACCGATGGAGAGCAGGCTGCCCCCAACGCCGGCGGTGAGGGTCACCAGCAGCCACTGGCCGTGGGACATGTGCGGGTCCATGGTGAGGACCGCGAACATCACCGGGATGTTGTCGACGATTGCCGAGAGGAGGCCAACCAGGACGTTGGCGGTGGTGTGCCCCAGCCCGTTATAGGCGAAATTGGAGACATAGGCGAGGTAGCCGAACTGACCGAGCCCTCCGACGCAGAGGATGACGCCGTAGAAGAAGAGGAGGGTGTCCCATTCGGCCTTGGCAATCTTGCGAAAGAGGTCGAAGCCGGCCACCGGCATGTGGGCATGACCGGTGACGTCGAGGGGGCTGTCGCCGCTGAGCAGACGATGTTCCAGTTTCTTCAGGTAGTAGGCGAAAAAGGAGAGGTAACCGAGACCGAGCATCATGCCGACGGCCGGCGGCAGGTGCAGGAAGTTGTGAAAAGAGACGGCGGTGGCGATCGTCAGCAGGAAGAGGAACATGATGCGCCGGGCGCCGATCTTCATATGCACCGTCTCGTCCATCGCCTCGGGCTTCTCCTTGGGGACGGCGAAGCTCATGATCGCCGCCGGAATCAGCCAGTTGACCAGGGAGGGGAAGAAGATGGCGAAGAATTCGATGAAATCGACCTTCCCCTTCTGCCAGACCATCAGCGTGGTGATGTCGCCAAAGGGGGAGAAGGCACCACCGGCGTTGGCGCCGACGACGATATTGATGCAGGCGACGATGACGAAGGCGCGGTTGCTCCCCCCCACCGCCATCGCCACCGCTCCCATCAGAAGAGCGGTGGTCAGGTTGTCGGCGACCGGGGAGATGATGAAGGCGAGAAAGCCGGTGACCCAGAAGACGGTGCGCAGGGTGAAGCCCTTGTTGACCAGCCAGGAGCGCAGGGCGCGAAAGACATTGCGCTCCTCCAGGGCGTTGATGTAGGTCATCGCCGCCAGCAGGAAGAGGAAGAGTTCGGCATACTCGGTGAGGTTGCCGAGGATCGCTGCATGGGGCGTATGGGTGTCGCCCATCGCCGCATAGGCGAGGGCGACCAGGACCCAGATAATCCCGGCAGCGAGAATAACCGGCTTACTCTTGCGCAGGTGCAGCTTCTCCTCGAGAATGACCAGCGAGTAGGCCGCGACGAAAAGAATCAGCCCGAAGATCCCGTAAGCGGTACCGGTCAGGTTGGCCACCTCGCCGCCACCGCTCGCCAGTGCCGGCACGCCGCTCGCCAGCAGCAGCACCATTGTCAGAAGAAAGCTCTTCACAACTCCCACCTTTTCTCCGCCAGCGGGCTCGCCATGCGGGTCGCGGGCATGTTAAAATCCGGTCGGACCTGCCCGGGTCGACGACCGGATAGCCTAGGGCCAAAACAATAGAACGCCTTGTTTTTTACCATCGGCCTCTTGACAGTGTCAAGGGAAAGCGGACGGCCAAGGGCCCTTGTACTGTCAAGGCAACAGCCCTATAATGAGACCTTCACGGGGCCGCTCCGGCCACGTGAATTTTTTAAAACCATGTTTTTACGGGAGGCATTTTTCCATGAATCGCAAAATCTGTGCGGCGGCCGTTCAATTCAACATCACCCTCGGGGGGGTGGAGGCCAATCTCGGCAAAGCCCTGGCCGGGCTGGAACGGGTCCAGGCCCGCGGCGCCCAACTGGCAGTCCTGCCGGAAATGTGGAGCAGTGGCTACGACTACAAACGCCTTTCCCAACTGGCGGAAGAGACCCCCCGGGTCCGCGCGGCGCTGCGTGAATTTTCCGCCCGCCACGGCATGGTCATCGTCGGCAGCCTGCCGGAAAAGAGCGACGGCAGGATTTACAACACCGCCTACGTCATCGATCGCGGAGTCGATCTTGCCAGCTACCGCAAGCTGCATCTCTTCTCCACCATGGGCGAAGACCGTTTCCTCGCCGCCGGCGACCAGCTGAAGGTGGTACCGACCTCCGTCGGCCGCCTCGGGGTGGCGATCTGCTACGACCTGCGTTTCCCGGAATTCTTCCGCAAGCTCGCTCTCGAAGGGGCCGAAATCCTCTGTATCCCCGCCGAGTGGCCGAAACCCCGTCAGGAGCACTGGCGCACCCTGTTGCGGGCGCGGGCGATCGAGAATCAGCTCTTTGTCGCCGCCGCCAATTGCTGCGGAATCCAGGGGAAGCTTGACTTCTTCGGTATGAGCCTGCTCCTGTCAGCCCGCGGCGAAATCCTGGCCGAGGCCGGCGAAAGCGCGGCCGAACTCTGCGCCCTCTTCGACTTCGCCGAAATGGCCACCTACCGTGCCCAGATTCAGTGCTTCAAGGACCGCCGCCCGGAAATCTACGGCACCCTCCCCTGAAATCCTTCGCACCCGTACCATGTGAACCGGCAGGCCATGCGGCCTGCCGGTTTTGTTTCAGCGCTCCAGCGGCCGGGCTTCGCCGCGGTAGCGCTCCGGGATATCCTCGCGACGATCGGCAAACTGCAGGTCGCCGGCAGCATCGACCCAGAGGTAGCGCGGTGTGGCAGCGGCCTCCGGTTTGCCCTGAGCCGGCGCCGCTGGCTGCGACGTGGTTGCCGGCCGGGCCGGGGGGGTGACGGGGGCCGGGTGCTGCACCGCCTGATCGATCAGCTGGTCGATGGTCGCCGGCGGCGCGTGGCCGGCAAGCCGCAGCAGGCGGCCCCGGAAATCGAGATAGAAAGAGCGCACTGAGGCGAGGGCCGGCTGCTCCATCGGCACCCGCAGCAGCAGCTGGTCCGTTGCCAGCAGCAGGCCGAAAAAGACCAGGGCCCAGAGGAGAAACTTCAGGGATTTACTCATCGTCAGGGCTCAATGGAGGTGGTCATGGTCATGGCCGCCATGATCGTGGTGATGATCGTGCCGCTGCCGATGCTGCAGCTGCTGGATGACCGGGCCGGTGAGGCAGCGGGAACACTCCCCCTGCAGGGTGGTGTGGGTGATGTGGTAATCATGCTCCAGCATCTGTTCGATGGTGCCGATGATTTCCCCCTGGCGCAGGCGAAAATCCGGTTCAATGTCGATATGGGCGGAGAGCGCCGAGATGTGGGAGCAGATCGACCAGACGTGGAGGTGGTGAATGTCGTTGACCCCCTCCACGGCCCGCATCTTGGCGACCACGTCGTCGACCTCGACATGGGCCGGCACCCCTTCCAGGAGGATATGCCCCGCCTCCCGCAGCAGGCGGATCGACCCCCAGCCGATGATCAGGGCGATCGCCGCGGAAATCAGGGCATCGACCACGTACCAGCCGGTGTAGAGCATCACCAGGCCGCCGAGGATTACTCCGACCGAGGCGATGGCATCGCCGATCACATGGAGAAAGGCGCTGCGCACATTGAGGTCGTCGTGGCTGTGCCCATGCAGACGTGTTGCCGCCACCAGGTTCATCACCAGGCCAATGATCGCGATAATGAACATCTCCTTGCTCTTCACCGCTTCCGGGTGTTGAAAACGGAGCCAGGACTCGTGCAGAATGCCGCCGGCGATCAGGATCAGGGTGGCGCCATTGATGAGGGAGGCGAAGATTTCGGCGCGGTGCCAGCCGTAGGTGCGGCGATCGCTCGCCGGCTTGCCGGCGAGGTAGATGGCGGCCAGCGACAGGACCAGCGCCAGCAGGTCCATGAAGACATGGGCGGCATCGGAGAGCAGCGCCAGCGAATTGGTCCAGAAACCGCCGATCACCTCGGCCACCAGGGTCACCGCGGTCAGGACGATGGCGAAGAGAAAGCCGCGGCTGATGCTCTGGTCGAGGTGCTCGTGCGAAGGGTGTGAATTTTCACTAGCCATAAGTCATCTTAGGTGGGGATGGTTTTGAAGACAAGACTGACTTTCCGAATTTTTCAAGGTCAGCGAGAGACGAAGCGGGAATTGGAGGCAATCTGCAAGGCGATCATCTTCTGTGCGGGTTTTCCCGAGGGCCAGCCCGTCACATTGGCATGATTCCGATTGCCTGGAACCGGTGCAGCAACCACAGCGAGTTGATGAACCTGGTATGTGTCAGCATGATTCTCTGCTCTGCCGTAAAGAGTTTTTCCGGTCTGCCGGGCAACATTTTCGGCAATGTCCCAGAGAGCATTATCGTCAAGGCCCAGATGCCTGGTCACGGAGAGATCCGCATGGGGGTGGGGAATGAATGGATCGGCCTTCAAGGTCTGATCATGGCGGAAGTGCGATCTGTGCAGCACGAAGCGTGACAATGGCTCGTCATCGGCAACCGGCGGCATGGGTTCAATACCTTTCATCGGGCCATAACGCGATGGATCAGGTTCAGGATGGCTTCGGGAATCTCACCAAAGAAGAGTTCGGTACCGTAAGCCTTGCTACCGCCGATCAGAGCCGCGTAGTGGAGCTCCCCCTCGGGGCTGATACTGATCGAAAGGGTCCGTTGTGGAGTCCGATACCATTCCATCGTCAACTGCCCGTCTGCTTCGGCGCCAATATCGGGCATTACCGTTGCCAGCGGCAGGGCCTTGAGAAACTGAGCCGCAAGCTGATAGGTCTCGTCGGCCACAGGCTCAGCCCCATGACCATCCCAGTTGGCCTCGCGACATTCCACAAATTGGAGCCAAAGCTCATCGTCGGTCTTTTTCCCCAGCCAACCGAAAGTCAAGGAGCTTTTCAGCAACCTGAGGCCCTCTTCAGACTTCTGAGTGATGAAGAGAGACGTTTCGCTGGATGCTCTCGATGACCCGGTCAAGGCACCAGCGTAACGGGTAGCGGGCAGTGTCATGGCATAGCTCATCGCAAGTTCTCCCAGGTTTCCTCGGTGATTGTGCCAAAAAAGATCTTATTTTTCAACCAGCGCATTTCTGCAAAGCAGCGAGCGAGTTCATCCGTCGGCAAGGCGACTCCCTGCGTGGTAAACACATCAATGTCAAGGATCAAACCCGGTCCTCTGCCCGTGTCAGGGTCAGCCGGCTGAATTGTGCGAATAAAATTGATGGCGTAAGCATGGCCAGGTACGGCAAAGGTTTCATGGTGCATAAAGCCCATGTAAGGCAGATTCAGCCCTTCAGGTGGCTGGGGCGGATTCTTTACATAGGCGCTCAACCTTGGGTTATCGAGTGGCAATTCGATGCGATTGATATAACGTAACCCCAACCGGTTAATTTCGACAGGACGGGCGATGTCGCAAAAAATCCGCCAGAGGTCGAAGCCTTCTTCGGCGAAAGTGGTCCAGTCCGGGTAAGGTTCCAGAAGGCTGGCAACAAATCCATCCCGGTTGAATTGCACAATCTTCTTTTGATCTTCGGACTGAAAACGCAGACCTTTCCACCCCAGATCGCGTACACATTGATCGGGGGTGCTTCCCGCCGCAATTCTCACTTCATGCTGGAATTCCCGATGTGAATCCAGAAAACGAAAGCCTGTGAGTCGTGGTTCGAGAGACTGTCGCACCGCCTCTTCCTCGAAGGGCTGACTGGCGTGCGCCCGAATATCCATGACCGCCTCGATCACGGGGGCCTGCGACAACTGGGGGAATTGTTCGTCGATGTTGATGATGATTTTCTGTGCTGGGTTCATATCGATCATTGTCCTATCATAACAGTTGTTTTTTTGCGTTACGCTGTGCACTCACTCCTTCGCCACCACAGTGTCGTAAAGCCCGTAATGGCGAAGCCCTTCATGGCTCTCGATCCCTGTATAGCGGAGTGAGGCGTCTTCGTAGCGACGGAAGGCAAAGACGGCCTGGTTCATCTGCTCAGTGTTGAATACTTTCAGGCGCACGAGCAAATGGAAGTCCTTCACTGTCAGGCCGGTCACGGTCAGAAACAAATCCGGTTCGAGCTTGGTAATGACATCCTGCAGGGTGTTCTCGCGGAAGTCGGTCAGGTACATGAAGGCCGGGATGCGCGTCGCGAACTTGATCAGCTTCTCCTGAACGAGCTTGCGCTTGGACTTGTACTCTTTCTCCTCTGCAGTCAGCTCCTTCTTCTCCTTTGCCGTCAGCTCGCCGTCCTTGGCCTTCTTCTTGAGGTCCTTGACCTTGTCGCTTTTGTTGATGATCGTCTCGATAATGTTATCACCGAGCGAGCGCCAACCTTCGATTCGCTCGACAGCGGCCATGGCTTCGGGGTTGTCGAGGACGCGGCGCAGAGTTAGGTTGTCCACGTTAACCAGCAGCGCCGACTCCCACTTGCGTGCCAGCAGTGTGGCCGAGGTGCCAGACATGGCGATATCGAGAATGCCGCCCGCGTCGATCTGCGTCATATTGGCGCCGTCGTAGGCGAGCACGGGCAAAAAGGAGACAAGATCCTTTACCGCGTTCTCCGGGTTCGGTTCGTTGGGCGAGAGTCCGATCCCGTATTCGGACAGTTGCCGCAGTGCGCGAGTAGGCGCAAAATCGAATACGAAGCAGACAGGCTTGAGGATTTCCTCTTCGTTCGGATTGTCTCCGTTGGGGTTCTTGATCGACCAGGGCGACTGTACTCTGAATGCGGCTTGAAAGTAGGTCTCGGGTGACTTCAGGTTGCGCAGCATCAGGATTGAGGACCATTGTGCCACGGTGACACCGGTGGTGAGCTTGCCACACGAGAGCGTGATGGTCTTGGTCTCAAAACCAGACCCGATGGCTTTGCGCACGGGAGGCAAGGCTTCCAGCCCGATACCCGCCGAGGCCCCTGCGGCAACGGCCACTGTATAGTCATGCCAGAAAACATTGTGTTTCTCGGCCAGCAGGTTTGCCATTGCATGACAGGCCGCAACGTTGGGCAGGAACCAGAGCGAGTGTTGCAGGTAAGGCAGCAAGCGCACATCCGAATAGGGAAAGGGTGGCCGCGTGCCCGTCTTTAGGTGTTCAACCGATTTGGCCGCGTAACCCCCACGGATAATGTCCAGCCACTTTTGTACATCGCTCTTGTGCTTGAACTGAGCCTCTTTACCCGTGCCCGAGGCTTCGAAGAAGGCGTTGAGATCAAACTCGTCAAACTCGCCGCCACTCGCGATGGCGAGAAGTTCATCCGGCATCTGATAGGTCAGCAGCCGCATCTGCGGCAACGCACCGTAGGGGTTGCGCTGGTCCGGGTTCCGGGCAGCGAACTCCTCCTTGGCACGCTGCTCGTCGGTGTAAGTCCAGTTGAAAATCTGCTCTTCGATGAACTCGCCGGTCGCCAGCGCTTTGAACGGGGTGCCGGAGAGGTACAGATAAGCCTTGGTAGTGATGGGCAGGAACTCGGTTTCCTTCTCCGAGAGGACGGTGAGGTCTTCGTTCATCTCCTCCAGGCCGTCTGCGTATTCAATCCTGGCTTCCTTTTTGGCATCCTCCTCGCCTTCGAACAGCTCCTTGGCGGTCTCGCGCCAGGCCCCGAAGTGGTACTCGTCGAACACCACAAGATCCCAATTCACGGCGTGGAGCCATTCGTTCTTCGCCTTGATGTTGCCCACCTTGTCACGACCAAGCAGGTCCTGGAAGGAACCGAAATAAACGACCGGTTTCCTGCTGTTAATCTGTGTTGGATCGCTACCGGACGAGCGCGAAAGGTACTGCCAGCCGTCGAAGTCGACATGACTCTCAAGATCCGACTGCCACGCATCCTCTACGGCCGGTTTGAAGGTTAAGACCAGAACCCGCTTGGCCCCGAGCTTTCTGGCCAGCTGGTAGGTCGTGAAGGTCTTGCCGAAGCGCATCTTCGCGTTCCAGAGAAAGCGTGGAACTGCGTGCATGTCCTCAGCCCAGATCGAATGAAAGTAGGCGTGGGTCTTGTCCACGGCCTCGACCTGCTCCCGGCGCATCGGGAAGGTCTCGTGATGGGTTCCGGTGATTTGCTGGCCGGTGCGGAGTTCGGTGAGCACGGTCTTGACATTGGCCACCGAGCAGCGCACCCACTCCAGCTCGGTATTTTCGAAGCCCTTTTTGGCCAGGGCCGCGCGCACCTGGTGATCGGAGAAGAGCGTTCCGTCGTCGCGCTCGGCGGATTCGTCCAGTTCGATCTTGTAGTTTTTGATGGCAGCGGTCTTGACCTGTTCGGCGATGCGCTGCTTGACGTCGCGTGTGGTTTGACCCACCTTGAGGAGGCCCTTGTGCGCCTGGTCATCTATCGAATAGGCGTAGATGCGCGGCCGGGCTTCTGGCTTGGGCGCAAGAATTTGATCGATGGTAGGCTTACTCATCGTCTTCATCGCTAGAGCCACGTGACTCATCACTGGGGCGCGCTGCTATCAAAGACTCAATAAACGTTATCTGATCCGTCGTGATGCCGTAGCGCTTATACAGGTCTTCATCGGTCCAGAGGCGATTCATAGGTAGCAGAGGAACGAACTTGTATGAATCACGCGTGATGTTCTGCGTGATCTTCCGTAACGACACGAGGAACCTCACAAATCGCGTTCGCATGTACGCAGCTAGGTTTCGAGCCTCAGTTTCGGTTTTACATACGCCAATCACCAGATAGGTTTCAGTACACGCCGTCCCTGGTCCTGCGACTACAGGCTCGCCGAGAATAGTCACGTCATCGCGGCCACTCGTTCCATGCGCTTTGACCAACAAGACTTTCCACTTGTCAACCCAACCGACGTTGCTGGTGATTGCAGAACGCTCTAGGTAGGACGTGTGCTGGTTTCCGTACACCAAGACCGGTTTTTTGACCCCCGTCGGTGTCGCCTTACCGCGTTGATTTGTGAGACCAAAGGGCTTCCTTGCTGAGACGTGATTGCCCAGGCTAGGTTCCGGCTGGCCGTCGACACGAAAGCAGGCAACCTTGTCGAGAATACGTACAGCCTCGTTGCGTCGTACGAGCACGTCGTAGGCATCAAGCTTCCGCACAGCGGCTTTGCCTACGACTTCGTTCCCAATCATGGTTACGACCTCACACCCACCATCGTGATCGCGACCCCACAACCAGTATGAAATTCCGCCACGAATCTTCACGCCCGGAAACACGTCGTACAACTGCGGAAAATCAACGAGCTTCACGAAACGGCAGTCTCTCAGCATCCGGTCTCGAAATTCGTCCAGACCCTTCCCGCCAGAGAACCATCGCGACGGCGTGATCATCACGGCAAAGCGCGGCTCAAGTGACAGCGCTGCCTCAACAAACAGGTTATAAATTGGGGTCGCAGACGCACCGCCACCACCGCCGCCATCGCCGAGTTGGTAGGGTGGGTTACCGATGATTACGTCAAATTGCATATCTCCTCCAAATAACTCGGCGACCCGAGTCTTGATGTCGTCGGTGTGTATCAACGCATAAGCGTGGGTTTCGAGGCCTTCACCACGGTCGAGGGTCTTCTGGCTTGCGCCACAGTACTTGCACTTCCCGCCGTTCCACGAATGCTCAACGCGCTCAAACCAGATGTTGCCCTGGTCGCTGGCGAAGGACTTGGCGATAGAATGTTCGCCATTCGCATACTTCGAGCAATAGACGCTGCGCCGGGCCAGCAGACTGGTGAGATGCGTGATGCCGATACCGAAGACCTGCCTGGTCAGGATGTGGTCGACACGCTCTGCAAGGTTCGGAATCTCTGTCGCCAGCCCTTGGGTGAGACGGCTGGTGATCTCCCGCAGGAACACCCCCGACTTTGTAAATGGATCGAGGAACCGCACCGAACTGTCCGCCCAGAGGTTGGCACCGTTGTTGTTGGCTGCCCACGCCTCGGCGAGAGTGTCCAGCATCCTGCCCGCGAACTCGGGTGGCGTGAACACCTCGTCGTTCGAGAGGTTGGCGATGCAGGTCAGTACGTCAGGGTTGCGCCCGCGGAGAGAGAAACTGGCCTGGGTGTTCATGGTTTGTCGTCCGCTTCCTGCTGGTTTTCGACCCGCATGAACAGGCGCCACTGAGTCCAGCTCAATTCGCTACGCATTGCGTAGCGATTTCCGGCGTCAGGAAAGGTCAGGTAGAACTGCCTGAAATTTCTGAGATTGGCGACAGACATCCCATTGCCGAGTTCCTCGCCGAGTGCGCGAGCAAGATGGCGGATAAGCTGGCTGCCGTATTCGGCGCGGCTGGCTCCGCCCTGCTCCTCTTCAACGATACGGCGACCGATATGCCAGCAGGCATCCACCATGGCAGCATTGGCGGCCGCATAGGCCTTGCCGCGAGCCTGCTGCAGAATGACGCGGATATCCTCGAGCAGGGCCGGTGGCATAGACGGAAGGTCAGAATGCATGACCAAGCCCCCTCATGTTAAATTGGCGGCCAGTTCACTCACCGACATCGGCGGGTAGGTACTGGCCGGCTTGAAAATTTCGTGCTTGCCGAGATGCGCGAAGAGTGAGCCCTCCTCACTGAGCGCCGACATCTGAGAGAGGGTGTCCAGGCGAAAATCGCGCCGCTGAAACCTGCCCTTGCCGAGGTAGCCCCATTCCGCAAACGTAATCGGTTGGTCGTCCTTGGTGCGCATCGTCAAAGCGTCACCGTGAATGAGGTTCTGCGAAAGAACATAGAAAGCGGCTCTATAGAGATCATCCGACTCGTCAATATCCAGGTAGCCGGCGAAGATCTCCAGCATGTTCGCGCGGCACTCGGCGATGTTATCTGCCAAGAGTTCAATGCCGTAGGTACACATCACTGCGAGAAGTGCGTAGTACCGCTTTTCAAAGTCGGACTTTCCGAACTTGAGCTCGACCGCAGCGAGCTTGCGCTGCAGGACCCGGACAAGGAAATTCCCGCTCCCGCACGCCGGCTCCAGAAAACGCGAGTCAATGCGCTCGGACTCGCCCTTAACGAGATCAAGCATGGCATCGACCATCCACGCGGGGGTGAATACCTCTCCGTGATCGGCAACACGTTTTTTTGACTTGATAAGACTCATGGGCAAATTCCTGCAGTATTCTTCGTCTCAGGAAAAGATCACTCTTCTCCGAAATAATCCGAATCAACCCGCTTGATCTCGTAGGTCGCCGTCGTCGTTACCCCGAGCCCAAAGTCAATCATCAACTCGGCCAGTTCTGCCCCGTCGATCAGTACCACCTTGGGGTCGAGGTGGGCCACGTAGTCCCGGGCCTCGGCCGAGTAGCCGCTGGTGGTGATGAAGACGCCCTTGCGGGCACGCTTGCCGTGCAGGGCGCCGACAAACTTCTGGATCTCAGGTCTTCCCACCGTCCCGTCCCAGCGCTTGGCCTGGAGATAAATGGTATCGAGCCCGAGCCGATCCTCGTTGATGATGCCGTCAATCCCCTCGTCGCCGCTTCTGCCGAGAGCCCTGCCTGCCTCCTTGCGGGAACCGCCGTAGCCCATGCGGACCAGCAGTTCGACCACAAGCCGTTCGAAGAACGCGGGTGGCTCAGCTTTGACCCTCCTCAGCAACTCAGTGGCCAAATCCCCGCGAATCCGCTGGTGGGCCGACTCCAGCATCTCCTCCGGCGTCGCCGTCTCGCAGCTCTCGCCAGTGGCTACCGCTGCCTCATCGCCATTTTTCCTGCCGGAGGCGCGAAACTCCACGAACTCGGGAAAACGATCGAGCAGCTTGGTGTCGATGGAGGCGGGATTCTCGGCCAGAACCTGTCGGCCCCGGTCGGTGATCTGGAAGTGGGCGCGGCGCGGGGCACTGAGTAGCCCTGCTCGCTGGAGGTAGGTCTTGGCCCAGGCAACCCGGTTGTCGAACACCGACTGCCGGCCGCTGGGGAGCAGCTCCGCGCGCTCTTCGTCGGAGAGACCCAGATCGGCGGCGAGATGCTCCCGTGCCTCGCGGACCGAGTGTTCTTGCCCGTCGGCAGCGAAAGAGAGCAGCGGCAACATCAGGGTCTGGTAATTCGGAATGGCCATGATTCCCCCTAACCACATGAAAAGACAAACCAACTTCGCGTTGGACAGAGTAACATTTTTCTCAGGATTCCCCAAAAGAAAACAGCCCCTTGGCATCACCAGGGAGTTGTTCCTCCGTGTTGAAAGTTTCAGATCGCGTTGCCGAAATCACTCTTTAGTTGTAATAGATCAGGCGGGTGGCTTCCTGGAGATAGAGGCCCCGGGGAGGATGGGGGTGGCAATCAGCACGCGAATCTACTTCTTCCCTTATCAGGCCTTTCAATTGGATAGAAGTAAATGGCCCCGTTTTACAGGCAAACTTTATTCACTTTTGATAGGTCGTATGATAGTCTTTCTCAGTTTTTTGTCCATTAATCACAATTTTTGGAGCATCCCTTGAAAGATACCCTCTACGACGTCGTCATCATTGGCGGTGGCCCGGCCGGGCTGACCGCGGGGCTCTACACCTCCCGAGCCAAGCTGCACACGCTGCTGGTCGAGCGGATGATCATGGGCGGCCAGGTGATGACCACCACCAAGGTCGAGAACTATCCCGGCTTTCCCGGCGGCATCGACGGCCCCGACCTGATGCTGCGTTTCCAGGAGCATTGCCAGGAGTTCGGCCTCGAGGTGCGCACCGGCGAGGTCGAAAACCTCGTCGACCAGGGCGCCGTAAAGCTGGTGACCATTGATGGGGAGCCGCTCCGGGCGCGCAGCGTGATCATCACCACCGGCGCCGAACCGCGCAAACTCGGCATCCCCGGCGAACAGGAACTGACCGGCCGCGGCGTCTCCTACTGCGCCACCTGCGACGGCGCCTTCTTTCGCAACGTGCCGGTGGCGATCGTCGGAGGTGGCGACACTGCCGCCGAAGAGGCGCTCTTTCTGACCCGTTTTGCCAGCAAGGTCTCTATCATCCATCGCCGCCGCGAGCTGCGGGCCACCAAGGTGCTGCAGGAGCGTCTCGCCGCCAACCCCAAGATCGAGATCCTCTGGGAGCGCAATGTACAGAAGGTCGAAGGGGACGCTTCCGGCCTCAAGCAGGCCCTGCTCAGCCATCCCGACGGCAGCGCGGCGGAAACCCTCGCCATCGAAGGCCTTTTCATCGCCGTCGGCGTGACCCCGAAAGCCCACTTTCTGGCCGATGTCCTGCAGCTCGATGCCGACGGCTACATCCTCACCGACGCCGACTGCCGCACCTCGATGCCCGGCGTCTTCGCGGCCGGCGACGTCCGCAAGAAGATGCTCAAGCAGATCGCCACCGCCGTCGGCGACGGCGCGGTGGCGGCGATCATGGCCGAAAAATACCTCGACGACCTCGAAGCCTGATCAGGTAAACGACTTCAGCGCCTCCTCGACCGGGACATAGTCGAGGGCGAAGGCCTCGGCCACCCCCCGGTAGGTGACCAGGCCGTTGACGACGTTGAACCCGGCCCTGATGCCGGCATCCTGGCGCGCGACCCGTTTCCAGCCCTGGGTGGCAATCCGCACGGCATAGGGGAGAGTGGCGTTGGTCAGCGCCACGGTCGAGGTCAGCGGCACCGCCCCCGGCATATTCGCCACGCAGTAATGGACCACCCCGTCCACCTCATAAATCGGCGACTTGTGGGTGGTTGGTCGCGAGGTCTCGAAGCACCCCCCCTGATCGATGGCGACATCGACCAGCACCGCCCCCGGCTTCATCGTTATCAGCATTTCCCGGCTCACCAGCTTCGGCGCCTTCGCCCCGTGCAGCAGGACCGCCCCGATCACCACGTCCGCCTCCTGCACCAGTTCCCGGATCGTCACCGGCGACGACATCAGCGGAAAACAGTTCTTCGGCATTACCTCCGCCAGGTGCCGCAAGCGATCGAGATTCAGGTCGAGCAGGTAGACCCTGGCGCCGAGGCCGCAGGCCATCTGCGCCGCGTGGGTACCGACCACGCCGCCGCCGAGAATCAGCACCGTCGCCGGTGCGACGCCGGGGACTCCGCCGAGCAGGATGCCACGCCCGCCCTGGGCGCGCTCAAGGTACTTCGCCCCCTGCTGCGCCGCCATCCGCCCCGCCACTTCACTCATCGGCATCAGTAGCGGCAGGCTCCCGTCCGCCTGCTCAATCGTTTCATAGGCGATGCAGGTCGCCCCGGTCTTGAGCATCGCCGCGGTCAGGGGCTCGGAAGCGGCAAAGTGAAAGTAGGTGAAGATCACCTGCCCCGGCCGGATCAGGTCGTACTCCGCCGGCTGCGGCTCCTTGACATGCATCACCATCCCGGCGCGGGCGAAGACCTCCTCCGGCCCCGGGGCGATTTCGGCGCCGGCCTCCCGGTAAGCCGCGTCGGCAAAGCCGCTGCCGACGCCGGCACCTTGTTCGACCAATACCTGGTGTCCCTGCCCCCTCATCACCTCGACCCCCGCGGGGGTCATGCTGACCCGGTTCTCCTCGCTTTTGATCTCTTTCAGGATGCCTACGATCATCGCTTTGCTCCCGGTCTGGTCGTGATCAGGTCACGCGCCGCTGCTGTTGGGACATATCCGCTGGCCTTCGATTCCTTAGGAGCATAGCAGCAATTTTTCCGCTTGACGTCCGGCTGCCAGCGACAGGCTGTGATCGACCGCTCCACAGCTTGCCAGTCCCTGTTTTTTTTGTTAGAACTGCCGGGACAGCCGCACGCTGCGGCCACAGCAGGAGGGGGAACCTATGCTGGCTACCATTCTTTCCGGGGCGCTCCTCGGTATCGATGCCTATGCCGTCGACGTCGAGGTTGACATCGCCCAGGGCCTGCCCCAGTTCGCCACCGTCGGCCTCCCCGAAGGGGCGGTCAAGGAGAGCAAGGACCGCGTCAAGTCGGCAATCAAGAACTCCGGCTACGACTTCCCGGCCCGCCGCATTACCATCAACCTCGCCCCGGCCGACATCCGCAAGGACGGCACCGCCTTCGACCTGCCAATGGCAATCGGCCTGCTGATCGCCAGCGGCGCCATCCGCAAACCCCGCCCGGGGCGCTACCTCTACCTCGGCGAACTCTCCCTCGACGGCCGCGTCAAGCCGGTGCGCGGCACCCTGCCGATCGCCGTCGCCGCCCGCCGCTGGGGGATCGACGGGCTGATTCTCCCCCTCGACAACGCCCCGGAAGGGGCCATCGTCGACGGCCTCCCCGTCTACGGTGTCCGCGACCTCGGCGAGGTGGTCGCCTTTCTCTCCAGCGAGCGGGAGCTGGAACCTTGCCGGGTCGAGGTGCTCGACCTCTTCGCCGCCGCCCGCTGCGAGCATGAGGACTTCGCCGAGGTGCGCGGCCAGCAGCACGTCAAGCGCGCCCTCGAGGTCGCCGCAGCCGGCGCCCATAACCTGCTGATGGTCGGTCCGCCCGGCAGCGGCAAGACTATGCTCGCCCGCCGCGTGCCGGGAATTTTGCCGGCCCAAGCCTTTGACGAAGCCCTGGAGACGACCAAAATCCACTCCGTCGCCGGGCTCCTCGCCGACCGCACCGCCCTGGTCGCCGCCCGTCCCTTTCGTTCTCCCCACCACACCATCTCCGACGCCGGCCTGATCGGCGGCGGCACCATCCCCAAACCCGGCGAAGTCTCCCTCGCCCACAACGGTGTCCTCTTCCTCGACGAACTTCCCGAATTCAAGAAGAACGTCCTGGAAATGCTGCGCCAGCCCCTCGAAGACGGCCAGGTGGCGATCAGTCGCGCGGCGATGAGCCTCACCTTCCCCGCCAGCTTCATGCTTGTCGCCGCCATGAACCCCTGCCCCTGCGGCTTTCTCGGCGACCCGCAGCATCCCTGCAACTGCACGCCGCTGGTGGTGCAGCGCTATCGGCGGCGCCTCTCCGGCCCGCTCCTCGACCGCATCGATCTCCATGTCGAGGTGCCGCGCGTCCCCCACAAGGACCTCGCCGACCCCGTCGACGGCGAGAGCAGCAGCGCCATCCGCGCCCGCATCGAAACCGCCCGGGAAGTCCAGCGTGAGCGCCTCGCCCCCTTCGGCCTGCACGCCAACGCCCGCATGGCCGCCCGCCACATCCGCAAGTTCTGCCCCCTCGATGACGCCGGCCAGAAGCTCCTCGAACTGGTCACCGAGCGGATGGGGCTCTCGGCGCGCAGCTACACCCGCATCCTCAAGGTCGCCCGCACCATCGCCGATCTCGCCGGCAGCGACACCATCCGTCAGCCGCACCTCGCCGAGGCGATTCAGTACCGGGGTCTGGATCGGAAACAGAGTTGAATTCTGGAAGAATCTGGCAAGGGTGGAAGCTTTTCAGTGGTGTGGCAGAGTATCTGATAGAACTTCTTGGGCGAGGATTGAGGTAGGCTGGAAAAAGTGGACACCATCCTATTAGCCTGAGAGGTTAATAGGATGGTGTCGCTTGGGTGTATACCGAGGCCGTTTTATTCAGATGAATTTAGGCAGGAGGCTGTCAGCCTGGTTGTAAATGGTGGACTGACGGTTGCAAAGGTCAGTCGTCGATTAAGCGTGTCGCAGCAGACGTTGCGCAACTGGATCAAAAAGTATCGTAGCAAAGGGCAAATTTCTTTTGGTAACCGGTCCGTGTCGGATTTGGTAGTAGAGGTTTCAAGGCTTCGCAAAGAGCTGGCAGAGACGGCGGTGTAAATCAGTTTGTGTAAATGGCTTGGGTTTTTGTCGTCAGTAAACCGGCAACCTGCCTTCGAACAAGATGGAGAACCGGTTGAGGGCGGCCTTCCAGTCCCGAATCGGCAGGGTCCATTTCTTGGCGATATTATTCAGCGCCAGGTAGAGCAGTTTGAACATGGCTGCATCGTTGGGGAATGAGCCCCGGTTCTTGGTGACCTTGCGCAGCGACATGTTCAGCGATTCGATCGCATTGGTGGTGTAGATCACCTTGCGAATCTCCGCCGGGTAGGCGAAAAACGGGGTGATTCTCTCCCAGTTGCGCCGCCAGGACTGGCCGATGGAGGGGTGGGTTTTATCCCACTTCGCTTCGAACTCCGTCAGGTTCATTTCGGCCTGCTCGGCCGTCGCGGCCTGGTAAATGGACTTCAGATCGGCCGCCACTTCCTTGCGCTGTTTCCATGAGACGTAGCGGAGAGAATGGCGCACCATGTGAACGAGGCAGAGCTGGACCTGGGTGCGAGGAAAGACTGCTTCGATGGCCTCGGGGAAACCTTTGAGCCCGTCCACGCAGGCGATGAAGATGTCTTCGACACCCCGGTTTTTCAACTCGGTCACCACCTGTAGCCAGAACTTGGCGCCCTCGTTCTCGGCCACCCACATGCCCAGGACCTCCTTGATGCCGTCCAGGGTGACGCCCAGGGCCAGGTAGACCGCTTTATTGCTGACGTGGCCGTTGTCTCGCACCTTGACCCGGACCGCGTCCATATAGACGATGGGATAGAGGGCGTCGAGCGGTCGGTTCTGCCAGATCTTGACCTCGTCCGCGACGGCATCGGTCACGCTGGAAATGAGGGCGGGAGAGACCTCGACGCCATAAATCTCTTCCAGATGCCCCTGGATCTCCCGGGTCGTCATCCCCCGGGCGTAGAGGGAGATGATCTTGCCGTCGAAGCCGGCGAAGCGGGTCTGGCCCTTGGGAATGATGAGCGGCTCGAAGCTGCTGTCCCGGTCACGCGGAACCTCGATCGGCAGTTTGCCGAATTCGCCCTTGATGGTTTTGGCCGACTTGCCATTGCGGGCATTGCCGCCTTTCGTGGCCACGGGAGCATGCTTCTCGTGCCCCAGGTGTTGGGTCAATTCCGCTTCCAAAGCTCGTTCCAGAAGGGCCTTGGTGAGCTGTTTAAGCAAGCCGGTTTCGCCGATCAGGTCTTCGGGCTTCTTGTAGTCGGCAAGCAGACGGTCCAGCAGATCTTTTTCGATGGCCATGGGGGCTCCTTAGAGGGTGGGGTCCCGGTGTACCCCTGAATGGCCATTTACACAATCTTTTTTCCTGATTAGGTCCGATTCTCAGCTTGATGCGGATCGCCCCTACAAGAGCCCAAGCCGTAGCGATGAATTGAACAATGGGGCCCCTACATATTGGATGCCCAAGGTGCTCTCGCCCCTCAGCTGAGAATTAGGGCTAATCAGGATCTTTTTTACACCCTCGCAGAGACCCGACTGGAGAGGCTTAAATCGTTTGTGCAGGGTCTTCATTTTCCTCGAAAACCTGCATCTTGAGCGGCCTGACGAACACCCGGTCACCTTCCCGCAGGTTCAGCAGCCGCAGACGCTCCGGCGGCATCTCGGCTTCCAGCAACTCCTTGCCGTCGGCACTTTCCAGCTCGACCAGGGCGGTCGGCCCAGCCGAATGGAGGTGGACCACCCTGGCCTCGACTTCCCCCGGGCTCTCCTGCTGATCGCTGACCGCCAGATCCTGGGGGCGGACGAAAGCCACAACGGGACGGTTCCGGCTTTTGCGCAATTCCGGAAAACAGACCTCGACATTGCCGATCCGGACCAGTCCGGCCTGGACTACCCCGTGAAAGACGTTGACGTGGCCGAGAAAGTTGTAGACGAATGGCGTAGCCGGCTGGTTGTAGATCTGTTCCGGTGTGCCGGTCTGCTCGATCCGTCCCTCGTTCATGATCACCACCTGGTCGGCGACCTCCAACGCCTCGACCTGGTCGTGGGTGACGAACAGGCTGGTGATGTGCAGCTCGTCATGCAGCCGCACCAGCCAGCGCCGCAACTCCTGGCGCACCTTGGCGTCGAGGGCGCCGAAGGGTTCGTCCAGGAGGAGCACCTTGGGGTCGGTCGCCAGAGTCCTGGCCAGGGCAATGCGTTGCCGTTGACCGCCGGAGAGCTGCGAAGGGTAGCGTGCCGAGAGGTCCTCTAGCTGGACCAGGCGCAGCAGATCGAACACCCGGTCGCGGATCTCAGCCCGGCTGAGCCGTTCCCGGCGTTTCTGAACCTTCAGGCCGAAGGCGACGTTATCGAAGACCCGCATGTTGCGGAACAGCGCATAGTGCTGGAAGACGAACCCGATGCGGCGCTTGCGCACCGGCACTCCGGTGACATCCTCCCCCTGCAGAAAAATGCTCCCCGCATCCGCGGCCTCCAGCCCGGCGATGATCCGCAACAGGGTGGTCTTGCCCGAGCCCGAGGGGCCGAGCAGCGCCATGAGCTTGCCGGCAGGCACCACCAGGCTGACGTTGTCCAGTGCGCAAAAAGAACCGAATGTCTTGCGGATATTCCTGACCTCGATCCCCGCTTCCATGCCGACTCCTTCTGGTCACCAGCTTTTGGGAACCAGTTTGGTGGTTTGGCGTGATTCTCTTTACCAGAATAGTACCAAAGTCTCCGGAGCGCGCCGATTACCGAACAGTGCCGATCACGCGCTGCTGGGAAAAAACCCTGTTTTCCCCGAAGAAAACGGATATGGAGAAGACATGGCATCCAATTTGCGATACATATCAGTGATGGTTTGGCGATTTTGTTGCCCAAGGCGACGACCAGGGCTGCAGAAGTACATGCCGATCAACGACTCGCTGGTAGATGGCCCGCTCTTCACGATGCGATAATCGGGGACGTAGATGACCATTTTCATGAGCATCAAGGGGCGTTTGATCCTCGCGGCAACCGTCATCATGCTCCTCAGCGCGCTGGTTCTGGGCGGCTATTCCTACCAGAACCAGGTTCGGCAGCTGCGGCATCGCTTCAGCGACCTGGCCATTCACGACCATCACCTGTTCGAAACCATCCTGCAATCCGATGCCGACGGTCTGCGCCGCGCCCTGACGGGGCTGAGCCGCCTGGAACCGCTGCTCGAACCGTTCGCCCGGGGCGATCGTTCCGCCCTGCTGGCGGCCGTACAGCCGGTTTTCACCGAGCTCAAAAGCCAGCATCACATCACCCACATGTACTTCATCTCCCTTGACGGCGAGGTCTTCCTGCGCGCCCACAGGCCGGAGCAGTTTGGCGACAGGCTGGAGCGGGCGACCTACCTGCGCGCCGCGGCGACCCGCTCGACGGCTCACGGCCTGGAAATGGGACGCAATTTTTTCTCCCTGCGCTGCGTCACCCCGATCTATCTGCACGGCACCCATATCGGCTATCTGGAGGTGGCCGAAGAGATCGATCACATTTTCGAGCAGATGAAGCACATCACCGGCAACGATTTCGGCCTGTTCCTGCCTGCCAGCTACCTTGAGTCGTACGATTCGGCCCTGCGCCCCGATGCCGAGGGCGACTTCAGTCTGCTCTACCCGACCAACCGGGAAACCTTCCTCCTGCTCGCTGACCGCTTGAACGGCCTGCTCGGTCGGGGCCTGGAAAGTTTTGCCGTCGAGCCTTCGCGCCTCGCCGGGCAAGAGTATCTGATCGGCGTCGGACCGGTCCGGGACGCCTTTGACCAAACCGCCGGCGTGCTGGTGACACAGCGCAACATCACCCTGTTGCACGACGCCCTCTGGCGCGGGGTGGTGTCGAGCCTGGCAGGATTTGTCGCCATCCTCGTGGTCGGCAACGCCCTGCTCTATCTCTCCATGCGCAAAAGCCTCAACCTGTTTCAGTCCCTGCACCAGCACATCCGGAACGTCACCCAATCCTGGGACAGCAAAGCCCGCCTGCAGATCGATACCCGCGACGAAATCGGTGAGCTGGCGACCGATCTCAACCGGTTACAGGACGAGATGCAGAAGATGCAGACCTCCCTGCAGCAGCGGGCCAGCGAACTGGCGGCGGCCAACCAGGAGTTGGAAGCGTTCGGCTACTCGCTCAGCCACGACCTGCGCACGCCGCTGGCCAAGATCGCGTCGGCGGCGGAGATCCTGCGGGAGAACTATGCAGCCAGCGTGGATGAGGATGGTCAGTTCCTGCTCACGACCATCTGCGCCGGCAGCGAACAGATGGACCGGTTGATCGAAGCCATCATGGTCTTGACGAAGAGCACCCGCAAGGAGCTGGCTCTGGAGACGGTCGATCTGGCGGCGCTGGCCCGCGAGGTGGCCGCCGATTGCGCCGACACCGACCCCGAGGAGCGCCGCGTCGAGTTCATCGCACCGGATCAGGTGCTGGTGCAGGGCGATACGCAACTGCTGCGCCCGGTGCTGAGCAACTTGCTGGAGAATGCCTGGAAATACACCCGCGAGCAATCGGCCCCGCGCGTTGAATTCGGCGTCGAAGAGCGTTCCGGCAAACAGGTCTTTTTCGTCCGGGACAACGGTATCGGCTTCGACATGCACGAGGCCGGCAAACTGTTTCAACCGTTCCAGCGCCTGAACAATGCCAGCGGGTTTGCGGGGACCGGCATCGGCCTGGCGACCGTGCAGAAAATCGTGCAGCGGCACGGGGGGCGGGTCTGGGCCAAAGGGAAGCTGGGGCAGGGGGCGACGTTCTTTTTCACCTTGAGCTGAGGGCGCAACCAGGCAGGAATGCTTCAGGCCAGGCGCTGGCGCAGGGTGCGAGTCAGGGCGAATCCGGCCAGATTGCCGAGGGCGGCGCCGGGAATCCAGGCCAGGGAGGCGACGACGAACGCTTCGCTGCCCAGCATCACCAGCATAAAATAGGCGATCGCAGCGTAACCGAGGAAAAAGGTGGTACTGAATCGCCTGGCCCAGGCCAGCTCGGTGCGCCGCAGCAGCAGACCGCACAGAATCCCACCGCAACTGACGAACAGCAGGCCGCAGAACAGGTAGAAGAACAGCGCCGGGGCACCGGCATGTCCGGCGTGCAAAGAGAGATGGCCGCCCAGGCCGAGACCGAACTGCGGGCAGACGGTCAGGGTGGCCAGCCCCGTGGCGATCTGGGCCAGGGTCATTTTCAGACCGGTCTGCCAGGTTTGCCGCCGCATCTCCCTGCCGATCCGCGCGCTGACAGCCTCATCGAGTGCCGGGCCGGGCGTTATCGGTCCTGTCGTTTCGAAATCGTGAAACTCCCGGTATATCTGGTCTTCGTCATGACGGGTCATGAGTCATCTCCTTGCCACCCAGTAACCGGCGCAGCCTGCCAAGGGCGCGGCTGGCCAGCTTCCGGGCATTGGCCGGCGACAGTTCGAGCTGCTCGGCGATCTCGGTAAAACTGAACCCCTGGCCGAAGCGCAGTTCCAACACCCGGCGCTGATCCGGGCTGAGCGTGGCGAGCGCGGGCAGCGCCTCGTGCAGAGGCGCCGGGTCCGGCACGTGGTCGGCAACGGCTGCCGCAACCTGCTCACCATCCAGCACGATGCGTGCGCTGCGGGTTTGCTCCCGCCGCGCGGCATCGATCAGGGCAGTGCGCACGATGGTAAACAGCCAGGGGAGAAACGGCAGCTCATCCCGGTAGTTGTCGCGGCTGCGGTGCAGTTTCAGAAATACGGCCTGAAAAACGTCTTCGGCCGCAGTCCGATCGCCTGACCGCTTCAACAGATAGCCCATCACTCGGCATTTATGCCGGGCGTACAATTGATCAAAGGCCGCCTGTTCTCCCCGGGCATAGGCCTGCATCAACTCTTCATCGGTCACAATTCCCGCTCTCCCCCGCTCTCCCCTTTTAAGACTATACGCAGCAGAACGTCCGGATGTGACGATCGGCAAAAAGACCATCGAACTGTCACATCTGCCGCCGTCGCTGCGTATTTACCAACAAGATGACCCGCATGTTCATTTTACCCATCGCCGAAGGAGAAGAAAGATGCCAAAGACACGTTTTGATCGCTTCCTGCTGCTGACCCTCGCTGCCGCCCTGCTGCTGACGCCCCAATTCACCTGGGCCCACTGCGACACCCTCGACGGACCGGTGGTGATTGACGCGCGTGCCGCACTGGCCGCACAGGATGTCACAACCGTCCTCAAATGGGTCCGCGCCGAGGACGAGGCAGAGATTCGCGCCGCCTTTGCCCAGACGCTCAAGGTGCGGCACCTCGATGGCAGCGCACAAGAACTGGCCGACCGCTATTTCTTTGAAACGCTGGTGCGGGTTCACCGGGCCGGCGAAGGTGCCCCCTACACCGGCCTGAAAGCCGGAGCGACCGTGCCGGCGCCGATCGCCAAGGCCGACCGGGCGCTGGAACAAGGCTCGGTCGACCAACTGGCGAAGGCCATCGCCGCCCATGTGGAGCAGGGGATTCGCGACAAGTTCGCTGCCGCCCATGCCAGCCGTCAACACGCCGCCGACAGCATCGCCGCCGGCCGCGCTTTTGTCGCCGACTACGTGACCTACGTGCACTACGTGGAGGGGATTGTCGAGGCGGTGCATGCCGGGCCGCACCACGGGACACCTAAACCGGAGAGTCATGGTGGCGGACACGCCCATTGACGGTTCGCCAGTTTACGAACAACCGGCCGGCCGGTGCAAGATACACTGAACTCTTGAGCTGCAGGTTGAATTCCCGGATTCGGGAAGGACTGCTGGATGGTTACGCGTGCGGGGGGGGAGGGATCAGAAACCGAGACTGGCGACGAAAACCTGTGCGAACTCCGCGTGGTGGGCCAGCTCCAGCACCTCGATCTTCCCGACCAGCTGCTGCAGGTGCGGGCGGCAGTCGCGGTTGAGGAGCAGGGCCTGGCTGCCGCTCTTGGCGGTGTTGCCGACGAATTCGATCCGTCCGGCGAACTCCGGGGGGAGCAGGCCGATGGTCAGCAGGCTCTCCGGGCGCAGGTGCAGGCCGAAGGAGCCGGCAATCAGCACGCCGTCGAGCTGCTCGGGGGAAAGACCGACCTGGCGCAGCAGCAGGTCGATCCCGGCCCGGATCGCCCCCTTGGCCAGCTGGACCTGGCGCAGATCGCCGCGGGTCAGCACCACCTCGTCGGCGATGACAAAGACCGGCTTTCCGTCCCGCGCGACCAGCCGGGCGCCGAGGCTGGCGGGCAGGCTGTCGGCCGAGCGCAAAAAGCCCCCCGCCCTGGTGACCACGCCGCTGCGCAGCAGCTCGGCGACGGCATCGAGCAGGCCGCTGCCGCACAGGCCGAGCGGATCTCGCTCGCCGATGGTCTGCAGGGCGATCGCCCCGTCAGCGTCGATCCGAACGCGCTCGATCGCTCCGGCGGCGGCGCGCATGCCGCAGCGGATGTTCATCCCCTCGAAGGCCGGTCCGGCGGCGGTGGAGGTGGCAAAGAGTCTGCCCTGGTGGGCGAGGATCATCTCGCCGTTGGTGCCGATATCGATCAGCAGCATGCTGCGCGTCTCGCTATCGAGGCCGGCGGCGAGCAGCCCGGCGCTGAGGTCGGCGCCGACATAGGCCGAGATGATCGGCGGCAGGTAGACCTGGCCGACGGCGGCGATCTCAAGGCCGAACTCGGCAGCCGGGTGGCGGCTGCCGCCGCTCAGGGTCGGGGTGTAGGGAGAGTGGCCAAGGGGGGAGGGATCGGTGCCGGTCGCCAGGTGCAGCATGCAGGTGTTACCGCACAGGACCGCTTCGTAAATCGCTTCCCGCCCGATCCCGGCAGCAGCCGCCACCTCGGCGGTCAGCTGGTTGAGGGCGTCAAGCAGCTCGCCGCGCAGCTGCGACAGGCCGCCCTCCCGGGAAGCAAAGCGGATGCGCGACAGCACATCCTGGGCGTGACGCGCCTGGGGATTGAGACTGGAGGCGACCGCCAGCTCGGCGCCGGTGCGCAGATCGATGAGGGCGACGACCAGGGTGGTGGTGCCGATATCGACCGCCAGGCCGAACTGCTCGCCGCGGGTGTCCCCCTGCTCCACGCCGAGCAGGTCCTCGCCACTATGTACCAGCGTCTGGCCGGTAGCCGCCACGAACTCCTTGCCGACCGCCGGTCGCAGGGGGACGCTGCGGGCCGCTCCACCGTGGGCAATGCGCAGCCCCGTCTCGCGCTGGCGCTCCGCCAGTTCCAGTCGCAGATCGCCGCAGACCTGCTCCTGGCAGGCGAGAAGCCAGCCGTCCGCCTGTTCCGCACGGCTGAGGGCGTGGCGGGCGCCGACGATGGTCCGAGTCTCGCCGGCCAGGCGCCGCACCTTGCATTTGCCACAGGTGCCGACCCCGTCGCAGGGGGCCTCGATCACCACCCCCGCGCGCCGTGCCGCCTGCAGCAGCGTGGTGCCGACTTCAACCTCGACCTGGCGCGCGGCGGGGAAAAATTCGATCAGCGGCACGGCGTCAGCCCGCTTTGACCGTGCCGGTCAGGGCACGGATGTTGGCCAGGGCGCTGGCGGTGGAGAGACCGCAGGCCGGGGCGATGATGTCGACGCCGGCCCGGACCAGGCCCGCCGTCTGCCGCTCGATCTTCGCCGGATCGCCCGCTTCGAGCAGAAAGGTGCTGATGTTGCCCATGGTGGTCAGCTGCGGAAAGTCGTGCTTGAGCTGCGCGAGGTTGACCAGGGCGTCGGTACTCAGGGCATCGGCGCGCAGCCGGCCCACCAGCGGCCGCACGCTCTTGAGATCGCCGCAGATATGCAGAATCGCCGGCCGGCCGGCGGCGCGGATACTCCCGGTCAGTCGGTTCAGATACGGAACAGCGTAACTCTCGAACATTTTCGGCCCGAGAATCTCGCCGGTGGCGGTCGGATCGCCGATGGCCACCGCCGCGGCGCCGGCCTCGATCAGCAGCCGGGCGAACCCTTCCAGAAAAGCGGTCACATAATCGAGCACCCGATGGGCGTGCTCGGCATCCTTGCGCAACTCGCGCAGAAACTGCATCGGGTCGACAATCGACGCAGCGGTGGAGACCGGCCCGGTGAGGCTGGCGATGACCGGCTGCTCCGGGTGGCGGCGCGCCAGCGCCTCCACCGTCGCCGCGACGGTCCGGATGCGCCCGGCGCCGAGCAGCTCGGCCAGGGGGCGATAAACCACCTGCCGGGACGAGGGGAAGATTTCGCGGGCGATTTTCGGCTCGCAGCTCAGCGACCCGAAGTCGATCTCGCTGCCGAGCACTTCGGCCTCGACGGTCATGCAGAAGGGGACGCCGATATTCTCAAAGCCGGTCGCCTGCTGCACCTCCGTCGCCAGGGCCGCCATCAAACCGGCATCGTGATGGCCGGCCGGCAGGGTGACTCCGCTGGAGGTCATCACCTCGACCACCGCCGCGTTCATCATGCCGCCGGTACAGATGGCCGGCGGCCGGTCGACCGGCTGTCGGCTCAAGGTGCGTTGCAGGCGTTCCTTGGGGCTGAGACTCATGATCCCTCCGTCAGGGCATGCGGCTGGACCGGCCAGCCGATCTCGCGCACCGCCGCGAGCATGGCGTCAATATTGGCGAAGGGGGTTTCGGTCGGCAGGCTGCACCCCGAAGCGACGATATAGCCCCTGGGCGCGGCGTGCGCCTGGCGCACGCCATCGCGCACCGCCTGCCGCACCGTCGCCGGCGTCCCCGACAGCAGGACCGCCGTCGGGTGGACATGGCCCATGATCCGGACCCGGTCGCCGATCTTCGCGGCGGCCGCGGCCAGGTCGACCTCGTTGTCGAGACTTAAGGTATCGGCGCCGGTGGCGACCATCCCCTCCCAGCTCTTTTCGGTCTTGCCGCAGATGTGTAGGGTCACCGGCTTGCCCTGGCGATGGATGAAGTCGACCAGTTCGGTCAGGTAGGGCTGGGCAAAGGTCGCGAACTGGCGCGGGCTGATCACCGTGCTCGACGCCATCGGCTCGGTGAGGCTGGGGGTGCCGCCGGCGGCGATGATCGCCGCCGCGAAGCCGATGGCGCTGTCCAGGGCAATCCGGCACAAGCGATGGACGGCCTCCGGATCCTTCAGCATCAGCCGGCTCAGTTTTTCGGCCCCGATCAGGAACGAGGCGGTGGTCAGCGGGCCGGTGACGGCGGCGCTCACCGGCACCTGGTCGCCGATGGCGGCCAGGGTACGCTCCAGAGCCTCCAGGTGCCGCGGCAGCAGGCCGTCGCGGCGGGGGTCAGCAGGTTGCAGCGCGGCGATACCGGCCACGTCGTCGATGGCCGGCGCGGCGAGATAGGCGGTTTCGTCCTCGGGAAGGGTCACCGTTGCTCCCATCGCCTCGGCCAGTACGTAGAGGTCGGTGAAGATGCGGACGTTGTCGTAACCGAAGCGGCGCCAGGCGGCGGTTTGCGCCGCGGCAAGCAGGCGGGCATCGGCACGCAGGGCGCGCACCTTGACGCCGAGCACCCGCGCGGCGCCATTGCCGACGATCGGCACGCACGGCAGGCGGTCGATGGGCTCGCCCCGCCCCCAGGCGGCCAGCCGCTGGACAGGTGTCAGCGCATCGCGGTTCATGCCGCGACCTCGCTGCTGGCCGTCAGGCGCCGCACCAGCTTGACCGCCTCGGCGGCGTTGGCGGCGTAGCCGTCGGCGCCGATGCGACTGGCGAAGCCCTGCGAGATCGGCCCGCCGCCGACGATCACCCGGAAGCGCTGGCGATTGCCCCGCTCGTCGAGCAGGCGCACCACCTCGCCCATCCCGTCCATGGTGGTGGTCATCAGGGTGGAGAGGGCGATGACCTGCGCGTCGATCCGCTCGGCGGTGGTGACGAATGCGAGCGGTGCGATGTCGCGGCCGAGGTCGGTGACCTCGAAGCCGGCGGCCTCCAGCAGAATCCGCACCAGGTTCTTGCCGATGTCATGGGTATCCCCCTGGATGACACCGATCACCACCCGCACCTTGTCGGCCGCCGCGGCGACCCGCAGGTGCGGCCGCAGAATCTCCAGCCCGGCATACATGGCGTCGGAACACATCAACAGTTCGGGGATGAAATACTCCTCCTCCTCGAACAGCGCGCCGGCCCGTTCCATGCCGATCGCCAGCCCCTGGTCGATGGCGCGGTAGGCGTCGATATTCCGGCGGATCGCCTCCTGCGCCAGCGCGACGGTTTGCTCCTCGTCCATTTCGACCACCGCGGTGGCCAGGGCTTCGAACAGTTCCTGATCTTGCATCCTTGGTCTCCTTGCGTCAGCGCACCCAGAAGAACAGGCGGCGTTTGATCTTTTCCAGCAGGGCCATGGCGGAAAAGGCCACCAGGCCGGTGTAGAGGATGCCGGCGACCATGCGCGGATAATCGGCGTAGTCGGCATAATACTGGACGAAACGCCCCAGCCCCTTGTGGGCGCCGAAGAGTTCGGCCACCGTCAGCATGATGAAGGAGAGGACCAGCCCCACTCCCAGTCCCGAAAAGACCTGCGGCAGGGCCGCCGGCAGGACCACCCGGCGCAGGTAGGGAAGATAGGCGATGCCGAGGACCCGGGCGTTGTCGCGGTGGCGCTGCGGGGTCTGGGCGGCACCGGCGGCGGTATTCACGAAGATCGGCCAGAAGGCGCCGACAAAGACCACGAAGATCGCCGCGGTGAAAAAACTCGGCAGCAGGGCGATGGCATAGGGGATGTAGACCGTCGGCGGAATCGGCGCGGCGACCCGGGCGAAGGGGTTGAAGGCGCGCGACAACCAGCCGCTGGTGCCGACCAGCAGCCCCCAACCGATGCCGGCGACGATCGCCAGGCCGTAGCCGGGGAGAAAGATCAGCAGCGACGCCCAGGTCCCCTGCAACAGTTCGGGGAGCGACTGCCAGAGGGCGACGGCCGTCACCCGCGGGGTCGGAAAGAGTCCCGGGTTGGGGAGCTCGACGGCGGTGGTGAGAAACTGCCAGAGCCCGAGCAGGGCGAGAAAAAAGAGCCACCCTTCGCGACCCTGCACGCCGGGAAATCTCCAGGCGGCAGATTGCCCGCGGGGTTGCGCGCCGATGACGGCGGTTCTCAGTTGCGATTCAGCCATGTTCAGATTCCTTCCGCCGGCGAGCTGATTTGTTCCTCCGCGGCGAGGCGCCGCTGGATGTCGGAGCGATAGAGCTCGTCGATCTGCTGGCGCAACCTCTGGTAGCGCCCGTCGGCAAAGACCTGGCGACGCTGGCGCGGGCGCTCGAAGGGGACCTCCAGATCGGCGATCACCCGGCCCGGAGTGGAGCCGAGCACTACCAGCCGGTCGCCGAGAAAGAGGGCTTCCTCCACGTCGTGGGTGACGAAAACCACGGTCTTGCGCGGCTGTTCCGCCCGCCAGATCTCCAGCAGCAGATCCTGCAGGCGCAGGCGGTTGACCGGGTCGAGGGCGCCGAAGGGCTCGTCGAGGAGCAACACCGGCGAGCCGAGGGCGAGGACGCGGGCGATGGCGGCGCGCTGCTGCATGCCGCCGGAGAGCTCGAAAGGGTACTTCTTCGCGGTCCCGGCCAGGCCGACCATCTGCAGGTAGGCCGCCGCCAGCTCCCGGCGCCCTTTGCGCGGCATCTCGGGCAAGGACTTTTCGAGGGCCAGGCCGATGTTGTCGGCGAGGTTCAGCCAGGGGTAGAGGGAGTAGTCCTGAAAGACCACCCCGCGCTCGATGCCGGGACCGCTGATCGGACTCCCCTGCCAGTGCAGACTGCCGGTGCTGGGCACCTCAAGCCCGGCGAGGAGGCGCAGCAGGGTGGTCTTCCCCGAGCCGGAGGGGCCGAGCAGGCAGACAAACTCGCCGGCCGCGATCTGCAGCTTGATCTCCCGCAAAATTTCGGTCTCGCCGTAGGAGAAGCGCACCCCTCCCACGGCAAGCCCCCCCCTCCGCGAACTCTCTGCTGCCGAAAATGCTCCTGCAGTCATGAACGATCCCGTGCGTTGAAGATCTCCCAGAGCTTGGCCCAGAAGGCCTCCTTGGGCTCTTCTCTGGTCAGTTCAAAGAGCGCCAGCCGGTAGATCTCGGTATTGATGTAGGGGGCGATCGCCTTGTTCGACTCGACGAAGCCGCTTTTCTGCATGGTGCTCCAGAACTCCTCCACCCCCTTGACGTTGGGGTCGGAAGACTGGTCGAGATGCGGGCTGTAGTAGGCCTTCTCGATCAAGGCCGCGTCGAGCTTGAGATATTTGGTGATGATCGCCACGGTCTCCGGCCGATTTTCGCTGGCGAACTTTTCGGCCTTGAGGATCGCCCGCAGGAAGTGCTTCCAGGTCTCGGGATGATCCGTGGCGCTGGCGTTGCTGACAGTCAGGCGGCAGCAGGGATGGCCGGGGGAGAGTTCGTCGCTGCGGATCACCACCTTGAGCCCCTGCTCCTCGGCGCGAAGATCGTGCGGACCCCAGACCAGGCCGGCATCGACCTGGCCGGACTTGACCGCTTCGATCACCGCCGGCGGGTTTTTCAGCTCAAAGATTTCGACTTCGGTTTTCCAGTCGATACCGGCCTGATTGAGGGCGCCACGCAGCACCGCATCGCCACTGGCCAGGCGCACCGTGGCGACCTTCTTCCCTTTCAGGTCAGTCACTTTCCGCACCTTGTCGGCGTTGGCCGCGGTGGTGATCAGCGCCGCGTCCTGCCCCATGATCCCGCCGATCACCTGGATCTCGGCCCCCTTGGCGATATGCACCAGCGGCGCGGTGGTGCCGAAGGCGCCGACGTCGAGCTGACCGGCGCGAATCGCCGACAGGCCGTCGGCCGAGTTGTGGAACTGGATCAGTTCGACATCGAGCCCTTCGGCAGCGAAGAACCCCTTGTCCTGGGCGATGAAGAACTTGGCGTGGCCGGTCACCGGCAGGTAGCCGACCTTGAGCGGGGTTCCGGCCAGGGCCGGCAGGGCCGACAGCACCAGCAGGGTGACGGCGGCAAGGGGGGTGAGACGATGCAACAGCGAAATATTCATGGTCGATCTCCTTTGGCCTTAAGCGTGGCGTACACGTCAGGCAGAAAAAAAGAGGCCAGAACACCGTCACCCCGGAAGAGAGGGGGGAGAAGCATTCTGGCCTCCGGTTGGTCCGGTCAGCCGGTTGGTTGTCAATGTCGCCTGGGCAAAACTATAAAAGCGCCGGCGGACGCCTGTCAAGAAAAAACTTATTTGCCTATCGTTTTTATCGTCTTTTACTCAGGGGCGCTCCGTTTTCTCCCGGTCCGGTGCTTAACGGCTGCTGCGCATAGAGAAGTAGCGTGTCAGCCGATCACTCCCTTCGCGCCAGATCAGCAGCAGAAAGCCGGCGGGAAAGAGCGCCGCCAGCGGAATGGCGGCCCAGACGCGCCGATCCCAGGAGAAGGCGAGGGGGAGCAGGCTGTAGGTGAAGAGCAGCAGATTCAGCAGCAGATAGGCGCAGCCCTTCTGGGCATAGATGTTCGACAGCGCACGGCGGCGACCGCGACCGGTCAGGCCGAATTTAGGGGTGCGCTCAAAGATCCCGCCGCGCCGGGTCAACCCCTGGAAGATGGCAAAGAGGAGGCTGGGAGCCAGGCCGATACAGAGTGCGGGGAGCAGCGGCAGATAGCGCAGGCTGGCAAAGTTGCGCCGCACCAGCAGGTGGAGCAGAAAGAAAAAGGTCAGGGCGGCGCTGGCGCCGAAAAAGAGCGGCAGATCGAGGCGCAGCAGCTGGTAGGGACCGATGCCGACCCGCCAGGTCATGACCGGATAGAGGGTCAGCACGATCAGGGTCGCGAGGAGCCAGCCGAAGTTCGCCAGCAGATGAAAGCCGGCCTCGACCTTTATCTGGAGCGGCAGCGGCGCGCGCCAGATGCGCGGCAGCAGTTTGCGCGCGGTCTGCAACGATCCCTTGGCCCAGCGCTGCTGCTGGCTGCGGAAGGCCGCCAGGGTCACCGGCAACTCCGACGGGACGGCGACCTCATCCAGGCAGATAAAACGCCAGCCTGCCAATTGGGCGCGGTAGCTCAGGTCGAGGTCTTCGGTCACGGTATCGGCCTGCCAGCCGCCGGCTGCTTCGATCGCCTGACGCCGCCAGATGCCGGCGGTGCCGTTGAAGTTGAAAAAGAGGCCGCGGCGAAAGCGGACCAGGTGTTCGATGCGGAAATGGGGTTCGAGCAGGATCGTCTGCACCCGGGTCAGCCAGGAGTGTTCACTGTTGCAGAAACTCCAGCGGGTCTGCACCATGCCGATCCGCGGGTCACGAAACTGCGCCACCGTGCGGCGCAGAAAATCGGGCGACGGGATAAAGTCGGCGTCGAAAATCGCCACCAGCGATCCCCGGGCACTCTTCAGCCCCGTCGCCAGCGCACCCGCCTTGTAGCCACTGCGCTCTGTGCGGCGGATCACCTGCATGTCGATGCCGCGCTGCCGCCAGTAGGCGCTGCGCGCATCGACCAGCGCACAGGTTGCGTCGTTCGAATCGTCCAGTACCTGAATTTCGAGGCGTTCTGCGGACCAGTCGAGGGCGGCAGCCGCATCGAGCAGGCGCACTGCGACGAATTGCTCATTATAGAGTGGCAGCTGCACGGTCACGATCGGCAACTCTTCCCCCGCAGCGGCGGAAGGGGGCAAGGGATCGGGCCGGTGCCGCTCGTTCATCCAGCAGGCCAGCAGCCAGAGCCGGTGCAGGCCATAACAGGCCAGTCCGGCCAGCGAGGTGAAATAGAGCCCGGCACAGAGCCGGGCAAAGAGATCAGTCAGGGTCACGGGAACCAGAAAACCTTTCCTTCTTTGGGGGCCGTGGTGCGGCTTCAGCCATCTTCACCAAGCCGGCGGTTCTCAAACAGATAGTGGCGCGGATGCCAGGCTTTGAGCTCGGCCCGGCTCCCTTCAAGCGTGAGATCGGCGACCGGCAGCAGCCAGAATTTCTGGCTCCACAACTGCCAGTTTCCCTGTAATTGCAGCTGACCGTCAAGATCGCTGCGACCAACCGCCAGCACCTGTCCGTCGCGCGGCTTGTCGTTATGCCGCACCAGGGCGTAATCGCTCTGCGGTGCAAGTCCGTGCGCACTGAAGCGGAATACTCCCTGGGCCGGATCATAGCGCAACTCCCCCGCGGCGCCCCCCGCAACCACCTGCCAGTTGCGTGGATCCTTGGCTTGCAGCCAGAGCACCTGTTCGGCCATCGCCGCTCCCCTGCTTCCCGAAATCAACAGCAGGGCCAGGAGCAGCGCGCCGATGAAACGGCGCGCGGTCAAGGTTGCGACCGGCGGTTCCAGGCTTCCATGCTCCCCTCGTAATTACGCCCGTTCGGCAGGCCCGCAAGCTGGTAGACCAGCCAGGCGTAGGCCGAACGGATGCCACCGGCACAGTAAAAAACGACCGGCTTCGACGGATCGATCTCATTCCTGGCGAGGAGTTTTTGCAGCGCATCCGGTGTCAGAGGGGCACGATTTTCACCCTGGTAAAAATCCTCCCAGGGGATGCGCACCGCACCCGGAACCCGCCCCTTGACCCATTCGAGCAAGGAGCGGACATCGACCAGCGTCTGCGCCTGCGGGGCCTGCACGATCTCCTCTGTAGAGATATACAGTTCCGCGCGCGGCGCAACCTGATAGGCGGCACTCTCTTTCACTGCCGAGGTTTCGCCGGTCAGGGGGAGTTGCGCCTGCCGCCAGGCCTGCACGCCACCGTCCAGCAGGCGGATCGGTCCCCGATGTCCCAGCCAGGCGAGCAGCCAGACGGTCCAGCCTTCACCGCCCCAGCTGGTGTCGGCATCGCCATAGACCACCAGCGGTGTTTGTTCGCTGATGCCGAGTTGACCCAGGGCGGCAGCCAGTTCCTGCGCCGGCCAGGGGCGGTAGGGGATTCCTTGCGCGTCGGTTCTGGTGTAATCTTCCCACGAAAATGAATGCGCTCCGGGCAGATGCCCGGCCGCCCACTCTGCCTTGGGGCGCGCATCGAGGAGCACCCATGCCTCGCTCTGCTGCTGCAGGGTCGCCACCGTGATCAGGCCAAGATCGACTTGATGGTTGGTTCCGGCTTCCACCGCGTAGACGGGTGACAGAAAAGCTGCCATGAACAGTCCTCCCGCCAGCCATAATCGCTGGAAAAATTTAACCCGTTTGACTCCGCTGCTCCTGGTCATCCTTGGCTCCTTTTTATGGTTGGCCCGGCAAGCCGACCTGCGCCTGGTCGTGCCTGAACTGATCGGGGTTTGCGCCCTCGCTGTGATGATGCTGGGGCTGCTGGTTTTTGTCTGCGCGCGCGGCCTGATCCGCTGCCCGACGCTGTTGATTCTGGCGGTGGCCCTGCTGTTGCGCCTCGTTTTTGTCGTCGCGCCGCCGCAGCTCTCCGATGATCTCTACCGGTATCTGTGGGATGGCCACCAGCTGCGCCAGGGGGTCAATCCCTACGCCGCCGCCCCCGCCGTTGCCCCGGCATCCGCCGACCGGGAGGCGCTGCGCGGGTTGATCAATCATCCCGACCTGGTCACCATCTATCCGCCGGCGGCGCAACTGTTGTTTGCCGCCGGCACCCTCTTCGGCGACGGCGTTACCAGGTTCAAGCTCTTTCTGGTGCTGCTCGATCTCGTTCTGTGTCTGGTGCTGCTGGGCCTGTTGACCGTTTTACGCCGTCCCCCCTGGTGGCTCATCCTCTACGCCTGGAATCCGCTGCCGGTCCTCGAAATCGCGGCTTCGGGGCATATCGACGGGGCAGCCATGCTGTTTCTGCTGGCCGCCCTGCTGGTGCTGCTGAAGGAGATTCCCCGTTCGCCGCGCGCGGCGGTCGCCACCACCATCGCCGGGGGACTCTTCGCGGCGGCGGTGCTGGTTAAACTCTTCCCGCTGGTTTTTTTGCCGGCGCTTCTCCTTTTGTGCCGGGGTGTGCGGCGCTGCTTTCTGGGCGGCTTTCTTCTCGTGGCCCTGCTCCTCAGCCTCCCCTTCTGGCCGGAACTGCAGAACGGGCTCGACACCCTCGATCTCTATCTGCGCAACTGGGAGTTTGCCGGACTGGCCTATCGCGCCCTGCGCGATCTGACCTCGGGAGGCACGGCGCGCCTGCTGCTGGCGACAACCTTTGGTCTGGCAGCAGCGGGGCTCTATCTGCGCGCCGCGCGGCAGGCGACGACAACGGCAGTTATTCAAACCAGCTATGCGGTCACCCTGCTTTTCCTGCTGCTGACCACAACCCTGCACCCCTGGTACGCCCTCTACCTGGTGGCACTGCTGCCGCTGGCCGGCGGCCCGGCCGGGCTGGCGCTCGGCTGGTCGGTGCTGCTCGGCTATCAGGTGCTGACCCCCTATGCCATCCTTGGCCAGTGGCAGGAACAGTCCTGGGTCGCGGCGGCGATTGTCAGCGCTCCGCTTTGTACGCGCCTTGCAACGCGACTGGCGTCGCGCTGGTCGCCGTCAAGCGTTCACGACCGATCACCCACAGAATCCTGACCCCCGCCCTGATTACGCCGCTGACCGTGCGGCTGATCTTCGAATCTCCGGCCATCCGCGCCCGATAGGGAAGCGGCAACTCCAGCACCCGCAGCCCCGCCTTGAGGGCGCGAATCTGCATTTCGACCGTCCACCCGAAGCTGCGATCCTGCATGTCGAGACGTTCCAAAGCGGTCCAGCGGATCGCGCGCAGCGGGCCCAGATCCTCATAACGGTGCCCCCAACCAAGTCGGATCAGCCGCGTGGCCAGCCAGTTGCCGAAGCGCTGCTGTGCGCTTAAGGCGCCGCGCCCCTCGGGGATGCGCCGCGCCAGGGCCAGATCACAACGGCCGGCGGTTATCAGGGAGAGCAGCTGTGGCAGATTTTCCACGCCATCGCTGCCGTCGGCATCGGCAAAGGCGACAAGCTCCGGCGGATTTTCGCGCAGAACCGCCAGTCCGGCCAGGCAGGCGGCGCCATAACCGGGGCGCGCCGCGTAAACAACCTCGGCCCCGGCGACGCGGGCCACCTCGCCGGTGGCATCGGTCGATCCGTTGTCCACCACCAGCACCCGCGTCACCTCGGCAGGCACCCGCGCCAGCACCTGCGGCAGCGCCAGTTCCTCATTGCGGGCCGGGATGATCAGGGCGATCGCCGACGGTCTGTAGCTAGCGTCCATATTCATCCTCAATCCGCGTAATATCGTCCTCTTCGAGGTAACCTCCCGACTGCACCTCAATTACCTGCAACGGCACCGCACCGGGGTTCATCAGGCGGTGCACCACCCCCGCCGGGATCCTGGCCGAGTCGTTTTCGCTGATTAGCAGAACTTCGTCACCTCTTTCCACCTGCCCCACCCCGCTCACTACCACCCAATCTTCGGCACGATGCTGGTGGAGCTGTCGGGAGAGCGCCGCCCCGGGATCGACGGTAAGAAGCTTCAGTTTGAATCCTTGGCCCACGGCGAGGATTTCGTAGTGTCCCCACGGGCGCTGGCAGCGCCGCGGCCATATCGTTTCCGGCCGCTTCTGCTCCGCGAGGCGGGCAACAACCTGGGCAACCCTGTGGGCGCTCTCTCTGGAGGCGACCAGTACTGCATCCCCGCTTTCCACCACAATGCAGTCCTGCAAGCCGACGGCAACCAGCAGTTGCCTGTCCGAGGAGAGATAACAGCCGGTGCTCTCTTCCGCCATCACGTCACCCCGGCAGACATTCCCAGCGCCGTCCTTGCCGGCCACCTCCCAGACTGAGGGCCAGGTACCGAGGTCGAACCAGCCGGCAGCCAGCGGAACAACCCGGGCGCGCCGGGTTCGTTCCAGGACCGCCCGGTCGAGCGAAAGGTCGGGGCAGGCAGAGTAGCCGGCGGCGCCCAGCCGGACCGATCCGTCCGTCGAAGCCACCGCGTCACGCCAGGCCGATCGGCAGGCCACCAGCACCTCGGGTGCATGCTCCGCCACCTCGGCAAGCCAGGTGGAAGCACGCACCAGCAGCATCCCGCTGTTCCAGAAGCAGTCCCCGGTTAAAAGCATTTTACGGGCACTCTCCCGATCCGGTTTCTCAACAAAGGAACAGACGGCCGCGGGAGGGGGCGCAGCGGCCGCACGAATATAGCCGAAGTTGGAGTCGGCCGTCGTCGGAACGACGCCGAACAGAATGATATCACCCGCGGTTGCCGCAGCGATGCCCATCTCGACCCCGCTCGCGAAAGCCGCCTCATCGGTGATCTGGTGATCTGCGGGCAGGACCAGCAACAGAGGATCATCGGCAGATTGCGCGTGCAGGGCCGCCACGGTCAATGCCGCCGCCGTATTGCGACCGGTCTGTTCCAGCAGGATCGTTCCCACCTGAAAACCGTGGATTCGTAACTGATCGGCCACAGCAAGCTGGTGATCCGCATGGCAGACAATGACCGGATCGCCGCACTGCGCCAACGCGCGCGTCCGCGACAGCGTATCGAGCAACAACGATCGGGCGCCGTCGAAAGAGAGCAGATACTTGGGATATCCAGCCCGCGAGAGGGGCCAGAGCCGGGTGCCGCTGCCCCCCGCCATAACCACCGGCAGGATGGGCAGATGCGCTGCGCCACCGATCAAAGCAGAAGGAATAGGATCCTCACGATGGAACATCTCGCCCCTTGCCCCCCTCAATGCTCCTTGGCATCGATCGCCTGCCCCCCCAGTTTCCCCTTGAGAACGGGGAGCAGCGACACCAGCCCTACCAGCCCGATCCCCAGCAGAACCCGGGGCGAAATGCTGCCGCGCAGCAAATCGAACAGCGAACTGGAAAAGACGATGAAGGCGATACAGGCCGGCAGCATGCAGACAAAGGTCGCGACCACATACGGCACAAACCCGACCCTGGTCAGGCCGAAGGCGTAGTTCAGCAGGTTGAACGGGAAGGCCGGAATCAGCCGGGTAAAGGCTACCACCTTCCAGCCATGCTGGCCGACCTCGGCATCAAGCTTGCTCCAGGTCGGTCCGGTCAGTTTGGCGGCCACCCAGTCGCGGGCCAGATAGCGGGCGACCAGAAAGGCCAGCGCCGAGCCGGTGGTGGCGCCGATAATGGTATAGACCACTCCCCAGACCGGGCCGAAAAGCAGGCCACCAACGAGAGTAATCGGCAAACCAGGCAAAAAGAGGACCGGCGCCAGGGCATAAATCAGCATGTAGATCAATGGGGCGAGCACGCCATAGTCGGCAATCAGGGCCTGGAGTTTCTCCTGCTGCAGATACTGGTCTGCTCCGGAGAACTGAATCGTGGCGATGACGGCTGCCAGCAACGTTAGCAGGATCAAAGGTTTCAACGCCGATTTTCTGGATGACGAATTTTCAGGAAGAATGTTTCTCTCACGGCTCACGGCAAATCCCTCTTTACGGTTGTAGGCGCTTTTCAGGCGCAGTCGATTCAGATAAGTCCAGGGCGCTTTGGCGCCTCTTTTACGATCGGCCAAAGTCGCCTGCGGAGCAAACAGGATGTCGACCAGATGGCTGGTGGGGGTCTGGGTGCCGAGTGCCTGTACACAACCGGCACAGTAGCTGATGGTGCGACGGCCCGCGGCTTCGCGCCGGCGCAGGTCTTGCCATTCTGCCGCCAGTTCGGGCTGGAGCAGGTCGACCCCCCCTCCCTTGCCGCAGCAGACCGTGTTCGGGCCCGAATTGGGCATCTCTTCCACCGTCAACCCCTGACGCTGCAGCAGGGTGCGCACCGCCGCATGGGTCGGGGTCGAATTGCGGATGACGCAGGGGTCGTGCACCGTCACCGTGCCGCTGGCCTTTTGTGGTTGCAGCCCGGAATCGGCCAGCGCTTCCCACACCGTACGTACCTGCAGCCCGGCACCGAAACGTTCGAACATGACCTGACAGTTGGGGCAGGCGACCAGCACTTCCTTGACCCCCTGCGTCACCAGCCAGTCGCGCATCTCGCTGAACATGCTGTCGACATAGGCTTCGCGGCCGAGACTGTGCGAGGGCTTCAGACAGCAATCGAAGACGATGCCGACCTGCGGGTCGCCTTGCTGCAGCTGGCTGAAGACCTGGTTGACCCCGCCGGGACGGGTGCCGGAGAGGGAACAACCAGGAAAAAAAATCGTCGTGCAATCGTGCGGAAGCCGGTAGAGAGTGAAGCGTTTTGAGGTGCCGAGCTTTTCGTAATTTTTCAACGGCGCGTGGGCGGCGAATGCGCCGTGATGGCGATCGACCGCCTCCCGGCGCATTTCGAGGAAAAAATCGTCAAGCGGCAGCTGCTGGGGGCAGACCGCGTTACACAGGCCGCACAGGGTGCAATCGAACGCGCTGGTCAGACTGGCCGGGGTGGCGCCATCGAGGGCGGCGGCGATTTGCAGCGGGTTGCCGCTGCGCTGCAGATAGGGGCACTGGGCGACGCAGATGCCGCACTCATCGCAACCGACAAGAATCTCGGACTGGTGCGTCCGCAATTGCACCCGCAGTTCGGAACTCGTTTGTGCCATGAAACAATCGCTCACTTTCAGGGGGTGGCGAAACTGAGCGCCAGGGTGTAGGTCGCACCGGCTGCGGTGTTCTGGCCGTAAATTGCCGGCGTCCAGGCCGCCTCGATCGCCCAGGCCGGGGTCAGCTTGTAGCCAATGGTCAGATCCAGCTTGGCCAGGTCGAAGTTATTGGTGGTGGTCGGATTACCGGTGGCGTCGGTGCGGGCGCCGTTGTCGACACTGAAAATGCCATCCAGTTTCCCGCGGGTGTAGACCTTTTCCGCCAGGTCGAAACCGATTTCGACCAGATAGCGGATCTCGTCGGACGGCGCTCCATCGCGCCAGCGATAGCCGAGCTCCAGGTTGGTGTAACCGGGGAGCAGCGGGTAGAGGGAACGACCGTAGAGTATTTTCCCTTCGATATCGTACTGGCCGTTGCCCAGCGGCAGATAGTCGTCCTCGTCGTAGGCCTCGGGGATTTTCACCAGTGCCTGCACCGAAAAGATCCCCAGATCATTGTCGAGCAACCGCTGTCGCAAGCCGAGGTCGATATCGCCGACCCCCCAGGTCGTGTCGCGGCGCAGATCGCTGTCGTTTTTAATCCGTTTGTAAGCCAGCGAGCCGAAAATCGTCAAGGGGTCGGTCAGGCCGTATTCGAAGTAGTTGCTCAGGTTGTAATCGCTGAACTCGCCGTTGTTGGCGAAATCGACCCGGTCGCCGTCACCGTCGAAGTTGCGGTCGGCGAAATAGTAGTTGAGCGCCACCCGGTTGTAGAGATGCCCCGCTTTCTGGGTCCAGGCTCCGGCGAAGCTGAGGCTGGAAGTAGCGAGGAACAGAACCGCAGTGGAGATGAATATCTGTAGCAAAGGAAAAAGCTTCATCAGTCAGGCTCCAATTGGGAAAAAGTGGGCCGGCCCGGAGAGAGGGCCGACCCGAAATTAGACATCAGCGAGTGCCAAGGGCTTACTCGACCGGGAAATTGGTCGGGTCGGTAATGTTGTACTTGCCCCATTCGCGCCAGGAGCCGTCGTAGTTCTGCACCTCCGGGTAGCCGAGACTTTTGAGCACCAGGGCGGAGAAACCCGAACGGTAGCCCGACTGGCAATAGGTGATGACCCGTTTGTCCGGGGTGATGCCAGCGGCGAGGAACTGATAGAAGAGCGAGTCGGCATCTTTGAGCACCTTGGCGCCGGTGGCGGCGTCGTAGGTCAGCAGGTCGGACCATTCGAGCCAGATGGCGCCCGGCACATGCCCCGGATTGAGGCCGTCGGTGCGCGGCACGCTTTGCAGGTATTCGGTGGCCTGGCGGGTGTCGTTGATGACCGCCGCAGGGTCACTGATCGCCGCCAGAACATCGGCGGCCAGGGCCAGGCTGCCATCGTTGCCGACAATGGTGAAGCTGCTTGTGGCGACCGGGGTATTGACGGTCGTTTCGGTCGATTTGCTTTCACCGGTCCACTTCTTGTAGCCGCCGTCGAGGGCACGGGCGTCATGGCCGTAGTAGACGAAGGACCAGGCAACCCGCGCGGCGGACGAGCTGCTGTCCGCATCGTAAACGATCACGCGGTCGCCATCGACAATGCCGAGGCTGTTAGCGAGGGCAATGAACTCGGCTTGAGAGGGGAGCAGGCGCTGGACGCCATCGGCACGATCAACGGTCAACGCGTTTGCCGAAACGTTGATGGCGCCGGGGATGTGACCGGCCGCGTAGAGTGCCGCGGAGCGGATGTCGATGATCTTGGTAGTGGCCGGATTGGCCGCAAGTTCCGTTGCAAGCTCGTCGGTGCTGGCGAAATAGTCACTGATCGCGGCGGTGGGGTCGCGCAACGCTTCCAGCGTGGCGGTGGTGTTCTCCACCGGGAAGGCGGTGCCGTCGGTCTGTTTACCCCAGTCGTTCCAGGAACCGTCGTAGTTCTTCACGGTGTAGCCGAGACCGAGCAGCACCTGGGTGATGAAGGAGGAACGGATCCCCCCCTCGCAATGGGCAATGATCGTTGTGTCGGCGGTGACGCCACGGGCGGCGAAGTAGTTGCGCAGTTCGGTCTCGCTCTTCAGCACTTTGACCGGACGCGAACCATCGGCCAGCCAAACGCCAGCGGCGTTATCCTTGAGCACGTCGGCCCAGTCGATGAAGATCGCGCCGGGGATGTGGCCGAGGCGGTAGGCATCCCAGGTGGCGTTGGTCACCCCGGCGTATTCCCCCGGCACCCGGGCGTCGAGCACCACAAACGAGGAATTTCCCACCGCGGCACTCAGTTCTTCCTTGCTGGCCAGAATGCTGCGCTGGCCGCTGATGACGTAGCTGGTGGTGTTCGGGGTCGGCAGGGTCGGGGTGGTCACCAGCGGACGGCCATCGATCAGCTGCCACTTCTGGATGCCGCCATCGACCGAGAAAGCGCGGGCGTGCCCGTAATATTGCAGCGTCCAGGCCAGGCGCGGCGCCCAGCCGAAGCTGATGTCGTTGTCGTAGACCACCACGGTGGTGTCTGGGGTGATCCCCAGGCTGTTGACCAGGTCGACGAATTCCTGCTCGTTGACGATAAGGTATTTGACGTCCGAGGTGGCGCCGGCGACGGTGCGGGTGCGGATGTAGTCGCCATGCTGGACATTGATTGCTCCCTCGATATGCCCGGCGGCATATTCGGCCGCTGAACGGGTGTCGATGAGAACGACCTTTTCATTGACCGAGCCCTGTTGGACAGCGGCGACAAAATCGGTGGTGACGAAACTGTCACTCAAGGTGGTGATGGCAGCCGGCTGCGCATTGGCTGCCGTTTTGACATCACTGGAACTGCCGCAACCGACCAGCAGGCTGAGGGTGATGATTAAAAGGCCGACCAGAATGGGGATTTGAAACCTTTTCATGTTGCGTTCTCCTTGCTGTGAGTTATTTGATGGGGTCCCCTGCCTCCGGTAGTTCCGGTCAGCCTCATGGACAATGACACGATTTTTTATATAACTATTAGTCTATCGTTTTTATAGATTTTATCATACTGTAATCGACAAAGTTGGTCAACAATATTTTTCTTAAAACCTGCTATTGAGATCGGGATTCTTTCAGCGCTGGTCGATGACCCGTTTCGCTTTGTGCACCGCCCGCGGCAGGGCGCCGTCGGCGAGAATATGGACGCCGCTCGGGGCGATGCCGTGGCGGTTGCGCAGCAGACTCTTCAGGCGTTCGATCAGCGCAGCGTCGTTGTGGGCCGTACCGTCGCGCCGTTCGACGTCAAGGGTGAAACGGGTCAGGTGCTGCTCGCGACTCAGGGTGATGCGGTATTCGCCGGTCAACTCCGGAATGTCACGCACCGCGACCTCGACATCGGCGGGGAAGAGGTTGACGCCGTTGACGATGAACATGTCGTCGGTGCGGCCGTGCACCCAGATGCGGGCATGGGTCCGGCCGCAGGGGCAGGGCGAAGCGTCGCGGGTGACAATGTCGCCGGTGCGGAAGCGAATCATCGGCCGCGCGCGTTTCTGCAGGGTGGTCAGCACCAGCTCCCCCTTCTCGCCGTCGGCCACCGCCTCGCCGGTCTTGGGATCGAGAACTTCAAGCAGATGGTGATCCTCGGTAAAGTGCAGACCGTTGCGCTCGCTGCACATGCCGGCGTTGGCGCCGAAGATGTCGGAAATGCCGTAGAAATCGTAAAGCTCGGCCCCCCACAGGTTCTCGATGGCGGCGCGGGTCGCCGGCAGGGAGCCGCCCGGCTCGCCGGCGACGATGATGCGGCTGATCGCCAGATCCCTGGCCGGATCGATCCCCTGCGCCCTGGCGGTCTCTCCCAAATACCAGGCGTAGGAGGGGGTGGTCCAGGTGACCGTCGGCTGAAACTCCTGCATCAGAAACAGCAGCCGCTCGGCCGGGACGGTGCCGGCCCAGAAGCAGAGGGCGCCGAGTTTCTGGGCGCCGATGACATCGGGGCCGCCGACGAAGAGGGAGAAGTTGAGGGCGTGCAGGTAGCGGTCGATGGCGCGCACTCCGGCGGCGTAGAAGAGGCGCGCCTGCACCTCCTGCCAGGCGTCGAAATCGCCGGCGGTGAAGGGGGAGAGGGTCGGCACGCCGGTCGATCCGCTGGAGGCCGAGGCATAGACCACTTCGGCTTCCGGCACCGCCAGCAGATCGCCGAGCAGCGGGACCGCCTGCTGGCGTTCGCGCTGCACCTGCTTGCTGATGAACGGAAAGTGCCGCAGATCGTCGAGGCTGCCGAGGCTGGCGGCGCCAACCTTGCTGGCGCGAAAGGCCTGGCGGTACCAGGGGGAGTGCTCGGAGGCAAAGGCGATGTGCTCGCGCAGCAGCTTCAGCTGCAAGGCTTCCAGCTGCGGGCGCGGCAGGGTTTCGAGCTCAGCGTCGCGGTAGCTGGTGTGCAGGTCTTCGCTTGGTTTTTCGAGCAGATTGCTGGCCATTGCTGTCTCCTGTCTAATTCTGATCGAGCCCGGCGATGCGCCGGGCGTTGGTCGCAAACTTTTTCCACGGCTCCAGCGCGCGCACCACCAGCCGCGCGCCATCCGGTGAGCCGCCGCCGTTGAGGCAGCCGGGGATGCCGCCGCCGACGGTCAGCCATTCGACCAGCCGCGCCAGGCGGGCGCGGGTCTCGCCGTCGGAGACCGCCGCCAGGGCCGTGAGCAGCTTGTCGCCGTAGAGCGGGCTGGTCAGATCCTGCCACGAGGGGAAGCAGCCGGTCTCGGTGATGCCGCCGCCGATCTCCTGGGCGAGGCGCTTGGTCTCGTAGGGGAGCATGGCCACCTGCACCTTGTTGATGTGCGCCAGCAGCGGGTCGGGAATCCACACCCCCGACGGGTGCGCCTGCCCCTGCAGGATGGCGCCGAGGCCGAGCCCGAAAGTGGTCTCGTTGTTGATCGCCATGCGCGTCAGCTTTTCCTGGAAGACCTTCTGCGACAAGCCGCCGGCTTCAGCCAGGGCCAGCACCGCGCCGATCATCACGTCCCCCTGGCCGGCGACGCAGGCACCGATCGGGGCGCGGTAGAGGGCGGTGAAATGATTGATGAAGACCCCGGCGTAGCGGGTCTGCCCCTGGATAAAAACCCGCTCGTTGGGGACGAAGACGTCGTCGAAGAGCAGAAACGCCTGGCCGACGCCGCCGGCCCTGGGGGCATCCCAGCCTTCTTCCTCGTCGCGGGTGTCGCTCGGCCGCCGGGTCTCCACCGCCGTCAGCCCGGCGACATCGCGCGGCACGGCAAAGGCCACGGCAAAGGCCTCCTCCCCCTCTTTCAGACCGCCGCCCGGGACGCAGACGATCTCGTGCGCCGCGGCGACACCGCAGATCTGGGCCTTGACTCCGCGCACCACGATGCCGTCGTCGCGGACTTCCTTAATGTGCAGATACTGGTCGGCCTCGCTCTGCGCGGCGGGACCGAGGGAGCGATCCCCCTTGGCATCGGTCAGCGCCCCGGCGGTGGCCAGGGCGTTCTCTTCGAGGTAGCGGAAATAGTTCTCCAGCCGCCGGTGGTAGTCGGTCCCTTCCGCCTGGTCGAGCTCCCAGGTCGTCGCCCACAGCGCATTGAGCGCGGTCCAGCCGGCGCAGGTCGCGCCGTGGCACGCCCCGGTGCGCTGGAACTGGGCGCGTTTCATGCGCGCGTTGGCGACCACGTCATCGGCGCTGCGCATCAGGGTGTTCCAGCGGTGGGCGCGCTTGCCGGTCAGGTGCGACTCACCGGTAAAGATGGCCGCATGTTCGGGGTCGAAGCCGGCGTCGTAACAATCGGCAATCGCCTTGACATGCAGCCGGGTGGCGGCATGGCGGGTGACGTCCTTGATTGGCTTGCCCCACTTGTAAAGATTGGGAGCGAGTTGCTTGAGGCTTTTGCGGTACTGGTTACCGGTTTTCATCGCGACTCCTTGCGCAGGGGGGGCCGACCCCAAGAAAAAAGCCGGGACAACTCCCCTTGGCATGCGCATGGCACGCCGCTGGGAATCGCCCCGGCCTCCGGTTTTTCCGGTCAGCACCAAAAGGGTAGTTGTTGGGGTGGTTGTTGCAGACTCTTTGGGCCGGCAGCGCGGTTGGCACACTGTCGACTGTGCCGATTATTAACCCGCCTACGGAAAGACTGTCAAGAAAAAAATTCAAAATCTATCGATTTGATAGTCTTTGCCTTGTCATCCGCGGCGCAATTCCCGGACCCGCCCGGCGATCAGTTCTGCCGCCCGCTCGATCTCTGCGCGGTCGCTGCCATGCCCGAGGCTGAAGCGCACCGCGCCGAAACCCTGCCCGCGCGGGATGCCCAGCGCCTTGAGCACGCCGGAGAGTTCGCCACTGCCGTCGTGGCAGGCCGAGCCGGTCGAGGCGGCGACCTCCGGCAGATGGGCCAGCAGCTCGGCGCCGTTGACGTCGGCAAAGCTGATGTTCAAGGTGTTGGGCAGCCGCTCGTTGGGGTGGCCGTTGAGAATCACACCGCCGGCGCGCTCCTGCAGCAGGCGATGGAAATCGTCGCGCAAATCGCGCAACCGCACCCCTTCGGCCGGCAGCCGCTCCTGCGCCAGCTGCGCCGCCTTGCCGAGCCCGGCGATCAACGCCACGTTCTCGGTGCCGGCGCGGCGGCCCGCTTCATGACCGGCGCCGTGCAGGTAAGGGTCGAGCGTGACCCCCTGGCGCACATAGAGCGCCCCTACGCCCTTGGGCGCGTAGAACTTGTGCCCGGCGACCGTCAGCAGGTCGACCCCCAGTTCATCGACCCGGGTCGGAATTTTCCCCACCGACTGGGCCGCGTCGCTGTGCAGGGCAATCCCCTGCTCCCTGGCGATGGCGCCGATCTCGGCCAGCGGCTGCAGCGTGCCGATTTCGTTGTTGGCGTGCATTACCGAGACCAGAATGGTGCGCGGGGTCAGGGCCCGCCCCACGGCCTGCGGATCGACCCGGCCGTGACCGTCGACCGGCAGCAGGGTGACGTCAAAGCCTTGCCGCTGCAGCCATTTCAACGGTTCGAGCACCGCCGGATGCTCGATCTGCGTGGCGATAATGTGGTTGCCGCGCGCCCGGTTGGCAAAGGCAAACCCGATCAGCGCCTGATTATTCGCCTCGGTGCCGCCGCTGGTGAAGACCACCTCCGCCGGCGTGCAGCCAAGCAGGGCGGCCAGCCGTTGCCGGGCCAACTCCACCACCTCCTTGGCCTGTCGGCCGTAAAGATGGCCGCTCGACGGATTGCCGAAGCGGGTGTTCAGCGCGGCAACAACCTCCGCCACCACCAGCGGGTCGACCGGCGTGGTGGCGTTGTAGTCGAAATAGATGGGATCCATCGGGTTCTCCGTAATCGGTGTCTTATTCTACAAGGGCTAGTGTGAATTTTTTGTCAAACATAAAGACGCTAACATGTCAACAATTGCAGTTACGTTTCTTGACAAATTTACTCAGTTTAGCGTATAAGTCAACCTGTAATTTGCTGAGCCTGAAGGAAGAGGATGGCGGCATCTTTTGTGGCGCGGCGGTCGCCGTCGCGGTCCGCCTCGATTCCGGCGAGCGCTACCTGACCAGCCTCCTGTTTGAAGGCCTGGTCTGAACGCAACGGTCCCCGCGCGGTGAAGCCTTGCTGGAAAAATGAGGTCAGAGCATGAAAGCACAACCTGAATTGACGCAAGTCGAAAAGGATAAGCTGGAGATCGATCCCGATTTCGATTTTCGTGAGATCGCCCGCCGCCCGTTTGCCGACATCACCCCCAATGAGCTGGCGATGTTCAAGTGGAGCGGCGTCTATCACCAGCTGCAACCGAGCTTCTTCATGATCCGCGTGGTGACCCCCGGCGGGCGCATGACCACCCGTCAGTTCAACCGCGCGGTCGATCTGGCCGCGGAATACGCCCAGCACGAGCTCTGCATCACCACGCGCCAGACCCTGCAGTTTCACTGGGTTCGCCAGCAGGATATCTACAAGGTCATCGAAGGGATGGCCGAGGTCGGGATCACGACGAAAAACGGCTGCGGCGATGTGCCGCGCAATATTATCGGCTCGTCACTGGCCGGAGTCGGAACCAACCAGATCGGCGATTCGCTGCGCCTGATCCGCTTGATGGCAGCGGATGAAGAGATCCAGAACCAGCGCAACCTGCCGCGCAAGCACAAGATCAGTGTCGCGCCCGCCAACGATGCGCTGGCGCAGACCCTGATAAACTGCCAGGGCTGGGTGCCGGTGCGACGTGGCGACAGGGTCGGCTGGAAATTTCACGCCGGCGGCGGACTCGGCGCCCGCCCCTTTCTGGCCAAGGTCATCTTCGACTGGGTTCCCGAAGAGCTGGTGCTGCCGGTCACCCGCGCCACCATCGAGGCCTTTCGTCGCCACGGCAACCGTCGCCAGCGCGCCCACGCGCGTCTCAAGGTGGTGGTGGACCGCATGGGGGGGGCAAAGTTCGGCGAGCTGCTCCTTGAGATCCTGCGCGAACGGGGGATCGCCGGGCTGGAACAGATCGAAGTCGCCAGCAATCCGGTTCCGACCATCGGCCGCATGTCCCTCAACGGGGAGGAAGTCATCCCCCAGCGCGACCCCGGCCTGAGCATCGTGCGCGTCATGATTCCGCGCTCGGAACTGACCACGGAGCGGTCCCGCACCATTTCGCGGCTGGCCGATGAGCTGGGTGGCGGGGTGCTGATGTTCACCAACCGTCAGAACATCGAACTGCACGAGGTTCCCAACCAGAACATCGCCGCGCTGCTTGACGCCCTGCACGGCGCCGGGCTGCGCACTGCCGGCCATGAGCATCTGCCCGATATCGTCGCCTGCGTCGGCAGCACCCTGTGCAAACTGGCGGTCTCGGACGCACCGGACGCCTGCCGCCGCCTCTACGCCGCGCTGGCGGACGATGAAAACGACTGGCGCAAGATTGGTCCGCTGCGTATCAACATCACCGGCTGTCCGAACAACTGCGCCCAGGCCTGGGTAGCCGATATCGGCCTGCGCGGCACCCGGACCCGCAACCCGGAAACCGGCAGCACCGAGGCTTACAGCATTTTTGTCGGCGGCAAACTGAGTGAGGCCGGCAAGATCGCCGAATATCTCGGCGACGTGGCGAGCTCGCAGATCGTTTCCGCGGTGCGCAGAATTCTCGACCTCTACCTTGAACAGCGCCGGAGCGAGAGCGAGCGTTTCGTCGATTTCTGCGCACGGCTCGGCATCGAAACCCTGCGCACCCTGATCGCCTGAAACGAGCGGACTTTTATGCAAAAACTTCTGGTACAAGCCCAGGCGCTCATCGACGCCGAGCAAATTGAAGAAGCGGTCGCCCTCTTGTGCGATGCAGGAGTCCCGACCGAAACCGCGGTGTGCGAGCTGATCGCGACCGCCTATCAGCGGCGCAGCGCCACGCGCGGCGATACCTTCGCGGCGAAGGTGTTTGCGCAGCGCGCTCTGGCGCAGGGGAGTCGCCTGCCGCTGATGGCGAAGATTGTCGCTGCCCGGCGTCAGGATCAACCATTGCAGGCGGGGGTCCAGCCGCAAACCTACCACTTGGGCGGCTGGAACGAACAGCGCCAGGAGATGGCCGCGCCCCTCGCCTCCTGCGCGCTCTCCAGGCTGCTCGGCCGTGCCGATCAGCCGAAAGACTTGGCCTGGCTTGAGCAGAATATTCCCTGTCAGAAAGCCTGTCCGGCCGCCACCGATATTCCCGACTATCTGGCGGCCATTTTTGCCGGCCGTCACGCCGATGCCTACCGGATCAACCTGCGCGACAATGTCTTCCCGGCCGTCCTCGGCCGCGTCTGCGCGCGCCCCTGCGAAGCCGAATGCCGCCACGGCTGGGACGGTCTGGGTGATTCCGTCGCCATCTGTTTTTCAAAACGGGCGGCGGCCGATTACCAAGATCAGGGGTTGGTCGTGCTCGACCCGTGGTTTGCGGCGTCCGGCAAGCGTGTTGCCATCGTCGGTGCCGGTGTCGCCGGTCTTGCCGCGGCCCGGCAATTGGCCCTGCTCGGCCATCAGGTTCGGGTTTACGAAAAACACCACCAGCCGGGCGGCATGCTGAATCAGGGGATTCCGGTTTTTCGCCTGCCGCGTGAAATTATCGATCAGGAGATCGCGCAGATCGTCGCGCTCGGCGTTGAGATCATCTGCAATACCTGCATCGGTGAAAGTCTTTCCCTGACCGAGCTGGCGGCAGAGTACGATGCCGTGGTGCTGGCCGCCGGCACCCTGCGCCCCAATCACCTTGATCTGCCGGGCAAGGAACTGGCGGGGGTGCGACACGGCCTCGACTTTCTGCTCGAAGTCAATACCACCGGCCGCGCCGAAGTTGGCGAGAAGGTGGTGGTCATCGGCGGCGGTTTTACCGCCATGGACTGTGCGCGCACCGCCCGCAGGCTGGGCGGAGCGACACTACAGCTCGAAACGGAAGAGGCAGGTCCCGTTGCCGCGGGCTCGATTTTGCGGATGCCGCAGGACCAGGTCAAAGTCATGTACCGCCGCTCGGTCGAGGAGATGCTTGTCACCCCGGGTGAACTCGAAGAGCTGGCACACGAGCAGATCCCCCTGCACTGCATGGTCGCGCCGAGGGCGTTCGTTGGCGAAAAGGGCAGGATCACGGCGATGCGCTTTGTGCGCACTGAACTCGGCCAGCCCGATGCCAGCGGGCGCCGCCGCCCGGTCGAAATTTCGGGCAGCGAAGTTGAAATCCCGGTTGACACGGTGCTGCTCGCCACCGGCCAGGTTCCCGACACCCGCTGGATCGATGCGAACCTTCGCCGGCAGCTGGTGCAGGAGGATGGCTGGCTTAAGAGCGGCGCGGCCCACAGCACGGCACAGGAGAATATTTTTGTCGCCGGCGACTTTGCCACCGGTGCGTGGTCACTGATTCAGGCGATTGGCCATGCCAAGGAGTGCGTCAGGGTGGTCGACCGGTTTCTGACGGGAACAGACCGGCTCAAGGATGTGGCGCAGATTGAGGATGTTACCGACAGCGGCCGGATTCGCGAGATGGACGCGGTACCGCTGCAGAGGATGCCGACCACTCCGCTGGCACGGCGCGATCTGATGACCGAGGTTGATCTGGGGTTCAGCGCCGAGACCTCCGGTGATGAAGCGCAGCGCTGCTATCAGTGCCACTTCAAATACGAAATCGACAGCGACAAGTGCATCTACTGCGACTGGTGCGTCAAAGCCAAACCACGTCCCGAGTGTATCCTCAAGATCAAGAGCCTGCATCACGACGCCAATGGCCGATTGACCGGCTGGAAGATCGCCCGCAAGGTCGATGAGGTCAGCCAGGTCTGGATCAACCAGGCCGACTGCATCCGCTGCGGCGCCTGTGTCGCCGCCTGCCCGGTCGATGCCATCAGCATCCAGAAGGTCTCCCTCCATGCCGTTTGTCCGGTGACAGGTTAAAACCGCGTCCGGGCAAACCCCCTCAGATTCACCTCAACGGACTGCTCTCCAGCGACTGCACCGGACTGGGCGCGGTGTCGGCCTGTTCGACCACCTCCCCCTCGCGAAACATCCACAGGGTGCCGGGGCGCATGTCGACCCAGGCCTCGTTGTCGGTCAGCGGCAGCGAGGTGATCACCGCCACCCGGTCGCGCGGCGTGGTCAGTTCACGGAAATCGACAGCCACATCCTCATCCACCAGATGCGCCTCGCCGAAGGGTGCCTGACGCACAATATAACTGAGCCGCGTCGAACAATGGGCGACCATCACCTGCCCGTTGCTGAGCAGGTAATTGCTGATCCCCTGCGGGGCAAATTCCAGGGTCAGCTCCTGCAGGACGGCAAACAGCGCGGCCGGTGCCGGGGGCGTGGTGCCGAAGCGCTGCTTGAGGCTTTGCAGCAGCCAGCAGAAGATCCATTCGCTGTCGGTGTTGCCGACCGGCATGAAATTGCCATCCAGGGCAGGCTTGAACAGCGGCAGGTGGCCGTTGTGGGCGAAGAGCCAGTGCCGCCCCCAGAGCTCACGCTGGAACGGATGGGTATTCTCCAGGGTCACCACCCCTGCGGTCGCTTTGCGGATGTGAGCGATGACGTTCAGCGACCGGATCGGATAGGATCGCACCAGCTCCGCCAGCGGCGAGTGGGCGGATGGCTGCGGGTCGAGAAACAGCCGCGCCCCCTTCCCCTCGAAAAAGCCGATCCCCCAGCCGTCGCCATGGACGTCGGTCGCCCCGCCGCGGCGGCGAAAACCGGTAAAGGAGAAACAGATGTCGGTGGGGACGTTGCAGTTCATCCCGAGCAGTTGGCACATGGTCAGCTCCGCGTTGCGCCCTGCTGTTGCAGGCAATTCAGGCAATCCCGGACCGCGCAGACCCCGCACTGATGCGACATGGAGACCGGAATCCGCTGCGCCCGGGCGACCTTCATCACTTCGCGCCGGGCCCGGTGGGAGATCTTGCCGGTGAGCAGCAGCACCGCCTGGCAATGGCTGACCTTGGCGGCAAGATTGGTTTCCGCGGTATTGTAGACGCGCAGCTCGATCCCGAGCTTCTGCGCCTCTTCCCGGTAGTGGCGCTGCAGCCGGTCAAGTCCGCCGATCAGGGAAATCTGCATGGCCGCTCCTGCGGAAAAAACTTTTGACTTCTGGCCTTCTGTCGGTGAAAATGCTATAACCCTATCGTTTAGATAGAATTTAAATCGGGCAGGCGGGCCCTGTCAAGATGTTTCTGCGGTTTTCGCGAAAACCAGCCACCCACCGCGGCTCGCAGAAGGAGCCCCCCTGTGGACAAACGTCAGTGAGGATTCTTCATGCCGCAACCGCTTTTCGATTTCGACCAGCTTATCGACCGCCGCCAGACCGGCAGCGAAAAATGGAACCGCTATGCCGGTCGCGACATCCTCCCGCTGTGGGTGGCCGATATGGACTTTGCCGCACCGCCGGCGGTCCTGGCCGCCCTGCATGAACGGATCGACCATGGGGTATTTGGCTACACGGCGCCGGGCGACGGGTTGCGCCGGGCGGTCATCGACCACCTGCAGCGGGACTTTGCCTGGCAAATCGGGGCGGAGGAACTGGTCTGGCTGCCGGGACTGGTGACCGGCCTGAACGTGCTGTGTCGCGCGGTCGGCGAAAGGGGGGACGCAGTACTGACCAGCTCGCCGATCTACCCGCCGTTTTTATCGGCGCCGGGGTTGTCCGAACGCGAGCTGCTGGATGTGCCACTGGTGCTGCGCGAGCAACGCTGGCAATTTGATTTTGCCGCCATCGAAGCGGCCATCACCCCGCGCACCCGGCTGCTGCTGCTGTGCAACCCGCACAATCCGGTGGGGCGCGCCTGGAGCCGCCCGGAACTGGAGGCGCTGGCGGAGATTGCGCGCCGCCACGATCTGGTGATCGGCTCCGACGACATCCACGCCGGGCTGGTGCTGAATCCGGAGCAGCGCCATATACCGATCGCGACCCTCGATCCGGGGGTCGCCAGCCGCTGCATCACTCTGCTCGCACCGAGCAAAACCTACAATATCCCCGGACTCGGCTGCTCCTTCGCGGTAATCTCCGATCCGCAGCTGCGCAAGCAATTCAAGCAGGCGATGGGGCGCATCGTGCCGCACGTCAACACCCTGGGGCTGACCGCCGCCGAAGCCGCCTATCGTCACGGCGAACCGTGGCGGCAGGAGTTGCTCGCCTATCTGCGTGGCAATCACGAACTGGTGACGCAGGCGATCGCCGCCATGCCGGGGCTGGCGATGACCCCGGTCGAGGCCACCTGTCTGGCGTGGATCGACACCCGCGCCCGCGGCCTTGATCAGCCGGGGCAATTCTTCGAAGCCGCGGGGGTCGGCCTCTCCGACGGCGGCGATTTCGGCGCCCCCGGCTTCGTGCGCCTTAATTTCGGCTGCCCGCGCAGCCTGCTGGTTGAAGCGCTGGAGAGGATGAAAAAGGCGCTGGGGTGAAGGTCGTTTTGTCGATGACAGTCAAATCGGCAAATTGAGCAGTATTCAAACCGGCGGCATCGCTAAGGGGGCCGAGAGTCGTTGGGCCATGTTGCCGGCGCAGCTGCCGGTAATGCTCGGCCAACCACAGGCTGCGGCGTGGCTGACCGTAGATCTTCAAGAGTTGCTGTGAGCTGAGCGGTCGCTTCCTCCAGCCGAGAAAGGCGGCCACGTCCTTGAGCGGATAGCCAGAAAGACACCGACCTCATGGGGGCAGGGTTCCTCGCCGAAACGCCGCCTCAGGTGGGCCAGCGCCGCCCGCCAGTCCTCCGGCGCCGGGTAGCCGGCCCGGCGTAGAAAAGCCGCGGCGTTGCATTGCGCCTGCCGTTCCTCTCTCCCGCCGTTGAGTCCCTCCCGCAGCGGGCAGACGCCGCAGTCGTGGGTCATGAAAACCCCAACAGGTTTCGGCAGCGCTCCACCATCATTTCCCTGCGTACTTTGGGAGATACCGTGTTGGTGAAGATCCCCATCGCTTCAACGTTTTTCTGCGGAATTAGCCTTCCGAAGCCGGCTTGCGCGCGATCAGTGCCGCATAGCCGATCTGGCCGAAAAACCGTCCTTTCCGCGTGCGCTGCCGGGCCTCGCCCTTCATTGCCGCTGCCAGCTCCCGCCCGATAACTCCTTCCTCGGCCAACGCCTCGGCACCGCGATCGACCACGCTCAGCAGGTAGTCGGGCCGGGTTTCGCTGTAGCTGAAGGTGCGAAAGTCGCGGACCGTGAATCCGGCCCCCTCGGCCAGGCCCGGCGCGCGCCGGGCCAGCCAGCTGTCGTGGATGAAGGCACGACGGAAGGACGCGGCGCAGAGCTGCAGGGGATCGAGGTCGTCGGTGCCGAAGGTGGTTGAGGCATAATCGCCGTCGAAGACCGCCAGCCAGCCTCCCGGCACCAGCACTCGAAAGGCTTCGTGCAGCGCGGCGGCCGGGTCGGTGAGGTGGCAGAGGGAGGTGTGAAAAACGACCACGTCCTGACTGGCGTCCGTCAGCGGCAAAGCCTCTGCGGAGCTTTCCCGAAATGTCAGTTTGCACTGATTCGCGGCGAGTTGCCGGGCTCTGCCAAGCAGCACTGGCGACGGATCGATGCCGATCACGGCACCGACGTCGGGGATTTGGGCCAGCACCCGGGCCACCGGCCCGGTGCCGCAGCCGACCTCGACCACACGGGCTCGGGCGGGGAAGTCGATCCGCTCCAGGTAGGCGCGCAGCATCGCCCGCTGCTGCGGGTCGGCGGCGCGTAGTTCCAGGATCGCGGCGAGCTGCTCGACCTGCTGTCGGGAGGCGGTGTCGATGGTGTTGTAGACGTCGGTCATGAAGTCCTCGGGGTGTCGGTCACCCGGTCAGGCGCCAGCCGGATTCCACCCGCCCCCCCTGGGCGGAGAACCAGTCGAGCGCCCGCCGGGCCTGAATATCGTGCTCGCCGTCGAAAATTTCCAAGAAGAAGCGCCGGGCGCCCAACGCGTGCAGTCGTTCGGCGAGGCGCCAGCTGTGCTGCCAGGGGACCAGGGGATCGAAGCGGCCGTGGTGCAGAAAGAGGTTGGTTTCGGTCAGGGCGGCGGCATGTTCCAGCGGCGAACGCTCGCGATAGCGCCGGTCGATGTCGGCCGAGGCGCCCGGAGGACCGCCAAGACAGGCCTCGATGTGCGGCGCGTAGTAGCTCGCCTCGCCGTGCCAGAGGGCGAGATCGGTGATCGGCACCCAGACGCTGACGGCACGCCAGCGGGCGGGGTCCGCCGCCGCGACCAGCAGCGCCAGTTGTCCCCCGCCGCTGCCACCAAGCAGAAAGAGCCGCTGCCGGTCGATGGAGAAACGCGCCGTTATCCAGGCCGTCGCATCGAGCACATCCTGTCGCGCCAGGGGTGAGCCGGCAGCTTGCTCCGCATGGGGATTGCCGGCCAGGTTGGGGCCGCGCGCCTCGGGCAGCAGCAGCGCCCAGCTGCGCTCGCGGCAGAGCGGCAGCAGGGTCTCCAGCTGATTGAAGCGGTCAAAACTCCAGGTGTGCAGGGCAACCAGCAGTGGAAAAGGACCATCCCCCTCGGGGATGAAATACAGGTTTGGCTCCGCTGAGCCGTCAAGCAAGGAAGGGATGCGGATTTCCCGCACTCCCATGCTGTCAAGGTCTTTGCGACTCACACCAGAACTCCTTTCGATGGACGGTGCGCGGCGATCAGCTCGCCGCCGGGTTCGAGACTGGCGTGACCAAGGTCGAGTTCCTGTTGATAGGCAAGAGTGTTCTCGTCAATACGGCGCATGAGGTACTCGACTTATCCCGGGTGCTAACACGCCGCCGGTCCTCAGATCGCATAGGCAAAGGGCTGCTCGGCGCCGTGAAAAAAGTGACCGTAAATCTCCTTGCGGATCTGCACAAAATCGTAGCTGCTGCGATCGCGCGGGCGCGGGAGGTTCACCGGGAGAATTTTTTTGATCGTCCCCGGCCGGCTTGACATGATCACCACCCGGTCGCCGAGGAAAATCGCCTCGTCGATGTCGTGAGTGACCAGGACCATGGTGGTCTTCTCCACCTCCCAGATCCGCAGGATTTCCTCCTGCATCTGGATCCGGGTCAGGGCATCGAGGGCGCCGAACGGCTCGTCGAGCAGCAGCAGTTCGGGACGGGTGACCAGGGCGCGGGCGATGGCGGCGCGCTGCGCCATGCCGCCGGAGAGCTGATCGGGGTAGGCGCGGGCAAACTTTTCGAGACCGACCAGCTCGATATGCTCATCGACCGAGCGCTGCTGCTCGACGGTCAGTTTGCGGCCGAGGCCGAAGGCGACATTTTCCACGACTGTCAGCCAGGGGAGGAGGCGGTGTTCCTGAAAGACCATCCCCCGCTCCAGGCTCGGGGAAAAAATCGTTTTGTCGCCCAGGCGGACACTGCCGGCTGAGCTGGTTTCCAGCCCGGCAACGATGCGCAGCAGGGTGCTCTTGCCGCAACCGCTGCTGCCGACGATACTGACAAATTCACCCGGTTCGATGGCGAGATCGACCTGTTCCAGGGCGACGATTTCATCGCCGTTGACCTGAAACGATTTCTGCAGCTGGTCGATGGCGAGGGCCCGTGGGTGGGCCGGGGTGACGGTCATATTCCTGCTCTCCTTCTCTCTTTGCCGACCGGATGCGCCCGGCGTTGCCAGCGCCGGCCGACGCTCTCCAGCAGCAGGTCGGTCAGCTTGCCGAAGATGGCAAACAGAACAATGCTAGCGATGATGATCGCGGCACGGCCGGTCATCTGGCCATCGACCATCAAAAAGCCGAGCCCCCTGCTCGCCCCCATCAGTTCGGCGGCGACGACGAACATCCAGCCGAGCCCCAGCCCGCTGCGCAGTCCGACCAGATAAGCCGGCAGGGTTGCCGGCAAAACGATGCGCCGAATCAACTCGATCCCTTTAAGCTGAAAGATCCGACCGACTTCCAGCAGTTTGCGGTCGACCTGCAAAATACCGCTGTAAAGGTTGAGGTAGACGGGGAAAAAAACCCCGACGGCGATGAGGCTGACCTTCGAAGATTCCTGCACTCCGAGCCAGAGCAGAAACAGCGGCACCCAGGCCATGGACGGGATGTTACGCAACGCCTGCAACAGCGGGTCGAGAAGTTTGCGCGCCAGCGGCAGGTAGCCGGTGAGGGTGCCGAACAGGGTGGCGGCGATCGCACCGAGTAAGAATCCTGCCGCGATGCGCCACAAGGTGATACCGATATGCCCGAGGAGTTCCCCCTGCCGTGCCAGGTCGAAAATGGTGGTGGCGACGACGCTCGGCGCCGGCAGCCAGTTGGGCGGGAAGACCCCCATGCGGGCGAGAATCTCCCAGACGGCGACCAGCAGGGCCGGCAGCAGCCAGCCCAGCAGTGGATCGGGGAGCCGGAGTCCGCGCCAGGCGCGGACTCCGGTCCTGGTCAATGTCTTTGTCAACGCCGCCGCAAGCGCGGTTTCGTGACCGTAGCTACTCATGATTCGTGTCCTTACCTGGCAACTTTGGCGATGAAACCCGGATCGATCAGACTGCCGACCGTCGCCTCGATATCGACCGTTTCCGGAATGATGCCGCTCTTTTTCAAGACCGCGCCAGCGGCGGCGATCGCCTTGTGCTGGACGTCGCCGATGACCGGATTGCTCAGATCGGTGCGCTCCAGTTCCTTGGCCGCAACTTCCGGACTCAACTTGGCGTCCCGGGCCAGGACCGCCTTGAGTTCGTCCGGGTGGGCGATAGCGTGCTTGCGCGCCTTCTCGTAGACCGTCAGCACCCTGACCACGTAGTCAGGATACTGTTTGGCGAACTCTTCGCGCACGTTGAGCACGCCGTAGGTGTTGAGATCGGGGTCGCGAAAGAAGAGGCGGGCGCCTTTTTCCAGTTCGATCTGCGCCATGTGCGGATCGAGGCCCGCCCAGGCGGCGACATCGCCGCGATCGAGGGCATTTTTGCCGTCGGGATGCTGCAGGGGAACCAGTTCGATGTCTTTTTCCGACAGGCCGAAGCGATCAAGGGCGCGCAGCAGGAAGATGTGCGGGTCGGTACCGCGGGTAGCGGCGACCTTTTTCCCTTTGAGGTCGGTCACCTTCTGGATCGGACTGTCTTTGGCGGTGACCAGGGCGGTCCATTCCGGTTTCGAATAAAGGTAAATCGCCTTGATCGGGTTGCCGTTGGCCTTGCCGATCAGCGAAGCGGCGCCGGCAGTGGAACCGAAATCGACGCTCTTGCTGTTCAGCAGCTCCAGGGCCTTGTTGCTGCCGAGGCTCAGATACCACTCGACCTTGATGTTCTCCTTGGCCAGCTCGGTTTCGAGCCACCCCTTGTCCTTGAGCAAAAGAGCGACCGGGTTGTAGTAGGCGTAATCGACGCGGATAACGGCCGGCTTGCCCACGGCTTCCTCTTTGCTGCAACCGGTCAGTCCGGCGACGGCGGCAACGAGGGCGAGAAGGATGAGCATGAAGCGTTTTTTCATAATGGAACTCCTTGGTGTGTTGGGGGTGAATGTTGAACGAAACCGATCGTTCAAGTTAGCTGATGCGGTTGCCCGACGAGCCGTGGCGGCGCTGGTGGACCCAGCTCTTGTAGCGCGGGTCGTCGGGATTCTTTTCGATGGCCTCGCGTTCGTCGAGATAGAGGCCGAGATTGGTGCTGGCGTACAGGGCGCGGTCGGCGCCGATCGGGCAGACCTTGGCGCAGATGCCGCAGGGCCAGCGGTTTTCCGCGCGCAGCACCTGGTGATGACGGGTGCAGGCATCGACATCCATGTCGGCAATCAGCTGGTCGTCGCGGGTGGTAAAGGCCTGCGACGGGCAGAGTTTGCGGCAGAGGTCGCACTTGATGCAGAGCTCCTTCTTCAGCAGCGGCGTCGCCGGCAGTTCCAGACTGGTCAGGATCGAGACCAGCCGCACCCGCGGTCCGTATTCGGGGACGAGGAGGTTGTGGCTGTAGCCGATGGTGCCAAGCCCGGCGTATTTGGCGGCAAAGACGTGGCTGAAACACCCCGGCGGCAGTTCGAGCAGAATTTCGAGATTGCCGTAGCCGTCCCGCGGCATGAAGATCGCCGGAGCGCCGCGGTCGTTGAGGTAGATCGACAGGCGAAAGCCGATCTGGTCGAGGAGACTGTTGGAGGCGTTGTACATCTCCTGATAGTTGATCGACGGCGTCGTCTCGATGATCGGCAGCAGCATCGGCACGCCGATGACGATGACCGTACGCGCCTCCTTCCACAGGGCGGTCGGCCGGTAGTCGGGGCGCACCTCGTCAAACTCTTCCCAGCGCTCAACCGGCGCGAAGCCGACGAGGCTCGCCCCGAGGTCGCGGGCTTTTTTGATCAGCTGTTGTTTACTGGGCGCTTTTATCCGTGTCATGGTCGGACATGTCCTTGAGTCCTGCTGGTGTGCCGGGAACAAAAAAGGCCGAACACACCCACGTTTCGGGGTGTATCCGGCCTCCAGTTGTCTGGTCAGCATGTTCCGGGGCGCACCCCGGTTGTCAGGTTTCAAATCTGCGCCAGCGCCTGCTCCAGGTCGGCGATGATGTCCTGCAGGTTCTCGATCCCCACCGACAGGCGGATGAAGTCGGGGGTGACGCCGGCTTCGAGCTGCTCGGCGGCGGTGAGCTGCTGATGGGTGGTCGAGGCCGGGTGGATCACCAGCGACTTGGCGTCGCCGATATTGGCCAGCAGCGAGTGGAGCTTGAGGGCGTTGATGAACTTCTTCCCTTCCTCGATTCCACCCTTGATGCCGAAGCCGATCAGGGCGCCGTAGAGGGCGTGATTGTGGTACTTCTTCGCCAACTCATGAGAGGGGTGCTCCGGCAGTCCCGGATAGTTGACCCAGCCGACCTTGGGGTGCTTTTGCAGATATTGGGCAACGGCCAGGGCGTTGGTACTGTGGCGCTCCAGGCGCAGGTGGAGCGTCTCAAGCCCCTGCAGGAAGAGGAAGGAGTTGAAGGGGGAGACGGCCGGACCGAGATCGCGCAGCAGCTGCACGCGGATTTTGACGATGTAGGCGATATTGCCCAGCACTTCCCAGAAGTTGACCCCGTGATACGAGGGATCGGGCTTGGCGAGCTGCGGAAACTTGCCGTTCCCCCAGTTGAAGGTGCCGCCGTCGACGATGACGCCGCCGATGGAGGTGCCGTGGCCGCCAATGAACTTGGTCGCCGAGTGGACGACGATGTCGGCGCCGTGCTTGAGGGGGTTGATCAGGTAGGGGGACGGCGTGGTGTTGTCGACCACCAGCGGCAGATCATGGTCGTGGGCGATTCTGGCGACGGCGGCGATATCGAGCACATCGAGTTTCGGATTGCCGACGCTCTCGGCGTAGATTGCTTTGGTTTTCGGCGTGATCGCCTTGCGGAAATTCTCCGGATCGGACGGGTCGACGAACTTCACCGTAATGCCGAGCTGGGGAAAGGTGTAGTGAAACAGGTTGTAGGTGCCGCCGTAGAGGCTGGCCGCCGAAACGATCTCGTCGCCGGCATGGGCCAGGGTGAGCAGCGCCAGGCTGATCGCCGACTGCCCCGAGGCGACCGCCAGCGCCGCCACCCCTCCTTCGAGGGCGGCGACCCGCTGCTCGAAGACATCCGAGGTCGGGTTCATCAGCCGGGTGTAGATGTTGCCGAATTCCTGCAGGCCGAAGAGCCGCGCCGCATGGTCGGCGTCGTCGAAGACGTAGGAGGTGGTCTGGTAGATCGGCACCGCCCGCGCCTTGGTGGTCGGGTCGGGTTTCTGGCCAGCGTGCAGGGCCAGGGTCTCGGGGCGGTACTGCGGTTCGGTCGCTTCACTCATGGTCAAATCTCCTTAGTCAGAAAAGAGGTAAAACCGAACCGCCTGCCAAGAAGGGGCAGATTCGGCGTTGTGTGGGCTGGATGGCCTCGTCAATTAAAACTGTATGTCTATCGTTTTTGTAGGCTAATAAAAGTACCTTGGCTTGTCAAGCTTATTTTGGGGCGCCGCGAATTTAATTTCGCTTCAGACGGCGACCTGCACCGGCGGCGCCGACTCCTGCCGGGCGAGGTAGGCGGCCAGCTCGACCAGCCGGCTGGCATAGCCGGTTTCGTTGTCGTACCAGGCGATAACACGCACCAGGTTGCCGCCAGTGACGGTAGTACAAAGACCATCGACAATGGCCGAGGCGCAGCGGCCTTGAAAGTCCCGGGAGACCAGCGGCAGCTCGCAATACTCGACAATCCCCTTGAGGCGGCCCTGGGCCGCCGAACGCAATACCGAATTGACCTCGGCCACGCTGGTGGCGACACGGGTCTCGACGACCAGGTCGAGCAGCGCGACGCTGGCGGTCGGAACACGCACTGCCATCCCCTGCAGCCGCCCCGCCAGCTCCGGCAGAACCTGCTCCACCGCGGCAATCGCCGAGGTGGTCGTCGGGATGATGGAGAGTCCAGCCGCCCGGCCGCGCCGCGGGTCGGCGTGGGGTTGATCGCTGAGGGCCTGGTTGTTGGTGGCGGGATGGACGGTGTTCATCATCCCTTTGGCAATCCCGAACCTCTCCAGCAGAACCTTGGCGATGGGAGCCAGACAGTTGGCGGTGCAGGAGGCGTTGGAAAGAATCTGCTGCTCCGGGCGGCAGTCGGCTTCATTGACCCCCAGGCAAACGGTCAGGTCGGCATCGGCACAGGGCGCGCTGATGATCACCCGCCGGGCGCCGGCGTGCAGGTGCTTTTCGGCAGCGGCGCGGCGGGCGAAACGGCCGGTGGCCTCGATGACGATATCGATTCCCAACTCCCGCCAGGGGAGCACGGCCGGGTCGGGGATCTGCAACATCCGGATAGTGCGGCCATCGATCCGCATGGCACCGGCCTCCACATCGACACTTCCCGCAAAGGGGCCATGCACGGAATCGTATTGGAACAGATGGGCCAGGGTCCGCGGCGGAGCCAGATCGTTGATCGCCACCACCTCGATGGCCGGCGAATGCTGCGCCAGGCGCAGAACCGTGCGTCCGATGCGGCCGAAACCGTTGATGGCGACCCGCGCCGCCGCAAGCTGTTCGCCGGGCAGGGTCGCGGCGGATGGATCAGATGACATAGTCTTGAGCCTGTTCATGTACCAATTGAAATTCCCGGAACAGTTCCCGGCGATAGGTGCTGAAGTCATCGCCGGTGCGGTCGCAGGGGCGCGCCAGGTCGATGCTGACGATCTTCTGCACCCGGCCGGGGTTCGGCGCCATCAGCACCACCTTGCCGCCGAGGTAGACTGCCTCGTCGAGATCGTGGGTGACGAACACCACGGTCGGCTTTTTCTGCTGCCAGAGCCGCAGCAGTTCGTCCTGCAGCCGCAGACGGGTGAAGGCATCCAGCGCCGCGAACGGCTCGTCCATGAACAGCACGCTTGGTTCGACCGCCAGGGCCCGGGCCAGGGCGACGCGCTGCCGCATGCCGCCGGAGAGCTGGTGCGGATGCCGGTCCGCGGCCTGACCAAGACCGACCAGATCCAGATAATGCCGGGCCCGCTCCTGCGCCTCGGCGCCGCGCTGTCCGCGGGCCTCAAGGGCGAAGAGGATATTGCCGAGGGCGCTTTTCCAGGGGTAGAGACCATAATCCTGAAAGATCATGATGTGATCGGGGTCGGGGCCGAGCACCTGCCGGCCATCGATTTCAATCCGCCCGCTGCTCGGCCGGGTGAAGCCGGCCAGCAGGTTGATCAGCGTGGTCTTGCCGCACCCGCTCGGCCCGACCAGACAGACGAACTCGCCGGCGGCGATCTCCAGATCGACGCTGGCCAGGGCGCAGGTCGCCGCGCCGCGCTGGTTGGGGAAGCGCTTTTCCACCTCGCGCAGCAGAATTTTGCTGTTGGTCGGCACCGCAGTCATGATGGCGTCTTCCCCCAGAGGCGGCCGATGAACCCCTCCGCGCCCCGCATCCCCCGGTAGATCGCCAGCCCAAGCAGACCGACCACCAGCATGCCGGCCATGATCCAGTCGGTGCGCAGAAAGTTGCGCGCGTCGACGATCAGGTAGCCAAGGCCCGACTGGGCCCCGAGCATCTCGCCGGCGACCAGGTGAATCCAGGCGGTGCCGACGGCGATGTGCAGGCCGACCATGATCCCCGGAAAGGCGGCCGGAACAATGACCTTGAGAAAGGTCATGCGTCGTCCGGCACCGAAATTGGCCGCCACCTTCAGATAAACCTCCGGCACCTGGCGCACCGCATCGACCGTGGCGAGCAGCACCGGGTAGAAGGCGGCGAGAAAGATGATGAAGATCGCCGGGGCGTTGCCGATGCCGAACCACAAAACCGCCAGCGGAAACCAGGCGATGGGCGAGATCGGCCGCAGCACCTGCAACAGCGGATCGACGGCGCGGCGGCACCTGGGGTGCTGGCCGAGGAGCAGGCCGAGGGGGATGGCGATCGCCACCGCCAGCAGGTAGGCACTGGCGAAGCGCCACAGGCTGATGCCGATATGCTCCCAGAGCAGACCGCTGGCCGCCAGTTCACGCAACGCCGCCAGCACCGCGAGAGGCGACGGGAAGAGTGCCGGCGGATAGAAAGAAGCCGCCATCTGCCAGAGCAGCACAAAGCCGGTCAAGGCAGACAGCGGCAACAGGGGGTGAAACCGTTTAAAAAAGCGCAACATATCAGCCGGCGAAGAAACGGGTGTCGACATAGTCGGTCAGATCAACCTCATCCTTGGCGACGCCGAACTGGAGCATCAGTTTCTGGGTGGCGGTAAAATCGGCAAGGTCAGGCTTGAGCCGGTCGAAGGTCAGCCGCCCGGCCGGCTTGGTCAGGACGAACTCCACCACCTCGGCCTTCTGTCCGAGGTACTTCACCGAGGCCCGGGCGGCGGCGACCGGATCCTGCTGAATGAAACGGGCGGTGCGCTGCATACCGTCGATCAGTTCCTGCACCGCTTCCGGGTAAGTGTCGATCACTGCTTCACGCAGGTTGAGGACGCAACAGATGTGATCGGGCCAGATATCCTTGGAGAGGGTCAGCACCTTGCCGACCTTCTGGAACTCGGCCTGGGCCCCGAAGGGTTCAGCGACGATGTAGCCGTCGATGCGGCCGGTGGCCAGCGCCACCGGCATCTCCGGCGGGGCCATATCGAGCAGCTTGACCTCGGTGTTCGGATCGATGCCGCACTCGGTGAGCAGCTTGCGCAGCAGCAGATTGTGGGTCGAGAATGGGCTGGGGATGGCGATGGTGCGCCCCTTGAGGTCGTCGATGCGCTGGATCTCGTCGCCACTCTTGACGGTGATGACGCTGCCATTGCGATGGCCGAGCAGCACCACCTTGAGGGGCACCCCCTTGTTGCGCAGGGTCAGGCCGATGGGGGTGAGCAAAAAGGCGCCGTCGATGGCGCCGGCCTTGAGCGCCTCGGAGACATCGGGCCAGGAGGAGAACTTGACCGGCTCGAAGTCGAGATGGCGGAACTGCTCGCGGGCGGCGGCGAGCACCAGCAGGTGATCGGTGATCGGTAGATGGCCGATGCGCAGTTTGGCCTTGGTGTTGGCGGCGCGTGCCGTCAAGGGACCGAGCAGAGGGGCGGCGGCCAGGGCGCCGAGGCCGGTTTTGAGAAAATCGCGACGTTTCATGCTTTAAGCTCCTTGCGTGTTGGTTGTAGAGGTGTCCGGCCAGCCGAGCTGACGGCGGCGCTGACGCAAATCGATGACCAGGCGCGCGGCGAGCTGCCGCGGATCGGGCTCGACCACCATCACCGAACCGAGGGTTTCGCGGGTAGCGCTGTAGAAAAAATTCGCGACCTTGTCCGAGCCGCCGATGGGCGGGGCGATGCAGTGGTAGGAATCGAGTCCGAGCAGGCGAAACCCGAGGGCCGCGCCGACCCCTTTTTCGTTCGACCACTCCGGGCTGGAGAAGGCGAAGGGGAGACGCTTAAGCGGTTCGTTCAGGGCATCGGCCAGCACCCGGAACAGGGCCGAGGCGCGGGCATTGTCGAGGCATTCGCCCATGTGCCAGACCGGCGGCAGCCCCTTCTCCGCGAGCAGCGCCTGCAATCCCGGTCCCGCCTGAGCCAGCCCGTCGGGGTGACAGAAGCCGAGCTTGAGCAGGGCATAGGCGGCGCAGCCGTTGGTCAGCACCAGAATGTCCTGTTCAATCAGCCTGGCCGCCACCTGCGTGATCGCCTCCTCGTAGACCAGCTTGGGGTTGTTGCAGCCGACCAGGTTGACGATGCCGCGAATCCGGCCGCTGCGCAGCTGCTCGCCCAGCACCGCGGCGCCGCCGAAGGAGGCGAGGATATTCTCCACGGCAAAGCCGACCTCGGCCTCGATGCGTGCCGGAGGAATGAAGATCTTGCCCGCCACCCGGCTGCCGAAGCTGTCGATCGCCCGACCGATGATCTGCTCGGCGATGGCGTCGGCCTGGTCGAGATTGTCATGGTGATGGTTGAAGCCGAGATGCTCGGCCCCCGGCAGGCGCGCCGAATCGCTGGTGGTGATCACCCGGGTGTGAAAACAGGCGGCGACATCCATGATGCCGGGAAAGACATCCTGCACGTCGGCGACCCACAGATCGAGGGCGCCGGTCGCCAGCGTCAGTTCAGCTCCCATGGCACTGGCCAGCGGCTGGACGTCGCCGAATTTGGCCAGGGCCGAATGGCCGGAGCAGCAGATGCCGTAGAGCCGGATCTTTTTCGCGCCCTGCTGCCGCGCCCGGGCGTTGAGATCCTCGCGCCGGGCCGCCTTGACGATGGCGGCGACCAGCACCGGCGAATGACCGTGGACGGCGATGTTAACCGTGTCGGTGGTGAGCGTCCCCAGATTGACCTCGATCCGGCTCCGTTTCGGCAGGCCGTAGAGGCTGTCCATGGCGATGCTTGAGCCGACCACGCTGTTCCAGGCAAAGGCGAGCCCGCAGCGCAGCATCTGGCGCAGCAGGTTTTCCCAGTCGCCATCGGTGCCGGTGGTGGTGCGGTGCAGCGCCTCGAACACCTCGTGGTAGGCGCCGACCGGCAGAATATCGAGCGCCTTCCAGACCGCAAGCCGCTCCGGCGGTGCCAGCGCTTCAAGGGTTCGATGCGGTCCGGGCAGGGTGCGACAGAGGTCGTCAAGCAGGATCATGGCGATCTCGCCGGCCAGCTCGCGCACCTCGCGCCCCTCGATCTTAAGACCGAAGCTGCGCGCCGTGGCCAGCACCTTCTCCGGGCCGAGAATCGGCAGGTCGAGTCGGCCGTCGGCCGCCCCCTTGAGGGCCAGCATGACTTCGCGGCCGCGCGCCCCGTGGGCCGCGGCGCCCGCCGCCACCCAGCGCAGGATGTTGCGCGCGGCAATCACATGGGCGTCAGCCCCGCAGACGCCGCGCGGGCTTTTCGAGGTGATCCGGCAGGGGCCCATGTGGCAGTTCTTGCAGCAGGTCCCTTCCAGACCGAAGCCGCAATGCGGCTTCTGCGCGTCGAAGCGGTCGAAGGGGGTTTCGATGCCAAGCGCCTCCATCCGGGCCAGCATCTCGCGTACGGCCGGATCGGGGGTGCGTTGACGCACCGTCTGCTTGTCGGGATAATCCCTCGGCCCGGTGTTCTTCATCAGATCCCTTCTCCATAGCCGACATACCCCTCGCCCAGATCGTAGAGCCGCTCCCCCCAGTCGGCGGCCCAGTCGCGAAACTCCTCGTCGTCGAGGGCCATCGGCCGGGAGGGTTTCCCGGGCTGGCTGAGCAGTTTTGCCAGATCGCGATAGAGGTAGGCGGCGTGCGACAGGGGGGCGGCCTCGATAACCGTTTCGCCGAAGAAGGCGCTGCGGATCACGGCACGCGCGCGCGGCAGATAGCCTTCCAGGCCGATGCCGGTTTTGCGGGCGAAATCCTGCACGATGGAGCCTGCGTACGTTTCGGAGAGGTTGTTGCCGATCAGGCCGGTTGTCACATCCCGATCTTTGAGCGCCTGCCAGAGTCGATTGACCGCTCGGAGCGAGGCCGGCTCGATGTCCGTCACAGCCAGAACCTGGCTGGCCAGGCCGGCAACAAGCAGTTGTTGCAACCGGTCGAGGTTGTCGGCCAGGTCGATCAATACCAGTTCGGGCGCCGGGGCGCACGCGGCGATCGCAGCGGCGAGGGAGGCGGCTGACTGCTGGCCCCAGTACCGGCAGGCCAGCCCCTTGAAGCCGCTGGTCCAGCCGGCATCACCGACCGGCTCTCCCTGGCTGACCAACGCCGCAGACTGACCGGCGGCGCCATCGATCAGCAGGACGTCGCGCCCGGCTTCGGCACAGGCCGCCGCCAGATGCGCCGCAACGCCGGCGCTGCCGGCGCCGGGATGGCCAAAAAAGATCAGATACTGTGTGCTCATGCGGATTCCACTCTGCGGCGTTACTTCAGCCGTACCTTTTCACTCTTGTCGATCTGCACCACATGGCCGTCCTGGATCACCAGGGTGACACTGCCGTAGCGGATTTCGCTGATGGCCGCGCGCAGCCGGGTTTCGAGATCGCTGGTCCACAAATCGGGGGTGCTCTGCGGTGGATTGCTGCTCATGACGGCCTCCATTAACCGGGTCAGAGCCCGGCTAGATCTGGTAATCGGGTTCGAAGACCCGCACGTTGGTTGGTTGAATGTAGACTTTTTCGCCGGTTTTCAGTCCCAGCTCACGGTAGTGTTCGCGCGGCAGCTCGGCCTGCACGGTCTCGCCGGTGTCGAGGCGCCTGAGTTCGATGCGCGGCAAGGCCCCGGCCCCCTGGATGAAGACCACCTCGGCGGCGATATCGTCGCTCGCCGCGGCACTGCGCCGGATGCGAATATCGCCGGGACGCACGTAACCGACCCCGCCACCATCGGCACCGGTCGGACAGGCGATGGCGCCGGGCTGGCTGCTGTCGCCGCTCCGGCAATGGAAGAGGTTGACATGGCCGAGAAAACTGAAAACGAAGGGGGTGGCCGGCCGGTCGTAGACCTCTTCCGGGGTGCCGATCTGTTCGATCCTGGCCTGGTTCATCACCACCACCCGGTCGGCCACTTCCAGCGCCTCCTCCTGGTCGTGGGTGACGAAGACGCTGGTGACGTGGATCTCGTCGTGCAGCTTGCGCAGCCAGCGGCGCAGCTCCTGGCGAACCTTGGCGTCGAGGGCGCCGAAAGGCTCATCGAGGAGCAGCACCTTCGGCTCGGTCGCCAGCGCCCGCGCCAGCGCGACGCGCTGACGCTGGCCGCCGGAGAGCTGGGCCGGGTAGCGCGCGGCCATGTTGTCGAGCTGGATCAGCTGCAGCAGCTCGTGGACCCTTTCGCGGATCTGGGCCTTGCCCGGCCTTTCATTTCTCGGTTTGACGGTCATGCCGAAGGCGATGTTGTCGAACACGGTCATATGCCGAAACAGGGCATAGTGCTGGAAGACGAAGCCAACCTGGCGGTCGCGCACCTGGCGGCGGGTGGCATCTTCGCCATCGAAATGGATGCTGCCGGCATCGGCGGTCTCCAGCCCGGCAATGATCCGCAGCAGGGTGGTCTTGCCGGACCCGGAGGGGCCGAGCAACGCCACCAGCTCTCCGGAGGGAACCTGCAGATCGACCTGGTCGAGGGCGGTGTAGGCGCCGAATTTTTTTGAAATGTTCTGAACCTGGATTCCCATAGGACTATTCCACTCCAATCGGTTTGGTCGCGGTTTTCACCTCCTGGCGGACCCTTTTCTCCAGCAGCGCCTTGGCCACCAGGGTGAGGATCGCCAGCAGGGCCAGCAGCGAGGCGACGGCAAAAGCGGCGGCGAAGTTGTACTCGTTGTAGAGGATCTCGACGTGCAGCGGCAGGGTGTTGGTCAGTCCCCGGATGTGGCCGGAGACGACCGAGACCGCGCCGAACTCGCCCATCGCCCGGGCATTGCAGAGGATCACCCCGTAGAGAACCCCCCAGATGATATTGGGGAGGGTGACGCGGAAAAAGATCTGCCAGCCGTTCGCCCCGAGCACCAGGGCGGCCTCTTCTTCCTCGGTCCCCTGCGCCTGCATGAGCGGGATCAGCTCGCGGGCGACAAAGGGGAAGGTGACGAAGATGGTCGCCAGGACGATCCCCGGGACGGCGAAGATCAGCTTGATGTCGTGCGCCGCCAGCCACGGCCCCAGCCACCCCTGCAGGCCGAAGAGCAGCACGTAGATCAGGCCGGAGATGACTGGCGAGACCGAAAACGGCAGGTCGATCAGGGTGATGAGAAACGCCTTGCCGCGAAACTTGAATTTGGCGATGGCCCAGGCGGCGGCGATGCCGAAGACCAGGTTGAGGGGCACGCTGATGGCGGCGGTGAGCAGAGTCAGGCGGATCGCCGCCAGGGCGTCCGGCTCGCTGATCGCCGCCCAGTAGGTGTCGAGGCCTTTCTCCAGCGCCTGGACGAAGACTGCGACCAGCGGCACCACCAGGAACAGGGCGAGAAAGGCCAGCGCCAGGCCGGTCAGCAGCCAGCGCACCGCCTTCGGCTCAGTCAGGGCGGCGCCGGCAGGATGAGAAACGGTCAAGGATTGTGTCGGCATGGTCCCCTCCCTCAGCGTTCCGCGTGGCGGCGCGCCCACCACTGAATCAGATTAATCGTTAAAAGAATCAGGAACGAGAAGGCCAGCATCACCGTGGCGATGGCGGTCGCGCCGGCATAGTCGTACTGCTCCAGTTTGGTGATGATCAGCAGCGGGGTTATCTCCGAAACCATCGGCATGTTGCCGGCGATGAAGATGACCGACCCGTACTCGCCGATGGCCCGGGCATAGGCCAGGGCAAAACCGGTCAATAGCGCCGGCATCACCGCCGGGAAAATCACCCGCACGAAGGTCTGCCAGCGGTTGGCCCCCAAACAGGCCGCAGCCTCCTCCAGCTCTTTTTCCAAATCCTCCAGCACCGGCTGGACCGTGCGCACCACGAAGGGGAGGCCGATAAAGGTGAGCGCGACCATGATCCCCAGGGGGGTATAGGCCACCTTGATCCCCAGCGGGGCGAGATATTTCCCGATCAGGCCATTTTCCGCATAGAGTCCGGCCAGGGTGATGCCGGCCACGGCGGTCGGCAGGGCGAAGGGGAGATCGACCAGGGCATCGATCACCCGCTTGCCCGGGATTTTGTAGCGCACCAGCACCCAGGCGACCAGCAGGCCGAAGAGACCGTTGACCAGCGCCGCGACTAGGGCGGCGCCGAAGGTCAGGCGAAACGAGGCCAGCACCCGCGCCGAAGCGACTGTCCCCCAGAACGCATCCCAGGAGAGGGTCGCGGTCTTGAACAGCAGGCTGGAGAGCGGGATCAGGACGATCAGGCTCAGATAGAGGAGGGTGAACCCCATCGCCAACCCGAACCCGGGCAGAACACTGCGCTGTCTGAGTAGAAAATTCACTGCCATCTCCCTGCGGTCGCCCGCTCAGGTCAAGATAGAGGGTAGCCGGGGCACGGCAGACCGTGCCCCGGCAGAGGACAACTAGTGCGCCGGAACGTAGATCTGGTCAAAGGTGCCGCCGTCGGCAAAATGCGTCTTTTGCGCCTTCTGCCAGCCGCCGAAAACCTCGTCAACGGTAAACAGGTTGACCTTCGGGAAGCGGGCGATATCGGCCGGGTCGGCATGTTCCGGGGCCACCGGGCGGTAGTAGTGCTTGGCCGCCAGCTTCTGCCCGACCGGGCTGAACAGGTATTCCAGGTAGGCCTTGGCCACTTCGGTCGTACCGTGCTTGGCAGCCACCTTGTCCACCACTGTCACCGGCGGTTCGGCCAGGATCGAGACGGAGGGGACGACGATCTCGAATTGATCCGGGCCGAGTTCGTTGATCGCCAGAAACGCTTCGTTCTCCCAGGAGAGGAAGACATCGCCGATCCCGCGCTTGACGAAGGTGGTGGTCGAGCCGCGCGCCCCCGAGTCGAGGATCGGCACATTCTTGTAGAGGGCGGTGACGAAATCGCGCGCCGCCGCTTCACTGCCGCCGCTCTGCTTCAGGGCGTAGCCCCAGGCGGCCAGAAAGTTCCAGCGGGCACCGCCGCTGGTCTTGGGGTTCGGGGTGATGACGGAGACACCCGGCTTGATGATATCGCCCCAATCCTTGATCCCCTTGGGATTCCCCTTGCGCACCAGAAAGACGATGGTCGAGGTGTAGGGAGCGCTGTTGTGCGGCAGGCGCGCCTGCCAGTCCTTGCCGAAATGTCCGGTCTTCTCGGCGATGGCATCGATGTCGTAGGCCAATGCAAGGGTGACGACATCCGCTTCGAGGCCATCGATCACCGCCCGGGCCTGCTTGCCGGCGCCGCCATGCGACTGATTGACCTTTACCGTGTCGCCGGTCTTCTCCTTCCAGTAGTCGGCGAAGGCCGCGTTGTACTCCTTGTAAAGCTCCCGGGTCGGATCATAGGATACGTTGAGCAGGGTGTACTCTTTCGCCAGGGCCAGGCTGCCGATGAAGAGGCCGAGGACAAACAGGACCAGGGTCAGTTGCGGGACGAGTCTGTTTCGTAACATGAGTGGTTCTCCTTATGTCGTATGGCTAAAAGGGTTCTTTTAATAGGCGACCTGGACCCGGGTGAGCAGGACTTTTTCGGTCTCGCGGTCGCCGCTGGCGCTCCCCTGGTCAAACGTGGTCTGTTCATAGTTTACAACCACCTTGAGGTTGCGGCTCGGGTACCAGTTGAGACCTGCCGCCCAGGCACTCGCCTTCTCGGCGTACTTGGTCGGGTCGGCGAAGAGCGGAAATGCGTCCTGGTCGATTTCGAGTTCGTTATAGCGTCCTGCCAGCTCCAGGGCGCCCCAGGCGCCGCTTTTCGGATCGAAGGACCGTTTCGGCTTGACCCCCTTAAAGGAGGCGTCCTCGCCGGTCACCACCCAGGAGGCCGCAACCTGCCAGGCCTGGTTGGCCAGATCCCTGGTGATCGTGCCATTGCTGACTTCCTGCTCCGAACGGACGTACTCGGCGAGCAGGCCGACGGGGCCGGCGTACCAGTAGGCCTGCGGGGCCACCCGCCAACGGCGGCCGTCGGCGTTGCTGGTGGCTAAATATTTAAAGAACGTCTGCTGCCCTCCCGACTTGAACGAGGGGAGGGCTCCCTCCTGATTGCCGTAGCTGCCGGCCACACCAATTCCCAGCCCTTGCAACGGAGCGATGCCGGAAGTCTTGAACGGATGGGCGAAGAGGCGCGCCGCCAGGTCCTTGTCGTCGTTGCTGTCGCTGTCGGTGCTGCCGCCATCGACGCCGCCGTTGAAGAGGCCGAGAGCATAGCTCAGGGTCCCCTTCGCCAGTTCCCCCCCGATCTGCAGGCCGACATCGCGATTGGGAACCAGGCTGGTGGGAAGGGCGCGCTCGACGAACAGCAGGCTGGCCCCCGACTGCAACCGCTCAAGGCCCACCGGCGCTTTGAACTTGCCGACCCGAACCTGGGCCGCCGGCCAGTAGTTCGCCTGGATGTAGGCATCCAGCAGTTCGGTCTTGCCGCGGCCGAAGTCGGGCATGATGCGGAACTGATAATCCTTCCCTAGGGTTCCCTCGATAATCGGCCGCACCCGCCGCAGCAGCAAATCGTTGGTAACGGCGTCCCGGTTGTCATCGAGGTAGACACGGCCGTCGGCCTGCACGTAACCGCGCAGTTTCAGTTGCCAGCTGCCATCTTGCGAGCGGATCGCGAATCCCTTCTCGCCAGCCTCGACGACACCATGCTTGGCGGCCTCCTTGCCGGCCGCTTCTTTTTCCAATTCCAGTTTGCGTTCCAGGATACGGATCTTCTGATCGAGTTCCTGCCAGCGTTCCTCAGGGGAAGGACCCGCCCAGACAGGGCTGGTTCCCAGGAGCAGCCCTGCGACCAGGACCAGGGTAATGAACCGGTTGCTACGCATTGATTTCCTCCTTGTTGACTGTCGGTAGCTTCCGGCGGTCCGGTCAGCCCTGCGCCGTTTCTCTTAATTTAAAAGCGTGCCTCCGGAATTTCCGGTCGGCTCATTTCTGACAGGGTTTAATGGTCAGACGATGCCGTCAAACAGGACGCTGGTCAGGTAGCGCTCACCGGAGTCCGGGAGAATCGCCACGATCTTCTTCCCGGCAAATTCCGGACGGGCGGCCAGCCGGGCGGCAACCGCCGCCGCGGCACCGCACGAAATGCCGGCCAGGATTCCTTCCTCCCTGGCCAGGCGCCGGGCAAAGTCGATCGCCTCGTCGTTGCTGACCTGCTCGACCTGATCGACGACCGCCAGATCGAGGGTTTCGGGGATGAAGCCGGCACCGATCCCCTGAATCTTGTGCGGGCCGGGCTGGATCTGCTGCCCCGCCAGGTGCTGGCTGATGACCGGCGAATCGCTCGGTTCAACCGCCACCGAATAGAGGGGTTTGCCCTTGTCCTGTTCAAAAAACTGCGAGATGCCAGTGATGGTGCCGCCGGTGCCGACCCCGGAGACCAGCACGTCGACCTCGCCGCCGGTCGCCTCCCAGATTTCCGGGCCGGTGGTGCTGCGGTGGATGGCCGGATTCGCCGGGTTTTTGAACTGGTGCAGCAGCACATAACGTTCGGGAGCGCTGGCGGCCAACTCTTCGGCAGCGGCAATGGCGCCGCCCATCCCCTTGGCGCCGGGAGTCAGCACCAGGTTGGCGCCGAAAGCCTTGAGCACCTTGCGCCGCTCCAGGCTCATGGTCTCGGGCATAGTCAGGGTGATGGGGATACCGCGCGCCGCGGCGACGAAGGCCAGCGCGATGCCGGTATTGCCGCTGGTCGGCTCGACAATCTCCTTGCCGGGGCCGAGCAGCCCTTTCTTCTCGGCGTCCCAGATCATCGCCGCGCCGATGCGGCATTTGACGCTGTAGGCCGGGTTGCGCCCCTCGATCTTGGCGTAGACTGCGGCGCCCTGGGGGACGATGCGGTTCAGCTTGACCAGTGGAGTGCCACCGATGCTCAACGAATTGTCGGTAAATGTCTGGCTCATGAAGGTCTCCTTGGTTGGGTGGTTTGTAATTATGTCTATCGATTTTATAGTCTAAAGGGCAAAAAAATCTAGATGGTGAAATCGATCACCTTGCTGGCCCTTTTGGAAGCCTCGTCCGACCGCTGCAGAACATCCTTGAGCGAGGTGTGGTCAAGAATATCCGCAATGGCGTTGCGGACATCCTTCATCACCAGACGGATGCCACAGGTGTTTTCGTCGTGACACTCCTCGCATTTCTGGTAGGCCGTTTCGCTGGCGCAGGGGATCGGGGCCAGAGGCCCTTCGAGCACCCGAATGGCACTCCCCAGGGTGATCTGCGCCGGGTCCTTGGCCAGGAAATAGCCGCCCCCCTTCCCCTTGCGGCTGCCCAGAATTCCGGCATTTTTCAGCTGCAACAGGATCAACTCCAGGAACTTCTTGGGTATCCGCTCCTGCTCAGCCAGATCGGCGATCAGAAGCGGCCCAAGGCCATGTTCCCGGGCCAGGGAGAGAAGGGCTTGCAAGCCGTATTTGGTCTTTTTTGAAATCACTATCTATCTTCCCTATTTTTTTTATAGACTAATTGCTCCTATCGTAACTGTCAACCATTTTTTTGCACCATTTTTTTGCCCCTCCAACCGATCAGCAAAACGGCACACCTCGGCCGCGTTATCCCGACAGGGATTATGTCATTGGCTAGGTAAATCCCATTCCTTACAATCCTGGACCAAAAAGGCTAAGCATCCAGTTGCATAGTATCCAGCTCCCCTGCAAAGAGATTGGCAACCACTGTTTTCGAAGGGATCCACTCCCCTCTCCCTGCGGCTTCTGCGGCGAGGTCCCTTGCAACTGCCACATGCACCCCGGTGATGATCCAGTGAGAACGCCTCGCCCCCTTCGACCTGCAGGCCAACACCCACACCTTCAGGGTGGTGCGCACCCTCGCCGACAATGACCCCCTACAGCAGCCTCACCTCGCCGAGGCGATCCAGTATCGGGGGCTGGAGCGCAAGCTGACCTGAAGATCGCAGCCGAGAGCCCCGCCAAAATTGAAGGCGACCCTCGATTTATGATTCAATTGGTTGTATATTGTTCGCCATCACCTGAAACCCCAAGGAGGCTGACGATGGATACTGCGGCAAAAGTACTGGAAGTGATTCACAAGGCGGGCGAGCCCCTCAACGCCGGCAAGGTCGCCGAACTCGGCGGGCTGGAGCGCAAGGCGGTCGATAAGGCGATGGACCAGCTCAAGAAAGAGGGGAAGATCGTTTCGCCAAAGCGCTGCTACTGGTCACCAGCCTAGGCTTCTCCCCCCAACAGGCCCGATTGCACCTTGAAAAACCCCGCCGAAGACTGGCGGGGTTTTGTTTGGACGCCTGGCTGGTGATTTTCATCTACTTTGGTCTGGTTGAAGCTCTTTCATCCAGAACTGCATGACATGATCGCGCTGGATACCGTCAGGCTCGCGCCAGGCAAAATGGGTGGTTACCCCCGGCAGGCGGACGAACCCGGTACGGGCCAAAAAGCGGGTGATCGGGATGAAATCGGGCGGGCGCAGCGGGTGATCCGCAGGGCGCTCGACGGTGGCGCAGGTCAGCTGGCGGTAACGCCCGCGAGCAAGCACTTCGCTTTCCAGCTGCGCCAGCAGCCGGCGGCCGAGGCCGCGACTGCAGTAGGCCGGACGCAGCAAGAGCTCGCCGACGTAATAGGTTTCCCCGAGGTTCAAAGCGCTGTCGGCAAAGGCTTCCAGCAGTTGCGAATTTTCATGGCTCAGCGGCATGCCGGTCGCCGCCCCGATCGCCTCGCCCCCCTCCGCGGCGAGGATGACGCAGGCGTCCGGTTGCTCGGCATAACTGCGCAGGTAGTTGAGTTCATCCTCCCGCCGCCCCCGGTAGAGATAGGGGTACTCGAGAAAGATGTCGAGACGCAGCGTCGCCAGGGCGTCAAGCGCCCCGGCAACGGCGGGCCCGGTCAGCAGTTTCCCAGCGGGGGTCGACAGCGACTTTTCGTCCTTTTCCAGGGTGGGCATCACCCGGCCTTCAGCGACGCCATGTCGATGGAGAAGCGGTACTTGACGTCCGACTTCAGCAGCCGCTCGTAGGCCTGGTTGATCTGCCCGATCGGGATCACCTCGACGTCGGCGGTGATGTTGTGCGCGCCGCAGAAATCGAGCATCTCCTGGGTCTCCTTGATGCCGCCGATCAGCGAGCCGGAGAGGCGCTTGCGCCCGAAGAGGAGGGCGAAGGAGTGGACCGGCAGCGGCTTCTCCGGCGCCCCGACCAGGGTCAGCTCGCCGTCGAGGCCGAGCATCTGCAGGTAGGCGTTGATGTCATGGTCGGCGGCGATGGTGTCGAGGATGTAGTCGAAGCTGCCGGCATGCTTCTTCATCTGCGCCGGGTCGGTGGAGAGGATCACCTCGGCGGCGCCGAGGCGCAGGGCGTCGGCCTTCTTCCCCGGCGAGGTCGTAAAGACCGCCACCTGGGCGCCGAAGGCGCGGGCAAACTTGACCCCCATGTGGCCGAGGCCGCCGAGGCCGACGACGCCGACCTTCTTCCCCTTGAGATTTCCCCAGCGGCGCATCGGCGACCAGGTGGTGATGCCGGCGCAAAGGAGCGGCGCCACCCCGGCGAGATCGAGGTTGGCCGGGACCTTGAGGACGAAGTGCTCGTCGACGACGATGCGTTCCGAGTAGCCGCCGTAGGTGACCGGTGCCGTGCCATGCTTATCCGGCGAGTTGTAGGTGAAGGTCGCGCCCGGGCAGAACTGCTCGACATCGGCCTGGCAACTCGGGCAGTCATGGTCCGAGTCGACCAGGCAGCCGACGCCGACGAGGTCGCCCACCTTGTGGCTGGTGACGGCGCTGCCGACGCCGGTCACCCGGCCGACGATTTCGTGCCCCGGCACGCAGGGGTAGGTGGTCTGCATGACGCTGTGCCACTCGTCGCGTACCGTATGCAGGTCCGAGTGGCAGACACCGCAGTAGAGGATTTCGATCTGCACGTCACGCGGGGTGGGGGCGCGACGCGGGATGGTAGTGGACGTCAGTTTTGCGGTCGCACTGGCGGCGGAATAGGCTTTGGCATTGGACATGGTCTTCTCCTTGGCGGATTGGGCGGGTTACAGCCCGGTCATTTTTCCGATCGCTTCCGGGTAGTCTGGCCCCACCAATGAGCGTTTTTACACTGGTAGGGTCCTTTCACTGTTCAGCTCTTCCTATCGTTGAACCTATCCTACTGGCGGGAAAGTGCAAGTCGGCAGATTGCTCCCGGCGGATCAGTGACGGATTGTCCAAATGGGCGGGGAAAGGTGGTCGGGAGGGGGGAGCGGGCTGGAATTTGCAGGTGGCGTGTTAGAATTTTGGCCCTACGCAGGCATGGCGAAAAGGGACAGCCGGGTATTTTCACCCCTCTGCCCCTCCTGGCCCAACCCAGAACAACGAAACTCAGCGGACCAGCCCGGAGATGCCAATCAAAATTAGGTAGACGGCGACAATATAATTCAGCGCCTTGGGAATCACCAGGATCAGGATGCCGGCCAAGATCGCCAAAACAGGTTGCAGGTGCACATACATGATAGGGACTCCCTGGGTCGGTTACGGTTTCAATCCCTGGTTGACAATTTCCATTCCAAAACTCAACGGGATGGGAACCTGTTTCCCAGGGGGGATGTTCACGAAGAGAATCTGCCCTTAATCACGGGGATACTCTCATTTGCCCTGGTGGCCGTTGCCATGTCCGCCATTATGGTGCCACAGACCCGGCGGCCGGGGGCACCCGGCCAGGGTTACCGTGACCAGGAGGAGAACGACCAATTTCAGCAAAAGAATTTTTTTCATCTGTCACCTTTCAGGTTGTCACTGAGCAACTTAAGTTAGGCTGCGTGAGGAAGAGACGCGCCGGTTGCTGAACGGCGGTATGTCCTTCTGGCGCGCAAACATTGAACTGGTCCAGAAGTATCGCAACGAACATGCCAGTGTCAGGCCCCGCCCTTCAGGGAAGTAAATAATTGATATTTTTATGAAAATTTGAAAACAAGGAGAGTGCAGGAAAAGAACCTGGCCGAGCAAGGCCGTACCATATGACGGATCTGCCAGGCGTGACGGATCGGGGGAGCGCTTTCATTGTGGTGATGAATCTGCCCCGAGATAAACAGGAGGCGGGTAACTCTTGTTTTGCTCTGGCCTCCGGGAATCCGGAGGCCGTATTCTGGGTAGAGTCCTCCAGGCTGCGGAAGCTCTCCCTGAAAATCCGCAGGCCGCCGAAAGACGGTCAGTCAACTAACCCGATCTAGCCCTCGGCCGATCGAATCCTTGCGGGGGATACCCCCCTCGGCAAAAATGCGCTATGCTTCCAACCATGTCGAAACTGCGCTTGCATATTCTCTTTACCCTGTTCTCCCTGCTGTTACTCCTCCCCGGTTGCGACGCCAAGCCGAAGATCCGCCCGCTGGCATCCGGCGCGACGATCCTCGCCTTTGGCGACAGCCTGACCCATGGCAACGGGGCAGGTGCCGGCGAGAGCTATCCGGCGCAACTCGAAGAATTGCTCGGGGTACGGGTGGTCAATGCCGGGGTGCCGGGAGAAGTGTCGACCGCCGGGGTCAACCGGTTGCCCGGGGTGCTGGAAACGGTGCAGCCGCAACTGGTGATCCTGATCCACGGCGGCAATGATTTCCTGCGCCGCCTCGACGTCGCGCAGACGAAGGAGAACCTGCGGGCGATGATTCTAGCCTGCCGACAGCAGGGTGCCGACGTCGTCCTCGCCGGAGTCCCGCAACTCGGCCTCTTCCTCGCGCCGGCTCCCTTTTACGCGGAACTCGCCAAAGAGTATCGGCTCCCCTATCTGGACGACACCCTCAGCGATATCCTGAAGGACAATCGCCTGAAGAGCGATGCCATCCATCCCAACGCCGCCGGCTACCGGCAACTCGCCACGGCGCTCGCCGAACTAATTCACGCCGCCGAGGGACGCTGACCTGTCATCTTATGTACTCTGGCCCGCATGGAGGAAAACCCTTGTACGATTTCAGCCGTTGCAAGCTCTGCGGGAAGGAGGCAGCCGCGCCAAAATACCGATTAAAAGAGATGACTGTGTACGCCTGCACTAACTGTGATTTCCACTTTATCGATGCCCTTGACGACCTTCCGACTGAAGAATCCAGGGAGTCCCTGCTGACAGGGAAAACTCGACAATTTATTTCCAGCAAGCTCCTCCAGAACAGCGCCCAACTGAAAATCAATCTGCAGTTTGTCAAAGCACATGTCGCTCTGGCAGGAAAACATTGTCTCGACATCGGCTCCGGGGCGGGAGTATTCCCCTCGTTGTTGCAAGAAGAGCAAGCAATTCCGGAAGGTATCGAACCCCAGCAGGTCTTCCGCGAATACGCACTGGAAAAATTCAAGCTCCTGTTGCGGGCTGAACTGGTCGACGACCCCTACTGGCAAAACGGATACGCCAGCTATTTTGAGATCATTACCCTCTGGGACACGCTGGAACACGTCAATTTCCCGGTTCAAACGATCGCGGCGGCCGCCAAACTGCTCAAACCGGGGGGCTATTTATTCCTCGACACCCCCGCACGTGATTCTTTTTTCTACCGGGTCAGTGAATGGTCCTATCGTTTGAGCAGGTCCGCTACCTCTCCGCTACTGGAAACCCTCTACTCCCCCAAACCATTTCGCCACAAACAGATTTTCACCAAAGCGCAGCTTTTGGCCCTGCTGAAAAGCGCCGGCTTTTCCAATATCGAGTTCTCAGCAATACACCGCGCCAGGAACAAGCTGGTTTTAGTCGCACGAAAAACAGACCATTAAGAGACACCCTCTAGCGATATCCTGAAAGACAATCGTCTGAAGTGCGCTGCCATCCATCCCAGCGCCGCCGGCTACCGGCAACTCGCCGCGGTGCTCGCGAGGCTGATTCGCGCCGCTGAGGAGGACTGACCCGCCGTGGAAAACCAAGCCGCTACTTTCAGCTATCGTCCCATCGGCATCCTGCACTCCCCCTATCACCGCCGCATCGACGCCCCCCACCAGGGGACGGTGGTGGCCGGGACGGTGGACGGGGCGGCGGCGAACGCCACCCTGGAGCTGGCGGATTGGCTCGACGACAAGGTGCTGCAGGATCTGGATGGCTTCGACCGGCTCTGGCTCATCTATTCCTTTCACCGCAGCGAAGGGTGGCGCAGCACCATCAAGCCGCCGCGCGGCGGACCGAAGCGGGGCGTTCTCGCCACCCGCTCCCCGCACCGGCCCAACCCGATCGGCCTGTCGGCGGTGGAACTGGTGCGGATCGAAGGGCGGACGCTGCACCTGCGCGGCGTCGACCTGCTCGACGGCACCCCGGTCCTCGATATCAAACCCTACGTCCCTTACGCCGATGCCTTTCCCGAGGCCAGGGCCGGCTGGGTCGATGAGCTGGATGCAAGGCTGGGGAGTCAATCGGCGCCGGGACCGCGACGGCCACGGTAGCTGAAATTGGCAGGCGTGAATCGAAAGGGGGAGAGGCTGCTTTGCAAAAAAAGCAGCCTCTCCCCGTTCTGCTCTGAGCGACCTATACGCTCAGCTGCCCCCGCCACCCAGCAACGCGAACAGGAGCAGCAGGATGAGGGTCTGAACGACCCAGCCGATCGCGCACACGCCCACAGCCCGCAGAGTGCTGGTGTAATCGAGCGCCTGCCGGACCGCGATAACCATGGCAACTAGCATCCAGATGGCTGCCAGGGTAAAAACGATCGGCCCCAGTCCCGGGATGATCCCCAGTACCCGGATCATGCCGGGAGAACTCGAAAATCCGGTGGTGCGCAGCATTTGACCGAGATCGGCTTCGGTTTGCGGCTCGGCGAGAAACCGGGTGCCGATGAAGTAGGTGAGCCAGGCCCAGATATACCAGCTACCCAAGGCGGCAAGGGTGCCAAGCAGAATCCCGGCCAGTCCCAGGTTGGCGACACTTCCGATTCCGGCCGCCAGACTGGAAAGGACAACCACCCCCAGGGCCTGAGGCATTGCACCCCGGTCGGCTTCGACCTCTTCATAGAGGGGAACGTCCAGCTTCGCCGCCCGCAGCATCCGCGTCATGAAAATGCTCATCGTTGCTCCTTTGGTTGTGGGGTAAAAGGGCCGGAATTAATTTTTCTGCAAAAGTGCCTACTGAGCTATCTTCTCTCACGACATCATCCCTCCCGCAACCTCATACGATCAACCATCACCTACCCCGCCCCCCGTGGAATTCGCCCCTCACAGGGGACTTTGGTCTGGCAAAGGCCGCAGCCGGTCGCTTTGATGTCGTAACTGGCCGCAACGGCCTCGGGAACAGTTCCGTAAACGTAGTCGCGGCAGAGGAACTTGTCATGGCCGCTATCGGAGAGGGCGCCGACCGGGCAGCGGGCGATGCAGGCGCCGCAGCTGCCGTCGACAAAGCGCAGGCAGTAGCCGCGAAAGTCGGAATAAGGGCGCGGGGTGGACGGCAGCGGGGCGTCGGTGACGATGCTGCCGAGACGGTGGGCGATCCCCTTGGCGGTGATCAGGCCGTCGTTGAGGCTGAAGGTGCCGAGGCCGGCGGCGAAGGCGGCGTGGCGTTCGGACCAGTTGGAGGAAGGACCGGATCCTTCCACCTCGACTGCCTGCCAGAGCGGAGAGAGCTGGGTGGCGACGGCCCGGAATCCCCGCGCCGTCAGCAACTCGACCAGGTGACGGCGCAACAGGACGTTAAACGCCTCGCCGCGGTCGCGGGTTCGGGCCCAGGCCCGGGAGGGATACTGCTGCTCGCGACGGTTACCGAGGCGGGTTGTTTCCACCACCGGCAGCACCCAGCAGAGGACCGCCGTGGCGCCGGGCAGCAGCCCGTCGGGGGTGAGGTGGAAATCGCCGACTATCTCTTTGTACTGGACGAAGAGCGAATCGGCGGCAGCTGCGACGCCAACCAGCGGTGCCTCAAAATAGGGGGTGACCCCGTCCTCCTGAAGGTTGGCGGGGTGCTCACGGACGAAACGTTCAATCTCGGCAATCAGCTGTTGCAGCATTGTCGGCACCTCCGTTGCGGCTGGTCGCGAGCGGGCTGACCGCCCCGCGCAGACCAGATGTACCACGATTCCATCCCTGCGGGCCAGCGCCAAGCTTTCCCCCGCCCCTTCGACCGGCGCTTTCTTTCGTAGCACTTCTGGACTTGCACCACGGTCGCAAGTACCTTTAATGTGTAAGCAAGAGACCGATCTGCCGTCGTAGCTGCCGACACCTCACCAGGAGACTCGACCCGCCATGTCCAGCCGCTGGGAAAAAGGGCTCATCTTCCTCGTCATTGCCGTGCTGGTCGGCCTCTTCTTCACCTTCGACCTGCAGCGTTTCCTGACCCTGGCCGAGCTGAAAGCGCGCCAGGAGGCGTTTCAGAACTACTATGCCGTCCATCGGTTGCTGACTCTCGGCTTCTATTTTTTCATCTACGTGGCGGTCACCGCCCTGTCGCTGCCGGGGGCGGCGGTGATGACCCTGGCCGGCGGTGCCCTGTTCGGCTTCTGGCCGGCGCTGGTCGTCGTCTCCTTCGCCAGCACCATCGGCGCCACCCTCGCCTTCCTGGTCAGCCGTTTTCTGCTGCGCGACTGGGTGCAGGCGCGCTTCGGCGAACGCCTCCAGGCGGTCAACGCCGGCATCGAGCGGGAGGGGGCTTTCTACCTCTTTTCGCTGCGGCTGGTCCCCCTCTTCCCCTTCTTCGTCATCAACCTGCTGCTGGGGCTGACCCCGATGCGCACGCGCACCTTTTACTGGGTGAGCCAGCTCGGCATGCTCGCCGGCACCGCGGTCTACGTCAACGCCGGCACCCAGCTCGGCCGCATCGACAGCCTTTCCGGCATCCTCTCCCCTGGGCTACTCCTTTCCTTCGTCCTGCTCGGTCTCTTCCCGCTGCTGGCGAAGAAGGGGCTCGACCTCGCCAAGACGCGCAGGGCCCTAGCCGCCTTCCCCAAACCGAAACGCTTCGACTACAACCTGGTGGTGATCGGTGCCGGCAGCGCCGGGCTGGTCTCCGCCTACATCGCCGCGGCGGTGAAGGCGAAGGTGGCGCTGATCGAGAAGCACAGGATGGGCGGCGACTGCCTCAACACCGGCTGCGTGCCGAGCAAGGCGCTGATCCGCTCGGCAAAGATGCTCGCCTACGGTCGCCGGGCGCAGGAGTTCGGCTTTGAGCGGACCAGCACCGACTTCGACTTCGGCGCAGTGATGGAGCGGGTGCAGCGGGTCGTTGCCAAGGTCGCGCCCCACGACTCGGTGGCGCGCTACACCGAGCTCGGTGTCGAGTGTATCGAGGGCGCGGCGCGCATCACCTCTCCCTACTCGGTCGAGGTGGATGGCCGCATCCTGACGACGCGCAGCATCATCGTCGCCACCGGCGCGACCCCCTTTGTGCCGCCGATCCCCGGGCTCGACCAGGTTGATTACCTGACTTCCGACAACCTCTGGCAGCTGCGGGAACTGCCGCAGCGGCTGGTGGTGCTCGGCGGCGGCCCGATCGGCTGCGAAATGACCCAGGCCTTTGCCCGCTTTGGCACCCGGGTGACCCAGGTCGAAATGGCGCCGCGGCTCATGGGCCGCGAGGATGACGACGTCGCCGCCTTCATCCGCAGCCGCTTTGAGGCGGAAGGGGTGCGGGTGGTTACCGGACACGCGGCCAAGGCAGTGGAAGTCCGCGACGACGACAAGGTCCTGGTCTGCGACCACCATGGCGAGCGGGTCGAGATCGGCTTCGACGCCATCCTCGTCGCCGTCGGTCGCCGCGCCCACACCTGCGGCTTCGGCCTTGAAGAGCTTGGCGTCACCATCAGCCCGCGCGGCACCATCGCCACCGACCCCTTCCTGCGCACCAACTTCCCCAACATCCTCTGCGCCGGGGATGTTGCCGGACCCTATCAATTCACCCATACCGCCGCACACCAGGCCTGGTACGCCGCGGTCAACGCGCTTTTCAGTCCCTTCAAGACCTTCCGCGCCGACTACCGGGTCATCCCCTGGAGCACCTTTACCGACCCGGAGGTCGCCCGCGTCGGCCTGAACGAGACCGAGGCCAGGGAACAGAAGCTCGGCTTCGAAGTGACCCGCTACGAGCTGAGCGAGCTCGACCGGGCGATTGTCGAGGGAGAGGAGGAGGGGTGGATCAAGGTCATCACTCCGACCGGCAAGGATACGATTCTCGGTGCCACCATTGTCGGCCCCCACGCCGGCGACCTCCTCGCCGAATTCACCCTCGCCATGAAGCACGGCATCGGCCTCAACAAGATTCTCGGCACCATCCACCCCTATCCGACCCTGGCCGAAGCGAACAAGGCCGCGGCCGGGGCATGGAAACGCGCCCATGTGCCGGAGCGGCTACTACAATGGGTGGAAAGGTTCCATACCTGGCGCCGCGGCTGATTGCAGTGCCAGCAAGGCCCCGGGTCGGATCCGGCCCGGGAATTTACCCACGAAGGAGATGAGATCATGAAAAAACTGAGCGTTCTTATCGTCACCGCCCTTTTCGCTCTCAGCCTCGGCGGCTGTGCCGCCCATAGCGGTGCCAAGCAGATGGTCAAATGCCCGGCGTGCGGCTATGAATTCCAGGTGCCGGCAACCCAGTAACTAGTGCCAGCCCCGGCTGCGGCCGGCTCCCGCCTCCGGCAGGAGACCGGCCGCAGTCCTTTGCGGGGGGAACGGAACCCCCGCCGTCGCCAGAGGAATGAGAAAATGGGGAAAATGAAAACCTTATGCCTCGCATCCCTGATCGGGCTCGGCCTGCTCCTCGCCGGGCCGGCCAAGGCGGCGCCAAAGCCCGAGTTCTGGCCGATCTGGCAGGGGAGCGCCCCGCAGAGTACCCAGCAGGTCGACCATGGGGCCTGGGCGCGTTTCCTGGCGCGCTACCTGGTACCCGGCCAGGCCGGGGAACCCAACCTGGTCCGCTACGGCGCCGTCAGCGCCGCCGACCGGGCTGCCCTGCAGGGCTACCTCGACAGCCTCGCTGTCGTTGCGGTCACCGGACTGAACCGCGCCGAGCAGAAAGCCTACTGGATCAACCTCTACAACGCCCTGACGGTGATGACCATCCTCGACCATTACCCGGTCGCCAGCATCCGCAACATTAAATCGGGCTGGTTCAGTCCCGGACCCTGGGATCTGAAGCTGATCAAGGTCGATGGCAGCGAGCTCTCGCTCAACGACATCGAGCACCGTATCCTGCGGCCGATCTGGCACGACAACCGCATCCATTATGCCGTCAACTGCGCCAGCCTCGGCTGCCCCAACCTGCAACCGGAACCCTTCACCGCGGCCAACAGCGAAGAGCTCCTCGAGCGGGGGGCACGGGAATATGTCAACAGTCGACGCGGAGCACATTTTAACGGCGCCACCCTGGTCCTTTCCAGCATCTACGACTGGTACCAGGCCGATTTCGGCGGCAGCGAAACCGGGGTACTGAGTCACCTGCAGCACTACGCCGACCCGGCTTTGGCTGCGAGGCTGAACGGCTTCCAGGGGGATGCCGGTTATGCTTATGATTGGCGTCTGAACGCCCCCTAGGGAATCGCGATCTTCACGGAGTATTCAGCCCGGGGATACTTCCGCCCCTCGCCGCTGCCGCGGTCTGGACCTGCCCCGTCAACTCAGGCGGTGGAAGGTAAATCGCTCAAGGAGTCCGCATGAAACAGCAAAAGGTCAGCTTTCCCAACCAGGATGGGCTCGCTCTCGCCGCTCTCCTCGACCTGCCGGAGGATGAAGCGCCCCTTGCCTTCGCGATCTTCGCCCACTGCTTCACCTGTACCAAGCAGAGCGCCGCCGCCGGCCGCATCTCCCGCGCCCTGAGCCAGCAGCGGATCGCGGTGCTGCGCTTCGATTTTACCGGCCTCGGCGAAAGCGCCGGCGACTTTGCCAGCACCACCTTTTCCCACAATGTCGCCGACCTGGTCGCCGCCGCCCGCTACCTGGAGGAGACCTTTACCGCGCCGCAGATCCTGATCGGCCATTCCCTCGGCGGCGCCGCCGTGCTCCAGGCGGCGTCGCGCATCGCCACGGTGCGGGCGGTGGTGACGCTCGCCGCCCCCTGTCATCCCGACCATCTCCTCAAGCTGCTTGGCGATTCCCGTGCCGCCATCGAGCGCCAGGGTCAGGCCACCGTCGACATCGGCGGCCGCCCCTTCACCCTCGGCAAGGAGTTCGTCGATGACCTGCTGGCCCAGGAGCCGCTGACGGCGATCGGCCGGCTTAAAGTTGCGCTGCTGGTGATGCATTCCCCCCAGGACAAGATCGTCGGCATCGACCATGCCGCCGCCATCTACCGGGCCGCCAGACACCCGAAGAGCTTCATTTCCCTCGATCCGGCCGATCATCTCCTCTCCCGGGCGGAAGATTCCCGCTTTGCCGCCGCCATGATCGGGGTCTGGGTGCGGCGCTTCCTCGATTCCGACGAAAACGCCACCACCGATCCGGAGATCAGCGACAACCGGGTGACGGCGCGCACCGGCGCCGAGGGGTTTCGCACCGACGTCTTCGTCAACGGCCACGCCCTGGTCGCCGACGAGCCGGAAGCTTTTGGCGGGACCAACCAGGGCCCCTCCCCCTACGACTATCTACAGGTCGCCCTCGGTGCCTGCACCGGCATGACGGTGCAGATGTACGCCGCGCGCAAGAAGTGGCCGCTGGAATCGGTGGTGGTTCGTTTGCGGCACGAGAAAATTCATGCGCAGGATTGTGCTGACTGCGATGACCCGGCGCATCGTATCGACCACCTCGAGCGGGAGTTGGAGATTCATGGCGCGTTGAATCAGGAGCAGCGAGAGCGCCTGCTGGAGATCTCCGAGAAATGTCCTGTGCATCGTACCCTGCACGGCGAGGTGAAAATTTCGACGCGACTGCGCGAAGCCTCGTCCCGATCCTCGGCAAGGAGTTCGTCATGAAAACCGTGGAAATCTATACCAAGGATTACTGTCCCTACTGCCACCGCGCCAAGGAATTGCTGCAGAAAAAAGGGGTGAACTTCGTCGAATATGATGTGACCCATGATGCCGCCAGGGAAGAGGAGATGCGTCGACGCTCGGGGCGCGCCACCGTGCCGGAGATCTTTGTCGATGGGGAACTGATCGGTGGCTGTGACGATCTTTTTGCGCTGGACGCCAAAGGGGCGCTGGACGCAAGGCTCGGATAAACTCCACGCTCCTGTCGGCCCGCCCGCACGACGTCGATGCATCACCTGAAAACCTCTGGACGAATCGGCCGCCCGTGGCTATTCTAGGATGTCTTTTTTGCCATGCCTGTCGGGGGGAACATGTCCGAGGAACGCACCAACTACGTCCGGGCGCACGCCAGCATCGACGCCTTCATCACCGCCTGGAAAGCGTCCGGCGGTGCCGAGCGCGCCAACTACCAGCTCTTCCTCACCGAACTCTGTCACCAGCTCGACGCTCCCCTACCGGAACCGACCCGGCCCGACGACAGCGAAAACGCCTACGTCTTCGAACGCACCGTCACCCTCCAGCACGGCGACGGCAACACCTCCCCCAACTACATCGACCTCTACAAGCGCGGCTGCTTCGTCCTCGAAGCCAAACAGGGGAGCGACAAGCAGGAACCTGCGCAGTTCAAGGAGACGGAGAAGAAGTACAAGACCGGCACCGCCAGGCGCGGCACCCAAGGGTGGGACCGGGCGATGCAGGCGGCCAAGAACCAGGCCGAACGCTATGCCAAGGCCCTGCCGACAGGCGAGGGGTGGCCGCCGTTCCTGCTGGTGGTTGACGTTGGCCACAGCATCGAACTCTACAGCGAGTTTTCCTGCACCGGCAAAGCCTACCTCCCCTTCCCCGACCCCCGTTCCCACCGCATCCATATCGGCGATCTGGCCCGCCCCGAGGTGCGGGAGTTGCTGCGGAGTATCTGGACCGACCCGCACAGCCTCGACCCGGCGAAACGCTCCGCCAAGGTCACCCGCGAGGTGGCTGACAAGCTGGCCCGGCTGGCGAAGTCGCTGGAGGCGGCCGGGCACTCTTCGGAAAAGGTCGGCAACTTCCTCAAGCGCAGCCTGTTCACCATGTTCGCCGAGGACATCGGCCTGATCCCCAACAACAGTTACACCGAGCTGCTGACGAGCCTGCGCGGCAGTACCGACAAGTACGTGCCGATGGTCGAAAGCCTCTGGCAGACCATGAAGGACGGCGGTTTCTCCCCGGTACTGCGCGAGAAACTGCTGCGCTTCAACGGCGGCCTGTTCGAGGGGTCCGAGGCACTTCCCCTCAACGAGGACCAGCTGGAGATGCTGATCCAGGCCGGCAAGGCCGACTGGAAGGACGTCGAGCCGGCGATTTTCGGCACCCTGCTGGAGCGAGCCCTCAACCCGACCGAACGTCACCACCTCGGAGCCCACTACACCCCCCGCGAGTACGTCGAGCGGCTGGTGCTGCCGACCGTGGTCGAGCCGCTGCGCGTCGACTGGGAGGCGGTTCTCGCCGCCGCCGTCGCCCTCGACACCCAGGGCAAGCGCGACGAGGCCGTGGCCCAGCTTCAGGCCTTTCACCATCACCTCTGCGGCGTCCGTGTCCTCGATCCGGCCTGCGGCAGCGGCAATTTCCTCTATGTCACCTTCGAGCACCTCAAGCGCCTGGAGGGGGAAGTCCTCGACGCGCTGGAGGGGTTCGGTGAGACGCAGGAACTGATGGGCCTGGCGGGGACCACCGTCGACCCGCACCAACTTCTCGGCATCGAGGTCAACCCGAGGGCAGCGGCCATCACCGACATGGTACTCTGGATCGGCTACCTCCAGTGGCACTACCGCACCCGGGGGGACGTCCAACCTCCCGAGCCGGTCATCAAGAAGTTCCGCAACATCGAGTGCCGCGACGCCGTGCTCAGCTGGGAGCGCACCGAACCGGTAGTCGACGAGGATGGCACCCCCGTCACCCGCTGGGACGGCGTGACCACCAAGACCCACCCCGTCACCGGCGAACAGGTCCCCGACGACACCTCCCGGGTGCCGCTGCTGCGTTACGTCAACCCGCGCAAAGCCGAGTGGCCCGATGCCGACTTCGTAGTGGGGAATCCGCCGTTCCTAGGGAAGCAGAACATTCGCCCTGCTTTGGGTGACAGCTACGTTGAGACACTGCGCAATGTATGGCTTGACGTACCCGACTCGGTCGACTTCGTCATGTACTGGTGGCACAAAGCTGCAGAGTTGGCGCGACTTGGCAAGCTCCGACGCTTTGGCTTCATCACTACCAACAGCCTTACACAGAAATTCAACCGCAAGGTGGTAGAAACACACCTTATAGCCGTACCCTCGCTGTCCTTGGCCTTTGCCATCCCCGATCATCCATGGGTCGACTCCGCCGACGGAGCCGCCGTCAGGATTGCCATGACCGTCGGGAGACCTGCTAAGGATGGTGACGAAGGTCGGCTGGTCACAGTGGCCGCCGAAAGAGGGAGCGATGGGGAAGGAATTGCTGTTGACTTGATAACGCGGCAGGGTGTTTTGCACGCCGACCTTCGGGTTGGTGCCAACGTGGCAAGTGCTCAGCCGCTCCTGGCGAATAGCCAAATTTCCGGCACGGGTTACATTCTGGGGGGCCGGGGTTTTGTTTTGACGGCTGAAGAAGCGGATCGCCTCAGGCATCAAGGCGCCGAAACCGCTCGACTAATTTTCCCATTATCCAATGGGGATGACATCGTGGGGAAGGCGCGACATTTTCATGTCATCGATGCCCACGGCCTTACCGAGGAACAATTACGGCGTGAGACCCCAGGCCTTTGGCAGCGTCTTTATGAGAGGGTATATCCTGAGCGGCAAATCAACCGGGATCCGAAGTTGCGTGCTAATTGGTGGCTCTTCCGACGCAGCAACGAGCTGATTCGCTCCGCGACTGCGGGCCTGCATCGGTTTGTGGTCACCCCGGAAACCGCTAAACACAGGATATTTTCTATCATCAATGCGGGTAGCAGACCGGAACACAAGCTCATCTGTATCGCCACCGACAGCGCCTACCACCTTGGCGTACTATCAAGTCGCGCTCATGTCACCTGGGCTCTGGCAGCGGGTGGACGCCTTGGCGTTGGCAATGATCCTGTTTACAGCAAGACCCGCTGCTTCGAGCCTTTCCCGTTCCCCGTCTGCAGCGACACCCAGCAGCAACGCATCCGCGACCTGGCCGAACAACTCGACTCCCACCGCAAGCGCCAGCAGGAGCAGCACCCCGACCTGACCCTGACCGGCATGTACAACGTGCTGGAGAAGCTGCGGAGCGGAGCGGAATTGACCGCCAAGGAGAAGGTCATCCACGAGCAGGGGCTGGTATCGGTGCTGCGGCAGCTGCACGACGAACTCGACGCGGCCGTGGCCGATGCCTACGGCTGGCCGGCCGACCTCACCGACGAGGCGATCCTGGAACGGCTGGTGGCGCTCAACAAGGAGCGAACCGGGGAGGAGGAGCAGGGACTGGTGCGCTGGCTGCGCCCCGAGTACCAGAACCCCTCCGGGAGGATGGGAGAGTCGCAGGGGAAACTGCCCGGCAGCGAGGAGACCGCCGCACCCGTCGCCGCCAAGGAGAAGCCGGTCTGGCCCAAGACCCTCCCCGAGCAGGTCGCCGCCGTCCGTGCCGCCCTCACCCAGCGCAGCGTACCGACAACGGCCCTGCAACTCAAGGAGGCCTTCAAGCACGCCCGCGAGCCCAAGGTCCAGGAAATCCTCACCGCCCTCGCCTCCATCGGCCAGGCCCGTGAGGTGGGACCGGGGGCGTACACGGCCTGAAAGACGGGCACGCAGAAACCAACCCCGTCGCGCCCCTTTGCATCGACTGCGCCTCCTGATGTGCAAAAGGGCAAAGAAAGCGTGCCTGGTCCGGTATCAAAAAGGCCTTGATAAATTCAAGGTCGGAATTCTTTGCTCTGCTCAGCTTGCTGTGCGCGGGGGTTAACAAGGTGATGTTCAAACGCCACGCGACCAAGGGCCGCTCGCGTGGCGTTTATCTTAGGTGCAGTCTCTGGTGTGGTTTCCAAAGCTGCTCTGAAAGTGGGCACTTCGCTCCAGCGCGAGAAGCGTTTCCGAATCACCGGCAAGAAATCCGTCCAGCCGGGGAGCTGCTGTTTTGATCGTCAACTTCCGGCTGCTGTCTCGGGTGTAAGTAACGCATTAAGCTGTCGGTTTTGTGGCGGATGAGGGTCCTTGATTATTCAAACTCACTGTTTGCCGGCGGACGATACTGCTTATAGTCTTCCCGCCGCCAGCGAAACGGCAGGTCAATGATGGTCCCCGGCTCGCGAATCTGGTAAAGGGCTCTTAGCGTTTCCAGGACCACCGCTTTTTGCTGTGTGCTGTTGCCCGGCTCGCCGACCGGATGTCCGAACGGCCAGCGCAGGAAGACGGTTCGCGGCGGTTTTACCTTCTCCGAGTACTCACGCACGATCGAGATTCCCACCGTGGCCAGGCCGGCCTTTTCAATCTCTCTCTGGATCAATCCCACGGATTGATTGCAGATCCCTCAGGCCGGTGTCAAAAGCACCAGGTCGACCTGATCCGCCTTCAGTCGTGCCGCAACGTCCCGGGCGGTTTTCTCCACCAGCGTCGCTATGTGTCGTCCATCGATGTGTCCCATGAAAGCGTAATGGACTTTGGCCAGCTGACCGAGGGTGCCATCGACCTCCAGTTCCTGCAATCGATCCAGGGGCAGGATGATATTGGGGTCCTTGTGCGCGTCGCTGTGGTCGTAATAATCGTGGGTGATCTTGAAATCGTTAAACAGCCGGTCGCCGTCCAGAACGCGATAGCTCGGATCCCCCTCCTGGTCACGCATGTCAAAGGGGATCTGGTCGCGATGATGAATGCCGGAGGTCGTCACCAGGGCCAGTTTGGCTTGCCGCAATGGTTTTGCCGGCCTCGTCCAGGGGATATCCCCGGACGTTTCGCGCGGCTGATAGGCCGCGACAAACCGGCGCCCCAGTTTCGGCGACCAGGAAATCAGCCGCGCCAGAAGGCGATTCTTCAAGCGTGTGAGTGAGCTCATTGCGCCACCTGTCTGTCGGAAGAAGTGAACCTGTCGAGCGAAGCCAGACCCGGGCTGACGGGAATGGATGCGTTCAGCTGGCCCTTGGCGTCGATAATCGGCAAAGTTTTGTTGTTCGCCCATTCAATCCAGGAGCCGTCGTAGTTTTTGACCTGCTGGTAGCCAAGGCCGAGCAGCACCAGGGTCGCATAGGAGGAGCGTATCCCGGTCTGGCAATGAGCAATCACCTCTTTATCCGGGGTCACGCCGTGGGACAGCAGCAAGGCATTGATCTCTTCCGGACTTTTCAGAACCTTGACCCCATTGACCTCTTTCTGCAGATTCGTCCAGTTCAGGTGGATGGCCCCGGGAATATGTCCGCCTCGATCAGCGCGCACATCCGTGCCGGCAAACTCGCCGTCGCTGCGCGTGTCCCAGACAACGGCGTCGGGGGTCTCAAGGCGGGTATAGAGATAATCCGCATCGGCACGCGCCTCCAGGTAGTCGCCATCAACCGCGAACGCATAGTTGCTTGCCTCTGGCGTCTTGGTGGGGAGCAGGCTGATGTTGCGGCCTTCCATGGACCACTTGTCGTAGCCACCATCGAGCACAAATGCTTTTTGATGCCCGTGGTAACGCAGGGTCCAGACCAGTCGAGCCGCATAGGGGTTGTCATCCTCCGCGTAGACAACCACCGTGCTGGCAGTGGTCAACCCCAGAGAGCTCATCAAATTCTGGAAAGCAGCCGCTGTCGGAACCAGACTTTTCACCTCGTTGCGGGTCTCCAGAAAGCGCTCTTTTTCGACATTGAGCGCTCCGTCGATATGACCCAGCCAATAGAGCGGCGCCTTGCGCACATCCAGCACTACGACATGGTCTCTGTTCGCTGCCAGCCATTGCGTGTCGACGAAATAATCCTCCAGGGCAGCCTGGCTGACTCCGGGCAACAGCGCGAATAGAAATATCAGTAGGCCGAGCTTGTAGGCTTTCATAAAAAGATCCTCCGAAATTTGACTTGTTTTGTAGGGTTTATACTCTCTATTTACTACCATGTCAATGTGTTTTATGTTTTTTTATACTACTGTATTTTACCGTAAATTAAATACAGAGCTGGGCAGCCGCTACGGGGTGCATCCCAACCAGATCACCAACTGGAAGCGGCAGGCCATCGACAATATGGCCGAGACCTTTGCCAGCAAGGCGGAACGTACCCGCAGCAACGATGATCCCCAGATCAAGGAGCTGCATGCCAAGATCGCCCTGGACCGCACTCTGCTGGGGGATCGACGGACAGATCGCGGTCAGGAGTCCCCACCCGGCAGCAGTAACCATGGCTCGGCTGCAAGGATCCGACTTACCTGGCCGGGGCCCTCGCCGCCATTGCCGCGGGTGTCGTCGCCCCCTGACCAGCGCCGGATAACTCTTCTCGGCATCTGATATGCACTAGACCCCTGTCGTTCCCGCTCATCGCTGCGGAAACCGGGGTTTTGTGCCTTGCCACGGGCAACGGCCGGCGCCCTCTGCGTAATTTTTAGACAAATTCGCCCGCGAAGGAGTCGGCAAGGGTCATGCTCGGGACTTCTCTCAACCTCTGCAACCTCCCCCCCTGGGCGATCGCCTCGCGGCACTTCAACCGGCACCCCCAGCCGATCGAGGTGCAGGGGGTGGCGAGCAGCGGCAAGCCGCTCTTCGACCGGCTCGGCACCGTCGCCGAACCGTTGCAGCGCGGCGCGCTCTTTCACGACTTCATGGATGTCCGCTTCCAGCTCCACCAGTGGGACAACCAGGACTCCCACAGCAGCCGCAAGGCGCTGAAAAACAGTTACCTGCGCTTTTTGCGCGGCTGGCTCTTCGACAGCAACTCCCTCGAAGGGGCGGTCCTCAAGGGGTGGGTGGAGTCGCGGCTGGGGATCCCGCCCCTCTTTCACAAGGAACCGATCGGCGACATCCACTCTGCAGCCTATTACCAGTACCTCGGCGAACGGATGAAGGGAGCGGCGCGGGCCAGCGCCATCCTTGGCCAGCTCGACCTCCTCTACGGTTTTGTCCAGTACGAATTGCAGCGCCGCCATCCGGACCTGAGTCACCTCACCCTCTATCGCGGCATTTACGATTTTTCCGAGCACCAGGTTCTGGCCGAGGAGAGTCCGGGCCACTACCTGCTGCAGCTCAACAACCTCAACTCCTTCACCGACGATTTCGAGAAAGCCTGGGAATTCGGCAACCGGGTCATCAAGGCCGCGGTCCCCCTGGCCAAGGTCTTCTTCTGCAGCGGGCTGCTGCCGAAATCGCTCCTCAAGGGGGAGGGAGAATACCTGGTGATCGGCGGCGAGTTCGAGGTGCAGGTCCTGACCGGAGGCTGACGATGGCACGGGCGGAACTCGAAGCAGCGGCGCGGGCCGTCTTTCTCGGAGTCGCCCTCGGCGACGCCCTCGGCGCGACCACCGAGTTCATGACCCCGGGGGAGATCCGGGCCCGCTACAAGCTCCACAACAAGATCCGGGGCGGCGGCTGGCTCGGGGTGAAGCCGGGCCAGGTCACCGACGACACCGAGATGTCGCTGGCGCTGGCGCGGGCGCTGATCGCCGCCGGCGGCTGGGACCTGCAGGGGATCGCCGAACAGTTTCTCGCCTGGATGCGCAGCAAGCCGATCGACATCGGCTCCACGGTGCGCAAGGGGATCGTCGGCTTCATGCGCAAGGGGAGCCTGGAGGTTCCCTACAACGAGTGGGATGCCGGCAACGGCGCGGCGATGCGGATGGCCCCGGTGATCCTGCAGACCCTGGGCGATGACGACCTGCTGCGGCGCTGTGCCCTGGAACAGGCGCGGCTGACCCACAACCATCCCCTCTCCGACGCCGCCTGCGTCACCCTGGGGAAGATGGTGCAGGCAGCGATGCTCGGCGCCGACCGTTTCCAGCTCCACGCCCTGGCGCGCGAGCTGATCGCCGCCTGCCCGACCTTTCACTTCAACCACTACAAGGGGCTGGCGTCGGGCTATATCGTCGATACCATGCAGACGGTCTTTCACTATTTCTTTTCCACCGCCAGCTTCGAAGAGTGTCTGGTCGGGGTGGTCAACCAGGGGGGGGACGCCGACACCACCGGGGCGATCGCCGGCATGCTCGCCGGCGCCTTTTACGGCATCGACGCGTTGCCGAAGCAGTGGCTGCGCAAGCTCGATCGCCAGGTCCGGGAAGAGGTCGAGACAGCGGCGGTCGCGCTGCTGAAGATTTCTCCCTGGGTCCTGCGCGACACTCCCTTCCGGGAACTCTCCGGCGACCTCTGGGAGTTTCACCAGCAGGGCTGCGTGGTGGCGATCACCACCAACGGCAAGGTCGGCGGCAATGGCCGCAACGTCATGGCCCGGGGGACCGCCCGCCAGGCCGCCGAGCGTTTTCCCGCCCTGCCGCAGCGCCTCGGCGAACTGATCCGCCAGCACGGCAACCATGTCTTCGATCTCGGAAACGGGCTGGTCAGCTTCCCTGTCGAGCACACCCCCTGGGAGGTGCCCGACCTGCAGCTGATCCGCCAGTCGGGGCGGGAGCTGCGCGCCCTGGCCGACGACCGGGGGTGGCAACGCATCATCGTCCCCCGCCCCGGCTGCGGCGGCGGTGGCCTCTCCTGGGGCGAGGTGCGCCCCCTGCTCGAAACTTGCTTCGACGACCGCTTCTGGATCATCCAGGCCCCCGCCGCCTGAAGGGCTGGGCCGGCTTCACTCATCCGAGCGGGACAGCGTCGTCCCCGAAACAGGCAATGGTGCCCGCGGCCAAGCGTCTCGCTTGCCGCGGGCTTTTTCCCAAAGGAGTCCAGTCATGACCAGCACAAAAGACCTGTTGTCGGTCGCCAGCGCGGCCGCGGCCCTGAAAACGACCCCTCTCAATATCCTGATGCACATCAAGAAGGGCCTGCTCGCCGGCGAGGAGATCGACGGAAGCTGGTTTGTATCCGGTGCCTCCCTCGACAGGTTCCGCGCCGAGGCGGGGGCGGCGGCCCACGGCAGCCTCTGTCAGGGGAAGAGCCACTGCGGCGGCTGCGGCGGCAAGGAGTAACGCGATGCGACTCCTTATCAAACCATCGGACCTGCGCTACAAGTACCGGCACAACAGTCCGGCTCGCGACCTCCCCCCCTTCGTCGGCAAGCCGGACGAGCGCCCCTTCGACCGGGACAGCCTCCATGAGGTCATCAACATGTCCCAGGTGGTGATGGCGGACCTCGGTTCCGACAGCGGTGTCGTCCTCGAAACCCTGGAGGAAGTGATGGTGCAGGAGATGCCGGCCTTTTTGAAGACGCGGGAGGAGGTCTTCGATTTCCTCACCATCGTCATGACGGAGAAGCTGGCCCGGGCCCGGGACTGATCCTTTTTGGGCAGACCCGGCTGGCGTTGCCCAATTTCTATGCAGCAAGGGGTTGCCGGCCACTGCCGGAGCCGAAGCCGGAGACCGATTTTTTTCGGAATCAAAAAAAGATTCATGCAAATTCGATAGGTTGGCCGATCAATCTGGCCGCTTGGCACAGGCCATGCTATAAATTGAAAGCGAATCCGGAAATCAGCGCACGGCGCAGTGCACTGGTTCTTCCCCCAGGCAAAGAGGCCCAAAAGATGTCGGCAGGTCGCCGAACCTTCTTTTGGGCTTTTTACGTTGCAGACAATTTTTGAACAGCAGAAGCGGCACCACGGTGGCGCTGCTTCGGGCAATGGCGCCCGGCCTGAAAACTCCCGTTCAGGCCGGGCGCTCCATTTTCAAGAGCATGGCTTCTCCGGCGCAGCGCCGCTGGCGGGCCGACCAACATCCACCCAGAAAGAGAGGATCCCCGTCATGGAAGAGAAAAAAATGCGTCAGATTGCAATCTACGGTAAAGGCGGCATCGGCAAGTCGACCACGACCCAGAACACCGTCGCCGGCCTCGCCGCCCTCGGCAAGAAAGTCATGATCATCGGCTGCGACCCGAAGGCCGACTCGACCCGCCTGATCCTCCACGCCAAGGCGCAGGAGACGGTCATGGACAAGGTCCGCGAGCTCGGCACCGTCGAGGACCTCGAACTCGAAGACGTCCTCAAGTGGGGCTACGGCGACATCAAGTGCGTCGAGTCGGGCGGCCCGGAGCCGGGCGTCGGCTGTGCCGGCCGCGGCGTCATCACCGCCATCAACTTCCTCGAAGAAGAGGGCGCCTACACTCCCGACCTCGACTTCGTCTTCTATGACGTCCTTGGCGACGTCGTCTGCGGCGGCTTCGCCATGCCGATCCGCGAGAACAAGGCCCAGGAGATCTACATCGTCGTCTCCGGCGAGATGATGGCAATGTACGCCGCCAACAACATCTGCAAGGGGATCGTCAAGTACGCGGCAAGCGGCAGCGTGCGTCTCGCCGGCCTGATCTGCAACAGCCGCAACACCGACCGCGAGGCCGACCTGATCGAGGCGCTGGCCGCCAAGCTCGGCACCCAGATGATCCACTTCGTCCCCCGCGACAACCAGGTGCAGCGCGCCGAACTGCGCCGCATGACGGTCATCGAGTACTCCCCCGAGCACAAGCAGGCCGAGGAGTACCGGCAGCTGGCGAAAAAGATCGCCGAGAACAAGATGTTCGTCGTCCCCACCCCGCTGGAGATGGAAGAGCTCGAAGAGCTGCTGATGGAGTTCGGCATCATGGAAGCGGAGGATGAGACCGTGGTCGGCAAGGCGGAGAACGCTTAAATCGGCGCAGAAATCTCATAGGACCTATATGACCTATAGGTCCCATAGGACCTTTCAAGGAGATTTGACCATGGCAGAGCGAAAGCCCATCCCGGGCGTTAGCAAGGAAAAGACCGAGAAGCTGATCAAAGAGACCCTGGCGGCGATGCCGGCCAAGGCCCAGAAGAAGCGTGCGCCGCACCTGGGCGCCAACGAGCCGACCGCCTCGACCTGCGCGGTGAAGTCGAACAAGAAGGTCGTCCCCGGCGTCATGAGCCAGCGCGGCTGCGCCTATGCCGGCGCCAAGGGGGTGGTCTGGGGGCCGATCCGCGACATGGTCCACGTCTCCCACGGACCGATCGGCTGCGGCGTCTACAGCTGGGGGACGCGGCGCAACCTGATGCAGGGGATTCCCGGCGTCACCTCCTTCCCGATGGACTTCACCTCCGACTTCCAGGAGCGCGACATCGTCTACGGCGGCGACAAGAAGCTGGAGAAACTGCTGCAGGAGGCCGACGAGCTCTTCCCCCTCAACAAGGGGCTCTCGATCCTCTCCGAGTGCCCGGTCGGCCTGATCGGTGACGACATCAACGCCGTCGCCAAAAAGATGGAGAACGAGCTCGGCAAGCTGGTCGTACCCTGCAACTGCGAAGGCTTCCGCGGCGTCTCCCAGTCGCTGGGTCACCACATCTCCAACGACTCGATCCGCGACCACATCATCGGCAAGTTCGAATTCCCCGAACCGGCCGGCCCCTACGATGTCGCCCTGATCGGCGACTACAACATCGGCGGTGACGTCTGGGCGGCGAAACCGATCCTCGAAGAGATCGGCCTCAACGTCAAGAGCGTCTGGACCGGCGACGGCGAGGTCGAGAAGATCGGCGCCACCCATTCGGTGAAGCTGAACCTGATTCACTGCTACCGCTCGATGAACTACATGTGCAAGGTGATGGAAGAGAAGTGGAACATCCCCTGGCTCGAGTACAACTTTTTCGGTCCGAGCAAGATCGAGGAAAGCCTGCGCGCCATCGCCGAGCGTTTTGACGACACCATCAAGGAAAACGTCGAGAAGGTGATCCAGAAGTACAAGCCGGTGATGCAGGCGGTGATCGACGAGTACAAACCGCGCCTCGAAGGAAAGACCGCCATGCTCTTCGTCGGCGGCCTGCGCCCCCGCCACACCGTCGGCGCCTACGAGGACCTCGGCATCCAGATTACCGGCGCCGGTTACGAGTTCGCCCACCAGGACGACTACGACCGCACCTCGCCGGAGCTGGCCAAGGGGGCCTTGATCTACGACGACGTCTCCGAGTTCGAGCTGGAGAAATTCGTCGAGGAGTTCAAACCCGACCTGGTCGGCAGCGGCATCAAGGAGAAGTATGTCTTCCAGAAGGCCGGTATCCCCTTCCGCCAGATGCACAGCTGGGACTATTCGGGCCCCTACCACGGCTACGAGGGGTTCAAGGTCTTCGCCCGCGACATCGACATGGCGATCAACAGCCCGACCTGGAAACTGGTGAAGTCGCCCTTCTAAAAGGAAATCTGCCACAGAGGCACAGAGCCACCGAGAAGGTCAAATTCAGAAACTCTCGGGTTGTGGGACTAAACCCTGAAAATTTTGGTTTGCTCTTCCTCTGTGTCTCCGTGTCTCTGTGGCAAAAACCAAGGAGTAATCGCCATGAGCGAATCTGCCGTTAAAAAAGTGACCGAGACTCCGGCCAGCGAGATCGAGCGGGTCAAGGAATGGATCAACAGCGAAGAGTACAAGGAGAAGAACTTCGCCCGCGAGGCGCTGGTCGTCAACCCGGCCCACGCCTGCCAGCCCCTCGGCGCCCAGATGGTCGCCAGCGGCTTCGAAGGGGCCCTCCCCTTCGTCCACGGCTCCCAGGGGTGCGCCTCCTACTTCCGCAGCACCTTTTCCCGCCACTTCCGTGAGCCGGCGGCGGCGACCTGCGACGCCATGACCGAGGACGGCGCCGTCTTCGGCGGCCAGAACAACCTCTTCGAAGGACTGGAGAACGCCTACGCGCTCTACAAGCCGAAGATGATCCCGGTCTACACCACCTGCATGCCCGAGGTCATCGGTGACGACCTCACCGCCTTTATCCGCAACGCCAAGACCAAGGGGCACCTGCCGGAGGAGGTTTTGACCCCCTACGCCAACACCCCGAGCTTCAACGGTACCCATATCCACGGTTACGACTCGATGCTCAAGAGCATCCTCGAAACCCTGACCACCGACCAGAAGATCGAGGGCAAGTGCACCGGCAAGCTCAACCTGATCCCGGGCTTCGACGGCAACACCGGCAACCTGCGCGAGTACAAGCGCATCCTTGAGCTGTTCGGCATCCCCTACACGCTGATGGCCGACATCTCGGAGGTCTTCGACACCGTCTGCGACGGCAACTACCGGCTCTATCCTGGCGGCACCAAAATTGAAGACGCCGCCGAGTCGATCAACGGCAAGGCGACGATCTCGCTGCAGAAGTATTCGACCCTCAACACCATGAAGTGGATCGAGGAGGAGTACAGCGGCGAGAAGCTGGTGATGCCGATGCCCTTCGGCATCCAGAAGACCGACGAGCTGCTGCTGAAGCTCTCCGAGCTCTTCGGCAAGCCGGTCCCGGAGAAACTGAAGGAGGAGCGCGGCCTCGCCGTCGACGCCATGACCGACGCCCACCAGTACCTGCATGGCAAGAAGTTCGCCGTCGCCGGCGACCCCGACTACCTGATCGGCATCGTCTCCTTCCTCCTCGAGATGGGCGCGATCCCCTACCACGTCCTCTGCTCGCGCACCAACAAGAAGTTCGAGAAGGAGATGAAGGCTCTGCTCGCCTCCTCTCCCTTTGGCGCCACCGGCAAGGTCTACATCAACAAGGACCTCTGGCATTTGCGCAGCCTGCTGGTCACCGATCCGGTCGACGGCATCATCGGCGACACCCACGCCAAGTGGGCGGCCCGCGACTCCAGGATCCCGCTCTTCCGCATCGGTTTTCCGATCATCGACCGGGTCAACCTCCACCGCAGCCCGGTAATCGGCTACCAGGGGGCGGTCAACATGCTGACCATGATCGCCAACAAGTTCCTCGATATCAAGGACGAGACCTGCGAGAACCAGTGGTTCGAAATGATGCGTTAACCCAGTGACGGGGGTCGGCGGAGGCGATCGGGCCTTCCCCGCCCCCGTCCCCCCTTGCGCGAGGATCCGATGATCCGTACCCGCAGATTCGACATCGTTGGCGGCCGGGCCGGGAAAGGATTGCATATGAAAGTGGCATTCGCCAGTACGGACAAAATCCATGTCGACGAGCACTTCGGCCGGGCCGAATCCTTCTTCATCTGGGAAGTCGGGATTGAGGAAGCCGCCTTTTCCGGCCTGGTACAGGTCAAGACCGAAGGGGCCGACGAGGCCGACCGCATCGAGGCCCGCTGCGCGGGACTCGCCGACTGTGCCCTGGTCTACGTCGCCGAAATCGGCGGCCCGGCAGCGGCTCGGCTGGTCGCCAAGAAGATTCACCCGATCAAGAGCAAGGAACGCGAGCCGATCACCGCCGTGGTCGAAAAGCTGCAGGAGGTGCTCCGCAACAGCCCGCCGCCGTGGCTGCGCAAGGCGATGCTGAAAGGCGAACGGCCGGCAACCTAAACCCATAAACCAAGGAAGAGGAGAGATCCCATGGCTTATCTCACCGGAATTACCCGTGGCGGTGCCAGCTGGACCCCCACCTTCGCCGAAACCATCGACCCGGAGAAGTGCATCGGCTGCGGCCGCTGTTTCAAGGCCTGCTCCCGCAAGGTCCTCGGTCCGGAAGACCTGGTCGATGAAGAGACCGATTCGACCCGCATGGTGATGACCATCGCCAACCCGGACAACTGCATCGGCTGCGCCGGCTGCGGCGTCACCTGCCCGAAGAAGTGCTTCAGCTTCAAACCGATGGAAGTCTGAAGACCCTAAAGCAGAGGATCCATACATCGTATGGGTCCTCTGGGAGGTTCCCATGCTTATCGCCGTCGCATCCAAATCCGGGCTCGAAGTCGACCAGCACTTCGGCCACGCCGAACGTTTTCTGATCTACGACTGCGCCGGAGGGGCGCCGCGCCAGGTCAAGGAGGTCGCGGTCGAGAAGTACTGCTCCCTCGATCCCGACCATCCCTTCCGTCATCGCCAGTTCGACGCCATCGTTGCCGCCCTGCAGGGGTGCAAGGCGGTGGTGACGGCCATGATCGGCGATTATCCGAAGCAGGAGCTGGCGAAAGCCGGCATCACCGCCATCAGCGCGGTTGGCCCGATCGGTCCGGCCCTGCTCACTGCCCATGGCAACCTCTGCGGTTGCGGCTGCCAGGGTCCGAAACGCTGCGGCTGCTGAAAATTTAACGTTCCAGAGCTGCAATTGCCTCAGGCATGGGCAGGGGGAACAATGAGGGTTCCTTTCTGCCCCTTTTTTTGGTCCTTCCAGGGTTGGCACGTCTGATGCTATAAAAAAGACGGCACCCAAGGTACAAAGTTGTACCGACCTGAACTTGGCAACGAAGCCCCGCTGCGCATATGCGCGGTCGGGGCTTGATTTTTTTCAGGAGCTTGGCAACGGCGCTTCCGGCTTACACCCGGGAGCGCCGTCGTCTTTTTGCAACGAAAGGAGCAACGCCATGGCCAGCGGTTGTCCGATGATGAAGGCCAACGTCCAGAGCGATCATCCCTGTTTTGGCGGCGATCACAGCAAGGCGGGGCGTATCCACCTGCCGGTCGCCCCGGGATGCAATATCAAGTGCGGTTTCTGCGAACGCAAGTTCGACTGCGCCAACGAAAGCCGCCCCGGCGTCACCAGCCGCGTTCTCACCCCCGAGCAGGCGGTGGAGCGGGTCCGGCTGGTCAAGCGCCACATGGAGAAGCAGGGGGGCGCGCAGCTCAAGGTGGTCGGCATCGCCGGTCCCGGCGACCCCCTCGCCAACCCGAAGACCTTTGAAACCTTCCGCCAGGTCCGGGCCGCCTTTCCGGAGCTGACTCTCTGCCTCTCCACCAACGGCCTGCGCCTGCCGGAGATGATTGACACCATCCTCGCCTACGACGTCCACAGCCTGACCGTCACCATCAACGCTCTCACCCCCGAGACCGGTGCCAGGGTCTACGAATGGATCAAGGTCGACGGTCAGCGCCTGCAGGGGGAGGAAGCGGCGGCGCTGCTGCTGGCGAAGCAATTCGCGGGGGTGAAACTGGCGGCGGCGGCCGGGATGCTGGTCAAGATCAATCACGTCTACATCCCCGGCGTCAACGATCACGAGACCCTCGACCTGGCGGTCAAGGTGCGGGAACTCGGCGCCAGCATGATGAACATCATGCCGGTGATCCCGGTCGGCCTGTTCAAGGAGATCGAGCGCCCATCCGACGCCACCATGGAGATGGTCCGCAACCAGGCCGAGCTGATCCTCTCCCAGGCGCGCCATTGCAAGCAGTGCCGTGCCGACGCCGCCGGCGTCGTCGGCCAGGACATCGACCTCGAGGCGCTGCACACCCTGGCAAGCTGAAAGGTTCACCCACGCGCCCTGCCGACGGCCGCGGACTCAGCCTTGACCGGTCGGGTCCGTCCTTGCCGCCAATAGCGCGTCGGTTTTGGCGGCCATGATGAAGTCGTTGCGGTGCAGGCCGCCGATCTTGTGGGTCCACCACTGCACCGTCACGCGCCCCCACTCGGTGAGGAGCGCCGGGTGATGCCCCTCAGCCTCGGCCAGCTCGCCGACCCGGTTGCTGAAATCGAGGGCCTGGCGGAAGTTGCGGAAGGGAAAGCGCCGGGTCAGCCGGCCGATGCCGTCGACCTCGACGATCTCCCAGTCGGGCAACTGCTCCAGATAGGCGGCGATTGCGTCTGCCGTCGCCGGCGGCACCTGGCCACGGCAGGCTTCGCAGTGCTGCTCGGTCAAGGTTCCCATCCCCGAACTCCTTTCCCTCTCCACTTCACCCGGCGGCCTGCGCCGCCAGCTCTCCGGCCAGTTGCACCAGCAGGTCCCGTTCTTTCAGCCCGTCGATGAAACGCTGCGGAATCTTGCCAAGTCCGACCTGCGCCCCGACCAGGGCGCCGGTCAGCATCGCCCGCGCCTGGTTCTGGCCGCCGCCGTTGATGGCGTGCAGCACCGCCGCCTCGAAGTCGTCCCGGAAGCGGGCGGCGAGGTAGTAGGCGGCCGGCAGCTGGTGGAAGATGGCGCAAGGCATGCCGTAGACGATCGAGACCTTCCAGGCCGGTTCGATGCGAATCTGCGGGTCGGCTGCGGCCGCAGCCATGTAAGAAGGGGTGAGCAGCGCATCGGGGGAGGCAAAGCGACCGACGCGGGGCGGGTCGGGGTCGCCCGGCCGCGGCGGCTGCAAATCCTCGGCGGTGACGGCGTGAAAGGGGAGTTCGCCCTCCTTGACCAATTTCATCAGCCGATCGGAGATCCTGGTATCCAGCGGGTGCCCCTGCACCAGCTGGCCGAGGAGGGCGCAGTAGGCGACGGTCATCGCCACCACCAGTTCGTCCCCCTGGGTCAGCACAGTGTTGGCGGTGACCTGGCGTGCCAACTCCGCCGGCTGCCGGGCGTAACGCACGGCGATGGCGAGGACGCGTTCGATCGCCTCGGTGGTATCGGCATGGCCGCCGGTCTCCCCCCAGGGACGCCCCTGCTCCACCCGCCGTCGCCAGGCTTCGCGGATCGACTGGCTGGTGTAGCCGCCGGGGCCGCCCATCGGGGTGCCGTCGAGGAGCGGGAAGAGCTCTGTGTCGAGGCGCCGGCAGAAATCGGCCTCGTCGTACGCCCCGCGCGCCACCAGCGACTGCAGGGTGAGCTTGAGGATGATTCCGGCCTGGGAGAGCTCGCCGGCCTTGAGCCCGGCATGGTAGCGCCCCGGCCTGGGATCGGTGTAGTCGCCGATCCAGTCACCGTAGTCGCGGCGCAGCTCGCCAAGATCGTAGTACCAGTGCGGTCCGAGCCCGAGCGCGTCACCGATGAAGGCACCGAGCAGGGCCCCCGCCGCCCGGTCCTGAAGTGATAAAGTTGACATGCTTGACTCCTCTTCGGATAGTTGAAATCGACCGAAACCTCTGCGGCCATTATACACCGGGCGGAAATTCAGAGGCGCCTCGGACACCGGACAAAGGATTCCCCGGGCGAGCCGAATCGGTTATGGTAGCTGCCGGGCAACGAAGGGAGGCAAGAGCGTGGCGGGAGAATATCGTAACGAGCTGCGCCCCGGGATGCGGGTGGCGATCGTGCGCAAACAGGACCAGCGCAGCGGCACCCTGACCGTGGGAACCATCGACCGGTTGCTGACCAGCAAACCCTATCATTCCCGGGGGATCAAGGTCCGCCTGGAGGATGGGAAGGTGGGACGGGTCCGGCAGATCGATCCCGGCGCGGAAGGGTAAAACCGGCCGGGAGTGCTGCCGCAGGGGGTCCGGAATGCTATGCTGGAAGGAGGCAACCGGAAGGCGGGAGGAGCATGAGCGGCAAGCAAGCGGAGATTGGCTTTTTCGAAGCGACCGCCATCGGCATCGGCGGCATGGTCGGCGGCGGCATCTTCGCCGTCCTCGGGCTGGCGGTGCAACTGGCACGGGGTGGGGCACCCCTCGCCTTCGCCCTCGCCGGCATCGTGGCGCTAGTCACCGCCTACTCCTTCTCCCGGCTGGCGGTCTGCTTCCCGAGCCAGGGGGGGACGGTGACCTTTCTCGACCGCGCCTTCGGCCCCGGGCTTTTCACCGGCACCCTCAATATCCTGCTCTGGCTCAGCTACATCGTCATGCTCTCCCTCTACGCCTACGCCTTCGGCAGTTACGGCGCCACCTTCTTCCCCACGGCCGACCAGCTCTTCTGGAAACATCTCCTGATCAGCGCGGCAATCTTCGCCATTACCGGGCTGAACCTCCTGAGTGCCGACCTGATCGGCAAGGCCGAGGACGGGGTGGTCGCCGTCAAGCTCGTCATCCTCCTCCTCTTCGTCGGCCTCGGCCTGCGCACCATCGACCCATCCCGGCTGGCGGTTGCCGCCTGGAGTCCGGCCCTCGACCTGGTGACCGGCGGCATGATCATCTTCCTCGCCTACGAAGGTTTCGAGTTGATCGCCAACGCCGCCGGCGACACCCGCAATCCGGATAGGGTCCTGCCGCGAGCCTTCTTCAGCGCCACCGGTTTCGTGCTGGTCCTCTACGTGCTGATCGCCGCCGTCGCCGTCGGTAACCTGCCGGTCGATCGCATCGTGGAAGCCAAGGACTATGCCCTCGCGGTCGCCGCCAAGCCCTTTCTCGGCCAGAGCGGATTTCTGCTGATTACCGTGGCTGCGTTGCTGTCGACCGCCTCGGCGATCAACGCCACCCTCTACGGTGCGGCGCGGCTCAGCTATGTCATCGCCAAGGACGGCGAACTCCCGGAACTGCTGGCAAAAAAAGTCTGGAACGAACCGCTCGAAGGACTGCTGATCACCGCCGGGGGGACACTGCTGATTGCCAACCTCTTCGACCTCTCCAGCCTCTCGACCATGGGGAGCGCCGGCTTCCTGCTGATCTTCGCCGCCGTTAACGGCGCCAACGCCCGCCTCGCCAGCCGCACCGGCAGCCACCGCTGGCTCTCGCTGACAGGGGCGGGCCTCTGCCTCGCGGCCCTTGTCGCCCTCCTCTGGCAGACCCTCAGCGACCGTCCCGCCCGGGTGCTGGTGCTGATCGGAATGCTCGGCCTCGCCTTCGCCATCGAGGCCGGCTTCCGCCTCGCCACCGGTCGGCCGCTGCGGGTCGCGACGGACCTCCGGGAGGAAAAGGCAGACCCGAACGACCCGTCATGAGATCAGAACCCCCGCAGCTCAATGGCCTCGATAGTCCGTTCCAGACCAAGCTGGTAGGCCGCCAGTCGATAGGAGATGTCCGACGCCTCGGACCGTTCCCGGACTTCCCGCCATGCATGCTGCAGCCGGTCGGTCAACTCCCGGTTGACCCGATCCTCGGTCCACTGGTACCGCTGCCGGTTCTGCACCCATTCGAGGTAGGAAACGGTCACGCCACCGGCGTTGGCAAGGACATCGGGGACGACAACCACACCTCTCTCCCGCAGCATCTGATCCGCCTCGCTGGTCACCGGCAGGTTGGCCGCCTCGACCACCATCCGTGCCTTGACCCGGTCGGCATTGCCACGGTGAATAACTCCGCCGATGGCCGCGGGGATCAGCAAATCGACTTCGAGGGCAAAAAGTTCTTCGCTCGAGATCGTCTCACCCTCCACCGCCAGGTCGGGAACCGCACCTCCCGGCTGATCCTGCACCGCCTTGACCATCCCTTCGATGTCCAGACCCGCTGCCGAGTATTTTCCTCCCTCCACATCGACCACCGCGACCACCTTTGCCCCCTGGTCGGCGAGGAAGCGGGCGGTATGGCTGCCGACATTGCCGAAGCCCTGCAGGGCGACGGTGGCGCCGTCGAGCCGGATCCCGGCGGCCTCGGCGGCCCAACCCGCCACCAGCGCTACGCCACGTCCGGTGGCGGCGAGACGGCCGGGTGAACCGCCGAGCGCCAGTGGCTTGCCAGTGACGACTCCCGGCTCAAACCCTGCCTGCAAGGCATAGGCATCGACAATCCAGGCCATCTCCTGAGGCCCGGTCCCCATATCAGGAGCAAGAATATCCCGGTCCGGGCCGATGATCATCGCGACCCGTTCCACGTAACGCTTGGTCAGGGTCTCCCGCTCGCGACTGGAGAGCTGCCGCGGGTCACAGTTGACGCCCCCCTTGGCGCCGCCGAAGGGGAGGTTCAGGACCGCGGTCTTCCAGGTCATCAGCTGTGCCAGGGCCACGAAGTGGTCCATGTCGACATCGGGGTGAAATCGCAATCCGCCCTTAAAGGGACCGCGGCTGTGTTCGTGCTGAACCCGGTACCCATAAAAGACCGAGACCGAACCATCGTCGCGATTGAGGGGGAGTTCAAAACGTGTCTCCCGGTAAGGAGCGCGCAACAGGTTGCGCACCTCGTCCACGGTTTCCAGGCGATCGAAAGCTTCTTCGAGAAAATGTTCACAAGTCTGACGTGGGGAAAAGGTTCCCCCGGATTCTTTTTCCGCAGCCATTGGCTTCCCCTTTCCGCTGGAGGCGATGGGAACAGGTCGCCGGAAACAGCCCGGGCCGACCACGGTGCCTCCCGCTGATTCTCTTCAATTATAACCCCAAGTGTCCGCTTGGTTGACGGGACGACTCCGCACGCTAAACTTAAACTATCGTAATATCAGCTAGATAATAAAATAAAAAGGATATGGAATGTTCACCCAGGAATTCTGGAGCCTGTACGGGCAGGCCGTAAAAACCTCCCTCGGATTTTTCTGGAAAGCCGGCTGGGCCTTTATCTTCGGGTACTTTGTCAGCAGCATGATCCAGGTCTTTGTCTCGAAAAAGAAGCTGACGCCCTACCTCGGCACCCCCCGGCCGCGGAGCCTCTCCCTGGCGGCCCTGTTCGGGGCGATCTCCTCTTCCTGCTCCTTCGCCGCTCTCGCCACCGCCCGCGCCCTCTTTCTCAAGGGGGCCCACTTTATCGCCGCCGTCGCCTTCATGTTCGCCTCCACCAACCTGGTGATCGAACTCGGCATCCTGATCCTGATCTTTCTCGGCTGGCAATTCCTGGCGGCCGAGATTGTCGGTGGCTTGCTCCTCATCGTCATCAGCAGCCTGCTGATCCGGCTCAGCTATCCGCGGCGCTGGATCGAAGAGGCGCGGAAGGAGATGGAAGCAAAGGCGGAAGAGGAAGAGGATTTTGACTGGAAGGAGCGGATCACCAGTCGCCAGGGGTGGCAGATGGTCGGCAACAAGTTCGTCATGGAATGGCAGATGGTCTGGGAGGAGATCCTGATCGGCTTTACCGTCGCCGGCTTCGTTGCGGTCTTTGTGCCGGAAAGTCTCTGGGCGAAGATCTTCCTCATCGACGCCGGTGCCGCCCTGCCGCAGTGGCTGCAGGCCCTCGAAAACGCCCTGGTCGCACCTTTCGTCGCCGCCCTGACCTTCATCGGCTCGATGGGGAATATCCCTCTCGCCACGGTCCTCAATGCCAACGGGGTAATGTTTGCCGGGATCATGGGGTTTATCTACTCGGACCTGATGGTGCCGCCGCTGGTGGCCGTCAACGCCAAGTATTACGGCTGGCGGGTAGCCCTCTACATCGCCGGCATCATGTACCTCGCGATCGTGGCCACGGCGCTGATTCTCCACTACAGCTTTGCCGCCTTCGGCATCACCCCCCACAGCGCCCGCAGGGTGGAAGAGATGACCCGCTTCGGCTTCGACTACACCTTCTGGCTGAATCTCTGCTTCCTCGGGGTGACGGGCGCCCTGATCTTTCTTCATCGCCGCCATCGCCAGGAGCAGTCGGAAGAGATGTCCATGGAGATGGGTGGCGGCCATTTGAGCCCGAAACGGGTCGTGGTCTGGCTCGCCCTGATTCTCCTGGTCGGCGGCCTTGTTGCTCTCGCCCTGACCAGCGGCCAATCCTAGCTTCCGTCGGGTGAAAAACCGGGCCTTACGGGGCCCGTGGTAAGATGAAAGGGCAAAGTCACTTGTCAGAACGTTCATCCCGAAAGGAGAAAACGATGACGACACAGGAAGCCTATGTCGAAAAAGTGAAGTCGAAAATCGACCAGTGGAACGCTGAAATCGAAAAATTCCAGGCCAAGGCCCGCGGTGCCAAGGCCGATGCCCGGATCGAGTATGAGGAGCAGGTCGAAGAACTCAAGGACCGGCGCGACGCTCTGCAGGAGAAGGTTGCCGACCTAGAAAAGGCCGGTGGGCAGGCCTGGGAGGATTTAAAGGCGGGCGCTGAGAAGGCTCTCGGCGAGGTTGAATCGGCCTTCGCCAAGGCGCGTGACCGTTTCACGCTGCACTGATCGTCCGTCCCTACCTGAAAAAGGGGGCGGACGATGAGGAGGGGAGGGGTTCGCTGTCATCTCATGATTCTTCCGGGGCAAAGCAGAGGGAATAATCGCTGCAGAGCCCGCAATCGGGTGCCTTGCACATGACTCCCCCCTTCAGGTCGCAGACCTGGCGGAAGAGGAATCGCTTCCAGCGCATCCCCCGGCTGTTGGCCGCGGTCAACGCCGGGAGGTGGCGCCGAATCGCGGCGCTCAGTTCCGGCCGGGCGAAGAGGCCCATCGCCACCCAGAGATGCCCCGGATGGGCGGCGCGGGCGGCGAGGATCGCGGCGAGCCAGCGGGGCGCCGGGTCGTCTCCCCCTGCGGGGAGGTGGGAGTGCAGCACCGCCAGTACGCCGGCATTGACCAGGGGCGGCCGCTTCCCCCTCTCCCCCGATTCCAGGGTCGCGGGAGCGACACCCGGAAAGTAGCGCTGCAGCAGTGCGGCCAACTCCCACTCGTCGAGGCCGAGGGCGGCGGCCAGCGACCAGGGTTCGGCAGCGGCCACCGTCAGCAGGCAGGCGAAGAGGTGGCGGTCTTCCGCCGCGACCGCGCGCGGGGCCGGGCTGGCCAGCAAGCGGCGATAGACCGGGTCGGCGGCCGTCACCCGCGGCCCGTGTTCGACGGCAGCCGGGTCATGGGCGACCACTGCTACCGCATGGTCTTCACTGCGGGCACTGGCCAGGGCGGCCTGGAGCGCGGCCACCGCCAGCTCGGCGCAATAATCCCGCTCCGTCGGCAGGCCGTTGAGGACTGCGGCGACCGCGGCCGGCGCTATCGCCGCCGCCGCTTCGAGATCCTTCCCCTCCGCCAGTTCGGCGGCGGCAGCACAGGCGGCGATGGTAAAGCCGCAACCGAAGACCTGGAACCGGACCTGCGTCACCTGCCCGGCATCGATCCGCAGGGCAAAGCGCACCGCCAGGCGCCGGCCGGCCTCTTCCGGTCCGAGGCCGACCTCGCCGGTCCCATCGGCACGGTCGAGGGTGCCGGTGTAGCGGCTGTCGGTAGCGTAGCGGCGGATGGTGTCGGTGTAAGAGCTCATTTCAAAAGCCAATCCTGGGGCGCATGGGACAACTGGGACCGATCGGACCTTTGTGGTTCATAAGTCCCAGTGGTCCCATGCGTCCCATTCTTTTCATTGGTCTCACCACCCCTGCTCCTCCCGCCAGCGACTGGCGGCATTGGCCAGCGCGCAGAGGAAATAAGCGCCCCCCTCGTAGAGGACGTCGTTCTGCAGCTGGTTGCCGACCTCTTCCCAGTTGGGATAGCCGCGCACCACCAGCCCCTTGTGGCAGCGATGGGCAATCCCGGCCCCGTGGAAGTTGGTGATCAGCAGGTCGTACTCGGCGGCGAAGTCCTCGGCATCCTCCAGGTCCCCGACCAGGACCTGCGCCGCCGGGACCTGCTCCAGCTGCGGCGCATCGACTGTGGCGATCGCCGCCCTGACCTCTCCCCCCGCCTCACAGAGGGCGGCGACCTGGCCGGCGAGGTGGTCGGGTTCGGCGGCGACGAGGAAGCGGGTCTGGCCGAGGGCGAAGTGACAGTCGAGCAGGGCATCCTGCAACCGCTTGCGCCAGCATGCCACCGCCGGCGGCGGCGCACTGAAACCGGTCTCGGCGAGAAGCAGCGCGACCAGCCGGTCGGTCGCCGCCAGCCCCTGCAGGTGGTCAAAGTGGTGATGGCGCATTGCCGGGTTCTTTTTGGTCAGCGCCTCCCCGGCGGCACGCATCGAGGCACCGACGCTGAGCACCAGCCCGGCGTCGCCGAGGGTGCGAATCTCTTCGACGCCGATGCCGCCGCTGGAGAGGGCGCTCTGCTTCTCGCCGAGGTGGCCGTCGAGAGAGGTCGAGAGGTCGGGAAGCGCAAGCACCTCGAAACCGAAGCCGGCGATGAACTCCTTGATCTTCTCTACCTCGATCGGCGTCAGGCTGACGTGGGGCAACAGGACCAGCTTGGTATCGTCGACCAGCTCCGTCGCTGTTACCAGCTGTTCGATCATCGCTCTGACCGTCAGCGCCCAGCCGCTCTCTAGCCCTCCCTCGTAGTCGGGGGTGTTGACCCAGACCAGCGGGAAGTCGATCTTGCCGGCCACGCCGCGGATGTCGTCCCCCTTGGTCTCGGTGAGGCCGGTGGTGTGCAGGCCGATCAGCTGCGGGGTCACCTTGGCGGTGATGTTCTTCACCGACTCGACGATGCTGTAGTCGCCGCCGTCGAGGATTGCGGTGATGTCGGTCACCGCCGTGGTCTGGATCGCGATCGGCTCGGCAAAATGGCGGGTCAGGTAGACCTTGGTGAAGGAGGTGCACCCCTGGCCACCGTGCATCAGCGGCATGCAGTTGTCGACGCCGAGAAAGGCGAGGGTCGCCCCCATCGGCTGGGAGAGGCGGTGCGGATTGACCTGCAGCGGCTTCGGTGATTTGTGGACTACTCCTCCCATGGCGCCCTCCTGGCGACGTTGCGGAAGACCGGGGTTTCCAGGGCGTGCCGGAGATCCTCGGCGAGGTTGAGCAGGCCGCGGTAGCCGCCGTAGCTCTTCTTCTTCTCCTGGTTGACGTCGGCGAAGGCGATCCCCTTCTTGATCGCGGTGTAGAGGCTGCGCCCACCGGCGAGGAGGAGGTCGGCCTTGGTATCATCGATGATCTTCGCCTGTTCCTGGCCCGGCTTGGTCATCAGCACCCCGCCGGCACCGAGGTACTGGCGCGCCTTCTCCCGGTCGTCCTCCGTCGACTTGCCGACCGCCGTCGCCACCACCTCGATGCCGAGGTCCTGCAGCGCCGCGGCGATCGACCAGGCCTTGTTGCCGCCGGTGTTGAGGACCGCCTTCTTGCCGGCGAAGAGGGCCCGGTAGGGGGCGAGCTCCTGCTCGAGGCGTGCCTCCTCGCGCTCAATCAGCGCCCGGGTGCGGGCGATCAGTTCGGCGTCGCCGAGGGCGGTGGCGATGGCGAGCAGCCCGTCGCTGGTGTCGCGCTTGCCGTAGAAGGAGAGGGAGATCGAGGGGATGCCGTATTTCTCTTCCAGCTTCCGGGTCAGGGAGACGAGCGACTTGGCACAGACCAGCACGTTCAGCTTCGCCCGGTGCGCGGTGCGGATCGCGGCGACCCGGCCGTCTCCGGAGAGGGTCGAAAGGACATGGATGCCGAGCTCCGCGAGGAGCGGCGTGTATTGCCACATGTCGCCGGTGACGTTGTAGTCGCCGATCAGGTTGATGTCGAAGGGGGTGGTGGTCTCGGGCTCGGCGGTGCCGATCAGGCTGGCCAGCACCGCTTCGCCGCCGAGGCGGCTGCCGAGGTTCTTGCTGCCGACGAAGCCGGGGGCATGCACCGGCACCACCGGCAGGCCATGTTTTGCCGCCGCCTGTTTGCAGAGGAGGTCGAGATCGTCGCCGATCAGGGCGGTGACGCAGGTGGCGTAGACGAAGACCGCCTGCGGGGCGTAGCGGCCGACCACGTAGTCGACCGCCAGCAGCAGCTTCTCTTCGCCGCCGAAGACGACATCGTTGGTGGAGATGGCGGTGGTGAACCCCATCTGGGTCAGGTCCCGGCCCGGCCAGCTGGTCCGGGTGGCGCGGGTCTCCCAGGAGGAGCCGAGGCAGGTGATCGGGCCATGCACCACGTGGGCGGCGTCGGCATAGGGGAAGAGGGCGATCTGCGCCCCTTCGAAGGCGCAGCCGCCGGTCGTCGCTCCCGGGGTCGGGGCGTTGCAGGCACTCTTTTTGGTCTTGTTGTGGGCGCAGGCCTGCTCGTCGAGCAGGTCCTTGATTTTCGGTTTATTCGCCAAGGTCTGATCCTTTCCGAAAACTGGGCAGAGTCGGAAATCAGCTCCTTCGCGGCATTGGGAGGGAGGCGGCCTGGTCCGGCAGCGTTGGCGGGGCAGGGAGTCGGGATGATGACGCATTACAGAACTGCAAAAGTCTCGCCATGCTGGCAAGTTATTGAATTTTCTGGCAGAGCCAAGGGCGGGATGGAAGATGGCGTGTTGAACACAGGCATGGTGCCGATTTTTTAGGCAAAGATGGCTTGGCCTCAGGTTGCGAATTCGCCGGTGCGGTGGCTGTCGTAGCCGGGGAGTTCACCCAGCAGGCGGCGGTAAGCCGGAGAGCGAACCACCTCCACCAGGGCGCGGATGCGGGGATCGGCGAGGCTGTCGGCGGCGAGACAGAGATCATAGGCCTCTTCGCGCACACTGAGGAAATTCAGCCCCTCTTCCTCCCCGACCAGTCGCAGGGCGACTCCGGCCTGAGCGAAGCCGCTGCGGATCGCCGTGGCGACGCCGCGATGATCGCGGGCCAGGTGCGCGGGGGCGAGACGGCCGGGACAGAGCTCATCGAGGACCTGACGGGCGCCGGAGCCGGGCTCGCGCCCGATCCAGCGCAGGTCGGCCGCGAGGGCGCCACTGATCGTCCCGACGCCGAGAGCGGGGTCAAGCACCAACCCGGTCTGCCAGTCGGTGATGCGCAGCAGGCGAAACTCGGCGCCGAACCTCTCCCGGGCCGCCGTGCGGTTCCCTTCGCCACCGCCATCCCTGCCGAGATGAAGACCGGCCGCATGCACCAGTCCGGCCGCCAGCAGTTCCAGGGCAGGACGGCTGGCCCGGGGCAGGACCAGCATGCGGAATCCGGTCTGGCGCGCATATTCCGCGGCGAGCAAGCCGACCGCCGGATCGCAGCAGGCGATCACCAGGGTGCGCACCGGGTCGGCGAAGGCCTGGTCGTGGCAGCCCCCGTCCCGCCAGACTCCATCGTGGGGGACGGTCCCCAGGGGACTCGCCTCAACCGGGAAGAGCAGTTGCCGGGAACCGATCAGGGCGCGCCAGTACCGGCACCCCTCCGCCGGCGGTGACCAGGCCCAGGATGCCGCCCCATGCCCGGCCAGGGCGAAGAGATCTTCGACCCGACAGCCGAAGGCCGCAGCCAGGGTAAGCGCCGCGGCGGTAGAGGGGATCAGCCGCCCCGCCTCGATGGCACTGATGCCGGTGCGCGAGAGGCCGGCCCGATCGGCGAGCTCCTGTTGCGACCAGCCCCGCTCTTCGCGCTGCCGGCGGATGGAATTGGCGAGGGTGAAATTTTCCTTTGACATGATCATGACCTTATGACATTATCCTGACTAAGTCAAGGAACGATTCCCGCCAACGACGTCGGTACCTTCCTCCCCGCTACGGCAGCTCCGCCAAGATACCCCCATTCATTCGGGAAAGGAAAGAGATCATGCGCACCCTGCTGCTTGCCCTGGTGGTTTCGCTTCTGCTGGCAACCTTCGCCCAGGCCGCCGAGATCCGGTTGTCGGTCGCGGCGAGCATGACCGATGCGACCCGGGAACTGGTCGCCGCCTATCAACAGGCCGCCCCCGATACGACCCTCCTCCCCAACTTCGCTTCGTCGGGAGCCCTGGCCAAACAGATCGCCCAGGGGGCGCCCGCCGATCTCTTCATTTCCGCCAATCCGAAGTGGATGCAATTCCTGGTCGAGGAGCAGCGCATCCCGGCCGAGGGGGTGCAGACCCTGGCTTTCAATACCCTGGTCTTTGTTGGCCGCAAGGGTCTGGCGGTCACCGAACTGGAGGACCTGGCCAAGCTGCAGAAGATCGCCATCGGCAGCCCCAGGAGTGTCCCGGCGGGACAGTATGCGGAACAGGCGCTGAAGGCCGCTGGACTCTACGAGCAACTGCAGGGGAAATTGGTGATGGCCCAGGATGTGCGCCAGGCCCTGGTCTACGCCGACCGCGGCGAGGTCGATGGCGCCTTCGTCTACAAGACCGACGCGCTGCTGGCCCAGCAGGCGGTCATTCTGCTGGAGGTCCCGCAACCCCTCTACGCCGAGGTGACCTATCCCGTCGGTCTGACGGCCGAAGGGGTCCGCAAGCCGGAGGCGGTTCAATTCTTCGCCTTTCTCCGCTCCGCGGCGGCGGCACGAATCCTGGAAAAATACGGCTTTATTGTAAAGTAGCGACAGCCAGCGGTTTCGTCTCCCGCTGACCCGCAAGGAGGCCCGGACCATGGCCGGGACGACCGGCGGCGGCCGGCGAAACCAGGACGAGGAGGTGCGACAGTGAGGTCGTACCGGGCAACGACGCCCGGCTTTCGATGCTGAAAGCCGGGCGTCGTCATTACCGGACCATGACAGCTGCCCTGGCAGCACTCACAATGAGAATAAAACAATGAAGCGCGGGTTCTTGCCCCTCTGTTTTTTGGTTTCCCTGACCCTGTTTCCCACGCCCCGCACCGAGGCCCGGACCCTGGAGGATATCCTGCGGGAAAAGGGGGTGATCAGCGCCGAAGACTACGCGGAGGCGACCCGGCAGAGCAGCCCGGCCTGGTACCAGCCGGGCAAGGGACTGAGCGTCGCTACCGCCGACGGCGCCTACCGGCTGCAGTTCGGCGGCTGGGCGCAACTGCTCTACAGCTACCGGGATGCGGACCGTGCCAATGGCGAGAATATCAGTGATTTCCGCATCCGGCGCGTCAAGCTGGTGCTGCAGGGGAATCTCTTCGACCAACGGCTCGGTTACAAGTACCAGGCGGACGTGGCGAGCGGCTTTGTCACCGAAGATGTCTTCCTCAACTATGCCTTCGCTGCGCCGCTGGTGGTGCAGGTCGGCCAGTTCAAGCCACCCCAGGCGCGCCAGGAACTGGTTTCGGTGGCGCGGCAGCTCTTCATCGACCGCTCCCTGGCCAACGAAACCTTCAACCTGGGCCGCGATACGGGCCTGCAGATGGCGGGCGCGGTGCACGAAAAACTTGTAGAATATCGGTTGGGAATATTCAACGGCAATGGCCCCAACACCCGCAACAAGGAGAACCGGATGCTGCTGGCCGGGCGGGTCGACATCAATCCCCTCGGCCCGGTCCCCCTCGATGAAGCCGGCTGGCCCAGCGACCGGCCAATGCTGAACCTCGGCGCCGCCCTCGCCAGGGAAAAGATCGGGGCCAACGATGTCGGCAGCGGCTTTGACAAGGACAACGATGTCATGGATGTCGCCCTCAACCTCGATGGCTTGACTGCGGCCGACTTTACGGCGGCTTACGGCAGCAACCTGACCTGGCTGCTCTGGACCGCCAATCTTGCCGCCAGCTGGCAGGGGGCGAGTTTCGCAGCCGAATACTACGCCCTGACGGCCGACCCGGAGAGCGGAGACGCCTGGGATGCCGATGGCTATTACCTTCAGGCCGGTTACCAGGTGCTGCCGAAGAGACTGGAGTTCGGCGTCCGCTATTCGGCGATCAATTCGACCGCAGCCAACGCCTCGGCAAAATTTGAGAAGAACGAAACCCAGTTCGGCATCAACTACTATTTCGACCGGCACCATCTCAAACTGCAGTCCGACCTCACCTTGGCCAGCGATACGCGAACGACCGGCAAGGACGACACGACGATTCGGCTGCAAGGGCAATATTATTTCTGACAGCTGTCGAATCTGCCTGATTTTAAGGCAGCGACGCACATCAACCCCAGAGAGGAGAGACTTATGAAACTCAGTGCCCGCAATACACTTAAAGGAACCGTCAGCAAAATCACCCTTGGCGCAGTCAATGCAGAGGTAGTCATTACCCTCCCCGGCGGGGATCAGGTCACCTCCATCGTCACCAAGGAGGCGGTGGCTTCCCTGGGGCTCGCCGAAGGAAAGAGTGCCTACGCCATTATCAAGGCATCCAATGTGATGCTCGGCGTCGATCATTAGCCCGTAACGCAAACAAAGGACGCCCGCCCGGCCTCCGCGAAGGGGCCGGGCGAGCCGACGCCGGGAAAATACCCTTGGGAAAGTTTCCGGCCGAAGGAACCTGGATGCTCGAATTCTCCCCGACCGACTGGCAGGCGATCACCCTCTCGGCGCAGGTGGCGGTCACTGCCACCCTCCTCTCGCTCCCTTTCGGCATCACCGCCGCCTACCTGCTGGTCTTCTCCCGGCTGCCGGGAAAGGCCCTCTTCGACGGCCTCGTCAACCTGCCGCTGGTGCTGCCGCCGGTGGTGGTCGGCTACCTGCTGCTGCTGCTGCTCGGCAGCAAAGGGTGGCTCGGCGGACTGCTGGCGGGACTCGGCATCCAGATCATCTTCACCTGGAAGGCGGCGGTGATCGCCTCGATGGTGGTCGGCTTTCCACTGCTGGTACGCTCGATCCGCATCGGCATGGAAGATATCGACCTGCACCTGATCCAGGCCTCACGCACCCTCGGCGCCCACTGGTACGACACCCTCTTTTCGGTGATCCTCCCTCTCGCCGGGCGGGCGATCCTCGCCGGCGCGACGCTGATGTTCGCCCGCAGCCTCGGTGAGTTCGGCGCCACCATCGTCATCGCCGGCAACATTCCCGGCGTGACCCAGACCATCCCGCTCGCCATCTACGACTACACCGCCACCCCCGGCGGCGACCGCATGGCCCTCGGTCTCTGCCTGGTCTCGGTAGTGCTGGCGCTGGCGGTTCTCCTCTGCAACGAGGGGCTGGTGCAGCGCTTTCGCCCCAGGAGCCGGCGATGATCCTCGATTTGGCCCTTCAAAAGCGCCTCGGTGACTTCTCCCTGGCGACCGCCTTTTCGGTGGAGGGGCGCCGCATCGGCCTCTTCGGCCCCTCCGGGAGCGGCAAGTCGACCCTGATGCACCTGATCGCCGGCCTGCAGCGACCGGATCAGGGCTCGATCCGGCTTGATGGCGAGACCCTCTTCGACAGCGGCGTCCGCATCAACCGCCCCCCCGAGAAACGCCGCATCGGCGTCGTCTTCCAGCACGCCCACCTCTTCCCCCATCTCGGCGTGAAGAGCAATCTCCTCTACGGCTACAAGCGCATTCCGCGCGCGGAACGCCGCATCGACCCGAAAAACCTGATCGAGGTCCTCGGCCTCGCCCCCCTGCTCGACCGCGACACCGGCACCCTTTCCGGCGGCGAACGCCAGCGCGTGGCGCTGGCGCGCACCGTCCTCTCCTGCCCGCGGCTGATCCTCCTCGACGAGCCCCTCACCGGCCTCGACGCGGGGCTCAAGTACCAGATCATCCCTTACCTGAGGAAAGTCTTCAGCGAGTTCGCCATTCCCCTTCTCTTCATCAGCCACTCCCTCAACGAGATGCGGCTGATGACCGAGCAGGTGCTCGAGTTCGCCGGCGGCCGCCTGGTCGCACGCAGTTCCGCCGAGGAGCTCGCCCGGCGCCGCATGGGGAGCAGCCCGGTCGGCTACATCAACCTCCTCGAACTGAAGACTCCGCGCCAGCACGACGGCCTCTACAGTTACAACTGGGGTGGTCGCGAGCTGATGCTGGCGGCCGGCGGCACCGAGCCGCAAGGGATGTTCGAACTCTCCTCCAAGGACATCACCCTCTTCAAGCGCCACCCGGAGGCGACCAGCGCCCGCAACCTGCTCGCCTGCCGGGTCAAGTCGATCTTTACCGCCGGGGCGCGCACCGGGGTGGAACTCGACTGCGGCGGCCAGACCCTGGTCTCGCAGGTGGTCGCCGAAGCGGTGCGGGATCTCGGTCTCGAGCCGGGGAACGAAATCATCGCCGTGATCAAGGCCTCGGCCTTCCGGCGCCTCTACTGACCTCCTCCGGAGCCTGCCATGATCCTCTTTGTTCAGAACCACGACCGCGTCCCCGCCGCCAACTTCGCCACCTGGCTCGATCAGTGGAAGGTCCCCCACGCCACCTGGCGCCCCGACCGCGACGATCCCCTCCCCGACCTCGCCCCCCTCGCCGGGGTGATCGTCCTCGGCGGCTACATGGGGGTACAGGACCAGGAACGCTTCCCCTTTCTCGGCACGGTGCGCGCGTTCATGGCCGACTTGCTGGCCCGGGAGGTTCCCCAGCTCGGCGTCTGCCTCGGCGGCCAGCTCCTCGCCGCGGTGCTCGGCGGGGAGGTGCGCCCCGCCACCGACGGCGAGCACGGCGTCCGCACCGCCACCCTGACCGCCGCTGGCCGCCGCGACCCCCTCTTCGCCGGGCTCCCCGAGGAGCTGCCGGTCTTCCAATGGCACAACGACTCCTTCTCCGTCCCCTCCGGGGCGAACCACCTCGCCACTTCTGTGGACTGCGCCGGCCAGGCGATCCGCCACGGCAACGCCTGGGGGGTGCAGTTCCATCCCGAGGTCAACGGCGAAGTGGTCGCCGCCTGGTGCCAGCAGACCGGGGCCGCTGCCGAGGTGGCGGAGAGCTTCCGCCGCCGCGAAGCGGAATTGGCGACGAGCGCCCGGCGCCTGCTGCGCAACTTTATCGACCTCACCGGCCGCTGACCGGGAATTGGTCACTGCTGCCGCGATTTGCGGCAAGAGTGGTGCGAAACGGGGGCCAGCGCCCCGATTTTCGGGCTTTTCCCTTGGCACGGCTTGTGCTGATAAGGAGGAGGAAGCAAAATTATCCGCCGACAGCGTCGCCGGCACCCCAACAGGCAAAGTCGCCCCGGAACCTGAAACAGGTTCCGGGGCTTTTCGTTTTTCGCTGGGAGGTTGACCATGAACGCAGCCCTGAACCGGCCGATCATCATCGACGACACCACCCTGCGCGACGGCGAACAGACCGCCGGCGTCGCCTTCACCCTGACCGAAAAGAAAGAGATCGCCCGCCGCCTCGACGCCATCGGCGTCGGCGAGCTCGAGTGCGGCATCCCGGCGATGGGGCGGGAGGAGCAGGCATCGATCCGCGCCCTGGTCGAGATGGGCCTCTCCGCCCGGCTGATCACCTGGAACCGGGCGGTGATAGCCGACATCGAGGTCTCGCTGGCGACGGGGGTCGAGGCGGTCGACATCTCCCTCTCGGTCTCCGACATCCATATCGAGCACAAGCTCGGCAAGAGCCGCGACTGGGTCAAGGAGCAGCTCAAGGTAGCGCTCGGCTTTGCCAAGGGGCATGGCCTCTACGTTTCGGTCGGCGGTGAAGACGCGAGCCGCGCCGACCTCGACTTCCTGGTCGAGTTGCTCGCCATCGCCGAAGCCGAAGGGGCCGACCGCTTCCGCTTCTGCGATACCCTCGGCATCCTCGACCCCTTCGCCACCTTTGACAAGGTCCGCTTCCTCGCCGACCGTACCCGTCTCGATCTCGAGGTTCACACCCACAACGACCTCGGCATGGCGACCGCCAACGCCATCGCCGGCCTGCGCGCCGGCGCCCGCTTCGTCAACACAACCGTCAACGGCCTCGGCGAGCGCGCCGGCAACGCCGCCCTCGAAGAGGTGGTGATGGCCCTCAAGCATGCCTGCGGCATCGACCCGGGGATCGACACCCGCGGCTTCGTCGAGCTCTCCCGCTACGTCGGCCAGGCGAGCAGCCGGCCGGTGCCGGACTGGAAGGCGGTGGTCGGCGAGAAGGTCTTTCACCACGAATCGGGGATGCATGCCGACGGCGTCCTGAAAAATCCCCTCAACTACGAAGGCTACAACCCGGCCGAAGTCGGCCTCGAGCGCAGCCTCATCCTCGGCAAGCATTCGGGTCGGCACGGCCTCAGCGAGCGCCTGGCGCTCCTCGGCATCAACGCCGCCGACCACAACCTCGAGAGCCTGCTTAGCCGGGTGCGCCGCCTCTCCGAACGCCAGAAACGCCCCTTGAGCGACGCCGATCTGCGCCACCTCTGCCGGGCGGCCTGAGGACGCGACATGGAGTTCGCGACACCGACTGTCTGCGAGTGGCCCTGTTTTCGCGCCTGGGCCGCCGCCGAGAACTGGCGCGTGCCGCTGCGCGAGGAACAGCTCTTCCAGGACCAGTGGTGGCCCCACTTTTTCGTCCTGCGCCTCGCCGGCCGCCCCCTCGGCTTCGTCTCTGCCGTTGCCTACCAAGAGAGCGGCTGGATCGGCAACCTGCTGGTCGCCCCGGAGAGCCGCGGGCGCGGTTTTGGCGCCGCCCTCTTTGACTTCGCGGTCGAGCGCCTGAACCTGGCCCGGGTGAAGCGGATCTGGCTGACCGCCTCCGGCGCCGGCCTCCCCCTCTACCAGCGGCGCGGCTTTCTCCCTTGCGACCGCGTCGAGCGTTGGCAGGGGCCGGGGCAGGGGCTGGGCGGTGGTCTGCCGACGCCACCGGAGCTGCTGGAGAAGCTGATCGCCCTCGATTGGCGCTGCTGGGGAGAAGACCGCTCGCCCTTGATCACCGCCCTGGCGATGCCGGCAATGATCCTGCAGCAGGGGGAGAGCCTCGCCCTGCTGCAACCCGATCCGAATGCCTGGCAGCTCGGCCCCTGGCTCTCCCCGGGCCGCTGTCCGCGGGAGAACCGGCTGCTCCTGCTGCAGGCGCTGGAGCGCACCCCCGCCGAGCGGCCGCTGGTCATCGATCTGCTGCGCTCGAGCGGCATGGGCCCGCTGCTGCGCAGCGCCGGCTTTGTCCTTTCCGGCAACAACGAGCTGATGTCCTGGGGCGCAATGCCGCCGGCCCGGGAAGGGGTGATCGCCCTGGCGAGTCTGGGGAGCATCGGCTAGGAACCTATTGACAAAATCTGCGCAAAGGTGTGAAGTTCGAGCGGCTCTTTTCTTGCGGTTCTGCCCAGAACCGGTTCCCGCTCGAGGACGTCGCCCATGACCATCCTGCTCATCGTCATCTTCCTGCTCGCCTATACCGCTATCGCCCTGGAACACCCCTTAAGGATCAACAAGACCGCCAGCGCCCTGCTCGCCGCCGGGCTGCTCTGGACCGTCTACTCGCTGCTGACCGGCGACCACGCCCATGTCGGCAGCAGGCTCTCCGAGTCGCTGGCCAGCACCGCCCAGATCATCTTCTTTCTGCTCGGGGCGATGACGATCGTCGAGGTGGTCGATGCCCATAACGGCTTCGAGGTCATCACCTCGCGCATCAAGACCACAAGGCTCAGCTCGCTCCTCTGGCTGACCGGCTTCGTCACCTTCTTCCTCAGCGCCACCCTTGACAACCTCACCACCACCATCGTCATGGTCTCGCTGATGCGCAAGCTGCTGCAGCGCCAGGAAGACCGGCTCTTTTTCGCCGGCATCATCGTCATCGCCGCCAACGCCGGCGGCGCCTGGTCGCCGATCGGCGACGTCACCACCACCATGCTCTGGATCGGCGGCCAGATCTCCACCCTCTCGATCATGCGCGGGGTGCTGCTCCCCTCCCTCGCCAACCTCATCGTCCCCCTCGCCATCACTGCCTGGGTGCTGCGCTCCCGCGCGGTGGTTCCGGTGGCCGACGTCCCTTCCGGCAACGGGAACAGCACCACGGCGCTGGAGCGGAACCTGATGTTCTGTTGCGGTATCGGCTGCCTGGTCGCGGTGCCGGTCTTCAAGGCCGCCACCCACCTCCCCCCCTTCATGGGGATCACCTTCGGCCTCGGTTTCCTCTGGCTGGTCGGCGAGCTGCTGCACCGCAACAAGAAGGAGGAAGAGAAACAGCACCTGACTCTGGTCCATGCCCTGACCCATATCGACATGGCCTCGATCCTCTTCTTCTTCGGCATCCTGCTGGCGGTCGCCACCCTCGAACACGCCATGATCCTCGAGCACCTCGCCGGCTGGCTCGACCAGACCGTCGGGCGCCAGGATCTCATCGTCGGCATCATCGGCCTGGTCAGCTCCATCGTCGACAACGTGCCGCTGGTCGCCGCTTCGATGGGAATGTACGACCTCGCCAACTTCCCGATGGACAGCTTTCTCTGGGAGTTCATGGCCTACTGCGCCGGGACCGGCGGCTCGATCCTGATCATCGGCTCGGCGGCCGGGGTGGCGGCGATGGGGATGGAGAAGATTCACTTTTTCTGGTACGTGAAGAAGATCAGCGGTCTCGCCCTGATCGGCTATCTCGCCGGGGCGGCGGTCTATATTCTCCAGTACCGGCTGCTGCACGGCGGCTAGGTTTAGCAGGCCCCCAAAAGCAAACGCCCCGCCCGGGACAACCGGTGCGGGGCATTTGCTTTTGGGGGCGGGAGTGACGTGTTACTTCGCCTGGTCGACCATAAGGATCGTCTTCGCCTCGACCTCGGCGGCGACGGCGGCCAGGGCCGGGTCCTGCGACAGGGCGGCGAGCATCTGCGCCGGCCGGATCAGGCCGAGCCGGGCCTTGCCCTGATCGGTGTAGACCGAGATCCGGCAGGGGAGCGCCATATTCAAGCGCATGTCGGCGCCCAGAACCTTGACCGCCTGCTGCGGATTGCAGACCTCGAAAATCCGGCACTGCTCCTGGAAATCGAGTCCCTTGCTGCGCAGCTTCTCCCCCAGGTCATGAATGTGCAGGACGCTGAACCCATTGCGGGTCACCGCGGCCTCGATGTCGGTCGCCGCCTGCTCGAACGATTTTGCGGTCTCGACGATGTAGTACATGGCTCCCCTTTCTCTGGACGGTTTGAACAACTCTGAATTCCCTGGCGGGGATCCATCGCCGCCATTATACCACCTATGGGGAAAGGTTCCGGCGCCTGGGCCGGGGCACTGTTGTTTATTCCTGGCGGCTGGGTAAGCTTGATAGAGGAGACATTGATCTGGCCGACCCGCTGCAATTAGCCCCCAGAAAAAAAACCACCGGTCCGGAGAGCGTCGCGGGCACCTTCAGGAAATGGGAACGCAATCGATCCAACCGGAGGATTTGACCGGAGGGGTCAAAGCAGGTGGCCACATTGAGTGGCCCCAAAGGAGTACCTCATGGGATCATTGTTGGGAATCGCCATCCTGGTCGCTGATATCTGGGCCCTGGTGAAAATTCTCCAGAGTCCGGTTTCGCCCGGCAACAAGACCCTCTGGGTGCTGGTCATCTTCCTGCTGCCGGTGATCGGCCTCGTCCTCTGGTTTTTTATCGGGCCGCGGGGCGGCCGCGCCTGATGCCACCGCGTTCTTTTACGGCGCCAACCCGATGACAGGAATCAGCGGTGAAGACCAAACTTGTCAACCTTTACCAAAAAATTCGCTCTAGCTACTGGTTCCTCCCTTCGGTCATGGCCGGCATGGCAGGCGTCCTGGCCTTCATTCTGGTCAAGCTCGACTTGCTTAATGCACAAAGCGGGCTGATCGATCTCTCCTGGATCAGCCTCACCGGTGCCGCCGGGGCGCGGGCCATCCTCTCGACGGTGGCCAGCTCCATGATCACGGTTACCGGCATCGTCTTTTCCATCACCATCGTTACCCTTTCCCTCGCCTCGCAGCAGTTCGGGCCGCGCCTGCTGCAGAATTTCATGCGCGACCGCGGCAACCAGGTGGTGCTCGGGACCGTCACCTCCACCTACCTGTTTTGCCTGCTGGTGATGCGAACGGTCAGTGACGCGCCCGCTTCCCCATTCGTCCCCCACCTCTCGGTTCTGGCCGCCTTGCTACTGGCGATCCTCTGTGTGGGAGTCCTGATTTACTTCATCCACCATGTCGCCGAGTCGATTCAGGTCACCAATGTCATCGCCGCCGTCAGCCGCGAGCTGAGCGCCGAAATCGAACGGCGCTTTCCCGACAAATTCAGCGAAGCGGTGGGAGCGCGGGAGATCGACTATGCCCTGGAGGAATTGCTTCCCGCACGTTTCGACGAGGAGGTCCGATCGCTCCCAGCCCTCTCCGGTGGCTATTTGCAGGCCATCGACCATGCCGGTCTCCTCGAACTGGCCGTCGACCGGGACCTCGTCATCCGTATCGGGCACCGGGCCGGGCATTTCATCGTTGCGGGCGCGCCCCTGGTCGAAGTCTGGCCCGGCACCGCCGCCGATGGGGAGGACCTGGTGAAGGCGGTGAACGGCCACTTCATAACCGGACAAAAACGCAGCCAGGAACAGGATCTGGTATTTCTCATTCATGAATTGGTGGAAATCGCCGCCCGCGCCCTGTCGCCGGGGGTAAACGATCCCTTTACCGCCATCTCCTGCATCAACCATCTCGGGGCGGCGCTCTGCGATCTGGCGCAAAGAATCTTCCCCCCGATTTTGAAAAAGGATGCCGCAAACCGGGTACGGGTCGTCAGCTACCCGACCACCTTCGACCGGATCGTGGCGGCGTCCTTCGACCAGATTCGCCAGTATGGCCGGACCAATGCCGCGGTGAGCATCCGCCTGCTGCAAACCATCCGGCTGATTCTCCCTTTCACCTGTTATCCCGAACAGAGAAACGCCTTGTTGCACCAGGCCGCCATGATCGAGCGAGGGAGTCGGGATGGCCTGCCGGAGGAGTCCGACCGGCGCGATGTCCATGCAAAGTACCTGGCCGTATTTGAAACCATGGAAACCTGCTTCGGCTTGACCGGCGGCGACTGAACAGGGGTCTTTACCATGAACTGCGCGCGAAATCTTCGGCGTTCAAAACGGGTCTTGCCCCATCGTCACGCCTGGCGCCTTGGCGTCAGCGCCCTCTTTTTCGGGCTCCTCCTCTCCCCGGCATTGGCCCAGCAGGAACCTGCGGCCAAAGCGAGAGTGACCCCGCCCGCCGGGGAGAGCACCTCGGGTGCGGCGCGCATCGAGGTGCAGCCGGTCGCCAGCGACCAGGCCATTGACAGGCGCCTGACCAGCATACTGGAAGCGACCGGCTGGTATTCGGAGATTGCCGTGCAGGTCGAAGAAGGGGTGGTCTTTCTCGACGGGCGCGCCGCGTCGGCGGAAGACCGGACCTGGGCCGGGACCCTGGCCGCCAAAACCGGCGACGTGGTTGCGGTGGTTAATCGTATCCGGGTGGCGGAAAGTTCGCCCTGGGATTTTTCGCCCGCGTTATCAGAGCTGCATAACCTCTGGCAGGGGACCCTGCAGCGGCTGCCGCGACTCCTGCTCGGGCTGCTGGTGCTGTTCCTGTCCGGAGCCGTTGCCTGGCTCGCGGCGCAGGGGACGCGAAGGGCCCTGGGCCAACGGCTGAATCCGCTGCTGCGTGATGTCGCGGCGCGGGTTTTGAGCATCATCGTTCTGCTGCTCGGGTTGTATCTGGTGCTGCAGGTCGTCGGCCTCTCCCGCCTGGCGGCAACAGTGCTTGGCGGAACGGGGCTGGCCGGTCTGGTGGCCGGAATCGCCTTTCGCGATATCCTCGAAAACTATCTCGCCAGCATCCTGATCAGCCTGCGCAATCCGTTTCGGATCGGCGATCTGGTCGAGATTGTCGGGAATACCGGCGTCGTGCAATGGGTAACCACCCGCGGCACGGTACTGATGAATCTGGACGGCAACCACGTGCAGATTCCCAACGCGACAGTCTATAAAAGCATCATCCGGAACTACACCGCCAATCCCAATCGCCGCGAGAGCTTCGAAGTCGGGATCGGCTTCGAGAACGAGATTACTCGCGCCCAGGAGTTGGTCCGGGATCTTCTGCGGGAACATCCCGCGGTGCTGGCGGACCCGGAGGCCCTGGTTCTGGTCGACCGGCTGGGCTCCGCTACCGTGAATCTGAAAATCTACTTCTGGTATGACGGCCTGGCCTACAACGGACTCAAGGTCAAGTCCTCGCTGATCCGGCTGGTGAAGCGGGTTTTCCAGGAGCAGCAAATTTCCATGCCCGACGAAGCGCGGGAGGTTCTGTTCCCCGAAGGGGTATCGGTCCGCATGCTTCAGTCTACAACAGCGGTGGAGCCACAGGAGGAATCGAAAGCGCCCCCGCCGCCGGTCGCCGCCACGGAGGCGGTCACCACCGGCGCTGAAGGAGGACTGGCGAGTGAAGACGAGCAACTGCTGGAGCAGGGCCGCAAAGCCAGGGTTCCGGAGGAGGGGATGAATCTGCTGGAAGAGAATCCGGCGGACTGAAGGCTTTGGCCGGCAGGATCACACAGTGGGAAGAAACCAGCCCAACCCACATCTGACCACGAAGCCCCGACCGGGAATCCGGTCGGGGCTTCGTCTCAGTAGGAGACGGGTGTTTCCTCTTCATCAGTGAGGGGGAAAGTTGCCTGGATCGACAACGAACCAGACCTCCTTCAATCCCTGGCCGTTCGTCTCCCCCGCAGCGCTGTCGCCGGCAAAGCAGTAGAGCGGATAACCGCGGAAGGTGGTCTGCTGCTGGCCATCCTCACGGGTGATGGTGGCGAAGTCGGCGGCTGCGGCCTCCGCCGGCGCCATCACGCTTTCCCGGTAGAAGATCGGCCAGTTGCCGACGCACCCGCCGCTGCAGGCGCTCATCCCCGGCATGTCTTTCTTGAACCAGTAGAGGGTCTTCCCTTCGGCATCGGTCAGGTAGTGGCCGATGCCGGCCTTTTCGGCGACCTTGACTTCATGGTGCATGGCCAGCGCGGATAACGGCACCGCCAGCAGCATGGCCACGATGGCGAGACGCAGTAAGCTGTTCATGGTGTGCTCCCTGTGGGTGGATAAGGTGTGAAAAGCGGCAGTTCGCTTTCATTATCCGCCCGGGGCCGGGATTAAAGCAACTGAGCGGCCTTCCCGCGCCGCCAAAGTCACTTCCCCACAAAAAAGAAGTCCCGGCCGGAGATTCGTCGGGACTTCGTTTTGTTTATCTTGGGGCTGGTCAGCCGAACAGGTCGCGGCTGTCATCCGGCGCTTCGCCGCGCTCCGTCATCCCATAATCCCGCACCACCGCCGCGACCCGCAGCCGGTAGTCGGCAAAAATGCCGCCGCGCCCTCGGGCCTGGGCTTTTCTGTGCCTCTCCAGATTGCGCCAGTTGCGCACGGCCGCTTCATCCCGCCAGAAGGAGAGCGAGAGAACCTTCCCCGGGGTCGTCAGGCTCTCGAAGCGCTCGATGGAAATAAAGCCGTCGATCTGCTGCAACTCCGCCCGCAGAGACGCGGCCAGGTCGAAGTACTCCTCGGCCCGCCCCGGCGTCGGCCAGACTTCAAAGATGACGGCGATCATGGTGGAATCTCCCTTGTAAGCGTCTGCGAGAATCGGAACAGCCTCCCGGTGTGTCCTTGTCAGGCCGGCAAAAGTTCAGGGTGCCGGGATCAGCTCCACGGTCCAGTCGACTACCCGGTAAAGCTCCGGGTGCGGGGTGTCGGCGATGGGGACGTTGATCAGCGAGGCGATTACGGTCCCGTCGTTCCAGTCGGCGACGAGGTTGGGATATTCCAGGGCAACGAGATCGACGGCTTCGTCGAGAGTGCGGCCGATCTGCCAGCCGAGCAGGGTATCGACACTATGGATGACCAGCACCCCGACCTCGGTGACGCCGTCGGCGACCGCCGGGATAACGGTCACGACGATGGAGGTGGCGTCGCTGAAGTCCTCGTTGGATACGGTGACGGTGAAGCTGTAGCGCCCGGGGAGGTCGGGGACAAAGGAGGTCCTCGCCGCCCGGGGGTTGGCAATGGTCGCGGTGCTCCCGGAGGGGGCCGAATCGAGCGTCCAGAGGTAGGTCGCGTCACGGTCAAGGAGGGTGGCGCTGGCATCCAGCATAACCGTATCGCCGACTGCGGCAATTTCGGGAGTGGTGGCCTTGGCGATGGGCTGGACATTCCCGCAACCGCAGAGCGCCAGCAGCAAAATTCCAGTGATTCGTCTGACCATGGTTCCGACTCCCCGATCTTGTTGGTTCCGCCGGGCACCTGTCGTGGGGTTGGCGGAAAATCTTTGCTCTATTGTAATCGACCGGCGGAGGTAAATCATCCGGCGATCGTAAAAGCAAAGCTTCAGGGTGACCCAAATGACATCTCCCGTCCAAATGGACGGTCTACCGACCGGGCCAACCTGGGGTTGCTGATGGGATAAAAAGTCCCGGCCGGGTTTCTGAATTCGATTCGGCGTCCCATGAAGGGCTCTGGCCTGGAGTTTAGGCGGGGGGATGAGGTAATCACTGCGGCCCTTACTTGTAATTAAGCCTAGAATTTGCCGAGGATTGGCTTGATATTAAATTTTTAGACTAATATACTTACCTTAAAATTACTTTTTGGGGAGGTTTTCACGTGATTGCGTCCAATGCTGAACTTATTGCGGTACTGCGTCGTTATAACCCTTGGTGGTCGGGTGGGCGGTTTCCTGAGCTCCCCCCATGGCATCGGGCCGCATTTCAGGAAATTGGCGACTGGCTGCAAAACCCACCTGCCGGAAGAGCACTTCTCCTCTCGGGGGCACGCCAGGTTGGAAAAACCACCCTGTTCCTGCAAGCGATTGACCAGCTTCTCGACAAGGGTGTCCCTCCAACCAACATTCTATACGCGACCTTTGACCATCCGCTGCTCAAATTGATCGGGCTTGATGGTTTGCTGCAACTTTGGCGCGAATTCGAACCGGGTCGAGATGGTGTCGAATACCTATTCCTCGATGAAATCCAGGCGACCAAGGATTGGCAGGTCTGGCTCAAGCATCAGGTCGATTTTGAAAAGCGCCGGCGCATCGCCGTCACTGGCTCGGCAACCCCACTGGAAACCGAGGGTCTCGAATCAGGGGTAGGACGCTGGCACACCATTCGGCTGGCTACTCTGTCCTTTTACGAATATCTGCAAATCCGGCGCGATCCGGTGCCCGATCTCCCCCCTGTCTCCACCCTCGCCGGACTCTTTGACAAGTCTCCCAACTGGTTCGCCCGCACAGGGGAAGAAGCTCGGCCACTGACCGGGCTGTTCCACGAATACCTGTTACGAGGTGGCTTTCCCCAAAGCTCCCTGGTCAGCAGCATAACCCTGGCCCAGAAGCTTCTCCGAGAGGACATCGTCGACAAAGTCCTAAAACGTGACATGACCGCACTCTTTGGCGTCAGGCGCGTCCTTGAACTGGAACAGACATTTCTTTACCTCTGCCTTCACGACGGCGGGCTCCTCGACATCCAGGCTTTGTGCAGCAATCTGGAGGTTAAAAAGGGGACCGCCAACAACTTCATCGATTTGCTCGAAGCGACTCACCTGATCTACAGGCTGCGGCCTTTCGGATACGGCAAGGAGATCCTGCGCGGCCGGTCAAAAGTCTACCTTGCGGACGCCGCTATCGCTCCCGGGGTAATGCTCAAGGGGAAGGAACTGCTGGAGGACACCCAAAAGCTCGGCCAAGCGGTAGAGACCGCCTTCTTCAAGCACGTCTTCAGCCGCTATTACCAGCGAAGCATCTCCTTTTCCTATTGGCGTGGAAAGAAGGATCAGGAGGTGGACATCATCGCCGATACCGGCAAACGGCTGGTCCCTTTCGAGGTCAAGTATCGCGGGCAGAATGTTGGGACTTCGGAGCTGAAAGGCCTGGTTCAGTTCTGTCAGGAGCGAAAGGTCCATCGCGCTTACGTTATAACCAAGGACGCTGCCGATTTCGGGATACTGTCCCTTTCCGCAACCGAGGACTTCAAGGCACTGAAGATTCCGGCTCCGCTCGCCTGTTATTGGCTCGGGCGCTCCGAGGTGGAATCCCTTGACCGGCAGGAGTTGGAAGGCTGAGTGATCAGACCCTTCCGAGACGCCCCGGCATACGCATAGAGATGAGCCTTTCGACTACCTCGTGTCCATTCAGAAACCCCGGGGGATACGACTTAGTTTCAGAAGCGGAAATAAAGGATTTTTCGTCGAGTCAAGGAAGTCAATTTTACCAACTGGTTAAAAACGCCAGTCGGAAATCCGGTCGGGACTTTTGAATTAAGTATGCTGTCTCCGGAACTCCCCCAGCTTCTTAGGGTGCGGCTCTCCTTCCAGGAGCACAGGAGACCAGGAGCCAACGGGTAGCTTTATTTCTGGTCCTTTCGCGGGCGCCCGGGGCGACGTAACTCGACCCTGCGCTCCAGTCTCTTTTCAATTTCATCGACGAAGGATGCTCCGCCCGTCAATTGTCCGCGGGTAACGGCACCGAGAATTATCGACCGCTCCTCTTCGGAAATCGTCCCGGCCAGAAAGGCCCGGTATTTGGCTGCGCGCTCCTCGTTTGCAACTCCCAGCCCCAGATAGAGGGAATCCAAATCGAGCCAGTCAAGGGACTGCTGGCCGGTTCTGGCACCACAACTTGACCACCGGTAGCGCGCAGGATCTTCACATACCCCCGCGAAAACCGGGTTCATCTCCACATACCGGCAGCAGGCCAGCAGATAGGCATTGCTGTCTATCGGGCTCGACTTGAACCGTCCCTCCCACAGGGTCCCGGTACGCCCCTCAAGACGGTTGACATAGCGCGTCTGCCGTCCGGCAACGCGTTTCATCAATTTCCCGATAGCTTCCGCCCGATCTCCCGGATCGACCACCAGGTGAATGTGGTTGGTCATCAGGCAATACGCATACACCTTGCACTCGTAGGCCTTTTTCCACTCGGCCAGATTGGCCAGGTAGTAGAGGTAATCCTCGTCGCTGGCAAATACCGTCTGCCGGTTATGCCCGCGCTGGATAATATGATGGGGAAAATTGGGAATGATGATGCGAGCGGTTCTTGGCATAGCCGGAAAGTAGCACGGGGTGAATCGGAAAGGCAATAAATAAATCTGTCCCCCTTTCCTTGTCCGGGCAGGAAGAAAAGCAAATAAGCGCCCTTTCGGCCCCGTCAAGTTCATTCCCGACTGAACAAAAGCCCCGACCGAGTAACAGGTCGGGGCTTTTGTTCGTTTATTGCTCCCAGGAAGACAATCCGAAAGTTGCTAGCCGAACACCTCACGGCTGTCATCGGGTGCTTCGCCGCGTTCCGCCAGCCCGTAATCCCTCACCACCGAGGCAACACGCAACCGGTAATCGGCGAAGACACCATCGCGTCCTTTGGCCTGGGCGTTTCGATGGTCCTCAAGGGTGCGCCAACTGCGAACGGCCTCTTCGTCACGCCAGAACGACAGCGAAAGATATTTCCCCCTGGTCGTCAGGCTCTCGAACCGCTCGATGGAAATGAACCCGTCAATTTTTTGCAAATCTGACCGCAAGGAGGCAGCCAAATCGAAGTACTCTTCAGCCCTTTCCTCAACCGGCCAGACTTCAAAGATTACGGCGATCACGGTGGAATCTCCTTTGTAAGGGGCTAGGGAGCCCGGAACTCCGTACCAACTTCTCTCTTTCGTCCCCTCCGGCAACAGGTCATGGTGTCAGGATTAACTCGACGGTCCAGTCGACCACCCGGTAGAGTTCCGGGTGGGGGATGGGGACGTTGATCAGGGTGGCGATAATGGTCCCATCGTTCCACCCGGTGACCAGGGTGGGATATTCCAGGGCGACGAGATCGGCGGCCTCGGCGAGGGTGCGGCCGATCTGCCAGCCGAGCAGGGTGTCGACGCTGTGGATGACCAGCACCCCGACTTCGGTGACGCCGTCGGCGACCGCCGGGATCACCGTGACGATGATGGAGGTGACATCGCTGAAATCCTCGTTGGCAACAGTGACGGTGCAGGTGTAGCGGCCGGGCAGGTCTGGGACGAAGGATGTTTTCGCCGCGTGGGGGTTGGCGATGGTCGCGGTGCTGCCGCTCGGCGCCGAATCGATGGTCCAGAGGTAGGTCGAGTCGCGGTCGAGAAGGGTGGCGCTGGCATCGAGGATAACCGTGTCGCCGACGCTGGCAATTTCGGGGGTGGTGGCCTTGGCGATGGGCTGGACATTCCCGCAACCGCAGAGTGCCAGCAGCAAAAATCCAGTGATTAGTCTAAGCATGGTTTCGATTCCCCGATCTCGTTAATTCCGCCGGGATCCTGCCCTCTGGTTGGCGGAAAATGTATGCTCTATTGTAATCGACCAGGGGAGGTAAATCTCCAGGCAATGGGAGGGTGTAAAAAAGATTGTGTAAATGGCCATTCAGGGGTACACCGGGACCCCACCCTCTAAGGAGCCCCCATGGCCATCGAAAAAGATCTGCTGGACCGTCTGCTTGCCGACTACAAGAAGCCCGAAGACCTGATCGGCGAAACCGGCTTGCTTAAACAGCTCACCAAGGCCCTTCTGGAACGAGCTTTGGAAGCGGAATTGACCCAACACCTGGGGCACGAGAAGCATGCTCCCGTGGCCACGAAAGGCGGCAATGCCCGCAATGGCAAGTCGGCCAAAACCATCAAGGGCGAATTCGGCAAACTGCCGATCGAGGTTCCGCGTGACCGGGACAGCAGCTTCGAGCCGCTCATCATTCCCAAGGGCCAGACCCGCTTCGCCGGCTTCGACGGCAAGATCATCTCCCTCTACGCCCGGGGGATGACGACCCGGGAGATCCAGGGGCATCTGGAAGAGATTTATGGCGTCGAGGTCTCTCCCGCCCTCATTTCCAGCGTGACCGATGCCGTCGCGGACGAGGTCAAGATCTGGCAGAACCGACCGCTCGACGCCCTCTATCCCATCGTCTATATGGACGCGGTCCGGGTCAAGGTGCGAGACAACGGCCACGTCAGCAATAAAGCGGTCTACCTGGCCCTGGGCGTCACCCTGGACGGCATCAAGGAGGTCCTGGGCATGTGGGTGGCCGAGAACGAGGGCGCCAAGTTCTGGCTACAGGTGGTGACCGAGTTGAAAAACCGGGGTGTCGAAGACATCTTCATCGCCTGCGTGGACGGGCTCAAAGGTTTCCCCGAGGCCATCGAAGCAGTCTTTCCTCGCACCCAGGTCCAGCTCTGCCTCGTTCACATGGTGCGCCATTCTCTCCGCTACGTCTCCTGGAAACAGCGCAAGGAAGTGGCGGCCGATCTGAAGTCCATTTACCAGGCCGCGACGGCCGAGCAGGCCGAAATGAACCTGACGGAGTTCGAAGCGAAGTGGGATAAAACCCACCCCTCCATCGGCCAGTCCTGGCGGCGGAACTGGGAGAGAATCACCCCGTTTTTCGCCTACCCGGCGGAGATTCGCAAGGTGATCTACACCACCAATGCGATCGAATCGCTGAACATGTCGCTGCGCAAGGTCACCAAGAACCGGGGCTCATTCCCCAACGACGCAGCCATGTTCAAACTGCTCTACCTGGCGCTGAACAATATCGCCAAGAAATGGACCCTGCCGATTCGGGACTGGAAGGCCGCTCTCAACCAGTTCTCTATCTTGTTCGAAGGCAGGTTGCCGGTTTACTGACGACAAAAACCCAAGCCATTTACACAAACTGATTTACACCGCCGGCAATGGAGAAAAAATGGTTTCGAAGTGACTCAAATTTCGTCCAGCTAAGCCTAAGAACCAGACGGGGGATATTTGTTTTTCCAGAGCTCTTATTTCATGCAGTTATCGAATACGCTTCGCTTCACCTCTGCTTTGGGGCCAAAGTTGAGCAGCAGCCCCACCTCAACATCCGTTGCCTTCAGGTAATTCAGTAGCTGCGCCTCATGGGTGCCGTTCAAGACTCGGGTTGCCTTGATTTCGACGATAACCTTTTCTTCTACCAACAGGTCCGCAAAATACTCACCGACCATCTGCTGGGCATAATTTACAACGATTGCGGCTTGTTGCTGGACGGCAAGACCGGTGAGTGCGAGTTCAATGAATAGTGCGTTTTCATAGACCTTTTCCAGGAATCCATACCCGAGCTTGTTGTAGACATTGTAAAAACTGCAGATGATCTGATTTGTGATTTCCTCGTGTTTCATTCCCCCTCCTTCTTGAATCATCGAAATCTGTCAAATTCAAGATTAAAAACTTTGGACACGGATCAGATCTGATTAACACGGATCAAGCCAAACATGAACCCTAAAGTCCTTGCCCCTAATCCGTGGTTATCCGTGAAATCCGTGTCCAAGTGCTCCTGTCTTCTCTTTTGTTTCGCCTTCCATGCAGCAAACACCAAAATAACCCGCCGAACTCGGATCAAATCTGATGAACACGGATCAAGCCAAACCTGAATTTTACAGTCCTTGCCCCTAATCCGTGTTCATCCGTGGAATCCGTGTCCAAAGAACTTTCCTGCCTTTTAACTCCACCCCATCACAACAACTTCTGCAATTCCCCCACAAACCGCTCCACCTCCTCCGCACTGTTGTAGTAATGCAGCGAAGCCCGCAACAGCGGCGGGTGCGGATGCTGCTCCGAGCTGAGAGGGTTGGCGGAAAAAGGGACAGTGGCGACATTGATGGCGCGGTCGGCGAGGAGCTGCTGCAATTCGGCGGCAGGCCGCTGGCGGGCGTGGAAGGTGACGATGCCGCACTGCAGCAGGCCGCGGTCGGCAACGGTGACCCCGTCGAGGGTGGCGAGCTGACGGCGCAGCTCGGCGGCGAGGTGGCCGATGCGGGCGCTGATCGTCTCCAACCCCCAGTCGAGGGCGTAATCGATGGCGACGCCGAGGGCGAGCTGGCCGGCATAGCTGCGCTCCCAGGTCTCGAAGCGGCGGGCGTCCGGGCGCAGCCGGTAGTCGCGGGCGAAGAGCATCGGTGCGGCGAAGTGGTTGAGCTCGTGCGGTTCGAGCGTCTCGAGCAGGGAGTTGCGAACGTAGAGGAGGCCGGTGCCGCGCGGGCCGCGCAGGAACTTGCGGCCGGTGCCGCAGAGGAGGTCGCAGCCGATCGCTTCGACATCGACCGGGAGCTGGCCGAGGGCCTGGCAGGCGTCGAGGAGATAGGGAATGCCGGCTCTTCTTGCGAGCTGGCCGACGGCGGCGGCGGGGTTGACCAGGCCGCCGCCGGAGGGGACCTGGGTCAGGCAGATCAGCCGGGTGCGGGCGTCGATCAGCCGCTCCAGCGCCGCCAGGTCGACCTGACCATGGCCGTCGTCGGGGACTTCGACGATCTCGACCCCCTCGTTCCGCGCCCGTTGCAGCATCGCGACCAGGCTGCTGCCGTACTCGGCGCTGCCTACCAGGATGCGCGCGCCGGGCCGGAACTTCAGGGCGTAGAAGGCGGCGTTCCAGGCGCGGGTTGCGCTTTCGGCAAAAGCGATCTCGGCGGGCGCGCAGTTCAAAAGCCGGGCCGCGGCGACGTAGAAGTGCTCCAGCTCTAGCTCGCGCCGGGCCATCACCTCGTAGCCGCCATGCAGCTCCTCGTCGCGCAGGTAGTCGTGCAGGGCGTCGGCCACGGGCACTGGCGGCAGGGCGGCGCCGGCGTTGTTGAAGTGGATCAGCTTCTCGCAGCCGCGGGTTTCGCGGCGGGCGCGGGCGAGGTCGAAAGCCGTCATCCTTCCAGCCGCTCCCAGATCGTCAGCTGCGAGACACTGTGCTGAAACTTGCGGGCGGTCTCGCGAATCACGAAGGGGACGTCGCGCGGCTCGCCGATCATCCGGAAGTGGTCGCCGAGCTGCTCCTGCAACCCCTCGAGGGTGGTAAAGGGCTCACCGGCGCGGCGCACGCCACCGATCCAGTGCTCCTTTTTGGTGAACTCTTCGAGCCAGGTGTAAGGAGAGGCAAGGACGAGCAGGCCACCGGGGTTGATGCGCTCGCGGATCATGCGCAAAAAGCGCGCCGGGTCGTAAAGGCGATCAAGGAGGTTGGCGGCGAGGACCAGGTCGTAGTTGGCAAACTGGGGCTTGAGGTTGTGGGCGTCCCCCTGAAAGAACTCGATCCGCTGCGCCGTCTCGGCGAGACCGAAGTCCTGGAGGCGCTTTTCGTGGAAGGAGACGATCTCCCCCTCTTCGGGGAGCTGGTAGTGGATCACCCCCTTCTCCTGCAGCTGGTAGGCGATGCGGATGAAGCGGGCGGAGAAGTCGATGCCGGTGACGAAGTCGAAGTGCCTGGCCAGCTCGAAGCTCCCGCGGCCGACGGCGCAGCCAAGATCGAGGGCGCGCTGTTTCGGCCAGCCGCCCATCGCCTCGGCGCAGATGCCGGCAAGGGTGGCGGGGAAGTTGGGCACCCCGAACTTGTCGGGGCCGAAGTGGGCGTCGCAATACTGGGCGACGGCGGTGTCACTCTCGTACATCGCCTCCGGCTCCTCCACCGCCTGCTCGCTGGCGACGTAGCGCAGGCCGGCATGCTGGAAAAAGTGGCGCCGGAAGGCGTAGCGGCAGTCGCGGGTCGCCTCGTTGCCGGTGGAGATCCAGGAGCCCCCCTTGATCAGGTTGTGCTGGGTGTCGAAGGTCGGGGTCGAGAAGTCGTCGTACCAGGGATGGACTTCGAAGCCGTCGAAGCCGGTGATCGGCGTCTCGGTCCACTGCCAGACGTTGCCGACGACGTCGCAGAAGTCGCCGAACTCGAATTTGCTGACCGGGCAGGAGGAAGCGAAATGTTCGAGGTTGATGTTCCCCGGCGCCTGCTCCCAGTAGGGCTGATCGGGAATCTCGAGCAGGTCGTGGAGCCGGTACCACTCGTCCTCGGTCGGCAGGCGGATCGGTTTGCCCGTCGTTTTCGCCTTCCAGTTGCAGAAGGCCTTCGCTTCGAGCTGGTTGACCTCCACCGGCCAGTCCCAGGGCATGGCGATCTCCTGCGCCATGGTTCGAAAACGGTAGGAATCGCCGTCCTTGATCCAGAAGAGGGGATGTTCGGCGCGGGAGAAGGTGAGCCAGCGCTCCCCCTCGTCGCTCCAGTAGCTTGGGGTGCGGTAGCCGCCGGCGTCGACGAACTCGCGGTACTCGGCGTTGGAAACGAGGTAGCGGCTCGCCTCGAAATCGTCGACGACAAAACGGTGGTGCCCGAACTCGTTGTCCCAACCGTAGAGGGGATGGTCCTTCTGCTTGCCGAGGGTCACCTTGCCGCCGGCTACCGGCAGCAGCCGGTTCTGCGGCGCGGCGCCGCTCTCGGTGCAGATTTCCCAGAGCGGCAGCTGCCGCACCCGCTCGATGGGGAGACGGCGGATGATCACCGAGGAGGTCTCGAGGTGAATGCGCGAATGCTCGATCCCCATCATGATCGCCCACCAGGGGTTTTCCCAGTCGATGGGGAGGGTCAGCGGCAGGCTCGCGATCACGCCGTCGACCAGGTTCCGCACCGTATTGCGGTAGGCCTTGACTTCCGCCACCGTCGGCCAGTCGTAGTTGGCGTCATTGAGGTCGTCCCAGGACATCTCGTCGACGCCGATGGCGAACATCGCCTCATAGCCGGGGTTGATGCGCTCGTCGATGACCCTGGCGACGATCAGCTTGTTGATGTAGAAGGCGGCGGTGTGGCCGAGGTAAAAGATCAGCGGATGGCGCAGCGGCTCGGGGCGCAGGTAGAAGGCGGCGTCATCGGCGAGGGTGTCGTAGAGCTGTTCATCGAGGCTGTAAGAGGCGTGAAAGTAGGCGCGGATCTCGGCACGTTTCTGCTCCGGCGTGCCGCTGTTGAGAATGGTGGTGCGGGTGTTGCGCAGCTCCATCGGCTCCTCCCGGTCGGCTGGGGTGGCGGTAAAGGATCTATTATAGCAGAACAGCTTCCGACCGGCTGCGAAAGCCCTTACCTCCTCTTTCCCGCCTCGCAGGGAGAACCTAAAAAGTGACCTGCGCGCCGAACCAGCGGCGCTGGAACCAGAAGGCGACATGGACCAGGCCGATCATCACCGGCACCTCGACCAGCGGGCCGATGACGGCGGCAAAGGCGGCGCCGGAGTTGAGGCCGAAGACCGCCACCGCCACGGCGATGGCAAGCTCAAAATTGTTGCTCGCCGCGGTGAAGGCGAGGGTGGTGGTGCGGCTGTAGTCGGCGCCGACCTTGCGCCCCATCCAGAAGGAGACCAGGAACATCAGCACGAAGTAGATCAGCAGCGGGACGGCAATGCGCACCACGTCGAGGGGGATCTGCACCATCAGCTCCCCCTTGAGGCTGAACATGACGACGATGGTGAAGAGGAGCGCGATCAGGGTGAGCGGGCTGATTCTGGGCACCACCACCGCGTGGTAGCGCTCGCGCCCGAGGAGCTTGACGCCGATCAGCCGGGTCAGGGCCCCGGCGAGGAAGGGGATGCCGAGATAGATGAAGACGCTCCTGGCAATGGCGCCAATTGTGATGTCAACCACCGCCCCCTGCAGGCCGAAAAGGGGTGGCAGCACGCTGATGAAAAACCAGGCGTAGACGCTGAAGAAGAGGACCTGGAAGATGCTGTTGAAGGCGACCAGTCCGGCGGCGTATTCACTGTTTCCCTTGGCGAGCTCATTCCAGACGATGACCATGGCGATGCAGCGCGCCAGGCCGATCAGGATCAGGCCGACCATGTACTCGGGATAGCCATGCAGGAAGATGATGGCAAGGAAGAACATCAGAAGCGGGCCGATTACCCAGTTCTGCAGCAGGGAGAGGCCGAGGATGCGCTTGTTGGCAAAAACGTCGGGCAACTCCTCGTAGCGAACCTTGGCGAAGGGGGGATACATCATCAGGATCAGGCCAGCGGCGATGGGGATATTGGTGGTACCGACGCTGAAGAGGTTGACGAACTCCTTGATCCCGGGAAAGAACCAGCCGGCGCCGACGCCGACCAGCATGGCGAGAAAAATCCAGAGGGTGAGGTAACGATCGAGAAAGGAGAGGCGTCTGGAGAGGGTGGTCATGGCTGTCATCCTTCGTGGCAGGTCAGGAGTGGTCCGCTGCGAGTTCCCGGCGGAAGAAGTCCTGCATGGTGTGGCGGATCTCGTCACGCACCCGGCGGTAGACCGCCAGCACCTCGTCCTCGCTCCCCCTCGCCCGCGGCGGGTCGTCGAAGCCCATGTGCAGCCGCCGCACCCCGCCGAAGAAGAGGGGGCACTTCTCGTTGGCATCGCCGCAAAGGGTGATGACGTAGTCGAAGGGCTGTGATTCGTAGCGGCTGATGTGATCGGAGCTGTTGGCGCTGATGTCGATGCCGAGTTCGGCCATCACCTGCACCGCCCGCGGGTTGAGGCCGTGCGGCTCGGTCCCGGCGGAGAAAGCCGCGACGCGCCCGGCGAAGTCATGGTTGACGAGACCTTCAGCCATCTGGCTGCGGCAGGAGTTGCCGGTACAGAGAAAGAGGACCCGTTTTTTCACCATTGCAACCTCCAATACATCCGCCTGGGCGGATAGCTCAGGGTAAAAAAATTCAGCGGCAGCCGCCGGCAGCGCCGGTCACCTCCCGCCGCCGCAGCGCTTCGAGGTCCCGGCGTACCTGCGCCAGTTCGCCGAGCCGCCGGCCGAGCAGGGCCAGCAACTCATCGGCGAAGGGACTCCCGGCGTCGGCGAGGCGGTAGAACATCCAGACCCCCTGGCGCCGGTCGTCGACCAGCCCGGCGTTGCGCAGGTAGGCGAGATGGCGCGAGACCGTCGACTGCGGCAGGTTCAGGACCGCCATCAGATCGCAGACGCAGAGTTCCCCCTCCCGCAACAGGGCAAGAATGCGCAGCCGGGTTTCGTCGGCCAGGGCTTTGAACAGGCGCGTCGTCGTCTTCATGGTTTCTCTTATATCCGCATAGGCGGATGTTGTCAAGGATAGAGCATCGCTCCCCCGGGACGCCGGACCGCTCAGTTGGCGAGGAGCATCGGCACCGTCATCTGGCTGAGGAGGCGGTTGCCGACCTCGCCCAGCTCGAGCCGGCCGCGGCGGCTGGTAACGTGAACCCCGACCACCACCAGGTCGGCGGCGTGGTCGGCGGCGAGGTTGAGCAGGTCTTCGCCGACATCGAGGCTGGTCCGGGGAATCTGTTCGACCAGCGCCGCCAGGCCGTGACCGTTACAATAGTCACGCAGCCGGCTGCTCTCGTCGACGATCCCGATCCCCCCACTCCCGATCGAGACCAGGCTGACCTGTTCGGCCAGGGCCAGCAGCGGCAGGGCATCGCGCAGCGCCCGCGACGCTTTCGGTCCGGCCTTCCAGGCGACCAGCACCCGTTCGCCGAGGCGCAGCGGGCAATTCGCCAGCGGCACCACCAGCACCGGGCAGCCGGCGCCGAGCAGGAGCCGCGCCATTCCCGCCAACCCGTCCTTCTCTACCGCCGGCTGACTCACCACCAGCAGGTCGGCGAAACAGCACTGGTAGCCGAGCATCTCCACCAGGCTGATCTTGGTGAAGCCGAGATCGACCGCCACCCAGCCGCTGGCGACCCCGGCCGCCGCGACCTGGCGCTCGAAGGCTTCGCGTACCCGGCCCAACTCGGCGGCCGGGTCCTGCTGCCCCGGCCCTTCGTAGACGTAGAGGCCACGCAGCCGGGCGTCATGCTTGCGGGCCAGGAGCAGGGCCGCCGCCACCCGGTCGTTACTCGCCGGGGTCGGGTCGAGGTAAACCAGAATCTCTTTCAGTTTCATCGCGCTTCTCCCTGCCCTGCCTGCATCCATGGGCTCATGGTCCGACGCCGGGGCGCCGGTCTTCGTTGCTCTTCTTGGGTCGATTCCCGCCTCAGCCGGCGCCGCACCCGCGGCGCGCCAGCGCCACTTTTGACCCGGTCGGCCGGCCGAGGGCAGCGCTGATGAAACAGCCGGCATCGATCAGCCCGTCGAGATCGACACCGCTCTCGATGCCGAGCCCGTTGAGGAGATAGAGGAGATCCTCGCTCGCCACATTTCCCGAGGCTCCCGGCGCATAGGGACAGCCGCCGAGACCGGCGACCGAGCTGTCGAAGACGGCGACCCCGACCTCAAGGGCGGCCAGGATGTTGGCCAGCGCCTGGCCGTAGGTGTCGTGGCAATGGACCGCCAGCCGCGTCACCGGCACCTGTTGTGCCACCTCTTTCACCAGGGCCTGGATCTGGCCCGGGGTGCCGACGCCGATGGTGTCGCCGAGGGAGACCTCGGCGCAGCCAAGGGCCGCCAGGCGACCGGCGAGTTCCGCCACCCGCTGCGGAGGTACGGCTCCCTCGTAGGGACAGCCGGCGACACAGGAGATATAGCCGCGCAACCGGATTCCCCGCGGCCGGGCGATGGCGGCGACCTCGGCGAAGCGCTCCAGGCTGGTGGCGATGGAGCAGTGGATGTTCTGCTGTGAGAAGGTCTCGGAGGCGGCGGCAAAAAGCGCGATCTCCTCGACCCCGGCGGCCAGGGCCCGCTCCAGTCCCTGCCGGTTGGGGACCAGCGCGCTGTACACCACCCCCGGCCGGCGCTCGATACCGGCCAGCACCGCGGCGGCGTCGGCCAGCTGCGGCACCGCCTGCGGCGCGACGAAACTGGTCGCCTCGATCGCCTTCAGGCCGGTGGCGCTGAGCCGGTCGATGAAGGCAATCTTGGTCGCCGTCGGGACCGCGCCCGCTTCGTTCTGCAGGCCGTCACGGGGGCCGACCTCGACCAGCCTGACCTGGCGCGGCAGCTTCATCCCTCCTCCGCGTCCGGCACAATACTGAGCAGTTCGACCCCTTCGCTGACGATGGCCCCGACAGCAAAGGGGAGGCTCGCCACCACCCCGGCGGCGGGGGCGGTGATGGTGTGCTCCATCTTCATCGCCTCGAGGATCGCCAGCCTGGCGCCCCGCTCGACGCGGTCGCCCGTCTTGACCAGGAGCGCCACGACCTTCCCCGGCATCGGCGCGGTGAGCCGTCCGCCCCCCGTCTCGGCCGCAACCTGGAGCCCCGGATCGTCGAGGAGGAGCAGGTGGCTGCGGCCGCCGCTGAGGATGGTCAGCTCGCGACCGTGCTGCACCACCGTCACCCGGCAACGCTCTCCCCCCAGTTCGGCACAGAGCTCCCCGGAGCTGTCGATGGCGCCACTGGCGCTGAGCTGCCCGCCCGGCAGGTCGAAGAGGTAAGAGTCGCCGCGATAATGGACGGTGACGGCGAGGCGCTCGCCGCCGTCGCTGAAACCGAACTCGTGGTGGTTATCGGAGTTGAGGCGCCAGCCATCGGTACGATGCCAGGGGGACCAGGGATCCGAGCTGGCGGCGGCAGCCGTTGCCGCCTCGGCGTTACGCCGCAGCAGCAGCGCCAGGGTGGCGAGGGCCAGCATCCGTTCGCTGACCGGCCCGGGCTCGGGGAAGAGCTCGGTGGCGTGGCGCTCGATAAAGGCGGTATCGAGATCGGCGGCGGCAAAGGCCGGGTGGGCGCAGAGGGTGGCGAGAAAGCCGAGGTTGGAGCTCACCCCGGCAACCTGGAAAGCGCCGAGGGCCTGCTGCAGGCGCCGCACCGCCCGTGGCCGGTCCCGGTCCCAGACGATCAGCTTGGCGAGCATCGGGTCGTAGTGGATGCTGACCTCGTCCCCCTCGCGCACCCCGCTGTCGATCCGCACATGGGGCGATTCCGGCGGCTGGCGCAGATGACGAATGCGGCCGGTGGCGGGGAGGAAGTTGCGCGCCGGGTCCTCGGCATAGATCCGCGCCTCGATGGCATGGCCGCTGATCGTCAGCTCCTGCTGGGAGGCGGGGAGCGCTGCTCCGGCCGCGACCCGCAACTGCCATTCGACCAGGTCCTGGCCGGTAATCATCTCGGTGACCGGGTGCTCGACCTGGAGACGGGTGTTCATCTCCATGAAATAGAAGGAGCCGTCGTGATCGAGGAGGAACTCGACGGTGCCGGCGCTGACATAAGCGATCGCCCGCGCCGCCGCCACCGCGGTGGCGCCCATCGCCGCGCGCAGGTCGGGGGCGAGGCCGGGGGCGGGCGCCTCCTCGATCACCTTCTGGTGCCGGCGCTGGATCGAGCAGTCGCGCTCGAAGAGATGGAGCAGGTTCCCCTGGCTGTCGCCGAAGACCTGGACCTCGACGTGGCGGGGACGCTGCAGGTAGCGTTCGAGCAGCACCCGGTCGTCGCCGAAGGCGGCGGCCGCCTCGCGCCGCGCGCCGGCGAGGGCGTCGGCAAAGTCGTCGCCGTGGTTCACCACCCGCATCCCCTTGCCGCCGCCACCGGCGCTCGCCTTGATCAGCAGCGGGTAACCGATGGCGTCGGCGGCGCGGCGCAGGCGCTCGTCCGACTGGTCGCTCTCGTGGTAGCCGGGGACGAGGGGGATGCCGGCCGCGCTCATGATCTGCTTGGCGGCGCTTTTGGACCCCATCGCCTCGATCGCCGCTACCGGCGGGCCGACGAAGATCAGTCCGGCCTCGCCGCAGGCGGCGGCAAAGGGGGCGTTCTCGGCCAGAAAGCCGTAGCCGGGATGGATGGCGTCGGCGCCACTGGCGCGGGCCGCGGCGAGGATACGGTCGCCGGCGAGGTAGCTCTCCCGCGCCGGCGCCGGCCCGAGGTGCTGGGCTTCGTCGGCGAGTTCGACATGGCGCGCACAGCGGTCGGCGTCGGAATAGACCGCCACCGTGGCAATGCCGAGCCGGCGGGCGGTACGGATGATGCGGCAGGCAATCTCGCCGCGGTTGGCTATCAGCAGCTTGGCGATCATCGCATCATCCCCGGATCCAGTTGGGTGGGCGTTTTTCGAGATAGGCCGAGAGCCCTTCGCGCCCCTCGTCCGAAGCCCGCGCTTCGGCGATCCGCTCGGCGGTGTCGGCGATCAGGTCATCGTCGAGAAAGCTGAGCGACACTTCGGCAACCAGCTCCTTGACCGAGGCCATCGCCCGGGGGCTGTTGCGCAGCAGCAGCCGGCTGAGGCTGTCCGCCCGGGCTTCGAGCTCCCCGGGGGGGACCAGCTCGTGAACGAGGCCGAGACGATGCGCCTCGGCGGCATCGAAGCGCTCGGCGGTGATGAAGTAGCGCCGGGTGGCCCGCGGCCCGATGGCGGCGGCGACGTAGGGGGAGATGACCGCCGGGATCAGGCCGAGCTTCACCTCGGAAAGGCAGAAGGTGACCTCGGTGGTCGCCAGGGCGATGTCGCAGCAGGCGACCAGGCCGACGCCGCCGCCGATCGCCGCCCCCTGTACCAGGGCGATGGTCGGCTTGGCGAGGTTGGCGAGGGTCTTCATCAGCTCCGCCAGGTCCATGGCATCGGCGAGATTCTCCTCGAAGGAGTAATCGGCCATGCGCCGCATCCAGTTGAGATCGGCGCCGGAGGAAAAGCTCTTGCCGCGCGCCGCCAGCAGCACCACCCGCACGTTGTCGTCGCGGTCGAGGCGACGCAGCTCCGAGGTCAGCGAACTGATCAGGGTGTCGTCGAAAGCGTTGTGCAGGTCGGGCCGGTTGAGGGTGATGGTGGCCCGGCCGTACTCGTCGGTTTCACTCAATAGGGCTGCATTGCTCATGGCTCACATCCTGAAAATGCCGAAGTCGGTTTTGGCGATCGGCGCGTTGAGCGCCGCCGACAGCCCGAGGCCGAGGACCATGCGGGTGTCGGCCGGCTTGATGATGCCGTCGTCCCAGAGTCTGGCGCTGGCGTAGTAGGGGTGCCCCTGGGTCTCGTACTGTTCACGGATCGGCGCCTTGAAGGCTTCCTCCTCGTCCCGGCTCCAGCTGCCGCCGGCCGCCTCGAGGGCGTCACGCTTGACCTGGGCGAGGACGCTCGCCGCCTGTTCGCCCCCCATCACCGAGATGCGCGCGTTGGGCCACATGAAGAGGAGGCGCGGACCGTAGGCGCGACCGCACATGCCGTAGTTGCCGGCGCCGAAACTGCCGCCGATCAGGACGGTGAACTTGGGGACGGCGGCGCAGGCGACGGCGGTGACCATCTTGGCGCCATCCTTGGCGATGCCGCCCGCCTCGTACTTGCTGCCGACCATGAAGCCGGTGATGTTCTGCAAAAAGATCAGCGGGATGCCGCGCTGGCTGCAGAGCTCGATGAAGTGCGCCCCTTTAAGGGCCGACTCGGAAAAGAGGATGCCGTTGTTGGCGACGATCCCCACCGGGTAGCCGAAGATGTGGGCGAAACCGCAGACCAGGGTGGCGCCGAAGAGCTGCTTGAACTCGTCGAACTCGCTGCCGTCGACCAGCCGGGCGATCACCTCGCGCACGTCGTAGGGCTTGCGCACGTCGGCGGGGATGATGCCGTCGATCTCCGCCGGGTCGTAGAGGGGTTCCTGCACCGGGCGCAGCTTCAGGCCGAGCGGCGGCTTGCGACGGTTGAGGTGGCCGACGATGCGCCGGGTGATGGCGAGGGCGTGCTCGTCGTTCTCGGCGTAGTGGTCGGTCACCCCCGAGGTGCGGCAGTGGACCTCGGCGCCGCCGAGCTCCTCGGCCGTCACCACCTCGCCGGTCGCCGCCTTGACCAGCGGCGGGCCGCCGAGGAAGATGGTGCCGTTCCCCTTGACGATGACGCTCTCGTCGGCCATCGCCGGGACGTAGGCGCCGCCGGCGGTGCAGGACCCCATCACCACGGCGATCTGCGGGATGTTGCGGGCCGAGAGGGTCGCCTGGTTGTAGAAGATGCGGCCGAAGTGCTCGCGGTCGGGGAAGACCTGGTCCTGCTCCGGGAGGTTGGCACCCCCCGAGTCGACCAGGTAGATGCAGGGGAGATGATTCTCCGCGGCGATCTCCTGGGCGCGCAGGTGCTTCTTGACGGTGATCGGAAAGTAGGTCCCCCCCTTGACCGTAGCGTCGTTGGCCACGATCATGCACTCCTCCCCCGCCACCCGGCCGATGCCGGTGATCAGCCCGGCGGCCGGGATCGAACCGCCGTACATGTTGAAGGCGGCGAACTGGGAGAGTTCGAGGAAGGGGGAGCCGACATCGAGGAGGTGGCGGATGCGCTCCCGCGGCAGCAGCTTGCCGCGACCGACATGCTTGGCGCAGGACTGCTCGCCGCCACCACGCTTGATCCGCGCGACCTGCTCCTCGAGGTCGGCGACCTGGCGCCGCAGCGCCTCGGCATTGGCGCGGAATTCCTCACTCTGGCTGTTGATCGAACTCTTGAGAAGGGTCATGGTATTCGCCGTCCCCTACCCTTGCGGGTGGTCCTCGCTATTTTTCGTCGGCCGCGGCAGCACGGCGAGGGTCACCAGCGCCCGGGCCACCAGCTGTTCGGCCGCGGCCTGCCGTACATAGACGCTCGCCTCGGCCACTACCAGGCGGCGCCCGGCCTTGATCACCTCGGCCCGGGCCCACAACTCCTCGCCCCGCGCGGCGGCGAGGAGGTTGATCGTGAAGGTGCTGGTCAAAACCAGCTGGTCGGCGCCGATCACGGTAAAGGCCGCGGCGCCGGCGGTATGGTCGGCGAGGGTCGCCTGGACCCCGGCGTGGATAAACCCGTCCTGCTGCTGGTGGCGCGCCGTCACCGCCAGGCGCGTTTCGACGCGGCCGGGAGCGATGGTCACCGCTTCGATGCCGAGCTCGCCGATAAAGGGGGCGGCGCCGAAGATGGCGGCGGTTGCTGCGCGATAGTTGGGGTTGCGAATCTCCATCGTCCCTCCGGGATCAGGCGGCGACCAGTTCGCCGAGGAAGTCGCACACTTCGGCCAGCACCTCGGCTTCGGCCTGGCGGTGGGGAACGTGGGCGCAATCGGCGAGCAGGCAGCTGCGGCAGCGGCCACCCACCCCGTCCACTACCGCCTGCAGCTGGCGGACGGTGCCGAACTCGTCGTTTTCGCCCTGCAGGGCGAGAACCGGGCAGCGCACCGCGGCCATCTGCGCCTCGACGTTCCAGCTGCGGAAGGCCGGGTCGAGCCAGGTCTCGGCCCAGGTGGCAAAGACCGTTTCGGCCTTCGCCCCGTGGTAACGGCTGAGGCGCTGGCAGAGGTCGCTGTTCTGCCAGCGCTGGACCACGGCACGGATTCCCGCCAGGGTCGCCTCCTCGACGAAGAGATGGGCCGCTTCGCTGATCACCGCCAGCGGTCGCTCCGGGAAGGCGGCCGCGTAAAGCAGAGCCAGGGTCGCACCGTCGCTGTGGCCGAAGAGGAGCGGCCGCTGGATGTCGCAGGCGCTCAGCAGGGCGTCGAGACTGGCGAGTTCGCGATCGAGGTAGTCGAGGCCGCGGGGCGCCATCAGCGCCTGGGAGCCACCGAAGCCGCAGCGGTCATAGGCCATCACCGGCAGGCCGGTGGCGTCGGCCAGGGTTTGCGGAAAGCCGCGCCACTGGGCGATACTGCCTAGGGCCTCGTGCAGCAGCACCACGGTCGGCTGGGTAGCGGTTCCGGCCGCTTGCTGCGGCCGGAACCACTGCACCTGCAGCCGCTCGGCCAGCACCGTCATCATGATCGGACCTTCTGTCCTGCTCATCCTGGTCCCGTCCCGACCCTCAGGTCGTCTGCTCGAAGAGCTCGCGCCCGATCAGCATGCGCCGGATCTCGCTGGTACCGGCGCCGATTTCGTAGAGCTTGGCGTCACGCAGCAGCCGCCCGGTCGGATAGTCGTTGATGTAGCCGTTGCCGCCGAGACACTGGATCGCCTCCAGCGCCATCCAGGTGGCGCGTTCGGCGGCGTAGAGGATCGCCCCTGCCGCGTCCTTGCGCAGCGATCCCTTGCCGCCACAGGCCTTGGCCACAGTGTAGACATAGGCCCGGCAGACGTTGAAGGTGGTGTACATGTCGGCGAGCTTCCCCTGCATCAGCTGGAACTGGCCGATCGGATGGCCGAACTGCTTGCGCTCATGAAGGTAGGGGAGGACGACATCGAGACAGGCCGCTATGATGCCGAGGGGGCCACCGGCGAGGACGACCCGTTCGTAGTCGAGGCCGCTCATCAGCACCTTGACCCCTTTGCCGACGCTGCCAAGGACGTTCGCCTCCGGGACCTCGCAGTTCTCGAAGACCAGCTCGCAGGTCCCGGAACCGCGCATGCCGAGCTTGTCGAGTTTTTGCGCCGTGGAAAAACCGGGGAAGTCCCGTTCGACGATGAAGGCGGTGATGCCGTGCGGACCCGCCTCCATGTCGGTCTTGGCATAGACGACGAAGGTGTCGGCCTCGGGGCCGTTGGTGATCCACATCTTGTGGCCATTGAGAAGATAGTGGTCCCCCTCCTTGTCGGCGCGCAGGCGCATGCTGACGACATCGGAACCGGCGCCGGCCTCGCTCATGGCGAGGGCCCCGACCTGCTCGCCACTCACCAGCTTCGGCAGGTAGCGGGCGCGCTGCTCGGGGGTGCCGTTGCGGAAGATCTGGTTGACGCAGAGATTGGAGTGGGCACCGTAGGAGAGGGCGACCGAGGCAGAGGCGCGGCTGAGCTCCTCCATCACAACGACATGCTCGAGGTAGCCCATCTCGGCGCCGCCGTACTCCTCGCCGACGGTGATGCCGAGCAGGCCGAGCGCTCCCATCTTGGGCCACAAATCCATGGGAAAGTTGTTGCTGCGGTCGATCTCGGCCGCGCGCGGGGCGATCTCGGCGCGAGCGAAGCTGCGCACGGTGTCGCGCAGCAGCTCGACCTCATCTCCCAACTGGAAATCCAAACTGGGGTAGCTTTCCATGGCTCCACTCCCTGCCTGAGACGGTTGCCGTCAATCAAAGGGTTCACTCCCCTCGATTGCACGGGTGATACCAACCCCCCTTGCAGCGCAACGACAATTTCACCGGAAAAGTCCAGCTATCGGTAATCATTGAAAAGGTTACTTTTCTTTCCTGCCGCACCGGCTCCCCGGGGCGCCCCGGCTGTAAACAAAGGCAACGGCGGTGACGCCATCCGGGACAGCTCGTCACGCCGCGCCGTCGGCGAGGGTGAACTCCCAGGCGCACCAGTAGTCGTCCGGATGGGGGTCGGGGGGACAGGCGATGCAGCGGGTGACGATGCGCGCATCGATGGTGCTGGCGAAGCCGGCGTACTCGACGATCCCCACCGTCTTGCAGGGGAAATCGGCAAGGCCGCGGCGCTTGCGCGCCGACTGCACCCGGCAGTCGACCATGCGGAAGACGGCCCGGCTGTCGCTCACCTCGAGCGCCTCCTGCAGGTTGAGGCGGGCGTAGAGGCGGTGCTTGAGGCACTCGACCAGCGCCGGGATGCCGCCGCCGGGGGCGAGGCCGAGGCGCGCCATGATGCGCTTCGCCTCGATCACGGTGAACCTCTCCCAGGCATCCTTGTCGGCGGCGATCGCCGCCTCCATCCCGGAGCGCTGCTCCACCGCCTGAAACCAGAGCCCGTCGTGGGCGAGCCAGTTCTTGGCGTCATCGACGATGATCGCGATCAGTTCCTCTTTGCTCAGCTGCTGCAAAAGGGAGAGGCCTTCATCGAGGTTGGCTTTCATGGTGTTAACTCCTTTACGATTTTCATAGGTCCCATTGGTCTCATGGGTCCTATGGGACTTATCGGACCTATGAAAGACCTCTAGCCTTTGGTGACCGCGGCGCCGATGACGATGCGCTGTACTTCGCTCGTCCCCTCGTAGATCTCGGTGATCTTGGCGTCGCGCATCATCCGCTCGACCGGGAAGTCGCGGGTATAACCGTAGCCCCCGTGAATCTGCACCGCCTTGGTCGTCACCCACATGGCGGTCTCCGAGGCGGCAAGCTTGGCCATCGCCGACTCCTTGCCGTAGGAGAGGCCGGCGCTCGCCCGCCAGGCCGACTGGTAGACCAGCAGCCGCGCCGCCTCGATACGCAGCGCCATGTCGGCGAGCAGGAACTGCACCGCCTGGAAACCGGCGATCGGCTGGTCGAACTGCCGGCGCTCGCGGGCGTAGGCGAGGGCTGCTTCATAGGCCCCCTGGGCGATACCGAGGGCCTGGGAGGCGATACCGATGCGGCCGCCGTCGAGGGTCTTCATCGCCACCTTGAAGCCGCTCCCCTCGGGGCCGAGGAGATTCTCGGCGGGAATCCGGCAGTTGTCGAAGACCAGCTCCCGGGTCGGCGAGGAGCGGATCCCCATCTTCGACTCCTTCTTGCCAAAGCTGAAGCCGGGGGTCTCCTTTTCGACGATGAAGGCGCTGATGCCGTGGTGTTTCTCGGCGCTGCGGTCGCTGCGGGCGAAGACGATATAGATCTCCGCCTCGCCGCCGTTGGTGCAGAAGATCTTGGTGCCATTGAGGACCCAGCTGTCGCCGTCGCGCACCGCGGTGGTCTTGGTGCCGCCGGCGTCGGAGCCGGCCGAGGTCTCGGTCAGGGCGAAGGCGCCGAGCTTGCTCCCCTCGGCGAGGGGGACGAGGAACTTCTGCTTCTGCTCCTCGCTGCCGAAGAGGTAAATCGGGTTGGCACCGAGGGAGAGGTGGGCCGAAAGGGTCACCCCGGTGGAGGCGCAGACCCGCGAGAGCTCCTCGACGGCGATGGCGTAGCTGATGTAGTCGGCGCCGGCGCCGCCGTACTCTTCGGGAAAGACGATGCCGGCGAGGCCGAGCTCGGCGACCCGGTCATGCATCAGAAGGCGATCGAAGCTTTCCGTCTCGTCGCGCACGGCGGCCCCGGGCTTGATCTCCTTTTCGGCGAACTCGCGCACGGTCTGGCGGATCAGTTTCTGTTCCTCGGTCAGTTCGAAATACATGGCGCCTCCTTGGTTACTTGATAGGGATTCGATTTGTTTGCCACAGAGTCACGGAGACACAGAGAAAGCAACGTCTTGTAAGGGTTAACCCCTTGCCTGAAGCTGCTGATGTCGATTTTCTCTCTGTGTCCTCAGTGTCTCTGTGGCCAATTCCAGGTTTTTCAAGCGAACCCGCGCAGGATCTCGCGCGCGATGATGAGCCGCTGGATTTCGCTGGTCCCTTCGTAGAGGGTGGTCACCCGGGCATCCCGGCAGTAGCGTTCGACCGGAAACTCGGTGGTGTAACCGTAGCCACCGAAGATCTGCAGCGCCTCGTAACAGGCGCGGTTAGCCGCCTCGCTGGCGAAGAGCTTGGCCATCGACGCCTCCTTGGCGAAGCTGCGCCGCTGCTCCTTGCGAAAGGCGGCGTTCATCAGCAGCAGCCGCGCCGCCTCGAGTTCGGTGCCGCTGTCGGCGATCTTCCACTGGATCGCCTGGAAGTCGGCGATCGGCTGGCCGAACTGCTTGCGCTCCAGGGCGTAGCGGGTGGCGGCGTCGAGCGCCGCCAGGCCGATGCCGAGCGCGAGGGAGCCAATGCCGATGCGGCCGCCGCAGAGTTCGGCCACGGCGATGCGAAAGCCATCGTTGAGCCGGCCCATCAGGGCGTCGGCCGGCACCCGGCAATCCTGGAAATGGAGCTCGCTGGTGACCGAGGCGTGCTGCCCCAGCTTCTCCTCGGCGCGGCCGACGCTGCAACCGGGGGTGCCGGCCTCGACCAGGAAACAGCTGATCCCCTTCCCTTTCGGCGCGCTGCGGTCGGTCACCGCCCAGACCACGAAGACGCCGGCGTAGGGGGCGCTGGTGATGAAGATCTTGCTGCCGTTGAGGAGCCAGTGGTCGCCGTCGCGGACTGCCTGGGTGGTCAGCGCCGCCGGGTCGGAGCCGGCCCCCGGCTCGGTGAGGGCGAAGGCGCCGGCGCGATACGCGCCGGAGCAGATGCGCGGGATGTAGCGCTGGCGCTGGGCCGCGCTGCCGACCTCCTGGATTACCTCGCAGACCATGTTGTTGACCGAGACCGTCACCGCCGTCGCGGCGCAGGCCCGCGCCAGCTCGGTGAGGGCGACGCTGAAGGCGATCACCCCGGCCTCGGCGCCGCCGTACTCACTGCGCACGTTGAGCCCCATGAAACCGAGCTCGGCGAGCTTCTGCAGGTTGGCGAAGAAGGCTTCCGGGTTTTCGCCGCGGTCGAGGGCCGCCGCCACCGGCTCGAGCTCGGCGCGGGCGAACTCGCGGGCGGTGTCGCGGATCAGGCTCTGTTCTTCCGTGAGGTCGAGATGCATCGCCGGGTCACCTTTCAGCGGCCGCTGAACTTGGCCTGGCGTTTTTCGAGGAAGGCGCTCATCCCTTCCTTCTGGTCGGCGCTGGCGAAGCAGAGGCCGAAGAGGTCCGCCTCGAAGCGGCCGGCCCGGTCCTGGTCCATCTCCAGGCCGCTGTCGATCGCCTCCTTGGCAAAACGCACCGCCAGCGGCCCCTTGGCAGCAATCTTCGCCGCCAGCTTCTTCGCCTCGGGGAGGAGCTGGTCGGCCGCCACCACCCGGTTGGCGAGACCGATGCGGCAGGCTTCGGCGGCGTCGATCATGTCGCCGGTGAAGATCAGCTCCTTGGCCCGCCCCTTGCCGACCAGCCGCGCCAGGCGCAGGGTGCCGCCGAAGCCGGGGATGACACCGAGGTTGACCTCGGGCTGGCCGAACCTGGCGTTGTCGCTGGCGAGGCGGATATCGCAGGCCATCGCCAGCTCGCAGCCGCCCCCAAGGGCGAAGCCGTTGACCGCGGCGATCACCGGCTTGGGAAATGTCTCGATGCGGTTCATCAGGGCGTGGCCGAGGCGGGCGAAGCTCGCGGCACTGACCGCGTCGAGGGGCTGCATCGCGGCGATGTCGGCGCCGGCGACGAAGGCCTTGGGTCCGGCGCCGGTGAGGATCACGCAGGCGACCTGGGGATCGTCGCGCAGCAGCCCGAAGGCGCTGTTCAGCTCTTCCAAAACCGCGGCGCTCAGGGCGTTGAGGGCGGCGGGGCGATTGACGGTGACGACGGCGACGCCGGCTTCGATTTCCAGCAGCAGGTTGCTAAACTCCATGTGCACTCTCCCGTTTCAGTAGGTGTAGAAGCCCTTGCCGCTCTTCTTGCCGAGCCAGCCGGCCTTGACCATCTTGCGCAGCAGCGGGCAGGGACGATACTTGCTGTCGGCGAACCCCTCGTAAAGGACCTCCATGATCGCCAGGCAGGTGTCGAGACCGATGAAGTCGGCCAGGGTGAGCGGACCCATCGGGTGATTCATCCCCAGCTTCATCACCGTGTCGATCGCCTCCACCGAGGCGACCCCCTCGTAGAGGCAGTAGATCGCCTCGTTGATCATCGGCATCAGCACCCGGTTGGAGATGAAGCCGGGGTAGTCGTTGACCTCCACCGGCACCTTGCCGAGCTGCCTGGCCAGCCCTTCGACACTCTGGTAAACGGCGTCGCTGGTGGCGATGCCGCGGATGATCTCGACCAGCTGCATCACCGGCACCGGGTTCATGAAATGCATGCCGATGACGCTTTCGGGACGGCCGGTGACGGCGGCGATTTCGGTGATCGGCAACGACGAGGTGTTGCTCGCCAGGATCACCCCGGGGCGGGCGACGCGATCGAGGCTGCGGAAGATCTCCGCCTTGATTGCCATCTGCTCGCTCGCCGCCTCGACCACGAAGTCGACGCCGGCGGCGTCTTCGAGGGCGGTCGAGGGGGTGATGCGGCCGAGGGTGGCCGCCTTCTGCTCGGCCGTCAGCTTCCCTTTTTCGATGTTGCGGTCGAGGAGCTTGCCCATGAAGGCGAGCCCCTTCTCGACATATTCGGCCTTAAGATCGTTGAGCACCACTTCGAACCCGGCCTGCGCCGCGACCTGGGCGATGCCGCCCCCCATCTGGCCGGCGCCGACCACCATGATCCGCTCGATTGCCATCTCATCTCCTCCTCGAATCGAAATCTTTTACCCTCACCACAGAGACACGGAGATACAGAGAAATTCATAATTCTTGTTTAGAGCTTATTCTTAAGTCAGCTTTGGATTTGAATTTCCCTCTGTGACCTCTGTGTCTCCGTGGCCAACAGCCTTAAAGTCGTTCGAAGATCGCCGCCACCGCCTCACCGCCGCCGATGCAGAGGGTGGCGAGGCCGTAGCGTTTTTGCCGCCGTTCGAGGCCGTTGAGCAGGGTGGCGACCAGCCGTCCGCCGCTGGCGCCGACCGGGTGGCCGATGGCGACGGCGCCGCCGTGGATGTTGACCCGCTCGCGATCGAGCTTCAGGCTGTCGATCGCCAGCAGGGCGACCGCAGCGAAAGCCTCGTTGATCTCGAACAGGTCGAGCTCGGCCGGTTTCAACCCGGCCTTGGCGCAGACCCGCTCGATGGCGCCGATCGGCGCCACCGGGAACTGGTCGGGATGCAGGCTGTTGGTGGCGTAGGCGACGAGACGGGCGCGGGGTTTGAAGCCGTGGCGCTTGACTGCCTCCTCCCCGGCGAGGAGGACGAAGGCGGCGCCGTCGTTGATGGTCGAGGCGTTACCGGCGGTAATACTCCCCTCCTTGCGGAAGACCGCCTTGAGACCGGCGAACTTGTCGAAATCGACCCGCGCCGGCTCCTCGTCGCTGTCGACCACCGTCTCCCCCTTGCGCCCCTGCTTGACCACCGGCACGATCTCGCGGGCGAAGACGCCGTCGCGCTGCGCCTTTTGCGCGCGGCGATAGGAGTCGAGGGCGTACTCGTCCTGGGCGGCGCGGCTGAGCCCCTTGGCGGCAATGACATCCTCGGTCACCTCCCCCATGTGGCGGCCAGTGTAAGGATCGCGCAGGGCGTCGTGGATCAGCAGGTCGACCGCCTCGCCATTCCCCATGCGCATGCCGTAACGGGCCGCCGGCAGGGCGTAGGGGGCGAGCGACATATTCTCCATGCCGCCGGCGATGACGACGCCGCTCTCGCCGAGGCGGATCGAATCGGCGGCAAGCATCATCGCTTTCAGGCCACTGCCGCAGACCTTGTTGATGGTCATCGCCGGGATGCCGTCGGGGAGGCCGGCGAAGCGCATCGCCTGGCGCGCCGGGGCCTGGCCGCAGCCGCCGGAGATCACCTGGCCGGCGATGAATTCCTGAACATCGGCGGGCTGGATACCGCAGCGCGCGACCAGCGCGGCGACCACGGCGGCACCGAGGCGCGGCGCCGGGACATCGGCAAGCACGCCACCGAAAGAGCCGAAGGGGGTGCGCAGGGCTTCAACTACGAAAACGTCTGACATGGCTTTGACCTTTCTTAATAGTCTTAAAGTTGGCCACGGAGACACAGAGTTCACAGAGAAAAATCTTGACTGAAGGTTTCTCTGTGTCTCCGTGCCTCTGTGGCAACGGCTCGTCGGTTTACTTCGCCAGTTTCGCCGTCAGCGCGGGGACGAACTGCTTGAGGTCGGCGACCACCAGCACGTCGGCGACTTCGCCGATCGGCGCCTCCTTGTCGGTGTTGATGGCGACGATGTAGTCCGATTTCTTCATCCCGGCCAGGTGCTGGATCGCTCCGCTGATGCCGCAGGCGACGTAGAGCTTGGGCGCCACCGTCTGCCCGGTGGAGCCGACCTGCCGGCTGTGGTCGGCCCAGCCGGCATCGACCACCGGCCGACTCGCCCCGTATTCACCGTGCAACGCTTTCGCCAGCGCTTCGATCAGCGCCAGGTTCTCCGGCTTGCCGATGCCGCGCCCGGCGCTGACGATCACCTCGGCCTTGCCGAGATCGACGCCCCCCTTCTCGGCGGCTTCGTAGCCGGTCAGGCGGATGCCGCTGTCGGCGCCGGCGACGCTGAGCTCTTCAAGCTGCGGACTGCCGGCGGGGGGGGCGGAGAGGCTGAAGGCGCCGGCCTGCAGGGTGACGATGGTGACCGGGCCCTTGGCGGCGACGGTGCGGCGCAGCTTGGCATTGCAGGCCGGCACCAGGTAGCCCCCCTCGACGATGTCGATCACCTCGGAGATCTGCGGCGCCGCCAGGGCGGCGGCGAGGCGCGGCGCGAGGTCCCAGCCGTAGGAGGAGTGGCAAAAGACGACCAGATCGGGCTGCTCTTTCGCGATCGCCTGCTGCAAGAGCGCCTTGTGCAGGTCGGGCTGGTAGTCGCCGGCGGCGCCGGCGTCGGCGAAGTAGAGGGGGCCATCAAACTGGGGCAGGCTCTGGCGGCTGCCGACCAGGAACATGGCGCTCTGGGCCCCGAGTTTCTGGGCAAAGGCGAGCGGTTCGTAGCTGGCGGCGAGGAGCTCTCCCTGGCGGGATTCGGCAACGAGCAAGGCTTTCATCGGGTCTCTCCCTGGTTGGCGGGTGGTGGTTTCGGCACTAGCGCAGCACGGCGGTCTTTTCTTTCAGCAGCGCCAGCAGCTGGTCGGCGAGGGCGCCGACCTCCCCTTCGAGCACCAGCCCGCCCCCCTTCTTCTCCGGATAAGCGGTCTTGAGGGTGGTGGTGCGCCCTTCCGGAACGCTCACCGGCAGGGCGGCGATCTCTTTCTTCTTCGCCTTCATGATGTTGGGCAGGGTCGGGTAGCGCGGGGTGTTCAGTCCCAGCTGGCAGGTGAAGAGGGCCGGCAGGGTTACTTCGACGACGGCCTTCACCCCCCCTTCGAGCTCGCGCTTGACGGTGGCGACGCTCCCCGCCAGGCTAAAGTCGACGATGGTGGTGACGGCGTTGAGGCCGAGGGCTGCGGCGAGCAGCACGCCGACCTGGGCGCTGCCGCGGTCCTGGGACTGCAGGCCGGTGAAGACGACGTCGAACTGCTCGTCCTTGGCGTAGGCGGCGATTGCCGCGGCAATCTGGGAGGGGTCCTTCGCGAAGCTGGCATCGTCCTGCAGGTGGACGCCGCGGTCGGCCCCCATCGCCAGCGCCTTTTTAAGCGCTTCGCGCACCCGCTCGGGGCCGAGGCTCAACACCACCAGTTCGCCGCCGCTCGCCTCCTTGAGCTGCACCGCCTGTTCGACGGCGTATTCGTCGTACTCGTTCATGCGCCAGGCGAGGTCCTGTTCGCTGTACCAGGTCCCGGCGGCGTTGAGCTTGAAGCGCGATTCCAAATCCGGAACCTGCTTGATGCAGACGAGGATCTTCATGGGTGGGGCCTCCTGTGGGGATCTCGGGCTCAGGGTTTCATAGGTCCCATTTGTCTCATAGGTCCTATGGGACTTATAGGACCACTGGGTCCTATGCAAAGCCTGGCGGCCTATAGAGCAAAGAAGATACCAAGCGGCGCCCCCTGCCGCCGCCACGGCCGTCCGTCCCGCGCAACCCCGCTCAACCGGGGGCCTGGGCCGGCGCACGGCATCTGCCTTGAAGGGAACAGGGGCGACCACATCCGATCACCCCTGTTGCGATGGTGACACTGGTATCACCGTCGTTTACAGCGCAGGACGGTCGCTCTGCCTAGCGCCCGCTGAAGCGGCCGGGACGTTTTTCGAGAAAAGCGTTGACCGCCTCGAGGTGATCGTCGCTCTGGTGCAGCATCCCCTGAAAGGCCGCCGAAAAGGCGAGGGTTGCGGGCAGATCATGGTTGCGGGCGAGGCCGAGCAGGCGCTTGGCGAGGCGCACCGCCTGCGGCGGCTTGGCGGCAATGGTCGCGGCCAGCTCCCGGGCCCGGCTCAGGAGGGCGTCAGGATCGCAGAGTTCCAGGAAGAGGCCGAGGGCGAACGCTTCCTCCGCCCCGATCATGCGGCCGGTCAGAGTCAGTTCGGCAGCACGCTGGTAACCGACCAGGCGCTGCAGGTACCAGGCACCGCCATCCCCCGGAATGATGCCGAGGTTGATGAAGGTTTCGCCGCAGACCGCGCCGTGACTGGCCAGGCGCAGATCGCACATGCAGGCGAGATCGAAGCCGGCGCCGACGGCGGCGCCGTTGACGGCGGCGATCAGCGGCACCTCCGCCGCCGCCATCGCCAGGGTCAGGCGCTGGATGCCGTGCCGGTAGTTCTCCTCGATGGCGAGGGCCGAGCCGGCGAAAATCCCCTCGCGTGCCTGCATCTGCTTGATATTGCCGCCGGCGGAAAAGGCGGCGCCGTTGCCGGTCAGGATCAGGACCGAGATCGCGGGGGAGGCATTGACCCAGGCGACGGCCTGCACGATATCCTCGACCAGGGCGGTACCGGTAAGGGCGTTGCGCACGTCATCGCGGTTAAAGCTGAGCAGGGCGACGGGCCCGCTCACTTCCAGAATGGCATCTTTTAGTGCGGGAAGATTTTTCATCGGACCTCCGGAGCGGGGACGAAAGGGGTGCGCCAGCGGGCGGCCACATCTTCGGCCGCCACCGTGACCAGCGGTCGCCGGGAGCGGGGCGGCTCGCCATCGACATGCAGCGGCAGGAGGATATCGGCCGGCAACGAATTGCCCACTGCGGGGGCCAGCAGATGGCGAGCGACCACCTGCGGCTGGCGCAGGACTTCCTCCGGTTCGAGCAGCGGCTCGAAACAGCAGTCGACCCGTGCCAGGCGCGCCACCCAGGCGTCGCGGTCGGCGCTGGCAAAGAACGCCCGCAGCTCGGCAATCAGGACGGTCTGCGGCAGCGGCTCCTGCTGCCGGTCAATCCAGTCGGGGCGTTCCACGGCGCAACAGAAGGCGTGCCAGAACTTGGCTTCGAGGGCGGCGAGGACGACAAAGCGGTCGTCGGCGGTCGGATAGATCTGGTAACAGGCGGCGCCGCCGGTGATCAGCCCGCGCCCGCGTCCGAGGTCCGGGCCGGCCTGTTGCGCCGCCGCCTGGCCAAAGGACTGCCAGGCAAGAACTGTTTCGAAGAGGCTGGTGTCAAGGAAACACCCGGCCCCGGTGCGCTGCCGCTTCAGCAGGGCAGCGAGGATCATCGCGGCCGCCTTCTCACCGCCGGCGTAATCGGAGACCGGCGGAAAGGGGATAACCGGAGTCTGCACGGTGCCGGTGGAATGGAGCATGCCGCTCAGCGCCATGTAGGTCAGATCGTGCCCGGCACGCTGACTCGCCGGGCCGTCCTGGCCGAAGCCGGAGAGGGCGCAATGTATCAGACGCGGGTTGAACTCGGCCAATCGTTCGCGGCCGAAGCCGAGGCGCTCCAGCACCCCGGGGCGGAACGACTCGAGCAGAACGTCGGCCGCGGTCACCAGCTCGGCGAAGGCGGCCTGGCCGCCGCCACTTTTTAGATCGAGAAAGACGACAATCTTGCCGGCGTTGACCTGCTTGTAGAGGGGAGAGATGCCATCGTCGTCGCGGCAGATAAAGGTCCGCATCGGGTCGCCGGCAGGGGGCTCGATCTTGACAACCTCGGCGCCGAGATCGGCGAGGAGGCGGGTGGCGTAGGGACCGGGGAGGTACTGGCTGAGATCGAGGACGCGGCAGCCGCGCAGGGCGTCATCCAGCATGGTCGACCGGGCGCCGGTCGTCGATCACCTTGCCGTCGTTGGCGAGGCTGCCGGGCGCGACCAGCTGGACCTCGCCGCGCAGGTTGCAGAGTTCACGGATGCTGGTGACGATCGCCGCCACGAGTCCCTCGGGAGCGGTGCAGGCAACTTCACAGTGCAGCACCATGACATCCTGATCGTCGCTGCGGTCGATGATCAGCCGCCCGCGGCCGACCTCGGGGTGGCGTTTAAGGACCTGGGCAACCTGGCCGGGGCGCACGAACATGCCACGCACCTTGGCGGTCTGGTCGGCGCGCCCGAGCCAGCCGCGGATGCGGCGGCCGGTGCGGCCGCAGGGGCTGGGGCCGGGAAGGATTGCCGAGAGGTCGCCGGTGGCGAAGCGCAGCAGCGGATATTCCGGGGCGAGGGTCGTCACCACCACTTCGCCGACCTCGCCATCGGGGAGTGGGTCGCCGCTCCCCGGCCGGACGATCTCGACGATCACCCCCTCGTCGAGGATCAACCCCTCGCGGGCCGGCGACTCGTAGGCGATGACGCCGAGATCGGCGGTGGCGTAGCACTGCAGTACCTGCAGCCCGCGCCCGGCGAACCGGTCGCGCAGGCTTGCCGGCAGCGCCTCGCCGGAGACGAGGGCGTGGCGCAGCGAACTGACGTCGCTGCCGGACTCGGCTCCTTTGTCGAGGATCATCTTCAGAAAGGACGGCGTGCCGACATAGCCGTCGGGGCGCAGGTCGGCGATGGTCTGCACTTGGCCTTCGAGCTGTCCCGGTCCGGCGGCGAAGACGGCGCAGCCGAGGGCGTGGGCGCCGGCCTCGACCATCGCCCCGGCCGGGGTGAAGTGGTAGGCGAAGCAGTTGTGCAGCAGCTGGCCGCGGCGAAAGCCGGCGGCGAAAAGGGCGCGGGCGAAGCGCCAGAAGTCGGGGCGGGCACTCCCCGGCTCGTAGATCGGTCCCGGCGAGGCAAAGATGCGGTTGAGCTCCGGCACCCGGGCCGCCGCCAGTCCGCCGAAGGGGGGCTCACGGCGCTGCAGTTCGACCAGCTCCTCCTTGCGGGTCAGCGGCAGCTTTGCGAGCACCGCGCGGCTGGTGACCGCCGCAGCTTCGACCCCGGCGAGGAGCCGGCCATAAGCCGGCGCCTGCCGCTGCGCATGGGCGATTTGGCGGGCGAGCAGAGCGAACTGCTGCTCTTCGCGCTGCTCCGGGTCACGGGTTTCCAGATCGTCGTAATATTCGCTCATAGTTTTTGCCTTCGAGTTTTCCACATTATCCTCCGCCGAGGCGGTCGATAAGGGTCCGGATGCAAGGCTTGCGCAGGGGGGAGGGGCGCAGGCGTAGCGGAGCTACGTCGAGCCCCGAGCTCCAAGCGTAACGCCGCAGCCGGGCCCTTAGCGGCCGCCGAAATCACATCCAGCGCTTGCGGCGTTTATACGACTTCAAGTTCTTGAACGACTTGCGTTCCTTGTCCCCCCCCGAAAGATAGAACTCCTTCATGTCCTCGTTGTTGAGCAGCTCCTCGCAGGTGCCGTCGAGGGCGATCTTCCCCGACTCCATGACGTAGCCGTAGGAGGCGCTGTGCAGCGCCATGTTGGCGTTCTGCTCAACCAGCAGCATGGTGATCCCCTGCTCCTTGTTGATGCTGCGGATGATGCCGAAGACCTCCTTGACCAGCAGCGGCGAAAGCCCCATCGACGGCTCGTCGAGGAGGATCATCTCCGGGCGGGCCATTACCGCGCGGCCGATCGCCAGCATCTGCTGCTCGCCGCCGGAAAGGTAGCCGGCGAGCCCGGTGCGCGCCTTGAGCCGGGGAAAGTAGTGAAAGACCTTGTCGATGTCGTCCTTGATCATGCGATCGCGGCGGGTGTAGGCGCCGAGGCGCAGGTTCTCGATGACGGTCATGTCCTCGACGATGCGCCGCCCCTCCATCACCTGGAAGATGCCACGGCGCACGATCGCGTCGGGATCGCGGTTACTGATCGACTCCCCCTTGAAGTGGATGGTGCCACGGGTGACTTCGCCGTCCTCGGTCTTGAGCAGCCCCGAGATCGCCTTTAAGGTCGTCGACTTGCCGGCGCCGTTGGGGCCGAGCAGAGTGACGATCTCCCCTTTCGGCACCTCCAGGCTGATGCCGCGCAGCACCAGGATGACGTCGTCGTAGACGACCTCGATGTTGTTGACCGAGAGGATCGATTCCTTCGGTGCGACTGCTGCCGCTGCTTCACCCATGGGCAGGCCTCCTCGTTGCGGGCTTGAGCTTCCCGGCGGCCGGTCGCCGGCATCGCGCCGACCGGCCGCCGCGAACCACGAGCCGGGGGATGGCCGGGGCGGCGCCGCGCGCCGCCCCGGCCCGGTTCTTTCTACCAGCCGAGCCAGTCGTCGCGCCGCGGCACTTCGACCGTCGCCTGCTTGTTGAACTTGAAATCACCCCCATTGTAGGTGGTGGTATAGACCGAGATCTCGGTCGTCCCGCGATGATCCTCGTTGGTCCAGGTCGACGGCGTACAAACCCCTTCGAGACCCGCCGGGACATGATCCTTCATCTGCTCCATCCCCTTCTTGATGTTCGGCCCGGTGATGCCGCCCGGCATCTTGTCGGCGGCGACCATGGCGTCCTTCATGAAGAAGACGGCGCAGACGCCGCGCATGTAGTGGAGGTTGCGGTAGGTTTCGCCGCTCGGATCGGACATCTTGGAGATCGCATGCACCATCGCCATGCCCGGGGCACTCGACTTCCAGTCCGGGGCACCGAGGGGAACCGCCACGCCGTCGCCCGACTCCTGGGCGGCCTTGATCGAGTTTTCGTCCCAGCCCCAGACGTTGGCGAGGAACTGGGGCTTGGCGCCGACAGTGCCGCAGGAGTTGAGGAGCGAGATGTTGGAGCCGGCGGTGTTCCCCATGTAGGCGTAGTTGGCGCCCGAGTCCTTCAGGGTCAGGCACTGGGCCTTGGCGTCGCCCGGCTTGAGGTCATAGACGATCGGGTTGAGGACTTCGAAGCCGAGCTCCTCGGCATAGGCAGCGCAGGCTTCCTTGGGCGCGTTGGGATAGGGGTGGTTGGCCCCCATGTGGATGAACTTCGGTTTCCCCTTGTTCCCCTTGGCTTTCCAGTCCTCGGCCGCCCACTGGACCAGGCCGCGGCAGGTGTCGGAGTAGGAGGGGCCGTAGAAGAAGTTGTAGGGGGCCGGCGCCTTGCTGCGCGGCGACTTGCCGCTCGGGTCGGTCAGATGCCCCGAGTAGGAGGCGGAGAAGTAGGGGATCTGGTCCTTGGCGACGAACTGCACCAGCGCCTCGGTGTCGGCGGTCCCCCACCCCTGGATGGCGACCGGCTTGAGACCGGAGATCCACCCCTTGTAGGTGGCGATCGCCTGCGGCGCCTTGTAGGAGTAGTCGACAGTCTCGAACTTGAGCTGCTTGCCATCGATGCCGCCGTTGGCATTGATGTAGGTCATGGCGTCGGCGACGCCATTGCCATAGGGGACACCGACATCCGAGGTCGGACCGGTGTAGCAGGCGAGATGACCGACGGGGATGGTCTCCGCCGCCATGGCCAGGTTTGAGAATCCGCACAGTGCCAGCAATACCGACCCACATAAGAGAGTCTTGCGCATGATCTGGTTCCTCCTTCTCTGCGTTGATGGCCCGCGACGGGCCGCTGGGGCGTCTTTACCCCGTGATGCAACGGATAACCCCGGGCACCCTTGCCCGGGATGAGCGTGTCTCAATAGGAGAACGGGTAGAGCTTCCAGTAGTTCTTGATCATCTTCCAGCGATGGGAGAGACCGTCCGGTTCGAAGATCAGAAAGAGGATGATCGCCAGGCCGATCGCCATCTCCTTGATGTAGGCCAGGGCCTGGGTCAGGGCGCTGTTGTTGCTGCCGACGAGATGGACGCCGAACTCCATCACCTCCGGCAGCAGCACCATGAAGATCGTCCCGAGCAGCGACCCCATCACCGAACCGAGGCCGCCGATGATCACCATGCCGAGGAACTGGATCGACAGCAGCAGGGTAAAGCCCTCGGCGGAGACGAAGCCGAGGTAGTGGCCGAAGAGGGCGCCGCCGATGCCGGCGTAGAAGGAGGAGATACCGAAGGAGAGGATCCGGTACTTGTTGAGGTTGATCCCCATGATCTCGGCCGAGAGGTAGTGATCACGCACGGCGACGAAGGCGCGGCCGTCACGACTGCGCAGCAGGTTGGTGCCGGCGAGGTACATGACCACCACGTAGGTGAGGACGACGTAGAAATAGGAGCGGTCGCTGTTGAACATGTAGCCGAAGAGGGTGAAGGGGCTCGCCATGGCGCCGGCCGAGCCGCCGGTGAACCAGTCGGCACGGGCGAAGAAGTCCTCGAGGATGTACTGGGAGGCGAGAGTGGCGATCGCCAGGTAGAGCCCCTTGATGCGGCCGGCGGGGATGCCGACCAGCAGGCCGACCGCCATCGTCGCCAGCCCGGCCAGTGGGATGCAGAAGAAGACCGGGATGCCGGTATTGTTGCTGAGCCAGGCCGAAGCGAAGGCGCCGAGGCCGAAGAAGGCGGCATGGCCGAGGGAGATCTGGCCGGTGAAGCCGACGACGATGTTGAGGCCGAGGGCGGCGATGCCGTAGTAACCGATCTGGATCAGCAGGTTGAGCTGGTAGGCGTTGAGCAGCAGCGGCGCGAAGAGAAGCCCGATCACCGCGACGATGGCGACCCGCCGCGCCAGGGGGGTCGGAAAGATCGTCATGTCCGACTGGTAGCTGGTGCGGAATTCGCCGCAGCGCATCCGCGAATGGGCAGAGGCCATAAGCTTAGATCCTCTCGATATCCTTGGTGCCGAAGAGGCCGTAGGGCTTGATCATCAGGATGATGACCAGGGCATAGAAGGGGGCGATGTTGTACATGTTGCCGAGATGGAGCCACTGGCTGTCGAAGAATTCGGCGAGGTTCTCCAGCACCCCGATCAGCAGGCCACCGACGATGGAACCGATGATCGAGTCGAGGCCGCCGAGGATGACGACCGGGAAGACCTTGATGCCGATGAAGGAGAGGGCCGAGGAGACGCCGTTGACCATGCCGATCACCACCCCGGCCAGGGCCGAGACGACGGCGGAGATCGCCCAGGCGGCGGCGAAGACATGCTTGACCGAGATGCCGAGGCTCTGCGCGATCTGCTGGTTGAAGGCGGTGGCGCGCATCGCCAGGCCCATGCGCGAGTATTTGAAGAAGATGTAGAAGCCGACCATGATGATCAACGAAACGACCATGCTCATGATGTAGGCGGTCTCGATCTGCAGCCCGGCGATATTGATCGACTCGGTGTCGAAGACCTTGGGAAAGGCCTTGGTGTAGCCGCCGAAGATCCAGGAGACGAGGGACTGGAAGAACATCGAGAGGCCGATGGTGACCATGATCACCGAGATGATCGGTTCGCCGATCATCGGCCGCAGCACCACCACCTGCAGGACGATGCCGAAGACCATCATGAAGGCGAGGGTCAGCGGGAAACCGACGTAGAAGGGGAGCTCGAACTTGACCAGCATCGCCCAGCAGGTCCAGGCGCCGATCAGCAGGAATTCCCCCTGGGCGAAGTTGACAACCCGGGTCGACTTGTAGATCAGGACGAAGCACATCGCCACCACCCCGTAGAGGGTGCCGACGATGAGGCCGTTGACGATCATCTGTGTCAGAAGTTCCAGATTCATGGTTGCCTTCCTTGTCTCCGCGGCAGCAGCGAGAGCCTATCAGCCGGCGCTGCGGCCGAGATCGACCACCCGCACGTCGGTCTGCACCCGCGACTTGTTGCCGTCCTGAAAGGTGATCACGGTGTCGATGTGGACCAGCTCCTGGTCCGAATAGATGGTGTCAATGATCTCGGCGTACTTCTCCTTGATCACCCCGCGCCGCACCTTGCGGGTCCGGGTCAGCTCGCCGTCGTCGGCGTCGAGCTGCTTGTAGAGGAGGAGGAACTTGCGAATCTGCTGCACCGCCGGCAGACTTGCGTTGACCGTCTCCACCTCCTTGCGGATCAGGGCGTAGACACTCTCCTGGGCCGAGAGGTTGATGTAGTTGGTAAAGGCGATGCCACGCTGCTCGGCCCACTTGGCGACGATCTCGAAGCGGATGCAGATGATCGCCGCGAGATAGTCGCGGCCGTCCCCCTGCACCACCGCCTCGGCAATGAAGGGGGAAAACTTGAGCTTGTTCTCGATGAACTGGGGGGAGAACTTGTCGCCGTGGGCGGTGGCGGCGAGGTCGCTGATGCGGTCGATCACCACCAGGTGGCCATTCTCCTTCTTGAAGTAGCCTGCGTCGCCGGTATGCATCCAGCCATCCTCCAGCGACTCCGCGGTCGCCTTCTCATTCTTGTAATACCCGCTGAACATGCCGCAGGTCTTCGCCACCACCTCGCCGACACCGTTGGCGTCGGGATGGTCGATGCGCACCTGGGCGTTGCGGAAGGGGACACCGACGCTGTCGAAGTCGACATCGTCTGCCGCGTGGATGGTGTAGGCGCCGGCGAGCTCGGTCTGGCCGTAGAGCTGGCGCAGCGGCACCCCCATGGCGAGGAAGAACTTGAAGGTGTCGGGGCCGAGGGCCGCGCCGCCGGTCGCCGCCGAGCGCAGGTAGGTGAAACCGAGGCGGTCCTTGAGCGGGCGGAAGAGCAGCCAGTAGGCGAGCTTTGAGCGCCGCCCCGGGGCGGCGGCGGCCGCTTTGGCCGCCAGTTGCATGCCGAAGCGGTACATCGCCTGCTTGAAGCGGGTCGCGTCCATCATCTTCGCCTTGACCTCGGCAGCGATCGATTCCCAGACCCGCGGCGCCAGCAAGACGAAGGTCGGCCCGATCTCGCGCAAATCCGACATCATCGTCTCCGGCTCCTCGACGAAGTTGACGACGATGCGGCTGATCAGCGCTTGGGCCACGGCATAGACCTGCTCCATGATCCAGGGGAGGGGGAGGACCGAGACGTAGTTGTCGCTCGGGAACTTGGGGTCGGCTTCGAGGTAGGCGAGGCAGTGTTCGAGCATCGGCCCGGCCTGAAGCATTGCCAGCTTCGGGTTGGAGGTCGTCCCCGAGGTCGGGCAGAGGATAGCGACGTCCGCCGCCTGCCCCGCCGCGACCAGCCGGGCGTAGAGGTCGGGCTGCTCGGCGTCGAGTTGGCGCCCCCTGGCCATCAGGTCGTGGTGGCTCAGCAGCCGCGGGTCGTCGTACTTGCGCATGCCGCGCGGGTCGCAGTAGATGATGTGCTCGACCCCGGGACACTCCTCGGTAATTTCCAGCACCTTGTCAACCTGCTCCTCGTCCTCGGCGAGGATGATGCGGGCGCCGGCATAGTTGATCAGGTAGGCGACCTCCTCGTTGAGCGAATCCTGGTAGATGCCGAAGATCATTGCCCGCAGGGCGTGGGCGGCGACTTCGCCGTAGACCCATTCCGGGCGGTTGTCGCCGATGATGCCGACCGCATCCTCGTGACCGATACCGAGCTGGTGCATTCCGAGGGCGAAGTATTTGACGCTCTCCTGGTAATCGGCCCAGGTAAAGGCGTTCCAGATGCCGAACTCCTTCTCCCGCAGCGCCACCTCCCGCGGCCAGTTGGCTGCATTGTAGGCGAGCAGCTTGGGAAAGGTGTCGAACTGCCGGATGTCCGGATAGTGCGCCGCAGCCCCTCCCATCAGGCCACCTCCCCGGGCGCTTCCGCCGGTCCCTCATCGACGCCGACACCGAGGTAGGCACTCTTGACCTGTTCGTTCTCCATCACTTCCTCCGGCAGCCCGGCGCAGATCTTCTTGCCGAAGTCGAGCACCATCACCCGGTGCGAGATATCCATGACCACCCCCATGTCATGCTCGATCATGATCACCGTCATTCCCCACTCCTCGTTGAGGTCGATGATGTAGCGTGCCATATCCTCCTTCTCCTCGAGGTTCATGCCGGCCATCGGCTCGTCGAGGAGGATCAGATCGGGGCGCAGCGCCACGGCACGGGCCAGCTCGACCCGCTTGCGCAGGCCGTAGGAGAGGGTTCCGGCGATCGCTTTGCGGATAGGGGCGATCTCGAGAAAGTCGATGATGTCCTCGACGTCGCGACGGTGGGCCAGCTCCTCCTGGCGCGCCCCGGAAAACCAGTAGAGCGCACCGGACAGGAAGTTGTTCTTCAGCAGGTGGTGGCGACCGACCATGATGTTGTCGAGGACCGACATGTGACTGAAGAGGGCGAGGTTCTGAAAGGTGCGGCCGATGCCGAGCTGGCAGCGGTCGTTGGGCTTGAGGCCGGTAATGTTGCGTTCCTTGAAGTAGATGGTGCCCTGGTTCGGCTGGTAGCGCCCGGAGATGCAGTTGAGCATCGAGGTTTTCCCGGCGCCGTTCGGCCCGATGATCGAGAAGATTTCCCCGCGGGTGACGGCGAAGGAGACATCGCGCAGGGCATGGACCCCGCCGAAGGAGAGAAAAATATTATTGACCTGCAGCAGTGGCGGGCTTTCGCTCATGACGCCTTCCTTCCGGGCTCGATCGCGCCTGATCCATAAAAAAGACCGGCTGGCGCAGAGGCTTCCAATGCGTAGCCGGTCAATTGCAAAACAGGTACCAAACAATGTTTTAAAAAACTCACAAACCCCCTTGGACCGGGGTAAGGAACCGAACTTTATGGACAAGATAAAGAAATTAAAAACCCCTCAGCGGTCGTCGCCCGGCCCATCCTGTCAACCAATGTAAACAGGCAGCAAGCGACTGTTAAAAGCCATGACAGGCCCAAGCTCCGGCGGCTAGATAAGGTTGTACTTCTGCAGCTTCTTGTAGAGGCCGGGGCGGGAGATGCCGAGCAGGCTGGCAGCGGCCAGCTTGTTGCCGCCGACCTTCTCCATGGCGCCGACAATCAGCTCCTTTTCGATCCCCTCGATGATTTCCTGCAGCGGCCGCCCGTCGATGGCACCGCTGACCACCGGGTGGCCTCCCCTGGCGCTCCCCGCGGCGGCCACCTCCCCTTGCGGATAGTCGGCCAGCTGGGGCGGGAGATCGTAGAGCCGGATAAAGGGGCCGTTGACCATGTTGAAGGCGCTCTCGATGGCGCTGCGCAGCTCGCGGACATTCCCCGGGAACGGGTAGGCACGCAGCGCCGCCCAGGCCCGCGAGCTGAGCCCCTGAACATTGAGCTCGAACTCGGCGTTGAACTGGTTGATGAAGTGACGGGTCAGGCAGAAAATGTCCTCGGGCCGCTGCCGCAGCGGCGGCACGACGATGGCGACGACATTGATCCGGTAGTAGAGGTCGGAGCGCAGCTTCCCTTCCTTGACCAGCGCCTGGGCGTCGCAGTTGGTGGCGGCAACGAAGCGGACATCGACCGAGCGCACCTCCTGGCTGCCAAGGGGGGAGATCTCCCGCTCCTGCAGGACGCGCAGCAGCTTCGCCTGCATCGAGAGGGGCATCTCGCTGATTTCATCGAGAAGGAGGGTCCCGCCGTGAGCCTGTTCGAATTTGCCGATCTGGCCGCCGCGCCGGGCTCCCGAGAAGGCCCCCTCGACATAACCGAAAAGTTCGGCCTCGAGCAGGCTTTCGGGAATGGCGGCACAGTTGACCCGGACGAAGGGGCCGTCCTTGCGGCGGCTCAGGGAGTGAATGGCGTGGGCGAAGAGTTCCTTGCCGGTGCCGCTCTCCCCGATCAGCAGGACCGTGGAGGAGCGTTCGGCAATGCGCACCAGGCGGTTCTTGAGGTCGAGCATCGGCTGCCCCTGGCAGACGATCTGTTCGATACCGTAAAGGGCGGTCGGCCGGTGCCGCGCAACCCCGCGGCGGTTCGCACTCCCTTCCACCGCGGGGAGCTTGCCGGCGAAGCGGGTGCCATCCGGACCTTCGCGGAGTTGGACCTTGCCATAGGCACCATAGACTGTGCCGTTGCGGATCAGCGGCCAGCGGCTGGCAATGATCTGGCGACCGTTGAGGCGATGAGCCTCGCCGATTTCCGCTTTGCCCGACGCCATCACCTTGGGGAGACGGGAGAGGGTCGCCACCGGGTACGATTCGTTGACATGGCGACCGAGCATGGCGACCGCCTGGAGGCCGAGGATAGCGGCGAACTCACGGTTAACCATGAGAATGACGCCGGCGCGGTCGACCAGCAGAATACCCCCCCCCGCTTCGAGGGAGAAAGGGTCGATCGCCTGGACAAAGTCATGCAGCGCCATGGCGGCCTCGCCCCCCTCCGCCAGGGCATCGAGGACCAGGGTGCCACCGGCCTCCTGGGGGAGATACTCGGCGAGGTACCAGCGCTCATCGAGCTGCACCGGCAGGGCCCGGAAACAGAACCCCTTGGCCAGGAGGGCGTGGAAATGCTTGAGGGCTTCCACCTGCTCCAGGCTGCGGCCAATATGGACCGCCAGATCCTGGCTGGCAAAGGGCCCCTGGTCACCGACCGCGACGATCTTCTGCTGTCGGTTGAGGGAGAGACTCCAGCGTTCGCCCCGCCCCTGGGGGGAGGCGCCCGCCTTGTTTCGTCCTGACATTGGCATCGCTTTCATCGGGTTTGCCCGCGTCCGAATAACCCGGTTGCTTCCGGGAGGTGAACTGGAGAGGGGAGACGACAGCCGACCTGCGATACGGCTGCGCGTCCCATCAACATCGTAACATTGTTCTACACTATTTCCGGGGAAACTTCCACCCTGTAGCGCTTCATTCCCTCGCTGGCGGGCAAGGCTGCGTCAGCCACGAGCTATCAATCGGGCCGTTTACACTCCGCTGGAAGCGCTGGCGCGCCCAGACCCTGCTGCTGCCGCAAAGGCCTGGAAACGTCAAGGACTGAAGGTCACCGGCGAACCTCCGGACCCAGCGCAACTGTAAACAAATGTAGACAGGGCGGGGCCGAAAACGTCACTATCCGACCCTTCCGTTGCCGGCGACGGCACCGCCGGACCGGCCAGGCGGCGCCAAGCGGGGAAAAACAGGGGGCCCCGGGTATGGCATGGCGCTTGCTAAATTGACATTAGATTAAAACAGTGTTCGCCAATTCCGAGCCGGAGAAGAAGGAGACCCGCCGATGGAAGTTGCCGCCTACCGCCCGAACCATCCGATCCGCTTCATCACCGCGACCAGTCTTTACGACGGCCACGACGTTTCGATCAACATCATGCGCCGGCTGCTGCAGGCGTCGGGGGTGGAGGTCGTCCATCTCGGCCACAACCGCTCGGTGGACGAGATCGTTACCGCTGCGATTCAGGAGGACGCCCAGGGGATCGCGGTCAGCTCCTACCAGGGCGGGCACATGGAGTTCTTCAAGTACATCATCGACCTCCTCCGGGAACGCCGGGCGGACCATATCCGGGTCTACGGTGGCGGCGGCGGGGTCATCCTCCCCGACGAAATCGAGGAGCTCCACCATTACGGGGTCAGCAGGATATTCTCTCCCGAGGACGGGCGTAAGCTCGGCTTGCAGGGGATGATCAATCACCAGCTCGCAGCCTGTGACTTCTCGACGCCGGTGCAACCCGAGGAGAACCTGCAGGGGGTCCTGAACAAGGATTACGCGGCAATCGCCCGGCTCATCACCTGGGCCGAGCTCGCCCTGCATGACCAGACCCCGGAAGTCGTGGCCCTGTTCGAACGGATTCGCGGCCACGCCCGCGATGTCCCGGTCCTCGGCATCACCGGTACCGGCGGCGCCGGCAAAAGCTCCCTCACCGACGAGCTGGTGCGCCGTTTTCTGCTCGACTTTCCGGACCAGGACATCGCCATCCTCTCCGTCGACCCGACCCGGCAGCGTACCGGCGGTGCGCTCCTCGGCGACCGCATCCGCATGAACGCCATCGACTCGCCACGGGTCTACATGCGCTCGCTGGCGACCCGTAAGTCGAAATCGGAACTCTCGGCAGCGATCCACGAGGCACTCGACATCCTCAAGGCTGCCGGCTTCTCCCTGATCATCGTCGAGACCAGCGGCATCGGCCAGGGGAACGCCGGCATCGTCGAGGTCTGCGACCTCTCCCTCTATGTCATGACCAGCGAGTTCGGCGCCCCGACCCAGCTCGAGAAGATCGACATGCTCGACTTCGCCGACTTCGTCGCCCTCAACAAGATGGAGAAGAAAGGGGCCGAGGATGCCCTCCTCAACATCCGCAAGCAGTACCGGCGCAACCGCAACCTCTTCGATGCCCCCGATGCGGCGATTCCGGTCTACGGCACCATCGCCAGCAAATTCAACGACCCCGGCACCAACATCCTCTACCGTGCCCTGATCGACGCCTTCAACGCCGAAAAGAAGCTTGGCTGGCATTCGACCCTGGAGTGCGGCACCGAGACCGGCCAGCGCCACCACATCATCCCACCGGAGCAGGCCGGCTACCTCGGCGAGATCGTGCGCACCATGCGCCGCTATCACCAGCAGGTCGAGGACCAGTCGCGCCTCGCCCGCCAGCTCTTCCAGCTCAGCGGCGCCCGTGACCTGGTTGGTGAAGGCCCGGCGGCCGCCGCGCTGCAGCAGGCGATCGCCGAACGCCAGCCGCAGCTCGCTCCGGCGGTGCAAGCTACCCTCGACGGCTGGCCGGCATTGAAGCAGGCCTACCGCGCCGACGAGATGGTTACCAAGGTGCGCGACAAGGAGATTCGCACCACCCTCTTCACCACCACCCTCTCCGGCACCCGCATCCCCAGGGTCTGCGTCCCCGACTACGAGGACTGGGGGGAGATCGTCAAGTGGACGATGAAGGAAAACCTCCCGGGCTGCTTCCCCTACACCGCCGGCCTCTTCCCCTTCAAGCGCACCGCCGAGGACCCGAAGCGTCAGTTTGCCGGCGAAGGCCCGCCGGAGCGGACCAACCGCCGCTTCCACTACCTGACCGAGAACGATCCGGCCAAGCGCCTCTCCACCGCCTTCGACAGCGTCACCCTCTACGGCGAGGATCCGGACGAGCGCCCCGACATCTACGGCAAGGTCGGCGAGAGCGGGGTTTCGATCTGCACCCAGGACGACATGGACAAGCTCTTCGCCGGCTTTGACCTCTGCGATCCGATGACCAGCGTCTCGATGACGGTCAACGGCCCGGCGCCGATCCTGCTGGCGATGTTCTTCAACACCGCGATCCGCCAGCAGCTCGCCCGCTTCCGCGATGCGCAGGGGCGGGAGCCCTCCGCCGCCGAAGCGGCAGAGATCCGCGCCTGCACCCTGCAGACGGTGCGCGGCACGGTCCAGGCCGATATCCTCAAGGAAGACCAGGGGCAGAACACCTGCATCTTCTCCACCGAGTTCGCCCTCAAGCTGATGGGGGACATCCAGCAGTATTTCATCGACCAGAAGGTGCGCAACTACTATTCGGTCTCGATCAGCGGCTACCACATCGCCGAGGCGGGCGCCAACCCGATCAGCCAGCTCGCCTTCACCCTCGCCAACGGCTTCACCTTCGTCGAGTACTACCTCTCGCGCGGCATGCAGATCGACGACTTCGCCCCCAACCTCTCCTTCTTCTTCTCCAACGGCCTCGACCCCGAGTACTCGGTGATCGGCCGGGTGGCGCGGCGCATCTGGGCGGTGGTGCTGCGCGACAAGTACGGCGCCAACCCGCGCAGCCAGATGCTCAAGTACCACATCCAGACCTCGGGGCGCTCGCTGCATGCCCAGGAGATGGACTTCAACGACATCCGCACCACCCTGCAGGCGCTCCTCGCCATCTATGACAACTGCAACTCACTGCACACCAACGCCTACGACGAGGCGATCACCACGCCGACCGAAGAGTCGGTGCGCCGGGCGATGGCGATCCAGATGATCATCAGCAAGGAGTTCGGCCTGGCGAAGAACGAGAACCCGCTGCAGGGAACCTTCATCATCGAAGAGCTGACCGATCTGGTCGAACAGGCCGTCCTCGCCGAGTTCGACCGCATCAACGAGCGCGGCGGCGTCCTTGGCGCCATGGAGACCCAGTACCAGCGCACCCGCATCCAGGAGGAATCGCTCCTCTACGAGCACCAGAAGCACACCGGCGAGCTGCCGATCGTCGGCGTCAACACCTACCTCAATCCCAGGGCCGATGCGGAGGGGTACCGGATTCCCGACACCCTGGCACGCGCCACCACTGCGGAGAAGGACCAGCGCCTCGCCGACCTGCGCGCCTTCCAGCAGCGCCACCGGCAGGCGGCGCCAGCGGCTCTGAAGCGCCTGCAGCAGGCGGCCGCCCAGGGAGAGAACGTCTTCGCCGCGCTGATGGAGACGGTCGAGGTCGCCTCCCTCGGCCAGATCAGCAAGGCGCTCTACGCCGTCGGCGGCCAGTACCGCCGCAATATGTAGGGGAAGAAAGGAGCTGACGGGGATGGATATCTTCGACGTCTTTCGGGATCGACGCAGCATCCGCAAGTACCGGGAGACGCCGATAGAGGCGGAGAAACTCGCCCAGGTGCTGGAGGCGGCGCGGCTCGCTCCCTCCTGGAAGAATTTGCAGTGCTGGCGCTTTCTGGTGATCGACGACCCGCAGCGCCGTGCCGCCCTGCTGCAGGCCTTCCCGGAAGATAATCCGGGCTACCGGGCCCTCGCCACGGCCCCGCTGGTGATCGTAGTCTGCGCCGACCCGGCCGAATCGGGAGTCGAGAACGGCATCGCCTACTATATCGCCGACGCCGCCATCGCCTTTGAGCACCTCTGCCTCGCCGCCCATGCCCTCGGCCTCGGCAGCTGCTGGATGGGATGGTTCGACGAAGGGGCGCTTCGCGCGGCGCTCGCGATTCCGGATACCATCCGCGTGATCGGCATCACCCCCCTCGGCTACCCGGACCAGGAGCCGCGCCCGCGGCCGCGCAAGGCGCTCGCCGAGATCGTCTTTCACAACCAGTGGGGAGCGAGCAGGTAGGTGGGTATGGAGCAGGGAGAAACCGACTGCCGGTACTAACGGGTGCGGGTCGCCAGATAAATCCCGGCCGCAATCAGGCCGATCCCCACCGCGTGATACAGGAAGAAGGTTTCGCCGAGAAACAGGATCGCCATCAGGCTGCCGAAGAGGGGAAGCAGGTGGATGAAGAGGCCGGCGCGGTTGGCGCCGATCTCTGCGACGCCGCGGTTGTAGCAGAGATAGGAGACGATGGAGGGGAAGACGGCGACGTAGCCGATGACCAGGGCGGCGCCGGCCTGCAGCCTGAGCGGACGCACCCAGAAGGTCTCCCAGAGGTAGAGGGGGAAAATCATGAGGGCGCCAAGCCAGAAGGTGACGGCAATAAAGGAGAGGGGGTGGACCGGCGGCCGCTTGCGCAGCAGCGTCGAATATCCGGCGTAACAGACCACCGCTGCGGCCACCAGCAGGTCGCCGCGATTGAACCGCAGCGCCGCCAGAAGCGCCGGGTCACCATGAGCGATAATGGTGATGGCGCCAGCGAGGGAGACGAGGATGCCGAGGGCCTGCAATGGCCTGACCCGTTCGCCGAAGAGCAGGAAGGAGAGGAGAACGATCAGCACCGGCATCAGCGACTGCATCAGCAGGGCATTGATTGCCTGGGTGTACTGCAAACCGCTGTAGACCAGGGTATTGAAGGCCGCGATCCCCAGCGCCGCGAGGAGCAGCACCATGCGCCAGTGGCGGCGCAGCAGCGGCCCGTCGCGGCGCAGGAACTTCAGCGCCGGTCCGCTGACCAGCAACGCCGCACCGACCCAGCGCCAGAAGGCCAGGGCAATGGGGGGGATGTCACTGTGAAAGGCGCGGCCGAGAATGAAATTGCCGGCCCAGAAGAGGACGGCCAGGGTCAGCAGGATGTAGGGATGGAGCTCCAGCCGCGAAGTTTTCATGACAAGGCATCAGGGGCAAATCGACGGGAGAAGAATGGCCGCAGGAGGCAGCAGCTATCCGCGCCACAAAGTCCAGGGCTGATCATTACGGTCGGTACTGTGGGTAAACTTGGCCTGACAGCTCAGGCACTGATAATCCTGCTCCTCGAACCCGCGCGGACTCCTGCCGCCGAAAATCCGGCAGGCATCGAGTTTGACCAGATCGTCATGGGGTTTGCCGTTGCGTGATTTTTTGCTCTGTTCTTCACATAACCCGCAAATCTTCATCGTTGCCTCATCTGCACCCGATCTGCCATGCGCCCTCCTCAACCTGTCGCCGGCCCCTGCTGCGAACTAGCGGCAACGCATCGTCTTTTTGCCATCCTCGAACAGAACCTCGATTTTCTGCGAGCCGACCACGCGCTGCACCAGCCCGAGCCCGAACAGGGGATGGTCGATCAGGGCCTTGACCCGGTAGGCGCCGTTCATGGAGTAGGCCGAAGCTTCCTCGCTTTTCATGCCGGGGCGCAGACCTTCCCACTCTTTGCGTTCGGCCTCCCGGTGATTGAGCGCCTGCCGGGCGGCGGGAGATTTTGTCACCGTTGGCGTCCGGTATTTGTGCTGACGGCCGCAGACCTTACATTCCACCTTGGCCGGCTCGGTTTCGGCCATGACCAGAATCAGGTGATTGGTATTCTTGCGACACTTGGTGCAGCGGCCCTCGATCGGATCGCCGACGGACAGGGGTGTGACTTGCATGACGTGACTCCCTTTCCTGGGAATGGCCAAGGGATGGCCGGTAAGTACCAGGGAGACGCTGGCAGTTACGGGTCAGACCTGACGTTGGATGGAACTGGTAACCCGGCACGACCGTCGGATCACTTCAGGCCACAGCAGGTATCTCCGAATGGCATGAAGGGGCGAGGGAGCAGGAGTGGAGGGATCCGTAGATGGGCGTACTTGCTTTACAGGATACACCCTTCCCTGCCGAAAAGATACCGATAGTACCAGGAAAGTTCAGGACGGCAGTCCCGGGCCCCGATTGGACATCCTGAGCACCGGTTCAGGGGCGACCGCGCCCACCCTGGTGCCTTGACACCTCCCTGGCCGTCGTTAAACTTGCGGGGTGGGGTAGATATATCCCTTGCCATCGAAAGCTTTCCACCTCGATCCCGTTACAGGGGAGGAATCCCATGAAACGCTTCTTCGTCATCCTTTCCATCGTCGCGCTCCTCGTTTCCGCCTGCTCTCCCGCCTCCGGGCCGAAAGAGGGCGCCGGGACCCTGCTCGGTGCCGGCACCGGGGCCCTCCTCGGCGCCCAGGTCGGGCACGGCCAGGGACGCCTGGTGGCCGTGGCCATCGGAACCCTCGCCGGCGCCCTGATGGGGCAGGAGATCGGCCGTTCCCTCGATCGTGCCGACCAGCTGGCGATGCAGCAGAATGCCCAGTATGCCCTCGAGTATACCCCGACCCGGACCACCACGACCTGGCGCAACCCCGACAGCGGCAATGCCGGGTCGATTACCCCGGTAGAGACCTATCAGAACCCCCAGGGGCAGTACTGCCGGGAGTACCAGCAAACCATCTACGTCGGCGGCGAGAAACAACAGGCCTACGGTACCGCCTGTCGCCAACCCGACGGCAGCTGGAAAATCATCCGCTGAACCGGGACTCCCCCGAACCGGCCCAATGCCCGCTGTGAAATAAGCGCCGCACCCTGCAGCTGAGGGCGGCAGCGCCAACCGTCCGCCGCCCGCCAGGGCCGCAGGGTGCGACCATGGCCCCAACCCTGATTCCCATCCTTCAGGCCCTGGCCTGTATCTTTCTCGGCGCCCTGGCCGGCGGCCGCCTCGCTGCCCTTTGCCATGTGCCGCGGGTCACCGGTTATCTCCTCGTTGGCCTTTTCCTCGGCCCCTCCTTCACCCGCATCGCCGGACTCCCACCACTGATCAGCCAGCAGGCGCTTATCGAACTGCGCCCCCTGGCCGATATCGGCCTCGCCCTGATCCTGATGAATATCGGCGGCCTCTTCCAGATGGAACAGCTGCGCCGCTGGCGGCACCGGATCCTGGTCTTCTCCGCCAGCGAAATTCTGCTTACCTTCTTCCTCGTCGCCACTTCGACCCTGATCACCAACCAGTTCTATCTCCAGCAAACCCTGCCGGGTCTCGACCTTTGGACGACCTCGCTCACCTTTGGCCTGCTCCTCGGTATTATCGCCGTCGCCACGGCGCCGGCAGCCACCCTGATGGTGATTCGTGAATACGATGCCGACGGTCCGGTGACCGGAACGGTGCTGACCCTGGTCGGCTTCAACAACCTGGTGTCGGTCCTCGGTTTTGCCCTGCTCACCCACCTCTTGATCCGTCCCGAGGAGGCGCTCGCCATCCTCGCGGCACGCATGATCGGACCGATCGTCATCGGCAGCCTGCTCGGCTTCCTCCTCTCGATCTGGGCCCAGCGCCTGGAGCTGGCCAGTGAACAGCGGGTACTCCTCCTCGGCGGGGTCATCGCCAGCTCCGCCCTGTGCCGCCAGCTCGGCATCGACCCGCTCCTCGCCAGCCTCACCTTCGGCATCACCTTCGCCAACAGTTCGCCGCGCTGGCATCAACTCATCGAGGCACTGCGCCAGGTCGACTACCTCCTCTATATCGCCTTTTTCGTTTTGGCCGGCGCCAATCTTCACATCGAAAGCCTGACCCACATCGGCCTGCTCGGCATGGTCTACGTCTTCTCCCGCACCCTCGGCAAGTGGCTCGGCGCGGTCATCGGCGCCCGGCTCGGTGCCTTCGGCCGGCGCGAACAGAGCTACGTCGGGCTGACACTGCTCGCCCAGGCCGGGGTGGCGATCGGCCTGGCCAACTCTCTGGTACAGGCCTGGCCGCTGGGGGGCCGCCTGATTGAAACCATCGTCCTCGGCTCGGTCGTCATCTTCGAACTGATCGGCCCGCTGGCGGTACGCCATGGCCTGGTCCGGGCCGGCGAGGTACCGATCCTCTCCCTGCTGCAGAAACGGGCGCCGCAGGGAGCGCTGGAAGGACTCCATTCGGTCGCCGCTCACTTTCGCTCCTCCCTCGGCCTGCCGGCCGGGCACCCGCTGCGTGACCCCGGCGACATCCTGGTGCGACATATCATGCGCCAGAACGTGGAGACGGTCAGCAACGCCACCCCCTTCAACGAGCTGTTGCGCTTCATCGCCCACAGCCGCTACGACCGCTTTCCGGTGGTCGACGCCGAGGGGCGCTTCCTCGGCATGATCAACTACACCGAGATTCGCAACCTTCTCTTCGAACCAGCGCTGGTCCCGCTGGTGGTTGCCGGGGACCTGCTCGCCCCCAACCCCCGGTCGATTCCCCCTGACGCACCGCTGCGCATCGCCCTCGAAACCCTGCGGCAGCATCGCGACCTCAGCTACTTCCCGGTCATCGACCCCGAGGAACCCGAGCGTCTCCTCGGCATCCTCAGCCAGAATGATCTGCTTGCCGCCTTTCGCCGCTTCGGCAGCGGCGCCTAAAGCAGAACGGGGCGGCCAACTGGCCGCCCCGTTCTGGTTGCAGATTCTCTGCCCGGACTCAACGGGCCGGCCACTGGGCGAGCCGCTCCCTGGCCTTGCCCGCCTCCTCGCTCTTGGGATAGCTGTCGATCACCTTCTGAAGAATGACCCGTGCGTTCTTGATATCACCCAGGGCGTGAAATGCGAGTCCCTGCTTGAGCAGGGCAGCCGGAGCCTTGGCATGGCCAGGATACTTCTGGATCACATCCTGAAATTGCAGGATGGCGTTTTCGTATTTCTTCTCGCCATAGAAGGCCTCGCCAATCCAGTATTGGGCATTGACGGCAAGTTCATGCTGCGGGTAACGCTGGAGGAAGCTTCGCAGAACCTCCATTCCCCGGGCGAATTCGCCCTGCTTCTGGATCAGCTGCAGACCTTCCTCGTAGAGGGCCTCCGGCGCCGGTACCGCGACTGCCGCTGGCGCCACTACCGGCGGCGCCGCGCTGGCGAGTTTGCCAACGCGCTCCTCCAGGGCCGCCACCTTCAAACCGAGATCGTCGCGCAACAGCGTCAGGTCATCGCGCAGACTCTGGTCCTGGTGGCTGAGCTCTTCCAGGCGCCCGTTACTCTTTTGGAGCTCGACACGCAGAGCATCCAGAGCGACCTGCAGGTCAGCCTGCTGCCGGGCCATGTTTCCCAGGCGACCTTCGAGGCCCTGGTCCTGCTGGCGCGCGGCGACGGCTCGCTCCAGGTCGGCGAGGCGCCGTTTCATCTCTTCCAGGTCCCGCTCGGCACGTTGCTGCTGGGGGGTGGCAACGCAACCGCCCAGCAGCAAAACCAGCACTCCGGCCCAAACCAGCTGACGTCCCTTCATGGTTCGATTCTCCAAAAAGAAAGGGGCCGCGCACCGCGCGGCCCCCGACAGTGCCTGACTTGTTAGCGGACGACCTTGAACTCGGCCCGCCGATTCTTGGACCAGGCTTCCTCGCCATGGCCCGGATCGAGCGGCATCTCCTCGCCATAGGAGATGGTGGAGAGGCGAACCTTGGCAACGCCGAGGGAGACCAGGTAGTTCATTGCCGCCAGGGCGCGCCGCTCTCCGAGGGCAAGGTTGTATTCGTCGGAACCACGCTCGTCGCAGTAACCTTCGATCCGCACCTGCAGCGTCGGATTGGCCTGAAGGTAAGCGGCATTGGCGGCCAGGATAGCGGTCGCCTGGGTGGTCAGGGTGTACTGGTCGAAATCAAAAAAGATTCGCTCCAGGCCGGCCGCTACCGCAGTCGGCGCCGCCATCTGCTCGCTGCCGGCCGCAGATTCGCTGATCGGCTGCTCACTGATGCCGCTGACATCCTGGGCCGGCATCTGGGTCGTTGCCGTCGCTGCGCCACTATCCGTGGCAGCCATCTCCTCGGTCGCCGGTTTCTTGGCACAACCGGCAGCCAGCAGCAGGACAAGGGTCAGGGTCACCAGCACATGGATCATGGTCAATCGTTTCATTTCTACAACTCCTTCTACAGATGACGGGGTTGATGGACTTTAGCCTTCAGCGGTGTTCAAACAACGCCGCAAAGTGTCAAATCAAGGTTGTGATTATACAGCAAAGGGCGTCAAACTCAACTATTTTGCATATTACCAGCGCGGCGACCAGGCCGGATGGGTGCTCTCACCGCCGGCGGGGGAGATGCGCCGGGCACCGCTGCCATCGGCGCGCATGACATAGATCGCCTTCTTGCCGTCCTGATCGGAGGAATAGACCAGGAAGCGGCCGTCGGCACTCCAGCGCGGGTGTTCCTTGTTACCGGCGCCAAAGGTCAGCCGGCGTTCGCCGCTGCCATCCGGGGCGATGGTGTAGATATCGAAAACCCCCTTTTCGAGGCGACTGAAGGCGATCAGGTCCCCCTTGGGACTCCAGGCCGGGGTCGCATTGTATTTCCCTTCACGGACCAGGCGGCGGACATTGCCCCCGTCGACATCGGCGACAAAGACCTGGGGATTCCCCTGCCGGTCGGAGACAAAGGCGAGGGAACGGCCATCCGGACTCCAGGAGGGGTCGACATCGATCCCCCAGCTTTGGGTGAGGCGCTTTTCGATCTTGCCGCCGGTATCGATCTGGTAGATCTCGGCGTTGCCGTCGCGGCTCATGGTCAGGGCGATCGCCTTGCCGTCGGGGCGAAAGCGGCCCGATGCGTTCAGCCCCTGCCGGGAGGAGATACGGGCCTCCTGCCCGGAATAGATCTCCTTGCGGTAGAGATCGGGGTTACCACCGCGGTAGGAGGTAAAGATCACCTCCTTGCCGAGGGGAGAGAAGTCGGGATTGAGGACCAGCGACCGATGGTCGGTAAGGCGCACCGCATTGCCGCCGTCCACATCCATCAGGTAAAGCTCCTTGTGACCGGAACGATTGTCGATGTAGGCGATGCGCGTGCTGAAGGGCCCCTCCTCGCCGGTGAGACTGGCGAGAATCTGGTCGGCAAAGGCATGGGCCATGCGCCGGGCGTCCTTGACCCGGCCGACATAGCGGCGGCCGGTCAGCAGGCGACGGCCGACAACATCGAAGAGCCGTGCCTCGAGAACCAGCTCCTCACCCCGCACCGAGTAGGCCCCCTTGACCACCGCCTCGGCCCCGAGCAGGCGCCACTGGCCAAAATCGACATCGATGCTGACCAGGCCGAGCTTGCGGGCATCGCCGAGAAAGGCGGCCGGATCGGTCAGGGCAAAGAGTCCCGACAGATCAAGATCACCGCTCAGGGCGGCGTTGAATTCGGCCGCCACCTCCGGCCGCGGCTGATCGAGGGGGAGAAAAAGAGTCACCGCCAGCGGGATCGCCTGCTGCCCCGGGGCGCGGATTTCGATTTCGGCCCGGGCCGGAAGGGCGGGGAAGGTAACCAGCACCAGGATGAAGAGCCAGAAAATTCGGCGCATGCGTTACTCCAAAAGGTCCTTCAGGTTGAAAACAATCTCTTCCTCGAATCTTTCAGGAGGCTTTTGGGGAAGTTGCTTTTCCTTGAGAACGGCCTTTTTTACCGAGTCATCGAAGGCGTTATCCCCAGAAGATTCCATGAGTCTAAAATCAACAAGATTTCCTTGTTTGTCATAAGCAACGAAAACCTTGGCCGCCAATTTTCGATTCGTCACCAGATAAGGCGAAAGGCTCCACTGTTTCTTGAAGAAGGCCCCGAGCCAAGTTCTCCATGCAAGCCCCGCTTCATCGCCGCGCCCTTCCGGCATGCCGACCGGGGCGACAACCGGCGCGGGCTCCTGGCGACTGTCCGTGGTGCTGAGCTGGGCGAGCTTCTGCTTGAGTTCTTCGAGCTCCTGGCGGCGGCGCATTTCATCGACCCGCGCCTGGACATCGTCATAGCTTGGCGCGGGGGCCGGTTTCGCCTTGGCGGGTGTCGACGTGGGCGGTGCCGGCTTGGGTTTGGGCGGCGCGGTCTTGAGGGGCGCGGCGACCTTCGGTTTGGCGGGAGGGGCAGGGGGAGCAGGTTTCGGTTCCGGCCGGACCACCTTCTTCTCCGGAGCCGGCTTGACAGGCTCGGGCCGGGCGTCGGGACGACCGGCCTGGGGACGAGCGACCGGCATGTTGAGGAGATCGACGAAGTAGACCGGCGGCTTGGGCCGACTGAAGCGGGGCAGGATCAGTCCGGAAAAGAGCAGAAAGACAAGGAGGTGGAGACCGAAGGAAACCAGGAACATCTGTCCCAGCTTCGGCTCGGAGCGCCCCGCCACTCCCTCTTTGAGTCTGCGGTTGCGATTCATGACCAGCGACCGTTCCCGCTCAATCCTGCGGCTGCTCGGAGACCATGCCGAGCTTTTCGACGCCGGCGCCGCGGATCGCCGCCATCACCTGGACCACCCGGCCGTAAGGGACGTCGCGGTCCGCTTCGAGCAGGACCTGGCGCTGCTGGTTCCCGGCCAGAATCTGTTTCAGCACCGGGGTCAGCTTCTGCGGGGTGTCGACCCGCGAGTGACCGACGCTGATATTGCCGTTGCGGGCGACGGTCACCACCAGTGGCTCGTTGCCGGCGCTCAGGCCCGGGGCGTTTTCGACCTCGGGCAGGTTGACGTCGAGGCCCTGCTCCATCATCGGCGCGGTGACCATGAAGATGATCAGCAGGACCAGCATGACGTCGACAAAGGGGGTGACGTTGATCTGCGAGAGGGTACGGCGATTGCCGTCCCGGCGACCGACTTCCATCAGCCCCTCCGCGCCATGCGCTGGACGATATTGAGGAACTCCTGGCTGAAGTTGTCCATTTCACCGGTCAAAACATTCACCTTGTTGACGAAGTGGTTGTAGCCCATGACCGCCGGGATGGCCGCGACCAGGCCGATGGCGGTCGCCACCAGCGCCTCGGAGATGCCCGGCGCCACCACCGCCAGCGAGGCGCTGCCGGTCTGGCCGATGCCGTGAAAGGCGTCCATGATCCCCCAGACCGTACCGAACAGGCCGATGAAGGGGGCGGTCGAACCGGTGGTGGCGAGGAAGGTGAGGAACTTCTCGAGGCGCTGGATTTCCTGGGTGGTGGCGCGGCGCAGGGCGCGGGAGACGTTTTCCGAGGTGCCGAGATCGGCACTGAAGCTCCCTTCCTCCTCGCCGTCGTGGCGCCGCTGCCCCTTGAGCAGCTCCTGGTACCCATCCCGGAAGAGAACCGTCAGCGGCGAGTGGGCATAATCCTTGAGACCGTGGAAGATGGCATCGAAGCGCTTCTTGGCCCAGAAGAAATCGAGAAACCGTTCCGAGTCCCGGGTGGCGCGGTGAATAGTGCGAAATTTGAAGAAGATGATGGCCCAGGAGACCACCGAAAAGTAGACCAGAACCAGCAGAACCAGTTTGACGACCGGTCCGGCTCCAAGTACCAGTTCCAAGAGGCTCCTCCTTGCGACGGGGGTTGTAGGGGGGATTATCGACCATCGTCCGCGGCAAGTCAACGCCGTTACCGGAGGCGGGACCGTCCCTCCCTCTGCGGCAATGGCTTCGGCCCGGGCTAGGAGCGGCCAGATCTCCCGGGCAGGTGATGGCCGAGCCGGGTGCGGACAAAAGCGGCGCTCGCCGATGCCGGGGAGCGGGTCAGCAGGGCGAGCAGGGAGGAAAAATCGTCGACATCCTCCCAGGCGGGAAGCTCCCGCCAGACCAGCCCGGATTCAACGGCGCGGCGCCGGGTGCAAGCGAGCACCTCGGCGCTGCTCCAGGGGATATCGACAAAGAGCTGCGGCAGCAGTCGTCGACCGCCGATCAGCACATAACCACCATCGCTGGCGGGCGCCACCACGACATCGGCGTCGGCCAGGGCCGTGAAGGCCGACGCAACCAGGGACAAGGGGAGGTCGGGACTGTCGGAGCCGACCATAATGGCCGGGATGCCGGGCTGCTGCAGGACGGAAAAGGCGAGCTGCAGTCGCCGGCCCAGGTCCCCCTCGCCCTGGGCAAGACGCGGCAACTGTGGAAAGCGGTCCCGGAAATATCCCTCATCACCAGCGAATACCAGAGTCACTTCCCAGGGCCCGGCGGCCAGGCGGGAGATGGTCTCCTCCTGGGCCACCCGGTAAAAGGCCGCCGCCTCGGCGGCCGTCAGCGGCGGCGAGAGCCGGGTTTTCACCTGCCCCGGTCGCGGTTCCTTGACAAAAATTCCGACCCGGCCGCTGGCCGATCCCGGCAAGGCCTCTCCCGCTGGCCATTTATCCACCATTTCCACAGCCTTATCCACAGGGGCTCAACCTAGCGCGCAGGGCTTTCCACCAGGGCATAGGCCGAGTGGTTGTGAATCGATTCGAAATTTTCACATTCGATGCGAAACCAGGTAATCGCCGGCACCGCGGCGAGCTTTTCGGTAACGGCGCGCACGATATCCTCGACGAACATCGGGTTGTCGTAAGCCTGCTCGGTCACCGCCTTTTCATCCTCCCGCTTGAGCAGGGCGTAGACCGGGGCGCTGGCGCACTCTTCGAGCCAGGTAACCAGCTCTTCGATCCAGACATGGCCTTGGTAGCGGACCTCGACGCTGAGGAGGCTGCGCTGGTTATGGGCGCCGCGGGCACTGATGTCGCGGGAGCAGGGACAGAGCGAGGTGACCGGAACCGTGACGCCGAGGACGAAGTCGGCCTCCGCGCCGAGGGTGCCGACCATCCGGCACTGGTATTCCATCAGGCTGCGGGCGCCGGAGACCGGGGCTGCCTTTTCGATGAAGTAGGGGAAGTCGAGCTCGAGATGGGCCCGGCTCGCCTCAAGGCGGCTCTTCATCTCCTTGAGAATGACATCCATGCTGTCGATGCTGATCTCGCCATGGTAGAGATTGAGGATCTCGATGAAGCGACTCATGTGCGTCCCCTTGAAGTGATGGGGGAGGTCGACATACATGTTGACCCGGGCCACGGTATGCTGCTGGACCCGGCTGCGGTCCGAGACCACAATCGGGTAGCGGATATTCTTGACCCCGACCTTGTCGATGGGGATGTTGCGATTGTCCCGGGTCTGCTGCAGATCGGGCATGGACATGGATTTTTCCCTTCCCCTGGCGCCTCGTTCCTTACTGGCCGACATAGTGAACCGGGTCGCTGACCCCCACCTCGGCAAAGCCCTTGAGCCGCAGCCGGCAGGAGTCGCAGCGCCCGCAGGCGAGACCCGCCGGTGTCGGATCGTAGCAGGAGTGGGTCAGGGCGTAATCGATTCCCAGATCCAGCCCTTTGCGGATGATCTCGGCCTTGGTCAGGTCGATAAGCGGGGTATGAATCCGGTAGCGCCCCTCCCCTTCCACCCCGGCCCGGGTCGCCAGGTTGGCCATCGCCTGGTAGGCGGCGATGTATTCGGGTCGACAGTCGGGATAGCCGGAATAGTCGAGGGCGTTGACACCGATAAAGATGTCGAAGGCGCCGAGGACTTCGGCCCAGCCAAGGGCAAAAGAGAGGAAGATGGTATTGCGGGCCGGCACATAGGTAACCGGAATCTCCCCGGCGACGACGCCGTCCTTGGGAACCTCCAGGTCGGCGGTGAGGGCGCTGCCACCGACCTGGCGCAGATCGAAATCGACCACGAGGTGAGCGGCGGCACCGATGCGCGGCGCGTATTCGCGCGCCTTCTGCAGTTCCACCGCATGCCGCTGGCCATAGGAAAAGCTGAGCGCATAGGGGATATACCCCCCACTGCGGGCGATCGCCATGCAGGTCGTCGAATCGAGCCCGCCGCTGTAGAGGACAACTGCCTTCTTTGTCATAACTCCAGTTCCTCGCGGAATTATGAATTTCGAATTCTTAATTTTGAATTAAATTCAAGATTTTAAATTCAAAATCCAAAATGGCCTGCTAGTGGACTTCGTAAAACTCGCCGGTGCCGAGGCGGTGGATCTTGAGCAGGTTGGTGGTTCCCGGTGCCGAGACCGGACTCCCCATGGTGATCACCACCACCTCCCCTTTTTTCAGCACCCCGGCCGCCAGCACCGCATCCTCGACGGAACGGATCTGGGTTTCGGTATCGCCGGCGATATCGACCCGGATCGAGCGGACTCCGCCAAACAGGGCCAGGCGCCGCCGCACCGCCTGCGACGGCGTCACGGCGTAGACCGGCATGTCCGGGCGGTACTTGGCGACCAGCGCCGCGGTGCTGCCGGTCTGGGTGAAGGCGAGGATGGCGGTGGCGCCGACACTCTCGGCGACCCGGCAGGCGGCCTGGCCGATCGCCTCCGGGAGCCGGCGGTAACCGCGGATTTCGGGAATCGGGTGAAAAACCTTCGCCTTCAGTTCGGGATCGGCCTCGACATCCTCGGCGACCCTGACCATCAGGGAGACCGCCTCGACCGGGTAGCGCCCGGAGGCGGTCTCGGCAGAAAGCATCACCGCGTCGGTGCCGTCGAGAATGGCGTTGGCGACATCGGAGGTTTCGGCCCGGGTCGGGCGTGGATGCTCGATCATGCTCTCTAGCATCTGCGTCGCCGTGATCACCGGCTTGCCGGCCTCGTTGCACTTGCGGATGATCCGTTTCTGGATCAGCGGCACCTTCTCCGGGCGCATCTCGACGCCCAGATCGCCACGGGCGACCATGATGCCGTCGGCGGCCTCGAGGATGGCGTCGAAGTCCGTCACCGCCTCCGGTTTTTCGATCTTGGCAATCACCTGGAGGGAGGACTTCTCCCGCAGCAACAATTCCTTGAGTTCCAGCACATCGCTCGCGCTGCGCACAAAGGAGAGGGCGAGGTAATCGATCTCCCGGCCGATGCAGAAGGCGAGATCCTCGCGGTCCTTGGCGGTCAGCGCCGGCGCCGAAACGGCAACGCCGGGGAGGTTGATCCCCTTGCGATCCTTGAGCAGGCCGCCGACCACGACCCGGCAGCGCACCTCGCTGCCGGTGCTGGCGAGGACCTCGAATTCGAGCAGGCCGTCATCGAGCAGAATCCGGTTCCCCGTGCGCACGTCCCCGGGCAGTTCCGCGTAGGTGGTCGGTATCAGGCCATCGGCGCCGAGGACGTCCCGGGTGGTGATCGTCACTTCCTGGCCGGCAACCAGCTCCATCCCTGGTCCGGCCATCTTCCCGGTACGGATCTTCGGGCCCTGCAGGTCGGCCAGGATCGCCACGGCCCGCCGGCGCCGCCGGGAGAGATCCCGGATCCGCCCGATCAGCAATTCCTTGGTCGCCAGGTCGCCATGGCTGAAATTGAGCCGAAAGACATCGGCGCCTGCTGCCATCAACGCCTCGAGTCCCGCCTCCGACTCACAGGCGGGGCCGACGGTGGCGACTATCTTGGTGCGACGGAACATGGGTCCTCCAAAAAACGGCCCTCCCGACGCGGGGGAGGGCGGAAATGGCTCGGGGGCAGCCGGCTCAGTGATGGTAGCGCCCCTGGTATTCGCTGTGGGCCTTGTCCGGCCCCTTGTGGCAGCGGAAACAGCGCTGTTCGGTAATCTTCTTTTCTTCCAGCGGCATGGTCTCGGGCCGGGCGACACTTTCCGGTCTTTGCCAGGCAAGACGGCCGCTTTCATCGTTGAGGGTGACCGGCTGGTAGGCGACCTGCCAGTCATAGCTGATCGCCACCGTGTGGCACTGCTCGCAACCGCCGGGCGGCGGAATCGCCGTCCAGGAACGAAACATGCCACACCCCCAAACCGCCAGAGAGAGGACCAGGAACAGGGCTGCACTGCGTTTCATGTATCCTCCTCGACTCTCGCTGTAGACCCCCGGCGTCAACCGGTTCACGCGCTGGCCCAGACACCCGAAGACCGGTGCAAACTATACCACAGCGCCGCCGCACCCGCCAATGGCAAACCTTGCCCCGGCGCCGGCCCCTGTGCTATAAATCGAGCTTTGCCTGCGAGGTCGGTCTCCCATGAAACTGCAACGCCTGTTGCGCCATACCCTGCTAGCCGGCGGCGTCTGCTTTCTGCTCGGCTGCAGCCTGCTCCTTGGCGCCTATCTCTACGTCTCCAGCTCCCTCCCCAAGGTCGACACCCTTGCCGACTACCGGCCGCCGATCATCACCCGCGTCTACAGCGACGACGGCACCGTCATCGCCGAGTTCTCCCGGGAACGGCGGATTGTCGTTCCGGTGGAACGGATGCCGCGCCAGTTGATCCAGGCCTTTGTTTCAGCGGAAGATTCGAACTTTTTCCACCATCAGGGGATCGATCTGATCTCCATCCTGCGCGCGGCGATCAAGAACGTCCTCGCTGGTGGCATTGTCCAGGGCGGGAGCACCATCACCCAGCAGGTGGCGAAGAGCCTTCTCCTCACTCCGGAGAAAAAGTTCTCCCGGAAGTTCAAGGAAGCGATCCTAGCCTGGCGGATGGAGAAAACCCTCTCCAAGGAGGACATCCTCTACCTCTACCTCAACCAGATTTACCTCGGCCACGGCGCCTACGGTGTCCAGGCGGCGGCCGAGAACTATTTTGACAAGAACGTCGAGGAGCTGAATCTGGCCGAGTGCGCCATGCTTGCCGGCCTCCCCCAGGCCCCGAGCCGCTATTCCCCCTACCAGCACTTCAGTCGCGCCAAGGAACGCCAGAAGTACGTACTCGGACGACTGGTCGCCGACGACTACATCACCCCACTTCAGGCACAGATGGCGGAGAGTCAGGAACTGACCATCCACGCCCGGGTCAACAGCCACATCAGCGAGGCCGCCTATTTCACCGAACAGGTGCGGCGCTACCTCGAAGGTCGTTACGGTGAAGAGGTGCTCTACAGCGCCGGGCTGGAGATCCACACCAGCATGAACCTGGCGATGCAGCAGGCGGCGCAGCGGGCGGTGCAGGATAACCTGCGCGACCACGACAAGCGCTATGGCTATCGGGGCCCGCTGCGGATTCTTACAGCGGAAAATGAATCCGCCTTTCTGCAAAGCGAGGCAGCGGACAAGGCCCGCAACCTGCCGGTGGTCGGCGACTACCGCGAAGCGCTGTTAACCGGCCAGCAGGGGAACCTGCTCCAGGTCGTCATCGCCGGCCGCCCGGGAGTGATCGACATCGACTCCTGCCGCTGGGCCGGACCGCCCCAGGTGGTCCCCCGCGGCCAGCCGGCCAGGGGGAATGTCGATGGTGGCCAAGCCCGGCTCCCCATCGGGTCCGTTCTCCAGGTCAAGCTCCTCGCCATCCCCGAGCAGGGTCCGTTGCAGCTTGCCCTCGACCAGGAACCACTGGCCCAGGGGGCGCTGGTGGCCCTCGACCCCCAATCCGGCCAGGTCAAGGCCATGGTTGGCGGCTACGACTTCGCCCAAAGCCAGTTCAACCGTGTCATCCAGGCTCGCCGGCTTCCCGGTTCGGCGATCAAGCCGATCATTTATGCTGCGGCCCTCGACAAGGGGTATACCCCGGCGACAGTTATTCTCGACACCCCGGTTATTTACAAGGAGAAGAATGAAAGCGGCGAGGAGACCGAGTGGAAACCGAAAAATTATGGTGAGGAGTTCACCGGGGCGATGACTTTCCGCTCGGCCCTGACCCACTCGGCCAACGTTATCACCATCAAAATCCTCGAAGATATCGGCGTTGGCTACGCCGCCAACTATGCCCGCAACCTCGGGATCACCTCGCCGATCGACCGCGACCTGACCCTGGCGCTCGGCTCTTCGGCGCTCACCCCTCTCGAACTGGCGACGGCCTATTCGGTCTTCGCCAGTGGCGGCATCCGTCACACTCCGACCTACATCACCCGGATTCTCGACCGCGACGGCAAGATCCTCGAATCGAACGATCCCGGCGACTTCCCCGGCGGCCCCGGTCCCGGTCAGGAGCTGATCCAGCAAAGTGCCGAGCGGGTGATCTCCCCGGAGACCGCCTACCTCGTCACCAACCTGATGGAGAGCGTCGTCCGCAACGGTACCGGCTGGCGCGCCAAGGCCCTCGGGCGGCCGGTCGCCGGCAAGACCGGCACCACCAACGACCTCAAGGATGCCTGGTTCGCCGGCTTTGTTCCCCAACTGGTGGCCGTTTCCTGGGTCGGCTACGATCAGGAGCGCCCCCTCGGTAAGCAGGAGACCGGCAGCAAGGCGGCGGCTCCGGCCTGGGTCGCCTTCATGGAAGAGGCGACCCGGCAATTTCCGGCCATCGATTTTCCGGTTCCCGACGACATCCAGTTCCGCCCCGTCGACCCCGCAACCGGCCTGCTCGCCATGGAAGACAACCCCGAAGCCACCATCGAGGCCTTCGCCCCCGGCACGGCACCGACCCGCTATGCCCTTGACGAAAAAAAGCCGAAAGCCCGGGATTTTTTCCGCCTCGACCTCGAAGATCGCTGACACATCGGGTAGGAGGCGGGGTCGCCCCCGCCGTCCTCCCACACCACCGTGCGTACGGTTCCGTACACGGCGGTTCACAAGGCGCTCTGAAAGCGGCGGTGCTGATCGGTCAAGCGGATCAGCCCCAAGTAGCGAAAGAAGGATGTCGGATACGCTTCATTCATGTGCGAGGCCCCTGAGTTCCACCAGGGGCCTCGCCCGTTCGTGGCCGATTTCCACGCCCGGGCTTCCGGCAATCCCCGCTGCATCAACCTCTTGGCCCGGGTATAGGGGCGCTTCCACTGTCGCCATAGAATGCAGCGCAGCTTCCGCCGCAGCCATTTGTCCAGTTCTTCGAAGATGCCTTTGACCTCCGCCAGGCGGAAGTAAGAGGCCCACCCCCGTAGCTTCGGGGTGATTTCTTTGATGACCTGAGCGAGACTGCGTCCCCTGCCCCGTCGGCAGACCTTCCTGAGTCCGGCCTTGAACCGCTTCACTCTCGACTCCGCCACTTTGAGGCGGGGTTTCTTGTGAAAGGTCATGCTGTAACCCAGAAAGACCCTTTTCCAAGGACGGTCGACGGCGCTTTTGGCGACGTTGACCTTGAGTGCCAGCCGCTCCTCCAGGAACCGGGTGAGACTGGCCATGACCCTTTGGCCGCTGCGCCTGGTCTGCACGTAAATGTTGCAGTCGTCGGCGTAGCGGCAGAAGGCGTGACCGCGCCTCTCCAGTTCCTTGTCGAACGCGTCGAGCAGGATGTTCGACAGAAGAGGTGAGAGGGGACCACCCTGCGGCGTCCCTTCCACCCTCTGCGACACAAGCCCGCCTTCGAGCACTCCGGCTTGCAGGTACCGCCGGATGAGCAGCAATACCCGCTTGTCTTCGACCTTACGGGCGACCCGCGACATGAGGATGTCGTGGTTCACCCGGTCGAAGAACTTCTCCAGGTCGATATCGACCACCCAGCGCTTGCCGTCGGCCACATGCCGACGGGCGGCTCTAACCGCCTGCCAGGCACTCCGTCCGGGACGATACCCGTAGGAGCTCTCGGAGAAGTCCGGATCGAATAGCGGCGTCAGCACCTGATGCAGCGCCTGCTGAATGAGCCGATCGCACACCGTGGGGATTCCCAGGGTGCGCACTCCCCCGTCGGGCTTCTCGATTTCCACCTTCCGCACCGGCTGGGGGCGATACGTCCCATTCAGCAACTCTTCCCTGATGGTCGGCCACTTCTCCTTGAGAAAACCGCGAAGCTCGCCCGTCGTCATCTCGTCGATGCCGGGGGCGCCCTTGTTGGCTTCCACCCGCTCTAAGGCCGCCATCATGTTCGGGCGGCTGACGACGTCTTCCATCAGCCCCCTTTCCGCTTTCGTCCAGGAAGGGTCTCTCGTTGCCGTGACGTTTGACGCACCGCTCCCATGCTCTGGCGGCTTCCGGCCGCTGCCCTCCGGGACGGCTCCCGGTATCTCGACCGGGACTTCTGCTGCTCTTGTCGTCATCGAAACGCGAGTCTCCTGAAACGACGCCTCGTGTTCGGCCCTTTGCCGGGTGGTTACTCCGGCTACTACGGCCTCTGCTGACTTCTGCCGGCCCGTCCCGACACCTTACGGTGACGGTAGCACGAGGCAGACCGACAGATCTCCCAGGGTAATGCGCGTGACCTTCCTCCCATCTACCCGCCGCATCTACAGCCCCACCCTCCCGGATGGCTATCGGGCTTTGAAGATATTGGCCTTCTCGCCCGGATGAGACTGCCTCATGCGGTTTCTGTTCGTCGGACCGGGATTTTGCCTGCGGCTTCCTTCAGATTCCACCTCGCGATGGACACCCTTGCCGTCCGGCTAGCGGTTCCCGCCATCAGGGTCCGCAGGGGACTTGCACCCCCAAGTCACTGATTCACCACCACAGTGAATCAGACAGCGCCAGTCAAGGCGCTACGCGCCATGCCTGGCGCACCAAAAAAGCCAGCCCGCGGTATTTTACCGCGGGCTGGCCGCCCTTCCCCTATCCTCCTCGACTAGCGCGACCTCTTCACCCCGCAACGGGGACAGCGGTCCTGCAGCGGACATTGACTGCAATGCGGCGTCGGCGCCTTGCATAGCGCGCGGCCGTGATGAATCAGCAGATGCGCGGCCTGGGTCCAGTCGGCCTCCGGCAGGAGATCCATCAACTCCCGTTCGACCTTCTCCGGTTCCGTTTGGCAGGTCCAGCCGAGCCGAAAGGCGATCCGCTTGACATGGGTATCAACCACCATGCCGGGAATTTCAAAGGCGTTGCCGAGGACAACATTGGCGGTTTTGCGCCCCACCCCCGGCAGGGCCGTCAGGGCCGCCAGGCTTTGCGGGACTTCCCCGCCATGCCTGGCGAGCAGGGCCGTCGCACAGCCTTGCAGGTTCTTCGCCTTGGTACGAAAAAATCCGCTGGAGCGGATCAGGTTCTCCACTTCCTCCGGTGCTGCCGCCGCCATGGCCGCCGGGGTCGGAAGGCGACGGAAGAGTTCCGGGGTCACCTGGTTGACCCGCACATCGGTGCACTGGGCCGAAAGGATCGTCGCTACCAGCAGCTCCCAGGGGGTGCGGTAGTTCAAGGCACAGGCGGCGTCCGGATAGGTCTGCGCCAGGATCTCCAAAATCTCAGCTGCCTGCCTTCGTCGCACCTTGCCGCCCGTCATCCGCTCTCCCGGCCGCGAGATCGTTTACCCCTCGCCCTTGTCGTATCCCCTGCCAATGCGGTCAGCCCGGGGCCGCCTCCATCCGTCCGGGCTTGAGCTTTTCGAGGCGCAGATAATGCCGGGGATCGACAATCTGCACCGTCAGCACCAGTGGCAGATGACTGGAAGCGAACCGCGCCGGTGGGTGGCACTGGACAGTCGCCTCCAGCACCCGGACCGCCCCCATCAGATAAGCCCGGTCCCGTCCGGCCAGGGGGAGTCGTGCCGGATAGGTGGCGCGCCAGAGGGGACGTCGCACCTGGCGCAGCATCATGTTCAGGTCGAAATTTCCGGCCCCCCACCAGAAGTCGCCGAAATCGCCCAGGACCAGGCAGGGGCAACCGAGGGAGTTGCTGGCGAGCAGTTCCGGGCCGAGCAGCCGGGTGATCTGCTGCCGGCGCAGCTCGGGAGCACTGGAGAGGCGCAGGTTGAAGAGGTGCAGGCGTTTGCCACCGAGGTCGACATCACCACGCAGGCAACGGCCACCACCAAGATCGTGGGCCCGCAAACCGGAGATGGGGTAGTAGGAAAGGAAAGCGTTTTCAGGCCAGGCCGGGTCGGCGTAGGCGCGCATTCCCAGGCGATCGGCAAGGAGTTTGAGCTGACCGGAATCGGCCGAGGCATCGATTTCCTGGAGAGCGACAATGTCCGGCGCGCCATCGGAAATCACGTCGATTACCCGCCCGGGATCGACCCGCCCGTCATTTCCGCGGCAGGAGCGGACATTATAGGTCATGATGCGGAAGGTAGCCATCCGCGCTCCCTTCGCCGGCTTGCTGCGGAATGGCATTCCGACCGGGTTCAGTTCTTCAGTCGTTCCAGGGTGAGGATGGTAACCGGTTCTACCGGCATGTTTTGAAACACGGCATTGACCGACCGGGTCGGCACCTTGGCAATCCGGTCCACCACGTCCATGCCGGCCACGACCCGGCCAAAGACGGCATAACCGAAACCCCGGGCATCTTCCCCCTTGTGATCGAGGAAGTCATTATCCTTGAGATTGATGAAGAACTGGTTGGTGGCTGAATCAACCATGGAGGTGCGCGCCATGGCGATGGTGCCCCGCTGGTTCTTCAGGCCGTTGCCGGCCTCGTTCTTGATCGGCGCCTCGGTAGGACGCCGCTGCCGTTCCGCATCGAACCCTCCCCCCTGGATCATGAAACCATCAATGACGCGATGAAAGATGGTGCCGTTATAGGCGCCGCTGTCGACATAGGCAAGGAAGTTTTTGACCGACACGGGGGCCTTGGCGGCGTCAAGCTCGAGGGTGATATCCCCGAGGTTGGTTTTCATCAGCACCTTGGGGCCGGCCCAGGCCGGGGCGGCCAGCAAGAGACAGGCAAGGATCAGCAAGAGGCGTTTCATGGTCATTATCTCCCTGGTGGCGGCCCTAGCGGGCCGAAGGTCAGAGTCCTTCCGGTTTCAGTTCCCGCAGCATTAACTCACTCACTGCCTGCCGCGGGCTCTTCCCCTGGTAGAGGATGCGGTACATCTGTGCGGTAATCGGCACTTCGACACCAAGTCTGACAGCCAACTGATAGGCGGAGAGCGTCGTCTTGACCCCTTCAGCGACCATCGTCATGCCGGCAAGAATATCTTCGAGGCTGCGGCCCCGGCCGAGTTCCATGCCGACGCTGCGGTTACGGGAGAGGTCGCCGGTACAGGTGAGGACGAGGTCACCCATTCCGGCCAGCCCGGCGAAGGTGGCAGGTTGGGCGCCAAGGGCAAGACCAAGCCGGGTCATCTCGGCAAGACCACGGGTAATCAGGGCGGCACGGGTGTTGTGACCGAAGCCGAGGCCATCGGAAACTCCGGCCGCCAGGGCGATGACGTTCTTCAGCGCACCGCCGAGCTCAATGCCGATCACATCGTCATTGGTATAGACACGAAATGCGGCCGTACTGAACACTTCCTGGGCCGCTCGGCAGATGGCCGGATTTTCAGCGGCGATCGCCACAGCGGTCGGCATCTCCGCCGCCACCTCCCGGGCGAAGGAAGGGCCGGAGAGAAAAGCGAGGCGCTCTGCCAGGGGTGCGGGAAGGGTCTCGGCGAGGACCTGCGACATCAATTGCAGGGTCTCGTTTTCAATCCCCTTCGCCGCCGAAACGATCAGGGTCCCGGGCGCGATATGGGTCGCGGCCTGCTCCACCACCCGCCGCATCACCTGGGAAGGGGGGACCAGCAACAGCAGGTCCCTGCCGGCGACGACCTCGGCCAGGTCGTTGGAAAAGGCGAGCCCGTCGGCCAGCGGGAACCCCGGGAGAAAGAGGTCATTCTCGCGGGTCTTCCGCATCCGCTCCACCAGGTCCGCTTCGAAGGCCCAGAGGGTGACGCTATAGTGTTTTTTGGCCAACAGGTTGGCGAGGGTCGTCCCCCAGCTGCCGGCCCCGACCACCCCGATCTTCAGAGTCCCCGGATTGGGTTCTGCACTCTTCACGGATCACTCCTCGATTTTCATATCGCCTTTTTCTTCTTGCGAATCCGTTCCTTTACCTGCTCGATCCGCTTCTGGAGAATTTCGGGATTCGGATAGACTCCACGCAGCTGCTCCAGGACCTTCAACGCATCGAGGAGCCGCTCACCATCCTCGAGAACGGCCGCCAGACCAAAGCGGGCTTCGATGGCAAAAGGGTCATCCGGCCACTCCCGGATCACCGCGCGATAATCCGCTTCGGCCTCCTTTAATTCCCCTTCCAGCGCAAAGGTGGTGGCGATCCGGAACCGGACCTGGGGAAGCAGGGGGCTCTGGGGCCAGGTCTTGAACAGGCTTTCAAATTCGATCCGCGCCTGTTCGAAATTATTCAGCCGAAAATAGGTGTCCCCCAGTTCGTACTGAACCCGGTCACCATCTTCCACGCCGCTATCGAGAAGCTTCTGGTAGGCAACGACCGCCCGCGAATAGTCCCGAAGGCGGTATTTATAGATCTCGGCGATCTTCCTGCGGGCGCTCGATGCCGACTCGCTGTCGGGAAAATCCTTTTCGACCAGCAAATAGGTCAGGAGGGCTTCCGGATAACGCTGCTGGTAGAGGTTGAGAACCTCGCCGGCTTCGAAGAGTGCCTGGGGGGCGAGATAAAAACTCGGGTGGTGCTGGTAGATACGCTGAAAAGCCGCTACCGCGGTCGCGTAGTCTCCCTCCTCGACCAGTTCCTGCGCCTGCTGGAAATCCTTTTCCAGCATCCCGTCGAGATTGTACAGGTAAAAGGCTGCCCCCGCAAACAGGAGGATCAGCAGGGCGAGGATTCCGGTTACCAGCAGCCGGTGGCGCTTAGAGTTCTTCCTCCGCCTCCTCAGCTCCTCCCGCAAAATCTTCTTCTGCAGCTTCCGGATCTCCATTTTCCTCATCCTTCTCGGCGAGCTTGGCGACGGCGACAATGCGCTCGCCCGATTCCAGAACCATCAACCGTACCCCCTGGGTATTGCGGCCGATGATCGAAAGATCGCCCACTGCAGTGCGCAGTACCTTGCCCCGGTCGGTAATGAACATCAGGTCCGAATCTTCATCGCACAGTTTGATGTCGACGACCTGGCCATTGCGTTCGGAGGTTTTGATGGTGATGATCCCCTTGCCGCCACGGCTTTGCACCCGGTATTCATCGAGCGCCGTACGCTTGCCATAACCATTTTCCGTCACCGTCACCAGGGTCGAGGCCGTGGCGTCGGTTACGGTCTCCATCCCGATCAGCTGCTCGTTCTCCTCCAACATCATGCCGCGCACCCCACGCGCCGTGCGTCCCATGGGACGGACATCGGTTTCGGGAAAGCGAATCGATTTCCCGCCGCGGCTGGCGAGGAGAATATCCATGTTGCCGTCGGTGAGGCGGGCGGCGATCAGGCGGTCCCCCTCGTCGATGGTCAGGGCGATAATGCCGCCGACCCGGGGGTTGGAATAGGCCATCAGCTCGGTCTTCTTGATGGTGCCGTTCTGGGTCGCGGTAATGATGAATTTGCCGTCGACGAACTCCTTGACCGGAAGGATCGTCATCACCTGCTCACCGGCCGCCAACTGCAACAGGTTGACGATCGCCTTGCCGCGGGAAGCGCGCCCCCCCTGGGGAATCTCGTGGACCTTGAGCCAGTACACCTTGCCCATGTCGGTGAAGATCAGGATATAGGAGTGGGTCGACGCGATGAAGAGGCGCTCGACGAAATCCTCTTCCTTGGGGCGCATTCCGGTCTTTCCCTTGCCGCCGCGCCGTTGGGCCCGGTAGAGGGAGACGGCGTTGCGCTTGATATAACCGCTGTGGCTGACCGTCACCACCATATCTTCTTCAACGATCAGGTCTTCCAGGGAGAGTTCGCCGGTCTTGGCAACGATCTCGGTACGGCGGGCGTCGCCGAATTTTTCCCGGATATCCTGTAATTCCTCGCGGATGATCCGGAAAATTTCCACCTCGCTGGCGAGGATTTCCTTGAGACGGGCAATCAAGGCGAGAATTTCATTGTACTCGGCCATGATCTTGTCACGTTCCAGCCCGGTCAGGCGGTGCAGGCGCATATCGAGGATCGCCTGGGCCTGCAGGTCGGAAAAACTGAAGCGCTGCATCAACCTCTCTTTGGCCTCGGGCGAATTGGCGCTGGTCTTGATGATCTGGATCACTTCATCGAGGTTCTCCAGTGCAATCTTGAGCCCTTCGAGAATGTGAGCCCGGGCCTCGGCCTTTTTCAGTTCGAAAATGCAGCGCCGGGTGACGATCTCCTTGCGATGGTCGAGGAAACGGTCGAGGACTTCCCGCAAGGTCAGCACCCGCGGCTGCCCGCCGACGATGGCAAGCATGATGATACCGAAGGAGGCCTGCATCTGGGTCATCTTGTAAAGCTGGTTGAGGATCACCTGGGGGATACAGTCCCGCTTCAGCTCGATGACGATGCGCATCCCCTCCCGGTCCGATTCGTCGCGCAGATCGGAAATTCCCTCGATCTTCTTCTCCTTGACCAGGTCGGCGATCTTCTCGATCAATCGCGCCTTGTTGACCTGGAAAGGGATTTCGGTGACGACGATCGCCTGGCGCTCGCTCTTCTTCTGGGTTTCGACCAGCGCCCGTGCCCGCATCTGGATGATGCCGCGCCCACTGGAATAGGCCTCGCGGATCCCTTCGCGGCCGAGGATGAAGCCGCCGGTGGGAAAGTCGGGCCCCGGCACCAGCCGCAACAGGTCATCGAAATCGAGGGTCGGGTTGTCGATGATGGCGACCAGGGCATCGATCACTTCCCCCAGATTGTGGGGCGGGATCTTGGTGGCCATGCCGACGGCGATACCTTCCGAACCATTGACCAGCAGGTTGGGAAACTTGCAGGGGAGGACCAGGGGTTCCTGCAGGGAGTCGTCATAGTTGGGGCCGAAGGCGACCGTCTCCTTGTCGATGTCGGCAAGCAGTTCGGCCGCCAGCTTGGCCATGCGCACCTCGGTGTAGCGCATTGCCGCTGCCGAATCGCCATCGATCGATCCGAAGTTCCCCTGGCCGTCGACCAGCTGGTAGCGCATCGAGAAGTCCTGGGCCATGCGGACGATGGTATCGTAGACCGCCGAATCGCCATGGGGGTGAAATTTACCGATCACATCACCAACGACGCGGGCGGACTTCTTGTAGGGCTTGTTCCATTCGTTGCCCAGTTCGCTCATGGCGTAGAGAACCCGGCGATGGACCGGCTTGAGACCGTCGCGAACGTCGGGCAGGGCCCGGCCGACGATAACGCTCATGGCATAGTCCATGTAGGACTTGCGCATCTCGTCTTCAATATTGACGCTGATCTTGTTTTGTTCAGAAAGCATTGATTTTCCTCCGGAAAATCAGTAACGCTGGGCAGGGATCAGGAACAGCGACAAAATATTCTGCCACCATCAGCCATTCGCCGTGCCGCACGTCCCGTCAGGTTAAATATCGAGGTTGGAAACGTTCAGGGCGTTGTTTTCGATAAACTCCCGGCGCGGCTCGACCTGGTCTCCCATCAGCACGGTAAAGATTTCATCGGCTTCCACGGCGTCTTCGATCTTGACCTGGAGCAGGACCCTCTTCTCCGGGTCCATGGTCGTCTCCCAGAGCTGTTCCGGATTCATCTCCCCCAGTCCCTTGTAACGCTGGATATATTGTCCTTTTTTGGCACGGTCAAGGAAAAATGAGAGCAGGTCCTGGCGATCGGTGATGACGGCCTCTTCCTTCCCTTCGCTCGAAACCAGGGCTCTCTCGTCGATACAGAGATCCTCGACCAGGCGATAGGCCTGGAGCAGCAACTTGTATTCGTGGGAGGAGAGATGTTCGAGAACGGTCTGGTCAATGCGGGCCCGGACGTTGCCAAGGGTGAAGAGGATGCGGGCCGGTTCTTCGAAAACCTGGAAACTGGCGCGGGGTTCGATCGCCTTCAATTTTTCCGCCAGGGGGTTGAGGTCCGCCATATCTGCAAAGCCGTTAAAGACTTTTCCTTGGACGAAAACCTTTAACACTTCGAGATTTACCCCCTTGTGGAGCATCTTTTCAAAATGGTTGTTGAAATCGATGATGTTGCGCAAGGTCGGAATAATCTGCTTACCGCGCATGACCTTGCCGCTCTTCTCCATCTGCAGGGTCATTCCCTCTACCCCTTCACCCAGCAGGTAATCGAGGAGGCCGGCTTCGTCCTTCAGGTAAATCTCCTTCTTGCCGCGCTTGGCCTTGTAAAGCGGAGGCTGGGCAATGTAAAGGTGGCCACGCTCGACCAATTCCACCATCTGCCGGAAGAAAAAGGTGAGGAGCAGGGTACGGATATGCGATCCGTCCACGTCGGCATCGGTCATGATGATGATGCGGTGGTAGCGCAGCTTGGACAGATCAAAATCATCCTTGCCGATACTGGTTCCCATTGCCGTGATCAGGGTCCGGATCTCGTTGGAGGTCAGCATCTTGTCGAACCGTGCTTTTTCGACATTAAGGATCTTCCCCTTCAGGGGCAGGATCGCCTGGTAGCGGCGGTCCCGTCCCTGCTTGGCGCTGCCGCCGGCGCTATCACCCTCGACCAGGTAAATTTCGCACAGGGACGGATCTTTTTCCTGGCAATCGGCGAGCTTTCCCGGCAGGGAGAGGCCATCGAGGGCACCCTTGCGGCGGGTCAGGTCCCGCGCCTTGCGCGCCGCCTCCCGGGCCCGCGCCGCCTCAATCCCTTTTTCAAGAATTTTTCGGGCAACCTGGGGGTTCTCTTCGAGGTAGGTGGCAAGTTTTTCGTTCAACAGCGACTCGACCTGCCCCTTGACCTCGGAGTTGCCGAGCTTGGTCTTGGTCTGGCCCTCGAACTGGGGGTCCTGGATTTTTACCGAGATGACGGCGGCCATCCCCTCGCGCAGGTCATCGCCGGAAATGGTCGCCTTCACGTTTTTGAAGAGATTGTTGGCGGTGGCGTAGGTGTTCATGGTCCGGGTCAGGGCCGCCTTGAAACCGATCAGGTGGGTGCCACCTTCGTGGGTGTTGATGTTGTTGGCAAAAGAGAAGATTTTTTCGTCGTAGCCGTCGTTGTACTGGATGGCAATCTCAATCTCCATCCCTTCCCGTTCCCCTTTGCAGAAAATCGGCTTGGCATGGAGCGGGGTTTTGGCGCGGTTGAGATACTCGACAAAGGAGGAGATCCCCCCTTCATAATGGAAATCGTGGCGCTTTTCGCTGCGCTCGTCGAGGATGTGAATCAGCACCCCACCGTTCAGAAAGGCGAGTTCACGCAGGCGCTGGGAGAGGGTTTCAAAGGAAAATTCCGTTGTTTCAAAAATCTGGGGATCGGGCCAGAAGGTGATCTTGGTCCCTCGCTTGATGGTTTCACCGTCCTCCAGCAGCGGTCCGGTCGGAACGCCCCGTTCGTAACTTTGGCGGTACACCAGGTTGTTGCGGCGGATTTCCAGATCGAGGCGAGCAGAGAGGGCGTTGACAACCGAGACACCGACCCCGTGCAAACCACCGGAAACCTTGTAACTGTCGCTATCGAACTTGCCACCGGCGTGGAGAACCGTCAAAACGACCTCGGCGGCGGGCTTCTTCTGGGTCGGATGCATCTCGACCGGAATTCCCCGCCCATTGTCCTCAACGGTCACCGAGCCATCCAAGTGAATCACCACCGAAACTTCATCACAATGTCCGGCCAGGGCTTCGTCGATGGAGTTGTCGACCACCTCGTAGACCAGGTGGTGCAAGCCAAGCGGGCCTGTCGATCCAATATACATGGCCGGACGCTTGCGTACCGCGGATAGTCCCTCAAGGACCTTGATGCTGTCCGCTCCATATTCTTTCTGTTTAATTTCGGTCATTTCATCCTCGATCTGGTTATGCGGGTTCCAGGGATCCGGCGTGAATTTGGAAGGTGCGGGCCTGGTTAAATCCTTCTTTCAGTAACGGTTGGAGATCGGTGGTGGTTATAAAAACCTGGCCTTTGCGGGCCAGCAAAAATCGGAAAAAAAATTCCTGGCGTTTATGATCAAGTTCTCCGGTCAGGTCATCCAGCAGCAGGATCGGCGATTCCCCGGTAAGGCCCTCAAGGTCCAGGATCTGAGCTGTTTTGAAGGCGAGCAGACAGGAGCGCTGCTGCCCCTGGGAGGCAAACTGGCGAACCGGTAAACCATCGACAATAAAGTGGGGGTCATCCCGATGGGGGCCTGCCAGGGTATTGCCAATACGACGCTCCAATTCAGCCTGCTGGTCGAATGAGAGGGTCAGTTCATGCTCCAGCTTTTCAAGGTTGGAATCCCCTTCGCGGTAAACCAGTTCAGCCACTTCCCGCTGCCCGCAAATCTGGTCATAAATTTCCTGGAAATGAGGGAGCAGGCGCTGGACAAACAAAAAACGCTGTCGTCTGATTAAAGCACCGCTACGAACCAGGCCGGCTGTCCAGGGTTCTATTTCAGTTTCGCCGCGCTGTTCTTTTAACAAACGGTTACGCTGGCGCAGAATTCGATCGAATTCCTGAGCCAGTGAGAGGTAAGCAGGGTCCGTCTGAAAAATTGCCCGGTCGATCAGGTTTCTGCGGCCGGCCGGAGCGCCTTTAACCAGGGCCACCTCTTCGGGTGCAAACAGAATGGGTCGCAGGCAACGAAAAAAGCTCTCCGGGTTGGTTACCCTTTTGCCGTTTAACTGGGCTTGTTTTCCCTTGGAATCGATGCCGATCAGTAGGGTATTGGAGACCCCCGCGGCGACGGTTTCCCCTCGGATCAACGCTCTTTCGTGCCCTTTTCTGATTAAATCCTCATTTTGGCTGCCGCGAAAACTTTTTAAAGTACCCAGCAGGTAAATCGCCTCCAGAAGATTGGTTTTACCCTGGGCGTTTTCTCCCCAGAAAATATTAAAAACAGGATCAGGGGCAAGATTGGTTAAATCAATATTTCTAAAATTAACAAGATGCAGACTTTTTAGGATCATGAACAGGTGCCCGTCATGAAAAAAGCCTTCTTAAAAGGCTTTTTCTTAAGCATCAGTGTCGCTACCTATTTACAGGCGCATTGGCATGACCACAGCCTGATAGGATTTGTCTTCTTCCGGTTGAAGCAAACCAGGAGAGAGATTATCCCGCAAATAAAGAACGATCCGTTGTTGAGTCTGAACCTGGAGGATGTCCATCAAATAACGGGCATTGAAGCCAATCGATATTTCAGGTCCTTGATAAACAACTTCCAATTCCTCCCTTGCATCACCAAGTTCTGGATTTGATGAAGAAATTTCTAAAATATCGTTTTTCAAAAGAAGTTTAACTCCTTTTGATTTTTCACTTGAAAGGACAGCCATTCGGCGCAATGCGTGAAAAAATAAATCACAGGAAATTGTAGCTGTGTAATCATTGTTTTTTGGAATAACTCGATTGTAATCAGGGAATTCCCCATCAACCAAACGCATTACAATAATGGTTTGGTCTTTTCTAATTACTGCATTGTTGTCCATAAAACCAAGATGAATATCACTTTCACCTTCTTCCGCCATTTTTCGTAGTTCCAATATTCCCTTTCGAGGGAATATTACTCCTTTTTTCAAATCAATAATTTCCTGATCTGAAACTTTTTTTTCTATTAAAGAAAGTCTATGTCCATCCGTTGCTACCAGACGAAGTAAATTTTCATTTTCGTTATTATTAATTTTAAAATAGATGCCATTTAAATTGTATTTACTTTCGTCCATTGAAATGGAGAAAGAAGTTTTTTCAATCATCTCTTTAATTATGGAACTTTTCAGAGATATAAATTGTTCTTTTTCAGGATAAGGAAAATACGGAAATTCATCTGGGGAGAGACCTACAATATTAAAAAGAGCTTTTCCGCATCTTATTTCTATCCAGCAGTTATCTTTTGCGAGAAAAGATACTTCCCGTTCCGGCAATTCTTTTACAATTTCAAATAATTTTTTCGCCGCCACCGTCACTTTTCCGACTTTGGAAACCCTGGCGGGATAGGTCGCACGAATCCCCACCTCCAGATCAGTCGCTGTGAGGAGAATACCCCCTTCATCAGCCTCAATGAGGACGTTGGCGAGAATCGGGATGGTATTTCTCTTTTCAACGATTCCCTGGATTCGAGCCAACCCCTTAAGAAAAACTTCCTTTTCGATAGTGAATTGCATATCGGCTCTCCTGTACACAGGACCTATAGACTAATAAAAATGATTTTAAAAAATAGCAGCAGTAGTATATGCCTGTGGATTTGTTGATGTCCAGTTCTTACACGCCTTGCGACTGGGTTTGTGCCTGTGGATAAGGTCCGGCTGTTAAACCGGCTTATCAAGGAAGAGGATAATAATTGAAAATAACGGTCATTTTATCCCCAGGTAACCCCGGCTGGGTCCACAGGTTATCTATTGGCTTAGGGTATTTTTAATGGCTGTCAAGGCACTTCGCAACTGGAGATCTTCAATCATGGCTTTTTCAATTTTTTTTATCGCATGGATTATCGTCGAGTGATCCTTGCCACCAAATTTTTCTCCGATATCGGGATAGGACATGGAGGTCATCTGGCGGGAAAGGTACATGGCCACCTGGCGAGGGAGGACCAGGGTTTTCAGTCTTTTTGGGGATTTCAAGTCGGCAATCTTAAGACCGTAATGACTGGCTACCGCTTTTTGAATTTCCTCGACCGTTAATTCCCTGTTTTTTTCTACCAGAATGTCTTTTAAAACCTCCCGGGCCATTTCCAGGGTCACCTTGGTTGAGGTCAGACTTGCAAAGGCGCCGATACGGATCAGAAAACCTTCCAGTTCGCGAACGTTGCTGCTCACCGAGTTTGCCAAAAATTGGGCTACATCTTCGGGTAAATCAATAAAATTGCTTTCAGCCTTCATTTTAAGAATTGCCAACTTTGTTTCAACATCGGGGGACTGAATATCTGCAATCAAACCCCATTCGAAACGTGATCTTAAGCGTTCTTCAAGGCCGGGAATCTCTTTCGGGAATTTATCGGAAGTGACTACAATCTGTTTATGGGACTCGTACAAAGAATTGAAAGTATGAAAAAACTCTTCCTGTGTTCTTTCTTTTCCAGCAATAAATTGAACATCGTCAATTAAAAGGACATCCATTGATCTGAATTTATTTCTGAATTCATCCATTTTTGCATAACGGAGTGAATTTATTAATTCATTCATAAATTTTTCAGAAGTATAGTAACAAACCTTCATTTCCGGGTTGCGGCTCAGAATTGCATTTCCTACCGCATTTATGAGGTGGGTTTTTCCCAGCCCAACCCCTCCATAGATAAACAGTGGATTATAAGTAGTTGCCGGGTTGTTGGCCACTGCCCGGGCGGCTGCATAGGCGAACTGATTTGAAGAACCGGAAACAAATTCATCAAAAACATATTTCGGGTTCAGATTATAGGAACCGTTCCACTCGCGTGGTAAGGTCTCCCTCACCGGTTCAACCGGTGAGGCGGGGTTAACCTTTTCATCCTTCGACTGGTGATTTCCTTTTTCTGGCAGGCTTGCAATCTGGAAGGTTATTTTATAGGAGACGGCACCAATCTGGGATACCGTTTCCTGAATCAGGCGGGCATAGTGGTCCCTTATCCAGTCAAAGAAGAAACGGTTGGGAACCTCGAGGATCAACAGGTCTTTTTTCAGGGATACAAATCGGACAGGTTTAATCCATGTCGAGAAATGCTGCGGATTAAGGGTCTTCTCAAGATGAGAGACTGTTTCTTGCCAGAGCTTGTTCATGGACATACCGAGGGAAAATTTAACGCCGGGGAATTGCGAAAAAAACCAAATAAAATAATCTTATCCACATACTTATAAACACTTGTGGATAAAAATATTTCTTGTTCTTCCCTGACCAGTTAAAAGGTAAAAAACAGCTGATTTCGTGGGGATTTCAAGCTAACAGAGGAACTTCCCGTTTGCAAGCAATTTTTGGCTCAGCGGGGTAGGTAGGGAGTCGCAGAAGCAAAACCATCTTGACTTAACGTCAAAATTATGGTTAGTAGTGCCCTTTGACAAAAAACACCGATAAAAAAAACAGAACGGGAGAATAATTTCATGAGTAAGCGTACTTATCAGCCGAGCCGGGTCAGCAGAAAACGGACCCACGGTTTTCGCAAGCGGATGCAGAGTAAAAATGGCCGTATTGTTATCAAGCGCCGGCGTGCCAAGGGGCGGAAAAACCTGGTCGTGACTATCCCCAGCAAATAATTCAAGCAGATCTTCTGTTTTGACGACGCCACGCACCTCTGGCTTCGGGCCAGGGTTAAGACTTCGCCACTCCCGTGATTTTTCAAGGTTACGACAGGGTGGTCGAAAAATTCACACCAGACATTTCGTCATTTATCTTCTGACCAGGCCAGACGGTTCATGCCGTCTTGGCCTGACGGTCAGTCGAAAAGTGGGTGGTGCCGTGCAGCGCAATGCCCTGAAGCGCTTCCTTCGGGAGTGGTTTCGACTGACAATTGGTGAACTGCCCCCCCATACCGATATTTCCGTTGTTGCCCGAAGTAATGCCGGAAATCTCGGCTTTTCCGATATTCGTGAGGAATTGAAATGCTTGGCCCATCCGGGAAGCTGCCACGGGGGCCAACCATGATAAGGTGGTGCATCGTTTTTGCGATTCGCTTCTACCAGCGATTTTTATCTCCCCTTACCGGACCGTCCTGTCGTTTTTATCCCAGTTGTTCCAGTTACACCCTTGATGCTGTGGTCAAGCATGGCTCGGGCCGTGGTCTGGTGCTCGGTTTCTGGCGAATCTGTCGTTGCCATCCCTTTCATCCCGGAGGTTACGACCCTGTTCCCTGATTGGGTTTTACCGTCCTTTCCGGAGATTGCTTCCCATGGAAAATAAAAACACGATAATTGCCGTCGTCCTGATGTTGGTCGTCTGGGTCGGTTTTTCCGTTCTTTTTCCCCAGCAGCCCCCCCAACCGGAGTCCAGTACCACTTCCGGGGTGAAATCGGTATCGACGGAGAGTGCTCCACCTTCATCCTCTGCCGAACCGGCACCCATTCCCCCTCAGCCACTCCCAATCGTTCCCGACAGCCATGATGCTGTCCGGAATTTCACCGTTGAAAGCCCCCTTTATCGGGCTGTTTTTTCGAGTCGTGGCGGTGAGTTGATTGAATATACCCTCAAGGGGTTTCAAGAGACTACGGATCCCAAATCAGCCAATGTCGCGCTGGTTGTTCCGGGGCCCGGGAATGGGACCCTGCTGATCGGCGGGAGGGAGGCCTTGTCCCTTCCACCCGGGATGAACTTTCACAGCGACAGCCCCCCTTCCCTCCATCTCGATGCTGAGGGTAAAGCTACCCTTCACTTTATCGGCCAGACCCCTTCAGGGGCGATCCTCGAAAAGATCTTTGTCTTCCATGGGAACAGTTACGGCATCGACCTCGATGTCAAGGTTACCAATGGCGGCTCCAATCCTCTTCGGGGTGATCTGGTGCTGACACTTTTTCACCCCTGGGATCCGGAACAAGCTGGTGGGCAATACGACTATGTTGGCCCGGTCTCACTTGTTGGTGACAAGGTTGAAACGGCCAAGATCAAAGATCTTGCCGAGAAGCCCCAGTCCTTTGGGGCCGATACAGTCTGGACCGGCTTTGAAAATAAATACTTCATGAACGTCGGGGTCCCTCTCGCCGGGACGCTGGAGAAGGTATCGGTCTCGAAGACCAGCTCGGGGATCGAAAACCAACTTCAGACCCCATATATGATTCTTGACCCCGGCACCGGGCGAACCTTCTCCTATCTGCTTTATTTCGGGCCCCGGGATCTCGATGTCCTCAAGGGGCTTGACCATCAGTTGGCCAAGGCGATTGATTTCGGGTTTTTCTCCATCATTGCCACTCCCCTGCTTCACGTACTGAAATTCTTTTACTCTTTTGTCGGCAACTACGGGATCGCCATCATCGCGCTCACCGTTATCATTAAACTTCTTTTCTGGCCCCTTACCCAGAAGAGCTACGGCTCGATGAAGGCGATGCAAAAACTTCAACCGGAAATGCAGAAAATCCGTGAGAAGTTCAAAAACGACAAAGAACGCCTTAATCGCGAGATGATGGAACTCTATAAGACACACCGGGTCAACCCTCTCGGTGGGTGTCTCCCGATGCTGGTCCAGATACCCGTATTCTTTGCTCTTTATAAGGTTTTACTCTCCTCTATCGAACTTCGGCATGCCGAATTCGGTTTTTGGCTGACCGATCTCTCCGCCAAGGATCCCTACTACATTACCCCGCTGATTATGGGGGTAACCATGTTTGTTCAGCAAAAGATGAGCCCCAGTACCATGGATCCGACCCAGGCCAAGATTTTCATGTTGATGCCGGTGGTTTTTACCTTCCTCTTTTTGAATTTCCCCTCGGGTCTGGTTATCTACTGGCTGGTAAACAACCTCCTCACCATTCTTCAGCAATACTTTATCAATCGTAAACCTGCGGCTTGAATCCCGTTTCGGTTTTCGAGGGTGTTCCTGGATTAACACCCGCAGTCTTCGGCTGAACGGAGTGATTCGGGCAGGGACCCATGCTTAAGCGCGGTGGAGATACGATTGTCGGTCCGGCCACCCCTCCTGGCGAGGGGGGGGTGGCTATTATTCGTCTTTCCGGTAGTGACGCTGAAACCCTTCTGCGCCGCTTCTTCGTTCCATCCGGCAACAACTGTCCCTTCTCTTCCCATCATCTCTATCATGGTCACATTTTCGATCTGGATGGAGAACCGGTCGACGAGGTCCTGGCCGTCCTGATGCGTGCTCCGCGCACCTTTACCCGGGAAGATGTGGCCGAGATCCACTGTCATGGTGGACCCATCCTGGTCGGACGGATCCTCGACCTGCTGGTGGACGGTGGCGCCCGCCTCGCCCAGCCTGGCGAGTTCACCTTTCGTGCCTTTCTCAACGGTCGCCTTGATCTGACGCGCGCCGAGGCCGTTATCGACCTCATCAAGGCGCAGTCAGCCGCTGCCGGGACCCTCGCCCTGCGACAACTGGATGGGGAACTTTCCCGGCAGCTTTTCAAATTTCGCCAAATCCTCCTCGGACTCCTCGCCGAAACGGAGACCTTGATCGATTTCCCGGAGGAAGACATTCCCCTCCCCTCCCTGCAGCGCCTTGAAGAAGGGGCGACCTCCGTGGCCAGGGAGATGGGTGAAATGTTAAAGGGATTTGCCGCCGGTCGAGCCTTAAAGGAGGGGCTTTCCCTGTTGATTCTCGGTCCTCCCAATGTCGGCAAGAGTTCCCTGCTGAACGCCCTCCTCGGGGAGAGCCGCGCCATTGTCACCGATATCCCCGGGACCACCCGGGATACGATCGAAGAACCCCTGGTCATCGGTGGGTTTCCGCTCCGGGTTATTGATACCGCCGGGATCCGGGAGAGTGAGGACCCGGTCGAGGTGGAGGGGGTCCGGCGCACCCTTGCCAAGATTCGCGGCGCCGACCTTGTGCTTGTCGTCGTTGACGGGAGCCAACCTCGGGGGGGGGATGATTTAAAGTCCCTTGAAGCGTGCTCCGGAAAGCCGGTTCTCCTGGTTGTCAACAAGGCTGACCTGGGGACCCTCCCCCTCGCTCCCCCCTGGCGCGAGCTCCCTGCCGTCGTTGTCTCTTCCCACACCGGGGCTGGACTTGATGAGCTGGGATCCCGTATTGTTGGAATAGTCGGCGGGCCACGAGGTATTGATGTCGAGGGGGGTGTGCTTCTATCCGACCGGCGCCACCGCGAGGCTCTGGTTCGGTGTCAGCGTGGGCTTGAGGCTTTTCTGGAGGGGGTATCCCACTCCCATGATCCTGAGCTCCTTGCGCTTGAACTTCGGGAGGCCCTCTCTGCGCTCGGCGAGATTACCGGGGAAACCACCCCGGAAGAGGTTCTGGCAGTTATCTTTTCCAGGTTTTGTGTCGGCAAGTAGGGTCGTGTTTCACGTGAAACAGGATCCTTTTGGGGAGATCGTTTTGTGCGCCTAGTATCCACCTTGGGTCAAGACTATCAGGTGATTGTCGTCGGTGCCGGTCATGCTGGTTGTGAGGCGGCGTTGGCGGCGGCACGTATGGGGTGTCGTACGCTGTTGCTGAATTTGGGGCTTGATGCGGTCGCGCAGATGTCCTGTAACCCAGCAATTGGTGGCCTCGCCAAGGGGCACCTGGTGCGTGAAATCGATGCTCTGGGTGGGGAGATGGCCCGGGTTATTGATGCGACGGGGATTCAGTTTCGAACCTTGAATACCCGGAAGGGGCCAGCGGTGCGCGCCTCCCGGGCCCAGGCGGACCGCCATCGGTATGCGGCCCAGATGAAGCGGGTGGTCGAATCCCAGGAAGGTCTCGACCTGAAGCAGGGAGCGGTGGTCCGGTTGCTGGTCGAGGCGGGCCGGGTAGTGGGAGTAGAGACGCGCGACGGGGTGGTGTTTGCCGGCCGGACCGTGGTTCTGACCACGGGAACCTTTATGCGCGGCCTGATTCATGTCGGCCTCAACCATTATCCCGGTGGACGCGCAGGGGAGCCTCCTTCGGAGGGGTTGTCCGATGACTTGCGGGTCTTGGGATTGACGGTCGGTCGTCTGAAGACCGGGACACCGGCACGCCTCGATCGTCACACTATCGACTTCGCGCGCCTTGAGGCCCAACCGGGAGATTCTCCCCCGCGCCCCTTTTCCGTCGACACGGAGCGGATTCAGCTCCCCCAGGTCCCCTGCCACGTTACCTGGACCAGTGCGCAGACCCATGACCTGATCCGCGCTGGGCTCGATCGTTCCCCCCTCTACAGTGGGGTCATCGAGGGGGTTGGTCCGCGCTATTGTCCTTCGATCGAGGACAAGGTCGTGCGTTTCCCTGAGAAGGAGCGGCATCAGATTTTCCTGGAGCCGGAAGGCCTCGACTGTGCTGAGGTCTACCCCAACGGCGTATCGACATCCCTGCCGGTCGATATCCAGCAGGCATTCCTGCGTTCGATTCCTGGTCTCGAGCAGGTCGAAATCATGCGCCCTGGCTACGCGATCGAGTATGATTTCGTTGACCCTGGCCAGTTGCAGCCGACCCTGGAAACGAAAGCGATCGAAAACCTTTACCATGCTGGCCAGATCAACGGGACATCGGGCTATGAGGAGGCAGCTGCACAGGGATTGCTCGCCGGTATCAACGCGGCCTTGCGGGCCCGGGGGGAAGCGCCACTGGTTATTGGCCGCGATGAGGGCTATCTGGGGGTGATGGTTGATGACCTGGTCACCCTGGGGACCAGGGAGCCCTACCGGATGTTCACCTCGCGGGCGGAGTATCGCCTGTTGTTGCGGGAAGATAACGCTGACCAGCGACTCACGCCGATCGGACGGCGCATCGGGCTGATCGGCGACCGCCGTTGGCAACGCTTTGTCGCGCGTCAGGATGCCTTGGCGGCAGGCCGGGTCCGTTTGAGCAGCCAGCGCTTGACACCGGGGGACCAGGCAGCGGCCGCACGCCTCGCCGTGGAAGGCCTGCATAATGCTCTCACCCTGGAAGAGTTGTTGCGCCGTCCCCATATCCATATCGAGGATCTGCTCTTTCTGGATGACGAACTGGCGGGCCTCGACCCGGGGCTTTTGGAGGCGCTCGAAATCGGAGTCAAGTATGCGGGTTATATTCGCAGGCAGGTTGACCAGGTGGAGCGTTTCCGGCGGACCGAGGATGTGCAGATTCCAGCCGGCTTCGCCTACCGCGGGGTTCCCGGGCTGTCCACGGAGATCCAGGAGAAACTCGAGGCGGTGCGTCCGTTGAGTCTGGGGCAGGCAGCACGGATTCAGGGGGTGACTCCGGCGGCAATAGCGATCTTGTCCGTACTGTTACGGCGGGGTTAGTCGTGGATTTGACGCAACTGCTGGAGCGATCCCTGTTGGGGGTCGGGGTGGTTTTGCCGCTTCCGGTACGGGCAGATCTGTTGCGCCTCCAGGAAGAACTGTTGCGCTGGACGGCACGGGTGAACCTTACGGCAATTACCGATCCGGAGGAGGCGCTGGAGAAGCACCTGGTTGATTCCCTGACCATCCTGGGGGATATCGACCAGACTGGCCGCCTTCTCGATCTGGGCTCGGGCGGGGGATTCCCGGGCCTGCCACTGCGTTTGGCCGCGCCAGGGTTGCGGGTCCTCTCGGTCGATGCCGTTCTGAAGAAGATAACTTTTCAGCGTCACCTGGTGCGGCAGTTGGGTCTCGACGGTTTTGTCGCCTGGCATGGTCGAGCCGAGGAAGTGCCGCAGCGGAGCGATCTGGGGGCGGGTTTCGATCGGGTCGTCTCCCGGGCCTTTACCTCCCTGGAGCAGTTTGTGCGCCTCGCCCTCCCCTGCCTTGCCCGGGATGGCAGAATAATTGCCATGAAGGGGGCCGAGGGTGAAGGTGAGTTGCGGCAGGCTGAACCGGTTCTGGCGGAGCTTGGCCTGGTTCCCATCGAATGTCGCATGTTGACCTTGCCGGTGAGTGGCGCTCGACGAACCGTGATCGTGCTTGGGCGCTTTTGACCACAAGATATGGCGTGCGGTTGAACTCCCACCCCAAAATCTGGAAATTCTCTAGAACTCCCCGATATTAGAATGTTTTTGGGGGCTTTTTGCTTTGCGGGCCAGGGGGTTTATGGTAATCTTGGGCCCCGCTGTCCAAGCGGTTCCGTCGCAAAGAAATCCCCAGATCTGAACCCGCCGGGACCTCCTGGTGGTATCCCGCGGCCTGCTTCCGAGAGAGGTTCGCGTCCGATAAGAGGTAGAGCGTTGGGCCAGATTCTTGCCATTGCGAATCAAAAAGGGGGGGTCGGAAAGACAACGACTTCGGTCAATCTGGCCGCCTCCCTGGCCGCCGCCGAAAAGCGGACGCTGTTGATTGACATGGATCCCCAGGCGAATGCCAGCAGTGGTCTCGGTGTCGATAAGCAGTCTCAGGAATTGACCATCTACAACGCCCTGCTCGGTGAGGCGAGTGCCCGCGATGTGCTGATCCATAGCAAATTGCCTTGCCTCGATATTCTGCCCGCCAACACCGACCTGATTGGCGCCGAAATCGAGCTGGTCAGCGCCCTGGCCCGGGAACAGAAACTCAAGAGTGTTCTCTCTGAAGTCCGTGATGACTACGACTACCTGATCATCGATTGTCCCCCTTCGCTGGGTCTCTTGACGGTCAATGCATTGACCGCGGCCGATGCGGTACTGATTCCGTTGCAATGCGAATTCTACGCGATGGAGGGTCTGAGTCAGTTGATGCAGACCATTCGCCTGATTCAGAAGGAGCTCAACCAGGGGCTCCAAATCCGCGGTATCGTACTGACCATGTTCGACAGCCGCAACAACCTCTCGCATCAGGTCAGCGAAGAAATCCGTCGGCACTTCGAGGATCAGGTTTTGAAAAGCGTTATCCCGCGCAATGTCCGTCTCTCCGAGGCGCCAAGCCACGGCCTGCCGGTCCTGCTTTACGATATCAGCTCCCGCGGCGCAACCGCCTATCTGGAGCTGGCGCGGGAAATTATCGAAACGGGGAAATCTCATGGCTAAACGACCGGCGCTCGGCAAAGGGATCGGCGCCCTGCTCAGCTCTGCTTCCCATGAAGGGGGGCGGAAGTACTTTCTCTGCCCGATCGAGGAACTCAAGCCGCACAGCAGGCAGCCCCGCAAGACCTTTGATGACGGCAAGATGGCCGAACTGGTTGCTTCGATCCGGGAAAAGGGGGTCATTCAGCCCCTTGTGGTTCGCCAGCTCGGCGACCATTACCAGATTATCGCCGGTGAACGCCGTTGGCGTGCTGCCCAGAAGGCCGGACTGCGGGAGATCCCGGTGGTCATCCAGGATGTTTCCGAAGACTGGGCGCTGGAAGTGGCCCTGATCGAAAATATCCAGCGGGAGGACCTCAACCCGATCGAGGAAGCCGAGGCCTACCGGAACCTGATTGAAAGTTTCGACCTCTCCCAGGAGGAGGTCGCCAAGCGGGTCGGCAAGGATCGCTCCACCGTCGCCAACGCCTTGCGCCTGTTGCGACTTCCCGACGTGGTGCGGGAAGATGTCCTCGCCAACCGCATGTCGATGGGACATGCCCGCGCCCTCCTCTCGCTGGAAGAGGAGGAGGATCTCCTTGAGGCCCGGCAGCAGGTGGTGCATAAGCACCTCTCGGTCAGGGAAACTGAGGCCCTGGTCAAGCGCATCAAGAGTATCGTTGCCGGCGAGCGCCCCAAAGCCAAGGAGACCTCTCCTGACCCGCAGCTGGTTCATCTTGCCGGCGAATTGAAGCGGGCCCTCGGAACCCAGGTGAAGATCATTCCGCGGGGAAAGGGCGGGAAGATCGAAATCAGCTATTTCAACCCGACCGACCTTGACCGCTTACTCGAAGTTCTGAAAATTTCCTGATCGGCCGTTACGGCGGGACATCTCTCCATGTGGACCAACAAGGGCAAGGGGATTATGCGTAAAGAATCGATAGAGAAGAGCGAAATTAAAGCGTTTCTTGGCCCTGGAAGTCAGTTTGAGGGCAAGCTGCTGTTCAACGAGATTGTTCGTCTCGACGGAACCTTCCGCGGCGAGATCAATTCGCGGGACACGTTGATTGTCGGCGAATCGGCCGATGTTCAGGCGGAAGTGACCGTCGGCACCCTGATACTGAGTGGCAGCTTCAAGGGGAACATCAAGGCCAGCCAGCGGGTCGAGCTCCGCTCTCCGGCGCGGGTCGAGGGGAATATAGAAACCCCGGTCCTGGTGGTGGAGGAGGGGGTCCTGCTCAATTCCACCCTGGTGATGAAGACCCCGGATGGGGGCGCAGATGGCGCAAAGGGGCAAGCGGTCGCACTCAAAAAGTGATCTGGAACCAGGTCCCCAATGGCCGGCCGTGACCCCGCTGTGGGCACAAAAGACCTTGACTTCACCCTGTTCGTATGTTAGCTATCTCCTGTTTTGCCCTTCTGGGGCATTTTTAACCCCCGGGACGGCTGTATACAGTATACCGAAGGCCGAAGGCCGGTTTGGCGAGAGGTGTCGTAGTGATCAATATTGACTGGACTATCTTACTGCAGTTCTTCAACTTTGTGGTGTTGATGTTTGTTCTGAACATCATCCTCTATCGGCCCCTGCGCGCCATCCTTGCCAAGCGCCGGGAGGCTATCGAGGGGAACCACGCCAAGGCCAAGGAACTTGCCGGGCAGATCGATGCAAAGATGGCGGCCTACCAGGAGCAGTTGCAGGAAGCCAAGCTGAAAGGGGCGCAGGAAAAGGCCCAGTTGAAGAAGCAGGCAGCAGGCCAGGAGGCCAAGATTCTCGGCGCCGCGCACGAAGAGGCCAATGCTCATCTGCAACAGATCAAGGGCCAGGTCGCGACCGAGGCGGCTGCAGCGCGTTCGGCCCTGAAAAAGGAAACCGATAGCCTGGCAGGCATGATTGCCGGCAAGGTTCTGGGGAGGGCACTGTGAAAAGTCTGCTGCCACGCAAGGGCATGATTGCCACACTCGCTGCCGTCCTGGTTGTGGCCGCCGCGAGCGTCGCCCTGGCCGCCGGGGGTGAAGGACACCACGTAGACGGTGGGGTATTGCTGAAGGATTTCCTCTATCGCTGTCTGAACTTCGCGATTACTCTCGGCCTGCTCCTCTATTTTGTCACCAAGCCGTTGCGCAAGGGGCTTGCCGGGCGCCGCGAGGGGATTGAAAAGGCCCTCGCCGAGGCCGAGCAGGCACGTCAGGAGGCCGAAGCACGCTTCGCCGAATACGACCAGAAGCTGGCCAAGGCCGCCGGCGAGGTTGATGCCATCTATGCCGAAATTCGCCGTGAAGGCGAGCTGGAGAGCAAGCGGATCGTCGCCAACGCCCAGGAGATGGCGGAAAAGATCAAGGCCGAAGCCAAGCGGAGTGCGGCCCACGAAGTCGCGCGGGCCCGGGTTGAGCTGCAGCGCGAAGCCGCGCAGATGGCCGTGGCGATCGCCGAGGACCTGTTGAAAAAAAGCTTCTCTGCGCAGGATCAGGACCGCCTGGTCAATGAATACATGCAAAAGGTAGGAGAACTCCATTGAGCGTCAGTGCGATTTCCCGCAGGTACGCCAAGGCGATGGTCCGGCTTGCCTCTGAGCAGAACCAGATCGAACGTTTTGGCGAGGAGCTGGGGCAGTTCAACGCCCTGTTGGCCCGGGAGGATCGGCTGCGGCTGATCCTTGAAAGCCCCTCCTTTCCCATGGACCGGAAGACGGCGATCCTCGAGGATCTGCTCGCGAGTCTGCAACCCACGGCAACCGTGAAAAACTTTCTCGGCCTGCTCCTGGAAAAAGACCGGCTGCAGTACCTGGCGTTGATTACCGGTGATTACCGTGCCCTGGCCGATGAATTGTCCGGCATCGTACGGGCCCGGGTGACGGCAGCAGCGAGCCTCAGCGCGGAGCAACGCCAGGCCATCGGCAAATCGCTGCAGCAGCAGACCGGCAAGCAGGTCGAGCTGACGGTGGCGGTCGACAGTTCCCTCCTCGGAGGCCTTCAGGCAGAAATCGGCGGCCGGCTCTTTGACGGCAGCCTCAGGACTCAGCTGAATCGAATTGAAGATACCTTAAAGAAGGGGTGAGAAGGTCTTATGGAAATCAGAGCCGAAGAAATCAGCGCAATTATCAAGAAGCAGATCGAGAATTTCGGTCGCGAAGTCGAAGTCAGCGAGACCGGAACGATCATTTCCGTCGGTGACGGTATTGCCCGTATCCATGGCCTCGACAAGGCGATGGCCGGCGAACTCCTCGAGTTTCCGGGCAACATCATGGGCATGGTCCTCAATCTTGAGGAGGACAATGTCGGTGCCGCGATCCTCGGTGAAGCTCACCACATCAAGGAGGGCGATACCGTCAAGCGCACCGAACGGATCGTCCAGGTCCCGGTCGGCGACGCCCTCGTCGGTCGCGTCGTCGACGGCATCGGTATTCCGATTGACGGGCTCGGCGATATCAAGAGCAATGATTTCCGCCAGGTTGAAATCAAGGCTCCCGGCATCGTTGCCCGTAAGTCGGTTCACGAACCGATGCAGACCGGACTGAAGGCAATCGATGCCATGGTGCCGATCGGCCGCGGCCAGCGCGAACTGATCATCGGCGACCGCCAGACCGGCAAGACCGCCGTTGCCGTCGATACCATCATCAACCAGAAGGGGAACGGCGTCGTCTGTATCTACGTCGCCATCGGTCAGAAGCGTTCGACCGTCGCCCAGGTCGTCGACAAGCTCAAGCAGCACGGCGCCATGGATTACACCATTGTCGTTGCCGCGACCGCTTCCGACCCGGCTCCGCTGCAGTTCATCGCTCCTTACACCGGCGTCACCATGGGCGAGTTCTTTCGCGACAACGGCAAGCACGCCCTGATCATCTACGATGACCTTTCCAAGCAGGCCGTCGCCTACCGCCAGCTCTCCCTGCTGCTGCGGCGTCCGCCGGGACGCGAGGCCTTCCCCGGCGACGTCTTTTACCTCCACAGCCGGCTTCTCGAGCGTGCCGCCAAGCTCAACGACGACCTTGGCGCCGGCTCCCTGACCGCGCTGCCGATCATCGAGACCCAGGCCGGTGACGTCTCGGCCTACATCCCGACCAACGTCATCTCGATCACCGACGGCCAGATCTTCCTCGAAACCGACCTCTTTTACTCGGGCGTGCGTCCGGCGATCAACGTCGGCCTCTCGGTCTCCCGCGTCGGCGGCAGCGCCCAGGTCAAGGCGATGAAGCAGGTCGCTGGCACCCTGCGGCTCGCCCTCGCCCAGTATCGCGAGATGGCCGCTTTCGCCCAGTTCGGTTCCGACCTTGACGCCGCCACCCAGCGCCAGCTCAACCGCGGCGCCCGCCTGGTCGAAATCCTCAAGCAGGGGCAGTACAAACCGCTGCCGGTGGAGCGCCAGGTCATGGTCATCTACGCCGCCAACAACGGCTTCATCGACCAGTACCCGATCAGCGCCATCGGTCGTTACGAGGCCGAACTGATGACCTTCATCGACAGTAAGCACGGTCAGTTGCTCAGCGACCTGAAGGCGAAGATGGCGATCGATGCCGACCTTGAAGGCCGTATCAAATCCGCCCTGGAGGAATTCAAGGGACAGTTCGCGGCTTAATCAAACGCACGCAAAGGGTTTGAACAGATGGCTAATCTGAAGGATATAAAAAAGCGCATCACCTCGGTCAAGAACACCCGGCAGATCACCAAGGCGATGAAGATGGTCTCCGCCGCCAAGTTGCGGCGGGCCCAGGAGGCGGTGGTCGCCGCCCGTCCCTACGCCAAAAAGATGCAGGATGTTCTTTCCAGCCTCGCCATGCGGGAGGATGCCGATGGGCACCCGCTGTTGATGGAGCGTGGCAAGGGACGGGCGCTGGTGCTGCTCTTGACCGCCGACCGCGGTCTCTGCGGCGGCTTCAACGGCAACGTCAGCAAGGCTGCCGAGCGTTTCATCAAGAGCAACGAGGCCGGATACGAAGGCTACGACCTGGTGATCGTCGGCCGCAAGGGGCGCGAGTACCTGAAGAGCCGGGCTGGTCTTACCATCACCAAGGTCCATGAAAACCTGACCGGCAGCATCTCCTACAGTACCGCCGCCCTGATCGGGCAGGAGATCATCGACCAGTACGTTGCCGGCAGCTACGATGCGGTCTTTTTTGTCTTCAACGCCTTCCGCAGCGCCATTTCCCAGGACGTGACCATCGACCAGCTCCTGCCGATCGTCCCCAAGGTGGTGGAGGCGAATGAGCAGGTGGTCGATTACATCTACGAGCCGAGCCGTGGCGAGGTTCTCGACCAGATTCTGCCCAAGCACATCGAGGTACAGATCTTCCGCGGCCTGCTCGAGTCGGTGGCGTCCGAGCACGGGGCGCGCATGAGCGCCATGGACAGCGCCAGCAAGAATGCCTCCGAGATGATCGGCAAGCTGACCCTGCAATACAACCGGGCGCGCCAGGCCGCAATCACCAAGGAGCTGATGGAAATCATTTCCGGTGCCGAATCGATTAAATAACTTCAGCAAATAAACGTTTTACACCTGACGCGGGTGGAAAAAGGAGGACGGTTCACCATGAATAAAGGCAAAATCACCCAGGTTATCGGACCCGTTATCGACGTGGAGTTCGAAGCCGGCAAGCTCCCCGAGATCTACTACGCCCTGAAGATCACCAACCCGGCCCTCGGTCCCGGGGAAGGCAACCTGGTGGTGGAAGTCGCCCAGCACCTGGGCGAGAATACCGTTCGCGCCATCGCCATGGATTCCACCGACGGCCTGGTTCGCGGCCAGGAGGTAATCGACACCGGCAAGCAGATCGTCATGCCGGTCGGTCGCAAGACCCTCGGCCGCATTCTTAACGTCATCGGCGAGCCGGTCGACGAGATGGGTCCGGTCGGCAACGAGCAGGAGTGGGAAATTCATCGTCCGACCCCCGAGTTTGTCGATCAGTCGACCAAGGTCGAGGCCTTCGAAACCGGCATCAAGGTGGTTGACCTCCTCGCCCCTTACGCCCGTGGCGGCAAGATCGGCCTGTTCGGCGGCGCCGGGGTCGGCAAGACCGTTCTGATCATGGAACTGATCCACAACATCGCCAAGCAGCACGGCGGCTTCTCGGTCTTCGCCGGCGTCGGCGAGCGGACCCGCGAGGGGAACGACCTCTGGCACGAGATGAAGGATTCGGGCGTTCTCGACAAGGCCGCCCTGATCTACGGCCAGATGAACGAGCCGCCGGGAGCCCGTGCCCGCGTCGCCCTTTCGGCCCTGACTGTCGCCGAATATTTCCGCGACGAGGAAGGCCAGGACGTGCTCCTCTTCGTCGACAACATCTTCCGTTTCACCCAGGCCGGTTCCGAGGTCTCGGCGCTGCTCGGCCGCATCCCCTCGGCGGTCGGTTACCAGCCGACCCTTTCCACCGAGATGGGCGAGCTGCAGGAGCGCATCACCACCACCAACAAGGGGTCGATCACCTCGGTCCAGGCGATCTACGTTCCGGCTGACGACCTCACCGACCCGGCCCCGGCGACGGCGTTTGCCCACCTCGACGCCACCACGGTGCTTTCCCGGCAGATCGCCGAGCTCGGCATCTACCCGGCCGTCGACCCCCTCGACTCGACCAGCCGCATCCTCGATCCCCAGGTTGTCGGCGAGGAGCACTACAAGGTCGCCCGTGACGTGCAGTACGTGCTGCAGCGCTACAAGGACCTCCAGGACATCATCGCGATTCTCGGTATGGACGAACTTTCCGAGGACGACAAGCTGGCTGTCGCCCGGGCGCGGAAGATTCAGCGTTTCCTCTCCCAGCCGTTCCATGTCGCCGAGGTCTTCACCGGCTCCCCCGGCAAGTACGTCGAACTCAAGGACACCATCCGCGGCTTCCAGGATATCGTGGCCGGCAAGTACGACGACATCCCCGAACAGGCGTTTTACATGGTCGGGCCGATCGAGGAAGCCCTCGAGAAGGCGAAGAAGCTGGCGGCATAATTTATATCGGGCAGCTGGCCAGGAGTGGACTCCCGGAGAACTCCGGATTCCACCCTTCTGGCCCTCAGCCGAAGGTATTCATACATGGCAGAGAAACTCAGATTGGAAATGGTCACCCCCTACAAGCAGGTCCTCTCCGAGGAGGTCGACGAGCTCACAGCGCCCGGCAGCATCGGTGAATTCGGCATCCTGCCGGGGCATACCCCGATGTTGACCACCCTCAAGATCGGTGAGCTCTCCTATCGCAAGGGGGACGAGCTGTTCCACGTGGCGGTGAACTGGGGTTACGTGGAAGTCGAAAATGATAGCGTTACGGTACTGGTGGAGACCGCTGAGCCGGCCGACCAGATCGACCTGGCCCGGGCGAAAGCCGCCCTTGGGCGGGCCGAGGAGGCGCTCAAGCAGCTCTCCTCCGAGGACAAGGATTTCCTGGTGATGCAGGCCGCGCTGGAGCGGGCGATGATCCGGATTCAGGTGGCCGGGAAAAAAGGTCACTGATCCTTTTCCAGGTAGAATTAAAAAGGGCGGCTCCAAATGGGGCCGCCCTTTTTTTTCTCTGAATTGGGAACTCAGCTGCCGAGGCCGGCGTTGAGGATCTTATCGATTTTGGTATCGACGGCGGAGAGGTGCTCAAGCATCATCAGCCGCGCCCGCTCCGGATCGTGGTCGGCAATGGCAGCGTAAATCGATTGGTGCTGGCGACAGAGGAGCTGGACATCCCCCTCCCGCTGGTTGAAGTCGACCAGAGAGAGGCGCAGGGAGGCATAAAAGAGGGAATGGATGCTGGTCAGAACGTGAATCTGGATGGTGTTATGGGATGCGGCGCTGATGGCGGAGTGAAAACGGGCATCGAGGTCCGAATCCCAGACCCCCTTCGCCGCCTTTTGGGTCATTTTGCCGACCAGCTCCTGCAGCAGCGCGAGGTCCTTGGCATCGGCCCGTTGCGCGGCGAGGCAGGCTGACCAGCTTTCGAGCCCCTTGCGAACCTCGACCAGGGCCGGTAGCAGGCGCGGGTCGGCTTCGACCATCTGCGAAAGGGGATCGGCCAGGCTGGTTTCGGCGAGGGAGCGGACATAGGTCCCACCGCCCTGGCGCGCCTCGACCAGCCCCATGGCGTCAAGAACCATGATCGCTTCCCGCACCGAAGGCCGGCTGACGCCAAGCATGGCCGACAGCTCCCGTTCCGAGGGGATGCGATCCCCGGGTTTAAGGTCCCCCTGGGAAATCATCTCGCGGATCTGCTCGACGATCTCCTCGGAGATCTTTTTGGGGCGAATCGGTTGAAAGACAACGGTCATGCCAGCACTCCACGGTAGAATGGTAAGACCGGTTTCTAGCACGCAGCGCGCCAAAGGTCAAGTTGAGCGCTGGCAAAAGGGTGAATTAGGCGCATGGCACGACAAATTCTGCACGCCGATATGGATGCTTTTTATGCCGCGGTGGAAGAGCTGGATGATCCGACCCTGCGCGGTCTTCCGATCATCGTCGGGGGGGATTTGCGGCGCGGGGTGGTCAGTGCCTGCTCCTATCCGGCGCGCCGGTTTGGGGTCCATTCCGCCCTGCCGATGGCAATCGCTCTGCAGCGCTGCCCGCAGGCCGTTGTTCGGCGGGTGAGAATGGCACGGTATCAGGCCGTTTCGCGCCAGGTCATGGAGATCTTTGGGCGCTTTACCGATCGCATCGAAGCAATCTCCATCGACGAGGCTTTCCTCGATGTCACCGGGTGCCAACGCCTGCTGGGGTCTGCTGCCGAGATTGCCACTCGGATCCGCGCCCAGGTCCGGAGCGAAATCGGCCTGGCGGTCAGTATCGGCATCGCACCGAACAAGTTTGTCGCCAAGCTCGCCTCCCAGAAAGCGAAACCGGACGGCCTGCTGGAGATCCTCCCGGAAAATCTGGACAGGTTTCTGGCGCCGCTGCCGATTGCAGAGCTCTGGGGCGTGGGGCGCGTGACCGCGGACCGCCTGCAGCAACTCGGGATCTTCAGCGTTGGAGACCTGCGCGATTACTCGGAAGCCCAGCTCGTGGCACAGCTTGGGCCGAGCGGAAAACAGTTGCAGCAGCTCGCCCGGGGTGTGGATTCACGCCCGGTGCAGCCCACTGAGGGTGTCAAGTCGGTAAGTCACGAGACGACCTTCAGTTACGACCGGCCGGATCTTGCTGGCATCGAGGAGGAACTGCACCTCCTCTGCCAAAAGGTCACCGAGCGGATGCGCCGCTACGGGTTGCGGGGGCGTCGGGTAACCCTCAAGCTGAAATACGGTGATTTTACCGCCATCACCCGCAGTCAAACCCTGCCGGAAGGGATCGATAACGGGGGAGACCTGTTGGCTGTTGGCCGCCAGCTGCTGGCAAAGACCGAGGCCGGAAAGCGGCCGGTGCGGTTGCTGGGGATTGGCCTCTCCGAATGGGAGGGGAGAGCAGCGCAGCAGGAACTCTTTGCCGGCGACGACAGGAGTAGCCGAAAACGGGAGCTGGACCGGGTGGTTGACCAGGTGAATCAACGCTTCGGGCGCGGGCGGGTTGGCCCAGCCAGCCTCCTCCATCGAGCCCGCTCAACGCCGGAGGAAGGGGGCGACTCCAGCGATGGAGCGTAGCAGAGCCTGCCGGTCGTGGGCTTCGAGGGTCATGGTCGGTGCCACCGGGAGGTTGGCGACCAGTGCGAAGAGACGGCGGAAATCGATAACCCCTTCGCCGACCGGAAGATGATCGTCGAGCGAACCATGATTGTCATGCAGGTGAAGATGGATCATGTGTGAGCCGAGGGCCGCGAACCAGATCTCCAGGGAGGTCTCCCCGAAGAGTTGCCAGTGGCCGATATCGAAGCAGTGCCCGAATTCAGGGCTGTCGATAGCATCGAGTAACGCGACCAGGGTCGCCGGCCGCACCTCGAAAATGTTTTCGAGAGCGATCCGCAGGTCGGCCTGACGGGCGATCTCCAGCAGCGGCGGCCAGAATTCGAGGGACTGCTCGAGCCAGAGATGTTCCTGTCCACCATATTTCCAGAACTCATACCCGGGGTGAAAGACGACGACGCGGGCGCGGAGCCGGGCAGCTGCTTCCAGAGTCTGCTGGTAGCGCTGGGCGGTGACAGCCCCGACCCGTGGCTCGAGCGCGCCGGGATTGAGGTCATGAAACGGCCCATGAACGGTGACGGCGAGCTTGGCAGCGGCCAACCGCTCACCGGCCAATTCGAGGGTTTTGGCCGGGATCCGGTCAAGGTCGGGACCGCGGAACGCGATCTCGGGCTGGAGCCGTTGTTCGAGAAGATAGTCCAGTTCAGCTTCCAGCAGCCGGGCCGGAAGGTGAACATGCAGCCGCTCAGGCATGAGAGCCCTCCCGGGTAGCGATCGATTCAAGATCCTGAATGGCTTTAGGTTCGCCGAGAGTAATCAGCACGTCCCCGGCCTGAATCAGGGTGGCTGGCGCCGGGTTGAAAAGCATCTGGCCGTCCCCCTTCTTGATGCCGACGATGATGATGCCGAGATCCTTGCGGACCCCGGAGTTAACCAGCGACTTCCCGACCAGGGCCGAGTCCGGCGCAACACGGATCTCTTCAAGCTGCAACTCAAGGTTGCGTCCCGCCGTAGCGATTTCAATAAAATCAACTACTGAAGGGCGCAGCACCGCCTGGGCCATTCGCGATGCGCCGATGGTATAGGGCGAGATGACCTTGCTGGCACCAGCGCGGCGCAATTTCTTTTCCGAGCCCTCTTCCCCCGAGCGGGCGAGGATAAACATATCCGGGTTGAGCCCGCGGGCGGTCAGGGTGATGTAGACGTTTTCCGTATCCGAGGTGACTGCGGTGATCAATCCTCTGGCCCGGAGGATGCCGGCGGCCATCAGCGTTTCGTCGTCGGTGGCATCGCCGCGCACGAAGAGGATCCCGTCGTCGCTCAGTTTTTCGCAGAGCAACGGGTCCTTCTCGACGACCACGAAGGGGATCGGTTTGGCCGCAAACTCGCGGCAGATCAGGGTTCCGATCCGGCCATATCCGCAAACAATGTAGTGACCGCTCAGTTTGTTGATCTGTTGTGCCAATTTTTTTCTCCCCAGGATGCGACGCAGCTGTCCTTCGACCATGATCTGGATCAGGCTGCCGATGGAATAGGCAATAATACCTGCTCCGAAGATGATCAGCAGGATGGTGAAGACTTTTCCGGGCGGCGAGAGTTCGTGGACTTCCTTGAACCCGACGGTCGCCAGGGTGATCACTGTCATGTAGAGGGCGTCGAAGCTGGACCATCCTTCGATGAGGACATAGCCGAGGGTGCCGAGGCCGATGACACCGATCAGAATGGAGAGGGAAAACCGTAGATTGCGGACTGGATCCATAAGCGCTCCGGGGGCCCAAAGTACCGGGATAATAGCTGCGTAAACGCTAAAAAGCAAGGAGTTCTGCTGATGTGCATCGCTGGATGGGGGTGAAAAATGCTTGACAACTTATGTATACTGTATACAATTTCCCAAATTCAGTGTTATGGAGCCCTGGCTGTGAAAAGAAAACCGATAGAGCGGCACCAGACCCTCCGCGAAAAAATCCTCGAAACCATCCGTGAGGCAATCCTCAAAGGGCAACTGAAACCGGGGGAAAAGGTCGCCGAACCCGAACTTGCCGAGCGGTTCGGTATCAGCCGCACCCCGATTCGCGAAGCCTTCCGCCAGCTCGAGTCGGAGGGATACCTGACGGTCATTCCGCGTAAGGGGGCCGTGGTAACCTCCCTTTCCGAACGAGCCGTCGAGGAGTTCTATGCGATCAAGAGTATTCTTGAGGGTTATGCGGCGCGGATGGCGACGGACAACCTGACCGCCAGGGATATCGAGAAGCTCGAAACAATTAACGAGCGGCTTTCGCAGCTGGCCGCTGAAGGGGACGTGAAGACCTTTTTCAAGGTTCACAACGAGTTTCACGAACTCTTCATCAAGGCCGCGGAGAACGAAAAGCTGCAGGAACTGATCAACCAGATGATGCTCAAGTTCAACCGCCTGCGTTTGGCCTCCCTCTCCCTGCCGGGACGCATGGAAACATCGGTCCAGGAGCATAAGAAGATCATCGAGGCCTTCAAGAACAAGGATGGGGAGCGGGCCGACAACCTGGTTCGCAAAACCGCCAGCTACGGCGGGCAGGTTCTGATCCAGAGCATGGCCCAGGCCGAGGGAAGGCGGGTAGAGAAGAATATCCTCTCCCGCGTTATCGATATCTAGGCCCCCACCTTTCCCCTCCCCGTCCGCACCCCCCCTGCCGATTTTCAGCCCCCTGGTGGCGCTTGAATCTATAGACTGAATGTGGCATATTCCCCTCCAGAGAAACAGTTCGTCATCCTGAAAGTCTAGCAAGGAGGAATTCATGCATAAGCAGCTCGCCGGCCTGGTCATCCTATTACTTTTGGCCGGAACCGCCCACGCCACTTCCATCGATCTTGGTTTCAACAACGACAGCGCCCAGGTCTCTTTCAGCCAGCCGCTGGTTACGGACGAGCTCGGCTCCTCCCAGGTTGGCGCCCGTTTTCTCTACAACGACGGCGAGGAGACCAAGCTTTTATCTGGCGGCTTCGAATTTGTCGGCGAACCCGGCAACATTCCGGGATTGAAGGTGGGAGTCGGGGTCCAGGCCTATGGTGGCAGCGCCGACCGCAACCAGGATATTCTCGCCTGCGGTATTGGCGGCATGGTACGCTATGCACCGCCGGCGCTCGGCGGGGTCGCCGTCAGCGGCAAACTCTATGTGGCGCCGAAGATTTTTTCCGGCCTCGACAGTGACGGCCTGCTCGAAACCGCGGTCCGGGCCGGATTCAACGTGACACCCAAGGTGGAGGTCTATCTCGGCTATCAGAATATTCGCAGCGATTTTGGTCGCTATGATGTCTGGACCATTGATGATGACCTGCGCCTCGGTTTTGAAGCCCGCTTCTGAACCGAACCAGAGATGGCAGTTGCCGGCGCGGTCCCTCTTCGGGGCCGCGCTTTTTTTGTGGCTGGTGAGGTGGGCAGCGCTGCCGCTCTCTTCACCAGCCGTCTTTGCATCTAGTTGCGGAGGCGGACCCCCCGGGCAATCAGCAGCGCTGCCCAGCAGAAGAGCGTCGCCGCCATCAGCGCACTGACGCCAAGGGCGGTCGCCAGGGAGAGGTCGCCACGGCCAAGAATGGCGTGACGAAAGCCGTCAATCAGGTAAAAAAGGGGGTTGAGATGGGAGAGCTGCGCCCAGGGCTGGGGAAGTATCGAAATCGGATAGAAAACCCCGCCGAGATAGATCAGCGGGAGGATGATAAAATTCGAGAACATTGACAAGGTGTCAAAGTTGTGGGCATAGATGGCGGCAATCATCCCGAATTGGGAAAAGAGCAGGCTGGCGATAACCGCCATGACCATGGCGAGGAAGGGATGAGCCCAGGGGAGGCTGGCGAAAAAGATGGAAATCAGCAAGGTTGCCAGGCCGACCAGCAGTCCACGCAGCATTGCCGCCAGGGTATAGGCAAGGATAAACTGGGCGGGGGTGAGTGGCGTGACCAGCAGGTCGACGATGTTGCCAAGATAACGGGCCATGAAGAGGCTGGAAGAGGTATTGGCAAAGGAGTTGTTGATTACTCCCATGAGAATCAGCCCGGGGATGACAAACTGGGCATAATTGAACCCGGGCAGGACACTGATCCGTTCGCCAAGGGTGGCGCCGAAGACGAAGAGGTAGAGGGAGGCGGTAATGATCGGTGTCAGAAGGGTTTGCGAAGCGACCCGCCAGAACCTGCGCACCTCCTTTTGCAGCAGGGTATAGAAGGGGAGCCAGTAAATATAGCTGCGTTGTTCCATCATTAACGCTCCCGGTTCGGCCCGCGGCCGGTCAGTTTGAGAAATACCTCCTCCAGGCCGGCACTGCGGGTCTCGATGTCGGCCACTGCCAGCCCGTGGTGGCAGAGGAGGGCCAGGGCCTCACCGGCACCCTGACCGTGCTGCAGGGGGATATCGAGGCACAGGCCGTTCTTGTCGAGACGGGCACCGAGGTCGGTGAGTTTGGGCGGCAGGGCCGCAAGGGGCTGTTGCAGTTGCACCCGGATTTCGCGGTTGCCGAGTCGACTGAGGAGGGAGGCGGTGCGGTCAAGAGCCACGATCTCGCCATGGTTCATGATAGCAATCCGGCCGCACATCTGCTCGGCCTCTTCCAGATAGTGGGTGGTGAGCAGGATCGTGGTACCGGTCTGGTTGATTTCGCGGACAAACTCCCAGAGGGTGTGGCGAAGTTCCACGTCGACGCCGGCGGTCGGTTCATCGAGGATGAGAAGCGGCGGGCGGTGGATCAGCGCCTTGGCGACCATGAAGCGGCGCTTCAGTCCCCCGGAGAGCTTGATCATCGTCTTGTGCAGATGGGGGCCGAGACCGAGGCGGTCGATCAACTCCCGCCGCCACGGCGGGTGGTCCGGGACGCCGTAATAGCCGCTGTGAAAGCGGAGCGCCTGGTCGATCGTAAAGAAATTGTCGATGACGATCTCCTGGTGCATGACCCCGATCAGGCGCCGGGCGATGCGGTACTCGGTGCGGTTGTCATGGCCGAAGACGGCGATGCTGCCGGCATCGATCCGGGTAATACCGGCGACCATGTTGATGGTCGTGCTCTTCCCTGCGCCGTTGGGACCGAGCAGCCCGAAAATCTCCCCCCGGGCGATCTGCAGGGAGATTCCGGCGACTGCAGGGGTGCCGGCAAAGCTTTTGCGCAAATCCTGGATGTTGAGTGCAGCTGGCATCGGCAATATGACCTGGGTTTCGAAGTGAAAGTCGCGGATTCCTAACCTGAAAACCTTTTACCTGAACCGGGAGGAGACGATGGTTCGACTTGATCGCATTACCACTGGTGGTGGCGACCGCGGCGAGACCAGCCTGGCGGATGGGAGCCGGGTCCCCAAGCATGCACCCCGGGTTGCCGCCTATGGGACCGTCGATGAAGTCAATTGCCTGCTTGGCCTGGTGCGCCTGGAGGTGCTGCCCGCGGGTTTGGCGGCCGAGGTACAACGCCTGCAGCAGGAACTTTTCGATCTCGGCGCCGACCTGGCGACTCCGCTCGGGGACCCGGAAAAGGAAGAGCATCTCCCCCGGATCGGCGCCGGCCACGTGCAACGCCTGGAGGGGCTGATTGCTGCGGCAACGGAACGCCTCGAGCCCTTGACCAGCTTCATTCTCCCCGGGGGGAGCCGTGCTGCGGCCACCCTGCACCTGGTGCGAACCGTCGCCCGCCGGGCCGAGCGTACCGTCATCGAAGCCCGGGTGAGCGAAGAGAGCGCTGGCAGGCAGACCTTCAATCCCCACGCTCTGACCTATCTCAACCGGCTCTCCGACCTTTGTTTCGTCTGGGCACGGCTCTGCAATGACGGCGGTCGCGAGGATATCCTCTGGACCCCTTACCGTGGCGATCACGATCCGGTGCCCGGGTGATCGTCCCATGACCCTTACCGATCGGATCAACCGCAAGCTGGAGCGGCTTTCGCGGCCATGGCTGGTCGTTGTGGCCCTTTCTGCCACCCTACTTCTTGGCCTGATCAATTACTGGACGGGCGAAGAGCTCTCCTTCTCGCTCTTCTACGTTGCACCGCTCCTGCTCCTGGCCTGGTACGCCCGGCGCGAGGAGACCTACAGCTGTGCCCTGCTCGCCGCCCTGGTCTGGATGGCGGCGGAGGTGGCAAACAGAAGTTATTATAATGCATGGGCGCCCTTTTGGAATGCCCTGGTGCGTTTCGGTTTCTTTCTCCTCGTCAGTCACCTCGTGCTGCGGGTCAGGGGCCTTTTGCGCCTCCAGCAGGCGCTGGCCGGGACCGATACCCTGACCGGCCTGGTCAACGGCCGCATCTTTTATCAGCGTCTGGGAGACGAGGCGCAGCGCGCCGCCCGCTATGGCCGGGCTTACACCCTCGCCTATTTCGACCTCGACAACTTCAAGCAGGTCAACGACTCGTTTGGTCATGGCGCCGGTGATCAGTTGCTCCAGGCCGTTGCCCGCAACCTGAAGCGGCAGCTCCGCAGTATCGATGTGGCGGCGCGTCTGGGCGGGGACGAGTTCGCACTGCTGTTGCCGGAGACCGGGTTCAGTGCGGGGGGCGAAGCTCTGCAAAAAATTCAGCGGGAGTTGCTGTCAGCGATGGGAGAGGGCGATTGGCCGGTCACCTTCAGTATCGGGGCGGTTACTTTCGACGGCTTTGAGGACGATCTCGACAGCCTGGTCCGGGCAGCTGACGACTTGATGTATCAGGCGAAGCGGGGCGGCAAAAACCGGCTGGTCCACCAGCTCAGGGCCGACATGGCGCCGTCACCGGTTGCCCCTGCTTGAAAGAAACCGGCCCTCCTCAGTTGCGCATTCAGCCTGCTTCTCCGGGGCCGGAATCTTTGGCTTCGCGCGCCCTTTTTTTACCAAAGAAGAAGGCGACCCAGATTCCGACTTCGTAGAGGATGATGAACGGCAGGGCCAGGGCGGTCTGGGAAAAGACATCGGGCGGGGTCAGGATGGCGCCGATGACAAAGGCGGCGATCAGTGCATACTTGCGGTTGCGGCGCAACCAGAGATGGTCGACAATGCCCATGCGGGCGAGGAAAAAGATGATGATCGGCAGCTCGAAGACGAGACCGAAGGCGAGCAGCAGCTTGCTCGACAGGGCGAGGTACTGCCCCATGGAGAGCATGGCGCTGATTTCGCCGCTGCTGGTACCATAATTGATGAGAAAAGTGAAGATGGTGGGAAAGACGAAGCGAAAGCCGAAATAGGCCCCGGCCCCGAAGCAGAGCGTACTGGCAAAGACGAAGGGGACGGCGAGCTTCTTTTCATGGGCATAGAGCCCGGGCGCGACAAAGCCCCAGAGCTGCCAGAAGATGACCGGCAGGGCAATGAGCAGGCCGGTCAGGGCCGCGATCTTCAGGTAAGTGAAGAAGGGTTCGGTGGCGTTGATGAAGACCAGCGAGCTTCCTGCCGGCAGGGCGGCCCGCACCGGCCCGGAAATGAACTGGAAGAGTTGTTCCGAGTAGCTGTAGCAGGCGATGAAGGCGACCAGCCAGGACCCGGCGGCGATGATCAGGCGGCGCCGCAACTCCTCCAGGTGCTTGGTAAAGGGGAGGCTTTCATCGCTCATTTCCGGCATCCTCGCTCGGGGCCGCCGCCCGCTCTTCCCGGGCGGTCCGATAGGGGTCGTCCGCGGGGCCCGCTTCTTCCGACCCGCCCTCCGCCTCTTTGCGGGCGGCGCCGGGGGGATGGATTTTGCCTTCCTCGAGCAGGCGCTTCTTGGTTTCGGCAGTTCGAACCTCCTCGTGGAAGGAGGTCTTCAACTCGTCGGTGGCGCGCCTGAATTCGGCGAAGCCGCGACCGAGGGCACGGGCGATATCGGGGAGTTTCTTCGGGCCGATGACGATCAGGGCAAGGGCCAGGATCAGCAGGAGCTCGGGCATGCCGATTCCGAACATAACGGGAAGTCCTTGAAAGAAAGAGGTTGTTTCAGGCCCGCTGAGAATAGCCCCAATCGAAGCCCCTGTCAAGGCCGGATTCGCCGATAAAGGTTTGACATATCAGGGGTTTTGAACTAGTATACGGCGCACATCGAACCTGTGGAAGGACCTTCATGAAGAGTCAGCAAGAGATCAAGGACGAGATCCGGCGCCTGGCCCGGGAGCGCAATGCCCTGCTGCTGGCGCATAACTATCAGCGCGACGAAATCCAGGAACTGGCGGACATCACCGGGGATTCCCTCGGGCTGTCCCTCGAGGCGGCGCGCACCGACCGCGCCGTAATCGTTTTTTGCGGCGTCCATTTCATGGCGGAAAGTGCAGCGATCCTGGCGCCGGACAAAATTGTCCTCCTCCCCAGGCCCGATGCCGGCTGCCCGATGGCCGACATGGTCACGGCCGAAGGCCTGCGGGCGATGAAAACCAGACATCCCGGGGCGACGGTCGTCACCTACGTCAATTCCAGCGCCGCCGTCAAAGCCGAGAGCGACATCTGCTGCACCAGCGCCAACGCGGTGCGGGTGGTCAATTCCCTCGACGCCGACGAGGTGCTCCTCGTCCCCGACCGCAACCTCGGGCGCTACATCGCCGGCCAGACGAGCAAGACCTGCTATTTCTGGGACGGCTACTGTCCGACCCATGAGCGGCTCCAGGTCGCCGACGTCGAGCGGGCTCTGGCCGAACACCCCGATGCGCTCTTTTTGGCCCATCCCGAGTGTGCGCCCGAAATCCTCCGGCGTGCCCACCACATCTGTTCGACCAGCGGCATGTATGATTACGTCAGGACCAGTCCGGCACAGAAGTTCATCGTCGGCACCGAGGCCGGCATCCTTTACCGGTTGCGGCGCGAGAACCCGGAGAAGAGCTTCATCCTGCCGACCTCACGCCTGATCTGTCCGAACATGAAGCTGACCTCCCTGGAGGATGTCCTCAGCTGCCTGCAGCATATGAGCCCGCAGATTACCGTTCCCGCCGATGTCGCCGCTCGCGCCCGGGGAAGCCTGGAGCGGATGCTCGCGGTGCCGCGGGACTAGTCACCAACCAACCGATCTTTTTCAGGGGCGTGCACTGGCACGCCCCGTCTCTTTGCCTGCCAGACCAGAGGAGTGCCGCGCTGCCCAACCGGGGCATGGCCCTTGACCATGGATTCGAATCCGATCGACCATCATCAGGTTGCCCACGCCACCCGCAAAGCCTTTGTCGAGGGGGTGCTCGCCACTCGGGGGCGCAGCGAGGTTCTCGGCCTGGTCGGCACCAGCGGCGCCTGGCTGCTGGCCGGGCTGCTGGCGGCCAGCAATGAAACCCTGCTGATTCTGACCGCCGGACAGAAGGAAGCGGCCCGGCTGGCGGCGGATCTTGCCTTCTGTCATGGCCGCAGCGGCGAAATCTTCCATTTCCCGCACTGGGAGGTCGGACCCTTCGAGCCGCTGGCGCCGCACCCGGAAGTCGAGGCGGAGCGCCTTGCCGCTCTCGCCGCCCTTCACGAAGGGCGGGCGCGGGCGTTGGTGGTGCCGGTGCGGAGCCTGCTGCAGCGGGTGATTCCCCGCCAGGCGCTGGCCGGACTTTGCGAACGGCTGGTGGTGGAGGAGGAATATCCCCGCCCTCCCCTGCTGCAACGGCTCCTTGAGCTCGGCTACCAGGCCGTCCCCCTGGTCGAGGATCGCGGCACCTTCTCGGTGCGGGGCGATCTGCTCGACATCTTCCCGCCGACCCGCTCCACCCCGGTGCGCATAGAGTTTTTCGGGGACTACATCGAGCGCATGCGCCCCTTTGACCCTTCCACCCAGCGTTCGGGCAACGAGGAACTCGAGGAGCTGATGCTCCTTCCGGCCCGGGAGCTGGTCCTCGCCGGCGACCATCTCGAAACCTTCGCCCGCAAACTCAAGGAGCGCTGCGACACCCTCGGCCTGCCGCGGACCGTCCGCGAGGCGGTCCTCGATGAGGCCCGGGAAGGAATCCTGGCGCCCGGACGGGCGTTTCTCCTCCCCTGCAACTATCCCGCGCTCGACTCCCTGACCGCCTATGCCCCCAGCGCCCGCTGGGTCGTCGTCGACCCGCCGGCCATTCTCCAGGAAGCCGACCGTTTCGCGACCGAGGTTGCCGAGGGGGAAGCCCGTGCCGCTCATCGCGGCGAGCCCTTTGTCGCCGCCGCCGATCTCTTCCTGACCCCCCGGGATCTGGAGCGGGAGCTGGCCGGCCGGCCGCGGATCGATTTTTCTCCCCTGGAGCTCTACCAGCTCGATGCGGAACACCCGGTCTACCGGGTGCGCGCCGAGGGGAATCTGGATCTGCGGCGCGGCCTCGGCGATGGCGCGGACGGCCTTGCTCCTTTGGCCGGCCAGCTGCGGGGCTGGCTGACGGAGGGGTGGCGGGTGCTGGTGGTCTGCCATCAGCGCGGCCAGGCCGAGCGCCTTGCCGATCTGCTGCAGGGGGAGCAGCTGCCGATCGATCTCGATCCGGCGGCCGGGCTGGCGCAGGTGCGTCCCGGACGGCTCCTGCTCACCGTCGGCGACCTTGGCGCCGGCTTCCGCCTCCCCGATGAGCGGCTGGTGGTGATCGCCGAGGAGGAGATCTTCGGTCCCCGGGTGCGGCGCCGCGATCGCGGCGCCGCGCGGGCCAAGGCGCTCCTCTCCACCCTCGCCGAACTGCGCGAAGGTGATTTTGCCGTGCATGCCGATCACGGCATCGCCCGCTTTCGCGGTCTCGTTCACCTCGTGACCGGCCAGACCGAAGGGGACTACCTCCTCCTCGAATATGCCGGGGACGATCGCCTCTACGTTCCGGTCGATCGCATCGAAAAGGTCTCCAAGTACGTCGGGGGGGAGGGGCACCAGCCCCACCTCGACAAGATGGGCGGCCAGGGCTGGGAGAAGGCGAAGCTCAAGGCGCGCGCGGCGGTCGAAGAGCTGGCGCGGGAGCTGCTGCGCATCTATGCCCGGCGGGCGATGAACCACCGCCCCCCCTACCCCCCTCCCGACCGCCACTTCCGGGAGTTCGAAGCGGGGTTTCCCTACGAGGAGACCGCCGACCAGCAGGCCGCGATCGACGACGTCCTCGCCGGGTTGCAGGCGGAACAGCCGATGGACCGGCTGATCTGCGGCGACGTCGGCTACGGCAAGACCGAAGTGGCGATCCGTGCCGCCTTCAAGGTCGCCATGGACGGCCGCCAGGTAGCGGTGCTGGTGCCGACCACGGTCCTCGCCAAGCAGCACTGGGAGACCTTCCGGAGCCGCTTTGCCGGGACCCCGGTCGAGGTCGAGATGGTCTCCCGGTTCCGCACCCCGGCGGAGCAGAAGCTGATTCTGGAGCGGACTGCCGCCGGCAAGGTCGATGTCCTGATCGGCACCCACCGGCTGCTGCAGCGGGATGTCAAATTCAGGGACCTCGGCCTGGTGATCGTCGACGAGGAGCAGCGCTTCGGGGTGGCCCACAAAGAGCGCCTGAAGAAACTGCGCGCCGAGGTCGACCTGTTGACGCTGACTGCGACGCCGATTCCGCGCACCCTGCACATGAGCCTGATGGGGATTCGCGACCTGTCGGTGATCGACACCCCGCCGGTCGACCGGCTGGCAGTGCGCACCTACGTCACCCGCTTCGACGAGGAGCTGATTCGCGAGGCGATCCTGCGGGAGCTGCGCCGCGGCGGCCAGGTCTTCTTCGTCCATAACCGGGTGCAGAGCATCAACGCCCAAGCCGATTTCCTGCGCGCCCTCGTTCCCGAGGCGAAGGTCGCCGTCGGCCACGGCCAGATGGGGGAGAAGGCTCTGGAGGAGGTGATGCTCGGCTTTATCGAGGGGACGAGCAACGTCCTGGTCTGCAGCACCATCATCGAGAACGGCATCGATATCCCGCGCGCCAACACCATCATCATCAACCGCGCCGACTGCTTCGGCCTGGCGCAGCTCTACCAGCTGCGCGGCCGGGTCGGTCGCTCGAGCCAGCGTGCCTATGCCTACCTGCTGATCCCCGGCGAAGGGAACCTGACCCGGGAAGCCCGGGAACGGCTCAAGGTCCTGCAGGAGCTGACCGAGCTCGGCGCCGGCTTCCGCATCGCCAGCCACGACCTGGAACTGCGGGGCGCCGGCGAACTCCTCGGTCCCCGTCAGGCCGGCCAGGTGGCGGCGATCGGCTTTGAGATGTACGCCGAACTCCTCGACGAGACGATCAACGAGCTGCGGGGCCTGGCCCGGGAGGAGCGCGTCGACCCGGAAATCCGGCTCGGTCTCTCCGCCTACCTGCCGGAGAGTTACGTCCCCGATCCCAACCAGCGGCTGGTCCTCTACAAGCAGCTGGCCAGTGCTAGCGACGAGGAGACGATCTACCTCGCCACCGATGAGCTGCGCGACCGCTTTGGCGAGATCCCGCCCCCCGGGCAGCTCCTTCTCGAGGTGATGAAACTGCGCGTCCTTCTCAAGCGGTTGATGATCGAGCTGGCGGAATACGACGGCCGCCAGCTGACCCTGGCGTTTCACGGGGCGACCCCGGTGGCGCCGGAAAAGATTCTCGGCCTGCTCACCGACCCCGCGGGGCGCTACCAGTTCAGCCCCGATTTCCGGCTCACCATCCGCACCGGGCGGCTCACCCCGGAGGCGCTGCTGGAGACGGCCAAAAAAGAATTGCGCGGTTTTCTTTGACTGTGCTAGCCTGACTCTCCGCGGCCCCTCGCCGCCGGCCTGACCTCCCCCGAGCATTCGCCCGCCGTGGATCGGAAGCTTATGTGCCTACTGCGCAGCAAAACCCTGCTGGTTCTGATTTTTCTCTGTATCCCCCTCTTTGCCTGCAAGGAAAAGGGTGAAGCTTCGTCGCCGGTCCTGGTCCGGGTCGACAACCGCACCGTGACCCTCGACCAGTTTCGCCGCGAGTTCGCCAAAACCCTCCCCGCCGGCCAGGAACTGAGTGCCGACGAGAAGAACGAGCTGGAACGGGCCTTCCTGGTCCAGGTCATCGACCAGGAATTGACCCTCGCCGAGGCCGAACGCCTGCAGATCAAGGTAACCCCCGCCGAGGTCGACCAGGCGATCCAGGAATACCGCGCCGAGTATCCCGACAGATCCTTCGACGAGGTCCTCAGGGAACGGGGGATTTCCTTTGCCGACTGGCGCCAGGAACTGGAGCGCGGACTGCTGGTGGAGAAGGTCATGCGCCAGGCGGTCGATGTCCGGATCGGGGTGAGCGAGGCCGAGATCGATAATTATTACCGGGAACACCAGGACGAGTTCAACCGCCCCGACCAGGTGCGTGCCCGCCAGATCGTCGTCGGCAGCCAGGAGGAAGGGGAGCGTGTCCTCGCCCTGTTACAGCAGGGACGTCCCTTTGCTGCCGTGGCCAAGGAATTTTCCCTCTCTCCGGACGCTGAACAGGGGGGAGATCTTGGCTTTTTCGCTCGCGGCGAAATGCCGCCGGAGTTTGACAAGGTGGTCTTCACCCTGGCGAAGGGGCGTATCAGCGATCTGGTGCGCAGCGAATATGGCTACCACATCTTCCTGGTCGAAGAACGCCGCCCGGCCCAGCGCCTGAGCCTCGACCAGGTTCGCGACAGGATCCGGGACGAGTTGCTGGCCGACCGCCAGGAACAGGCCTATCAATCCTGGTTGCAGGAATTGCGCAGCCGGGCAAAAATCGACATGAACTGGTCCCTGCTCTAGGGCGGGGATGGCAGCAACGCTAAAGGAAAATGTGATGAAGGCAGGCAGAATCATGGTGCTGGCCCTGCTGCTCGGGGTGTTCGCAGCGCCGGTGCGGGGCGAGGTGGTCGATGGTGTCGCCGCGGTGGTCAATGACCGGGTCGTGACAACCCATCAGCTCGATCTAGCGCTGGACGCCGCCCTGCAGGGGAAAGCCAGGCCCAGCGGGCTGGAACTCGCCAACCTGCGCAGCCAGCTCCTCTCCCGGCTGATCGAGGACTCGCTGGTCGAGCAGAAGATTGACGAGCTCAAGCTGAAGGTCAGCGACGACGAAGTGGAGGCTGCGATCCGGGACGTCCAGAAGCAGAATCGCCTCACCCGCGAGCAACTGGTGGCGGCGCTGGAAGCCCAGGGAATGAACTTCGATGTCTACAAGCAGAGTCTCGGCAAGCAGATCCTGCGTTTCAAGCTGATCGGTCGCGAGGTGCAGAGCAAGGTCGAGGTGACCAACCAGGACCTGCTCGACTATTTCAAGGAGCACATCGACGACTATCGCGAAGCCCCCTACATGCGCATCAGCCGGATCACTTTCCCGATCCCGGCCGGGGCAACCGCCGCGGAGCGCACAGCGGCCACAGCAGCAGCCACGGCGGCCCGCCAGCAGCTCCTCGCCGGCGCCGAGGTCGCGGCCGTGATCGAGGCGGAAAAAGGGGCCGGCGCCGAAGGTGGCGATATGGGGATATTCAAGGAGGGGGAGCTGGCCCCGGTCTTCGACCAGGCGATCCGCAACCTGCAGCAGGGGGAGGTCAGCGCTGTCGTACCGGGGCCGGACGGCAATCTCCATCTCTTTCGGGTCGATGTCCGCAAGCCGGGGACGATCCGCAACTTCGATAGTGTCAAGGGGGAGATCGAGCAGACCCTGCTGGAACAGAAACGCGAGGAGCGTTTCAAGGAGTGGGCCCAGGGGTTGAAAAAGGATGCCTACATCGATATCCGGATCTGAGACCCGTCACTATCTAATTCCGTTGCCCCCGCCCCTTCCGGCGGGGGTTTTCATTTTCCGGGTCGCTGGCAGCATTGTCCCGCTGGCGGCAATTGGGTTATGATACGAGCTTGTCCAAAGGAGAAGTACCCATGTCACGCCCCCTGATCATCACCATGGGCGACCCGACCGGAGTCGGCCCGGAAATCATCGTCAAGGCCCTCCTTGCCGGGGCCTTCGACCCGCTTGCCCGGCCGCTGCTGGTGGCCGGGGATCCGGGCTGCCTGCAGCGCGCGGCGCGGCTCTTCGGGGTAGCGGCGGAGCTGACGGTGGGCGACCTGGCCAGCCACCGGCTCCACCTCGGCTCGCGTCAGCTGGACATCGAGGCGCTCTCCACCCTGCCGGCCGAAAACCTGGTCTACGGCCAGCCCGATGCCGCCTGCGGCCGGGCGATGGTCGACTACATCGAATGGGCCTGCGACCGCTGCATTGCGGGGAGCGCCGCCGGCATGGTCACGGCACCGATCAGCAAGGCGGCGATCCATGCCGCCGGCTCCCCTTTCCCCGGCCATACCGAGCTTCTCGCCGACCGTTGCGGGGTCGACAAGGTGGTAATGATGCTCGCCGGCGCGCGCCTGAAGGTCTGCCTGGTCACCACCCATCTTGCCCTGAGCGCGGTGCCGGCAGCCCTCTCCCGCGCGGAGATCCTCGCCACCCTGCGCGTCACCGACGGCGACCTGCGCCGCTTCTTCGGTCTCGCCCAGCCACGGCTGGCGGTGCTGGCCCTCAACCCCCACGCCGGCGAGGGGGGGCTCTTCGGAGACGAGGAAGCGCGCCTGATCCGGCCGGCGATTGCCGCGGCGCAGGAGGCAGGGATTGCCGCCACCGGACCCCACAGCGCCGACACCCTGTTCCACTTCGCGGTGCAGCAGCAGGCCTGTGACGCGGTGATCTGCATGTATCACGATCAGGGTCTGATTCCGCTGAAGCTCCTGCACTTCGAGGACGCCGTCAACGTTACCCTCGGCCTTCCCATCGTCCGCACCAGCGTCGATCACGGCACTGCCTACGATCTGGCCGGCAGCGGCCGGGCGAGCAGAGCAAGCCTGGTGGCAGCGGTGAAGCTGGCGGCGGAAATGGCCAAAAATCTGTAGCAACAGAGACACGAAGGCACAGAGAAGTCCCAAGAACCCGAGGGCAGGACCGAAGATTTTCTCCGGGTCTCTGTGCCTCTGTGGCGAAGATCTGGATCTGAATTTATGACCAACAAGATCATTATCAAGGGCGCCTGCGAGCACAACCTCAAGTGCATCGACGTCGAAATCCCCCGTGACCAGCTGGTGGTGATCACCGGCGTCTCCGGCTCGGGCAAGTCGACGCTGGCCTTCGACACCATCTACGCCGAGGGGCAGCGCCGTTACGTCGAGTCTCTTTCCGCCTATGCCCGCCAGTTCCTGGAGCAGATGGACAAGCCCGACGTCGAGTCGATCGAGGGGTTGTCGCCGGCGATCTCCATCGAGCAGAAGACCACTTCGAAGAACCCGCGCTCGACCGTTGGCACCGTCACCGAGATCTACGACTACCTGCGGCTCCTCTTCGCCCGGGTCGGTCGCGTCCATTGCCACCAGTGCGGCAAGGAGATCGCCAGCCAGACCGTCGAGCAGATGGTCGACCACATCCTCGCCTGGCCGGAAAAGACCCGGCTGTTGCTCCTCGCGCCGATCGTGCGCGGGCGAAAGGGAGAATACCGCAAGGAGCTGAAGCAGCTGCAGGCGGACGGTTTCGTGCGGGTGCGTATCGACGGGGAAATCTACGAGCTCGCCGAGACGCCGGAACTCGACAAGAAGAAGCAGCATACGATCGAGGTGGTCGTCGACCGCCTGGTCCTCAAGGAGGAGGTCCGTACCCGCCTCGCCGATTCACTGGAGACAGCCCTGCGCCTCGCCGAGGGGCTGGTGCGGGTGGAGGTGGTCGGCGGCGAGTCGCTGGTCTTCTCCCAGCAGCACGCCTGCGTCGACTGCGGCATCTCCTACCCGGAGATCACGCCGCGGATGTTCTCCTTCAACAACCCCTTCGGCGCCTGTCCCGCCTGTGCGGGCTTAGGCACCCGGATGTACTTCGACCCGGAGCAGGTCGTCCCCAACCCGGCGCTTTCGCTGCGCGAAGGGGCGATTGCCCCCTGGGAGAGCCGCACCGGGTTTTACTACCAGCAACTGCTGGAAGCACTGGCCGATCATTACGGTTTCGATATCAATGTCCCCTTTGCCCAGCTCCCCGAAAAGCTGCAGACAGTCCTGCTGCACGGCTCGGGGAAGGAGGAGGTGCGCTTTTACTTCGACCAGGGGGGGCGGCGCCATTTCTACCACAAGGTCTTCGAAGGGGTGATCCCCAACCTCGAGCGGCGCTACCACGAGACTGACTCGGAGAATGTGCGCGAGAATCTCGAGCGCTTCATGAACGTCATGCCCTGCCCGACCTGCGAGGGGGCGCGACTGAAAAAGGAATCGCTCTTCGTGCGGATTGGCGGACGCAGCATCCGCGAAGTGACGGCGCTCTCCATCGTCGAGGCGGAGCGCTATTTCAGCGAACTGGAGCTGACCGCCAAGGAGCAGGAGATCGCCCGGCGGATCCTCAAGGAGGTCCGCGAACGCCTCTCCTTTCTCACCCACGTCGGTCTCGACTACCTGACCCTCGATCGCACCGCCGGTACCCTCTCCGGCGGCGAAGGGCAGCGCATCCGCCTCGCGACCCAGGTCGGTTCCTCCCTGGTCGGCGTCCTTTATATCCTCGACGAGCCCTCCATCGGCCTCCACCAGCGCGACAACCGGCGCCTTCTCGACACCCTGAAAAGGCTGCGCGACCTCGGCAACACCGTCCTGGTGGTCGAGCATGACGAGGAGACGATTCTCGAAGCCGACCATGTCATCGACATGGGGCCGGCGGCCGGGGTGCACGGCGGCGAGGTGGTCGCCCAGGGGACGCCGCAGGAGATCCTCGCCGATCCGCGCTCCCTCACCGGCCGCTATCTCTCCGGCGAGCTGTCGATCCCGGTTCCGGCCGGGCGGCGCAAGAGCGAGCGCTCGCTCACCATTCGCGGCGCACGGGAGAACAACCTGAAGGGGGTCGATGTTGCCATTCCCCTCGGGGTGATGACCTGCGTCACCGGGGTCTCCGGTTCCGGCAAGTCGACGCTGATTCTCGATACCCTCTACAAGGCCCTCGCCCAGCGCCTCTACCGGGCCAAGGAGAAGGCGGGCAAGGTCGACGACATCCTCGGGCTCGAATATCTCGACAAGGTGATCGACATCGATCAGTCGCCGATCGGGCGCACCCCGCGCAGCAACCCGGCCACCTACACCGGGGTCTTCACCGACATCCGCGACCTCTTCGCCCAGCTGCCGGAGGCGAAAATCCGCGGCTACAAGCCGGGCCGCTTCTCCTTCAACGTCAAGGGGGGGCGCTGCGAGGCGTGCCAGGGGGACGGCATCATCAAGATCGAGATGCACTTTCTCCCCGACATCTATGTCCAGTGCGAGGTCTGCAAGGGGGCACGTTACAACCGTGAGACCCTGGAGGTGCGCTACAAGGGGACGAACATCGCCGAGCTGCTCGATATGACGGCGAACCAGGCCGCGAAATTCCTGGAGAATATCCCGCGGATCAGGAACAAGCTGGAGACACTGCGCGATGTCGGGCTCGGCTACATCAAGCTCGGCCAGAGCGCCACCACCCTCTCCGGTGGCGAGGCACAGCGCGTCAAGCTCGCCAAGGAGCTCGGCAAGCGCGCTACCGGCCGCACAATCTATATCCTCGACGAACCGACCACCGGTCTCCACTTCGCCGATATCCAGAAACTGCTCGATGTCCTGCAGCGGTTGGTGGAGAGCGGCAACACGGTGGTGATCATCGAGCACAACCTCGATGTGATCAAGACCGCCGATCACCTCATCGATCTCGGTCCTGAGGGGGGGAGCCGGGGGGGCGAGGTGGTTGCGGTCGGGACCCCGGAGGAGGTCGCACGCTCTTCCCGCAGCCATACCGGTCGCTACCTGCGCGCCTATCTCGACCTCTGACCCGGTTCGGGTGTGGTGGCCCGGCCACAGTTTGCAACAAACCGTGGCAATCCTGCCCGTTAAATGCCCAGGTGTCAAAAAGTTGCCGGAATTCCGGTTTGACGACAGTTAAGAATCAAGGTGTGCCCTAGTCGCCGACACCGGCAATTGCGGGTGATAAGCTACTGAAAAGAGGGTGCTGATTCCTGGCCCCTTGACCTGTGACGGCGGTCGGGATTTTAACAAGGGTGAAAGTGTCGCAAAATCAATTGTTTGGCACGAAGGTTGCTAAAATAAGGGGCCGAACCGTATCCTGTTAGCATTTCCCTGAACGAGAGATGAGGTTGCCTTGATGCTGAAGAAACTGCTCGCCCTGATGGTCCTAACCTTTTTTACCAGTGCCTGTGCCAACCAGGCCCTGATCCTTTCGGAGCCGGTCGGCGCCGCAGTGACAGTCGATGGTCAGCGGATCGGGGTGACGCCCTGCAAGTACGAATATGCCAACAGCACCGGCAGCTCCTTCGCCGTGACCGTGGAGAAACCGGGCTACGAAGCGATCGAATACCAGATCAAGGCGGACGAGACCGATGTCTCGGCCCGCAACGGCTGGCTGGCGGCCGGCCTGGTCTGGAGCCCGCTCTGGCTCGGCGCCTTCTTCACCAAGAAGTTGAAGGACAGCTACAACTTCGTGATGCGCAAAGCGATGCCGCAGCTGACCGCCCAGGCGACCGTCCCCGGGGAGGAACGGCGTTTCTGACCGCAGCACAGCACTGACCGGGAACCAACCAGGCGGCAGCTCCTTCGGGGGCTGCCGTTTTTTATTCAGGCGGGAGCGATTTCGCAGATCAGCAGGGGGTTGACCAGGTAATGGGCGGGACCGCTGTCGAGCAGAAAGAAGCCGTGGTGGGTGTTGAGAAAATCCTGCAGCCGTCCCTTCCCCTCGGGGGCCTCGAGGGTGAGGGTCCCCTTGAGGACTTCGCCGCCGAGAAAGACCATGCGGACCTGCAAGCGATGGCCGAAAGTGGGAGGGGCGTCGGGATCGGGCGGGAAGCGCAGGTGGCAGATGGTCGCCTTGTTGACCAGGCTGAAGGAATCGTCGGCCTTGCGGAAGGCAAAGAAAGGCGCGTCGTCATTGAAGAGTTCGAGGGGGGTCTCGGGGCCGGAATGGGAGGCACTGCAGGGGCTGAGAAAGATGACCCCCTCGCGGACATGGCCGTCACAGAGAAAAAGGGTCACCGGACATTCCAGTTTTTCGACCTGATAGATGTTCATGAGCTGCCTCCCTGGCGTTGTGTGGCCATTCTAAACGGATTGGCCAGGTTCGGCAACCGCAAAGCCCCGGTCCGTTGCCTTTGCGTGGTTGACAAGTGCTGCGGGGCGGGTACAATCACAGCCAGCCTGGCCGAAAGTGGCCATGAATTTTTTCAAGGAGCGGACCGATGGTAGACATGAACGGAAGCAAGACCCAGAAGAATCTGCAGGAGGCTTTTGCCGGCGAGTCGCAGGCCAACCGCAAGTATCTTGCCTTTGCCAAAAAGGCCGAGCAGGAAGGGTATCTGCAGGTCGCCAAACTGTTTCGTGCTGCGGCAGAAGCGGAAACGGTGCATGCCCATGCCCACCTGCGCGTTCTTGGCGGGATCGGTTCGACGGCGGCCAACCTGCGCGAGGCGGTCTCCGGGGAGACCTTTGAATTCACCAAGATGTACCCCGAGATGATCCGTGAGGCGTCCAGTGAAGGGTTTGACACCGCTCTGCGCAGTTTCACCTATGCCAATGATGTGGAGAAGGTGCATGCGCAGCTCTACCAGCGGGCCCTCGATAACCTTGGCAAGAACACAGCGGTCGATTATTATGTCTGTCAGGTCTGCGGCAACACCATCGAGGGGGCTCCTGAAGGGCCCTGTGAGGTTTGCGCTTCGGCGCCGAGCGCCCTCCGCAAGATCGATTAAGCCCCCAAGTCCCGAATCATCCGGAAGCCGGGCTTTAAGGGCCCGGCTTTTTTCGTCTGACGGCAATGGGCTCCTCCAGTCCACTGTTGCAGCCATAAATGGGAGTCGTGAACCACCATGGAAAAATGTCCGGTTTGCAAAGAAGTGAAAAAGGGGAAATTCTGGTGCAAGGGATGTGGCACCATCTTCGTCTGCCCGAACCAGGCCTGCGGCGCGGAGATCCGTAAACGCGACGCCGAGGAGTGCCCGCGTTGTGGACTCCTCTTCGCCGAATATCGCGAGCATCAAAAGATGGTCCGGCTTTGCCCCAAGTGCAAGAAGAAACAGGGGCTCTCCGAACCCCAGTGCAAGTCCTGCAAATACTGGTTCAACTGCCCGACCTGCGGGCACAAGGTCCCTTCCACCAGTATGCTCACCTGCCCCCGGTGCGCGACCAGCCTGCGCTGAAGCTGAGTGGACAGAAATGAAAAAGGGCGATCCGTTATGTGGATCGCCCTTTTTCATTTCTTTTCCTGATTAGGTCTGATTCTCAGCTATGACACATTCTGTCGCACAGGGAGCATAGAGTTTGGCCATGGAACTCATGAATAACAAGGAGGTTAGCATCCATGGCCATCAATCGTATCCAGTTCCAACCGGGGCTGAGCTTGGCTGATTTTCTCAAAGACTATGGTACGGAGGCCCAATGCGAGGCGATCCTTGAGCACTCGCGCTGGCCCCAAGGATTTGTCTGTCCAGCATGCGGTGCAAGCCGCGCGGTCCAGTTTCGGCGAGGACGGTCGAACATCTTCCAGTGCTGTCGCTGCCGCAAACAGATCTCGCTGATCTCCGGAACGATTTTCCATGGGAGCAATCTGCCGCTGACCCAGTGGTTTCTGGCCCTCTACTTCATGACACAAGGCAAGTCCGGCCTGTCGATGCTGGAGTTGAGACGAATGCTGGGTTTGAGCTACAAAGCGGCTTGGCGGCTCAAGCACAAGCTCATGCAGGCGATGTTCGAGCGCGAAGAGACAACGGTTCTGGCCCAGCGGGTCGAGATCGACGACGCCTACTTGGGCGGGGAACGCTCCGGCGGTAAGGTTGGTCGCGGTTCGGAGAACAAAGTTCCCTTCATTGCGGCAGTGGAGACCAGTCACGAGGGCCATCCGCTGCGAGCTGTTTTTAGCCGGGTGACGACCTTCAGCAGCCATGACGTTGATCAATGGGCCAAGAATCACTTGGCACCGACGGCGCTGGTCGTTTCTGATGGCCTGAATTGCTTCCGCGCCGTCACCAAGACTGGGTGCTACCATCAGCGAAAGGTGGTTGGTGATCAACGCAGAAGTACCGACATGGGCTGCTTCCACTGGATCAACACCATCCTGGGCAATCTTAAGACGGCCATGGCCGGAACGTATCATGCGTTTGACTTCGACAAATATGCGCATCGCTATCTGGCCGAGTTTCAGTACCGGTTCAACCGGCGGTTCGATCTGCGCAGCATGCTGCCAAGACTGCTGTTCGCCTGTGTCTCAATCGGCAAGCGGCCCGAGGCCTGGCTTCGCCGAGCTGAGAATTGGACCTAATCAGGTTTCTTTTTCTGGGGGTCGACGCCTTCAGTTGTCGGGGTCTCTGGCTTCCGCACCGGAAGCTCACAGCTGGGGCTGATTCAGGTCGTGATGCCAAAGCGTGGGAGAATCCAGCGGTTGAGGGCGTACCAGCCAATCAGAATACCGAGCAGGCCAAGAATTTCCATCGCTTCCTCCAGGAAAGGTTTCCCTAGATATATTCGAATTTTTGAATAAATGCAAGTCGCCTGGCGCCGGTGCTAGAAGAGGAGGACCGGGCAGCGGACCTGGTGCAGGACATGGTTGGCGACGGAGCCGAAGAGGACGTCGCGGATCTCACCCATGCCGCGTCGGCCGATAATCAGCAGGTCAAAGGCTTCATCGTTGGCGATGCGGCAGATGTCGTTGCGCGGGCTGCCGGTTTCGACCCGGGAGATGGTCGCGATGCCACCCGCCTCCAGGCTCCGGCTCCACCTGGCGACGACCTGTTCCCCGGCTTTAAGCGCCCGCTCCCTGATCATCTCGACCTGGAAGTCGGGAATCATCCGGTAGGCGAGCTTGTCGATATCGACCACGTGCAGCAGGGTCAGCGGACCGGGAAAACGGTCGCGGCGGCCGATAATGCCGGCGATCGTCCGGGCACAGGCATCCGATTCGTTGACAGGGACGAGGACCTTGCGTTCCATAGGGGAATTCCTTGGTCAGCCGTAAACCAGGCGCGGCAGCAACAGCACCAAATCCGGCCAGAAGGTGAGAACCAGGAGAATGGCGATCTGGATGAGGAGAAAAGGGAGGACCGCCTTGGAGACGTACACCAAGTCGCGATCGACCACCGCCCCGGAGATGTAGAGACTGACCCCGAGGGGGGGGGTACAGTAACCGATCCCGAGGTTGATGGTCATCAGCAGGCCGAAATGCATGGTATTGATGCCGAACTTGTGCAGCAGCGGCAAAAAGATCGGCGTCAGGATCAGCGTCGCCGAGATGATGTCCATGAACATGCCGATCATGAGCAGCATGATGTTGACCGCCAGCAGAAAGACCCAGGGACTCTGGATGTTGGCAACTACGGCGTTGGCAATCTGATTGGGGATCTGTTCGAAAGTCAGGTACTCGCCGAAAACCGAAGCGCCGGCGACGATCACCAGCAGCGTCGCCGAGGTGATGGCGGAAGAGACGATCACCTTCTTGACGTCCCGCAGCTTCATGTCGCGATGGATAACGATCTCGACGAAGAAGGCGTAAAAGCAGGCGACCACCGCCGCCTCGTTGGCGGTGAACAGGCCCGAGTAGATGCCACCGAAGATGAGAACCGGCAAAAAGAGCGCCCAGGCACTCTCTTTCAGAACCGAAAGGATCTCCTTCAGGGAGGGGCGTTCCCGGGTCGGCAGGTTTTGGCGCTTGCAGTAGACATAGGCATAGAGGGACATCCCGGCGATGATGAGAAGCCCGGGGATGAAGCCGGTCAAAAAGAGCGCCTCGAGGGGATCGTTGGTCACCATGGCGTAGAGAATCATGGCGATGGAGGGGGGAATGACGATGCCGAGAATCGGCGCCGTCGTCATCACGCCGACGCTGAATTTCTCGTCGTAGTTGTTCTCGATCAGCGCCGGGATCATGAACCCGCCGATGGCGACCACGGTGGCGACCGTCGAGCCGGAAATGGCGCCGAAAAAACCGCAGGCGAGGATACCGGCCATCGCCAGGCCGCCGGGAAGAAACCCGACCAGCACATTGGCGGTCTTGATCAGCTTCTGTACGATGCTGCCGGTGGTCATGATGTTGCCGCAGAGGACGAAGAAGAGGACCACGATCAGGGCAAACTTGTCCATGCTGCGGTAGAGGACCTCAATGACGATCTGCGGGTCGATGCCGACGCCCCAGACCAGGCCGACCAGCCCGGTGAAAAAGAGGGCCATGAAGACCGGCACGGTGGCCGCCATGGTGCCGAGAAGGAGTGCCGCGATCATCAGGTAGTTGACGGTCATGACGGACTCCCTCCCCCACGCAGGTCTTCGATCATCACCAGCAGCGTGCGCACCACCATCATCACTCCCATCAGGGGGAGGATGGCGTAGAAGTACCATTCGGCAATGCCGAGGGTGGCGGTTCTGGCATAGGTGTCGAGGTACATCATCCGGGTCAGCTGCAGGCCGAGCCAGAAGACCGTGCCGGAAAAGACTAGCACCACCAGGTGGCTGAGGATGTTAAGCGGTTTCTTCAGGATCGGCAGCAGCTGCGGCAGGGCATCGATGCGGATCAGCGAGCGGTGGCGGATGGCGGCGACGCAGCCGATATAGGTGGAGATGAAGATGACCTTGCGCACCACCTCGTCGGACCAGTAGAGGTTGACGTCGTTGGTCAGCTTGCGCAGGATGACGTTCGCCATCGCCGAGACCAGGGCGGTAGCCACGGTAAGGAAGAGGGTCCAGTCCTCAATGAACGCCAGGCCCCGATCGATGGTGGAAAAGGTTTTCTTCAGCATGGTCATCCGTAAAAAGGGCCGGGGAGGAAATGCCTCCCCGGCCGGTGTTCAAGGGGTCGTCTGCGGCTCAGTTGCCGAGGGTAGTGCGTACCTGGTTGAGGTAATCGGCGCCGATCTTTTCACCCCAGGCCTGGTAGACCGGGGCCGCCTCCTTGATCAGCTGGGCGCGGTCGGCATCCGCCAGGGGGATGAACTCGACGCCGGCTTCCTTGGCCCTGGCGATCTGGTCGGCCTGCTGCTGACGGGTCGCCGTCCGGGTCTTGGCGCTCTCCTCGGTGATCGCCTGCATCAGGACCTGCTGCAGATCGGCGGGGAGCTTGTCGAACCAGCGCTTGTTCATCAGGTGAACGAAGAGCCCCTGGGCGTAGTTGACCTCGGTGAAGTACTTGGCGATGGTGAATTTCTTGGTGATGTTGCAGACGGTGGGGGTGTGGTCAAGGCCGTTGATGACCCCGGTCTGCAGCGCCTGGGGCACGTCGGGCCAGGGCATGACGGTGAACTTGAGGCCCCAGGCCTTGTAGATGTCGGCGTTGACCGGAGCTTCGGCGATGCGGAAATTGACGGTCTTGGCGTCGTTGAGGTTGCGCACCGGAGTGGTGGTGGCCCAGCCGTAGGTGCCGTAGCCGGTGATGTCGGGGACCATGATCCCCTGGGCGAGGGCCGCCTCACTGAAGGGCTGCCAGAGCTCCGGCGTGCTGCGGAATTTATCGAGCTTGTCGAAGGTGTCGATGACATAGGGGAGGTTGACGATACCGAGGCGGTCGGCGACGTTGGCGGCGGCGACCGAGGAGCTCAGCATCCCCTGGACCGCGCCGAGCTTGAGCTTGCTGATCACGTCCTTCTCGCCGCCGAGTTGGGCCAGCGGGCGGAAGTCGACATAAAGGCGCCCCTTGGAGAGTTCCCAGACCCGGTCGCGGATCCGGTAGCCGACCCCGACCCCTTCGATCGCCGGGTGGGAGACGTTGGAGAGGATGTAGGTGTACGCGGCGCCGGCGGGGTCAAACTTCGGTTTCCAGGCCGCCAGCGGGTCGGGCTTGTCCTCACCGAGGGCAGGGCCGGCCAGAACCAGGCCGAGGAGGACCGGAAACAGAAGCAGGGGAAACAGTCTTTTCATGGCAGGCCTCTCCTTCTTGAAGGGAATTCGCAAGGCTTTTCAGCCGGAGGAATGAGCCTGTTATACTAGTACAAACCCTGTTTGTAATCAAAGCTTTTTCCCTTGATTCATCCCGACCTGAACCGATTTTTCCCCGCGGTGTTGCGCCCCAGGGGGCAAAAATTTGCCGGCCTGAACTTTCTATTTGGGGAGATCAAATGGATGGCGGGAATTTCCCGCTCACTTCGATCCCCGGTCAAGGGTTTCCCGGACCTGCTGCAGGTAGTCACGACCGATCCGTTCTCCCCATTTCTCGTAGACCGGAAGCGAAAGTTTCCGCAACTCGTCCCGCGTTTCCGGTGCCGGGGCAAGGAAGGTGACGCCATTTGCGCTGGCAGCAGCTATTTCCTGCTCCTGCTGCTGGCGGGTCAAGTAGCGTGCCTGGGTGCTCTCTTCCGTGATCGTCTCCAGCAGGATCTGTTGCAGGTCGGCCGGCAGGCTGTCGAACCAGCGCCTGTTCACCAGGTGGATGTACAACCCCTGGGCATAATCGAGGCGGGTGAAATATTTGGCGACGTCGAACTTGTGGGTGATATTGCAGACAATGGGGGTGTGGTCCAGGCCATTGATCACTCCCGTCTGCAGGGCCTGGGGTACGTCGGGCCAGGGCATGACGGTAAATTTCAGACCCCAGGCCTTGTAGATATCGGTATTGACCGGGGCCTGGGCGACGCGAAAATTGATTTTTCTGGCATCGGCCATGCTGGCGACCGGTTCGGTGGTGGCCCAGCCATAGGTCCCGTAGCCGGTGAAGTCGACGACCATGATCCCCTGGCCGAGAGCGGCATCGCGGAATGGCGCCCACAGCTCGGGCGTGGTGCGAAACTGTTCCAGTTTGTCAAAGCTGTCGATCACAAAAGGGAGGCTGACGATACCGAGGCGGTCGGCGAGGTTGGCCGCGGCGACCGAAGAGCAGAGCATTCCCTGCACCGCGCCGAGTTTCAGTTTGCCGATGACGTCTTTTTCGCCACCGAGCTGGGCCAGCGGCCGGAAATCAACGTAGAGCCGCCCCTTGGAGCGTTCCCAGACCCGATCCCGGATCCGGTAACCGACGGCGATACCGGCGATCGCCGGATGGTCGATGTTGGAAAGGATATAGGTGAATTCGGCCTGGCTCGGATCGAAGGCCGGTTGCCAGTCGGCCAAAGGGTCCCTGGCCGGTTTTTCGGCGACCGGCGTGACCGGTGCTCCTGTGGTTGGTTTTGTCGGGGGCGGTGGGGTCTCCTGCTGGCACCCGGTCACGAGGAGGATCTGGCTCAGGAGGATCAGGACGAGACCGAGTCGCTTCATGGTGTCTCCTTGGCGGGGAATTAAGTTCGTTTTAATTGAATTTGGTGCGCAGGATAGCCAAGGGATAGGGGGCGGTCAAGGAGAAATTGGCCAGCTGTGCCCGTGGCAGGAAAGGAGGATCCGGCCGGCTGGGTGTCGTTGCGCTGGCGTAAAAGTAAGCTAGGTTTAATCTGTTGTGGGTGGTGGCAAGGCGGGTAGAACTGACACTCGGACGATGAAGGCCTTGACATTTAGCGAGAAATCAATATATATATCTTTCCGAATATAGCAACCCGAGGTGTGCTGCCATGCAAAACACGTTAATGTGCCTGATGCTGCTCCCGCTCCTGCTGGTTACGGGCCTGGGCCATGCCGAGAGTGTCGATCTGCAGGAGGCGCTTGCTGCGGCCGTGGCACAGCGGCCGCTGGCCGAGGTCGCGCGCCAGCAGGCAGCCGGCGCGCGGGCGGCGGTGACCGAGGCGCGGAGTGGCTACCTGCCCCACCTGAACCTGAAGGAATCGTATCAGGCGACCAACGAGCCGGGGGGGAGCCTCTTTATTTCCCTCAACCAGGAGCGCCTCGTCCTCAGCCCGACCGCTGATCCCTACAACCATCCGGAGACACGGCATGATTTTGAAACCCGCCTTACTCTCGAGCAGTCCCTCTACAACCCCGATGTCGGTTACGGTCTTGACCGGGCCGAGGCCGGCTATCGGGCGGCGACTGCCCTGGCCGGATGGACCGAGGAGCAGGTCGCTTTTGCCGCCTTTGCCGCCTACCTGGAGGTACAGCAGGCGCAGGCCGGGCTGGCGGCGGTCGAGAGTTCCCTGGCCGAGGTCCGCGAGACCGTGCGGCTGGCAAAAGAGCGGGAGGAGAACGGCCTCGGCCTGCGCTCGGATACGCTGCAGGCCCGGGTGCGCCTGGCGGAGGCCGAACGGCTCCGGATGAGCACTGCCAACGATCTGCAGCTGGCCCGGCGCCGCCTCGCCCTGGCGATCGGTCGGGACGGCGGCGAGGTCGGTATCGCCCGGCCCCTGGTCGTTGCCGACCTACCGGTCGCAGCTGATAGTGTGCCACAGCCCCGCGGCGACCTGCAGGCCGCGCTGGCCGAGGCTAAAGCCGCCGAGCTCGCCCGGCGCCAGTCCCGGGCTGGCTATTTGCCCCGCCTGGGGGTGACAGCGTCCTATGCCTGGCACGACCCGGAGATCCCCTTCGGCAGCGAGGCGCAGAGCTGGCAGGTCGGCGCCGGCCTGACCTGGGAACTCTTCGACGGGCTGCGCCGATCCGGGAGTATCGAGCGTACGGCGGCTCAGCAGCGGGCGGCCCGGCTCCAGGCGGAAGAATTGCGCCGCGCCGTCGCCCTGCAGACCCGCGAGGCGGAGCTGCGGGCCAACGAAGCACAGCTGCAGCGCGATTCGGCGCAGGCAGCGGTGGCCGCGGCGGAAGAGAGCCAGCGGTTGTTGCTGCAGCGCTATGAAAATGGCCTCTCGCCCCTTTCCGACCTGCTGGCGAGCCAGGCCGCCCTCGACCAGGCACGCTCTGTCCTGGTCAGGGCCAGCGGCCAGATGCTGCTGGCGCGGGGGAATGTGCAATTGCAGAAGGGTCTCTTCCTGAAAATGATGCTTCCGGGCAAGGAGGTTCAACGGTGAGAAGCTGGTGTGCAGTGGTGGTGATGCTCGGTTTGCTGACCGGTTGCGGCGAACAGATCGAACCCGGGCGGACGACGGCCCAGGCCCCGGTTATTACTGGCCTCGGCCTGGCGAGGGTGGCCAGCGAGCCCATCGCCCAGGGGGAAAGCTTTGTCGGCAGCGTCGAGAGTTTTGACCGCGGGGTGCTGGCGGCGCGTATCGCCGGCCGCGTTGCCGAGGTCAAGGTCAATGCCGGGGATCAGGTGCGTCGGGGCGAGCTGCTGCTGACCCTGGCCGACAACCAGGCAAGTGACCAGTTGCACCAGGCGACGGCGGCGCTGGCGGCGGCCGAGGGGAACCTCGCCGCGGCCAGCGCCGAACTGGAGCTGGCAGCGAAGACCCAGCAGCGGTACGCGAATCTGCTTGCCGCCCAGGCGGTCACCCGGCAGGAGATGGACAGCATCAATGCCCGGCTGGAACAGGCCCGCCAGGGCGTCAGGAGCGCGGAAGGGATGGTGCAGCAGGCAGCCGCCGGGCAGGCTGCGGCGGAAAAGGCGGTCGGCTGGAGTCGAATCCTTGCTCCCTATGACAGCCAGGTGATTGAACGCCAGGTTGAAGTGGGGAGTACGGTGCTGCCGGGTATGCCGCTGCTGACCCTCGATCGCCAGGGGGGGTGGCGGGTGCGGGCGGCGATCCCCGAGTCCCTGGCGGGACGCTTCCAGGTCGGCGAACGGCTGGTTGTGGAAATTCCGGCACGGCAGGAGAGGATAGCGGGCACTTTACGGGAAATCGTCGCCAGCGCCGACCCCCGGAGCCGTTCTTTTGAAATCAAGCTCGATCTCGATCCGGCGCCCGGGCTTTCCGCCGGCCTCTTTGCCAGGGTGCAGGCGCCGGGCGTGATGACGCCTGCCCTGCTGGTACCGGCCCGGGCGCTGGTGGAACGGGGCCAGCTGGTCGGAGTCTACCTCGTCACCGAAGGGCGCTTAAGCTTCCGCCTGGTGCGGCTCGGACGGCGGCTGGACGACCGGGTGGAGATCCTCTCCGGACTGCAGGGGGGTGAGCAGATCGTTGTCGACGGCGTGGAGCGGGCCAAAAACGGCGCGCGCGTGGAGGGCTAGCATGGCCAAAAAGCTCTCCCTCGCGACCCGGATCGTCGACAGGTTTCTCGATGGCAACCTCTCGGTCATCCTCATCCTGCTGGCGCTGCTGGCCGGTGCCGCGGCGCTGGCGCTGACGCCGCGGGAGGAGGAGCCGCAGATTGTCGTGCCGATGGCCGATATTTACGTGCATATGCCGGGTGCCAGTGCGGCGGAGGTCGAGCGCCAGGTCTCGACCCGGCTGGAGAAGCTGCTCTGGCAGGTCGATGGCGTTGAATATGTCTACTCCATGTCGAAGCCCGACCTGGCGGTGGTTACGGCCCGATTTTTCGTTGGCGAAGACCGGGTGGAATCGCTGGTCAAGCTGCACAACAAGGTGCAGACCAATATTGACGCAATTCCTGCCGGGATAACCGGTTGGGTGGTCAAACCGGTGGAGGTCGACGACGTCCCAATCGTCAATCTGAGCCTCTACAGCGACCAGGCCTCGGATTTCGAGCTCCGCCGCGTCGCCGAGGAGGTGGTCGATCGCCTGCAATCGGTCAAAAATACCTCGGTGACCACGGTCATCGGAGGACGGCCGCGGCAGCTGCGGGTGGCTCTCGATCCGCAGGCCCTGGCCGCCCGGGGCCTTGGCCTGCTCGACGTCCGGCAGGCCCTTGATGGCGCCAACCTGGAGTTGCCGGCTGGCGACTTCCAGAATGGCAACCAGAGCCTGCTGGTGCGCGGCGGAGAATTCCTGCGCTCGGCGCGGGATGTGGGGGACCTGGTCATCGGCGTGGTCGGCCAGCGCCCGGTGCAGTTGCGTGAAGTCGCCCGGATCGAGGATGGTCCGGCCGAGGCGGCCAGCTATACCCGCCTGCGCTTCGGACCGGCCGGCGATGCCGAAGCCGCCGCGGCCGGGCGCGAGTATCAGGCGGTCAACATCGCCGTGGCAAAAAAGAAGGGGACCAATGCGGTCGTTGTCGCCGCAGAGGTGATCCGGGCGGTCGATGACCTCAAGGGGACGATCATCCCCGATGAGATGCAGGTCCGGGTTACCCGCAACTACGGCGAAACCGCCAACCACAAGGTCAACGAGCTGATCACCCACCTGATCATCGCGGTGGTCACGGTCCTCGCCCTGGTCTTTTTCGCCCTCGGCTGGCGCGAGGCGCTGATCGTCGCGGTGTCGATCCCGATCATCTATTCGCTGACGCTGCTGGTGAATTACTGGTTCGGCTATACCATCAACCGCGTGACCCTCTTCGCCCTGGTCCTGGCCCTCGGCCTGCTGGTCGATGACCCGATCGTCGATGTCGAGAACATCTTCCGCCATTTCCAGATGAAGAAGGAACCGCCGCGGGATGCGGTGCTGTCGGCGGTGGACGAGGTGCGGCCGCCGGTGATCCTGGCGACCCTCGCCGTCATCCTCTCCTTCTTGCCGATGCTCTACATCACCGGCATGATGGGGCCCTACATGCGGCCGATGGCGTTCAACCTGCCGTTGACCATGATCATGTCGCTTTTGGTCGCTTTTACCGTGACCCCGTGGATGAGCTACCATCTCCTCAAGGGGCAGTATGGCAAGGGGGGGCATGAGTTTGTCCTCGAGGAGAGCCGCACCTACCGGATCTACCGGCGGATTCTCGAACCCTTCATCGATTCGCGGCGCAAGGCCTGGCTGCTGGTCGCGGCGGTGGTCCTCCTGCTGCTCGGCTCGATGGCGATGCCGGTGCTGAACCTGGTGCCGATGAAGATGCTCCCCTTCGACAACAAGAACGAGTTTCAGCTCGTCCTCGACCTGCCGGAAGGGACGACCCTGGAGACGACCGACGCCGCGGTCCGTGCCCTGGAGGATTACCTGGGGACGGTCAACGAGGTCACCGATTTCGAGGCCTATGTCGGCCTGGCGAGCGCCATGGATTTCAACGGCATGGTCCGCCACTACTACATGCGCCGCGGCGAGAATGTTGCCGATATTCGCGTCAACCTCGCCCCCAAGAGCCTTCGCGCCCAGCAGAGCCACCCCTTGACCCTGCGCCTGCGCGATGACCTGACCCGCATCGCCCGGGCCCACGGCGTCAATCTGAAGATCGTCGAAGTCCCCCCCGGACCACCGGTCATCTCGACCCTGGCTGCCGAGGTCTACGCCGATGCGGGAATCAGCTACGGCGACCAGATTGCCGCGGCAAAGCTGGTCCGGGCGCGGATGGAGAGCGAGGATCGGGTGGTCGATGTTGATGATATGGTCGAGGCGCCGCAACGCCGGCTGACCTTTCTCCCCGACAAGGAGAAGGCGTCCCTTTCGGGGATCAGCACCGCCGAGATCGCCCGGACCCTGGCCCTCGCCGTTGGCGGCGAGGTTGCCGGCACCGTGCATGTCGACAGCGAGCGCCAGCCGTTGCAGATCCTGCTCCGCCTTCCTGCCGCTGTGCGCTCTGCTGCTGCCGACCTCGGCGCTCTCGCCCTGCGCGGACAGGGCGGCAAGCTGGTCCACCTCTCCGAGCTCGGCCGGTTTGTCGAGGAGCGCCTGGAACCGACCATCTTTCACAAGAACCTCGAACGGGTCGTCTATGTCACCGGGGAGATGGCCGGCAAGAGCCCGGCCAATGCCATCCTCAATCTCTCCAGCCATTTCAAGGCCAATCCGTTGCCGACCGGCACCCGGGTGGTCTGGAATGGCGAAGGGGAGTGGCAGATCACCCTGGATGTCTTTCGTGACCTGGGGATCGCCTTCGGCGCCGCCCTGGTGCTGATCTTCATCCTGCTGCTGATCGAGACCGGCTCGATGGTTATGCCGCTGATCATCATGGCGGCGATCCCCTTGACCATGATCGGCATCATGCCCGGCTTCTGGTTGCTCAACCTGATCGCCAACCGCCCGGTGGGGGGGTATGACACCCCGGTCTTTTTCACCGCCACGGCGATGATCGGCATGATCGCGCTGGCCGGCATCGTGGTGCGCAACTCGATCATCCTCATCGACTTCATCCACCACGCCCTGAAGCGGGGGATGCCGCTGAAGGAGGCGATCATCGAAAGCGGCGCGGTCCGCCTGCGGCCGATCCTGCTGACCGCCGGAGCCGCGCTCCTCGGCAACTGGATCATCACCCTCGACCCGATCTTCTCCGGCCTCGCCTGGTCGATCATCTTCGGCGTCTTCGCGTCCACCGCCTTCACCCTGATCGTGATCCCCGTCGTCTATTGGCTCGTCTACGGCAAGAAAGCCGAACAACATGCAAGGAGATACCAGTCATGACCGTAAACCGTTACCTGCGTCTGATCGCCGGCTTCTTCGTGATGCTGAGTGTGCTGCTCGCTCATTTTCACAACCCGAACTGGCTCTGGTTCACCGCCTTCGTCGGTCTCAACCTCTTCCAGAGCGCCTTCACCAACTGGTGCCCGATGATCACCATCCTGCGCAAACTGGGGGTAAGGGAGGGTTGACCCTCACCATTGGATTGGAGGAAGATGGAGTTCGCCACGAGCGACGAGTGGAGAAGGAGAGAACGGGACGTGTTCTGGAGATGGCGGCAAAAAAAGGTTCCGCGGCCTGTCGTCGAGTCGGCAGGCGAGCGGGCCGGGCGTTTGTTTGATGGCGGAATGAATTGTGCTCTTGCCGTGCTGCAGGCGACGACCGGCAACGAGAATCCGCAGTTGATGGAAATCGCAGGTGCCTTTGGCGCCGGGATTGGCGGCAGCAAGTGTCTTTGCGGCGCGGTCTCGGGGGGAGTGATGGCGCTCGGATTGCGCGGCCAGCGCAAACGGGCCGGGGAGCTGGTGGCTGCCTTCAAGGCACGCAACCGGATCACCTGCTGCAAGGGGCTCTCGGCAGGGTACGCCTGGATGAGCCGGGAACACAGGCAGAACTGCCGCCGCATGACCATGGAGACCGCGGAGATCGTTGACCGGTTATTGAGGAGATAATGTTTTCAGGAAGTTACTGATTAATCCACGGAAAAATTCCGTGGAAAAGGCAAAAAAGATTGACAGATCAAGGCAGTTCACCCTAGATTGGCTCCCATTAACCGCCTTTGAAGGGAGTCCCACCATGGAATGTGAACTGCTCGCCAGCTGCGGATTTTTCCGCAAGTACCAAAACTCTCTCGACCTCGCCTGCCGCGGGTTTATCAAGGCCTACTGCAAGGGGGCCAAGATGGACGATTGTGAGCGTAAAAAGTACCGCAAGGCGAACGGTGCGCCACCCGAGGACGACATGATGCCGAGTGGCCAGATTATGCCCAAGGAATACCAGGGGGCCAAAGCTTAGCTTCCAATGGCGACGCAACAGACAAAAACGGCGCATCCTCTTAAGGGGATGCGCCGCTGCTTTTTCGGGTCTGCCCGGTCACATCGCCAGGCGCAGAGTCAAATTCTCCAGGGCCTGGGCGAGCTGGTCGGGACAACTGGTCCTGCCGCGACAGACGATACCTTTGGTGCGCGCGATGACCTCCTTGACCGGCATGCCGGCGGCCAGTGCGGCAACCCCCTTGGTGTTCCCGGCGCAGCCGCCGATAAAGTTCACTTCCTTGATGATCTCTCCGTCGAGCTCGATATCGATAAAGCGTGAGCAGGTCCCGGAGGTGGTGTGGGTGATTTTCATTCCTGATTCTCCCGCTAGCAGGCGCTGTCGTTCTTTTGCATCCAACGACGCGACCTATACCACAGCCGGCAGAAGAGGACAAGAATTAAATCCGCCTTTTCATATATATGGTTTCCGGTCCTTGCCTTGAATCAGGGCGGAACCTCACCTTGGCGATGATCCCTCGAAGTGCTCGGCCAGTTCCCGCAACCGTGTGGTGAGGACTTCCATGGCGGCAATTTCATCGGTGATCACGGCGGCCTTTTCCGAGTTGCTCCGCAGGCGCTGTTCAGAGGTATTGAAGTGCTGGAAGATGCGTTCCGCAGTCCCCGACTGGAAGCGGATGGCGGCATCGACGGTCTGAATCTGCCCTTCCCGGCCGGCCAGCCCCTTGTCGAATTCGCGATTGGCGCGTACCTGTTCTTCCATCCCCCGCGCAACCTGGTCGGCCGCCGATTTCATCTGCCCCACCCCCTGCTGGATCCGGTTGATCGCCAGCTGCTGTTCCTGGATCGCCCGGGCGACCGCCTTGACCGACCGCAGGCCCTGCCCGGCACCGTTGAGCAGCTCCCTGGCGCGTTCTTCCTGGGCGCCGGTCAGCTGCACGATTTCTTCTGAGGAGCTGGCCGCCTGGCGGGCGCTGTCGACGATCTTGGCCAGCGCCTCACCGGTTTCGCGGCTCAGTTCCTTGCCCCGGGCAATCCGCTGGCCGGTGGCGGCGATGGCTGCCGTCACCTCGCGAGTATCGCCTCCGATCGCCTTGACGATCTGCTGGATATCCTGGGCGCTGCTGGTGGTGCGGTCGGCGAGATCGCGGATCTCTTCGGCCACCACCGAAAAACCCTTGCCGTTCTCGCCGGCCTGGGCGGCAATGATCGCCGCGTTGAAAGCGAGCAGCTCGGTATCCGAGACCAGGTCGCGGATGACACCGATGATTTTTGCGACCTCCCCGGTCTGGTGGGAAAGACGGGCCATCGCTTCGGTCGCCTTGAGGCTCTCGGCTTCGATACGGACCATTTCATCGCGGGAAGTGCTGACGACCTGGAGGCCGTTCTCCGCGTCGTGCTGAACGGCGACGGTCGCCTTGGCGCTCGCCGAGGCGCCGCTGCGGATTTGCACGAATGCTTCGCCGATACTGTCAAGATCGCGTACCGTCATCTCGACGCTGCGGGCGATGGTGTTGGACTGGTCGGCCGCTTCCCGCAGGCTGGAGGCCATCTCGTCGACGCTGGTGGTCGTTTCCAGGAACTGGGCGTTGGAATGCTCCATGGCCCCGGCCATCTCCTCGAGAGAGGCGGAGAGTTCCCGGGAGAGCGCCGATTCGTCCTGGGTCCGCGCGGCGAGCAGCTCCATCTGCGCGGCGATATCCTGTTGCTTCTCGCCCATCGCTTCGACATCCTTGCGGGTGGCCTGGGCGGCGTTCAGACCATCCCGCGCCCGTTCCGACAGGTAGCTGCTGGATGCGGCGAGGGTACGATAATGGGGAACAAATTCATCAATCGCCGCGAGCAGGCTGCGGACAAAGGTCTCCACCGCGGTGACGGACTTTTGCAGGGCCTGGTTCAGTTCCTCAATGGTATTTCCTGTGTGGTGGATATCGCCCGTCAAGGGGCGCAACAACTCCAGCTGCTGCCGCAACTGGGACTTGAGGGTGACGCGCACGAACTGGAAGAGGCAGGCGCCGACGCCGAAGCCCATGGCGAGACAACTGAGAAGAAACGGGAGGGTGAGAGCGGATGGACCGATGATCGGGGCCACGATCAGGGGAAAGATGCCGCCGGCGACGAGACCGGTGGCGTGGGTTACGACCAGCATCTTATGCAAAAACGAAATTCGCTTGCTTGCAGTCTGGCTCATGTCGAAACCTTCGATTGGAATTTTTTGATGTAAAATCGACCCTTTAGCTCTTAACACAGTTTTCCCTGCAGCGCAAGCGGGAATCGTTGGAGTGCCTTTCCCTGGGCCGGTTTCCTGTGCTAGAGTCTCGCCATGACGGCCTCAGCCGGGTTATTCGATACCCATATCCACCTCGATCTTCTTGTGGCGCCAGCGTCTCGCAGGGACATGCTGCTGGCCGCCCGTTCTGGCGGTGTCACGGGATTCCTGGTTCCCGGTGTCGCTCCGAGCGATTGGCCGGAGCTTCTGCGAATCGTGAGCCAGGTGGAGGGTGCCTATGCCGCACCGGGACTTCATCCCCGGTGCGCCGCTTCCTGGGACGGCATGGCCCGGCAGCAACTGGAGTTGCTGCTGCGGGAACCGCAGGTGGTCGCCATCGGCGAAATCGGCCTCGACGGCAGCCCGGGAATGCCCGCCGTTGCTGACCAGGAGCGGGCCTTTCGCGACCAGTTGGCACTCGCCCGTGCCTTTGCCAAGCCGGTGTTGCTGCACAGCCGTCGTGCCATCGGTCGGCTGCTGGCGTTGCTGGAACAAGAGGAGCCTCTCCCGGCGGGCGGTATTTTGCACGGGTTCAATTCCAGTATCGAGGTCGCCCGGCGGTTTCTCGATCTCGGCCTGGTCCTCGGTTTTGGCGGTCCGCTCACCTACCCCAACGCGCGCCGGGGGCCGGAGGTGCTGCCGCATCTCCCGGCCGAGGCGATCGTCTTGGAGAGTGATGCGCCGGACCTCGCCCCCTGGCCCCACGTCGGTGAGCTCAACCGTCCTGAATGGCTCGGGTTGGTGGCGACCCGGGTTGCCGAGTTGCGGGGCTGGTCACGACGCGAGACCGCAATGATTACCTCCGCCAATGCCCGCCGGGTACTCCGGCTGGGTGACGAATAGATATTCCTTTCTGCTGACAATTTTCAGGGTACCTGATGAGCGACGAAGAGCGTTTTTCCCGCCTTGAACTGCTGATCGGCGCCGCCGGGCGTGAGCGTCTGAGCCGGGCCTCGGTCGCTGTTTTCGGCCTCGGCGGGGTCGGCAGTTTTGCCGTCGAGGCCCTGGTCCGCGGCGGCATTGGTCGCCTCACCCTGGTCGATTTCGACCGGGTGGCGCTCAGTAATCTCAATCGCCAGCTGCACGCCCTGGAGGAGACCGTCGGTCGCCCCAAGGCCATGGTGATGGCCGAGCGCTGCCGGGCCATCAATCCCGACGCTGATATCAGCGCCGTCCAGCAATTCTACGGACCGGAGAATGCCGCGGCACTCCTTGACCCGGGCTACGACTTTGTCCTGGACTGTATCGACAATATCACCGCCAAGCTCCACCTGATTCAAACCTGCGTCGAACGCGGCCTGCCGATCATCGCTTCGATGGGTGCCGCCAACAAGATCGACCCGACCCGTGTCACCCTTGCCGATCTCTCCCAGACCCGAATCTGCCGGTTGGCCCGGGTGCTGCGCAAGGAGTTGCGCCGGCGCGGCATTGACGGCGGCGTCCCGGTGGTCTATTCGAGTGAAGAGTTCCGGCCCCTCGCCGGCAATGGTGGAGGCCGTGCCCCGCGCGGCGCCGGTGCCGAGGAGTACCAGCAGCGCCGGGTGCCCCTCGGTAGTTCTTCGGTCGTCCCGCCCCTGTTCGGATTGATGATGGCCGGTGAAGTCTTGCGGCGCCTGCTTGGTGAAGGAGCGACCCCATGAGCGGACTGCCGTTTCAGATCGTGGCCCTGCTGGTGGTCGGCTTCATCTCCGGCTTCCTCAATATTCTGGCCGGCGGCGGTTCACTACTGACCCTGCCGCTGCTGATTTTCCTCGGCCTGCCGGCAGCGGTTGCCAACGGCACCAACCGGGTCGGGGTCTTGTGCCAGAATATTTTTGCCATCACCTCCTTTCGCCGCCAGGGGATTTTCCCCTGGCGCCTGGCCCTCTTCTGCTCCCTGCCGGCGATTGCCGGCAGTTATCTCGGGGCCCGGCTCGCCGTCGATATCGACGAGCGTCTGTTCCAGCGCCTGCTGGCGGGGATCATGCTCGGCGTCCTGGTCCTGACCCTGGTCGACCCGATGAAAAAACGCCGCGTCGAGGAACTGGTGATGACGCCCGGTCGCGGTGCGGTGCTGCTGGCCTCCTTCTTTTTTATCGGCATCTATGGTGGTTTTGTCCAGGCCGGAGTCGGGTTTCTGATCATCCCGGCGCTGGTCTTGCACGGCATCGATCTGGTGCGCACCAACGTGGTGAAAATCATCGTAGTGCTGATCTTCACCATCCCGGCGCTGGCGGTCTTCATGGCCCACGACCAGGTCAACTGGACGCTCGGTCTGGCGCTTGCCGCCGGGAATTCGGCGGGGGGCTGGGTGGCCTCCCGCATGGCGGTCAAAAAGGGGCATGACTGGATCAAGCAGGTGGTGGCCCTGACGGTTTTTGTCTTTGCCCTCAAGCTGCTGTTCAGTTGAGACCCTCGCGCCGGAATGGCCGAACCGGGACGAAATTTCTCTGACCGATTGCGATTTTCAGGGGCATTGCTATGCTACAGAACCGAGGGTCGCAGCGACCTACTTCTTTGGTGAAAGGAACATTCATGTATCGGTTGTCTTTCCTGATCCTCTTTCTGGTGCTGGTAGGGTGTGAGGCACGGGTTGCCCTCTATGCACCCCGGCGCATGCCGACTGCAGACCACCTCAAAGCGGCGACCCCCAGCGATTGTCGGGGCTGCCACGATACGGCCAACCTGTTGCGGCACAAGGCGGACGACGATTGCCTGAGCTGCCATAAACTCTGCAAGGGGTGTTGAGTATGAAGCGGATTCTGGTGGGACTGAGCTTGTTGCTGCTGGCCGGGTGCGGTCCGATTTTCGGACAGATGACGGCCATGACCGACGGCGTCAAGGAATTCAAGGTGGTGCAGGGTGACCTCGCCGACCTCAAGGGGGATGGGCCGCTCCTGGTCTTTGGCCCCTTTGCCAAGACCGCCGCCGCCTTTTACATCTGTCGCGGGGAAGATGCCGCCAACCTCTCCGACGCCCTGCGCGATGCCGGGCTCTTTCAGAGCGAGCTCTACCTGGAACGAAATTATGACCACGCCGCAAAGACGGCCCAGCAACTGCGCGGCAAAACCGCGGCTGAACTGCAAGCAGATCTGGGCCTGAGCCGGGCCCCGGGAAAAATTCTCTTCGGCACAATTCTTTACCGTCGCACCTACATCGCGCCGGCACGTGGGGTTGAGATGGAGGTCGGGTATCGGTTGGAGTTCTATGATGTTGCCAGCCGGCAATCGACGACGGTCGAAATTGGCGTCAAGTATCTGGCTGAGGAGACGGTCAAGGAGGTCGTCGCTGCGCTCAAACAAAAGATTCGCGGCGGCTAGACTTCGATTGGGAGCGGGGAAGGGAAACTCTCGGCAAATACGGTGGGACAAAAAAAGGGCCGTGGAAATCCACGGCCCTTTTGGCGTCTGGTGCCCAGAGACAGAATCGAACTGCCGACACGAGGATTTTCAGTCCTCTGCTCTACCGACTGAGCTATCTGGGCGAACGGAAGCATGTATATAACGAAATGCGGTCCCGCTGTCAAGAGAAATTCGGGTCGGCAGCAGGGTGCAACTGGTGCAATGCTGGGCCAATTGTGTTCCTCCCGGGGGAGCATTATCCGCTTGCCAAGGAGTACAGATTCTGCTAGTTACAGAACAGACATTTTTTAAGGATCGAGTTCAGATGCAACATGTCGGCGCCAACTTTAGCAGCTTTTCCTTCTGGTACGGCTTTTACTTTAGGCCGTCTGCCGTGGGGAAAGGTCCGCTATCGTAGGCAAACCGCGATAAAAGAGGATCAAAAACCATGGGCAGACCGACCGGCCTCCCATGGTTTTGCTGTCTCCGGGCCTCCGGAGCGAACTGCAGGCCGCCATGGGGTTCCCGGGCGGCCTGACCCATTCCATCACTCTCAACCGGAGGAAAGGGGTACAGACAGATGATCATCGTAATGAAGCAGGGTGCCAGCAAGGACGAACTGGCCGAGGTCAAAAAGCGAATTCGGGAGTTGGGTTACAAGCCCCACGTCATCCACGGGGAGACCCGGAACGTGGTCGGCGCGGTCGGCGACGAACGCGGCAAGTCGGTGCTCCAGGCCCTGGAATCGCTCCCCGGGGTCGAGAGCGTGGTGCCGATCCTCAAGCCCTACAAGCTGGCCAGTCGCGAGGTCAAACCCGAGCCGAGCACCATCGAAATCGTCCCCGGGTTGACTGTCGGCGGCGGCTCCTTCCTGGTGATGGCGGGGCCCTGTGCCGTGGAGAACGAAGCCCAGATCCTGGAATGCGCACGGGCGGTCAAGGCAGCCGGGGCCAAGGTGCTGCGCGGCGGGGCCTTCAAGCCCAGGACCAGCCCCTACTCCTTCCAGGGAATGGAAGAGGACGGCCTCAAGCTGCTGGTTCAGGCCCGGGAAGCGACCGGGTTGCCGATTATCACCGAGGTCGTCAATCCCCGCGACGTCGAACTGGTGGCCCGATATGCCGATATCATGCAGGTCGGTGCCCGCAACGTGCAGAATTTCGCCCTCCTCAAGATTCTCGGCCGCCTCGACAAGCCGATCCTGCTCAAGCGCGGCATGGCAACGACGATCCAGGAATTTCTGATGAGTGCCGAATACATCCTCGCCGAGGGGAACCGGCGGGTGATCCTCTGTGAGCGGGGGATCCGGACCTTCGAGACCGCGACCCGCAATACCCTCGATATCTCGGCGGTGCCGGTGCTCAAGGAGCTGACTCACCTGCCGGTGGTCATCGATCCCTCCCACGCAACCGGCCATGCCAGCCTGGTCCCCTCCATGTGCTACGCTGCAGTGGCCGCAGGGGCCGACGGTCTGATCGTCGAGGTCCATCCCACGCCGGAAACTGCAGCCAGCGACGGCCCGCAGTCGTTGCGGCCGGCCGAATTCGCCACCATGATGACCAAGCTCAAGGCGTTTGCCCAGGTTGCCGACAAGCGTTTGTAGCAGCGCCTGTATTGTTTTGCACCCCACCGGGCACGACCCCGTGGGGTGGCCTTCACTGCCGGCCGCTGGCCAGTGGGGCCCTGTTCCGGGTTTGTCCGACCGAGAAAAACGACAGGAGTTTTTATGTTTCTCGTCCCTTTGAGCCAGGCGGAGAGTGTCGAGCTGGTCATCCATGCCCTGCGCAGTGCCGGCGGTGCAGCCGACTGCAGCAGCTGTCCGGTTCGCAAGGTCTGCATGAAGCAGTGCCTGACAATTGCCGAAACGGTTGCGCAAATGTTCGCCGACGGGACCCTCCCCTATGCCGGCGCGCCGCAAAAGCCCCCGTCGGCTCCCGGCAGCGCCCCGGCGCAGCCCGGACTCAAGCTGGTCAAGTAGTCGGTTTTGCATGGGCTTTTGGTGCTGTCTACGGCGTTGACAGGGTCAGGTAAAAGGGCTAAAATTCTGGCTTTCCCAAAACCCAGGCGCGTTTTTGCCGGCGCGGAAAACGGCAATGGAAGGAGTTTGCATGCGAGTTCTGATTACCGACGAGATCTCCCAAGAGGGTCTGCAGCCCCTGGTTGGAGATACGCGCATCGAGTTTGATGTTCGCCTTGGCCTCTCCCGCAAGGAACTCTACCGGACCATCGGCGATTATGATGCCATCATTACCCGCAGCGGAACCCAGATCGATGCCGAACTGCTGGAGCACGCCCGGAACCTGAAAATAGTTGCCCGGGCCGGGGTTGGTATTGACAATGTCGATGTCGAGGCGGCCAGCAACAAGGGGATCATTGTTGTCAACGCTCCTTTCGGCAATGTGAATTCGGCGGCCGAGCACACCATGGCGCTTCTCCTCTCCCTCTGCCGTAACATAACCGTTGCCAATGCCAGCCTCAAAGGTGGTGAGTGGAAGCGGGCCCCCTTTACCGGTTATGAACTCAAAGGGAAGACAATCGGCATCATCGGCCTCGGCAAGGTTGGCGGGCGGGTGGCTCTGCGCTGCAAGGCCTTCGAGGCCGAGGTTATCGCCTATGATCCCTATATAGCGGAAAAGCGTGGGGAAGATCTCGGGGTCCGGCTGGTATCGCTCGAGGATATCGTTCGCTATGCTGACATCATCACGGTGCATACACCCCTCAACGACGAGACCCGGGGCATGATCGGCAACGAACATTTTCGCGCCATGAAGGACGGGGTGATCGTCGTTAACTGCGCCCGCGGTGGGATAATCGAGGAGACAGCGATGCTCGCCGCCCTGCAGTCGGGCAAATGTATCGGCGCCGCCTTTGATGTCTGGAGCTCGGAACCGCCCGACAGTGACGTTCTGCAGCAGCTGATCGCCCACCCGCGCATGGTGGTTACGCCGCACCTCGGCGCAAATACCTTCGAGGCCCAGAAAAATGTGGCGGTGGACGTCAGCCGCGAACTGGTCAATTACCTCGATGGACGCCCCTTGGAGAATGCCGTGAACATTCCCAAGTTCGACCCTGATCTGATGGAGCACATGAAGCCGTTCATGGCCCTGATCAGCCAGATGGGAGAGTTTATTTCCCAGCTGGCACCGCCCAACCCCAACAAGGTGATCTTTGCCTATAATGGCAAACTGGCCCGTTTTGACTGCGCGCCGATTACCGTCTGTGGTCTGGCGGCGCTGCTCAACCGGCAGACCGAACAGGACGTGAATATGGTCAATGCCCGGCTGGTGGCGAACTCGATGGGCATCATCGTCGAGGAGGTTCGCACGACCGAAACCGGCTCCTTTTCCAACCTGGTAACCCTCTGCCTGGAGAGCCCTGAAGGAAAACGCAGCGTTGCCGGGACCCTCTTCGAGGGAATCCCGAAAATCGTCAAGATGCGCGACTTTTTCACCGATTTCCAGCCCGAGGAGCACATGCTGGTGATGAGCTACGAGGACAAGCCGGGCCTGATCGGCAAGATCGGCACCATCCTCGGTGAGGCCGGAATCAATATCGGCTCGATGAACCTCGGCCGGCGCGCCAAGGCTGGTGAGGCGATGGTGGTTCTCTCTCTCGATACGCCTGCCAGCGACGAGGTGATTGCACGTCTCGCGGCGGCGGTTGGGACACGTTTCATCAAGGCCGTTCATATGAAGGGCTGAATGCCCCCCCCCTCCCCTGTAAACCATGCCCAGCGACAGGCCTCCTTCCCGGAGGCCTGTTTTTTTCTACCCCAGCCGTGTTCCTCGCGAAATCCATCGCCCTTAAATTTTTAGAAAATCAAAACGGAATTTTACCCTGACTAATATTTCGTCGTGATTGCAGGGCCAGGGGGGTAGCCTGCGAACAACACCGGCTGGCGCTGTGGTGGCTTGGAACAACGTCGGCGCACCGATGGCGATCTCTTTTATCTTTTTAGTTCAAATAGTTAAAGTATCTCAGGATAGGTTGTTCATTGGTCTGACCGGCATTTGCGCTGCAGTCCCAAGGCGCTACCGGCAGTAAAAATTTTCATTGATGTTAAAAGAATCGACGCTGGTTGGCGGGAGCATATTTTACCCAAAATAAAATTTTCCTTGACAATTCGCCGAGTTTTTTGTTTTGTAACGGGTGTCCGAGAAACGACGTTCTAAAGAAAAGTTTCCCGGTTTCCTGCATTTTCAAGACGTTATCATCGACAGGCAACCCCGCATCGGTGCCGGGCACCCTTGCAGGGAGTCTTTACCAATCCAACCAGCAGAGGGATGTGCGAAATGGCCAAGAGCGTGATCAAACCGTCACTGAAAAATCCATTGGCTCCGCCCGAGGAAGTCGAATTTACCATCCCCGGTGAAATTGCCGGCAAACAAGGGCCTTATGAAGAGGTCATGAAGGAAGGTCATGCGCTGATCGAGCGGCCGATCAAGTCGGTGCAGGTCAGCCAGGTCGAAAAACAGCACTTCAAAAAACGGATGACGGTTTGGGAAAGAATCAAGGTTCTCACCCAGGAAGAACCCAATATCCTCTTCCAGAACTGGGGCAAGAACCTCGACGGCGCTTCCCTCGTCACTGGCATTCTCAATATCGGTGGCCGCGATGTCGCGGTTTACGGCCATGACTTCACCGTGCGGGCCGGCTCCATCGATGCCACCAACGGCAGCAAGCTCGCCAAGCTCTTCAACATGGCGGGCGAAAAAGGGATTCCGGTCATCGGCATGAACGATTCGGCCGGCGCCTTCGTCCCGGCCGGGGTCGGCGGACTCGATGGCTATGCCGAGGCGTTCACCGCGCTGCGCAAGATCAGCGGCGTCGTTCCGTCGATCATGTGCATGTTCGGCTTCAACGCCGGCGGCGGCTCCTATCTCCCCCGCCAGGGGAGCTTTGTCATCCAGCCCAACGACACCTTCTTCGGGTTGACCGGTCCCGGCGTTGTCAAGTCGGTCCTTGGCGAGGATATCACCCCGGAGGAGCTTGGCGGCCCCAAGGTGCATGGCGCCTCAGGCGTGGCCGACTTGACCGTTTCGGACGAAGTGGCCGCGCTGCGCACCGCGGTGCGCCTGCTCAGTTACATTCCCGACAACAATTCGAGTTCGGCACCCTTCCAGGCGACCAGCGACCCTCTCGACCGGCGGACCTGGGAGATCAATACCCTGCTGAAAAAGGCCTTCAACTCGCCGACTGGGTTCAATACCCCCTTCGACGTCTCAATCGTGATCCAGCAGATCTGCGATCACGGTGACTACCTTGAAATCCAGCCGGAACGGGCCCGCGAAGCGGTCACCGCCTTCGGTCGTCTCGGTGGCCACGTGGTCGGTTTCGTCGCCAACAACTCGGCGGTCTCTTCGGGGCAGATCGACTGCGACTCGGCGGTAAAGATCGCCCGCTTCGTCCGCTTCTGCAACATCTACAATATCCCGCTGATCTTCATGGAAGACACCACCGGCTTCCTCCCCGGCCGGGACCAGGAAGCGCGCGGTATCGTGCAGGCAGGTCGCTCGATGCTCGATTCGATCGTCGATGTGCGCACGCCGCGGATTCTGCTGATCCTGCGCAACGCCTTTGGCGGCGCCTACGCTTCCTACAACAACTACCCGACCGGCGCCGACCTGGTGCTCGCCCTGCCGACCACCCGCCTCGCGGTCATGGGGCCGGCCGGCAAGGAGTTCGTCTACAAGGGAGATCTGCGCAAGGTGCGTTCCGAGGCTGCCGCCATGGTCAAGCAGGGAACGGCTGAGCGTATCACGGCCGGAATGGAGGGCGCCGAGGCCAAACGCGACGCCGAGAAGGAAGCCGCCGAATGGCTCAAGGCCCAGGAGGCGGCCCTCAACCTGCGCTACGAAAAAGAGCTGATGAACCCGAAAGAGGGCCTCGCTCTCGGTTCGATCTCCTCGATCGTGATGCCGACCGATCTGCGCAAGGTGCTGGGTGAGAACATCGCCTTTTTGATGCGGCATTACAAAGCCGGCCCGATGGTTGCCCCGCAGCGCGAGTTCCATTGATGGCGTGGCAGGAGCGTGATTGCGAATGAAAGCGAATCAAGGTTTCGATCTGGAGATAGCACCCATGGCTGAGAAAATCGACTATTACAGCAACAATCCGCTGATTCATCGTGACCGGCGCCTGAGCCTGTCGAGTTCCGAATGGGTCCGGTCCTTCGCCTGCGAGGACCTCAAGCCGCTGATCGTCTGCCGCGGCCCGATCCGGATGGAGGCGATGACGGTTTACGAAGAGATGGGGATTACCCATTACGGGATTCTCCTCTCGGAGAAGGACTCCATCATTTACCCCAATGCCCTCTCCCCCGAGCTGCGCAAGCTGACCGACACCAACCGGGTCCACCGGGTTCCCGACTATACCGGGGCGAGCAAGGAGGAGCGCGTCGAGCGCATCGGCCAGATCATCCAGACCGCCAAGGACAATGGCTACAACGCCGTCTTCGCCGGCTACGGTTTTATGGCCGAAGACGATGAATTCGTCGCCGCCATCGAGGAGGCCGGCCTCAAATTCATCGGCCCCTGTTCGGCGACCCAGCGCGGCGCCGGCAAGAAGGATGAGGCGAAGCGCACCGCCCTGTCGGTGGATGTTTCGGTCACCCCCGGGGTCAACAATGTCACCGCGCGCACCCTGGTCGCCAAGCACCCGAGCCGCAATGCGCTCCTGGCGGTGGTCAAGGCCGAAGGGCTGAAGGTTGCCAAGAAGATTCTCGACGACAAGACCCTCAGCCTCGAAGATCTGGCCGACGCGATCCTCTTCGCTTCCTACGAAAAGGGGATTGACCTCTTCTCCATGGCCGAGCTCGGTGCGCAGGTCGAAAAAGAGTGCGCCGCGATGTTTAAAAACTACCCCGGTGCCCGCATCCGTCTCAAGGCGATCGGCGGTGGCGGCGGCAAGGGGCAGCGTATCCTCGGCGCCTCGCTGCTGACTAAGAAAAACCCTACCGATGCCGATATCCAGAAGGCGGCAGCCGACGCCCCGGCTCTGGCCCGCGAGGTGTTGCTGGAGGTTAAGGCCAATGGCGTCGGCGACAACAAGAACGTTCTGATCGAGCTCAACATCGAGCAGACCCGGCACAACGAGATTCAGCTCCTGGGCAACGGCGAGTGGTGCATTGCCCTCGGCGGACGCGACTGCTCGCTGCAGATGCACGAACAGAAACTGCTCGAAATTTCGGTCACCCAGGAGATGCTGGCGCTGGAGATCGCCAAGGCGAAGAAGGCGGGCAACAAAAAGCAGGCGGCAGCGCTCGCCACCGACCTGGAAGTGCTCAAGCGCATGGAAGAGCAGTCGGAACGGTTCGGTAAGGCCGTCGGCCTCGACTCCGCCTCGACCTTCGAATGCATCGTCGACCGCGACCGCCACTATTTCATGGAAGTCAACACCCGTATCCAGGTCGAGCACCGGGTTACCGAACTGGTCTACCGTCTCAAGTTCACCAATCCCAAGAACAAGAAAGAGTTCTTCATCGTCGAGTCGCTGGTCGAGGCAATGGCTCTCCTCGCCATGCACAAGGAGCGGCTGCCGCGCCCCGAGCGCATGCCGCGCTTTGGCGCGAGCGCCGAGGCACGGCTCAATGCCACCGACTGTTCCCTCTCGCCGAGCGCCGGGGGGGTGATCCGCTACTGGTCGCCGCCAATCGATGGCGAGATTCGTGACGATCAGGGGATCTGCATCACCAACCCCGATACCGGTCTCTTCATGCGCTACACCCTTGCCGGCGCCTACGATTCCAACATCGCCCTGCTGTTGACCAAGGGGGACAACCGTCTCGACAGCTACCACCATCTCGCCAAGGTGTTGCGGAGCACGGTGCTGCGCGGCACCAATCTGGCGACCAACCTGGAATTCCACTACGGCCTGGTCAATTGGTTCCTGGGCCAGAACGTCATGGCCAAACCGACCACCCGTTTCGTCGTCCCGTACCTGACCCTGGTCGGTAAGTTAAAAGAGGAATCGAGCAAACTGGACGTGGTCCACGCCTTCCTCGCCACCAAGAAGCACTACGCCGCGGTCTATGCCGAAGATGCGGCGGCCGCCAAGGCGGTCTCCGAAATCCTCGACCGCAAAGGCACCTTGCTGACCCGGCCGATGGAGGTGCTGCTGTCTGACCCGCACCTCCTCTCCGGCTGGCTGAGCATCAACAAGCGCAATTTCGCCATCAAGGACGGGAAACTGGTCTGGCTTCGCAATCCGCTGGTGATTCTCGAAGAGACCTACGAATATCTCAACATGACCTTTGATCCGACCCGACCTGCGGCCGAGGTGATCTGGTCCCATGACAATCTCCTGCTGCAGACGGCGCTCAAGTTTTATGCCGACCTGCGTGCCACCTTCAAACTCGACAAGGACGATTTCCTCAAGCTCAACGACATTCTCGCCAAGGAAAAACCGCAAGGCGGCTTCGACAAGGAGACCTGGGCGCAGATCCGGGAAGCTCATGCCGGGTACGAAATTGGCAACGAGCTCTTCGGGATTCTCTTCCTGGTCGCCGATCGCACCAACTTCTTCGACTTCCGGGTCGAGGAAGATCTGGAGGTGACGATTCCCGATTATCTCAATGACCCCGACCTGCAAGCGGCGATGAAGAAGATTCTGGTGCCGCCGCCCTCGACCAAGGCCGATGAGATTGTCACCCCCGGCGGCGGCATGTATTATGCCCAGGAAGCTCCGGGCATGCCTCCCTTCGTCACCGAGGGGATGCACTTCGAAAAAGGCCAGCCCCTCTTCATTCTTGAGGTCATGAAGATGTTCAACAAGGTTCCGGCTCCCTTTGCCGGTACCATCGACAAAATCCTCATCGACGGCACGGAAGGGATTATCGTGCAGAAGGGACAGCCGATCTTCAAGGTCACTCCCGACGAGAAGTTTGTCGAGGTTGATGCCAAGGAGATTGAGAAGGAAAAACGCAGCCGTACCGCCGAATACCTCAAGGCGATTCTCGGCTAGCCTCAGCTACAAAGCTGTTGCTTCACAAAAACGGCCCCTGTCCAGTCTGGACAGGGGCCGTTTTTGGCTGAAAGCAAGGACACGTAGCGAGGGCGGCGCGGACGCCCGCGCCCGAATCCTCAAGCTCCCGATAAAGCAGGGTAAGGCAGAGAGGTCGTCGTCTCAGGCTACGAGCATGTAATCGTCAGCCTCTACGCATTCGGTAGTGGCCGAAAGGAAAGACCGAACCTGGGAATCCTTGACAACTTCGGTGACACCATGGTTGATGGACCAGATGCTGCCGCAGATGTCGCACTGGACAATTTCGGCGCTGAATCCATTGCTGTGGGCGTCAATCTCAATGTGGTTTTCCGTCTTGTTGCAGACCGGGCATTTCATGGCTGAACTCCTTCCGCGCGATAAAGTCTAAATTACCAATGCTGTTGTTTGGCGTAAGTATACTCCCTGATGATGAGCGTGCAAGGGAAAAATTTTAAAAACCACTGGCAAAACAATATGTTACGCGGCATTTTGTTTTGCCCATCATACCACTGGTTTGAAGTTGACATTAAGTTTATCCAATGCCCTTCCGGGTCCCATCTTGTAACTATCCGAAATTTCAAACATATAGCGGACGATGAAACGTAGATCAGGTTTATATATTTTTTCGAAAAGATAGCATTGGTAAACAAATGAGTTGAAAAAAAAGAATCACGGCCCAGTGGTCTTACCACTGCAAAACCGTGTCTCCCCCTCATGAAGTGAAAAAAGTGGCGGGCGGGGCTCAGTTACAGAAGAGGGATTGGGGGGAGGTGGGGATGATGCCGCGCGCTTCGGCGCGCCGCAACAGTTCGGTTACGGCGCGCTCGCCTTCAGGGCCGAGGGTGCGGGAAAAGTCGTTGACGTAGAGATCGATATGCTGGTCGATAACCGCATCGGCAAGTTCCTGGGAGTGGCGCTTGATATAGCTCCGCGGCTCCATAGGGTGGGCATAGGCGTAATCGATGCTGGCGGTCAGGGCCCCTTCCAGCTGCTGGATCAGTTCTGGTCCGAGCTCGCGTCGGGCCAGAATCCCTCCCAGGGGGATCGGCAGTCCGGTTTCAGCCTCCCACCAGGCGCCAAGGTCGAGAACCTGATGCAGGCCGAGTTGATGGAAGGTGAACCGGGATTCATGGATGATGACTCCAGCCGCGGCTTCACCGCGCAGGACCGCGGGCATCACCTGCTCGAAGGGGAGGATGAGAAGCTCCTCGAACCCCTCGCCATAAAGTTGCAGCAGCAGGTTGGCCGTCGTCAGGCGCCCCGGGATGGCGATTCTCCGTCCTTTGAGGTCGGCCATGGCGAGAGCCTGCGGCGCCACCACCAGCGGACCGCACCCGCGGCCGAGAGCGCCGCCGCTGCGCAACAGGAGATACTCATCGCGAAGATGGCCGAAGGCATGGTAGCTGACCTTGGTCAGATCGAGTACGCCAGCCAGGGCGAGCTGGTTGAGGGTTTCGACATCGGCCAGGCGTTCGGAGATCCGGATGCCCGGCAGAGCTATCCGCCCATGGGTCAGGGCATAAAAAATAAAGGTATCGTTCGGGCAGGGGGAATACCCCAAAGAAAGGGGAGAGCTCATGCCGGGTCCTTCTCCTGGTACCAGTGGCTGAGGAGGATGCGCAGGGCCTGTTGGGCAGCAGCGGCCCCGGCTCGCAGGTCCCAGCGCGACAGATCACGGTCCTCGGTCAGGTTGGAGATGCCGCGCAGTTCAAGAAAAGGGGTACCAAAGCGGATACAGGTCAGGGCGATCGCAGCTCCCTCCATGTTTTCGCAGATACCACCAGTCCGCCGGGAGAGCTCCTGGCCTGCCGCGGAGGTGCCGGAGCAGGTCGAAACGGTGACAAAGGGCCCGACGGCCAGTCGCTGTTTCGGCCCTGAAGGGTGAGTCTCGAGAATCCCCTTTGCCCGCTGCAGCAATTCCTGGTCGACGGGAAAACGGTTAAAGTAGCTCTGGCCGTTGCGCCGCAAAAGGGGAAGGCCGAGGGCTTCCATGTCGAGAAACGCTTCCGGAGTCACCACTCCTTCGTCCCCGAAAATCTCTTCACGGGCAATCGCCAGGTCGCCGATCCCGAGGTCACTGCCCGGGTAGGCCCCGCCGCAGCCGAGATTGAAGACCGCCCGCGGCCGCACGGTTTCGAGCAGGACCGCGGTGGCGGCGGCTGCGTTCGCCTTGCCGATGCCGCAGTGCAGAAGGCCCACCGGATGCCCATCGAGGGTCCCCCGCAACAGGTCGAGGCGGCCGCAGCTGCGAACCTCGCAGGGCGAGAGTGCGCGACGCAACTGGTCAGTTTCCAGGGGGACGGCAGCTATCAGCGCAATCATCGGCAACCAGGTCTGCAGTAAAGGAAAAAGGAAGAATCAACGGCTGCCCTGCCGCCGGTTGCTCTTGGTGTGTGGCCTGGATTAAGGCTTGAACCACCCCTGCCGGATCAGGTCCCGGCGCAGGGAGACTCCCTGGTTGCTGACCATCCCCTGGTACCAGAAACGGTCATCCAGATTCTGGCCGTCGCCGGGAGGATCGAGGCGCTTGCGCCGGTCAATAAGCAGCCGGCGGAATTTACTGTCCGCCTCGGCGACGATCCCGAGCAACTTGGCGCCCAGGCTGGGCGTCGTCCCCTCACAGACGGACTGGATCATGTCGCGAAGTTTCAGGCCGAGGCGATAATCCCAGAGGTCCCCCTGGAACCCTTCCTCGCACTCGCTGACAAAATCGTTCCAATCGAGTAGCAGGCTGCCAAAATCGTCTTCGGTAAAGTCTGCGAATTCGGCGTGGCGGGCAAGGCACTGCTCAATCTCGTCCTGTTCCCGTTTCGACAGGAAGAAGGAGAGGGTCTCTTCGACCGGATACATGTCGAGCAGTTCGACCAGTTCCCCGCAGAAGGAGACATAATCGAGCTCGTGATCGGCCATGGTAGAGAAGGGCGCCGGCAACGACTGGCGCTTGTGGCAGAGGAGGGAAAGGTGGTCATGCCCGAGATCGGTGGGAAAGATCAGCTCCGGAACATGAAGGATGTCGAGTGCGTGCAGCAGGTTGATGAAGCGGAGGTGATTGCCGGTGAAACAGGTCAGAATCTTCTCTTCGGAGTAGAAGAGTTCAACGCCGGCACGGTTGTTGGCCAGGCCAAAACCGACAAAGCCGTCGTGAACCAGACGGGGGAAAAACCGGTCGAGGGTTTCCAGCAACGGTTGCGGAGCAAAATAAGGGGAGTAGAAAACCGTTGGCTCGGGATGGTTTTCGGCGCCGGGATCGACCTCTTCCTCGTAATATTCGAGAATGAAGAAGCCCTCGTCGGGAAGGGTCCGGGCAAAGGCGTTGAAGATCGCCGCGACCCGTTCGGCGTTGCAGACAACCGTGAAGCGGTAGGAGTCGCACGAATTCTCCAGCAGGGAAAAGGTATATCCTTCCCGCAACGGGGTGGGGCACCCCTTGAGTTCGTTTTCCCAGATTCGGACACCATAGGGGAGGTGTAAAGTAGGTGACGGCAAGCGAGTGATCCTTAATGCGAAGTGGTTCGGCCGGACGGGACCGGGCTTCCCGCACATCTGGTACGCTAGCGGAGTGAACGAAAAAAGTCAATATTCCCCCCCGGGGGGGGAGGACGGCTGTGCGGTGCGATTTTTCATCCATTGCCGGGGTTGCCAGGTAGACCATTTTGTCGGCCCAACCCTTTAATTTCAGTAAAGATGTTTTATCGGTAATAAATTATTTTTGTTGACAATTTTCACCATTTCCGATATATCCTGCCAGAATAAAACTCCTTTTTATTTTGTATTGGTTGCGTATGGACTACAACATTGGCGCCAAGATTAAAAAGTTGCGCAAGGCGCGCAAGCTGACTCTGCAGGATGTCGCGCGGGAGACCGGTTTTTCCCCGGCGCTGATTTCCCAGATCGAGAACAATAATGTCTCGCCGCCGATCGCCACCCTCTCCAAAATCGCCCGCTTTTTTGATGTCAAGATGGGGATGTTTTTCGAGAGTGAGGAAGAGGAGCGCAAATACGAAGTCGTCAAGCGCGGCGAGCGGCGGGTGGTCAGCCGGGTCATTTCCAAGGCGGGCACCGGTCACGGCTACACCTACGAGGCGCTTTCCTTCCGCAAGCGCAACAAGAAGATGGAGCCGTTTCTTCTCACCGTGTCGGAACGGGCCAGCGAAGAGACCCTCTACAACCACGAGGGGGAGGAATTTCTCCTCATTATCAAGGGAAAGGCAGAGGTTATCCTGGAAGATGAGCGGCTCCTCCTCGAAGAGGGGGATGCAGTCTATTTCGACTCCTCGCTGCGCCATCGCCTCCTCTCCTACGACGGCCAGGAAGTTCAGGTCCTGGCGGTGGTGACCCGTTAAGCACTTTCCGTTGACTGCTGCCCCCTCGGTTATACCCCTGGCGTGGCGGTCGTTTGTTTTTCGAGGGAGATTTGCTGGTCGGACCGTACCCCCTGCCCGGCGCATTGCGGCCCCCGGTATTCTGACATCCCGTTGCCCAAGGATCTTGCCATGAGTGAAACCAAGCCCCGCACCACGGCCGATTGGGAAGCCGCGGTCAAGAAAGAGATCAAGAGTGAGGACCTCTCCCGGCTCGACTGGGAGACCCCGGAAGGGATCCGGGTCAAGCCGCTTTATACCCGGCGCGATACCGAGGGGATGGCGACCGCCGACACCCTCCCCGGCTTTCCCCCCTTTGTGCGCGGGCCGATGGCTTCGATGTATGCCGGTCGCCCCTGGACGGTCCGTCAATACGCCGGTTTCTCCACCGCCGAGGAATCGAATGCCTTCTACAAGCGCAACCTCGCCGCGGGCCAGCAGGGACTCTCCGTCGCCTTCGACCTGGCGACCCACCGCGGGTATGATTCGGACCATCCGCGGGTTGTCGGTGACGTCGGCAAGGCCGGGGTTGCCATCGATTCGATCCTCGATATGAAGATTCTCTTCGACTCCATCCCCCTCGACAAGGTCTCGGTCTCGATGACCATGAACGGCGCGGTGCTGCCGATCCTGGCGATGTACATCGTCGCCGCCGAGGAGCAGGGGGTCGCCCAGGACCAGCTGGCGGGGACGATCCAGAACGACATCCTCAAGGAGTTCATGGTCCGCAATACCTATATCTATCCGCCGGAACCGTCGATGCGGATCATCTCCGATATCATCGCCTACACCAGCGAGCAGATGCCGCGTTTCAATTCAATCTCCATCTCCGGCTATCATATCCAGGAGGCCGGCGCCAACAATGCCCTGGAGCTCGCCTTCACTCTCGCCGACGGCCTCGAGTATGTGCGGGCCGCGCTCGCCAGGGGCCTCGACATCGACGCCTTTGCGCCCCGCCTCTCCTTCTTCTTCGCCATCGGCATGAACTTCTTCATGGAGGCGGCCAAGCTGCGGGCCGCGCGCTACCTCTGGACCCGGCTGATCGAGCAGTTCAACCCGAAAAACCCCAAGTCGCTGATGCTGCGCACCCATTGCCAGACCTCCGGCTGGAGCCTGACCGAACAGGATCCCTACAACAACGTCATTCGTACCACCCTCGAAGCCCTGGCCGCGGTCCTCGGTGGCACCCAGTCGCTGCACACCAACGCCCTCGACGAAGCGATCGCGCTCCCCACCGATCACTCGGCGCGCATCGCCCGCAATACCCAGCTGATCATTCAGGAAGAGTCCGGGGTCACCAAGGTCGTCGACCCCCTCGGCGGTTCCTATTACGTCGAGTCGCTGACCAAGGCGCTGATCGATGAGGCGCAGAAAATCCTCGATGAAATCGAAGGCCTCGGCGGCATGACCAAGGCGATCGAGTCGGGAATGCCCAAGCTGCGCATCGAGGAGTCCGCCGCCAAGAAGCAGGCCGCCATCGATTCCGGGCGGGATGTCATTGTCGGCGTCAATAAATACCGGCTCGCCAAGGAAGATCCGATCGAAGTTCTCGACATCGACAATACCGCGGTGCGCGAGGCCCAGGTCGCCCGCCTTGCCCAGCTGCGTAAGGGGCGTGACGAGGCTGCCTGTCAAAAGGCGCTTGCTGCCATCACTGCCGCGTGTGAGAATAAGGAGGCCAACCTGCTTGGCCTTTGTATCGACGCCGCCCGCAAACGCGCCTCGGTCGGCGAAATTTCCGACGCCATGGAAAAGGTTTTTGGCCGCCACCGGGCGGAAATCAGGCTCGTATCGGGAGCATACGGATCGATTGTGGGTGAAGATCAGGATTTTGCCGCGCTGAAGCAGCGGGTCGAGGCCTTTGCCGCCAAGGATGGCCGCCGGCCGCGCATCCTCATCGCCAAGATGGGGCAGGACGGCCATGATCGCGGCGCCAAGGTGGTGGCAACCGCCTATGCTGATGTCGGCTTCGATGTCGATGTCGGCCCCCTCTTCCAGACCCCCGAAGAGGCGGCACGGATGGCGGTGGAGAATGACGTTCACGTGGTCGGCGTTTCCAGCCTGGCGGCGGGGCACAAGACCCTGGTCCCGCAGCTCGCCGCAGCCCTGAAAGCGCTGGGCGCCGAGGATATCGCCATCGTTTGCGGCGGGGTCATCCCGCGCCAGGATTACGAGGCGCTCTATGCCTCGGGGGCGGCGCGCATCTTCGGCCCGGGGACGCCGATCGTCACCTCGGCCGGGGAGACCCTCGATGCCATCGAGGAGAAACAGGCCCGCAAGTAACCGTGAATCAGAGGGGCAGGCCCGCGGGCCTGCCCCGGTTTTTTCCAGAGGTCGGTACGCGTGACCAAGCTTCACGACATCGTAGCCGGAGTCAAGGCGGGCCAACTGCGTGCCCTGGCCAAGGCGATCACCCTGATCGAGAGTCGCAACCTCGACCATTCCCTGGTGGCCACCACCCTGCTCGACGAACTGCTCCCCGCCTCCGGCGGCGCCATCCGTCTCGGCATCTCCGGCGTCCCCGGGGTTGGCAAGAGTACCTTCATCGAGGCCCTCGGCCTTCATCTGACCTGGGCCGGCCACAAGGTTGCGGTCCTGGCGGTCGATCCGACTTCCCAGCTTTCCGGTGGCAGCATCCTCGGCGACAAGACCCGCATGGAGGAACTTTCCCGCGATCCCCGCGCCTTTATCCGGCCGTCCCCTTCCGGCGATACCCTCGGCGGGGTGGCGCGCAAGACCCGGGAAACGATGCTCCTTTGCGAGGCCGCCGGCTATGACGTGATCATCGTTGAAACGGTGGGGGTCGGGCAGTCGGAGATTACCGTTGCCTCGATGGTCGACTTTTTCCTCTTGCTGCAGCTTCCGGGAGCAGGCGACGAGCTGCAGGGGATCAAGAAGGGGGTCATGGAGATTGCCGATGCCATCGTCATCAACAAGGCCGAGGGGGAGAACCGACCCCGGGCCGAACTTGCTGCCCGGCAATATCTGAATGCGCTTCACCTGCTCAAGCCGAAGAGCGCCAACTGGCAAATCCCGGTGCTCCTCTGCAGCGCTTTGCGGGGCGAGGGGATCGCGGAAGTCTGGCAGGCGGTGCTGGCTTGCCGCAAAGCCTGGGAGAAAAGCGGTGAACTGATCCGCAAACGCCAATTGCAGGCCACCGACTGGATGTGGACCCTGCTGATGAATGACCTCAAGGATCTTTTCCTGCGGGATCCCCAGGTCGAGTCCCTGGTCGGGCCGATCCAGGAAGCGGTCGCCAGTGGCGTCACCACCCCTTCGGCCGCATCCCGGCGCTTGCTGGAGGTTTTCAAGCGCGGTCGCTGAAAGGGCGGATGCGACGGGGAATTTTCTCAGGGCAGGCGCGGTAGCAACCTGCGCCAAAATTTATTAAATGGAGGCACCCTTGACCGGTAAGATCAATCACATCGGCATCGCCGTTAAAAGTCTCGAAGCCAGTCTCCCCTTTTACCGGGATATTCTCGGGATGAAATTCGAAGGGACTGAAGAAGTCGCCGAGCAGAAGGTACGGGTGGCGTTTCTGGCAGTGGGAGAGAGCCGCATTGAACTGCTGGAGCCGACCGCCGAGGATTCCCCGGTGGCCCGCTTTCTGGAAAAGAACGGCGAAGGGATTCACCACCTCGCCTACCAGGTGGAGGACCTCGCCGCGGCCCTCGCCCGCTTGAAAGAGCAGGGGGTGCGCTTGGTCGATGAGGTCCCGCGCCGCGGGGCTCACGGCACGCGCATTGCCTTTTTGCACCCGAAAGCGAGCGGTGGCGTGCTGACCGAACTCTGCGAGGCGGCCCCTCACTGATTTCTGACCCGCTACTCGTCCTTCCCTCACACTTCGGCTTACAATGTCGAGTGATGAAAAAAGGGGAAAGCATTAGTTTTTTTTGGCTTGACAGGGCGTTTTATTTTTATGTACCGTTGTTTTAAATTTTAGAACGTCCCTCTTTTTTGGTCGATTACAGCTGCAACAAGGGGGAACCGGCCAGCGCTTGCAGTCGGCAGGGTCCGGTTTCCCGGAGGTGGTTCATGATGAGACGTTTGGTGCCACTTCTGATGCTCGTTTTGGTCTGCTCGGCCCTGCCGGCGGTTGCCGTCGAAACGGGTGCCCTCGCCCCCGATTTTTCTCTCCAGACGCTGGACGGCCGGACCGTGCGGCTTTCCGAATTCAAGGGTAAACCGATTCTGCTCAAGCTGGCGACGACCTGGTGCCCGACCTGCCGCCAGCAGTCCCAGGAAATACTCGCGGTCGCTGATGACCTCAAGCAGTACCAGGTGGAGGTGGTCGAGGTCTTCATCCAGGATTCCCCCCAGATGGTGGAAGACTACCTCAAGGAACTGCCTTACCCGATCTCCCATGTGGCGCTGCTCGACGACGGTTCGGTCTATAAGGCCTACAGTGTCTTTGTCATCCCGCGCACGATTCTCATCGACCGTGACTTCAAGGTCCGCCGCGATGGCAACCTGATGCCGGCCAGCGAGCTGAAGGCGGCCCTGGCGGCGCTGCCAACCGGCAACTAGCGACAAAATGCTCTCCCCTCTTGACAGGACGCAGGGGTCGCCTAGACTTTCGGGGATGTGAAATTGCGTTTCGTAATTGTTCGCAGGTTGAAGTCGGAGTGAATTGACGTTCCCCGATTCTTTCCTCCCGAAAAAGCGTGGCGCAAAAGCAACAGTACGATGCAGGGGCGACACAGGGTAGCGACAGATATTGTGATTGCTCCTGGTTACAAATTAAAAGACATGTAATTTCGACCAGTTACATCTTAATAAAAGAATGCTGCCGGTCCGGAAGTTGGCACTATAGTTGTAATTATAAAAGGTCGTTTTGAAACAGACCAAAGACTCACTGGTTCAATAACCGACCCGTAATGTAAAGTCACTCAGGGAAAGGAGGTGAACGGATGAGGAAACTGGTCACTCTTGTTTTGATGACAATGCTGGCTCTCTCCCTCACTGCTTGCGCCGGTATGGGCAAAAAGGAGGCGACCCGTGTCAAGTGCCCCGCCTGTGGGTATGAGTTTGAAGTTCCTGCGACCAATTAAAGTATCCTGACTCCTCATTGTCGAGGCCAAAGGCGGCTCCAGCGGGAGCCAATCATCGTTCAACATTTTTATTCAGGAGGCAAACGTGAGCAAGTATCTGAAGAGTTTTCTCGTTGTACTGCTGGCCGTCGCCGTGGCGACTCCGGCGCTGGCCGAATTCAAGGTCGGCGGTTACTATCGTCTGCAGGGCATCGCCACCAACAGCGATGACTCCTCGGTCACCTTCAACGGCCAGGGTGCTGTTGACCCGGCGGCCCAGACCTTCATCGACCAGCGCATCCGCGCCAAGATCGACAACAAGCTCAACGACTATGTGACCCTGACCGTCTACACCGAGATCGACAGCTCCTTCGGCGACGCCGGCAAGGACGGCGGCCCCGGCGGCGACCGTGTCGCTGTTGAAGTCAAGAACGCCTACCTCGACTTCAAGGTCCCCAACAGCATCTTCAGTGTCCGCACCGGTCTGCAGGGCCTCGGTGGCCGTTACCAGGGCCTGATCCTGGCTGACGACTGGTCGGCGATCAACGTCGGCATGAAGTTCTCCGACGCCGTCAACCTCGCCCTGGTCTACTCCAAGCCGAGCGAAGGCGCCAAGAACGTCACCGACGACGTCGACCTTTACAATGCTCAGCTGGACGTCAATGCCGGTGTGGCTAAAATCGGCGCCGACTTCATTTATCTGAACAACAGCTCCGTTGGCGCCGCTGCCGCTGCTGGCGCTGGCGACAGCCATCTCCTTGATGGCACCTTTGCTGGCCCCTACCAGCTCTATATCCTCGGCGCCAAGGCTGATGCCAAGGTTGGCGAGGTCGGTATCAACGGTTTCCTCCTCTATGCCTTTGGCTCCCAGGATGGCAATAATGGAAGTGACCTTTCCGGTCTTGCCGCCACCGTTGCTGCCAAGGCCAAAGTTGGCGAATTTGGGCTCGGCGGCCGCGTCATCTACCTGAGCGGCGACAGCGATAAAAATGACAATGACAGCGAAGCCTGGATTCCCAACCTCGGCGGCAACTACGACTTTACTGGCGAGAACCTGATGATCTTCCTCACCGACGCCTACTACAACAACGGCACCGGTGGCCGCCTTGCAACGGAAGCTGCTACCCTGGATGGCGTTGGTCTCCTCGGCCTCACCGCCCAGGCGAATGCCAACATGGGCCCGGTTTACGCCAAACTCGGTCTCGGCTACTTCATGGCCAACGAGACCGCCGCTGGCCAGGACGACCAGATGGGCTTTGAAGCGGCCCTGCGCGTCGGTACCAAGGTTGCTGAAAAGGTCGACGTCAGCCTCAATGGCGCCTATGCCATGCTCGGCGACTACTGGCAGACCGCTTACGGTCGCAACCTCACCAGCACCCCGGACGACATCTGGAAAACCGTTTTCATGATCAACGTCGGCTACTAAGCTGATAACCGGCAGTACCCGGCCCCGGAGGCTTGCCTCCGGGGCTTTTTTCATGCAGAATACGTTGAGCCGAGAGTGGCCAGGAGAGGTCCTTTCCCCGAACGGGTTTCTCCTGACTACTGCCGGATCCAACCACCCTCCCCAAGGAGTTCCTATGCACCTCCTGCTCAGGAAAAGAAGCATACTTCTTGCTGTCCTCCTCGTCTTCGCCGTCGCACCGTCCCTCTTTGCCGCGGATGTCAGCCAGGTCACCAGGGATCTGGCCCCCCGGGCCGGAGTCGTGGTAATGCCGCTGGGGAGCGAATTCCTCATTGACCTCGATGCCAGCAAGGGGATCCGGGTCGGCGACCTGGTGAGTGTCATGCAGCCCGGGGAAAAGATCATTCATCCGGTTACCAAGGAAGTGATCGGCAGCCTCGACACTGTCAAGGCGGTGCTGCGCGTAACCCGGGTCAAGTCGGGTTATTCCTATGCGACGGCGCTCCCCGGTGGCGGCGCCCTGGTCAAGGGGGATCCGATCCGTTCTTATACCGGGATTCCGGCCACCTTCTGGGACTACACCGGGACGGGAGAGAGTCTCTACACCCAACTCAAGGCCGACCTGCCCGACCTCGAATGGCAGCCCTACGGTTTGGCGCAGCAGCAGAAACCGGAAACCCCGGGCCCGGTTCCGGACCTCAAGGGGGTCGTATTCATCCTCAATGCCCAGGGGCTGGGATTGCGGGACAGCCAGTATCAGCCGATCAATTTTTATCCCAACGCAGAGCTGAGCGGCCGGTCGATGGCTGCGCCCCGTCCCGTCCCTGCCAGCCCTGCACCGCCTGCTGTCACGGCTAACCCGGCGATCATCCAGGCGCCGCCGCCGGCACCCGATGCCGGGGTGATTCAGGCCCGGAAAACGGGAGAGGATGGTATCTGGTACGGCCCGGACATGCCCGGGTTGATGATCGGAGTCGCGGCGGGGAATTTTGACGGGAGTGGCAGTATCCAGGTCGCCACCGCCTTTACCGATAAGGTTCTCCTTGGCCAGTTTAGCAATGGCCAGTACCAGGGCGCTGGATTTCTCGATGTCGGAAAATACAGACTGTTGACCATCGATGCGGTCGACCTGGATAAGGATGGCCGCGACGAGCTGTACCTGACCGCAGCCGAGCGCGACCCCGGGAGTGACGCCGAGACGATCTCCTCCCTGTATGCCGAATTTGTTGATGGCGCCCTGCGCGTCAGGCAGACCGGAATTTCCTATATTCTCGGTGGCATCGACGTGCCGGGGGAGGGCCGTATTCTGGTGGGACAGCGCCCGGGAAAGGCGGATCGCACCTATTCCGGGGCCCTCTACCGTTTTGTTAAGAAGGATGGCAGAGTCGAGCGGGGAGCTGAATTCCCCGCACCGACCGACAAGGCGTCTGCCCAGGGTTTCGCGATTACGAATGCGGCAACCGGGCAGCCCGTCTATGTACTGCTCGATATCAACGAGAAGCTGCAGGTTTATGCGGCCGACGGCAGCCAGTTGTGGGAGAACAGCGATGTTGTCGGTGGCACCGAGTCCTACTACAAGCAGCGAAGCGCCAATCCGCGGGATATGGATCTGGTCTATGAGTACCTGAAGGCGCGGGTCGCGGCGACCCCCGATGGCCTGGTCATGGTCCCCTTCAACGAAGGCTCGACCCGAATCTTCAAGTACCGGGAATTTACCAGCAGTTTCCTGACCGCCTACCGCTGGAATGGCCGCAGTCTGCAGGAAGCATGGCACACGGCACCCCAGGGTGGTTCGCTGACCGGATTTTTTTACGCGGATGTCGACAATGACGGCAAGAACGAAGTGATCACCTCGGTGATTTTCAACCATGGCACGGCCCTCAACCCGGGGACGGCGCGTTCAACGCTCGTCATCTACGAGCTTCCCTGAAACCTGCAGATGGATACCCCAACAGCAAGAGCCCGGCAAACTATTGCCGGGCTCTTGCTGTTGGGGCTATTGAAGCAGAATTAACGGGATTGCAGCAGGCGCATGATCGTTTGTTCCGGGACCTGCCCCTCCCAATGGTTGGAGAGACGACCGAGGCCGCTGGTAGCGAGGAAGAGGCCGACGATCAGAAGCGCGAAAACCCAGGACGGGATCACCTGCCGCCTGGCGAGGCGAAAGGTGAGCGCGCCCCGATCGGGGCAGTTATGGACGCAGCGAAAGCAGGCATAGCACTCCGCCGAGCGGACCACCTTCTTCTCCCGCACCGGTAGCCAGGCCGGACAGCGGGCCGAACAGAGGCCGCAGCGGCTGCAGAGATCTTCCGACCGGTTGATTTTGCCGAGGGAGAGGAGGGAAACCAGACCGAGCAGGGCGCCGTAGGGGCAGAGGTAGCGGCACCAGGCCATCTGCACCAGCAGGCAGAGCAGAGCCAGAGCGAGGAGAACAATGATCAGCAGTTGGGACGGATGGCGGAAGAACTCAAGCATGCGGACATCGACAATGATGTGATAGCCGGAACCGAGAAAGGCACGCAGCTGGGGTAGCGGCATCTGCCCGAAGATCTGCACCAGGAAGAAGCCGAGAATGAGGTATTTAAGACTGCGCAGCGGCAGGTCGAGCCAGAAGGGGGGCGCAAAATTGCGGCCGAAGAGGCGCTGACCAAGGCGCCAGAGACCTTCCGAGAGGGGGAAGACCGGGCAGACCCAGGAGCAGAAGCCGCGCTTCAGTAGCAGCCCGGTCAGCAGGGCGGCGACCAGGATCAGCACCGCCGCCGGGTGGACCGGGAAGAGTTCGCCGCTTTGCAGCCAGTAGCGCAAGCCGGCGAGGCCGCTGATCGGCAGGAAGCCGTCGACCCCGGCCGGGCGCGGGTAGCCGGGACTGGCTCCGGCAGCGAGGCGATCGACCCAGCCGGCAAAGCGCCAGCCGAGCCAGAGGTAGAAGAGGAGAAAACCGGTCTGTACCAGATAGCGTGGTAGTTGCGCCGGCAAAGGACCGGGCGACACGTGACGTTTCATGAACTATCCTCCAGGGAGGGTAACTTCCAGCCAGCGAGGTTAACCCCGGGTGGCTGCTCCTGTCAATGGCCGGCCCCTCCTCCCGGAATTGACATCGGGTCGGGGCGGGGCTTATGGTAGCTGGCAAAATCGATTGCAGGGAGATGACCCGATGAGTGATACCCAATGGGACCTTGGCGCCCTTTATGCCTCAGCGACCGACCCGGCCTGGGCGGCGGACCTGGCGCGGGCAGCCGCCAGCGCCGAGCAATTTCGAAGCGATTTCCGCGGCAAGGTCGCCGGGGCTGATGGCGATTTCTTGGCGGCGGCCCTGGTACGTTACGAAGCTCTGCAACGAGCGATTCTGCAACCCTATGCCTACGCCCAGCTCCTGTTCGCCGCCGACAGCCGGGTACCGGCGCACGGCGCCCTGTTGGCGCGGGCCCGGGAAACCTATGCGACAGTGAGCGAGCGGACCCTCTTTTTTGAGCTGGAAGTCCTGCAGATTCCCGCCGAGAGATTTACTGCCCTGCTGCAGGAGCCGGCGATTGCTCCCTACGGCCACTTCCTCGAGCGGTTGCGAGTCGCCGCCCCCTACACCCTGAGCGAGGAGGTCGAGCAGGTCCTCAAGCGCAAGGATCTCTCCGGCCGCGAAGGGTTCGTGCAGCTCTTCGACGAGCTGAGTGCCAGTCTCGTCTTCCCCTTCCAGATGCCGGGCGAAGAGGGGGTGCGGGAGGTGACCGGGGAGGAGCTCCTCGGTCTCCTCTACCATCCGGAGGGCGGAATCCGCGAGGCGGCCTTTGCCACCTTTCTCGATGGCCATGCGCAGCAGAAACTGGTCCTGAACGCCTGTTTCAACAACATTTTGCTCGATCATGGGCGCGAGGCGGAGCTGCGCGGTTATCCCGACCTGATGACGCCGACTCTGCTCGCCAATGAAACGGAGCCGGAAGTGGTGGCGCGCCTCTCCGAGGTTACCGCGGCCAATTACGGCCTCGCCCGCGACTACTTTGACCTCAAGCGGCAATTGCTCGGTCTGGACCGATTGAAGAATAGTGACCTCTACGCGCCCCTTTCCCGGCAGAGCCGGACCATCCCCTTTGCAGAGGCCAGGGAGTTGGTCCTGGGGGCCTTCGCCCGATTCTCCCCGGAGATGGCCGAGGTGGCCGGACGCTTTTTCACCGAGCAGCGCATCGATGCGCTGCCACGGCCGGGAAAGGGGGGCGGCGCCTTCTGCATGGGGGTTGCGCCGGGGACGCCCGCCTATGTTCTGCTCAACTACACTGGGCGTCCCCGGGACGTCGCCACCCTGGCCCATGAGCTCGGGCACGGCGTACATTATGCGTTGGCCGCAAAGCAGAACCTCTTTCACTACCATGCGCCCCTCCCCTTCGCCGAGACCGCCAGCGTCTTCGGAGAAATGCTGCTGACCCGCCATCTGCTCGAACGGGATGGCGATCGCGACACCCGCATCGCCCTCCTCTGCGCCCAGCTCGAGGACATCATCGCCACCACCTTCCGCCAGGAGGTTCTGACCCGCTTCGAGCTGGCCGCCCACCGGCGTCGCGGCGAGGGGCAGCTGAGCAGTGAGGATTTGTGCACCCTGTGGTGGGAGGAGAATGCCAAACTGTTCGGTGACAGCGTTGAGATGATTCCCTCCTACCGCTGGGGCTGGAGCTACATCAGCCACTTTATCCACGCCCGCTTTTACTGCTACAGCTACGTTTTTGGTGAGCTGCTGGTGCTGGCCCTGTACCGGCGTTACCAGGAGGAGGGGGCGGCTTTTGTCCCCCGTTACCTCGACCTGCTGCGGGCCGGCGGCAGCGCCCCGCCGGCGGAGCTGCTGCGCCCCTTCGGTATCGACCTTGCCGGCCCCGGCTTCTGGCAGCAGGGTTACGACCTGGTCGCAGAACTCCTGGCCGAGCTGAAGGGGCTGGTGGCCGGGAGCTGAATCCGGGCGGCGGAAAATGCAACGGGCCGGTCTCCCAAGGGAGACCGGCCCGTTTGCGTTGGTAGAGGAGAGTCTCAGCCGCCGCCGTAGGAGTGGAGGCCGGAGAGGACGAGGTTGACGCCGAGGTAGCAGAAGATGGTGGCGGCAAAACCGATCACCGACAGCCAGGCGGCGCGCTTGCCGACCCAGCCGCGGGTGAAGCGGGCGTGCAAAAAGGCAGCGTAGATGAACCAGACGATCAGGCTCCAGGTCTCCTTCGGGTCCCAGCTCCAATAGGTCCCCCAGGCGTAGTTGGCCCAGGCTGCGCCGGTGATGATCCCCAGCGACAGGAGCGGAAAGCCGATCATGATCGCCTTGTAGTTGATGTCGTCGAGGACCTTGGCGCTCGGGAAGAGGGCGAGGATGCCCCCGGCCGGCGCATCGCCGCTCCCCCCTTCCTTGCCGACCTTGATCAGGTACATGATCGACACCCCGCAGGCGACCGCGAAGGCGGCGTAGCCGAGAAAGCAGGTGATGACGTGGTAGGTCAGCCAGTTGCTCTGCAGCGCCGGCACCAGCGGGTCGATGGCGTCGTTGAGGCCGAGCTGCGCCCAGGTCATGCCGAGAAAGGCGAAGGGGACGACAAAGGCGCCGATCGCCCGCTGCTTGTACTTCAGGTCGACGAGGATGTAGATCAGCAAGATGGTCCAGGTGAAGAAGACCACCGACTCGTAGAGGTTTGACAACGGTGCCCGGCCGGCGTCGCCGAGCAGGGCGTAGGACTCGTACCAGCGTAGCCCGATCGCCGCGGTCTGCACCGCAAAGCCGAGATAGGCGAGGATGTTGCCGAGCAGGGCGATGGTTTTGTTGTGGGTGACGAGGTAGAGCAGAAACAGAATCATCGCCGAGAAGTAGCCGATGGTGACAAGATTGAAGAGCATTGTACTGGTCATAGCGCTAGGTCCTCCTTAAGGACGTTTAAAAACTACTTGAGTTCGTCGCGAAACTGCTTCTTGAGGTCGTCAAAGAAGATCTCGAAGGCCGGCTGGTTGCGATGGGCGCTGCCGCCGATCTTGACCCCGACCTTGCCGCCGGCGAGGGGGAGCAGGGTGACCCAGATGCGCCGATGGGAGAGGAAGAAGGCGGTCATCGAGCCGAGCACCAGCATCGCGCAGCCGAGCCAGACTACCCACACCCCCGGGTCCTTGGCGACCTGCAGCCCGGTGTAGTAGCGCTGCTCCATGTCGAGCAGGCTGAAAATGTAGTCACCGCCGCGCTGGGCGTCGAACTCGGGAAACGCCTTGAGGACGACGAAGGAGCGGGCCTCGCCCTGGGGCGGAGTCACTTCGATGCGCGCCGCCGGGCCGAAATCCTGGAACGCCTCGGTCGAGTCGACGACCCGCACGCTGCCGCCGCCGGGCAACATCAGCCGCTGCCCCTGGCGCCCGGCGAGCTCCTTCACCTCGCCGCTGGCGCGGACCTTGACCCGCAGCTTGATGGTCGGCTCGCCGGTCGGCCCGTAGCTCGACTGGTAAAAGGTGATCCCCTTGTAGGTGAGCGGGTCGTTGACGATGATCGGCCGCTGGTCGACCACGGTCTTGCCGCCGTCGATGACCGTCAGCACGCTCTTGAACTCCTTGGGCCGGCCGCCCCCGCCGCCGCCGTAGAAGGAGACCGAAAAGTCGTCGCAGCGCACCTGGAAGCCGAGGTCGATCGGTTCGCTCGCCCCTCGCGCCCAGACCTTGTCGGTGGCGGTCCCTTCGACGATGTTGACGAAGGCCTTGTAGCCCCAGAGCGAGCCGATGATGGCGCCGACAAAGATGATGATGATCGAGAGGTGGGTGACGTAGACCCCGAAGCGGGCCCAGGGCATTTTTTGCGCAAAGAGGTGAACCTCCCCCTCTTCCCCGGCGGTGACCACCGGGGTGGCGAAAGCCTTGCCGAGCAGGGCGGCGGCGCGCTCGCGCAGCGCCTCGATCCCCTCTCCCTTGACCACCACCTCTTCGCTGTTGGGCAGGGTGCGGTAAAAGCTTTCGGCGGGGGCCAGGACCGGTTCGTGGACCGTCTTCCAGACCTTGGGAAAGCGCTTGATCGAGCAGGCGATGAGGTTGAGGGCAAAAATTTCGAGCAGGCCGAGGAACCACCAGGAGTGGTACATGTCGGTGAAGTTGAGCGCGCTCAGCACCCGGTAGGTGGTCTCGCTGTACTCCTGCAGATACTCCTGCGGCGATTTCCCCTGCTGCACCACGGTGCCGATGATCGAGGTGATGGCGAGCAGGATCAGGGTGGCGATGGTCAGCTTCAGGGAACAGAAAAAATCCCAGATGGCGTCAATGATGTTGGTTTTTTTGCTACTCAAGTGATGACACTCCCGAATCGTGGCTTAACGGAAAGAAAGCCGTCACCGAAGGAGTTTCCCGGCGAGGGCAAAACAGTTAACAGGGTCCGGCAACGGGGCCTGGTCCAGGAAAATTCAATTCAGGAGGACAACGGTTTCGAGGAGGGTGAGGGCAGGGTTTTCGATCGGCGCCGTATGGGGGACAAACCCCGGATTGCTGGCGGCAAAGAGGTAGTGACGGCGGCCGTGAAGGGTCGCGGAAAATTGACCGGGACTGTCCGGAAGTTGAGAGTCGGGGCGCGGGTAAGAGGTGAGCAGGCTCTCCGGCCCGAGCGGGAGGTCGCAGCAGGGTGCGCTGCCGGAGTGAACCTGGGGCTGGGTGCGGTCGCTGAAAGTCGCCACCACCCGGTGCAGGGGGGAGACCCGGCAACAATCGAAGGCAAAGAGGTTCGGTTCCTGCCAGGGGGCCGGCCCGGTCGTCAGGCTCGCCCCCACGGCCCAGACCGCGAGGAGCAGGAGGGTCAGGGTTGATTTTTTGAGGACACAATTCAACATGGCACGCCGAAAGGTAGATGGTTTTCTACCTTAGCCGAAGCAGGTGATGCAACGCAAGAGGGTAAATGAAACCCGGACCTGGAGTAACGGTCTCCATTAACCTGGGCAATGAGGTTTGCTACGCCCCCCGAACTGGGCCTGGAGGTCGATGGCCGGTCCTCTGCCATCGTCTGGCCCCATCCCATAAAAGGACGCTTGGCACCCTTGAGGCAGGTTGAGGGATATATCCCCGCGGAGAGGTAGTTTCACGAGAAAAGGGTCGGGCCGGTTCAGGGGGAGGCTGTCCCCGAACCGGCCCGGTGGTGGTCTTGCAGAGTGCGGTAAATCAAGGAGGTAGCAACGGCTCGCCTGCCACAACGAGCCGCAGCTGGAATTGAGTATACGAGCTGCCCTTGGACGTTGCTACGTGGCGATGCGTAAAAACTCAGGGGCGAATGGACGCCTGCCGACTGTGCGAAAGCACAGTCGGGTTTACATGACCGGTTCTCCGGAACAGCCGAAACCACAGTGCCGGCAAAGCGCCTGAAGCTTCTCCTCGCGGGAGCCGCGCCAGTCCGCAAGAAGACGCTCGGCAAGAGTCACGCCGCTGGCGGCGATCTCCTCGATGCCATCGAGAAAGTGCGCCTCATCCTGCCCGTGCCGGGCGGCGGCCGCCTGCCGCTGCAGGGAGCGGCGGGCAATGGCCAGTGCCTCGATGGCAATCTGCTGCAGGCTGCGGCCCTGGTGCTCGGCCTTGAGCCCGCGCCGCCAGGCATCGCGAGTCAGCTGGTCGCGGCCGGCAGCGTCAAGGGCCGAAAAGATGGACCAGATCTCCTCCCGTGCCGAACGGTCGTAGAAGAGCCCCTTGGCGAGGGCGGAAACAGCGAGGGTCAGGCGTGCCGGCAAGGTATCGGCAGAGCGCAGTTCGATCTGGGGACGCAGCCGCGCCTCGGGGAAAAGAGTTGACAGGTGCAGGTCCCAGTCGGCGAGGGTTGCCCGGTGCGGACCGAAGCCCTCGGCGAGGAAGCGGCGAAAGGTAAACCGTTCCCTGGTCAGGTCGAGAAAGCGCTCCTGACGCTGGATGAAATACATCGGAACGTCGAGGGCGTACTCGACATAGGTGTGGTAACCGGCCCCCTCGGTAAAGATCGCCGGTAGCAGCCCGGTCCGGTCGGGATCGGTGCGCGACCAGATTTCGCCGCGGGTGGAGAGCACCCCGCTCGGCCGACCATCGAGCAGGGGCGAATTGGCGAAGAGGGCATAGAAGAGGGGCGCTACGGCGAGGCCAATCCGTAACTTGGTGATGCAATCGGCTTCGTCCTGGTAGTCGAGGTTAACCTGGATCCCGGCGGTCTGCTTCATCATCCGCTGCCCCATGTCGCCAGTCCGGGCCATGTAGGGGGCCATGATGGCGTAGCGGGCCTTGGGAACCCAGGGGATCTGTGCGGTGGGAGTAAAGGGCTGCACGCCAAGGCCAAAAAAGCAGAGCCCGAGGGCCCGGGCCTTGTCGACGACGGCGGCAAGGTGGTTGGCAAAATCACCGTAGCTGCAATGGAGATCTTCACAGAGTCGGCCGGAAAGCTCCAGCTGGCCACCCGGTTCCAGGGTGATCGACGAATGAGGCCCGAAAAGGGCGATGAGATGGCCGTTTTCGCGGATCGGTCGCCAGCCCCCCTCGGCTTCCAGTGTCCCCAGCAACAGTTCGACCCGGCTGTAGTCGGCGGCTTCTCCGGTCTCGCGATCGAGGACCAGTTTTTCGACCTCGGTACCGATTCCCCAGTCGTGGGGAGGTCGCGCTCCCCGTGCGAGAAAAGCGACGAGATCGGCAACGGAGGCAACCGGCGTGTCGAGGTTGGCTTTGGCCAGGGTACTCATGGGCTTGCTGTCTCACGCGCCCCGGAGGCCGGTAGCGAAATGGGCCGCCGGCCCGCTGTCGGAACCGGCGGCGCGCAATGCGATTCAGGACTGCAGGTAGGCCTTGATGCTTGCGGCCAGGGTCGCAAAGATCTTGGCGAACTCCTTCTCGTCGCGTTCCAGCAGGGTTACGCGGAACCCCTGCTCCAGGGTGCAGAATGAAGAGAGCGGGACAACGCAGATGCCGGTCGCGGCGAGCAGGTAATAAACGAAGCGCTTGTCCAGGGAGCAGCCGGGCTGGGCGACCAGTCCTTCGACCAGGTCCCTCACCTCCTTGATCTCGATGGGGAGGGACTGCTTCTGGGTGAGGGCGCCCTCCTTGAAGGCGACCGACATGTAGAAGGCGCCGTTGGTGCGGTTGACCTTGATGCCGGGGACGTTTTTCAGCAGGTCGTAGGCGACGTTGGAGCAGCGCTCGTAGCGGGCCTTGCGCTCTTCGAGGTACTTCGGGTACTCGGGGTGACTGAGCAGGGCGGGGATCGCTTTCTGCGGCAGGGTAGTCGAGCAGACTTCGACCATCTTCGAGTTGAGAATGCTCTGGGTGTACTGCTTGAAGACCGGGTCCTTGTCAGCATTGTAGACCTCGATCCAGCCGCAGCGGGCACCCGGCCACGGGGCTTCCTTGCTGATCCCCTTCATGGCAATGGCCGGCACGTCCTCGATCAGGTCGGAAATCGGCTTGGTTGACTGGCCGTTATAAACGATATTGTGGTAGATCTCGTCGGCAATGATGAAGAGATCGAATTCTTTGGCGATGGCGATCATCTCCCGCAGAATCCGTTCCGGGTAGACCGCGCCGGTCGGATTGTCAGGGTTGATGATCAGGATGCCGGAAATCGCCGGGTTGTACTTGATCGAGAGGCGCAGGTCATCGAGGTCCGGAAACCAGTTGTTGTCGGGGTCAAGCCGGTAAGAGACCGGCTTTTGGCCAGCATGGGCGGCTTCCCCGGAGGAGTGGGTCGAGTAGGTTGGCGAAGGACCGATGACCCGAGCCTCGCGGCGCAGAAAGCCGTAGACCTTCTGGATGGCATCGCCGAGGCCGTTGAAAAAGAGGATGTCGTCAGGGGTGATCTGGGTTTTCCCCCGGGTATTGACAAGGTTTGCGAGGAACTGCCTGGTCTCCAGCACCCCCCGGGTTGGGCAGTAGCCGTAGGAGCAGTCCTTCATCGCCAGGTCGGCGACGATCTTCTTCATCCAGGCCGGGATCTTCTCCCCCTTGGCGACCGGGTCGCCGATGTTCTCCATGTTGGTCTTTATGCCGAGGGCCTTGAGCTTGTCAGCGATATCGACAATCGCCCTGATCTCGTAGGTTAGTTCGCCGGCGCCGATGTGTACGATGTTGTTGCGCATGAAAATTCTCCATCCCGGAATGCTCTGTTTTTTCTTGCCACCAAAGAGAAAGGCCATGGACTCTCTGCCATGGCCTTGATTACTTCATCATGAATCGGGTCAGATTCAGGTTACCAGGTGCCAGACAGGGTTGGTTCCTTGAGAAGCGGCGGCCGCCGCGCTCATAGCTCGAGCTGCATCTGCTGGCTTCGGGTCATTCCGGAAAATCATAACCACCACCTTCTGCTCTTTTGACGAGAAGTCTGGTTAACATACCGGGGCGGGGAATGTCAATCCATTTCCTTGGCAGCAGGGCGAAGGCCGCCGTCAGCTCTGGTCCAAAGCCGGGTCTTCCTCGTCGTCGAACAGGGCGTCGGCGGGGAGGAGGGCCTGCAGCAATCCCTGCAGTGGGGCACTCAGGGCCCGCCATGGTCGGGAGCGGCGGACCCCTGTTGAAAGAGGGTGCATCGCCGTCGGGTTGCGCTCTTCTTCGATTAGCAGCGGGGGGAGCCGGAGGGCGGCGAGCAGTGCGGCACAGTCTTTGTTGTGACCGTTCGGGGATGCGCTTCTCATTTCAATCAGGTGGTGAATCCAGGCTTGCAGCCGTGGCAGCCTGGAAGTGGGAGCCGCCACGATCTGGCGACGCAGAAAAACCTGTTTCAATGCGTCGCAGCGGCCGCGGCGCAGGGCCTTCAAGGCCTCCTTGCTGCAGGTTCTGCGGCGCAGGTCGGCGGCAAGTTCCGCCGAGACGACGAAGCTGGCCGCGGCAACGCGCCGCGAAAAGTTTTCGAGCAGGTCCAGGGTGGTATATCCACCGCGGCCGATGCCGATAAAAACAGCACGACCGATGCCAAGCGTATTGAGCAGGGAGAGCACCAAGGCGGTCCCTTCGGCAGCGGGCAGGGTCGCCCCCCCCTGACCGAGGCCGTCGGGGTTGATGATGATGACCCGACAGCCGCTCCCGGCCAGGGCCTCGAAGTGGGTTTGGCGCAGTTCCTGGTTGGAAGTCTGATCGTGGAGCACGACGACTGCCGGACCCTTGCCGAAGTCCTCGTAATGAAGTTCCGCGTTGGTTTTTTTATAAAGCATGGCATGACCTCGCTGGGAGAAAGGAGACGTTGGAGCGATCAATCAATGCAGTGGATCGCGCCTGGTATTTGGCTTCCTTTTATATATAGCAACGAGCATACCAATGTTTGAAAAATTAGTTATCCCGGAAAAAGAATAGAAAAAACGATAATTTTCCCGTTTGTCAATAAAGGGTCTCGGCAGGCCGACCGCAGATGTTCTTGCAATTTTGCAAAACCAAAAATCGCATTAATTACAATAAATTATTATTTTCGATCCGGGAACGATTGCTAAGTCATCGAAACTAAATATAAAATTTAATAGTCAACTTCCGGTTACCCGGTTTTGCGTAAATGCAAAACAGTTTTTGATTTTCAGGGAAACAGCGTAGAGGGCACCAGCCACCGACCGTGGGTGGGCCAGGTCGTCGGCGGCTGGTGCGCCGTTAAGTGGGGTTTGGCGGGGGGTGGAGAGAAATTACCATGACGCGGTAGAATGGTATGGAGGTGCCGGGTGGAGAAGGGACCGAACAAAGGAGGAGATCGTGAAGCGTTTCATGGCTGGCCTGATCGGTTGCGCTCTGGTACTGATTGGCGGCTGCGTGCCCGTGGGCGTCGTGCCGATCGCCGAAGTGCAGCCACTCCCCTATCGATTCATTCTTGCCTGGTCATCACAGGTCGCCGACCCCTACTATGTCCTTGCCGGACCGAGCGAGTCCTACCGGCGTTTTCCATTCAATGCCTGGGCAGAGTCAGCACTGGAAGAGCAGCTGGCCCTGCGCTCGTCGCGAGAAGGGGCGCCGTTGGTCAAGGTCGCGGTGAAATTGCGGGAGGTGACTACCGACTATCGCCAGGTCGGCGAAGCACCGGTCATGAATGGAATTCTCTTGGCCGGATTCGGTGGTGGGCTGGCGAGCGTTGCCGGTGATTTCGATCAGGACGGGGGGCGCTCCATTCCGGAAGAGATTTACAAGAGCGCACGCCTTGACGGCGAGCTGGAGCTCTACCTGGGCGATCGATTGCTGACCCGGCAACACGTGGCGAGCGCGGTTGAGCAGTTGGTGCGTTGGGAAGATTTTGACGCCTGGAGTTATGATTACGGCAGCGTCCTGCAGGCGCTGATTGCCGACCTTCGCACGCAGGTCGACCAGATCCTGTTGCAAGCCTTACCCGGCACCTGAGTTTTCCAAAAGCCGCGCCGGTGCTGATCAGAACCCGCGGCGTTTTTTGCGGGAAATCTTGCCGACGACCCAGCCGAGGAAAAAGACTCCCCCTCCGGCCAGGAACCACTGGATCATGCCGGTCCGCAGCAGGGTGTTATTCTCCTCACGCAACTGGTCGAGTTCGGCATTGAGCCGGTCCCGCTCCCCCTGCAGTTCTTCCCGTTGCGCGGCAATTGCGACTACATCGCGGGCATCCTGCTGCAGTGCCTCGAACCTGGCACTGACCGCGGTGAGTTGATTGCGGGTGGTGGCCAATTCCTGCTCGGTAGCGGTGAGCTTCGCCTGCAGGTCGGTGACCAGGGTTTCCTGTTGCCGGCGGGCCGCTTCCAGCTCGCTGCTGGTCGCACCCTGAGCTTCTTCGAGGCGTTTCAACTTGCGTTGCAACTGGTCCCGCTCGGCCTGCAGCTGTTCGAGCTGCAGGCTTTTGGGAAGGGCATCGGTCACGTACTGGCTGAGAACGTAACCCTCTTCGCCGTTGGGGCTGCGCACCTTGAGAAACCGCCCGCTTTCCGCGAGAACCTCAAGGGGGGTGTCGGTCCGCACGGTGGTGACGACGGGAGCGTCGGTACTCGGTTCGGTGCGCAGGGTGATTATCAGCTGGTCGCTGACATAGCGCGTCTCCGCCGCTGCCGGAAGGGTGAACAGCATCAGCAGGACGAAAATGAGGGAGATAACCAGGTCGCGTGCCATGAGCATCCTCCGTAGGCATTCAAAAGTAACAATCGGCCTGTCAATTCGTGACCTTAGACCGGGTTGGACGGATAATCAAGGGGAAATTTTCCTTCGTTGGCGTTGACGGCCGCTGCCGGGGTCGCTAGAATCGGTCCAAAACCACGACCGAGGGAACCCATGAATCAGTATGAAGTAACCTACCAGCAAGGGAGTGAAACCCGCTCCGCCCTGGTTGAAGCCTCCGGGCCCGTCGATGCTGAACGCAAATTTCTCGCCAGCCGACCGGCCGGGTCTGTCCAGGTCCTCTGTGTCGTCCGACAATAAGCCCCCCGTTCTTCCCCCCTCTCTCTAAGCGAAGCGACCCCTCCGGCCCCTCTTTGTGCAGAATCCTTATCCCAGCGGGAGATCAGTGCGGCGGGCCTGGAGGCCTCGGTTCGCTGATCCGGCGGACCAGCGCTTCCACCGTTGCCCAGACCTGTTCCAGTCTGCGCCGCCACCAGGGCCGCTCCAGCCAGCTCTGGAGGTCAATCTCCCTGCAGAGGGCAAAGTCGGCGGTGAAGAGCCGCACCAGTTCCCCGATAAGCTCCGGATCCTCCAGCTCCTGATTCGCTTCCAGGTTCCAGCGCAGGTTCCAACGGTCGAGATTGCTTGAGCCAATGCTTGCCCAGTTGTCGCAGAGCTGTACCTTGGCGTGGAGAAAGCGGGGCTGGAATTCGAAGATACGGACCCCGGCCCGCAGCAGGGATTCATAATGGCGGCGCCCGAGATGCCGCACACTCGGATGATCGGTGCGGGGACCGGGGAGGAGGAGGCGAACATCGATCCCGGCCCGGGCGCTGCGCTTGAGCGCCCGGCGCAGTTTCCAGGAGGGGAGAAAGTAGGCGGTGGCGAGCCAGACCCGGCCTTTGGCCCGTCTTACCCTTTTGAGCAGGGAGCGAATGATATCAGACTGCTGAAAGAAGCGGCCATGGGCAGCTACTCTGCCACTGCTGCCACCAGGCAGCGGCATCCCGGCTGTCGCTGGAATGGTCAGCGGTACACCGGTCGTCCGCTCCCAGGTGGTCCCGAAAAGGACGAACCAGTCACCGCCCAGCGGCCCGCGAATTTCCAGCATCAGTTCATGCCAGTAGTCGGTCGGGTGCAGGGCGGGGGAGAAGAGGTCAGTGATCCCGGCCCCCCCGGTGAAGGCGAGTTCACCGTCCACCAGGAGGAGCTTGCGATGGTTGCGTTGCAGGTTCCGGCGCCAACGATTGCGGCGCAGCGGATTGTAGAAGGCAAGCTGAACGCCCGCCTCCAGCAACTGCTGCCGGTGGTGGCGCAGCAGCAGGCGGCTGCCGAAGTCGTCCAGCAAAAGGTAGACCGGGATCCCCCGGGCAGCGGCTGCGGTAAGGGCGGCAATGAAACGCTCGCTGAGTTCCCCTGATTCGAAGAGATAGAATTCAGCCAGAACCGAGAGTCGGGCACGATCAATCGCCTCGAGCATGGCGGGGAAGAAGGCGTCTCCGTCGACGAGGAGGCGGAACTGGTTGCCGCTGCGGCGGGGATAGGTGAACTTGGCCGGGTTCATCGTCGTGGCGGGGGTCAGTCGCTGGCCCTTGACTGCCAGGACTGGTACTCGTAGGGCCACTCCTCCTTCATGGCGAAGACCAGTTCGCGCATCCGCTGGCTGAAGGCGCGAATTTCCTGCTCAACCCGGGGGTCCCGGGCCTGGGTCTGCCAGGCGGTCACCAATCGCTCGCCGAGGAGTCTCGCTTCGTGCTTGAGGCCGGCAGTAAATTGACCGTCGGGAAGGGCACCCATGGTGGCATGGACGGCGCCGACGGGATGAATTCCGGTGATGGTTAAAAAACGTTGCAGGTAGCTGGTGACCGGTTCATCGCCGCCCCCCCCGGAGGTAACGACCGCGGCCCCGTATTTCCCCTTGAAGTCGAGCAGATGGATGACCCCGCAGCAGCGATCGAGAAAAGCCTTGAGCTGGGCGCTGACGTTGAACAGGTAGTTGGGGCTTGCCAGGATCAGGCCATCGGCGGCTGCGATCCGGTCCCGCACCCTGGTGAAATCGTCCTGTTGAAGGCAGTGGCCGATCTTGTGGCAGGCATCGCAGCCATTGCATGGCCCGATCGTGAGCTCCGAGAGATAGATGGTTTCGGCTTTGGCGCCGGCGGCGCTGGCTCCGGCAAGGACTTCCTGCAGCAGTCGGGCGGTATTGCCCCGTGGTCCGTGCGGACTTCCAACGATGGCGACCAGTTGCATGGGACACCCCTCTTCATTTTGTTCGGGACCGGCCTTATGCGGTCGTGTTTACGATAGCCGGAAAATGTCGTCCCGGCAGGGGGGGGGAAGGTTTTGACGGTTGCATTGTAACACGGCGGAACCATTCGTCCGCGCAAACTTCATCCTGCTGCCAATTTAGGCAAATACCGTTGGGGCGTTTCGTCCCCTTGCCCCCCCGGGAGGAACCAGGTTCGCTGGCGCGTTTCCCAGGCAGGCAGGTATCCCAGAATAGCCGCAAAAGCTAGTGGTCAGGCCATTTTACCTCAATTTAACGGGGCTCCTTTTGGGTTGCCGGGCCAGGGAAAATAGTATACCTTGCGAAACGGCACCCACTGGAGGGGGTGCTGGTGGAGCGCTTAGCTCCCCTAATCGTAATTTGTTGCCCTTATGAAATTGCCTAAAATATTACCATTGACAGCTGAAAAAGACGGCATCCCTTCCCCGGAGGGGGGCGCTTGGGGTGCTTTGTGCGATGACAATCCCTTCTCTTCCGGGACCTTGGCCGTTGCAATTGGCCCTGGCACGATCTCTGCGATGGGGTTGGCTCCGTTACCGGTCGGCACGACGATGTGTCCGCCGTTTTCTGCAACGAAGCTCACCAGGCCTTAGCCCTGGCTGAGCTTTTTTCGTTTTCCGCCAGTTTTTTTTGAGGATACCTTCCATGCTCGTCATTTCCTGCGTCAAACAGGTGCCGGACACGACCCAGGTCCAGATCGATCCGGTCACCAATACCCTGGTCCGGGAGGGAATCCCGTTCATCATGAACCCCTACGACACCCATGCCCTGGAGGAGAGCCTGCGCCTCAAGGATCGCTACGGGGTCCGGGCGGTGACTCTGTCGATGGGGCCGCCCAACGCCGAGGCGACCCTGCGCAAGGCCTGCGCAGTTGGCGTCGATGAAGCGATCCTCCTCTCCGATAGGGTCTTTGGCGGTGCCGACACCCTGGCGACGAGCAGGGTGCTGGCGGCGGCGATCTCCCGCCTGGCGGAAGCCGAGGAGGTTGCCCTCGTCATCTGCGGCAAACAGACCATCGACGGCGACACCGCCCAGGTTGGCCCCGGCATCGCCAGTCGACTCGGCTACAGCCAACTGACCCTGGTCGATCGTATCGAACAGCTCGACCTCGCCAACAAGACGGTCCGGGTGCGGCGCAAGCTCGAGGGGCGGCACGAGATCGTCGAGGCGCCGCTGCCGGCGGTATTGACCGTGGTGCGGGAGCTCAACCGGCCCCGCTATCCGACCGTGCCGATGCGCCTGGCCGCCAGGGAGATGGAAATCAAGCTCTGGAGCAACGAGGTGTTGGGCCTCGATGTCAATGGGATCGGGCTCAAGGGGTCACCGACCTGGGTCAGCCGGATCTTCTCCCCCGAGCGGGAGAAGGGGGAAATTATCGGCGATGGAACCGCTGACCCGGTCGGGACGGCGCGCCTGCTGGTGGACAAGCTGCTGGACAAGGATTTGCTGGCGCTCTGAGCCGGCCTCTCCCCAAGGAACGATCATGACCGAAGTGAAAAAAATCAAAAAGCCGCGCGGCAAGGCACGCCTGCTCGACAACAGCTGTATCGCCTGCGGTGAACGCTGCCTCAGTTCCTGCCCGGTCGATGCCATCACCATGAACGAGGCGGGTGAACCGATCATTGATTACGCCAAATGCATCGGCTGCGTCAAGTGTGTCAAGGTCTGCCCGGCCCAGGCGATCGAGATGTTTTTCACTCCCGAAGAGCAGGCGATTCTGGACGAAATTGCCCGCCAGCAAGGGGATAGTCAAGAAGTGCCGGAGGAGGAACTCGATCCGGAAGCGCTGCGCATCCGGGACCTGCTTGCCACCTATCGCGGGGTCTGGGTCTTCATCGAGCAGACCGATGGCGAGCCGGCCAAGGTCTCCTGGGAGCTTCTCTTCACCGGCAAGGCGCTGGCCGATGCCCTGCAGGTCGAACTCTGTGCCGTGGTTATCGGAGATCAGGTGGAGCACCTCTGCGCCGAGGCCTTTGCCTATGGCGCCGACAGGGCTTACCTCCTCGATGCAACCGTCTATCGACATTATCGCACCGAAGCCTACACCCGGGCGCTCTGCCATCTGATCGACCGTCACCGGCCCGAAGTGATCCTGATGGGGGCGACTGGCGTCGGCCGGGATCTGGCCGGAGCGGTGGCGACGGTCGTCAAGACCGGACTCACCGCCGACTGTACCGGCCTGGCCATTGATGACAAGCGCAACCTGATGCAGACCCGTCCGGCCTTTGGCGGCAATATCATGGCGACCATCATGTGCGACAAGTACCGGCCGCAGATGGCGACGGTCCGGCCGCACGTGATGCAGATGCCGGAATACGTCGCCGGCCGCGGCGGCACGATTGTTCGCGATTCCTTTGCTCCTCCGGAGGAGGAGATTCTGGTCAAGGTCCTTGAGGTGATCGAGGATGGCGCCGGGCACGGCAAGGTCGATATCGCCGGCGCCAACATCATCGTCTCCGGCGGCCGCGGCCTGATGGGAAAGGAAAATTTCGCCATGCTGCAGGAACTGGCCGACGAACTCGGCGGTGTGGTCGGCGCCTCGCGCAGCGCCGTCGATGCCGGCTGGATGCCGGGGGACCGCCAGGTCGGCCAGACCGGCAAGACGGTACGCCCGACGGTCTATGTCGCCTGCGGTATCAGTGGCGCCATTCAGCACATGGTCGGCATGCAGGATTCGGATGTGATTATCGCCATTAACCGCGATCCCGAAGCGCCGATCTTCCAGATCGCCCATTACGGCATCGTCGGGGATATATTCCAAATCGTCCCGGCGATCACTGCCCGCATCCGCGAACTGCGCCAGTCCGCGCGCCGCCAGAGTGCCTGACCCCAACCGGAGAGCAGAGCGATGTCTTCCCAGCAAATGATCTTTATCCCGCTGTTTTTGACGGCCCTGGTCGCTTTTGCCTATAGCTGTTACCAGCGTTTTGCCATCCTCGCCATTGCCCAGCCCGAGGATCGTAGCTCCCAGCCGGGAAAGCGTTTCCAGGCAATGCTGCGTTATGCAATCGGTCAGCGGCGCGTGGTCAAACGCCCCTTCGGCATTAACCACCTGCTGATCTTCTGGTCGTTTCTGATCCTGCTGCTGGCCAACGGCGAATTTCTCCTCGCCGGAATTTTCCCGGCCGTGCGCCTTTCCCTGCTTCCCGCCGGCCTCTACCACCCGCTGGTGCTCAGCTTCGAACTGGTCTCGCTGCTGACCCTGGTCTGCGTGGCGCTGGCTGCTGCCCGCCGCCTCTTCTTCGCGCCGGCCTACCTCAGCAGCAGTTACGCCAGTGCCCGCAGCGGGGAAGCCTTTGTCATCCTCGCCTTTATCGCGGCCCTGATGCTGGCCTTCTTTTACCTGCATGCGGCAGAAATCGCCTCAGGTCAGGAGGCGGCCGCGGCCTGGATGCCGGTTTCCGGTGCCCTTGCCGCCACCCTTGGTGGCCTGTCGCCAGCGGGACTCGAAACGGTAGCGACGGTCGCCTGGTGGACGCATGCCCTGGTACTGCTCCTCTTCATGAACCTGCTGCCGCGCAGCAAGCACATGCATATCCTTACCGCTATCCCCAACTGCTTCTTCGGTGCCCTGGAGAAGCCCAATACCCAGCCCCGGGAAGTATTCACGCCGGATGGAGTTTTTGGGGTCGGCAGTGTCGAGCGCTTTACCTGGAAAGACATTCTCGATGGCTATACCTGCACCGAGTGTGGGCGCTGCCAGGATGTCTGTCCCGCCCGGGCCACCGAAAAACCCCTCAACCCGCGCCAGGTGGTCCACGACATAAAGGTCAATTTCCTGCACAATGCCACCCTGTTGCAGAGCGGGGCGAAGCCGCGCCTGCCTCTGATCGGCGATGGGGGGGAAGGGTCGACCAGTGAAGCGGCCCTCTGGTCCTGCACTACCTGCGGCGCCTGCCTGCAGGCGTGCCCGGTCCTTATCGAGCAGATGCCGAAGATCGTCAAGATGCGTCGCCACCTGGTCGAGCAGGAGGCAAAGTTTCCCGAGGAGCTTCTCAACCTCTTCGAGAACATGGAGCAGCGCAGCAACCCCTGGGGGATCGCCCCGAGCGAGCGCACCAAGTGGAGTACCCAGCTCGGCGACCGTTCTTTTGTCCCGGGGGAGACCGAATACCTCTTCTTCGTTGGCTGTGCCGGCGCTTTTGACACCCGCAACAAGCATGTCACCGTAGCCCTCGCCACCCTTCTTGACCAGGCGGGTGTTTCCTGGGGGATTCTCGGCAAGGATGAGCTCTGCTGCGGGGACAGTCTTCGTCGGCTCGGCAACGAGTATGTCTTCGAGCAGATGGCATTGAAAAATGTCGAGCTGCTCAAGGAACGCGGGATGAAAAAGATCATCACCCAGTGTCCGCACTGCTTTTCCACCCTTAAAAACGACTATCGCCAGTACGGGCTGGAACTGGAGGTGCTTCACCACAGCCAGCTTTTGGCCGACCTGGTCGCTTGCGGCCGGTTGCCGGCCGGAAAAGGGCGGTCGCAGGGGAAGCTGCTGTTCCACGATTCCTGCTACCTCGGCCGTCACAATGATGAATATGCGGCGCCGCGCGCCGTGGTCGCGGCGGCTTCCGGCAATGCTCCGGAAGAATTTTCCCGCCAGGGGGAAAACTCCTTCTGTTGCGGCGCCGGCGGTGGGCGGATGTGGATGGAGGAGCATCTCGGCACCCGGATCAACCTCGACCGGGTCCGTGAGGCTCTCGACCAGCAGCCCGAAACCATCTGCGTTGCCTGTCCCTACTGCATGACGATGTTTGAGGATGGCCTCAAGGATGAGGGTGCCGAGACGGTCAAGGTGCGGGATATTGCCGAGGTCCTGGCAGAGGCGATAGCCCCCGGGTAATCAGGTCACCGGTTCCCTGTTTTAATCTCAGGTGGGTCGAATTCCCCGAAGCTTGCTTCGATGAAAGCGATCAATCTAAACTTTTGATACCCCGTAGCTTGCTGCGGGGAGATTCATTGCAGCAGAACAAACGCCCCTCCGGCAGCTCCGGAAGGGCGTTTGTTCTGCTGCGGCAACGGGAGGGCTAGCGGGCGCTCGCCGCGGCGCTCCGTCCCGGCGTGTTGGCGAGGGGAGCCCGCGGCAGCTCCTGCATGTCGGTGAGGACCGCCAGGGCTTCACTGGCGTAGGGGTCGTCGAGGAGACCCTCGGCGAGCTGTTTTTCCTTTTCCTCTGCTGTCAGCACATGGTCCGGCTTGGCTGCCGGCTTTGCCCCGTGCATCGGGGCGACCTCGGTCAGCTTCTTGGCCTCTTCCCGCTCCTTACGGATCGTATCGAGATCGAGGGACTGCCGGGTCCGTTCGCTGCGCTCTTTCGCCAAGGCGGCTTCCCGGGCGATCTCCTGGAATTTTGGATCCTTAGCGGTGCGCTCCTGGCTGCGGACGCGGAGAGTATCGAGTCGTACCCCGGGACTGTTCCAGCGGGTATAACTCACCGGGGCAACGGTATCCCAGGGGAGGGAATATTCCGAGTATTTCTCGCCGGTTTTGAGGTACTGGAGGCGATCCGGCAGGATGATGTCGGGAATCACGCCCCGGTACTGGGTCGAGGCGCCGCTGACCCGGTAGAATTTCTGCACCGTGATCTTCAGGGCACCGAGGGGTTTATAGGCGTCCATGTTGCGCAGGGAGAGGCCCCGATCGAGATCGATCAGCGCCTGCACTGTTCCTTTGCCGTGGGTGTGCTCCCCGCCGATCACCACCGCGCGGCCATAGTCCTGGAGCATGCCGGCAAGAATTTCCGATGCGGAAGCGGAGAACTGGTTGACCAGCACGACCAGGGGGCCGGAATATTCGATGCTCGCATCATCGTCGTTGAGGGGTTCGATGGAACCGTCGCTCCCCCGGACCTGAACTACCGGACCGGTCTTGATAAAGAGGCCGGCAGTATCGACGGCATCGGCCAGGGAGCCGCCGCCGTCATTGCGCAGGTCGAGGATGATGCCGGCAACTCCGGCCGGCTTGAGCCGCTGCAGTTCGGCGCGCACGTCATCGGTGACATTGCGGCCCTTGGCACCATGGCCGGCACCCTGGAAATCCCGGTAGAAGGAAGGAATCTTGAGGTAGCCGAAATTTTCCCCTTCCACAGGACCGGGGATCACGGTCCCCTTGACGAAGGTATCCTCGATCTGGACCACGTCGCGGACAATCGGGATCACCCGCAGATTTCCATCCGGGTTGCGAACCGTCAGACGCACCTCGGTCCCCTTCGGCCCCCGGATCAGGCCGACCGCGTCACGAAGGCGCATGTCGGTAATGTCGACCGGCTCGGCCTCCCCCTCGGCTACCTTGAGGATGATATCTTCGGCCTGCAATTGCCCCTGGCGGAAGGCGGCACTGCCGGCCATGATCGCGACCACCTTGATGTAACCGTCCTCTTCACGCAGGGTGGCGCCGATCCCTTCCAGGGACCCCCGCATGCCAATATCGAAATCTTCCTTCTCGGTAGGGGGGAGATAGTCGGTATGCGGATCATAGGCCCGGGTGACCGAGCTGAAATAACGGTCGAAGTAATCCTGGGAGGTGTCCTGGTGGAGACGCGTGAAAAAGTCGCGATAATTCTTGGCGACCTTCTCACGGGCGACCTTGAGCAGTTCGGGGTCGATGCTGTCCGTCGCGGGCGTTTCCTTGCCGGCCGCCTTGGCTTCGGCAGCGCGATCCTCCACCAGTCCGAGGTAGCGGAGCACGACCTGGTAGGTCAGGGTTTGCCGCCAGCGTTCTTTGAGCGCGGCTTCATTGGCGCAGAAGTCGAGCTTCTCCGGGTCGGTTTCAATGGTCTCCCGGGAGTGCAGATCGAACCTCCCCTCCAGGAGTTCAGCGACCAGTTTTTCAACGACGGCAATGCGCCTCCCGAGGATCTCGGCGGCGAGAGCGGGCAGTACAATCCGCCCCTGCTTGAGCTCATCGTCGATGCGGGTAGCGAAATCCTGGAGTTGATCGACGTCGGACTGGAGCAGGAAGCGCTTCTGGCTGTCGAGTTGCTTCAGATAGAGCGCAAAGGCGGCGCGGGAGAGGTCGTCATCGATCGCCTTGTGACTGTAGTGGTGGAGCGGGAGCTGGTCACGCAGCAGATAGCTGAGAAGCCGCGCCCGATTGTAATTGAACTCGGCGGCGGTCGCAGGTGCCAGGCCAAGGCCGAGGGTGAGTGAAAACGTGATGAGAAGGGCCGCAATGGTTCGCCTTCCCCGGCAGGATCGGCTCATGATGTCTCGTCCGGCGGTAACTGGCGCCGCCCCTTTTGCAGATGGAATAAATACCTTCGCAGCCCGTTGCCACGAGGATACTCGGGGATTCTACCACGATCCGCCCATCCCCGGTCAAGTTTTGCTCGTCCCCTTGTTCCCCTGGTTTTAGCACCTTTACAAGTGCCGGTTTCGTGGTAAATTGGAATCAAACCCCAGCACACAGGAGGATGACAGTATGAACGTCTCTGAGCCGCCGGGCCGGGAAGGGTTAAACCGATAACCGTGAAGAACTGATACCCTGACTCACGTCAGGGCATGATTCCCACAGGGAATAGCAAAGCGTTGAAACAGCAAGCAGAAAGCGCCCCGGCAATCGCCGGGGCGCTTTCTGCTTGCTGCTAGCCGTCTGGACCTCACTCTTTCCAGTACTCTTGCAGGCAGTCGGGGCAGAGGCTGTGAGTGAACTCGGACTCGGACCGTTCGGTGATGAATTTTTCGAGGATTTCCCATTCATCGTGGTCGTTGCGAATTTTTTTGCAGGCTGAGCAGATCGGCAACAACCCGCTGAGAACCCGGATTTCCTGAGTCTTGGATGAGATGATTCGCGTTGCCTTGCGCATATAAAAGGTCAATACCCCGAAGACGACCAGCAGAACGGCGGTGACGACCAGGATTGCCGCGACCAGGACATCACGCAGCAATTGTCGATAGGCGGAAACGTCCATGTAGATTTCAAATGCCCCGGCGACAACCCCGGTCGGAGTTCGCAGGGGCATATAGGTTTCGACCATGTCGATCTCATATTTCTTTTCGTCGGCAAGGTCCCAGAGCTCTTCCTTCTTTTCGAGCTTGGAAGAGGCATCGCCGGCGAGGGCCGCCGCCAGGGTCTGGTTCTTGAGGTCGAGTTCACCGATGATGTTGCGATCGTTGCTGTAAACGATGGCCTGGTCGCGGGAAAAGATCTTGATCTTGAGGACATCGAAGTATTTCAGCTTGGCCTCGATATCCTGATCGAGGAGGTGGTAACTGCTGGCCGGGATGATCAGGGTCGGTGCGCCACCTGGTCCGCGGGCAATGTAATCCTTGAGGCTGTCGCCGATAATCGCATTGGAGATGGCAACCGCGTCCCGCTCCGCCTCGGCGATGATGTAGCGATTGAAAATCTGGTAAATGCCAAAGCCGACCAGCAGCAGGATGGCCAGCAGTGAGACCAGCGTCGCCAGGGTGAAGAGCTTGAGCAGGTCCTGGTGCCGTCCCCCTGTGTAAACACGCTCGGTGGCTATGCCGTTGCGCCGCCCCATCCTCGCCCTCCGGTAGGTTTTCCCGCTCTTCCGGGGTTTGTTTGGTTCAGAATGTTTGCGAAAACATGAAATATATCGATATCTTTGTCAACAGAAAAGCACAGCGGTTCCCTCATTGACCCTCTTCCGGAGAACGTTCTTCGCGATGGAAAAAGTCGTTGATAGCGGTGAATACCTCGGCGCTGGGAGCGGCAATCACCTGGACTTCCGGCAGGGAACGTAAAAAGACACGCCCATACCCCTTCTTGACCACCCGGGCATCGAGTATCAGCACCACCCCGCGGTCGTTGCGGTGCCGGATCAGGCGACCGAACCCCTGTTTGAACTTGATCACCGCCTGGGGGACCGTGAACTCCATGAACGGATCGCCGCCCCGGCCTTCGATCGCTTCGGCCCGGGCCTCAAGGATCGGTTCGGTGGGGACCTTGAAGGGGAGACGGGTGATGATCACCTGTTCCAGGGCACGGCCGGGGACATCGACCCCTTCCCAGAAGGAATCGGTCGCGAAGAGGACGCTGGTCGGATCGGCGACAAAGGCTTTCAGCAGGCGATGGCGGTTCTCTTGTCCCTGGCGCAGGCAGCGAAAACCACGGGCGGCAAGGATCGGCTCCAGCTCGCCATGAACCAGCCGCAACAGGGAGTAGGCGGTAAAGAGGACGAAACTGCGGCCGTCGGCGGCAACCACGGCGCGACCGGCGAGGTCCCGGACCATCTCCGGGTAGCCGGGACGGCCCGGTTCGGGAATGTCGGTGGGAACCGCCAGCAGGGCCTGGCGGGCAAAATCGAAAGGGGAGGCGAGCCGCAGCGTAGTGCGGCGGGCCGGGGGACAGCGGTCAAGGCCGACGCGTTGTTCCAGAAAGCTGAACGAATCACCGACCGCGAGGGTGGCGCTGGTCAGGACCACGGAGCGGAAGCGGTCGTAGAGTCCCCGTTGCAGGCTTGCGGCGACCTCGAGGGGGGCGGCGCACAGCCGGGTTACGGGCGTGCGTCCGCCCCGTGCCGGCAATACTTCCATCCAGACACAATGTCCCGGTCCGGCGGCGACGAAGAGTTCGAGGTCGCTGGCAATCGCCGCCAGGCGCAAAAAGGTTCCCGCGCAGTCGGTGAGAACGGAGGCGAGGCCGTCGGCGACCTTCTCCGGCAGGGCTTCGCACGCCTTGAGCAGATCCATCCCGGCACGGCTCAAAAGTGCCGTTGCCGCCGCCAGTTCGCGCACCCGTCCCACCGTTTCGCCCCAGACCGGCTGCTCCTGGTAGGTGGCAGTGACCCGCTGGCGCAGTTCCTCTTCCCCCCGGTTCGGAAAGGCAGCCGCCAGTTGAGCGCCGATAGTGTCGAGGTCGGCAAGCGCCCGCTCGTAAAGGCCCTGGCGTTCTCCCAGGAGTTGTTCGACACGGCCGTGCAATTCCCGGTAGAGTTCGTCGGCACTGTCGGGGAGTCGCTGCGAAAGCTGGGCGAGGAAGCGAGGGAGCAGTCCTTTCTCCGGCTTGCGCGGGTGGCGCAGCTTGCCGAGGACCCGGGCATAGGAAAAGCGGGTGACCTGGGCGGAAAAGTAGCTGGTGGCAACATCTTCGAGGTGGTGGGCCTCATCGAGGATCACCCGGTCGAAGGGGGGGAGAACCGCCGCCGCGCTGTAGTTGTCGGTCTGCTGGCGTAGCGCTAGGTCGGAGAGGAGCAGCGCGTGGTTGACGACCAGCAGGTCGGCCTGGGCCGCGAGCCGTCGTGCCCGATGGAAAAAACAGGTGGCGTAGTCGGCGCAGCGGACGCGGGCACACTGGTCCGCCTCGCAGCGCACCTCTTCCCAGACCACTTCGTGGGGGACGAAGGTCAGTTCGTCACGGGAGCCATCGCTGCTCTGTGCCGCCCAGTCGACCAGACTGTCGAGAAGGGCATGGTGCTCGGTGTCGAAGAGTTCCGGTTCGCGGTGGGCGGTCGCCAGGCGCCGGCGGCAGAGGTAGTTCCCACGTCCCTTGACGAGGACGGCGCGAAACTCCAGGCCGGTGGCCCGTTGCAGCAGGGGCAGATCCTTGCGGATCAGCTGCTCCTGGAGGTTGATGGTGTTGGTCGAAACGACGACCCGTTCTTCATTGGCGAGGGCCCAGAGCAGCGCCGGCACCAGGTAGGCGAGGCTTTTGCCGGTGCCGGTACCGGCCTCGATAACCGCCAGCTGGTCGTTGTTGAAGGCCTCGCCGACGGCAAAGGCCATGCGCAGTTGTTCCGGACGGTCTTCGTAGCCGGAGAGGGCGCTGGCAATCGAACCCGCAGGGCCTAGCAACTCGGCGATGCGGGCCGGGTCGAGCAGTTGTCGGTTGTGAGGGAGGAAGGCTTCGACCACACGGTAGACCCTGTCCACAGGGTTGTCCACAATGTGGAAACCGACTCCGAGGGCGCCGAGACGCCCGGCTATCTCCAGGTCCGCCCGGGAAGGTGAAAGGTCGCCCGAGGGGTGGTTGTGGATAACCACGTCTCCATGGCGACAGGCCTGCAGGATGGCGGGAACGGCCTCCCTGGAGCCGCGGGCAAGGACTTCAATGGCAATCACTTGCCGGGTTGCATCGGTGTGGCCGAGGAAAAAAACCTCGTTGCCGCCGGCCTCGCGGATCGCCTGACGAAGCTGGTCAATAACCGTGCTGGAGAATGAGTGTTGCATGGGGCTCCCGGGGAAATGGCCCCTCATTATAGGGAAGCCCCGGTGAAAAGGGAAGATGTCGGGAACGGGTTCCGCTCACTCGGCAGGCAGGGAGGAGACAAAAAAAGAGCCGGGGCGGGGCAACCTGTGGAGTGTGTCCACAATTTCCTCCCGCATTGGCCCCGGAGGGGGGGTGGGGCCAGCCCGGCGTCATGAATCTAACAGAGACGCTGGCAAACTGCAACTGGTCTCTGTCTCTTCCACGGGCGAAAAAATGCCCCCGGCCGGAGGCGGGCCGGGGGCGGAAACGTCGCCGTTGCGACGGGGTTGGCTATTCGGGCTTCAGGGCGACATAGCGGGTGCCGTCGCCATGGCGGATCAGCAGCAGTACCGGCTTGTCGCCTCCGGCCTGCAGCTGTTTATTTGCCGCCTCGGGGGAGGTGACCGGCTTGCGGTTGATTTCCAGGATCAAATCGCCCCGCTCGATACCTGCCGAATCGGCCGGCGAGCCATCTTCCACGGCGGATACCAGCACCCCGGTTTCATCCTGGTAGCCGAGGCGGGCGGCAAGCTCCGGAGTCAGTTTTTGCAGGGAGAGCCCGAAGGTAGAGATCTTCGCGACTGCCGTCTCCGCGCTCGTTCCTTCCCCTTCCCGCTTGCCGATGGTGACCGTGACCTGCCGGGGCTGGCCATTGCGCAGGATGTCGAGACGGATCACCGTCCCCGGTGCCGTCATGGCGATGGCATTGCGGAATTCATTGACCTTGCCGACCGGGCGTCCATCGGCTTTAAGGAGGATATCCCCCTGCTTGAGGTCGGCCTTGGCCGCCGGCGAGTCGTCGATGACCTTGGAGATCAGGATGCCGTCGGTCTCCTTGAGCCCGAAGGGCTGGGCCAGATCCTTGGTCAGGTCCTGAATGTAGACCCCGAGCTGGCCCCGGGTGACGGTGCCGGTTTCGACCAGCTGGTCGCGAATCTTGCGCGCCATGTTGATCGGGATGGCAAAGCCGATCCCCATATAGCCGCCGCTGCGGCTGAAAATCGCCGTGTTGATGCCGACCACCCGGCCGTCCAGGTCGACGAGGGGGCCGCCGGAATTGCCGGGGTTGATGGCGGCGTCGGTCTGGATGAAGTTTTCATAGTCGTTGATGCCGATGCCGCTACGCCCCTTGGCGCTGACGATCCCGGCGGTCAGGGTATGGGAGAGCCCAAAGGGGTTGCCGACGGCCAGCACCCAGTCCCCAACTTCCAGTCCGTCCGAATCTCCCAGCGCCAAAACCGGCAGATCCTGTGCGTCGATCTTGATCACCGCGACGTCGGTCGGGGGGTCGGCGCCGATGACCTTGGCCTTGAATTCACGGCCGTCGAGGAGGCGTACCGTGACCTTGTCGGCATCGCCAACGACGTGGTTGTTGGTCATGATCAGGCCGTCCGGGGAGATGATAAAGCCCGAGCCCTGGCCGCGCACCTGGCGCTTCGGCATCTTGCCGGGGGCATGCCCTTCCGGGGGAATGCCAAAGAAACGGCGCATGAAATCGTCGCCGAAGGGACTATTGAAAGGGGTACCGAAATTGGACATCTCCGGTTGGTCGGTGCTCTTTTCCACCTGAATAAAGACCACCGCCGGGGAGACCTGCTTGGCCACGCTGCGAAAGACCTGGCCGGTCTGGCGCAGACTCTCGCGGCCTTCTTCCTGGGCACGGGCCATGCCGGGAAGCGCCATCAGGGCGGCCAGAAAGAGGCCGATCAGAGAGGTGAGGCGTACCGTTGGTCGAGTCGTCATGATCTGCTCCTTGGTTGGGAATGTGGGCGCTGCGGCGGACAGATCAGCCGCGCCCGGTCAATCAGGGTATCGATGTCAAAAGGTTTGTCAAAGGTCGCCGCCGCCCGCATGCGCAGGGCGGCGCTATGGGTCCCGGGGTCGCCGAAGGCGGTCATGCAGATCACCGGCGGGCGCTGCGGCTGGTCGCAGAGACTTTCCAGCACCTCCAGGCCGGTGAGACCAGGCATGCGGATGTCGGTCACCACCAGGTCGATCGGGTCGTCCTGGCCTTCAAGGCTGTCATGGAGCCGTTCAAGCAGGCTGAGGCCGTCGCTGCAACAGGTGACCGCGTAGCCCTCGCGGAAGAAACAGAAGGCGAGCAGTTCGCGCAGAGCCGGGTCATCTTCGGCGATCAGAACATTGGCCGGGCGACCGGCGGGTAGGGATAGGGCACGCATCTGCAATCTCCAGTCGGGTTCAGTCTCGGTTATCGCAAGCGGCGTGCCAGGCTTGAATATTGTAATTTCAGCAGGTTGGGAAAGGCGAGGCGGGGCATTCTGCCCCGATGGGGCATTTTGCCCCGGGGCAGGGAAGGGTCAGGAGCGGTCATTCTCCTGCAGCTTGCGGTAGAGGGTTTTGCGGTCGATGCCGAGGATGGCGGCGGCAAGGGTACGGTTGCCGTCCACCCGGTCGAGAACCTGCTGGAGATAGCGCCGCTCCATCTCGGCCAGGGAGACCAGTTCGTCCGCCGGGAGGGGAGGCGCCACCGGCGCTGGCGGCGTGGAACCCTGGCGCAGGGCTTCGGGGAGGTCTTCCAGGGTCAGGCGCTCGTGGCGGGTCAGGGCGACCGCCCTTTCGATGATATTGCGCAGTTCCCGGACATTGCCCGGCCAGGCGTGTCCCAGCAGTCGGACGGCGGCCGGCTCGGTCAGCCCCTGGACCCCTTTATGAAAGCGCTCCGCGAATTCATCGACGAAGCGTTGCGCAAGGAGCAAAAGGTCGTTGCCACGGGCGCGCAGGGGCGGCAGGTCGATGGTCAATACGTTGAGGCGATAATAGAGGTCCTGGCGAAAGGTGCCGGCCGCGATAGCTTCCTCGAGATTGCGGTGGGTGGCGGCGATGATGCGCACGTCGCAGTCGATCTCGCGGTTGCCACCGACCGGCCTGATCCGGTGTTCTTCGAGGACCCGCAGCAGCTTCGGTTGCAGCGCCAGCGGCAACTCGCCGACTTCGTCGAGCAGCAGAGTACCGCCGGAGGCTTCCAGGAAAAGGCCGCGCCGGGCGTTGCGGGCATCGGTAAAGGCGCCCCGTTCATGGCCGAAAAGTTCGCTTTCGAGCAGTGTCTCCGGCAGCGCCGCGCAATTGATGGCGACGAAGGGGCCGCCTTTGCGGGGGCTCTGTTCATGCAGGGCGCGGGCGACCAGCTCCTTGCCGGTGCCGCTCTCGCCGCGGATCAGCACCGAACTGTCGAGCCCGGCAATGCGGCTGACCAGGTCCCGGACTTCGGCGATGGAGGGGCTTTCGCCGAGGAGGGCGCCGGCGCTGCGCTGGCGGTGGACTTCGTCCTGGAGACGATGCAGGGTCTGCTCCAGCTGCCGATGGCGCACCGCCCGGCGCACGGTGTGGGCGAGGAGGTCGAGATCGACCGGTTTGGTGACGAAATCGTAGGCACCGGCCCGCAAAGCGGCGATGGCCGTATCGAGGCTGCCGAAGGCGGTGAGGATGACGACCGGCAGTCCGGGGACCTGGTCCTGCAGCCGTGCGCAGAGGTCAAGGCCGCCGGTCCCGGGCATGTTGAGATCGGCGAGGACGGCGTCGACCTCGCCAGATTGGAGCAGGGCCAGAGCCTGACTGCCATCGCCGGCGGTGGTGACGGCATGGCCATGGCGGGTCAGAACCTCCCGCAGCAACTCCCGCAGTTCGAGGTCGTCGTCGACAACCAGGACCCGGCCGGTAATCGTTTCAGCCATCAGTTATCTCCGCGTCAGCGGCCGGCGCCGGGGGGAGGAAGACCCTGAAACAGCTCCCCGCACCGGCGCAGCTTTCGACCCCGATCCAGCCGCCATGTTCCTGGACGATGCCGTAAGCGATGGCCAGGCCGAGCCCGGTTCCCTGGCCGACCTCCTTGGTGGTGAAAAAAGGGTCGAAGAGGTGGGGCAGGATTTCGGCCGGAATGCCGCTGCCATCATCTTCCACCTCGATGACGGCCCAGGGCCCGCTGCCGGTGACACTCGCCGCCGCCGGCGGGGCGGCATCGTCGATGGCAAAACGCAGCTCGACCCTGCCGCCAGGGGCAATCGCCTGCAGCGCATTCATCACCAGGTTGGTCAAGACCTGCTGCAACTGCCCGGGGTCGGCGACGACGGCCAGCGGTTCCGCCGGAGGAGTCAGCGTCAACCGGGCCTGCTGCCGGGCCGCGGTCGGTTGCAGCATTTCGATGACCTTGGCGCCCAGGCCTTCGAGTCCAACCCGGACCTTGCGCGGGTTGCCGCGCCGGGCAAAATCGAGGAGCTGGCGCATGATTGCCGCCATGCGCCCGCTCTGTTCGCCAATGATGCGCGCCGAGCGGATCACCTCTTCGGCCGGGAGTTCCCGCGAGCTGATCAGTTTGGCGCGGCCGGAGATGACGTTGAGCGGGGTGCCAAGTTCGTGGGCCATGCCTGCCGAGAGCCGACCGAGGGTGGCGAGCCGTTCGGTGTGGCGAAGTTTTTCCAGGCTCTCCAGGCGGGCGCGGTCACTGTCCCGGGCGTGGGCGAGCTGGCCGCGCATGCGGTCGAGGGCGGCGGCGAGGGTGGCGATCTCGTCGTGACCGCGGACCTCGACGGGCGCTGAAAAGTCGCCGGCAGCCATGCGCTCGGCCTGGGCGGCGAGCCGTTGCACCGGGCGGGTAACCCAGAAGCTGCCGAGGAGGCCGATCAGCAGCAGGCTCGAGACCACCATGGCGGCCAGCAGCAGCGCCGAACGATTCATGCTCTCGCGCACGTAGCCGTGCAGGCCGGCCAGCGATTCGCCGATTTCAATCGCGCCGCGGCGGCCATCCGGAGCGTTCAGCGGCAGATAGGTAAAGAGAAAGTCACGACCGTCGCTGGTTTCAGCGATTACCGTGACCAGTTCACCACGGCGTGCCGCTGCCAGTTGATCCCCTTCGACCCGGGGATGGAAGCGGGTTTCCGGTGCTCCTTCGAGCCAGACCCAGCGCACCTGCTGGTCGCTGACGACGCCGCCGGCCTGTTGCAGAAATGCCTGGGCGGCGGCCTCGCCTTTACGCTGCCAGACTTCGAGGACCAGGGGGCGCAGTACCTGGCCGACCAGGCGTGCCTCGCGGCTCAGGTTGGAACGGAGGATGGCGGTCTCCCGCTGTACCGACTGGTAGCTGTGAATCGACAGCAGCAGGGCGATGCCAACCAGGATCGCGAGGGCGATTTTCAGGGTGAGACGCATGGCATGACTCCCGGAGGCCGGAGCGGCGGGACTTCATGATGCCGCTGTCGCCGGAGCTTGTCAACCGCGGCTCGCCTCAAGGGTGCAGGTAGCGCCGGATCCCTTCGGCAAAGGGGAGCGGCTGGATGGAAAAGCAGGAACTCCAGGCGGTTGGGTCGCAGACATTGCCTTCGGTGAGCATGGTCAGCTGGCTGCTGGTGATCGGGAAGCCGGGGACCCCTTCGAGCAGGGCAATGACCGGTTTCATCAGCAGCAGGGGCTGGTGCAACTTGACGACCTTTTCCTTCCCCAGGGCCGCTCCCACCAGGTCGAGGATCTCATCGTAGCTGAAATCTTCCGGGCCGCAGCAGTGGTAGATTTCACCGGCGCTCTGCGGCTGTTTTAGGGCGCCGACAAAGCCGGCAGCCACATCTTCGACCGCCACCGGCGACATCCGGTATTGACCGTTGCCGAGGACCGGTACCACCGGCAGGCGGCGAATCAGGGTGGCGAGCATGGTGACAAACTCGTCGCCGGGACCGAAGATCAGTGATGGTCGGAAGATCGTCCAGTCCAGGGTCGAGGTGCGTACCGCCTCTTCCGCCGCCCACTTGGTGCGGTGGTAGGGGGAAGAGGCGTCCGCCTGGGTACCATTGGCGCTCATCTGCAGAAACCGTTTCGTGCCAGCGGCGATGGCGGCGGCCACCATGTTGCTGGTGGCCAGATGGTGGAGTCTCTCGAAGGTCACGCCCCGGGCAGGGCTCTCCCGAATGATGCCAACCAGGTGAATCACCGCCTGGCAGCCGGCCAGCCCTCGCTCCAGCGAGGCGGGATCGAGAACGTCGCCATGGTGGATTTCGACCCCCTGGCGAATCGCCAGCTTGCCTTCCGAACCTTTCCGGACCAGGCAGCGGACGGTATGGCCGGCGGCTGCCAGCTGCCTCACAACCTCACTGCCAACAAAGCCGGTGCCACCGGTGACAAAAACTCGCATACACGCTCCTGTTTGCAGGTTCAGGAATCAGGTTTGATTTCGTCTGCTTTTTTGCCTGGCAAGGTTCTAACCCTTGATGACCGCCAGCGGCCGCAGCCGCGCGACGATATGGCCAATGCCGGCCCGGGCGACGATGTCGACCACCTCGGCGACGTCCTTGTAGGCTTCGGGGATCTCTTCGGCCACAGTCGCGCCTCCCGCGGCGCGGAGCAGTATCCCTTGGGACCCCAGTTCGGCCGGGATGTTGCGACCCCGGGCAAGGCGTTTGGCGGCATGGCGGGAGAGGAGACGGCCGGCGCCGTGGCAGGTCGAGCCGAAGGTCTCCGCCAGTGCTCCCGAGGTGCCGACGAGAACAAAGGAGTAGCGACCCATGTCCCCGGGGATCAGCACCGGCTGGCCGACGCTCCGGTAGGCCGCCGGGGTCTGGGGGTGGCCGGGCGGGAAGGCCCGGGTCGCCCCCTTGCGATGTACGCAGAGGCGTCGCGGTCTGCCGCTGACCTGGTGGGTCTCCCACTTGGCAATATTGTGGCAGACGTCATAGACCACCGAGAGGCGGAGCAGGGCGTCCCCTTTCCCAAGGACCTGGGCGAAGGATTCCCGCACCCAGGCGGTGATCAGCTGGCGGTTGGCGAAGGCGAAGTTGGCCGCGGCCGCCATCGCCGCCAGGTAGTCCCGCCCTTCCGGGCTGGTCAGGGGGGCGCAGCAAAGTTGCCGGTCGGGGAGATCGATCCCGTAGCGGCGGCTGGCGTCGAGCATGGTGCGAATCCAGTCGTCACACACCTGGTAGCCGAGCCCCCGACTGCCGGTGTGAATGGTGACCGTGACTTGGCCGCGAAAGAGGCCGAGGACCTCGGCGGCGGCCGGGTCGAAAATCTCGTCGACACGCTGGATTTCGAGAAAATGGTTGCCGCTGCCAAGGGTGCCGAGCTGAGCACGACCGCGCTCCAGGGCGCGGTCGGAGACGAGATCGGGATCGGCGTCGGGGAGCGCTCCCCCCTCTTCGATCTGCTCAAGGTCGTTTTTATTGCCGAACCCCTTGGCCACCGCCCAGCGGGCCCCCTGGGCCAGGACCCTGCGTTCTTCGGCGACCGTCAGCCGCAGGTCCCGGCGCTGGGAGCCGATACCGCTCGGGACGTTGCGAAAGAGTGCGTCCGCCAGCCCGGAAAGGTGCGGGGTGACCTCCTCGGCGGTGAGGGCGCTGCGCAGCAGGCGGACGCCGCAGTTGATGTCGTAGCCGACCCCGCCGGGAGAGACCACCCCGGAGTCGGCGTCAAAGGCGGCGACTCCGCCGATCGGAAAGCCGTAACCCCAGTGGATGTCGGGCATCGCCAGCGAGGTGCCGACGATTCCCGGCAGGGTGGCGACGTTGCGCACCTGTTCGAGCGCTTCCTCCTGCTGCAGGGCACCAATCATCGCCTCGCTGGCGAAGACGAGGCCTTCGGTCCGCATCGCACCCGTGCGGGGAATGCGCCAGCGGCAGTCATCAATCTGCTCAAGCGTCATGCCCATCGGCCCTCTCCTGCGCGGTTTCAGAGATCGAGGTAGATCCGTGCCCGCCAACCTCCCGGTTGGTTGATGACTTCGAGGCGGTGCCAGGTTGCCGCTTTCACCTCCCGGGAGGGGCGGGGGGAATCGGCGAGGAGGTTGCCGCCGATGCGGGCACGCAGGCAGGTGGCAGTGATCGTCTCGATGCGGAACTGCTCCGGAAAGAGGCCATCGACCTCGCGGTGGAAGAGGATGGCGTTCAGCCAGTTGACCAGCAGTTCTTCAAAATCCCGCCCCGCCACTGTGACCTCCTGCCAGTACTTACATGGCTCCTTTTGAAGGTCGCTTAAAACCGCCCGCAGCCCTTCCGCCGCGGCGGTGAAGAGATCGGCGGTTGTCTCGCCGGCCGCCTCGATCCCGATGTCGGCGGTATGTTCGAGGAGCCGGAAGTACCCCACATCTTCTCCATCGCTGGCTGCGCCCAGGACCATGCCGGTCGGGGCTAGTCCTGAACGGAACGCTCCCAGGTCACCCGGCAAATCGCATGGTCGTCGCTCCAGGAGACCTGCAGGTCGCCATGATGGGCCTTGTGCAGGGCGCGGCCGAGATGTTCGGCCAGCTTCTCCTCCGTCGTTTCGATGATCAAATCCTCCCCTTCCCGCTCCATCCGTATGATTCTCTGCAGCGGGTTTTTCGCCATCGCCCGCCCCTCTTCGTTGCGCAGGATATTGCGAATCTCCTCCTCGTGGTTCCAGAGGTAGGTGCCGCGCAAGGTCACCACCCCTTCCGGGTAGTGCTCGGCGATTTTCTGGCAGGCCGGACAGGTTACTTCGTGAACCTCAGCACTTGCCCGTAGCCGCTCCAGTTCCTGCGGGTCGAGATACCAGCGCTTGTTGCGATAAAATGCTGCGCAGCTCCGGCAAACCGCCGGTTCCTTGAGCCCTTCTCCGGGAAGGTAGGGGTCAGTGCTGGTCTTTACCCGGCCCCGCTTGTCGTTGATACCGAATTTGCGGACATCGCGCGTCATATTGAGCCCCCTTTCTTCAAGTTATCTGTACCGTTTCAGTATAACAGCAAAGACCCCGGTGCGGTCAGGCGAGCCGGTCAGGTCTCTTGCCAGGTGCGGGAAAGAGGTTAAGCTGTACCAATAAAAAGGCGTTGCGAGCCACCTTGAAACGTATACGGGACCCGCTTCGCTATCTGGTATAACGTATACATTATCTGATTAAAATGCCCTTGACACGGTTGGCGGGAGCCGATATTAACAGTGTTATATTTTTCTCCTGGGAATTCCCAGCTGCGGGATTTCCGGGTCCTGTCTGTTATAGTAAAAGCGTTTTAAAAAGTTTTTCTTCATCTCTTGAAAAGGAGGTCAGCTCGATGAAAAGCGAGGAACAGCCGGTCCCGGTTTCGATACCGGAAGAGATTCTGCAGCGGGTGGAGGCGAAAGGGATCAGCCGTCGCGACTTCATCAAGTTCTGCACGGCCACGACGGCCGCCCTGGCTCTGCCGATGAGCCTGCTGCCCAAGGTGGCAGAGGCGGTCGAGGACAAGCGGCTGCCGGTCATCTGGCTCGAATTCCAGAGCTGCAGCGGCGATTCGGAAGCCTTTCTACGGGCCAACCAGCCGACTGCCGGCGACATCATTCTCGATCTGATCTCCCTGGAATATTCGGAAGTGGTGATGGCGGCTGCCGGTCACCAGGCCGAAGCGGCGAAGAAGGCTGCGGTAGAGAAGTACAAGGGAAAATACGTCTGCATCGTCGAGGGGGCGATCCCCACCGCCGACGGTGGCGTCTACTGCACCGTCGGCGGCGAGAGTGCCATCGACTCCCTCAAGTATGTGGTCGGCAACGCCATGGCCACCATCTGCGTCGGCACCTGCGCCTCCAACGGCGGCATCCCCGCTGCCGCCCCCAACCCGACCGGGGCGATTTCGGTGATGGAGGCGCTCCCCGGGGCGGCCATCGTCAACCTGCCGGGCTGCCCGGTCAACGCCGAGAATCTCACCGCCACCCTGGTGCACGTCCTCACCTTCGGCAAGCTGCCGGCGGTCGACAGCCTGCGCCGTCCCAAGTTCGCCTATGGCAAGCGCATCCATGACAACTGCGAGCGCCGCGCCCATTTCGATGCCGGCCAGTACGCCGAGGCCTTCGGCGACCCCGGGCATCGCCAGGGGTGGTGCCTCTACAAGCTCGGCTGCAAGGGGCCGGAGACCTTCCACAACTGTCCGACGGTGCGCTATAACGAGGGGACGAGCTGGCCGGTCATGGCCGGGCACGGCTGCATCGGTTGCAGCGAGCCGCAGTTCTGGGACACCATGAGTCCCTTCTACCGGCGTCTGCCGCAGGTTCCGGGCTTCGGTGTCGAGGCGACCGCCGACAAGATCGGCCTCGGCCTGGCGGCGGCGACCGCCCTGGCTTTTGGTGCCCACGGGGTGGCGAGCGCCTTCCGCAAGGGAGATACCATGGAATCCGACAAGGTGAAAAAGGAGGACTAATTCATGTCGACAAAAATAGCAGTCGATCCGGTGACCCGCATTGAAGGGCACCTGCGGATAGAGGCCCAGATCGAGGGGGGGAAGATCACCAATGCCTGGAGCTCTTCCACCGCTTTCCGCGGCATCGAAACGATTCTGAAAGGGCGTGACCCGCGCGATGCCCATCACTTCACCCAGCGCTTCTGCGGGGTCTGCACCACCGTCCACTCCATGGCGAGCATCCGCTGCGTCGAGGATGCCCTGAAGATCCAGATTCCGGACAATGCCCGGCTGATCCGCAACCTGATCATGGGGATCCAGGCGGTGCAGGATCACGTCATCCACTTTTATCACCTGCACGCCCTCGACTGGGTCGACATCACAAGCGCCCTCAAGGCCGATCCGGCAGCGACCGCCAAGCTTGCCCAGTCGATCTCCAACTGGCCGCTGTCGAGCGTGACCTATTTCAAGGGGGTGCAGGACCGGATTGCCGCCTTCGTCGGCACCGGGCGCCTCGGCCCCTTTCAGAACGCCTACTGGGGGCACAGCGCCTACCGCCTCCCCGCCGAGGCTAACCTGATGGCCGTCGCCCACTACCTGGAGGCGCTGGAGTGGCAGAAGGACATCATCAAGATTCACGCCATCCTCGGCTCCAAGAATCCCCATCCGCAGACCTTCCTGGTCGGGGGCATGGCGATCCCGGTCGATCCCGACAGCCAGAATGCCATCAACGCCGACAAGGTTGCCTACATCGGCAAGCTCTTGAAGAAGGCGCGGATCTTCGTCGAGCAGGTCTACATCCCCGACTTGCTGGCGGTCGCCTCCTTCTACAAGGAATGGGCCGGTATCGGCGGTGGGGTCGGCAACTTCCTCACCTACGGCGATTTCCCCATGGACAACGCGGGGGGAACCGACAATCTCTACTTTCCGCGCGGCGTGATCATGGCCAAGGACCTGGCCAACGTCATGACCATGGACGAGCAGAAGATCACCGAGTATGTCACCCACTCCTGGTACAACTACTCCAAGGGGGACGACAAGGGACTCCATCCCTACGACGGCGAGACCAACCACAAGTACACCGGTCCCAAACCGCCTTACGATTTCCTCGACACCGAGGGGAAATACTCCTGGGTCAAGGCGCCGCGCTACCTCGACCAGCCGATGGAGGTCGGTCCGCTGGCCCGCATGGTGATCGCCTATGCCAAGGGGCACAAGGAGGTCACGGATACGGTCAACTTCGTCCTCGGCAAGCTCGGTGTCGGCCCGGCGGCCCTCTTTTCGACCCTTGGCCGCACCGCGGCCCGCGGCATCGAAACCCTGCTCCTCGCGCAGCAGAACGAAGGCTGGCTCAACCAGCTCGCCGACAACATGGGGCGCGGTATTCTCGAGGTCCACAATGGCGAGAAGTGGGACCCGGCCACCTGGCCGAAGGAGGCGCGCGGCTTCGGCTACCACGAGGCACCGCGCGGCGCCCTCGGCCACTGGATCCGCATCGAGAACGGGGCCATCGCCAATTTCCAGGCGGTTGTACCGTCCACCTGGAACGCCGGCCCCCGGGACCCGATGGGCCAGATGGGACCCTACGAGTCGGCCCTGATCGGCACGCCGATCGCCGATCCGGAGAAGCCGCTGGAGATCCTGCGGACCATCCACAGCTTCGACCCCTGCCTGGCCTGCGCCGTTCACGTCCTCGATGGCAAGGGAACGGAAATCATCCGGGTCAAGGCCCTGTAAAGGAGAACCGCCATGCTCGAAATACGCTACGTATGGGAATGGCCGGTCCGGCTGACCCACTGGGCTAACGTCCTCTCCATTGTCGTGCTGTCGGTGACCGGCTTTTATATCGGCGCCCCCTTCATCCAGGTTTCCGACCCTTCCCAGTACGTGATGGGCTGGATGCGCTTTATTCATTTCTCTTTTGCCTATCTCTTTACGGTCTCGATTCTGGCCCGGCTGATCTGGGCTTTCTTCGCCAATCACCACGCTTCCTGGCGCGCTTTCTTTCCGCTCCTTTTCAAGGAGGGGCGGAGCAACGCCTGGAAAATGTTCCGCTACTACACCTTCAGCGGCCGGCAGATCGCCTACGAGGTCGGGCACAACGCCCTGGCGGCGACGGCCTACTCGGGGGTGATGGTCCTCTTCCTGCTTCAGGTTGCCACCGGCTTCGCCCTCTACGGCCAGTTCGAACCGGGCGGGCTGTGGGCGTCGATCTTCGGCGGCATCAACGCCCTGATCGGGGTGCAATGGCTGCGGCTGATTCACCATCTCATCATGTGGCTGCTGATCGGCTTCGGCATCCATCACGTCTACAGCGCCTGGCTGATGGACGTCAAGGAGCGCAACGGCACCGTGGCGAGTATCTTTGGCGGCTACAAGTTCATCGAGCCGCGGGACCTCGAATGAGCCTGCTGATCCTCGGACTGGGAAACGCGGTGATGAGTGACGACGCCTTCGGTGGCCGGGTGATCGCGGCCCTGCAGCAGCGCTATCGCTTCTCCGAACGGGTAACGATCCTGGACGGTGGTACCCTCGGGCTCGATCTCCTCCCCCACTTCGAGGGGGTCGATAGGCTTCTGATCATCGATGCCCTGGAGATGGGCGCGGCGCCGGGGAGTATCTTCCGCCTGGTCGGCGAGGAGGTGCCGCGGGCCTTTGCCAGCAAGCTTTCGGTCCACCAGATGGGAGTACAGGACCTGCTGGCGGTCTGTGAGCTGCAGGGACATCTTCCCGCCGAGCTGGTGGTCTGGGGAGTGCAGCCCGGATCGATCGAGATGGCAATGGAGCTGACGCCGGCGGTGGCCGCAGCCGTCGAGGGGGTGGTCAGCGCAGTCGTCGGCGAACTGCAGCGCTGGGGCGAGCTGCCGCAGGCGGCAGCCTGAACCGAAACCAGGATAGAGTCGAAAGGGGGCGCCGTTGGCGCCCCCTTTCGACTCCCCCCGGGGATAAATCCCGGGTCGAGGGAGGCCGGGATGAAATTTTACTTCACTCTCGCAGCACTTGCGGCGCTGACCCTGGTTGCCTGTCAGAACAGCACGCCCACCTATCCGGCGCGCCAGCCGCCCCCGGGGCTTCTCGAAGCCCCTGACGCCATTGCCGCTGGCGCCCGGCTCTTTGCCAGCCGCTGCGCCAGCTGCCATGGCAAAACCTCGGAGGGGCGCAGTCCGCGTGCCGACTTTTTCCAGCCGCCAGCCCCCGATTTTTCCGACCCGGTCTACCAGCACAAGGATCCGGCCTATCTCTTCTGGCGGATCGAAGTCGGAAAAAATGCCGAGCCGTTTCGTTCGCAGGGCTCGGTCATGCCGGCCTGGCGCGGACTTTCCGATCGGGAGATCTGGCAACTGGTGGCTTACCTGAAAAAGCGCTCCGTTTAGCCGGAGGGTGGGGGGCGTCGATCTTCCCCCCTTGGCACAGCAGCAACAAGAAGGGCCGGAATAATCCGGCCCTTCTTGTTGCTGCTGGTGCTGGAGCGCGCGGTTATTCGTTCCACCCCTCCGGATGAACATCGCCGATCTGCTCCCAGCGTTCGGGGGAGCGCCAGAGGCTGGAGATGATCAGCTCACGCATGCGCAGGAATTCCTTGGGCAGCTTGTCGAACATCTTGAGGAAGAGTTCCTCGTGGGAGAGGACCTCGGCCTGCCAGACTGCGCGGTCGACGGAGGTCAGGGTCTTGAACTTCTCGCGGCTGATGTCGAGTCCGTCCCAGTCCATGTCCTCAAAGCGCGGCATCCACCCCAGCGGACTCTCCACGGCCCCGGTGCGCCCCTGGATACGTTCGATGATCCATTTCAGGACGCGCATGTTCTCACCGTAGCCGGGCCAGGCAAATTTGCCGTTTTCGTCCTTGAGGAACCAGTTGACGCTGAAGATGCGCGGCGGTTTCTGCACCGAACGGCCGACGTTGAGCCAGTGGCCGAAATAATCGGCCATGTGGTAGCCGCAGAAGGGGAGCATGGCAAAGGGATCGCGGCGGACGTTGCCGGTGGCGCCGACGGCGGCGGCGGTGGTCTCCGAGCCGAGGGTGGCAGCGAGGTAGACGCCGAAGTTCCAGTTGAAGGCCTGGTAGACGAGCGGGATGGTGTCCTTGCGGCGGCCGCCGAAGATCATGGCGCTCAAGGGGACCCCCTTCGGGTTCTCCCAGTCGGGGTCGATCGACGGGCACTGGCTGGCCGGAGAAGTGAAGCGGGCGTTGGGGTGGGCGGCCGGGCGGCCGCAACCGGGGGTCCAGGCATTCCCCTGCCAGTCGGTGAGTCGGGCCGGCGGCTCCTTGGTCATCCCCTCCCACCAGACGTCGCCATCCTCGGTGAGCGCCACGTTGGTGAAGATGGTGTTGGCGGCACAGGAGGCCATGGCGTTGGGGTTGGTGTCGACCGAGGTGCCGGGGGCGACGCCGAAGTAGCCGTACTCGGGGTTGATGGCGTGCAGGGTGCCGTCGGCGGCCGGCTTGATCCAGGCGATGTCGTCGCCAATGGTGGTGACCTTCCACCCCTTTTTCTGGAACGACGGCGGCGGGATCAGCATGGCGAAGTTGGTTTTGCCGCAGGCACTCGGGAAGGCGGCGCCGACGTAGGATTTCTGTCCGTCCGGTGACTCGACGCCGAGGATCAGCATGTGTTCGGCCAGCCACCCCTCATCGTAGCCGATCCGAGAGGCGATGCGCAGGGCCAGGCACTTCTTGCCGAGCAGGGCGTTGCCGCCGTAGCCGCTCCCAAAGGACCAGATCGACCGCTCCTCGGGGAAGTGGACGATATATTTCTCCGGGTTGCAGGGCCAGGGGACATCCTTCTCGCCGGCCGCCAGCGGGGCACCGATAGAGTGGAGGCAGGGGACGAAGTCGCCGTTGCCGAGGACATCGAGGACCGCTTTCCCCATCCTGGTCATGATGCGCATGTTGACGACGACGTAGGGGGAGTCGGAGATTTCCACACCGATCTTGGCGATCGGTGAACCGAGCGGGCCCATGCTGAAGGGGATGACGTACATGGTCCGTCCCTGCATGCACCCCTTGAAGAGGGCGTTGAGCTTCTCCTTCATCTCCTTCGGCGGCATCCAGTTGTTGGTCGGCCCGGCATCGTTCCTGGAGATGCTGCAGATGAAGGTCCGGTCCTCGACCCGGGCGACATCGATCGGATCGGACCAGGCGAGATAGCTGTTGGGCCGCTTTTCCGGATTCAATTTGCGGAAGGTGCCGCTCGCCACCAGTTGCTCGCAAAGGGTGTCGTACTCTTCCTGCGATCCGTCGCACCAGTGGATGCGGGCCGGTTGGCACAGGGACGCGACTTCCTCGACCCATTTGAGCAGCTTGGCATTTTGGGGAACGTCATAACTCATCGGAAGACCTCCTTCGGAAGAACGTTGATCTGACGGGATGCCGGGCGCACCCGCACAGAGTAGCACTATATCTTACTGTGTTTCCGCAGAACTAAATTGGTCTCCCCGAAAGAAGGCTGTGGTGAGAGAGAAAACTGTCCCTGCCGATTGTAAAACGGAAGCGTAAATAATTTTAGCGATATTTTTGAAATATTTTTCTTTTCTATTGAGGATAAATTTGTTAAGACCTTTCGGGGCCAAATCCGTGACCGGCTTCGAGAATTTTGGAATTTTTTCACATATCTGGACGACGCATCCTCCCGCGCCGTCCATGAACATCAACGAGCGGTTGCTCCCCGGCGACCCGACTCCACGCAAACAAGGGTGATGAAGATGATTCAGGCAAAAGACCTTGGGCTGAAGAGCGTTGGCACCATCCACCACAACCTCGGTTTCGACGACCTTTTTGCGCACGAAAAGCGCAACAACGAAGGGCGCGTCGCCGACAACGGCACCATGATGGTCGATACCGGCAAGTTTACCGGCCGTTCCCCCAAGGACAAGTACTTTGTCCACCAGCTCCCCTCCTTTGCGAATATCGCCTGGGGCAAGGTCAACGTCGCCATGGCACCGGAAATCTTCGACGAACTGCATGCCGAGGTCCTCGACTACCTGGCGGGGAAAGACCTCTACGTCACCGATGGCTTTTGTGGTTCCAACGAAAAGACCCGCAAGTCGGTCCGCTTCGTTACCGAATTCGCCTGGCAGGCCCACTTCGTCAAGAACATGTTTATTCGCCCCGGCCAGGAGGAGATGGCCGCCTTCGCCCCCAACTTCACCGTCTACAACGCCAGCAACCTGGTCAACAAGAACTGGGAGAAACACGGGCTTAATTCGGAAGTCTTCGTCGCCTTCAACATCGAAAAGAACGTCGCCATCATCGGTGGCACCTGGTACGGCGGGGAGATGAAGAAGGGGATCTTCACGATGATGAACTACTGGCTGCCGCTGCAGGGAATCCTCTCCATGCACTGCAGCGCCAACGTCGGCAAGGCCGGCGACGTCGCCCTCTTCTTCGGCCTCTCGGGAACCGGCAAGACGACCCTCTCTACCGATGCCGCCCGCAAGCTGATCGGTGATGACGAGCACGGCTGGGACGACGACGGTATCTTCAACTTTGAGGGGGGGTGCTACGCCAAGTGCATCAACCTCTCGGCGGAGAGCGAGCCGGAGATCTACGGTGCCATCCGCCGCAACGCCCTGCTCGAGAATGTCGTCGCCAATGACGACGGCATCATCGACTTCGACGACCGTTCCAAGACCGAAAACACCCGCGTCTCCTACCCGATCGAGCATATCGACAACCACGAGCCGACCCTCAAGGCCGGTCATCCGAAGAACATCATCTTCCTCACCTGCGACGCTTTCGGCGTGCTGCCGCCGGTCTCCAAGCTGACCAAGGAACAGGCGATGTACTACTTCCTCTCCGGCTACACCGCCAAGGTCGCCGGTACCGAGCGCGGCGTCACCGAGCCCCAGGCGACCTTCTCGGCCTGTTTCGGCGAGGCCTTCCTTCCGCTGCACCCGACCGTTTACGCCAAGCTCCTCGGCGAGAAGATGGAAAAGCACGGCGTCAATGCTTACCTGGTCAACACCGGCTGGGCCGGCGGTGGTTACGGGGTCGGCAAGCGCATGAGCATCAAGGCGACCCGCGCCTGCGTCAACGCCATTCTCGATGGTTCCATTGAAAACGCCGAGTTCGACCAGACCCGCTGGTTCCGCCTGAATATCCCCAAGGCTCTGCCCGGGGTTGACAGCAACCTGCTCAACCCCCGCAATGCCTGGGCCGACAAGGAAAGCTTCGATGCCACTGCCAACAAGCTCGCCGGGATGTTCATTCAGAACTTCAAAAAGTACATGAAAGATGGTGACGACTTCGATTTTACCCAGGCCGGCCCGAAGGTCTGAGCCGAGCGCATTCCAGTCACAGCAGATAAAAAGGGCGGTCCAGATGGGCCGCCCTTTTTATCTGGTCGATTTTCAGCGGCGAGGCAGTTGAATCATGCGAGTCAGAGATGGAGAGCTGCCATCACATGTTTTCCTCCCCACGGAAGTTGCGGGTGCTGCCCCCGCTATCAGGCGTCGGCAGGTCACGGAGCGGGAGCCAGGTCAGGAAAGTCCGCAGGGAGAGGGGAAATCCGTTCCATTGCCGGCCGAACCTCTGTTACCCTCAGGTTAGGTTCGTCTTTTTCCGGAGATAGTCCTGCCAGCGAAGGGCCCGTTGCCATGTGTCTGATCCTCTTGGCCTGGAACTGCCACCCCGAGTATCGGCTGGTCCTGGCCGCCAACCGCGATGAATTTCACCGTCGACCGACCGCACCGGCCACCTGGTGGAGCGATCCGCCGGAAATTCTGGCGGGTCGGGACCTGGTCGGCGGCGGGACCTGGTGCGGCGTCGATCGGCGTGGGCGCTGGGCGGCGGTGACCAACTTCCGCGATTTTCGCGACCCGGACCGGCATCGCAGTGATGCGCCTTCCCGGGGGTTGCTGGTGCGGGACTTTCTCTCCTCCGGCAGGGAGCCGAGGGACTGGATCGCGACGCAGGCGCCGATGGCGCAGGACTACCATGCCTTTAACCTCCTTGCCGGCAACCGCGACCAGGTTGCCTGGTTCAGCAGCCGTGGCGGCGCCGCCACGGTTTTAACTCCCGGCATCCACGGCCTGAGCAACGCCCTGCTCAATACCCCCTGGCCGAAGGTAACCAGCGGCAAGGCGGCCCTGGCGAAGCTCGTGCAGGAGAACCGGGTGAACCCAGAGTCGCTCTTCACCCTGCTCGCCGACCGCACCCCGGCGGCCGCTGCCGACCTGCCCGATACCGGGGTCGGTCTGGCCTGGGAACGGCTCCTTTCGTCGCGATTTATCTGCAGCAGCGACTATGGAACCCGCGCCTCGACCCTGCTACTGATCACGGATTCCGGTGCCGTCGAATTTTTCGAGCGCAGTTTCACTGCCGGCGGGGTTTGTCAGGGGGAGGTGCAGGAGCGCTTCCAGATCCGGCCCTGAGCAGCACAAAATGCCCCAAGTCCCCGAGACCAGAAGATAATTGCGGCTGGACATAAGCCGGTGCATCCGGTATCTTGTCCGAAACCCCAGTGCCTGTCGCTGCCGGTTGGCGGCCCCGGACAGGGCACGGAGGTAGCGGCCTGCCCCATTGCGTTATCGGTCCGGCATGCATGCCGGCAGAGAGGTCTTACGTTTGGCAACCAGTCCGGAAAAGAAAGATATCCAGATTCCTGATGAACTTCCCCTCCTCCCGGTGCGGGATGTCGTCATCTTCCCTTACATGATCCTCCCCCTCTTCGTCGGCCGCGAAAAGTCGGTTGCCGCCATCGATGCGGCACTGGCCAGCGATCGCCTGATCTTCCTCGCCACCCAGAAGGACCTCGGCGAGGAGGAGCCGGTTCCGGAGTCGATCTACACCACCGGTACGGTGGCGATGATCATGCGCATGCTCAAGCTCCCCGACGGCCGCCTCAAGGTCCTGATCCAGGGCCTTGCCAAGGGGCGCATCGAGCGCTTCAATGCCACCGAACCCCATTTTACCGTGCAGATCGAACAGCTGAAGGAGACCCCCCAGGACGAGCTCCCCCTCGAAGTCGAGGCGCTGATGCGCACCGTTCGTGACCAGCTCGGCCAGATCGTCAACCTTGGCAAGAACGTCGCACCGGAAGTGATCCTGGTGGTGGAGAATATCGAAGAGCCCGGCAGCCTCGCCGATCTGGTGGCGAGCAATATCGGCCTCAAGGTCGCCGAGGCCCAGGAACTGATCGAAATCCTCGACCCGGTGGAGCGGCTGCTGCGTATCAAGACCCTGCTCGCCAAGGAACTGGAGCTGATGACGGTGCAGAACCGCATCCAGAGCCAGGCCAAGGAGGAGATGGGGAAGAGCCAGCGCGAATATTTCCTGCGCGAGCAGCTGCGGGCGATCCAGGCCGAACTCGGCGAGGCCGATCCCCGTGCCGAAGATGTCGCAGAACTGCGCGGCAAGCTCGAACTGGCGAACCTGCCGGAAGAGACCCTGGTCGAAGCCGAAAAGCAGCTGCGGCGCCTGGAGACGATGCACCCCGAGGCCGCCGAATATTCCCTGGTCCGCACCTACCTCGACTGGCTGGTGGAGCTCCCCTGGAGCCACGCCACCCGGGACAACCTCGACCTGAAGAAGGCGCGCCGGGTTCTCGACGAGGATCACTATGATCTCGAAAAGGTCAAGGACCGCATCCTCGAATTCCTCGCGGTGCGCAAGCTGAAGAAGGATCTGAAAGGACCGGTCCTCTGCTTCGTCGGCCCGCCTGGGGTGGGCAAGACCAGTCTCGGCAAGTCGATCGCCCGCGCCCTGGGCCGCGAGTTCGTGCGCATCTCCCTCGGTGGGGTGCGCGATGAGGCGGAGATTCGCGGCCACCGCCGCACCTATGTCGGCGCCATGCCGGGACGGATCCTGCAGGGGATGAAACAGGCCGGCACCAACAACCCGGTCTTCATGCTCGATGAACTCGACAAAATCGGCGCCGATTTCCGCGGCGATCCCTCGGCGGCCCTCCTCGAACTCCTCGACCCGGAGCAGAACCACGCCTTTTCGGACCACTACATCAATCTTCCCTTCGACCTTTCCCGGGTGCTCTTTGTGGCGACCGCCAATGTCATGGACCCGATCCCCTCGGCCCTCAAGGACCGCCTCGAGGTGATCCGCCTCGCCGGCTACACCGCCGAAGAGAAGGTCTTCATCGCCAACCGCTACCTGGTCCCGCGCCAGCTCGAAGCCAACGGCCTGAAGAAGGGGGCGGTGGTCTTCTCCCGCAACGCCCTGCTGCGCCTGATTACCGGCTATACGGCGGAGGCCGGGCTGCGCAACCTCGAACGGGAAATCGGCAGCATCTGCCGCAAGGTGGCGCGCCGCTTCGCGGAAGGGAAGAAGCAGGCGATCCGGGTCAGCGAGAACACCATCGCCCGCTTTCTCGGCCAGCCCCGCTATCTTCCGGAGGAGGAACGCAGCGAGGACGAGGCGGGGCTCGCTACCGGCCTGGCCTGGACCGAAGTCGGCGGCGAAATCCTTTACGTCGAAGTCAACACCATGAAAGGGAAGGGGACCCTGACCCTGACCGGGCATCTCGGCGAGGTGATGAAGGAGAGCGCCCAGGCCGCCCTCTCCTATGCCCGTACCCATGCCGATGAGCTCGGTATCGATCCGGCGGTTTTCGAAACCCGGGATATCCATGTCCACGTTCCGGCCGGCGCGATTCCCAAGGATGGCCCGAGCGCCGGGGTGACCATGGCGACGGCGCTGATTTCAGCCCTCTCCGGCCGGCGGGTAAGCAAAGATGTGGCGATGACCGGCGAGATCACCCTGCGCGGCAAGGTGCTGCCGATCGGTGGCCTCAAGGAGAAGGTTCTGGCCGCCGCCCAGGCCCACATAAGTACCGTCATCATTCCGCACCGCAACCTCAAGGACCTGGAAGAGATCCCGCGCCCCCTGCGCAGCAAGCTGAACTTCGTCAGCGTGCGGACGATGGACGAGGTCCTGGCCGCGGCGCTGGTCGATCCGGCATGAAGCTGAAGGACCTCGGCGAGTTCGGTTTCATTGATCGCATCCGGAGCGGAGTACGGGACGGGCGCGGGGTGCTGCTGGGGATCGGCGACGACTGCGCGGCCTTGCAGCTCCCGGCCGGGGAGCTGCTGCTGACCAGCAAGGATCTGCTCATCGAGGAGGTGCATTTCCGCCGCGACTGGACCGGCATGGCCGATCTCGGCCGCAAGAGCGTTGCGGTCAATATCAGCGATATCGCGGCCATGGGCGGCACGCCCCACTTCCTCTTGCTTGGGTTGGGTATTCCCACGACCCTCCCCCTGGCCGACCTCGACGACCTGATGGAGGGATTTTGCGCCGCCTGTGACGAATACGGGGTGACCCTTGCCGGCGGCGATACCTGCCGGTCGCCGGGGCCGCTGCTGATCTCGGTCACCGCCGCGGGGAGCATTCCGCCGGGGGAGCTGGTGCGGCGCTCCGGGGCCGCTCCCGGGGATGGCATCTACGTCACCGGAACCCTCGGCGACAGTGCCCTGGCGCTCTTCGACCTGCAGCAGGGGCGACCTCCCGACCCGGAACTGCTGGCGCGGCACCATCGCCCCACGGCGCGCAGTGCCGCGGGGCGCAGCTTCGCCGCGGGCGGACTGGCGACGGCGATGATCGATCTCTCCGACGGTCTGCTCGCGGATCTCGGCCATATCCTGGCGGCGGCGAACGCGGGGGCCCTGCTGGACGCCGCCACTCTGCCGCTATCGGCCGCAACCGAAGCCCGGCTGCGGCAGGCGCCGGAACTTTTTGACCTGGTGCTCGCCGGCGGCGAGGATTATGAACTGCTGCTGACCGTCGCCCCGCACCACGAGGAACGGCTTGCCGAACTGGTGCGCGACTGGTCACTGCCGGTCAGCCGCATCGGCCAGGTTACGCCGCCAGATGGCGGCCTGCTGGTGAAAGACCGGGAGGGTGGCATCCGCCCGATGCAGCCGCGAGGATTCAATCACTTTTCCGGCCAGGGTTAGCAACCCCGGCGCCGGAAGGGCGGGTGCTACGGTCGTTGGACCGATGTTTGCTAGCTTTGAGATTGCCTGGGGGGCCTGTTGCGAGATCCGTCGTCAAATCATGTACCCTTTGTCGGCAGCGAATTCCCCGACGCCGAGTTTGATCGTCTGCGCGAGCTGCTGCTGGCCCGGCGCGGCTTCGACCTTGGTATGTACAAGGACCGCTGTGTCAAGCGCCGGATCGCGGCCAGGGTGCGGGCCTGCGGCTTCAGTGCGGCGCTCCCCTATCTGGCTTGGCTGGAGCATAATGAGAGTGAACTGGACCCGTTGCTGGCGGCCATTACCATCAACGTCTCCCAGTTCTTTCGCAACCCCTCCACCTTCCAGACCCTGCAGCAGGAGGTCCTGCCTGCCCTGGTGAAAAACGCCCGCGCCGCCGGCGAACGCCGGTTGCGGCTCTGGAGTGTCGGCTGTGCCAGTGGCGAAGAGCCTTACTCGCTGGCGCTGCTGGTCGAGGCGCTGCCGGTCCAGGACCTGGAGATCGAAATCTGGGGGAGCGACATCAGCGCTCCGGCCCTGGCCCAGGCGGCGGCCGGCTATTACGACGAGCAGCGCCTCGGTGAGGTGCCGGCGGCAATGCGGGAGCGTTGTTTCGTGGCCGAGGGGCGTGGGCTGCGCCTGCGTGAGGAGATCCGCAAGCGGGTGAAGTTCCAACAGCAGGATATCCTCGGCGAGGGGGCCTACCCCAGGGCCGCCCTGATCCTTTGCCGCAACGTGCTGATCTATTTCTCCCGGGGTGACCAGGAGCGAATCCTGCGGCGCTTCGCTGACGCCCTGGGTGCGGGAGGGTATTTGGTCCTGGGACGGGCGGAAACCCTGCTCGGCGAGATTCGGCAACGCTTTGCCGCCGAATACCCGGAGGAGCGGATCTACCGCTCTCTACCCGCCCCCTGAGCCCCGGCCCCGGTCAATGCCAATGAGAATTGCCTGCCAGTGAAGCTGTCTTGCGAAGGAGTGGATCGATGCGTGTAGAAATCAGCTACAAATTCATCATGGGATTTATCATCGTGGTGGGCTCTATCGTGCTGCTCAACCAGCTCGTCCCCCATCTCGGTATCCCCGAAGCCTGGCAGCAGCTGGTCAGCATCGGCTGCGCGATCCTGGTCGGCCTGCTGCTCGGGTGGGCCTTTTCCAAGGCGTTCACGGCCAACATCCGCCACCTCTCGGAGGCGGCCGAGCGCCTCAGCCTCGGTGACCTCTCCAAGGCGATCCGCCTGCGCGGCAGCGCCTTTCCGGATGAAACCGCCGATCTCGCCGGTTCCCTGAACCGTGTCGTGGAGAGCCTGCGCGACCTGGTCGGCACCATCCGCACCTCCGCCAACAAGGTTGCCGAGGCGGCCCAGGGTCTCTCCGCCACCTCGCAGGAGATGACCGCATCGAGCCATGAAGTCTCCAACACCGTCGAGCAGATCAGCCGCGGGGCGGAAACCCAGGCCGAAATGGTCGAACGTTCCTCGCGCCTGATCCGGGAGATGGCCGTCTCCGTCGAGCTGATCGCCGGGGCGGCGAAGAAGGTGGTCGCCGCCGCCAACGAAACCGCCCGAACCGCCCAGGGGGGGGGCGAGACCGCCCGGGTCACCACCGAAAAGCTGCGTCACATTCTCGTCGAGGTGGAGAACAACGGCCAGCAGATCGTCTCTTTCGGCCTCCAGGTCCAGAAGATCGGCAAGATCGTCGACGTCATCACCGGGGTCGCGCAGAAGACCAACCTGCTGGCTCTCAACGCGACCATCGAAGCGGCGCGGGCCGGCGAGTACGGCCGTGGCTTCGCCGTTGTCGCTGAGGAGATCCGCAAACTGGCCGATTCGACCAGCGAATCGGCCGGCGAGATCACCAGTCTGATCGAAGCGATCCGTGAGCAGGGAGGGCAGGTGCAGGCTTCGATGAAGCAGACCATGGTCGAGATGGACGCCGGCCGAACCGCCCTCGATTCGACGGTGACCGCCTTCGACCAGATTATCGAGACGGCGGCCAATACCCAGACCAAGGCGACCAGCATCGCCGAACTTTCCCAGAAGCAGACGCAAGGGGCCGGCAAGATGGTTGAGGCGATCGACGAGATTTCCAAGGTCGTGGCCGACAACGCTGCGGCGACCGAGGAGGTTTCGGCGGCGACCCAGCAGCAGACCGCCTCCATGGAAGAAATGGCCCACTCGGCCCAGGACCTCTCGGCCCTGGCCGACCAGCTGCTCGACGCGGTACGACGCTTCCAGCTTGGCAGCGAACGGGGCTGAGGCCGCCATGGACCTGACCCTGACCTTTCGTCTCGGTGAAGAGCTCTACGGCCTTGAGGTCGCCGATGTGCAGGAGATCGTCGAGGCCCCCGACTTCGATTACATCCCGCTGGCGCCGGCCGGCTACCTCGGCGCGATCAACTTTCACGGCACGATTTTGCCGGTGCTCGACCTCGCCGGGTATCTCGGTCTGGAAGCCTCGCAACGGGACCGGCGGGTCATCGTGTTGCCGGCCGCGACCTGTCCCCTCGGTCTCGGCGTGACCGCCGTCGGCAGAATCCTGGCGCTGGAGCGGGAAAAAATGCTTCCCTATCTGCAGGACCGGGAACGGGAGGCGTATATCCGCGAAGTCTTCAATCACCAGGGGGATATGATCAACATGCTCGACCTGGCACGCCTGCTGGCGAGCCTGGAAACGCATTGAGGGAAAACGTGGAGGAGATGAACCGATGGGTTTGAGAGTACTGATCGTCGATGATGCCCTGTTCATGCGCAACATGCTCAAGGATATCTTTCTCCGGGCCGGGCACCAGGTCGTCGGCGAAGCGGCCAACGGTGTCGAGGCCGTCGAATGCTACCGCGAGTTGCATCCCGACCTGGTCACGATGGATATCGTCATGCCGTTGAAGAGCGGAATCGAGGCGTTGCAGGAGATCACGGCGGGAGATCCTGCGGCCTGCGTCATCATGTGCAGTGCCCTGGGCCAGGATGCCCTGGTGGTCGAGGCGGTGCAATCGGGGGCGCGGGACTTCATCGTCAAGCCCTTCAAGGAGGAGCGGGTCCTCGATGTGGTTCGACGTGTGGCCGGCCAGGGGTGAAGATTTTTGCGGCGCCCTGTTTGCCGTTTGAAATGATTTCGTAATTCTGGATTCCTACCCATGGATATGTCCAAATACCGCGGAATGTTTCTCAGCGAAACCGCGGAACATCTCAAGAACATGAGCCGCCTGCTGCTCCAGCTCGAAAAGGCGCCGACGGACAAGGAGAGCATCGACTCCCTGTTTCGCGAGGCGCATTCGATCAAGGGGATGGCGGCCTCCATGGGGTACACGGTCACCGCCAGCCTCGCTCACCACCTTGAAGACCTGATGGATTCGATCCGCAAGGGGGGGGGGATCAGCGCCGAGGCGATCGATCGGATGCTGGCGGGCCTCGATCTGCTCGAAGGACTGGTCGAAGATATCACCGCCGAACGGGCGGAGCGGGAGATTGAGAGCTTTCTCGCCGGGGCCGCCGCAACACCTGCCGCTACGCCTCCCACGCCGGTCACCCCTGCTGCTGCCGCTCCTCCGCCGGCGGCAGCGGCGCTGCCGACTCCGACCGACAGTGAAGGGGAGGCCCTGCACATCACCGTTACCCTGGCCGAGGGCGCAGCCGCCCCGGCCGCCCGGGCGATCCTGCTGCTGCGGGAGCTGGCCAACTGCGGTTCCCTGCAGGCGAGTTTACCCAACGCCGATGAATTGAAACGCGGCGGCCCTGTCGGCAAGCTCTCTGCCTGGCTGGTGGCCGACCTGCCGCGCAATGAGATCGAGGCCCGGTTGCGCAGCATGCCTGATGTCGCCGGCGTCGAATTCGGCGCCGACCGGCGCCGGGAGAGCAGTTCCCGCCGGGAGGAAGGCCCGCGCACGGTCCGGGTCCGTACCGAGCTGCTCGATCGCTTCATCAACCTCACCGGCGAGCTGATTACCAATCGTTACATGCTGCAGGGGGCGGCCAGGAACAGCCAGTGGGGAGAGGTCAAGAACGGCATCGGCCAGCTCACCCGTCTCCTCACCGATCTCCACCATCATGTCCTCCAGGTCCGGATGATGCCGGTCGAGAGCATCACCGGGCGGTTGCCGCGCGTGGTTCGCGACCTGGCCCGGAAAACCGGCAAGGAGATCGTGCTGCAGGTCGAGGGGGACGAGGTCGAGCTCGACCGGGCGATCCTCGAGGAGCTCGCCGATCCCCTGGTGCACATGGTGCGCAACGCCGTTGACCATGGCATCGACCGCCAGGGCAAGGTGACGGTACGGGCCTGGCGCGAGAAGGACCTGGTGCTGATCGAGGTCGCCGACGACGGCCGCGGCATGGACCCGGCCCTGATCCGCCGCAAGATCCTGGAGAAGGGACTCCTTTCCCCGGCCCAGGTCAAGAGCTTGCGTGACCGCGACGTCCTGCAGTGGGTTTGTCACCCTGGTTTTTCCACCGCCCCGGTGGTGACCGAGACTTCGGGGCGCGGCGTCGGCATGGACGTCGTCAAGTCGGCGGTGGAGAATCTCGGCGGTCTCCTCGATATCCAGTCCCAGCCCGGCGCGGGAACGCGGATCATCCTCCAGCTGCCGCTCTCGGTCGCCATCATCCAGGTGCTGCTGGTCACCTGCGGCGGCCAGACCCTGGCAATCCCGATCACCCGCGTGGTGCGTACCCTCGAAGTCCCCCGCAACGAGGTGCGCTCTTCAGGCCGGCAACTGGTCATCCGCCTCGACGAGGATGTGGTCCCCCTCCTTTCGTTGCACAAGATCCTCGGTCTGCCGCCGGCTTCTCCCGGCGGCGGCGTGCAAATGGTGATCACCGAGCTGCGCGGGCGCCGCGTCGGCCTGGTGGTCGATCGCCTCGCCGGCCAACGGGAAGTCTTTGTCAAGGCGCTCGAATTTCCCCTCAACCAGATCGCCGGGCTCTCCGGAGCGGCAATACTCGGTGATGGCCATATCGTTTTCCTGCTCGACCCGCAGTCCCTGCTGGAAACCCGTCCCGGTGCCGGTCGCGGCCCGCACCCAGAAGAGGCCAAATGAGCTTTCCCCTGCTGAATGAAAACCAACTCGACGCCCTCCGGGAGATCAGTAATATCGGCATGGGGCATGCGGCGACGGCCCTGTCGCAGCTGATCGGCGAGACGGTTTACCTGCGGGTGCCGCGGGTGACGGTGACCGATATCGGCCAGGTTCCCGAACTCCTCGGTGGTGCGGAGAAGGTGGTTGCCGGCATCACCCTGCGGGTACTCGGGGACGCGCGCGGCAATATCCTGCTGATCTTCCCGCGCGACAGCGCCCAGCGCCTGCTGCAGCGTCTGCTCGGCAGCGAAGCGGAAGGGCTGCTCTTCGACGAACTGGGTGCCTCGACGATGAAGGAGGTCGGCAATATTCTCGCCTCGGCCTATCTCAGCGCAATGGGGAACCTGCTCCACCTGACGCTGATTCCGTCGATTCCGCTGCTCGCCTGCGACATGGCCGGTGCGGTAGTCGACCATGTCCTGATCGAACTCTCGGCGGCCGGCGACCTGGCGCTGATGGTGGAGACCGAGTTCCATGGCGCCAATCCGCAGCAGGAGCTGATCAAGGGGCACTTTTTTCTCCTCCCCGATGCCTCTTCCCTTTCGCTGATTCTCGATGCGGTCGGGGGGTGACCATGACCGAACGGCTCAGCGTCGGCATATCCGAATTCCGCATCGCCGTGCCGCCGGCAAAGCTGGTGACCTACGGGCTCGGCTCCTGCCTGGCGATCGCCCTCTACGACCCCGAGTTCCGCATCGGCGGCCTCGCCCATACCCTGCTGCCGTCGCCACGTCACGCCGCCGACAACGCCCGCCCCGCCAAGTTCGTCGATGCGGCAATCGAGCTGATGATCAACGATCTCCTCGCCCGCGGGGCCGCGCGGGAACGGCTCGGGGCAAAGATCTTCGGCGGCGCCAACATGTTCGAGCCGCTGCTGGGAGACCCGGACAACGCGGTCGGTCCGCGCAATATCCGCAGCGCCCGCGAGACCCTTGCCGTTCTCGGAATCCCGTTGCTGGCCGAGGATGTCGGCGGTAACTTCGGCCGCACCGTCGAGTTCGATATCGCCAGTGGCGAGGTTCGCGTCAAAGCGGTGCGCGGGCGCGAGGGGGAAATAATTTTCTGATTCGCCATCTGTCCAAGGAGATCCACCATGAAACGAACAGTCCTGCTCCTGCCGTTGCTGGTTGCCGTGCTCTTTATCTGTGCCGGAACTGTCCGGGCCGCCGGCCTTTCCGAGGTGATCAACACCCTGGAAAGTCCGTTCCAGGCCAGCGCTCCCGAGGCGACGGCGATCCATGATTTCCAGGGAGACTTTTTCCAGGAATCGAGAATCGCCTCTCTCGAACGGACCCAACGCGGTCGCGGCCGGGTCGCCGTGCGCTTCGTCCAGCGCCAGGGGCATCCCCCCCTGGCCCAATTCCGCTGGGAGTATTTCGAGCCGACCGACCAGGAGATCGTCTCCGATGGCAGGACGATGTGGGTCTATCTGCCGGAGAACCGCCAGGTGATCCAGTCCGACATCGATATCGTCAACCGCACCGATGCCAACGATCCGCTCACCTTCCTCACCGGGCTCGGCAACCTGAGCCGGGATTTCAGCATCGGCTGGGCGTCGGAGAATCGCGACCGGGAAGGGAACTGGGTACTGGAGATGACGCCGCGCCGCGCGTCGCCGCTGATCGCGCGGATGCTGATCGTGGTCGATCGCCGGGCGGTCGATGCCTTTACCCGCAGCGGCAGCACCGGCGGCTATCTGCCGCTCCTTTCCAGCACCGTCTTCGATCCGGGCGGCAACAGCACCCTGATCGAATTCAGCGATATCCGTATCAATCGTGGCCTCGGCGATCTCGATTTCCGCTTCATCATGCCCGCCGGGGTCGACGTGGTGCGTCCCAGCGGTCAGGGGATGGGTTTCTGAGTGACCTTTTGCCAGGCAAAATGGCAGCGCCCCGGGCAGGGACTTCCCTTCCGGGGCGCTTTCATGCTATAAGTCTTCGATTCCGCGGGCCTATCGGCTCGCCTGACGAATTTTTGCAGGAGGTGTGCGATGCCGAGCTTTGACATCGTGTCCAAGGTGGACATGCAGGAAGTGGACAATGCGGTCAACCAGGCGGTCAAGGAGATCACCCAGCGCTACGACTTCAAGGGGACCCACAACGAGGTCACCCTGGAGAAGGATGCCATCCTGATCCTCGCCGCCGACGACTACAAACTGCAGGCGATCATCGATATCCTGAAAGGAAAATTGGTGCGCCGCAACATCTCGCCCAAGAACCTCGATTACGGCAAGAAGGAGGCAGCTTCGGGGGGCGCGGTTCGCCAGCGGATCGGTATTGTCCAGGGGATCGACAAGGAGAAGGCGAAGGAGGTCATCAAGCGGATCAAGGAGACCAAGCTCAAGGTCCAGCCGCAGATCATGGATGACCAGGTGCGGGTCAGCGCCAAGCAGATCGACGACTTGCAGCAGGTGATCCAGACCCTCAAGGGCGAGGACCTCGAGATCGAACTGCAGTTCGTCAACATGAGAAGCTAGAAAACAATTTTGAATTTTGGATTTTGGATTTTGAATTGAATTCAACAGTCACAATTCAAAATCCATAATTTCCGAAATTGGGAGCACCATGAAACGAAAAGTAAGCCTGGTCAGCCTCGGCTGCCCAAAGAACCTGGTCGATGCCGAGGTGATGCTCGGGCATCTGCCGGTCGATCGTTACGAGATCGTCACCGACGAGGCCCAGGCCGACGTGATCATCGTCAACACCTGCGCCTTTATCGGTGACGCCAAGGAAGAATCGGTGGAAACGATCCTTGAGGTCGCCGATTACAAGAAAAACGGCCGCTGCAAGCTGCTGGTCGTCTCCGGCTGCCTCCCCCAGCGTTATCGCGATGAACTCTCGACGGAGTTGCCGGAAGTCGATCTCTTCATCGGCACCAGCGACGCCCCGCGCCTGGTCGAGCTGATCGAGTCGACCCTCCCCGGCGCTACGCCGCGCCAGGAGGTGGGTCTCCCCGAGTATCTCTACGATCACACCACGCCACGGGTCAAGTCCTCCCCCTTCTATTCGACCTACGTCAAGATCGCCGAAGGGTGCCACAACTTCTGCTCCTACTGCGTCATCCCCCAGCTGCGCGGGCCGCTGCGTTCGCGCAGCATCGAATCGGTCGTCGCCGAAGTCCGGCGCCTGGTCGCAGACGGGGTCCGCGAGGTCAACCTCATCGCCCAGGACGTCACCGCCTACGGCCAGGACCGCCACGATGGCGCCCGCCTCGAAACCCTGCTGCAGGAGCTGGTGAAGATCGAGGAGCTGACCTGGCTGCGCCTGCTCTATGCCTATCCCGACGGCATCAGCGACGAACTCCTCGACCTGATGGCCGCCGAAGAGAAGATCTGCAACTATCTCGACATCCCGCTGCAGCATGTCGACGACGAAATCCTCGCGCTGATGAACCGCCGCGTCGACGAGGAGGGAATCCGCCGCCTGCTGCAGCGCATCCGCAGCCGGATCCCCGATGCCACCCTGCGCACCTCCTTCATCGTCGGCTTCCCCGGCGAGAGCGACGCCCAGTTTGCCAAGCTCCTCGCCTTCGTCGAGGAGGGGCACTTCGAACGGGTCGGCGTCTTCCGCTATTCGCGCGAAGAAGGGACCGGCGCCGCCAAACTCCCCGGCCAGGTCCTCGAACGGGTCAAGAAGGCCCGCTACCAGAAGCTGATGAAAGCGCAGAGCCGGGTCTCCTTCCGCAAGAACCGGGCGCTGGTCGGGCGCATTGAGCCGGTCCTGGTCGAAGGGTACAGCGAGGAGACCGAGCTGCTGCTGCGCGGGCGCAGCCTGCGCCAGGCTCCCGACGTCGACGGCCTGGTCTACATCACTGCCGGCGAGGCGGAGATCGGCAGCATCGTGCCGCTCAAGGTAACCGACTCTTCGGAATATGACCTGATCGGCGAAATCGTCGCCGCCGAGCGCTGAACGGCCTCGCTTTCGGCCGCCCCCGGCACCATTCCCGCGAGGTGTTCGTGCCCCCCTCCCGCCTTCTCCATGGCCTACTGTTCCTCCTCTTCTGCGCCACCCTGACCGGCTGCCCGGACCGCTCCGGGCCTGCGGCCGAGGTGCGGCGCAGCCGCATCATCATGGGGACGGTGGTCGAAATAACCGCCTTCGGGGCGGCGCAGCCGGTGCTGGAGCAGGCCGTCGAGCGCGCCTTTGCCGAGATCTCCCGCATCGATGAGTTGATGTCCCCCTACCGTCCGGAGAGCGACGTCGCCCGTCTCTCCGCCGCCACCACGCCGCTGGCGGTAACGGCAGAGACGGCGGCGGTCATCGCCAGCGGCCTGCAGGTCGCAGCAGCGAGCGGCGGCGCCTTCGACATGGGGCTGGGGCGGCTCAAGGCGCTCTGGAATATCGAGGGGGAAACGCCGCGGGTACCAACGCCGGAGGAGCTGGCGGGGGCCCTGGCCGCTACCGGTCCCGGCGACCTGCAACTGGCGGGGCGAACGGTCAGCAAGAGTGCCCCGGACCTGCAAGTCGATCTCGGCGGCATCGCCAAGGGGTACGCCGTCGATCGCGCCGCGGCACTGTTGCAGGCGGCCGGTGTCAGCCACGCCTCGGTCAACGCTGGGGGCGACATGCGCCTGCTCGGCGACCACGGTGATCGCCCCTGGCGCATCGGCATCCAGCATCCGCGCAACGACGAAGCGATCCTCGCCACCCTGGCGCTGGCCGACACCGCGGTGGTCACCTCCGGCGACTATGAGCGTTTCTTCGAGCGCGACGGGGTACGCTATCATCACCTCTTCGATCCCGCCAGCGGCCAACCGGCGCGGCGCTGCCAGGCGGTGACGATTGTCGCCCCGACGGCGATGCTCGCCGATGCCCTGGCGACGGCGGTCTTCGTCCTCGGCCCGCAGCAGGGACTGGAACTCCTTATCCGCTTTCCGGGAGTTGAGGGACTGATCGTCGCCGCCGACGGCACCACCGTCACCAGCCCGGGGCTGGCGGGCAGGGTGACATGGCCCTGAGCGGCGCCTGGCGCCGCACCCGCCCCCTCGATCGCCTGGTGGTGGCGCTGCTCCTTCTCCTCTGCGCTCTGCTGCTGGTCTGGCTGCGCCCCGGTCCGCCGGGGCGACGGCTGCTGGTCGAACGCGACGGCAAGGTGATCTACACTGCCCCCCTCGACCAGGAGCGGAGGGTGGAACTGAACGGCCGCATTGGCATTACCCGGCTCGCGATTCACCAGGGGCGCGTCTGTATCGAGGATTCCCCCTGTCCGCGTAAGGTCTGCATCGGCATGGGACGCATCGAGCGCGCCGGGGAACTTCTGGCCTGCGTTCCTAACGGCCTGCTGGTGCGCATCGACGGCGGCGCTGCCGCGGCGGGGGAGGGCTATGACCTCCTCAGCCGTTGATCCGCTCGAACTCGAGCGCTGGCGGCGCCGGGTTTTTCTCGCCCTCTTCGCCGCCCTCGCCGTCGCCCTGCATACCGTGGAGGCGCTCCTCCCCTCGCCGGCCCCCTGGTTCCGCCTCGGTTTCGCCAATATCCTGACCCTGGTCGCCCTCTTCCTTTACGGCGGCCGCGCCGCCTGGGCGGTGGCGCTGACCCGCATCGGCGTTGGGTCGCTGCTGCTCGGCAATCTCTTCGCCCCCGGCTTCTTCCTCTCCCTCGCCGGCGGCATCGCCGCCACCGCCCTGATGACGGGGAGCCGGGCCCTCTGCGGCCGCCATCTCGGTCCGGTCGGGGTCAGCGCCCTCGGCGCCGCCGGCCATGCCACCGGCCAGCTGCTGGTCGCCTGGCTGCTGCTGGTGCGCACCCCGCAGCTCTGGAGCCTCTACCCCTACTTCCTACTCTTCGCCCTCGGCGCCGGAATCGCCAACGGCATCGCCGCCGATCTCCTCCTCGAAACCCTGCGTCGCCATCCGGTCTTTGGCAGCCGGCGCGACGCCGCCGAGCCGCGATGACCGTCCTGACCTTTCTCCTCCCCTACTGGCGCCACTACCGGCGGCTCCTCTTGGCCGGCCTGCTCTGGCTGGTGCTGACCAACCTGCTGGCGATGACCATCCCCTGGCTCCTCCAGCGCGGTATCGACGGCGCCGCCGCCGGCAACTGGCAGGCGGTGGCGGTCGCCGCCGGGCTGATGGCTGCCGCCGCCCTCGCCCGGGGAACGGCCCGGGTTTTGTCGCGGCTGCGGTTTCTCCACACCGCCCGCTACGTTGAAGTCGACCTGCGCCAGGATCTCCTCTCCCGGCTGCTCGACCAGGGGACCCCCTTTTTCGACCGCCACCGGACCGGCGACCTGCTGTCGCGCTTCACCAACGACCTCGCCAACCTGCGGATGATGGCCGGCTTCGGCCTGTTGACCCTCTGCGACGCGGCGCTCGTCTATCTCTTCTCGCTGGTCATGCTGCTGCGCCTGGCGCCGTGGCTGACCCTGATCGGTCTTCTCCCCTATCCGCTCCTGCTGCTGCTGGTCAAGCGGCTCAGCCGCTCGCTGTTGCAGCGCTCCAGCGAGGTCCAGGAGGGGCTCGGACTGGTCAGCGAAGCGGTGGAGGAGGCGGTCAGTGGCCAGGCGGTGGTGCGTGCCTACAATCTGCGCGATCACCTGGGGCGCGAGTTTGACCGCCGCAACGCCAGCTACCTGGAGCGCAACCTCGCCCTGAGCCGGCTGCGCGCGCTGGTGCTGCCGGTGATGACGGTGATCGGCCCCTTGAGCACCCTGCTCGCATTCTACTTCGGTGGCCGGTTGGTGGTCGGCGGTGAGCTCTCTCTCGGCGAGCTGGTCGCCTTCAACGCCTACCTGGTGCAGCTTGCCTGGCCCACTACCCTGCTCGGCTGGGTGCTGACCCTGCTGCAGCGGGCCCGAGCCAGCAGCGAACGGCTGCAGCCGATCCTCGCCGCCCCCCGCACCGAGGCGGCCGGTGGCGAGCCGCCGCTGGCGGGGGCGCCGTCCCTCAGCGCCCGCCAACTCAGCTTCGCCTATGGCGAGCGCCCGGTTCTGCAGGATCTCGCTTTCGACCTTCCGGCCGGCTCCCTGGTCGGCATTACCGGGCCGACCGGGTCCGGCAAAAGCAGCCTGCTGCGGCTTATCGCCGGGCTCTACCCGACGGCGGCTGGCACCCTCCTGATTGCGGGCCAGGACCTGGCCCGGCTCGATCTGCGCGCCCACCGCCGCCGGCTGGCGATGGTCCCCCAGGAGGGGCGCCTTTTCTCCGGCAGCCTGCGCCAGAACCTGCTCTACGCCGACCCGGCCGGGGACGAGCGGCTCCTTGCCGAGATTGCCGCAACCGTCGCCCTCGACAGCGATCTTACGGAGCTGCCGGCCGGTTTTGCCACGGCGGTCGGGGAGGGGGGGGTCAGCCTTTCCGGCGGGCAGCGGCAGCGGGTAGCCCTGGGCCGGGCACTGGCGCGCGACGGCAACCTCTGGCTCCTCGACGACCCCTTCAGCCACCTCGACGCCGTCACCGCGCGCCGGGTCTGGGCGCGGCTGCGACCAAAGCTGGCGGGGCGGACGGTGGTGCTGGTTTCGAGCCGGGTATCGCTCCTCGCCGGCGTCGAGCAGGTGCTGGTCCTCGACCGGGGGCGCCTGGTGGCGTGCGGCCGCCATGCCGAACTCCTCGCCGCCGACGGTCTCTATGCCCGCCTTTTCCGCCGCGAGCAGCTGCAGGATGCCCTGGAGGTGGCGCCATGACCCCCCACGGGTTCCCCGCCGGGGACGAAATCAGCGGCCGTCATTTCGACTGGCGCCTCTTCCGGCGCTACCTCGGGCTGATGCGACCCTGGCGCGGCAGCGCCCTGTTCGCCCTTTTGCTGCTGCCGCTGATCAGCGCCGCCAAGCTGGCGCAGCCGTGGCTGGTGATGCAGCTGATCGACGACGCCGTTGTCCCCGGCACCCTGAACCGGCTCCCCCACTGGGGCGGACTGCTGCTCGGCGCGGTCCTCCTCGAGAGCCTCCTCCTCTTTGTCCAGGGCTACCTGGTGCAGGCCCTTGGCCAGCGCATCATGGCGGCGCTGCGCGCCGAAGGGTTCCCGCGCCTGCTGCGGCTGCCGGCGGCCTGGTTCGATCACCACCCCTCGGGGCGGCTGGTGACCCGGTTGACCAGTGACGTCGAGAATGTCGGCGAGCTCTTCGGCTCGGGGGTGGTTGCCGCTCTCGGCGATTTGCTGACCCTCGCCCTGACCGTCGCCGCCATGCTCTGGCTCGACCTGCACCTCTCGCTGGTCGCCTTCGCGGTACTGCCGCCACTGCTCGGCATCCTGTTCCTGTTCCGGCGCAGCATGCGCGGCGCCATGCGCCTGGTGCGGGCGCGGCTGGCCGACCTCAACGCCTTCGTCGCCGAACGCATCGCCGGCATCGGCGAGGTGCGCCTCTTCGGCCAGGAGGAGCGCACCCTCAGGGAATTTGCCGGGCTGCAGGAGGTCTACCGCGCCAGCACCCTGCGCGTGATCAGCTGGGACGCCTTCCTCTATGCCGCCGTCGAGGTTCTCGGCGCGCTGGCGATTGCCGCCCTGCTCTGGCGCGGCGGCGGCGAAGTGATCGCCGGCGTCGCCAGTTTCGGTACCCTGGTTGCCTTTCTCGAATATGTGCAGAAATTCTTCGCGCCGTTGCGCGACCTCTCGGCCAAGTATTCGATCGTGCAGGCGAGTAACGCCTCCCTGGAGCGGATCTTCAATCTTGCCGACCAGCCGGCGGAGCTGAGCGGTAGCGCGCTTCCGGGCAATGATGGGGAAATCCGCCTTGAGCGCGTCAGTTTCAGCTACGACGGCGAGACCCCGGCGCTGCAGGAGATCGATCTGGTCATCGCTCCCGGGGAGCGGATCGCCCTGGTTGGCGCCACCGGCAGCGGCAAGACCACCCTCGGCCGTCTCCTGCTCGGTTTTTACCGGCCGCAGCAGGGGACGATCCAGGTTGGCGGGCAGCCTCTCGCCGCGCTCGACCTCGACGCCTGGCGCGAACGCTGCGCCTGGGTCTCCCAGGAACCCTTCCTCTTTGCCGGCAGCCTGCGCGACAACCTCGACCCGACGGGGAGCTGCGACGATCAGGGCCTGCTGCAACTCCTCGGCGACTGCGGCCTGGCGACAACTGTTGCCGAACTCGGTGGCCTTCGGGCCCGCCTCGGCGAGCGCGGCCGTAACCTCTCTTCCGGCGAGCGCCAGCTCCTCTGCCTGGTGCGCGCCCTGGTGCGGCGGCCCCGGCTGCTGATCCTCGACGAGGCGACCAGCCGTCTCGATGCCGGCACCGAGGGGCGGGTGACGACGGCGCTGCGCGCCCTTCCCGCGGAGTGCAGCATGCTGTTGATCGCCCACCGGCTGCGCAGCGCGCGCCAGGCCGGACGCATCGTCGTGCTGCACCGCGGCCGCATCTGCGAGAGTGGCAGTCATAGCGAGCTCCTTGCCCGGGACGGGCATTACGCCAAGCTCTGGCGCCTGCAGGATCTCGGCATCGATGAGGAAAAGGTGGGTGACCCGGTGGGGTTGGAAGGACGCTAGGAGCCTGTCGGACTATGCGGGGCGAAGCGAAAATTCGGATGTTTGAGACCAGATTTCGGCTCGTTTGCGGGCTCATAGCCAGAGCTTTGAGTCAAAAAGGAGCCGAAATCTGGGCCGAACAGCTGGATTTGCAGTCGGCGCATGGATAGTCCGACAGTCTCCTAGAGGCTGGTCCGGGGGACGGGCATCTGCTATACTCGGCGCCAGCCCGCCCGCGGAGACCATATGGAGGTTAGACCGATGCTGCTGCGATCGCTTGCCCTGTTGCTGCTGACCCTGACCCTGGTCGCCTGCGTGCCGTCGGCGCCGCAAGCCCCGCTGCCGGAGCGGCCCGACCTCGACAGCCTGCGCCTGAGTTTTGGCCAACTGCCCGGGGCGGTTCTCAGTACCACCGAGCCGCTGGTGGTGAGTTATCCCGGCGAAATTCTGTTCAGCGCCGGCGCCGTCCTGCCGCTGGCCGGCGGCACCGAACTCCTCGACCCGCTGGCGGCGCAGCTGGCTGCCTACCCGCAGCTCTATTTTTCCGCTAGGGTGCGCGCTGCCGCCGAGCCGGCCGCTTATGCCGTGCAGCTGGCGACCGCCCGGACCGAACTGCTGACTCGCTATTTCCGTCGCCGTGGCCTCGATGCCAGTCGCCTGCAGCTGACTCCGGAGGTGGGCGACGGTCCACCCCTGGAGCTGACGCTGCGCTACGAACCGGCGAGCTCGCCGACCTCCGCGGCCGAAAAACGGTAGGGTTCCTTGCAGAATTCACAGGTGACGGTTACCTCCTCCCCGGCCGCGGCCAGCTCCTGCAGCTCTTCCGGGTCGAGGGTGGCGAGCATGGCGCGCACCTGTTCCCGGCGGCAGGTACAGCGGTAGGCGAGTTCGGTGCGCAGCTGGACCGTGTAGGGAATCCCCGCGAAGAGCCGGGCGACGATCTGTTCCGGTGACTCCCCCCGGGCGAGCAGGGTGCTGACCGGCGGCAGGAGGCGAACGCGCTCCTCGACACGGGCCAGCAGCTCTTCGTCGCAGCCCGGCATCGCCTGGACCAGGAAACCGCCGGCGGCTTTCACCTCCGCTTCCGGGCCCAGGGTGACCCCGAGGCCGACCGAGGAGGGGACCTGCTCGGAATGGGTCAGGTACCAGGCAAGGTCCTCGGCGACTTCACTGGCGACCAGCTGGACCATGCCGCGATACGGTTCGCGCAGGCCGAGATCCTTTACCACCTGCAAAAAACCGGCGCGGCCGATCGCTCCGGCGACGTCAAAGCGGTCTTCTTTCGGCGGCAGACCGGCGACCGGCTCCTTGAGAGTGGCGCGCAGGTTGCCATGGGCATCCGATTCGGCGGAAAGCTGGCGCAGCGGCCCGTTCCCCTCGAGGATCAAAGCCAGGCGCTGCGCTCCCTTGAGGAGGCTGCCGAGGAGGGCGGCGGCGGTCACCACCCGGCCGATGGCGACGGTGGCGGTCGGGTCGGTCTGCTGGCGGTGGCGGGTCTCCTCGGCGAGGTTGGTGGTCAGGGCGGCGACCGCCCGCAGTGAACCGTCGCTGGTCAGGATGCGAATCAGGTGGTCGTTCATGGCTGCTCCTCGAAGGGTGGCAGGGGCGGTACTGGTAAGGTGAACAGGGGTGTGAGCCGGCGGCGTTACCCTAGCCGAAGCGCACCGTCCATTTCAAGCCTACATTTTAACGGAGGGTTCTTATGAAAGTCATTCTCCCGGTGGCCGGCAAGGGGACGCGGCTGCGCCCCCACACCATCAGCAAGGCCAAATCCCTGGTCCAGGTCGCCGGCAAGACCGTCCTCGAGCATATCGTCAGTCGCCTCAGCCAGGCGCCGGTGACCGAGTATATTTTCATCACCGACGAAAACGGCGGCCAGATCGAGGAGTTCATGAAGCGCAGCTTTCCGGCGCTCAACTGCCACTACATCGTGCAGAAGGAGCGTCTCGGTCCCGCCCACGCGGTCGCCCTGGCAGCTCCGCGGATCGCTCCCGGCGATGATGTCCTGGTGGTTTTCAACGACACCATCTTTGTCGCCGACCTCGGCCGGATCCCCCAGCTTTGCAGCGACTGTGACGGTCTGATCTACTCCAAAGAGGTCGAAGATTACCAGCGCTTCGGAGTCAACGTCGTCGCGGGGGAGTTCATCGTCGATATGGTCGAGAAACCGGACACCCCGGTTTCCCGGCTCGCTCAGGTCGGCCTCTACTATCTCAAGGATGGGGCCGGCTTCATGGGCTACCTCGAGCGGACCATCGCCGCCGGCGAGACGGTCAAGGGGGAGTATTACCTCCCCGCCGTCTTCATGCGAATGATCGCCGATGGCCTCAAGTTCCGGGCTCCGGAGATCGACGCCTGGCTCGACTGCGGCAAGCCCGAGACGCTGCTCGAAACCAATCGCTACCTCCTTGAAGGGCGCCATCACTGTCACGGCGAGGTCGTCGATTCGGTGCTGATCGAACCGGTCCATATCGGCTACGGGGTCACGGTTCGCAACAGCATCATCGGGCCTTACGTTTCGGTGGCGACCGGCAGCGTCGTCGAGAACAGCGTGATTTGCGATTCGATCATCAACGCCAACAGCACGGTGCGCTCCCTGGTCCTGGAGGGGAGCATCCTCGGCGATGCGGTGACCCTGGCCGGTTCGCCGCGCCGGATGAACATCGGCGACCACTCCCTGATCGAGATGGAGGGGTAGCGGGCAATAACGAGCGATGAGCGATGAGGCGGCCCCCAGTCACGGAGATTGACCGGGGGCTTTATTGTATGCAGTCACGGTGGAGTTGCGTGAATAAGATTCCTGGCTTTGCCTGATCCGAAGTTTATCCGACCTGATCAGATTTGCTCCGCGCGCAACCAGGCCTGAGCCTGGTCTTGCCCTGGTCTTCTCCCGGCCAGGCCAAACCAAGGCAAAAGCGTTTCTCGCGGATAGGTTCGAATAAAAGCTGATAAAAATCGGATTATGCCTGGGCTAGGAACCCCTCAGGGGATGCCCTATCGAAAAAATCCAAGACGGAGTCCGTTCTTCAGCCTGCTCCCTTGACGGCGAGCGCCAGGGCGGCGTAAATTTTTGCCGCCGCGACGACATCGGCGAAACTGGTCTGTTCGTCGGGGGTGTGGGCGGTCTCCAGTGCACCGGGGCCGAGGATCAGCGGTTTGACGCCGGCCGCAAAGAAGAGGTTGCCGTCCGAATGGGAACGGAAGGCGTCGCGGCGCAGGGTCAGACCGAGCCCCGGGTAGATGCTGGCGAGCGCGTCCCACAGCTGCGGCTGCGGCCCGAGGTCGTAGCCGCGTGAGGCGAAGTCGAAAGCAACCTCAAGGTCGAGTCCGGGGACCAGTTCGCGGGCACTATCGGCCTGGCGACGGATCGTCGCCGCGACCGCTTCCGGGTCCATCGCCGGCGGCAGGTGGAGGTCGATCCAGGCTTCGCAGCGGTCGGGGACGACGAAGCCGGCCCGAGACGAACTCAACTCGCGGATCGAGTAGACCACCCCTGATTCGGTGCGGTCGAAGAGAGGGTCGCGGGCGAGGTGGAGCAGGACCCGCAGCATCGATTCGACGGCGTTGTGCCCCAGTTCCGGCAGTGATGAGTGGATGCGCCGGCCGCTGGTAACGAAGCCCGCCTCGAGGTAGCCGTAGTGGGCCAGGCAGGCGGTGAGGCCGGTCGGCTCGCCGATCACAACCCAGGGAGGACATTCCCCGCCGAGAAAATGGCTGCTGCCGTCGCCGTTCTCCTCCTCGCCGACCACCAGCAGCAGGCCGACCGGCGGCCGCTCTTTTTCGGGGAGGGTCGCCAGCGCCAGCCAGGCCTCGACCATCGCCACGCACCCCCCCTTCATGTCGGCGCTGCCGAGGCCGCGGATGATCCCTTCCTCCGCCACCGCCCCGAACTCCTCCCAGTCCCAGGCCGGCACGGTGTCGACGTGGCCGACCAGCAGCAGCTGTGGCGGTCCGTCGCCCATGGTCGCCAGCAGGTTGAAGCGCTCCTCCTCGACCGTCTGGCGGATCAGCCGGCAGCCGGTCGCGAGCAGGCGTTCCTCGAAGAAGAGCTGGATATCCTCCTCCTTCCCCGAAGGAGAATAGATGTCGAGGGCTTCAATCAGGGTCTGGTGCAGGCGGGTCGCATCGATGGCGGCCCAGACCCGGTCCTGGCAATCGTTCAAGATTTTTTCTCCTTGGCCTTGGTCGTACGGCGCCGTTTGCGGCTCAGGTTAAGGGTCATGTAGACGTGCTCCTGGTCGTTGCCGAACCCCATCTTGCGAAAGAAGCGGATCGCCCCTTCGTTGTCGGCATCGGTGTCGATGAGGATCATCCGCACCCCCTGTTCGCGCATGCGCCGCTTGAGCTCGATGAAGAGGTTCTGGCCGACCTTCCCCTGCTGCCCCTCGCGCCGCACCCCGAGCCAGACCAGGTAGCCGTACTTCCAGGCGCTCTTGGCCTTTTCGACGGTGGTGCCCAGCGCGAAGCCGACGATCCGGTCGTCCCGCTCGGCGACCAGGCAGAGCTCGCTGTCGGAGTTGAAGAGGGTGGTGATCTCGTACTCGTCCCAGGTGCGGTAGAGACTCTGGGAGAATTCGGCAGTGAAGACCGCCTCGCCGATATGGAAGACTTCGGAGAGGTCGTCGATGGTCATCTCGCGGATGACCAGGCGGTCAGCTTCGCCTGGGCCGTCGTTCGTCATGGTTCTCCTCGTTGGGCAAGCGTTGACGTCAAGCTAAACTATATCAGATAGGAGCCCCTTGCCGAGCTTGTCCGGGCGTCGGAATGACGTTATATTGGGAAGCCCCGGCCGCCGCTACCAAAATTTTTTACAGAGGAGTCATCCCTTTGACCTACCAGCAGTTGCTGCCGATCCTGCTGCCGCCCCTGATCGGCGCCTTCATCGGCTATGTGACCAACTATATTGCCATTCGCATGCTCTTCCGGCCGCTGCGCCCCTGGCACCTGTTTGGGCTGCGCGTGCCGCTCACTCCCGGCATCATCCCCGCCAAACGCGGCGAGCTGGCGCAGAAGATGGGCGAGATGGTTGGCAGCCATCTGCTGACCGCCGACGATGTCGGCCGCACCCTGGAAAAGGAGACGTTCCGCCGCGAGCTCAAGGGGGCGGTCGCCGACAAGCTCGGCAGTTTTCTCGATCGCGACCTCGGCCCGGCGGTGGAGCTGATCCCGGCCGAATTCCGCGGCCGCTTCCGCGAGCTGGTCGAGTTGCTGCGCTGGAAGGCGGTGAAGGCGATCTTCGCCTACCTCGAGAGCGCCGAATTCGAAACCGCCCTGCGCGGCTATCTGCAACGCAAGGGGGACGAACTCCTCGCCCGCGACCTCGAGAGCTTCCTCACCCCGGAACGTTCTGCCGGCCTGCGCCGCCATCTTGACGGCAAGATCGGCGAGTTCCTCGGCTCCGAGCAGGTCAGCCGCGGCGTCGCCGCCTTCGTCGATGCCAAGAGCGAGGAGTGGTTCGCCTCGGAAAAGACGCTGCGCGAGCTCCTCCCCGGCGATCTCGTCGAGCTCCTGCTCGGGCAGCTGGAGAAGGAAGTCCCGCCGCTGCTGGAGAAGTTCGGCGGACTCCTCTACGATCCGCTCTTCCGCGAGCGGCTGGTGGTGAAGGGGAAGGAGGCGATCGAGGGATTCCTCGACTCCCTCGGCGGCCTCTCCGGGCTCCTCGCCGGCTTCATCAACCTCGACAAGATCTATGATCGCCTCCCCGAGTTTCTCGACAAGGCGGGGGAGGAGATCGCCCGCTGGCTGCGCGAGGAGCGCACCCAGGCCCAGGTGGCGGCGCTGCTGCGCGAGCGGGTCGATGGTCTCCTCGACCGGCCCCTGGCCAGCTACCTGGAAAAGGTCTCCTACGAGAAGGTCGCCGGGGTGCGGCGCTTCCTCCGTAACCGCGCCGTCGCCCTGGTACAGAGCCGTCGCGCCAGCGAGAGCGCCCTGGCGCTGCTGGAAAAAGGGATCGAACAGGTCAAGGACCGTTCCTTTGGCAGCCTGCTTGGTCGCGCTCTCCCCGACGGCCGGGTCGAGGCGTTGCGAGAGCTGATCGCCGAACGGTTGCTCGAAGCGCTGCGCGCCCCGGCCGCCCGCGAGGCGCTCGCCCGGCTGCTGGCCGAAAAGAGCGAGGAGTGGCTTTTTCGCCATCCCCTCGGCAAGCTCTCGGCGCGGGTACCGGCGGATGTGCGCGAGGAACTGGAGGTCGGCCTCTGCCGGCAGATCGGCGAGATCCTCAAGAAGGAGGTCCCGCCGCTGGTCGAAACCCTCAACGTCGCCCGCATGGTCGAGGAGAAGGTCAACTCCCTCGACATCCTCAAGGTCGAGGGGCTGCTGCTCGGCATTATGGAGGAGCAGTTCAAGTACATCAACCTCTTCGGGGCGCTGCTCGGGGGGATGATCGGCCTGGTCAACGTGCTGGCGCTGCGGTTTTTCTAGGCGGCAAGGTTCCGTGAGCAAGAGGACTGGAAGGAATTTGTTCCCGGATGGTTGTAACCTGAGGTGGTCGAAATCGACCTGCATGCCCTCGCCCCGCCAGAGGAGGCCAGGTTCAAAAAAGGGACGCGCTGCCTGTGATGAGGAGCGCGTCCCTTTTCCCTGGGCCGATACGGATTAAAAATTGGCGACCAGAGAAGCCGCCAGGATGGTATCCGTATGTTTGGTGCCTCCCGTCGTTTCATTGTCGTACTTGATGACATAGCTGGTTTTGATGGAAAACACGCTGTTGAGCGCGGCGGTGAAGGCCGTTTCGGAGTTGAGCAGGTAATTGCTCATCTGTTCCAGGTCGAGAAGGGCCTCTGCGGATTGAGTGAACTTGGTGCGGTCGTTGAAATGGTATTCGTACTGACCGAACAGGCGCCCCCCCCACGTATTGATCGTCGGAACTGTTTGTGAACTTCTCGGTGGTGTAGGTCAGGCCCGATTCGCCGACCAGGAAGTGCTTGGCGCCGGTCAGGAATTTGTAGCCACAACCGGCACCGACGACAGTTCGTGAGTCGATGTCGGCAAAGCTGTCTTTAAGCCAACTGGCATTGGCGTAGTAGTAAAGCCGTTCGGTGTAGGCGTAATCGCCCCGGAGTTCAGTAAAATACGATTCGGCATTGCGCTCGCCATCACTCTTGCCATTGAGAATTTCCACCCGCCACAGACCCGCGATCTGGTCAGTGAATTGGTAGGATACCCGGTTTTTGGCTGACAGGGTGGTGACTTCTGTGTTGCCGCTGGTATCAACGTAGGCCAGTTCTGCCTGATCCTTCCAGGTGCCGGGTGCATCGCCGGCCCAAACCGGTGCGGCGAGACAGACAAAGAGAAGGGAGCAGAGAAAACGGGGTAGTTGGTTCATGGAGTCCTCCTGCCAGGGTTGAAGATTATTAACTCAACTTTCGCAGGACAAAAAAATACGTAACAATATGAAATAATTAAACAAAAGCATCATCTCTTGCTGTAAAATAGGTAGTCGCCAAACAACCTAGACACATACAAGGAGATGATGCTTTGAGCCCGATTGTAGCAGAAACTGTTTCATGTCAGAACCAAATTTCGTCGTTCTTTGATAATCAGCGCATCGCACTCTTACTGAAGCAAAGCAACATCGTCAAACAGTGCGGGATCGCCCCGGTTGTGGTCATGCGGATGATCTTCAGCCTGGTCTTCACCGGCAAGAACCTCTTCCGCTATCTGCTGGCCGAATCCTCAGGAGCGGAGATCGGCAAGGATTCCGTGTACCGCTTTCTGAATTCTTCAAACGCCAACTGGCGGAAGTTTCTCCACCTGCTCTGCGCGACGGTGCTCAGCAAAACGATCCTGCCGCTGACGGCCGAAGAGACACCCAAGGTTTTCATCGTCGACGACTCACTCTACGACCGCAATCGGAGCAAGAAAGTCGAACTTCTGGCGCGTGTCCATGACCATAACGACAAGCGCTACTATCGCGGCTTCCGCCTGCTGACCCTGGGCTGGTCGGACGGTTCCAGCTATCTGCCGGTCTCGTTCAGTCTGCTCAGTTCCGCCAAGCAGAAAAACCGCCTGGCTCCCATGGCCGCAGTCGATAAGCGGACTAACGGATTCAAGCGTCGGGCCGAAAGTCTGCGCAAGGCTCCGGAGGTGCTCAAGGATCTGGTGCAGCAGGCCCGAGAGAGCGGCATCCGGGCCGATTATCTGCTGTTCGACAGCTGGTTCGCCTTTCCTGCGACGATCATCGGCCTGCTCGAACAGAAGCAGCAGGTCATCTGCATGCTCAAGGAGGCGAAGACCAGATACGGCTATAAAGGTTTCGATCTCACCCTCAAAGAATTGTACAAGAGTGTCCGCAAGCGGTGTGGCCGAGCAAAGATTCTGGCCTCGGTCCAGGTAGAGCTGGGGACGGATTCCCGCAACCGGGCTATTATGGCTAAGATCGTCTTTGTCCGCGCCCGCAACACCAAGAAGTGGCTGGCGCTGCTATCGACCGATGTCGATCTTGCCGATGAAGAGATCGTCAAGCTCTACAAGCGCCGCTGGGACATCGAAGTTTTTTTCAAGATCTCAAAGAGCTATCTGAAATTGGCCAAAGAATTTCAGAGCCGCAGTTACGATGCGCTGGTAGCCCATACAACGATTGTCTTCGCCCGCTACATCATGCTGGAACTCGCCAGGCGCTCGGCAAAGGATCCGAGAACGTTGGGGACTCTGTTTCATGCCGGCTGCGACGAGCTGCGGCAAGCCAGTTTCGCCGAGGCCGTGACTTTGCTGCTGAATTCATTCCGCCAGATGCTCAAGAAGTTCGCCGACGAAATCGCAGCACCGGTTGCCGCCGCCTTGGAGGAGTTCATGGCGCAGATTCCGGCGATAATTCGACGGCCGATGCTACTTCCGGCCTGTATTTTCTGAAAGATCCACGTGTTTTCGCTCTGTTGCAGTGTTTTGATCGGTGCGAAAGTTGAGTTATTAATAAAACGGGGTCCTGTTTAACCTTTTGCCCTGTCCTTGTCAAGCTGTGTCCTTGCGATGCGTCGCCGCCATAAGCAGGGTTTAAGCTGGCTTGACTAGGAAGGAGTTGACCTGTTTTTGCCGTTATGGTACTTTGATATCGAAATATTTAAAATCGAAACAATGATGGGACGCACCATGATGTCCAGGCTAAAAGAATCGCAAAAACAGGCCCTGGCAGTCTACGTCAAGCTGATGCGGGCGACCAACACGACGACGGCCCATATCCACCGCCACCTGCACCACGCCGGTCTGACCCACAGCCAGTTTGCCGTGCTGGAAGCGCTCCGTCATCTCGGGTCGCTCTGCCAGGGGGAGCTGAGCCAGAAGGTGCTCAAGAGCAACGCCAACCTCACCGCGGTCGTCGATGCGCTGGAGGCCAGGAAACTGGTGAACCGGGATCGCAGCGGCAGCGACCGGCGCAAGGTCAAGGTCGAGCTGACCGACGCCGGGAGGAGCCTGATCGAAGATCTCTTCCCGCGCCACGCTGAAGTGGTCGATGCGGAGTTCTCGGTCCTCACCGCCAAAGAACAGGACGAACTCGGGCGCCTGTTGAAGAAACTGGGGCGCAGGGCGTAAATTTTTTTACGGGATTATTTCGATATCGAAACAATCCAAGCCCAAGGAAAGGGAGAGCAACCATGATCACCATCCGTAAGTCGAACGAGCGTGGCAGTCACCAGGAGAGCTGGCTGGATACGAAATATTCCTTCTCCTTTCATAACTACCATGACCCCGAGCACATGGGCTTTCGCGCCCTGCGGGTCATCAACCAGGACCGGGTGGCAGCGGGACGCGGCTTTGGACTGCACCCGCACCAGGACATGGAAATATTCACTCTGGTCCTGAGCGGGGCGCTGGAGCACCGCGACAACCTCGGCAACCGCGAAGTGATCGGCCCCTATCAGCTGCAGAAGATCACCGCCGGCACCGGGGTGCGCCACAGCGAGGTCAACCCCTCGAACAGCGAGGAGGTCCACCTGCTGCAGATCTGGATCCTGCCTGACCGCGAAGGGCTCGAGCCCGGCTATGTCATGAAGGATTTTTCCGGCGCGGCGCAAAACGCCCTGACGCCCCTTCTCAACCCTGAGGGCAGCAACGGCGCGGCCCGCCTCCACCAGGATGCTTCAGTTTTCCTCGGTCGGCTTGACGCCGGGACGACTCTGGACTATGCACTGAAGAGCGGGCGGCACGCCTGGGTACAGGTGATCTTGGGGAGGGGTGAAGTCAACGGGACGAAGCTGAACGAAGGGGATGGCGCGGCACTCAGTAACGAGTCGCAGCTGCGGCTGGCAGCCGAGAACGACGCCGAACTGCTTCTCTTCGATCTGAGCTAATCGGCAAGCAGGTGACGGCCGACCCAGTAGCGGGCGAACTGCAACGCGGTTCGCCCGCAGCGCTTGGTCTTCTCGTGGGACCAGGCGATAGCGGCGCGCTCCAGTTCGGCATTCCAGGAAATGGAAGTGTTGTGCCGTGCCGCCAGCTGTTCGATGCACTGGGCGACCACGGTAAGGTAGTGGTCCTGGGAAAAGGCGTGGAAGGCGACCCAGAGGCCGAAGCGGTCGGAGAGGGAGATCTTCTCTTCGACCCCTTCGCCGTGATGAACCTCGTTGTTGACCATTTTTGCGCCGAGGTTGTCGGTTGGATACTCGGGGAGCAGGTAGCGCCGGTTGCTGGTGACGTAGATCAGGGTATTGGCGGGGGCGGCGTAGACCGAGCCGTCGAGGGCGCTCTTCAGCATCTTGTAGCTCTTCTCTCCGGGTTCGAAGGAAAGGTCGTCGCAGAAGAGGAGGAAACGGTAGGGGAGGCTGCGGATCTGGTGAAAGATGTCGGGCAGGCTTGGCAGGTCATCCTTGTCGACCTGGATGATGCGCAGCCCCTGCGGAGCGTAGGCGTTGAGGATGGCCCTTACCAGCGACGATTTGCCGGTGCCGCGGCTCCCCCAAAGGAGGATGTTGTTGGCTGGCAGCCCCTGCAGGAACTGGCGGGTGTTGGCGCAGACGATCGCCTTCTGCTTGTCGATGCCGAGGAGCTCGTCGAGCCGGATCGGGTCGAGCTCGCCGGCCGGCTCCAGGGTGCCGGCCAGGGAGTGACGGCGCCAGCTCGCCGCCCAGGTGGCCTGCCAGTCGAGGGCCGGTAGCGCCGCCGGCAGGATCTGTTCCACTGCGGCGAGGACCCGGCGCAGCTGGTCGGTCAGTTCGGGGTCGAGGGGCATGGTTGAGCCTCCGCAAGAAATAAAGCCCTCCCGCTGCGCGGGAGGGCTTTACCATACCGTTTTCGTCCCGGGGGAGGCAAGGGCGAATCTTACTTGGCGGTTCCCGCCAAGTACTCGACAGCGGCCTTCAGCTCGGCCATCGAGCAGCCGTTGCACATTCCCATCGGCGGCATGGCGCCGATCCCCTTTTTGGCATTTTCGAGCATGTGGTCCATGCCTTTCTCGAGGTGGGCCTTCCAGGCCGCCTGGTCGCCGAACTTGGGGGCGCCGGCGACGCCGCTGTCGTGGCACATGGCGCACTTGGCAGTATAGACCTCCTTACCGGTGCGGGCGGCGAAGGCGGAGGTGACGGCGAGGGCAAAGAGGAGGACGAAGAGGAGCGCGAGACTCTTTTTCATGGGGGTTTCCTTTCCGGAAGATGGGTTGGTCAGGGCCTGGCCGGTTTCTGCCGAAGGCAAAAGGCGGTACCTGATATCTTAGCGGTTGGCGACGGTTTGGCAAGGAACGAGGTCAAAGAGCGTTCTCAAGGATTGCCCCGCTCCCCCTCGCCAGTGTACTCTGCAGCCATGTTGCAGCGAACCTTCTGTCATCTGCCAGGCATCAGCCCGGGCCTGGAGCAGCAGCTCTGGGCCGCGGGCTTGCATTGCTGGGCCGACCTGGCCGCCGCCGCGCCGATCCCGGGTCTGCGTCGCCAGGCCGCCGTTGCCCTCGAAGAGTCCTGCTCGCGGTTCGGCGCCGGCGATGCCGGCTACTTCGGCCGCTTGCTGCCGGCGCGGGAGCAGTGGCGGCTACTGCCGGAATACCCGGAAGCCACCGCCTACCTCGACATTGAGACCACCGGGCTGGCCCGCGGTGTCGATGTTGTAACCACCATCGCCCTCTGGGATGGCAAAAAAGTGCGCACCTTCGTTCAGGGGGAGAACCTCGATGACTTCCCGGCCGCCGTCGCGCCCTACAAGCTGCTCGTCACCTACAACGGCAAGTGCTTCGATCTCCCCTTCCTCGAGGCTTCCTTCGGCATGCGCTTCGACCAGGCCCATCTCGACCTGCGCTACGTTCTGCACAGCCTCGGCCTGCGTGGCGGACTGAAAGGGTGCGAGCGCCAGCTCGGCATCGGCCGTAACGAGTTGGCCGGGATCGACGGCTATTTTGCTGTTCTGCTCTGGCAGGAGTACTGTCGCAGCGGCGACCACCAGGCACGGGAGACGCTCCTCGCCTACAACGTTGCCGATACCGTCAACCTGGCCACCCTCGCCGTCCATGCCTATAACCGCAAGCTGGCAGCGACCCCCTTCGCCGGCAGCGCCCGGCTGCCGCTGCCGGCGTTGCCGCCCCTCCCCCACCGGGTGGCGGAAGGGACGGTTCTCGCTCTGCGGCGCCGGCTCTGCGGCTGGTGAACTATTCCCGCACGTAGGTATCGATATCGGTCTCGTGGACCATCCCCATGGTGTGGGCATATTCCGACTCGATCACCGCATAGTGGCGGCGGGCGTCCTCGGCGACCTCAAGGAAGACGCCGCGGGCGGTCGGGTCGATGATGCGCGCGGCAGTGAGGCGAAAGGTTTTCTCCAGGTCGGCCTCTTCGCGCAGCGCCAGTTCCCGGGCCCGACGTTCGTGGATATCCTTGTCGAGGGCGCGGTCGAGTTCGACCAGCATCACCGAGTCGGGATGGGGCGGGGCAGCCAGAAAATCCCTGAGATCGCCGAGATCACCCCGGCGGTAATGGGAAAAAAATTTGCCGATATTCTCCTCGACCTCACTGGCGAGGCGGACGAAGACCTTGCGACCGGCCGGGTTTTCCGTGATCTCGGCCGCCTTGCGGTAGAAGTCACGCAGGTTTTTCTTGGCGTGGATGGCCTCCCAGAGCGCTTCCTGCAGGGTATATTCCTGTGGCATCGTCACCTCCCCGAAAAAGAGAACCCAAACCCTTTCCTCAAGCCCCTCGCCGAAAGTATGGCGGAAAAGTGTTCGCTGTCAAAGGGGGTAAAATGAATAACTATTAACATTAAAATTTCTCAACTATATGGAATTTAACGAAAAAATGGTGGAACTTGCAAAGCTGCTGTGGCAAAATCTCTCCAGCATTTATCCTTCCGATTGGCTGGGCCCCGACGGGGCTAAAACCAGAGGTGGAGAATCCCATGCTGCAGAGAATCAAACAGGCGGTTCGCCGCGACAACAAGTCGATCCTGCTCGCCGCCCTCTTCAGCGGCGGCCTTTTTGTCGGCAAGATCCCGGCGGTCGTCGCCGCCCCGAATCTGATCGCCCGGCAGAGTTTCCTTACCCTGCTCCTCTTCTGCGGTCTGTTCGCCACCTTCCGCCTCTTCTCGACGGCGGTCGCCAGCCACGTGAATCTGGAGATGACCGATGGCGAGGAGAGCAATCGCCAGTTGGTGCGGCTCTTCGTTATCTACAAGGAAGTGGTCAAGGTGGTGGTCGGTGTCAGTCTCTCTCTCGGCTGGCTCGCCGGACTCCTCTTTATCTCCGAACACTTCCGCGAGATGTTCCTGCTGGTGCCGGTCCTGCTCGGCGGCGGTCTCACTGCCCTCCTCTCGGCGCTCGCCTACGGCTTCACCAGCTTCGTCGATCACATCCACTACCCGCACTGAACCGTAATACCCATGCTGACTCCTGACCGGCAGCCAAAAACGGCTGCCGGTTTTTTATTCCGGCTATCCCGTCTGGCACCAAGTGACTGCGGGAGGGAGGCAACGCGAAGAGTATTCGCCGGTTTCGCACCTTGAAATGCCGACACTTGCCGACGTAGGATCAACCCATGGATGCCTTAAGGCCGATCATCGAGGACTATCGCCGGCTGCTGGCCGAGGTGGATGGCTGGTTTGCCGGTTGCCAGCAGGCGGTTCCCGGGCAGATTGCCTGCCGGGTCGGCTGCAGCGGATGCTGCCGCGGCCTCTTCGATATCACCCTGCTTGATGCCTTCCTGCTCAAGGAGGCCTTCGACCGGTTGCCCGTGAACCTGCGCCAGCCCGCCCTGACGGCGGCGCAGCGGCGCCTGGTCGAATTGCAACAGCAGTGGCCGGGACTGAATGCCCCCTATCTGCTCAACGGCCTGCCGGACGCCGAGTGGACCGAGATGCCGGAAGGGGACGAAACCCCCTGCCCGCTCCTCGGCGTCGATGGCCGTTGCCTGGTTTACGCCGCCCGGCCGCTGACCTGCCGCCTGCACGGCCTGCCCAACATCGACCTCTCCGGCGAGTCCTTTGCTGACAGCTGTTGTACCCTCAACTACGTCAACGCCGATCCCGTAGCTGATCCTCGATTGCGCTGGTCCTTCCGCGCCGCCTTCGGCCGCGAGATCGAGCTCTTCCGTCGCTTCGCCCGGCAGTTGACCGGTCGTGACTGGGTCGAACTCGACACCTTCATCCCCACCACTCTGCTCATCGATTTCGGCGCGATCGATTGGCGCCAGGTGGAACCGGAAGACCCGCGTTAGCCGGCAAGAGAAGGCAAGACGCAAAAAGGGCCTGCAGTCGCAGGCCCTTTTTGCGTTTCAACGGGAACGGCTGAAATTCAGACGATCTCGACCAGTTCCACCTCGAAGACCAGGTCTTCTCCCGCCAGTGGGTGGTTGGCGTCGAGAGTTACTGATTCGGGGGTGACCGCGGTGACGGTGACGGCAAAGTCCCCCTCGTCGTCGTCGGTCACTTCCAGCACATCGCCGACGGCGGGGTCGAGTTCTTCTGGCAGGTCGGAGCGGGGCACCACTATCACCAGCTCCTCGTCGCGCGGACCGTAGCCGAGGTCGCAGGGGATGTTGACGCTCTTCTTCTCGCCGGCCTGCATGCCGACCAGCGCCTGCTCGAGCCCGGGGATGACCTCCTCATCGCCGATGACGAATTCGAGGGGACCGCTGTCGCAGCCGCACCCTTCGTCCTCGCAAGTGTCTTCGGAACTGTCAACGATGGAGCCGTCGCTGAGACGACCGACGTAGTTGATGCGTACCCGGTCGCCCTGTTTTGCCTGTTTCATGATCGTTATCCTTTCCGAAATCAGATCCTGTCAATGGCCGGACTATACCATTTTCTCGCCGCAACGGGGGGAGAAATTGCCCTGCCGGCAAAATTGCCCCGGCGACGGGATCTTCCTTCCGACCCGCATGAACCGGCCTATGTTGGATTCAAATTCATTCGGCGGCACTTAATGATATTCATCCGTCTTTGCTGGAGTCCCCGCTGCTGGAGATCCCCAGGAGCGCCAGAGAAATCCTGATTATCGCCGCCGGTATTCCATCGCGAATTCGAGGAGCAGGCCGATGGGGAAGGCGAAGAGCAGGGTCAGCAGCGAGCGGGCGAGGGAAAAGCGCCAGCCGAGAAATTCCATCTCCAGGGGGAGCATCGGAATCTTGACCGCCCAGGCGGCGAGGACGATACCGAGAACGGCCCAGCGCGCCCCCTGTTCGCGCACCGTCTTCAATAGCGGGAAGATGACGTAGGATGGCCCGATCAGCAGGGTGCCGAAGAGGGCGGCGAGCAACAGGGCGCGGATTCCTCCCTCGCGGCCGAGAAGGCGGGCAACCCGTTCGCGATCGAGCCAGACCTGGATCAGACCGGCGAGGCCGAAAACGGCGACGATGATCATCGCTACCGAGGCAAAGAGAGCGGCGCTGACCCGGAGCGCCTGCCAGGTGCGCGCGGGATCGACGGTGAGGGCCCAGAGGTAGAGAATGCCAACCGTCATCGGCAGCCAGGGAATGCGGCGTTTGGGTGCCTCCGGCTTCACAGCAGCGCTCCGATCAGCAGGCCGATCGCCAGGGAGGCGGCAAAGCAGAGCGAGTTGCGGACCAGGGCGAAGCGGGGGCCGAAGACTGTCGCCTCAAAGGGAAGGGTGACGATGCCGACCAGCAGCCAGGAGACGATAAAGGCGGCCACCGCCGGCGCCCAGGCCCCGGCCTGGAGCAGCGAGCCGGCGAGGGGAAAGGCGGCGGCCGGCGGGCCGATGGCGATGGCGCCGAGGAGCCCGCCACTGAGGAGCGCGGTGCCGCCCGAGGCGGCGCCGAGCCACTGTTCGATCAACTCCCGGGGGAGGAAGACCTGGAACAGGCCGACCAGACCGAAGACGGCGATCAATAGCGGTACCAGGCTACGCAGCGAGCGACCGGCGGCCTGCAGGCTGCGCAGGGTCTTGTCCCGGTCCCGGCGCAGGGCGAAAAGGTAGGCGCCGCCGATCAGGAGCAGGTAGATGTAGCCGACAGGGTTCATGCGTCATCCTGCACCGGGTCGTACACCCCGGTGCCGGTCATTCGAGGGTTTTGAGGAAGTTGAAGGGGCTGGTTCCGGCCAGGTCGTGCCCCTTGCGCAGGGCATCGAGAACCTGGCGACCGCGGGGCGAAAAGGGGCCGAGGTGGCTGAGGTCGACGATCAGTCGATTGCATTCCAGCGCCTGCAGCGCCGGCAGCTGGCCGAGCAGGGAAAAGTCGGTCTCGGAACTGAGGACCGTGATGCCGGAGCGCTGTTCGACCCGGTAGTGCTCGCCGCGATCGGAAACCACCGGGCTGTCGCCGCGCACCCCCTTGATCGGAATGCGCGAGGTGATCAAGGGGACCGGTGCATAGACCGTTAATGCCAGCTCGAGACCGGTCTCGCGACGGCAAATCTCGGCCAGGTTCTCCTGGTCGTCTTCCAGGTAGAGGGTCGCTTCACAGGCCCCGAGTTCGCGCCAGGCGAGGAGCGCCTGACTGTTGAGGGCGAAGAGCCGGTAGCTCGTCATCAGGCGCAGGTCGCTGTATCCGGCAAAAAGCTCGAAATGGCTGAGGTTGTTGAGACGGAAATCATGGAATCCACGCTGCACCAGGCGCTGTACCGCGTCGCGATAGGAGGGCCACTGGGCATCGAGGATGATCAGTGGCAGATCCCAGACCACCTTGGAGGCCTGCCCGGTCAGGCGGCGGCCGCTGCGGTCGAGTTCCTGCAAGGCGGACGGGGTGAGGGGGATCAGGACCCGGTCGACATCGGGGTCGCCGAGGAGCTGGCCGTCCCGCGGCCCGGAGATGACCACGTCGAGATGGCGCTGGCGGGCGGCCCGCGCCGGGCCGGCCGGCAACAGCCCGGCCAGCGCCGCCTGCCGGGCCGCCTGGCGCAGTACCTGACGCTCCCTGGCGAGGCGCGCGGCGAGCTCTTCATAGAAGTCGCGCCGAATCTCTTTGAGACGGCTCGGCGGGATGACGACGGGCGGTAGCGGGCCGGTGGTGAATCCGTCCAGGCTGAACGGTGCCCCGGCGGTGCGGGTGAAGACCGCTTCGAGAGTGGCAGCGTCGAGGGGGCGATCAAGGGCGGGAAAACTCTCCACCGGGTAGTCGCGCTGCAGGGCAAACCCCGCGCAGTGGGCGCGGATGGCGAGGGTCTGCGGTGTGGGCATGGTGACCGCGAGGGTGACCGGCCGGGTTACCGCCGGGGCCTGTTCGAGGCGCCGCTTGCAGGCCGCTTCGCTAAGGGTGAAGGCCTGCTCGGAGGAGACCTTGAAGACCGTGTCGCCGACCTTGAAGATGTCGCGAAAGGGGGAGGGGACCGTGACCAGGCTCCCCGCGGCGGCGACCATCGCCGGGCGTTTGCCGAGGAGGAGCTCCTTGATGGTAAAAGCGCTGCCGGCGCGGTCGCTCTTCGGTTGTACCCGCAGACGATCGCCGACATGCAGGCGGTCGCGACTCTTGAAGGTCAGGCTGCTCCCCCGCACCTGGGAGACTTCGCCGAGGAAACGACCAGTGGCGCCGGTGAGCGCGGGGGTGGCGATGTCGGTCGGGAGCGTGCCGGGGAGAAAGCCCTTGGTCGGGGCGCGGCCGAAGGAGAGTTTGAGCAGCTCCTTGCCGGCGCGGATCGCCTCCTTGCGCTGGGCCGGGGCGGCGTCAAGGACCTTGCGGTAGGCGCCGACGACGCTGGCGACATACTCGGCGCTCTTCATTCGCCCCTCGATCTTGAAGCTGATGACGCCGGCGCTCGCCAGTTCCGGCAGCAGGTCGATGGCGGAGAGGTCGTTGGTCGAGAAGTAGTAGCCGTCCTGGTTGCGGTAGCGGTAGCGGCGCCGGCAGGGCTGGGCGCAGCGTCCACGGTTGCCGCTCTTGCCGCCGAGAAAGGAGGAAAAGTAGCACTGCCCCGAAAACGAGAAACAGAGCGCGCCATGGATGAAATGCTCCAGCTCCATCGTCGTCTGGCTGCGGATGGCGGCAATTTCCGCCAGGGAGAGCTCGCGGGCGAGGACGGCGCGGGAAAACCCCAACTTTTCCAGCATCCGCACCCCGGCGGCGTTGTGCACCGTCAACTGGGTCGAACTGTGCAGTTCCAACCCGGGGAAGTGCTGCCGCGCCAGGCGCCAGACCGCGAGATCCTGGAGGATCACCGCGTCGATGCCGATCGATTCGAGGGCCGCCAGGGTATCGACCAGCTGGGGCAGTTCGCGCTCCTTGACCAGGGTGTTGAGGGTCACGTAAATCTTGCGTCCCTGGCCGCGGGCGTAGCCGAGCATGCGTTCGAGTTCGTTTAAGGTGACATTCTTCGCCTTGGCACGGGCGGAGAACTCTTTCAGGCCGGTGTAGACGGCATCGGCGCCGGCTTCCATGGCAGCAAAGAAGGCTTCGAGACTGCCGGCGGGCGCCAGGAGTTCGGGTTTGGGCGGGGTCATTGGCAGGTTCGCGTCTGGCAAGGGGAACAAGGGTGACAGCCGCAGCTGTCAGGTTGGGTCAGACATAGCACGGGGCGCCGCAACGGCGCAATGCCAAACCGGCCTTCATCCTGAAGGTGTACCGGAAGGCGCTTAGCCGAGCAGGCCGCGGTCGACAAAACTGACATAACCGCCGCTGCCGATAATGATGTGGTCGAGGACCCTCACCCCCATCAGCGTGCCGGCCTCCTGCAATCGCGTGGTGATCTCGAGATCCTCGCGACTTGGTGTCGGGTCGCCGGAGGGATGGTTGTGAACGAAGAGGACGGCAGCAGCCGACTCCCGCACCACCGGCACAAAGACCTCGCGGGGGTGGACGATGCTCGCCGTCAGGCTCCCCTCGGAGATCTGGACTTCGCGCAGCACCCGGTTCTTGCTATCGAGGAGCAGGGCGAGAAAGACCTCTTTTTTGCGATCGCGCAGGCGTTCGTGATAGTGGCGGAAAACCTCTTCCGAACAGGTGAAGCGATCTCCCGGGGCGAGGGGGGCGCCGGCAAAACGACGGGCCAGCTCAAAAACGGCCACCAGCTCGGCCGCCTTGGCCGGCCCGATTCCCCGGGTCGCACAGAGTTCGACCGGAGTTGCCGAACCGAGCGCTCGCAGGGAGCCGAAACGGGTGAGCAGCTGGCGCGCCTGGTCGACCGCACTCTGGCCCGAAGCGGCATCGCCGGTACGCAGCACCAGACCGAGCAGTTCCGCGTCGGAGAGCCCTTCGGCGCCGCGCGCGAGCAGCTTTTCCCGCGGCCGCTCGGCCTGCGGCCAGTCCTTGATTCTCCGCATTCCCCCCTCCCGGATGAATATTGCGAATTGTCGGCAGCGCAGAGGGGACCGGCCTTGGCCGGTCCCCTCTGCGCTGCCCTTGCCACCGGCGCGCTTATTTCTTGAGCGGGTCACCCCAGAAGGTGCCGAGGACCGACTTGTCCCGCTCGCTGAGAACGGCGCCGCGTTCAATCATCTGCTCTTCGATCCGCTCCAGGTTCTCCCGATTGCGGATCGCCTTGTCAACCCGCTCCCGGGTATGGCAGATGCTGCACTTGCTGTCGATGATCTGCTGGAACTCGTCCATCCCCCGCAGGCGATGGGCGCCGAGGTTTTCGACCGCCCCGGTGGAGCCCCAGCAGAGTGCCGGGCTCATGAAAAGGACGGTAAACAGTAATAAAATCCGCTGCATCTTGGGCTACTCCCGGACGTAGGTGTCGATATCGGTCTCGTGCACCATCCCCATCAGGCGCGCATACTCGGACTCGATAATTTCGTAGTGATCGTGGGTCTCCTGCGCCATCCGCTCGAACACGGTGCGCACCGAAGGGTCGATGATGCGCGAGGCGGTCAGGCGCAGGTTTTTTTCCAGGTCCTGCTCTTCGCGCAGGGCGATCTCCATCGCCTTGCGTTCGCCGACCTGGTCATCGATTGCCTTGGCCAGTTCGTGCAGCATGACCGAGTCGGGTTGCGGCGGACGTGCCATGAATTCATCGAAGCTGCCAAGATCCTGCCCCTGGTAAAGATGAAAGAAATGCCCGGCGTGTTCCCGCTCTTCCTTGGAAAGGAGCTCGAAAACCTTCTTGCCGCGGGGGTTGCTGGTGATGGCCGCTGCCCGCTTGTAGAAGTCCATGACATTCTTTTCTGTCTGAATGGCCAGTTTGATTGCTTCCTGCATGTTGAATTCCTGGGGCATGATGAGCTCTCCTTCGCAATTTTGCATGCTGCCGCTGATGGTTTCAGAGGTGCAGTCCAAGTGCCAAAAGTATGACTGAGGGTGTCAGCTATGTCAAATTGGTAATTGCACGATTGAACGGGAGGGAACCCAGCAGCGGCCCCGGTTTTGCGTTATGCTTAAAGTGCAGGGAAGGCAGGAGACTGCAGGAAGCTGGGAAAGGTGATTATGAAGGTGGCTATAGCCTTGATCGGGAGGGGGTGCGTCGGTTTTTGGCTGATGGTGCTCTGCGCCGGCCCTGGCTGGGGAGGGGACCAGCCGCCGATCGTGAACCTGGAAACGATGGCTGTGCAGCAGCAGCTCACGGCAGCCGGTGGCCCGAACGACCTTGTGGCCGCTACCCCCTGGCATCCGCAGCTGCAGGACTTCTACCAGCGGCGTGGCTACCAGCCGGCATGGCTCGCTGCCGGACAGCCCGGGCGGATGATTGATGAGCTGCGCGAAGTGCTGAACAATGCCGCTGCGGATGGTCTCTGCCCGGAGGATTATCACCTCGACCAGATCGAATCCCTGCTCGCCTTACCCGCGCCCCCGGCCGGCCTGGAGGCGATGACGCGATCGATTCATGCCCGCCTTGACCTGTTGCTGAGTGATGCTTTCCTGCTCTATGCAACGGATCTGGTCGAAGGCCGCGTTGATCCCAACCTGGCCTTTGACGACTGGCATGTACGGTCACGCCGCGTCAATCCGTCCCGGCTGCTGGAGTTTGCCCTGCAACAGGGCCGGGTCAAATCGGTGCTGACCGAGCTGCTCCCCCCCCAGCCTGCCTACTTTGACCTGCGCCGGGTGTTGGCTGACTACCGGAGCCAGTGGCTGGCCGGGGATTGGCCCGTAGTTCCGGGCGGCCCGACCCTGCGTCCGGGGATGGAGGATCCGCGGTTGCCGCTGCTCCGTCAGCGCCTGCAGGCTGGCGGCGATCTCGCCGTCGGGGCCGGCAGCGATGCTTTTTATGATCCGGAGATGGTCGCGGCAGTAAAGCGTTTTCAGTCCCGCCATGGTCTGGGCGCCGACGGCGTGCTCGGAGAGCGGACCCGCGCCGAACTCAACGTGCCGCTTACCACCCGCATCCGCCAGCTCGAACTCAACCTGGAGCGTTGGCGCTGGCTCCCGCATAGCCTGGGCACAAACCACATTCTGGTCAATATCGCTGATTTCCGGTTGACCGTTGTCGAAGACGATCTGCCAGTTCTCAGCATGCCGGTGGTGGTCGGCACCGCCTATCGAAAAACCCCGGTCTTTTCCGGCCGGCTCAGCTATCTCGAACTCTCGCCCTACTGGTACGTTCCCCCCACCATCCTGCGCGAGGACCTTCTCCCCAAGGTCAAGGGAAACCCCGGCCTGCTCACCGCGCGGCATTTTGAAATTGTCGGCTGGGATGGGGTGACGATCATCGATCCGGCCACCATCGACTGGCGACAGGTCAAGGCGGAGAATTTCCCCGGCATGCTGCGCCAGCGACCGGGACCCTGGAACCCGCTGGGCCGGGTCAAGTTCATGTTTCCCAACCCCTACGCCGTCTATCTGCACGATACCGCCGACCCGGGGTTGTTCGGGCGCGAGATCCGTTCCTTCAGCTCCGGCTGCATCCGCATTCAACGGCCATTTGCCCTGGTGAGCTATCTGTTGCGAGGAGACCCGGCAGGGGCCGGCCTCAACCTGAGTCCGGGAGCGCTTCCTGCAGTGCCGCTCCGGGTCGATCTGGCCAACCCTCTCCCGGTTCATATTCTTTACTGGACGGCCTGGGTCGACGGGGAAGGCCGGATCAATTTTCGCGACGATATTTACCGGCGGGATTTCGATCTCAATCTGGCTCTGGAGTCCGCGCGCAGGGCGACCGGGGCCCTGCTGGTAGCGACCCCCGAAGCAGGCGTTGGTCGTGGCGGATGAACGGCCACCCGATCCGTCCCGCAGTGACTGCAGATGAAAAGGCTGCGCCGGTTGGCGCAGCCTTTTGTGCGAGAGGGCGGGATGAATTGGCCGGCAACCTACCAGGAACGGACGCGGCCGGTGTCGATGTGAACGAAGTCGGAATCGGGGTAGTAGCCGACGCCGCCGCGGTGAAGTGATATCGCGGCCTTGCGCAGGGTCTTGAGTTCGACCCCGGGGAGGCGCACGTCGGCGGCCTTCCCCTGCATGTGCAGGCTGTGGCGGGCGACGCCGCTACTGGTGGCCCGCAGCATGGCGTTGGTGGCGGGAGAACGGTAACCGGAGATGACGTGGAAGGGGTCGGTAGCGCCAAGCTTGCGCCGCAGAGCGAAAAAGAGATCGTAAAGTTGCGGCTCGATGCTGGTGACCTCGCCGGTGCGATAATCGCGCAACAGGAAGTTGATTTCGGCGAGTGTTTCGGGGATGAACTCCCCTTCCGCCCAGTAGACGGCCCTGGTGAGGGATTCTCCGGTGTGGATGTTGTAAAGGGAGACGGCCTTCTCCGGGACCAGCGGGGCGGCAAGGCTGGCCAGGGTCCGGCCCGGCAGCAACAGACCGGCAGTCGCCAGAAGCCCGGCCTTGAGCAGGGTGCGACGGCTGATGCCCGGTTCGGGGCATGGCTGGAAGGAGGAAGGGTTCATGCCTTCAAACGGCTCCCTGAGCTGGAATTGCGACTTTGATGGTACAGAGGAGGTCAGCGATCAAGCGATTAAGGGATGAAAAGCAAGAGCTGTACCAGAAAATAGGCTCTAAATCAAGCCATTATCCGTTCAAATCAGGTGGACTGCCGCGAATCCGCCACCGGCGGTGCGCAGATTTGTCACCTGCCCCTGGTAGAGACGCGCGGCGACGCCCAGGACCTGGCTGCGGTAAACATAGAGACGGTAATCGGTCTTCAGGGCGATGCCGCTACCGATTTCCGTCAGCGACGGCGGCACCAGTTGCTGGACCAGGGTCTCCGCGGGCGGCAATTCGTCGAAGCGGGTCCGGCTGATCTTGCGGCCGAGCAGCACACCGCGGCTGCCGAAGCGGGAGACCGGTTTGAAGACCAGTTCTTCCCGCTGCTGCCAGGCCTGGGCCGGATCGATGGCGGCGAGCAGGCGGCTCTGCGGGATCATGGCCAGCAACCGGTCCCGAGCGACGGCGGGGAGTGCAAGGTCGGCGAGAGCATCCCGATCCGACCAGAGGATCATGCGCCGTTTGTCGGCGAGCAGCCCATAGATGAAGGGGTTGGGGGTGAGGCAGACCTTGCCGGCCAGGTAAGCGTCGCGCAGTCCGCTCATGGCCGGGCTCTCCAGGTAGAAGTCGCAATGGCGGTTGTAGATCAGGTCGATGGGGCGGCCGGCACTAAAGACACCTTCGGTCCCGGCTACAAGACCGGCGGGATCGGTGATCAGCGCGGGAATCCCCCATTCCGTCTCGAACAGGCGGGCGAAGGACTGCATCTCGGTATAGAGAAACTGGTCGAGGGGGTTTTCGTCGATAATGGCAATCCCCCGCGGGCGTTCCCGCCGGCCGCCGCTGAAGGCCGAAATTTCGGCAGCGAAAGATGCCAGCAGCTGGCGCTTCAAGCGCGGTGGCAGGGTTGCCGTCGCCAGGGGAGTGGCGGGAGCGTGGGCAAGATAGGCCAGAAGACCGCCGCCCGCGTTGGTATTGACCTCGATCAGGCGCGGCCCGGCGGGGGAGAGGAGGAAATCATACCCCATCATCACCGCGTCGTGCCCGGGGTTGAAGCGCGCAGTCTCGGGGAGCTGGGGGAGCACCTGCTGGCGGTAGGCGGGCTGGCGGCTCAGCTGGTCGAGGGTCCGCACCAGCCGGATCATGGCGGCGAGATCCGGTCGTGGCAGCAGGGCAGGGGTTGGGCTAATCGCGTCCCGGTAGTCGGGCATGAGGCTCCTGTCGGCAAGGGGGATGCGCTGCCCATCTTGCCACAGGGACGGGGGCGTTGCCAAGGGGCGGCCAACAGGGGCGGACTGGAAGAGACGCAGCGCTAGATGGTGTAGCCGATGCGGAAAGCACCCCAGTGGCGTCCCGCGACTGTCACCGGCGCCGAGATGTCCCACATCTTCTCCCCGGTATCGCGATGATAGGTTTGAATCAGGATCTCGCCGTTGTTGCGGGCGGCAGCCAGGCCGACCGGGTCGTTAAAGAGCCGTTTGGTCCGGTTGTGAAGGCGGTCCTGCTGGAGGTCGCCGGTCAATGGCTGGGTATAGCGGCTGTTGTGGGTCGGGATATAGCCGTTGCGGTCGGCAAGGACCGCAAAGACGACCTGGGGATCGGCGAGGAAGCTATCCTCCTGGGCACGAATGTTCGCGTCAAGGAACCGGTCGTAACAGGTGTGGTATTTCTGCGGGTTGGTGTCGGGAATCGGCCGATAGTTTTCGTCAAAAAGCTCCTCGGGCGAAAAGAGACCGCGGCGCAGGGCGTCCTCGAGGACAGTCTCCATCATCCGTGCTCCGTTGGCCGCCTTGACCTTCCCCTTCTCTTGCAGACCGGCTTCAAGAGTGTTGCGCAGCTGCTCGGCGAGGGCGGTGAGGTCGCTGATTGCCAGGGACATCTCGTCGGCGCTGGCTGCAACCTGGGTCGCCACATCCCGTACCTCGGTGATGGTCTCGGCCATCTGGTCGCTGGCCGTGGTCTGCTGCTGGGTGGAGAGCTTGATCTCCCGGGCGGCACCAGTGGTCTCCTTGACCATGGCGAGAATCTTTGCCAGTTTTTCGGCAATGCGGGTCACCAGGCGACTCGCCTCATCGACGCTCGTGCTTCCGGCATGGCTCAGCCGGGTCGTCTCCCGGGTGGCCTGCTGGCTGGCCGTGACCAGCGCCTTGATCTGCCCCGTGGCGACGACGGTACGCTGGGCGAGGCGCTTGACTTCGTTGGCGACGATGGTGAAACGCTTGCCGGCTTCGCCGGCTCCGGCCGCCTCGATGGCGGCGTTGAGGGCGAGCAGGTTGGTCTGGTCGGAGATGTCGTCGATCAGATTGACAATGCCGCCGATTTTCTCCGAGTTCTCGGTCAGCTCGAGCATCGCCTCGGCGATCGATTGCACCTGTTCCTTGAGCTCGCGCATGCCGGCGACAGCACTCTCGACCGCTACCATCCCTTCATCGCCGGCCTGCCCCGATTGCACGGCAAACTCTTCGACCCGCAACGCGCTGTCCGCCACCTGACGGGCGGTGGTGGCGATTTCGGCGGCGGTCGTCGTCGCCTCCTGAACGGCAGAGGCCTGCTGGTTGGAGCCGGCCGCCTGCTGCGCGGAAATCGCCATCAGCTGGTTGGCGCTGGAGGAGAGCTGCTGGATCGTTTCCTTGACACCGACCACCAGGTGTCCGCTCTTTTCGACCTCCATTTCCAGGTCCTTGAAGATCACCTGGGTCATGCGGTTGAAGGCCTGGCCGAGCTGGCCGATCTCGTCCCGGGTTTCGATGACGATCTGCTGATCGAGCTGGCCGTTGGCGAGACGCTCGGCGACTTCGGTAAGACGCTTCAGTGGCCGCACAAAATAGGTCAGCACGAACCAGAGGGAAAAAAAGATTATGGCCTGGATTACCCCGACCGCCAGCAGCAGGGTGTTGCGCAGTTGGGTGACCTCCTGCTCCATCCGGGCGATGGAGAAGCCAACGCGAAACGCGCCCCAGTGTTGCCCCTGGACCGTGACCGGGGCGGCGAAGTCCCAGACCAGTTCGCCGGTGTCGCGGTGGTATTCCTGGCGCAACACCTGGTCGCCGTCAGCACCCTGGTAGCGGGCAGCGGCCAGCCCAACCGGATCGGCGAAGATCTGCTTGGTGCGGTTGCCGGCCCGGTCCTGCTCCGGGTCGCCGGTCAGGGCCCGGGAATAGCGGGAGTTGTGAGTGGGAAGGTAGCCGTTGCGATCGACCAGTACCGCAAAGAGAACCGACTCATCCTGTTCGAGGACGGTATCTTCCAGGGGCTGGATGCGTTCGTCGAGGAAGCTGTCGTAGGCGGTGTGGAACTTGGGCAGGGCGCTGCTGGCGAGGGGACCGCTGGTGATCGGCCGGTAGTCGGTGTCGAAAAGTTGTTCGGCGCTGAAGGTGCCGTCGCGCAGGGCCTGTTCCAGCACCACCGACATGCTGCGGGCGCCAAGCACGGTCATCGCCCTGGCGCGCAGGGTCATCTGCTGGCGCAGGGCCTCGCTGCGGTTGGTCACCAGCAAAAAGGTGGCGACCGCCATGATCAGGGAGAGGATGATGAACAGGGCGGTCGCGATCTTGAGCCCGACCAGGCTGGAAATCCAGCGGAATATGCGGTTCATCATTTGCCTCCCGAAGCTGGCGCGTCCCGCTGGCGCCCCGATGAAGGAGGCCTGCTGGTTCCGGAACCGAGCATGTTTTATTCACCAATATAGCGTTTTATTTGAATCACAAAAAGAAAAAAAATGCCCCGGCGATCAAGCCGGGGCAAGAACAGGGAGAGAGGGTGCTACTTCCGCTCGTGAAGGGTCTCCGCGAGCAGTTCGATGGTGTGGACGGCCCGGATCGGGGTGCCGCGCTTGTCGAGGCCACCACGGATCTGCAGCAGGCAGCCGGGGCAATCCATGGCGACGCAGGTGGCGCCGCTCTTTTCGATGTCGGCAAGCTTGTCTTCGAGGATGCGCCGGGCGATATCGGGATGGCTGGAGAAGGAGTAGGAGCCGCCAAAGCCGCAGCAGCGGTCGGCGTGGGCCATTTCCACCAGCTCGCGGCCGGAATCGGTCAGCAGCTGGCGCGGTTCCTTCCAGACACCGGCGCCCCGTTTGAGGTGGCAGGAGTCATGGTAGGTGACCTTTTCAGGGTCGGCGAGACCGCCGAGGGGAGGCCCGGCATCGAGCTTCTCGACGATGAAGCGGGAGACATCCATGGTGATGGCGGCGAGCCGCTCCGCCTTTTCCGCCCAGACCGGGTTGTCCCGGAGGTGGTCGACAAAATCGCGCTGCAGTGCCATGGTGCAGGTCGGGCAGGTGGTCAGGACGAAGTCGGGATCGTCTTCGAGCATGGCGGCGACATTCTGCCGCGCCAGTTCCACCGCGGTCTCCTTGTCCCCCGAATAGAGCGCCGGCACTCCGCAGCAGTTCTGCTTCTCCGGGAAGCTGACGGTAACGCCGAGACGGTTGAGGACGGTCACCAGGTCGCCGCCGAGTTCCGGGTAGACAAAATCATTGAGGCAGCCGGCGAAGAAGGCGACCCGGTAGCGAGGCTTGGCGACCTCCTGCGGAATCCTGGCCCAGAGGTCGCGCAACGGTTTGTCCGCCACTGCCGGCAAACTGCGCCACTCGGTCAGGCCGGAGAAGAAGAGGGGGAGGTGGCGGATGGTGCGCTCGCCGCGGGTGACCGGTTTTTGCAGCAGGCTGGCGGCGCGCAGCAGTGAGTGGAAGAGCCTGCGGTTGCGCAGCACGTTTTTGAAGACGATCGATTTGCCGGCGCCGATCCCCTCTTCCTCGCCGAGGGTCTCCCGCAGGTGGAGGATGATCCCTTCCAGGTCGATGTCGGCCGGACAGACGGCGACACAAGCGCGGCAGCCGATGCAGGCGCGCACCAGTTCGGCCGCATTGTCGAGGCCATGGAAGAAGGCGGTGAGGATGATGCCGATGGCGCTGATGTAAATGTGGCCGAAGACGTGGCCGCCGACGGTCTGGTAGACCGGGCAGACATTTGCGCAGGCGCCGCATTTGATGCAGCGCAGCGCGTCCCGGCAGTGGGGCGATTCGGCCAGAGCGCTGCGACCGTTGTCGAGCAGGACGATGTGCAGCTCCTTGTCGGTTTCGCCGCAGGGGACGGCGCCACGGATCCAGGTGATATAGGAGGTCAGCAGCTGGCCGGTGGCGTTTTTGGGCAGCACCCGGATGACGGTGGCCGCGTCCTCGAGGGTCGGCACCAGCTTTTCGATGCCGACCAGGGCGACGTGGATCTTGGGCAGGGTGGTGGCGAGCCTGGCGTTCCCCTCGTTGGTGACCAGAGCGATGCCGCCGGTCTCGGCGATCGCCACGTTGGCTCCGGAGATCCCCATGTCGGCGTCGAGGTAGCCCTGGCGCAGCTGTTTGCGGGCGACCTGGACCAGGTGCTCGATGTCGTCGGACTCTTTTTCGCCGGTCACCTTGGAAAAGAGTTCGGCGACCTCGTCGCGAAACATGTGAATCGCCGGCATCACCATGTGGCTCGGCCGCTGGCCGGCGAGCTGAATGATCCATTCGCCGAGGTCGGTTTCGAGCGCCTTCACCCCGGTTTCAGCCAGGGCCCGGTTGAGGTGGGTCTCCTCGCTGGCCATGCTCTTGCTCTTGACCGCCAGGCTCACACCGCGCTGGCGGGCGAGGTCGGCAACGTAGGCATTCGCATCGGCGGCGGTCTTGGCGAGAAAGACGGTGGCGCCGGCCGCCTCGGCGTTGCGGGTGAACTCGTCGAGGTAATGCTGGTGATTGCTGCGCACCTCGTCCTTGATCCGGGCGATCTCCTTGCGCAGGGCTTCAAAATCGAGGCCGGCAAAAGCTTTCTCCCGGGAGATGACATAGGCATCGCCGAAGCGGTGCAGCGCGTCCTGCAGTTTCGGTGTCGCCAGGGCCGCGTCGATGCGGGCCTTGTATTGTCTGCTGCGAGCCTTACTCATGTATAGGTTCTCCTCATAGGTCCTACGGGTCCGATACGACCTATCCTCTTTTCTAAAGCTCAAGAACGTCGCTCGACAAACCCGGCACCAGCAGGATGTGCAATTCCCGCGGGCCGTGCACACCGATGGTCAGCACTCGCTCGATATCGGCGGTGCGGCTCGGGCCGGTGATGTAGGCCAGGTAGTTGCGGGGTTGACGTCGATGAAGCTCACGCAGATGCGGTACGGCTGCGAAATCATCCGCGATGATCTTGGCGGGGTCGAGGAGGACGAAATGACGCTCCGGCAGGGTGGTGGCCAGGCGTACTTCCTCCGCAGTGCTTTCCAGGACGACGGTGCCGGTGGCCGCCAGCGCGAAGTTGGCGCCGGTCACGCCGGCGGCAGCGGCCTCTGCCGCCGTGCGTCCGCTTCCCGCCAGTTCCAGGCCCAGTCCCCGCAGCCGACCGGCCAACTGCATCCGCTCACCGGAGGGGAAGTCCGGTACGACGATGGTTCCGGCGGCCTGGGCCGCGATGAACTCCAGGGCCGGGTCGATGGTGTCGAATGCCAGGACCCGGGCCCCGACCGCTTCGGCCGCCGCAGTGAACGTCTTGCTGAGATTCGCCTTCGCCATGGTCTGCCTCGCAATTTGATTTAATGGTCTTACCAATTTACCTTATTACAGCCTCCCCTCCCGGTGCAAGTCAAAAATCGTCCAGGCCAGAACATTGTTTCCTCCAGATGGCAACCCAGCCGCGGGCGCCAGGGGGATTTCAGCGCGCCGGGATCCGGTACTTGGCCATCTTCTTGTAGAGGACGGTGCGGTGAATGCCGAGCAGCCTGGCCGCCTTGGCCTTGTTGTTCCCGGTCACCTCCAGGGCTCGGCGCAGAGCCTGTCGTTCCGCCTCGGCCAGGACTTCACCGAGACCCCAGGGGCCGCTGGCAGAGGGGAGGGGGACGGAACGATTGAGGAAGAAGGGGAGGTCGCAGGCATCGATACGGTCCCCTTCGGTAGTAAAAGCGGTTCGCTCCAGGACGTTGAGCAGCTCGCGGATGTTGCCGGGCCAGGGATAGCTGGTCAGAACCGCTTCGGCTTGGGTGGTCAATTGAAAGCGGGAGCCAGGATCGTTTTCGGCAATGCGGTCGAGCAGGTGGCGGGCCAGGGGGATGATGTCCTCGGGCCGTTCCCGCAGTGGCGGCACCTCGAGGGCGACGACATTGAGCCGGTAAAAGAGATCCTCCCGGAAGCGTTTCTGTTTGACCATTTCCTTCAAATCCCGGTTGGTCGCGGCGATGATCCGGAAATCGCTCTTGATGACCTGGGTGCCGCCGACCCGCTCGAACATCTTCTCCTCCAGGACCCGCAGCAGTTTGGGCTGCAGTTCCAGGGGCATTTCCCCGATTTCATCCAGGAAGAGGGTGCCGCCGTGCGCCAGTTCCAGTTTGCCCGGTTTCCCGCCCGGGTTGGCGCCGGTGAAGGCGCCTTTGGAATAACCGAACAGTTCGGCCTCGAAAAGTTCCCGGGGGATGGCGGCGCAGTTGAGGTGAATTGCCGGTTGCCGGCGCCGGGGGCTCGCCTGGTGAATCGCCTGGGCGAAGAGTTCTTTGCCGGTTCCCGATTCGCCGGTAATCAGGACCGGCAGGTCGGTGGCGGCGGCCTTGCGCGCCTCCTCCTTGAGGGCAACGAGCCGGGGGCTGGCCCCGTGGATATTTTCGAAACCATAGCGGGAGGCGCGCAGGGAGGTCAGCTCCTCTTCGTACAATTTCAACTTCGACTCGAGCATGCTGAGTTTGCTGGCGAGGCGGCCGACATCGCCCACCTGCTGAAACATCAATTGCCCGAAAACGGCGACGACCTTCCCCTCTTCGAAGATGGGGATCCGCTGCACCACCATGTCGCGCCCCTTGGAGGTAAAGAGTTCATTGACCTCGGCCTTGCCGGTTTCGGCGACGATATGCATGCGGCTGCTCTCCAGCACTTCAGTCACGTGCCGGCCGACCATCGCCTCAGGGTCGACACCGAGAAAGCGCGCATAGGGCCGGTTGAAGTAGAGGATGCGCCCCTTCGCGTCGGTGACAATGGCCCCCTTTTCAATATGATCGAAGACCAGCTCGGCCAGTTTCAGCCGCGCCCGAAGTGTCGCCAGCTCCTCCGCGGGCGGGGGGGAGGCTGGGCTCCCGGTCATCATCTTCTCCACGGATTTATTCATCGCCTGCTCCTGGATAGTCGTAGCTATTAACCTACATGTAGCCGTTTGGGGACACCTGGCTCAAACTGCTACGCTGCCGTGGCTTCATGGCGATCGCCGAACTCGCCGCCGATAGCTCTTGCCGCCCGGATTTGCCCTCTCTGGGGAGGGTGCCGCCCGAACAGAAAAAATGAACGACATTTGTTTCCAGTGAGAATACCTCATCGCTGCAGGTGTAGTCAAAGGGAGACACCTGTCGTCACCGAGCAACAAGGAAAAGCCCGGGCGGCGCCGGATGCATCCGCAAAAGCAGTCCCCAACTAATCGAAATTACAGTAATAAGTTTGCCAGTCGATTTCTCACCTGCCAAGTTTAGCAACCATGGCACACCCGTTGCTCTAGGCTGTCAGTATGAGTAAAACATCGTTTTTCAAATTTTTCCGATGTGCAACCCGCCGTTAGCACCCGTTGCAGGTGCGCAGACGCCGTCCCGGAAGACCAGGCATTGGGCGGAAAAAGCGGCATTCACCCGAAGGAGGCAGGACCGACCATGAAACCGATCTTTTCCGATGCGAGGGAAGCCCTGAAGGGGGTGGTTCGCGACAACCAGACGATTGCCGCCGGCGGTTTCGGCCTCTGCGGCATTCCCGAAAACCTTATTCTCGCCCTGCGCGATTCGGGGGTGAAGGGGCTGACCGTGGTCAGCAACAACGCCGGGGTCGACAACTTCGGCCTCGGCCTGTTGCTGCAGACCCGCCAGATCAGGAAGATGATCTCCTCCTACGTCGGCGAGAACGCCCTCTTCGAGAAGCAGTTTCTGAGCGGCGAGCTGGAGCTGGAGCTGACCCCGCAGGGGACCCTGGCCGAGAAACTGCGTGCCGGTGGTGCCGGCATCCCGGCATTTTTCACCCGCACCGGTTATGGCACCGTCCTCGCCGAGGGGAAAACGATCCAGAGCTTCGGCGGCAGGGAGTACGTGCTCGAAGAGAGCATCGTCGCCGACCTCGCGATCGTCAAGGCCTGGAAGGCCGACCGGGCGGGGAACCTGGTCTTTCGCTACACGGCGCGAAATTTCAATCCGGCCTGCGCCCGGGCCGGTCGGGTCTGTGTTGCCGAGGTCGAGGAACTGGTCGAGGTCGGCGAGCTCGACCCGCACCAGATCCACCTTCCCGGCAATTACGTCGATCGCATCCTGATCGGCGCCCGCTACGAGAAGCCGATCGAGCAACGCACCCTGGCGGGAAAAACCACAATCAAGGGGTTCACGCCGATTCGCGAGTGGCAGGCCAGGCGCATCAGCCAGGAGTTCAGCGACGGCATGTATGCCAACCTCGGTATCGGCATGCCGACGCTGGTCGCCAACTACATCCCGGAGCAGATCAATATCACCCTCCACGCCGAAAACGGGCTGCTCGGCGTCGGCCCCTTCCCGGTGGAAGGGCAGGAAGATCCCGATTTGATCAACGCCGGCAAGCAGACCGTCACCTGGCTCCCCGGCGCCGCCTTTTTCGACAGCGCCGAGTCCTTCGCCATGGTCCGTGGCGGCCACATCGATCTCTCGGTGCTGGGGGCGATGCAGGTCACCGCGACCGGTGACCTCGCCAACTGGATGATTCCCGGCGCCATGGTCAAGGGCCCGGGGGGAGCGATGGACCTCGTCTCGGGGGTGAAAAAGATCATCGTCATGATGGACCACTGCGCCAAGGATGGTTCTTCCAAGCTGATGACGACCTGCACCCTGCCGTTGACCGGCAAGCAGGTGGTCGACATGGTGGTGACCGATCTGGCGGTCTTCAGCATCGAACGCGGTCGCGGCATGACCCTGCTGGAACTTGCACCGGGAGCGACGCTGGAGATGGTCCGGGAAAAAACCGGCTGCCCCTTCGCCGTCACGAACAATCTCAAACAGTGGTAAGGAGAAGAGTCATGCCTGGAAAGATTGCCCTTGTGACCGGCGCCGCCAGCGGCATCGGCCTGGCGGTGGCCGAGTCGCTGGCCGCAGCTGACAACCTGGTCGTTCTGGCCGATATCAATGAGGAAAAAGGGGTGGCCGCGGCGGAAAAGCTCGGCGGACTCTTTGTCAGGACCGACCTTTCGCGGCGGGAGGACTGTAAAAAACTGGTCGAGGCGGCAATGGAGAGGTTCGGCCGTGTCGATATTGTGATCAGCAATGCCGGCATCCAGCACGTTTCACCGGTCGAAGATTTCCCTGAAGAGAAGTGGGATTTCATGATCGCCCTGATGCTCACCGCCCCTTTTCTGCTCACCCGCTATGCCTGGCCGTCGATGAAAAAGAACGGCTGGGGTCGGATCATCCATATCAATTCGGTGCACGGCCTGGTCGCCTCCCCCTTCAAGAGTGCCTACATTGCGGCCAAGCACGGCGTCTCGGGGCTGACCAAGACGACCGCGCTGGAGGGGGGGGCCTTTGGCATCACCGTCAATTCCATCTGCCCCGCCTACGTCCGAACTCCGCTGGTCGACAACCAGATCGCCGACCAGGCCAGGGTCCACAACCTCTCGCCGGAGCAGGTGGTCGAAACCATCATGCTGAAGAATGCCGCGATCAAGCGCCTGATCGAGCCCTCCGAAATCGGCGATCTGGTCCTATATCTCTGCTCCGAGAAGGCAGCCTGTTTCACCGGTTCGATGATCACCATGGACTGTGGCTGGACGGCGACCTAGCGATCCCCGGCCGGCAACCTCGATTTTTCCGCCGGCGGCGGGGCAAAGTCCTGAAAATAGCGGCCCGGAGGCTGATTGCCTAGGCCGCCGCAGGAAGGCGGGGGACAAAAAATTAAAAACGACGTTTGTTTTTCCTTGACGCCGAAAAGGACAGGCGGTAATTTTAACGCCATGGTCTTACCAATTTTAGGTTTGTCCTTTAGTTGAATTGGCCAGAAAGGCCGGGAACGATGCCGAAAGGGCAGGGTGGCCTTAGAGCTGCCGGTAGCCTTAACCCCAAGCACGATGAGGAGGAAAAATCATGAAAAAGATCAGGTTGTTGATCGGCTTGACGCTGGCGTTGACGCTGGCCTTCGCTCCGCAGGCGTTTTCAGCGGAAAAGCGTGAGAAGTTCGGCGCCGACAAGCGGCATGAGGAAGTGAAGAAAGAGCTGCGCACCATCAAGACGAGCAAGGAAGAGTTCCGCTGGAAAATGGTCATGCCCTGGAGCAAGGGGCTGCTTTTCTACGACATGGCCCAGCATTTTGCCGACTCGGTCAAGCTCGCCTCCGGCGGGCGCCTCGATATCAAACTCTTCTCGGCCGGGGAACTGGTAGGTGCCATGGAGAGTTTTGATGCCGTCTCCAAGGGGTCGGCCGAAATCGGTCACGACTGGCCCGGCTACTGGAAAGGGAAGAATGAGAACTTTGTCTCCTTCGCTTCCGTCCCCTTCGGCCTCGATACCGAGGGCTACAACATCTGGCTTTATGAGCGTGGCGGTCTCGAACAGATGCAGGAGCTCTACGGCCGTTACAACCTCTACGCCCTGCCGGGTGGCAACGGCGGCCAGGAAATGGGCTTCTTCTCCAACAAGAAAGCTAGCAAGATGGCTGACTTCAAGGGGATGCGCGTCCGCACCCCGGGGTGGTACATGGATATCATGAACTCTCTCGGCGCGTCGGTTACCCCGCTGCCGGGCGGTGAGGTCTACCTCGCCCTGGAGCGAGGGGTCATCGATGCCGCCGAATTCTCCACCCCGGCAATCAACTACCCGATGGGATTTGACGAGATCACCAAGTACGTCATCGAACCGGGCGTGCATCAGCCCTCGGTACAGTGCGCCTTTTTCATCAACAAGGACGCCTACAATAAGCTGCCCGATGACCTGAAGTGGATTATCGATATCGCGGCCAAGGAGACCCAGCTCTGGTCGAGCGCCTGGCAGGAGAACCTCAACATCGATGCAATCAAGCTGTTCAAGCAGAAGGTTGAATTCGTCAAGATGGATGATGCCGCCATCACTTCCTTCGCCAAGCGCACCAAGGAATACCTGGACGAGCTCAAAGGGAAGTACCCCGACGTCAAGAAAACCCTCGACTCTCAGGAGCAGTTCAAGAAGGATTTTGCCGACTGGCGCGAGATCCGCAGCGGCCTGACCCCCTGGCCGATCGAAGACTATATCAACGGAAAACGGACCCAGTAATTGCCGGCATCGGCGGGGGCCACCCGGCCCCTGCCGACTTCCCAGCGGGCTCCTCCCGCGATTCGGAAAGAGGCAGATTATGCAAAGTATTTCCCGGGCCATTGATGCCCTGAACGAAAAGGTCGGCGCCTACAGCGCCTACCTTATTTTGCCCCTGGTCGGGGTCGTCGTTTACGAAGTCTTCATGCGCTATGTCTTCGATGCGCCGACCTCCTGGGCCTTCGAGATGACGACCTTTATTTACGGCGTTCATTTCATGCTGGCGCTGGCCTATGCCCACAAGTATGACGGTCACGTCGCCATCGATGTCTTCGAGGCGCGGCTGTCCCAGCGGCCCCGCACCCTGCTGCGCATCGTTTCCAACCTGGTGATCTTTATCCCCACCATCGGCCTGCTGGCGATCTGGTCGGTCAAGTATGCAGCGACTTCCTGGAGCCAGTGGGAGAACGCTTCCTCCTCCTGGGCGCCGGCGATCTATCCCTACAAGACACTGATGGCCATCGGTTTCATCCTTTGGTTCCTGCAGGGGGTCGCGAAGCTCCTTCAGGATTTTCGTTCCCTGCGCACATCCGATTAACGGCCCCCCGGAGAATCGCTATTATGAGTCCCGAAATTCTGACCATCCTCATGTTTGGCACCCTGGTGCTGGCCATTGCGCTGGGGCATCCCCTGGCGGTGACGCTGGCCGGAGTCGCCACCCTCTACGGACTGATCGATAATGGGTTCAATGTTCCGGCCCTCTTCGACCTGTTCGTCAACAACGCCTGGGGGATTTTTCTCAATTACACCCTGGTGGCAGTCCCCCTCTTCATCTTCATGGCGCAAATTCTCGATCGATCCAAGGTCTCTGAAGGATTGTTCGATGCCCTCTATATCGTGCTCGGTGGATTGCGCGGCGGTCTCGGCCTGGCGGTGATCGTGGTGTCGACGGTCTTTGCCGCCACCACCGGCATCATCGGCGCCTCGGTGGTCGCCATGGGTCTGATGGCCGGCCCCGCCCTGCTGCGTCGCGGCTACGACCGCGGCATGTCCGCCGGCATCATCTGTTCTTCAGGGACCCTGGGAATCCTGATTCCACCGAGCATCATGCTGGTGGTCTATGGCGGCCTGACCGGTCTCAAGGAGACCTCGGTCGGCAATCTCTTCGCCGCGGCCATCATTCCCGGCCTGGTGATCTCCAGCCTTTACATGCTCTATGTCGGCGTGCGCTGCGCCATCAACCCCAAGCTCGGCCCGCCGATCCCCCTCGAAGAACGGACCCACACCGCCGCCCAGAAGTTCACCATGACCATGAAGAGCTTCGTCCCCCCCTTCAGCCTGATCCTGACCGTCATGGGGACGATCCTCGCCGGTGTCGCCACCCCGACCGAAGCCGCGGCCCTCGGTTGTGTCGGCGCCATGGTCCTGGCCTTCTTCAACCGCAAGCTGACCTGGGAGGTTCTGACCCAGGCCTCGATCTCCACGGCCCGCACCACGGCGATGATCATGGCGCTCTTTATCGGCGGCAAGCTCTTCAGCGTGGTCTTCCTCAGCATGGGCGGCGGCGACGTGGTCGCCGATGCCCTGCTCGGCATGGATGTCAGCCCCTACGTGGTCCTGGCAATCATGATGGCGGTCGTCTTCTTCCTCGGCATGTTCATCGATTGGGCGGCGATTCTGCTGGTGGTGGTGCCAATCTTCACCCCCATCGCCATGGATCTCAATTTCAACCCCCTCTGGTTCGCCATGCTCGTCTGTGTCAATCTGCAAACCTCCTTTTTGACACCTCCCTTCGGGTATGCTTTGTTTTACTTCAAAGGGGTGGCTCCACCCGAGTACACGATGAGTGATATCTACAAGGGGATCATCCCCTTCGTCGTTATCCAGCTGGTGGGCCTGGCCACCATGGTCACCTTTCCGGAGATCATCACCTGGCTCCCGTCGATCTTTTTTGGCGGTAACTGACCGGATCATCTTTGACGTCACCACTCATCTGCAAGGGAGGAGAGCATGCTGCCGAAAATTTCCACGATAGTGTACGCAACCGGCCTTGGCCCCGGGGCCCCCTACGTCTTTCGCTACGCCCTGAGCGTGGCGAGCCAGTATGGCGCAAGGATTATCGCGGTCAATGCCCTCGAGCCCCTCTCCAGCTTTGGCCAGAGCCTGGTCGAGCAGTACATCTCCCATGAGCAGGCCGAGCAGATGCACCGGCAGGCGCGCCAGTCGGTCAAGGACCGGCTCAAAGAGCGCATTGAACGCCTCTGTACCATGGAGTGTGATGCCCGACCCGAATGCCGTGACCTGGTCAAGGAGATCCTGATCCTGGAGGGTCAGCCGGCCCAGGTCGTCCTCGCTGCGGCCCGGGAGTGCAACGCCGACCTCATTATCATGGGCTCCCATCGCCATACGGTACTCGGTGACGCCATGCTCGGCACCACGACGCACAAGGTCCTGCACAGCGCGACGCGACCGGTGCTGGTGGTGCGGATTCCCGAGGGGTACCGGGAAGAGGGTTTCTGATGCCCGGCAGCGAAAATGGCCAACCAGCGACAGGTGAAAGATGATCTCCAAAACCGCCATTGAACATCTGCAGCAACGGCTGGGGACAGCTAATGTTGCCTTTGAGAAGGAGGACCTGCTGGTCCTCGGCTACGATTCCACCCCCGGGGTTCATCATCTTCCCGAGGTGGCGGTCTACCCCACCAGCAACGAAGGGGTGCTGGCGGCGATGGAGATCGCCTGCCGTGAAGGACTCCCCATCGTGCCGCGCGGCAGCGGGACGGGGCTTTCCGGCGGCAGCGTGCCGGTCAAGGGGGGGATGGTAATCTGCCTGAACCGGATGAACCGCATCCTCGAAATCGACGAGGAGAATCTCACCGCCACCTGCGAAGCCGGAGTGATCACCCTCGACCTCTTCAACGCGACCGCCGCCAAGGGACTCTTCTATCCTCCTGACCCGGGGTCGCAGAAGATTTCCACCCTCGGCGGCAACGTCATGGAGGATGCCGGCGGCCTGCGCGGCCTCAAGTACGGGGTGACCCGCGACTACGTCATGGCCCTGCAGTGCGTCCTTCCCGACGGCAGTCTGCTTACCACCGGCGGCAAGAGTGTCAAGGATGTCGCCGGTTACTCTTTCAAGGACCTGCTGATCGGCAGCGAGGGGACCCTCGGCATCATCACCGCGGTGACCGTCAAGCTGATCCCGCCACCGCAGGCCAAGCGCACCTTTCTCGCCTACTTCAACGATATCCGCACCGCCGGCGAAGCGGTATCGAAGATCATCGCCGCCAAGATCATCCCCTCGACCATGGAGATCATGGACCGGGCGACCATCGGCTGTGTCGAGGATTATGTCAAAATCGGCCTGCCCAGGCAGATGGCGGCGCTGCTCCTGATCGAGGTCGATGGCCACCCCGCCCAGGTCGAAGAGGAGGCAGCGGGCGTCGAGAAGATCCTCAAGGCGGTGAAGGCGGCAGAGATCCATGTCGCCAAGGACGCCGAGGAAGCCGCCAGCCTAGCGGCGGCGCGGCGCACCGCCCTGTCGGCCCTCGCCCGGGTCTCGCCGACGACCCTGCTCGAAGATGCCACCGTGCCGCGCTCGATGCTCGCCGAGACCTTTGCCGAGATCGAACGGTTGACCGCAAAATACCAGCTCAAGGTCGGCACCTTTGGTCATGCCGGCGACGGCAACCTCCATCCGACGGTTCTCTGTGACGAGCGCAACCAGGAGGAGATGGCGCGCGCCCACGCCTTCTACGATGACCTCTACACCCAGGTCCTCGCCTGGGGGGGGACCGTCTCCGGTGAGCACGGCATCGGCCTGGCGAAGAAGGAATATCTCGCCCGCCAGATCGGCGCCGGCGGGGTGAAGGTGATGCGGCGTATCAAGGATGCCTTCGATCCCGCGGGGATTCTCAATCCCGGCAAGATATTCGACGAACACGACCCCTGCACCCAGGCCCATATCGAGGAGGGGTTCCGTGTCGCGCACTGATGAGAAGCTCGGCAACTTCACTGCGGAGGACGCCCCGGAGTACGAGGATGTGCTGCAGTGCATGCGCTGCGGCTTCTGCCTGCCGACCTGTCCGACTTTCGCCCTCACCGGCCGCGAGCGTTCCAGCCCGCGGGGGCGCGTCGCCCTGGCCCGGGCGGTGGCGGAGCAGAAGCTCGAATTTACCGAAGCGGTCAAGGAAGAGGCGTTTTTCTGCCTCGACTGCCGCGCCTGTACCACCGCCTGCCCCTCCGGGGTGCGCGCCGGCGAGGTGATGGAGGTCTGCCGCAGCCAGTCCCACCAGCAGCTCCCGCCGCCGCATCTCGGCAAGAGCTTTCGCGCCTTTATCCTGCAGCGCATGCTCCCCGATCCCGACCTGCTGGAGAAGTCGATGCTGCCGGCCCGGCTCTACCAGCGCCTCGGCATCCAGTGGCTGGTGCGGCATTCGAAGGCCCTGAAGCTCGGCCCGGCCTGGATGGAGAAGGCCGAGGGGATGCTGCCGCAGCTGGAGGCTCCGCTGCGTTCGCAGCTGCCTGAATTGATCCCGGCCCGGGGGGAAAAACGCGGCAGGGTCGGCTTCTTCCTCGGCTGCGTCATGACCCTGATGTATCCCGGCGTTTCCCGCCAGACGGTGCGGGTGCTGGCGCACCAGGGGTTCGACGTCCTCACGCCGAAAGCGACCAAGTGCTGCGGCGCCCCCCACCTCTCCGAGGGGGACCGGCAGACCGCCCGGGAACTGGCGCTCTTCAATCTCGAGCTCTTCCTGCAGCAGGATGTCGATTACATCGTCACCGACTGCGCCGGTTGCGGCGCGTCGCTTAAGGAGTACGAGGAGCTCCTCGCAGGGCGGGCCGAACACGACCGCCTCGCGGCCTTCCGCGCCAAGATCCGTGATGTGAGCGAATTCCTCGCCGAGGTCGGGCTGCGCACCGAGGGACTTACGGCCGTCCCCAAATCCGTCACCTACCACGAGCCCTGCCACCTCTGTCATGCCCAGGGGATCTCGCGCCAGCCGCGGGAGCTGCTCCGGCAGATCCCCGGGGTCGAGCTGCGCGAGATGGCAGAGGCGAGCTGGTGCTGCGGCTCGGCCGCCACCTGGGGATTGAAGTTCTCCAGCGAAAGTCAGCAGGTGCTCGATCGCAAGCTGAACAACGTCAGCCAGACCGGCGTCGACATCCTGGTTACGGCCAACCCCGGTTGCCAGCTGCAGCTCGCCTGGGGTGTCCGGGAGGCCGGCCTCAAGCAGAAGGTCCTGCATCTGATGGAATTCCTCGGGGCGGCAACGCCCGAGTATTAGAAGGCAAAGCAAAAGCCCCGTCGATTCGACGGGGCTTTTGCTTTGCGCGAAGTAGCGTTCGAACCAGGGGCTTGTCTGCTTATCCGGGACCGACGCTACGCAGGGTTTCGCGGAGAACGGCGAGCCGAAACGGTTTTTGCAGGAACCCGGTCAGGCCCTTGCCGACGAAGCGCAGGGCGACCTCCTGCTCATTGTAGCCGCTGGTGATGATGACCTTGAGCTGCGGGTCGAGGCGGCGCAGCTCGCGAAAGGCATCCTCCCCTCCCATGTGCGGCATGGTCAGGTCCATCAGCACCAGGACGATCTCCTCCCGGTGAGCCTTGAACAGCTCCAGGGCTTCCCGGCCATCGGCGGCGGTGATGACCTCATAGCCGAGTTCCTGCAGCATCATCTTGCCGACCGCCCGCACGGTCTCTTCATCATCGACCAGCAGGACCTGCCCAGACCCCTGCCATTCCTCGACGGGAGTATCCTCCTGCCCGGTCTCCGGCGGCAGGGCGCAGGCCGGCAACAGGACCTTGAAGGTGGTCCCCTGTCCCGGTTCGCTGTAGACCTTGATCGCCCCTTTGTGCCCCCGGACAATGCCGAGAACCGCGGCCATCCCCAGTCCCCGGCCGGTGAACTTGGTGCTGAAAAAGGGATCGAAGATGCGCTGAATCGTCTCCTGGTCCATGCCGCAGCCGGTGTCGGCGATCTCGAAGAAGACATAGAGTCCGGCCGCGAGCCCTTCGTCGAGCCAGGTATCGCGCAGGTAGCTGTGGTCACAATCCATGGCGCCGGTCGATATGGCGATGACGCCACTGCGCTCCCCGATCGCCTCGGAGGCGTTGATGACCAGGTTCATGATCACCTGGCGCAACTGGGTCGCATCGCCTTCCACCGCCGGCAGCTGCTGGCTGAAATCGAAGCGAAGCACCGCCTTCTTGGTGATGGAGACCTCCAGCATGTGCATCATGGTTTCGATGAGACGATTGAGGTCGATAGACTCGATGACGAACTTGCCGCGCCCCGAATAGGCGAGCATCTGGCCGGCGAGGTCGGCCGCCTTGCCGGCTGCTTCACCGATCTGCTTAAGATTGTTGACCGCCGGAGATTCTGCGGGGAGTCGCATCAGTGCCAGGTCGGCATTGCCGATCACCGTCATCAGAATGTTGTTGAAGTCATGGGCGATGCCGCCGGCGAGAACGCCGAGGCTTTCCAGCTTCTGCACATGCAGCATCTGCTCTTCGATGCGACGGTTCTCATCGAGCAGGCGTTTCTCCTCGGAAATGTCCTGGCTGATGACCAGCAGATGGGGGTGCCCCTCCACCAGAAAACGGGAGAAAAAGTAGCGGGCGTCCATCGTCTTGCCAAAGGAGGTTGTCAAATTTGTTTCCCGCTGGCGCGGTACGCCGTCGCCGAGAACCGCCTCTGCTTCCCCGCTCAGGCCGGTCTCATGCCACGACTGGAGTTCCCGAAAATTCTGGGCAAGGAGGGCGTTCTCGGACCCGCCGGAGATGGCCGCCGCCACCGGGTTGACGCGGACGCAGGCGCCGGTCACTCCGTCGAAGACGCGGATGCCCAACGGCGACCGATTGAGGAGGGTCTCGACGAAGAGCAGCGCCTGGCGGCGTTCTTCTTCCGCCTGTTTGAGGGCGGAGATGTCCTTGAAGATGGCGACCAGGCCAATCTCCCGGTTGACGGCCGGATCGGGTGTCGAACAGGAGAGGAGCACCGGTACGGTTGTCCCGGAGGAAACACGCAGCCGGGTTTCCCGGTTTTGCAGGGTGCCGCGGCGCTGGATCTCGGCCAGCAGCAGCTCCCCTTCCGCCGTCGAGGCGCCGAGAAAGGTGGTAATCGGCACCCCCACCAAGGCACTTCGGTCCCGCCCCAGCAGGTGGCGGGCGGCCGCGTTCACTTCCAGGAGGGCGAATTGGTGATCGAGGATGACCAGGGGGTCGATGATGGTCTGCAGGATGTTCTGCCGTGAATCCCGCGCCGCCAGTGCCTGCCGGATGCTGCTTGACATCTGGTTGAGGGAGGTGGCGAGGGATTCGAGCTCGTCTCCCGAGTGAATCTCCAGGTTAAGGTCGAGGGTGCCGGCGGCGATCACGACGGTATGGTCGATGACCTTGCTCAGATTGCGGGCGAGGGGCCGGGCAATGGTGTGGGCCAGCAGCAGCCCGAGGGCGAGCGCCAGCAGCAGGGTGCCGAGGGTATAGCCCGCCAGGCTCAGCGAGGGAGAAATGAATTCAGCATAGGGGAGAACTGCTAAAACCGACCACCCGGTGCTCGGGACGCTGGCACGCGCCACCAGCGCGCCAGCGCCGGCAAGCTGCACCAGGCCAACGCCGGAGTGGGCGGGGGCATCCTCTCCCAGCAGGGCGAGGAGTGCAGCATTCCCCTGCAGCGGGCGGAACGGTTGCTGCGGATCGTGGGGAAAGAGAACCCTGCCGCGATCATCGACCAGAATGCCATGCCCGCTGCGACCCGGGGCAAGCTTGTGGAGCTCGGCGGTGAGGTCGGCAAGGGGAATTTCTCCCTTCAGGACCCCCTCGAACTCGTCGCCGAAGTAACTGAAATGGGCAATTGCGAGGGTGAGGCAGGGCTGGTTGAGCTCGGGGCTGTTTCCGATATGGCCGATGACCACCTCGTTCTTGCGTGCCAGCGCTCTAGCGAACCAGGGTTCCGTGGCAAAACTCAGCAGCTGGTCATTCTTGCGGCCGTGAACTACCTTGACCTCTTCCTCCCCCTGCTGGTTGAGATAACTCAGTACCGGCAGCGGGCGGGCGAACTTTGCCAAATGACTGGAGAGGGCCAGTTCCCGGAAGTTGTGAGCGAAGTCGAGAGTTTCCACCCGGTCCATGATCGCCATGCGATCCTGGAGCTTGGCTTCAATGCGATGGCTGAAATCGGCCGCCAGGATGACCAGCTTTTCCTGCTGGTTGCTGTCAATCGATTGCCGGATAAAGCCGTAACACATGCCGGCCAGGACCAGCAGGCTGACCAGGACCGGCAAGGCATAGGCGAGGAATATCTTCTTTCGCAGGGTCTGGCCCATGAGGGTCGGTGTCCTTGGTAGAGGGTCAGGTTTTGTGGGGCGAATCACTCTCCGGCCGCCGGGCGCCCCTTGCCGACTTTGGCGGGGGTCAGGCCCTTGCTGCGAATCAGGCGCTGCCCTTCCGGGCTGAAGAGGAAATCGACGAAGGGCCGGGCCGTGGCGGGGAGCTCCCCTTTCCACACCAGCCCCAGGGGGATGACCAGGGGATAGCTCCCGTTCTGCACGTTGACCGCCGTCGGCGCCTGGCCATCGAGCGCCAGTACTCTAAGGGATGTGTCGGCAAGCGCCGCCAACGGGGCATAGGCGATGGTGTGGGGGTAGCGTTGCAGGACTCCCACCGTTTCCGGAGTGGAATAGACCGTTTCCCCGGCCGGCTCGGTGATGGCCGCGAAGGCGGGGAGATAGGCATTGATGGCGCTGCGGGAGGAGTCGCCCGGTTCCCGGTTGGCGACATAGATGACATGGTCGGGGCAGGCGCCGAGCTGATTCCAGTTGCGGATGGCGCCTGAATAGATGCCGACGACTTGATCACTGCTCAGGTTTTCCACGCAGGGCTTTTCGAGGTGGGCCGCAAAGACGATGGGCGAGTAGGCAAAGGGGAGGTAGTCAAGGCCGGCCTGGCGCTCACTCTCCTTCAGGGGGCGGGCAGTCCGGGCGAGAACCGCATTGCCGGCGATAACGTTCTTTATTCCCCCCGAGCTGCCGATGCTCTCCGGAATTTCGATTTTGGCGCCGGGGTGGGATGCTTCGAAAGACCGGGCAAGCTCCTGCAGGAGTTCCTGGCTGTCTCCGGTGCCCGGAATGACCAGGCTCCCTCCCGCCAGGGCCGGCGATGCCACTGCCGCCACCAGCATCAAAACCAGCAGATTGGCGAGACGCCTGACCATGGATATTCCTCCCTGGCAGTTGCGAAGGTGGACGATGAGGTTTCCGGCCGCCGCGGTCGGCAACGTCGGCGCCGGGACCGGAACTAGTGGTCAGTATAACCGCACAGGTCGGGGGCGTCGAGGCTCAATGGCCATGGGTGCGGACAAAAGTCAACGGCGCCCCTCCCGCCGTTGGGGAAAGAGCGCCGTCAGGTGGCGTGATTGGTGGCAACGCTCGGCGATGGGGGTGATTGCCGTCAGCAATGGGGCCCTCCTTTCGTCTTCCTGCGACATTAGCAGATTTGGCAGGATAGATTGCAGCCGGGCCGGTGCGGTCAGAATTTCCAGGCCAATTGGGCCGTCACGGTATCGTTGTCCGGGTCGGTGTCCGGATTGGCATGCAGGTATTCCAGGGCCAGGGCGGTATCAGCGAAAAGGCCATAAGAGCCGGAAATGCTATAGCGTTTGACATTGTCCTGGAAATCGCGGGCTTGCTCGTAACGAGCAGCAAACTGCAGGTCGTCCGTTGCCTGCCAGGAGGCCTCAAGATTCCAGGCCAGCGGCCGGTTCCCGGTCAAATCGGAGAGCCCCACCAGGGCGGTGTCGAAATCGGCCAGGGCGCCGAGGATTTCGGCGTTGAGGCCCAGCGGCCCGGAGGTTGCGGAAACATAGGCTGCAGCGCCGGGCACACTGTCGCTGTAGAGCATGGGATCGGCGACCAACTGATTGTCGCTTTCGGCAAGGTCACTGATCCAGGAGACGCCGAAGGCCAGGTTCTCAAGCGGGGTTACCTCCAGCGCCGCGACCAGCGAATCGATGTGATCCTTGGCGCCGGCCGCATCGGTGCCACCGTTGAAGACGCCCAGGCTGAGGTTCAGCAACGCCCCTTCGAGGGCGAACACGGCGGCGCTATCGCTGCTTTCTCCCAATTCGAGGGTCAGAGGATCACTGACCATGGCGCTGTTGAACCTGCCAAAGGGGAGATAGAGTCTGCCTCCATAAAATGCGGGGGTCTGCCCCAGGAAGGACTTGGGGCAGTGCAGGCCGATGACCGCCTCGTCGACCCGTAGGGCGTCCTCGCCCGGCTCCTCTTCGTAGAGGAGGATGACATGGCCGCCGATCTGTTCGTTGACGAACACCTCGGTGGAGAATTGAAGGGTGGAAAGGGTCAGGTCGCTGCGGTCGTCGCCGCCGTCCTCCTTCGTGTAATTCCCTTCCAGTTCGAGCAGGCCGCTGAAAATCAGCTGCCTGCCGGCTGCCGCCAGAGAGAATGGCGGTTCCTCGGCCTGTTCCGTCTTCCGTCCGTTTTCAAGGGCCTCGATGCGCTGCTTGAGATTGTCAATCTCTGCTCGAGTGTCGGGATGGGCCGCCAGTGCCGGTGTGCCACTTGTCAGAACCATCAAAACTGCTGCCACCGCAAAGCTGGTAAAAATTGATTTCACGTTCGTCTACCTCCTGCAGATCATGTCGAACAAGCTCCGGTGTGACGAAAGACAAAAAAAATAGCACCGAAGCACCCAAAAGCGGGGCTTCTCCATGAAGCCCCGATGACGATACGAGGGCTAAGCCTTTGGGGGGCTGGCTATGGCAGGCGGTTGCCCGCGACGCTTCAGGATCAGGCCGATGATGGCCGCCAGGATGAGCGTGAGGGTGCCTCCGACCAGCCCGGAGACACTGGTCCCGGCATCGACCGCCGGCCAGGCTTCCCGCTCTGCCGGAGTGTCCGTCGTTTGCCCAGGCGTCTCCGGCGAGGATTTGAAGCCATAGCCAGGCAAAAAGGCGAGGCGCTCCTGCAGGCCGGCGAGCCAGCCATGAACGCCGTGCTCGGGAGAGTCCAGTTCTTCGCTGCCGGTCACCCCCTGGATCGCCCACTCCAGGCCGTCGGGATGGTCCGAGGCGAACCAGGAGAGGGCGCCGCCGGTGACGATGGCCGTGGCGAGCAGACCGACCAGGACCTTGCGGATCGGGAGGGCGCCAAAGGGATGGGCCTCCCCGGCGAGTTCGAGAATTTCCGGGCGGGATTTCCAGACGAAGAGGACGACGGCGGCGGTCACCAGTCCCTCGACGAGCCCGATGGCGAGATGCACCGGCTGCATCAAAAGGACGAAAGTAGTAAAGGGGAGCGCGGAGATGCCGGAAGCGACGGTCTCAAAGACGACGCTGAGGGCACCGAGTTGCAGCCCGACCAGGGCGGCCGCAACCGCTCCGAGCAAGATCCGTTTTTCACCGGGGCGATCACCGGCAATTTTCTGATAGATCAGGGGGTAGGCGACGAAGCAGGGGAAGAAGCCGAGATTGAAAATGTTGCAACCGAGCGCCAGCAGGCCGCCGTCGGCAAAGAAGAAGGCCTGGACGGTGAGGACCGAGGCCATGGTCAGAAAGGCGGCGTAGGGGCCAAGGAGGATGGCGAGGATCATGCCGCCGCCGAGGTGACCGCTTGATCCGGTGGCGGGGATGGTGAAGTTGATCATCTGGGCAGCGAAGATGAAGGCTCCCAGGACCCCCATCAGGGGTACTTTGCGGTCGTCCAGGTCCTGCTTGACCTTGCGGGAGCAATAGGCGATGGTGCCGGCCGTGGCGGCCCACAGCGTGCCGCCGACGGCAGGGGAGAGCAGGGCGTCTGCCATGTGCATCGGGTTTCCTCCTTGGGATATGCAGGTAGCAAGAAGAAAGAAATCGTAACACCTGCGGTCAAAATAAAAGTCCCGCTTGTCGAGACCTGTCGGGGAGAATCTCTAGCAGGAGGTGTGCCAGGATTTTCGAAGGGAAAAGGGCGGTTCGGTACAGGTGGTGACGAAAAGTTAACGCGGAAGCGATTGTGGCAGGAAAAAGTGCGACGGATTGTCGTCGCACTACCTTGCAATTCGTGCTATCGGTGGGTTGCTTTCCCTGTGGGGAGTGCCGGTACCCGGAGAGGCTGCGCCGTCCTGATGGAAAATCCGTGACCCCCGGCTCAGGGAGTGGGCGCTACCAGGAACTGGGCGAGCTTTTCTTCGACCATGGTCAGATGGACCAGCATCTTCTGGCGCGCCCGCTCCGGTTCGCGGGCGGCGATGGCATCGAGGATTTCCCGGTGCTGGGTGAGGAGCCGTTCGAGGTAACCGGATTTCCGGTAGAATTCGGTCAGGGCGACCTGGATGGTGGTGTGAAAGAGGGTGTGGATGGTGTCGAGGACGTGAACCTGGACGGTATTGTGGGTCGCCGCGGTGATCGCGTAGTGAAAGCGGGCGTCGACATCGGCATCCCAGCCACCGTTGGCCGCCTGCTCTTCCATGGTTCGGTAGATGCTGCGCAGCTGTTCAATCTCCCCCTCGTCGGCGCGCTGGGCAGCCAGGTAGGCCGACCAGCTTTCCAGGCCCATGCGGACCTCGGCGAGGGCGTGCAAAAGGCGGGGGTCCTTCTGCTCCATGAGGCGGGCAAGGGGGTTGGTGAGGGTCGTTTCGGTCAGAGTGCGGACAAAGGTCCCGCCCCCCTGGCGGGATTCGATGAAGCCCATGGCTTCGAGCACCATCAGCGCTTCGCGCACCGAGGGGCGGCTCACCCCCAACAGGGTCGCCAGTTCCCGCTCCGAGGGGATGCGTTCCCCGGGACCGAGGTCACCCCGGGCGATCAGTTGCTTGATCTGGTCGACAATCTCTTCGGAAATCTTTTTCGGACGGATCGGCTCAAATACAATGGTCATACCTTTGCTCCATTCCTCGGCTTGGTATGACCATTGTACAGAAGAATTTCTTCCCCGGCAAGAAATCTGATGGCTATTTTCAGGGGGGAAGGATCTTGCTCAAAGGCCGCCCTTGTTTCCCTTGAAGCGCTTGAGCCAGGTCTGGAATTCCTCCTCCTCGTGCTCCAGTTCGAAGGCGTTGATCAGGCCGCGGCGCAGGGCGACGGAAACCGCGCGGTTGCGCAGGTTGAAGGCGTCGCCGGCCTTCTCGCTGTGAAACTGCTCCTGGTCGAGGCCGAGCTTGCTGTAGAGGGAGTTGAGGCGACTTTGTACGCCCCGGCGGGAGAGGTAGCGGCGCTGGGCAATCAGGTTGTCGGTGAGCCCGAGGGAGATATCGACCAGCGCCTCGAACTCGATATCGGAGAGGGCGGTCTGGCTGTGGCCGGCAATCCCCTGGACCTTGCGCACCTCGGGGTCGATCCAGCACTGGTCGTCAAGCAGCACGGTACGAATCGCCGAGGCGATCCGTTCCCGGGTGTTCGACTTGAGAATATAGCCATAGACCGTCTCGGCGGGGACGATGCGGGCCAGGGCGCGCACGTACATCTCATCCTTGAACTGGCTCCAGAAAACGATGCGCGCTCCCGGTTTCTGCTGCCAGAGGGCCCGGGCAAACTCGATACCGTTGAGCTCCGGCAGCTGGATGTCGCTGATGATCAGAGGCTGTTCCTGCTTGACGGCGATCTCCAGTGCCACCATACCGTTGGGCGCGCGGTCGATCCGGGACGGCTCGCTCCATTCGGCCAAAAGCTGCTCAAGAAACTCGAAATCCTTGGGGTTGTCTTCTGCAATCAGGATCTTCAACGATTCCATCGCTCACCTCGATTCCGGGGCCGGGGGGGCCGGCAATGTCAATTCAAAACGGGTTCCGCTCGAAAAGCGTGACGGCTGCCAGCTGATGTTGGCGCCAATGGTCTTGGCACGTTCACGGATATTGTTAAGGCCGCGGTGCCCGGCAGCCAGGGGGGCCGCAGGGTCGAAACCGCGTCCATTGTCCTCCACCGAGAGGACCAGTACCCCGTCGCGCCGGTCGAGGCCAACCTCGTAGCGGGTCGCCCCGGCATGACGGATGACGTTGTGAATCGCTTCCAGGGCGACCCGGTAGAGGGTCAGCCGGGCGGTGCGGGAGAGTTCGGCGGAGTCGACCCGGGGCGAGATGTAGAGGTGGTATTCGGGGAGCTCGGGCCCGCCCAGGTGCCGTTCGAGGTGGGACTGCAGGGCAGCGCCCAATCCCAGGATGTCGAGGGTCTGCGGGTGGAGGTTGTCCATGACCTCGCGCAGGTTGGCGATGGCGCGTTGCAGATCCTCCTCCAGCGCCGTCACCTCGCCGGCCTCCCCTTTTCCTCCCTTCATGGCCTGAATGCCGCGCAGAACCGAGGAGAGGTCGGAAAGGGTCTGGTCGTGGATATCCATGGCAATGCGCCGTCGCTCCTCCTCCGCGCCCTCCAGCAGTTTTTCGGTGCCGACGACCCGGATCAGCCGTTCGGTCATGCGGTTGATCGAGACGGCGAGCTCGTCCAGTTCGTCGTGGGTCTCTGCCGGTGCCACGGGGGGGGTGAGGTCGCCGCGGGCGATGCGGCCGGCGCTGTCGGAGAGGAACTGGATGCGGTGTAGAATCCGCCGGGCGAGAGCCAGCGAGAGGAAGATACCGACCAGGATGGCGGTGCCGAGAACGATAATGGAAACGAAGGTGGTGCGCGCCACCATTTCATCCATGTCCTGGTTGTGGACATCGCGCAGATTGTCACGGCCGCGGCGGATCGCCTCGGAGAGCTGGGCAATCTCCGGCCGCAGGCGCGAAATGCTGCTGGTGATGCGGTCGAAATCGAAGCCCTGCTCCGGGTTGAGGTCGGCAACCGTCTGGCGCAGGGTCAAAACCTTCGACTCTTTCAGGGCTTCCTGCGTAAGGATCCGTTCGACCGCGTTCTGCAGATGGAAATAGAGTTCTTCCATCTCTTCCAGGGAATGCATGTCGATGGTCGGTTCATCGCGCAGGCGCTTGGCCATTGCCGCCATACGCTGGGTCGCCAGGTCGGCTTCGGCCAGGGCGATAAAGACGGTGGCAAGGCGACGGGCTTCCTGGCGCTTGACCGAAAGATCCCAGTAGTTGAACTGGAGAAAGCCGAGCAGCAGGGTCATCAGCAGCAGGACGCTGGCGGGAGCCAGGATGATCTGATATTTCAGGGCCAGGCGCATAGCGACATAACTACCACAGGCAAGTAGGAAATACACTGTGCTTTAGCACAGCCGGATACTGGACAGTGGGGCCCCAAATTCTGCGGATTTCGGCCTTGGATTGAAAATTCAGCGGCGTATATTCCGAGTCAGGGCGCCATCCGGTTGTGGCAGGCTGGACGCGCTCCCTTCCTACCTCCCCCGTGAAAGCAGGAACCCGCGTCCGGATTGCCTCCCCGGACGCGGGTTCCTGCTTTTGGTTCGGGCAGAGCGGAGCGTTTCGGCGGCGGCCGTCAGCCCTGGTCGGGATTCGAGCCGCTGCCGCCATCGAGCGGCAGCCGGACCCGGAAGGTGCTGCCGGCGCCGGGCGCCGAGGTTACCTCGATTTTCCCCTGGTGGGCTTCCACGACCGATTTGGCAATCGCCAGGCCAAGGCCGGAGCCGCCATCCTTGCGATTGCGGGCCTTGTCGATGCGGTAGAAGCGGTCGAAGATCAAGGGGAGATGGTCGGCGGCAATGCCGATCCCGGTATCCTTGACACTGACCACCGCCTCGTCTCCTTCGACATTGAGGATGATCTCGATCCGCCCCCCCGCCGGAGTATATTTGACCGCATTGGCGATCAGGTTGAGAAAGACCTGACGCAGGCGCAGTTCATCGCCAACCAGGTGGATTTCCTCGGTGACTTCCGGGTTGAGGAGAATCTCCACCCCGTTCGCCTCGCCGAGGACCCTGGTCTGCAGGTAGAGGTGCTGCAGGGTGTCGCTGAGGCTGAAGCGGTGCAGGTCGGGGGGGAGTTCCCCGGCATCGCTCTTGGCCAGGGTGAGCAGGTCCTCGATCATCCGTCCCATGCGGTCGATCTCTTCGAGGTTGGAGATGAGGATATCGTGGAATTCTTCGGGGGTCTTGGCCCAGCGCAGGGCCACCTCGGTCTCCCCCTTGAGGATCGTCAAGGGAGTACGCAGTTCATGGGAGGCATCGGCGGAGAATTGGCGGGTCTTGCGGAAGGCTTCCTCGAGCCGGGCGAGCATGGCGTTGAAGGTTTCAGCGAGGCGGGTGATTTCATCGCCATTCTTGTTGACCGGCAGCTGCTCGCTGAGGTTGCGGGCATGGATGTTCTGGGCCGCGCGGGTGATGCGGCTGACCGGCGCCAGGGCGCGGCTGGCGAGAAACCAGCCGCCGAAGGAAAGGGCGAGCAGGGCCAGTGGGCTGAAGGTCAGCAGCAGCAGGCGCAAATCATCCAGCGAGTGCCGCACCGGATCGAGGCTTTCCGCCACCTGGATCAGTTGCGGCGGCTCCCCCTCGCGACGACCGGGATGGGTCAACAGCCGCAGTTCCAGTGCCGGAGCCTCGGTGCGCACCGTCTCATAACTGTCCCGCCCCTGACGAAATAGGAGGAGGGCACTTTTGCTGATCGGCAGCGGGACCCCGGTGAGGTTGCCGGAGGAGCAGAGCCTGGTACCGTTGTCGTCCTGAATCTGGACAAAGCCCGCCCAGCTGTGGCGGCGGACGAACTTTTCCAGGGCCAGGCAGTCAAGCTGGTCGCTGCCAGCGGGCGTTTCCTGATTAAGAAAGCCGACCACGTCCTGGGCCACGCTGAGCAGGCGTTCGTCCACGTGCCCCAGCAGGCTGCGGGATAGATAGTAATACCAGAACAGACCGCTGGTCAGCAGGACGACGGCCAGCGACAAGGCATACCAGAGGGTAAGGCGAAAGCGGATCGTGCGTAAAAACAAGAGTTCAGTCCTGTTCGGGTAAATTTAGAACCGGTCTCCGGAGGCCTATTCCTCTTCCTTGAGAACATAGCCGACGCCGCGGACCGTATGGATCAGGCGCTTGTCGAAATCCTTGTCGATCTTCTTGCGCAGGTAATTGACGTAGACGTCGATGATGTTGGTGAAGGAGTCAAAGGTGTAGTCCCAGACATGCTCGGCGATCATGGTGCGGGTCAATACCTGATTCGGGTTGCGCATCAGGTATTCGAGCAGGGCATACTCCTTGGCGGTGAGTTCGACTTCCCGGCTGCCGCGCCAGACCTTGTGCGCCACCGGGTCGAGGCGCAGGTCGGCGAAATGGATTTCCGCGCCGCGGTCCTTGGTGCCCCGGCGCACCAGCGCCCGGACCCGGGCGAGCAGTTCGGCGAAGGCAAAGGGCTTGGTCAGGTAGTCGTCGCTCCCCGAATCGAGGCCGGAGACGATGTCGTCGACGGTATCCTTGGCGGTCAGGCAGAGGACCGGGGTGTGGATCCCCTTTTGCCGCAGTTCGCGGATGACGGTGAGGCCGTCCATCTTTGGCAGCATCAGGTCCATCAGGATCAGGTCGTAGGGCTTGGCCGTTCCCATTGCCAACCCTTCTTCGCCGTCCGCCGCCAGGTCGACGGTGTACTTCTCCTCTTCCAGCCCACGCTTGATGAAGCTGGCGACCTTCTTCTCATCTTCCACGACCAGAATGTGCATGTCCAATCTCCTTTGTCCGTTTGGTTGCAAGTGCGTGAGAGCAGAATTTCCGCCCGCCGGCGCCCGCCGCCGGGCTATATCAGGTTGAGTTTGACCAGCACTTCGTTGGCGGTCTCTTCCACCGCCTTGCCGGTGACGTCGATGACGACCCAGGGGTTGCGGCGGAAGATGCTGCGTGCATAGCGCAGTTCCTCTTCCACATGTTCGTAGTCCGCATAGGCGGTTCGCGGATCCTGGCCGAGATTGCGCAGCCGTGCGGCACGAAGTTCGACCAGCCGCTGGGGATCGAGAACCAGGCCGGCGACCCGCTTCGGGTCGACTTCGGCGAGTTCGGCCGGCGGCGCGATCCCCTTGACCAGCGGCACGTTGGCGACGCGGTAGCCGCGGTGCGCCAGGTACATCGAAAGGGGGGTCTTGCTGGTGCGGGAGATTCCGACCAGCACGATGTCCGCCTTGGGCAGGTTGCGGGTCTCCTGGCCGTCATCATGCTTGACGGTGAACTCGACAGCTTCGACCCGGCGGAAATAGGCCTCGTCGACCCCGTGCAGCAGCCCCGGGGTCTCCCCCGCCTCGCGGCCGAAAAACTCCGACAGCCGCATCAGCAGCGGTGTCAACAAATCGAGGGATGGCAGACCGAGAGAGCTGCACTCGGCATGAACCAGCTGGGCCAGTTCCCGGTTGACGATGGTGTAGATCACCAGTCCCTGCTCTTTCAGCGCCTCATCCAGGGCCTCGTAGATGTCCGTTTTGGTGCGGACATGGCTGATGCGGCGCTGGCGAACATTCTTCTGCCGAAACTGGGTCAGGGCGGCAGTGACCATTTTTTCTGCGGTTTCACCGGTGGCATCGGACAAAAGAAATATCTGCTGCTGGCCGGCCATGGTGCTCCTCATGAGAATACTGTCAGGAATAGTAGCAATTTATTCATTAAAATCAAGCCCCATTTCTGACGGCCAGCACCGTCAAGCCCATTTCCGCGACAATTTTTCCAAGTCGGGGCGGTCGGGGTGTCCTGTATGGTAAATAATATTACTCGTTAGTTGTTTCTTCATTAGAAATCTAACGCGGTTCCCCCGGGACTTGTCAAGGTTTTTGTTGCTTTTGGGCCGACGGCTCTGCTAAACAGTGGGCATGCCGGACTCCTGGTGCGAAATCCACATTCATCTTCCTGCCGCCGCCGTCGATCTGGTCTGTGCCGAACTCGGTGAACTCGGATCCTGCGGCATTACCGTCGAAGAACGGCGGCTCGATACCTTTGTCGCTCCGGATCCGGACGAGCCCCTGGTCGGACCGGTGCGTATCCGCGCCTACTTTGCCCTCTCCGGGGAAAGTGTCGAGGCGCTGCGGGAGACGGTTCGCGACCGGCTCCGCTGGCTGGCCCCTCTGGTGCCGGGGCTGGAGCCCGCTCTCCCGGAGGTTGCCGAGGTTCGTAATGAAGACTGGGCGGAGGGGTGGAAACAGCACTTCCCGGTGGTCCGGATCGGCCGCCGTCTGGTAATTCGCCCGAGCTGGGAGGCCTATGCACCGAGGGGCGACGAGGTTGTCGTTGTCCTTGACCCGGGGATGGCCTTCGGCACCGGCACCCATGGTACCACCCGGCTCTGCCTTGAAGCCCTCGCCTCCCGGTTTGCCGGCGCGGCCCCGCCCCGGCGAGTGCTGGACGTCGGCACCGGCTCCGGTATCCTGGCCATCGCCGCCGCGGCGCTTGGCGCCGACCGGGTGCTGGCCTGCGATATCGAGCCCGAGTCCTGCCGGGTGGCCACGGAAAACATTCGCAACAATCATCTGCAGAAGCGAGTGGAGGTGACCGACGCTCCCCTTGAGGTGCTGGAGGGAGAATTCGACCTGGTCCTGGCCAATATCCTTGCCGAGGAGAATGTCCGCCTTGCCCCTCAACTGGTGAGCCGCCTGCGCGCCGGGGCAACCCTCGTCCTTTCCGGCATCCTGATCGAAAAGGAGGAACTGGTCAGCCAGGCATTTGCGGCCTTCCCGCTGGTCGGACCGGAAATCTTCCGGCGCGAAGACTGGTCCTGCCTGGTCTATCGCCGGAGCGGCTGATGCACCGGTTCTTTGTCGACCCCGAGCAGCTTGCCGCCGACCGCGTCCTCCTCTCCGGAGATGTGCTCCATCATCTCGCCAAGGTGCTGCGAGTGCGCCCCGGGGATGAACTGGAACTGCTGGACGGCACAGGGGAAATCTGCCATTGCCGGGTCCTTGCTCTCGGGCGTCACCAGGGTGAAGCGCTGGTCCTGGCCCGACGGCGGGTCACAGAGCACCCCTTTCCGGTGCAATTGTTGCAAGCTCTGCCGAAGGGGGACAAGTTCGACCTGGTGCTGCAGAAGGGGACCGAGCTTGGCATCTCCCGTTTCGTCCCGGTCCTGACCGGCCGGTCGGTGCCGCGGCCCGGACCGTCACGGGAGGAAAACCGGTTGCTGCGCTGGCGCAAAATTGTGTGCGAGGCGGCGCGCCAGTGCCGCCGGCCCCTCATCCCCGAGGTTGCGCCGCCCGTTACCCTAGCGAACGCCCTGGCCGCGGTTGGCGATGGCCTGCGGCTCCTGCTCTGGGAGGAGGAGAGCCGGCCACTGGCGGGCTTGCTGGAAACGTTGCGGCCATCTGCGGCGACGATTCTGGTCGGGCCGGAAGGGGGGTTCGCCCCGGCAGAAGTGGACCGCGCCCTGGCGGCGGGGTTTGTCCCGGTAAAATTTGGTCCCCGGATTCTGCGCAGTGAAACGGCGGGATTTGCCGTTGCCGCGATACTGCAGTATGTTTACGGGGACCTGGGGCTAAGGAGCCCGGGAGAGGGATCCCGGGCGATGAACGCAGGAGGAGAAGCGCTATGAAATGTCCCAAATGCGGCTTTACCAGTTTTGATTATCTGGACAGCTGCAAAAAATGCGGGGGCGACCTGGCCGCCTTCAAGGCCAAGCACGGCTTGCGCAGTCTGCTCTTCCCCGGGCAGGGGCGCTCGGGGGGAGATACCCCGATCCTGCCCGAGGAGGCCGCGACGCCGGAAGAGGCGCTGATGACCGAGGCCTCTGATGCCACCGATTTCGGGTTTGGCTTCATGGACGAGGAGGTTCAGGCGCCGGCAGTCGCCGACACCACCAGCGAGGAAGCGCTCTTTCTGGACACCGAAGAGGAGTCGGTGGCCGGCGGGACGATTACCCCCCCGGAGGATTTCGACCTCGACTCCGCGGGAGAATCGGAGCTCTTCGCGGCGGACGAGGACCTCTCCAGCTTCGACGACCCGAGCGCGCTTGCTTTTGAGGAGGGTGACGACGCAACGGAACTGCTTGAAAGCGATCTGGACCTTCCGTCCTGGGATGAACTGGGGGAAGAGGAGCCGGCCGCCAAAAAGTCTGCCGGCGACAAGGAGCCCCCCGACCCTTTTGATGATCGGGAGCCCGCCCTGGCCAGGCAGGCTCCCGGAGAAACCAGCGGCCAACCCCTTGCCGAGCAGGCTGATTCCTGGTGGGAAGTGGGTGAACCCGTGGCGGTCCTGCCCGCCGCGGCAGAAGACTTGACCCTCCTCCAGCCGCTGACGGAGGGGGGTGAAACTGCTGATTCCTGGAGCCTCCAGGACGAAACCCCGGTGGTTCCGGCCGAGCCTGAGCCATTTTCCGAAGCAGATGAAACCCTGCCGCCAGCGCCCCTGGTCCAGAGACTGGGGGCGCTCCTCGCCGACCTGCTCCTGCTGGGAGGGATTGCCGCCATCTTCCTGTTGCTGGGCCAGCGCCTGCTCGGGCCCCAGCAAGCCGGTTTCTTCCCGGATCTGGAGCTGCTGCTGCGCTCCTCGACGCCCTACTTCCTCCTCCTGTTTCTCGCCTGTTTCGGGTACTTCACCGGTTTTCATCTCCTGCTCGGCCAGACCCCCGGCAAGATGCTCTTTGCCATCGGGGTGGAAAGCCTGGCCGGAACCGCTCTTTCCCCCTCCCAGGCCTTTTTGCGCAGTGCCGGTGGTTTGCTGGCCCTCTGCCTCGGTGGCCTCGGTTATGCTTCGATTCTTTTCGCTGGTGACAGCCGCGGCTGGAACGACCGTCTGGCGGGAACCCGGGTCGTCTCCCTGGGGAATCAGGCTCCGGAGATAAGGATAGAAAGGACGCCGCCGGAACGGTCTGAAGGGGGCTAGCCGCAGCGCAGGGTGAGAAAGCTCTGCAGGTCGGGGGCTTGCAGGTAGGGGTTGTGGGCGGTTTCAAAGCCGATGCTCGAGACCGGCCGCGGGCCGTAATCGTGTCCCGGGTAGACCAGGGTGGCGGCCGGGAAGGCGGCGAGCCGGCGCAGGCTTCGGTAGAGGGCCTCCGGATCGCTGCCGGCCAGATCGGCACGGCCGACGGCGGTGACGAAGAGGGTGTCCCCGGTGATCAGGGCGCCGGGCGGGTTCAGGGTCAGGGAGCCCGGGGTATGCCCCGGGGTATGCAGCACTGCGACCCGCCCCTGGCCGACGGTGAGTTCGCTCCCTTCCCCGAGGGCCAGTTCCGCCGCTGGCACATCGAGGGGATGGCCGGCGAGGCTGGCGCCGGTGGCGGCGAGGATGATGGCATTGCCGGCGCAGTGGTCCCGATGCCCGTGGGTGTTGACCAAAACTTCAAGGGTGATGCCCCGTTCCTGCGCCGCCTGCAGCATCACCTCCGGGGCAAAGGAGGGATCGACGCCGATGCCGCGGCGGCTCTGCGGGCAGTAGACCAGGTAGGAGAAGTTTTTCATCTCCCCCGCCGCCAGTTGCAGAATCTCGAGCCGGGCGCTCACAGCCACTCCGGGACGACCGGCGGCTGGTTGCCGATCTTGCGGATCTCCCCCTCGACGATGCGGAAGATATCCCCGGTCTGCTTCACGGTCCACTCATCCCCCTCCTCGGGCGGGTTGGGGAATTCGCGACTGCCGAGATAGACATCCTCGCCGTCGATGAAGCCCCACCAGTCGAGGGATCCGGTCTGCCAGAGTTTGGTCTTCAGGAAAAAAGCCATCCTTGCTGCTCCTCTTGTCGGAAATTTATCTCATGATACGTGAGCGCCGCAGGGGGGTCAATACGGCATACGGCGCAGGATGACGGTTGCCCGCAAGCGGCTGCCGGCCTATAATGAGTCCCGCGGTTAGGAATTCGCAGGTTCGGAAAGGGAAACGGCGAAATGAAGTTCGTCAAGATGCACGGCGCCGGCAACGATTACGTCTATGTCAACGGCTTCGAAACGACGGTGTCCGATCCCGCGGCCCTGGCCCGGGCGATCAGCGATCGCCACTTCGGGGTCGGCAGCGATGGCCTGATCCTGATTCTCCCCTCAAGCCACGCCGACCTGCGCATGCGCATGTTCAATGCCGACGGCAGCGAGGCTGAGATGTGCGGCAACGGTGTGCGCTGTGTCGCCAAGTTCGCCCGCGACCATGGCCTGGTGGCCAAGGATGCCATCAGCGTCGAAACCGGAGACGGCATCAAGCAGCTGCAGCTCTTCACCAATGCCGCCGGCAAGGTCGAGCGGGTGCGGGTGGCGATGGGCCGGCCGCGGCTGACCCGGGCCGAAATCCCGATGACCGGGTCGCCGCAGGCGCAGGTGATCGATGAGAGCCTCACCGTACTCGACCGCACCCTGCAGATGACCTGCGTCTCGATGGGGAACCCGCACTGCGTCATCTTCGTCGACCGGGTCGACGAATTCCCGGTGGCGGAGTATGGGCCGGCGATCGAAAAGCATCCCCTCTTCCCGCGGCGGACCAATGTCGAGTTCGTCGAGGTTCTCGCCCCCGGGGAGGTTCGTCAGCGCACCTGGGAGCGGGGGGCCGGCGAGACCCTCGCCTGCGGTACCGGCGCCGCGGCGGTGACCGTCGCCGGGGTCCTCACCGGGCGCACCGAACGCGTGGTGCGCAACCACCTGCGCGGCGGCGTCCTCGAACTGGAATGGCAGGGGGAGGAGGTCTTCATGACCGGCCCGGCCGTCGAGGTCTTTACCGGGGAGTATGCGCCCCAATGACGAACTGTCCGATGTGCGGCAAGTGGGCCGCGGAAGCCGAGCTGCGAATTGCCGAACTGGAACACTGCTACGTCACCCTCAACCGCGACCAGTTCTTTCCCGGCTACTGCTTCGTCTTCACCCGCGAGCATGTCACCGAACTCTTTCACCTCGAGCGGGCGGTCCGGCAGGGGGTGATGGAAGAGGTCAACCGGGTCGCGGCAGCCCTGTTCCGACTCTTTCAGCCGACCAAGATCAACTACGAACTGCTCGGCAACATGGTGCCGCACATGCACTGGCATCTGGTGCCGCGCTTTGCCGACGATCCCCTCTGGCCGCGGCCGATCTGGAGCGAACCCCACCAGGAGCGGCTCCTGAGCGGGCCCGAATGTCGGCGGCGCGTCGAGCAGCTGCGCGCCGCCCTGGCAGGTGTCTGATGGTGGCCGCGGTCCTCTTCGATCTCGACAATACCCTCTACGCCCCGGAGCGCGATCTCTTCGCCCTGATCGACCAGCGGATCAACCGGTACATGCTGGAGGTCGTCGCCATCCCTCGTGCCGAAGTCGATGGCCTGCGCCGCCATTACTGGAAAACCTACGGGGCGACCTTGCAGGGGCTGATCCGCCACTACGACGTCGATCCCGAAGATTACCTCGATTACGTTCACGATGTCGATGTCTCCACCCGGCTGCAACCGGACCCGCTGCTGTGCAGCAGTCTGCAGCGGCTGCCGCTGCGGCGTTTTGTCTTTACCAACGGCTCCCGCGGGCACGCCGAGCGGGTCCTCGCCGCCCTCGGCCTGGCGGAGAGCTTCGAGGAGATTTTCGATATCCGTATCGCCAACTACCAGCCGAAGCCCAACCCCGACCCCTATCATGGCGTCTTACGGCAGCTCGGCCTCGCTGCCGGGGACTGTGTGATGGTCGAGGACTCCCTCGCCAACCTCGCCACCGCCAAGCAGCTCGGCATGACCACGGTGCTGGTCGCGCAGCGCTCCGCCAACGCCGCCGTGGTCGATCACCAGGTCGCGACGGCCAGCCAGGCCGCACAACTGGTCACCTCCTGGCTGTAGTTAGCAAACCTTCACCGGGAGTGAAAAGATGCAACCACTGGGAGTCCACGTCTCGATCAGCGGCGGCGTCGAACATGCCTTCGCCCGCGGCGAGGCGATCGGCTGCCGGGCGATTCAGATCTTTACCAAGAATGCCAGCCAATGGCAGGGCAAACCGATCTCCGCCGAGAGCGCCGCGGCCTTCCGGGCCAACCGGGAACAGAGCCCGATCGGCCCGGTGATCGCCCACGACAGCTACCTGATCAACCTCGCCGCGTCGGACGAGGCGAAGTGGCAGCAGTCAAAGGCTGCCTTTCTCGATGAACTGGAGCGCTGCGCCCTGCTCGGCATCGAGGCGCTGGTAATGCACCCCGGCGCCGCCTTGCAGAGCGGTGAGGAGGCCGGCCTGCAGCGCATCACCACCGCCTTTCGCGACATCTTTGCCGCCGCCCCGGCCGGGGTGCAGGTGCTGCTGGAGACCACCGCCGGTATGGGGAGCCACCTCGGCTGGCGCTTCGAGCAGCTGGCGCGCATCATCGACCTGGTGCCGCAGCACCCCTTCGGCGTCTGTTTCGACACCTGTCATGTCTTTGCCGCCGGCTACGACCTCGCCAGCGAAGAGGGGTATGGCCAGGTGATGGCTGAATTCGACCGCGTCATCGGCTGCGAGCGGCTGCGCCTTTTCCATCTCAACGACAGCAAGAAACCCTGCGGTTCCCGGGTCGATCGTCACGAGCATGTCGGCCAGGGGTGCATCGGTGAGGAGGCCTTCGCCTGCCTGATGCGCGACCCGCGCTTTGCGACGGTGCCGAAAATCCTCGAGACGCCCCCCGGCGACAACAACGAATTCGATCTGCGCAACCTGGCGCTGCTGCGGCGGCTGGCAGGGGAAGAGGTTTGAGCAGTTCGGGCCGCGGGGATTTAAGGACAAAATCGAAGAGCGGGTTCGCGCGGATAACTTCGGATAAAGTCTGATCAGGTTCGGATTAAATCCAAGGCCTTGGACCAATCCGAATTTTATCCGAAGTGATCAGATTTGATCCGCGCGAACCGCCTTTAAGTTCTTCGCCCTGTTTTTGCAAAAGCTTTCGCCAGGGTGTTACCCGAAAGAGTCACCAGTATGCGAGCCGTTCTGCAGCGTGTCAGCCAGGCCCGGGTCCGGGTCGAAAACAAGATTGTCGGCGCGATCGGCCCCGGGCTGCTGATCCTGCTCGGGGTCGGCCAGGGGGACGCGGAAGCCGACGCCTGCTACCTGGCGGAGAAGAGCGCGGCGCTGCGCATCTTCGAGGACGGCGCGGGGAAGATGAACCTTGCCCTCGCCGAGTCGGGGGGCGCCGCCCTGGTCGTTTCCCAGTTCACCCTGTACGCCGACTGTCGCAAGGGACGCCGTCCCGGCTTCTCCGGCGCGGCGCCGCCGGACGAAGCCAACCGCCTCTACCTCTTTTTCGTCACCCAGCTGCGCGCCCTCGGGGTGACGGTGGCGACCGGGGTTTTCCAGGCCGACATGCAGGTGGAGCTGGTCAATGACGGGCCGGTGACGATGCTGCTCGACAGCCGCAAGGGTTTTTAGAGCCGAGACCCGCTTTTCAGGAGAAGAGATGGAATACGACGATTACAGCCGGCCGAGCAAGTCGGCCCTCAAGCGTGCCGCCAAGGAGATTGAGGCCCTGGCCGGCCAGCTCGCCGAGGTGACCGATGCCGTCATTGCCGGTCTGGAGCTGAGTGCCGAGCTGAGCGAAGAGGTGGCTCTCGCCCGCCGCACCAAGGGGCACGGCTCCCACAAGCGCCAGGTCAGGCACCTGGCCGTGCTGCTGCGCCAGCGTCCCGAGGAGGCCGCCGCCATCCAGGAGCACCTCGCCGGGCAGAGCGAACGCCACTGGCAGGAGCAGCAGGTCTTTCACCATGTCGAGGCCTGGCGCGACCGCCTCTGCGCTGCCGCCACCGCCGAGGCCGCCCTGGCGGAGTTGAAGACGCGCGCCCCCGAACTCGATCACCGCGAGCTGGGCAAGCTTTCCCGCGGCGCCTGCAATGGCGACAAGGCGGCGGCGCGGCAGATTTTTCGCCGTCTGCGGGAGGTCGCCGACGCGCTGGAGTAAGGGCTGGTCCAGCGGGGTGCGGGAACCCGGGGAGCAGCTCCGAAAGTGGGACGGGAGCTGGCAGGAATTCCCAACTGCATGCGATGTAAATAAAAATGCCCCGCTGGTGACCAGCGGGGCATTTTGAAGGACGCAAAAGAGACTCGATTCAGAGGGCTTTCTTGATCAACCCTTCGAGCTGGTTTTTGGGGACGGCGCCGACTACCTGGTCGACGATCTTGCCATCCTTGAACAGGATCAGGGTCGGGATGCCGCGGACGCCGTACTTGCCGGGCGTGGCCGGGTTCTCGTCGACGTTGAGCTTGGCGACCTTGACCTTGCCGTCATACTCGTCGGCGAGGCTGTCGATCACCGGGCCGATCGCTTTGCAGGGGGCGCACCAGGAGGCCCAGAAATCGACCAGGACCGGCGTGGAGGATTTCATCACGTCGCTTTCAAAACTGTCGTCGGTCAGCTGCACGACTTTATCGCTCGCCATGTGGTTCTCCTTTGGGATGGATTGGGGTGGATCAATTCGGTTTTGAGAGATCAATGATAAAACAGCCCCGGGAAAATGCAAGGCATAATTGCCCGGTTAACGCCTTGACAGCACCCGGGCAGCGCCCTATGATGCCGGAAATTCAGGGGGAGTAGGGAGAGATTCCATGGACCAGGAGAAAATCGAGCGGACCATTGCCGAGTTGGGGACCTGCCTTAAAGAAAGTTTCCTCACCAATCCCGCTGCGGTCGTCGGTCTGGCAGAGCGGATCGTCGCCACCTTCCACCGTAGCGGCCGCGTTTTTCTCTACGGCAGCGGCCCGCTGGCCGCGGTGACAGAACTGGTCGCTGACCGTTTTCTCCACCGGCTCGCCTTCGACCGCCCCCAGCTCCCGGTGCTCAACCTTGCCTCCAGTCCGACCCTGCTGCACTCCCTCGCCCGGGACGGCCTGCATCGTCAAGCGGGTGCGCGGCAGCTGCGCATGCTGGTCGGTGGCGACGATATCCTGCTCCTCTTCGGCGATGGGGGGCGGGACGAAGGGCTCACCGAACTGCTGCAGGCCGCCCGCCAGGCCGGCTGCGGCACCGTGGTCATTGCCCCGCGGGGCAACGCCCCCGAGGAGGAGCTGGTCGATCAGCAGGTTGTGATTGCCAGCGAGTCCCCGGCCCGGATTGCCGAAGCGGCACTCTTCTTCGGACAACTTCTCTGCGAACTGGTGGAAGCCGAACTCTTCGGCATCTGACGAAGGTTTCGACGCCCGCCGGGTAAGCCAAACCCCGATGCGGCCATGCCCGATTATCCCCTCCAGCTCAATCTCCAGCAGCGACTCTGCGTCGTTATCGGCGCCGGCCGCGTCGGCCTGCGCAAGGTCGAGGGGTTGCTCGCCGCCGGCGCCCGGGTGCGGCTGGTGGCGACGGTGCTGCCGGAGCTTCTGTCGCCGGCGCTGGAGCTGGTGGCGCGTCCCTACCGCAACGGCGATCTCGCCGGCGCCCTGCTCGCGTTTGCCGCCACCGACGACCCGCAGGTGAACGCGGCGGTCGTGGCCGAGGCCCGCGCGGCCCGGATCCTGGTCAACCGGGCCGACGACCCCGCCGAGGGGGACTTCGCCCTGCCGGCGGTGCTGCGGCGCGGCGCGCTGACGCTGACGGTGGCGACCGGCGGCGGTAGCCCGGCTCTGGCCGCGCTGCTAAGGGAGGAGCTCGCCGGCCAGTTCGGGGAAGAGTGGGCAGAGGTGCTGGAACTGTTGGGCGCCCTGCGGCGCAAGCGGTTGACAGTGCCGCCCAAGGGCGAATATAATCGGGAGATTTTGCGCCGCCTTCTGCGCGGCGGCCTGCCCGGGCTGCTGGCCGCCAACGACGCTGCCGGCGCCGATCGCCTCCTCGGTGAAATTGTCGGGGAGTCGCTGGAGACCTTGGGAATTCGTCTGCCGAAAGGGAAACCATGAGCGTCAACGTTCTGCTTTTCAAGATCACGCTGCTGCTCTATTTTGCCGCCACCGTTCTTTACCTGGTCGATGTCATCTGGCGCCGGGAAACGGCCGGTAAGATCGCCCGCTGGGTACTGACCGGGGGCTTCGTTCTCCACTGCGCGACCCTCGTCTCCCGTTTCGTTGCCACCGGCTATACCCCGGCGTCGAACCTCTACGAGGCGCTCTCCTTTTTTGCCTGGGCGGTGGTGGCGGTCTTCCTGGTTTTCGACCTGCGTTACCGCCTGACCGTCCTCGGCGCTTTTTCCTGCCCCCTGGCGCTGGCATTGATGATCGTCGGCAGCGCGGCGCCCAAGGCCGCCCGCGAGCTCAACCCGATGCTCGATTCCTGGTGGTTCCCGGTTCATGTCACCCTCGCCTTTCTCGGCGATGCGATCTTTGCCGTGGCGGCGGTGGCGGGCGTGCTCTACCTGTTGCAGGAACGGATGCTCAAGAGCAAGAAATTTTCCACCCTCTACCACCGCCTGCCGTCCCTGCAGACCCTCGACTCGATCAACTATAAGTGCCTGACCTTCGGCTTTCCGCTGATGACGATGGGGATCATCTCCGGGGCGATCTGGGCCAACTCGGCCTGGGGCGGCTACTGGCGCTGGGATCCGAAGGAGACCTGGGCGCTGATCACCTGGTTCTTCTACGCCGCCCTGCTGCACGGCCGGCTCACCGTCGGCTGGCGCGGCCGGCGGGCCGCCATCTTTGCCATTATCGGTTTTCTCTGTCTGCTCTTCTCCTTCCTGGGCGTCAACTGGTTTCTCTCCGCCGAACACAGCTTCAAGGCGTTGGAAGGCCGTTGACCTCCCGGTTCTGAACGGATTGGCAGTATGAATATCATCGTTGTCGGGCTCAGTCACAAGACCGCCCCCGTCGAAATCCGCGAGCGGGTCGCCTTCGCCCCGACCGCCATGGAAAAGCCGTTGCGGCAGGTCGCCGGGCTCCCCGGGATCAGCGAGGGGCTGATCGTTTCGACCTGCAACCGGGTGGAAATCTACGCCGTGAGCCGCGATGCCGAGGCCGGTGTCGGCCAGCTGCGCCGCTTCATGGCCGATTTTCATGGCCTGACCATGGAGCAACTGGAATCGCACCTTTACGACTACCAGGGGGAGGCGGCGATTCAGCACATCTTCCGGGTCGCCTCCAGCCTCGACTCGATGGTGATCGGCGAGCCGCAGATTCTCGGCCAGATCAAGACCGCCTACGGCTATGCCAGCGAGTTCAAAACCGCCGGCCTGATCCTCAACCGCCTGCTGCACAAAGCCTTCTCCGTCGCCAAGCGGGTGCGCACCGAGACCGAAATCGCCAGCAACGCGGTCTCGGTCTCCTTTGCCGCCGTCGAGCTGGCGCGCAAGATCTTCGACTCCCTCGCCGACAAGACCGTCCTGCTGATCGGCGCCGGCGAGATGTGCGAGCTGGCGGCCCGCCACTTCATCAACAACGGCGTCGCCAGCGTTCACGTTACCAACCGGACCTTCGAACGGGCGCAGAAACTCGCCGACGAGTTCGGCGGCAAGCCGATCCTGTTCGAGAACTTCGTCGAACATCTGCCGCAGGTCGACATCGTCCTCACCTCCACCGGAGCGCCCAACTTCATTCTCGGCCACAAGACGATCGAGGAGGTCATCAAACGGCGCCGCTACAAGCCGATGTTCTTCATCGACATCGCCGTGCCGCGGGACATCGATCCGCGCGTCAACGACATCGATAACGTCTACCTTTACGATGTCGATGACCTGCAGGGAGTGGTGCAGGCCAACCTCAAGGAGCGCCACAAGGAAGCGAAGAAGGCGGAAGGGATCATCGAGCAGGAGCTCGGCAGCTTCTTTAAGTGGCTCTCCACCCTCGACGTGGTGCCGACCATCGTCGCCCTGCGCAAGAAGCTCGAAGAGGTCCGCCGCGCCGAACTGGAGAAGACCTTCGGCAACCTCAAGGAGCTCGGCGAAAAGGAGCGCAAGTCGATCGAAGCGCTCACCGCGGCGATCGTCAACAAGGTCTTGCACCGGCCGATGATGCTGCTGAAACAATCCCAGAACGATCCCGCGGGCGACAGTTACGTCGATGCCGTGCGGGTCCTCTTCGACCTCGAGCTGCCGCCCCCGGAAGGGGAGATCGCCTGTCTCGACGACAAGGTCGGGGAATAAGACTCTCCAACCTTTGGACGAAATCCATCCTGATACCGTATGACAAGGAGTCATTGCTGACCATGGCCAAGAAACAGTTACGTATCGGTACCCGCGCCAGCCAGCTTGCCCTGTGGCAGGCTAACTGGGTCAAGAGTGAACTGGAAAAACACTACCCCGAGCTTGAGGTCACGCTGACCAAGATCAAGACCCAAGGGGACAAGATTCTCGACGTGCCGCTGGCGATGGTCGGTGGCAAGGGGCTCTTCACCAAGGAGCTGCAGGAGGCGATGTTGCGCGGCGAGACCGACATCTCGGTCCACTCGATGAAGGACGTACCGACCCTCTTCCCCGAAGGGCTGGCGCTGCGCTGCATCACCGAGCGCGAGGATGTGCGCGACATTGTCATCCTGCGCCCCGGCGTCAGCTCCTGGCGCGACCTGCCGCAGGGGGCGCGCATCGGCACCAGCGCCCTGCGCCGCAAGGCCCAGCTGCTGCACCTCCGTCCCGACCTGCAGATGGTCGACATCCGCGGCAACGTCGAGACCCGCATCCGCAAGCTCACCGAGGAGAACCTCGATGCGGTCATCCTCGCCGCCGCCGGCATGCACCGCCTCGGCTTCGACGGCCGGATCGGCGAGTACCTGCCGGTCGACGTCTCGATCCCGGCCATCGGCCAGGGCGCCCTCGGCATCGAAAGCCGCGTCGCCGACAGTGAAACCAACGCCCTGATCGATTTCTTCAACCATCCCGAGACCGACTGGGCGGTGCGCGGCGAGCGCGCTTTTCTGCGCCGCCTCGAAGGGGGCTGCCAGGTCCCCATCGCCTGCCATGGCACCGTCGCCGGCGGCATCCTGACCCTCACCGGCCTGGTCGCCGACTGCGACGGCGTCCAGTGCCTGAAGAAGAGTGTCAGCGGGCCGGTCGCGGAGTGCGAGCAGCTCGGCGCCTCCCTCGGCGACGACCTGCTGATCCTAGGGGCCGGCAAGATTCTCAACGAGGTCTACCAGCACGAAACCTTCAACGTCACGCGGGAAGACGTCTGACCCCCGCTCCAATGATCGCTGACTGCCGGGGGGACGCTGCGCCGTCCCCCTGTCGCTTCGCCCAGGATGGCGTGATTTGAAACCAGGCATCGTCTATCTCATCGGCGCCGGTCCCGGCGATCCGGGGCTGATCACCGTGCGCGGCCGCGATTGCCTGCGCCGCGCCGAGGTAGTGGTCTACGATTACCTCGCCAACCCGGCGCTTCTCGCCGAGGCGCCCGCCGCCGAGCACATCTATGTCGGCAAGAGTGCCGGCTGCCATCATCGCCCGCAGACGGAGATCAATCTTCTTCTCGCCGAGCTCGCCACTGCCGGCAAGGTCGTCGCCCGCCTCAAGGGGGGCGATCCCTACCTCTTTGGTCGCGGCGGCGAGGAAGCCCTCCACCTGCAGCAGCAGGGGATTCCCTTCGAAGTCGTCCCCGGCGTTACCGCCGCTTTCGCCGCCGCTGCCTATGCCGGCATCCCCTTGACCCACCGCGACTTCACCACCAGCCTCGGTCTGGTCACCGGCCACGAGGACCCGGCCAAGAAGTTCTCCAGCCTCGACTGGGAGAAGCTCGCCACCGGCGTCGGTACCCTGGTTTTCTACATGGGGATGGCCAACCTGGGGCTGATCGCCCGCGAGCTGGTGGCCCACGGCCGCGCGCCGCAGACCCCGGTGGCGGTGGTGCGCTGGGCGACCACGCCCCGTCAGGAGACCCTCACCGGCACCCTCGCCGATATTGCGCAGCGGGTTCAGGAACGCGGCTTCAGGCCGCCGGCGATCATCATTGTCGGCGCGGTGGTCAACCTGCGCCAATCGCTGCGCTGGTTCGACAACCGGCCGCTCTTCGGCAAGCGGGTGCTGGTCACGCGCAGTGCCGACCAGGCCGGCGAGTTCTCAGCCCAGCTCCAAGGCCAGGGCGCGCTGGTGGTCGAATGCCCCACCATTCAACTGGTGCCGCCCGCCGATTTTGCCGAGCTGGATGCCGCCATCGCACGGCTCGCCAGCTTTGACTGGCTGGTACTCACTTCCGTCAATGCGGTACAGTTTTTCTTCGCCCGCCTGCAGACGCTGAACCTCGATGCCCGTGTCCTGGGCGGCTGCCGGGTCTGCGCCGTCGGTCCGAAGACCGCGGCGTCGATTCGCGACCATGGCATTCGTCCTGATCTCATCCCGGCCGACTACAAGGCCGAAGGAGTGGTGAAAGCCTTTACCGACCAGCAGCTGCAAGGCCAGCGCATCCTCTTCCCCCGCGCCGACAAGGCCCGCGAGGTGATTCCTCAGGGCCTGACCGCCCTCGGCGCCGAAGTGGTGGCGCCGATCGCTTATTGCAACATCCTCCCCGCTGAACTCCCTCCCGCAGCGCTCGCCGCCCTCGCAGCCGGCGAAATCGACTGCGTCACCTTCACCGCCTCCTCCACCGTCGAGAACCTCGCCCGGATCCTCGGCGCCGAGGGTTTCGCCACCCTCCTCGCCGGCGTCCCCGTTGCCGCTATCGGTCCGATCACCGCCCGGAGCTGCCGCAAGCTCGGGCTGGAGGTCGCCATCGAACCCGCCGAGTACACTCTCACCGCTCTCACCGCCGCAATCGTCCGGTATTTCGCCGGGTAACAACCACCCGTCTAACTTCCCTCGTTTGCCCCCTTTGGGGGCCGGATCTCCTGGAAACCTCCAACCGAAAGGTGGTTTTGCCGGTCCCGCGCGCCATCGCGAACATCTTTGGCCGGTAGGCACCTGCCATCGGCAGCAGAAGGCAGCCTCTTAAATTCTCAAAGGGTGCTAGAGTGGAAGGGAAGGAGAAATTTATGCCAGTTTTGATTGCCCCGGTGAAAGGTCGCCGGACGCAGGTTGTATCGCGTCTTCTGCAAATTCTCCGGGTGCTGGCCAGGCACGGGTTTCTCGGGGCGCTGCGCGGCAAGCGTCATTGGCCCTCGCCCCAGGAGGTGAGGGAAACCTTCGAAGAGTTGGGCCTGACTTTCCTCAAACTCGGCCAGGTTCTCGCCATGCGGCGCGACCTGCTGCCGGATGCCTATATTCAGGAACTGGAGCGGCTGCACGACCAGTTGCCGGCGCTGGGGATGGAGGCAGTGCGCGTCACCGTCGAAGCCGAACTGGGCGCTCCCCTGGACAAACTCTTCGCATCGTTCAACGAAACAGCGCTTGCCGCCGCCACCATTGCCCAGGTCCATGAGGCGACTCTCCTCGATGGGCGGCGCGTCGCCGTCAAGGTGCAGCGTCCCGGCCTGGAAGCGATGATTGCCACGGATATCGCGGCGCTGACCTACCTGGTCACCCTGGCGGAGAACCTTTCCCCCCGCCTGCGCGCCCTCGATCTTCCGGTCCTGGTCGGTGAATTTGCCAACAGTTTGCGCCGGGAAACCGATTTCTACCACGAAGCGCGTTCCATCATCCTCTTTCGCACCGCGCTGGCCGATATGCCCGACCTCTGGATCCCGGATGTCGTGTCGCACTGTTCGAGCGAAAAGGTTCTCACCATGGAGTTTTCCGCCGGCGAGCGGGTGGACCTTTACGCCAGGCTGCATCCGGAGGCGATGCCGCAGGCGATCCAGACCCTGGTCAGGCTGACCCTGCAGACGATCTTCGAGGAAGGGCTGTTCCACGCCGACCCTCATCCCGGCAATGTCCTGGTTCTCCCCGACGGCCGGTTGTCCCTCCTCGACTTCGGCATGACCGGCGAGCTCGACGAACCGATGCGGGATTCCCTGACCCTGCTCCTCGAAGCGGTCCTCAAGGGGGATGCCCGGGCGGCCACCGATGCCTATCTCGAAATGGCCCCGCAAGGAAGCGAAAAGGTCAATCGGGCGGCGCTGGGGCTGGACATCAAAGCGGTGCTCTATGAAATCCGCCGCAGCGACCTGGCGGAAGTCTCCATCGGCGACTCCTTCGATTTGCTGCTGCGTGCCGGCAGTCGGCACGGAGTCCATAACCCGGCCGAATTTTTTTTGCTGACGCGGACCTTCGTGATCCTCGAAGCGATGATTCGTCAGCTCGACCCGGACCACGACTACCTGAAATCGTTTCGTGAACAGATTGACCGCCTCACCAGGCAAAATTTTTCCGTCGAGCGGGTCAAGGAAAAGACCGGCAAGCTGGCCCGGGAGCTGGAGCGGTTTATCAATGAGGCGCCCGGCGATACCCGTCGCGTCATGCGCCGGTTGGCGGAAGGGAATCTCGGCCGCCTGCAGGCGCCCGCGGTGGAGGCCCTGGGCGGTCGTATCAGTCGCAACCTCGAACGGCTCACCGCCGCCATCGCGGCGGCGGGACTGGCGATCGGTGGCGCCATGTTGCTGGAAGGACGGCACGGTGGCTGGTATCACAACCTCGGTGAATTCATGGTTGGCGGCGGAATTATCGCCATGATTGTCGTCTATGTCGGTATTTGGCGTGGCGATCGCGGACGCGGGCAGGGGCGGCGCTGAACCTCGCCGATTCCCCCGGAGTTGAAGCTCATGGCTCCCAGCGATTTGGAAAAGGGTCGTTACCAGACGAAAAATGGCTGAGAAAATGGATATGAAAAAAGGGGTCGTTATCCGGCAAAAATTATTTGCCCGGCTCAACAAAATACACCGCAGTGCCAGTGCGGCCGCGGGCTTGGCAGCGGACAAAGGTCCAGCAGAACCTTCGGAAGGCGATCTTCAGAGCCTCGTTCATACCCTGGAAGTTCACCAGCTGGAGCTGGAGATGCAAAACCAGGAGCTCCAACAGGCCCAGGCAGAGCTGCTGCTGTCGCGGGATAAATACGCGGAACTCTACGATTTTGCCCCCGTCGGCTATTTTACCCTCGATGCGCAGGGCCGGATCCTGGAAGTCAATCTTGCCGGGGCGAAGCTCCTGCGCAAAGATCGCCAGGCACTGACGGGGCTATCTCTTGCCGAATTTATTGCCGACGAAGAGGGGAAAAAGGTTTTTTCCAAACACCTTGAGGCGGTGTTGCAACGGCAGGAGGTGGCGAAATGCGAAATCAAATTCAAGGGGCGCTATGGAACGACCATCCATGGCCAGGTCCAGAGCGTAGCGGCGGAAAAAACCAAGGACGGAGCAGGGGTGATTCTCGCCTCCATTGTCGATGATACAACCGGCAAGCATCTGGAGCGGGAAGTCCAGGAGGGCCGGGAATACGCCGAGAATATCGTCGAAACCGTGCGTGAACCGCTGGTGGTGCTCAGCTCCGACCTGCAGATATTAACCGCCAATCACAGCTTCTATGAGACCTTCAAGGTTACTCCCGAGGAAACAATTAGCCATTTTATCTACGACATCGGCAACCGCCAGTGGGACATCCCCGGGCTGCGCGTCCTGGTCGAGGAGATCCTTCCCCTCGATACCGTCATCAACGACTATGAGGTCGAGCATGATTTCCCCGAAATCGGCCGCAAAACCATCCTGCTCAACGCCCGGCAGATCTTCCGCGAGGAGATCGGTTCGCACATTATCCTGCTGGCGATGGAAGACATTACCAAACGCAAGCAGCTGGAAAGGGAAATCCAGACCGCCCGGGAATATGCCGAGAACATCGTCGAAACGGTCCGCGAGCCGCTGGTGGTGCTCGGTTTTGACCTGAAAATCCTCACGGCCAATCACAGCTTCTACGCGACCTTCGGCGTGACCCCGGAGAAGACCGTCGGCCACTTCATCTACGATGTCGGCAACCGCCAGTGGGATATCCCCGGGCTGCGCGTCCTGGTCGAGGAGATCCTTCCCCTCGATACCGTCATCAACGACTATGAAGTCGAGCATGATTTCCCCGAAATCGGCCGCAAAACCATCCTGCTCAACGCCCGGCAGATCTTCCGCGAGGAGATCAGCTCCCGCATTATCCTGCTGGCGATGGAGGACATTACCGAGCGCAAGCTGGCCGAGAAACGGCTCGCTGATGTATTCCGTCAGCAGCAGGCGATTCTCGACAATATCCCCAATATTGCCTGGCTCAAGGATCGGGAGGGGTCCTATGTCGCGGTCAATGCGCCCTTTTCCAGGGCCTATGGCGTGGCGCCCCAGGAACTGTTCGGCAAGAACGATTTCGATATCTTCCCGCCGGAACTCGCCACCAACTACGCAAGGGACTTCAGGGAGGTCATGACGACCGGCAAACGCACTTCCTTTGAAGAGACCCTGGTCGATCCGGAGGGGAAGACCCGGCACGTGGAGAAGGTCAAGACGCCGATCTTCAATGACGCCGGCGAAGTGATCGGCATTATCGGCATCGTCTATGACATTACCGAAAGCAAGGAGACGGAAGCCTCCCTGCGCTATGAGAGTACCCACGATGCGTTGACCGGTCTCTATAATCGGGCGTTTTTCGACGAGGAGCTGGAACGGCTCGCTCGCGGGCGGAAATTTCCCTTGAGTATCGTCACGGCGGATGTAAACGGACTGAAAAAGATCAATGATACCCTCGGACATCCCGCGGGGGACAAGCTGATCCAGTTGGCTGCCCGGGTTATTCTGGAAGGGTTCCGGGCCGATGATATCGTGGCCCGCACCGGTGGCGATGAGTTTGTCGTCCTGCTGCCGGCAACCGATTGCGCCGTCGCGGAGACCGCCGTCGCCCGGATCAGGCATTCTCCTGAATTTCGCAACGGGCTGGTTGCCATCGCCTTCGGGATTGCCTGTGCGGGTAACGAGGAGCAGCTGGCCGAAGCCCTGAAGTTGAGTGACGGGCGGATGTACCAGGATAAGTCGAGCCAGAAGGAGTTGCCGGAGAAAGGCCCAGGTGAAGATTCATGAAATCTGGCGATAGAGCAAAAAAGCCGGCTCCCCGCCGCGACCAGAGAGCAATGCAGCAATCGCTCCGCAACTCCGAGCTGCGCTACCGGCGCCTGTTCGAAGCGGCCCAGGACGGAATTCTGATCGTGGATGCCAAGACGGGGCTGATCAAGGATGTCAACCCCTACCTGGTTAACCTGCTGGGCTATTCCCGGGACGAGTTTCTGGCGAAAAAACTCTGGGAAGTCGGTGCCTTCAGGGATCTCGAAGCCAACCACGCATCGTTCCTCGATCTGCAAAAAGAGAAGTTTGTCCGCTACGACGACCTGCCGCTTAAGAGCAAGGACGGTCGGCTGATCCAGGTTGAATTCGTCAGCAACATTTACCAGGTGGGTGCGGAAATGGTCATCCAGTGCAATATCCGGGATATCCGCGACCGCAAGGCCACTGAAGTCGCCCTGCAGGCCAAGGACGACGCCCATCTCTCCCTGCGGCACAACCAGCAGGCGCATGGACTGTTGATCGACAAACTTCCGGTGGGAGTCCTGATCCGGGCTGCCGATTCCCGGGTGATCCTGTGCAATCCCGAAGCTGCCCAATTGCTGGGGATCCCTGCGGATCAGCTGGTCGGCAAAAGGGTTGGCGAGCTCGACCTCCCTTTTGTGCGCAAAGATGGAACACCCTTGCCGCTGGCCGAATTTCCCTACAACCAGGTGCTTGCCTCCGGGCGGGTATTGAAGAATTTTATTCTCGGGATTGATCGCGGCAGCAACGGGGGGTTCAAGTGTGTGCTGGTCAATGCCTATCCCGAATTCGACAGCAACCGGCAGCTGCGGGAAGTGGTGGTGATCCTGACCGATATCAGCGAGATCAAGGACGCCGAGGAAAAAATCCGCCAGCACGTTGAACACCTGACCGCCCTGGTGGAAATTGACCGCGCCATCAATTTCAGCTTCGACCTGAACCTCAGCCTGGCCACCCTGCTCACCCATGTCATTGTTCAGCTCGGCGTTGACGCTGCGGACGTCCTGATCGCAAACCCCGTGACCCAGGTCCTGGATTATGTCGCCGGGTGCGGGTTCCATACCGGGCATAGCGAACAGACGCACCAACTCCTGGGTACGGGGTATGCCGGCACGGCTGCTCTGGAACGCTGCATTGTGGACATCCCCGACCTGGACAAGGAGCAGGACAGCTACCTGCGCAATAGGCGGCTCGCCGGGGAGGGCTTCACCAGCTATCACGGTGTGCCGCTGATTGCCAAAGGGAAGGTCCTGGGGGTGCTCGAGGTCTTTCACCGCAGCCGGGAGGTCCGCAACGGCGAATGGCTCGACTTTCTCCAGGCCCTGGCCTCCCAGGCCGCCATCGCCATCGACAATGTCACCCTCTTCGATAAACTGCACCGCTCCAACAGCGAGCTCCTGCAAGCCTACGACGCCACCATCGAGGGATGGGCCCGGGCGATGGAGCTGCGCGACAACGAAACCCAGGGGCACACCCTGCGGGTCGCGGAACTGACGGTCCAGCTGGCCCGGCTCTTCGGGTTGAGCGAAGAGGATTTGGTCCAGGTTCGCCGGGGTGCGCTGCTCCATGACATCGGCAAAATGGGGATCCCCGATGAGATCCTGCTGAAACGGGACACCTTGACCGCGGCGCAATGGAGGGTGATGAAAAAGCACCCGGTCTTTGCCTATGAGATGCTCTTGCCGATCCGTTTTCTGCGCCCGGCCCTGGACATCCCCTATGCCCACCATGAGAAATGGGACGGCAGCGGTTACCCGCTCGGTTTGCAAGGGGAACAGATCCCACTGGTGGCCCGCATCTTCGCCGTTGCCGACGTCTGGGATGCGTTGCGCTCCGATCGCTCCTACCGCGCCTCCTGGCCCGAGGAAAAGGTGCGCAAGCATCTGCAATTCCTGGCTGGAACGCACTTCGACCCGCATGTGGTCAGCGTCTGTCTCGATTCGGGTCGGCTGGTGGATTAAGTGCCTCTTGAAAAGGGCCTTGCGGGAGACAGGGCCGGTTCCGGCTGCAACAAGCTTGGGGCCTTACCGGCGGGAATGCTTCGGAGCTGGCCGGGTGATGGGAAGGGCGGCGGCGAGTAAATCGGCTGGAGAGTTGCGGTGGTGGTGCAGGCTTTTCGGGCCAGAGGGGTTATCGCTCCTGCCCCGATTTCCGTTTCTTGCTGGTCCGGCTGTTTTCAGGAACATAACCGCTGATCCCGATCATCAGGCGCAGCAAACCGTAACAGAGCCAACCGAAAAACCTGTGCCCGGCGGGTTGTTGCTGCCAGTGACCCGGCGGGACTCGCAGGCCATCCGTCTCCAGGGTCTGCTTCAGGCTTGCCGCCAGGGTCGCGGCAAAGGTTGTGTCGGCAACGACCAGATTCGCTTCCCGGGCCAGCAGCAGGCTGAAGGGATCGATATTAGACGACCCCACCGTCGCCCAATGGCCGTCAATCACCGCCACCTTGGCGTGGAGAAAGCTCTGGTGGTACTCGTATATTTCAATCCCCGCGGCGAGGAAATTGCCGAACAGCGCCCGCGAGGCATAATGCTGGAGCAGATGGTCGAACCTCCCCTGCAGCAACAGGATAACCCGTACCCCGCGCCCGGCCGCGGCGATCAGCGCCTGCCGAAAATCCCTCCCCGGCAAAAAATAGGCATTGGCGAGGATGATCTCGGTCTGTGCCTGTCTGATCGCATGCAGATAGGCCGCTTCAATGTCCCGCCGGTGATGGAAGTTGTCCCGGACCAGAAAGGCCGCATGCATATTCCCCCCGGTGGAGGGCGCCTCCGGCGGGCTCCCGCCACGGACCGTCCCCTGGCGTAGCGTACTCCAGGATACGGTTGCCCACAGCCGCTGGGCGGAAAGACGGATCACCTCCACCAGCGGTCCTTCCACCGTGACGGCGTAATCAAGGCGCGGCGGTCGGTCTCCTGCCGTTTCCCCGTCGGCGATAATATTGATCCCGCCGACAAAGGCAATCTCTCGATCCACCACTACCAGCTTGCGATGCATGCGGCGCAGGCGTTCGCGGCGCAAGGTCCAGGGAGATATCCTGGGCCGGAAGACGAGAAGTTGCACACCGTCGGCCCGCAGACGGTCCCGCAGGCTCCGCGGCAACTCCTTGGAGCCGTAACCGTCGATCAGGAGATGTACCTTTACGCCGCGTCGAACCGCCCGTTGCAGTGCAGCGGCGATCCGCTGTCCAGTGGCATCGTCCTGGTAAATATAGGTTTCCAGGAAAATCTCATGCTTCGCCCGATTGATCGCTGTTTCGATGGCGGGGAAATAGTCGCTCCCATTCTGCAGCAGCCGAACCTGGTTGCCGGCAACCAGGTCGGAGCCGAGCACCGAGCGGAAGATCCAACGCCTGCTCCTCCCTGGCTTACCCGGTCCCGACTGCAGGCCACGCCAGACAGGGCGCGGAGGGCGCTCGATAAAATTTTTCGCCGGAATCCCGACAGGTTGAGAACAATCCCTAAGCCAGAGCATTTTCGACCCTTGGACCAGCATCGCTTCTTCTGCCGTCGTTTCGGGGTGTTGAATCTGCCACCTATGGAACTCCGGGTTAAGCGGATACTCCAGATAGACCCGCCGGGAGTCTGGGTGGAGAAAGGCCTGGGCCACCCCTGCTCCGGTATCGCCGGCCTGCAGATCGATACTTTCGTATTGCAGGGAGGCGCCAAGGGCAGGGTTCATTCCCGGCCCAGCGTCTCGAAACCGGAGATGACGTCGAATAGTTCCGCATCAATGCCGCTCTGGCGCAACCGATGGAAATCCTGCGTCAGGACCTCCAACAACTCGCCGATGTTCTTTTCGGCGCGCTGCATGGCCGCCAGCCGACTGGCGTTTTCACTTGCCAGGGATTCAGCACAGGCCCGGAACAGCGATCCAAAAAGATATTCCCGGATCAGCGCCTGCAAGGTTGCCGCATGGCTCCCCAGCACCTCGGGCAAGCTGCCCGGCGGCCAGGGACGTTCCGTCACGCTGGCGCACCAGGCTTCGTCCAACGGCAGCAGGCGCTGGCTGACGGGAGTGTAGATTGCTCCGGAGGTAGGGCGGTTGTAAAAGAGCCGGAGTTCGCTGATCCCCCCGGTGTGGTGGCGGGTCTCGCTCTCCAGGAGAAGCTGCCCGACCAGTGGCGTGATCGCCTTGACGGAGTTGGGCACCGCGAAGATTCCCGCCAGCGGCAGGCCCGCGTCCGCCAGTCGCGCCTGCACCCGTTCACCGACGGCCCAGACTTCAATTTTAGGCGGTGTCAATGCCGCCAGGGTTTCAATTGCAAAATCGGTGACCAGCTCATTGAATTGCCCCACCAGCCCCTGATCCGAGCCGAACACCACGGCGCCGATCGTTCCGGCAACTCCTGTCCTCTGCGGTTCTGCAAACAAGGAGGGTGCGCCATTTTCCCGAAAACAGGCGCCCAGTCCAAGTTCCACGGAGCGATAGTAGTCGGCCAGGGCACGGACCGAATTTTCGTATTGACCGATACTCGAAGCGGCGACGGCCTTCATGGTGCGAACCACCGCCTGGAGTTCACTGGCACCCCTGATCTTGCGCCGCAAACTGACGGTGGTTTCGCTCATGGCGGTGCCGCGGGTGGTGGCGTGGCGGGGTCACGCTCCGTTGATTCCCCGGTATCGGGTTCGGCCTGGAAGGGGGCCAGCGCGGTGCGCGCGATCTGGAGAATCGTTTCGCGATCCTCGCTACTTAATTGATCGGCGGTCACCAGGCGTTCGGTCACCGCTGGCGGGAGTTTGGCCGCAGCTTCGCGCACGGCCATTTCGGCCTCCGGCATGACCTCAAGGGGCACCGGTTCGAACAGCTTCGCAGTCAATGCCAGCAGCACGGCGATTTGCGCCGGGACCGGGACCGGAGAAAATTCCGGCTGTTTCAGGCAGGCGCGGATGCGGCGGCCGTGAGCGATGACCTGACGGGTATGCTCATCCAGTCGGGCGCCGAAGCGGGAAAAGGTTTCGAGCTCCTCGAACTGCGCATAGGCGAGCTTGAGATCGCCTGCCACGCCCCGGTAGGCGGCGTGCTGCGCGGCACCGCCAACCCGCGACACCGATTTGCCGACGTCGATCGCGGGGAGCACACCCAGCTCAAACAGGGAGGGCGAGAGGTAGATCTGGCCATCGGTGATGGAAATCAGGTTGGTCGGGATATAGGCAGAAATATCCTGGGCGTCGGTTTCGATAATCGGCAGCGCGGTCAGCGAGCCGCCGCCGAGGTTCGGGCTCAGATGGGTCGCCCGTTCCAGCAGCCGCGAGTGGATATAAAAGATGTCCCCGGGAAAGGCCTCGCGTCCCGGGGGACGCCGCAGTAACAGGGAGAGTTCGCGATAGGCGCGGGCATGATGGGTGAGATCGTCATAGACAATCAGGACATCCCGGCCCGCTTCCATGAACGCCTCGGCGATGCTGGTTGCCGCGTAGGGGGCAATGTAGGCGAGGCCCGGCGGGTCGTTCCCCTCGGTCACCACGACCACGCAGTAGTCGAGCGCGCCCTGGTCGCGCAAGCTGGCCACGGTCTTGGCCACGGCGGAGGCGCGCTGGCCGATGGCACAATAGACGCACAGGACGTCCTGGCTGCGCTGATTGAGAATCGTGTCGATGGCAATGGCGGTCTTCCCGGTCTGGCGATCGCCGAGGATCAACTCGCGCTGCCCGCGGCCGATGGGAATGAGGGCATCGATAACCTTGAGGCCAGTCTGCAGGGGTGTTTGCACCGGCGCGCGATCCATGATGGCGGCGGCCGGGCGCTCGACGGGCAGGCGTTGGTCCCTGGCCAGCGGTCCCTTGCCATCGAGGGGGCGGCCGAGGGGATCGATGACACGACCAAGCAGTTCCGTGCCGACGGCGACGTCCATGACCCGGCCGGTGCGCCGAACTTCCGCGCCGGCCTGGAGATGCCAGTAGTCGCCCAGCAGCACCACGCCGATTTCCTCCGGGTCCAGGTTGAAGGCAATGCCGAGAAGGTCGCCGGGGAAGATCACCAATTCGTCAAATCCGACGCCAGGCAGGCCCACTACCTTGGCGATGCCGGTGGTGACACTGGCAATCGTGCCTACCTCCCGCGGTGTCAGTTGCGGGGTGAACGCTTCCCGTCCCTGGCGAATCCTGGAAAAGGTGGTGTCAAGAAGGTCCTGGAGCGGTTCAGGATCCATCGCTTTGGCCCCCTGTCCCAATAGCTTTTTCAGCGGCAGGCTTGGCCAGGGCTGCCGTCAGCTTCGGCACGTCGATCAGTTTTTCGACCTCTTTTTCCAGGAAGGTCAGATATTCGGCGATGCTCCAGGCCACTTTCTGCCCATTAACGCTGAGCTCAATGCCGCTGATCAATTCGGGCGCGGTCTCGAACCGAACCTCGATTGCTGCCGCGAAGGTTTCGTTAAGCGCCGTTTGCAGTGCCGCCCGCTGTGCCGTCGGCAGGTCAAAGGCGCTGCGAATCAGCATGGCAGACGAGGCATTGCCAAGGGCGGTGGAGAAGGCGCTTCGCGCCTCGTCGTCCAGTTCGCGCAAGCGAGCCAGCAACACCCCGGCCAGACGTTCTTCCAGACTGGTCGCAGCCAGTTCGCCCAGCGCCTTGCGCGCGATGGCAAAAACTTCCCGCTGCACCCTGCGCTGGAGGTCCTGCTGCACGCTATGAAGCTCGCTTCTCAGCGCTTCCAGGCGCTTGGCGCTCAAATCGTCGGCCGCCTGCCGCGCAGCGTCGAGCAGCCGCCGCCCTTCGACTTTCGCCGCCGCTATCTCCTGGTTCAAGAGCGCGGTGCGCTGTTGGGCGAACTCTTCGATTTTTTGCTGGTACTCTTCACGTTCCCGCCGGGCCTCGGCCTGCTGCCGGTCGGCGTTGGCAAGCTCGGCGGCAATCCGCTTTTCCCGCGCGTCGAGGGCATGGAGAATCGGCTGGTAAAGGAAGCGTTTCAGCAACCAGACCAGAAGGAGAAAATTGAGCACCTGCGCGCCGACCGTAAACCAATCGATCAACATCGGGTTACTTTCCCGGGGCCTGGGTGATAGCGTGGTTCCAGAACGGGTTGGCGAAGATCAGGATCATCGAGACCACGAAACAGTAAATGGCCGTCGATTCGATCATCGCCAGGCCGACGAAGAGGGTGCGGGTGATGGTCGCGGAGGCGTCAGGCTGCTGGGCCAGGGAGTTCAACGCGGTGGAAACCGACTTCCCTTCCGCCAGCGCCGGTCCCAGGCAGCCGAAACTGGTGGTGGCTCCGGCGGTGAAAATGGAGATCATCGCGATCCAGGTCAGGCTGTCCATGATTCCTCCTTTGCGGGTGGTTGTTCAGGCTTCAAGGCTCTCTCCTGGGGGAGTTCCCTCTTTTTGGACCCGGGTTGCGGCGGCAATGTAGACCGTGGCCAGGATGCTGAAAATGTAAGCCTGCACCATGCCGGTGAGCAGGCCGAGCAGGGTCATGAGGATCGGGAAGATGAAGGGGGTAATCGTCAGCAGGATCGCGATGATCATCGTTCCGCTCATCATGTTGCCGAACAGGCGGATGGCCAGCGCCAGGGTGCGGGAGATCTCGCTGATGAGGTTGAACGGCAGCATGATCACCGTCGGTTCCAGGTACGACCGGGTATAGTGGGCCACTCCCTGCTCTTCAATGCCGAACAGTGGTACGGCGATGAAAACAGACAGGGCCAGGGCCGCCGTGGTCGAAAGCGATCCCGTCGGTGGCTCAAAACCGGGGAAGACAGTGCAGAGGTTGGCGGCGGCGATATACAAAAAGAGCGTACCGATGAAGGCGAGATATTTCCGCGGTTGACTCAGGCCGACTTCCCCGATCTGCTTCTCGATGCCGGTGACGACGATTTCCAGCAGGTTCTGCCAGCGGGACCGTTCCAGTCCGGTAGCAAGCCGGCGAGTGACGAGGGCAGAACCGATGCCCAGCACCAGCATCAACGCCCAGGTGAAGAGAATGGTGGCATTGAGCTTGAAAAACCCCTGTTGCCAGAAAATAATCTCGTCAGGACTCAGGCGCATGCTGGGCTCCCTTTGTCAGACAAGGAGACTTTTCACCCCTGCCGGTGAGACGGGTCACGATCAGGCGCGCCAGGATGAAACCGAGCAGAGAGAGCAGCAGGCGCTGCCAATCCCCGGCGGCTACCAGGTAGAAGCCGATCAGCACCAGCCCGCTGCGCAGGATCAGACTGACACAGAACCAGAGCCACGGCCGGTCGGAGGACACCCCTTTCTGCACTGTCCACCAGAGGCCGCCGAAAAACAGTCCACCCAGAGCAATGCCTGCTACCAATACCAGTACCAGAAGCAGCGTTTCAGTTGTCATCGTCCTCCTGCTCCTCCCGCATGGCCCGCTCTTCTTTGGCCAGCCAATGCCAGGCGTTGAAACAGCCGAGAGTCAGGCCGCCCACCAGCAAGGCCAGGGTCCAGGAATGCCCGCCCGCATGCTGTTTATCCAACCAGAGACCGAGCGCCGCACCGAGCAGGGTCGGAATCGCCACCGACCAGCCGATCAGCCCCATCATGCCAAGTCCGAACCAGATCCCCGGGGTGCCCTGATTCCGGGCCTTAAGTTTACGGGCCGCCTTTTTGCCGACTTCCTGGCTGAATCCGGCCCGGTCCTTCGATTTCTGCTTTGCCGGAGTTTCAGTCATGCTGGAACTCCGCCAGGCGGCGGATGAACCCGCTCTCCATTTTCGCCATTACCGAACGTACGCTCTGCTCCCGTTGGTCCAGGTTGCGAAACTCCCGTTCCACCACCGCGTGCAACTGCCCGAGGTCGGTTCCCACCACGGCGTTGCGCACCGAAACGAGCACTTCCCGGCCGGTTTTGACCAGCACCCCCTCATCCACGGCCAGGAAGATCTCCCCTTCGGCGGCGGTTTCGAAGATCAGGATTCCCGGCGCCAGGGCAGCGACGCAGTCGCGCCGGCGGGGCAGCAGGCCAAAGGACCCCTCGCGGGTCTCCGCAACCATCCGCGTCACGCCGCTCTTTTCGACGAAAATCCGGAAAGGGAGCAGGACCTTGAGCTGCATGAGTTCAAGGTCCATCTCTGCGCTCCGGTTGCGGTTTTGCCGCGCGGGTCGGGGCAGCCACGGTTGTGGCATTCCCGCTGGTTGCAGCGGGGACCGCTTTCCCGCCCGATTTCGCTTCGACAATCGTTCCGATCATGTAGAGGGCGCTCTCGGGATAGTCCTTGAACTCATCGCCGAGGATCTGTTCACAACCGGTGAGCGCCTCTTCCAGGCTGACGAGCCTCCCCTTGAGACCGGTGAACTTTTCGGTGGTGAAAAAGGGTTGGGTGAGAAAGCGCTCCAGTCGGCGGGCGCGGGCCACCACCTGGCGGTCCTGGGGGGAAAGCTGCTCCAGGCCGAGCATGGCGATGATATCCTTGAGTTCCGCGTATTGGGCCAGCGTTCGCCGGATCTGCTGGGCGAGCCGGTAGTGGCGCTCCCCGATATTGCCGGGAGTCGCCATCTTGGAACTCGACTGGAGCGGGTCGATGGCCGGGTACAACCCTTCGCTCGCCCGCTTGCGGGAAAGGACGATCGACGCAGAGAGATGTGAAAAGGTGTGCACCGCCGCCGGATCGGTAAAATCATCCGCCGGGACATAGACCGCCTGGATGGAGGTGATGGCGCCGTTCTCGGTATTGGCGATGCGCTCCTCCAGGGACGCCAGTTCGGTGCCCATGGTCGGCTGATAGCCCAGCCGCGACGGCATCTGCCCCAGCATGCCCGAGACTTCCGCACCGGCCTGGATGAAGCGGAAAATATTGTCGATCAAGAGCAGAACGTCGCGATGCTCGTCATCCCGAAAGTATTCGGCCATGGTCAGCGCCGCATGTCCGACCCGGAACCGGCTACCCGGCGGCTCGTTCATCTGCCCGAAGAGCATCACCATGTTCGACAGTACCCCGGCGTCCTGCATCGCCCGGTACAGTTCCTCTCCTTCGCGACAGCGCTCGCCGATACCACAAAAAATGCTGACCCCCTCCTGGCGGCCAATCATGTTATGGATCATCTCGGTGAGCAACACCGTCTTGCCTACACCGGCGCCGCCGAACAGACCCGCCTTGCCGCCGCGCTCCAGGGGCATCAGTACATCGATCACCTTGATCCCGGTCTCGAAGATCTCGGTCCGGGTGGACCGTTGCGCCAGCGTCGGTGGCGCGCGATGGACGGTGCGCCACTGAATATCGGCCGGCGCCGGCAGGCGGTCGATGGCGTTGCCGAACACATCGAACATGCGCGAAAGAATTCCCTTGCCGACCGGTGCCAGCAGGGGGCCGCCCGTATCTGTCACCGCCATGCCGCGCGCGAGGCCCTGGGTGGGGGTCAAGGCAATTCCGCGCACGCAGTGCGCGTCGCGTTGGGCCAGCACTTCGATAACGATCCGCCCGTTTTCGCCAGCGCGCAGCACCGAATAGATCGGCGGCAGATGGTCAGCGAATCGGATATCCACCACGCTGCCGCGCACCGCAACCACCACGCCGGAGTTGGCCGGCGTGCCGGCGGGCCCGGGGTGCTCCGCCCGGCCCTCGTGCCCAGAAGTGGGTATCGAAACGTCAGATGTCATTCAGCCACCGTCGTGCCGCGGCGGCGGTGGGCTCGAAGCCGGGAACCGCCGCTGTCGTGAAGCGCTTGCCGAGGATCGCCCTGCCTTGTCGCACCACCCGCGCCATTTCCTTGGCGGCCGGGCGACTTTTCCGAACTTCGACATTAGGGGTTCATAATTGTCCCTCAACAGCTTAGCGCCGACATGCCCGATGAGCAACTGGCCGCCATTTCCTTTCTGGAGCTGAATCGGCAGGGGGGCGAGACTGTCGGGTGTGCGGCGGCGAGGCTTTACTTCCTGCTCCTGGCGTTCAGCCAGGTGTGATGACTTATCTCCGCTTCCCCCGTCAGCTTCCGGGCCTGGGTTACGATGGACTGAACCTTTTTTGGGTTCATTCCCGCTATTCTCGCCAAACCCTTTTCTTCTGCGGCCGCCACCTTGGCGATGGTGTCGTAGGACGCTTCGACCAGGCGTTGCCCCAAGACCTTCCCGATCCCGTCGAGTTGCTGCAGTTCCTTCATGGGGTTTTTCATGGAAGACTCCTCGGTCTGAATGTTGAAATCCATTGTTTGAAGGCCGGTGGGCAGGTTTTGCCGACCCACCGGAGCTGGTCATTGCGTCTTCACGATGGTCTCTCGGAAGAAGGTCTTGACCTCGCTCCAGATCTGTTCCGCGCCGTCCTTCATGTCCTTCCATTCGTCCTCGCTGGCCATCGCGATTCCCTGCAGCTTTTTCGCCGCCTGGTCCCGCTTCAACTGCAAGGCGTCGATGGTTTGGGCATAGTCAAACTTCTCCTCGGCACTTGAAGCCTCCGCTTTGTCGCGCAGCTGTTCGATCTGCACATCCCATTCGACCATCTGAGCCGAAAGTTTTTCGACGAACTCGGTTCGCTTATCCATGACACCTCCGTTGCCTGTCGCTACGATCTGGGTTGGTCTTGCCCCACATCGAGTGCTCCTAAAAGATCCCTGAGAACTCGCCAGAGTTCTTCCGCATCTGCCTTCAGCTGCTGCCAATGGGGGTTGCGGTGCACCGCCAGCGAGCCCAGTATTTCCGCCGCCCGCTCCCGTTTTTGCTGCAGGATTGTGGCGGCCAGTGAATATTCAGATTCCTCCGCCGGGGAAGCGTTCGCTGCCGCCTTCTGAAGACGGTCGATCTGCCAGTTACATTCGGTTATTTGTGCAGATAACTGTTCGACAAACTCGGTGCGTCTGTTCATACCGGTAACCTCCAGAACTTGACTGGGTTATCCCAGGGTGAAGAAAAAGGTCGCTCCCTTGCCCGGTTCACTTTCGGCCCACACCCGGCCACCATGACGCCGGATAATCCGCTCAACCGTGGAGAGGCCGACACCGCACCCCTCGACGGTGGTTCCGGGGAGCCGTTGGAAGGGGAGGAAGAGTTTGTCAGCATGGGCCATCTCGAACCCCGGACCGTTGTCGCGGACGAAACAGGCCGGATTCTCGTCTCCTCCCGTAACGCCAATTTCGATGACCGCCTCTTCCTGCCGCGCGGAGTGTTTCCAGGCATTGCCGATCAGGTTGATCAGGACCACGCGCAACAGCTCGGGATCGCCATTCACGATGATTCTCGTGGCAATTTGGAAAGTGATCCTGCGCTCCCCCCGCAATATTTCGAGCCCCGTGGCTATTTGCTCAGCCATGTGGCTCAGGTCAACTTGATTTCGCTCCATTTCGACGTGCGTGGCCCGTGACAATTCGAGCAGGGTTTTGAGGAGAATGTTCATGCCGATGGTGCCGGCGCTGATTTTTTCCAAAAAGCCCTTGGCCAATTCCGGGAGCTGCTCGCCGCACTGCGCGCGCAGGATTTGGGCGTAGCCATGAATAATTGTCAGCGGTGCGCGCAGGTCGTGGGAGATGGTGTAGTTGAAGGCATCCAGTTCGATGTTGGCTGCTACCAGCGCCCGGTGCTGTGCACTGATCTGTTCTTCCAACTCGCGGCGCCGGGTAATGTCGATAATGGCCATCCGACATTCCAGCCCGGACGCGGCGACCAGGGCCTCAATCTGAACAAAATGCGAGCGCCGGGAATAACTGAGCAGCGCCACCTCGCAGGACTGCTTGGTTCGACCGGAAAAGACCGTCTCGAGAAAGGTTTTGAAGGCAGGGCGGGCTGAGAAGGCGACCAATAGGCCCAGCCGCCGGCCTGGCAGGCGTCTGCGCTCGACGCCGAGCAGGCCGGCAATAAAGAGGTTTGCGGAACCGATGAGCCCCTCACGGTCGAGAGTCAGGTAGCCTACCGGGGCGAAATCGTAGAGGTCGGTATATTTGTCGAGAGCATTCTCCGCCTCGTCCCGCGCCTGGCGCAGCTCCTCGTTCTGCATCTCCAGTTCGATCTGATGAACTTCGAGTTCATGGACGAGCCGCTGCACTTCCTCCGCGTTGCGAAAAGGATGCGTGTTGACTGGGCGGGCCGCGTGTTGCGCTTCTGCACGGAGGCGCAGCTCGGGATTCGCTGGCGGATTCAACGCCGGGATGGATACCCGTGCAGGTTCGTCCTTTCCCTTGCGCATGGTGTCCCTTTCTCTCTCCGGTGCGTTTCCATCCCAAGGTACGCCTGTGCCAATCTGAGCTGCTGCTAGTCTGGACGGTAGAGGAACTGGCCGGCGGGAAGCGGTGCGGCTTGTAAAACAACGAGCGGGAAAGGGATGCCGCTACCCCTACCCCTTGCCCGCTCCTGACGGAGCGGGCTGATGGACACGGTGTTTCTCTTCAGGAAGTTGGGACGTTATTTGACGATCAGGTCGTTCTTCACCGAGACGACCCCTTCAACGCTGCGGGCCACATCGCCGGCCTTCTTAACACTGGCCGCAGAATCGACGAAGCCGCTCAACTGCACTTCCCCCTTGAAGGACTCGACGGTGATCTGCAGGCTTTTCAGGGTCGGCTCGTTGAAGATGGCGGCTTTCACCTTGGAGGTGATGACCGAGTTGTCGACATACTGGCCGGTGCTTTCATGCTTTGCGGTTGCAGCGCAGCCAGTGAAGGAGGCCGCCAGGATGAAACAGGCGAGGAAACTCAGAATGCGATTTTTTGTGAACATGGGGTTCTCCTTTTTGGTCAATGACCATTGTTGGTGCTCTATATCCAATCGCGGTGAAGCGAAGCCGGCCTTCAGCGCGTTCGTGCCTTGGTAATGGCCTCCACACCTGAGGTGGTGGCAATGCTGTTGAAACGGATCTCCGGCTCGATGGAGAGGAGCTTCATCACCCCGAGCAGGACTCCGAAATGGTCCGATTGGAGGTGGGTGGCCAGGTCCTCGTTGGTATTCCACTCCTGCCGGAAGATGAGGATGTGGTCAGCCTCCGTATCCACGGAGCAATAGCAGCTGGCACATCCGGGTTCGTTGCGGATCGGATCGAGCAGGGTCTGAATGGTCTGCAGAATTTCCCTGCGCTTGTCCAGGGGCATGGACATCTTGATGGTGGCATCGATCATGGCTTCCATCCCATATCATGAGGTGCTTGCAACGGGATCACCGGCCGAGGTGGAGGTCGGGAAAATGGCTGATGACGCCAAAAATGTTCAGCAGCCAGACAAGGACGACAATCACCACCACGAGATTCAGAATCGTCTTGATCGACCCCGCCATGGGAATGAAGCGGTTGATGAGCCAGAGTCCAAAGCCGATCACCACCAAAGCGATGACGACGTTAAGTAGCGACATGATCTATTCACCTCCCAACTTTGGCCGGTACCAGGCGGTCCCGGGCCGTTAAATCCTGCCGAACAGTATCAGGATGAGGAGAATCAACAGGATCGTCCCCAGTCCGCCGCTCGGCAGGTAGCCCCATTGGCGGCTATGGGGCCAGGTGGGCAAGGCTCCCAGCAACAGCAGCAGGATGACGACGATTAAAATGGTTCCGAGCATGTCTGTGCTCCTTGTTCAACGGGCGCCGGTACAATTACTCGCGCCAGGTTTTGTGGCATATCCCCGGCCCGGGGGAAGTCCCCGGGCCAGGATGGGTTACCGTTACGAGGGCGGAAGCACGGCGCAGCAGATGACCTCGACGCGGCGATTCTCGTAGCGGCCCGCATCGGTTTCGTTGCTGGCGACCTGACCGGTTTCGCCCCGGCCGATGGCGGCCAAACGCTTGCCGTCGATACCGAATTTCTCGATCAGGTACTGCCTGACCGCTGCGGCCCGGCGCTCGGAGAGTTTCTGGTTGTAGGCATCGTCACCGACCGCATCGGTGTAGCCGGCAATGGCAATGTAGGGAACATCCTGGTTCTTGAGGATGAAATCGGCCGCCTTCTGCAGCTCCCCGGCGAACTCCGGCTTGATGTCCGACTTGTCGAAGTCGAAGTTGATGTGCATGGTCAGTTTGAGGGTGCAGCCATTCTCGTCGACGATTTCACCTCTGGGGGTGTCGGGGCAGCGATCCCGGGAATCGACCACGCCGTCAGCGTCGCGATCGCCGTCAACCATAACCTTGGCTGCTGCCGGGGGTGCGGCCACGACCGCGGCCGACTTCATTTTCCGGTCGAGAAAAACGCTTTCAACAAAGGCCTCCAGTTGGTCGGGCGAGGTCAGGGAAGCTGCGGTCACCGAAAATCCGCAACCACCGGCCTTGGCGACTTCCTGCAGGTATTTTTCGCCGACAGGGTCGCCGCCGACAGCAATGGTATAGGTGCAGAGCTTGTCCCCCAGGGCCGCTCTGAGTTTGGCTGCGGCCGCCGGGGCGCCGCCCATGCTCGCCTCTTCCAGGCCGTCGCTGACGATGACGACCGCCGTTTTCCCGGCCGCGCCTTTCAGGTCGGTCGCTGCTGCTTCAAGGGCCTTGGGCAGAGGGCTGGTACCGCCGGTCTTGCTGACGCCGTCAAGGCCTTGCTGCAGGCCGCTCCGGGTGTATCTGGTCATTCCGTAGACCAGGTCGGTGGAAGCCTCCATCCGCGGAGAGTCCTGGCCGAAGGTGCGTAGCCCGGCGTTGTAGTCCAGGTCGGTCGGCAGGCTCTGGTTGATGGCGCCGATCAGATTTTTGGCGGTCAAAAAGTCGCGCTGACCATTGATGCCCATGGTCGACGAAGCATCGAGAACCAGAAGAAAGTTATCGACCTTCTGAGTGTAATCTCCCGCGGGAAAGGTGTGCGGGGTGAAGGTCAGCGGCGGCTGGCTCGAATTCATGCCGACGCAGCCGCTGAACAGGGCTGAAACTGCCAGCAGCAGGAATCCTCTTGCGAACTGTTTTTTCATCATGAACGTGTCCTCTCTGAAAGGTTTTCCCCAAGCTCGGGGAGTTGCTGATTGACGCAACGGTTTGACTTGGGCGTCAGCCCCGTCGTCCCTGCAGGAACCCGACGACCAGAACGATCAGGGCAACCACCAGCAGAATGTGGAGGTACCCACCCAGGGTGTAGCTGCTCACCAGCCCCAACGCCCACAGGATGAACAGGATTATCGCGATGGTCCACAACATGGTGTTTCTCCTTTTTATGCTGCTCTTTCGGTCGACGTTTCCCTTGGTACGGTGCAGCCATCCCGCCGTTCACGCAACCTGGACCAGCCTCTCCCCTTGACCAGCAGCCCAATGCCATTGGCCAGTGCCAGGATGCCCAAAACCGGGAGGAGTTGATGGGCACTCGTTGCCTGGGCCATCATTCTGAAATCCTCCAAGGTCTCCCTGGTTATCAGGGCGCGGCCCTGGTAGGCAAAGGCCGCCACTGCGGCAACGATCAGAAGGATGGCGGTTAACATGTAGGGTTTCATGACTTTTCCTTTTCCGGGAGAGTGACTTTGCCCTCAAGGCCACCCTGGTTTCCAGATTTCTTATGGTAAAGGTAAATCGCAACGAGCATGCCAGCCCGGTGTGTGCCTGGTTTGGCTGGCAAGTATTTGAAAATGAAGGGGAAGATTGTCTGGATTGGAGCATGTTGGGGGTGCGGCCGCCAGCCCCATCCGTCATATTTGACGTTTCTGCCAAATGCAGCGAATAGGGCTGGCCGGGTTGGTCTGGTGGCGGGAGCCTTTTAACTCCGGTTCGTTTGTTACCGGTCTTTCACGATGATCTCAAACAGGGCACGCATATTGGATTTTGCCGCCCGGGAATAGAGATCCTTGGGTGCGGCTTCATACGTCGTCGGCTGGGTTTCGCCATAGCCGATTTTCTCCAGGCGGTCAGGGGCCACAACCCCTTCCTGCACGAGGAAATCCTTGACCGCGTTGGCTCTTCTTTCACTCAGCTTCTGGTTGTAGGCGTCGCTGCCGGAGGCCGAGGTGTAGCCGGCAATGCGGATTTTGGCATGGGGGTTTTCCTGAAGGACCCGGAGATTCCTCTTCAGAATCGCCTGGGCTTGCGGGGTCAGGGTCGCCTTGTCGAAATCGAAATGGATATCTTCAAACGCCAGGACGACGACCTTGTCCGCGGCCACCGGTTCGGCGCAAACGACCGCCACCTTCTCCTCGGCCTTCGGCTCGGACACCAGGATCACCACCGGTTCCGCCGGTTTGGCGGCTGCCGTCGCAGCCCGCGCCGGCATCGGCTTTTGCGCGCCGCCGAACGCAACGGTGATGCCCAGGGTCGCGCCCAGGTTGTGGTAGGTCTCCTGGAAAATTTCGGTCACCATGGTGTCCTTGAGATCGGCTCTCAGGGCGACATGGTCTGCCAGCCAGAATTTCGCCCCCACGCCGGCATTAAGCACCGGCATGTCGCCATCGGAAATCTCCGGGCTGTAGTGGGCGCCGCCAACCCCGACCAGAATAAAGGGGTTGAACTTCCCGGTGGGGATCAGGTGATAGACCGCATCGAGATGGTAAAAAGTAAGATTGACATCACTCGTCGGGCTGCGGAACTGGCCTTCCTTGGCGCCGGTAATGCTCGCGTCGTCGACCTCCGTCCGCATATGCTCGACCACACCCTCAATACCGAAATGACGGGTAAAGTTGTAGCCGACCCGTCCGCCGAACAGGGGGTTGTTATTCAGGTTCTGGCTCTTTTCAAAGAGATTGTAGCCTCCGAACACGCCTACTTCGGTCGACCCGGGCCGAATTTCGGCGTTCGCCGAAAAGGGGAGTAAAAGGGCCAGGGCAATGACCGTCAGCGCGGTGCGACAGTGTCGATTCATGGTGCATCCTCCTCGAAATCAGTGGTTGGCGATTGTCTGTTAGCCCCTGACAACCCGTCTGCGTTGCAGGCGTCTGTTGCCAGGGAGCGAGGGAGCTTGCCAGGCAAAAAGGTGACCGGTCGATTGTCGAAATCCTGACTGTCCGCCTTTTTGCCTGTTTTCATGCGTTGTTCCCCATGCCTTAAGGGGCCGGAATAATAACCGTACTGTGATCGAGGGAGACCGCAGTCTGGGCCAGAAGTCTGCCGTTGATCGAGGAGCCGGTATTCATGGCAATGTTGGTTTGCGCCAGGATATTCCCTTCAAAGTGGGAACCGGTACCAAGGGTCACGGCATCGCTGACCTGCCAGAAAATGTTTTTGGGCAGGGCGCCGCCGGTCAACAGGACCTGCATATTGGGGCTGATATCGAGGGTCCCGGTGATCTGGAACAGCCAGGTATCGTTCGGCCCGCCGTTGAGGGTGAGGTCGGTGGTGATGGTCACATTGGAACCCCAGGTGTAGGTCCCCGGGGCCAGGGTCTGCCCGGCAACGGTTCCGCTGCCAAGGTTCAGGTTGGGACCGACCCCGGCGGGTCGTCCGGCGGCGTCGGTGTAGGCGGTTTCCAGGTTACTGACCGCCGTGGTCAGCATGACCGGGTCGATTATGGTGCAGGGCAAGGGACCGGCCGCGTCAACGGCGTAAATATTTCCGGTCACTTCGGCGCAGCTTACACCGATCGCCGCGCCACTGATCGGACTGACGCCAAGGTCGCCGATGATGATGGAGGCGGGAACATCGGTGATGGCCGCTTTGGAGAGTCCGGCAAAATTTTCGGCCAGGCCGAGAATGACCGGGGGCGGTCCAAGGGGCAGGGCTGCAACGGTGGTGAATTCCCAGATATAGTCGCTCGCCAGCGGGTTGCCGCCCAGATCGGTGGCGCCAGTGGTGATGGTGGCGGTATAGAGGGTGTTGGGCGCGAGATCGAGGGTCGGGTTGAAGTTCGCGGTGTTGCCGATGTAAGTGACCGCGCCCGCCACCGGATTGACTCCCTCTTTCAGGGTGAAGGTCAGGGTGGTGAGGGTCAGCGGGTCCATCGCCTCGCTGAAGGTCGCGGTGATGTTGCTGCTGATAGCGACCCCGGTGGCGAGATCGATCGGAACGGTGGAGGTCACGGTGGGGGGGGTGGTGTCTGCGGCGACGCCGGTGGTGAAACTCCAGACATGATTACTCGCCAGGGGATTGCCGGCCAGGTCCGTGGCCGCAGTGGTGACGGTGGCGGTGTAGGTGGTGCTGGCGGCGAGATCGACCAGGGGGTTAAAGACGGCGAGGACGCCGGAGTAAGTGACCGCGCCCGCGACCGGATTGACGCCGTCACTCAGGGTGAAGGTCAGGTTGGTGATGGACAACGGATCCATCGCCTCACTGAAGGTGGCGGTGATGTTGTTGCCGATGGCGACGCCGCTGGCTCCGTTGAGTGGGGCCGTGAGCGTAACGGTGGGTGCGAGGGTGTCGGGCGCCGCGCCGGTGGTAAAGCTCCAGACATGGTTACTCGCCAGCGGATTGCCGGCCAGGTCGGTAGCCGCCGTGGTGACGGTGGCGGTATAGGTGGTGTTGAAGGCGAGATCGGTGGCCGGGTTAAAAATTGCGGTGACGCCGGCGTAGGTCACACTCCCCGCAACGGCGGTTCCCCCGGAAGCCAGGGAAAAGCTGAGGTTGGTGAGGGTCAGCGGGTCCATCGCCTCGCTGAAGGTGGCGGAGAGGTTGTTGCCGATGGCGACGCCGGTGGCGCCATTGATCGGAACGGTGAGCGTCACGGTAGGAGCGGTGGTGTCAGGCGCTGCGCCGGTGGTAAAGCTCCAGACATGGTTACTCGCCAGCGGATTGCCGGCCAAATCCCTGGCGCCGGTGGTGATGGTGGCGGTATAGGTGGTGTTGAAGGCGAGATCGGTGGCCGGGTTAAAAATCGCGGTGACGCCGGCGTAGGTCACACTCCCCGCAACGGCGGTTCCCCCTGAGGCCAGGGAAAAGCTGAGGTTGGTGAGGGTCAGCGGGTCCATCGCCTCGCTGAAGGTGGCGGAGAGGTTGTTGCCGATGGCGACGCCGGTGGCGCCATTGATCGGAACGGTGAGGGTGACGGTAGGTGCGAGGGTGTCAGGCGCCGCGCCGGTGGTAAAGCTCCAGACATGGTTATTCGCCAGCGGATTGCCGGCCAAATCCCTGGCGCCGGTGGTGATGGTGGCGGTATAGGTGGTGTTGAAGGCGAGATCGGTGGCCGGGTTAAAAATCGCGGTGACGCCGGCGTAGGTCACACTCCCCGCAACGGCGGTTCCCCCGGAAGCCAGGGAAAAGCTGAGGTTGGTGAGGGTCAGCGGGTCCATCGCCTCGCTGAAGGTGGCGGAGAGGTTGTTGCCGATGGCGACGCCGGTGGCGCCATTGATCGGAACGGTGAGGGTGACGGTAGGTGCGAGGGTGTCAGGCGCCGCGCCGGTGGTAAAGCTCCAGACATGGTTATTCGCCAGCGGATTGCCGGCCAAATCCCTGGCGCCGGTGGTGATGGTGGCGGTATAGGTGGTGTTGAAGGCGAGATCGGTGGCCGGGTTAAAAATCGCGGTGACGCCGGCGTAGGTCACACTCCCCGCAACGGCGGTTCCCCCTGAGGCCAGGGAAAAGCTGAGGTTGGTGAGGGTCAGCGGGTCCATCGCCTCGCTGAAGGTGGCGGAGAGGTTGTTGCCGATGGCGACGCCGGTGGCGCCATTGATCGGAACGGTGAGAGTGACGGTAGGTGCGAGGGTGTCAGGCGCCGCGCCGGTGGTAAAGCTCCAGACATGGTTATTCGCCAGCGGATTGCCGGCCAAATCCCTGGCGCCGGTGGTGATGGTGGCGGTATAGGTGGTGTTGAAGGCGAGATCGGTGGCCGGGTTAAAAATCGCGGTGACGCCGGCGTAGGTCACACTCCCCGCAACGGCGGTTCCCCCTGAGGCCAGAGTAAAGCTGAGCGGAGTGATCGTCCCCGGCTCCATCGCTTCGCTGAATGTGGCGGCGAGGTTGTTGCCGATAGCGACTCCGGAGCCCCCGTTGGACGGGACGCTGGAGGTCACCGTAGGCGCCGTGGTGTCAGGGTTTGTGCCAGTGGTAAAGCTCCACACATGGGCTGCCGCCAACGGATTGCCGGTCAGGTCCCTGGCGCCGGTGGTGATGGTGGCGATATAGGTGGTGTTGTAAGCGAGTCCGGCGGTCGGGTTGAAGACCCCGGTGACGCCCGAATAGGTAACGGTCCCGGCAATGGGAACGCCGCCCTGCTGCAAAAGAAAAGTTGTACTGGTAATGGTCTCTGGCGCCATCGCTTCGCTGAAGGTCGCAGTGACGTTATTGCCGCTGGCGACCCCGATTTCCCCGTCGGCCGGGGAAGTTGAAGTCACCGTGGGTAGGTGATCCCCATCCCAATGACTGGTTTTTCCGTCTCCGCCGCACCCTGAAAACAGAAAAACGCTGACAATCAGGGTGAGCAATCGATAAATAGGTTGAAATCTGATTCTTCTCATGGCAATTGTGCCTCCTGTCCATTCATACATTTGGGGTTCTTTCCGGTGTGCCGAGAGCCAGGCAGAAAGCCGGCGCGCCCAGGGGCGCTGCCAAACCCGGATGGTCCCGGACTGATTCCAGTGTGCTGAGCTACAGACCCAACAGCCAGGGACGGGTCCGCATCAAACCACACCAACGAGTTCAATCGTGCCGGGGCAATAGGACCGTACCCCGTGCACCCTACCCAGGATTTCCCCGGTTTTTCTCAGCTCTTTTTCGCCCCCATGACCAGCAGCACGATGCCGCCAACCAGGGCGAATCCCCCGACGATCGGAGGGAGCGGCAGGGTTCGGGTCTTTTCGGCGGTCATGTGCAATGGGCCGAGATCGACCACTTTCTCCCGGGTGGTTATGCTGATCCCCTGGTAGACAAAGGCCGCGACCGCGATAACTATCAGGATGATGCCGGTCAAGGTGTAGGGTTTCATAGGGTTCCTTTCCAATGCTGATGAGGTAATGCCTGCTCTTTGGCCCGGGCATGCCACGGGAGGTCGATTACTCACCGAAAACCTTCTTGATAACGCCGACCTTCCCCTGGACCTTGCCGGCAATCTGCTCGGCCGTCCCCTCGGCTTCCAGTTTGGGATTGTCGCTGAGTTTTCCAGCCACTTCCTTGGCCTTGCCTTTTATTTCGTGCAGCACGCCTTCCGCTTTGTCTCTGGTACCTGATTTCATGACGTCCTCCCATCGATGTTGGTGGTTAACTTCGCTGCGGCTAAAAGGGTTGCGCTGCATGCGACCCGCCTCGTGACCTGCACTGGGTTGCGGTCGCTCAAAGTTTTCGTTCCAGAATTCGCCCGTCCTCATCCGAGATGACGACCTCGACCCGCCGGTTACGCTGTCGGCCCTCGGCCGTTTCGTTGCCGGCCACGGGAAATTCGACGCCATAGCCGCGGGTCTGGAGCCGGCGGGAATCGATCCCGCTCGCCCCGAGCAGATTCCGCACCGCTTCGGCGCGCTGTTCGGAGAGGCGCTGGTTGTAGGCCACCCCACCGGTACTGTCGGTGAACCCCTCGATCAGGACATTTCGCGTCGGGTATTCGGTCAGAAACGCGGCGACCTTGTCGATGGTGTACTGCGCTCCCGGGCGGAGTTGGCTCTTGTTGGTGTCGAACAGAACATCACCCAGGGTGATGACCAGGCCGCGTTCCGATGGGATGGCCTGCAATTCGGCGATCTCTGCTTCCAGCTTCCTCGTCTGTGCTTCGGCCGCCAGTGTCGCGGCCTTGGCTGTTTCCGCATCGGTGGTCAGCGCTTCGGCCTGGAGACGGGAGGCGTCGGCTTGCAGGCGAGCGGCGTCGGCCTGCTCACGGGCGGCATGGGCCTGCTCGCCGGCAACGGTCGCTTTCCGGGTTTGCTCCTCGGCCAGGCGCACCGCCTGATCCGCCTCCCGGGTCCGCGCTTGCAGAAGAACCGTGTTCCGTTCCTCGCTGGCCGCCTCCACCGCCTGCTCCGCCAGTTTCACGTTGCTGACCTCCCGGGCGATGGCGGTGCGTTGCCTGGCCAGATAGGCGTAGTGCTCCACTTCCGGAGCCGGGGCCCCCGCCTTCAGGGATTGGTCTGCCTGATCGAGGTCGAGTTTTGCTTTTTGCAGTTCGAGGGGGGCATTCTTCTGCACGGCTGGATCGCTCTGGGCTTCGACATAGGCCGATCGGGCCTGTTCCAGCAGGGCATTGTCTCCGACGGCCGGGCTGCACCCGGACTGCAGCATGCCAACAACGGACACCCCGAGCAGCAGCATCAAGGGCGACGAAAATAGCTTCATGGTGGTCTCCTCTGCGAAAATTAGCGGTAATGATTCAGGTACCGGACGATTAGCGGCGCATCTCTTCCCGCAAGACACGGATGCTTTCCTGCAGTTCCGCCACCACCTTCTGCGACTTGGCGGAGCGCGCCTTGGCTTCCGCCAAGTTGGCGTCGGCCATGGCTTCATCGGCGAGCCGCCCGGCCTGGAGGTTTTCTTCCCGGCCCATGGCAAGCTTGGCCTGGCTCAGCTTGTCCCGCGCCGATTTAAGTTCGACCGGGGCGAACTCTGTGGCGCCCGAAGTTTCCGCCTCGGCAATCGACTGGGTGGCCAGGGTGAACTGTTTTTCCGGGGCAGGCGCCGGGACGGCACAGCCGGCCAGAAATGCCATCACCACCGTGGCCAGACTCGCATTCCGCAACATCCTGATCTTCATCTTCATTTCCACTCCTTCGGGTTCATTTGCGTTGGGGTCCTGAACTGCTTTCCGCGATCGTTGTGTTCGCCCGTTTCGGTTCGACGGCAACCGGACAGCGCTTTTTGCACCTTCCTCGCTACGGTGCGCCGCGATCCTTTCCTGCCGCCGGCGCCCGCTGCTCTCTTTGCCGGTCGAAGGTTTGCAGCTCGGTTCCGGCAGACAGACCGCCTTCGCCCACATTGGTGTAAACTGTTAACTCGCAACGAACATGCCGCCGCCAGGCTGCCAATTCATGGTTTGCAAGGTATTGAATATAAAGAGGAAAGGGAAGTTGGCACGGAGGAGTCGAAGAAAGGGCCGCCAGCGGCGGCCATCAAGTTTGGCATAACCGTCAGATATGACGGGCCGGACAATGCGGGACAAAGCAAAAGTTCGCTGGTTCAAAACGAGGATTTGCAGCCGACCCGGGGACTGTTCGCCAGCCCCCCGGGTCCGGATCTGCGGAAGGATGCGGCCATGAATTCACCACCTGCCCGGCGGGCTTTTCCCCTGGCCTTGCTTGCACTGCTGACAGCACTCTCCCTGCCGGCATGCCTCGGCAGCCGTCCGTCCGGGTCGGCAGGGCTTGCGCCCTTTACAAGCGACGGCTGCAGTCTCTTTCCCGACGGCACCTTCACGGAGCGGGACAAGTGGTGCGACTGTTGCCAGGATCACGACCTTGCCTATTGGCAGGGGGGGAGTGCGGACGACCGCGACCGGGCCGATGCGACCTTGCGGGACTGCGTGCTGGCGCGGACCAACGATCCGCAACTGGCGGAAACCATGTACCTTGGCGCGCGGGTGGGCGGGCATCCGGCGTTTCCCACCTGGTACCGCTGGGGCTACGGCTGGTCCTATGGCCGCGGCTATCAGCCCCTTTCGGACCCAGAAAAACGGCAGGTTCAACGGGGGCTCGCGGCCTATGTGCACCAGCATCCGACGGGGTATTGCGCGGAGAAGCACCCGGACCCTTAAGGGGTAAGGGCGATGTGCGGGCTGCCGGCCAGGGCTGAGCCTGGCCGGCAGCCCGGCCGGTACCCGCAACCCTAACCCGGTGGCGGCCTTAAAAAGAGCGCTGCCAGCGCAGGCCGAGGAAATCGGGGCCGACGATGGGCGCCAGATGGGTCGCCTGTTCCGGGGTGACCGTGAGCAGGGCGACGCCATAGGCCAGGGCACCGCTGGCGATGACATCGCGCCAGCGATGATGGTCGGTGTCCACTCGAACGTAAGCGACGTAGGCCGCCGCCAGGTAGGCGGGGGTGCCCCACTTCCAGCCGTAGCGCTCGCCCAGAAAGGTGGCACCGGACATGACGAAGGCCTCATGGCCGGAGGGGAAACCGTACCCCTTGCCGTTGGGACGTTTGCCCAGGCTGGTTTCATTGAATCCGACCCGCAGCGCCGAGACGAGGACCTGGTTCACCGCGGTATTGCGCAGCCATTGTTTCTGCCCCTCGGTATCGTCGGTGAAATAGGCCACCAGCAGGCCGGTAAGCGGCACCACGCCGGTGAGGACGTCCGCCGCCAACTCGTCATTTCCGTAATCGCTCCCGGCGGTAGCCGGAGAAGCTTGCAGCCCGAGCGCCGTGAGCATCCAGCACACCACCAGGTATTTGCTGCCAGGAATCCGCATGGTTGAAATCCTCCGGAAGGTTAAGGTCCGCCAGCGCTTTGGGGCCGCCAGTCGACGGCGCCGAAGCGGGTCTGGCCAAGATAGGTGTAACCCAGACTGACAGCGGCTACGGTCTGTTGGGTGTCCTTGAGGTTGGCATACTCGGCATCCCGTTGCGAAAAGGTGTAGCGCAGGGTAATGCCGTGGAGGTTGTACACCCGCACGGTGAGGGTAGCGACGGCGCGGATCACATTCTCCGACCCGTCGCTTTCCGAAGCCGCCAGGCCGCTGACGTAGTAATCCCGAAGCTCCAGGTCGATGGCAGCCCGGTCAGCGAGGATAAGACGGGATGCCAGCAGGCCCTGCGGACTGACGCCGCTGTGATAGTCCCGTTCTCCGGCGCCGCGCACGGTACCGGCCGAGCCATAGCCGACTCCGGCGAGGGCGGTTCCCTGCAGGGCCACCCGTTCCGACAGCCACCACTGGCCCGTGGTACCGAGCCCGAGTGCCGTGGTCGAAACGCGAAAGATCTGCGGCGCGATGTAGTCGTACATGCCATAAAGGCCCCAGACGCCGCGGTAGTTATCCCCTGCGGAATAGTCGGTGCCGTAGAGCAGGCCGCGGCTGATGATGTTCTCGAAGATGTTGCTGCCGGCGGCGGTGAACTGAAAGTCAAAATAGTCGAAGGGGCGATTGTAGCTGTAGCCGGGTTTCCCCGGAAGGCCGTAGCCGATGGTGAAGTCGGCGATGGGTTCCCCTTCCCGGTAGCTCTGCGGAACCGCTTCGGCATCGGTGGCGGCGTTGCGGCTCACGTTCGATTTCACCGTAGCGGTCAGGTTCACGCCGAGTTGCAACCGGGTGAAGACGGCCGGGTTGTTGCTGCGGAAGACCCCCTTGAAACGTTTTCCGTAGGCGAAACGGTTGATGCCGGTTGGTGGTGAGAGGGCGGTCGCGCCGAGTTCGCGCCAGAATCCCGGCCGGCCATTGCCGCTTTCCAGCAACAGGCTCGCCATGCGATAGAGCGGCTCGCCCAGGATCGTCCCGCCGAAGCCGGTGGTGAATTCGTCGTTGATCGAGGGGGGACTGGTCTCTCCCGCCAGCTCCCAGAGCAGGCTTCCGCCGGCGGTATAGGCGAGGGAATCCCAGTAGTCGAGGCCGGCAGAACGGGCAAAGCCGAAATACATCGACCCGGCATAGGGATGCATGAACTGGTTGATGGAAAACTGGTCGCTGTCGGTGACCCAGCCGCCGGTCAGGTTCTCCTTGAAGGACGAAAAACTGGAATGGTAGACCTCGTCCTCCATAAAATGCCGGTCATACTGATTGAGAAGGAAGAGAAAGCCGGCAATGTCCGCGGCCGGGACCAGGTAACTCTTGCCGTCCCCTTCCCCCCAATGCAGCACCGGCCTCGGTTTTTCATCGGCAAAGGCCGTTGGCGCGGCCTGCTGCGACCTGCTGTCGAGGGTCGCATCCTCGGCAAACCCGGGGACCGGCAGCAGCAGGGCCAGCAGCAAGAGCGGATTGATAAGGGTCCGCAGGCAGGTGAGATTTGCCCGCATGCGATGCAGCGTGAAAAAATTGAGCGCTCTGCGGCCGCGCCGGTCTGGCGCCAATCCGGCGCCCCCTCGGCGCAGAGCCTGCTGCGGCGCCGGCTTTCCTCTGGGCGAAGAATTCCCGCGGCGGAGTGCATCCCCGGCAACCAGCCAGCGGCCGGTGAAGCATTTCAGGGCATGCCGCCGCCCGCCGACGGTCAGCGCCGGCTGAGTCCCCCTGTCGCACACCGATTTAAAGGTGCTGTTTTTCCATAGCAAGCGAATTTTCAAGTTTGCAACCCCCTGCGCCAAAAGGCTTCTGGACCGGCCCCAGGACAAAGGCCCCGGCGGCCGGCTCCGGTCTTTCCATGGGTGGCGATCAGGAGGGGAGTCCGCAACAAGCATGCCGGGGAAAATCTTCCCGGGTTGCGCGTGCAGGAGGCCGAAAATACAGGTGAAAGGGGGCAGGGGGGCGGAAAGAACCGCCGGCAAAAGCCGTCACATTTCCCATTGCTGTTGCATGTGACGGGTGTTGCCGACAGCTGCGCCGGGGAGAAGGCAAGGGGATCTCAGGATCGCCGGATGCCGTACTTGCGCATTCGTGCGCGCAGGGTGCTGGGGTTGAGGCCCAACAGGACGGCCGCGCCATTTTTCCCTTCAACGCGCCAGTTGGTTTTATGCAGTACCTGTAGGATATGGTCCTGTTCCAGCTCGGCGAGGCCCTTGACTTCCTTTCCCTGGTCCGGGAACTTGCGGAAGGTGTCGAACCGGTCCAGCACCTGCAGCGTGGGCCCCTGGGTGGTGATAAGCGCCCGCTCGATGACGCTCTCCAGCTCACGCACGTTTCCGGGCCAGGGGTATTCCTGGAAGATCTTCAGGGTCGCTTGCGGGACATCCCTGACCGCCTTGCCGATCTTCTTGTTGAATTTGGCGAGAAAGTGATGGAGCAGCGGCGGGATGTCCTCGGTGCGCCGCCGCAGGGGCGGAATGGTGATCGGAAAGACACTGAGCCGGTAGAAGAGGTCCTCGCGGAAACGGCCGGCACGAATCTCCTCCTCCAGGTTGCGATTGGTGGCGGCAATGATGCGGACGTTGACCTTGATGGTGCGCGGGCTGCCGAGCCGTTCGAACTCGCCGTCCTGGATCACCCGCAGCAGCTTGACCTGCAATTCCAACGGCATCTCGCCGATTTCATCGAGGAAGATGGTACCGCCGTCGGCCAGTTCGAAACGCCCCATCTGGCGGGCGTGGGCTCCGGTGAAGGCGCCCTTTTCCCGCCCGAAGAGCTCACTTTCGATAAGGTTTGCCGGCAGCGCCGTGCAGTTGACGGTGATTATCGGCCGGTCTTTGCGGGGACTGCGGCGGTGAATTTCGCGCGCCACCATCCCCTTGCCGGTGCCGGTTTCACCGAGCAGCAAAACCGTTGCATCCTGAGGCGCAACCTGTTCAATGCGATAGAAGACATAGGCCATGGCATCACTATGGCCAATAAGTTCGCCAAAGTACGTATCCTGGACCAGCACCTGCTGCAGCTCGGTATTCTCGAGTTGCAGGCGGTCGGTGAGCCTCCTGATTTCGGCAATGGCCTCCTGCAGGGAAGCTTCCGTTTTTTTGCGCTCCTCGATTTCGCGGGTGAGGTCGGCGTTGGCCCGGGTCAGCTCGGCCGTCCGTTCCCGCACGGTCTCCTCGAGCCGGTCATGGGCCTGCTGCAACTTCGCCTCCAGCTGGCGGCGCACCGTGACGTCAATGGCCGCCGTCAGGACCGAATTTTCCCGCGTCTCACTGGCGACCGCGACGCTCTGCAGCTGGGCAAAGATTTCCCTGCCGTCGCCGCAGCGGAGCTTGATCTCACAGCGCAGGGTGGCCTGCTGGCGGCGAACGGCCTGGAGGTGAAGGGGAAAGACCTCGCGCCCCTCGTTATCCCCGATAAACCGGGCGAAGGGGGTCTGGCACAGGCGGCCCCGTTCGACTGCCAGCAGGCGCGAAGCGGCGAGATTGACCTCGCAGATCAGGCCGTCCGGGTCGAAGGTGAAATAGCTGACCGGGGCAAAATCAAAAAGTTCCGCATAGTTGTTGCGCGAGAGTTCCAGCTCCTGGCGGGCCCGTTGCAACTCCTCATTCTGCATCTCCAACTCGACCTGGTGGACCGCCAGTTCATGGACGAGGCGCTGGCTCTCACTCTCGGTCCGCTGAGGTGGCAGCTCCGGTTCGCCGGCACGCAAGCGCGCCTCGGCCTGGTTGCGGAGTTGTCTCTTTTCCTTTTGCTGGTTATCCCCTTTGGTCATTCCTTCGCCCCCGAGTGGTCTGTCGTCAGCACTTCATGCAGAATCCTGCTCAAGCTTTCAATCCGGTAGGGTTTGGCGAGCGCTCCGCTGAAGCCGCTGGCGCCGAAATCGGCCAGTACCGGATCCTCCGAATAGCCGCTGGAGACGATCGCCTTCACCGCGGGATCGAGTTCCAGTAGCAGTGCGATGGTCTCCTTGCCGCCGCAGCCGCCGGGAATCGTCAGGTCGAGGATGACGGCCGCAAAGGGGGTGCCGGCCTCCTGGTTCCTGCGGTAGAGCGCGAACGCCTCCCGGCCGTCGGTCGCGCATTCGACCTGATAACCGAGGGCTTCCAGGGAGTGCCGGGCCACGTCCAGGATCAACGGGTCGTCATCCATGACCAGGATCCGTCCCTGGCCGGTGAGCAGGGCGTGGTCGAGTGCCGGTGCGGTCGGTTTTACCGTCGGCAGCGCCGGCAGGCGGAGATGGAATGAAGCCCCCTCTCCGGGGGGGGATGTGACGCTGATCGTGCCGCCATGCTTCGCCAGAATTGAATGACAGATAGCCAGGCCGAGGCCGTTCTTCTTCGCCTTGGTCGTGAAGTAGGGATCGAAAATCCGTTGCAGCAGTTGGGCGGGAATCCCGGTTCCGGTATCGGTCAGGGAAATCTCGATCAGGGGTGTGGTCTCCGCCGGTGGTGGCAGGTTGTTTGCCGTCACCCGGAGTGAGCCGCCGGCCGGCATCGCCTCAATGGCATTGAGAACCAGGTTGTGGAGGACCTGGGACAGCTGCCCTTCGTCGGCTGCCACCGGCCAGAGGTCCTCGGCGAGGGCAAAGTCGCACCGGACGGCGGAGCCGCGGGTGGCCAGGGTGACCGTTTCCCGGAGCAGGCCGGCGACGGCGATGGTTTTCTTCACGGGGACGCCGCCCCGGGCAAAGGTGAGGAGCTGCCGGGTAAGGTCGCTGGCCTTGATACAGGCGTGTTCGGCGTCCTCCAGGAACTTCCCCGCTTTCCCGGGGTTCTCCAGTTGCAGCCGCGCCAGGGAGATGCTGCCGAGAATGCCGGTGAGGAGGTTGTTGAAGTCGTGGGCGATCCCCCCGGCCAGGACCCCAAGGGATTCGAGCTTCTGGATTTTCAGGAGTTCCTGACGGTTCTGTTGCAGCTCGGTGACGTCGATCAGCGCCAGCCGACATTCCGCTTCGGGGGAGGTCTTGCGGGCTTCAATCTGCCCGATAAGGGGGCGATCACGATCCCCCTGCAAGGCCAGTTCGCAGCTGCCCACCTCTTTGCCGGCAAAGATTCCGGCGAGGAAGGCAGCGAAGGCCGGGCGCTGCTCCGGGGTAACCAGCTGCCCGAGGCGGCTGCCGGTCAGCCGGGAGCGGGGGACTCCGAGCAGGGTGGCGCCGGTCAGGTTCACGGTCAGAATCGTCCCTTCCCGGTCGAGGGTGAAGTACCCGACCGGGGCGAAATCGAAGAGGTCGGTATACTTCTCAAGCAGGGCTTCCACCTCGTCGCGGGCCTGGCGGAGTTCGGCGTTTTGGATCTCCAGCTCGGTCTGGTGGACCTGCAACTCGTGCAGCAGTTTCAGGGAATCGAGGGGATCCCCGCTCGCCGCTGACGGGTCCCGCTCCCGCAGCCGGTCTTCGGCGCGTCGGCGCAGGTTGGTATTGCCGGGTCGGTCCTTCTCCTCGTCGCTTCCCATGGCGTGGCTCCCCTCTCCGGTCAAATTCCCTTCAGTCGGGCTATCTCGTCGCGCAGTTCACGCTCCAGCGTCTTGGCCGCGGTAATCTCGGCCAGGGTGATCACCACCCCGTCGATAACGTCGCTGGCGGTGCGGTACGGCATGATGCGCACCTGAAACCAGTGGCCATCGGTGGTGGCCACCTCTTTTTCGGCGACAATCAGGGTCTGCAGCACTTCCCGGGCAGTGGCGGACAGATCGGCATGGGCGAAGTCGCTGGCGAGGTCGGAGAGGGGGCGGCCAACGTCCCCCGGGATCAGCTTGAACAGCTTGTTGGCGCCGGTGGTGTAGCGCCGCACCTCCAGCTCCTTGTTGAGAAAGATGGTGGCAATCTCGGTGCTGTTGAGGAGGTTGCGCATGTCGTCGTTGATGCCCGCCAGCTCGTCCATCTTTGCCTGCTGCTCGGCGTTGACCGTCTGCAGCTCCTCGTTGAGGGACTGCATCTCCTCCCGCGAGGTGGTCAGCTCCTCGTTGGTCGACTGCAGCTCCTCGTTGGTCGACTGCAGCTCCTCGTTGGTCGACTTGAGCTCCTCCTCGGAAGACTGCATCTCTTCACGGGTCGACTGCAGTTCCTCGCGCAGCTGCCGGACCTCCTGCTCCAGTTCGAGGACGCGGGGATGGCCAGCCGGCTTCTTCCGGGTGCGGCCAGCCGCTTTGGCGCTCGCCGGCGGGGCTACTTCGCTGAAAACGATCATCACCATACCGCGCAGCGCCACCGGTCGCTCGATGGTCTGGACCGTGATGTCCACGGTCGGGGCGTGGTCGCCCGCCTCGACCGTGAGCCCCTTGAGGGCCACCGGCTCCTTCTGCCGCAGGGCCTGCTGGAAGGCGGTGTTGAGGTCAAAGCGCAGCCCTTCCCGGGCCATGGCGAAGATATTCCAGTTCGCCTTGCCGGCCGCCGGCTCCAGATACTTGCCGGTGCGGCCGCTGATGTAGAGGATATCGCCCTGGCTGTTGACCAGGACCGCCGGCGGCGAAAACTGCTGCAGCAGCAACTGGTCGGCAAGGGATTGGAGGTTGGCGGCGGGTTCGGGCATCCTTTGCTCCTTGGTCAGGCCCGGCAGGGCGGGAACGAACGCGGGGGGGAAGGCGATCCTCGCGCTGGCCAGGAGGGATTCCTGGCGGCGGAAGAGCCGGGCCTTGGCATCGAGGGGCGCGAAGAGTTCGGTAAAGGCACCGATGCTCTCCGAGCTCCCCAGAAAGAGAATGCCATCCGGTTTCAGGATGTAGTGAAAGAGGGGCAGCAGTCTTTTCTGCAATTCCGGGGTCAGGTAGATCAGCAGGTTTCGGCAGATCACCAGATCGAGGCGGGTAAAGGGGGAATCCATGATGACGTTCTGGGTGGCAAAGGTCACCATCTCCCGGATCTCCTTGCCGACCCCGTAACTATCCCCGTCCCGGACAAAGAACCGCTGCAGGCGCTCTTCGGAAACGTCGGCGGCGATATTGGCCGGGTAGCAACCGATACGGGCCCGGTCGATGGCGTCCCGGTCGAGGTCGGTGGCGAAGATCTGCAACTTGAAACGCTTGCCGGAGGGAAGGGGATCGAGGGCTTCCCGGAAGGTCATGGCGAGGGAGTAGGCTTCTTCGCCGGTGGAGCAGCCGACCGACCAGGCCCGCAACGTTGCGCCGGCGGGGCACTTCGCCAACAGCCCGGGGATGGCGACCGTCCGCAACTTCTCCCAGGCGGCCGGGTCGCGAAAAAAACCGGTCACGCCGATGAGCAGTTCCTTGAAGAGCAGTTCCACCTCCTGGGGATTCTCCTGCAGAAACCGGACGTAGCCGGCAATGCGGTCGATCTGGTGAATCCCCATCCGCCGCGCGATCCGGCGGAAGATGGTGTTCTTTTTGTAGAGGGAAAAGTCCTGGCCGGTCCGGGACCGCAGCAGGATGACGACCTTTTCCAGGGCGCTCTGCTCTTTTTCTTCCAGCGGCGGCTCGGAGCGGGTCATGCCCCGGGCGTGGCTGAGATTGGCCAGAATCCGGCCGGGCAATTCCTTCACCGGTGCGACCAGGTCGGCGAGCCCGGCGGCGATGGCGCTGCGCGGCATGGAATCGAAGCGGGCCGTGGCCGGCTCCTGCACCAGGGTCAGCCCCGACTTCTCCTTGATCGCCCGCAGCCCCAGGGTGCCGTCCGAGCCCATGCCGGAGAGGATGACCCCGATGCTGCGCTCGACCTGGTCTTCGGCCAGGGAACGGAAGAAGAAATCGATGGGGAGGCGCAGGCCGCGGGGCTCCGCCGGGGCGAAGAGATGCAGGGTCCCGTGCAGGATCGACATGTCCTTGTTGGGCGGGATGACGTAAACGCTGTCGGGTTTGACCTTCATCCGGTCGCGGACCTGGACCACCGGCATCGCCGTCGCCCGCTGCAGCAGTTCCGGCATGATCCCCTTGTGGGTCGGGTCGAGGTGCTGAACGATGACGAAGGCGAGGCCGGACTGTACCGGCACCTGGCGCAAAAACTGCTCCAGCGCTTCCAGGCCGCCGGCGGAAGCGCCGATGCCGACGATCGGGGGCGCCGCGTGTGGCGTGGGCCCGATTGCGGTAGAATGGGTCTTGCCCCCTTTGGGCTTGGGCGGTCGCGGTGATTTTTCCATAACCTAGGTATAACAGTATTTTCGGCAAATGTCCCGGATCGTACGCCGGGAGCTGGTCAGCGCCACCTTAACCGGGCCGGGGAGGCCGGTCGCCGCGCGCTGCGGAAGATAACCCTCAGGACCCACGCAAAGAAGGAGCCGTTCATGGCGAAACCAAGCAAAATAATCCTGATGACCGGCGGCGGACTGGTTGGCCTCCTGCTCCTTGGCGCCGCGGCGCTGCTCCTGTTTGTCGATGTCAACACCTACAAGCCCCGCCTGGAACGGGCCGCTTCGGCGGCCCTGGGGATGGAGGTCGCCATCGGCGGCCGCCTGGGGCTGCGCTTTTCCCCGGGGCTGGTTGTCACCTTGCGGGAGTTGCATCTTCGGCAGGGTGGGGCGGAGATCGTCACCGCCGAGGAGGCCAGCCTGGGCATCGCCCTGCTCCCCCTGCTGCAGCGGGAGGTCCGGGTCCGGTCGATCACGGTGCGTCACCCCAGGATCACCCTGGAGCGGAACCGGACCGGCCAGTTCAATTTCACGAGCGCGGCGGCGGTCCAGCGCAAACGGCCTGCTCTGGAGTTGGCGCGACTCGCCCTTAAGGGGGCTACCCTGGTTTACGCCGATGGACTATCCGGGACGGAGCTCGAAGCCCGCGACTGCGACCTCGAGCTGCATCATTTGCGGCTTGCCGCCGGGGGCGGGGGCGGTCCCTTGCAGTCCGTAAGCTTCACCGCGAAACTTGCCTGCAAGTCCTTCGGGGACGCCGACCTCTCCGCCACCGCCCTGGGGCTCGCGGCGGCGGCGAAAACGGGGGTCATCGAACTGCAGCCGGTCGCCATGACCCTGTTCGGCGCCCGGGGGACCGGTCGCCTCCACGCCGATTTTACCGGCGAGAGTCCCCACTACAGCCTCGATTACCAACTGCCGCAGTTTCCGATCGGCGAGTTCTTCCAGACCCTGGGGACCGCACCGGTCGCCAGCGGAACCATGGATTTCACCGCGCAATTGTCCCTGCACGGGAAGAGTCGCCAGGAATTGCGCCGGAGTCTGGCCGGAGAGATCTCCCTGCGCGGCAGGAATATCATTCTCAAGAACCGCGATCTCGATGCGGAACTCGATCGCTTCGAGTCGAGCCAGAGCTTCAACCTGGTCGATGTCGGCGCCTTTTTTATCGCCGGTCCCCTCGGCGTGCTGGTCACCAAAGGCTACAACTTTGCCAGCCTCCTTACCGGGGCGGGGGGGAGCAGCGAGATCCGGACCCTGGTCTCTGACTGGCAAGTCGAGCAGGGGGTGGCGCAGGCGCGGGACGCCGCCCTGGCGACCGGGGAGCACCGCCTCGCCCTGCAGGGCGGACTCGATTTCGCCAGCGAGCGCTTCGTCGACCTGACCGTGGCGATGATCGATGCTAAGGGGTGCGCCCTGGTGGAGCAGAGAATCACCGGCAGTTTTCAGCAGCCGGTGGTGGAAAAGCCGAACTTCTTCGCCACGCTGACCGGGCCGGCGATGCAGCTGATCAGGCAGGGGCTCTCTCTCTTTCCGGGGGGGGAGTGCGAGGTTTTCTATTCCGGTTCGGTGGCGCCGCCGCCATGACGGGGTCACAAGACTGCTGCATCCCGACGGCAATTTATGCTATGGTGTCCCCCGCCCGTGGAGCCTGCGGGCCGTCAGCTGAAGATCCGTTCCAACTCGCCAGCGTTCATGCCAAGGAGCCAGCCATGTTCTTTCCCGAATACCGTGCCCGCCGCCTGCGCCGCAACGCCAACCTGCGCCGCATGGTCCGTGAAACCTTCCTGCGTGTCGACGACCTGATCTACCCGATGTTCTCCGCCTTCGGCGAGAACATCAAAAAGGAGATCCCGTCGATGCCCGGCATCTACCAGCAGTCGATCGAGCACATCGTCGCCGAGGCGAAGGAGGTGCACGCCCTCGGCATCCCGGCGGTGATCCTCTTCGGCATCCCCGAGGCGAAGGACCCCCTCGGCCAGGACGCCTACAGCGAGAGCGGCATCATCCAGGAGACGATCCGCGCCATCAAGGGAGCGGTGCCGGAGCTGACGGTGATCACCGACGTCTGCATGTGCGAGTATACCGACCACGGCCACTGCGGCGTGATCAAGGCGGGGGACGTCGACAACGACGCCACCCTGCAGCTCCTCGCCGCCGAGGCCCTCTCCCATGCCCGCGCCGGCGCCGACATCGTCGCCCCTTCCGACATGATGGACGGCCGGGTGGCGGCGATCCGCGAGATCCTCGACGCCAACGGCTTCGAGCAGATCCCGGTGATGAGTTACGCCGTCAAGTACGCCAGCGCCTACTACGGGCCGTTCCGCGACGCCGCCGACTCGACCCCCCAGTTCGGCGACCGCCGCTCCTACCAGATGGACCCGGCCAACCGCCGCGAGGCCTTCCGCGAGGCGGCCCTCGACGTCCAGGAGTGCGCCGACTTTCTGATGGTCAAGCCGGCCCTCGCCTACCTCGACATCCTGCGCGACATCAAGGAGCGTTTCGACCTGCCGCTGGTCGCCTACAACGTCTCCGGCGAGTACAGCATGATCAAGGCGGCGGCCGAAAAGGGGTGGATCGATCACGACCGGGTGATGCTGGAGACCCTGCTCGGCATGAAGCGCGCCGGCGCCGACCTGATCATCACCTATCACGCCAAGGAGGCGGCGAAGCTGCTCGCCTGAGGCGAAGCGGTCCGGCTCGGTTATACTGGTAGGCATGAGCGAGCCCGATCCCGCCGCCAACGAACTCAGCCGCAGCGAGACGATCACCGCCCTGGCCCATTACTACCGGGCCGAGGCGGCGCGCAGTCTTGCCTGGCGCGAACGCCTCGACCGCACCACCAACTGGGCGGTCGGCGGGACCGCGGCCTTTCTCGGCTTCGGTTTTTCGCACCCGGAGTTCAACCACACCTTCTTCCTCTTCGGGCTGGCGATCATTTACATCCTGCTTTTCGTTGAGGCGCGCCGCTTCCGCTTCTACGACGCCTACGAATACCGGGTACGGCTGCTTCACCAGCATTTCATCTACGGCATCCTCAACGGCCGGCTTGAGGTGCAGCCCGGCTCCTTCTGGCTCGCCGAGCTTGCCTCGGACCTGCGCTACCCGCAGTACAAGATGGCGATTACCACCGCTCTCGGGCGGCGGCTCTACGCCAACTATGTTTACCTCTTCGCCGTGCTGCTGACCGGCTGGCTGGTCAAGATCTTCATCCACCCGCTGCCGGCCCGCTCCTGGCAGCAGTTTCTCGACCAGGCCGCCGTCGGCCCCGTGAGCGGCTGGGTGATCTTCGCCCTGCTCCTGGCTTTTGCCGGCCACCTGGTCTGGCTGATCCTGCTGGCGCGCCGGCGGCACGGCGGCGGCGAGCTCTTCTGCCGCCTCGACGACCGGCCGCCACTCCCCCCGGATTCCCTGGACGAATCCTGAACTTTTCCGTGATCGGACCCGTACTGATGGATGAATTCTTTCTCGACACCCTCGCCAGCGGCCTGCGGGTGGTGATGGTCGAAATGCCCCACCTGCACAGCGCCGAGGTCGTCTGCTACGTCGGCGTCGGCAGCCGCTACGAGGAGCCGCGCTACTCGGGCATCTCCCATTTTCTGGAGCACATGGTCTTTCGCGGCACCGCCGAGTTTGCCGACAGCCTCGAGCTGGAGCGGGCCTTCGAGACGATCGGCGGCGCCGTCAACGCCGCCACCGACGCCGAAACCACCTGCTACCACTCCCGCGTCCACCCCGACCAGCTCGAACGCGGTCTCGAGATCTTCGCCTCGATGCTGCTGCGCCCCCGCCTCGAAGAACTTGAGGTCGAGCGGCGCATCATCCTCGAAGAGGCGAACGAGGATTACAACGAGCAGGGGGAGCAGGTCAGCCCCGACAATCTCACCGCAGCGCTCCTCTGGCCCGACCTGCCGCTCGGGATGCCGACCATCGGCACCCGCGCGTCGATCAGCGCCATCGACCGGGGCGCCCTGGTCGACTACCACCGCAGCTACTACACGCCGGCCAACACCGTCATCGCCGTCACCGGCCGGGTGCGGCGCAGCGCCGTGCTGGCCGCGGTGCAGCGTCATTTCGGCGCCTGGCAGGGAGGGCTGGCCCCGGTGGCGGCGGCCGGCCTCGCCACCCCCGACGCCGGCGGCGCGGCGAGCGTCTGGGTTCACGACTCCGATTCCCAGGTCGGCCTGCAGTTCGCCTTTCGCCTCCCCGGCCGCGCCAGCGAGCACGCCGTCGCGCTGCGGCTGCTGCGCCGGGTCCTCTCCTGGGGCGGGACCTCGCGGCTGATGCTGCACCTGCGCGAACGGCTCGGGCTCACCTACAACGTCGAGGCCAACCTCGCCCTTTACGACGACTGCGGCGTCCTCGCCGTCGACCTCTCGGTCGCCCCGGAGAATACCGTCACCGCCGCCCGCGAAGTGCTGGCGGTGATTGAGGAGCTCTGCCGGGAACCGGTGCCGGCGGAGGAGCTGGCGCGGATCGTCCAAGGCTACCTTTTTGATCTCGACTTCTCCCTCGATCACACCGAGGACCCGGCGGTTCGCTACGGGTGGGGGACCCTGGTTGGCTACCGCCGCACCCTCGCCGACGATCGCTGCGAATTGGCGGCGGCGACCAGCGCGGAGCTGCTGCGCACAGCCGGGGAGCTGCTGGTCCCCGGGGCGCTCAAGGTGGCGGTGGTCGGCCCCTGGAAGGAGAAGGATCGCAAGGCGGTGGAACGGTTGCTGCGGGAGTTCCGGCGTTAGCACCGGAAAGCGGGGAACAGGGATAAAACGAGAGCGGGGCACCCATCATGGGTGCCCCGCTCTCGTTGTGGCCGGTTGTTGCGGGAGGGCTACTCCCGGGACTGCTGCAGGAAGTGGTAGAAGTCGGAGTCGGTAGAAATCACCAGCCGCGAGTTGCTGCCGACCGCCTTGCGGTACGCTTCGAGGGTGCGCATAAAGCTGTAGAACTCAGGGTCGCGGCTGTAGGCCGCGGCGTAGATCCCGGCGGCCTCGGCATCGGCGCGGCCGCGGATCTGCACCGATTCGCGATAGGCGTCGGACTGGATGCGCTTGAGCTCCTTCTGCATCTGGCCGAGGATGTTGGCCTTCTCCCCTTCCCCTTCCGAGCGGAACTGGGAGGCGACCTTCTTGCGCTCCGAGACCATCCGCTCGTAGACCCGCTTGCGCACCTGCTCGACGTAGTTGATGCGCTTGATGCGCACGTCGATCAGCTCGATGCCGTACTCGGGGGTGCTCTTGCGCGCCTCGGCGAGGATGCTGTCGAGGATCTGTTCGCGGCCGGCGAGGTTTTCGACCGGGATCACCTCTCCCTCCAGCTCGATCACCTCTTCCCCGGTTCCGGGCGCCTGGTAGTTGCCGCCGCGCACCAGCTCCACCAGCAGGTGGCTGGAGACGGCGTCACGAACCACCGAGTCGAGGATGTCGTCGAGGCGGCTCATCGCCCCCTGCTCGGTGGCGACGGTGGTGTAGAAGAGGAGCGGGTCGGTGATCCGCCAGCGGGCGGTGGTGTCAACCCAGATATAGCGCTTGTCGCGGGTCGGAATCTGGTTGGGGTCACCGTCCCACTTGAGGATGCGGCGGTCGAAGCGGCGCACTTCCTGGATCAGCGGGGTCTTGAAGTGGAGCCCGGCGAGCTGGACGCCGCCGACCGGTTTGCCGAACTGGGTGACGATCGCCTGCGACCCCTCGGGGACGATGAAAAGGCTGTTGCGGGCGAGAACCAGGGCGAGAAAGAGGACGATAGGGATCAGGATCTTTTTCATTTTTCACCCCCGGTCTTCTCGCTGCGCAGCGGCAGCAGCGGCAGGGCACCGGCGCCGTTCTTGTCCATGACGTAGACCTCGTCGAGGGCGGGGAGGATCTTCTCCATGGTTTCGAGATAGAGGCGCTGGCGCGTCACCTTCGGCGCCTTCTTGTACTCGCCGAGCAGGGCGAGGAAGCGGTCGGCCTCCCCTTTCGCCTGGTTGAGGCGCTCGAGGGCATAGCCTTCGGCTTCGAGGATGGTGCTCTTCGCCACCCCGCTTGCCTTGGGGACCTCGCGGTTGTACTGCTCGCGGGCCTGGAAGATCATGCTCTCCTTCTCCTGTTCGGCCTCGTTGACCTCGTTGAAGGCCGCCTTGACCGCCTCCGGCGGGTTGACGTCCTGGAACTTGACGGTGACGATGCGCACCCCGATGTCGTAGCTGTTGAGGGTCTGCTGCAGATCCTTCTCGATCATCGTGGCGAGCGTCGCCCGCTCGGTGGTGAGGACTTCGCTGACGTTGGAATTGCCGACCACGGTGCGCACCGCCGCCTCGGCGATGTCGCGGATCGTTTCGCGCGGGTCCTCGATGCGATAGAGGAACTTGAAGGGATCGGCGATCTGGTACTGGACGATCCATTCGAGGTCGACGACGTTGAGGTCGCCGGTCAGGGTCAGCGACTCCTCATCGAACCCCTGGGTATTGTAGGAGCTGCGCACTCCGGCGCTGACGGTGCGAAAGCCGAACTCCTCTTTCAGTACCCGGCCGCTCTTGACCAGGGTGACGGTCTCGATGCCGAAGGGGAGCTTGAAGTGCAGACCCGGTTCGGCGAAGTCGGTGAAGTGGCCAAAGCGCAGCACCACCCCGGTCTCCTCGGTGCCGACTTCGTAAAAACTGCTGAAGATGCCCCAGGCCAGCAGCAGGGCGACAAAGGCGAGAGCAAAAAACTTGGCGGGCGGCCGCTTCCCCTTGAAGCGATCGACGATTTCGGTGACCTTGCGTTCGAGGTCGTCGGGGTTGACCCGATTCTGCCAGTCCTGCATGGATTCTCCTTGCTTGAGAGGGCTGGTGTTCCTGCCGGTAGAGTCCGGCATGAAAGTGTTCTCACCTTAACACGAGGGGGAGAGGGTGCCAAGGAAAAGCCCCGGCTGCCGGCAATGGCCCGCAACGCCGCAGGGCGGCCCCTGCGGACCGCCCTGCGAGATCAAGCCGATCTACCTGCCAACGGTTCCGGCCCCGGGCCGTTAGCGGGCCCGCCCCATCACCCGGTTCTCGTCGCCGAAGTCTCCACGACGCAGGACTGCTGCGGTAGGTGGCCGACGTATCGCTGCCCCGGATCGAGCCGGGTCCTGACGGCCGAAAAGGGTTACAGGTAGTGTGTTTAAATTGCCATCAGTCGATAAGCTACAACAGCGCCGGATCGTTCTTGATCAAAGATGAGAGAGGGGCATCTGGAGCAGGCCAGTCAACGAATGAACAACGTCCCTTAGGTTGTCCCGGAGTGCGACAGCACAACGCGGAGATTTGATCCGACAGTCTGCCTCGCCCGCTTTTGACATTCCATGAATCCGCGTTAAATTTCAGATATTCCCATTTGCGGGCGCGCCCTTGCACCAACCTGAAAGGAGGCAAACATGGCATTCTTCGATTGGAATCCGGAACTCGAGACCCGTTTCCCTGTCGTCGATGAACAGCACCGTTTCCTCGTCGGACTGGTAAACGAATTTTACGATGCCCTCCATTCCGGTCAGGCGCGGGAAATGGTCGGCGGGGTGCTCGGCCGTCTTGCGGAATATGCAGGAAGCCACTTCGCCTGCGAGGAACGACTGATGGTGGAAACATCCTACCCTGGTTTTGCGGCGCACAAAAGAGAGCATGAAGCTCTGACCTCACAGGTGGTGAAGCTTCTGGAGGAATTTCACCGTACCGATCAGGCGCTCTCCGTCAAAGTCGGGTTCTTTCTTCGTGACTGGCTGATGAATCATATCCTGAAAACCGACAAGGCGATGGGAGCCTATCTGGCCACCCACCACCAGCTCAGCGCCTGAACCGGCCACCAGGTTTCCGTTTCCCCGGGTGGAATTCAAGGGACGTTCATTAGTCGATTAGTGCCAACAGCGCCGGATCGTTCTTGATCCAGAAGAGAATGCAGGGGTCAAGTCTTTCCGTGCAACATTACCTCCTCACTTCTACTGATCATCCGGCTGACGGTCGAGTAATGGATGCCCCAGAACCTGGCGATATCCTTCAGGGGATAGCTCCACTCTACATGGGCGGTGCGGGCCGTAGATTTCGCTTTAGCGTCTTTCGGGCCGGGGGCTAAAAGTTGTTCCAGTGCAGGGCGGTGGGCAAGACGCTGTGGTAGTGGAATCTCCTCAATGGCTTGCATCTCGGTCAATTGCGGGTGGAACTGGGCAACGAATGACTCTCTTCCGAGTAGCGTTCCGCCACGCAGCTCCGTCCAGGGTGAGGGTTGTTCGACCCCGTTGGCGACAAACTCCCGGTAACGCTGCCGCGCAGCCTCCCGGTTTCTGGAGAATTGAGACAATAACCAGTCGACGCTCAGGAATGAAGAAAAAGGAGCGAGGCCGGCCGTGGCGGCGTAACTCGACCAGGGCCAAGCCTCCGGATTCGCAACCATGCGTGCAGCAACCGGGTTGAGGACGATGTAGCGGCAGAGGTTCAGCAGGTAGGCTTCCTTGTCGACCAGGATCGCCTTGTAACGTCCCTGGAAGAGATGACCACAACGGCCGTGGCGGCGATTGAACACCTGGGTGTAGTTGCCGTTGAGCTGTCGCATGCCGCGGGAGAGGTTGGCTTCAGGAGTTTGGATCAGAAGGTGGTAATGGTTGCCCATCAGGCAGTAGGCATGGCAGAGCCAGCGATATTTTTCGACAACCATCGCCAGAACATCAAGAAATTTGGCACGGTCGGAATCGTTCTCGAAAACCATACCCCGTGCATTTCCACGCGAGGTAAGGTGATAAATGGCATCTGGAAATTGAATACGAAGCGATCTGGCCATGGAGCCCCCTCCTTGGATTTTCGGCAGCATATCATAAAATGTGGCACAGAAAGACTTGACCCCTCACCTCCTCCTTTGCGCCAGCTCCTCGCCGCGACCCCGGTCGCCCGGGAAGAGCAGGACCAGCGCATCGGGGAATACCGGCGCAAGGTGCTGGAAACCTTCTTCCGCCACGGCCGGCTCGAGAAGCTGCCGGCGCAGCAGAAGAAGCGGCTGATCGTGCTGGAGGCGTTCGCGACGCGCTTCGAGGTCAGACGACGCTACCGTGAGGCGGAGGTGACGGAGCTGATCACGCCGCTGTTTGAGGACTACTGCACCATCCGCCGGCTGCTGGTCGACGCCGGGCTGATCCGCCGCGCCGGGGCGAGCTACTGGCGGGAAGAAGAGGGGAACCCGGCGCTGCCGGCTCCGCTGAAGAAGGAGAAGAGAATGCCCAGAAACGATCCGCGCCGGGAACTCAAGCGGGCGCTGAAACAGAGCGCCGCGCCGATGGGGATTTACCAGATCCGCTGCGCCAGCAATGGACGTATCTACGTCGCCGCCAGTCCCAACCTCGACGGCGAGCGTAACAGCCGCCTGTTCCAGCTGCGGATGGGGAAGGTGGTCTTCAGTCCCGAATTGCAAAAGGACCTCGACCAGTTCGGCGCCAGGGCCTTCACCTTCGAGGTGCTGGCGACGCTGGAACCGCCGGGACCGGGAAGTGATCCGAAGCGGGCGCTGGCGCTGCTGGAACTGGAATGGCTGGAGCGGCTGCAGCCCTTCGGCGCGCAGGGGTACAACAGTGAGCGCAAGTACCGCCGCGAGCGGGAGCGGTTCCGTCTGGATTAACCGGGCGGAATTTTCGCCAATCAGTCGTTGATGTTTGGCGGCAATCTTGGCAGAATGCGCAGATTGCATCGGCCACCCGGTTCAGCCACCAGACCAGAAAAGGATAGGGACTATGGCATATGGAAAGAAAGAGGGGCTGCTCTATTTCGGCATCCCGTCGGGGAGCCTCAACGAACAGGTGATGCGGCTGCTGGAAAAATCGGGCCGGCCACTGAAGGCAGGGCGCCAGTACGAGCTGACCACCTCCTATGACCCGGATGTCGTCTTTCGCGTCCTCGACCGCAAGGAGATGCCGCAGAAGGTGCGCGACGGCATCGTCGACTGCGGCATCACCGGCAAGGACTACGTCTTCGAGGCCGGCATGGAGCAGGAGGTGGAGGTGCTCGGCGATTTCATCTTCTCCAAGCACACCAACCAGCCCTCGCGCCTGGTCCTCGCCTCGCGCCCCGAGCTCGGCATCGCCAGTGCCGCCGACTGCCGCGGCAAGGTGATCGCCACCGAGCTCCCCAATCTGACCCGGCGCCGCATGAAGGACCTGTTCGGCGTCGAGGAGCTGCAGATCCTGCACAGCGAAGGGAAGACCGAAGCCAAGGTCAACATGGGGGAGTGCGACGCCTTCACCGACATCACCGAGACCGGCGCCACCTTAAAGGCCAACGGCAACATCATCGTCGCCGAGCTCTTCACCTCCAACCCCCAGCTGCTCGCCAACCGTGCCGCCCTTGCCGACCCCGCCAAGCTGGAGAAGATGGAGGATATCCGCATCTGCATCGACGCCGTCCTGCAGGCCGAGCGCGAGCCGGTCTACATGGTCTTCATGGACGTGCCGACCCGGGTTCTCGACCAGGTCGAGAAGATCCTCCCCTCGGTGATCTCCCCCACCGTCAGCCCGGTGGTGGACGAGGCCTGGCGCTCGGTGTCGGCGGTCATTCGCGAATCCCAGCTCAACATCCTCGCGCCCAAACTGCTGCGCCTCGGCGTCGATGGCATCGTGCCGATCCCGGCGCCCAAGGTCTTCACCCAGGACATGGTGCGTCCCCGCAAATTCTGAATGGCGGCGCCAAATTCCGTCCCACGGCCAGGTTGGACGAAATTTTTCATAGCCATTTATCCCAAGTGATTCAGATACGAAGGAGATTGATCATGGACAAGAAACAACTCGAAGAAGGGAGCGAGATCGCCATCGCTTTCGACAAGCGCGGCGGGCTGGTGCCGGCCGTGGTGCAGGACGCCAGGGACGGGCGGGTGCTGATGCTCGCCTATGTCAACGCCGAGGCCTTTGCGACGACGCTGAAGAAGGGAATGGCGACCTTCTGGTCGACCTCGCGCAACGAACTCTGGACCAAGGGGGAGACCTCGGGCGATTTTCTGAAGATCGTCGAGATCCGCACCGACTGCGACCAGGACGCCCTGGTCTACATCGTCGAACCCCAGGGGGGCGGCGCCTGCCACACCAGGAGTCCCGAGACCGGCAAGACCCGCGAGACCTGCTTCTACCGTAAGCTCGACCTTGCCAGCGGCGCCCTGGTGAGCGCCGACTGACCCCGCTTTCGCTGCCCCGTTAACGAACAAAGCCGCCCGCTGACCCCGGGCGGCTTTGTTCGTTTTTTGAGGGGGGAGAGCTGCCCGGTTACTTGATGCGGATCGTCTTGTAGAGAAAGTTCTTGAAGCGGTAAAAAATCTTCTGCTGTTCCGGATCACTGCTCTTGGGATCGCAGGCGCGCAGAAGCAGAGCGATCTTCGGCATCGAGGTGGCGCCGGCGGCGCGGGCGAGGTCGATGACGGCTGCGACGACGTCGCGGGAGATGGTGCTCTCGGTGAAGGGGATGTAGAGACCGCTCCAGAAGTCCTCGTCGCCACGGCGGATGGTGGCGAAGAGCTCGCCGGCGAGCTGGTCGCGCAGCGCCTCGGCGGTCCCTTCCGGGGCGGCGGGCGAGGCGACCAGCGCGTCGAGGATCTTGCGCACGTCTTCCTCGCTGATGGTGCGCCCCTTGCGGAAGAAGAGCGCCCGCACCAGGATCGAGCGCAGCTCGCGGATGTTGCCGGTGTAGTTGTGGGCGGCGAGGAGCGCCTGGGCGCCGCGGCTGATGCCGGGGACGGCGTCGTCGCTCTCCTCGGGGCGCTTGTAGACCTTCCAGAGCTTGCCGAGAAAGTGCACCACCAAATCGGGGATGTCCTCGCGCCGCTCGTTGAGGGAGGGAACCTCGACGGTCAGCTCGGAGAGGCGGTGGTAGAGATCCTCCCGGAAAGTGCCGGCGGCGATCAGCTGGCGCAGGTCGCGGTTGGTGGCGGCGACCAGCAGCACCCGGGCGTAGCGGGTGGTGTTCTCGCCGAGACGCATGAAACCGCCATTGTCGAGAAAGCGCAGCAGCTGCACCTGGGTCTTGGGGTCGGCGTCACCGATCTCGTCGAGAAAGACCACCCCGCCGTGGGCCTCTTCGAGGATCCCCTTGCGGTCGGTATGGGCGCCGGTGAAGGCGCCGCGCTTGTGGCCGAAGAGCTCCGAGTAGGTCAGCTCGCCGCTGTAGGCGGCGATGTTGCTCTTCTGCACCGCGAGCTCGCCGCGCGGGTTGATCTGCCCCTGGTACATCTCGTTGAGGCGCGAGTAGAGGTTGTTGAAGAAGAACTCCTTGCCGCTGCCGGTGGCGCCGGTGATCAGGATCGACGGCAGGCCGAGGGTCGCCTCGGAGAGGTCGCGCTGGGTCCACATGGCGATGCGGTTGAAGATCGGCGGGGTGACGCGCTGGATGAAGTCGACGATCTCCGTCGCCTTTTGCGAGTTGCCGATGATGTTGCCAAGCTTGTAGGAGTGGATCTTGGGATCCTTGTAGCCGACGTCGGTGCGCAGCCGGCTCACCTCGGTGGTGAGCTTCTCGATGCGCTGCAGATCGGAGAGGTGGCGCGAGATCATCTGCTCGATGATCTGCAGGATGCGCTTGTGCTCGTCGCTGAAGTACCAGGGGCGCTGCGAGTCGAGACAGATTACGGCGAGCACCTCGTCGTCGCAGATCACCGGCACCGCCAGCTCGCTCTTGATCGACTCGGTGATCTCCCGGTAGAAACCGCCGTTGCGCTTCTCCTCGCCGGTGTCGGCGACCAGCCAGGGGCGCTTGGTGTGGGCGACGTAGCCGGTAAGGCTGCGCTCCTCGGGGAGGAGTTCCATTCCGCCGATGCGGATCGGCGGGATGTTTTTCTTCAGCCACTCCTTGCTCTTCGCACCGGCGAGCCGGCCGTCGGGTTCTTCCACCACCAGCCAGCGCTCCCCCTCCTGCTCGCGCACCAGGGCGATGCTGCCGGTGTCGGCGCCGATCAGCTCCACTGCCTTGGCCAAAACCCGGGAGAGGAAGGGCTGGGTTCCCTCGAACTTCTCCTGCAGCAGGTCGTTGATCTCGGCGAGGACCTGGATCTCCATGTGCTCGTCGCCGATCTCCTGGATCACCCGCTGCGCCATCTCGGCGTGGGCCTCTAAAAGCCCCTTTTCAAAATCGCTGAAACGGTAGGCGGTGCGGGTATAGTAATTGACAAGGCAGATCACCCTGCGGGTGCGCGGCTCGTAGCGGGGGACGACGTAGAGGGACTTCATCCCCATCTGCTCGGTGAGGTAGCGCTTCTGCAGACGCTCGCTGGTGAGGTTGGGGATATAGAGGGGTTGCAGCAGGGTCTCGTCGCTGATCACGCCGCTGGCGTTGACATAGCGCGACAGCAGCGATTCCCCCGGCGCGAGGCTGATCAGGCGTTCGTCCTCGTAAAGCTGGCGCGCTTCCTTCTCCTTGGAGTAGCTGGCGAGGATGCGCAGCCCCTCCTCGCCGCTCCCGGTGGCGAGGGGCGCCGGTACCAGCACCGAGGCGAGGGAGAGCTTGTCGATCAGCCGCACCGCCGACTTGACCATGGTGAAGGCCGCCTCCTTCTTCTTCGCCTCGTCGACGCGGCGGGCGAGGACCATCTGCTGGTGGTACTTGCGGGCGGCATCGACGATCGCCGCGGTGCTGTCGAGGAAGTGGCGCAGGGCGCGGCGCTCTGCGCTGCCGGGGAGGTGCCCCTGGCGACCGCTATCGACGCAGACGACGCCGACCGCGCGCCCCTGGTGCAGCAGCGGCAGGTGACAGCTGGCGCGGATGGCGAAACGCTCGGCGAGTTCGCGGGCGAAGCGGCTCGGGAAGGTGAGGACATCCTCGACCTGGGCCTCCTCCTGGGTCAGGTAGACCTTTGATACCAGGTAGTCCCTGCTGTTGATCGGAAAGGAATGTTCGCGGATCGCCTCGGCGTGGAGGCCGGTGGCGGTGGTGCAGGCGAGGCTGCCGCTGGTGAGGTCCTCGAGGTAGACGCGGCAGCGGTTCTGGCGCGTAATCAGGTTGACGGCCTCGACCAGAACGTGCAGGATATCTTCCAGGTTTTCTTTGCCGTAGCTGGCGATCTTGGCCGCCAGCTGGGCGATCTTGGGGTCACTGATCGAATCCATGGCCACTCCCGAGTGTGTAGGAATTTTACTCAGGGAGTATAGGGCCGGGCGCCGGCAGTTGTCAAAGGGGCGGAGCCGGCCGGGACCGCTACGGGGAGGACGGATGGCAGCGGGTAAATGCATGATCATCGGCCTGGGGGATATCGGCCTGCAGCTGGTGCGCACCCTTTCGCGCCACATTAATCTGGTTTGCGTCGACGCCAGCCCGGAACTGCTGGAGGTCGCCGCGCAGCTGCGCAGCGAGGGGCTCGAAACCTTCCAGGGGGACGCCACCAGCCGCATGTTCCTGGAGAAGGCCGGCGCCGGCAAGGTCGACACCATCCTCATCACCACCACCTCCGAGGATGTCAATATCGAGGTCGCCCGGGTGCTGCGCCAGCACTTCAACGTTCCGCGCCTGGTCGCGCTGGGGATCACCCGCGGTGGCATCAAGACCCTGGAAAAGCTCGATGTCGAGGTCGAGGGGATCTTTACCGCCAGCGCCACCTTCCTGCGCAACCGGGTCGAGTTCAAAAGCAAGACGGTGCAGGGGATCGGTCTCGGCAAGAACGAGATCCTCGAGGTCGAGGTTCACGGCCACTCGCGCCTTGCCAACAAGTCGCTGGCGGCCCTCAATCCCCGCAGCTGGCGGGTCGGCATCGTCTATCGCGACGGCAACATCGTCATCCCGAGCGGTGACACGGTGCTGCGTGCCAAGGACCGGGTGGTGCTGCTCGGCGATCCCAAGGTGCTGAAGACCGTCACCGACCTGATGACCTTCCGCTTCGAGCATTTTCCCCTCGAATTCGGCGACACCCTGGTCGCCTATGTCCCGGCCGAGCCGCCCCCTTCCTACCTGGAGGAGCTCGCCTACCTGCTCAGCGTCTTCCCCCTCGAAAAGGCGCTCTTCGTCTGCGCCCGGCCGGGGGAGGCGCTGGAAGAGGAACTCCGCGGGCTGGTGACCCGCCAGCATGTCGGCGAACTGCGCTGCGAGCCGGCCGGTACCGACGAACCTTGCGCCGCGGTGCGGGACGCGGTGCGCGAACTCGGCCGCGACGCCAGCGTCGTCATCCTCCCCCGCGACGGCGCCCTCGGCCGCGGCCTGCAACTCTTCGGCGACCACCTCAGCAAGCGCTGCCTGCGCCAGCTCTCCAGCATCGTCGGTTGCCCGGTCCTCCTTGCGGCCGGCAGCTTTCCCTATGAAAAAGTGGCGGTGCCGGCGGTCGACCCGGTCGGTTTCCAGCACGCCCTGGAGACAACCCTGGAGATGTCGGCCGGGATTCGTTACCGCATCGATGCGCTCTTTGCCGTTCCTTCCGAATACATCGCCTCGGAGGAGGAGCACGGGACCGAAGCGGAGATGCGCAAGGCGGCGACCGAACTCGCCCTGGTCTACCGTGCCACGGTGGGAGCCGTCGACCTGGAAGGGAACCCGGTACGGGTCATCAGCGCGGCCCTCGGCGACTACAACCTGATGGTCGCTGATGTCGGCAGCTGGCACCCCGAAGGGCGCCTCTTTCCCCTGCTGCGTCCCGATGTTGCCTGGAGCCTGGTGCGGCGCGCCGGCATCTCCACCCTGCTGATGCCGCCGGACGAAAAGATCGCCTGAGGAGCGCCATGGGACACGAACAGCTCTCCATCTTTCTGGTGGTCCTCGGCGCCGCCGTCATCCCCTTCTTCGCGCGCCGCTTCCGCCTCCCTTCGGCGGCCCTCGAAATCGTCTACGGCGCCTTCCTCTTCAACACCCTGATCAACGGCCGACCGGAGTGGTTTCAGCTGCTGCGCGAACTCGGCTTCATCTACCTGATGTTCATCGCCGGCATGGAGCTCGACCTGCACAGCGTCCGCAAGAGCGGCAAGAGCCCCTGGTACGTGCTGATCTCGGTCGTCTCCTTCTCGGTCACTCCGCTAATTTTCGTCGCCTGCGGCCAGCCCTTTTTCCTCGGCGTGGCGGTGGCGATGATCTCCGCCGGCATCACCATCCCGGTCCTCAAGGAGCTCGGCCTCTCGCGTACCCCCCTCGGGCGCGACATCATCGGCGTTGCCTTGACCGGCGAGCTCCTCTCGATCCTGGTGCTGACCCTGATCGACGCCTACCACAAGCACGGTCTGGCCTGGGAGGCGGTCCTCGAACTCGGCAAGCTGGCGCTTCTCTTCGGCCTGGCGCTGCTGGTGCTGCGGCTGCTCTACCTGCTCGCCTGGTGGCATCCCGACCGGGTGGCGAAGGTGATGGAGAGCCAGGACCCGGTCGAGGAAGGGGTGCGGGCAGTGGTCGTGGTCGCCTTCGGCGGCGGCATTCTCGCCGCGGCCGCCGGCGCCGAGCCGATCCTCGGCTCGTTTCTCGCCGGCATGATCTTCAGCCAGGTCTTCCGCAGCATGGGGCGCTTCGAGGAGAAGCTCAATGCCCTCGGCTTCGGCTTTCTGATCCCCTTCTTCTTCATCGGCGTCGGCTCCCAGCTCGACCTGCAGACCGTCACCTCGCTGCCGATCGTCCTCACCGCCCTCGTCCTCACCGGCATGGTCCTGGTCAGCAACCTCTCGCCGCTGCTGCTGGTGCGTCCCCTGCGCCTCTCCTTTCGCGAGGCGGGTGCAATGGCGATCCTCCTCTCGGCCCCCCTGTCGATGATCGTCGTCGCCGGCACCCTCGGCAAGCGCATGGGGCTGATCTCCGACCCGCTCAGCGCCGCCCTCGTCCTCACCGCCCTCTTCGCCAGCGTCGTCTACCCGACGCTCTTCCGCTTCCTCGCCCCACGGCTGCCGGCGCCGAAACCCGCCAACGGCAAGTTGATCTGAGCAAGATCCTGCGATCCCGGTCGCCCCCTCGCCGATATCGGCGCCATCGAAATCGACTAGCGGGCCGAAAAAACACTTGCCCGTGCGGAACTCCCCGTGCTAGAAGAATGAACGTTCATTCCGCAACGAGGAGAACCGCATGACCAGAACCGACAAGCGGGAAGAGATCCTCCACGCCGCCCTCGAACTGATCGCCGAAAACGGCTTTCACGGCGCGCCGATGGCGATGATTGCCGAGCGGGCCGGGGTCGGGGCGGGGACCATCTACCGCTATTTCGAGAACAAGGATGTCCTCATCAACGTCCTCTATCAGGAGCTCGAATCCCGGATTCGTCCGGTCTTGATGGTGGGCTATGCGACCGACAAGCCGATCCGCGAGCGGTTCATTCACCTCGGCTCGGCCTGGCTCAAGTACTTTATCGACCACCCCCTCGATTTCGTTACCTGGAACAGTTTCACAACTCCCCCTACGGGGTCGAATTCCGGCGGGACAAACTGCTGGGAAAGAAGGGGAATTGCGGGGTCTATCAGCAGCTTTTTGCCGAGGCCATCGCGCAGCAGGTGATGAAGGACCTGCCGCTGGCTTCCCTGTTCGCCCTGGCTTTCGGTCCACTGCTGGCCGTCGCCCGGGACCATATTTTGGGGTTCATCGCCCTGGACGAAGACCTCATCGCCCGGATCACTGCGGCCTGCTGGGACGGAGTCCGAAGATAGTCCCGAAAGGTCACCTTGGTTGAGAACCGTTCCGGCTCGCGCCGGGACGAAGCCCTATTTCCACTTCATGCCAGAGGTTGTTATGCGAAACGTGTGCACACTCAGAAAAATCCTGTTTGCCGGGCTGCTCGTGGCCGGCTTGACGATTGCCGGCTGCGACCAGCCGTCGGTAGCCGCTCCTCCTTCCCAGGCGCCGCCGCCTGAGGTAGGAGTCGCGGTGATGAAGACGCAGCCGGTGACCCTTACCAGGGAACTTGCCGGCCGGGTTTCGGCGCGGTTGATTGCCGAGGTGCGCCCCCAGGTGGGAGGGATTATCCAGAAGCGCCTCTTCACCGAGGGGGGCGAGGTGAAGGCCGGCGATGTGCTCTACCAGATCGATCCGGCCACCTACCAGGCTGCCTATGCCAGCGCCCAGGCGGCTCTCGCCCGGGCGGAGGCGAACGTCGAACCGGCGCGCCTCAAGGCTGAGCGCTATGCCGGGCTGGTCAAGATCGACGCGGTGAGCAAGCAGGAATCGGACGACGTTACAGCCGCCATCAAGCAGGCCGAAGCCGACGTCCAAGTGGCTCAGGCAGCGGTAGATACAGCGCGCATCAACCTCGGTTACACAACCGTCAAGGCTCCGATCAGCGGCCGCATCGGCCGCTCTCTGGTTACCACCGGCGCCTTGGTGACGGCCAGTCAGGCCACCCCGCTGGCGACAATCCAGGCGCTCGATCCGGCCTACGTGGATGTCACCCAGTCGAGCGCCGAGCTGCTGCAGCTAAAGCGGGAACTGGCCAGCGGCGCCCTCAAGGGGGCGGCCGGCCAGGCCAAGGTACGGCTCGTCTTCGAGGATGGGACGGATTACGACCAGACGGGGGTCCTCAAGTTTTCCGACGTTACCGTCGACCCGAGTACCGGCTCGGTCACCCTGCGTACCCTCTTCCCCAATCCGAAACAGCTCCTGTTGCCCGGGATGTACGTGCGCGCTCTTCTCGAAGAGGGGGTCAACGAAAATGCCATCCTGGTGCCGCAGCGGGGCGTGACCCGCAATCCGGAAGGGAACGCGGTGGTGATGCTGGTCGGTGCCGACGATAAGGTCGAGCAACGGGTGATTCAGGTTGCACGCACGGTCGGTGACTACTGGCTCGTCGCGGGTGGACTAAAGCCCGGCGACCGCGTCATCCTGGAGGGGCTGCAACGGGCCCGGCCGGGGACGGTGGTCAAGCCTGTTCCTTTCGGTACCCCTGCCGCTGCAGCGCAGCCGGCCGCAGCGAAGTAGAGGAGCCCCGTCATGCCGAAATTTTTTATCAATCGCCCGATCTTTGCCTGGGTGATTGCCATTGGCGTCATGCTGGCCGGCCTGCTGGCGGTCAAGACCCTGCCGGTCTCCCAGTATCCGCCGATCGCGCCGCCGCAGATCGCCATTCGCGCCGTCTATCCAGGCGCTTCGGCACAGACCGTCCAGGACACCGTCACCCAGGTGATCGAACAGAAGCTCAACGGTATCGACAACCTGCTCTACATGTCCTCGACCAGCGACTCCTCGGGAACGGTCGCCATCACCCTGACCTTCAAGGCCGGCACCGACCCCAATATCGCCCAGGTCCAGACCCAGAACAAGCTGCAACTGGCGGTGCCGTTGTTGCCGCAGATCGTCCAGCGGCAGGGAATTCAGGTGGTCAAATCGACCCGCAACTTCCTGCTGATCGTCGGCCTGGTCTCGGAAAACGGCTCGATGGATCGCAACGCCATCACCGACTTCATGGTCTCCAACGTCCAGGACATCATCAGTCGCCTGGATGGCGTCGGCGAACTTCAGGTTTTCGGCACCCAGAACGCTATGCGGGTCTGGCTCGATCCGGCCAGGCTCTACAACTATCACCTGACCACCAGCGACGTGGTGGCGGCGTTGCAGGCCCAGAACGCCCAGGTCTCGGCCGGTCAGTTCGGCGGCCTGCCGGCCGAGCAGGGACAGCAGCTCAACGCCACCGTCACCGCCCGCACCCTGCTGCACACGCCGGAAGAGTTCGACGCCATCATCCTGCGCACTAACCCTGACGGCTCGACGGTGCGGCTGAAGGATGTGGCAACCACCAAGATCGGTACCGAAGACTACCAGATCCAGGCCTTCTACAACGGCAAGCCGCTGGGCGGGATGGCGGTCCGTCTCGCTTCGGGCGCCAACGCCCTGGAGACCGGGACCCGGATCAAGGCCAAGATGGCCGAACTGGAGAAGTACTTTCCGGCCGGGCTGAAGGTGGTCTATCCCTACGACTCCACACCCTTCGTCAAAATCTCCATCGAAGAGGTGGTTCGGACGCTGATCGAGGCGATCTGCCTGGTCTTCGTCATCATGTTCCTCTTTTTGCAGAATATCCGCGCCACCCTGATTCCGACTATCGCCGTGCCGGTGGTGCTGCTCGGGACGATGGGGGCGCTTTCGGTCGCCGGTTTCTCCATCAACACCCTGACCATGTTCGCCCTGGTCATCGTCATCGGCCTGCTGGTCGACGACGCCATCGTTGTGGTAGAGAACGTCGAGCGGATCATGTCCGAGGAGGGGCTCTCGCCCCATGACGCGACGATCAAGTCGATGGGGCAGATCACCGGAGCCCTGTGGGGGATCGCTACCGTGCTGACGGCGGTTTTCCTCCCCATGGCCTTTTTCGGCGGTTCGACCGGCGTCATCTACCGCCAGTTCTCCATCACCATCATCTCCGCCATGATCCTCTCGGTGTTGGTAGCGATGATCCTCACCCCGGCGCTGTGCGCAACCATCCTGAAGCCGATCCCCAAGGGACATCAGGCCGGTGAAAGCGGCTGGTTCCCCTGGTTCTTCCGCTATTTCAACCGGGCCTTCGAATTCTGCCGCCACAATTACGAGCGGATCGTCGGCCACTCGTTCCGCAAGCCGCTGCGCTATTTGCTGATCTACGGCTGCATCGTTGCCGTCATGGTCCACTTCTTTCTCAAGCTGCCGACCTCTTTCCTCCCGAGCGAGGACCAGGGCTTTCTCATCTGTCAGGCCCAATTGCCGGCCGGAGCGACCCAGGATCGAACGATCAAAGTTCTCCAACAGATGGAGAAACACTTTCTCGAGGACGAGAAGCAGGCCGTCGAGGGGGTCATCACCGTGGCCGGCTTCAGCTTCGCCGGCCGTGGCCAGAACATGGGACTGGCCTTCGTCAAGCTCAAGGACTGGAAGGTGCGGCAGGAACCTGCGCTGCAGGCCGACGCCATCGCCGGCCGGGCCATGCAGGCCTTCTCCCACATTCGCGACGGCCTCGCGTTCGCTTTTTCGCCGCCGGCGGTGTTGGAGCTCGGGGTCGCCAACGGGTTCGACCTGGAACTCCAGGATCGCGGTGGGCTCGGCCATGACCAGCTGATGGCAGCGCGCAACCAGCTCCTCGGTATGGCGATGCAGGATCCCAACCTGGTTGCGGTACGTCCCAACGGCCAGAACGACACCCCGGAGTTCAAGCTCGACATCGACGACGCCCGGGCTGGCGCTCAGGGGGTGGCGATCGGGGACATTAACAGCGTTCTCTCCACGGCCTGGGGGAGCAGCTACGTCAACGACTTCATCCAGAACGGCCGGGTCAAGAAGGTCTTTGTCCAGGCTGATCCCCAGTTCCGGATGCTGCCGGAGGACATTAACCGCTGGTACGTCCGCAACGACCAGGGGGCGATGGTTCCTTTCTCGGCGTTTTCCACCGCCCACTGGCAGTTCGGTTCGCCGCGCCTGGAACGCTACAATGGCATTCCCTCGGTGGAGATCATGGGACAGGCGGCGCCCGGCATCAGCACCGGGGAGGCGATGAACCGGATGGAACAGCTGGTCTCCAAGCTGCCGGCGGGGATTGGCTACGAGTGGACCGGCCTCTCCTACGAGGAGAAGAAGGCGGGCGCCCAGGCCCCGGCCCTCTACGCCATCTCGCTCTTGGTGGTCTTTCTTGCCGTGGCGGCTCTCTACGAGAGCGTGACCATCCCTTTCGTCAACCTGTTGATGCTCCCTCTGGGGTTGGTCGGTGCGGTGACGGCGGTAACCCTGCGAGGTCTGCCTGACGACATCTACCTGCAGATTGGCCTGCTCACCACGGTGGGTCTCTCGACCAAGAACGCCATCCTGATCATCCAGTTCATCAAGGACCAGCTGAATCAGGGGCACGAGCTGGTCGAAGCCACCCTGACGGCGGTAAAGATCCGGCTGCGGCCGGTCATCATGACCTCGCTCGCCTTCTTCTTTGGCACTCTCCCGCTGGCGCTGACCAACGGGGCGGGTGCGGCGGCCCAGAACGCCATCGGTACGGCGGTCACCGGCGGCCTGTTGTCGGCGACCTTTATCGACCTGATTTTCATCCCATTCTTTTTCGTCCTGATTTCGCGGCTCTTTGCCAGGAAGAAGAAGACTGTCGCCGCGCCGATGGAGGGGCACTGATATGCAACGGAAAACGCTCTTTCTGTTCTTTCTGCTCGCGCTGCTGGCCGGCTGCGCGACCTTGGCCCCCAATTACTCCCGTCCCGCCGCGCCGGTCCCCACTGACTGGCCGGGCCAGGGGGGGGAAACGCCAGCGACCGCCGGCGCGGCCGTTGCGGAGATCCCCTGGCAGGACTTCTTCCTCGATCCGCAGCTGCGCGCGGTCATTGCCACGGCACTGGAGAAGAACCGCGACCTGCGCCTCGCCCTGCTCAACATGGAGCGGGCCCAGGCCGAGTACCGGATCCGCCGTGCCGACCTGCTGCCGGCCCTGGACGGCAGCGCCGCCGGCAGCGTCCAGCGCATCCCCGCCGACCTCTCCGCCAGCGGTGACGGTGAGATCGTCCGCCAGTACAGCGTCGGTCTCGGCGTCAGCGCCTTTGAGCTCGACCTCTTCGGCCGGGTGCGCAGCCTCAAGGAGCAGGCGCTGGAGGAATATCTCGCCACCAGCGAGGCCCGGCGCAGCGTCGAGATCAGCCTGGTCGCCAGCGTTGCCCGCGCCTACCTGAACCTCGCCGCCGATCGCGAGGGGCTGCAGCTCGCCCGGGAGACCCTGGAAAACCAGCAGGCCTCCTACCATTTGATCGAGCGCCGCTTCCAGGCCGGGGTCGCCTCTGCCCTCGATCTCAACCAGGCCAGATCGAGCCTCGAGGCGGCGCGGGTCGACATCGCCCGCTACACCTCCCTGGTCGCCCAGGACGAGAATGGTCTCGATCTGCTGGTCGGCGCCCGGGTGGCAGCACCCCTGCTGCCGGCGACGCTCAGCACCGACCCGGCCCCTTTCCGTACCCTCGCCCCCGGTCTCCCCTCCACGGTGCTGCTGGCGCGGCCCGATATCCGCGCCGCCGAGCATCGGCTGCAGGGGGCCAACGCCAACATCGGCGCGGCGCGGGCCGCTTTCTTCCCGCGTATCGAGCTGGTCTCCTCCATCGGTACCGGCAGCGACCAGCTCTCCGGGCTGTTCGGCGCCGGCTCCCTCGCCTGGAACTTCGCGCCGCGCCTGACCCTGCCACTCTTCAACGCCGGCGCCAACCGCGCCAACCTCGCGGTAGCGAAGGTCGACCAGCAGCTTGCCGTAGCCCGCTACGAGCAGGCGATCCAGGTCGCTTTCCGCGAGGTGGCGGACGCCCTCGCCGTTCGGGCCACCATCGGCGAGCAGGCGGCGGCGCAGCAGGCTCTTACCGCGGCCACCGCAGAGAGCTACCGCCTCTCCCAGGCCCGTTATGCCAGGGGGATCGACAGCTACCTCAATGTTCTCGATGCCCATCGCTCCCTCTACAGCGCCCGGCAGAACCTGATCGGGGTGCGCCTCGCCCTGCTCGCCAACCAGGTCACCCTCTACCAGGTCCTCGGTGGGGGGAGCTCTGCAGCGCCACTGTAAAGGGCGGCCGCTGCGGCGCCGATCGAACTGTTGCAACAGCAAAGGCCGGGATATTTCCCGGCCTTTGCTGTTGGTGGCGCTGCCGGCAGGGGACGCCATGGTATGATTGAAAAAAGGGAAGGTTGCTTCGCCAGACGGAGCTTCAGCAAGGAGGAGAGCCATGTCGTTCAAAACCTTTCGTCGCAACTACCTGATTCGGCCGATCTTCAAGCTGGCCCGGCGCGCGCTCCCCGGCCTCTCGGCGACGGAGCGCGAGGCGCTCACCGCCGGTGACGTCTGGTGGGACAGTGATCTTTTCACCGGCAACCCGGACTGGGAAAAGCTCCTCGCCACGCCGCCGGCGACGCTGAGTGAAGAGGAGCAGTCCTTTCTCGACGGTCCGGTGCAGGAACTCTGCAGCATGCTGGACGAATGGGAGATCAACCGGAGCCGCGGCGACCTGCCGCCCGCGGTCTGGGAATTTCTCAAACGCGAAAAGTTCTTCGCCATGATCATTCCGCGCGAATACGGCGGGCTCGAATTCTCGGCCTACGCCAACTCGGAGGTGATCCGGACCATCGCCTCACGCAGCCTCGTCACCGCCGTCACGGTGATGGTTCCCAACTCCCTCGGCCCGGCAGAGTTGCTGCTGCAGTACGGCACCGACGCGCAGCGTGATTTCTGGCTGCGGCGCCTCGCCGACGGCCGCGAACTCCCCTGTTTTGCCCTGACCAGCCTCGAAGCCGGCTCCGACGCGGCGGCGATGGTCGACTGCGGCGTGGTCTGCCGGGATCAGTTCGACGGCGAGGAGGTGCTCGGCATCCGCCTCAACTGGAGCAAGCGCTACATCACCCTCGGTCCGGTCGCCACGGTCCTCGGCCTCGCCTTCAAGCTTTATGACCCTGACCATCTGCTCGGCGACCTGGAGGATATCGGCATCACCCTGGCGCTGGTGCCGACGAACCTGCCGGGAGTCGAAATCGGCCGGCGCCACCTGCCGGCGTTCCAGTTCTTCCAGAATGGCCCCAACCAGGGACACGACGTCTTCATCACTCTGGACCACGTCATCGGCGGCCGGGAGCAGGTCGGCAAGGGGTGGCGCATGCTGATGAGCGCCCTCGCCGTCGGCCGCGGCGTTTCGCTCCCCTCCCTTTCGGCGGCCGCGACGGCCCTCTGCGCCCGCACCACCGGCGCCTACGCCCGCATCCGCCACCAGTTCGGTATCCCTATCGGCCAGTTCGAGGGGATCCAGGAGCGTCTCGGCCCCCTCGCTGCGGACGCCTACCTGGTCGATGCCGCTCGTCGCCTGACCTGTGCCGGCCTTGACCAGGGGCGCAAGCTCTCGGTGATCTCGGCGATCATGAAGGTCCATGCCACCTACGCGATGCGCTCCGCCATCGACCATGCCATGGACGTCCACGGCGGCAAGACCGTGATCGACGGTCCTCTCAACTACCTTGGCGACGCCTTCCGCGCGGTGCCGGTGGGGATCACCGTCGAGGGGGCGAATATCCTCACCCGCAGCATGATCATCTTCGGCCAGGGGGCGATCCGCTGCCACCCCTGGCTCCTCAAGGAGATGCTCGCTCTCGAGGAGGAAGATCCGGACGCGGCGCTCGCCGCCTTCGATGAAAGCTTCTCGGGGCACTTCCGTCATGGCTTCAAGACCTTCTTCCGCGCCTGGGTGCGCAGCTGGTCCGGCGGCCGCATCGGCCCGGCCCCGGCCCAGGGGAAGGCGACGAAGTATTACCGGCGCCTCGATCGCTATGCCGCCAGCTTCGCCCTGCTGGCCGATGCGACCCTGCTCCTCCTCGGCGGCGGGCTCAAGCGCAAGGAGATGATCTCGGCCCGCCTCGGCGACATCCTCAGCGAGCTCTATCTCCTCTCGGCGGTCCTCAAGCGCTGGCAGGACGAGGGGCAACCGGCGGAGGACTTGCCGCTGGTCGCCTTCGCCATGGAGAGCCGCTTTGCCCTCATCGAGGAGCGGCTGCACGGCGTCCTCGCCAATCTCCCCAACCGGCCGCTGGCGGCGCTTGTCCGCTTCATCATCCTGCCGCTGGGGGTGCGCCGCCACGGACCCTCCGATCGGCTCACCCGGCGCTGCGCCGAGCTTCTCCTCGCCCCTTCGGCCACCCGCGAGCGCCTGACGGCCGGCCTCTTCCTCAAGGGAGGCGCCAACGTCGCCGTCGCCGGTCTGGAGCAGGCTTTCGACCTGGTGATCGCGAGCGCTCCGCTGCAGCAGCGCCTGCACGAGGCGCGTTGTCGCGACTTCCGGGAGGGGTTCGAAAAAGGACTGCTCAGCGCGAAGGAAGCCGACCTGCTGGAAGAGTGCGCGAAGGCGGTCGCGCAGGTATTGGCGGTCGATGATTTTGCCGCGGAGGAACTCGGCGAGAGCAACTTTTCCGCTACGGCCGGAAGCTGATGGTCAGAAGGGGCCCTGTGGGACGCACGACTCACCGAAATCATGATTTTCCACCCTTGGAGCGGCTACTGCACGCTATTTCCGTTTCTTTTGCCGCCGTTTACGTGCTAAAGTGGCCCCTTGGCGGCAGGGAAAGGATCGAAATTGATGGTCCGACAGCTGTAATATTCGCCCCCTTGCCGGTCTCCGGATCGATTTCAACTTTGCGGGTAGCTGAGATCGCATGGACGTCGCAGGCAACATTTCTCTTCCGGCCCAGTTGGCGCAGCAGCGCGAGCGCCTGCTCGAACGCATCTATGCAACCGTCGCCGAGCCCGGCGACTGGCGCGCCTTTCTCAATGACCTGATTGCCCATACCAACTCCCGTTCGGCCCGTCTGCTGGTCATGAACTCCCAGGCAACCCGGGTCATTTCGAGCATCAAGCAGAATATCGACGACGATTTTCATCACCAGTACGTTGAGCACTATGTCAACGCCTGCCCCTGGCGTCCCGAATTGCTGCAAAAACAACCGGGCCGCCTCTACTCAACCTATCTCCACTTCAGTTGCCGTCAGCCCGATTTTTTTCGCAGCGAATTCTACAACGACTGGGCGCGGCCGCAGGATATCCACCACGGAATCTGCGGCACCATTTACCAGGATACCGGGCGCACCGTACAGCTGCTGGTCCAGCGCACCCGCGGCCAGGGCCATTACACCGAGGCGGACACGGCCTACGTCAATAATTTTGTCCCGCACCTGCAGCATGCCTTTCAGCTGGCCGGCCAGGTCGGCGAGCGCCGCGCCAGGGCCGAGGCGGTGGCGATCGCGGCGGGAGAAGAGGTTCTCCCCTTTATCCTGCTCGATTTCACGCTGCGACCGGTCCACTGCAATTCCGGGGCGGAAGCTTTCATCGGCAGCGACACCCCCCTGACCCTGGCCAACGGCCAATTGCGCCTTGCCGACCGGTCACAGGACCCTTCCCTGCAGCGGTTGTTGCAGCAGTGCCTGGCGGCCGCCGATTCCCGGGGTCTCCATTTTGCCGGTGGATCCCTGGCGGTGGAGCGCGCCGACGGCTCGATCCTGCAGCTGCTGGTCAAGCCGGTCCATCCCGATGTCCCGGTCCTCGGGGGGAGGACCACCGGTTATGTGGCGGTTTATCTCCATGATCCCGAAGCGGGCCTGCCCATGGACGGCGAGCGCTTGCGCAGCCTCTATGCCCTCTCGGATGCCGAAACCCGCATCGCCCTGGCCCTGCTGGCAACCCCCGACCCGGCGGAGGTGGCCCGGCGCTGCTTTGTCAGTCTCCATACCGTCCGTTCCCACCTCAAGACGATCTTTGCCAAAACCGACACCCGCAACCAGGCGGACCTGGTGAAAAAACTGCTGGCCGGCCCCGCCCGGCGCCGCTAGAGGTCTCAACCATGGAAATGAAAATTCCCACCCCAGACATGTTCTATTCCCATGACGGGATTCCTCTCGCCTGCGATTGTGGTGGCGAAGGCGGGCCGCTCCTCCTTTTTGTCCATGGCTGGACCTGCCGGCGCAGCTACTGGCGCCCCCAGCTTGACCACTTCAGTTCCCGCTATGCGGTGGCCGCACCCGACTTGCCCGGCCACGGCGACTCGGCCAACGGCAGCCGCAGCCGCAGCCGCAGCCGCTGGAGTGTGGAGTCCTTCGGCCGGGATATTGCCGCCTGTGTTGACGCTCTTACGGCAAGAGAAGTGGTTTTGGTTGGCCATTCGATGGGCGGCGCCGTCGCGCTGGAAGCCGCCCGGCAGCTGGGTGCAAAGGTCGTCGGCGTGGTGCTGGTCGACACCTTTGTCATCGATTACGGTGGTTTGTCCGCGGAGACGGTTCAGGCCATTGCTGCGCCGTTCCAGGAGGATTTCGCCGCCGCCATGGCCGGCCTGGTCGAGCAGACCGCCACTGCGGCCACCCCGGCGGCCCTCAAAAAACAGTTGATCGAGGAGATGTCCACCGCCGACCCTGCCTGGGCCCTGCCGGCCTGGGAGGCTCTCCTCACCTGGAGCCCGCAGGCCGCCTTCAGCGAACTGCGGATGCCAATCTACGCCATCAATGGCGCGCTGATCCCGGCCTCGGCCCGCGAGCGGTGCGCACCCTTCGTCACCGAAACCCTGGTCCCCGGGGCCGGACACTTCCTGCAAATGGAGGACCCGGCGCACTTCAACAAGGTCCTGGAAGAGGTTCTGGGCCAGCTTTCCTGATACTTCACCACCCTGCCGCCGGGCCTTCTCTCATGCCCTCCCCCGATTCGGGGTGAGTTTCTGGCTGGGACGGGAGGTCGCGATCTCGTTCTTCAGCAGGTGGGCCTGGTTGTCGAGCCTGGCCACCGACTCCTGCAATTCCTTATTCCACCGATGATTTTGATAATGGCGGCGCTCTCCTGGCGAATCGCGTCGACGACCGCCTGCAGCAGCGCGGGCAGGTCCTGATTGAGCGCACCCAGCTGCCGGGCCTCGGACAGGTTGTTCAGGGCCGCGACCGCATTGTTGGTCAGATACGAGCTGACTCAATAGCCGATCCCACCCAGTAGCAGCAGACCGACCAGGCCAACCAGGCCGATCATCACCCGGCGCGTGGAAATTTCATCCTGCGCCCGGCTGTGGCACGCTAACCAACATCGAAAGGTCCTTTAATTGACCCCTAACACGCCGGCCCCAGCTTTGTCCCATGACGAAAAGCGAAAAACCGGGGACATCCATGGGGCAGGGGACGGTTCTTGTCGTCGAAGATCAGCCGGAGCTGGCGGCGGTCCTCGAGTACCAGCTGCAAAGCCAGGGCTATGATGTGCTGCTGGCTGAGGATGGCCTCAGCGCCTGTCGCCTCGTCGGTAGCGCCCGGCCCGACCTGATCCTCCTCGACATTCTCCTCCCCGACCTCGACGGCTGGGAGGTCTGCCGGCTGATCCGCTCCCGGCGCGAGGAACCGATCGGCAGCGTGCCGATCATCATGCTCACCGCCCTCGGCTCCATGGATGACCGGCTGCGCGGCCTGGAGCTCGGTGCCGACGCCTTCATCCCCAAGCCCTACTCGGTGCGGGAGGTCCTGTTGACGGCCCGGCGGCTGATCGAGCGGCGCCACCAGGAGCGCCAGTTGCATGGCGCCATCGACCGGCTCCGGGCGCAGAGCGATCGCGACGGGATGCTGCAGGATATCCTCGCCCACGAACTGCGCAACCAGTTGCTGATCCTGCGCGGCTACTCGGGGCTCCTCAGCCGTCCGGAGCTGGGGAATGGTGAAGCGTCGCGCAACTGTATTGCCGCTATCGAGCGCAGTTCGCAGACCCTCGGCAACCTCGCCGAGAGCCTGCTGCTGCTCAGCCGCTGCGCCGACGAGGGGTTGCAGCTGCCCGGCGACAATGTCGAGGTGGTGGCCCTGGCCCGCGAGCTCCTCGAACTCTACCAGCCGCAGGCCGAGCGGTGCCGGATGCCCCTCTTCCTCGACACGGCGGCGCCCGTCCTGCCGACCGGGCTCAACAGTCTCGGCTTACGCCTGATCCTCTCCAACCTCCTCGAAAACGCCCTGAAGTATGCACCGGAAGGGAGTCCGGTGATGGTGCGGTTGGCGGTTCCCGCCGGCGCCCGGCTGGAGCTGGCGGTGGAGGACAGTGGCCCGGGGATTGCCGCAGAAGAGCGGGAAAAGATCTTCCGGCGCTTCGTCCGCGGCAGCGGTGTCGGCACGGCCCCTGGCAACGGCCTCGGCCTCTATATCGTCCGGACCCTCGCCGAGGTGATGGGGGGCGAGGTCCGGGTCGAGGATCGGGACCCGGTCGGCAGTCGTTTCGTGGTCAGCTTTCCGACGCCGCAATGATCCGGCCAATGCGCATCGCCATTGTTTCCGAGACCTGGCTGCCACAGATCAACGGCGTATCCCGCACCCTCAACCAGCTTGCCAATTACCTTGTTGCCTGCGGTGACCAGCTGCTGTTGCTGACTCCCCGCTATCGGCAGGGGCTCACGCTCCCAGTCGGCAGTGAAGCAGAATGCTTCCCCGCGCTACCGCTCCCCTTTTACTCTGAGGTTCTCCTTCCCGTCGTTACCCCGCTGCGATTGCTGCACCGTCTTGCCGCCTTCGTCCCCGATCTGGTCCATATCGCCACCGAGGGGCCTTTAGGGTGGGCGGCCTTGCGGGCGGCACGCCGCCTCGGCCTGCCGGTGGTCAGCTCCTATCACACCAATTTCGCCCAGTATCTTGCCAGTTACCGGCTCGGCGCGCTCGAAACGGTCGCCTGGGACTACCTGCGCAAATTTCACAACCGTACCGACCTGACCCTCTGCCCGACCCCGTCAATCGTCGGGATGCTGGCGGAGCGCGGTTTTCGCAACCTCATCGTCTGGCCACGTGGTGTTGATGCCGCGCGCTTCCATCCGCGTCATCGCGATCCCGAACTGCGTCGCAGCCTAGGCATCGCCGGGGACGAGGTGGTCCTTCTTTTTGTCGGTCGGCTCGCTGCGGAGAAGAACCTCGCCCTGCTTTTTGCGGCTTGCCGACGCCTCTCCGGTAGAGTGCGCCAGCTGCTTGTCGGCGACGGTCCCCTGCGCGCTGAACTGGAGCACACGGCCTTGCCCGGTGCAATTTTCAGCGGATATCGCGAAGGCGAAGAGCTGGCACGTTATTACGCCTCGGCTGACATCTTCGCCTTCCCCTCCCTCTCCGAAACCTTCGGCAACGTCGTCCTCGAGGCTCTCGCCTCCGGTCTGCCGACGGTCGCCTTCAACGTCCCCGGGCCGCGGGATATCCTCCTCAGCGGCGAGTCGGGAATTCTGGTTGAGGAGCAAAGTGCAACGGCGCTTGCGGCTGCCCTGCAGTCGCTGGTCGATGATGCACAAATGCGCCAGCGCCTTGGCCGGGCCGCGCGGCTCTACGCAGAGGACCAGAACTGGGAAGAGATCAACAGTGCGGTGCGCGATCAATATCTCCGGCTGCATGCCGAGCATTCCGGGAAGCGGCTGTGTTGTACCGGGACCCTGCCCGAACCAGGGAAGGAGAGTCTATGCTGACTGAGACGCACAACCCTTTCGGCCGCCACCTGGTCGATTACTGCGCCCGCCATATCACCAGCCATGAAGTGCTGCTGATGCAGCGCCTCTGCGACCTGCGCCGCCATCGCTGGCTGACGCAGCTGCTGATCACGGCGAGCCGCCTTGGCGACGGCCCACTCTGGGGTATCAGCGGCCTGATACTGTTGACGGTCGGCGGTACTGCCGGCCGGCAGGCGGTCCTTGCCGCAGCGCTCGCTATTACCGCTTCGATCCTTCTCTTCAAGGGGCTCAAGAACCTGATCGGCCGCCCGCGCCCCTGTACCGCCTGGGCCGATCTGAGCTGCTTGCTCGCCCCACCCGACCGTTTTTCCTTTCCCTCCGGGCATACCATGACCGCTTTCGCGGCCTGCGTCGCCTATGGCGAAATCCTCCCCGTCGTTGGCCTGCTGCTCCTGCCGGTGGTAGTTCTGGTCGGCGTTTCGCGGGTCTTTCTCGGTCTGCATTACCCGACCGACGTCCTAGTCGGCGCGCTGCTCGGAATTGGTCTCGGCTGCGCTGCAGTCAGCATCCTGGCGTGGACAGGGAACTTCTGACCCCCGAGCCGCCGAATGGCTGCTCCCGGCCATGCCGCCAATGACTGCCCCCCCTCCGCTCGAAAATTCCCATTTCCGCCTATTCGTCGTTCCCGGCCCGCCCGTCTGGCATCCGGAGCATTCGCTCCGGTGACTGCCGCAACGGGTTGCCGGTAATCCTGGTAACCAAGGATGTCAACCTGCGCATCAAGGCTCACACCGTCGGCCTGGCGGTCCAGGATTATGAAACCGACAAGATCTCTTACGACACCCTCTACCCGGGCTGGGCCAGGTCCTCGTGCCGGGGGAGCAGATCAGCCACTACTACCGCCACAAGAGCCTGGCGCTGGAAGCGGTGCCGGGTGAGACGTTCCATCCCCACCAGTGCCTGGTGGTCGATGAAGCCCAGAACCTCACTCCCCACGAGGTCAAGACGATCATCACCCGGGCCGGCGAGGGGACCACGTCCTCATCGGCGACCCCGACCAGATCGACAACCCCTACGTCGATGCCGGCAGCAACGGCCTGACCTATACCGTCGAACGCTTTCGCAGCCAGCCCCTGGCGGGACATATTACCCTCTCCCGGGGGGAGCGCTCCGCATTGGCGGATCTGGCCAGCGACATCCTCTGAGCCGGCTGCGAATACTGGAAAGGACATCGTGGCTGCTTGCCGGAAGGGGGGATAATCATTGCGGGAAGGGCACAGTCTCAAGCCGGGCCGGCTACCGGCGCATCAGCAAGACCGGCGAGGATGCTGTTGGCGGCGTCCAGGGCGATGGCACGTCGTGCCATGTCGGTCGCCGAGCCGAGATGGGGGGTAAAGAGAGTCTTCTCCGGCAAAGCGAGGAGCGCCGGGTGAATGGCAGTGGGCCGGTCGGGGAGGGTCCAGTCTTCGAAGGCGAAGACATCGGCGGCAAAGCCGCCGAGTCGGCCGCTGGCCAGGGCCGCCGCCACTGCCGCCTCGTCGAATACCGAGCCGCGGCCGACGTTGACCAGATAGCAGCCCGGCTTGACCCGGGACAACAGGCCCGAATCGAACAAACGCCGGGTTTGGGGCAGCAGCGGGACACTGAGCAGCAGGTGGTCGCATTCGGCGACCAAGAGCGGCAGGTTGCGGCGCTCGACGCCGAGGACCGCGGCCTGGTGGCCGGCCAGCGGACGGGGGTCAGCGTAGAGCAAGCGCGCCTCGAACCCGGCCAGCCGCCGGGCGATCGCCTGACCGATGGCGCCCATGCCGACCAGCCCGACGGTGCTGCCGACCAGGCCGGAGCCATAGAAAATCGGCCGCCAGCCGCTGAAGCCCCCGGAACGGACCAGACTGTCGCCAGACCGCACCTGGCGGATCAGGGCCAGGAGCAGACCGACTGCGAGCTCGGCGGTCGGGGCGGTAAGGAGGTCGCTGACGATATTCAGTTTTACGCCGGCGGCCAGACAGGCGTCGGCGTCGATATTGTCGTACCCCTTGAGGGCTGCGCCGATCACCCGGAGCCGCGGACAGGCACGGAGAAATCCGGCGTCGATCTGGTCGGGCATGAACGTCATCAGTCCTTCGGCCCGGGCCGCCCGCCGCAAAATCTCCTCCCGCGGCAGGGTTTCCCGGCTCTGGTTGGGAACCACCCGGCAGCGGGACGCCAGGAAATCGATGACCTCTGGATGGACCCAGTGGGTAATGACGACGGTCGGTTGCATGTCACCTCCTGGCGGTCAACCGGTGCTCCTCCGTTTCCTGTCTCAACCTGGCGACGATGGCCGCGAGGTTCTGTACCGATTCACGGGTGTGGCGGAAATAGCGGGATCGAAGTTCGGTTATCAGCAGTCCGGCGTAATCGGGCAGGAGCGAAGCCAGGATCCCGGCGAAATCGATGCCGCCCCAGCCGACCGGCATATGCGAATCGCCGCGGCCAAAAGGGAGCTGGTGGGTCTGCAGCTTTTCGCTGGCATAGACTGGATCGCCGAAGTTGTCGTGGACATGGCAATGGGCGATCAGACCGGACAGATGGCCGGCCTCGGCGGCGGGGTCGAGGTCATAGAAGCGGGCGGCCATCTGCAGATGGCCAGTATCGAGAGCGACGCGCACGTTCTCCCTGGCGATGCGCCGAACCTGGGCCTTGAGTTCAACCGGTTTTTCCGCGTAGCAGTAGGGGGAATGGCCGCGGTAGGGACGGGCGTTCTCCATGGCGATGCAGAGCTCGGGAAATTCCGCGGCCAGATTCTGCAGGGTCGCCGCCTCCCGTTCCAGGAGGCGGCGTTTTTCATCTTCGGCGACCTGGGGCGAGCCGGGACTGACGGCAAAGGCCTCCTCGGACAGATAGCGTCCCGGGTGGTAGACCACGGCCTGGGCCCCGATTTCGGTGGCAAACTCCAGCGTTGCTCTGAAGACGGCGACATGGAGATCAAAGCGCTCCCTGGTCATCAGGTTCAAGGGGTTGGGGGCGTGGACGCTGTAGGCGAAGGGAAAGGCCTCGACGAGCTGGCGGGCGGCCAGCAGGGTCGGCCGGTGCAGTTTCCCGTTGCGGATGGCGTCGAGTCCATGTACCGGGATTTCGACCGCCTCCAGGCCGAAATCGGCAAAGGCCTCCAGATCCCGACGCAGCGCATCGAGGTCCCCGTCTACCCGCACTTCATTGATTTGACTGCCGATTTTCAGCATGACCCATACACCTCCAGGCCACCGACAAAGGTTTTGAGGACCCGGGGGAAGCCCTGGGCCAGGTCGAGCAGCTGCAGGTCGGCAGCCAGGCCCTCGACCAGGGCTCCGGTTTTGGCTCCGATCCCGACGGCCTGGGCCGGGTTGCGGCTCACCAGGTTGACCGCTTCATGCAGGGGCTTCAGGCCCAGCCGATCGAGGGTGAGCACCGCATGCAGCAGCGTCTGGGGTGCGTAGTCGGAACAGAGGATCTCGCCGCAACCCTCGGCCAGGGCCTCGCGGGCGCTGAGGTTCCCCCCCTGGGAGGAGCCGCGCAGGACATTCGGGGCCCCGAGGATTACCGTGATACCGCGATCGCGGGCCGCCCGGGCCGCGGCCAGGTTGACGGGGAACTCGCTCATTCCGACCCCCAGCTGCTGCAGCCAGTCGAGTTTGGCGGCGCAATCGTCGTCATGGGAGGCGAGCGCTACGAGGTGCTCCCGGCAACAGTCGGTGAGCCTCCCGATCCTGGTCAGGGCATCGCCGTTCTGGGCCTGCTGTTTGCGGGCGATGATCCGGTCCATCTCCTCCTCGGTCTTGGCATAGACCGGGCCATAGTAGTTCTTGAAGCTCGCCACCTCCCGGAACTGCCCTTGGCCAGGAGTATGATCCATCAGCGAAAAGAGCCCCACCTCGCCGCCACGAATCAGCTCCTGAAGGATCGGAACGGCCCCGCCGTCGGTCACCTCAAAGCGGGTATGGACACGGGTGTTGATCCGCAGGGTGGGCGCCTGGCGATTGACCTCCCGGACGATTTTCGCGGCCATCCCGTTGGAGCGCAGGCCGACCTCCAGCTCAGCGAAGGAAAGGGAGTGGAAAATGGTGGTGACCCCGCAGGCGGCCAGCTTCTTGTCGAGTTCGTGAATGGCAATATCGACCGGGAAGAAGGTGTTTGGTCGCGGCTCGATCTGCTTTTCGATGGCGTCGCAGTGCAGGTCGATAAAACCGGGGAAGAGATGTTTGCCCCGGGCGTCGAGGTGCGGGTCACTGCCGTTGAAACTCCCCCCCGGGCGCAGTTCGGCGATGCGCCCCTGTTCTACCCGCACGGAACATTCCGGGAGGACCGCTTCGGGGGTAACCACGGTGGCGGCATCGATGACGAAGGAATCAGACATGGCAGGCGGTCTCCAGGGAAGCGAGTGGATAGCAGCGGGTGGCGACCCGCTGCATGATTTCGGGGTCGTGAAAGATGCCGACCAGGGTGGTCCCCGCGCGGCGCAGCTCATCGAGCATTTCAAGGACAATGTCGATGGAGGCGGCGTCCAGCGAGGCGGTCGGCTCGTCCACCAGCAGCAGCCGCGGCCGCCAGGCGATCGCCCGGGCGATGTTGATCCGCTGCTGCTCGCCGCCGCTGAAGGTCAGCGGATAGGCGTCCCACAGCCGGCTCGGGATGCGCAGCCGTTCCAGCAGCTCTTCGGCCCGGGCCCGGGCCTCATCCCCGGTGACGCCATTGCGGGAAAGGATCGGTTCCATGATCACCTCCCGCGCCGTGACCCGCGGGATCACCTGCAGAAACTGGGAAACGTAGCCCAGCTCCCGCTGGCGGATCGCCAGCACCTGGCGTTCGCTGGCGGCGGCCAGATCGACGCTGCCGAACTGCTCGGAATCGTAGCGGATCTCCCCCCGTTCGGGGAGGTAGGTCCGGTAGAGGCATTTGAGTACCGTGCTCTTGCCGGCGCCGCTCGGTCCCGCCAGGGCGAGGAACTCGCCGCGGGCGACAGCGAAGCTGATATCGTGGATCGCCGCGATCCGCTCGCCGCCGAGGGCGTGGATGGTGAAACTCTTGGTCAGGTTGGTGACGGTCAGCATGATAGAGGCCTTTGTTTTTTATAGGTCCCATGGGTCCCATAGGATCGATGGGACCCATGAAATGCTCAAAGCTGGGAATTAACCAACAGCTGCGTATACCGGTGCTGCGGGTCCTGCAGGATCTGGTCGGTGAGACCGCTCTCCACCACCCGGCCGTACTTCATCACCAGGGTGCGCTGGCAGAGCAGCCGAATCACCCCGAGGTCGTGGGAGACCACCAGCATGGAGAGTTTCAGCTCGTCGCGCAGCTGGCGGATCAGATCGAGTACCCGCGCCTGCACCGACAGGTCGAGACCGGTGGTCACCTCGTCGAGCAGCAGCACCAGCGGACCATTGGAGAGCGCCTTGGCGATCTGCACCCGCTGCTGCATGCCGCCGCTGAAGTTGCGCGGTGGCTCATCCATGCGCGTCACCGGGATCTCGGTCTTTTCCAGCAATTCGGCGGCGCGCGCCCGCATCCGTCCGATGTGCCGCCAGCCGGCGCCGAGCAGCCGCTCGGCGACGTTGCCGCCGGCCGAGACGTTCATTTTCAGCCCCAGGTAAGGATTCTGATAGACAATCCCCATCAAGGCGTTGCGCACCAGGCGCTGCTGGAAGTGGCTGACGCGCAGCAGGTTGGCGCTGTACTCCGCCTGGTCCGCGAACAGGTTGGGCAGCCGCTCGAGTCCCGGCAACCGCTGGAGTTCGAGGGAGCCGGCGGTCGCCTCCCACTCGAAGTGCAGCAGCCGCACCAGGGTGCTCTTGCCCGAGCCGCTCTCGCCGACGACCCCGAGCACCTCATTGGGGTGGAGGTCGAGGTCGACGTCGTGGCAGGCGACCACGGTGCCGCAGTGGCGGCAGAGGTTGGTCTCGGCCGCGGGACCGGTGCTCTCGGAGCAGCGCGGGCAGCCGGGACCGAAGTGCTTGCCGAGGCCGCGGATTCTGGCGAGTGGTTGCATCATGCGCACCTCCGGTCGCAGTAGCCGGTGTCGGAACAGACGTGGCGTCGGGCGCCCGAGGCGTCATCGATGACCTCGTCGAGGAAGCTCTCGGTCGAGCCGCAGCGGTCGCAGACGTGCCCCCTGAAGTCCTCGACGCGGAAAGCGTGGTCTTCGAACTCCAGCGGCTCGACCCGGGTGTAGGGTGGAATGGCGTAGATCCGTTTTTCGCGACCGGCGCCGAACAGAAAGAGGGTGTCGGCCATATGCAGTTTTGGTACGTCCCAGCGCGGAATCGGGCTGGGATCCATGATGTAGCGGCCGTTGACGGTGACCGGGTAGCGGTAGCTGATCCGGATCTCGCCGAAATTGACGATGTTCTCGTAGAGATAGAGCCACATCCGGCTGTAGTCGGCTTCGGCGTGCATGCGCCGGGTCTCCAGCTCCGACGGCTCCACCTCGCGCAGCGCCTCCGGGTAGGGGACCTGCAGCACCAGGATCTGTTCCTCCGTCATCGGTTCCTCCGGGATGCGGTGGCGGGTCTGGATGATGGTTGCAGCTGCGGTCTCCGTCGTCGACGGTACGCCGGTCACGGCGCCGATGAACTTGCGGATGTTGACGGCGTTGACGCTGCCGTCACACCCCTGGTCGATCACCTTGAGCACGTCGGCGGGGAGGATCAGCGCCAGGGTGATCTGCAATCCGCCGGTCCCCCAGCCGCGGGCGATGGGGAGCTCGCGCGAGCCGAAGGGGACCTGGTAGCCGGGGATCGCCACCGCCTTGAGCAGGCTGCGGCGGATCTCCTTTTTCGCCCCCTGGTCGATGAACCCGTAGCTGTAGCCGGAGAGGGTCGTGTCCGGGGCGGCTTGTGCCCCGAGCCAGTCGTTAAGTTTCATCGTCTGCCTCGCTCTGCTTGCTATCGTGGGTGGCCTGCGCCTTGCGCAGCCGGTCGAGATCGGACTGGAAATCGACGTAGTGGGGGAGCTTCCAGTGATTGCAGAAGCCCATCGATTCGATGCCGTCGATATGGGAGAGGACGTACTCCTGATCCTCGGCCGGCGTCGCGGGCTCGGCGCTGCGCATGGTGCGGTCGAGCACCCCCATGGAGATCGCCTTGAGCTCGTTCTGGCCGAAACAGAGTCCGTAGCCGAGCGTGAAGCGCGGCTTCTCCCCCTCCTTCTCGAAGTGGGCGACAACCTCCGCTTCGGTCACCTTGACCTCGCCGACCTGCAGGGCCGCGCCGGTGAGCGGATGGCGGATCTCCAGCGGCACGTAGCCGACCCGCAGCTCGCCGAGGGTCGGATGGACGTTGCCGTAGCCGCGCATGCTCGAATAGGCGAGCAGCAGCAGGCCACCGGTCTCGCCGCGCGCCAGCGACTGCAGGGAGGCGCTGCGCGGGGCCGGGAAGGTCAACGACTGGCGGGTGATGTCAAGCAGCTCACCGGCCTCGCGCGCCGGGAGCTGGCGCTCGGCCAGCAGCCCCTCGCGGCGCAGGATCTCGATCACCTTGGGGAAGGAGTCGGGGAGCGCCTCGGCGGCGATGCGGTCGCCGAACAGCCGCTGCCGGTAGGCCTCGCGACGGGCCGCCGAATCCTCCAGCAGGTCGAAGTCGAGCAGCCGCAGGGTATAGTCGCTGGTCGGTCCGAGGACCTGACCGCCGGGGATCTCCTTGAAGGCCGAGGAGATGCGCCGGACGATGCGCATCCTCGCGGTGTCGGCGACCAGCGAGTAGCCGAGGCGTGGCTGGGTGGCGCGGTAGGCGCGCAGCATGAACGCTGCCTCGAAGGTGTCGCCGGCTGCCTGCTTGAGGGCCAGGGCGGCGTGGTCCGGGGCGTAGAGGGAGCCCTCCCCCATCACCCGGTCGACGCCGAGGTAGAACTGCTCGCGCACCTGGTCGACGCTTAAGGGGGCGGACTCCCCCTGCTGGCGCAGCCAGGTGAAAAGGCTGTTGGATTGTTCGATGGCTTCGGTGCCACCCTTGACGGCTACGTAACCCATGTCAGTCTCCGATTTCGGTGGAGCGGGGGATGCACAGCAGCTCGCCGCCGGGGCTGAGCAGGATCGCATCGACCCCGAGCGGGAACTCGCTGTTGACCAGGCGAAGAAGCGGCAGCTCGGCCGGATCGAGCCCGTGAATCGAAACCCGCAGCCGGTCCTTGATGCCCGGACCGGAGAGCAGCGGGGTGAGGCCGCCGGGCGCGAACGACTCGACCTGGTAGATGACCGTCGCACCCCGGTCGGGGTACTCGGGGGTTCCGCGCGACAGCCGCTCAAGCTGGCCGTAACTGCGCCCCTGGGGGGCGATAAAGAAACCGGCCGCTTCGACAGCGCATTCGGCCGCTCCCCAGCGCTGGCGGATCGCATCGCCGAGTTGCAGGTCCGGGGCGGCAAGGGAGAAACTCACCTCCGGATCGAGCAGGCAGTCGAGGAGGCTGAACAGGGGGGTGGCCTGCGGTGCGACCGGCAGCCGCTGCAGGGTTCCCGGCCGGCTGGTCGCTTGCAACAGGGCGCGAAAGACCGTGTGCTGGGTGATCTCTTCCTGGTGGAGCAGGGCCTGGCTGGTCATCTTTCAACTCCCCGGCATGAGGTCGAAGCGCACCTTGGTGCGGGCGACCAGTTCCGCCGCGTCCCGCTGCTGCTGCTCCAGCAGGTGCCGCTGCTCGGCTGCCAGCCGGTTCAGGCGCTGCCGCAGCAGCTGGTTGTCGCCGGCGATGATCACCTCGGCCACGGCCCGGGCAAGGGCGCGGCGCGGGTCGTCTCCCGGCACCATGCCGTAACCGTGCACTCCGCGGCAGCACACCTCGGCCTCGCTGACCAGCACCTCGCCGAGGTGGAAGTCGCAGTCGAAGGCGTCGCGGCAGGTCATCATCACCAGCCCGGAGCGCGGTGTGCGGATAATCTCGATCTCCTCGGTGGCGGCCAGTTCCAGCAGCAACCGGTCGATGGCGGCCGGTTCCATCTGCCCGACCAGGGTCGGGATGTCGTCAAGGTTCAGGCTCATACCCCCCCTCCCGATAATCGATGTAGAAGCTGATGCCGTGACGGCGAAAGCCGAGCGATTCGTAGAAGCGGTGCGCCGCCTTGCGGTTGCGGTTGCTGGAGAAGCTCATCTTGTAACACCCCTTGTCTAGACAAATCCGGTTGGCGAATTCCATCATCTGCTTGCCGATGCCGCGGCCGCGCAGCCGGGTGTCGACCACCACGTCCTCCAGCACCGCCGAGCGGGCGCCGAGGTGACCGAGGTTGTCCATCACCAGCAGAGCGAAGGTGCCGACCGGCTCGGCGTCCAGTTCGGCCAGGTAGAGCTGGTAGTCGGGATAGGAGCGCATGCGCCGGTAGATGTCTCGCGCCTGCTCCAGGGTCAGCACCCGGCCATCGTCTTCGCCGAGCTGGGCGTAGAGCCGCAGCACCGCCGGCAGGTCGGTCTCGTCGATTTCACGGAAAGTCAGGCTCATGGGTACCCCTTTACCTTTAAGTACATTTCTTTCGGATCACCGCACTCAGTCGGTCGACCAGGGCGACGGTGATGACGATAATGATCAGGATGGTGGTGACGTCCTGGTTTTCGTAGCTGCGCAGCTTGTCGTAGAGGTAGACGCCGATGCCGCCGGCGCCGGTGAAGCCGAGAATCGTCGCCGAGCGCACGTCCGACTCGAAGCGGTAGAGGGTCATCGAGACGAAGAACGGCTGAATCTGCGGGAAGACCGCGTAGCGGATCACCTTGACGAAGCCGGCGCCGGTGGCGGTGAGGGCGTCGATCGGCTCCTGGGCGACCGCCTCGATCCCCTCGGAGAAGAGCTTGATCAGCACGCCCGAGGTGTGGACGCCGAGCGCCAGGATCCCCGGCATCGGCCCGAGGCCGACCGCCGAGACGAAGAGCAGGGCCCAGACCAGTTCGTTGATCGAGCGCGACAGGTTGGCGAAGAAGCGCACCGCCGTATAGAGCGCCTGGCGCAGGATCTGCGACGGGAGGCGGCGCCCCGGGACGATGATCTTCAGAGTGTTGCGCGAGGCGAGAAGTGACAGCGGAAACGCGATCGCTACCGACAGCAGCAGGGCCAGGAACGCCATCTGCACCGTCTCCAACATCGAGGCGAGGTAGCGGCCGATGCGGTAGCTGCTGGCGTTGGGCGGGAAAAAACCGCTGTTCTCGATGCCGGGGTTGCCCTGGAGGTAGACCAGCATGTTCTGCCAGCCATCGAGTAGCGCCCGGAGGCTCATCTCGGTGGCATGCCAGCTCCAGCCGATGGTCACCAGAATCAGCACGGCGAGCACCAGGTTGAAGGGCTGGAACGGGTTGGTCCGGCGGCGGATCTCGTCCAGGCTCAAGGGGGTGACGGTCGACATGGCATAGCTCTCGTTCAGGTGTGACCGGCACGGACCGTGCGGTCCGTGCCGGTCGGGGCGGGTATTACTTCTTGGCCAGGCGCTTTTTGGCTTCGATCAGATCACGGATCGGGTCATAGTCGGCGTCGGCCACGTCGTCGTACTTGGAGAGCTTGAGTGCCGCCAGCCCCTGCTGGTCGTCGAAAGCGAGGAAGGCGTCCTTGAGTGCCTTCTTCAGCGACGCGGGGAGGTCCTTGCGGTAAGCCATCGGCGAGCCGGGGATCAGCTTCGAGGTCCAGATGATGTTGAAGTCCTGGTCCTTGTTCCAGAGCTTCCCTTCGCCGCGGACCATGTCGAGGTCGTTGGTCGAGGCGGCGTCGACCTTGCCCCCCTTGACGGCGAGCATCGACGCCTCGTGGCTGCCGGAGTAGATGACCTTGGAGAAGTACTCATCGGGGACAATCTTCATCTCCTGGGTGAAGAAGACCGTCGGCACCAGGGTCCCGCTGGTGGAGTTGGGGTCGGTGAAGGCCCAGACCTTCCCCTTGATGTCGGCCAGGCTGTTCAGGCCCGAGCCTTTCTTGGTGATGATCACCCCGTGATAGCCGTTGGTGCCGTCCAGGCCGACCTCGATGGCGAAGGCCTCTGCATTGGCACGGGCGGCGGCCTCACAGTAGGACTTGGGTCCGAAGTAGGCGAAATCGACGTGCTTGAACTGCATGCCGGTGATCACCCCGGCATAGTCGGTGCTGGTCTTGAACTCGATCGGCAAGCCGAGGCGCTTTTCCAGGTACTGGACCAGGATCTCGAAACGCTCGTTGGCGTTGCTCGACGACTCGGTCGGGATGACCCCGAAGGTCAGCTTGTCGGGCCAGTCGGCGTCCTTGGCCAGAACCAGGGTGGGGCAGAGCAGGGCTGCAGCGAGCAGCGCGGCGACTAGCAGCTTGATGCGTTTCATGGGTTTCTCCTTTGTTTGATGAATTTCATGGTGATTTTGACCATCAGGCTTGGGCCATGGCGGCCGCAGGGAGGTATTCCTTGATCCGCGGCATGTCGTGGGGGTGGTGCTGGGAGCCGCGGTAGATCTCGTCGATGGTCTGCCGGTCGAGTTCACTCGGCGGCCCGTCGAAAATGATCCGCCCGCCGTGCATGCCGATCACCCGGCTGCAGTACTCACGGGCGTAGTCAAGCTGGTGCAGGTTGGAGACCACAGTGATGCCGTAGCGTTGGTTGGCGCCGCGCAGGGTGTCCATCACCCGGCGGGCGCTGATCGGATCGAGGGAGGAGATCGGCTCGTCGGCAAGGATGATTTCCGGTTTCTGCGCCACTGCGCGGGCGATGGCGACCCGCTGGCGCTGGCCGCCGGAGAGCCGGTCGCAGCGTGACAGGGCTTCGTGTTCGATGCCGACCACCTTCATGTATTCGTAAATTTCCTCGTATTCCTCACGCCGGTAGAGCTTGATCAGGGCCGGCAGGAGCGCCTTGCGCTGGAGCATGCCACTGGCGATGTTGTCGAGGACGCTCATTCTGGCGACCAGGTTGTAGCTCTGAAAAATGACACCGATCCGGGCCCGCAGCTGCTTGAGAGCGGCGCTGGAGATGGTGGCGAGGTTTTCGCCGAGAACCGAGATCTGGCCGCCGAGGATCGCTGTGGTCCCGTTCAGACCCATCAGCAAGGTCGATTTGCCGACGCCGGAGGGGCCGATGATGCTGATGAATTCCCCCTTGTTGACATGGAAATCGACCTGTTTGACGACTTCCTTGCGGCCGTAACCAAGGATCAGCTGCTGGGTCTGGATCTGCATGGTGTCTCCTCTGCCAGGGAGTTCCGGAGGCAGGTTTGCCGGCCGGGACTCCCTGGTTGAAAATAGTTCACTTGCCGGCAAAATCGATGACGATGCTCCCCAGATCGCCGCGCATCCGGCTGACGCAATATTCGATCGGGCGCTGGTGCTGATCGGTGGCCAGACTGCGCGTGGTCAGCAGGGGGACGGAGCGGGGAATCTGCAGCAGGTCGCCCTCGCGCTTCTTCGCCAGGGTTACTTCGAAAATCGAGGACTTGCGGCTGGCATCGATTCCGTGCAGGTCCCGCAGCAGGGCGTACAGGGAGAAGCCTTCGCCAAGATAGTCGACCAATCCGGCGAAGGGGTCACCCGGCAGCCAGGAGAGAGCGAGGCTGAAGGGGATCCCGTTGACCGAGCGAAGAATTTCGAGAGCCAGGATGGGCGCACCCGGTTCCAGTTCCAGGCGGGCGGCCAGCCAGGGATCGGCCTGCTCCAGGCCGGCCCCGAGCAACCGCGCTCCAGGTAGCAGGCCGGCTTCCAGGATGGCGGAGCTGAAGCGGACCTTTTTGGAAACCTGGTACGGCACCTTGTCGCTGGCAACGAAAGTCCCTTTACCGCGGATGCTGTAGACGAGACCGTTGTCCTTGAGCTGGCGAAGGGCCTCCCGGGCGGTGTGACGGTTGACGCCGTAACGCAGACCCAGGTTGTGCTCGGTCGGCAGCTGATGACCGATCGGGTAACGGCCCGATTCGATCTCCTCCTCGATTCGGCGTGATATCTGGCGGTAACGTGCCAGGCCTGCAGACCTCTCGGCCATCTGCTTCTCCCTGTTTGTCTATACAAGCTGATGACAGTTTCCAACCGGCGAGTTTGGTCCGGGCAAGAATCAGGTGAAAAATTGGTTACAGCGGATTAGTGTTTGATTAGGAAAAAATCGAATTGTTAGGGGAAAATACCTTCTCGTCACAGATGCCGAATCCTGCCTCAGAGGCCGTCGCAGAGGGCTCGGCGGTTGGGTGAGAAGCGGATGGCGAGGATGCGCAGCACCATCAGGACCACCACCAGCGCCAGCAACATGGCGACCCGCGCCAGGTCGACCTCGTGGTACCAGAAGGCGAGCAGTTCGGTCAGCAGCGCCACCAGCACGGTGTCGATGATGTAGGTGACCTTGACCTTCCCTTCGACGAGGTAGGTCATGGCGGTGCGGAAAACCTCCATCATTGCCAGGACGCCAAGCACATCGATCAGCACTGCACGGTTACCAACCGGAGATGCCGGACCGGGGCCCAGGGCCAGCAGTGCCTGCTCGACGTCGATCAGGGCGCGGATAATGCCGGAGACGATACTGCCGAGTATCGCCAGGATCAGCAGACAGAGCAGAATGCGGCTGAGCTGTTCGAACCAGACCCCCGTCGCCTGGCGGTCGGGGAAATAGTGGGTGATCATAGGTGCCTCCCGGCGATCCGGTTCCAGACCGCGGGCTTCCGTTCACGGTGCCGGCGATTCCCCGCCGTCTCGGCAAGATGGCCGAGGATATCCTGAAGGACGGTGGAGAGGAGCCAACACTCGAGGAGCAGCCCCAGCGGGCCAAGGAGGAAGAAGAAGGCCAGACCGATCCGGGTCCAGGTTCCGAGGGCGAGGCGCCGGTCGATGATCAGGGCCGGCAGCAGGTGCAGCAGCACGGTAAACAGTGCGCAGAGCAACCACAGCTCAAGTATGTCCACACGGTCCTCTTCGAAGGGGAGGGGGAAGCGTTCTGATCGGGGGTGGCCGTTACCACTTAAGTAAAGCGGTTGTTGGTTCGGGCCAGGTTTTCACCAGGTAAGAGCTTTATGAAAAAAGCGACCCCACCTGAGCGGGGTCGCCATCGCATGCCAGGGAGGCGCAGTGAGCGCTGCGCCGGGCAAGAGGTCAGAAGACGTACTGGGCCTGAACGAAGAGTTCATCCTGGTCCTTGTCCTTGACCCCGTTCAGGTTGCTGCCGATGCGGTAGGTGGCCTGCAGCTTGATGTCCTGCTTTTCGAGGAACCAGTTGACACCGAAGGAGGTGCGGGTCCAGACCTCGGCGTAATTGTCGGCGTCCATCGCTTCATAACCGGCAACCAGTTCGATGGTCTTGGGTAGCACCATGTAGCCCCCTTCGAGGGCGTAGTTGCTGAGCTCGGTTTCACCATTTTTATAGATACCGCCGGTGAAGGTGCTGTCGCTGGTCTCTGCCTGGAAGAGGTTGTACTCGGCATCGACGGAGAGGCCGAAGCCGCGGAAGCCGGCGCTCACCTCAAAGCCGTTGACGTTGTCGACATCGGCCTTGCTGGTACTGGTCGAGAGCCCGGTGGTAGCATCGGTGTAACTATTGTTGTCATCGTCGTTGGCCCAGGTAAAGGCGGCCAGACTGATCGTGGTGCGGATCTCATCGCGTTTGAAGTCGCCCTGATCCATCTTCATGTAGCCGAGGGGGTGAAAGTCCACCCGGCCGCCGAAAATCCAGCCCTGGTTGAATCTCAGGTGGGTCGAATTCCCCGAAGCTTGCTTCGATGAAAGCGATCAATCTAAACTTTTGATACCCCGTAGCTTGCTGCGGGGAGATTCATGTCGGCGTTGGCATTGACCGGCGTGTCGAAGTCGAGCTTCTTGGCGTCGGGATCGATGTTGGCCTCGGCGCCGGCGAGGTGGAGTTCGAGCTTCTTGTCGAGGAGCTTGTAGTGGGCGAAGATACCGGCGTTCCGTTCCGGGGTGCCGAAGTTATGGTCGCCGACGAAGGTCCGCTCGACCAGCTGCTGCTTCTTCGATGAGGTCATGTCCTCGCGGGAGAAGGGGAACTGGGCGTTGCCGATGGTGATGCTCAGATCCTTGACCCCGCTGTAGCGCAGGTAGGCATCCTTGATCGCCACCTCGTTGTCGTTCTCGGCCTTGCCCAGGTCGAACTCGAACTTGCCGAGCCAGTTCTTGTGGATGCTCCCTTCGATATAGGGCCGCAGCCGGCGGAAGAAAATGGTGTCGGTCTTCTCGCCGCCGTCGGGGTCCGTCATGTGATACTGGAGCTGGATGCGGCCACCCAGTTCGACCCATTTTTCACCATCTTCGTAGCGAACTCCGGCCACCGCGGGGAAGGCGGTGGCGGCCAGCCCGACCAGGGCGATGGCGCCAATCAGAAACTGTTTCATGGTCGATCGGTTCATTTTTTTCCTCCTGTGTGATGGTTGATAGCCACGAATGAAATCTGGCCTCCGGGAGTGGCCACCCCCGGGACAGCCCTAGAAGACCGTCCCGGCATTAGCGTCGGGTTAAGAAAAGACGTGTATGCGGTTAAATTCCATATCGGGTAATGGGCGCGGAAGCTGGCGAGGGCAGAGGGAAGGCGGGCAGGGCCCACGGCGCAGTATGGAGGGAGGCCGAAACTAAAAATCCCCGTTTCCGACCAGGCGGCGGAACGGGGGGCAGGGGGGCGGCACGGCCGGGCGGGGCTACTTCTGGAAGAGATCGTGGCGGCTGGCGCCGCAATAGGTCGAGCGGCTGCTGCGCAGCAGCCGGGCGAGGTAGAGTGGGCAGCAGTCGTAATCATCGCTGCTGCAGCTGAGGCGGATCCGGCGGCGGTCCGGGATCAGGCCGGAGGCGGCGGCGCGGCAGCGGTTATTGCTGTCGCGATAGGGGCAGCCTGGGGTGGCGCTGTCGAGCAGGTCAAGGGCGTAGGGCATCGAATCGGCTCCTTTCTGTAAATTTGAGCACGAGAATGCCGGAGAAATGTCAGGATTGTGTTGGCGGCGGGTGAAGATCGGGTGTGGAGGCAACAGTCAGGCAACCTGCAACTCCAGGCGGCAGTTGAAGGCGGCGGCGAAGAGGTCCCCCTTGGTTTCACCACCGTAAAGCTCCACCGAAAGGTCGTCCCTCCCTTCCAGCCGCACCTGAAACGTCTTTCCCCGGAGTTGGCAGGAGAGGCCGGTGACGAGGCGGTTGCGGCGCCGGTCGAGGCCGTCGGCGAGCCGCAGGATGCCGCCGAGACGCATCACCAGCAGCCGGTCCTCGTCGCTCAGGCGGGAGAAATTGTCGTGTTTCTTCTTCGGCAGCGACTTGCGATGGTAGCGGGCGATGTTGGCGACGAGTTCGCGCTCGCGGGGAGAGAAGCCGAACAGGTCGGCGTGGCGGATCAGGTGGTAGGAGTGCTTGTGGTGCTGGTCGTAGCTGATGAAGTAGCCGACATCGTGGAGCAGGGCAGCCGCCTCGAGGAGCTGGGCGTCCCGCTCTTCCGTGCTCCAGAGGGGTGCAACCCCGGCCAGAAGGCGTTGCGCGAGCTGATTGACCTGCTGCGAATGGTCGGCGTCGAAGTGGCAGGCGCGGGCGAAGTCCTCCACCGACTGGCGCCAGTCCCGGCGCGCCGCCGGATGGGGCAGCAGGTCATGTTTCTCCAGCAACTGCAGGATCAATCCTTCGCGTATCCCTTTTTCGTTGATGCGCAGCAGGTTGGTCCGGTAGTGACGCATCAGTTCATCGACCACCAGCACCCCGGCCACGATGATGTCGGCCCGCTCCGGGTTGAGGCCGGGGACGGCCCGGCGGCTCTTCTGGTCCTTGCGCGCCAGCATCGCCAGCAGATGGACGACCTCGGATCTCAGCACTTCGTAGTGGTGCGACGAGTCGAACTGCTCCTTGCGCATCGCCATGACCATGCCGGCGATGTTGGTCATGGTGCCGCCGGAGCCGATCAGGTACTGGACCGGAACGGTGCCCCGGCTCAGGTGGCTGTGCAGGCTCTTGCGGACGTGGCGCCGCAGTCGATCCAGGTCGGCGTCACTCACCGGGTCGTGGGGGAGGAACTGCTCGGAGAGGACGACGGCGCCAAGTTCAAGGGAATGGAGCTCATCGACGTGGTCCCCGATCATTGCGACGATCTCGACGCTGCCGCCGCCGATATCGACCAGCAGGGTGCGGCCGCCGGCAAGGTCGAAGTTGTGACGGGCGCTGCGGGCGGCCAGGTAGGCCTCCTCCTCGCCGCTGATCAGACGCACCCCGACCCCGGTCGCTTCGGCCATCGCCGCCAGCAGCGCCGTGCCATTGGTCGCCTGGCGCACGGCACTGGTCGCCACCGCTTCGATGGCGGTGACGGCGAGACCGTCGATGATCTTTTTCATCCGCCGCAGCGCCGCGAGGGCCCTCTCCCAGGCCGCCGGCTGGATGGCACCGCTCGCTGCCAGCCCCTCACCGAGGCGCACGGTGGCCTTTTCGTCATCGAGGACGCGGAATTCTCCGTTGCCGTTGGTTTCGACGACGATGCAGCGGATCGAGTTGGTGCCAATATCGATGGCGGCGAGGCGTTCGGCCATGCGGGTCCATTCCTGGGGGAGCTGAAGGGGAGCGACGGCTGGCTGCTGACCGTTCCCCTTCAGTGTAACGGAAAAAGAGCGACGAGAGCTGCAGGAAATATCAGGCGAGGGCTTTCTTCAGGGTCTTGCGGGTCTTCTTCAGCCCCTTGGCGATCCGTTTCGGACTTGCCTCGCCGAGTTCGGACAGCTGCCGATCGCTCTTAACCAGGGCCTTGCTTTTCCGCTTCAACCGCCCCGGCAATCCGGCCACGATCTGTTCAAGGAGAGTGCCGACCTTGTCGATCTCCTTCTTCATGCGCGCCGCGGTCTTCTTTCCAGTCCCGCCGTCACCGCCCACTTCGAGCAGCGCGGCAAACTGGGCGACGACCTCCTGCAACCGGCCGGCGATTTCCTGGAGACGTGCCGCTTCCGCCTTTTTCCCCCCGGCGGCGGAATCGAGATTGGCCCGGGCCGCCGCGGCCTCGAGGATACCCGGGATCGAGCGCGGGTTGAGACCGCGGATGGCGCCCAGCGCCTCTTCCCCCGCCGCGGCGAGTTTGGCGTAATCGTCAATGCCGGTGGCCACCAGCTTCCGGGCGCTTGCTGCTCCGAGGCCTTTGAGCTGCATCAGGGATTTTACCGCGCTGCTCTCCATGAGATTCTCCTTTTTCGGTTAGCGATCAGCAATAAGAGATTCGCCCGCAGGGACCGGTGCGTTACAGCAGGTTGCGCTTTTTGCCGGCGCGGGCTTTCTTGCGGCGAAACCGCAGCGAGTCCTTCTGTTTTTTCTGGGTGAATTCGATCAGGCGCTGGTGGCTGCCGGCAGCCTGCTGGTCCGATTCGGGCTGGCGCTGGCGGTAGCTGCCGTCGGCCTGCATCTCCCAGGCGCTGACCGGGTCGCCGAGCTGGATCTCGAACATCTGCTCCAGTTCCCGCTGCAGTGCCGGGTCTTCCACCGGGACCATGACCTCGACGCGGTCCTCGAGGTTGCGGCGCATGGCGTCGGCCGAACCGATGAAATATTCCTCGGCACCGCCGTTGCGGAAGTAGTAGACCCGGGTGTGTTCGAGGAAGCGCCCCACGATGCTGACCACCCGGATCGTCTCCGAGACTCCCTTGACTCCGGGGCGCAGCCGGCAACTGTCGCGTACGATCAGGTCAATTAACACCCCGGCGCGGGCGGCGCGGTAGAGGGCGCGGATGATCTCGACATCGTCGAGGGCGTTCATCTTGAAGCGTAGCAGTCCCGGCGACTCCTTGCTGTGCAGTGCCGTCTCCCGCTCAATCCGGCTGAGCAGGGCTTTTTTCAGCAGCTTGGGGGCGGGCAGAAGTTTGTGATAAGGGCGCTTGGGGGTATAGCCGGTCGTCAGGTAGTTGAAGAGCTCGGTGGCGTCCTCGCCGATCAGGGGGTCACTGGTCAGAAGGCCGTAGTCGCAGTAGAGCCGGGCGGTGCCGGGGTGGTAATTGCCGGTTCCGATGTGGACGTAACGCCGGAGGCCGCTGAAGTCCTGGCGCACCACCAGGATAACCTTGCAATGAGTTTTCAGGCCGACCACCCCGTAGGTGACGTGAATGCCGACCTCCTCCATGCGGCTCGCCAGGCGGATGTTGGCCGCCTCGTCGAAACGGGCTTTGAGTTCCACCACCACCGCCACCTGTTTGCCGCCGCGGGCCGCGGCGATCAGGTGGTCGATGATACGGCTCTGGCTCGAGGTGCGGTAAAGGGTCATCTTGATCGCCCGCACCTTGGGATCATTCCCCGCTTCCTGGAGGAAACGCTCCACCGAAGAGGAGAAGGACTCGTAGGGGTGATGCAGAAGAATCGAACCGGCGTCGCGGACGATGTGAAAGATGTTGCGCTCGGTCTGCAGCCGGGGATGGTCGAGAGGAATATGGGGCGGATAGCGCAGCTCCGGCCGGTCGAGGCCGGCGAGCTCGAGCAGGTCACGCATCGCCAGCATGCCGCCGACCTCGAAGACGTCAGCCGATTCGTCGAGGGCGAGCTCGGCTGCGAGCATGCCGCGGTGCACCGGGTCCATACCGTTCTTCACCTCGAGGCGGACGATGGGGGCGAACTTGCGGTGCTGCAGCTCGGTCTCGATCATCGCCAGCAGGTCGTCGGCATGTTCCTCGTTGCGCTCGGTGTTGGCATTGCGGGTGACCCGAAAGAGCTCGCATCCCAACACTTCCATCTCCGGGAAAAGCATGTCGAGGTTGTTGCACATCACCTCTTCGAGGGGGATGTAGCGTTCCTTTTCGCCGACCTGCAAAAAGCGCGGCGCGCCGGCGCCGACCGGCACCTTGACCCGGGCCAGGGAGATTTCGGCGGCCTGGGGGGCACGCAGGGTGACAAGGAGGTTGAGGGAAAGGTTGGAGACGAAGGGGAAGGGGTGGGCCGGGTCCATCGCCTGGGGGGTGACCAGGGGGTAGATGTTACGGAAGAAGTGTTCGCGCACCAGCTTCCGTTCGCGGGCGCTCAGCTCCTGGTAGGAGACCAACGCGATCCCCTGCGCCGCGAGGAGCCGGGTCAGCTCGGGCAGGAGCTCTTCCTTCTGCCCCTCAATCTCCCGCACTCGCCCGTAACATTCGACGATCTGCTGCTTCGGGGAGCGGCCGTCCATGGTCAGGCTCTGCAGCCGGGCACCGATCTGCTGCTTGAGGCCGCCGATCCGTTTCATGAAGAATTCGTCAAGGTTGGAGCTGACGATGGCGGCGAACTTGATCCGCTCCAGCAGTGGTACCCGCTCATCGCGGACCTGGTGAAGGACCCGGCGGTTGAATTCGAGCCAGGAGAGTTCGCGGTTCAGGTAGAGCTCCGGCGTCAGCAGATCCTGCTGCTCGCGCCGGGGCGAGGTTTTCCGGACTGGGGGGTGGGCGCCCTTCATGGTGGCTTCCTCGGCGGTTAGCGCCGGGGGCGCAATTTCGCTCTGCGGTTCCGGCACTGTGGGTGGGGAATCAGGGTGCATGGGGGGCCCCGGGCTGGCGGTTGGCAGTTAGATCCATACCCTCGTGGCACCACGGCCCCGAAGGAAACTTTACCTGAAATAGCAGGGGGATGTTAGAAATCGGTTAAAAATGGGGGGCCAGTGGAAATTATTTGGCGCCGCCGCCGGGATTGTGCGGGTTGCCACGGGTCAACTGTTGGCGGCCGGCGAGGCCTGTGCCGGAGGATTCCTACGGCGGGTCCCGTCTTCGCCTCGCTCGCGGGGGTGCGGGTTTTTCTCGGCGGGCTTGCCATGGTCGGCCGGGCCTTCCGGGCGCTGGGCAGAACGCTGCCCCCCGCCGTCGGTACCGAGGAGTTCCTGGCTGGGAGAGCCCGGAAAAAGCTCGGTGCCGGGGGAACGTTCGCCGATCCGGAAGCTCCCCATTTGGGTGTTGAGGATACCGATCTGTACCTTCTGGTTGGCGACTGCCCCGGCGAGGACCGCCGACGCGGCGAGATTCGCCTCCGCCGAGTGGTGAATCTCCTCCACCGCCCGGCCGATCTGCTGGCTGCCGCGGGTCTGCTCCTCACAGGCATGACCGATCTGGCGGATCATGCCGTCAACCTCCTCGATGGCCGCGGCAAGGACCTTGCTGCCGTTGCTCTGCTCGCGGGCCAAGTTTTTGACCTGCAGGGCGTAACTGCGAAGGCGCTCGACCGCCGTGGTAATGGTGCGGGCCGCCTTGCTCTGTTCGCCGGTGGCGAGGACGGTGTGGTCGACCATCTGCGAAACTTTTTCCATGGCGGCACCGATTACCCTGGAGCTCTCCGCCTGTTCGCCGGTGGCGCGGCCGATTCGTTCCATGCGGTGGTCAATCTCGTGAATCCCTGCGACGATCTTGGTTAGCGCCGCGCCCGAAGCGAGAGCGAGTTCTTCCCCCTCGACCACGCGGCGTTCGGTACGCTGCACCGCGGCCACCACCTTTTCGGTCTCCTGCTGCAGGCTGTCGATAACCAGGGCGATTTCGCCGGTCGACTGGTTGGCCCGGTCGGAGAGCTCGCGGATCTCTTCCGCGACCACGGCGAAGCCCTGGCCATGAACCCCGGCCTGGGCGGCGATGATGGCGGCGTTGAGGGCGAGCAGGCGGGTCTGGTCGGTGACATCGTCGATCATGCAGAGAATCTTGCCGATCTCCTGGACCCTGGCGGAGAGGTTGCTGATCGCCGTGGCGGTTACCTGGGAGGCCTGGCGAATCTCGTGGCTGCCGGCGATGGCCGTGGCCATCGCCGCTTGTCCCGCCTCGACGTCACGACGCACTCCGGCGCTGACCTGGGCGGTTTCCGAAACCGCGCTCTCGACCTCGCCGAGGGCCGTGTCCAGCTCTGTTACCGATGCGACGGTGGCGTCGGCCGATTTCTTGAGGACGAGGGAGTTGTCCGCCACCTGCTGGATCGAGCTGGCGACTTCAGTGATCGAGGAGCCGACTTCGTCGGCGATCCGCGCCAGGTTTTCGGCGCTGCCGGCGAGCTCCTCACTGGTCGCGGCCATTTCCAGGACCGAGGCGGTGCCGTTGGACGAGGCGCCCGACAGCACCGTCACCCCTTCGTTTACCTGTCGCACCGACGCCGCAATCTCCTGCACCGCCGTGCGGGTCGAAAGAACTCCTAGGGACTGGGCGTTGGCCGCCTCGGTCACCTGGTGACAGGCGCCGTCGATCTGGCTGCCGACCGCAGCCAGCTCAACGGCGACGGTATGGACACCCCGGACCCGCTCCTCGAGATCCGCGGCGAAGGTATCCATCGCCCGGCTCATGGCACTGATTTCGTCTTTTCCGGCGAGTTCCAGACGTACATCGAGGTGCCCCTGTTCGAGTTCACCCAGCACCTGTACCGTGCTGCGCAGCCGTCGGGTCATGTGGCGGGCCAGCAGGATGCCGCCGCCCAGGCCGCAGAGGATGCCGACCACGGTAGCGATCAGGGCGATCGTCTGGCTGCGGTTGCCGGTCGCGGTTGCCTGGTCGCTGTCCGTGATGGCTTGGGCCGAAACTTCGGTGGTAGTCGCTTTGAGGGCGGCGACGCTGGCATCGAAGGCGCGGGCGACATCGCCGAAGACGTAGTTGATGGCAACATCGAAATTGGTCAGGCGCTCATCGACATAACTGCGGGTCGATTCGACCGCCGCCTGAAAGTCACCTAGGGCCGGCGCCCCGTCCCGGGCCAGCAGTGCGCGCGCCTCCCTGGCCCGGCCGCGCGTGAGCAGGTCGGCGATGGTGTCACTTGCCTCGTGCAGCCGTTGGTGGGGAGCACGCAAGCCGGCGAGCAGTTCCTGCAGGCCGGGGTCGTCGCTCTGGTAGGTCGGCAGCCAGCGGCCGAGGCCGCAGGCGAGGGGGCTGGTCTCTTCCCGGAACGGTTTGCCGTCGCCGACCGCCCGGCGTAGCTCGTCGAACCACTGGCGATGGTCGAGGAGATGGCCGGCGAGGATGCCCGGCAGCAGTTCGACGTTGACGATGCGGTTGGCGGCGACCAGATCGATCATACGCCGGTGCTTGGGTGCCCAGCTGTCGAGGGCGGTTTCGGTTTCGCTCCAGAGTTCCGCCTGGCGCGGCGTCATCGGCAGCGCTGCAAAGGCCGCGCGGCCTGAAGCGAGGCGGCTGCTGGCCTCCCCGAGGCTGACGAGGATCTGTTCACGGCGTTCCGGCTCGAGCCTCGAGTTGACCAGGGCGAACTCGTCAACGCGGATGGTGTTGAGGGTTTCGACCATCTGGTCGATGGCGTGAATCTGCGGGGTGCGGATCCGGATCACCATGTCGAGGCCGGCCCGGGTGGCATCGAGGCCGAACCAGCCGAGGCCGCCGATGGCGAGGGTGATGAGCATGGCGACCAGGGTCGCACCGAGGAGCTTGCCGAAGATTTGCATGAGCAGACAGCCTTCCTGTCCGGGGAATCCGGTACCTTGGAGGGGAAGCCTGCCGGGGAAATGTTGGCGCTGGATTAACGGCCGGCTACGGATTGGTTAGCGGGGGACGCGGTGGCTGGAGGAAGGTTTGTCAGGGAAGAGGCGTTCGATCCGGGAGCGGTTTTTGACCCCGGTGTGAAGGGCGAAGCGGACCAGGAAGAGCTCCCGGGTCGCTAGGCGCCGGCGCTCGAGGCGTTCGAGCAGGCGTCCCGTGGCAAGGAGGGTGGCGACGGTCGCCTGGCCGGCGGGTAGGTTTCGGGCCAGTTCCTCCAGGGCAGCCGCCTGAAAGGCGCAGTCGTGGTCGGCGCCGAGGACCTCCTGCAGACCTTTCAGGGTTTGGATCAGTTTTTCGAACGGTTTGCGCGGCGGGATAGGACGCAGCGATTCGAGGAGGTAACGGAGCTTCTTGCAGGTGATGCGCAGTCGGTGGAAGGCCTCGGCCGGTGACCCGACATCAAGCCCCTTCCCCTGGCGCAGGCTGCGCACGTAGAGCTTGCGGATGCGTCGACTGGCCAACTCCTTCGCCGACTCACGGTCTGGGACTGCGGCTGCCCCTGCCGGCGGCTCCGCCGCCAGGAAAGTCTGCCAGTGATCCAAAAGCTGCTGGCAGCGGCGGCTTTCGAGCACCTGCTGCAGCTGGAAATCGGCCGCACGGTGCCGGGCGTCGAGGAGTTCGAGCAGCGGCTGCAGGTCGCTCCGGGTGGCTGCGGCTAAATCAGTGAGGTCGGCGGCGAGGCGGAGCTGAAACACTTCCAGATCGCGGGCCGGCCCGGTCTGCGCTCCCAGCCAACGGAATTCCTTCCGCAAGTGCGCCCCCTCGGCGGTGGGGAGGAGGTGGCCAAAGGCGCCCAGCAGAGCCCGGGTGCGGCGCAGGGCGACGCGAAAGTCATGGAGGGATTCGGGCCTTCGGCCGGCGAGAAGTTCCGTCCGCTGGCCGTTCAGGGTTTCGAGCAACTGTCCCAGCAGCCGCCACAGCTCCGGCCCGTGGCCCGGATCTTTTCCCCCCTGCGTCATCACTGTCGTTCCCCTGGCGTGACCGGATCCTGTTCCGCCGCGTGGTAGCGTTGCCGGATCTCCTCGAGATCGACGCTCGGCGGCGGGTAGGCCATCTTCATCGCTTCGAGGGTTTCGATGAGAATCCGGGTGACGGCGAGGTTGCGAAACCACTTGTGATTGGCGGGGATGACGAACCAGGGGGCCGTCGCGGTGCTGGTCTTCGCCAGCGCCTCGGCGTAGGCCTGCTGGTAGTCGGGCCAGAGTTCCCGCTCGCTGTAGTCGGCGAGGCTGATCTTCCAGTGGCGCCCCGGGTCGTCGAGACGCTGCTTGAAGCGCCGCAGTTGCTCTTCGGGGCTGATGTGGAGAAAGAACTTGAGGATCTGCGTACCGGCGGCCGTCAGATTCTCTTCGAAGGCGACGATCTGCCGGTAGCGCTGCGACCAGACCTTTTTCGGCACCAGCTGGTGGACCCGGGTGACCAGGACGTCCTCGTAGTGGGAGCGGTTGAAGATGGCGATCTCCCCTCTGGCCGGCACCTGGCGATGGATGCGCCAGAGAAAATCGTGGGCGGCCTCTTCCGGCGTGGGGACCTTGAAGCTGTGCACCCGGGTCCCCTGGGGGTTGAGGGGGCCGATCACGTGGCGGATGGTGCCGTCCTTGCCGCCGGCGTCCATCGCCTGCAGGCAGATCAGCAGCGAGCGGCGATTCTCGGCATAGAGGAGTGCCTGTAGCTGCTGCAGGTGCGGCAGCAGTTGGGCAATCTCGGCGTTGGCAGATTGCTTGTCGTGGTGGCCGTCGGTGGTGTCGGGATCGAAGCGCTTGAGGTCGACCTTTTCCCCTTCCCCGATGCGAAAACGCTGGCGGTAATTCATGGAGTTTCTCCCTTCGGGCTGAGTTCGGGCGACTCTGGTGCGATCACACTTCAACTCTAGCAGGGAGCCGGTTCGCTGCCAGCGGGTGAGTCAATCCTTGGTATCGAGGGGCGAGTCGGTGAAATCCCCCTTGTAGGTCCGCCAGCGAAAGGCGGCCTTCCCTTTGTCATCAATCTCCAGGGCGACCAGGTCCCCCTTCTTCAGGGTGAAATGGACCTTGATGCCGAGCAGCGAGGTGACCAGCAGACTCAGGTCGGGTTCGTGGCCGACCAGGACCAACTCCTTGATCGCCTCGTGCTGGCTGAGCAGCCGGCGCAGCTGGCTGCGACCGAAGCCGGGGGCGAGCAGCGGTTCCACCAGCAGCGGACCGGTAAAGCCGAAGGTGCAGGCGAGAATTTCGGCGGTCTGTACCGAGCGGATCAGTGGGCTGGTCAGGATCAGATCCGGCTTCATCCCCCCCTCGCGGAAGTGGAGTGAGTTCAGGTTGAAGGTTTCCCGTCCTTCGCTGGTGAGGTAGCGCTGTTCTTCGGGAATCCCCCCCTGGCGGGGGATCGCCTTGGCATGGCGCAAGAGGTAGAGAATCATGGCGTAGCTCCCTGGTCCGGGGTGGGGGGAAATGCCTGCAAAAGCGGGTGAGCTTTTATCTTCTAGCCGAAGATTGTTAGCGCAGGATAAAGGCGGGTGTTTTTTTCGCAGGGACCGGCGTGCTTGAGACCTTCGAGACCAAAAACTTCCAGGGTCTCGGGCTGCGGGAATCGTACCTGGCCTTTTTCCCGCCGCTGTGACCTCTCTTACTTAATACCCACCCAGCGGTAGAAAGCGGCGTCAGTTGCCGGCCGGCCGAGAAAATCGGTGATCAGTTCGGAGGGATCCCGGCTCGCCCCGGACTCCAGGATGGCCTGGCGATAACGCCGGCCGACCTGCGGGTCGGCAAAGCCAGTCTGCTGGAACTCCGAGAGAAGGTCCCAGGCATAGACCTCGCCCCACAGGTAGCCGTAATAGCCGGCATCGTAGCCGCCCATCAGATGTCCGAACCCCGCCAGGTAGAGGTTTCCCGCGGGCAGGTCGATGCCGAGCAACTCCCGGTGCAGAGCATTGCAGGTCGCGGTTGGGTCGAGGGGCGTCGCGGCGGTGTGGAGAGTCATGTCCACCTCGCTCTGCCAGATCTGGCGCGTGTAATTGTACCCGAGGTTGAAGCTGGCGCTGGCGAGCGCGGCATCCAGCAGCGGATCGGGGATCTTTCGGTTCTGGTCAAGGTAATGACCGGAAATCCGCCGGAGGAGTTCCCGGTCGCGAGCAAAGAACTGCAGCAGCTGCGAGGGGATTTCGATGTAATCCATTGGGCTGTGATAGCCGCTCAGCGAGGTGTAGGGGGCCTTGCTGAGGGTCAGCTGCAAGACATGGCCGAACTCGTGAAAGAGGGTCTCCACATCGAAGGGGGTCAGCAAGGGGGGCTCGCCATTGGCGCCGCGGATGAAATTGCCGATCAACAGGGTCACCGGTTTCTGCAAACGGCCGTCGTCCAGCAGGCGTCCATCGCGCAACACCCCGGTGGCGAACCAGTCGTACTTGCCGTCGCGCGGGTAGAGGTCGAGGTAGACGTAGCCGAGCAGGGCGTCGCTCCGATCGTCGCGCAGGGCATAGAGTTGCACCGAGGGGTCCCAGACTACGGCCCCCTCGACCGCTGCGAGCCGGATGCCGAAAAGTTCCCGGCACAGATCGAGCAGGCCGGCAAACACCCCGTCCAGGGAGAAATATTCCTTGGTGGCCGCCTCATCGTAGCTGTACTGCTGCGCCTGGACTTTTTGGGCGTAATAGGGGATGTCCCAGGAGTCCAGCTGGCCGGCGCCGGGGTCCGCGCCCTGTTTCGCGGCCAGCATCGCCTGCATGTCCGTCGCGAAGCGGGGTGCAAGCTCGCCAGCAATCCGGTTCAGCAACGCCATGGCTGCTGCCGAAGTCCTCGCCATGCGGCCGTCGGTCTGATAATCCCCCCAGTTGGTGTAACCGAGCAGCCTGGCACTCTGCTGCCGCGCCGCGATCGCCGCGCTGAGCAGGTCGATGTTGGCCTGGCCGCCGATCTGACTGTAGGCGAGCATCATCCGCCGGCGGGTCTCCGGATCATGGGCATACTTCACGACCAGATCAAAATTCTGATACTCGGTGGTGACCAGGTAATCACCGCTGGTTGTGGTCGGGAGGCGGGCGAGGTCTGCCGGCGGCACGCCTAGCAGTTCCTGGGAGGTGAACTGCAGGGTGGTCTGATCGTTGGCGATATTCTGCTGGAACTGACTCTCCTTGCTGTCAATGGTCGCCAGCGCCGCGACCAGTTCCCCCTGTTGCGCCGCGTCCAGTCCAAGCCCCCCTTTGGTGAAACGCTGCCGGTGGTAAGCGAGCAGCTGCCGCTCGTTCTCATCTGCCGGAACGGTCTGGCTGATGGCCTGGAAGAGGTCGTTGCGGGTATAGACAGAGGCGAGAAAACTCTCGTAGGTGTCGCGGGCGGCAAAACTTTCCTGGCGGACGGCGGCGTCCGTGGCCACATCGCCCATGGAGGTCAGGACCAGCATCCGGCCATCCAGCGCGCCGAGAATGGCCTCGAACCGGAGCAGGGCGCCGCCGCTGCGGCTGGCAACGACAAGCCGGCTCAGGGCGTCCAGTTCTGCCGCCGCCTGGTCCATGGCGGCAGCTGCGGCGGAGGTGATCTCCCCCGGCTGGTAGACGACCTGTAGTGGTTCCCGGCTCGCCGTTTCCTGCCTGCTGCCGTTCTCCCCACAGCCGCCGAGGGTGAGCAACAGCAGAACTACGATTCCCGCCAGGTGCCGCCGTTGCATCATTGTTTCTCCTTATGTCCGCCCACTGGAGCAACCCGCGCTGCATTCGGGAGGGGCCCGTAACACCTGGCAGTTTGTCGGACTATCTTAAAGTCGGCTGCAAGTCCGGCTCCAAATCTCTGGATTTTCGCTGCTATCCGCATCGGCGGACCGGCTTCTAGCGTCCCAACTCCACCTGCATTTCGGCCGGGTACTCGATGGTGTAGCCGTAGTGGATGGTCTGCTGCGCCCCGGGCTGCAGTTCGAGTTCCCAGGTGGCCGGGCCGTCTTCCTGCGACCCGTTTGCGGTCGAGGTCGCCGTCAGTTTTATCCGTTTGTCCTCGACCTGGGGAGGGCTGTCTTCGACCCTCACCCTGACCGCGATCGGCTTGTTGTTGGTGACCGCGACCGCCCACTGCCAGGTCTGGGATTTGGTCCGGCTGAAGACGCCCCCTTCGTCGGCTTCCCGCGTCGGCGTGACCTTGACCTGAATCTGCGGATCGTTGCCGAAAGGGAGATCGAGCTTCTTCGCCAGCAGCGCGAACTCCCGGTGGCCGACGAAGACCCCTTCGACCAGGATGCTGGCCGGCCCCGACGGCATCGGGAGCAGGGTGTCGAATTCGAGTTTGGCCGAGAGAAAGGCCTGCGGCGACTCGAAGGGGCGCACCAGGTAGGCGAACTGCGCCGGCCAGACCCCGTCGCGGATCTTCAGTTGATAGCTTGCGCCGGCCAGCAGCGTCTGCTGGCCCAAATCGTAGATATCGAAGAGGGTTCCCGCCTGCCGGACGGGGGCGGGGGCGGCAGCGGCAAAATCCTGGGCCAGCGACTCGGGCATGGCTGCTTTGCTCATGAGACGCGGCGCCGGCAGCGGATAATCGTTCGCCGGTCGAATGAACCAGAGTTGGAGGGCGGGGGGCGTCAGGGTGACCACCGGTTCGGCCGTGGCCAGCAGCAGGCGGACATCCTTCCAGTCGACGGCGGTGCTTTGCCTGACCTGCGCGCGCCAGTCCCACTCTATCTGCCTGGCCCCGGGGCGGGCATCGAGGGTGTAAAGGGGTTGCCAGTCGGCATTCCGGACCCGGTAGGAATAACGCAGCACCTCGGTCGTCCCGGCTCCGGCGAGGGTGAGGTGGACCGACCAGCTGCGGTGTTGCCGGCTGGTGGCGTCGGCAAGTTTTTGTTCAAGTTCGTGCAGGTCTTTCTCGATCTTCTTCTTTTCCTTCTCCAGGCGCGAACGGTCCTGGTAGAGCTTTTCGCTGTTGGCGAGGAGCAGGTCGGCCAGTTTCTGCACCTCGCCGGCGGTCTGGAATTGTTCTCCGAGGGGCGCGTGCCACAACTCCAGGGCCCTGAGCCTGGCCTGGAGGGTATCTTCAACCGCCTGCAAGCGCTCCTGCGTCGCCGCGATCGCGTCCCGCAGCGCCTGGTAATCCCCTGCCGGCGCCAGGGTCGATTCGTAGCGCAGGGCGCTGATGGCCGCTTTGCCGCCGACGGTGGCGAGCTGCAGCGATTCGGGGTCGGCGGCTTCCGGCAGGGTCAGGGTCACCGCGCCGGCAACCACGGCTGCACTCCTTTGTTCTGTAATGGTGGCCCCCTCCGGATAGACCAGCACTTCGACCGGCCGGGCCAGCAGCGACGTGGGGCAGACCAGCAACAGGATCAGACCGATAAGGCAAAGCGGGTTCATCCATTCCTCCTGGGGCGATGCGGGGCAGTTCGTCGGGTGAAGAGCGATGGTGCGCCCTTCACAATACAACAAACCGCCCTGTGGTCAAATCGGGCCTGGCGGTTTGACTCCCCTCCCCGCGATTGGCTACGGGTCCTGAGCCGGCCGCTTCACTCTGGTCCCGTGGGGCCCCAAAAGAGACGGGGAGGGGCGCCAGCCCACTCCCCGTCTCCGGAATCCAGTCTCCCCGAGGGAGACGCCATGCTGAAATGGCAGGAATCTATTGCACCCCTGCCGCCCGCTGCATGACGCTATGAATGCGGGTGTTGTCGATGATTTGCGTTCCCGGATACCATTCCCCCGCGAAGTCGGCGAAAAGTTCGCTGCCGGCGCCGCGGGAGTAGTAGTTGACCAGCTCGTTGGTGTGGTTGCCGGTGCCATAGCTGACGATGCCGGTCAGATCGGCCGGAATCTGGCCGTTGCGCAGCGCCGCCTCATCGAGGAGGCGCAGGTAGCTGTTGCCATGGTCGGTGGTGACGATGAGCAGGGTGTTGTTCCAGTCGATGCTGTCGCCGGGCTGATCGACGAAGGCGATAATCCGGGCAACCGCCTTGTCGAGGTCATCGATGGTGCCGATCATGTCGGTGTAGTTGTTGGCATGGTTGGCCCAATCGATGTCCCCCTGCTCGACCATCAGGAAAAAGCCGTCGGGGTCGCGGGCGAGGACTTCGAGGGCGGCCTCGCTCGCCTGGGCGAGGGTCGGGTTCTCGATCGAGCCGCGATTGACGACGGCGCTGCCGTCGGTGGTCGGGACCGGGTACTCGAAATTGCCGCCGCTGCCGCCAAAGAGACCGAAGAGGCGCCCGTTGACAGGGAGGGTCGCGGCGGCGGCAAGCAGGGCGGTGCCGCCATCGACGCCGGCCGTGCGCTCGACCAGGGTGTAGCCGGCGCTGCCGTCGACCAGCGCGGCATAATCGGCGGGGTCGATATTGCCGGACTTCCAGTTTGGATGCCCGCCGCCGATCACCACCTCGGGCTTGACGGTGTTGATGATCTCGGCGGCGATCTCGCCGTAGTTGTTGCGATTGACGTTGTGGGAGACGAAGGTCGCCGGGGTGGCATGGGAGAACTGCACGGTGCTGACGACGCCGATCGCCGCACCCTTCTGGGTGCGCATCTTTTCGGCGATCGTCTCCAGGGCGCCGTCAGCCGGGTCGCCGGAGCGCCAGGCGATGTTGCCATCGTCGGTCTTGATCCCGGTCGCCATGGCGGTTCCGGCCGAAGCCGAGTCGGTGGCCGGTTCCTTGGGACCGGTCCCGCCCCAGGCATTGAGCTTGGTCAGGAAATAGTTGTCGTCCCCCCAGGCGACTTCGGGGTAGGGCATGGTGCCGCCGCGGTTGGTGTCGTAGCCGACGACCGGCTTGAAGGTGGCCGGGTCGTATTGCGCCATGCCGAGATCCCAGGCGTAGCGGTCGTAGGTGGTCACATCCCAGGTCGTGACGAAGCCCTGGACCGGCAGGGCGTGGAAGGTCAGGCCGCGGCTGGTGCCGGTCAGGTAGAGGCTGCCGGCCCGCTCGCTCTCCTCCTGCATGCCGTCGCCAATGACGAGAATGACATTCTTCGTGGTGGCTTGGGTCTGGGCGCTCGGGGTGGCTGTGGAGCTGGAATCGCTGTCGCCGCAACCGCCGAGCAGGGCGGCGGCCAGAAACCAGGGGGCCAGGAACATCATGCGCTGCAAGTTCATGCTTCTACTCCTCCATCGATAGGGTTGGGACCCGTCAGGGTCGATGGGGGGAGCTTGGCGGGGCCTGGTGAGATAAGGGTTAGCGAAAAATAATAATTGTGTTGTTTGTGTTCTGGGTGGCCGTCCGGGACCGGCAAGCAGCCAGGAATCGATGTCACGAAAAAAGGGCCGGCTCCATGGGAACCGGCCGATTGCACCCTCCTGTGAAGGACTCAGGCACAGGCGGCATGACCGCCGCCGTGGTTTTCCGGATAGTCGCGGAACGTTGCGGCCCCCTCCCGCCCGAGGTAGCGGGTAAGGGTCTTGAAGTCGGTTTGGTTGAGGTCGACCACCACCAGGGCATCGACGACGTCGGAAAATTCCTTGTCGAGGTTGAAAGCGAGGACCCGGCCGCCGAGGCCGAGGTAGTGGCGCAGCAGCACCGGGATCCCCCCCGGTCCCGGCTCGATTTCGGCGATCAGCTCCTCGACCGCGGCGAGATCCCGGCCCAAAGCCTGCAACAGGCCGCGGTCGCAACCAGCCACCGCCGGAGGTTGCAGCCGGATCGGGGTACGCGGCGCCACCAGCCGGGCCAGGTCAGGAGAGAAGCAGTTGACGCGCAGGGCATCGGTGAGGAGCTCCTTTGACAGCTGGCTGTAGTCCTGGCTGATGCTGACCGGTCCGAACAGGGCCCGGTAATGGGGGTTGCGGACGAGGAAGGCGCCGATCCCCTTCCAGAGCAGCAGCAGCGGCGCGAACTGGCGCTGGTATTCGGGACGCACGAAGGAGCGGCCCAGCTCCAGGGCCGGGCCGAGGCGTTCCAGGAATTGTGCGCCGTAGCGGAACAGGGTGTGGGTATAGAAGCGTTCGGGGGGGAGACCCCGCTGCGGGTCGACCCGGCCGATGCGGTAGGCGCCGGCCACTTCCCGGCGCCTGGCGTTCCAGAGAAAGAGATGCTGGTAGTGGTTGTCATACTCGTCGAGATCGAGTTCGCGGCCGGTTCCTTCGCCGACGGCGCGAAAAGTGACCTCGCGCAGCCGACCGATCTCCAGCAGCAGCTGCGGAATCTGACGGGCGTCGGCAAGATAGACTTCGAGCTCGCCACTGCCGGTGAGGCGCTGTTCGGCGCCGAGAGCGGCGACTTCGGCGGCCAGGGCCTCCGGGATGCGTGCCGGCACCAGCGGCGCCTGCGGCCGCGCCGCGTCCCCGCGTTCGCCGCTGCGGGGCTGGGAACGGCTGCCGAGGAGGTAGGTGCGCAGTCGCAGGTAATCGACCAGGGCGGCGTCATTGGAAAAGCCGGCAAGCTTGTCGGCGCCTATCACCCCGCCGATGCGCATCGGCAGGGTGCGGCAGCGCTTGTTGAGGAGTTGGCGCGGCAGCAGGGCGGTGCGCAGGCGCCGGTGGAGCAGGCCGGCCAGCTGGAAGGTGGCGCCGTTGCCGCCACCGAACCAGACCGGCAGCACCGGGACGCCGCTGCAGCGGACCAGTCCGGCGAGATTCTCCGCCCAGGGCGGATCGCTGACCCCGTTGCGGCCGACCTGGAGGTGCGAGACCTCGCCGGCGGGGAAGACCACCAGGACGCCGCCCTCCTTCAGCCAGCGCAGCGCCTGGCGCAGCGGCTGGCGATTGCCGGGGGCGGCACCCGGACCGCCAAAGGGGTCGACGGCGATCAGCAGGTCCTTGAGTTGCGGAATACGGTTCAATAGATGGTTGGCAAGAATCCGCACGTCGGAGCGGACCTGGAGCAACTGGTGAGCGAGCAGCAGCCCTTCGGCGGCGCCGAAGGGGTGGTTGGCGATCACCAGCAGCCCCCCCTGTGCGGGAATGCGCTCGCGGTCCGAGCGGGTGCAGTCGGCCCGCAGCGACAGGGCTCCGAGCAGGCGGCTGATGAATTCAGCGCCGCGCAGGTCGGCGGGAAGTCCGGCATAGATCTCCTGACAGCGGTCGAGAGCGAGCAGGCGCCGGGCGATGGGGGCCACCGGACGCCACTGATGGGGGAGGGTGAAGGGTGAGGACGTAAGTTCGGGGACCTGGGGCATGAATTTCCTCCACGTTAAAGACTAGCGTGGTGGCAGCGTGGCGGGAGCCGGTTAGCGGCATGTTGCGGCGGGATGAGAAATCGGTGAAGGGGGAATGATCAATGGTCCCATGGGTCGCATAGGACCTATAAGGCCTATAGGACCCATGGGACCTGTCGCTCTAACCAAAAAATCATCAAACCGTAGCGGCGGATGAACAGAGGGGAATTAGTTTCCTGGCCCATCAGGCAGCCAGAATGCATTGCTGCCCCGCAAGGAGGACCATGCCCAGCCGTCCCCAGCGACTCGTCACTTTTCCCGACTCAACCCGTCGCGCCGGGTTCGATCTCCCCCGCCTGTTACGGGGACTCGGAAGCCAGCTCCCTTTCAGCGGCGCCGATGTTACCGCCGGCGGTGAGAGCGAGCTGCAGGCGGTGGTCATCGGCCGTCGCGAATCTGTCGACCTGCCGCAGACCATCGCCGACTCCAACTACTTCGCCAATATCGTCCGCCGTACCAGGGCCGGCGACACCTCGCCGAAACTCCTCGGTGAACTGGAACGGTTCCTGGCCGAGAACCGCGAGCAGGTCTGGGAAAACAGCTGGGTCCGATTCCCGCGCCGGCTGCTCGCCCCCGCCGCCGGGGCGGTCCTGGAGCACGATCTGCTCGCCGACAAGGGGGATCCGGCAGCCGGTCAGCGCACTGACGTCGCACGCTTCGTCATCCAGCAGCAGGGCGAAGAGCAGTTGCGGATCCCCGTCAGCTACCTGCTCAAGCTCGGGTTGGCCGACGCCATCGCCGCCGACGGCGGCCTGCCGCGCCCCCTCGCTACCTGCGGCGAGCGCCTGCTGGCGCATTTTCTCAGCGACAACACCAGCCCCGAAACCTTTTCTTTTCGCGTGCTTTCCCTAGTACCCGGTCCCGGCTACGGGGCGCCACTGGCCCGCGAGACTGCCCGGCGTTATCTCCTTTCGCAACTGATCGTTGAATACGCCAATCGTCGCTTCGGCCTGACCGAAAGTGGCCAGCAGGCGCGCATTTACTTCGCGCCGCAGACTCCGGTGCGGCAGCGCGAACTCAACGGCCTGATCGCCGACGGCTTTTACCGCGAGCTCTTCATGAGCCCCTGCCTGTCGGGCTGGGACCAGGGCGAGAAGAAGCACCGCTACATGGAACTCTGTCACCAGGTGCTGAGCCGCAGCCAGCTGCAGGCGGTGGCCAAGCTGCGCGAGGCGGGGATCATCACCAACAACCTGGTGGTCCTCCCCAACGTCTCCAACACCAGCCTCGCCAACAACGGCACCCACATCAGTCTCGGCAGCCGCCTGCTCAGCGCCGCCGTGGCCGACCCGGCCTCGGGTTTCGGCGCGGCGGAGGAGAAGTATGCCGGCGACCTTGCCATCAAGTGCATCGAGCATTTTCTCCCCCTCTTCGTCGGTACCTGCAGCGCCGCCCCCTCACGCATGGGATTTTCCGATTTCCATCCGGAACTCGCCCTCGGTTTTCTTCCTCACGAGCTCGATTACACCCACCTGCGCATGCTCTGGCGGCGCTGGCGCAAGAAGGCCGACCTGGCGATCTGCGGCCGGTCGCTGACCCCGTTCGGTCCCGGGTGGCTCGATCAGTCCCTGAGCGCCGGCTTTGGCCTGCGCGGTGATTTCATCCCCGATGCCCGCCTCATCGACTATCCGGCAGCGCTCCTTTCGACCTGGGCGAGCCCGGCGCTGGACGGTCGCCTGGGCAACCACGAGCGGCTCAAGGGTGACCTGGCGGCGCTGGGCGCCTTCGATCCGCAGATGTCCCTCTATCTCCTCTGCCGCCAGCGCCAGTTCGCGGCAATGGGCTTCTCCGGTTTCGAGGGGCGTCACTACAGCCTCTTTCCCGACCTGGGAGCCGATCTCGCTGCAGCGGCGGCGCTGCAGACCCTGGTGACCACCTTCGCCTACCGGCAGATGGCGACCGGCCGCCTCCATCACCGCCTGGTTCCCGACGACCCGGTGACGGAGAGCGAGCGCCGGCAGATCTTCTTCTTCGCCGCCGCCGGCATCCCGACCTTCTACGTCCGCCGCAGCAGCCGCAACCTCTTGTTGCGGCGCATCCTGCAGCGCACCCGCAAGGTGCGACCGAGCAGCCGCTATCCGGGCTATTTCCGGGTGCCGGTACTGGAATACCAGCGGACCCTGCTCGAGATGCTGCGGGAAGAAGCCGCCGACCTGGTCGAGAGCCTCGGCGTCGGTGATGTCCTGGACGATTTTTCCCGGCGCCTTGAGGAACCGGCGCTGCACGGAGCGGCCGGCCGGCTGACGGCCGGTATTCTCGGAACCCTGGGGGCCGGCAACCCGATGCGGGTACCGGCCCGGGAATTCAACCTCGCCGCCGAGCGCTATTACCGCGAAGAGCTGCGCCGGACCCAGCTGCGTGCGGCTCTCGGTGAACTGGCCGCCGACCTGGTCCGGCTCACGCCCACCCTTGCAGAGCCCCTGCGCCGGGCTCTGGGTGAACTGCTCCCCCAGGGACCGGGGCACTCCTGGGCCGGCTTCTGCCAGGAAGTGCTCGACGGCAGCGCCTCCGCCGCGACGCTGCAGCGCCTGATCGGCCTGCTCCTTTTGACCGTCGCCGCCGACGATTCCGCGGGCGCGACCGCGAGCCACGACAAGGACGATCATGACCTTCGCTCATCACTACATCGAGCGCTCTAGCGGCGCGGTGCGTGCCGAGCGCCTCTTCGGCGACCAGCTGGTGCGCTTTCTCTACCACCCGCTGCGGGAACGGGCGCCGGCCCTCTTCAACCTGTTGACCGGGGCGCGCAGCAGCGCGCTGCTCGGCTTCTTTAACTACGACCTGGCGCTGGCGACCCGGGTCGCCGGCAATCGCCGCTTCTTGTGCGAATGCGGGGTCGACCTCGGCGAGTGCCTCGATCCGCCCGAGGCGCTCGACACCGCGCGCAAGGTCTTCGAGCGGCGCATCCGCTACTGGGAATGCCGGCCGCTGCCGGAAGATCCGGCGGCGATCGTCTCGCCGGCCGACGCCCGGGTGATCGTCGGCTCCTGCCGGGAGACCAGCCATCTCTTTCTCAAGGACAAGTTCTTCTCCTTTGCGGAATTGCTCGGCGAAACCCGGCGGGGCTGGCAGGCGGTCTTCGCCGGCGGCGACTTCGCGGTCTTTCGCCTCACCCCGGACAAGTACCATTACAACCACCTGCCGGTCTCCGGTGAGGTCTCTGAAATCTACGAGCTCGACGGCAGCTACCACTCCTGCAACCCGCAGGCGGTGGTGACCATCGCCACTCCCTACTCGAAGAACCGGCGGGTAGTGACCATTATCGACACCGACGTTGCCGGCGGTTCGCAGGTCGGCCGGGTGGCGATGATCGAGGTGGTGGCGCTGATGATCGGCGCGGTGGAGCAGCGCTACAGCACGACGCGCTACGACGACCCGCAGCCGCTGCAACCGGGGATGTTCGTCGCCAAGGGGCAGCCGAAGAGCCTCTACCGTCCGGGGAGCAGCACCGACGTGCTGCTCTTCGAGCCGGACCGGATCCAATTCGCCGGTGACCTGCTCGCCAATCAGCAGCGCCGCGACGTTGCCAGTCGCTTCACCCAAGGCTTCGGCACTCCACTGGTCGAGACCGAACTGGTGGTGCGTTCGCTTCTTGCCTGGCCGTACGAAACGATCCAACCTGTTCACGACAAGGAGAATTGACCATGAACCCGATGACCCTGCTCCTCCTCCTGCTCGGCGCCACCCTCGGGCTCTACTGGGGGCTGCGTTACCTGGCCGAAGCCTCCGAGGCCTCCCTCGGCGACCTTCTCGACTGGCCGACGGCGACCCGGCCGAGCCTGCGCAAGGAGGAGTCCCCGACATGAACCCGACCCTCTTCGTGCTGCTGCTGGCGCTCTTCTGCTATGGCCTTCTCGCCTGGGGAGTGCGTACCCTGCCCCGGGAGAACTGGCAGATCTTTGCGGCCCTGCCGCGGCGCCGGAATGCCGACGGGGCCTGGCAGGGCCTCAACCTGACCTGGTACGGCCTGCTCACCGCCAACGCCTACCTGGTGGCGACGGCCATCCTTTTCCTGCTGCTCGGAGCTTTGCACGCCCCCCTGGCGGCGGTGCTGACCGTAGCCATCCTGATGCTCGGCATCTGCGTGCCGGCCTCCAGGGTGGTCGCCTGGCTGGTGGAAGGGAAGGCCCACACCTTCACCGTCGGCGGCGCCGTCTTCGTCGGGACCCTGGTTGCTCCCTGGGTGGTCGGGCTGGCCAATCTCCTCCCCTGGGCCGAAGGTGACCGGCCGTTGCCGATCCTGGCGACGCTGGCGGCGATCGTCACCGCTTATGCCTTCGGCGAAGGGCTCGGGCGCCTCGCCTGCCTCAGCTTCGGCTGCTGCTACGGCAAGCCGCTGGAGGAATGCGGACCGTTGCTGCGGCGTCTCTTCGGGCGCCGGCCGCTGGTCTTTTCCGGGGAACTGAAGAAGATCGCCTATGCCAGCGGCCTCGCCGGAAAGCCGGTGGTGCCGGTGCAGATGCTCACCGCGACTCTTTATGTGACGACCGGGCTGCTCAATATCGGCCTTTTTCTCGCCGGCCACTTCGCCCTCGCCTTCCTCCTCGGCACCCTGGTGACACAGGGGTGGCGGGTCGCTTCCGAGCTGCTGCGCGCCGACTACCGTGGCGACCAGTCCTTCTCGGCCTACCAGTGGATGGGTCTGGCGGCCATCCCCTACGCTCTGGCCATGGCCTGGTACTTCGCCGCTCCCGCCACGCTGCGCCCCGACCTCGGCGCCGGGCTGGCTGCCCTCTGGCAGCCGGCGCTGCTCCTCGCCCTGCAGGCACTTTGGCTGGTGATCTTTCTCTATACCGGGCGCAGCGCCGTAACCGGCGCGACCCTCTCCTTCCATGTCCATCGCGAACGCATCTGAACCGGGCGCCGCCGTCCACTGCTACCGCGAATGGTTGCGGCGGCGCCTGCTCGATCCCCTGCTGAAACTCCTCGGTGACGGTCTCGGGCCCGGCCCAGCGGCCCGGGCGCTGGCGGTCGGTGCCCTCGTCGGGGTGATGCCGCTCCCCTGGGGAACGAGCCTCCTCTGCCTGGTGGTTGCGCTGCCGCTGCGACTCAACCCTTTAGCGGTGCAGGCCGGCAATTATGCCGCCTGGCCGCTGCAGTTGCTCCTCGCCTGGCCCTACCTGCGCCTCGGCGGCGCCTGGTTTCCGGCAGCCACTCCGGTCGCGGCAACCGACGATCTCCTCCACACTCTGGCGAATGCCGGTGGCGCCGCCCTTTGCGCTTGGGCGCTGACCGCTCCACTGTTGCTGCCGCTCCTCTACGCGGTCAGCCTGCGCCTGGTCGTCGCCCTTGGCGCGAGGGCGTAGCTGGGGCAAGATTTCATGGGTCCCATATGCCCTATGTGTCCCATGAGACGCATGAGACACATGGCGGGTGCAAGGCTTTCCAGGTTCGCTAACGTTGTCGGTAGGGGATCTGGCAGTAGCTGATGCCGGCAGCCGGGCGGATGCCGTGGTGGGCGAGGCAGAGTTCCAGGGAGTTCATCGAAATGCTGATGTTGGGGGAGGGGCCGAGGAAGAGGTGTTCCAGTTGCAGCGTCTCCTCCCCGGTGGTAAGGCCGAATTCGAGGTAGGGGACGAGCATCGAGGTCCCTTCGCGGAAGTGGATCGGTGCCGTGGCGAGATCGCTGAAAACCGGCGAAACCACCCGCCACTCATCCTCCTCCTGAAAGGAGGGGTGCTTAAGAATGGCAGCGATGCGCAGCAGGTCGCTTTCCACCAGTTCGAAGCTGTCGTGGTAGGACTGGTCGGGGGAACGGCGCTCCGGGTCGGTGCACTCCCCCTGTTCTTCGGCGACCGCCTCCACCGCGTCGACCACGGTGCCGATCAGCTCCTGCTGCCGCGCCGGGGCGTAGATGCAGCGCCCGACCTGAAAATCCTGGGCCCGGGCGAGGGCGACGATCTGCTCCGGATCGAAGCCGATGCTCACCCCCTTGCCGTGCGTGCTGTAGCCGCGCCACTGGCTGAGGAGGTTGCCGTTGCTGCGGAAGGAAGCGGAGAAGAGCATGTGGCCGTGGGTGACGCGGTGGCCGACCCAGTACTGGAACTGGTTCAACAACTTCGGATTGGGGTGGCCGGCGGCGATGCGGCGGGCGATCTCCCGCTTGATCAGGTCGGCAGCGTGTTTCATCTCTGCTGAGTCGTTGAGATAGCGGATATCGCTGGCCCAGAGGGTCCGGCTGCCGATAATGCCGAGCAGCCCTCTGAGGGTGGTGTAGTGGTAGAGGGTTTCGTCGGGTCGGTCGGCGTAGAGCCGGGCGGTGATATTGCGGAGCATGGTGACCCTCCTGGCGGGATTGGCGTTCAGCGTGGGCGCGAACTGTTGCGGCCGGATGAGCGTTCGGTGAGGGGCCGATTGGCGCCTCGTCCCCTTTTTATCCGCTCCTCATCGGACCCTTACTCTTGGCCGTAACAATCAGCGTCAGGCAACCACGTGAGGAGAACCATGGATCAATTGAACCGGTTCGGCCGGATGCGCCTCGATTATCTTACCACCTGCCGGCCCGACCTGTTGCTGCGTATCGAGCGCGAGGGGCGGCTGCAGGAACATTTGCTCGCCCTGCAGCGCCATATCGACTGGGAACTGGAGCAGATGATGGCGGCGGGGCTGGAGGAGGAGAAGGCGGAGTCCTACCTGCTCGGCGAATTCCTCCACAACCCCGACCTCGTCTGAAGCGCTGGCGGGCGGCAATCGCCATAATCCCCTCCCCCTTGACTTACGCATAACTTACGCATATTCTAGCATCCACCACATTGGAGGATGCCATGAGCCCGTTGACCCCCAAGCAGAAAGCCGTCCTCGACTTCATCCTCGCCCACACCGAGCGCGAGGGGTACGCCCCGTCGCAGCAGGAGATCGCCCGCGCCTTCGGGTTCAGCTCCCTCGGCACGGTGCAGAACTACCTGGTGCGCCTCGAACGCGAGGGGGCGCTTTCCCGCGACTGGAACGCCCGCCGCGGTCTGCGGGTGCTGCGGCCGCAGGGGGCGGCACTGGAACTGCCGCTGGCCGGGACGGTCGCCGCCGGCAAGCCGATCGAGGCGATCGCTACCGCCGATACCATCGAGGTGCCGCCGTCGATGGTCGGCCCAGGGGAAAACTTCGTGCTGCGGGTGCGGGGCGATTCGATGATCGGCGACGGCATTCTCGATGGTGACTACGTGGTGGTGCGCAAGCAGGCTCGCGCCGAGAGCGGTCAGACCGTGGTCGCCCTGATCAACGGCGAGGCGACGGTGAAGCGCCTGCTGCAAAAAGGGGCGGTCGTCGAACTCCACCCCGCCAATCCGGCGCTGCAGCCGATCCTCCTCGACGGCAGCGAAGAGTTCCGCATCGAGGGAGTGGTGGTCGGGGTGATCCGCCACTGTATTTAGTCCGTCTTTCCCATGCCCCGCGATATCCTCCACCTGCAGATCCCCGCCTTTGCCGTCGCCGTCGCCCGGGTCGTCGATTCATCGCTGCGCGGTCGCCCGGTCGCTGTTGCCCCCGGCCACTCGGAGCGCGCCCTGTTGCAGTGCGTCTCCGCCGAGGCGGCCGCCGACGGCGTCTTCGCCGGCATGCCGCTCTTCCAGGCCCGGCGCCGCTGCCCGGCGCTGCTCCTCCTCCCCCCCGACCCCGAACTGCTCGGTCGCGCCGGCCGCGCCCTGCTCGCGGTCAGCGCCGCCTACTCGCCGCTGATCGAGCCGGCCGCCGCCGGCCGCCTCTTCCTCGACCTGACCGGCTGCGGGCGGCTGCTCGGGCCGGGGCGCGACGCCGCCGCGCGCCTGGAGCGAGAGCTCGCCGCGCGGCTGCACCTGGCCGGCTCCGTCGGCGTCGCCGGCAACAAGCTGGTCAGCCGCATCGCCGCCGGCTACCTCGAGCGCCCCGGGGTCTGCGACGTGCTGCGCGGCGCCGAGGAAGGGTTTCTCGGGCCGCTGCCGGTGACGGTGCTGCCGGGGATCGGCGCCGCCCGCCAGCTGGCGTTGACGCAGGAGCTCAACCTGCGCCGGGTCGAGGAGCTGGCGCGGCTATCCATCGCCCAGCTGCGCCTCCCCTTCGGGCCGCTGGCGCCGCTGCTGCACCAGCGCGCCCGCGGCATCGACCCCTCGCCGGTGCTGCCGCCGCGGCAGGCACCCGGCGTGGTCGAGGAGGCCTTCCTCTCCCGCGAGGAGAATGACGACGAGCTGCTCCTCGCCGAACTCTGCCGCCTGGCGGAGAGCTGCGGGCGGCGGCTGCGCCGCCAGGGAGCGGGGACGGCGGAACTGGCGCTGACCCTCTTTTATGTCGACGGCGTACGCGAGGAGTGCCGCCAGCGCCTGCCGGCAGCGCAGAACCACGACCTGGTGCTGCTGGCGGCGGCCGAAGAGCTCTTCCGCCGTGCCTGCAGCCGGCGGCTGCGGGTCAAGGGGCTGCGCCTCGCCTGCACCCGCCTCGGTCCGGTCTCCCCCCAGGTCGATCTCTTCACCGCCGCTGGCCCGTCCCCCCACCAGCTCGCCCTGCAGCAGGCGATCGACGCGCTGCGCGACCGCTACGGCATGCAGGTGCTGCGGCGTGGCCGGGCGCTGGTGACGTAAACGGCGGCGAAAGCCGTCTCTCACAGAGATCACGGAGAAAACCTGGTTGCACGCGGATCAAATCGGATCACTTCGGATAAAAATCTGATCAGGCCTGGGACTGGTTCAATCCGACCTTAATCAGATCTGATCCGAAGTGATCCGCGCGAAACGCTTTGAGATTTTCTCCGTGTCCTCCGTGATCTCAAGTGAGCGTAGCGAACGGGTGAGAGACGCCCTTGAACAGAAAATTTCAGCTGCTGGCCCCTGTGGCACACTGCGAAACCGGTTCCCCCCATGAGCTACGTCCCCCTCCACCTCCACTCCGCCGCCTCCCCCCAGTGGGGAGTGCGCCCCGTCGCCGAGCTCTGCGCCGCCGCCCGGGCCATGGGCTTCGAGAGCCTGGCGCTGACCGACCGCAACGGCCTCTACGCCATCCCGAACTTCCTCGAAGAGGCGCGGCGCGGCGGGCTGCGGCCGATCATCGGTGCCGAGGCGCTCCACGCGGGGAAGCGCGCCGTGCTCCTCGCCCGCGACGCCGAGGGGTACGCCAACCTCTGCCGGCTCCTCTCGGAACTCCATTGCCGCGCCGACTTCGACCTCGCCGCGGCGCTGCGGCAGTATCGCCGCGGCCTGACGATCCTCGCCGACCAGGCCGAGATTCTCACCCCGTTGCGTCGCCAGGGGGACGAACATCTCTATGTCGAGCTCTCCCCCGGCCACCAGCTGCACCGGGCGCTCACCCTCGCCCGCGAGCTGGGGCTCCCCCCCGTTGCCACCAGCCGGGCGCTGCTGCTCGATCCCGGTGATTTCGAGCTGCACCGGGTGCTGCGCGCCATCGCCCTTAATACCAAGCTTTCGCGCCTTGCCCCCGCCGATACCGCCCGGGAGGGAGACCTGCTGCTGGCGCCGGGAAAGCTCGCCGCGTTTTTTCCCCACTGCCCGCAGGCGCTGGAAAACAGTCGAAGAATTGCGGTCGAGTGCCGCAGCGACTGGGAGTTTTCCGCCACCATCTTCCCGGCCTTTCGCGGTCTGGGGCAGGAGCAGGCCTACGCGCAACTGGAAAAGCGCGCCCGGCGCGGCGCCCGCTGGCGCTACGGCGCCATTGACGGGCGGGTGGAGGAGCGGCTGCGAAAGGAGCTCGCCATCATTCGCGCCAAGGGGTTCGCCGATTACTTTCTGGTGGTCGAGGAGATCGCCGCCCAGTCGCCGCGCACCTGCGGCCGGGGGAGCGCGGCGGCCTCGCTGGTCGCCTACTGCCTCGGTATCACCCACGTCGACCCGATTGCTCACAACCTCTTCTTCGAACGCTTCCTCCATGAAGGGCGCAGCGACCCGCCCGACATCGACATCGACTTCCCCTGGGACGAGCGCGACGCCATCCTCGATTTTGCCTTCGCCCGCTACGGCGCGCAGCGTGCGGCGATGGTCGCCAACCAGATCGGCTTCAAGGGGCGCTCGGCGCTGCGCGAGGTGGCCAAGGTCTTCGGTCTTCCCGATGCCGAGATCAAGCGCCTTACCGAGCGCGTCTCCGGCTACTGGAAGGCGGACCAGACCGCCGGCGCGGTCGCCAGCCATCCGCTCTTCGCCGGCGAGAGCTTCGACGCCGACTGGCAGCAAATCCTGCGCATCGCCGCCCGCCTCGGCCCTCAGCTGCGTCATCTCGCCCTGCACTGCGGCGGGCTGGTGATCGTCCCCGACGAGCTGCGCCGCTATGTGCCGGTGGAGGTGAGCGCCAAGGGGCTGCCGGTGATCCAGTGGGAGAAGGACCAGGCCGAGGCGGCCGGGCTGGTAAAGATCGACATTCTCGGCAACCGCTCGCTGGCGGTGATCCGCGACGCCCTGGCGGCGGTGGAACGCCATACCGGCACGATCATCGACTACGCCAGCTGGCGGCCGCTGGACGACGAGCCGACCCGGGAACTGCTCCGCTCAGGGGCGACCATGGGCTGCTTCTATATCGAGTCGCCGGCGACCCGCCAGCTGCTGCGGCGTATGTGGCTGCACAACCCGCGCGGTGCAGCATGCGACCTCTTCGAGCACCTGGTGATGGCCTCCTCCATCATCCGCCCCGCCGCCAACCGCTTCATCCTCGAGTTCATTGCCCGCATGCACGGCGCCCCCTGGCAGCACCTCCATCCGCTCCTGGCCGGGGTTCTCGACGAGACCTACGGCATCGCCATTTACCAGGAACAGATCACCCAGCTGGCGATGGCCCTGGCCGGCTTCTCGGCTGCGCAGGGAGACCAACTGCGCAAGATCATCAGCAAGAAGCACAAGGCGCAGACCCTGGCCGACTACCGGCAGCAGTTCAGCGCCGGCGCCCGGGAGCGGGGGGTGCCAGAAGCGGTGGTGGCGGCGATCTGGGAGCAGATCCTCTCCTTTGCCGGCTACTCCTTCTGCAAGCCGCACTCGGCCTCCTACGCCCTGGTCAGCTGCAAGGCGGCTTTTCTGAAGGCCAACCACCCGGCCGAGTTCATGGCCGCGGTGATTGCCAACCAGGGGGGCTTTTACTCCCCCTTCGCCTACCTCTCCGAGGTGCGCCGAATGGGGATCAAGGTCCTGCCGCCCGACATCAACGCCAGTGATCACCCCTGCACCGGCCGGGGCAACGAGCTGCGCCTCGGCCTGATGCAGATCCACGGACTCACCGGGTCGGCGGGCCGGGCGCTCCTCGCCGAGCGGGAGCGCGGCGGGTCCTATACCGGCTTCAGCGACTTCCTGCGACGGGTACGGCTCGATACGGAGGATGTGCGGCGCCTGATCAAGGCCGGCTGTTTCGATGCGCTGGAAGGGCGGGAGAAGCGGCCGCGACTCCTCTGGGAACTCCTCGCCCGTGCCGCCCCGGAGAGCGGGACAGCATCGCTTTTCGACGCAACCCCGGAGCTGCCGGCACCGCCGCCCTACGACCGGCGCACGGTGCTGAACCAGGAGCTCGAGACCCTGGGGATGCTGGTCTCCTGCCACCCTCTTGAGCTGCACCGGCGCGCCATCGCCCATATCCGGCCGCTGCCGGCGCGGGAGATCGGCGCCTGGAGCGGGCGTTACGTGACGATGATCGGCTGGTGGGTGACCGGCAAGCCGGTGCAGGACAAGGATGGCCGGCCGATGGAGTTCATCACCTTCGAGGACACCAGCGCCCTCTTCGACGCGACCTTCTTCCCTGCCGCCTATGCCCGCTTCTGTCGCAAGCTGACGCGGCTGCGCCCCTACCTCCTGAAAGGGAAGGTAGAGACGGTGTTCGGGGTGGCGACGCTGACAGTGGAGTGGGTCGGCTGTTTTGATGAAACGGGCGCGCCATGACCTTTGCGCCGGGCGTCCCGTAAGATTCGTGTTCTGCAGTGACGGCCGTATGCAAAGCTCGGAAGGCAACCGTACTGCTCGGTGCGACCCCTTTCGGACTCGGATAACAGGAAATAGGAGGTAATCCGAAAGCGTTTGCGGTGAGAAGGTAGAGATAGCATTTCCGGTATTTCGCCAACCCCGCCAAGTTTGTCCAGAGCGGCGATTTGGTGACGCCGGGACCGGTGCGCCATTTCAGCACGGCTCCCTGAGCCGACTTCCCGTGCCAGAACGCAGAGCACCCCGGAGGAGTGATCCCCCGGGGCGCTCTGCGCTTGTGCCGGCAATGTGTCTCAGTCGACCTGCAAGGACCGACAACCTTCACGGTCGAGGGGGGCGACGGAGAACTCCTGCTGTTCCTCTTCCTGCTGGGCCAGGATCGTCAGCTCGGCTTCCGCCTGCCCCTTGCCGTAGGCGGCGACGATAGCACCGGCAAGGTGCAGCTCCGCCTCGGCCGGCTGGCCGCTGACCAGGCCGAGGGGACCGGAGTAGTCGGCGGCGCGCAGCAGGGTGTCGACCGGCCGGGCCAGATCCTTAAGGGCCTCGTTGTCGGCGAGGTTGCGGCCCAGGGTCAGCTTGGCCCGGGGGGAGAGACGGAACTGGCGGCCGAGCTTGAGGAGTTCCACATCGACCGGGGTGGCACCGGGATGATGGCTGAGCAGGTCCTTGAGCCGACCGATGAAGGATTTTTCGGTGAGCAGGCAGCCCCCCCCCGAGGAGGGGTAGTCGGTGAGACCCCACTCCTTGGCGAGTTCGGCCTGGCGCCGGCGCGAGCGACCCTGGATGTCAAGGAGCTGTTCACGATCGACCAGCCCAGCCTCTTCCATCGGCGTGATCGGCAACAGCCGGGCGCTCAGGGGACGCAGGATCCGGTCGCGCAGTCCGGAGTGTTTGGCGACCGTCGCCAGCGCGGTCATGTTCTGGCTCATCGGGCGCTGGCCGAGGACCTCCCCGGAAAAGAGGAAGTCGAACCCCTCCCTCTCCATCCGTTCACCGGCGAGGCGAAACATCAGGGCATGACAGTCGATGCAGGGGTTGAGGTTCTTGCCGTAGCCGTAGCGGGGATCCTTCAGTACCTCGAGATGGATATCGGCGATGTCGCTGACGATCAGGGGGATATCGATGGCGGCGGCGGCCTTGCGTGCCCGCCCGGCGCCGAAGAAGGGGGTGACGAAGGCAATGGCGGTCACCTCGACACCCTGACGCTTCAGGGTGAGCGCCGCAAGGGTGCTGTCGAGGCCGCCGGAGAGAAGTCCAAGTGCTTTGCTCATGAATGTTCCTTCCGAAAAGCAGACTTTCAGGCTGTGGTATTGCCGTGGAAATGTACCACGAGGGGGGGCGTCGGTTCAAGGTCGTGGCGGCACTCTTCCGGCAATTCGCCTTGACAAGCTGACGCCCCTTTTGCCAGAATGGCCGGGATCGAAGAGGCAAATCCCGGGAGACCGGGAGACGCAAAGCCGCGGGTCCCAGGCCGGTACGCTCCAGCAGCCGCCGGCAAGGACGGCCGGGTTGCCGAAATCGCGACAGAACCCTGCCGATTGCCGCCACCTGCCCACTCCCCCGTCGGCAGGTTTTTTAATCTTCGCGGATGCCGCTGTTCGCAACGGAGAGGTGCTGATGGCCAAGATCGACAGCTTGTTCAAGCTCATGAAACAGCAAGGGGCCAGTGACCTTCACATCTCCACCGGTGCCCCGCCGATCCTGCGCCTGCATGGCGAAATGCAGCGGCTCAACTACCCGCCCCTCACCCCGGAGCAGTCCCGCGGCCTCCTCTTCGAGATCCTCTCCGAGAAGCAGCGCGCCGATTTCGAAGCGACCCGCGATCTCGACTTTGCCTACCAGCTCCCCGAGGTGGCGCGTTTTCGCGGCAATATCTTCGATTCCCATCGCGGCATCGGCGGCGTTTTTCGCATCATCCCCAGCAAGATTCTCACCGCGGACGACCTCGGGCTCCCCCACGGGGTGCGCAAGCTGACCCAGCTGAAGAAGGGGCTGGTGCTGGTGACGGGGCCGACCGGCAGCGGCAAGTCGACGACCCTGGCGGCGATGGTCGACCTGATCAACAAGACCCGCAAGGAACATATCCTGACCCTCGAGGATCCCCTCGAGTTCGTCCATGAGAACCAGCAGTCCCTGGTCAACCAGCGCCAGGTCGGGGAACACTCCCAGTCCTTTGCCAGCGCTTTGCGCGCCGCCCTGCGCGAGGACCCGGATGTCATCCTGGTCGGCGAGATGCGCGACCTGGAAACGATCTCCCTGGCGATGACCGCGGCGGAGACCGGCCACCTCGTCTTCGGCACCCTGCATACCAACTCCGCGGCAAAGACCATCGACCGGATTATCGACGCTTTCCCCAAGGATGCCCAGGAACAGGTGCGGACGATGCTCGGCGAGAGCCTGAAAGGGGTCATCTGCCAGCAGCTGCTGAAAACCGCCGATGGCAAGGGGCGGGCGGCCGCCCTCGAAATCCTCGTCGGCAACCCGGCGGTCAGCAACCTGATCCGGGAAGGAAAGACCTTCCAGATCCCCTCCATCATGCAGACCGCCCGCGGCGAGGGGATGCAGATGATGGATCAGCACATCATGGAGATGCTCAAGGCGAAGAAGATCTCTCCCGAGGAAGCCCATCGCTGTTCCGCCGACAAGCGGCCCTTCGAACCGTTCCTCCCCAAGCAGACTCCCGGAGCCTGACGCCGGCATTGCCCGAAACCGGCCGGCAGTGGTATGATGCCGCGTGGTTCAGCCTGGCAACGGACCGGGCACGGGGGTACCTTGCAAGACCTTTTCGGACGTTCCATCAATTACCTGCGGCTGTCGATCACCGACCGCTGCAACCTGCGCTGCCGCTACTGCATGCCTGCCGACGGCGTGCCGCCGCTGGGGCATGACGCCATCCTCTCCTACGAGGAGTTGCTGCGGGTCGCCCGGCTGGCGGTGCAACTCGGGGTGCGCAAGATCCGGGTGACCGGTGGCGAACCCTTGGTCCGGCGCGGTGTTGTCGATTTTGTTGCGGCCCTGTGCGCCCTGCCGGAGCGCCCCGAGGTGGTCCTGACCACCAATGGCCTGCTCCTCGCTGATTACGCCGCCGATCTCGCCCGGGTCGGTTTGGCCCGGGTCAACGTCAGTCTCGACACCTTGCGGCCCGAGCGTTTTCGCGAGATTACCCGGCGGGAGGGGCTGGAACGGGTCCTGGCCGGCCTTGCGGCCGCCGAGCAGGCCGGGCTGGCGCCGCTGAAATTGAACATTGTGCCGATCCGCGGGGTCAACGAAGACGAAATCATCGATTTTGCCCGCCTCACCCTGCGCCACCCCTGGGAGGTGCGTTTTATCGAGTTCATGCCCTTCGGCCAGGGCCTCGATTATCCTGCGGACCGCCGCCTCCCGGCCCCCCGCATTCTCGAAGAACTCTCCCGGCTCGGCCTGCTGCTGCCGGTCAGCCGAGTGGGCAACGCCGGTCCGGCGCGGCTCTACCGCTATGCCGACAGTGTCGGACAGATCGGCGTCATCCCCGCCATTTCCGGGCATATCTGCAGCGAGTGCAACCGCTTGCGGCTGACTGCCGACGGCCGCATCCGTCCCTGCCTTCTCGGTGACCAGGAGATCGACCTGCGCCAGTTGCTGCGGGCCGGTGCCGGGGACGAGGAGCTTTGCCAGGCGCTGCTGGGGGCGGTCTGTGCCAAGCCGGAGCGGCATCGGCTCGGCGACGGGGGACAGGTCCGCAACCGCCGGCCGATGACCGGCATTGGTGGCTGACGCAAAACCCGGACGGGTCTGAAATCGAAGGGACAAAGAAAAGCCCGGCAGGCGTTCAGCGCCTGCCGGGCTTTTCTCTTTGCAGCGTGGTTGGTCAGCAGAAGAGCTGGGTGATGTAGATTTTGCCGTCGGCGGCGAAGACGATGCCGATCCCTTCGCTGCCCAGGGTCGGGTCGAGCAGGTTTTCCCGGTGCCCAAGGCTCGACAACCAGCCGTTAACGGTACTCCGGGCGATTTCGTCGAGACTGTTCCAGCGATAGCTGCGCTCTTCCCGGCCGTCGTGGACGACGATACTCATGCTGCTGTAGCGGTGGTTGAGGCTGAGGTTTTCCGCGACCCCGATATCGATGAGCTGGCCGCGGCGGACGCGGCAGGCGAAACCGGCCGCGTTCGCGCGCTCGCCGGGAGTGTGCCCGGCGCGGTCGATATGGCTGAAGTAGTCGCCTTCGGCCATGTCCTGGCTGTGGCCGCGGGCGATCTTTGCCAGTTTCTGATCGAACGTCAGTGCCGGCAGCCGTTGCGCCTGGCGTTCGGCGTTGACCAGTTGATGGATGCGCAGCTCCAGGTCGCCAGCAGAAAATGCCGGCGCCGCCGCCGCGTCAACGGGCAGGAGGCAGATAATCAGCAGCCAGAGGATGCAGAGCCGTCGTTCCATGGGACTCCTCCCTGGCGGTCATTATAGCGGACGGCTGGCCTGGGACAAGGAGGCGCGACGGTCAGGGGAGGGCGTCGTTGAGCAGTTCCAGGATGTGCACCGCCTTTTGGCGGCCACCGGCATGGTTGATCGAATCCTGCAGCTGCATGATACAACCGGGGCAGTCGGTGGCGACCAGCGCCGCGCCGCTGTCGGCGATAGCGGTCGCCTTCTTGGCGCCGATCTGCTTGCTCGTCTCGTAGTGATAGACCGAGTAGGTGCCGCCGAGGCCGCAGCAGGTGCCGGCGCCGGTCATTTCGACGAATTCGACCTGGGGCAGCGCCGCAAGGATCCGCCGCGGCTCCCTGGTGATCCCCTGGGTGCGCAGGTGGCAGGGGTCGTGGTAGGTGACGCGGACCTTCTTCTCCGCCGCCGGCAGGGCGGCAAGTTTTTCCGGCAGGCCGTGGTTGGCGAGAAAGACGAAGATATCCTCGACCTTGGCGCCGAGCGCCCGGTACTCCGCGCCGAGGTCGGCGTAGACCTTGCCGAGGCCGGCATGGCAGGAGGCGCAGGCGGTGACGATAAAGTCGACCGGCCGGGCGGTCAACGCCTTCAGGTTCTGCGCTGCAAGTTCCTCCACCGCCGCGCCGGCGCCGGCGCTCACCGCCGGCAGTCCGCAGCATCCCTGGTCTTTGGGAATGACGACGCTGACGCCGAGGAACTTGAGTGCCCGCAGCAGCGCTTCGCCGACCGCCGGGTACATGTAGTTGATGCCGCAGCCGGTAAAAAAGGCGACGGTCGGTTGACCCGCCTCTCCTTCGATCCACTCCGGCACCCGCTCGCGGAAGGGCTTGGCGGTGAACTCGGGCAGAGTGCGGTCCGGGTCGAGGTAGGGGAGGGGGAACCGCAGGCGCAGGCCGCTCGATTCGGGGAGCTTTTTGAACAGCAGCTTCGCCATCGATCCACCGGTCTTCGCCAGCAGGTTGAGGAGCTTCTGTCGCCGCAATACCGTGGTCATGCCGCGGCCGAAACTGGAGAGCCCCTTCTCCCGGGCGATGCGCCGCCGCGCCGCGGCGACGATCTCCTCGGTCGGCACCTTGTTCGGACACTGGGCGGTGCAGCTGCCGCAGAGGAGGCACTGGGAGAGGTCAAAGAGGACCTTCTCCTCGAGGCCGATCTTGCCGTCGAGGAGGGCCCCGGCCAGGGCGACCTTGCCGCGGGCGACCCGCCCTTCGTGCTTTTCGGCGCCGAAGACCGGGCAGTGGGCGCGGCAGGCGCCGCACTTGACGCACTGCTCGATCTCTGCGCGGTACTGTTCGAGTTCTTTCAGCTTGGTCATGTTGATTATCTGCCACCCGTTCGCTTCGCTCACTTGAGACAGGAAGGTGCAGAGAAAAGCTATATCGGACCTATCTCTCTGTCTCTGTGCCTCTGTGGCGGAGATCGCTCAGTTGTCCAGGAAGATTTTCCCCGGATTGAGAATGTTGTTGGGGTCGAGGGCGCGCTTGATCGTCTTCATGTACTCGCTCGCCTCGGGGGAAAGCTCCAGCGGGATATAGGCCGCCTTGGCGATGCCGACGCCATGCTCGCCGCTCATGGTGCCGCCCAGTTCCAGGGCGCCGCGGAAGACCTCCTCGATCGCCTGCTCTGCCTTCTCCAGTTCGCCGGGAACCTTCTTGTCGATCATGACGTTGACGTGGATGTTGCCGTCCCCGGCGTGGCCGAAGTTGACGATCGGGATATTGTACTTGCCGGCGATGGCGTCGACCTTGCGGATCATCTCCGGCACCTTGGAGCGCGGCACGCAGATGTCCTCGTTGAACTTGTCGGGGTTGACCTTGCGTAAGGAAGCCGAGACCGAACGGCGGATCTGCCAGAGCGCCTCGCTCTCCGCCGCGGTGGTGGCGATGCGGGTCTCGACGACGCCGAGGGGCTGGATGATCTCGGCGATCTTCGCCGCCTGGCGGTCGATGACGTCGGCATCGCCGTCGACTTCGATGATCAGCACCGCCCTGGCGGCGTCGGGGACCTGCAGGCCGGTCGCCTTGCGCACGCAGTCGATGGTAGCTGCGTCCATGAATTCGAGGGTGGTGGGGATGATCTTGCCGCGGATGATCGCCGAGACCGCCTGCGCTGCGCCGTCGATGGAGTCGAAGAGGACCAGCATCGTCTTCTTCGCTTCAGGAAGCGGCAGCAGCTTGATGACGATCTTGGTGATCACGCCGAGAGTCCCTTCCGAGCCGCACATCAATTTGGTCAGGTCGTAGCCGACCACCCCCTTCATGGTCGGGCCGCCGGTGCGGATGATGTCGCCAGTCGGGGTGACGATCTCGAGGCCGAGGATGTAGTCCTTGGTCACGCCGTACTTGACGCAGCGCGGACCGCCGGCGCACTCGGCGACGTTGCCGCCGAGGGTCGAAAATTTGAGCGAGGCCGGATCGGGCGGGTAGAAGAGGCCGACCTTCTCCACCGCCTGCTGGAACTGTTCGGTGACCACCCCGGGCTGGACCGTCGCCACCAGGTTCTCCTCGTCGATCAAGAGGATCTGGTCGAGGCGCTCGGTGACCAGCACGATCCCCCCCTTGGTTGGCAACGCCCCGCCGGTGAAGCCGCTGCCGGCGCCGCGGGGAAAGACCGGAATCTTCTCGCGGTTGGCGAGCTTGATGACGGCGCTGATCTCCTCGGTGGAGCCCGGGTGGACGACGACTTCGGGGAGGAACTGCTGCTGGGTGGCGTCGTAGGAATAGCAGATCAGGTCGGCGTTTTCGGTCGAGACGTTGGCGGCGCCGACCAGGGTTTTAAGTTCGGTGATGATGTGTGATTCAAGCATGGGCAGGCCTCGTGCTTCTCTTGAAATGAAGTTGGGACGAGCGGTCAGCGGGTAATTGTCACCGGCAGCACCGTGCCGCCGTCGGGAATGACGACCGTCCGCGGCGCAGCGGGCAGCCTTTCATACGCCATTCGCAGCGCGGCGTCAAGGTCGGCGGCCTTCTCCATCCCCATGCGGCCGGTCTGCTCGCCCGTGAAGGCGCTGACCAGGATAATGCGGTAGCGGCGCGCCTTGTCGAGGGTGGCGTGGGCGGTCTGGCCATTGATCTCGTAGCGGTTGCGCAGCGCCGCCTCGAAGGCGTCCAGCTCCTGGTAGCGGAACCAGTCGAAGAAGGTCGGGTTGCCGAAGCCGTCGGCGCATTCGGCGAGGAGGATGGCGGTGCCGCCATCGCGCAGCGCCTTGACCCCGTAGTCGAGGGCCTTGTGCGCCTGGATGAAATTGAGGTCCTTGGGCCAGCCGCCGCAGGAGATCACCGCCAGGTCGGCCGGCTGCTCCACCGGGACGGTATAAAGGCGGCGGGCGAAGTCGCAGCCAGCGCGGTGGGCTTCCTCCAGCTCGCCGCAGAAGACCCCGGCAATCCGCTTGTCGGGGGTGAGGACGGTGTTGAAGAGGAAGTCGGGCTGCACCTTGCGGGCGGCGGCGAGGATCGCCGCATGGACGGGGTTGCCGGCGAGTACCGCCGGAGCGGCGAGGGGGTGCTTGCCGCCGATTTCCGGCGGGTTGAAGACCATGAAATGGGTCGCCATGCAGGTGGCGCGCGACGCCACCCCCGGCACCAGCCCCTTGCGGCCGCCACCGAAGCCGGCGAAATAGTGAACGCCGATGGTGCCGGTGACGATCACCCGGTCGGCGCTCATCACCGTGCGGTTGATCTGTACCGGCAGCCCTTCCGCGGTGGGGCCGAGGTCGACCAGCTGCGCCGGGTCGTCACAGTCGTGGTCGATGACGCGAAGCTGGCCGAAGAGGGGGCCGAGGGTCCTGGCGTGCTCGGCAGGAGTCTGCTTGCGGTGAATGCCGAGGGCAATCACCACGACGATATCCGCACGCCGAATCCCGGCGCTTTCCAGTTCCGCAACCAGCAGAGGGAGATAGAGCTCGCTGCCAGTGTAGCGGGTGATGTCCGAGGTGACAATCGCTACCGATTCCCCCGGCTGAAGGATGCGGGAGAGGGGGAGGGTGCCGATCGGCGCGGCGAGAGCGGCGCGGATCGTCGCCTCCGGCTCGGCGGTCGCGCCGCGGTCCGCGACCGTCAGCAACTGGCCGCCGGCGATCTCGGCCTGGAGCGACTGGCGGCCGTATTTGAGGAGAAAGCCGGGCATTGGTCACCTTTCAGGTTAACTTTGCCATTCTAGCTGGTTTGGCGCCGGAAAAACAAGGGCCCGCGCAACGCCTGCCTTGCACTGCAGCCGCACGCCACGAAGGGTGGGGAGGGTCGGACTGGAGTGCTGCTGATCGGCTTGCCGGTCGCTAGGCTCCCGTTTCTCCCGGTTTTGTGAGCTGGCGCCGGGAGGCGTGGAAGTTAAAAAAGAAAATTGCGGACAAAACCGCCAGCCCGGCCAGGTGCCCCCACCAGGGGAGGGGCCAGAGCAGGGCAGCGGCACAACCGAAGGTGAGCAGGCGCAGCGGCAGGCGCAACCGGGTCTCCATAAAGCCTTCGATGCTGGCGGCAAAGGCGTAGAGTCCGAAAAAGGCGAAGAAGAAGATCAGGAAATCACCGGCCCAGGAGCCGCCGATAAACTGGGTGTAGGCAAAGAGCAGCGGGATGACATAGAGCCCCTTGGCCAGTTTCCAGGCCTGCAGACCGGTCTCCATCGGCTTGGTGCCGGCGATGGCGGCGCCGGTGAAGGCGGCCAGGGCGACCGGCGGGGTGACGTTGGAATCCTGGCTCAGCCAGAAGATGATCAGGTGCGCGGAGAGCAGGGCGTAGGTGAGGGTGTGCGGGCTGAGTACCGCTTCGCGCACCATGCTCGCCATGTCGATCGGCACCGCATCGACGATCATCCGCGCGGTGGCGTGGGTCATCGGTTGGCCGATCTGCGCCAGGTGCTCGGGGGCGGCGAGCATGAAGATCGCCTTGGCGCTCTCGGGGACCTGGCCGTTCATCAGCGCATCGACCAGGAAGCCGTCGGCGATCAGGGCATGCAGTGCCGGCGCCGAGAGGGTGCCGAGGACGATGTAGGCAGCGGTGACCGGCAGGCCCATGCCGAGGACCAGCGAAGCGAGGGCGATCAGGAGAATGGCGATGACCATATTGTGCCCGGCCCACTGGTTGATCATCAGCGAAAAGGTGTTGCCGATGCCGGCGGTGGAGATGACGTTGACGATCAGGCCGACGGAGCAGAGGAGGATGGCGGTCATTACCATGTTGCGGGCGCCGAGAGCGAGCGCCTCGATGATTGCCTTCGGTCCCATCCGGTTCGGGGAGAACCAGGAGGCGACCACCACGGCGAGCATGCTGATGCCGGCGGCGTAGGTCGGGGTGAAACCGTAGATCAGCAGCCCGATGAGAACGGCAATCGGGAGGAGGAAGACGATGCCGCCGCGCTTGAAGACGGCGAGGGCCGAAACCTCCTCATGGTCGAGGGCATCGACATGGCTGCGTTTCGCCTCGATACGCACGAAAAAACCGACCGTGGCGAAGTAGAGGATCGCCGGCAGAATACTGACCAGTACGATGGTGTTGTAGGAGATCTCGGTGTAGGAGGCCATGACGAAGGCGCCGGCGCCCATGATCGGCGGCATCAGCTGGCCACCGGTGGAGGCGGCCGCTTCGACCCCGGCGGCGAACTTGGCGGGGAAACCGGCCCGTTTCATCAGCGGAATGGTGATCACCCCGGTGGAGGCGGTGTTGGCCACCGCCGAGCCGGAGATGGTCCCCATCAGCCCCGACGCCATCACGGCCACCAGTCCCGGCCCGCCGACCATGCGGCCGGCTACGGCGCGGGCGAGGTCGATGACGAACTCGCCCGCGCCGGAGCGAAGCAGGAAGGCGCCGAAGAGGATGAACATGAAGACGTAGCTTGACGAAATGCTGGCAATGGTGCCGAAGAGGGCGTCGTCACCGTAAATGCTGCGGAACAGGATCGTCTCCGGGGAGAGACCGGCGAACTTGAAGACGCCGCTGATGGCGCCCCCCCACCAGCCGATGTAGGAGAGGGCGATCAGGATCAGCACCGGGATGAACCAGCCGGCGACCCGGCGGGTCAATTCAAGGGCGCAAAGGATCAGGACGATACCGGCCAGCCATTCCGTTGGCAGCAGACGCACGCCGCGGGCGTAGATGGCGTCCTCCATGGAGATCAGGTAGATCGCAGAGCCGGCCGCCAGCAAACCGAGCAGCAGGTCGAGTCCCTGCCAGAAGCGTCCGCCATCCTTGCGCACCGGGTAGACCAGCACCGCCATCAGGGCAAATCCTGCGAAGTGCAGGGAGTTCTGCCACAGGGAGGAGAGGACGGTGACCAGGTTGAACCAGAGGTGGAGCAGGGAAACCGTCACCCCGATAAAGAGGAGGGCATGGCTGGGGATGGGGAGGGACTCGGCAGCAGAATCCGGCGCACTCATAACGACTTCACTCCAAGGAAATGCGGCCGTCCTTGCGGACGGCCGCTCCAGTCATCGTCAGTTGGCCAGCAGGCGGGCGGGGATCTTGATGCCGACCTCCTGGTAATACTTGGCGGCGCCCGGATGCAGCGGCATTGGCAGCCCGGCGATCGCCTTTTCGATCGCCATCGCCTTGGTGGCGCTGTGGATGGCATTCAGAAACGGCAGGTTTTCATAGATGGTCTTGGTGATCTGGTAGACGGCGTCTTCATCAACGTCAGCGCGGACCGAGAGGAAGTTGGGCTGGGCGATGGTGTTGATATCCTTCTCCTGCCCCGGGTAGGTGCCGGCCGGGATCACGTAGCGGGTCCAGAGATCCATGCCGCCATCGGCCTTGGCCAGTTCCGCATCGGTAAAATCGAGGATCGCCAGGTCGCTGCCCATATTGGCCATTGCCTTGGTAATCGCCCCCGCCGGTACCCCGGCCGGGATGCTCATGCCGGCAGCCTGGCCGTTCTGCATGGCGTCCGCCGAGGGACCGTAGCCGACGTAGATGAGATTGTAATAGGTTTCAACGTTCGGCACCCCGAGGTTCTCCAGCAGGACGGTATTGGAGCCGAGGGTGCCGGAGTTCTTCGAGCCGAGGGAAACGGTTTCCCCTTTCATGGCGACCATGTCGGCCACGGTGCCGGTCTTGGCAAATTTTCGGTTGACGGCGAAGTGCTCGACGTTCTGCCAGAGCATCGTCACCGAACGCAGGTTTTTCTGCGGGCCTTCGCTCGCAATCGGGCCGGTCCCCTTCCAGGCATAAACGCCGTAAAGTCCCTGCAGGATGGCAAACTGAACTTCGTTATCCCGCAGCAGTTTGATGTTCTCACCGGACCCGGCCGAACTGATTGCCGACATACCGATCTTCTGGGTAGGCTGGAGTTTGACCTTGACCAGGGTCGACAGGGCGACCCCCACGGGGTAGTAGGTGCCGCCGGTGGAGGCGGTAGCCATCAGGTAGTTGCGCTCTTCTGCGGCCTGAGCGGTGGAGAAAGAGCAGAAGAGCAGGGCGACTGCTGCAACGAATGACACCATGGGCCTGATCTGCATTTGCATTGGGTCCTCCTCGATATTCTGGTTTGTTCCCGACGGGAGCTTCGAGCTCCCTTCCTGGCGGATTAATTCTTCCGTCTCCTGGGCGTGTCCGCATTCATTCTACCGAATAAAACGCCTATTTCCGGTCGGGTGCGGCTGAATTCCCAAATTTTTTCCGCGGCCCGGTCATTTTTTCCGTAACGAGCGAATTCTTGCCGGTCCCGCACGGGGTAGATGGGAAGGTCGGCAACACCGCAATCGTTGGCGCCGGTCTGGACGGGATGCTCCGGGCCGAATCCGGATCAGCTGAAAGCGGATCAGTTGACACCTCGGCAGCCGCCACCTAGAATGCGGGTACTTTCGGGGGAGGAAACATTTGGCCCAGCAGACAAAGACCTTCTACAGCTGCCAGCAATGCGGATTGCAGAGCCCGAAGTGGCTCGGCAAATGCCCCGATTGCGGCCAGTGGAACAGCCTCGTCGAGGAGACCCGGGTGGTAACAAAGGGGGGGGCAGCCCGCGCATTGCCGCCGGCCGGCAAGCCCCAGCTCCTCAGTGAGGTGAAGATCAGCGAAGAAGACCGCATCTGCTGTGGCATCCTGGAGCTCGACCGCGTCCTCGGTGGCGGCGTTGTCCCCGGCTCGCTGACCCTGATCGGCGGTGATCCCGGCATCGGCAAGTCGACCCTGCTGTTGCAGGCGATCGACCGCCTCGCCGCCAACGGCAAGGCCCTCTATGTGACGGCAGAGGAGTCGACGCGCCAGGTGAAGCTGCGCGGTGACCGGCTCGGGGTCGCTTCCCCCAATCTCTACCTGCTCGCGGAGACCTCCCTTGAGGCGGTCTTCGAACGGGTGCGGGAGCTCCGGCCCTCCTTCCTGGTCATCGATTCGATCCAGACCATTCATACCGCCGCCCTCGAATCGGCTCCCGGCAGTGTCAGCCAGGTGCGCGAGTGTGCGGCCAGGCTGATGCAGCAGGCCAAGGGCGAGGGGGTGCCGACCTTCATCGTCGGCCACGTCACCAAGGACGGCGCCATCGCCGGGCCGCGGATGCTCGAGCACCTGGTCGATACCGTCCTCTACTTCGAGGGGGATCCCGGCCACCCCTACCGCATCCTGCGCGCGGTCAAGAACCGCTTCGGCTCGACCAACGAGATCGGCGTCTTCTCCATGGTCGAGGCCGGCCTGCAGGAAGTCGCCAACCCCTCCGAACTCTTTCTCGCCGAACGCCCGGTCGGTGTTGCCGGCAGCGCCGTCGTTCCCTCCCTCGAAGGGAGCCGCCCGATCCTGGTCGAGCTGCAGGCCCTGGTCTCCGGCTCCTCCCTCGGCAACCCGCGGCGGACCACCATGGGGATCGACCACAACCGGGTCTCGCTGCTGGTGGCGGTGCTGGAGAAGAAGATCGGCCTCTCCCTGATGGCCCAGGACATCTTCCTCAACGTCGCCGGCGGCGTGCGGCTGGTCGAGCCGGCCATCGATCTCGGCGTGATGGCGGCGCTCGCCTCCAGCCATCGCAACCGGCCGATCCCGGAACGGACCATCCTCTTTGGTGAGGTCGGCCTGGCCGGGGAGGTTCGCGCCGTCTCGCGGCCGGAGCTGCGGGTCAAGGAAGCGGCCCGGCTCGGTTTTGACCGTTGCCTGCTGCCGGCCGGCAATCTGAAAAATCTCGAGTCCCCGCCGGGCATGCGCCTGTGCGGGGTGCGCAGCGCCGAGGAAGCGCTGGACCAGTTGTTCGAGTGAGGAGCAAAAGTCGATGAGCGAGGAGAAATTCAGTCATTTTGACGCCGACGGCCGCGCGATCATGGTCGAGGTGGGCGACAAGCCGGCGACCCGGCGCACGGCGGTGGCGAGGGGCGAGGTGCGGATGCAGGAGGCCACCCTGCAGCGGATTCTCGACCGCAGCCTGGAGAAGGGCGATGTCCTGGGTGTCGCGCGGCTCGCCGGGATCATGGCGGCGAAGAAGACCGCGGAGCTGATCCCGCTCTGCCATCCCCTGGCCCTGACCTCGGTGGCGATCGACTTCGTCCCCTTCCCCGGCGCGGGGCGGCTCGGGATCGAAGCGACGGTCAGGGTGACTGGGAACACCGGGGTCGAGATGGAAGCACTCACCGCCGTATCGGTAGCGGCGCTGACCGTTTATGACATGTGCAAGGCAATTGACCGGGGGATGGAGATCGCCTCTGTGCAGCTGCTCGAAAAGCATGGCGGCAAGAGCGGATCGTTTATTCGTGATGCGGCCGGCCGGCCTGTTTGAAACAAAGAGAGGATGATTTCGTGGCCGCGACCTTGAATTACCAGTAGTGTCCGGTTAGCAAATTGCATTCACCCAAAGTTGCAGATAATTGTAAATATTTTCACAAGTTAGCGTATTTTTTGCTTGACAAATCGTCGTGAAGTCGGCGCGGTGATTTTCGTAAATACCTATTTTATATGAGGATTTACGAAAATGTCATTACTTGTTCGCTGCCACCGTACCCGGCTTAGCAGGCGCTCCATTGTCCGACTTTTTACCCCGTTCAAGGGCGCTCTCGAACATGCCCCGGTTCTTGAGGCCCGAGGCAACAGGCCACTGCAGATGACGTTTGAAGATCAGTTGAAAATCCTGACCTACTATCACCTCGAAGAGCATTCTTCGGGGCGTCATCTGCTTCAGGTTCTGACGCAGGAAGATTTTGCCGCGACTCATATTGCACCGCCCGGCGGTATCCGGAAAAGCGCCTTCTTTGAGGCGATCAATACCCGAGGGCTGGAGCAGATGATTCATGTTTACGAAGACCTGCAGAAACAGGTCTCACAAAAGATTCCTGTCGCCAAAGACATCTCCGATCTCGGCGATCTGATCGCCGTCGATGGTTCGCTGATTGACGCTACGCTGTCCATGCTCTGGGCGGACTATCGAGACGGAGCCAAAAAGGCCAAGGTTCACCTGGGGTTCGATATCGGTCGTGGTGTCCCCCAGAAAGTCACATTAACCGACGGCAAGGGCGACGAGCGTCCTCAGGCGGAACGGCTCGTGGCTCCCGGTCAGACAGGTGTCTATGACCGCTATTACCAGTGTTACAAAAACTTTGACGACTGGCAGGATCAGGGGCGCCACTTTGTCTGCCGCATCAAAGCCAGTTCTCGTAAGACGGAGTTGAGCGCCAATCCTGTTGTCCCCGGCAGTCATGTTTTCTATGACGCCAGGGTGTTGCTCGGCACCAAAGATGTCAACCAGACCGAACGAGAAGTGCGTGTGGTCGGCTACAAGGTTGACCAAAAATCCTATTGGGTCGCCACCGACCGCTTCGATCTGACCGCCGAGCAGATTGCCTTGATCTACAAGCTACGCTGGACGATCGAGTCCTTCTTCGCCTGGTGGAAGCGCCACCTCAAGGTGTATCACCTGATTGCCCGCAGTCCCTACGGCCTGCTGGTGCAGATCCTCGCAGGGTTGATTACTTATTTGCTGCTGGCCATCTACTGCCACGAAGAGCATGGCGAACGTGTCAGCATCAACAGGGTGCGTGAGCTTCGCAACAATATTCGCAACGAGGCCGCCGAGGATGCGGCCGCAGGCTTAGGGCCTCCCGATATCATTGACTTGGACTTCGGAGCCTATGCAACTTCTTAACCGGACACTACTGTTGAATTACCGTATTCGCAAGGCATTCCTGCTCCCCCTCGGGGTGCTGCTCGGCCTCTGCCTGCTGCTGCTGGTGCTCTGCTTTGTCCGCGACGAACCGCCGGCCAAGGCCCTGATCCTGGTCGCCCTGATCCTGCCGGTGCTGATTCTCTTTGTCGAGAGTATCTTTCGTCACACCGAGCTCGATGATGTCCGGCTGACGGCGCACAAACTGCTGCGCAACAAGTCGTTGCTGCTCGCCGAGGTGACCGCGGTGGAGACGGTGATGGTGCGCAAGCGGGTCTTTCTGACCATCTGCGCCGGCGATGATTTCCTGATCCTCTCCAACGCCTACGCCGATTTTCCCGGGCTGGTGCGCAATCTGCTGCAGCGGGTGCCGCCGGAGGCGATCACCGAGGAGACCCGGTCGATGGCCGCGGCGCCACCGGTCAAGAGCAGCGATATCGTCAGCTGCTGGCTGGCGGTCCTCCTGCTGCTCCTGATTCTTTACGGTCAGTTGGGGGGGAGCCTCTGAGTCGGCGGGGCTATTCGGTTGACAAAATGAGGGGTTTCATTTAATTTAGTCAAATTCTTGGGTAGCGAGGGAGTCGTCGCATGGAGAAGGCAAAAATCGAGGAATTCCGCAAGATTCTTCAGGAACAACTTGAGGATCTGGTGCGCGAGGCTGGCAAGACGGTCTCCGAAATGACCGACGAAAAGACCAACTTCCCTGATCCGACCGACCGGGCTTCGCTGGAGTCGGACCGCAATTTTGAGCTGCGCATTCGCGACCGCGAGCGCAAGCTGATCATGAAGATCCGCGAGGCCCTGGAGCGGATTGAACTCGGCGAATTCGGTATCTGTGAAAATTGCGAAGAGGAGATTGGCGAGGCACGGCTCAAGGCCCGGCCGGTGACTACGCTCTGTATCGAATGTAAAACCGAACAGGAGCGGCAGGAGAAGATCGGCTGATCATTCCGTCGCTTGCAGCCAACCGGTCACCGGGTCGGGAATGATCCATGGAGTCCCTTCCGTTTCAACTCCTCACTGCTGCTGTTCGCATTGCCAACCGGGCGGGTGGCGATCGTCCCCGCGCCCTGCAGAACACACTCCGTCTCCTTAAACGCCGGCTCTCCCTCGTGGAGAGCCGGCTTCTTATTCTCGCCCCCGACGAAAAAACCTTTCACCGGCAGATCAGCGCTGCCGGGCCCTGTCGTATACTCCCCTCCCTTCTGCGTGTCGCCGGCAGCAACGCCGGCCGTTCCCTGCATGCCGGGAGCTGCCAGGGGAGCTCCGGGGACTGGTTTCTGGCCGTTGCCAGCGACAAGGAGTCGCGCGGAGTTCTGGTGTTGCGCCCCGCTCCGGGCCAGAGTTTGACGGCAACCGAGTTGGCAGCGGCCCGGGCCGTTGCCGAATTTCTCGCCGGCCTGCTTCCTCCTTCCGCTTTGGTCCCTGCGGCCGGTCGGGATGAGGATCTCCTCCAGTGGCAAGCGCTCTCCGCCGAGAATGACCGTAAGTTTCGCGAGATGTCCCTGCTCTATCGGCTCTCGCGTGCCCTGCATGGGACCCTGCAACTCAATGAACTGATGCATCTGATCCTGTCGGCCGCCACGGTTCCCGACGGCGGCGGCTTTGAACGGGCAATGCTGCTGATGGTCAATGCCCGCAGCGGCACCCTGCAGGGGATGCTCGGTGTCACCCGGGAGACTGCGTCGATGGTCCTGCCGGTGCAGGCCGGGGTGCGCGATTGGGAGCACCCGCGGATCGCTGCTGAAATCCGTGAGGGGCAGCGGCAACACCCCTTTTGCCGCCAGGTGATGGGTTTGCGCTTTGCTCTGGAAGATGTTCACAGTCACCTGGCCGAGGTGGTGCGGAAGGGGCTGGTTCTGGTGGTAAAGGATGGGGAGGGGAGCAAAGTCTTTCCCGCAGAGCTTGGCCTTGGTACCTGTGTTTGTGCGCCGCTCATGGGCCGCAACCGGGTGCTCGCCCTGCTGGTGGTCGATAGCCCCTCCGCCACCGAGGCGACGACCCCGGCCCGGTTAAGGTTCCTGGAACTTTTTGCCAGCCAGGCCGGAACCGCCATGGAGAACTCAATGCTGGTCCATCGCCTCGAAACGGCCCACCAGGATCTGCGGGAATCCCAGGAGCGCTTGATCCAGGGGGAGAAGATGGCCGGGTTGGGGGAGCTGGCTGCCTCGGTCGCCCACGAACTGAAGAATCCGCTGGTGGCGATCGGTGGATTTGCGAGGCGCCTGGTCCGGCAGCTCGAGGGCGGCAGCCGGGAGCAGGAGTATGCCGGAATCATCACCCGGGAAGTCGAACGCATGGAGCGTCTGCTCGGCGATATCCTCGCCTTTTCCAAGAAGAACATGCTCTGCTTTAGCGACTGCCAGCTTGCCGAGGTGATCGATGAGGCCCTCGCCGTGGTCAGCGATGCGCTGGAGCAGGCCGGCATCCGGACCCTCCTCGAAATCGCCCACCCCCTGCCCCTCATCCAGGGGGATGCCAAGAAACTCTGCCAGGTGGTGATCAACCTCGTCGATAATGCGCGCCAGGCGATGGAGATGACCGGCGGCGACTTGACAGTGCGCGCCTACCCGGGGCGGCTGAGGGGGGCGGCGGCGGTGGCGCTGGAGGTGATCGATACCGGTGGCGGGGTCTCGCAGGAGGTCCTGCGCAATATTTTCAACCCCTTCTTTACGACCAAGGCGGAGGGAACCGGTCTCGGACTGTCGATCTCCCACCGGATTGTCGAGCATCACCGGGGCGAGATCGAGGTCGAGAACCGGGAGCGCGGCGCCGCCTTTATCGTCCGACTGCCGGTTGCCGCGGCGGAAAAAGCTTTCCGTTGACAAACGGCGGTGGTTTGGTTAAGGTGACGCTGCTTTTTTCGGGGCTGTAGCTCAGCTGGGAGAGCGATGCGTTCGCAACGCATAGGTCGACGGTTCGATCCCGTTCAGCTCCACCAAAAAGATGCCGGGCCGGCTGATTTTTCAGCCGGCCTGTTTTATTATGCGTCCACCCGTGCGGAAAATCCCTCCCCCCTTCCCAAACCGACGGAAGCGCAACCACTTGAGGATTAAATAGCCGGGCAAGGCGGCCTTCCACTTGCCATCGATAACTGCGAAGGTTCACCCGGGCAGCATTGGGTCGCCGGTGATGCGACAGGGGGCATAATGTATCCTTCGGCAAACGATGGTATGCTTTCGAATACTATCATTTGGATTAGGATCTGCTTGCCATCCAGCCGAATCCCTGCCCCTATCCCTCTTTCACGGAAGGAGCCAGTTCATGTCTCTCGGGACCTTCAGCGCCATGGTCGTCAGCGAAACCTCCCCCAAAAACTTCGAGCGCCGGATCGTCGAGCGTTCGATCGACGATCTTCCTCCGGGCGAGCTCCTGCTCCGGGTTCACTACTCTTCGCTGAACTACAAGGACGCCCTCTCGGCCAGCGGCCGGCCCGGGGTCACCAAGAATTATCCCCACACGCCGGGAATCGATGCGGCCGGGGTGGTGGTTGAGGATGCCTCCGGACGTTTCAAGCCCGGCGACGAGGTGATCGTGACCGGTTTCGACCTCGGCATGAACACGGCGGGCGGCTTTGGCCAGTACATCCGGATCCCCGCGGCCTGGGGCGTCCCCTTGCCGGATGGGCTGAGCCTGCGCGAGAGCATGATCTACGGCACCGCCGGGTTTACCGCCGGGCTCTCGGTCCATCGCCTGGCGGCCGCCGGCGTTGCTCCCGGAGCTGGTGATATCCTCGTCACCGGGGCGACCGGCGGCGTCGGCAGCATCGCCGTCGGCGTTCTGGCCCGCGCCGGCTACCGGGTGGTGGCGGCGACCGGCAAATTGAGTGAAGGAGAGTACCTGCGCGGACTCGGGGCGACCGAGGTGGCCGACCGCCAGAGCCTGCTCGACGGGGCCGAGCGGCCGATGATGAAAGAGCGCTGGGCGGGGGCGGTCGATGTGGTCGGCGGGAACACCCTGGCGGCGATCCTCAAGTCAACCTGTTACGGCGGGGTTGTCACCTGCTGTGGCCTGGTCGGTGCCCCCGACCTGCCGGTCAACGTCTTTCCCTTCATTCTGCGCGGGGTCAGCCTGCTTGGCATCGATTCGGTCCAGTGCCCGGCGCAGCCCCGGCTTCAGGTCTGGCAGCAGCTGGCCGGCGTCTGGAAGCCGCCGCGGCTGGAGGATACAGTTACCGAATTCTCCCTGCAGGAACTCGACCCGGCCATCAAGGGGATTCTCGCCGGCGAGTTGCGGGGCCGAACCCTGGTCAATCTGCAGCAGAGCTGATGCCTGATCGGCTGAAATGGAAAGGGCCCGGCAATAAAGTTGCCGGGCCCTCTACGTTGTTGTGAAGATGGTGTTGCTCCCACCGGAGAGAAAATTAGCCGGCCATGCCGAGCATCGCCTTGTACTCTTCCTCGATCAGTTCGAAATGGTGGTGGGTAGAACTGGCGTTGGCCAGGTAGATCGCCTTGACCTCGGGATCCTCGATCTTCGCTGCCGTGGCCCGCAGTTCCTGCTCCAGGGCATCCTCCTGCTCAATCGCCAGTTCCAGCGCCTTGCGCTCGTCGAAATCGGCGAGCATCGCCTGCTGCAAAGCCTTCCACCAGCTCGATTCGGTGTCGGGGGGGAGCTTGATAAAGTCGTCAAAGGGCGGCAGGTCACCCCCCTTGTAGACCTTGTAGAACATCTTGGCGTGCTGGAGCTCTTCCCGGGCGAGCAGCTCGAAGGTTTGCCGGGCTTTGTCCTCGGCCATCTTCTCGGCGCCGTAGCGATAAAAGTCCATGGCATCCTTTTCGGTCTGGATTGAATCCTTAAGGGCCTTCTGCAGATCGAAAATCCCCATTTTCCCATCCTCCTCGGATAAATTAATTTAGAGCCGCCAAATTAACATAAAATTTTCGTCATGTCTCATCTTTTTGTGGCAACAGCAGGGGCTCGGCCTTGGTTAAATAAGACAGTTATGGTAATATATTCCCAAGCGGTAACCACAAATACTTGCTCACAACCCGCTTACTTTGGCGCGCTGGATCTCCCTCCTGGCCAGCGCGCCTTTTTTTGCGCCCGGTTTTCGCCGCCTCGCCCTTCAGGCGCGGCGCAGGTGAAAAAGGGTGAGTCCCCGCTCCGGGTCGCTCTCCGGGAAGTCGTCCCCGGCGCGCAACTGGTTGAGCAGTTCCAACTGCGGTGCCTGGCGGGCCAGCTCGGCGCGGAGAAATCCGGGACCGGGACCCGGCGCGCTGAGGGCGGCGATGACTTCGCCGCCGGGGGCGAGGAGTTGATCGAGCCGGCCGAGCAGTTTCGGCCAGTCCCTTTGGGGCTGAAAGCTCTGGCCCTGGGGTCCGGGGGGGTCGACAATGACCAGGTCGAAGGGGCCGAGTCGGCGCAGCTTGCCAAAAGACTTGAAGAGGTCGTGGGGGAGGAAGTGCGCCTGGCGCAGGTCGAGTCCGTTCAGCTGATGATTGAGGCGTCCGATGTCGAGGGAGCGGCGGTGCATGTCCAGATTGACCACCTCGCGGGCGCCACCGGCAAGGGCAGCTACGGAAAAGCTGCAGGTATAGGCGAAGAGGTTGAGCACCCGTCGCTCCCGGGCGACCTGTCGCACCAGCTTCCGGCCGACGGCCATGTCCGGGAAGAAGCCGATGTTCTGGGCCTTGGACGGATGGATTCGGAATCGCAGGCCGGCTTCAACCGCATCGAGAGTTCCCGGTTCCTCGCCCCACAGGCAGTGGGTGGGGGTGCCGGGACGGCAGCGGTACTGCACGAGCAGGCAGCGGGCGCTTCCCGCCGTCAGCTCCTGCAATCCGCACGCGAGTGCCGCGAGCCAGCCGGGCTCCGGCTCGCGGTAGAGGACGAGCAGCAGCAGCGGCGGATACCAGTCGAGGGTGACATGCTCCAGCCCCGGATAGGTCTGCCCCCGGCCGTGGAGGATGCGCCGGGCTTCATCGGTCGATGTGGCGAGGATCGCGGCGGTGCGAGTGAGGATGGTTTCCGGCATGGTCAGGGTCCTTGCGGTGATCGAGGCAGGGCAGAATAGCCCAAATGCCACTCCGGCCTCAAGGGGCATCAGGCCTTCGCCCGCTGCGCCCGTCCTGGCTGTCCCGTTTCGGTCCGTAACCCCCTGATGGCCACGACCGCGAAATTGGTCCGGATGTATAATGGAAGCAAATCGTGGCCGACCCGACCCGGGTCAGGTCCGGAAAGGAGGTGCCAGCATGAAAGCGAGCGAAATCAAACAGGAACTCAGCAGGAAGAAGGTTGACGGAAACTCCATCATCAAGTGGTGGCGCAAGGAGAATGATTTTGTCGATTATGAACTGGTCGAAACCTTTGTCGCTACCGCCGAACCGAACCAGGAGTTTTCCGGCTACGAGATCCTCGACTCGGCCGCCATGTGGGATGCCCTGCGCCAGGTGACGCCGGATCACGTCTCCCGCGAAAAGAGGGGCGGCGACGAGGTGATTGTCTGGCGCCATCAGCTCGGGGATGGTGCCGAAAAGACCGAGGTCTGCCCCTTCTCGGCGCAGAACCTGCTGGCCATTTTCGATGCGGAAACCGGCGGCGACGTGGTCGGTTACTGAGTCGGAGCGGGGCAGGGGAGGGCGTTGCGAAAAGATGCGGCCGGGAGGAGTCCCCGGCCGCGGTCGTCTTTATTGGGGCGATGACCCCCGCCCCGCGCTCCGGCGCGGTCGGGTGCGCGCTGCCTTCACCATCTGCAGCCGGGATTCGCTGCCGGCAAAGCGACCCCGGTCGATGCCGTCGCGGCGGGAAAAGTGCAGGAAGAGCCCGAGGGAGGTCAGCAACACGCTGGCACCAACCAGGATGCCAACGGGGTAGTAGAGATTCCCGGCGAGGTCGAGCTGGCTGTACTTGATGATCATGATCAGGCTCTCGAGGACGAGGGCAATGCAGACCGTGGCGACGAAGCGCGTGATGGTCCTGCGAATGACCAGATAGGTATTTTCGTCCTCTTCCGGCTCCGAGTATTCCTTGCCGATGCCAATGCCGAGTTCAAAGATGGCCAGCGAGATGATCGCCGTGTTGATCGACTGGACAAAAATGCTGACGACTTCCTTCTGCTCTGCGAGACCGGTGTAGAACTGGTATCCGGCCAGCGCGATGAGGAGCAGGGAGAGGGAGAGGAAGAGGAGGGAAAAGATTTTCCCCATCCAGGTTTTGATCGAAATCTGCAACATGAAACTCCTTTCAGACTCTGTTTCTTTGCCGTCCCGCGCTTCCCGTTCGGGGAGGCGGGACGGGCTGCCACGGTTGTACGGCACAATCCATTGCAGCGGAAGGGGAATGACCGCACAGCTCGGGTGGCCACGGGCGGTCTCCCTTCTGTGCAATCGCGCGGTGGCCGGACGATTTTCCCCGGGATGAAGATTCTCCTTGTTTCCAGGCAGCGGCGAACTGTAAAGTAGCCCCGCCGCCTGCTGTCCGGCGGGGGCAATGGTTCGAATTTATGGAATTGGCCCGTTCCGGGGGAGGGTCGGATACTGCAGGTCTGTTGATGAAATTATTCTGGGATTTTTTCCAGGTTTGGCGCAAAAGAAAGAGTGAGCCGGAGCCCCCGCGGGATCCGGTCACACTGTCTCCGGTCGGGGAGGAGTTTCGCCCCGCGCCCTGGGTGGTCGGTGAGGCCCTGGATCAGGTGCTTGCCACCACCCGCGGCCTCGACCCGATGCGTGATATCCTGCTGAAGGACTACCTGGACCAGGCCGCGGCGCCGGTTCCGGTACGGGAGCAGTCTCTCACTGCCATCGTCGCCCGCCGTGACTGGCAATGGCCGCTGCTGGAGAGCTGGGCCGCCACCTTCGCGGCCAGCCATGAGTATCCGCGCTCCTGGCGCCGCCTCCCCTCGTTGATCCTGCCCCACCAGCCGCCGCCGCAAAGCATCGCCGAAGCCGCGCCCTATCTCAGCTACCTCGAAAAGCGGGATTTACTGCGAAGTTTCTGGCCCCATGACGGGCGGCCTCCGCTTCCGGCCGAAGAGCTTGATGCCGCCTTTATCCGGGAGGTTCCCTGGGGAGAGGTTCAGACCCTGGCACGAGAACGTTACGATGCGCGGGTTGCCGAGGCCCTGAAACTGGCGGAGGTGGAGCGTGCCGGCCTTTTCTTCCAGCACCTGGCGGCCACCGCCAACAGCCTGATGACTTTCTACCAGTGGCAGCGGATTCGCCCCAACCAGTTCCTGAGCTACCAGCTGATCGTCTCCTGCCCGGATGGAGAGATCGCCGCCCAGAGATTCCGCGATCGTTTCAACCGCGGCGAGAGTGATGCCCTCCCCCCCTACTTCCCCGGGGACCCCTGCCGCCTGCAGCTGCGCCGTCTTCCCGGTTCCGGTTCTGCCGGCGCCTGAAACCGGCAGGAGGGGTCAGAACGGTTTGGGGTTGCAGACGTTCTCCGCCCGGTTGACCCTGATGCCGCAGTTGGCGCAGACGAAATGGGGATCGGAAAAGAGTTTTTCGACTTCGGCGCTGATCTCCTTTCCCCGCAGCGAGCACAGGTGCAGGTTGCCGTGCTCCTCGGGGTTCTTGCACCCTTTTTTGGCCATAAATCAACCTCCGCTGGTTTTTGCTAACCATAATGTAATGGGCCCCGGTGGGAAGTCAACGGCGGCAGCGGGCATTGCCAACTTCGATGAATCTTAATGTTTAATTGGTTGACAGAGGTCGTTGAAGCGGCTAACTTTTTCACAGAAAAGGTGGAGGGGTACCATGATGTCAATTGGATCTTCGTCCAAAATGCTGCTGGCGGAGGGATGGAAGCAGGAGGTTGCCATCGTCCTGAAATCCCTCGGGTTGATCGATGACCGTTATACCGGCAAGATCGTTCTTAATTTCAATCACGGGGCTATTATCGACGTAGAGCGTACCGAGCGTCTGAAGTAGTCGCGCCGAAAACTGAAATACTGCGGTTAGATTTCCAACTCAATGGTGAGACCTGGAAAGACCCGCGCCAAATCCCGCAAGGATTGGTGCGGGTCTTTTCCATTGGGGGGCACCGTGAACAAGGCTGGCTGGAAAGAGGAACTACTCAAGGTGCTGCGTGCCAACGGGTTGATCAACGACGGTTACAGTGGGCGGGTGGTGATCAATCTCAACCAGGGCGGAGTCACCGAGGTCGAAAAAGTGGAGAAGCTTGAGACCAGCCTGAAATGAAATGGAAGAGATCGGGGCAGGTCGACAGGATGCTGTCGATTCTATTCCCCGTGCGGGGGCCGAAGTGAGCGACGAGACGGAAAAGCCGGGCCAAAAGCCATGCCGGCTAGAGATTTGCGAGGATTTCAGGGCGCAGGCGACCCGCTGCCGCAAAGGGAAGACCTGCCTGGAGGGGGCGCCGCACTGCCGGGTCGTCGACAGTGTCGCCGACAAGGTCTTTTTTGTCGAGGGCGAGGGGGGGCGCCTCTGCTGCTATCATCTGAGTTTTGGCGATTCAGGTTACTGCAATTGTCCGGTGCGGCAGGAGTTATATCGCAAGTACCGGGTCTGAAGTTCTTCCCCCCAGCCAATTAAACGAGGACCGGTATCCGCCGGTCCTTGTTCGTTTTTAGGAATCAGCAGATGCGGGGCAACTGTTCGCCGGCTAGCATCTCGATGGAGCGTCTCCCGCCGATGGCGGTCTGCAGGGAGAGGCGGCCGGCACCGCTGCCAGCCACTTCGCCGATAATCGCAGCATCCGCACCTTCGGAATGCCGGCGCATTGCTGTCAGGGCTGCTTCCGCCGCATCGGGAGCGACGATCGCCAGCAATTTCCCCTCGTTGGCGACGTAGAGCGGATCGAGGCCGAGGATGGCGCAGGTTCCGGCCACCGCCGGACTGATCGGCAGCGCGGTCTCCTGCAGCAGGATGTCGACCTGCGATTGCCGGGCGATCTCCTTGAGGGTCGTCGCCACGCCCCCCCGGGTCGGGTCGCGCAGGACATGCACCTTCGCGCCGAGGCTGGCCAGCAGGTCGTCCACCAGGTGGTTGAGGCTGGCGCTGTCGCTGCGAATGGGGCTTGTCAGCTCCAAGCCTTCCCGGCTCGCCAGCACCGCCATGCCGTGATCGCCGAGGGTGCCGCTGACCAGGACCTTGTCGCCCGGCCGGGCGTCGCTGCCGGTAATCTGCAGGTCGTGGGAAAAGACCCCGATGCCGGCGGTATTGATGAAAATCTTGTCCCCCTTGCCGCGAGGCACCACCTTGGTGTCGCCGGTGACGATCCTGACCCCCGCCTTGTCGGCAGCTCCCCGCATCGATTCCAGAATCCGCCGCAGGTCGCTCAGCGCCAGCCCCTCTTCGAGGATCAGGCCGACCGAGAGGGCGAAGGGGCGGGCACCGCTCATGGCGAGGTCGTTGACGGTGCCGTTGACGGCGAGGTCGCCGATGTTGCCGCCGGGGAAGAAGATCGGATCGACGACGTAGGAATCGGTGGTGAAGGCGAGCCGGCCGCCGGCATGGTCGAGCAGCGCCGCATCGTTCTGGTCGCGCGGAGTGATCCCGGAGAGGATCGGCGTGATCAGTTCGTCGAGGAGCTGGTGGCTGAGTTTGCCGCCGCTGCCGTGGCCGAGCAGGATGATGTCGGATTTCATTGCGGGAAGCGCCTTTAGGAAAATGGCTGGCAGATGGGATCCATGGGTCAGATGGGTCCTATTTGACCTATGCTTTTCAGCCGCCGCCGTATTTGTACTCGGCGGCGCAGGTCCCCTCGCTCGACACCATGCAGGCGCCGACCGGATCTTCCGGGGTGCAGACGGTGCGGAAGAGGGGGCACTGCAGCGGGGTGACCTTCCCCTTGAGGATCTCGCCGCAGAGACAACCATTCTGCTCCCGCGGTGGTTCGACCACCACCGGGAGCCGCCGGGCCGCGTCGAAGGCTGCGAACTCCTCGCGAATCGCCAGCCCCGAGCCGGGGATGACCCCGATCCCCCGCCAGCGCGCATCGGCGGGTGCGAAGACCCGCTCGAGGATCTCCCGCGCCTTGCGATTGCCGTCCGGCCTGACGATGCGGCTGTACTGGATCTCCACCCGCGCCGCCCCTTCCAGGACCTGGCGGGCGAGCATCGTCACCCCTTGCAGGACGTCGATCGGTTCGAAGCCGGTGATCACGCAGGGGAGATGATGCTGTTCGGCGAGGGGGCGATAGGCTGCGGCGCCGATGATGGCCGAGACGTGGGCCGGACAGAGGTAACCGTCAACCTGCAGCTCGGGGTCGGAGGTCAGGGCTGCCATCGGCGCCGGCATCGTCTTGTGGGCGGCAAGGACCGAGAAGTTGCCGACCCCCTGGGCCTGGGCCTGGAGGATCGCCCCGGCGATGGTCGGCGCGGTGGTTTCGAAGCCGACGCCGAGAAAGACGACCTCGGCAGCCGGATTTTTCACCGCCAGGGCGACGGCGTCGAGGGGGGAATAGACGATGCGGATCGCGGCGCCCGCCGCCTGCTCCCGCTGCAGGCTGCTGCTGGAGCCGGGGACGCGCACCATGTCGCCGAAGGTGGCCACGATCGTGCCGGGACGGCGTCCCAGGGCCACCGCGTGGTCGACATACTCGATGGGGGTGACGCAGACCGGGCAGCCGGGGCCGGAGATCAGCCGGATCGAAGCGGGGAGCAGGGAGCGGATGCCGTGCTGGTAGATCGCCATGGTATGGGTTCCGCAGACCTCCATGAAGGTCATGGCGCGCCCCTTCTCCGCGACCAGGGCATGCAGGTCGGCGAGGAGCTTTCGGGCGACGGCCGGGTCGCGGAACTCGCGGGTGTAGGTCGGGCCGCTCATTCCGGGAAGACCCCGTCGGCGATCAGCTCGCGGAAGATGCGCAGCGTCTCCCGGGCATCTTCTTCGTCGAGCTTCTCGATGGCGAAGCCGGCGTGGATCAGGACAAAATCGCCGATCGCTACCCCGTCGACCATCATCAGGCTCGCCTGGCGCTGGACGCCGTCGATTTCGCAGCAGGCGGTTTCACCGTCGATACTCATCACCCGCATGGGGACGCCAAGACACATGGGAACTCCTTCGGAGCGGAACGGGGAACGAGGAATGGGGGATGTGACCGAGCCCTTATGCGCGCCGCGTCACCCATCCCGCGTCCCGTTTTTTGCTGACATTTTCTCGCAGCCAGTCGTACCAGGCCGTCATCCCTTCCCCCGAATGGCAGGAGAGCTCGAGGATCTCGATCTGCGGGTTGACCTGGCGGGCGAAGCTCTTGCACTTCTCGACATCGAAGCGCAGGTAGGGGAGGAGGTCGACCTTGTTGATCAGCATCAGGTTGGCGGCGCGGAACATCTGCGGGTACTTGAGGGGCTTGTCCTCCCCCTCGGTGACCGAGAGGACCGCCACCTTGTGGTCTTCGCCGAGATCGAAGGAGGCAGGGCAGACGAGGTTGCCGACATTTTCGATCATCAGGATGTCGGTCAACCCGAGGTCGAAGCCGTCGACGCCGTGGCCGACCATGTGGGCGTCGAGGTGGCAGCCGGCGCCGGTGTTGATCTGCTTGACCGGCACCCCGGTGGCGGCGATGCGGTCGGCATCGTTGGCGGTCTGCTGGTCCCCTTCCAGGACCGCAAAGGCGAGCTCCCCTTTCAGGTCGGCCAGGGTCCGTTCGAGGATCGAGGTCTTGCCCGAGCCGGGGGAGCTGACCAGATTCAGGACCAGCAGCCGGAAGGCGGAAAAACGGTCGCGGTTGCGTTCCGCCAGCCGGTCGTTCTTGGCGAGGAGGCTCTCCTCGACCCGGATCGTGCGGCCTGGCACCTGCTCGTGTTCGTGGCCATGGTCGTGATCATGGTGGTGGGGGGCGGCGGTCGGGCAGCCACAGTCAATGCACATGGTCAGTCGATCTCCATTTCACGGATCTGCAGTTCCTCCCCTTGCAGCCGCTCCAGGGCAAAGGCGCCGCAGGCGGGACAGGCGAAGGTGTAGCGGTCGACGGGGGTCTCGCTGCCGCAGCTGCTGCAACGGGCCTGGCCCGGGATCGTTTCGATGATCAGCTCGGCCCCCTCCAGCAGCGTCCCCTGCCGGCACGCCTCGTAGCAGAAGGCCACCGCATCGGCGACCACGCCGGCGAGCTCACCGATCTCGACGGTGACACTGCGCACCCGCGTCGCCCCCTGCTCGCGGGCGGTGCGGACGGCGATATCGACGATGCTCTGGGTGATGCCGAGTTCGTGCATGCGCATGGCTCTCTGCGGGGGTGGGACGCTGCGGCGATTTTTCACTATAGGGGGATTCCCCGGCAAAAATCAAGGCTGCTCAGCCCGCGGTGGCGTATACGTTTGGCTCATCCCCGGCGGTGCTGATAAGTGGTGCCCGGGGGTGGAAAGGTGATTGCCGCCTGGGGAGTGGTTTGCTATCTTGAAGGGGCTCGGCCACGGGGAAGGGATGGAACCATCATGGAACAGGGACGTATCTTTATTTGTGACGACCAGCCAGAGGTGCAGCAGCTGCTGCGCAAGGCGCTGGAATCCCACGGTCACCAGGTGGAAGTCTTTGCCAGCGGCGACAAGCTGCTGCGCCTGCTCGAGGAGCACCGCGAAGACCGTCCCGATCTGATCCTGCTCGATCTCCGTCCCCCGGTTTCCGACGGGCTCGAGGTGCTGCGCCGGATCAAGGCGCTGCGGGCCGAGCAGACGGTGATCGTTATGAGCGCCTTTGCCACCGTGCGCGGGGCGGTCGAGGCGATCAAGCAGGGGGCCCACGACTACCTGCTCAAGCCCTTCCTCAACGACGAGCTTTACCCCCTGGTCGACAAGGTGGTCGAGCACAACCGGCTGCGGGAGGAGAACCGCTCCCTCAAGGCGGAGATCCGTCGCCGCTTCGATCCCGACCAGGTGATCTTCAAGAGCAGCGCCTTCCGCCGCGTCTTCGAGCTGGCGAAGAAGGTCGCTCCCTCCGACGCCAGCGTCCTGATCCAGGGGGAGAGCGGCACCGGCAAGGAGCTGATCGCCTCGACCATCCATTACAGCAGCCACCGGCGCGACCAGCGCTTTCTGACCATCAACTGCGCGGCGCTGACCGACACCCTGTTAGAGAGCCAGCTCTTCGGCCACGTCAAGGGGGCCTTTACCGGCGCGGTGACGACCCAGCGCGGCCTGGTCGAAGAGGCGCACAAGGGGACCCTCTTTCTCGACGAGATCGGCGATGTCAGCCCCAGCCTGCAGGCCAAGCTGCTGCGGGTATTGCAGGAGGGGGAGTTCATCCCGGTCGGCTCGACCAAGGTGCGCCATGCCGACGTGCGCTTTCTCGCCGCCACCAACAAGGACCTCGAGACCGAAGTCGCCGCCGGCCGCTTCCGCGAAGATCTCTTCTACCGCCTCAACGTCGTTACCCTGCAGGTGCCGCCGCTGCGCGAGCGCAAGGAGGATGTGCCGCCGCTGGCCGAATTCTTCATCGCCCGTTTCGCCACCCGCAGCGGGCAGCGCATCACCTCCGAAGCGATCAGCTTGCTGCGCGCCTATGACTGGCCCGGAAATGTGCGCGAACTGGAGAACGTCATCGAGATGGCATCGATTCTCGCCGACGGCGAGGACATCAGCGCCGAGCAGCTCCCGGTCAAGGTGATGCAGGGGACCCCGGTCGAGTTCACCGTCCCCCACGAGCAGATGACCCTCGCCGAACTCGAAGCGCTCTACATCGAACAGGTCTACCGCCAGACCCGCTATCACAAGGTCCGAACCTCTTCCATCCTCGGCATCTCCCGCAAGACCCTCGACCGCAAACTGGTGGAGTACGGCATCGGCAAGGCCGAAATTTAGCCGGGCCCTCGCTCCCGCCTTCCCACACACCGTAATCCTGTATACGCTATAGCGCAATTATTCCCATCTGTGTCGCAATGAAACATCGTGGGACATTTTGTCCGTATACGTATGCGCGCCTGAACCCCTCCCGGTATCATCCTTAACCTGCCGTTTACACTTGAAATTTATAGACTGCCCAAGCGGGTGAGCAGGGCGGGCACGCTCCTTGCGCTTATGGCCGCGCCGAAGACCCGTCCGTTTCCGATGCTGGTGGCGCTGTCGCGCGATGGCCCGCCGGAGACTGAGAATACCCCTGTGAGGAGAGAGGTTTTATGACAGCGAAAATTGTGATCGATCCGGTCTCCCGGATCGAGGGCCACCTCAAGATCGAAGCGATGGTCGAGAACGGCGTGGTCAAGGAGGCCAAGAGCTCGGGGATGATGTACCGGGGCTTCGAAAACATCCTGCTCGGTCGCGATCCCCGCGACGCCGCCCGCATCATGCAACGCATCTGCGGGGTCTGCCCGACCTCCCACGGTCTTGCCGCCACCTTCGCCCTCGACGAGGTTTACGGCGTCAACGGCAGCATCACCGACAACGGTCGCATCCTGCGCAACCTGATCCAGGGCGCCAACTTCGTCCAGTCGCACATCCTCCACTTCTACCAGCTCGCCGCCCTCGATTACGTCGACGTCACCGCCGTCGCCGACTACAGCGGCAGCGACCCGGAGCTGCAGAAGGTCAGGGACTTCATCGCCCGCGGCCACCTCGGCCCCTTCGTCCCCCGCTACGAGGGGGATTACCGCCTCACCAAGGAAGAGAACCGCCTTGCGGTCGCCCACTACGTCCAGGCCCTCAACATGCGCCGCCTCGCCCACGAGGCGGTCGCGGTCTTCGGCGGCAAGATGCCCCACAACATGTCGATCGTCGCCGGCGGCGTCACCTGTGCGCCGACCCTCGACAAGATGGCGGCCTTCCTCTGGAAGATCGAGCAGCTCGCCGACTTCATCGACCATGTCTACCTCCCCGACGTGCTGATGGTGGCGCGCCGCTACAGCGACTACTTCGGCGTCGGTGCCGGTTGCCGGCAGTTCCTCTCTTTCGGCGTCTTCGACCTCGACAGCGATCCCGACCTGACCAAGCGCCAGCGCTACCTTCCGCAGGGGATCGTCAAGGGGAGCGACCTCAAGCTGCGCCGCTTCGACCCGACCCGGGTGACAGAAGAGGTGGAGAACAGCTGGTTTGCCGCCGACGGCCCGGTACACCCCTATGACGGCCAGACCGTCGCCGACCGCGACAAGGCCGGGGCCTACAGCTGGGTCAAGTCGCCGCGCTACGCTGGCGAGGTCCTTGAGGTCGGTCCGCTGGCGCGCATGCTCGCCGCCTACGCCGCCGGCGACCGCCAGGTGCAAGGGGAGGTCAACGGTGTCCTCGGCCAGTTCAAGGCCTCCCCGGACGCCCTCTGCTCGGTCCTCGGCCGCCATGCGGCGCGCGCCATCGAGGCGAAGATCGTCGCCGAGCAACTCAAGGCCTGGGTGCTCCAGCTCAAGCCGGGCGAACCGACCTTCACCGACTTCAACCTCGATGTCACCTCCCGCGGCATGGGCCTGCACGAAGCGCCGCGCGGCGCCCTCGGCCACTGGATCGTCGCCGAAGGGGGGAAGGTCAAGAACTACCAGGCGATCGTCCCCACCACCTGGAATGCCGGCCCGATGGACGGCAAGGGCCAGCCCGGTCCGATCGAGCAGTCGCTGATCGGCACCCGGGTCAAGGACCAGCGCAACCCCTTCGAGCTGGTGCGCATCGTCCGCGCCTACGACCCCTGCCTCTCCTGCGCGGTCCACGCCGTCACCCCGAAAGGGGAGGACCTCGGCCACCTGGTAGTCGGGGGGGCGGCATGATCCCAGCCCTGATCGAGCCGGCCCGTCCGCCGATCCTGGTGATGGGGGTGGGGAATATCCTGCGCCAGGACGACGGCTTTGCCGACGCGGTGCTGCAGCGCCTCGAGGCGCTGGAACTGCCCGAGAGCATCGAGCTCTTCGACGCCGGCACCAGCGCCATCGATCTGATGGATATTTTCAACGGCCGCGAAAAGCTCGTCGTCATCGACGCAGTGCGTGGCGGCCAGCCCCCCGGCACCCTCTACCGCTTCAGCCCGGAAGAGGTCGAGGCGCAGGCGCTGCCAATGAATTCCCTGCACCAGGTCGGCCTGATCGAGACCTTGCGGGTCGGCGAGCTGGTCGACTGCAAGCCGAAAAGCACGGTGGTGATCGGCGTGCAGCCGGCAGCGACCGGGCTCGGCATTGGCCTGACCCCCGCCGTGGCGGCGGCGGTCGAGCGGGCGGTGGCGCTGGTGCTGAACGAGATCACCAATGCCTAAGGTCTTTGCCACGGAGACACAGAGGCACAGAGAAAACTTCAGATCCAGACATGATTCAGTCCTTGCCCCTCCCTCTGTGTCTCCGTGTCTCCAGTGAGCGCAGCGAACGGGTGGCTAACCGATGCTGATTCCATTTTCAGGAGAGAGACAACCATGCCCATCTCAAGACGTAACTTTCTCAAGTTCTCCGCCGGCGGCGCCGCCGCCCTCGGCATCAACCTCTTCGACAACCCGCTGCTGAAGAAGGCCTTCGCCCAGGCGATCCAGGAGACCCCGGTGGTCTGGCTCGCCGCCGGCGCCTGCAGCGGCTGCAGCGTCTCGCTGCTCAATGCCCTCGCACCGCGCATCCAGGATGTGCTGCTCGACCAGGTGATCCCGGGGCATCACATCGCCCTCAACTTCCACCCGACGGTGATGGCGGCGGCGGGGGATCTGGCAATGCAGGCGATGTACGACACCGAAGAGAAACCCTTTCTCCTCGTCGTCGAGGGGTCGATCACCACCGCCGACGGCGGCCGCCACTGCGAGGTCGGCGAAAAGAACGGTCACGGCATCACCTCCCTTGAGCACGTTACCCGCCTCGGCAAAAAGGCGAAAGCGGTGATCGCCATCGGCAGTTGCGCCTCCTTTGGCGGCGTGCCGAAGGCGAACATGAACCCGAGCGGCTCGAAGGGGGTGATGGAGGTCTTCAAGGCACAAGGGATCACCACCCCGATCATCAACCTCCCCGGCTGCGCCGCCCATCCCGACTGGTTTGTTTTCACCGTGGCGGCACTGCTGCTCGGCGGGCCGGAGTCGGTGCCGGTCGATCAGCACGGCCGGCCGCAGATGTTCTATCGCAAGCTGATCCACGACAACTGCCCGTTGCGCGGCCAGTTCGACGCCGGCAAATTCGCCCAGAAATTCGGTGGCGAAGGGTGTCTCTACAAACTCGGCTGCAAAGGGCCGGTCGCCTTCGCCAACTGCCCGGAGAAGCGCTTCAACTCCGGCACCAACTGGTGCATCGAGAATGGCCACCCCTGCAACGGCTGTGTCGAGCCGGCCTATCCCTACGAGGATTCAATGTGGACGCCGGTGCCGATTGCCGGGGTCACCCCGCCCGCCCTCTACCCGCCGATCTTTACCGACAACCGCAAACCGATCGACCTGACCCCGGGCTACACCGCCCTGGCCGGGGCGGCGGCCGGCGTGGTCGGCGTCAAGGTGCTCGGGAAGAAGGTGACCAAAAACGACCAGGACCGCGACGGGAAGGAGTAAGCGATGGACCTCAGCCGCAGAAAATTCCTCAAGCTCGGCGCGGTGGCCGGCGGCAGTGCCGTCTGTAACCTGGCCCGGCCTGCCGCCGCCCGGGAGATGCCGGACATCGATCCGGACTGGTACGGCATGCTCAACGACTCGACCCGCTGCATCGGCTGCAAGGCCTGCATGGTCGCCTGCAAAAAGGAGAACAAGCTGCCGCCCGAATCGACCCTCGGCGACGCCGCGACCTTTGGCGCTCCCCTCTACGACTCCCCGCGGGAGCTTTCCGAACAGACCTATACCCTGATCCAACTGCACCGGGATGAGAAAACGGGCGCGGCGACCTTCGTCAAGCGCCAGTGCATGCACTGCGCCGACGCCGCCTGCCAGTCGGCCTGCATCGTCGGCGCCCTGAAAAAGCAGAAGAACGGCGCCGTCAAGTACGACGCCGGGATGTGCATGGGCTGCCGCTACTGCATGGTCGCCTGTCCCTTCAATGTCCCCCAGTTCGAATGGCACGCGGCCCTTCCCTCGATCAGGAAATGCACCCTTTGCAGTGAAACCCGACTCGAAAAGGGGGAAGCGACCGCCTGCGCCAGCGCCTGCCCGGCCGGGGCGATCACCTTCGGCAAGCGCAGCGAGCTGCTGAAGATCGCGCGGGCGCGGATCGCGGCCGAACCGGAGCGTTACCTCGACCAGGTTTACGGCGAGAACGAGGTCGGCGGTACCTGCGTCCTCTATCTGACCAGGAAGGATGTCGCCTTCGCCGGCCTCGGCCTGCAGCCTTTCGGCTACAAGCCGGTCTCCGACCTCACCGAGAGCATCCAGCACCGGATCTTCCAGTACTTCATCCCGCCGATCGCCGTCTACGGTGTCCTCGGGGGGATCATGTTCTACAACCAGAACCGCAAGCGCAAGGCGGGGACCGAGGGAGGCGACGATGACTATTAAGGCCCTGCCGCTGCGGCAGAAGTTCTTCACTCCCAACGTCTTTCTCCTCCTCTTCTTCATGGGGGCCGGGGCGGTTTTTGCCTTTTTCCGCTTCTTTTACGGCTTCGGTTCGGTGACCAACCTCAGCAAGGCCTACCCCTTCGGCCTCTGGATTGCCTTCGACGTCGCCTGCGGGGTGGCGCTGGCCGCCGGCGGCTTTACCACCGCGGCGATCGTCGAAATCTTCGGCCGCCACAAGTACCACCCCCTGGTGCGGCCGGCGATCCTCACCGCCTTCATCGGCTATTTCCTGGTCGGCCTGGCGGTCTTCTTCGACCTCGGCAAGTACTACAATATCTGGCACGCACTGATCTACTGGAACGGCACCTCGGTCCTCTTCGAGGTCGCCTGGTGCGTCATGCTCTACCTCACCGTCCTCGGTATCGAGAACCTCCCCAACGTGGTGGAGCAGTTCAAGGACAACGTTCACCTCCCCGGCCGCCTGGCGCGGCTCAACCGCCCGGCCAACTGGCTGTTGCATCGCCTCGACTGGTTCTGCGGCAAGACCATGGCTTTCTTCGTCATTGCCGGGGTGGTCCTCTCCTTCGGCCACCAGTCCTCCCTCGGGACGATGATGCTGATCGCTCCCTACAAGCTCCATGAGCTCTGGTACACTCCCCTCTCGCCGCTCCTCTTTTTGACCTCGGCGGTGAGTGTCGGCATCCCGATGGTGATCTTCGAGGGGACCCTGGCCGCCAAATTCTTCGGCCGCAGGCCCGAGACCGAGCTGCTGTCGGGCATTGCCAAGTACGTGCCCCTCTTCCTCGGTACCTATCTGCTGCTGCGGCTTGGCGACCTCGCCTACCGCGGCGTGCTCGCCAGCGCTTTTGACGGCAGCCTCCAGGGGAACGCTTTCCTCCTCGAATTCGCCCTCTTCGCCGTCCCCTATTTCCTCCTCAAACGGCGCAGCATCCGCCGGGACCCGACCCTCCTCTTCCTCTGCGCCCTGTCGGTGATCCTCGCGGTGGTCCTCAACCGCTTCAACGTCTTTCTCATCGGTATGAACATGGGGCCGGGCTGGTCCTACTTCCCCTCCGTCGGCGAGTGGGGGGTCACCTTCGCCTTCCTCGCCTTCGGCGTCCTCCTCTACAAGATCGGCGTCAACTACCTGCCGATCCTGGAGGCGGAGCACGAATAGGGTAAAGGCGTCTCTCACCCGCTCCTTGCAGTCGCTAGAGCGCACGGAGAACACAGAGGAAAAGCTATCAAGCGTTTTTGGTTCAACCCAAAGCCCGGTTTTTCCTTTCTCTGTGCCCTCTGTGTTCTCAAGTGAGCGCAGCGAACGGGTGTGAGACGCCCTCTGATTTTCCCTGAAACAGCGCCCGCCGGCTTTCCCGGCGGGCACTTTTCGTACGCAGCTTGACGCCGCCAGCGGCACTCCCGTAGACTGAGGAGAATTTGCTCTGAGTCCAAAAACTTTTCAGTTCAGGGGTATCCCTTTGATGGAGCAAGCCGTCGCCCGCAGCGAGGAGGCCGCCTTCGTCACGACCTGGCGCAGCATCAGCCGGGCCGAGATCGAGTTCTTCGTGCGTTCGCTCAGCAACGCCTACGAGGTGGTCGGCGTGCAGGAGCGCCAGGGGCGCCTGACCCTGGAGCGCCTCGACGACCCGGCGGCGCTGCGCCTCGAGTTTCCCCCCCACGTCCATTCGCCGAAGAAGTTCCTCTTTCCCAACTGGGAAAAGCTGTTCCGTTTCCGCCTCGGCGGGCGGGTGCTCCTCGAACCGGAGAAGGCCGCCCTGCCAAGGGTCGTCTTCGGCATGCACCCCTGCGACATCCACGCGGTGCAGGTGCTCGACGACTGTCTCTTCGAGGGGGAGGCCGACAGCGCCTACCGCGCCAAGCGCGAGGCGACGCTGCTGGTCGGCGTCGACTGCACCCCCGACGAGCACTGCTTCTGCACCAGCATGGAGACCGATCGGGTCGCCAGCGGCTTCGACCTCTTCCTGCACCGGGTCGAGAACGGCTACCTGGTGCAGAGCGGCAGCCCTCGCGGTGAGGCGCTCCTGGCCCGCCATGCACCGCTGGTCGCCGCCCGGGCCAGCGAGTCGCCGCTGCCGCTGCAGCTCAAGGAGAACCAGGCCACCCTGCAGTTCCCGGTCGAGTCGCTGGCGCCGCTCCTCGGCGGCGTCTATGACCACCCGGTCTGGAAGGAGATCGGCGAGCGCTGTCTCGGCTGCGGCGCCTGCACCCTCCTTTGCCCTTCCTGCTACTGCTTCAACGTCCAGGACCGCCTCGACCTCAACCTCGAAGGGGGGGAACGGGTGCGCACCTGGGATTCCTGCCAGTTCGACCAGTTCACCAAGGTCGCCAGCGGCGCCGATTTCCGTGCCAACCAGGCCGATCGCCAGCGCCACCGCTTTTTCCGCAAGTACAAGTACCTCTGGGAGAAGCACCAGCGCACCGCCTGCGTCGGCTGCGGCCGCTGCAGCCGCGAGTGCCTGGCGCGCATCGAGCCGGCCGCCGTCCTCAACGACCTCTTCGCCGAGCGGGCGCTGCCGGAGATGGTCAGCGCGCCGGGAGCCGAATACCAGCCGCAGCTCGCCGAAATTCTCACTGCAAGGTCCCTGACCGCCGGCGAAAAGGTCTTCGGTCTCCACCTGCCGCAGCCGGTCGCCTTCGAGCCGGGGGCCTTCATGGAGGTCTCGGTCTTCGGCCTCGGCGAGGCGCCGATCACCATCGCTTCGGCCCCCGGGGTCGGCAGCGGCAGCGAGCTGGAACTGGTGGTGCGTGCCGCCGGCAACCTCACCCGTGCCCTGCACCGCCTCAAGCCGGGGGACATGGTCGGGGTTCGCGGCCCCTTCGGCAGCGGCTTCCCCCTCGATGCCTTTTGCGGCCGCGACGTGCTGCTGGTTGCCGGCGGCATGGGAATGATCACCCTGCGCTCGCTGCTGCTGACGATCCTCGCCCGCCGCGACCAGTTCGGCCGGGTGCTCCTCCTCTACGGCGGGCACAACCAGGAAGCGCTCCTCTTCCGCGAAGACCTGCTCGCCTGGCACCGCAGCGGCATCCTCGACTGCCGCTTTGTCGTCAACGAACCGGGCGGGGACTGGCCGCTGCCGGCGGGAGACGTTACCCAGCTCTTCTGCGACCTCGACCTGGCGCCGCAGCGGAGCAGCGCGGCTATCTCCGGACCGCCGGCGATGTACCGCTTCATCAATCCGCTGCTGCTGCGGCTCGGCTTCGACGAGGAGCGGATCTTTCTCAATCTCGAGCGCCACATGAAGTGCGGTCTCGGCAAGTGCGGCAAGTGCCAGATCAACGACATCTGCGTCTGCCAATGCGGGCCGATCTTCTCCTACAGCAAGGTCAAGCACCTGCGTGAGGCGATTGAGCACTGACGGCTCAGAGAAAAGGCTTTCCCACCGCAAGGCCGCAGGGAACGCCAAGCAAACCAAAGGGATTGTGGGCTCAAGTCGGCACACTGAACAACTTTCCGCAGGGCTCTTACGATGGTTTGATTTTCTTTGCGACCTTCGCGTCTTTGCGGTGAGGGTCAGGGGCCATTAGGCGGAAGCGCTTGCTTTTAGTTGCGGCGTGGCGTGAGAAACTGCGGCTTTCAGTTTGACTTTAATTAGGGCAACCATGACTAAACCACGCATCGGCTTTTTCGATTTCACCGGCTGCGAAGGGTGCCAGCTGACGGTGCTCAACCTCGAGGCGGAGTTCCTCGAACTCCTCGAACTGGTCGAGATCGTCGAATTCCGCGAGCTGATGAGTGAAGGGGGGGGCGAGCTCGACATCGCCTTTGTCGAGGGGTCGATCTCCCGCCCCGACCAGATCGAGAGGTTGGCGGCGATCCGCGCCCGCAGCCTCACCCTGGTGGCGCTCGGGGCCTGCGCCGACACCGCCGGGGTCAACGCCCTGGCGGCGCTGCGCACTGCGGATGACCTGCGCGCCGAGGTTTATGGCAGCGACAGCCCGCACCTCGCGACCCTGCCGCCGCAGCCCCTCGCCGCCCATGTCAGGGTCGATCACCGGGTGCCGGGCTGCCCCATCGACGGCCGCGAGTTCCTCGCCGTGCTCCAGGCGCTGCTGATGGGGCGCCCCCCCGAGCTGCCGAGCTTCTCCCTCTGCGTCGAGTGCAAGCTCGCCGAGCTCCCCTGCACCTTCGAGGCCGGGGTCGTCTGCCTCGGCCCGGTGACCCGGGCCGGCTGCGACGCCCTCTGTCTGCGCGGCGGCGACCGCTGCCGCGGTTGCCGCGGCCTGATCGACAACCCCCGCTCCGGTCCCTATCACCGCATTCTCGAGGAGAACGGCCTGACCGCCGACGACATCCTGCGCGAATTCCGCACCTTCAACGTGCCGGGGAAGGGGGGGGCATGAGAGTCGAGGTTCGCCACCTGACCCGGGTCGAGGGGCACGCCAACCTCGTCGTTGATGTCGCCAGCGGCGAGTTGCGCGAGTGCCGCCTCGAGATCGTCGAGGCGCCGCGCTTCTTCGAAAGCCTGCTGAAAGGGCGCCACTACAGCGACGTCGCGCCGATCGTCGCCCGCGTCTGCGGGGTCTGCTCCAACTCCCACACCCTGGTCTCCCTTGCCGCCACCGAGGCGGCCTTCGGCGTCGAGGTCTCGGCGCAGACCCGGCGGCTGCGCCAGCTCCTCGCCTACGGCGAGATTTTGCAGAGCCACATCCTCCATCTCTATTTCCTCGCCATCCCCGACTACCTCGGTGTCACCAGCATCCTGCCGCTGGCGAAGAGCCGGCGCGAGCTGGTGACTCGGGCGCTGCGCCTGAAGAAGCTCGCCAACGACATCTGCCTTGCCGTCGGCGGCCGGCCGGTGCACCCGGTCACCCCCTGCGTCGGCGGTTTCTCGGCGCTTCCGGCGGCGGCCGCATTGCAGGAGCTGCGGCGCCAGCTGGTGGCGGCGCTGCCGGACCTGGAGGAGACGGTTGATCTCTTCGCCACTCTGCCGATCCCCGCCTTCGAGCGGGAGACCGAGTACCTCTCCCTCAGTCCCGACGGCGGCTACCCCCTCTTCGGCAGCGAGCTTCTCTCCAGCGACGGTGCCCGCATCCCGGTGCGCGATTACCGGCTCGCCATCGAGGAATACCTGACGCCGCACTCGACGGCCAAGTTCGCCCGCCTCGGCCGGGAGAGTTACATGGTCGGGCCACTGGCGCGGGTCAAAAACGCCTTCGGCCAGCTCTCGCCGATGGCGCGCCAGGTGGCGGCGGCGTTGCAGCTCGAGCCGGGGACGATCAACCCCTATCGCAACCTGGTGGCGCGGCTGGTCGAGGTGATCCACTGCGTCGAGCAGGCGATCCATCTCGTCGACGAGACCCTGCTCCCCGGCCTGCGCCGGGAGGTGCCGGTAGTCACGGCCCGCGCCGGCGTCGGCGTCGCCGCCATCGAGGCGCCGCGCGGCACCCTCTTTCACGCCTATCACTACGATGCCGACGGCTGCATCGAGAGCGCCGACTGCGTCATCCCCACCGCCCAGAACCTCGGCAATATCGAGGCCGACCTGCGCGCCCTGGTGCCGCAACTGCTCGACCTCCCCCGCCCTGAGCTGACCCTGCGTCTGGAGAGCCTGGTGCGCGCCTATGATCCCTGCATCAGCTGTTCGACGCACCTGCTCACGGTCGATTTCGCCTGAAATCGACCGTGAGAATTTTGAATGGTGAATTAAAATGGAAATTCACTCCTCGGAAGCAAGGTCATTACTCTTTTTTCCGCATGAAATCGATTCACGCTCCCGAGGACTTGACCTGAACTCAAAATTCAAAATTCAAAATTCAAAATTTCCCGAATCGCCCCCCGCGATCCGGGTGATCGGTGTCGGCAATCCCCTCGCCGGCGATGACGGGGTCGGGATCGCGGTGATCGAGGAGCTGGAACGGGAAGGGGTGGCGCCGGGGGTCGAGGTGATCGACGGTGGTACTGGTGGCCTGACATTATTGAGCCTGATGGCGGGGGCGCGGGCGGTGCTCCTGGTCGATGCCCTGGCGATGGGGCGGGCGCCGGGGAGCGTGGCCGGTTTTCGCTACGAAGCGGGGGTCTTCCGCGCCGATGGTGCGGGGCTTTCGCTGCACCAGGCCGGGCTCGGGGAGGTGCTTGCCCTGGCCGCCGAGCTGGGGGAACTGCCGGAGCTCTTCATCGTCGGCATCGAGCCGGAATCTCTCGAGCTCGGGCAGGGTCTCTCAGAACCGGTCGCGGCGGCGTTGCCGCAGGCGGTGGCGGCGGTGCATGAGTGGCTGGCGCAGTTCCCCGGAAGGTGATGATCCGGCTACGCAGTTCGCAACAATTTTCCGGCGCCCCCGTTCCTGCAACGGGGGCGCTTTGGTTTTCTACGGAGCGGACCGTTTCGCGGTCGATTTTTCCCCGAGCGGCCGGTTGCGGTGGCTGGAAAGGTGTAAACTATAGTTGCTGCGCTATTTCGCACGGGAGATGGAAAAAGATGGGAACGAAAACAATCCGACAGTTCTTCACGCCTTTTCTCGATCGGATGGCGCGGATGTCGCAGACCCCGGCGAACTACTGGGGCGAATTCGCCCTCGATATCCCGATCGGGATCGGGCTGGTTCTGTACGGCCTGCATCGTCTCGAGACCCGGCCGGCCCTGGCTCTTTTGACCTTCCTGGTCGGGCTGTTCCTGTTCAGTTTTGTCGAATATTTCTTTCACCGCTGGCTGTTCCACGGCTCGATCCCCATCATGGTAGAGGGGCACCGGGAGCACCATCGCAATCCGCTCGGCTACTCCAGCCTCCCCTTCTTCCTCCCCGCCCTGGTGCTGTTCGGCCTGCTGGTTCTCTTCGATCTGCTGTTGCCGAGCGGTTTCGGCGCCCTGCTGATCGGGGCCGTCGCTTTCGGCTACGTTGCCTACGGCGTCGGTCACTTTCTGATTCACCACCTGCGATTCCATTATCGCCTTGCCCAGCAGTGGGCCGGCAATCATCTCACCCACCACTACCACCCCACCACCAACTTCGGGGTGACCTCGCCGCTCTGGGACCGGGTTTTTTCGACGCGCTACCAGAGGCGTTGAGCCAGCGCAGACAAAGCGGCCGGATCGTATCGACCCGGCCGCTGTTTAATCTTATCTGACGCTATGCCGTCCCGGAGAATCCGCCGCCCCGTCGCTCCGGCACCCAGCCCGGCCCCTTGCGGGCCATCTGGTCGACATCGGCCCTTGATATGCCGAGATCGGCGAGCATGCGGTCGTCCATCTCCTGCAGCTGGCTCAGCCCCCGGGCCCAGTTGCGCCGGCGCTTGAGCGCCTCCAGCAGCGCCCGGCCGGCGAGCAGCAGGGCGCCGCCCCAGCCGGTTTCGCTGCGTCTTGTTGCGATGCGTTCCAGCGAAAGGGTTTTCATCGTCTTCTCCTGATAGCCATTCCCGCCGCGGCCGATGCGGCCAGGGCGGTACGTTGGCCCCAGCATAGCGCTCCCCCGCCAGTTAAAACAGATACAGCAACCAACTTTTGTATCCATTACAATTTGTATTAAACTAAACTGTATCCATCGCTTTTGTGGCGCGCTGTGCCTGTCGGCAAAAGACCGGCCGCAGTATCGTCAGATAAACCCCAGCAGGAGGCCGCCGTCATGCCGGAAGCTTCGCTCCCCCTCTACGAACAGGTCGCCGGACGCATCGCCACCCTGGTCACCGAAGGGACTTTTCGCCCCGGCGAGCGCGTCCCCTCCCTGCGCCGGCTCAGCCGGCAGCTGCAGGTCAGCCTTAACACCGTCAAGGAGGCCTACGCCCTCCTCGAAGACCGCCGCGTCCTCGAGGCGCGCCCCCAGTCGGGCTATTACGTGCGCGGCCGGCTGCCGGAGATCCCCGCCGAACCGAAGCTCAATCCGCCGGCCCTGGCGCCGACCGAGGTCAGCACCGGCCAGCTCTTCCGCATGGTGCTGCGCGACTCCCTCGACCCTCAGCTCCTCCCCTTCGGCATCGCCATCCCCAATCCCGACCTGCTGCCGGTCGCCCGCCTTAACCGCATGCTCAGCGAGGAGACCCGGCGCCACCCGCTGCCGTCGGTCTCCTACGCCATCCCGCCGGGATACGAGCGGCTGCGGCAGCAGATCGCCCAGCGCATGCTCGCCGCCGGCTGCGCCCTCCATCCGGAGCAGATCGTCATCACCTCCGGCTGCGCCGAGGCGGTCGCCCTCGCCCTGCGCGCCCTCTGCCGCCCCGGCGACACGGTGGCGATCGAGACGCCGGTCTACTTCAACTTCCTGCAGCTGATCGAGGATCTGCAGCTCAAGACCCTGGAGATCCCGACGTCGCCGCTGACCGGCATCAGCCTCGACGCCCTCGACTACGCCCTGGAGAGCCACCCGGGACAGGTCAAGGCCTGCCTCGTCATCTCCAACTTCCACAACCCCCTCGGCGGCACCCTCGGCGACGACGACAAGGAGCGGCTGGTGGCACTGCTCGAGCGACACGGCGTGCCGCTGATTGAGGACGACATCTACGGCGATCTCTCCTTCTCCGACCAGCGTCCGTCCGTCGCCAAGGCCTGGGACAAGAGCAGCAACGTCCTGCTCTGCTCCTCCTTCTCCAAGACCCTGGCCCCCGGCTACCGGGTCGGCTGGATCGCCTCCGGGCGGTACCAGGAGCAGATCGAGCGGGCCAAGATGATCACCAACGTCGCCACCGCCACCCCGCCGCAGCTCGCCATCGCCGCCTTCCTCGCCAACGGCGGCTACGACCGCCACCTGCGCAGCATCCGCCGCGTCTACGCCCGCCAGGTGGCGCAGATGGCCGACGCCATCGGTCGCCACTTCCCGGAAGGAACCCGCGTCACCCGTCCGCAGGGGGGCTTCGTCCTCTGGGTCGAGATGCCCGCCGGCATCGACTCGCGGCGCCTCTACGAACGCGCCAAGCGCGAGCGGATCAGCATCGCGCCGGGTCCGCTCTTCTCGGCGACGGGTCGGTTCGGCAACTGTCTGCGGCTCAATGCGGCTTTCTATTCGGAAAAGGCGGAAGGGGCGGTGGAAACTTTGGGGCGGATTGCTAAGGAGTTGGTGGGCGTGGGGGGATAGTTAAAGCGGACCAGCTTTGGTGGAGCCGAAGCAAGAGCCGAGGGGGTCAAGTCTTGCTTTGCAATATTTGTGGCACGGAAAGACTTGACCCCTCGGGGATACCCATCGCCCGGGAGTCGGAGGGGGTGACCTGCCTGGCGACCCTGTCGGAAAACCGGGGGTTGCACAGCTACCTCTGCCGCAACCGGGACGGAACTCCCTTCATCGCCGCCACCAGCGGCATGGGGGCGCCGTCGCTGTCGATCGTGGTCAACGAACTGGTCGCGGTCGGCGTGCGCACCGTCATCCGCGTCGGTACCAGCGGCGGCATCGCGCCGCCGGTGCACGCCGGCGACCTGGTGATCTCCAGCGCCGCGCTCTGCCGCCAGGGGGCCGCGGCGGACATCGCCCCGGCCGAATACCCGGCGGCGGCCGATCCGTTTTTGACCGTGGCGCTGGCCGGGGCGGCGCAGCGGCTCGGCATTCGCGCCCACCTCGGCGTGACCGCCAGCGTCGACACCTTCTACGAGGGACAGGAGCGCAGCGATTCGGCCAACCCCGTCCTGTTGCGCCAGCTGCGCGGCGTCACCGAGGAATACCGCCAGCTGCGCATCCTCAATTACGAGATGGAGGCCGGCACCCTGTTCAAGATGGGCTTGGTCTACGGCTTCGCGGCCGGCTGCGTCTGCGCGGTGCTGGCCGAGCGGCTGGTGACCGAGGCGGTCGACCTGCAGGTCAAGCAGCAGGCCGAGCGGGATGCCGTGCGCGTGGCGCTGGCGGCAATGGAAACTTCCCGGGCGGGCACTTGACAGCGGCCGCCGTCCGGGACTTTAATGGAGTTGCATATACAACAGGAGCCCCGATGAAATCCCTCACCCCCCAGCAACTGGCCCGGCGTCTCGCCGACGAATGCATCGCCTTTCGCGTGCGGCTGCTGAACCGGGTCGTCACCGGCGTCTACGATGCGGTCCTTAAGCCCTTCGGCGTCACCGTCAACCAGACCACCATCCTCGCCATGCTGACGCTGGCCGGCGAGGTCGGTCCCGGCGCCATCGGCCGCGAACTGGCGATGGAGAAGTCGACGGTCAGCCGCAATCTGGAACGGATGCGGAAAAACGGCTGGATCGAGACCACCGCGGGAGGGGTCCGGGTGACGGCTGCCGGGCGCGCGCTCTTCTCGTCCCTCCATCCTGCCTGGGAACAGGCTCAGGCCGATGCCGAACGGCTGCTGGGGGAGGCGGGGGTCGGCGCGATCGAGGGGCTGCACCAGAGCCTGCGTCAAACCCGGAATGACGGGTGATGTTTTTGGGCGCGTCGTTGCATATACAACAAGATTGAAGCAGGAAGGGCTCATGCGGCGGATGGCCGCGGAAAGGAGAGGACAGCATGACCGGGCAACAGATCGTTCCCCATTTCTGGTTCAACAAACAAGCCAGGGAGGCGGCCGCCTTCCACGTTGCTGCCTTCGGCGGCGACTCGGAAGTAACCAACGTCACGACCCTCACCGACACCCCCTCGGGCGAGGTGGATGTCGTCCAGTTCCGGCTGCTCGGTTACGAATTCATGTCGATCAGCGCCGGCACCTTTTTTCAGATCAACCCGGCGCTCTCCTTCATCGTCAATTTCGACCCGGCGCAGCGTCCCGACGCCGGGGAGGCGCTGGAGGCGTTATGGGTCAAGCTGATCAGCGGCGGCAGGGCCTTGATGCCGCTCGACCGCTACCCCTTCAGCGAACGCTACGGCTGGGTCGAGGACAAATACGGCGTCTCCTGGCAGCTGATCCTCAGCAACCCCGCCGGGGAGCCGCGGCCGGCAATCATCCCCGCGCTCCTCTTCACCGGCGCGGTGTGCGGCCGGGCCGAGGCGGCGCTGAATTTTTACACCGAAGTCTTCAAGCAGACGCGCGAAGGGCTGGTGGCCCGCTACGGCCCCGGCATGGAACCGGACCGGGAAGGGACGCTGATGTTCGCCGATTTCATGCTGCAGGGTCAGTGGTTCGCGGTGATGGATTCGGCCCGCGACCACAACTTTGTCTTCAACGAGGCGGTGTCGCTGATGGTCCACTGCGACACCCAGGCGGAGATCGACTATTTCTGGGGCAAACTCTCGGCGGTGCCGCAGGCCGAACAGTGCGGCTGGCTCAAGGACAAGTTCGGTGTTTCCTGGCAGATCGTCCCGGCGAAGATGGGCGAACTGATGGGTGGCACCCTGGAACAGCGCGCCCGGGTGACGCAGGCCTTCCTCAGGATGAAGAAGTTCGACATTGCCGTGCTCGAAGCCGCCTATGCCGGATGAATGCCCGGCTGGAGGGAAAGGAAACCCTGGATAAGCAAACCGAGGAAGCCGAAAATGAATCTCCCCGCAGCAAGCTACGGGGTATCAAAAGTTTAGATTGATCGCTTTCATCGAAGCAAGCTTCGGGGAATTCGACCCACCTGAGATTAAGATCAAATTTGGAAACCAATTTTTCAGGCAGGAAAAATATGAAAGGGTTTTTCTTTAGCAGCATGAGACGCCGGGAATCAGGAGCTCACAGGAAGAACGTATATGCACTTCTGTTGGGACTCCTCACCGCCGGTTGCGCATCAATGCCGGCCCCCCCTCCAATGGAGGCCGCCCCGACGTCCGTTAGACACCGAGGAGACACCATGAAAGTCATGCGCATGGACAACGTTGGCATCGTGGTGAAAGACATTGATACCGCAATTCAGTTTTTCACGGAACTCGGCCTTGCCCTTGAAGGCCGCATGCCCATCGATGGTGAATGGGCCGGTCGCGTCACCGGAGTACACGGCCAGCGTGTCGAGATCGCCATGATGCGTACCCCTGATGGCAACAGCCGCATCGAGCTTTCGCGCTTTGACGCCCCCGCCATCGCGTCCGACCATCGCACCGCTCCCGTGAACTCGCTGGGGTACCAGCGCGTCATGTTCACCGTCGAGGACCTCGACGACACCCTCGCCCGGCTTGGCAAGCTCGGTGCGACGTTGGTCGATGAAGTTGTCGATTACGAAAACATCTACCGGCTCTGCTACATCCGGGGTCCCGAGGGAATTCTCATCGGTCTCGCCCAACAGCTCGGGCAACAGAACGCCCGGGAGAATCCCATGGAGCCTACGCGCTGAGAACTCAGGCCCTGGCTTGGTGTAAGGAGCCAAACCATGTCACGGTCAAAAACATCGTCTCTCCGGACGAAATCTGGAACGCCTGGACGCGACACAGGCCTTGCTCCAGATGAAGAGATAGGACATCACTGCGCTCGAAGCGGCGTTTGCCGGATATCCCTCCTCAAGCAAGGCAGGAGCACACCATGGCAGAACTGACCGTAACCACCTTCGTATCTCTCGACGGCGTCATGCAGGCCCCCGGCGGGTCCGAGGAGGACACCAGCGGCGATTTTACTCACGGCGGCTGGGTCTTCCCCCTGGCCGACGCGGTCATGGGGAACTGGGTCGTCGAAAACATCTCGCGCGCCGAGGCCTTTTTGCTCGGCCGCACCACCTACGACATCTTCGCCGGCTACTGGCCCCGCTTCCCCGATCCGAACGATCCGATCGCCTTCCAACTCAACCATCGGCCGAAGCATGTCGCCTCACGCACCCGCAGCACCTTCGCCTGGAACAACAGCCGGCATCTGCCGGAGGTGGTTTCAGGTGTCGCCGAACTCAAGCGTCGCTGTGTGGGTGAAATCCAGGTGCACGGCAGCGCCGGGCTGCTGCAGACCCTGATCGCGCACGATCTCGTCGACGAATACCGGATTCTGACCTTTCCGGTACTGCTCGGCCGCGGCAAGCGGCTCTTCGGCGGCGGTACGGTGCCACGCAGTCTGCAACTGGTGCGCACCGTCACCAGCAGTACGGGGGTGCTCCTCGGGGTTTACCGGCCGGCGGGGGCGCTCCAGACCGGAACGTTTGCGATCGACTGAACAAGGAGAAAAGCCGTGCGCAACCCGTCGCTCTGCTACGCGCCGGCAGCGGCGACACCCGCGGCTGGCCAGCAAGACGGCGCCATTACGAAAGGAATACGTCCATGAATACCAATCCAGTTCGTTGTTTCGAAATCTACGTCGAGGATCTACCGCGTGCCAGGGAATTCTACGAAACGGTGCTGGCGACCGAACTGAAGCCGCTCGCCTCCCCCACCCCGGGGCTCGAATTCCTGGCTTTCCCCATGGCGGAGGGGGGCTACGGCGCCGCCGGTACCCTGGTGAAGATGGTGGGCGGCCCGTGCGGCGGCAACAGCACTCTGGTCTACTTCGGCTGCGAGGACTGCGCCGTGGAAGCGGGGCGGGTCGAAAAGGCCGGCGGCAAGGTCGAGCAGGGCAAGATGTCGATCGGCGAGTACGGTTTCATCGCCCTGGTGCGCGACAGCGAAGGGAACATGATCGGGCTGCATTCGATGCGGTGAACGGATAAGGACGAGCTGTCCGCAGAGTGCACGGATTTGCGCCGATAACTCTGGGCAATCTGCGGCTTCTGCTCGGCTGGGAAAACCACCGGGATCAGGCTTTGCATGTTGCAGTTTTTGAGTCAGACCTGCAATCTTGCGATTTCAACCATTTCCATGTTTGCAGACCTGATCCGATTGCCCGCGGTTTCACCACAGGCAGTTTCGTTGCGGCGTGACCTATAAATCTCCCACATTGTCCTCGAAGGTTCTAACAATGGACAGAAGTTTTTCTACAATTCGCTCAAAAATCGGTTTACGTTCCAGCAGCTTCGGTTTGTTATCCAGCGAGGCAAAGACCGTTTCGCGCAAAGGCTCTTTTCCAGTGAACTGATAGCTATCAAGCATCTGATAAACGGCTGTAGGGGCCATGCCTTCCGTTGCACACAGGTGGTTAATCGCCACCTTCTTTTCTTCCGCCCAGAACGCGTTGAACACCTCCTTGAGATTCTGTTCCTCGGAAATGTCGGGCATGTAGTCATTGATGAATTTCTCGATCAACTCGCGCTTGCTGCGCAGCTGGGTCTCCTTTTTCAGTAGGTCGAAAACCGCCTCGCGCTGCTGCTGCGCCTTTTTGCGTTCCCTGGCGTTCGCGCTGCGCTCCTGCTGCTGGATTGCCGCGAGAAGTTCGAGGATATAAGCCACGTTGATCTCGTCGCGCTGGATCAGCTCCAGCTCGAAGTCAACCTCCTCAATGATGGAAGCCCCCGCCTCCTCCTTGAGGCTGCGCATCCGGTCGTAGATGTCCAGATATTTGCTCTTGTAATCCTCGAACGTCTGGGCATCCATGTCGAGGTCGGCAAAGTTGAACTCGGTAAAAGACTTCAGGATATTGAGCAGGCGCATCAACTGCCGAAAGGCCCGGACAAAGGCCAACTGATCCTTTTCACTGATCAGTTCTGAGACCGCGTCCGGCGTTGACGCCAGCACCATCAGTTTGATCACCCCCTCGTTGAACAGCTCGACATGCCGCTCATAGGGCTCAATAAAAATGATCTCCTTCGCCTCCGGGTTGGAGAAGAGGGCAATAGCTTCGTCGGTATTCTTCTTCAGGTTGCGGAAGCAGACGATGTTCCCCTGGGACTTCAACTCTCCCAATGTCCGATTGGTGCGCGAATAGGCCTGAATCAACCCATGGTACCTGAGGTTTTTGTCGACGTAGAGGGTGTTAAGCTTCTTCACGTCGAAACCGGTCAGATACATGTTCACCACTAACAGGATGTCGACCCGATCTTTTTCCAGGAAACTTTTCTTGTCACGTTCCTTCAAGCGCCGGGCGACATCCTTGTAGTAGTTGTAAAAACTCTTACTGTCCTTGGCGGAAAAACTGGTCTGGTATTGACGGTTGTAGTCGCCAATGAACTCTTCCAATTTGTCGCGACTGTGTTTGTTGACCGGGGTATCAGTGCCGAGGTCGAGGTTGGGGTCACCGATAAGGCCATCGGCGTCGACATCGTCCTCGTTGGCGGCATAGGTGAAAACCGTCACCACCCGCAAGTCGTGCTCCTTCTTCTCCCGCTTGCGTTTGAAGGTTTCATAATAGGCGATCAGGGCATCGACGCTGCTGACGCAGAGGATGGCCGAAAAATTTCGGTTGTGGGTCTTGCGATTGTGATTGGCGATGACCCAGTCGACCACCTTTTCGATCCGCTGCGGAGCTTCAAAAAACGCCTTGGTATCGATCGACGAAACCTGCTCATCCACCAGCGTGCCGTCCTTGCGCTTCAACTTGCCCCAATACTCGACCGAGAAGCGCAGCACGTTTTCGTCGCTGATGGCGTTGGTGATGACATACCGGTGCAGGCACTCTTCGAAAAGATCCTTGGTGGTCCGTTTGCCGTGCTGATTGCCGACGGCATTCTCGGCGAAGATCGGCGTACCGGTAAAGCCGAACAACTGGGCTTTGCCGAAATACCCGGTGATGTTCTTGTGGGTCTGGCCGAACTGGGAGCGGTGGCATTCGTCGAAGATGAAGACGATACGCTCATTGCGCAGGGCTTCGATTCGCGGCAGGAAGCGCTTGCGGGAGATGGCGTTGTTCAGCTTCTGGATGGTGGTGACAATCAGTTTGTTGTCGCCTTCGAGCTGCTTTACCAAGGCGCGGGTATTGCTGGTGGCGTCGACGCTTCCTTCGCGAAAGTAGTTGAACTCGCGGGTGGTCTGGTAATCGAGGTCGGCGCGGTCGACGACGAAGATAACTTTTTGCACCTTGGGCAGGGCGGTCAACACTTGCGCGGCCTTGAAACTGGTGAGGGTCTTGCCCGAGCCGGTGGTATGCCAGATGTAGCCGTTCTTGCGGCCGTGCTTGACCCGCTCGACGATCGCCTCCACGGCGTGGTACTGGTAGGGGCGCAGCACCATCAGCACCTTGTCCGACTCATGCAGAACGATGTACTTGCAAATCACCTTGGAGAGTGCGCACTTCTCCAGGAACCGGTCGGCAAAGGCGTCCAACTGGGTGATCGGGTTATTGTCCTTATCCGCCCAGTAGAAGGTCTGCTTGAAGTCCTGGTTGCGGTTGTTGGCGTAATACTTGGTGTTCACCCCGTTGGAGATGACGAACAACTGCACGTACTGGAACAGTCCGTTCTCCGCCCAAAAGGAATGGCGGTGATAGCGGTTGACCTGGTTGAAGGCCTCCTTCAGCTCCATGCCGCGGCGCTTGAGCTCAATCTGCACCAGCGGCAGGCCGTTGATTAATAGCGTCACGTCGTAGCGGTTTTTGTAGCTCCCCGCCAGGGTGATCTGGTTGGTCACCTGGTATTGGTTTTGGCACCAGTGCTCGGTATTGAGGAACTGCAGATAGAGGGATGAACCGTCGTCTCGGGTGAGCTGCATGCGATCGCGCAGGATCTTTGCCCGCTCGAAGACGTTTCCCTTGTCCAGATGGTTGAGAACCTTGGCGAACTCGGCATCGGTCAACAACACCTCGTTATGCTTTTCCAGCTGTCGTTTCAGGTTGGCGCGTAGCTCTGCGGAATTACCGATTGAGACAAAGTCATAGCCAAGCCCGCCCAGACGGCGGATCAGGCTCTGCTCTAACTGGGCTTCGGACTGGTAGGCCTGCTCGGCGTAGCGCCTCGCCTCGTCGCGGCGCCGCAGTTCGGCGGCGTAGCTTTCCGCGTTGAAGAACTCGGTGCCGACGCGCCGAATATGGTCGAGCAAATTGGGGTTGTCGATCTGGGCGAGAAGGGAGATGTCGAAGGAGTAGGGCAGGTCGAGATCGTCCAGGGCGATGGCGACCCGGTTCAGGAAGGAATTTTCCAACTCCCCGGTCGTGGTCAGGGTCAGGTCGATGTCCGAGCCGGGTTTGTAAGTCCCCTTGGCGCGCGAACCGTAAAGGGTGGCCAGCCGGATCGGTTCGAACCGCGCAAGGGCAGCGCGGATTTTTTCGATGACCTCCGCGGGCAGACCGAATTGCTCAGCCATGTTCTTCCTGGTAACGGCGCAAGCTCTCGCGCAGGGCGACGAAAGCGGGGTAGTAGCGGTTGACGATGTCTTCCAGGATTGCTTCCGTAACGTCCTCATTGTAGGTATGCACGGTAAGCGCCCGGCTCTTGATCATGTCCATCCAGACCTTGCCGTCGGCGATCAGCCCGCGATTGAAGGCCACCCGGATGGCGTCGCGGCTTCCATGAATTCCCAGCTCCCCCTGGTATTCGTAAAAATCCTTCAGGACGTTCCAGGCCAATTCGTAATTGTACTCGAAGGCCTGGATTACCCCCTGGCGCTCCAGTTCCGACAGGTCCCGTTCCGCCATCAGGGCCATGGCCTTGTCCAGCTGTTTCATGGAGCGTTGGAAGTTGTCGAAGCGCTGCATCCAGCGGATGTCTTCGGTCATGGTCGACTCTCCTAAAGGCAAATCTCCTGAATCAAATCCCCCTAAGTCCCCCTTTCTTAAAGGGGGACTTGGAGAACCTCTCACATTCGAAAATTGCCGCCTTTACTCCCCCCTTTATGAAAGGGGGGCTGGGGGGGATTTCCTCTTGCGCAAGATCTCCTCGCCGATCCGCTCCAGGACGGCATCGGTTTCCAGCAGCACTTCCCGGTTGTCGAAGCGCAGCACCAGCAATCCCTCTTCAGCAAGGCAACGATCGCGCTGCCGGTCGCGTTGGAGATGGCCGGGTTCCAGGTGCTGGCTGCCGTCGACCTCGACGACCAACCCGGCGGCTGGGGCGAAAAAATCGACAATGTACGGGCCGAGCGGTTTCTGCCGATAGAACTGGACCCCGTGCAACTGCTTCCGGCGCAGATGGGACCAGAGCAGCTGTTCCGCGTCGGTCATGGTTTTGCGCAACTGGCGGGACGGCGGTTTCAGGTTTCGGCTGTAGTTGCGCAAGGGCAAATCCCCCTAAATCCCCCTTTCATAAAGGGGGACTTTTAAACCATGCTCCGTCTCGGCACTCCGGCCTGAATTCCCCCCTTTAAGGAAGGGGGGCTGGGGGGGGATTTGCTTCCCGCCTTCACCTCTATACGAACATCTGTTGCAGGATGCCTTTTTTGAAGGTTTCCATCTTTTCGATCTGCGTGGAAACGGCGTCGATTTTGGCGTCGATGGCGGAGAGGAAGTAGGCGATTTTTTGTTGCTCGATCTCAGTAGTGTCCGGTTAGCAAATTGCATTCACCCAAAGTTGCAGATAATTGTAAATATTTTCACAAGTTAGCGTATTTTTTGCTTGACAAATCGTCGTGAAGTCGGCGCGGTGATTTTCGTAAATACCTATTTTATATGAGGATTTACGAAAATGTCATTACTTGTTCGCTGCCACCGTACCCGGCTTAGCAGGCGCTCCATTGTCCGACTTTTTACCCCGTTCAAGGGCGCTCTCGAACATGCCCCGGTTCTTGAGGCCCGAGGCAACAGGCCACTGCAGATGACGTTTGAAGATCAGTTGAAAATCCTGACCTACTATCACCTCGAAGAGCATTCTTCGGGGCGTCATCTGCTTCAGGTTCTGACGCAGGAAGATTTTGCCGCGACTCATATTGCACCGCCCGGCGGTATCCGGAAAAGCGCCTTCTTTGAGGCGATCAATACCCGAGGGCTGGAGCAGATGATTCATGTTTACGAAGACCTGCAGAAACAGGTCTCACAAAAGATTCCTGTCGCCAAAGACATCTCCGATCTCGGCGATCTGATCGCCGTCGATGGTTCGCTGATTGACGCTACGCTGTCCATGCTCTGGGCGGACTATCGAGACGGAGCCAAAAAGGCCAAGGTTCACCTGGGGTTCGATATCGGTCGTGGTGTCCCCCAGAAAGTCACATTAACCGACGGCAAGGGCGACGAGCGTCCTCAGGCGGAACGGCTCGTGGCTCCCGGTCAGACAGGTGTCTATGACCGCTATTACCAGTGTTACAAAAACTTTGACGACTGGCAGGATCAGGGGCGCCACTTTGTCTGCCGCATCAAAGCCAGTTCTCGTAAGACGGAGTTGAGCGCCAATCCTGTTGTCCCCGGCAGTCATGTTTTCTATGACGCCAGGGTGTTGCTCGGCACCAAAGATGTCAACCAGACCGAACGAGAAGTGCGTGTGGTCGGCTACAAGGTTGACCAAAAATCCTATTGGGTCGCCACCGACCGCTTCGATCTGACCGCCGAGCAGATTGCCTTGATCTACAAGCTACGCTGGACGATCGAGTCCTTCTTCGCCTGGTGGAAGCGCCACCTCAAGGTGTATCACCTGATTGCCCGCAGTCCCTACGGCCTGCTGGTGCAGATCCTCGCAGGGTTGATTACTTATTTGCTGCTGGCCATCTACTGCCACGAAGAGCATGGCGAACGTGTCAGCATCAACAGGGTGCGTGAGCTTCGCAACAATATTCGCAACGAGGCCGCCGAGGATGCGGCCGCAGGCTTAGGGCCTCCCGATATCATTGACTTGGACTTCGGAGCCTATGCAACTTCTTAACCGGACACTACTGGCTCGATCTCGGATTTCGGAACGACAAACGGAGTCCTTCCTATAAAATCCCAATCCGCGCGGGGCATCTTCGAGCCAGAAGATTTATTGCAGGCCCAATCAAATCGATTTGTTTGAACAAGGTAATAAAGAAATTTTTGCGTAATGCCGGTTCCTCTCAAGACCCATATTTCAGAAGAGCAAGCGCCTTGAAATGAGGGTTGATGATATTTCCTCAAATATGGTCTCAGCTTTCCAAAAAGGACATCTCCAGCCTTGAATTTTCCTTTAATACTCACCTGGGTAGAGCAATCATAGGATGTCAAAAGCCTGCCAGTCCCTGACTCCAGGCTGTCCAACTCAATGCACGGAAGTAGAACATCCGATTTGTTTATGTCAATTTTGTCGGCCACCCGAAATACTATTTGCTCAAACTCATGCTCCTCCCAATCCGGGAACCCCGACCCATCATCCGCATTAAATCGGAGTTCCTGCGAGAAGATTTTCTGCATCACACCGCGTTTGTAGGCATGCAATTGCTCGCCCTGACGGCGCAGTGCATCAAGCTTCTTTTCCACGACGGCAAGAAACGCGGCAATCTTCTTCTGCTCTGCCAGTGCCGGTAGCGTCACTTCAAGCTGTGCGAATTCGCTCTGACCTAGCGTCTTATTGCGTCCCGCTCCTCCAGGTGAAGCCAACTCAAGCAGATACTTGCCTCGCTTTCGAAGGAAGAATAACAACAGAAAATCCAAGTCGGATTTTTTTCCAATCGGAACAAACATCGGAAAGCGGTGAGAAGCAATGAACCCCTCTTCGGTAGCAGTGGTCAGCGCAACCGCCTGTTCCCAACCGAACACGATGTTGACGACAAACGCTTTGGGGTGGACCCAGAAAACCCGCTTGTTGCCCAGGCTTTTCCCGGTGACCGGTTCCTTATGAAAAATTCCCTTACCATGGGAGCGAACGCCGATTTCCCGATAGAAGGTGTTCGGTTCAACGGTAACTGGGTTACTGACCCGCTTCACAAAATTGTCAATCCTGTCCATCATCCACGGATCGGAGAACTCCGAGAATCGCAACACCGGCACATTTTTCGTCTTCACCACACCCATCTCACCACCACAGTCAAGTCCCCCTTTGAGAAAGGGGGATTTAGGGGGATTTGTCTTTAGCGGCTGAGAGGAAATCCCCCCCGGCCCCCCTTTCATAAAGGGGGGAGCAAAACCTTCCCCCGGCCCCCCTTTCGCAAAGGGGGGTGCGAAAAGTCACACCGGCGCCTCGATCCCCAACTCCGCGCAAAAGCCGCGAATCGCCTCGTCCAGATCGCCCATCTGCGCTTCCACGCTCTTCAGCTCCGCCGCCACCGCCGCCAGATCGACCGGCTCTTCCTCCTCGAAGGTGTCCACGTAGCGGGGGATGTTGAGGTTGTAGTCGTTCTCGGCGATCTCCTCCAGGGTGGCGCGGTGGCTGAACTTCTCTTCCACCCGGCGGTTGCGCCAGGTGGAGACGATTTTGTCGATGTCCTGCGGTCGCAAAACGTTCTGGTTCTTCCCCTTTTCGAAGCAGGTGCTGGCGTCGACGAAGAGGATATCCTTGGGATGCTCCCGGCACTTCTTGAAGACCAGGATGCAGGTCGGGATGCCGGTGCCGTAGAAGATGTTGGCCGGCAGGCCGATGACGGCGTCGAGCCAGTTGCGCTCCTTGATCAGGTATTTGCGAATGTGTCCTTCTGCCGCGCCGCGGAACAGTACGCCGTGGGGGAGGATCACCGCCATGGTGCCGCCGTCGTCGAGCTGGTAGAGCATGTGCTGGACGAAGGCGAAATCGGCCTTGGAGGCCGGGGCGAGGCGGCCGTACTGGCTGAAGCGGTCGTCGCTGAGGTGCAGGGGATTGGCGCTCCACTTTGCTGAGAAGGGAGGATTGGCAACCACGGCGTCGAAGCGCCTATCCTGGTGCTGGGGATGCTCCAGGGTATCTTCCTGTTTGATATCGAAATTGCGGTAGTGGACACCGTGCAGGATCATGTTCATGCGGCACAGGTTATAGGTGGTGCGGTTCATCTCCTGCCCGTAATAGTCGCCGACCGATTCCACCTCCCGCGCCACCCGCAACAGCAGCGAGCCCGAGCCGCAGGTCGGATCGTACACCGACTTGAGCCGGTCCTTGCCAGTGGTGACGATCTTGGCCAGGATGGAGGAGACGGCGGCCGGAGTGTAGAACTCGCCCGCCTTCTTCCCTGCACCGCTGGCGAACTGGCCGATCAGGTATTCGTAGGCGTCGCCGAGGACATCGCCGTCGGCGTCATCGAGGTGGAAGTCGATCTTGTTCAGGTGGGTGAGGACCTTGGCGATCAGGGTGTTTTTCGCGGTTTCGGTGCGCCCCAGCTTGCTGGAGGTGAGGTCGAGGTCCTCGAACAGGCGCTCGAAATCGTCCTCGCTCTCCGTACCCATGGTGGAGCGTTCGATGCTGCGTAGCACGCTGGTCAGATGGTCCAGAATGAATTGGTCGGGGTCCTCCCCGCGCTTGGCGAGAGATTCGAACAGCTGACTCGGTTTGATGAAGTACCCCAACTCCTCGACGGCATCTTCCTGGACGGCAGCTAGCATTTCCCGGCCGGCCTCGGAAGTCTCGTCGATCTCCAGATAATCGACGCCGTCCTCGCGCAGAATCCGGTTGGCGTGGTGGTGCATCAGCTCGGAGAGGTACTTGAAGAAGATGAATCCCAGGCAGTAGTCGCGGAATTCGTCGGCGTGCATCTTGCCGCGCAGTTGATTGGCGACATTCCAGAGTTGCTGTTCGAGTTGTTTTTTTTGGCTGTCGGTCATGGGGTCCCAGAGCTTTCTTTATCAAAACAACATTAAACCGCCCAGCCGACCCAGTCGGTCAATGACGGTTTCGAGTTTACTGAAGCAGGCAGTAATCGATCCGGTTGCCCGGTCCTCTCAATGGAGTACATTCAATAAAAGGTTTCGACAATTTAGCCTAAGCTCGAAAACAAGTCAAAGCCTCCGCGCCTTTTAACCGCACGTCGGTTGGACTGTCGATTTTCACCCCATTCCCCACAACAACCGGTAAAGCGGCGACCAGCTCCTGGAGCGGTTCCAGGAGGAGGGCCTGGTAGTCGGCGCGGTGCGCCTCGAACCAGGCCTTGTTGTTGTTTGCCGCCAGATCGGCGAAGTAGGCGAAGGCCCGGGGCGAGAACCCCGGGAAGTGGCTGCCCATCGCCGGTGTCTAATGGACTGGCTCGAAGGAGAAGCCCTGGCCGCCGATGCTTGCTTCGTACATCAGGCCGCCGAGGGTGTGGGTGAAGACTGCCATCCCCTTGACGTAGCGGCCGCCAAGCTGCTGGTCGCTGTTCGGCCCGGCGCTGACCCCGGCCGAGGAGCCGCTGCTCCCCGCCTTGGCCTGGGCGCCGGCGGTGATCGCCACGGCGGAGGCGGTGGCGTCGAACTCGAAGGAGCCGCCGGTGAACTCGTCGTAGGCGCGCTTGTCCTGGAAGAAGATGATTTCGCTCAGCGCCTGGCCGCCGGCCTGCCAGCCGATACTCACTTTCACCATGTTGCTCTTACCGGTGAGCTTGCCATGGCGGTAGACCTGCCCCTTGCCGAAGGAACCACCCAGGCCGAGGCCGCCCTTGCCGACGATGGGGAAGACGGCGTAACCGTAACTATTCTCGAAGAAGGGCTGGACGACGGGCGATTCCTTGAAGAGCGCGATGGTGCTCGCATAATCGGCGGGGTCGGCGGCGGCGGTCGAAAGCGTTGCAAACAGAAAGACGATCGTGGCGATAAGAAAAGTTGTCCGGGTTTTCATCGGGTCCTCCTCGGGTTTCGTCCCATCCCCTGGCGGTGGGCCAAGGATCCGGGACGTGGGGAGTCGGGTAATGTATCTCCCGCTGTCAGTTTATCACTTTGCCGGATCGGTTGTTCCGGTTGGCTCCGGTACGATATCGAAAACCGTCAGCTCGGGAGGCGAGAGGATGCGCATCGGCGGCCCCCAGGTGCCGGTGCCGCGGCTGGTGTAGAGGTGCCCGCCTTCCGCCAGTGGATAGAGGCCGTCCTGCAGCGGATACTCGAGGCCGGTGAGGTAGTTGAAGGGAAAGATCTGGCCGCGGTGGGCGTGGCCGGAGAGCTGCAGGTCGAAGCGCCCCCGCGCCGCCGGGTCGAGGGCGGGGCGGTGCTTGAGCAGAATAATGAAGCGGGTGCCCGGCAGCTGCGCCAGCAGGGAGGCTTCCGCCGCGGGCGGGCCGGCCGCCGGGTCATCGACTCCGACCAAGGTCAGGTATTCGGTCACCGCTGCCGTAGTGTTACGCAACACCTGGAAGCCGCTGGCGGCGAGGAATTCGAGGGCCTGTTCCATTCCGGCATAGACCTCGTGGTTGCCGGTGACGGCGAACTTCCCCAGCGGCGGATTCACCTGCTGCCAGAGCGCAGTCAACTCCTCGAGGTGATTGATCTGGGCGTCGACGACATCGCCGCTGGCAACCAGCAGATCGGGCCGCAGCTGCTGTAATTGGGCGATGATCGGCGCCAGGGTCTCTTCGCGGTGAATCAGCCCGAGGTGCAGATCCGAGAGCTGGACGATGCGAATCCCTTGGCTTCCCGCCGGCAGTTTGGCGCTGGTCAGGGTGACCCGCTCGACCCGCAGATGGGCCGCCTCGTAGAGGCCATAGAGGCCGGCCGCCAGGGTGGTAGCGACGATCAGCCCGGCACTCAGGCCGCCGTGGAGGGAGAGTTGCGCCACCAGCGGCCAGGCCCGGCCGAGCAGCCAGCAGAAGAGCTCCCAGCCGGCGAGCAGTACGCAGAGGCTGAAGGCAATGAAAAGAAAGCCCATCCAGCTGTAGCCGACCCAGGCCAGCCCCCGCGCCGCCAGCTCCTGCCCGCCCCGTTCGAGGAGCCGCACCAGCAGCGGCGCCAGGATCATCAGCCCCATCCAGATCCAGTTGAGGGTCGGCAGCAGCGGGTGGCCGGCGAGCAGCGGGTGGATCCCCCAGAAGACGAGCAGGTGCATGCCGGTGTAGATGGTGAGAAAAACCAGGACGAACCCGAGCATGGGTCTCTCCGGGAAGGTTCATGGAAGAGTTGGCGATCAGCTGCGGGCTACTCGTCCCGCGCCGCGCCGGCAGTCTGGTCGTGAGAGACCGGCGTTTCAAGCCTGCGCAGCGTATCGCGCAGGGTGGAAATCCGAAACGGTTTCTGCAGAAAGCCCGCCAGCCCCTTGCCGAGAAATTTCTGGCTGACCTCCTGTTCGCTGTAGCCGCTGGTGATGATGACTCGCACGCCGGGATCGATCTGGCGCAGCTCGCGAAAGGCCTGTTCGCCGTCCATGTGGGGCATGGTCAGATCCATCAGGACGCATTGGATCTCCCTCTGCCGTTCCCGGAACAGGGTCAGGGCTTCACGGCCGTCCTCGGCAACCAGCACCTGGTAGCCGAGCTCTTCCAGCATCTCCCGGCCGACGGTCCGGATCACCTCCTCGTCATCGACGAGCAGGATTGTCCCTTCACCGTGCCAGGGCGCCTGGTCTTCCGGGCTGGCTGCGGGCGCCGCCGCCCGGGAGGTGGCCGGCAGCAGCACCTTGAAGGTCGTCCCCTTGCCGACCTCGCTGTAAACCTGGATCGCCCCCTTGTGGCCGCGCACGATCCCCAGGGTCGCCGCCATGCCGAGGCCGCGCCCGGTGAACTTGGTACTGAAGAAGGGCTCGAAGAGGTGCGCCAGGGTATGGGCGTCCATCCCGCAGCCGGTGTCGGCCACCTCGATGCAGGCGTAGTCCCCCGCGGGGAGCTCCTCCCCCAGGGTTGCACCGCGCAGGTAGGCGTGGTCGCAGGTTTGCAGCCCGGTGGAGACGGAGATCACCCCGCTGCGATCGCCGATCGCCTCCGAGGCGTTGATCACCAGGTTCATGACGATCTGGCGCAGCTGGGTGGCGTCCCCCTCGACGCTGGGGAGCTCCGGGCTGCCGACAAAGCGCAGGACGGCCTTTTTGGAGATGCTGACCCGGAGGATATGGGTCATCTCTTCGATCAACCGGTTCAGGCCAATCGGTTCGATGACAAACCGGCCCCGGCCCGAGTAGGCGAGCATCTGCCCGGCGAGGTCGGCGGCGCGGCGGGCGGCGGTTTCGATCTGTCGCAAGTTGTCGAGGGCTGGGGATTCGGGGGAGAGGCGCGTCAGGGCGAGATCGGCATTGCCGAGAATGGCCATCAGGATGTTGTTGAAATCGTGGGCGATCCCACCGGCCAGGACGCCGAGGCTCTCGCGGCGCTGCGCCTGCTGCAGCTGGTTTTCGAGCCGGCTGCGCTCCGTCTCGGCATGCTTCATCGCCGTGATGTCGCGGCCGGTGCCGGCAAACCCGGTGATCTTCCCCCGCCGGCCGCGCTCGGCCCGGATAGACCAGGTCATGTGGTGTTCGCGGCCGTCCCGGCCGACCTGCCGGTTCTCACAGATGAAGAGATCTTCGCCGCTGCCGAGCCAGGCCGCAAAGGCCGCTTCGGTTGCCGCCCGGTCGGCGGGATGAATGAATTCGAAGGAGCTCCGGCCGAGGCACTCGGCCGGGGCGGGCCCGAAAATGCTTTCGGCGGCATGGTTGACGAAGATGAAGCGCCCCGCGGTGTCGACCCGGGTAATGAGATCGGGCGTCCCTTCGACCAGGTCGCGATACTGCTGCCGGCTCAGCCGGAGCTCCTCTTCCGCCTGCTTGCGCGCGGTGATGTCACGGAGAAAGGCGACGCACTGGCCGCCGGCGAAGGCCAGGGACTGGACGCTGACTTCGACATCGAAGAGGGTGCCGTCCTTGCGGCGGTGGCGGGACTCGAAGCGTATTTTCTCCTCCGTCATCGCCTGATCGATATGGGCGGCGACCTCGGTGGCGTTCTGGTTCGCATCGAGGTCGGGAACCGTCAGGGTCAGCAACTCCTCCTTGCGGTAGCCGCTCATCCGGCAATAGGCGTCATTGACCTCGATCAGCCGCCCCTGGCGGTCGACCCGCCAGATCCCGTCCATGGCGGTCTGCAGGATGGAGCGATGCAGCCCCTCGCTCCGGTGCAGTTCGGCTTCGATGCGCTGGCGGCGCTGCCGGCTGGCGAGGAGGTGGCCGAGCAGGGCGGTGGCGACCGGGTAGAGGATAAGGATGGGGAGCGTTAGGGTGCGGAAGGTCGTTCCGCGCAGGTTCGGCGGCAGCAGCGGCATGCAGGCGATCATGCCGAGGTGGACGACCATGCCGAACAGGTAGAGGTCCCCGACCGTGGGCTCCTGCTTCTGCCGCCAGCGCCAATGGCGCCAGGCGAGGCCGAGTCCGCCGGCGACCAGGATGGTGGCAACCCCCATGAGCATGCCGCTGCCGCCGAGACTGATGCGGTAGGCGGCGGCAATGGCCATGGCGGCGAGGGTCGGCAGCGGTCCGAAGAAGAGGCCGGTCAGGCTGAGGAGGATGGTGCGGGTGTCGAAGATGATGTCGCCGACCCAGCGGGCCGGCGTCGCCATGAGGACCAGGGCGACCAGTCCGATGAGAATTCCGAAGCCAAGCTGCTTGAAAGAGGTCGCCGCACGGCGCTGATCCTGCTGGAACAGGTCGTAGATCAGGCCGAGGGAGAGGAGGAGCGCGGCATTGCAGGTCAGGCTGTAAAAGAGTTCGGAGTTCATTCGCAGGACCCGCAAAAAAAGTTGGCGGCCAAAACCGTCCGCCCGGCTCGGCGCTGGCGTCGGTCGATAGATCACTCCCCCGGCGGCGCTGCCGGGATCAGGACTTGGTGATCAGTTTCTGCAGGGCCGGGCTCTCCGGCTTGACCAGCTCCTTCACCTTTTCGGCAGCGACCTGGGCGACGATGATCTGCCCGATCTCGGTCTGGATGCTGCTGTAAAGGCCGAGATCGCGCATCCCTTCGGCCTGGTGAAGATTGTCCTCGGTCGGCGTGACATAGTGCACGGTGACCGCCTTGTAGCGGTGGATCAGAAAGAGGGTCACCAGGGTCATCAGGCGCTTCTGGCGGAAATCCTCGCTGAAGGTGTTCTGGTCCCGGATCGACAGCATGTTGCGGTCGCGCCGGTCCTGCAGCACCGCGAAGATGATATTGGCCAGCCTGGTCTCCTGGCGGTCGACCACCGTCAGTTCGAGCAGTTCGGAGCCGGCGATGTGCGGCCGCAGGGTGACGCGAAGTTTCGCGGTCAGCTGGTAGTGCTTGCCCCAGAGCTTGAGCCAGTCCTCGAGCCGCTTCGGCGGCACCTCGGTCTCGACCAGGTGCTGGAACTGGGTCGAGCCCTTCCCCATCGCCTTGGTGGTGGCGGTGCCGCCGCTGGCGGCGAGCAGGCCGGCATCGGAACGGGGGCCGCCGACGTGGGTCTGCGGGGTTCGGTAGGGGGAGTCGAGGAGGCGCAGCTTACGCTGCAGGCGGGCGAGGGCGAGCATGCCGTCGTCCTTGAGGGCGGTGGCGAACTCCTCCGCCGCCAGGCCGTCGACCTGGTGGCCGCCGTAGGTGATGAAGTTGAAGACGAAGCCGAGCTTGCCGAGTTCCTCGGGGAACCGGCGCATCTCCTCCTCGCTCATGCCGGTGGTATCCCAGTTAAAGGAGGGGGAGAGGTTGTAGGCGAGCATCTTGTCGGGATAGACGGCGTGGATCGCTTCGGCGAAGATGCGTGCGTCGTGGAGGTCGGCGGTCTTGGTCTCCATCCAGAGGATATCGGCGAAGGGGGCCACTGCCAGCGACTTGGCGATGGCGTAGTCAATCCCCCCCTGGATCTGGTAGTACCCTTCCGGGGTGCGGGCGATGTCGCAGTTCCAGACGATATTGAATCCCATGGCGCGGGCCTTTTCCCGTGCCTCGACGAAGGAAGCGGTTTCGACGAAGGCGTGCCACTGCTCGACGCTCATCGGCAGTTCGGCCCCCTCGTCGAGGTGGAAGGTCATGACATCGGCGACGGCCTGACCGTAGGTCTTCAGGCTCGCCTCCATCTGCCAGAGGTCGAGCAGGCGGGTCGCCGCCCGGTCGAGCGCCTTGTTGACCTGAGCGGTGCTGCGCTTGGCCGGCAGCTCCTTGATCGCCGCGGCGATCTCCCGGACCAGGCCGACCCGCTCAAGCCACTCCTCGGCTTCGGCATAGGCCTGCTCGGAGATGCGATACATCAAATGGCCGTTGATCTCCGTGACCCCCTGGCTGAAGAAGCGGCGCATGATTGCCAGAAAGGCGGTCTTGTAGTTGGGAATACCGGTCGCCGTGGCGCCGAGGATGAAACGCTGGTCCCGCTCATCGCCGCGGCCGTCGAGATAGGTCGCCGCCTCGGCGTCGGTGCGCGCGACGATGATCCCCGCCACCTGCATGATGTCGAGCTGCAGGCGGGCGGCGTTGAGCCGCTTGATCTGCTCGTCGACCGGGACCAGCACCTTGCCGGCCTGGTGGCCGCACTTCTTCACCCCCGGCTTCTGGTCCTCGATGTGATAGCCGGGAACGCCGACCTCGACAAAGCGCCGGATCAGGTTGCGCACGTGGGCGTCGCCGCCGTGGCCGGTGTCGGCATCGGCGATGATGAAGGGGCGGTAGTCGATCTCCGGGGTTTCGGCCCGCTGCTCCTCGGTCATCTGCAGGCGCAGGAAATACTGGTTGCGGTCGGCGGCGAGAAGCGCCCGCACCAGCGGCGCCGCCTCGTCGGGGACCTGGCTCAAGGGGTAGCTGGCGAGATCGGGGCCGGGGTCTTCACTGGCCGAACCCTTGGCCGAGGTCGCCCAGCCGCCGAGATAGATCCCCTCGATGCCGACCCGCTTGATGGTGACCGCCTGGCCGGGAGAGTAGGGGCCGAAGGTGGTGATCGAGCGTCCGGCGGCGAAGAGCTCGCGCAGGCGCGCATGAAAGGCGGCGGCGGCATCGCGGGCGATCGGGTATTCGGTGCGGATGGTGCCGCGCTGTTCGACCACCTGGGCCGGCGAGTAGAGGCGGATGATGTCGGCAAAACGCGGCTGGCTGAACCACTCCTGCATCGCCTGCAGGTCTTCCTGGAATCTGCTCATGGTCGTCTCCACCCCCTAGCGGCCACAGGCCGGTTGAAAGTCGAGGTTTTCGGTGATGCGCCGGCCGTCCTGCTTGAAGGCCTCCAGGTATTGGCCGATGCGCTCCCGGGCGATGGCCAGATCATGGTTGTTGAGGTTGAGGTTGAGCAGGTCGATGTACCAGGGGACCTTGACCGGATCGAGCACGTAGGCCTCGACAATCGCCCGGGCGATTGGGAGCGTCGTCCCCTTCGAGTTGTCGTGGACGTCGCGGTTGCTCGCCGCCAGCAGCTTGGCGTATTCCTCTTCGAGGAGGCGGTTGAAGATCGCCACGCTGAATACATCCCCCGCTTGCAGACCGGTCTCCGGGTCGTCCTCGGTCAGCGCCGCCCCCTTGTGGATCCACTCCCAGAGGATGCTGAGCCGGATCTCCCCGGTCGCCATGTCCTCCATCAGGTAGAGGATGTCGTCGTTGCCGAAGTAGTCGGCCGGCTTCAGCGCCGCCGCCTGCATCCCCTGGCCGAAGGCGTTGCCGTACTGCAATGCCACGCTCAGCAGGTTGCGCGCGCCACGCACGGTGCGCGGCGCTGGTTCGAGCAGGGTCAGGCCGGCGGCATCTGCGGCGGTGTAGGTCAGCGGCGGAAACTTGCGGCCGAGCTGGTTCGCTTCGCCGACCTCCTCCCAGACCGGGCGGATGATGTGGGCCATCTTCCAGTGGGCGATCCACTTGCCGCTCGCTCCTTCCTGCTGCTCGCGCACCGCGCCGGCCCTGGCCTTCTTCATGCTGCTCGCGACCCCCGCGCTGGAGCCGACCGGGATGTTCGGCTCCATCCCCCCCTGCCAGAGGGCGAAGTTGCCGTTGGCGTCGGGGGTGTTGACGGCGCGCCGGACCCGGTCCTCGTAGTTGCGCATGTAGCCGTAGGTCATGACGATCGACTCGATGTTCGGGTTGATGAACTCCGGGTCCCAGCAGTTCGCCTCGGAGACGCTGTTGATGTAATCCCAGCGGCCGGTGTTGAAGCCGACGAAGTGCTTGCCGAGGGCGGCGCGGATTTCCATCAGCTGGAAGGTCGCCTCCAGCTGCTCGACCAGGACGTAGACCTTGATCGTCCCGGCACTGAGGCCGAGATGTCCTTCCAGGTTGGTCAGCAGCCGGTTCCAGAAGCCGGCCTCTTCGGCGGTCTGGATTTTGGGGAGATAGAGGACGAGGCTCGAATTGTCGGCGAGCAGGGCCCGGTAGTTGTTGACGATGTAGAGGGTCATGTCGGTGATCGAGGCCGAGAAGGATGCCCCGGCGAGGCGAATGTGGCGGTCATCGAGGTGGAGGCCGCGGGCGCGGAAGATCTTGGTGGTGAAATCGAGCTGGCGGCGCCAGTCGCTGATGATATCGTGGCCGAAAAAGTCCCGCGCCCAGGTGTTCATCTCCACCGCTACCTGTTCGGCGATCTCAAGAAAGAGGGGGTCGCGGGCGATGGCGAGCTTGAGGCTGCGCTGGTTGTCGAGGGACATGGTGGTGATCTGGCCGAGGGCGTCTTCGCCGTCGAACATCCAGCCGTCGGCCCCGGAGAGGAGCGCATAGGCGACGTTACGCAGGCTCGAAGCGGTCGATGCCCCGGGCTTGGCCGCCGGGCCGGTCCCCTGCAGCCACTGGCGCTGCAGGTCATGGGGAATCACCGCGCCGACGAACTTGCCGTCGCGGGCGTCCTGGACAGCGATGCCAGTTCCCGGGATCACCCCTTCCGGGTCGAGAAAGCCGATCTTCAGCCGGTTGCGGATCCGGCCGTTGCGGCGCGCGGTCCGTTCCGCCATCAGCCGTTTCTGCTCGGCGTTGAAGGGGGCCATGAAGGCGAGGGCGGCCAGGACTTCGGGCGTGTAGATATCGGCGTACTGCTGGGCAAGATTGTCCCGGATCTGCAGGCCGCCGGGCAGATCTGAAGGCGGGCTTTGTGGACGGTCGTTCATGATCGCTCTTCCTCCCCGGTGTGAATGATGAATCACTGCGTGCGTCGATGCTTTGCAAAAGATGACAAATTTTGTCCATTGAACCATGGAAGGCGGTTGAGTCAAGGGCCTGGCAGAAATTGTAGCGGCTCTGCGGCGATCCGCACCTGATTCCGGCGAATCGAGTGCAAAAAGCTCGGCGACGGGGTCATTTTCCGATGCCGTCAGCGCTCGCCCGCCGTCGCGATGCCCAAAAATCCCGGAGATAAGTGGTAAATAGTGGGTTGTCTGCTATTTGCCGTTGCGCACAGAGCGTAAGTCACTATAATGGTGAGAACTTTTTACTTTTTCCCGCCAGGCGGGGAGTTTTTGGGAGGGTTATGGAAATCGAACGGGGTGCGGGAAAGATTGCCAAGTGTCTGCGCCTGATGCTCTGCGACAAGCCGGGGCACCTGGCGAGCGTCGCCGCTGCCATCGCCCGGCACAACGCCAGTATCGGGGATATCCACCTGGTGCGGGTCGGGCGCACGCACAACACGCGGGAGATCGTCATCTATGTCGACTCCGACCAGCAGTTCGAAGAGGTGGTCGACGCCATCGGCAATCTGCAGGGGATCATCGTCGAGGATGTGATCGACCTCGTCCACCAGGTCCACGAAGGGGGCAAGATCGCTACCAAAAGCCGGGTGCGAATCGAGACCATCACCGATGTCCGCCAGATCTACACGCCGGGGGTGGCCGCCATCTGCAGGGATATCTTCCGCGCGCCGGAGCTCGCTTACCGCTATACCTCGATCCCGAACCAGGTCGCCATCGTCACCAACGGCACCGCGATCCTCGGCCTCGGCGACATCGGGGCCGTCGCCGGGATGCCGGTGATGGAGGGGAAGGCGGTCCTCTTCGATCACCTGGTCGGCGTCAGCGGGGTGCCGATCCTGATCCAGAACCGCGATCCGAAGGTGATCATCGAGACGGTGCGCAACATCGCGCCGACCTTCGGCGCCATCAAGCTCGAGGATATCAAGGCGCCGGAGTGTTTCGAGATCGAGGATACCCTCGACGCCGAGCTCGACATCCCGGTGATGCACGACGACCAGCACGGGACAGCCGTGGTGGTCCTCGCCGCCCTTTTCAACGCCACCCGCTTCTCCGGGCTGATGCTGAAAAAATCGACGGTCGGCATCATCGGCCTCGGGGCGGCGGGGATGGGGATCAGCAAGCTGCTCCTCGCCTACGGCGTCAAGGAGGTGGTCGGCACCGACCTGGAAGCGGCCGCCTGCGACCGACTTGCTGCCGCCGGGGGGCGGGCCGGCAGCCTCGACGACGTGATGAAGACGGCCCACGTCGTTATCGCCACCACCGGCTGCCCGGGGCTGATCAAACCGGAGATGGTGCGCCCGGGGTCGGTGATCCTCGCCCTTTCCAACCCGAATCCGGAGATTACCCCCGATCTCGCCCTCCAGGCGGGGGCTTCCTTCGCCGCCGATGGCAAGAGCGTCAACAACGCCCTCGCCTTTCCCGGCCTCTTCCGCGGCGCTCTCAACGTGCGCGCGACCCGCATCAACAACAAGATGAAGATCGCCGCCGCCCAGAGCATCGCCAAGCATGCCGAGGAGAACGAGCTCGTTCCTTCCCTGCTCAACCCCGAGGTCCACAAGGCGGTCACCGCCGCCGTCGAACGCGCCGCCCTCGAATCGGGCGCGATCAAGCACTGGGACTAAAGGCGGCACGGCAGCAAAACGCCGGGCCGATCGATAGAGATCGGCCCGGCAAAATAATCAGGTTCACCCATCCGTTTTCCGGCACTGGCTGCCACCCCGACTCACCCCTTCCGGAACAGTTTGTAAATCGCCGAAAAATCCTCCTGGTCGATCCCTGCTTCGAAGGTGCGGGCATAGAGCTCCTTGACCACCGCCCCGGTAAAGAGGGTCTTCTTCTGCGCGTAGGCGAGGTCCTGCAGGCAATGGAGGTCCTTGTAGATCAGGGCATTGGAGAAGTGGGTCGAAAAGTCCTGCGCCAGCAGCTTGGCGCGCTTGGCATTGAGGACCAGCGAATTGCCGCCGCCGACGGCGAGAATCTCCAGGATCTCTTCCCGGGCGATGCCGATATCCTCACCGAGGGCGAGGGCTTCGGCAATCGTCGCCATGAAGGAACCGAGGGTCAGGTTGTTGATCAGTTTCATCTTGGTCGCCAGGGCCGGCTCCGCGAAGTGGAAGAGGTGCTTGCCGATATTCTCCAGCAGCGGCCGCACCTTTTCGTAGGCGCCTTGGTCGCCGCTGGTCACCACCGTCAGCGCCCCCTGGGCGGCGGGAACGACACTGCCGAGGACCGGTGACTCGAGGTAGCTGGCCCCCGCCTCGTCACAGGCGGCGTAAAAAGGGAGCACCTCGCGAAAATGGTTGGTGGAGAGGTCGACAACGATCTTCCCGGCGAGTTTGGCCGCGAGGAGCCCCTGTTCCTGGCGGAGGACGGCGTTGACCGCCGCGCTGTCGAACATGCAGAGGAGGATGACGTCGGCGTTGGCGGCGACGGCCGCCGGTGAAGACGCCACCTCGACGGAGAGGCCGGCCTCCTTGCCCGGGGTGCGGTTCCAGACGGTCAGGGAATGGCCGCAATCGAGGAGGCGGCCGGCGATCGCTTTGCCGAGGTGGCCTAGTCCAATGAAGCCGAGATGCATGGTGTTCTCCTTGTCTGCAGGTTTGGGGGGGGCTGGCGACGGCCTCCGGTTAGAGGCGGTTGCAGCCATTCAGCGCTGCGACCCGGTAGGCCTCGGCCATGGTCGGGTAGTTGAAGGTAGTGTTGATGAAGTACTTGACCGAGTTGTAGGGGGCCGGCTGGGCCATGATCGCCTGGCCGATATGGAGGATTTCGGCGGCATTGTGGCCAAAACAGTGGATACCGAGGATCTCCAGGGTCTCGCGATGGAAGAGGAGCTTGAGCATGCCGGCCTTGTGCGAGGTGATCTGGCCGCGGGCGAGGTGCTTGAAGAAGGAGTGACCCACCTCGTAGGGGATCTTCTCCGCCGTCAGATCCTGCTCGGTGCGGCCGAGGGAACTGATCTCCGGGGTGGAATAGATGCCGGTCGGGATATCCCGGACCAGGCGGGCGTCGCAGTGACCGGTGGCGATATGGGTGCCGGCGAAGCGCCCCTGGTCGTAGGCGGCGCTCGCCAGGTTGGGAAAGCCGACGATGTCGCCGACCGCGTAGATATGGGGGTGGCTGGTCTGGTAGACCTCGTTGACGGCGAGGTGGCCGCGGTGGTCGGCGCGCAGGCCGATCGCCGCAAGGCCGAGGCCGGAGGAGTTGCCGGTGCGGCCGTTGGCCCAGAGGAGCATGTCCGACTTGATGACCTTGCCGGTCTTCAGGTGCAGCACCACGCCGCTTGCGGTCACCTCGACCCGTTCATATTCCTCGCTCTGCCGGATCAGGATCCCCTGCTCGTCGCGCATGTGATAGCTGAGGGCATTGCTGATCTCTTCGTCGAGGAATTCGAGCAGGCGCTGCCGGGTGTTGACCAGGTTGACCTTGACGCCGAGGTCGCGAAAGGCCGAGGCGTACTCGCAGCCGATCACTCCGGCGCCGTAGACGGTCAGGGTGGCTGGCAGCTCGCGCAATTGCAGGATCGTGTCGCTGTCGACCAGGCGCGGGGTGGAAAAGTCGACATCGTCCGGCCGGTAGGGGTGGGAGCCGGTAGCGATGACGAAATGGTCCGCGCTGAGCTGACGGGCGTTGCCGGCCTCATCCAGGACCAGAACGGTATGAGGGTCGACGAAGCGGGCCTCCCCTTCGATCACCTCGACGGCATTGCGCTCGTAGAATCCCTCGCGGTCCCGGACCTGCTGATCGACGACGCGCTGCACCGCGGCGAGGAGATCGCCGGCGGAGACCCGGGCCGGGTGATGGGCGCGGTCAAAAAAGGGACTGTTCTTCTCCTCGGCATACTTGCGGATCACATGGATGAGCGTTTTACTCGGGATCGTCCCCCAGTGGGTACAGCCGCCGCCGACCAGGGGGTACTTCTCGACCACGGCCACCGACTTGCCAGCCTTGGCCAGGGCAATCGAGGCCCCCTCGCCGCCGGGGCCGCTGCCGATGACGATAGCTTCAAAATGGTTTTTCAGTCCGTCCATGTAAAACACCTTTGTTCTGTTCTGAAACGTTGCGTGGGTGAACTCCGGTGCCGGTTCAGACCGCCTGGCGTCGCGCCCGCATCCGAACCGGCGCTTCCGGAACGGGCGGCGCCAGGGAAAGCGTACCAAAGAATTCGGTGATCTGGGGACGGAGCAGCGTTTCCGGAGCCGGAAATTGAAAAATCCGGGTTGGTCGCCGGGTCCGGACCGCTTCAGGCCGGCAGCGCCACGACGCGGACATCGACCACCAGGGTTGGCGGCGGACCGTTCGGACCGATGAAGCTCCCGGAGACCGGAGGAACGCTTTCCGGGTGCCGCGCCACTGCGACCGGGATATGGCGGCGCCCTGTCACCTCGCCGCTGGTCGGGTCGAACCCCTTCCAGCCCGGGCCGGGGAGGTAGACCTCGGCCCAGGCGTGGGTGGTGGTGGACCACTGCTCGCTGGCGGGGAGGTGGGCATAGCCGCTGACAAAACGACTGGCCAGTCCCAGAGAACGACAGGTCTCGACGAAAAGCGCGGCAAAATCCCGGCAGGAGCCCCGGCCGAGGGCGAGGGTTTGCGCCGGCGACTGGACGCCGGGCTCGTTGCGGACCGTGTAGCTGAAGCGGCCGGCGATGCTCCGGTTGAGGCGGTCAAGGAGGGCGTAGCTCTCCATGGCTGGCGCGAAGTCGAGCTGCATGACCCAGTTGCGCAAGGCCTGCTCGTCCCCTGGATAGGCCGGTTGCAGGAAGGGCAGAAGGTCGGCGCGGTCCTGGGGGACGTAATGGAAGGGGTAGTTGACGGCGTAGTCAGCGACCAGGAAATCGAGGGGGGTTTCGCCGTAATGCTGGATGATCACCTCGCTGGTGATGGTCAGCGCTTGCGCCGGCTCGAGAAACCGGACGACCGCCGCCGCATTGTCGAGCGCATCCCGGTGCCACTTGACGGTGTGAGCGGGAGCAATGGTGAGCAGGGAGGTTTCGATGTGGACTTCCGGGCCCTCGCGTGGCCGCAGCAGCAGGGTGTGGGGCTGCAGGGTGGCCGGGCTGGCGTAGCGGTATTCGGTAAGGTGGGTAATTTTAAGGCGATGCATGGGAGCTCCTGCCCGGAATCAGCTGGCGCTGGTCGATGCTTTCGCTTTGTCCGCCGGGCGGAGCGGGGCTGGGAGGGCGTCCGGGCGCCAGCTGCGCAGGAATCGGGCGAATTCCTCCGCCGGCATCGGTTTGCCGATCAGGAACCCCTGCGCGCAGTCACATCCTTCCTGGCGCAGGATGGCAAGCTGCTCCTGGTGTTCGACCCCTTCGGCAACCACTCGGAAACCGAGGCTGTGCCCCATGTTTATGATCGCTTTCACGATCAAGCCAGATTCTTTGAGCAGGTGCAGGTCGCGGATGAAGGACCGGTCGATCTTCAGGTCGTTGAGGGGGAACTGCTTGAGATGACTCAGCGAAAAAAGGCCGGTGCCGAAGTCGTCAAGGGCGATGCCGACGCCGAGCTCCTGCAGAAAGTTGAGGGTGGCGAGGGTGCCGACCCGGTTCTGCATCAGGATGTTCTCGGTCAGCTCCAGGTGCAGCCAACGTGGATCGAGCCCGGTTTCGGCGAGGACCCGGGCGACACTGGTCGCCAAGTGCTCTTTCCAGAACTGGCGGCTCGAAAGGTTGACCGCTATCTGCAGTTGCGGCAATCCCTCGTCCTGCCAGCACTGCGCTTGGTTACATGCGGCGTGCAGGGCCCATTCGCCGAGTTGGACGATGAGGCCGCTCTCTTCGGCGAGGGGGATGAACTCGCCGGGCATGATCAGGTCCTTCCCCTGCTGGTGCCAGCGCATCAAGGTCTCTGCACCACAAATGGTCCCGCTTGCCAGGTCGAGTTGCGGTTGGTAATAGAGGAGCAGTTCATTGCGTTCGAGGGCGCGATGCAGGCTGTTTTCCATCGTCAACAGGCGCCGGGCCGCCGAATTCATCGCTCCGGAGTAGAAACGGTAGGTGTCGCGTCCTTCCTGCTTGGCGTGGCGCATGGCAGTGTCGGCATTTTTCAACAGGCTCTCCACATCGTTGCCGTCGTTGGGATAGAGGGCGATACCAATGCTGGAAGAGATGAAGACTTCCTGTCCTTCGAGGGAAAAGGGACGGGCAAGGACCTGATGCACCCGGCGCAGGACCTTCATCACATCCTGAACATGGTGGATGTCGGGGAGCCAGATACTGAATTCGTCGCCGCCGAGGCGGGCGATGGCCTGGGGGAATTCGTCCCGGGCCTGGCGGGCGACGAAGTCGGTTTTGCGGGTTGCTTCCTTGAGCCGTTCGGCGACCTGGCGCAGCAGTTCATCGCCCGCGCGATGACCGAGGGACTCGTTGATGGTCTTGAAGCGGTCGAGGTCGAGGAAGAGGAGCGCCAGCTGATGCCGTTTCCGCCGGGCATAGGAGAGGATGTAGACGAGCTGCTCGTTGAAAAGGAGGCGGTTGGGGAGTCCGGTGAGGGGGTCGTAGTGGGCGAGGTAGTGGATTTTTTCTTCGGCCCGCCGCCGTTCGCTGATGTCCTGGATGGTGCCGCTGAGGGCAAACTGACCGCCGTTCCCGACCTCGCCGACTACTCCCTGGGTGTGGAGGTAGCGCAGTGTACCGTTGGCAAGCTGCACCCGGTAATCAAGGGCAAAAGGTTTTCCTTCCTGCCGGGCCTGGTCAAAAGCTTTTTCAACCCGGGGACGATCCGCCGGATCCACCTGAGCCAGCAGCGCCTCCACCGGGATCTGCTGTTTGCCAAGGTCAAGGAGCCGCGCTCCTTCGAGGCTGAGCTCGAGTCCCTCGGCGGTTGCACTCCATTCCCAACTGCCGAGGCGGGCAAGGCGCTGGGCATGGTTGAGCTGTGACTCGCTCTCGCGCAAGCGGGCGAGATTGCCGCTGGTCCGCAACAGGTTGCGCAGGCGGGGGGCGAGCAGGGCGGTGTCGAGGGGAGTGGTGACAAAATCGCTGGCGCCGGCGCCGAGTGCACCCTCGATCGCCCGGGGATCGGCACCGCTGGTCATGACAAGGATCGGGATCTGGCTGCTGGTGAGCCCCTCGCGTAACTTCCGGCAGAGATCGGTACCGTCGCTTTCGGGGAACTCGGCGGCGAGCAGGACCAGGTCGGGGTGCAGTTCCGCTGCCCTTGCCACCCCCTCTTCCCCGCTCGCTGCTTCGCACACGGCAAATCCTGTGGCGTCAAGGGCGTTGTGAATCGCCTGGCGCTGGTCGCCGGCGGCTGCCACCACCAGAACCAGCGGGTGGGCGGGTGAGCTTTTCACTGCTGGCGTAGTCGTCTCGGACATGGTCACGGGCTCCGTTGAGGGAGGGCAGGCGGTCGGCCGGCTATTGGTAACAGCCAGTTTAACACTGCGCTGAAAATTTTCCCGGGCCAATTGCCGCCAAGCGGCATCCCTTATGCAAAATGAAGACGATATCGGTGCCTTTGCGGGCGCCATTGCCTAGGGAACAGGAGTGCCGCATGAAGAGAGCGCTGGTCGTTGACGATGAACCCCTGATCCGCCGCCAGGTCGCGGAGACCCTTGAAAAATATGGCTTTGAGTCATTTCTGGAAGCGGAGAACGGCAAGCAGGCGGTCGATCTTGCCCGCGCTCACAAACCGTTGCTGATCGTTATGGATGTCACGATGCCCGTTCTCGATGGCATCAGAGCTGCCGAAAAAATAGGCATAGAGGCACCGGCGCCGATCGTCCTTTTGACCGGCATTGCAGATCACGAAACGGTAGAGCGGGCGCGCCTTGCCGGGGTGATGAGTTATGTTGTCAAACCGTTTCGGGAGGAGCAGCTCTTTCCCGCCGTCGATCTGGCCATCCACCAGTTTGTGACCTTTTCCAATCTGCGCGAGGAGGTCGCCAGCCTCAAGGAGACCCTGGAAGCGCGCAAGCTGATTGAAAAGGCCAAGGGCGCCCTGATCTCCCGGGGGATGACCGAGCCCGAGGCCTATCGCAAGATGCAGAAGATCGCCATGGATAAACGCAAGACCCTCAGGGAGGTCGCCGAAGCGATCCTGCTCATGGAATAGCGCGCAGAGAGTTGACACCCGTTGCGCCCCCGGCTATAAACGCGCTATGAGAATCCTGCTTCCCTTTTTTATCCTGCTTCTGCTCGCCCCCGGTCCGGCGCTGGCAACGGAGGAGTTCGCCCGGGAAACGGGCCAGGAATGCGCCGTCTGCCACCTCGATCCTGCCGGCGGTGGCGAACTGACCGGCGCCGGTCAGGGCTATGCCGACTACCGGCAGCAGGCGCGGCAGACCGCAGGCGTGGTCGGCCCCGGCCCCCTGGCGCGACTCCTGCGGCTGGCAGTTGGCTATCTCCACCTGGTGACCGCTGTCTTCTGGTTCGGCACCATCCTCTACGTCCACCTGATTCTCAAGCCGAGCTACGCATCGAGCGGCCTCCCTCCAGGGGAGGTGCGGGTCGGCCTGGTCTCGATGGCGGTGATGGCGGTTAGCGGCCTGGCCCTGACCTGGTACCGGCTCGACTCGCCGGCGGCGTTGCTGGAGACCCGCTTCGGGGTGCTGCTGCTGGTCAAGGTCGGCTGTTTCCTGGTCATGGTGGTGACCGCGCTGATCGCCGTCTTTGTCGTCGGGCCGCGGTTGCGACGGGCGCGGACGGAAGCAACTCCGGGCGCCGGCGGTGAATTCAGCCTGGAGCAGTTGGCTACCTGCGATGGTGCCGACGGCCATCCCAATTACTTTGCCTATGGCGGTCGCGTCTACGATGCCGGCGCAAGCCGGCTTTGGCAGGGCGGCCGGCACATGGGGCGTCATCCTGCCGGCGCTGACCTGACCGCGGCTCTGGAACAGGCCCCCCATGGCGAGGATCGGATCCTGCGCCTCCCCGAGGTCGGGCGCCTGGTCGTGGCGGCCGAGGGCGGGAACCAGCGGCCGCGCCGGTCCTTTTTTGCCATGGCCTATCTCAATCTCGGCCTGGTGCTGGCCATCCTGCTGGTGGTTGCGCTCTGGCGCTGGGGGTAACGTTGATATCCTCTCCTGCCCGGTCTTCGCTGAACCAGCCGCAGATTGAAATCATCCAGGGGGATATCACCCGCCTCGCCGTCGATGCCATCGTCAACGCTGCGAATTCCTCCCTGCTCGGGGGCGGCGGGGTCGATGGTGCCATTCACCGGGCGGCCGGACCGCAGCTTCTCGTCGAGTGCCGGACTCTCGGGGGGTGCCAGACCGGGGAGGCGAAAATGACCGATGGTTACCGGTTGCCGGCGCGCAAGGTGATTCACACGGTCGGGCCGGTCTGGCAGGGGGGGGAGCGGGGAGAGGGTGAGCTCCTCGCCCGCTGCTACCGGCGGAGCCTGGAACTGGCGGCAGCGGAAGGGCTGGCCAGCATCGCCTTTCCCTCCATCAGCACCGGCGTCTACCGCTTCCCCCTGCCGCAGGCCTGCCGGATCGCGCTGGCTACAGATCGCGATTTCCTTGCCGAGGGGAACGTGATAAAAAGAGTTTTCTTTGTCTGTTTCAGCCCCGAGGATCTTCAGGAGTACCGGCGTGCCTGGCAGGAACTGACCGCCGCCGGGAAAGGACCCTAGCGTAATGAAACTGTTGGTGGACCCGAAAAAATGTTGCGCTTCCGGCGAATGCGTCAAGGCCTGCCCGGAAGGCGCCATCGCCATTATCGACGGCCTCGCCGTGATCGACGAGAGTCGCTGCGATTTTGACGGCATCTGCATCGCCGCCTGCCCGATGCAGGCGATCGATTTCAGCGACGATTAATTCGTTCAAGTGTGCCGCGGGCGAGCCCGGGCGGACCACTCTCATTCTCGCCGGCCCGCAAGGAGCCCCCCGGCAAACACTGCACTACTTTCAACTTGGAAGCGGGTGAGGTTCCGGCATATACTGGCTGCGCCGCAGCGGTGCGGCTTCTAGTCGAAACGGACTGGATAAGAACGGGAGGAGAGGGCGATGGGACTGTTCAGGAAGGGGCGCGAAGGGCAATCCCGGGGGGTCAGCACCGACGAAGAAAAGGTGCGCGATCGCCTGGTGGGCGAATGCTATTGTCATAACGGCCACAGTCTGCTGACCGACCTGGCGACCTTTGACGGCCTGGCAGGGCTGACCATCCGCTTGGCGGGCGGTGATCGCCAGGGTTTGCTGTCGCTGAGTCCGATCATCGGGGACAAGAACCGCAGCTTCTTCGACTTCGAGCGGATCGAGGGGGAGGTGGTCGATCTCTGCTGCCCGACCTGCGCGGAGCCTTTCCCGGTCTATAACGCCTGCCCCTGCGGCGCCGATCTGGTCACCCTTTTCACCACCCCAAAGGCCGATTATGCCAATATTATCGGCATCTGCCGGCGGATCGGCTGCCTGCATGCCGAAATCATCAGTGGCCGGGACCTGCGTCTTTACAGCCGCCAGGGTTTCTTCTGAGCGATTGCTGCCGGGAAGGCAAAAACGCCGGGCCCTTGCGGGGCCCGGCGTTTTTGCGTTAGCAGGTGGCAGGATCGCCGGTCAATGGCGAATTCCGCTCAGGTGCAGGGCGCGCAGCAGTTTGCGCCGGTGGCGCCCGGAGAGTTCGATGTGAAAAGATGCCTCATTGTTGTCTGTGGGGCCATTCAGGGCCGGTGGCGTGGTCAGGCTCTGGCCGGCCCAGTTGTTCGCCAGGGTATGATTACGACGCAACAGTTGGCGGCGGAAAAGACAGTAGAGGCTTTGCAGCAGATTGAAACCAGGACTTGCCATGAAGACTCCTCATCCATAAGGCTGACGAAATATTGATCAATGGTATGACCAATCGAAAACCGTGTCAAGCCCGGGGAAAACGAATAATAGTGTTCTAAATTGGATATTTAGCAGAATTCGCGCGGAAATGAAGAGTAGCCGGGTTGCGGCTCTGTCAAAAAATAAATGGGAAATATTACCATTTAGGCTCAGCGAGACGGTGTCTCATTTTCCTGCCGCTGCTTCATCGTCCCGTGCCGCCCTTTCCGGGCATGACAGCCGCGGCATAATCTGCTACCTTGCAGCAATCCGAGAGGAACCTGAGCACGGAGTGGTTGCATTGATTCGATCGATTCTCCAGCAGCACCGATCTTTGGTTGCTCTTTGCCTCTCCGGGCTGCTCCTGGCCTGGGGTGGCGCGGCTCGGGCCGCGGAAGGACCGCCGCCAGGGGCCGAGGTGGTCTGGGAACTCGACGCCTACTATTCCAACGTCGGTCTCTTTTTGCCGCTGACCCAGGCCCCGATTCCCGACCTCGCCGAGCAGTCGGAGGCGGCAATCTACCGCCACCTCCTCCTTACCTCCTGGCCGCCGCGCTTCGCCCTGGTCGAGCTGAGTCTCAACCCGATGCCGATCCTTGGCGTCTACCTGAAAAAGCACCAGCGCTCCTTCTACGATCAGACCGATTTCGATGGTTTCAATCTTGTCGAATCGGTAACGGCCGGCTTTCAGGAGCCCTATGCGGCGACCCTCTTCTTCGGCAATGTCGCGACCTTTGTCCGGCGCGGGGAGAGCCGCCTGGAGACCAACAAGGGGTATATGGGCTACCTCTTCAGTGTCGGCAGCCAGCATATCAAGGACAATGTCATGATTGACGATCGCTGGCTGGAAGCGGAATGGAAGCTGAAGGGGGATCGCAATTTCGAAGATTTGAGCCACCACTGGAGTTTCCGTCTCGGCGCCAAGCTGCATGAGAATTCCGGGATTGCCGATTTTGCCTACATCGGCCTGCGCCGCAGCCTGCTCGATTTTCAGGGGGCGATCTTCTCCTGGCTTGAGAACAGCGAGATCAACCTGAAAACCGATTTTTCCCTGGCCGACGGGCGCTTCCTCGGCCAGGAGGTGGTGGTGGGCAAGAAATTCCCCCTGCGTGGCGCCAAGCTTGCCCTGAGCCTCGACTTCGGCTGTATCTGGCAGAGTGCCAGTCGCTACGCCGAACGTTACCGGGAGCCGGAAGACCAGTCTTTCACTGTGGTATTGCGACCGAACATCGAATTCTGATGTCTGCGGTAACGATTCCGAAAACCGCCCCCGTGGGGGGAGAGGAGAGCAGCTGTGACAAAAGAAGCAAAGAGCCTGGAAAAGGAGGCGGCACGGCCGGCCGTCGATCTCGCTGGCGAAAAGGACTGGCGCCCCTTCGATGCGCCGGCACTGGTTGGCGCTTCGCTGCGGTTTGTTTCCGGGGAACCGGAAGGGAATCGCTACCGGATTCGCTATTTCCGCGATGACGCCGGTCGGCTGCGGGCCCGCTGCTGGTTCGGCCCGGAAACCGAAGGGCCTCCCGGCCACGCCCACGGCGGCTCGATGGCTGCGGTCCTCGATGAAGTGCTCGGTCTGGCGGCCTGGACCGCAGGCCATCCGGTGGTGGTGGGAAATCTCAACGTCAGTTTCCGCAACCTGCTCCCCCTGGAACAGGTGGTGACGATCGAAAGCGACGTGATCTCCGCAGCGGGCCGCAAGGTGATGGTGCGCGGCCGCATCTGCCATGGCGAGACCGTCTTCGCCGAAGCCGACTGCCTGTGTATCACCATTCCCGGCAAATGATATTCCCGGGGGCCCCATGACTCCGCTCTAATCCCCGACAGCACCACCCTCGGCTGGTCGCTGATCTCATCGGCGATGCGTGAAACCCCGGCGACGGTGGCGAGCCTGGTGTTGCTGTTGCAGCCGGCCCTCTCCTGCAACTGGGATGTGCTCTTCTTTCAGCGGCCGACCGCCGCCCACGAAATTTTCGGCATTACCCTCATCCTTGCCGCCAAATTCCTCGGTTTCATCCGGGCCTGAACTCCACTCAACCCAAAAAAGCCGCCGCGGATGACCTTTCCCGGGTCATCCGCGGCGGCTTTCTTGGGCCAGGTCGCGCTGGTGCTAAAGCGCTTTCGGACGGCAGACGTTCTCTTCATCGTGGACCTTGACGCCACAATTGGTGCAGGAGAACCGAGGATTTTCAAACATTTTCGCTATTTCCGGCTTCATTTCCTTGTACTGCAGCTGACAGGCGTGCAACTCGCAGTGTTCTTCGGGGTTGGTGCAGTCATTCTCGGCCATGGAGAACCTCCCAGTCTGGATTTATTAGATTCTAACCGAATCGACCGGGCAGTCAACTCACCGGAACCACTCACCGGAACCGGTTGGCGGCACCCGGAACGGTTCCCTGCTCATTCGGCCCGATGCCTTGACATCTGCCATCCCGGCGCTTCAATTATAGGCAATTGCGGGTGGTTGCCGGGGGATTGCGATGTTTCGTGACGATAAAATGATTGAGGCGGGCGGGGTCCTCTCGTTGCAGGCCTTGGAGGGTGTCGACATGAGCAATCATGAAGGGCAGCTGAATCTGATCCTCGTCGTTGATGACGATGAACTGGTTCGCCGCATGATGTGTGATGCACTGGTCGCCGCGGGATTTGCCGTGGTCGAGGCCGCCAGCGGCGAAGCAGCCGTGGACCAGTTCCGTGAACGGGAGCCAGCGGGGGTGCTGCTCGACGTTCATCTGCCGGGGATCGATGGTTTTGCTACCTGTCGTGAGTTGCGGAAACTCCCCGGGGGGGATCTGACCCCGATCCTGATGGTGACTGTGACAGCCGACCCGGAGCTGATCCACCTCACCTTTGAATCCGGGGCCACCGATTTCATTGCCAAGCCGGTCGATCCGACCATTCTCGGCTACCGGGTGCGGTACATGCTGCGAGCCGCCCGCGTCGCCCAGGAATTGCGCCGAAATCAGGAACGGCTCCTCCTCTCCCAGCAGATTGCCGGTCTTGGCTACTGGGAGTGGGACCTGCAAAGCGACCAATTGACCCTCTCTTCCGAGGCGCAGATCGTGTTCGGATTCCCTGCGGAAGAGGCCGTCGATTACCGCAGCTATCTCACCCGTGTTCATCCCGAAGAGCGCCAGGTGGTCGATCTCGCCCTGAAGGAGTCGTTAGACGGCCCGCAGGATTTCAATCTCGAACATCGGATTCTCTGGCCCGACGGCCAGGTTCGCCATGTCCACGCCCAGGCCCGGGTGGTGCGCGACAGCGAGGGGAAGGCCATCCGGGTCAACGGGACGTTGCATGATGTCAGTGACCGCCTGCAGACCGAGGCGCGGCTGGTCGAGAACCAGGCGCATCTCAACTATCTTGCCTACCATGACGCCTTGACCGGGCTTCCCAACCGGCTCCTCTTCCAGGATCGTTTCAACCATGCCATCGCCCGTTCCCGGCGCCTTTCGTACCAGGTGGCGATCCTCTTTCTTGACCTCGACCAGTTCAAGAAGGTGAATGACTCCCTCGGCCATGAAGTCGGTGACCAGCTGCTGCGCGAAGTGGCCGGACGGCTGCGCGGCTGCGCCCGCGAAGCCGATACCCTGGCGCGCCTTGGCGGCGATGAATTCGTCCTGTTGCTGGAAGAGGTCGACGGGATGAACGCTGCCAGCGCCGCGGCCAAAAAGATTATCAAACGGCTACTGCCGACCTTCCGGGTCGGCGGCTTTGAACTCTATACCACTGCCAGCATCGGCATCGCCCTTTACCCCAGCAACGGCACCAGCGTCGAGGAACTGATGAAATGCGCCGATGTCGCCATGTACCGGGCCAAGGAGCGCGGCCGCAACAATTTCCAGTTCTACACCCCGGACATGAATGCCCGGGCCCAGGAGATGCTGCTGCTCGAGAGCGGCCTGCACCAGGCTCTCGAACGCGGGGAGTTGGAAATCTACTACCAGCCCCAGTTGGAGATGGAAAGCGGCGAGTTCATCGGCACCGAGGCGCTGCTGCGCTGGAACCACCCGACCCGCGGCCTGCTCCTCCCCGCCGAGTTCCTCCCGCTGGCGGAGGAGACCGGCCTGATCCTGGCGATGAGTGACTGGGTGCTGCACACCGCCTGCCGGCAAAACCGGATCTGGCAGGAGGCTGGCTATCCGCCGATGCCAGTGGCGATCAACATCACGCCGCGGATGTTCCAGCAGGCCCTGCTGCTGCGGATGGTCTCCCGGGCGCTCTCCGCATCGGGACTGGAGGCCCGCTACCTCGAGCTGGAAGTGACCGAGAGCATGATCATGGACAACGTCGAGGCGGCGATCCAGACCATGACGGAACTGAGCCGGATGGGCATTTCCCTGGCGATTGACGATTTCGGCACCGGCTACTCTTCCTTAAGCTGCCTGCGCCGGCTGCCGATCAACAAGCTCAAGATCGACCGGATCTTTGTCGGCGATCTGACCAACAACAAGAATGACGCGGCGATTGCCGCTTCGGTCATCGCCCTGGCCGAAAGCATGAATTTCGGTGTTATCGCAGAAGGGGTCGAAAACGAAGGACAACGGTGCTTTCTCCAGGAGCGGGGCTGTCGTCAGGCCCAGGGATTCTTCTTTGCCCGTCCCCTGCCGGTGGCCCAGGTGGAAAAGTTGTTCCGGCGACCGTCCCCGGTCGACCGGGGCTGAGCGCCAGCCAGCAAAAAGCCCCCGCTGGGATCCCGGCGGGGGCTTTTTGCTGGCTGGCGGCGGGATCACCAGCGGTTGAGCCGGTGGCTGATCAGGTAGTCGGCGCCCTGATAGTAAGCCTGGGTGTCCGCGATGATCGCCCGGGTGGCGGCCTCGCCTTCCCCCTCGAATTGTTCCCCGGGGCCCGGGTGATCGACCACTGTAATCTCGCGCTGGGGCGAGAGGTAGGCGAGGTGGTCGCTTTCAAGCAGGCCAAGGCGCTGGTAATTGCCGATCAGCGCCCGTTCCCGGGGGGCCGGAGCCAGCAGGTCCTGGCCGAAGAACTGACTGCGGTAATTGAAATGGAGCAGGCCAAGGAGGGTCGGTGCCACGTCGATCTGGCTGGAGAGGGTATGGTTGACCCCGGGAGCGACGTGCCCGGGCGCATAGATGAAAAGCGGGATCTGGTAGTTGGCGATGGGGAGGGCGTCCCTGCCGGCGCTCCCGGCGCAGTGGTCGGCGAGAATGACAAAGACGGTTTTGCTGAACCAGGGATGGTTGCTGGCTTCCTCGAGGAGGCGGCCGAGGGCGTAGTCGGTGTACTTCACCGCGCCGGCGCGCCCGGAGCCGGAGGGGATGTCGATGACCCCCTCCGGGTAGGTATAGGGACGATGGTTGCTGGTCGTCATCACCTGGAAGAAGAAGGGCTGGCCACTCCGATGGTCCCGGTCCGCTTCGGCGATCACCTTCTTGAACAGATCGCCATCGGCAATCCCCCAGGCATTTTCAAAGCTCACCTCGGTGGAAGCGAAGTCGGCCCGATCGATGGTGCGATAGCCGTTGCCGGCGAAGAAATCGTTCATATTGTCGAAGTAGCCGTAGCCACCGTAGAAGAAGACCGGGTCATAGCCGTGGTCCTTGAAGACCTTGCCGAGGTTGAAGACCCTGGCGTTGTCGGGGCGTTTGACCATCGACCGCCCGGGGGTGGGCGGCAGTGAAAGGGTGACCGCTTCGAGGCCGCGGACGGTACGGGTGCCAGTGGCATAAAAGTGATCGAAGACGAGGCTCTGCGCGGCCAGCCGGTCAAGGTTCGGGGTGAGGTTCTCCTGGTTGCCGAAACTGCCGAGAAACCCGGCGCTGAGGCTCTCCACGGTAATCAGGATGACGTTCAGCTCTTCCTTCGGGGCCGAGGCGCGAATGTCACGGCTGATATCGAAGGTGTCGTCGTTGGTATAGTGGCTGTTTGATCCCGCCAGCAGGCGGCGCAGCCGCTCGGATAGCTCCCGATCGGCGCCGAGGCGATAGAATTGCCGATAGTCCATGGTGTTGTTGCGGAATGCCGCCACGAACTGGTAAGGCCCGTTGGCGGCCAGCTCGTTCTGGTAGCGGTTGGTCGAAAACTCGTGCAGCTGCTGGCCGAGGAGGCCGGCGGCGAGAAGCGGCAGCAGCAGCAGCGCAAGCCCCTGGCGCAACCGCGGCCGGAAGGGCTGGCGAACCGCGAGGGCGCGGACGATGAAACGGCGCAACAGGGCCAGGACGAGCAGGCTGGCCAGCAGCATCGCGCCGACCAGGCGGAAAAAGGGGTAGGATTGCAGGATGTTGTCGGTCACTTCGCGGCGGTAGATCAGGTAGTCGACGGCAATGAAGTTAAAGCGCACCCCGAACTCATCCCAGAAGAGCCACTCGGCCGTCGCGGTGAAAAAGAGGAAGAAGCAGAACGCGAAGGTTGCCGCATAAACGACCCAGAGAAACGGCCGGCTGTGCAGGATGCGCTCAGGCAGAAAGATGAGCAGCAGCAGAAAGGGGGTGGCGAGATAGGAAAAAAAAGCGAGGTCATAAAGCAGGCCGATGCCGAAGATTGCCACCAGGTGGGTAGGGGCCAGAGCGAGGTCGGCGGCCTGGCGCACCAGCAACAGGGTGCGCAGGACCGTGCTGAGGCCGAGAAAGGCGCCAAGGTAGGGAAGAAAAAGGCGAAAACGAGATAACGATAATGACATTTAGGCCTCGTGGTCAGAATGAGCTTGGTATTAAGAATTGCAGCAGGAGAAAATATGAATCGTATACGAGCGGGGAACTATAGCCGGCCAATCTTAAGGGGGCCTTAAAAGGAGAGTTTCTTTTCGGCCTATGCTTTTCGCCGCGGGAGCCCTCGGTTAGACTCCCGAGAGCGGAGCACGGCAATGAACGGGGCCAAGAAAGAGGAGTGAGGATGCGCTTGTTGCTGGTCGAGGATGACCCGATTATCGGGGATGGAATCCGGCGGGGTTTGCGCCAGGATGGTTTTGCCCTTGATTGGGTACGGGATGGAGATGAAGGGGAACTCGCCCTCGGCACCCAGGTTTACGACCTGCTCCTGCTCGACCTCGGTCTGCCGGGGCGGCCCGGACTCGAGCTGCTTCGGGAATTGCGCCAGACCGGCAGCGATCTCCCTGTGGTGATCCTGACCGCCCTCGATGCCGTTGCCGAGCGGATCGCCGGGCTGGATGCCGGCGCTGATGACTATCTGGTCAAGCCTTTCGATCTCGATGAACTGGCCGCCCGCATCCGGGCGGTGTTGCGCCGGCGGCAGGGGCGGGCGGCGCCCCTGCTGGTCCACGGGGCCTTGCAGCTTAACCCGGCCACCCACGAAATATCCTGGCATGGCGAGCCGGTCACCCTCTCCAGTCGCGAATTCCGGCTCCTCGAGGCCCTCCTCGAACGCCCCGGCGCGGTCCTCTCCCGCGCCCGTCTCGAGGAGCGCCTCTACGGCTGGGGCGAAGAGGTGGAGAGTAACGCGGTAGAGGTTTACGTTCACAACCTGAGAAAGAAACTGGGGGCGGAGGTTATCCGTACCGTGCGCGGGGTCGGCTACCTGCTCGGGGGCGAATCATGAAATCGCTCCGTCGACGTTTGCTGACCTGGCTGCTGCTCGGCCAGCTGCTGGCGGTGGGCGCCGCCGGCATTGTCACCTACCTGCAGGTCGAGCGGGAACTGCGGGACCTGGTCGATGACCAGCTGCGCCTGGCGGCCAACGGCCTGGTGGTGGCAACGGGTTTCCGGGAGGGGGGCGGTGTTTCCTCCCGGGACAACAAGGATGAGTTGCGGCTTCAGGTCTGGGAGGGTGACCGCCTGGTCTTCTCCTCCCCATCGGACTTCGCACTCCCCCGCGGCGCGCGGCCCGGTTTCAGGACCAGTACCTGGTATGGCCTGGACTGGCGCAGCTACCTGCTGACCGACGAAGAGCGCACGATCCAGCTCTCTCAGGCCCTCGACGAGCAGTTGGAGACAACGGTGGAGGTGGCGTTTTCCAGTATCGGCCCGGTCCTCGGGCTGATCCCGGTACTGGCGCTCCTGGTCTGGTTTGGGGTCGGTTTCGGCATGCGGCCGCTGGGACAGCTGGCCGCCGCCCTGGAGCGCCGGCGCCCCGACACCCTGCAGCCCTTGCCGGTGGCTTCACAGCCCCGCGAACTCCAGCCCCTGGTGACAGCACTCAACCTCCTGTTGCGCCGCCTCGAAAGTGCCATGGAACTTCAGCGCAAGTTCATTGCCGATGCTGCGCACGAACTCCGCACCCCTTTGGCCGCCGTCCAAATCCAGGCCCAGCTGCTGGAACGGCCGCAAACGGATGCCGAACGGCAGCTCACCATCGGCCAGATCCGCGGCGGCATCTCCCGCGCTGCCCACCTGGTGCAGCAGTTGCTGATCCTGGCGCGACTCGCCCCCGAAGGACGCCGGCGTGATCTGGTCCGGGTCGATCTCGGCCGCCTGGCCAGGGAGGTCGCTGCCGAATTTGCGCCGCTGGCCCTCGCCGCCGGGATCGATCTTGGCGTCGTCTGCCATGATCCGGTCAGCGTGGACGGGGACGCCGACAGCCTGCAAACCCTGCTTGGCAATCTCATCGACAATGCGATTCGCTACTCGCCCCGGGACGGGCAGGTCGACATCGCCCTTTTCGCGGCGGACGGGAGCGTGGTCTGCGAAGTTCGGGATGCGGGGCCGGGCATCCCTCCGGCGGAGCGGGAACGCGTTTTCGACCGCTTTTACCGCTGCCTTGGCAGCGGGGTCGAGGGGAGCGGGCTCGGTCTGGCCATCGTCCGCGAGATCGTCGAACAGCATGGCGCAGCGATCGAACTGGGAGATACCGGCGCGGGGAAGGGGCTCAGGGTCAAAATTACCTTCCCCGCCGGGGGGGCGGCAGGGAAGGTGGTCAGAAGCTGACGTCGTCCTGGTGGGAGTCGAAAATTTCGGCGAAGCTCTCCTTGACCTGGATAAAGGCCTGCAGGACCTGCGGATCGAAATGTTCCGGCCGGGTCCGACCGTCCCCCTCGATGATGATCGAACAGGCCTTCGCGTGTTCGAAGGCCGGCTTGTAGGGGCGCTTGCTGCGCAGGGCATCATACTGGTCGACGAGCATGACCAGGCGGCCTTCGAGGGGAATCTCCTCCCCCTTGAGGCCGTTGGGGTAGCCGGTGCCGTCCCAGCGTTCGTGATGATTGAGGGCGATGGAGGCGGCGAGGCGAATATCCGGGTGGGAAGAACCTTCGAGAATGCCTTGGCCGATCACCGTGTGGGACTGGATGGTTTTGAACTCGTCCGCGGTCAGGCGCCCCGGTTTGAGCAGGATATTGTCGGGGATGCCGATTTTGCCGACGTCGTGCATGATGCTGGCAAAGCCAACATTCTCGACAAAATCGGTCGGCAGTCCCATCTTCTCGGCCAGAACCCGGGTGTAGAGCCCGATCCGCTTGATATGAGTGCCGGTATCGTCATCGCGGTATTCCGAGGCGATGATCAGGCGCTGGATCATCTCCTTGCTCGCCTCGGCAAGCCGCGCCAGGGCCGCGGAGAGTTCTTCGGTGCGGATTTTCACCGTTTCTTCGAGGGTCTTCTTGTAGTTCCGCTCCATCTCCCGCAGGCGCAAAAAGTCGACAGCCTTCTTCAGGGCGTGCTCAAGCTGCAGGGGCCGGTAGGGCTTGATAAGAAAGTCCGTCGCCCCCATCTTGATCGCCTCCACCGCGGTATCGAGCTCGGCATAGGCCGTCATCAGGATCACCGGCAGCTCGGGCGACTCGATGTGGATCTGCTCCAAAAGCTGAAGGCCGTTGATTTCCGGCATCTTGACGTCGGTGATGACAACGTCGATCGGCTCGCTGCGCAATCTCTCCATAGCCGTCTCGGCCCGCTCACAGCTGGTGACCTCATAGTCAAATTCGCGAATCAACATGGCGGTCGATTCGAGGGTATAGGGATCGTCATCGACGACCAGGATATGTGGCTTCGTTTCCATCAGCCCTCCTTTATGGCCGCAGGTTAATCCTGTCGGCCAGTTGCCATCAACGGAAAATGAGTGTGAAGGTGTTCCCTGCGCCGGGGGCGTTGTCACAGGTCAGGATCCCCCGGCTTTGCTGCATGATGCCGAGGGCCACGGAGAGCCCGAGGCCGGTCCCCCGGCCGACCTCTTTGGGGGTGAAGAATGGTTCAAATATACGGGAAATTATTTCTTTGTCCATCCCCGTCCCGGAATTCTTGGAGGTCAGCTGGAGGGAACGGCCGAAGGGCGGGTCGTCATGCTGATCGAAAAAGGTCCGGTCGAGGGGGGCTGGACCGAGAATACCTGCGGTGTCGCGATTCAGAATCAGTCCCCCCCAAGGCTGGTGCCCGCGGCGGTTAGCCAGCCGCGGGATTAGCCCTCTGCCGGAGACTCCAGTGGCAGGAGGACCGCAAAGGAGGTGCCGGCACCGACGGCGCTGCGGCAGATAATATAACCCCGGTGCTGTTTGACGATGCCGTAGCTGATCGCCAGACCGAGGCCGCTCCCCTCCCCGGTTTCCCGGGTGGTGAAAAAGGGCTCGAAAATGTTCTGCACCATTTCGGGGTCCATGCCGACACCGCTGTCTTGCAGGACAATCCGGGCATACTGGCCCGGTTTGCCGAAGCCATGCTGCTGACGAAAATCGTTGGTCAGCAGATAGTGTTCGAGGGTCACGGCGAGACTGCCGCCGGTGGGCATTGCCTGCCGGGCGTTGGTCGCCAGGTTGAACAGGACCTGCTCGAGTTGGGCGGGATCGCCGGTAATCCAGAGGGGTGCGGCGGGTAGGATCTGGCTCAGGCGGATTTTGCCGCCGAGCAGGGAAGGGAGGACGTGGAGGAATCGCGTCAGAAGTTCGAGCAGGTCGAGGCGGCGCATCTGCCCGGGCTGGCTGCGGCTGAAAGAGAGGAGGGCCCGCGTCAGGCCGGCGGCACGGTCGGCGGAGGCGATGATCTGCCGGACCGGCCCGAGCAGGGGTTCCTGGCCGTCAACTTTAATTTCAAGGACGCTGGCATAGCCGATGATCGCCGTCAGGATATTGTTGAAATCGTGGGCAAGGCCGCGGGTCAGGTTGCCGAGGGACTCCATCTTCTTGGCGTATCGCAACTGCCGTTCCAGCCGCTGGCGCTCGGTGATGTCCCGCAGCGAGGCGAGGACCACCTTTTCGCCGTGCCATTCGGTCCACACCCGGCGCAGTTCACAGACCCGTTCCTGATCATTGTCGAGGAGAAGGTGGATTTCATTTGTGGTGCCGGCATCGAGGGGATAACCGAAAGGTTTGCCGATGATCTCTTCCCGGCGGCGTTGCAGCAGCCTTTCCGCGGCCGGGTTGATGAAGCGTACGATCCCCTCGAGGTTGGCAATCAGGATGCCGTCCGAATTCTCCTCGATCAACTGGCGCAGGCGGTTCTCACTCGCTTGCAGATCGCGGGTAAGGGCGTGCAGCTGGCTCTTCAGACGCTGGCGTTCGATGGCGTAGTTGATCGCCCGCAGCAGCGCCGGACCGGTGACCTCTTCCTTGGCAAGATAGTCCTGGGCCCCGGCGCGTACGGCGGCGAATCCGACCTCGCTGCAGTTGAGGCCGGTGAGGACGATTACCGGCAGCTCCGGGCAGCGGCCGGTCAGGATTTCAATTCCCTTCATCCCTTGGGTATCGGGGAGGCCGAGGTCTAGCAGCACAGCATCGGGAGTCTCCCGCTCCAGTTCGGCCAGTCCTTCAGCGAGGGTGGCTGCGTGCCGAAAGTAGTGGGAGCGCCCCCCTTCGCGGAGCATCTCACGCACCAGGCGCGTATCCCCCGGGTTGTCTTCGATCAACAGCAGATTGACGTGGCTGTTCGGCATGCTTCCTTCCGGTCTGGACAGGTTGGGGAATTCAGAATTGTTGCGACCCTTGCTCGATGGTGGCAAAGAGCTCTTCGGCGCTGCGTGGTGCTTCGGGATCGAACCAGGTGGTTGTGCATTGGACCTTCAGTTGGTAGGGGCGCTTTTCGCTGCGGCCAAAGGCTCGCAGGTTTTCCGCCAGGCGGCTGGTGATGACGCTCTGGTAGATTCCCAGCGAGTTGATCGCCAGCACGGCGAATTCGTCCTGGCTGCAACGCGCCAGCAGGTCCGATTTGCGAAAGGTTCGGACCAGGACCTCCGCCAGGTCGAGCAGCGCGGCATCTGCAAGCTTGGCGCCATGGCGCTCGCCGATTTCGGCGAGGCCGAGCAGGCGCAGGCGCACCAGGACCATCTGTTTTTTCATCCGGGTGGCCAGTTCCAGTTGGTGTTCGGCGAAGCGGATAAAGGTGCGGTAGTTGTAGAGGTGGGTCAGCTCGTCCTTGAGGGCGAGGGCGCGCAGCTCCTGTTTCAGCTCCTGGTGCTCGCTCAGGTCGCGCAGGTAGACGATCCGCAGTCCCGCATCGGTGCGTGAGACCTGACTGCGAATCGTTGCCAGCCGCGGCCGGTCGTTGCCGCGGCGGTTGAGCCGTGGCGGGATAAGCTCAATCTCTCGCGGAGGCTGCGCGTCGCTCTCCACCGGCAGCGGATGGTCTAGGAGCTCGTCGGCCGGAAGCCCGAACAGCTCGGCGAGAGCCGGGTTGGCGTAAAGGACCAGGCCGGCAGCATCGGTAATGGCGACTGCCTCGGTGGCGTGATCGATCACATCGAGCAGCAGAGAATTCGAGAGGATGAGAGAGGTCTTTTTGGTGGTCATGCCTGCTCCTGCAACTGGCGGTTGACGAAGATCGGCCGCGGTCGCCAGGCTGCGCGCCGCGGTCCGCATCGCCGGCTATACCTTCGGCAGGCTGACCACCGTCAGCCAGAAGTCTTCGATGGTCTTGATCACCCGGATGAACTGCTCGAGGTCGACCGGCTTGCTGATATAGCAGTTGGCGTGGAGGTTGTAGGACTTGACGATATCCTCCTCAGCCTTGGAGGTGGTCAGCACCACCACCGGGATGCGCTTGAGGTCAGCATCCTCCTTGATCTCGGCGAGGACCTCGCGGCCGTCTTTGCGCGGCATGTTGAGGTCGAGCAGGATCAGGTCGGGTCGGGTGGCCGCGCTGAAGGCGCCGCGGCGGAAGAGGTAGTCGAGGGCCTCGACGCCATCTTTGGCTAAATTCAGCTCGTTGAGGATCTTCCCCTCCTTGAGGGCCTCGATCGTCAGCCGGATGTCGGCCGGGTTGTCTTCGACCAGTAAAATCTTGATCGGAACAGGGTTGGCTACCATGTCTTACTTCGCTCCTCTGAGGGTGAAAAAGAAAGTGGTGCCGGCGCCCGGGCTCGATTCGATCCAGATGCGGCCGCCGTGCTGCTCGATGATCTTCTTCGTCACTGCCAGGCCGATGCCGGTTCCCGGATACTCCTTCTTGCCGTGCAGCCGCTGAAAGATGATGAAAATCTTGCTGAAGTACTGCGGGTCGATGCCGATGCCATGGTCCCGTACCGAGAAAATATATTTGTCCCCTTGGCGGGTCGCCGCAATCTCGATCTGCGGCGGCTTGTCGCCATGAAACTTGAGGGCGTTGGCGATCAGGTTCTGGAAGACCTGGACAAGTTGCGAGCCGGCACCCAGCACTGTCGGCAGGGGGGCGACTTCGAGGGTGGCGCCGCTCTTCTCGATTGCCAGCTTAAGGTTCTGCCGCACTGTGGCCAGCAGCTGGTCGCAGTCGACCGGTACCAGAGCTTCATCCTGCCTGCCGGCGCGGCTGAATGTAAGCAGATCGTTGATCAGCCGCTGCATCCGCGACGCCCCTTCCACAGCAAAGCCGATGAACTCGTCGGCATCGGCGTCGAGACGACCCTGGTAGCGACGGGCGAGGAGCTGGACATAGCTGTTCACCATGCGCAGCGGCTCCTGCAGGTCGTGGGAGGCGACGTAAGCGAACTGCTCCAGCTCCCGGTTGGAGCGCTGCAGGTCGGCGACTGTCTTTTTCAAAGCCTGCTGGGCCGCCTTACGCTCGCTGATGTCCTCAATCACTTCGATGAAGCCGGACCCCCTTCCGGACTCATCCTGAAGCGGGAAGGCACGGATGCAAACCTCGACCCGCTGGCCGTCCTCCAGCTCCCCTTGCGTCTCCACCTCCTCAGGTTTGCCGGAGCGTAGGGCGCGGCTCCCCGGGCAATGGTCGCAGACCCCGTCACGCCTTTCAAATTCCTGGTAGCAGTGTTTACCGACGAAGTCGGCGGCGGGGCGCTTGAGGATCCGCCCCTGGGCGGCGTTGGTCATCCGGACGCGGTAGTCGGCATCAATCAGGGTAATGCCGAGGTCGATATTTTCCACCAGCGAACGGTAGAGCCCTTCCTTTTCGTTGATCCGTCGCACCAGGCGGTGACCGGTGCGGTTGATGGCCAAACCGGCCACCAGGGCCAGAACGAGAGAGACCCCGCTGGCAATAAAGCCGGCCCGCCAGAAGGGGGCGCGGATCTCCGCCAGGTCGACCTTCGCCACCAGCCCCCAGGCGGGGCCTGCCACCGGCTCGTAGGCCGCCAGGACCTGCTCGCCGCGGTAGTCGAGGCCGATCATGCTCCCCGCCTGGCCGGCCAGGGCGCGGCGCATCGGCGCGGCCTTGCTGTCATTCAGGGGAACCGGCTGCGGCCGGGTAAGGTCAAAATGGCGGTGGCTGAGGAGGAAGACGATCTGGCCCTGTTCGATCCGCGCCAGGGTGAATTCACCGGTTTCACCGAAGCCGGCAAACTGGGCATGGGCCTCGCGGAGCTGGTGCAGGGCGGCTTCGGCGGCATCGCCGTAGGAAGCGTTTATCGGGTTGGAAGAGTGGTGCTCATACCGGTATAACGTCTCGATCAGCCGGGCCTCGGAGCTGACCAATTCACGCAGCCGTTCGCGCTGCCCTTCCCGGGCGGCGCGGTAGGAGATGGTCAGGGCGAGGACGGTGGCAAAGAGGACCAGGCTGGTGACGGTGAAGATCAGCAGCAGGATCTGCTTGCGGTCGGTGCTGTTGCCCTGCTGGTCCATGCTGTCCCTCTTCGAGATTAAAGAGCAATGCCCATCGGTTCATTGCGATGGGCATCCAGTTCCCTTGGTTTGAAGCTGGAACCCTTGCCATCTCTTTGGCAGCCCGGTTCTTTCCTTAGAGACCCGTGGTTTTGCGGGGCCCGATTGACCTGATTTTGCTCCTGTTCAGAAGGGCGGGCTGATTGGCGTTGCTGAGCAATTAAATAACCGTACTCGTTGCGGTGGAATTGTCAAGAAATCAGGCTATTTATAACTTCAGTCGTCGTTAATGCAGGTGTTTTCATCGCGCGCCGGTATGCCGTATCGCGAACCCGGTTTGGCGTAGCAGATTCTTGCCGAAAGCCGGAACCGACCGCAAATGGGAGAGGGAAAAACAAAAGGGACCTGCTGCTGCGCAGGTCCCTTGAAAGATTTTGGTTGCGGGGGAAGGATTTGAACCTCCGACCTTCGGGTTATGAGCCCGACGAGCTACCAGACTGCTCCACCCCGCGACAACGGACCCGGACTATACGCGATGCAAAATTGGATGTCAACCACCTTGTCGGGAAATAATGGCGTCGGGACGCCGGAGCGGGCAAGCTTGTCCGGGGCGGGGAATTCCTGTATAAGGGGGGCGCAAAGCGAACGATTCCAACGGCGGCGACAGGACCTTATCCCATGGCAGTCTTGACCATCGAACTTGATGCGGCCCTCGCCCTGCGCGACCGCGGTGCCCTCTTTATCGACGTGCGCTCCCCTTCCGAGTTCGCCGAGGCGACCATCCCCGGCGCGGTCAACCTGCCGATCTTCGACGACGCCGAGCGCGCCGCCGTCGGTACCATCTACAAGCAGGAGGGGAAGGCGGCGGCCCGGCGCCTCGGGGTGAAGCTGGTGGCGCCGAAGATCCCGGCTTTCGTCGAAGAGGTCGAGACGCTGCTGGCGGGGGGACGGCCGCCGGGGATCGTCTTCTGCTGGCGCGGCGGCATGCGCAGCTACGCCATGACCAGCTTCCTTGACCTGGCCGGCCTGCCGGTGCGCCAGCTCAGCGGCGGCCACAAGGTCTTCCGCGCCAGGGTGCGGGACTTCCTCGCGGCCGGGGCCTGGGGGCGGCTGCTGGTGCTGCGCGGCCTCACCGGGGTCGGCAAGACCCGGCTGCTGCACCTGCTGCGGGAGAAGGGCTACCCGGTCCTCGACCTGGAAGGGCTGGCCAACCACCGCGGCAGCGCCTTCGGCGGCCTCGGTCTCGGCCCCCAGCCGAACCAGAAGAGTTTCGAGGCGGCCCTCTGGGACGAGCTGCGCCGGATCCCGCCGGGCGCCTGGGCCCTCGCCGAGGGGGAGAGCCCGCACATCGGCCGCCTGGTGCTGCCGAAGCCGGTCTACACCGCCCTGCAGCTTGAAACCACCCTCTGGATCAACGCCTCCCTCGCCTTTCGCAGCGCCGTCATCCTCGACGACTACCCGGCGCGCGACGAACTCAAGGCAGCATTTGTCCGGCCCCTCAAGGCGCTGCGCGAGCGGCTCGGTGCCGGGAAGGTCGAGGAACTGCTCGAGATGCTGGAACGGGGGGAGTGGGAGGCCTTGGTCGCCGAGCTGATGGTGCGTTACTACGATCCCCTCTATCGCCACACCCGCCCCGCGAATCGCATCGAGATCGACATCGAACCGCTGGCGGAAGGGATCGCCCGGGTGGAAGCGGCGATCAAAAAGGTGCTGAATGCGTAAGTGCTGAAGTGCTGAAGTGCTGAAGTGCCGGCTTTACTTTTTCCCGGGGCGGGAGGATAATCCTGGCCAGCGTCGCGGGAGGAGTACCGTGGAAAAGATCATCGGTCTGAAAGAGTGCAATTCCCTTTGCCGCAAGTGCCTGCGCGCCTGTCGGCAGCCGGCGGCGGCGCTGCTCCTCGACTGTCCCCGCTTTTTGCCCCGCCCCTTCAAAATCGACCAGCCCCGTTACGATCAGCTCGACCTGTTCGGCGAATGAACCCAGGAAGGGTTGCCTTCGTCCCCTTGTCCCGACCCTGTGCTCCCCCTGCCGCCTCTTTCCCGGAGGCAACTTCCCGCCAAGCGAAATGGTTTGATGGAATTTCTATTCCGCGAAAAGGGATTAAATTGTTGACAACCGGAGGATTAATGAATTAAGGCTGGCTGGTAGGGTTCGCTCTTCTTTGCACAACGTCGCCGATACTCGACCTCAATCGCCACGGAGGCCGGATGATATCGAGGACCAAACTCCTTCCGCCGTCATCTCCCGTCCATCTCGTCTTAAGGGGCCGCCTCTTCGACCGGCTCCGGCTGGGGGTGCGCCAAAGGCTGACGTGCCTGTTCGCCGGCGGCGGGTGGGGCAAGTCGGTGCTGCTCTCCTCCTTCCTGCAGGAACACGATTTTCCCTTCGTCTGGTACAGCCTCGATCCCACCGACAGGGACCCGATGCGCTTCCTCGCTCATATATCCGAGGGGTTCAGAAGGCGGACCGGCCAAGTCGGGCAAAGGGCCCTGGAGGAAATTGCCGCCGTCGGCGAAGGCGGGGACTGGCATTTCGTCTTCGCCACCCTGCTCAACGAAATCCTCGACGGGATTACCGAAAAACACCTGCTGATTCTGGATGATTACCAGGCTCTCGACGGGGACGAGAGGGTGGCCGAAGTGGTTGCGGCCCTGCTGCGCCTCTCCCTGCCGACCGTTCACGTCATCCTTTCGTCCCGGGAAAGACCCGATTTGCCTCTGAACCGGCATCGTGCCCATGGGGAGATCTCCGAGTTGGGGCCGGACGACCTGCGGTTCACCGGTGTGGAGATTCGGGACCTGTTTCGCACCAGCTACGGGCTCGAACTCGATGCGCAGCAGCTCGATGCCCTGCAAACCTACACGGAAGGGTGGGCCATCGGCTTGCGCTTGACGGGGGAGGCGCTGCTGGGCAAGCCGCCCGAAACGGCCGCCGCCCTTCTTGGCGACAGAGGTTTTGAGAAGCTGATCTTCCAGTATTTTGACGAGGAAGGTTTTCGGAAGATGCCGGAACCCCTGCGCGACTTCCTGAAAACGACCTCCATTCCTCATCGGTTTACCCCCGCCTTGGCCGGACAGCTGACCGACAGGGACGACCCGGACCGGATTATCGAGGACCTCCTAGGGAAGGAGCTGTTCCTGATCCGCCTGGACGAGGAAGGGCACTGGTACCGATACCACCACCTTTTCCGGGATTTTCTGCTGGGCCGACTTCAGGCCGAGGACGCGCCACGTCTGGTGGCCGATCTGCACCGGCGGGCCGCCGGCTATTTTCGGGCCGAAGACGACCTCGACGAGGTGATCTATCACGTCTTGCAAGTCTGCGATTATGCGGCGGCTGCCTCCATCATCGAGCAGCGGATCGATTTTACCTTCTCCTCCAACTTTGCCCAACGTCTCAAATACTGGCTGACCCGAATCCCCGAAAAGGAGATTGCCGCCTACGGGGGCTTGCTGTTCGGCAAAGGATGGGCGCATTACGTCGGCGGCCAGTGGCGGGTGGCCAGGGAATATCTGGTCGCGGCCTTGGAGAAGGCGGCCGGAGAGGGCGACAAGGGCCTGCTCGGCAAGGCCGTCTATTTCCTGTTGGTGATGCACATCAGTTGGGAGGAGTTCGGAGAGGTGAAGCGCCTGGTGGAGAAGACCCTGCCGATTTTGCCTCTCGATTCCCCGGAGATGGCGCAGAGCGCCATCATGTACGCCATCGCCCTCATGTTCCGCAACCGGCCTGCGGCGGCCGGGATGATCTGGAATGGCCTCATTCACCACCCCAGGGCCCGGCAGAATCCGATTGCCTTCTATACCGCCCTGGCCGGCATGGGCTACATGTACCATCTGCCCCAGGGGCGATTTACCGAAGCGGCGCGGCAGATCGAGGACGCCCTGGCCCTGACCGGACCTTGCGACCCCTCCGGAGTGCGTGGCATGTTTCTCCATTTCCTCGCCGGGGTGTGGCAGGAGATGGGGCGTTTCGAAGCGATCCCCGCCATTGCCGGCGAGGCGGCCGAGGAGATGAGGAAGAGGGGACTGATCTTCACCCTGCCTTCGGTCCTCGCCCTGACGGCGGTCAGTGCCCTCAGTTGCGGCGATGTGCCCAGGGCGCGCCAGACTCTGGGGGAGGCCGACGACATCTTGGCCCACACCGACGTCCGTCACGTCTGGCGACAGCACGACAACCTGGTGGCAAAAACCTTGTTCGCCGTCCACGACGGCGACAAGAGTGCCTTTTTCGCCCATGCCGACCTGGCGGTGGCCACGGCGGCGAAAAACGACGATCCTTTTGCCTGTTACCAGGTGGCCTGCCATCTGGCACCGCATTACGCTGCCTTTGGGGCCGCGAGGGAGGCGCGCGGCCTGCTGGAGGATGCCGCCGCCAGGATGTCGGCGTTCGGCAATCCCTATGGCGAGGCGCGCAGCCGGCTGCTATTGGCCGCGGTTGCCTATGACCAGGGCGACCTGCCCCCGGCCCGGGAACAGTTGTCCGCCGCTCTCCGACTCGGCGAGGATAACGCCTACGATTTTCTGTTTCTGAGCAAGGAACGGGCAATTGCGGCCAGGATGCTCCCCTTGGCTCTCGCCTGGGGTCTGCATCTTCCCTACGTCTCCCGTTTATTGGGCCAATTGCCCCAATGCGGCGACCAGGTGCTGTCCTTGCTGGGAAGCGCCGGGCGGGAGGCGCTGCCGATGGTGGCCGAGGTTTTGGCCGATATGGGCAGCCGGGGGGCGGAACGGGCGCTGGTGGATCTGTTCAAAGACCCTTCGCCGGAAGTAAGAAGGACGGCCCGAAAGGTCGTCGCGCGGATCCGGGCCCTCCCACCCGTCCCCTTAAGAGTGCGGATGCTCGGAGAGTTCAAGGTATCGGTCGGCGACCGGGAGGTTCCGGGTTCCGCCTGGAAAAGGCGGATGGCCCGCTCGGTTTTCAAATACCTGCTCCTGCACAAGGAGCGGGAAATCGGCAGCGATAGGCTGCTTGGGACCTTTTTCCCGGACGTCGAGGCCTCCGATGCCGCCAAGCGCCTGCACCAGGTCACCAGTGTCCTGCGCACCGTCCTGGAGCCAGGGATTTCCACGAAACGGGAATCCTCCTACCTCAAGGCCGTTGACGGCTCCTATCGTCTGATCCTTCCGGAGGGCTCCTGGATTGATGCCTTCGCCTTCGAGGCGCTATGTGGCGAAGGGAGGCAATTGCAGGACGCCGGCGACCACGGTCGGGCCATCTCCTGCTACGAATCGGCCCTCGGGCTCTTTCGGGGCGATCTTCTGGAGGAGGATCTCTTCGAGGAGTGGATCGACCCGTTCAGGGTGCGACTCACCGCGCTTTTTCTCAAGACTCTGAGAAAATTCTCCCGACTTCTGTTCGACCGGATGGACTACGAGCGCTGCCTGGAGGTCCTGGCTCTTGCCGCTGAACGGGAGCCCTGGGACGAAGTCGGCGCCTTGCTCACCATGAAATGCTATCTGGCCCTGGGCGATCGTGCCAAGGCTGTTCAAACCTACCAAAGGTGCCAATCCGCACTCAAGGAGGAACTGGATCTCGCCCCAGGGAAGGCCTTGACCGCCTTTTACCGGACCCTGACGGCTTGATCCTGCGTCTTCGACCTGTTCCTTCAGCTTGCTCGGCATAAGTTCCCCAGCGTCCCCTTGTCAGTGATTTGTCAGTGAAGGGTGGTATTAAAACCCCGTACTTCGATGGCCGTTGAGGTCGGCGCGGGGATGGTCTCGGGCTCCAAACGTCGGCCTGTGGGCAGGGCGGATATGCCGGCGCGTTGGTTCGGAATTTTTTCAGGGAAGGAGGTCGTTTTATGAAGCAGTTCAGTATCGGCAGGCTGGTTCGACTGATCCTGATGGTGGCAGTGCTTGGGCTGTTCGTCGCCGGTTGCGGCGGCGGGGGAGGCTCCTCGGCGGGGGACGGCGGCTCGGGCGGCCTCTCTCCCGTCATCCCGGCCACCACCAAGCTCCTCGATTCGGCCACCCTGGCCGAGCTCAGTGCGGCGGCGGCCGACGGCAGCACCCTGACCTTCGCCGCCGCCACGCCCCAGTTGCAGGCGCTGCAGAGCGGGGACGTGCTGGTGGTGCCGGCCACCGCTCTCACCCCCGATGGCCTGCTGCGCAAGGTAGTCTCGGTCAGCCAAGCCAGTGGCTCGGTGGTGGTGGCAACCGAACAGGCCCACCTCACCGACGCCATCGAACAGGGCCAGATCGACTTTTCCGAGCCGCTGACCATGGCGGACATCGAAGAGACCTCCTTCATCCACGACGGCATCGCCTTCGAGCCGAGCGTCGCCGCAGCGGCCGGCCCCCGCAAGGCGGCCCTCGGCGAAATGGTACTGACCGTCAACGACCAGTTGATCCAGGGGCTGCGCTTCAAGGGCAGCCTCAAGTTCTCTCTGACCCCGACCCTGGGCATCAAAATCAGCGGTGCCAGGCTCCAGGAACTGACCGCCAAGGCGACCGCCAGCGAGGAGGCGGACGTCCGCCTGATCGGCGATTACCAGCTGGAGGCGCAGAAGGAAAAAGAGATTGGCCAGGTCAAGTTCTCGCCCAAGTTGGTCATGGTCGGAATCGTGCCGGTCTATATCCGTCCGGTCCTCAAGTTCGTGATTGGCGCCAAGGCCGGTATCAATTCCTCCGTCACCACCGGGGTCCACCAGTTCCTTTCCTACACCGCCGGCATCGAGCGGAAAAACGGTGCCTGGAGCGTGATCAACGACCTGACCAAGAGTTTCACCTACACCCCGCCGACCATGGAGGCCAACCTGGAGGCCAAGGGCTACATCACCCCGCGGCTGATCTTCTTCATTTACGGCGTCGGCGGTCCCTTCCTCGGCGCCGAGGGTTATCTCAAGCTCACGGCCGACATCAACGCCGATCCCTGGTGCAACCTGTCGGCGGGGGTCGGCGGCACCGCCGGCGTCACCGGGGAGATCCTCGGCGCCTCCCTCGGCGAGGTGGAGAAGGCGCTGTTTGCCGTCGAAACCCCCCTCTTCCAGTGCAAGCGCCCCTACATGCAGGTTCTGGACACCGCCGACCGGTCCTTCTCGGGGGTGATCGGCGGTCCCTTCGACCCCGCCAGCTCCAACTACGTGATCCGCTCCAAGGACGGCAGCATCGACTGGTCGGCGGCGAGCGACGTCGACTGGCTGACCATCGCCCCGGCCAGCGGCAGCAACGTCGCCGCGCCCGGCTTCGACACCTTTGCCGTCAGCCTCAACGACAATGCCGAGGCCCTGGGCAAGGGATCCTACAAGGGGACCCTGACCTTCACCAACACCTCCAACGGCGAGGGGAACACCAAACGCTTTGTCTACCTGACCACCCGGGAACAGTCGATGACCGTCGAGCCGGGGCCGGACTCCTACCTGGTCGCCGCCCTGCCCGAAGGAGGGGACTTCTCCGGGCACAGCGTCGACTTCACCCTCGGCTCGGACCTCGGCACCATTGACTACGCGGTCGCCTCCGACGCCGACTGGCTGACGGTGACCCCGGCTTCGGGGAGCGTCGCCGCCGGGATCCCGGTGACGGTGACCCTCAGCGTCGACGACAGCAAGGCGCCGCTGCTGCCGGCCCGCACCCAGACCGCCCGGGTGACCTTCACCAACCAGACCAACCATAAGGGCGACAGCAGCCGCAGCCTCTTTCTGCAGCCGCTGATGAACGTCTCCGGCGGCTATCTTGTCTTCGACTATCCCCAGGGCGGCCCTGCCGGCGCCGACCTGTCCTTCGACATCAGCGCGGTCAACGGGCCGATTCCCTGGACTGCCACCAGCTCCGTCAATTGGCTGCTGGTCTCCGCCGCCTCCGGCGTCGCCCCGGCGGGCGGGGCCTCGACGCTGACCGTGAGCATCGACGACAACAAGGCCAAGAGCTTCGCCCCGGGGACCTATACCGGCGTCGTCACCCTGACCAACACCGGCGCCGGCGCCTTCAGCGACGTGCAGCAAAAGGCCGTGACCCTGACGGTCAAGGCGCCCCTCACCGTCACCCCGGAGGGGGCCGTCAATTTCAGCGGTCAACCTCTCGGTCCCTACCACCCGACCAGCGTCACCTACTCTCTCTCCTCGGACTTTCCCATCGATTACGCGGTGAGCGCCGACGACACCTGGCTCGACGTCACCCCGGCATCCGGGCAGATCACCCCCGGCAACCCCGTTCAGGTCCAGGTTGCGGTGGACGAGCTCTACGCCAATCTCCTGGCCCTGGGACCGCACCAGGCGACCCTGACCTTCGCCAAAACAAACGGCGTCCGCCAGGAGCTCACCCGGCAGGCGAACCTGACCCTGTCCGATAACCCGGTCTGCACCGCGGGGCCGACCAACTTCGGGCCCCTCGACCCGACCACCGGCGCCTATCTCGATCTGGTGGACAGCGACACCTCGGCCTGTTTCTTCAGTGCCGGCTATGTCGGCTCCCTGGAGTTCACTATTCAGCCGGGGACCACCCAGAATTCCGTCTTCGTCATTGACGCCTTGGGCACCGGCTGGTACATGACCAGCGTCACGCCCAACCAGAGCTTCACCCCCAATTGGTTCAACGACCGCAGCCTGGCCTATCTCCCCTTCGACACCGACGTCGCCATCGACCTGACCCGCAAGGATGGGGCCGGCAACGTGCTCGGCTACTACTCGGGGATCTTCCGGGTCAACAGCAGCCCCCTGAGCATGGAGGTCCGGGATTTCCAGAAGCTGCCCTGAAAGCCGGCGCCAGTGGCCGGGGACGGCGCTTCGGTTCGCCGGAAGCCGGGGCGCGGTCGAGCTGCCGGCGCACCGCCTCCAGGTCGATAGCTTCGCCCCAGGGAAAGGGCAGCGGCCGACGTTGCGGGCGCCGGTGCTGCCGCGGCCGAAGGTGCGAATATCCTCGCTGCAGCGCAGGCGGACCAGGTAGAAACCGGTCAGGCAGCCGCCCAACACTTATCAGGCCCCCGGCCGTCAAGGGTAAAAAAGTCCGATAACGAAAAAGGTTTTCCCTCCCGTTCTTTGACATGCGACTGATCACTTAAGAGCCAACCGGGTTCCGGCTTGGGATTCTCTTCTGGCTGCAGACGAATTCTGCTCCAAACACTTATCGAGGCTCTTGATGCAGGGGCCGGTCTTTGTCGACCTGGTTCTCCCTGCCGCCTGGAATCACGCTCGTGCCCTCATGCCGTCCCAATCAAAATAGCGAGGTCCATCTTGGTGCCGATGGCCGCAGTTAGGTGCGGGATCGGGGAAGGGGCAGAATCCGGCGCGGGCCCTTTGGACCATCGCGCAAGCTGTTGGAGCGGGGCGGACCTCCAATCAAAACAAACCGGCTGGCGGAAGTTGGCGGATGATGCGGCCCAAGTCGGGCTGTTGGCCCAGAAGTCTGCGCTTGCTTATGGCCGCCGAGCTTATCTCGCCGCTGTGGTTGCCTCCAGTTAGACGGTCTGGCTGATCCGCCCCCTCCGCGTCAGGCGGCCTTGCGCAGGAACCTGTCCTGGTCGAAGGGCACCTGATTTTTGAGCATGTAATAGACGGCACGACCGAGACGATGGGCCAGGATGGCCAGGGCTTTCCCCTTGCCGTGCTTGCTGGCCAGGCGTTGCAGCATGGTTTGAGCCGGCTTGTTCCCTTTGAGCATCAGCACCACGGCCTCGCCAAAAGCCCAGCGCAGATGGGCGTTGCCGATCTTCTTGCCCGAATGGCCATAATGCTTGCCGTTCGATTCCTTGCCCGGCTTGACCAGCCGGCAATAGGAGGCAAAGTCCTGCTCGCGGGGGAAGCGGGCGATGTCCTCGATCTCGTAGAGCATCACCATGCCGAGGATCTTGCCGACCCCGGGAATCGATTTGAGCAGCGCCAGGTTGATCGGATCATGACCGGTGGCGATGCGCTCCAGTTCCCGCTCCAGTCGATCCAGCAGCTGTTCGTAATGTTCGATGGTGAGCAGGTCGACCTCGACCATGCGACGTACCACCGAATCGGGAAACTTTTTGAGCAGATCACCGCGCTCGCTCGGTTTGGCGATACGTCCCAGCGGCTCGGGGAGGTTGTACTGGGTGGCGGTGTTCTGGATGTGGGCGAAGAGTTCGCCCCGTTTGCGGGCGAGATGATTGCGGCGGCGCAGCAAGTCCCTCGTCGCCCGCATCGGCTTGGGGTAGGTATAGGCCAGCGGAAAAGAACCGCCGCGCAGCAGTACGGCGATCTTGTGGGAATCGATGCGATCGTTCTTGGCCTTGCCGCCGTGAATTGCCTTCATGTAGAGGGCATGACCGAGGACGAAGTCAATCTCCTGCTCGGTGCACAGATCGGCCAGCCAGTACCAGGTAAACATGCACTCGCAGCCGACCACGATGCCGGAGCGGTAGGGTTTGATCAGTCGCAGGAAGTTTTTCGGTTTGGTCGGGATGTTCTGATGAACCACCACCTCGCCGGTCGCATCAAGGATGCAGACGTACATGGCGTCTGCATGCAGATCGACGCCGCAATAGAATTGGTGCTGTTTCGTGTAGAATTTCATGGTGCAGGCTCCTTTCTTTGAGAGGGTTTCTTGTTTCTCAAAGGATACCGGATGGTCCGGTATCTATGGAGGGGGCCTGCACTAGTATCAGGTAGGCCCCGCCGACGATGGGCAGGTCCGAAAGCGTGACCATCGCTTCACCGCCAAGGTTAGGGGGAACTTTAAATGGGTTTAGCAGAAAAGCAGGGGGAGGGAAGGGCGCCGGCGACGATTTCCCGCGGGGTCAGACCGCCAGCCCGTCGAGGAACTCCACCACCATCGGCGTGAACTTCTCCGGCTCGACCAGGAAGGAGTCGTGGCCGTAATCCGATTCGATCAGGTGGTAGGCGACCTCCTTGCCGAGCCCTTCGAGGACCTTGACCACTTCCTCGGTCTGCCCCGGGGGGTAGAGCCAGTCGGAGGTGAAGGCGAACCAGAGCGACGGGCAGTCAAGATGCGCCAGGGCGTCCTCGAGGCCGTCGAAGTTCCAGGCGACGTCATAGAGGTCGAGGGCCTTGGCGAGGTAGAGGAAGCTGTTGGTGTCGAAGCGATCGACGAAGTTCTGACCGTTGTACTTGAGGTAGCGCTCCACCTCGAACTGGCCGAAGAAGTCGAACTGGCCGTCGCGCACCGAATAGCGGCGGCCGAACTTGAGATGCATCGAGGCATCGGAGAGGAAGGAGATGTGCCCCACCGCCCGTGCCAGGGCGAGGCCGTCAGCAGGGGGGTGCTCGGGCTTGTAATTCCCCTTCTTCCACTGGGGGTCGTTGAAGATCGCCTGGCGGGCGAGGGCGTTGAGGGCGATCGCCATCGGCGAGGTGCGGCCGGTGCCGGCGATGGGGATGATCGAACGCACCACCTGCGGGTAGAGGATCCCCCACTCGAGGGCCTGCATTGCCCCCATGCTGCCGCCGATGACGGTGACGAGGGAGGGAATCCCGAGGCGGTCGAGGAGGAGTTTCTGGGCACGCACCATGTCGCGCACCATCAGCACCGGGAAGGTGAGGTTGTAGGGCTTGCCGGTGCGCGGGTTGAGACTGGCCGGCCCGGTGGAGCCCTTGCAGGAGCCGATGACGTTGGAGGAGAGGATGAAGTAGCGGTCGGTGTCGAGGACCTTGCCCGGGCCGATCATGTCGTCCCACCAGCCCGGTTTGCGGTCTTCATTGCTATTGCGGCCGGCGGCGTGGGCATCGCCGGTCCAGGCGTGGCAGACCAGGATCGCGTTGGAGCGGTTGGCGTTGAGGGTACCGTAGGTCTCGTAGGCAAGGGTCAGCGGTCCGAGCAGGCGGCCGCTCTCGAGGCGCAGTTCGGTGTCGAAATGGGCGTATTCAGTTGTGACAATACCGACGGAACCGGTCAAAACGCTACTCCGGAAAATGCAACGGCCCCTTCCCTGGTTCGATGGGAAGGGGCCGTTGGATGCCGGATGCCGGTGGCGAATCGTTCGGGCTCCGTCCTCATCTCGCCCGGTTGCCCGGGCAGGAATTAGCACCTGGCGCCCGCTGGTGCGGACCGGTTGCTGTGGTTTCACAGGGCCTGTCCCTCCACCACTCTTGATAAAGACGCTGCTATGCGGTTGTAAGGCCGAACTCTAGCGGAATGCCGGGACCTTGTCAATTGCCTTGACGGTGCCCCTCTCAGCCGAGAGCCTGCTGCAGGTCCTCCCAGAGATCCTCGACATCCTCGATGCCGGCGGAGATCCGTACCAGCGATTCGCGGATGCCGAGACGGCGCTTGTCGGCGGCCGGGATGGCGGCGTGGGACATGCTCCAGCAGTGGGTGAGGATCGTCTCCACGCCGCCGAGGCTGGGAGCGATGATCGGCAGCCGGAGCTTCTCCAGCAGGGGGCGGACCGCGCTGCTTTCGCGGAGCTCGAAAGCGAGGATGGCGCCGGCGCCGCTCGCCTGGGCGAAATGGGTGGCGCGCCCGGGAAAGTCGCTGCGGCCGGGATAGAGGACCCGGTCTACCGCCGGATGGGCAGCGAGGCGCTCGGCGAGGATCGCGGCGTTCTGCTGCGACGCCTCCAGGCGCAGCTTGAGGGTCTTGATCCCCCGCGCGAGGAGAAAGCAGTCGAAGGGGGAGAGGACGGCGCCGAAGGCGTTCTGGAAGAACTTGAGGCGTTTGCCCAGCTCCGGGTCGGCGACGGCGACCAGTCCGGCCATCAGGTCCGAATGCCCGCCGAGGAACTTGGTGGCGCTGTGAATCACGACATCGATGCCGAGGTCGAGGGGGCGCTGCAGCAGCGGCGTCATGAAGGTGTTGTCGAGCAGGGTCAGCAGGTTCCGCTCCTTTGCCAGCGCCACCACCCCCCGCAGGTCGGTGATCTTGAAGAGCGGGTTGGAGGGGGTCTCTAGAAAGATGCCGCGGGTCGTCGGCTGGATGGCGGCAGCGATCCTGGCGACCTCGCAGGTATCGACGAAGCTGACCTCGATCCCCTGCTGCGGCAAAACCTGGGTAAGATAGCGCCAGCTGCCGCCGTAGAGATCTTCCGGGGCGATCAGGTGGTCACCGCTTTTGAAGAGGGACAGGGCGCTGCCGATTGCCGCCATGCCGGTGGCATAGGCGAAGCCGCGGCAGCCTCCCTCAAGGAGGGCGATCGCCTCCTCGACCTGCTGGCGGCTCGGATTACCGCTGCGCGAGTAGTCAAACTCGCCCGATTTGCCACCCGGGTGGTGGTAGGTGGAGGCCGGATAGATTGGCACCACCGCCGCCCCGGTCGCCGGGTCGCGATCATGCCCCTGGTGGACCAGCAGGGTGGCAGTGCGGTAGCTTTTGTCGGTCATGGGGTCTTTCCTTTATTGGTCTTATTGGTCCTATCGGTCCCATGGGTCACACAGGACCCGTAAGCCCTACGCCAGAGCCTGTTCGAGATCCCCGATAATATCACAGGCGCTCTCGATTCCCACCGAAAGGCGCAGCAGTGAATCGCAGATGCCGAGGCGCTGACGCTCTCCTTCCGGGATGTCGCCATGGGTCTGCACCGCCGGCAGGGTCAGCAGCGACTCGACACCGCCGAGGCTCTCGGCAAAGGAGATCACCTGGATGCGCTCCAGGACCTGCCGCGCGGTCGCTGCCGTGTCGACGCGGAAGGAGAGCATGCCGCCAAAACCGGATGCCTGCCGGCGTGACAGCTGGTGGCCGGGGTGGTTCGCCAGCCCCGGGTAGTAGACCGTTCGGACCCTGGGATGCTCCTGCAGCCAATGGGCAATCTCCAGGGCGCTGGCACAGTGCCGTTCGAGGCGCAGGGGGAGGGTCTTGAGGGAGCGCAGCAGCAGCCAGCAGTCCTGAGGCGGCAGGGTGCCGCCGGTGGAGTTCTGCAGGAAGTAGAGGCGCTCTCCCAGCTCCGGGGTGCGGGCGACCAGGGCGCCGGCGAGCAGGTCGCTGTGGCCGCCGAGGTACTTGGTCGCCGAGTAGACGGTGACGTCGGCGCCGAAGTCGAAAGGGCGCTGCAGCACCGGGGTCAGGAAGGTGTTGTCGACGATGAAGAGGAGGTCGTGGCGCCGGCAGAGGGCGCCGAGCGCCGCCAGGTCGGCCACGCCGAGGAGCGGATTGCCGGGGGTTTCGACCAGCAGTGCTTTTGATTCGGGGCGGATGGCGGCGGCAACGGCTGCAGGATCGGTGGTATCGACGTAGCTCGCCGCAAGGCCGAACTTGCCAAAGACCTGGTCGAGGACCCGGTAGGTGCCGCCGTAGAGGTCCTGGGAGACGAGCAGGTGGTCGCCGGCAGAGAAGTGCAGGAAGAGGGTGGTCAGCGCCGCCATTCCCGAGGCGAAGGCAAGTCCGCGAGCGCCCCCCTCGAGGTCGGCCAGGGTTTCCTCGAGCAGCTGCCGGGTCGGGTTGCCGGAGCGGGTGTAGTCGTAGCCGGTGCTCGCACCGACGGCGGGATGGCGGTAGGTGGCACTCGGGTAGATCGGGAAGCTGATGCCGCCGGTGCGCTCGTCGCGGCCGACGCCGGTCTGGACCAGCCGGCTCTCCAGGGTGAGTTGTTTGGTTGTCGTCGTCATCGGTCATCCCCTTGCAGGTTGCGGGGCATGCAAAAAGCCCCTTCTCGTGGGGATGAGAAGGGGCTTCGCGGCACGAATCGGAAGGGAGATCGCCCGGCGAAGCTCCGTCCTCATCTTTCCCTCCGTCGCCCCTTTCGGCTCCGGTGGGCAGGAATTAGCACCTGGCATCCGCACCCTGCGGACCGGTTGCTGTGGCATCAACGGGCCTGTCCCTCCGCCACTCTCGATAAGAACGCTGCTGCGTTATGTTGACGGATATCGTAAAGAATGAACTCTCCGGTGTCAACCACCTTGATAAAGAATTCATTTTCAGTTTTCAGGCAATTCCCTCGAAAAGCACGCTGGAAAGGTAGCGCTCGCCCGAGTCGGGGAGAATGACCACGATCGTCTTCCCCTTGAATTCCGGCAGTTTCGCCAGGCGGATCGCCACCGCTGTTGCCGCGCCGCAGGAAATGCCGGAGAGAATTCCTTCCTGCAGGGCGAGGTCGCGGGCGGTTTCGATCGCTTCGTCGTTGCTGACCTGCTCGACCCGGTCGACGATGGACAGGTCAAGGGTGTCGGGGATGAAGCCGGCGCCGATTCCCTGGATCTTGTGCGGGCCGGGGCGCAATTCGGCGCCGGCAAGCTTCTGGCTGATCACCGGGCTGTCGCTTGGCTCGACCGCCACCGAGAGGATCTGCCTGCCGCGGGTCTGCTTGATGTAGCGGGAGATGCCGGTGATGGTACCGCCGGTGCCGACCCCGGAGACCACCACGTCGACCTTGCCATCGGTATCGTCCCAGATCTCGGGGCCGGTGGTCTGTTCGTGGATGGCGGGATTCGCCGGGTTCTTGAACTGGTGGAGAAGAACATAGCGGTTCGGATCACTCGCCGCCAGTTCTTCGGCGGCGGCGATCGCCCCGGCCATCCCCTTGGCCCCGGGGGTGAGGACGAGGTTGGCGCCGAAGGCCTTGAGGACCTTGCGGCGTTCCAGGCTCATCGTCTCGGGCATGGTCAGGGTGATCGGGATGCCGCGGGCGGCAGCGACGAAAGCGAGCGCAATGCCGGTGTTGCCGCTGGTCGGCTCGACCATCTCCTTGCCGGGACCGAGCAGCCCCTTCTTCTCGGCGTCCCAGACCATGGAGGCGCCGATGCGGCACTTGACCGAGTAGGCGGGGTTGCGCCCCTCGATCTTGGCGAGGATGGTGGTACCGGCCGGCGCCAGGCGTTGCAGGCGCACCAGCGGGGTGCGGCCGATGGCGAGGGAGTTGTCATTGTAAATCTGGCTCATGGTCAGGCTCCTTAGGTTACCGGGGAATGGAAAGACGGGAAATCTCCGCGGTCAGGTCAACCGCTGATAACCCGGACGCAATGCGTTTGCCAAATCCTGCAGCAGTACGCTGATAGAGGTCGAAGCGCGGCTGGCCCTGGCCATTCTGGTCCTTGCCGGCGCGGCTGGTAACAATGCCGATGTCTGCCAGTTGTGGCTGGGAACAGGAGTTGGGGCAGCCAGAAATCGCCCAGCTCAGGCTCTTGAGTTCGAGGGGGGCGCCGGCGATCAATTGGCGGGCGAGGTCGCGGGTCGGTGCCAGGCCCATGCGGCATTCGTGGCTGCCGGGGCAGACCCGGAAGCAGACCTGCTGCTCGGGAGAGCGGCCGTCAAAGCCGGCTGCGGCCAGCGCCGCGGCCAGGTTGGTGCGGGCTTCGGCCGAATCGGGCAGAAAGGCGAGGTCCTGATCGGCGCTGAGCAGAAGGGTGCCGCCCGCCCACTGCTGCGCCGCCACGGCGAGCAGACGCAGGCTCCCGGCGGCGAGTTCGCCGGCGAAGACCCGGGCGGTGAGCGGTTCGATCCGGTCGTCCCTTTCCGCGGTGAGGAGTTTGCCAAGGCCGCGGTCGAACTGCGGCCTTGGCGGCGCACCGGTCTCGGCGCGGAGCAGATCGCGGAAGTTTTCTTCACCGATCTCGGCGAGAACGAACTTGAGGCGGCGTCCGGCCGGCGCCTGGGCAGCGTAGACCCGCAGCACCGCCTCGACCAGGGGAATCACCCGTTCTTCGGGGACGCGGTTGGCGAGCAGGAAGGCGGGCCGCGGCTCGCGCCCGAGCCCCCCGGCGCACCAGACGTCCCAGAGCGGCGTCCCCTCCTTGAGGCCGGCGAAAACCAGCCCGAGATCCTGGATCAGGTGGCGCCCCCGCTCCTCATCGCCATCAACGCCGATCTTGAACTTTTTCGGCAGGCCTTCAAACCAGGGGTTGCCGACGAAGTGGCGATGAAGCCGCCGCGCCAGCGCCTGGCAGCGATCGTAGTGGATGCCGGCCGTGGTGCTGCAGGCAATCCCCCGCACCGCGCCGCCGCAGGCGCCGCGGCCGGTCAGGCCGACGGCGGCCATGCCGCGGTTGACCTCGGCAAGATCGGCGCCGGCGACGTCGTGCAGTTCGATGCTGCCGCGGGTGGTGAGATGGAGGCGACCGCCGGCATAGCGGCCGGCCAGCTCCGCGACCTTGAGGGCCTGCTCGCTGGAGAGGGCGCCAGCGGGGACCTTGATGCGCTGCATGAAGCGGTCGGGGGCGGGCTGCTGGTAGATGCCGTCGAGGCGCAGCTGCTGGGGGGGCAGTGTCATCTTTCGTTTCCTTGCCTGGGGCAGAGTGGAGCGATCATCGGAAAAGACTACCAGAAATATACCCGTGTTGATTCATTTAAGCCAACTCAGGGAAAGAGCTGCCGTACCACCTGCTCGGCCAGTTCGGCGGTAATCTCCTCCGCGACCGGAAACTGCCCCCAGGGGCCTTCCGTGGCCTCGGGCAGAGCGCCGATGCAGACTTCACGGCAGTCTGCCGGCGCAAGGGAGGAAAGGATCGCTTGGCGCCCTCCGGCCGGCGCTGCGGGGAGCGGGGCGAGGACGATCAGCCCGGCCTCGACCAGCAACCTCGCGTCGGCGCCGAGCCGGTCCGGGGAGGTCCGGTCGCCCTGTTTCTGCGACCGGCCGACGGCGTGAGAGCCGAGCAGAAAGACATGGCGGCCGCGGGCGTAAAGCCGTTTTGCGACCAGGCTCGCCAACTGCTCGGCCTTGGCCGCTTCGGCAGCGCTGAACCAGAGGACCCCGGGGACCTGGTCCTTCTGGCGGGCGAGGGCGGCGCGGTCGAGCGCCAGCGCCGACCAGTGCTCGCCAACCCCGGCGAGGAGCGGCTGATGGATCATGCCGGCGCCGACCGTGGCGTTGGTCTGCCGATCGATGAGGATGAAGTTGCCGGTGCCGCGATTCTCCCGGTAGGAGTCGAAGGCGATCAGCCGGTCGAGGGTGATGTTGCAGATGCCGACCTCGTTGAGAGCGAGGGCCTCCCCCGCTTCCTGCTGCAGGCTGTTGACATTGACCTTGAAGCGCAGCTGTCGGACCCTTGCCGGCGTGGTGGCGGCGCCGGCTTTGAGCAGGTAGCTGCGTCCGGGCACCAGGGGCTCCTCGTGCAGCCAGACCAGCTTGGCCTCGAAGCCATCCTCCTGGTAGGGGCGATCGGAGGCCGCGGCCAGGGTATCACCGCGGCTGATGTCGAGTTCGTCGGCCAGGGTCAGGGTGACCGCCTGGCCGGCCACCGCCTCGTCGAGGTCGCCGTCCAGGGTGACGATGCGCGCTATTTTGCTGGTCTGCCCGGAGGCGGCAACCACCAGTTCGTCGCCGGGGCGCACCACCCCGGAGGCGACGGTGCCGCAGTAGCCGCGGAAGTCGAGGTGGGGACGGTTGACCCATTGCACCCGCATCCGGAAGGGTTTGCGCAGCGCGGTATCCGCCACCTCAACCTGCTCTAGGAACTCGAGCAGGGGCGGCCCCTGATACCAGGGGGTGCGATCGCTGCGGGTCAGGACGTTGTCCCCCTTGAGGGCCGAAATCGGAATGGCGGCAACCTGGTCGAAGCCGAGACCGGCGGCAAAGACCTCGTAATCGCGTACGATCCCGGCAAAGCGTTCGCCGTCGTAACCGACCAGATCCATCTTGTTGATCGCCAGGACCACGTGGCGGATGCCGACCAGCGAAACCAGGTAGCTGTGGCGCCGGGTCTGGGTCAGGATTCCCTTGCGGGCATCGATGAGGATCACCGCTACCTGGGCGGTGGAGGCGCCGGTCACCATGTTGCGGGTGTACTGCTCGTGACCGGGGGTGTCGGCGACGATGAACTTGCGCCGGTCGGTGGAGAAGTAACGGTAGGCGACATCGATAGTGATCCCCTGCTCGCGCTCGGCCTGCAGGCCGTCGAGGAGCAGGGCGTAGTCGATCGCCTCCCCCTGGGTGCCGACCCGCTTGCTGTCGGCCTCCAGCGCCGCCAGCTGGTCCTCGAAGATCAGTTTCGAATCCCACAGCATCCGGCCGATCAGGGTGCTCTTGCCGTCGTCGACGCTGCCGCAGGTGATAAAGCGCAGCAGCCCCTTCTCCTCCTGGGACTTGAGATAGGCCTGGATGTCGCTGGCGATCAGTTCGGACTGGTGACTCATTTTTTGTAATCTCCGATTACGGAAATTATGAATTTTGAATTTCGAATTAAATTCAAAATCCAGAATTCAACATTCAAAATTGCCCTTAGAAATATCCTTCCTGCTTCTTCTTCTCCATGCTTCCGGCCTGGTCATGGTCGATCAGGCGCCCCTGGCGCTCGGAGGTGCGGGTCAGCAGCATCTCCTGGATGATCTCCGGCAGGGTCGCAGCGCTCGATTCCACCGCGCCGGTCAGCGGGTAACAACCGAGGGTGCGAAAGCGCACCGATTTCATCTCGACCTTTTCGCCGGGGCGCAGTTGCAGGCGCTCGTCGTCGACCATAATCAGTATGCCGTCCCGCTTCACCACCGGCCGCATGGCCGCGTAGTAGAGGGGGACGATGGGGATTTGCTCCAGGTAGATGTATTGCCAGACGTCGAGCTCGGTCCAGTTGGAGAGGGGAAAGGCGCGGATGCTCTCCCCCTTTTTTACCCGGGCGTTGTAGATGTTCCAGAGTTCGGGGCGCTGGTTCTTCGGGTCCCAGCGGTGGTTCTCGCTGCGGAAGGAGAAAATCCGCTCTTTGGCCCGCGACTTCTCCTCGTCACGCCGGGCGCCGCCGAAGGCGGCGTCGAAGCGGTACTTGTCGAGGGCCTGCTTGAGTCCTTCGGTCTTCATGATGTCGGTGTAGAGGGTGCTGCCGTGGGAAAAGGGGGAGACCCCCTCGTTGACCCCTTCCTCGTTGATGTGGACCAGCAGATCGAAGCCCGCCTCCCGCGCCATCCGATCGCGAAACTCGATCATCTCCCGGAACTTCCAGGTGGTGTCGACGTGCAGCAGCGGGAAGGGGGGGCGCGCCGGGAAGAAGGCCTTTCGCGCCAGATGCAGCATCACCGCCGAGTCCTTCCCCACCGAGTAGAGCATCACCGGGTTCTCGAACTCGGCGACGACCTCGCGCAGGATGTGGATGCTTTCCGCCTCGAGCTGGCGCAAATGGGTCATCTTGATCTTCATCGACGGTCCTCTCTTTTCCAGTTCCTGCCCTTATTCTTCGTTGTTGGCTGCTATTTCCGGTGCAGTCCGCATTCCTTGTGCTCCGGATCCTCCCACCACCAGCGCCCGGCGCGCGGGCTTTCCCCTGGCTCTATCGCCCGGGTGCAGGGGGCGCAGCCGATGGAGGGATACCCCTGGCGGTGGAGCCGATTGACCGGGAGGTGCCGTGCCTCCGCATATTCCCAGACCTCGGCGCTGCTCCAGTCGAGGAGCGGGCTGATCTTGAGCAGGCCGCCATTGGCGGCATCGACTTCGATGGCTTCCAGATCTGCGCGGGTGACGCTCTGCTCCCGGCGCAGGCCGGTGATCCAGCCGCCGAGGCCGGCCAGGGCCCGCCGCAAAGGTTCAACCTTGCGGATCTGGCAGCACTCATGGCGGTTGTCGAGGCTTTCGCGAAAGGAGAAGAGACCTTTTTCCCGTTCCAGTTGCTCCACGGCGGTCCGCTCCGGGAAGTACCAGTCGATGCTGATGCCGTAGCGCTCGACGATCGCTTCCGCCACCTCGTAGGTCTCCTCGTTAAGTCGCCCGGTGTCGAGGGCGAAGAAGCCGGTTTCGAGACCGGCGTGGCGGATCAGGTCGATCACCACCACGTCCTCGATGCTGAAGGAGCAGGCCAGGCTGACCGGTGCTGCCGCCTTGAGGCCGGCGGCCAGGATGGCTCCGGCCCGCTGCTCGGGTGCGTTTTCTGATGGTCGGCTGTGAAGAGACATTTCGGGCTCCGGACAGGAGGGGGACGATAAGGGGGCCAAGTTCTATGGATAAGCCAAAACAATTAAAATGGTCAAGAATAAAAAAATTAAAAACAATAAAAATGGTGTTATTTTTTGTTGTTGTAAAACAACGGTAACTTACGATGGTTTTGGGGGTGCTGAAATTGTGGGCAGAGGTGCCCGGACTTTTGGCAGCGGGGGTGGCCCGGCAGACCGATACCCGCGTTTTTCCGCCGTTTGCAATCGGGCACGGAGATTGAAGAAAGGACCCTGCTTGCCCGCGGCAACGGCGCTGCGGGAAACCCGGAAAAGGAGGTCTGTAGACAATGGAGTCTGCAATCGTATCGTTGCGCCATGGCGGCGATGTGTTGTTCCTGCTCCTCGGTGCGGTCATGGTCTTTGCCATGCACGCCGGCTTTGCCTTTCTCGAAGTCGGGACCGTGCGCAAGAAGAGCCAGGTCAACGCCTTTGTCAAGATCCTCTGCGACTGGTCGGTCTCGACAGTCGTCTACTTCCTGATCGGCTACCCGATCGCCTACGGCATCCACTTCTATCATCCCGCCGCCGGCCTGCTCGGCGACAACCAGGGGTTGGAACTGGTCCGGTTCTTCTTTCTCCTCTGTTTCGCCGCCTGCATCCCGGCGATCATCTCCGGCGGGATTGCCGAGCGGGCCCGCTTCTGGCCCCAGGTCGTCGCCGGGGCGATTTTCGTCGGCATCACCTATCCGCTCTTCGAATCCTTTATCTGGGGGCAGAACAGCGCCGGGCTGCAGGGGCTCTTCCAGCGCTGGTGCGGGGCGCCGTTTCACGATTTTGCCGGTAGCGTCGTGGTCCACTCGATGGGCGGTTGGCTCGCCCTCCCCGCGGTCCTGATCCTCGGTCCCCGCCTCGGGCGGTTCGTGGGACGCCGCAGTCAGCCGATCCCGATCAGCAATATCCCCTTCCTCGCCCTCGGCAGCTGGATCCTGGCGGTCGGCTGGTTCGGTTTCAATGTCATGAGCGCCCAGAGCCTGGAAGGGATCTCCGGACTGGTCGCCGTCAACTCCCTCCTCGCCATGGTTGGTGGCGTCCTCTTCGCCCTCGTCGCCAGCAAGAATGACCCGGGCTTTGTCCACAACGGCGCCCTGGCCGGGCTGATTGCCATCTGCGCCGGTTCGGACCTGGTCCATCCTCTGGCGGCCTTCTTGATGGGCGGGATCGGTTCGCTGATCTTTGTCTACGGTTTCCAGTGGGAGCAGGAGAAACTGAAGATCGACGATGTCCTCGGGGTCTGGCCGCTCCACGGCATGATCGGCACCTGGGGAGGGATCAGCGCCGGCATCTTCGGCCAGAGCCTCTTCGGCGGACTTGGTGGGGTGAGTTTCCTGGCCCAATTCGCCGGAAGTCTTCTGGCCGTGGTCTACGCTCTGGGGACCGGTGGCCTGGTCTATTTCCTGATTTCGCGCTTCTTCGGCTATCGGCTCTCGGACGAAGCCCAATACGCCGGCCCCGACCTGGCGATTCACCAGATTCACGCCTATCCGGAAGATTACGTGCGCTAGCGCCTTGACGACCGCCTGGGTCGCGCTATAGTGAAAATCAAGAATTATGATTCAACGGGAGCGGGACGCCGCTTCCCCTTCGCCCTGGATGGCCGGCCCTCCTGGTATCCAGGGTATTTTTCGGCAAGAACGACAACGGCCATGCCTCCTCGGGGGGGCATGGCCGTTGCTGGTTGCAGCTGGAACGTCCTGCTACCGGCCGCGCCGGGCCAGCTGGTCGAGGTTCTTGATCTCCTGCTCGATCAGGTAGGAAAAGCTGTAGCGGCCGAGAATATTCAAAAATTCGGTGCGGACTTCACGCCAGGCGCCATGCACCGGGCAGAAAACGTCCCGTTCGCAGGAGCCCTCACGGCTCAGGCACTGGTTCAGATAGAGGGGCCCCTCTTCGGCCTTGACAATATCGAGGAGGGTGACTTCGGCGGGATCCTTGAGCAGGTAGAAGCCCCCACCGACACCCCGCTGCGAGCCGACGATCCCGAGCTTGATCAGCGGCTGGAGAATCTTGGTGAGAAAGGCCGGGGTGATGTCCTGGGTCTGGCAGATGTCTTTTTTGAAGACAATCTCCCCGCGCGGCTGCTTGGCGAGGTAGAGGATGGCGCGGATGGCGTATTCGGTGGCACGGGTAATCAGCAAGGCAGACCTCCCTAAAGATGACTTCAGGAGTAATGTAGATAGCCGGCCGCAGCAGATTTGTCAACGGAAAAGGACGATTCGGGTCTTTTTAGCCGGGCATCAGGAGGGCAGCAGCTGCCGTACCTGCCGAACCAGCGACTTGCCGTCGAACGGTTTCTGGATGAAGGCGTCCGCCCCGGACTCACGGGCCAGATCGGCCAGTTCGTCGCGGGATTTGGTTGACATCAGGACGATGGGGATCTTGCTGCTGGCTTCCCGCTGCTTGAGCAGACGCACCTTGCGATCGCCGTTGAGCAGTGGCATCATGACGTCGATGAGAATCAGGTCCGGTCGCGGGGTGCCATAGATGAACCGGTTGGCGTCAATCCCCGAATCGGTGGTGATCACTTCATAGCCTGCGGCCTCCAGGGCGTCGGATGCGACCGCGAGGACCAGTTTGCTGTCGTCAATGACGATGATACGCTGACTTGTCACTTCTGCCTCATGCTTTCTGCAGGATGGGACCGGTCGTAAATCTAAAGATTACGTGGACCCTCTCCAAAATGTATAACGCCGTTTTTGCTTTTTGATTCTAGCGACCGGGGAGAGGAAGTCAAAGGAAAAATTTTTAACCAAAAATGAATCACAATCCTGACCCTCGCCGCGGTTTTGACCGGTTCCTCCCGGGAAATGGCGCCCGGCAAGTTTTTTTGCAGGGTGAAGAGGCGTTTTGTTGGTGAAGAGAAATTGATGGTGAAAATTCCCCCCGGCATTGTCGGTCGTTTCGCGCCGAGCCCCACCGGGCCCCTCCATTTCGGCTCGCTGGTTGCTGCTGTCGGCAGCTACTGTCTGGCGCGGCAGGCTGCGGGGCGCTGGCTGTTGCGGATCGAGGACCTCGATGCGCCGCGGGTCGTGGCCGGGGCGGCCGATGGCATCATGCGGGATCTGGAGGCCCTCGGCCTGACCTGGGACGGCGCGGTGGTGTGGCAGAGCCGTCGCACCGAGGCTTATGCCGAGGCGCTGGCCCGCCTGCAGCAGCAGGGACTGGTCTATGCCTGCGGCTGTTCGCGCCGCGAAATTCTCGCCAGCGCCCCCCATCCCGGCGAAGATGGGCCGGTCTACCCCGGCACCTGCCGCGAGGGGCTCCCGCCCGGGCGGCAACCACGGGCCGAGCGGTTGCGGGTTCCGGCCACCCTGGTCACCTTCCAGGATGGGCTCTGCGGCCACCAGGAGCAGCGCCTCGCCGACGCTGTCGGCGACTTCATCCTGCGCCGCGCTGACGGGATCTTTGCCTACCAGCTGGCCGCGGTGGTGGACGATGCCGCCGCCGGGGTCAACCAGGTGGTGCGGGGTGCCGACCTCCTCGCTTCCACGCCGCGCCAGATCTATCTGCACAGCTGCCTGGGGAACTCGTTGCCCCGCTACATCCACCTGCCGCTGGCCCTGGGGAGTGACGGCGAAAAACTGAGCAAGCGCCACGGCGCCAGTCTCGCCCCCGGTTCCGTTTCCGGGGGGGAGCTGCTGGCGCTGGTCCTCGAATTCCTCGGCCAGACGCCCCCGCCCGAACTGGCCCAGGCTCCGCCGCGGGAACTTCTCGCCTGGGGGGTGGCCAACTTCAGTCTCGACCGGGTGCCGGTTGCCGCAGGCAGTGCCAGGGGGATTCCGGGATGGTGCTGAGCAGGGCCCTTGCTGTTCGGTGCTGGCGTTACCGGAGATTTTCTGGTATGGGAGAGAGGACTGACTTGCTGAGCGGCGGAGCCGTGGCCGCCAAACCGGCAATTCCTGAACTCGTCGCAAGAATGGAGATTTGACCATGGGTCGAAAGCTGTTGTGGTTATTGGTGGTACTCCTCCCGCTCGCCGGCTGTGCCAAGGGAAGTTACAAACTGGCTCCAGAGGCTTACCGCCAGCAGGTCAAGACGCTCGGGGTGGTCCCGCTGCTGCTCGACGATCAATCGACGATCCTGCACCCGGAGCGGGAGGCGGTCCTTGACCTTCTGGCGCGCCAGAACGCGGGGAAGAGCCCGTGGCTGGTCGAAGCACTGCGGGAAGGGAAGGGCTATTTTGATGTGCGGGAAGTCCCCGGCGACCCGCGCGCGCTCTTCTCCAGCCTGGTGGTTGAGAGTACCATCGATGGCAAGGGGTCCCAGTTCCATCGCAGTTACCTCTTTGCCCCTGGTGCCGTTGGTGAGCTTTGCCGGCGTAACGCCGTTGATGGCATCCTCGTCGTAATTCTCAACGGGGTGGTGCGTAACGAGAAACGCTGGGACCGGGACCGGTCGAGTCTCAACTTCCTGCAGGCGGACTACAATATGATCCTGGCCAGCGCCGCGGTCGTACTCCCCTCCGGCGCCATCGCCTGGACCAATGGCGGGACAGACAGCGCTTTCCTCGATCTGCAATACCCCGACTTCGACGAGGCCTTTTACAACGCCAGCGAGCAGGTGCGACTGCGTTTCGTCTCGGTCGCCGGTCTCGAGCGGATCCTGGCGCGGCGCGATTCGGGCCTGCTCTTCAAAAGCACCCTGTCGCAGCGCTACAAGGAGCTCTTCGATCGCCTGACCAGCGCCCTGACCCCCGGTCTGCTCGACCAGTTCGCCCCTGCCCGGGGGACTGCGCCAGCGGCGAAGTGATGCACCTATCTATGGCCCGGACCGGAAGTTTTCTTGCCGGCCCGGGCCATAAAGGGGTTGACAATGTTTAATAAAGGGCGTAGATAGAGGACCATTGCCCGGACTTCACTCCTGATTTGATCGTTTTGTCAGACCAGCCTTTCGACGATCCCTGCGTTCTTGCCCAATAAAAAGGTTAATACCCGCAGCACCTTCCAGGACTGCGCCCTTCGGCGCGGGCGGCAATTCTCCTGAGGCAGCTGCGGTTAGTCCCTGACGGGGAAACCCCATTCGACCATTCCAGACAGCCATCTGAAAATCAACCAAGGATTTCGCAACACCGGACCCGATCCTGCCCGGTTGCCGGCCCCCGGGCTGCCAACCCCACGGGCATGCCCGGGCTGCTACCGGCTCTGAGACGAGCCGAGGAGAGAACATGAACCTCAAGGACCTGAAGGAAAAGAAGGCCACCGACCTGGCCGTTTTGGCCAAGGACCTGAAGATCGAAGGGGCTGCCGGCATGCGCAAGCAGGACCTGATCTTCGCCATTCTCGCCGCCACCGCCGAGAAGAATGGCGCGATCTTCGGCGAAGGTGTGCTGGAGATCCTCCCCGATGGCTTCGGTTTCCTGCGGGCACCCGATGCCAACTACCTGCCGGGTCCCGACGATATCTACGTTTCACCTTCCCAGATCCGCCGCTTCAACCTGAAGACCGGTGATACCGTCTCCGGCCAGATCCGGCCGCCCAAGGAAGGGGAGCGTTATTTTGCCCTGCTCAAGGTTTCCGAGGTCAACTTCGAGGATCCGGCTGTCGCCCGCGAAAAGACCCTCTTCGACAACCTCACCCCGCTCTACCCGGAAGAGCGTCTGCATCTGGAGACGACCCACGACAACCTTTCGGCCCGGGTCATCGACCTGGTCGCCCCGGTCGGCAAGGGGCAGCGGGCGCTGATCGTCGCCCCGCCGCGCACCGGCAAGACCATGCTGATCCAGAATATCGCCAACTCGATCACCGCCAACCATCCGGAGGTCTACCTGATCGTGCTGCTGATCGACGAGCGGCCGGAAGAGGTGACCGACATGCAGCGCAGCGTCAACGGCGAGGTGATCTCCTCGACCTTCGACGAGCCAGCTACCCGCCACGTCCAGGTCGCCGAGATGGTGATCGAGAAGGCGAAGCGGCTGGTCGAGCACAAGCGGGACGTCGTCATCCTCCTCGATTCGATCACCCGCTTGGCGCGCGCCTACAATACCGTGGTGCCACCGTCCGGCAAGATTCTCTCCGGCGGCGTCGATTCCAACGCCCTGCACAAGCCGAAGCGCTTTTTCGGTGCGGCCCGCAACATCGAGGAAGGGGGGAGCCTGACGATTATCGCCACCGCCCTGATCGATACCGGCAGCAAGATGGACGAAGTCATCTTCGAAGAGTTCAAGGGGACCGGCAACTCCGAGCTGCACCTCGACCGGCGCCTGGTCGAGAAGCGCACCTTCCCCGCTATCGACATCAACAAGTCGGGGACCCGCCGCGAAGAGCTGCTGATCGACAAGGTCTCCCTGCAGCGCATCTGGCTGCTGCGCAAGGTCCTCTCGTCGATGAACGTGGTCGACAGCATGGAGTTCCTCCTCGACAAGCTTGGCGAAACCAAAACCAACCAGGAGTTCCTCGACTCGATGAACCGCTGAGCAGGGTCTGGAAAAGCTGTTGCATCCCCGCGCCGTTCGTGCTAAAAAGCTTCTTTCCCGCGACACCCAATAAGGTTGCCTGTACAGAACCAGGCATAAGGAGACGACCATGAAAGAAGGAATCCACCCCAAGTACCAGGACGTGACCATCAAGTGTCACTGCGGCAACGTCATCGAAACCCGTTCGACCAAGAGCGGTGAAGTCAACACCGAGATCTGCAGTGCCTGCCATCCGTTCTTCACCGGCAAGCAGAAGCTGATGGACACCGCCGGCCGGATCGAGCGTTTCCGCAAGCGCTACGAGCAGAAATAACCAATCTGTCACTGGAGACGGCCCTCCGGGGCCGTCTTTTTTCTCTGTCATCACGACGCCATCGCCGGGACGATCCGTCGTCGTCGCGGAATCAGGAGCAGCCGGCGGGCGCCTAGGCGTCGACCGGCTCTTGCCGTTTTATCGGTCCGGTCCGCTCTTTTGCCCTTCGACAGCAGAAGGTTCCAGAAATGAACGTCCAGCTGTTGACCCATACCCCCGACCCGGAACGGGTCGTCGCCGCCGCTGCCCGGCTCTGCTATTCGGCGGCGGGGATCGACCAGTTGCTGGCCAAGGACCGCTCCGAGCAGGAAGCGCTGCTGCGGAAGATTCTCGGCCTGGGGCATCTTTCGGTCCTCGAGCACGCGGCCTTCACCTTCGGCGTCGAAGGGATCAGCCGCGCCTGCTCCCATCAACTGGTGCGCCACCGTCTCGCCTCCTACTCCCAGCAGAGCCAGCGCTACGTCTCCCACAAGGAACGCTTCGATGCGGTGACTCCGCCCTCGATCGCTGCCCACCCCGAATTGACGGCGCGTTACACCGCTCTGCTGGACGAGGTGCATGCCCTCTACCGGGAGCTGCTCGCAGCGGGTATCCCGGCGGAGGACGCCCGCTTCGTCCTTCCCAACGCGGCCACCACCAAGATCGTGGTGACCATGAATGCCCGTGAGCTGGTGCACTTTTTCGAGCTGCGCTGCTGCCGCCGCGCCCAGTGGGAAATCCGTGACCTAGCGATCCAGATGTTGCGCCTGGCCCGGCAGGCGGCACCGCTCCTCTTTGCCACGGCCGGCCCCGGCTGCCTCAACGGCCCCTGTCCGGAGGGGGCTATGACCTGTGGCGCCATCAGCGCGGTGCGCAGTGAGTTTGGCGCACTCTGAGTCTCTTTTCGCGGAGTCCCCGGGCTCCGCTGGCGGAACATGTTTCAAAAACTCGAAGAAGTCGTCGACCGTTTCCGGGAAGTGGAGGGACTCCTCTCCAGCCCCGGAGTGGTCGCCAACCAGGAAAAATTCCGGGCCCTGACCCGCGAGCACGCCGAGCTGAGCGAGGTGGTGGAAACCTACCGCGCTTACTGCAAGGTGGTCGAGGATGTGGCCGGCAACCGCGAGCTGCTGCGGGATAGTGATCCCGAAATGCGGGAGCTGGCCCGGGCCGAGCTGCCGGGTCTGGAAGCGCGCCAGGAGGAACTGGAGCGGGAGCTGACCCTGCTGCTGCTGCCGAAGGATCCCAACGACGCCAAGAATATCATTCTCGAAATCCGTGCCGGTACCGGCGGCGAGGAGGCCTCCCTCTTTGCCGCCGACCTCTTCCGCATGTATTCCCGCTATGCCGATCGCCAGGGGTGGCGCGTTGAACTGATGAGCGCCTCCGAATCGGACAGTGGCGGCTTCAAGGAGGTCATCGCGCTGATCAGCGGTGACCGGGTCTATTCACGGCTCAAGTTCGAGAGTGGCACCCATCGCGTGCAGCGGGTGCCGGCGACCGAAGCCCAGGGGCGGATTCACACCTCGGCCTGTACCGTCGCCGTCCTCCCCGAAGCCGAGGATGTCGAGCTGGAGATCGACCCGAGCGAGCTGCGCATCGACGTCTATCGCGCCTCCGGCGCCGGCGGGCAGCATGTCAACAAGACCGAGTCGGCAGTGCGCATCACCCACCTGCCGACCGGGACGGTGGTCTCCTGCCAGGACGAGAAATCCCAGCACAAGAACAAGGCGAAGGCGATGAAGGTCCTCAAGTCGCGCATCCTCGACACCATGCAGGCGGCGGCCACCGCCAAACAGGCCGCTGACCGCAAGAGTCAGGTCGGCAGCGGTGACCGCAGCGAGCGGATCCGGACCTACAATTTCCCCCAGGGACGCTGTACCGATCACCGCATCGGGCTCACCCTCTACCGTCTCGAAGCGATCATGGCGGGGGAGATCGACGAGCTGATCGAAGCCCTGGCAACCAGCGCCCAGGCGGCGGCCCTCTCCAGCCAGGAGGCTTGAGCTTGGCGGAGTCCTGGACGGTTCTCAAGATCCTCAAGTGGACCAGCGGCTACCTGGCCGAGCGCGGTATCGACAACGGCCGCCTCGACGCCGAACTGCTCCTCGCCGACCTGCTGCAGCTCGATCGGGTCGGGCTTTATCTCAACTTTGACCGGCCGCTGAATGCGGCCGAACTGACCGATTTCCGGCAGCGGGTCGGTCGCCGGGCGCGGCGCGAACCGCTGCAGTATATCCTTGGCCGCGCCGAGTTCTGGTCGCTGCCGTTTCGTGTTGGGCCGGCGGTTCTGGTTCCCCGTCCCGATACCGAAGTGCTGGTCGAAGAGGCGCTGGCCCGGGCCACGCCGGCGGCCCGTATCCTCGATGTCGGTACCGGCAGCGGTGCGATTGCCGTGGCCCTGGCCCATGAGCTCCCCGCCGCCCGGGTGGCGGCGGTCGATATCTCGAAGGAAGCGCTCCTCCTCGCGGCGGAGAACGCGCGGGTCAACGGCGTCGCCGAACGGGTGACTTTCACCCCGGGCGACCTGCACGCGCTGGCGGATGGCGAGTTCGACCTGGTGGTCGCCAACCCGCCCTATATTGCAGCGACCGACCTCGCCGGCCTGATGCCCGAGGTCAGGGACTTTGAACCGCAGCTCGCCCTGGATGGCGGCAGCGACGGCCTCGACGCCTATCGGGCCCTCGCCCGGCAGGCATCAAAGCTGCTGGTGCCGGGCGGGTGGCTGCTGGTTGAGGTCGGCGCCGGGCAGGCGCCTGCGGTGCAGGAACTGCTGGCGGCAGCCGGTCTCGGCGAGCTCTTTTGCCGAGCTGACTATGCCGGCATCCCGCGGGTGGTGGGCGGCAGGCACATTTAGAGCAGGCCTGGTTTCAGCAAACGGAGTTATCTAATTGGACAAGATCGTCATTCACGGCGGGCAGCGGCTCAAGGGTGAAGTCCTGATCAGCGGGGCCAAGAATGCCGCCCTGCCGCTATTGTTTGCTACCCTGCTGGCGCCGGGGCGGCACCGGCTCGCCAATGTGCCGCAATTGCGGGATATCGATACCGTCGCCGAGCTCTTGACCACCCTCGGAGCGACGGTGGAGCGCGCTGACGGGCTTTTCACGGTCGGCGCCGACGCCATCATGAGTATCGAGGCGCCCTATGAGCTGGTGCGGACCATGCGCGCCTCGGTCCTCGTTCTCGGCCCGCTGCTCGCCCGCCATGGCGAGGCCCGCGTCAGTCTCCCCGGCGGCTGTGCCATCGGCGCCCGGCCGATCAACCTGCACCTCAAGGGGTTCGAGGCGATGGGGGCGAAGATCGTCCTCGATCACGGCTACGTCGAGGCGCGCGCCAAACGCCTCCACGGCGCCCGGATCTATTTCGATCTCCCGACCGTCGGCGGCACCGAAAACCTGATGATGGCGGCCACCCTCGCCAAGGGGACGACCATCCTTGAAAACGCCGCCTGCGAGCCGGAGATCGTCGATCTTGCCAATGCGCTCAATGCCATGGGGGCGCGGATTAGCGGCGCCGGCAGCGACACCGTGACCATCGAGGGGGTCGAGGATTTGCGTCCCCTCGATTACGCGGTGATGCCCGACCGGATCGAGGCCGGCACCTTCATGGTCGCCGCCGCCATCACCCGCGGCGACGTCAAGGTGACCGGAGCCGTGGCCAGTGACCTTGAGGCGCTGATCGCCAAGCTGCGCGACGCCGGCGCCGAGATTGTCGAAGAGAGCGGCGGCTTGCGGGTCAAGGGACCGCGCCGGATCGAGTCGGTCAATATCAAGACCCATCCCCATCCCGGCTTCCCGACCGACATGCAGGCCCAGTTCATGGCGCTGATGACCCTCGGCCAGGGGACGAGCGTGATCAGCGAGAATGTCTTCGAAAACCGCTTCATGCACGTCTGCGAGCTGCAGCGGATGGGGGCCGATATCAGCATCGAGGGGCACAGCGCCACCGTCAAGGGGGTCAAGGGGCTGACCGGCGCCCCGGTGATGGCGACCGACCTGCGCGCCAGCGCCTCGCTGATTCTCGCCGGCCTCGCCGCGGACAACACCACCGAGGTGGCGCGCATCTACCATCTCGATCGCGGCTACGAACGGATCGAAACCAAACTCAAACAACTGGGCGCCGATATCGAGCGGGTCCGGGCCTGAACCGCCCCCCGGCGACGAGGATCAGGAGATGAGCGACTACATTACCTTCGCCCTGCCCAAAGGGCGCATCATGCAGGATTCGATGGCGCTCTTTGCCAAGATCGGCATCACCTGCCCGGAGATGGAAGGGGGGAGCCGCAAACTCGTCTTCGAGAACCGGGCGGACAAGTACCGCTTCATGGCGGTGCGCGCCACCGACGTTCCGACCTACGTCGAATACGGCTGTGCCGACATCGGCGTGGTCGGCAAGGACACCCTCCTCGAACAGGGGAAGGATCTCTACGAACCCCTCGACCTCAAGTTCGGCTACTGCCGGATGGTGGTCGCCGAGCCGAAGGCGCTCCACGACCGGCCCGACCCGGCCAACTGGTCGAACATCCGGGTGGCGACCAAGTACCCCAACGTCACCGAGCGCTTCTTCGCCGCCAAGGGGATCCAGGTGGAGCTGATCAAGCTCTACGGCTCCATCGAACTGGCGCCCCTGGTCGGGCTGGCCGAGCGGATCGTCGACCTCGTCTCCACCGGTGCGACCCTGAAGGAGAATGGCATGGTCGAGGTCGAGACCATCGCCGAGATCACCACCCGGCTGATCGTCAACCGCGCCAGTCTGAAGACCAAGCACCAGCGCATCACCCGCATCATCGAGGGGCTGGAGCAGGTGATCGACAGCGAAGTGCGGATTTCGCAATAGGGAGTTGCCATGATCCAGTTGCTGCGTTTCAGCGATGCCGGGTTCGAAGCGGCGCTGAAAAAGATCGTCGAGCGCGGGGCCGCGCCGCCGGCCGGGGTCGAACAGACCGTCCGCGACATTCTCGCCGCGGTGCGCGAGCGGGGGGACGCGGCCCTGTTCGAATACACGGCCCGCTTTGACCGCCTCGAACTCGACGCGGCCAGCATCGAGGTGACCGCCGCCGAGATCGAAGCCGCCATCGCCGCGGTCGCTGCCGACGACCTGGCGGCGCTGCGCCTCGCCGCCGAGCGCATCGCCTCCTTTCACGCCAAACAGAAGCAGGAGACCTGGCTCTCGACCGACGAAGACGACGTCCTGCTCGGCCAGATGGTGCGACCCCTCGACCGGGTCGGCATCTACGTTCCTGGCGGCAAGGCCGCCTACCCGAGCTCGGTGCTGATGAACGCGGTGCCGGCCAGGGTCGCTGGTGTTGGCGAAGTGATCATGGTGGTGCCGATGCCCGGAGGCGAGGTCAATCCCCACGTACTGGCGGCGGCCCACCTTGCCGGGGTCGACCGGATCTTCAAACTCGGTGGCGCCCAGGCGGTCGCCGCCCTCGCCTATGGCACCGAGAGTGTCCCCAAGGTCGACAAGATCACCGGTCCCGGCAATATCTACGTCGCCACCGCCAAGCAGCTCGTATTCGGTGCCGTCGACATCGACATGATCGCCGGGCCGAGCGAGATCCTGATTATCAATGACGGCAGCGGCAGTCCGGCCCACCTCGCCGCCGATCTTCTCGGCCAGGCCGAGCATGACGAGCTCGCCTCCTCGGTGCTGATTACCACCGACGCGGCGTTTGCCGAGCAGGTGCGGGCCGAGGTTGAACGGCAGCTGGCGCAGCTGCCGCGGCAGGGGATCGCCCGGCAGTCGATCGATGCCTTCGGCGCGTTGATTATCGCCCGCGACCTCGACGAGGCGATCGCCTTCTCCAACCGCATCGCCCCCGAGCACCTCGAATTGGCGGTGGCCAATCCCTTCGAGATCCTGGCGCAGATCCGTCATGCCGGGGCGATCTTCATGGGGCATCATACCCCGGAGGCCGCCGGCGACTACCTCGCCGGGCCCAACCACACTCTGCCGACGGGGGGCACCGCGCGCTTCTTCTCGCCGCTGTCGGTCGACGACTTTGTCAAGAAATCGAGCATCGTCAGCTTCTCAAGGGCGGGGCTCAAGCGGCTGGGGAACGAGATCGTGCGCATCGCCGAGCTGGAAGGGCTGTCGGCCCATGCCCGGTCGGTCTCCTTGCGGCTGAAAAGTTAAGGATAATTTTGAATTTTGAATTATAGATTTTGAATTTAATTCAGAATTCAAAATTCGAAATTCAAAATTGCCTTTTGGAGGAATTATGTCCCGCAGCGCGACCATCGAACGCAAGACCAAGGAGACCAGGATCCGCATCGAGTTGCGTCTCGACGGCAAGGGAGAGAGCGCCATCGAGACCGGCGTTCCCTTCTTCGATCACATGCTGACGCAGATCGCCCGCCACGGTTTCTTCGACCTGACCATCGCCGCCCGGGGCGACCTGGAGATCGACGCCCACCACACCGTGGAGGATGTCGGGATTTGTCTTGGCGAAGCCTTCAAGCAGGCGCTTGGTGACAAGGCGGGGATTCGCCGTTACGGTCGCGGCACGATGCCGATGCACGAGGCCCTCGCCTCGGTGGTTCTCGACTTCTCCGGCCGGCCGTTTCTGGTTTACAACGTCCCCCTGCCCAAGGCCCAGGTCGGCAACTTCGAGGTCGAACTGGTCGAGGAGTTTTTCACCGCCTTCTGCAACCACGGCGGCGTGAACATCCACGCCAACCTCGCCTATGGCGACAATCTCCACCACATCATCGAGGCGCTCTTCAAAGCCTTCGCCCGGGCCCTCGATGACGCCTGCGGGCTCGACCCGCGCATCGAGGGGGTCCTCTCCAGCAAGGGGAAACTCGAGTAGCATGGACAACATCGTCATCATCGATTACGGCATGGGCAACCTGCGCTCGGCGCAGAAATCCTTCGAGCGGGTCGGTTATGCTGCCCAGCTGAGCAGCGACCCGGCCGATATCGCCCGGGCCGACAAGCTGGTCCTCCCCGGCGTCGGCGCCTTTCGCGACTGCATCGGCAACCTGCGCGCCGGCGGTTTCGTCGCGCCGCTCAAGGCCCATGTCGCCGCCGGTAAGCCGCTGCTCGGCATCTGTGTCGGCCTGCAGCTCCTCTTCACCGAGAGCGAGGAGTTCGGCCGCCACCAGGGGCTCGGGATCATCCCCGGCAGGGTGGTGCGTTTTCCCGCCGGCATGCAGCGGGACGGCGAGGAGCTCAAGGTGCCGCACATGGGGTGGAACGATCTGCAGATCCGCCGTCCCGCGCCGATTTTTCAGGGAATCGAAGACGGAAGCTTCGTCTACTTCGTGCACTCCTACTACGCGATTCCCGACGATCCGGCCCTGGTGGCGGCGGAAGCGACCTACGGCGAGATCACTTTCTGCGCCGCGGTCTGGCAGGGGAATGTCATGGCCACCCAGTTTCATCCCGAGAAGAGCCAGGGGGTGGGGCTGGAGATCGTGCGCAACTTCGCCGCGATGTAATTTCTAGCTGAAGGATAAGCAATGCTCGTCATACCCGCCATCGACCTGAAGGAAGGCCGCTGTGTTCGACTCGAACAGGGGCTGATGGAAAAGGACACCGTCTACAGCGACGACCCCGGCGCCCAGGCCCGGAGCTGGCAGGACCAGGGGGGAGAGCTCCTCCACATCGTCGATCTCGACGGCGCTTTCGCCGGCGTGCCGAAGAACAAGGCGGCGATCGCGGCGATCGTCAAGGCGATTAGCATCCCGACCGAGCTCGGCGGCGGCATCCGCGACCTGGCAACGATCGAGGCTTATCTTGACCTCGGGATCGATCGGGTCATCCTCGGCACCGTCGCCAAGGAGAACCCGGCCCTGGTGGCGGAAGCCTGCCGGAAGTTTCCCGGTCATATCGTCGTCGGCATCGATGCCAAGGACGGCCTGGTGGCGGTGCGCGGCTGGGCCGAAGTGACGGCAAAAAAGGCCACCGACCTCGCCCGCGAGATGGAGGGGCTGGGGGTGTCGGCGATCATCTATACCGACATCGCCCGCGACGGCATGCTGCAGGGGCCGAACCTCGAGGCGACCGGGGCTCTTGCCGAGGCGATCTCCATCCCGGTCATCGCCAGCGGCGGCGTCTCCAGCCTGCAGGATATCCGCAACCTGCTGGCAATCGAAGCCAAGGGGGTCGCCGGGGTGATCACCGGCAAGGCGATCTACACCGGCAGCCTCGATCTGCGCGAGGCGGTGAGAATCGCCAAGGGGCAATAGAACCATGCTGACTAAACGCATCATCCCCTGTCTCGACGTCAAGGACGGCCGCGTTGTCAAGGGGGTCCAGTTTCTGGAGCTGCGCGACGCCGGCGACCCGGTGGAAGCGGCCGCGGCCTACGACGCCCAGGGGGCCGATGAACTGACCTTTCTTGACATTACCGCCTCGAGTGACAATCGTGGCATCATCCTCGACGTGGTGCGGCGCACCGCGGAGCGGGTCTTCATGCCGTTGACGGTCGGCGGCGGGGTGCGCAGCGTCGACGATATCCGCAACCTGCTCAACGCCGGCGCCGACAAGGTCTCGATCAATACTGCGGCGGTCCATCGCCCCGAGTTCGTGCAGGAGGCGGCGCAGCGTTTCGGCTCCCAGTGTACCGTGGTGGCGATCGACGCCCGCCGCGTTCCGGGGAGCGACCCGCAGCGCTGGGAGGTCTATACCCACGGTGGCCGCAACCCGACCGGGATTGACGCGGTGGAGTGGGCAGTACGCATGGAAGCCTATGGCAGCGGCGAGATTCTCCTCACCTCGATGGATTGCGACGGCACCAAGGACGGCTACGATCTCGGCCTGACCCGGGCGGTGAGCGATGCGGTGTCGATCCCGGTGATCGCTTCCGGCGGCGTCGGCAACCTCGAGCATATCCGCGCCGGCCTCGTCGAAGGGGGGGCTTCCGCCGCCCTGGCGGCGAGCATATTTCACTTCCGCGAATACACCATTGGCGAGTGCAAGGAGTACCTGCGTGAGCATGGTGTGCCGGTGCGGCTGTAATACTAACTAATTCACTTAAGCCACAGAGACACTGAGACACAGAGAAGTTCTAAGGCGTCTGGATTTTTCATCACGGCCATAGACTTTCTTCAATTCCTGGGTTTCCTCCGTCTCCTCTGTGCCCCTGTGGCAAGGCTTGAAGGTTATAAATCATGACGGATCAACAAGACATTCTCGCCGCCGTCTACCAGGTGATCCAGGAGCGCAAGGCGGCCTCCGCCGAAAGTTCCTACGTCGCCTCCCTCTTCGCCAAGGGGCTCGACAAGATCCTCGGCAAGATCGGCGAGGAGGCGGTGGAGACCGCCGTCGCCGCCAAGGGGGGGGATCCCGACCAGGTGATCTACGAGATGGCCGATCTCTGGTTCCACTGCCTGGTCCTGCTCGGCCACTACGATCTGCCGCCGGAGCAGGTGCTCGACGAGCTGCGGCGTCGTTTCGGTCTCTCCGGGATCGAGGAAAAAGCGAGCCGCAACAAGTAACCGCCAACCGCGAGGATAGAAGCCATGACGATCCAGGAACGCCTCACCGAGGCGATGAAAGTAGCGATGAGGGCCAAGGATTCCCTGCGCCTGAACACCATTCGCATGATGCGCACCGCGATTAAGAACCGCGAGATCGATACCCGCAGCGAGCTGAGCGAGACCGAGGCGATCAGCATCCTCTCGACGCTGGTCAAGCAGCGGCGGGAGTCGGCCGCAGCCTACCGCAACGGAGGACGCGACGACCTCGCCGCCAAGGAAGAGCAGGAACTGGCGATCGTCCAGGAATTTCTCCCTTCCCAGCTCGACGAGGCCGGGATCCGGGAATTGATCGAAAAAGCAGTGCTGGAGACGGGCGCTACCTCGCCCAAGGACATGGGGAAGGTGATGAAGGTGGTCAGCGCCCAGACTACGGGGCGGGCGGACGGCCGGCTGGTGAGTGAACTGGTCAAGGCGCGTCTCGCCGGCTGATTGAGCGCGCTCCCCCCGGGCGCGGAGCGGAAATGAACTTCTTCGATATCGCCATTCTGGTCGTCCTCGCCGCCTTCCTTCTCAAGGGGGTGCTGCGCGGACTGCTCAAGGAGATCTGCTCCCTGCTCGGGCTGGTGGTTGGCAGCCTGGTGGCGCTCCGTTTTCATGGCGAACTGGCGGAGACCATGGCCAGCTCCTTCCGCCTGCCGCCGGCGTTCTGCGCCGCTGTCACCTTCGGCCTCCTCTTCCTCGCCGCGGTGCTGGTCTTCTGGGGAATCGGCTTCCTGCTGACGCGCTTCGTCAAGCTCCTCTTTCTTGGCGGCATGAACCGGGTGGCCGGGGGGTTCTTCGGCCTCGCCGAGGGGGTGCTGCTGCTGGCGGTGATTCTCTACTCCCTCGGCAGTGGCGGGTCGCCGACCTTTTTGCAACCCTCCCTGAAGTCGTCGCAGCTGGCGCCCCCCTTCCGCACCCTGGGGGCCGATGTCTTTCGCGGCGGGCATCGCCTGCTGGAGGACTGGAAATGACCGGGCGGTCGGGGCGGGAGGCGGCATGAGCGCCACATCGCTGCGGCTGCTCGAATTCGACAAGGTGGTGACCCTCCTCGCCGGCTTCAGCGTGACCGGGCCCGGACGGGAGCGGCTGCTGGCGCTGCGCCCCTTGTCCGAGCGTTCCATGGTCGCTGCTGAATTACAGGCGGCCGGGGAGATGCAGCGCCACCTCGAACAGTCCGGCGCCCCGCCCCTCGGCGGCGCCTGCGACCTGCAGGGGCATCTCCGCCAGGTGCGGGCCGAGGGGAGCTGGCTGCCGCCGCCGGCGCTTCTCGAAGTGCGCACCAGCCTCGAGGCGGCGGCTGCCTGCCGCCGCAGCTTCCTGGCGGCGCCGGACGCCCCCCTGCTGCAGGAGCTGAGCCGCGGTCTGACCGAGTGCCGCGGCGTGGCCCGGGATTTGGGCCAGAGCATCGGTCCGCGCGGCGAGATCCTCGACGGCGCCTCTTTTGAACTCGGCGAGCTGCGCCGGGAGATCCAGCAGCTACGGGGGCGCATCCGGCGCAGCCTGGAGAACCTTCTCGCCCGGGAGTCGCTGGCCGGGGCGTTCCAGGACCGCCTCGTCACCGAGCGTGGCGGTCGCTACGTGGTGCCGGTGCGGGCCGATCACCGCGGCCAGGTCAAGGGGTTCATCCACGACGAGTCGGCGAGCGGGCAGACCCTCTACATCGAGCCGACGCTCGTCCTCGAGGCGAACAACGACCTGCAGACCGCCCTGCGCGAGGAGAAGCGCGAGGAAGAGCGGGTGCTGCGGCGACTGGCCGCGGCGGTGCGCGGTGTTGGGGCTGAGCTGGCGACCAACCAGGAACTGCTGGCCCGCCTCGACAACTACGCCGCCATCGGCCGTTTTGCCCGCCAGGCCGGGGCCTGTGCGCCGCAGCTGAGTGACGAACCGTGCCTCGAGCTGCGCGGCGCCCGTCACCCGCTGCTCCTCTTCGCCGCCGATGGCGCGCCCCGTCCCGATCAGGCGGTGCCGATCGATCTCCTGCTCGGGCGCGGCTGCGAAGTGCTGGTGATCAGCGGGCCCAACACCGGCGGCAAGACGGTGGCCCTGAAGACCGCCGGCCTGCTGCAGCTGATGGTGGCCGCCGGGGTGCCGATCCCGTGCCGGCCCGAGAGCCGGGTCCATCTCTTCGGCCGGGTCTTTGCCGATATCGGCGACGAACAGAGCATCGAGGCGGCGCTCTCGACCTTTTCCGGTCACCTGACGCGGATGCGCGCGATTCTCGCCGCCGCCGACGGCGACTCGCTGGTCCTGATCGACGAGGCGGGGACCGGGACCGATCCGGCGGAAGGGGCGGCGCTGGCGCTGGCGCTGCTCGACGAGCTGCGGCAACGGGGGGCGCGGGTGATCCTGACCACCCACCTCAACCTGATCAAGGGCTATGCCCAGCTGCAGGAGGAGGTGGAGAACGCAGCGGTCGAATTCGATCCGCAGACCCTGGCGCCGACCTACCGGCTCCACTACGGCATCCCCGGGGCGAGCAACGCCTTCACCATCGCCCGCCTCCTCGGACTGCCGGCGGCGGTCCTGGCCTGGGCCGAAGCCTACCTCGGCAGCGATGAGCGGGAAGGGCTCGACCTGATCGAGCGGCTCAACCGCCTGACCCGGGAAGTGGCGGAGGAGCGGGAAACCGCCCGCCAGCTGCGGGCCCAGGCCGATCAGGAGCGGGAAAAACGCCGCCGCCTGCTGGGCGAGCTGGAACAGGAGCGGCGCCGCATTCTCGAAAAAGCGACCCGTCGCGGCGAAGCGCTGGTGCGCCAGGCCGAAGAGCGGTTGCGCGCCCTGCTCGACGCGGCGGCGCAGGCCGGCCACGCCGCACCGCCGCTGCGGGCCGAGCTCCTCGGCCAGTTGCGGGAGGTTCGCAGCGAGGTCGCAGCGCAGCAGCCGGAAGCCGCACGCCAGGCCGAAGCACCGCGGGAGGTTGCGGTTGGCGAGCGGGTCCGGATCGTCCCCCTCGACACCGAAGCCGAGGTGCTGCGCTGCAGTGGGGAGACGGTCGAACTCTCCGCCGGTGGCAAGAAGTTGCGCCTGCCGCTGACCGCCCTGGAGGCTTACCGTCCGCGACGCTTTGCCCGGGAAGCCGGTCCGGCGCAGGTGCGCAGCAAAATCGAGCGGGACGGCTTTGAGTCGAAGCTGGTGCTGGTCGGCCAGCGCGTCGAGGCGGCGCTGGAGCGGCTCGACAGGTTTCTCGACGACGCCCTGCTGCAGGGCCTGCGCGAGGTCGAGGTGGTCCATGGCAGCGGTGAGGGGATCCTGCGGCGGGCGGTGCGCGAACACCTCGCCGCGCACCGCGAGGTCACTGCCTTCCGTGCCGCGCTCCCCGAACAGGGGGGCGAAAACGTGACGGTTGCCGAATTGAGGGGTGGATGACGGGCCGCATACCGGAAGAGAAGATCCAGGAGATCCGCGAGCGCACCGACATCGTCGAGGTCGTCTCCGGCTACCTGCCGCTCAAGCGCTCCGGGGCGAACCACCAGGGACTCTGCCCGTTCCATGGCGAGAAGACCCCCTCCTTCAATGTCAACAGCACGCGGCAGATCTTTCACTGCTTCGGCTGCGGTGTCGGCGGCAACGTCTTCGCCTTTCTGATGCAGATCGAAGGGCTCTCCTTTCCCGAAGCGGTGCGCCGCCTCGGGGAACGGGTCGGCGTCGAAATCCCCGAGGAGGCCCCCTCGCCCGCGGAGCTGCGCCGTCGCGAGGAGGAGGAGCGGCTGATCCGGATCAACGAGGTCGCCTGCGAGTTCTACCACCACATCCTCCTCGAGGCTCCGGAAGGGGCGGCGGCCCGCAGTTACCTGCGCCAGCGCGGCTACGACGGCGAGACCGCCCGGCGTTTTCGCCTCGGCTACGCCCCGGAGAGCTGGGATGCGCTGGCGCGGCACCTGGCGACAAAGGGGTTCGACGCGGAGCTGGTCCGCGACCGCCTCGGGCTGCTGCGGGCGGGCAGGGAGGGGCGCAGCGATATCGACCTGTTCCGGCGTCGGCTCCTCTTTCCGATCTTCGACCTGCGCGGCCAGGTGGTCGCCTTCGGGGGCCGGGTCCTCGATGACGCGCTGCCCAAATACATCAATTCGCCCGAGTCCCCCATATACCACAAGGGGCGGACCCTCTTCGGCCTCTACCAGGCTAGGGAGGCGATGCGGCGGGAAGGGGCCGGGATTGTCGTCGAGGGCTACTTCGACCAGCTGGCGCTGGTCCGGGCCGGGTTCGAGAATGTGGTCGCCAGCTGCGGGACGGCGCTGACCGAGGACCACGCCCGGCTCCTCAAGCGTTACTGCGACAAGCTGCTGCTCCTCTTCGACCAGGACAGCGCCGGCCAGAAGGCGACCTTTCGCGCCATGGACGTGCTGCTGGCGACGGGCCTGTCCACCGAGGTGGTCCCCCTCGCCGCCGGTGAGGACCCCGACTCCTTCCTCGCCCGCCACGGCGTCGAGAAGTTCCGGGACCGTCTCGCCGCGGCGCGGCCGGTCCTTGAGGTCTTTATCGACCACACCCTCGCCGGTGAGGCCTCCGATATCGCCGGCCAGGCGCGGGCGGTGGAGCTGATCCTCGGCAAGCTGCGGCTGCTGCCGAGCGAGATCGAGCGCAGCCTCTACCTGCAGAACCTGGCGCGCCGTACCGGCCTCGATGCCGGGCTTCTGGCGCGCAAGCTCGGCGCCGAGCCGCCCCGGCGCGCGCAGCCGGTGAGCCCGCGCCCGGTTGCGGCACCGGTCGGGACTGCGCCGCCCCGGCGCCGTCAGCTTGCGGCCGACCCCGGGGAGAAGAGCCAGGACTGGCTGCTGAACCTGATGATTGCCGAGCCGACCATCCGCAGCCAGGTCGCCAGTGAAGGGGTGGAGAGCTTCTTTGCCGACGATGACCGGCGCGCGATCGCCGAGCGGATTCTCGCCCTCGGCAGCGAGACCGATGCGATCGAGGCCTCCCGGCTCGGCGATTCCTTGACCGCCGCGCAAAATGCGTTATTGTCGGGTATTCTTGTAAAGGATGAAAAAGCCTTCGACGAGGATCCGGAAGCGATCTTCGCCGGTTGCCGCAAGGCGACCGGCCGCGAACGATTGAAGCAGCGCAGCCGGGCCGTCATGGCCGAGATCCAGGAAGCCCAGCTGCAGGGTGATTTGCAACGGCAGAACGAACTGAATCGGGAACTGATCGCTATCAACAAGCAGCTCAAGACGCTGCCCAGGGTTTGACCCATAGACATCTTCGACCACCGGATGTGTCGCGAGAGGAGAATTCGCGCAAATGGCCAAAAAGACCAGCATGGAAGAAGTCCAGCAACTGATCGATCTCGGCAAGGAGAAGGGGTACTTGACCTACGATGAAGTCAACGACCTGTTGCCGCCCGATATGGTCTCCTCCGATCAGCTCGATGATGTCATGAGCATGTTCGGGGAGATGGATATCGAGGTCGTCGACTCGGAGCAGAAGATTGCTCTGCGCAAGGACCAGGGGCTCGACGAAGAGGCGGCGGAGGACGAGGAGGACGAGGACTCCGAATTCGAAGCCGGCGTCCTCGGACGGACCTCCGACCCGGTGCGCATGTACCTGCGCGAGATGGGGCAGGTCTCGCTCCTGACCCGGGAAGGCGAGGTCGAGATCGCCAAGCGCATCGAGGAGGGGGAGGCCCTGGTGACGCGGGTGATCATGAAGACCCCGATCGCCTTCAAGGAGATCATCTCCCTGGGCGAGCGCCTCGAGAAGGAGCAGATCAGCGTCGCCGAGATCACCAAGGAGTACGAGGAGGAAGAGGGGAGCGAGGAGGAGGAGAAGCAGCGCCAGCGCATCCTCGGCTTGGTCGGGCAGATCCGCGAACTCGACGATAACTTCACCCTGCTGCGGGAAAAGCTCGCCGGCGAGATCACCAAGGAAGAGAAGAAGGCTCTCGACAAGGAGGCCAAGGACGCCAAGGCGCAGATGTCCGACCTGATGCGCCAGATCCGCCTCAAGGATTTTCAGGTGGCGAAGATCGTCGATCGCCTCAAGGAGCTGGCCCAGCAGGTCAAGAAAGGGAACGCCGAGGTGCATGCGTGCGAGGCGGAGCTCAATCTCCCCCACAAGGAGATCAAACGCCAGCTGCGGCGGATGCGCAAGAGCGACGAGGAGGCCCTCAAGGTCTCGGCCGAACTCAAGGTCCCGGTCGATGCCCTGCTGGTGGTCGAAAAGCGCCTCAAGGGGGCGCAGCGCAAGTTCAAGCGCGTCGAGGAGGAGTCGGGCTTCGCCCCCGAGGAGCTCCTCGATTCGCTGAAGGAAGTGCAGAAGGGGGAGTGGCGCGCCAAGTCGGCCAAGACCGAGCTGGTCGAGGCCAACCTGCGCCTGGTCGTCTCCATCGCCAAGAAGTACACCAACCGTGGCCTGCAGTTTCTCGACCTGATCCAGGAAGGGAACATCGGACTGATGAAGGCGGTCGACAAGTTCGAATACCAGCGCGGCTACAAGTTCTCCACCTACGCTACCTGGTGGATCCGCCAGGCGATCACCCGCGCCATCGCCGACCAGGCCCGCACCATCCGCATCCCAGTGCACATGATCGAGACGATCAACAAGCTGATCCGCACCAGTCGCCAGCTGGTCCAGGAGATCGGCCGCGAACCGATCCCCGAGGAGATCGCCGAGCGTATGGAGCTGCCGCTGGAGAAGGTGCGCCGGGTCCTCAAGATCGCCAAGGAGCCGATCTCCCTGGAGACACCGATCGGCGAGGAGGAAGACTCCTCCCTTGGCGATTTCATCGAGGACAAGGGGGTGGTTTCGCCACTCGAAGCGGTGATCAAGGGGAACCTCTCGGACCAGACGGCGCGGGTCCTCTCCACCCTGACGCCGCGGGAAGAGAAGGTGCTGCGGATGCGGTTCGGGATTGGTGAGAAGTCGGATCACACCCTGGAGGAGGTCGGCCAGGACTTCGCGGTCACCCGCGAGCGGATCCGGCAGATCGAGGCCAAGGCGCTGCGCAAGCTGCGCCATCCGAGCCGCGCCAAGCGTCTCAAGTCGTTCGTGGAAAGCTGACCGGTCGGTAAAAGGCCTTGACAGGCCCGGCCGGGAGGCCTAAACTCAACCCTTCATTCGGGCCTATAGCTCAGCTGGTAGAGCCACCGGCTCATAACCGGTCGGTCCCAGGTTCGAATCCTGGTGGGCCCACCATACAGAGCGAGATGAGTCGGAAACTCACATTGACATATACCCGGTCCTGAACCCGAAAGGAGTGCAACGACACAACAGTTGCACTCTTTTTTTTCCACCCGTCGCCATGCCCAGAGAACGCACGACCCGCATCCAGGACCTCGTCGGTCTGGTCCATTCGCTCTTCCCGCCCAGCCTCGCCGAGGAATGGGACAATTCCGGCCTGCAGATCGGAGATCCTGCCGCTCCTGTCACCCGGGTCCTGGTCGCCCTCGATCCGACCCCGGCGGCGGTCGATAGGGCTATCGAACTCGGCGCCGGACTGCTTCTGACCCACCATCCGCTGCTGCTCCGTCCCCTGCGCAGTGTTACCCCGGGGGACGAGGCCGGCCGGGTGGTGCTGGCCGCTGCCCGCCACCAGGTGGCGATTCTCAGTGCTCACACCAACCTCGACCGGGCGGCCGGCGGTCTCAACGACTGGCTGGCGTCCCGTTTGGACCTGGTCCAATGCCAGCCCCTGGCCGCGGGCGATGCCGATCTGCTCAAGCTGGTGGTCTTCGTGCCGGCGGGGCACGAGGAAGCGGTGGCCGAAGCGCTCTTTGCTGCCGGCGCCGGCCAGGTCGGCGGCTATGACCGCTGCTCCTTCCGCACTGCCGGCACCGGGACCTTTCGTCCCGGTACCGGGACCAGCCCCTTCCTCGGCCGGGTCGGTGCGACCGAGCAGACCGAGGAGTTGCGGCTGGAGACGATCCTGCCGCGGGCCCTGGTCAACAAGGCCCTGGAGCGTTTGCAGCGCGCCCATCCCTACGAAGAGGTCGCTTTCGATTTGATCCCCCTGGCCAATCGGCGTGCCGATGTCGGTCTCGGCCGCATCGGCCGGCTGGCCGAACCGGTCACCCTCGATCGTTTCGCCGCCCGCGTCAAAGAGGCCCTTGGTTGCGCCAGCCTGCGCCTGGCCGGCGCCGTCCCGGCGCAGATCGCCAAGGTCGCGGTCTGTGGTGGCAGTGGCGCCTCGCTCCTTAACGAGGCAGCAAGGCAGGGCGCGGATGTGCTGGTAACCGGGGATGTCAAATATCACGAGGCCCGTTACGCGGAAAGTCTCAACCTGACCCTGGTCGATGCCGGGCACTTTGCCACCGAACGGATTGCTGTCACCGAATTGGCCACCCTGCTTGACCGCAGGGCGCGGGAGCGGGGCCTGGCCGTTGAATTCATGGAAATGGGGGGTGAGACCGATCCGTTCCGGGTCGTCTGATCCCCCGTTCCGTTTCAGACCATACGCAGAGAATGGAGGTACACACGTGCAAGAAGAGCTGGAACTGCTCAAGGAGCTGCAGGAGCTGGACAGGACGCTGCACCAGGCCCGGGAGAAGCGGGAGGTGCTGGAGCGCGAACAGGCTACCTTGACGGCCGACCTCGACCGCATCCAGGCGATGGTCGACACCCTTGACGCCAATCTCGAGGAGTTGCGCGATCAGCGGGGCGACCTCAACCAGGCCTTGAGTGTCGAGCAGGAGAACATCAAAAAGGCGGAAGGACGTCTGCCGGCGATCAAGACCCAGAAGGAATATGTCGCGGTCCTCAAGGAGATCGACACCGCCAAGAAGCTGACCAAGGATCTCGAGGACCGGGTCCAGGCTACGGCGACGGAGGTCGCTGCCGTCGAAAAGGACCGGGAGGAGAAGGCGACGGAATGTGCCGGCCTCAGTGCCAGCGTCGAAGCCCGCCGCCAAGAGATCGCGGCGGCCCTCGCCGAGTTTGACAAGACCCTCGGCGCCGGCGATGGCCGGCGCAATGAACTGCTCGGCGGCTTGCCGACGCCGCTGCGCAAGCGCTACCAGATGCTGCTTGACCGTCGCCACGGGGTCGCTGTCGTCGAGGCGCGCAACGGCACCTGTCTCGGCTGCAACATGCACCTGCCGCCGCAGCTCTTCAACAGCCTCTTTACCTCGGCCGAGGTGCTGAGCTGTCCCCATTGCAACCGGCTGCTCTTCCTCGGAGCGACCGATTAGCAACAGATTTTGGTCGGAGAGGTCCAGATGATCGCCGGCTCCTTCGGGGGCGGGAGGAAAGTCCGGGCTCCGCAGGGCAGGATGGTCCCTAACGGGGACCGGGGGCAACCCCAGGGAAAGTGCCACAGAGAGGAGACCGCCTGCCGGCGCCTTGGGCAATGGCAGGTAAGGGTGAAAGGGTGAGGTAAGAGCTCACCAGTGCCGGCGGTGACGTCGGCAGCTCGGTAAACCCCATCCGGAGCAAGACCAAATAGGGGAGCGTTCGAGGGCGGCCCGTCCGAGGCTCCCGGGTTCGGTCGCTGGAGGCCGTCGGCAACGGCGGTCCTAGAGGAATGGTCATCGCCCCGCCGGTGGGTAACCGCCGCGGGGAACAGAACCCGGCTTACGGCCCTCTCCGGCCAAGTTCATTGCCGCCGGTATCTCTCCCGAGGTGCCGGCGGCTCCTTTTCACCTGATTGCCAGGAGACCATGACCCGTCGGAACCAAAGGGACGAGGAAGAGATCTGGTGCCGGACCCTCGCCGCCGTGCGCAGCGAACTGGCGGCCTTGCCGTTGGCCGAGCGGTCGTGGCTGGAGCGGCAGCTCGCCCGGATCGCTACCCTTCAGGAAAGGCTCCACGCCTTCTTCCTGGCGGCGGACGGACCGGAGCTGTGCCGTGCCTGCGACGGCGCCTGCTGCGGCTGCGGGCGCAATCATCTGACCCTGGGCAACCTGCTGGCGATCCTTCTTGCCGGCAGGGAACCGCCCGTCCCGGACTGGTCGGCCCCCTGTCCCTGGCTGGCGGCCGACGGCTGCCGGTTGCCGGTCGCCTGGCGGCCGTTCAACTGCGTAAGTTTCGTCTGTGAAGCGGTTGAAGAGCGCCTCGCCGATGTCGACCGGGAGAGCTTCTACCGCCTTGAGCGGGAACTGCGCGCGGGCTACGATGCCCTCGCCCGGCGTTATCCGGGGGGCGGCCGCCAGGGCCTGCTGCTGCGCGCCGAGCGCCTCGGCCTGCGGGGATTTTTATCCGACCCGGGCGCGCCCGTGGTATAGTGACAGCGGCCAACCGAATGCTCGGCTGGCCGGTGGCAAGGAGCTTTCATGGAATTGCATTTCTCCCGTTCCAACGGCGAGGTCGACGAGCGGATCGACGAATTGTTGCGGCTGGTCGGTGTCCACCACCCGGCCCTGGTGCGCGAGATGGTGATCAGCGCCCTCAAGTCCGGGCACGAGATCGACTATCTCGCCGATCTCAAGCTGCTGCGCACCACCATGAAAGAGATGCGCTACACCAGCAAGATTTTCGGCCCCTACCGGGGGCGCAAAAAGGTGACGATCTTCGGTTCGGCGCGCACCGCTCCCGAAGAGCCGATCTATCAGAAGTGCGTCGAGTTTGCCCGGCTGCTGACCAGTCACGGCTACATGACCATCACCGGCGGCGGTGGCGGCATCATGCAGGCGGGGAACGAGGGGGCCGGCGCCGAGAACTCCTTTGCCGTCAACATCCGCCTCCCCTTTGAACAGGAGACCAATCCGTTCATGGAGGCGAGCAAGAATGTCATCACCTACAAGTATTTCTTCAACCGCAAGGTCGCCTTTCTCAAGGAGGCGGCGGCCGTGGCCCTCTTCCCCGGCGGCTTCGGCACCCTCGATGAGGCGATGGAGATCATGACCCTGGTGCAGACCGGCAAGAACCCGCCGATCCCGCTGGTGATGATCGATGACGACGAAGGGGATTACTGGGAAAACTGGTTCCAGTTCGTGCGCAAGACGCTGCTCAAGAAAGGGCTGATCTCCGGCGAGGACTTCAGCCTCTTCACCATCACCCGGGATCCGGTCGAGGCGGTAAAAATCATCGATGATTTTTACCGGATCTACCACTCGATGCGGTTTGTCGGCACCACCCTGGTCATGCGCCTGAACCAGCCCCTCGATTCGGAACAGCTCGGTACCCTCGAAAGTGAGTTCAGCGAAATCCTGCAGCCCGGCAGTCATCTGCGGATTACCGGCGCCCTGCCGGAGGAGGCCGACCAGCCCGACCTGCTCCATCTGCCGCGCCTGGTCTTTGATTTCAACCGGCGCAGCTTTGGCCTGCTCAAGGCCTTTATCCGGCGTCTTAACGCCTTCTGAGTGCCGATGAACTTTACCGAACAGCAGCGCCTGCACCTCGAAAAGCTCAAGGAGATCACCCGCTGCGACAAGAAATATGTCTGCCTGGAGCTCCCCCGCGAAGAGCTCTGTGCGGCCCGTGATCTTGGCATGGAGCACTTCCTCGAATGTCTGGTCACTGCCCGCAAGAAGTGCCGCCATGCCTTCCCTTTCGGCAAGGGGCGTTTCTGCCGCTGCCCGATCCGGGTTTACCTGGAAAACAGCCATGGGGAGAGGCGCCCCGCGTGAGAAGCACCGGGAATTGACGTCGGCCGCCGGCAGGATAAACTGGGAGCAAGGGAGGTTCTCATGTCGCGACATTTCCTACTCACGCTCCTGCTGGTTGCGCTGGCTGTGCAGCTCGGCGGCTGCGCCCAGGTTCTCTCGCCGGCCGCCCTGGCCAAGGTCGACCGCGGTCTCGATTTTGCCGAGGTCAAGAACGACCCGCAGGTGCACCTCGGCCAGACCCTGCTCCTGGGCGGCCTGATCGTCGACAATCGCAGCGATGCCGACGGCACGACGCTCGAACTGCTGCGTTACTTCACCGACCGTTGGGGGCGCCCGACCGGCCCGGACGAGACGGGGGGGCGTTATCTGGTGCGTAGCGCCCGCTTCCTCGATCCCGAGCTCTACCGCAAGGGCCTGCTTGCGACCCTGACCGGTAGCGTTGCCGGGGCCCAGTCCGCCACCTTGAATGGCCGGGATTTCACCTACCCCCTCTTTACCCTGGAAGAAATCTACCTCTGGCGGACGCCTGACCCCTGGTATGACCGGCCAGGAGATCGCTTTGCCAATCCCTACGCCCCCTGGCCCTACGGTTATGATTACGGCTGGGGTTATCCCTGGCCCTACTGGTACGGTCCTGGTCCTTACTGGTATGGAGGCGGCATCTGGCTTCACTACGACGATTGAGCCGGGAGATTCCGATCCGTGGGCGGGTTTTGCGATGGTCCTTCTGGATGCCGTAACCCCATGATTTTCGGCCAGCCTGGCGATCGGGCGCAGGCGGTCCACCAGGTCGTCGTCAAGCTCCGCCGGGAGTTGCTCCTCCCCTGCCCCTTCCCCATGGCGGAGATTTTTTTGTGTCCCGACTTTTCCTCCTTGCGTTGGTCGTCGCCGGCCTTGTCAACTACCTCTGTTCCCTTCATATCCTGCGGGTGATGGCCAAGAGTGGGGCGAGGATCGGCCGCTTCGAGATTCGCTGGCAGGTCCATAAACACCTGGCCAGCTACCGGCAGCTGACCCTGGAGCGGGACGGACGGGTCGGTCTCGCCTGGTACGGTTACCGGGTCAGCCTCGGCCTGCTGGTGCTCTTTCTGGTCCTGCTGCTGCTCTCCCTTTGACGGACGGCACCAGGACGAAGGCCCCCGGCATTCACTGCCGGGGGCCTTCGTCAAAGCAGGTCGGTCGCAGCGGTTAGAGCTCGAGCAGCATCTCCTCCGGTTCCTCGACCAGTTCCTTGATCCGTTTCAGGAAGGTGACGGCCTGACGGCCATCGATGATGCGATGGTCGTAGGAGAGGGCGAGGTACATCATCGGCCGGGCCACGATTTCGTCATCGATGACCACCGGGCGCTGCTGGATGGCGTGCATGCCGAGGACCGCGCTCTGCGGCGGATTCAGGATCGGCGTCGACAGCAGGGATCCGTAGGTGCCGCCGTTGCTGATGGTGAAGGTCCCCCCCTCAAGGTCGGCCAGGGCGAGCTTGTTCTCCTTGACCTTGGTGGCGAAGGCGCTGATCTGTTGTTCGATGTCGTTGAAGTGGAGGCGATCGGTGTTGCGCAGCACCGGGACGACCAGGCCTTTTTCGCCGCCGATGGCGACGCCGATGTCATAAAAGTGCTGGTAAACGATGTCGTCGCCATCGAGACGGGCGTTGACGTCGGGGAACTGGCGCAGCGCTTCGGTCGCCGCCTTGACGAAAAAGGACATGAAGCCGAGCTTGACGCCGTGTTTCTTTTCGAAATCGGCCCCATGTTTCTTGCGCAGGGCGATGACCCGGGTCAGGTCGGCTTCGTTGAAGGTTGTCAGCATGGCGGTCTGCTGGCGGGCGGCGAGGAGCCGTTCGGCAATCCGCCGGCGCAGCGGTGACATCGTCTCGCGGGTGGTGCGTCCTGTGTCCTGCGGCGGTGCTGGGGCCGGGCCGGTCTCGCGGTTGTCGGCGGCCGCTCGCGGAGGGGCCGGCGGCGGCGACGGTTCCGGACTCGGTTTCTCCACCGGGGGCAGTTTGTCGGGCTTCTCGGTTTTCCCTGGTTTTTCCGCCTTTTCCGCCTTCTCAGGCTTCTCAGGCTTCTCCGCTTTGTCAGCTTTGCCGGCTTTGCCGGCTTTTCCCGGCTTCTCCGGTCCTTCCTCGATCTCGCCGATGACCGCGCCGATCTTGACTGTCTCGCCGGTCTGCGCCTTGATGCGCAACACCCCGTCGGCCTCGGCGTTCATTTCGAGGGAAATCTTGTCGGTCTCCAGTTCGCAAAGCAGATCGTCCTTGTGGACGGTCTCCCCATCCTTTTTGTGCCATTGACCGATTTCCGCTTCGAAGATCGATTCACCGACCTCGGGGACCTTCAACTCCATGCCATCCTCCGCGTGCTGGGGGGTTCGGGTGCTGTCCGTGAAACCTGGTGTTAGCCGTCGATCGCCTCGTTGACCAGGCGTTCCTGTTCCTGCTTGTGCAGGCGGTGCGATCCGACTTCCGGCGCGGCAAGGCGGGGGCGGCCGACGTAGCGCGGGCGGGCCCCGGTCACCTTGGCGAGCAGGTCGTGGATGAAGTTCCAGGCGCCCGCATTCTTCGGTTCCTCCTGCACCCAGGTAAAGCGGCATTTCTGCTTGATATACGGGGCCAGAATCTCTTCGAGTTCTACCTGCGGGATCGGGTAGAGCTGTTCGAGGCGGATAATGGCGACCTCCTCCCGTTCCAGCTCGCTGCGTTTGGCCTCCAGGTCGTAAAAAACCTTGCCGCTGCAGAGGAGGACTTCCTTGACCTTCTTCGGCGGTTTTCCCGGCGCGATGACTGGCTGGAAGCTGCCGTCAACCAGTTCCTCCAGGGTCGAGCGGCAGGCAGGCAGGCGAAGCAGGCTCTTCGGGGTGAAAACGATCAGCGGGCGCCGGAAGGGGAGCTTGACCTGGCGCCGCAGCAGGTGAAAGAACTGCGCCGGGGTGCTGGGATAGACGACCTGGAGGTTGTGGTCGGCGCAGAGCTGCAGGTAGCGTTCGATGCGGGCGCTCGAATGTTCCGCCCCCTGCCCCTCGTAGCCGTGGGGGAGGAAGAGGACCAGGCCGCTGGAGCGGTCCCACTTGGTCTCGCTGCTGGTCAAAAACTGGTCGATGATGACCTGGGCGCCATTGGCGAAATCGCCGAATTGCGCCTCCCAGATGGTCAGCCCGTGCGGTGTTTCCAGGGAGTAGCCGTACTCGAAGCCGAGAACTGCGGCTTCGGAAAGCATGCTGTTGTAGACCCGGAAGACCGAATCGTTGTCGGTGACGGTGACCAGGGGGACGTATTGCAGACCGTTCTCGATGTCGATAAGAACGCTATGGCGATGATTGAAGGTGCCGCGGCGCGAATCCTGCCCGGAAAGCCGCACCGAGTGACCTTCGGCGAGGAGATTGGCATAGGCGAGGGTTTCGGCATTTCCCCAGTCGAGGTCATTCCCCTGTTCCACCGCCTCGAGACGTTTTTCGAGCAGTTTGGCAATCTTCGGGTGGGGGTGGAAATTTTCAGGAATGACGGCGAGTTGCCGCGCCAGTTCCCGCAGCCTGGTGGCCTCGACTGCGGTCGCTGGCCGCGCCGGCGACCAGCTGCGCTCGATGCTGCTCCACTTGCCGCGAAAACCGTGGTCAGGGTCCTGGTTGCCCCCCTTGGCCAGGGCTTCCTCGAGCCTCGCCTCGGTCGCCTTCGCGGGCGCTTCGATCTCCTCCGGTTCGAATCCCTGGTCGAGCAACGTCTTTTCATAGAGCTCGTGAACCGGTGGCCTCGCCTTGATCTTGTCGTACATCAGCGGCTGGGTAAAGTAGGGTTCGTCCCCCTCGTTGTGCCCCTGGCGGCGAAAGCAGATGACCTCGATGACGACATCCTTGGCAAAGGTCCGGCGGTAGTCGAGGGCGAGTTCGGCCAGGTAGGTGGCGGCTTCCGGATCTTCGCCGTGGACATGGAAAATCGGCACCATCAGCATCTTGGCGATGTCGGTAGCATAAAAGGTCGAGCGGGCGTCGTGGGGTGCGGTGGTGAAGCCGATCTGGTTGTTGAGGACAACGTGGAGCGTGCCGCCGGTGCCGTACCCTTCAAGCTGCGAGAGGTTGAGGGTCTCGGCGACAACCCCCTGGCCGGCAAACGCGGCATCGCCGTGGATCAGCACCGGCAGGACCAGTTGCGGGCCGTCGGCGCCGTAATGGTCCTGGCGCGCCCGCGCCTTTCCCACCACCACCGGGTCGACCGCCTCGAGGTGGCTGGGGTTGCTGGCCATGGTCAGGTGGATCCGGTTGCCGGCAGCCGATTCGAAGTCGCTGGAGAAGCCCTTGTGGTATTTGACGTCCCCTTCGCCGACGAAGTTGTATTGCAGGTTGTCCTGGAACTCGGCAAAGATGGTGGCGAAGGGCTTGCGGAAGATGTTGGCCAGGACATTGAGGCGGCCGCGATGGGCCATGCCAAGGACCAGGTCGCGACAGCCAAGGGCCGCCGCCTTCTCGACTACCGCGTCAAGCAGCGGGATGATCGTTTCGCCCCCTTCCAGGGAGAAGCGTTTCTGCCCGAGAAAGTTGCGGTGCAGAAAGGTCTCGAAGAGGGTTGCCTCCTGCAGCTTGGCGAGGATCTTCAGCTGGCGCGGACGCTCAAAGCGCGGCCGGTTGCGGATCGGTTCCATCCGGTCCTTGAGCCACTGGCGCTCAGCGGGGTCCTGGATGTGCATGAACTCGACGCCGATGGTGCGGCAGTAGGTGTCGCGCATCACCGCCAGGATTTCACGCAGGGGCGCCCGATCCCTGAGGAAGCGCTTGACGGTGAATTCGGTATCGAGGTCCTCTTCGCTGAGGCCGAAACTCTCCAGGTCGAGCAGCGGGTGACTGGACCGGCAGGGGGAGAGGGGATCGGTGCAGGCAAGCAGGTGGCCGAGGTCGCGGTAGCGATAGAGGAGGGACTGAACCGCCGCTTCCTTGAGGGCTTTGGCACTCCCGGCCGCCGACGTCGGGGTGCCGACCAGTTCAAACCCGCTGAAAAAGGCCTGCCAGTCGGCGCTGACCACGCTGGGGTCCTGGCGCCAGCGCCGATATTGATCATCGAGCCATTGGGAGCTGATATTGTTGAGGATGTTCATCACCACTCCCGGGGTTGGCAACTGGCCATACAGAAGTCCCGGCCGGGGCCGGGACGGCATATACAGGGCTTCATTATAACAGTCCCCTTCGACTGCGCAAATCGTCCCGGGCGCATTTCTGGGGCGCTATTTTTTGTCTCGCGTTGACAGTTGCCGGAAATCTGTTTTCATTTACAGAAACCAACGCTGAAACCCATTCCAAGGAGGATTACCCAATGCCCAAGTTCATGTCGATGATCGCAGCTGGTTGTGCCGGTCTCCTGCTTCTCGCCGGATGTGCGGCCCAACTTTCCACCGAGGAGCGTGCTCTGGTTGATCAGGCGATTGCCGCCGGTCAGAGTGCCGCCGCCTCGTCCGAGAAGGCCGACGCTGCCGCCAACCGCGCCGACGCTGCCGCCAGCCGTGCCGTCAGTGCCGCCAGCAAGGCCGAGGCCGCCGCCCAGGCCGCAACTGCGGCCAAGGATCAGGCCGAGTCTGCCGTCTCGATGGCGGCACAGAGCGCCGAAAAGGCGACCAAGGCTTTTGAGATGGGCCAAAAAAAATAGCAGAAGCAATAGGTTCGCCAGCAGCAGTAAAAAAGCCGCAACCCCTTCACCCGGGGTTGCGGCTTTTTTACTGCTGGTTCCGGATGCCGTCAGCGCCCTGCATCTTGTTCGGTAACGGCCGGAACGAGCGTCACCACCCCCGTTGCTGCCTTCAGTACCTCCCTCTGGGCCGGGGTCGGGTCGGGCAGCGCCGCCGGCCAGGCGCGCTGGTCAGCTCCGCCGGGTTCGCTGAAACGCTTGAGGTAGTCGTCATGGATCTCCAGTAACAGCCCTTGTTCCGTTACGCCAACTTTGTACGGCTGGTAAAGAATGCGCACCGGGGTGCCGATGGCAACCCGCGCGGCGAGATGGGCGATGTCGTCGGCATAGAGTCGGATGCAGCCGTGGCTGACCCGACGCCCGACTCCGTAAGGCCGGTTGGTGCCGTGCAGGCCGACCCTTGGTGCGGAGAGACCGAGCCAGAAGCGGCCGAGGGGATTGTCCGGACCTGGTGGCACCCTCTTTGCCAGCTCCGGCTTCTCCTCCCGCAGGCTGTCCGGTGGGGTCCAGATCGGGTCGAGAACCTTGTTGACGATGGTGTATTCCCCTTCCGGAGTCTCCCAGTCCGGGCGCCCGAGGCCGATGGGATAGATCCGTACCCGCCAATTGTCGCCACTCGCCTCGGCCAGGTACAGACGGAACTCGGCGAGGTTGATGGTGATCCCCGGGGCAATCCCGGCCGGCAGCAGGGCGGCATAGGGGAGGATGATCTCACGGCCGACGCCCGGCAGCCAGGGATCCCGGATGCCGGGGTTGGCTGCAACCAGCGCCTGAAAGCCGAGCCTGGCGCGCAGGCCGATCTCCATCAGGGTCTCGCCGGGGCCGATGACGTAGGGGCGGTCGTGACCGATTTTCACCCCGGGACGGAGTTCGGCGACGGTGCCTTCGGCCGCCAGCCGTGGATACCAGGCGGCGGCAGGTTGGGCCGCGCAGACCAGGAACGCGAAGCACAGAAGCGGGCAGATCGAACGGAACATAGCGGTCAGCAGCGCTCGAAGAGCATCAGGTAAAGATGGTCAGCGACGGCAAGGGGCGGTTGCGGACGAAATCCCCAGGGGGCAATGAGCGTTTCGAGCTGCGCCGGGGCGAGGCGGAGGGCGGCAAAGAGCCGTGCGGGATCGATCAGGTCAAAGCTGCTCTTGCCGGCGGCAATCGGGTTCTGGTGGCGGGAGGACATGGGCGCTACTTCGAAGAGGTCTCGGCGATGACCCGTGCCGGACTGATGAAGGAGATCCCCTGGCCGGAGCGGGCGCCGATCATTACCGCTTCGACCACCGGCGGCTGCACCGGTGTCGCCGCCTGCCAGCGGACGATAAAGCTGGCGCCGAAGCCACCACTGGTATCGGTCTCCTTGATATAGATGCTGTGGCTGGCCAGGGGAGCGAGTTCCAATGGTTTGACCAGGTGCTGCTGAAGGCGCTTTCCCGCCGAGTCGTAGTAGTCGGCCGCGAGGATGCGCAGCGGTTTTTCCGGGTCACAGTTGCGCAGGCTGAGGGTCGCGGCCAGATTGAAGGGAAGACCGCGGTCGCCACTGAAGACGTGGGAATAGACCGGAACGTAAAGGGTCTGCCCCTGGCTGAGAGATTCGGCCTGGCTCGGTCCTCCCGGCAGACCGAGGCCGAGCAGTAGCAGAAGGGTCAGGAGCGCTTGGCGAAGGGGAGGAAGGTTCATGGTCACCTCGTGGCTGGCCGGTTCGGGCCCAGCGGAAACGGAGCAGCGCCACTCCGGCTGGAGTAGCGGTAAAGAGCCGGGGTCAGGACCCGCTGGTCGCGCCAGCGGGGAGGAGCGAGTGGCGTGGCGGCCCCGGGGGGAGCTCGAGCTTGTGTCCTTCGGCATTGACCCGGACAAAGGTGATACGGGTTGAAAAAACCCGGTGCTCGTGACTGGACCCGGGGGCGTCGGCCCAGACCTCGACACTGTAGTTGACCGAGGTTCGCCCCTGGCGGCAGGGAAGGATGACGAAGCGCAGGATCGAACCGTTGTCGACCGGTTCACGAAAGACGATGTCGTCCATCGCCACCGTGACGAAGGTGCAGCCCGGGAAGTCGCGCGAGGCCACCAGCCAGGCGAATTCATCGACCCACTTCAGCAGCGCCCCCCCGAACAGGAAGCCGTGGTGGTTGAGATGCTCGGGGCGAACCAGGGCAAAGGTCTCCATCCGATTACTCCTTGCCGTCAGGCGGGCGGGCGCGGTCCGAATTCGAGGGAGCAGGCCTTGCCTTCCCCCTGGTCGGCGAGACATTCGAGGTAGCGTTCGGCCTGGATTGCCGCCATGGCGCCACTGCCGGCCGCGGTGATCGCCTGGCGGAAGTGGGGGTCCTGGACATCGCCGGCGGCGAAGACCCCCGGGACGCTGGTGGCGGTGAAGTTGCGGGTGATGATGTAGCCCTGGGCATCCAGTTCGAGCTGATCGCGGAAGAGCTCGGTATTCGGCGTGTGGCCGATGGCGATGAAGATCCCGTCGCAGGGGAGGACGTACTCCTCGCCGGTGCCGACATGCCGCAAGCGGGCGCCGGTAACCCCGCTCTGCTGGTCGCCGAGAATGCCGCTGACAACGGTATCCCAGCGCCAGTGAATCTTGTCGTTTTCCATCGCCCGCTGCTGCAGCAGCGGCGTCGCGCGCAGGCTGCCGCGGCGATGAACGACCGTTACCTTGCGGGCAAAGCGGCTCAGAAAGGAGGCCTCTTCCAGGGCGGTGTCGCCGCCGCCGACCACCACAACCTCCTTGTCCCGGTAGAAGAAGGCATCGCAGGTGGCGCAGACCGAAACCCCCCGCCCCATCAGCGACCACTCGTTCTCCAGGCCGAGCATTTTGGGGGAGGCACCGGTCGAGATGATCAGCGTTTTTCCGCGGTAACAGTCCTCCCCCACCCAGACCCGGAACGGCGAAGCATCGAGTTCGACGCGGGTTACCGTCGCTGTCAGCAGGTTGCCGGTGAAGCGGCGCACCTGCTGCTCCATGCGCTGCATCAGCTCGTTGCCGTCGACCCCCTCGGGAAATCCCGGGTAGTTGTCGACCGTCGTCGTCGTGGTTAACTGTCCCCCCGGTTGGGCGCCCTGGATGAGGAGCGGACAGCAGTTGCTGCGCGCCGCGTAGAGGGCGGCGGTGAGCCCCGCCGGGCCGGAACCGAGAATGATATAGCGGTGCACATCGGTCAGGTGATCCATCAAGGAGCCTCGCTGAATTGGCGGTCGGCATGATAGGAGGAGCGGACCAGCGGGCCCGCCTCGATATGGCGGAAGCCGAGGGGGAGCAGCTCCGCGCGCAGCTCGGCGAATTCTTCCGGCGCGACGTAGCGTAGCACCGGGTGATGCTGGCGGGTCGGCGCCAGGTACTGGCCGAGGGTGAGGTAGGCGCAGCCGGCGCTACGCAGGTCCCTGGCCACCGCCAGCAGCTCCGGGCGGGTCTCCCCCAGGCCGAGCATCAGTCCCGACTTGGTCGGGATTTCCGGCGCCAGCCGGCGGGCCGCGGCCAGCAGACCCAGGGAGCGCCGGTAATCGGCCCCCTGACGCGCCGCCGGGTAGAGCCGGGGGACCGTCTCGAGATTGTGGCCGAGCAGGTCGGGTGCGGCAGCGAGAAGGGTTGCCAGGGCGGTCTCGTCGCCGGCCAGATCGGGGATCAGCAGTTCGATGCGGCAGCCTGGGGCTGCCGCGCGAATCGCCGTCGTCACCGCCGCAAAAGCGGCGGCGCCACCATCGGCGAGGTCGTCGCGGGTCACCGAGGTGATCACCGCGTGGCGCAGGCCGAGCTCGGCCACCGCCGTGGCGACTTTGGACGCTTCGGCGGGGTCGGGGGGGAGCGGCGTGCCGGCGCTGACGTTGCAGAAGGCGCAGTCGCGGGTGCAGCGTTCGCCGAGGATCATGAAGGTTGCCGTCCCCTGGCTCCAGCACTCCCCCTGGTTGGGGCAGGCGGCGCTGCGGCAGACGCTGTGCAGCCCCTGCTCGCGATGGTAGCGATCGATGCGTGCATAGTTGGCGCCGCCGGGGAAGCGGACCTTGAGCCAGTCGGGTTTGCGCAGGGGTCGCTTATTCATGGTCTCCAGCGTAATCGATTTGCAGGATGTTGGCAAAGGCGGTGATCAGGGCCTCCTCCACCGCCGCCCATTCTGGCGGCCGACCGAGCTCCCCGGCCAGGGAGGTCATCCGCACTCCATGCAGGCCGCAGGGGACGATGAGGTCGAAACCGGTGAGGTCGGCGCTGAGGTTGAGAGCGAAGCCGTGCCAGGCAATCCAGCGCCGCACCGCGATGCCGATCGAGGCGATCTTGGCGCCGCCGACCCAGACCCCGGTCTTGCCCGGCAGCCGTTCGCCGGGGACGCCGAAGCGCGCGAGGGTGACGATCAGCACTTCTTCCAGTTCACACAGGTAGCGGTGCAGGTCGCGACCGCGGCGATTCAGGTCGACGATCGGGTAGCCGACGAGCTGGCCCGGGCCATGCCAGGTGACGTCTCCACCGCGGTTGCTGGCGGCTACGGTCACGCCGCGACGGACAAGTTCGGCGACCGGTAGCAGGAGATGGTCACCGTCGCTTCCTCGTCCCAAGGTGATCACCGGGTCATGTTCGAGAAGAATCAGCAGGTCTTCCCCGCCCCGGCAACGGGCGGCGACCAGTTCCTCCTGCAACCTGAGCCCATCCTGATAGGACAGGCGTCCCGGGCGCAAGGTGCGAAAGCTGGCAGTGCTCGGGACGGCGGCGGGGCGAGCCATGCGGCCTAACGCCAATGGATGCAGGCGACCGGACAGGCGTCCATGACCTCCTGAATCTCATCCTCGCTGGCGCCGGTCGGATTGTAGACCTCGGCGAGGTCTGCCTCATTCATGCGAAAGACGCCGGGGAGGGTGTCAATGCAGAGGGCGCAGCTGATACAGACTTCCTGGTCGACATAGGAGGTGCGGGCCATGGGGGCTCCTCTTGACAGCGAAAACGCTGGGCCTTCAGACCTTTTCGAAGTTGCTCTTGTCGGCTCCACACAGGGGGCAGACCCAGTCGTCGGGGATATCTTCAAAGGCGGTTCCGGGGGCGACCCCGTTGGCCGGGTCGCCTTCGGCGGGGTCATAGATATAGTCACAGATCAGGCAGCGGTACTTGTCCATCGGGGCCTCCGTGCATGGGGGTTGGTGGTTGATTTCAGAGGCCTCTATTGTAGTCGATCTGCCAGCGCTGGCAAGCGCTGCGGTGGGGGCGACCCGACAATTCATCATTCAAGTTCCGCGGGAGATGCGATATAAAGGTATCCTTCCGGCCCGACTTCCGACCCCTGCGCCCGGGAACCCCTGGTCCGGACGGCAGGGAGTAAAAGCTTCCCTCAACCCCTTCCCCCGGTTGCCTGTTGCATGCGGTGGCCGGCAGTGAGGTCGTCGTTGCACGGTAAGGCAAATTCGATTTTGCACGACGGCCTGGCGGCGGCATGGCCGATCTGCTTCGGCTATTTCCCGATTGGCCTGGCGCTCGGCGTCCTGGGTCAGCAGGCCGGTCTCGGCCCGGCCGCGGTCGCCCTGATGTCGGCCCTGGTCTTTGCCGGCAGTGCCCAGTTCATCGCCGTTGCCATGCTCGGCAGCGGCGCCTCGGTCACAGCGATCATCCTGACGACCTTTATCGTCAACCTCCGCCACCTGCTGATGAGCTCGGCCCTTGCCGTCCCCCTGCGCGGGGTCTCCCGCCCTTTTCTGCTCCTCTTCGCCTACGGCATCACCGATGAAAGCTTCGCGGTCAACATGACCCGCTTTCGGCAGGGCGCCTGGGACCGCTGGCGGGCCCTGGTGGTGCATCATGCCGCCAACTCCAGTTGGATCGCGGCCACCCTTCTCGGTGCCCTGGTGGGGAACCTGATCCCGCAGGGGGCATTCGGCATCGATTATGCCTTGCCGGCGATGTTCATCGCCCTGCTGGTGCTGCAGCTGCGCAGTCGGATTCATCTTTTGACCGGCCTTTTCGCCGCCGCCGGCGCGGTAGGATGGAAGCTGCTGGTACCCGGCGGCACCTACATCGTCGTTGCCGCCGTCGCGGCCGCTACCGCCGGCTATCTGCTGCGCCGTCGCCGCGAGGTTCGGCGATGAGCCCGGTCGGATACCTGCTGCTCCTGCTCGGCATGGGGGCAGTGACCTACCTCCCGCGGCTGCTGCCGCTGCTCTTTCTCTCCCAGCGCACTCTGCCGCGCTGGCTGGTGGAATGGCTGGAGCTGATCCCGGTGGCGATTCTTGCCGCCCTGCTCGCGCCGGCCCTGCTGGTCGATGACGGCGCCGGGCGCATCGACCTGCTACGCCCACAGCTTTGGGTTGCCGTCCCGACCTTTTATGTCGCCTGGCGGAGTCGTTCCCTCGGTGGGACGGTCGTTGCCGGGATGGGGCTCTTCTGGCTCCTCGGCTGGTGCGCCGGTTAGCGGGGCGCCGCTGGCGTTTTCTGATGAAGAAGGGCGGCGGATCCCGGGATCCGCCGCCCTTGTGGCGCCATCGTTCTGAAAGGGGAGGCTTAGATCAGCGCGAGGAGCTCTTTGACCGTCTTTTCGATGCCGTCGGCCGCTTCGCTGATGCGGCCGGCGAGCATATAGGCGGGGGAGGTGACGATCTTGTTCTTGCGGTCGATGACGAACTCGCGAACCGGGCAGTCCTGGTGGGTGGCGCCCATCGTCTCCAGCGCCTCGGCGGTCGCGGCGTCCGTCCCGATCGTTACCGTCGGGGTGAGCTTTTCGCCGCCGAGGACCCGCGCCACCAGCGCCGGGGCGATGCAGACCGCGGCGAGGGGCTTCTTCGCCTGGATCGTCTCGCGCAGCAGCCGGGAGACCTCGGGGTTGACATCACACTCGGCCCCCTTGACGGCAAAATTGCACAGATTCTTGGCGGCGCCGAACCCGCCGGGGAGGATCAGGGCGTCGAAGTCGGTGACCCGCACCGTCTTGATGTCGCGGATCTGGCCGCGTGCGATGCGCGCTGATTCGACCAGGACATTGCGGCTCTCGCCGGCGGCGACCTCGCCGCTGAGGTGGTTGACGACATGCATCTGCGCCACGTCGGGCGCCATGCAGACCGCCTCGGCGCCGGCCCGGTCGAGAGCCAGCAGGGTGATGACCGCTTCCTGAATTTCGCTGCCGTCGTAGACGCCGCAGCCGGAGAGGATGACACCGACTTTTGCCATGACAAAAACCTCCGTGCTCGAGGGATGGGGCAGGGCAGGGGACTGGAAAAGAGTAGAAAATTGGCCGCGGATGTCAAGGGTTCCGGTTCAGTTCAGTCCCGGGAGTAGACCACCGCGACCGCCCGCGGCCGTTTGCTGCCGACGGCGACATAGCCATGGGGTTCGGTGGAGTCGTAGTAGACCGAATCGCCGGGGTGCATGGTCATGACCTGCTCGCCGTAATGGAGTTCGAGATCGCCCTCCAGCAGAAACAGGAACTCTTCGCCCTGGTGGCTGACCAGCAGTTCCTCCTGCCAGTCGCGGGCGTCAAACTCAACCAGGAACGGCTCCATGTTGCGCTGACGCTTGCCGGCAGCGAGGGAGTGGTAACGGTAGGGGGGGGCGGCGGGGTCGCTGTTGCCGCGGCGGGGCTGGGGCTGGCGATCGGCGGCGCGCACCAGGATACACTTTTCGCTGTCCCCTTCCTCCTGGAAGAAGTGGTGAAGGTTGACCCGCAATGCCTTGGCGATGCGCAGCAGGGTGGCGAGGGGCGGGATCACCTGGTCGTTCTCGACCTGCGACAGCAGCGGCTTGGAAAGACCGGTCCCGTCGGCGAGCTGCTGCAGCGTCAGGCGCTGTTCCTGGCGCAGGCGCCGGACCTTGCGGCCGATCTGCAGTTCCTTGACTTCTTCGCGAATGTTATCCATAGCCTGGCCTCGCAGGGGTTTGACAATTTACTACCTGCGGCGGGGGGTGAAGTCAAGGTCTTTGTCGCGCCTTGCGACGCCGGCTGGGTTTTCTCCTCCGGCTGTGCTATTCTCCCCGGACTCCCCGAGGAAGGCGAACAATCATGGAACCGGACCGGCACCTCTCCACCCTGCGCGGTGTACTCTTCGACCTCGACGGCACCCTGCTGCAGGTCGACATGGGCGAATTTATCCCCGCCTATATCGGCCGGCTCGGCAGCCATTTTGCGGACCAGGTGGCGCCGGATCGCTTTGCCCGGACGCTGCGCGCCGCGATCCACGCCCTGCTCGCCGGTGAGGGGGAGGGGAAGAACAATGAAGAGCGTCTGCTGGCCATTCTGGAGCAGCAGACCGGGCTCGCCGCTGCGCACTTTTTCGACCGTTTCCAGGCCTTTGTGAGCGACGGCCTTGCCGAATTGGCCCCGTTGGTAAGGGGACTGCCGCTGGCTCGGACAATCCTGCAACGGGCCTTTGACCGCGGGCTGAAGGTGGCCATTGCCACCAACCCGGTCTTCCCCCGGGCCGTCGTCGCGGCCCGGCTGGCCTGGGGCGGACTTGCCGAATTCCCCTTTGACCTGGTGACGACTATCGAAAACAGCCGCTACTGCAAGCCGCAGCCCGACTATTTTCGGGATGTCGCCGCCGAAATCGGCCTTGCGCCGGAAGAGTGCCTGATGGTCGGCAACGACACCAGTCATGACCTCGCCGCGCGCCAGGTCGGCATGCCGACCTTCCTGGTCGATACCTGGCTGGTCGATCGCAACAACGGCCATTTTGCCTGTGACTTCCGCGGTGGCCACCCGGACCTCTTCCGTTTCCTGGGCCGGCTCGGCGCAAGCCGTCGAATGAATTGACAGAATCGTGATTTTCCGCTAGTCTGCGCACTGGTTGCGACAGTGGCAGGGCCGTGGCTACCGACGGCCGGCGGACTCTTTGTAAACCGCCAACCTTCAATCAGGGGAGGATGCATGGCCAGGCTTGTGGACAATCCCGATCTCGCCTTCCGCTTGGCGCGGGCGATTGTCTCGGATATCGCCCTCTACAACCAGGAGAAGGTCCGCGACGGCATCAAGAACGACAATATTTTCGATCTGCTGGCGGAAGAACTCCAGGAAGGCCGGGAACATTTCAACGGTCGGGTCTCGCCGGAGATGAAGGAACGCGACCACCTCTTCGACCGCGCCGTGGTCGATGTCATGATCCGCCAGGCTGGAAAGATCGAAAGCTCGATCTGGTAGATGCCCGCCCATCGCCTCCTTGAGTTTCCCCCGGGGCGGGCCCCGGAGCGGCTCGACCGCTTCCTGGCCGAGGCGCTCCCCGAGCTGACCCGCTCCCAGCTTAAACGATTGATCGACGATGAGCAGGTCCTGCTCGCCGCCGCCCCGGTCAAGGCCGGATTGAAATTACGCGGCGGTGAACGGCTCAGTGTCAACCTGCCGCAGCCCCAGCCGCTTGCGGCCCAGCCGGAAGCGATTCCGCTTACCGTCCTTTACGAAGACGCCCACCTGATCGTGATTGATAAGCCGGCCGGGTTGGTGGTGCATCCGGCCCCGGGACACCAGGGCGGTACCCTGGTCAATGCCCTGCTGCACCACTGTCACGATCTGGCCGGAATCGGCGGCAGCCTGCGCCCGGGTATTGTCCACCGCCTCGACAAGGAAACCTCCGGGGTGCTGGTCGCCACCAAGGACGATGCCACCCACAACAGCCTTGCCCGCCAGTTCAAGCTGCACACCATCAACCGTCGCTATCTGGCCCTGGTTCATGGCTGCCCGGAGGCGGAGAGCGGTACCATCGATCAGGCCATCGGCCGCCATCCGGTCGAACGCAAGAAGATGAGCAGCGCCACCCGCAGCGGACGCCGCGCCGTGACGCACTGGCGCGTTCGCGAGCGTTTTTTCGGCCCGCGCCTCGCCCTGCTCGAACTGCGGCTCGAAACCGGGCGTACCCACCAGATCCGGGTCCATCTCTCGGAGCAGGGATTCCCGGTGGTCGGCGATCCGGTCTACGGTCGTCCGGGGCGCTTGCGCAACACCGCCGACCCCCAGTTGCGGACAATGCTCACGCAATTGCACCGCCAGTTTCTCCATGCCCGGTTGCTCGGCTTCGTACACCCGGTCACCGGCAGCTACATGGAGTTTGAAAGCCCGCTGCCGGAGGACCTTGCCGGCATTCTGGCCTACCTCGAAAAGATCTCCCGGAGCGCCGCCCAGGGGGCGACGCCCCCCGACTGAACGGAGTCTGCCACCATGAAACTTGCCCGTCAGGGAAAGATCAACTACCTGCAACCATCCTGGGCCGCCGGGGCGCATCCGGTTCAGGCCGGGTTTACCACCCGCAACGGCGGGGTCAGTCGGCCGCCCTTCAATTCGCTGAACCTGGGACTCAACACCGAGGATCTGCGCTCCAGCGTGGAAGGGAATCGCTCGACCCTGGCCCGCGCCTTTGGGTTGCAACCCCACATGCTCCTCACCGTGAAGCAGGTGCATGGCAGCGATATCCTGGTTATCGACCAGCCCAACCCCGATCTCTCCCATTTCCTCGGTGTCGAGTGCGACGCGATCATCACCGACCGTCCGGGGATCATGATCGGGGTTCTTGTCGCCGACTGTTTTCCGGTCCTCCTCTATGATCCGCAGCATCAGGTGGCGGCCGCCGTTCATGTCGGCTGGCGCGGTGCCGCCGCCGGCATTATCGGCCGCACGGTCGCCTCGATGAGTAACCTCTTTGGTTGCCGCCCCGAGGAGCTGCAGGGGGCCATCGGCCCCGGCATCGGCAGCCACCGCTACGAGGTCGACCGCCCGGTCCGGGAAGCGTTTCGCAGTGGCAGTGGCCATTGGGAGGCGATCGCCAAGGAGATCGGGCTTGGCAAATGGCACCTCGATCTGCGCGCCAGCTGTCAGCTGCAGTTGGAGGAAGCCGGCCTCGCCGGGCAGCGGATAACGGCGGTGGAGGAGTGTACCTGCTGCCACCGGGAGCTCTTTTTTTCCTATCGTCGGGACAACGGCCAGACCGGGCGGCAGCTCGGCTTTATCCGTTTGCAACAACGCTGACGCTTTGCACCGGCTCCGTTGCCGGCGCCAGGGCGGGGGGAGACGAGAGATTTTATGGCGGGCGAGCGAATTCTGGTCATCGATGATGCCGAGGGTGTGCGCAAGCTGCTGCGGGCCAGCCTCGCCAAGGAGGGATTTGCCGCCCGCTTTGCCGGGAGCGGCGAGGAGGGCCTGGAAGCCGTTCGGCGGGAGCTTCCCGATCTGATTCTCCTCGACCTGATGCTGCCGGCCATGGATGGGCTGGAGGTCTGCCGCCGCCTCAAAGCGGAGCCGCGCAGTCGCGCGGTGCCGGTCATCATGCTGACCGGCCGTGGCGAAGAGGCGGACATGGTTCGCGGCCTGGAACTGGGGGCGGACGACTACATCGTCAAGCCCTTCAGCCCCCGGGTCTTGATCGCCAGGCTGCGGGCGGTCCTGCGCCGTCGTAGCGAAGAACAGGGGGAGGAAGCGGCCACCCTTCGTCTGCATGATCTGGTCATCGATCCGACCCGCGGCGAGGTCAGGGCCGGGGAAGAGCTGGTCCCCCTGTCGCACCCGGAATTCCGCTTTCTGCAGTTGCTGGCAGCCTCCCTCCAGGACGCCGAATCGGGCGCCACCTTCCCCGCGCCTGCTTCCTCCGGCGCGGATCTGCTCCCCGATCCGGCCTCCCTTCTCGAGCAGGAAGGGATGACCCTCTTCGCGCTGAACCGGCTGGCGGGGATCGCCCCCCTCTTTGACCGCATCCCCGAAAGCCTGCTCCAGCAAAGTCCGTGGCTGGCCTATTATGGCGCGCTGGCGCGCTTTCAATCGAGACGGGGGGATGCGGCTGGTTGTCTCGAAGCCGCCCGCTCCGGTTTTGCCACCGCCGGCAACCGCCCCGGCGAACTTCTTGCGACCGCCCAGATCCTTCTGGTCCAGACCTTGTTCCCCGATGACTCGGGCAGTGCCGCGACCCTCGCGCTGGCTGGCGAGGAACTGGCCGCAGCGCACCTTTCGCAACTTTCCGCCTATGCCCAGATTCACGTTGCCCAGTGCCTCGCCCTGGCCGGCCTCTTCCGCTGTGGAGATGACCCCAGGGTGGCCCACTACCAGGAACTCGCCCTGACCCTTGGCGAGGAACAGGGGCTGACCGGATTCGGCGCCCTGGCCTATTTCTGCAGCGGTTATCAGCTGCTGCGGCGCGGTGACCTGCGTGGCCTGTTGCGTCTTCTGGAAGAGTTCGCGTCGTTGTTGCAGCATCCCCAGACCAGCAGTTGCGAGCGGCTGCTGCTGCGCTTGCTGCAGCTCTATGCGCTGCTGCTGCAGGGAGATGACCTGAACCGGCAACGCCTGCTGCCGCAGCTGGAACATGGGATCGACCCGCGCCTGTTGGAACGCTCCCTGGTTCGCCTCGAACTGGGCCTGCTCGACATTGCCGCTGTTCTGCAGGGGAGCGCCAATCCGCGCGATCTGGACAGCTGCCAGGCCTGGGCGGAGATGGCGCCGCGCCCCTGGGCGCACCGGTTCCTCTCCCTCGGCGCCCTGCTGGCTCTGCGGGAGGGCGACCAGGCCCGGGCTGGTGCCATGCTCGCCGAGGCCCGGTCGCTCCTGGCCTTGTGCAAAAACCCGTTTGATCTGGCCTGGTGCGGACTGTTGCTCGGCGGCGTCGGTTTGCAATTGGACGACGACGACTTCCGTGCCGACCTGATGGCAGCCAGGGCGGCGGCGGCAGGGCTCGGCAATGATTGGCTGGCGGATGCCATCGCGGGGGTTCTGCTCCTCTGCGATCTGCAGGAAGGGGAGGATATAGGGCAGGAACTGGCCGACTGGCTCGCCGCCAGCAGCCGCGCGGGCGGCCTGGCGCTGCGTTTTACCCCGCGGGAGATCCGCCAGCGCCTGCTGGAACCGGCCCTGGCTCGTGATCGACGGGCGGCGCGTCCCCTGGCCGCCAGCCTCGACCTGGTGCTAACCGATGGCAACGGGCCGGTGCCGCTCCTCGACGTCCAGACCCTCGGCGGCATTGCGATCCGTCGCGGTACCCGCACCGTAATCCCCGCCGAAGCCCTGACGCCGGCCCAGCGGGAACTCCTGGCGCTGCTGGTGTCGGTCCCGGAAATGAAGCTCAGTCAGGAGGAGGTGCAGCTCGATTTCTGGCCCGACAGCCCACCGGAAAAGGCCCGTTCCAGTTTCGATTCATTGCTGTTGCGCTTGCGCAAGACCCTCGATACCGCCCTGGCTCCCTTTTCCGCCCGGGATTGCCTGCAACTGCAGAAGGGGATCCTCTGCCTGGAAAATGTCCGTGTCGATGCCCGCATCTTTGCCGGGGAGGTCCGGCTTGGTCTCGACCTGGTCCAGCGCCGGGAATACTGGCAGGCCGGCAATGCCTTTGCCCGGGCTCATGCGCTCTGGAAAGGGCCTTTTATGCCTGGTTCGAGTGCCCGTGACCTGGCAACCGGCTACCGGGAGGAACTCGACCTCCTCTTCGTGGTCGGCATGCAGAACTGGGCGGAGCTGCTGATCGATTCCGGCCAGATCGAGGCCGCCACCGAAATTCTGCTGCAGGCGCTGCGTACCGATCGAACCAACGACAAGCTGGTCAGGACGCTCTGCCGTTGCCATTTGCGGACCAACAACCCCCTCAAGGCGCGCCAGGTGATGCAGGACTATGCGGCGACCCTGCGTCGGGAGGCCTATTCCAGCGAAGAAATCGACCAGATCCTGGCCACCTTTCCGACCCTGCTCCGGCAAAATTCTCCCCCCGCTTAACTCCTGCCAGAAAATAATTTTTAAAAAAATTCAGGTTCACCCGGCTGGCGTGAGAATTTTGTCAGAACCGGCCGCTAGAGTGATTGCCAGGGCAAGGGATCACGGTTCCAGCCAGACCTTTCCGGCCTTCACGGTTATTGCAGCAGGGGAGTCGTTTTGTTTGGTCCGATGTGAGTTTATCGACGACTGCGGGTTTTTCCGCAAATACGGGAGCAAGCGCAGCCCTGCCTGGCAGGGTCTCTTCTCTACCTACTGCTGTGGTGAGCTGGTCCGTTTCTGCGAACGCTGGAAAGCCTACCACCGAGATTTTAACCCTATCGAAGACGATATAATGCCCTGCGGTGAACCGGTGCCGGACCCCTTCACGCTGCTCCTTTGAAGGGGGTTCGCAGGTAGCTTGATCAAGAACAAAAGATGAGGTCAACGGCTGACTTCAGGCCGTTTAAACCGGGCAAAGCTCAACTGTGAGTGGGGGAGGCGGCAGTCAGGAGGGGTTGTCGCCCCGATGTAATTTTTTACTGATCTCAATGCAGTAGGAGGGGGGAGCCCCAACCGGAAACGGTTGGGGCTATTTTTTTGGTGCGCCAGGCATGGCGCGTAGCGCCTTGACTGGCGCTGTCTGATTCACTGTGGTGGTGAATCAGTGACTTGGGGGTGCAAGTCCCCTGCGGACCCTGATGGCGGGAACCGCTAGCCGGACGGCAAGGGTGTCCATCGCGAGGTGGAATCTGAAGGAAGCCGCAGGCAAAATCCCGGTCCGACGAACAGAAACCGCATGAGGCAGTCTCATCCGGGCGAGAAGGCCAATATCTTCAAAGCCCGATAGCCATCCGGGAGGGTGGGGCTGTAGATGCGGCGGGTAGATGGGAGGAAGGTCACGCGCATTACCCTGGGAGATCTGTCGGTCTGCCTCGTGCTACCGTCACCGTAAGGTGTCGGGACGGGCCGGCAGAAGTCAGCAGAGGCCGTAGTAGCCGGAGTAACCACCCGGCAAAGGGCCGAACACGAGGCGTCGTTTCAGGAGACTCGCGTTTCGATGACGACAAGAGCAGCAGAAGTCCCGGTCGAGATACCGGGAGCCGTCCCGGAGGGCAGCGGCCGGAAGCCGCCAGAGCATGGGAGCGGTGCGTCAAACGTCACGGCAACGAGAGACCCTTCCTGGACGAAAGCGGAAAGGGGGCTGATGGAAGACGTCGTCAGCCGCCCGAACATGATGGCGGCCTTAGAGCGGGTGGAAGCCAACAAGGGCGCCCCCGGCATCGACGAGATGACGACGGGCGAGCTACGCGGTTTTCTCAAGGAGAAGTGGCCGACCATCAGGGAAGAGTTGCTGAATGGGACGTATCGCCCCCAGCCGGTGCGGAAGGTGGAAATCGAGAAGCCCGACGGGGGAGTGCGCACCCTGGGAATCCCCACGGTGTGCGATCGGCTCATTCAGCAGGCGCTGCATCAGGTGCTGACGCCGCTATTCGATCCGGACTTCTCCGAGAGCTCCTACGGGTATCGTCCCGGACGGAGTGCCTGGCAGGCGGTTAGAGCCGCCCGTCGGCATGTGGCCGACGGCAAGCGCTGGGTGGTCGATATCGACCTGGAGAAGTTCTTCGACCGGGTGAACCACGACATCCTCATGTCGCGGGTCGCCCACAAGGTCGAAGACAAGCGGGTATTGCTGCTCATCCGGCGGTACCTGCAAGCCGGAGTGCTCGAAGGCGGGCTTGTGTCGCAGAGGGTGGAAGGGACGCCGCAGGGTGGTCCCCTCTCACCTCTTCTGTCGAACATCCTGCTCGACGCGTTCGACAAGGAACTGGAGAGGCGCGGTCACGCCTTCTGCCGCTACGCCGACGACTGCAACATTTACGTGCAGACCAGGCGCAGCGGCCAAAGGGTCATGGCCAGTCTCACCCGGTTCCTGGAGGAGCGGCTGGCACTCAAGGTCAACGTCGCCAAAAGCGCCGTCGACCGTCCTTGGAAAAGGGTCTTTCTGGGTTACAGCATGACCTTTCACAAGAAACCCCGCCTCAAAGTGGCGGAGTCGAGAGTGAAGCGGTTCAAGGCCGGACTCAGGAAGGTCTGCCGACGGGGGAGGGGACGCAGTCTCGCTCAGGTCATCAAAGAAATCACCCCGAAGCTACGGGGGTGGGCCTCTTACTTCCGCCTGGCGGAGGTCAAAGGCATCTTCGAAGAACTGGACAAATGGCTGCGGCGGAAGCTGCGCTGCATTCTATGGCGACAGTGGAAGCGCCCCTATACCCGGGCCAAGAGGTTGATGCAGCGGGGATTGCCGGAAGCCCGGGCGTGGAAATCGGCCACGAACGGGCGAGGCCCCTGGTGGAACTCAGGGGCCTCGCACATGAATGAAGCGTATCCGACATCCTTCTTTCGCTACTTGGGGCTGATCCGCTTGACCGATCAGCACCGCCGCTTTCAGAGCGCCTTGTGAACCGCCGTGTACGGAACCGTACGCACGGTGGTGTGGGAGGACGGCGGGGGCGACCCCGCCTCCTACCCGATGGGAGGATTTCCCGCAGTTCATTTGCGCCAGAAGGAGGGGAAGAAGAGGACGAGGACGGTAAAGAGTTCGAGCCGGCCGAGGAGCATGCAGAGGATCAGGACCGCCTTGCCGAAGGGGGCGATGTGCCCGTAGTGGGCGATCGGGCCGACACTGCCGAGACCCGGGCCGATATTGCCGAGGGTGGCAATCACCGCGGCGCCGGCCGAAACCAGGTCCATGCCGACCGCTGCCATCAGGAACGAGGCAAGGACGAAAATCGCCATGTAGAGAGCGAAAAAACCGAGGATCGACTGCATGACCTCGCGGTCGACCGGAGTATTGCCGAGCTTGACCAGGCGCACCGCGCGCGGGTGGATCAGGCGGTAAAGCTGGACCTGGGCATGCTTGAAGAGGAGCAGGATGCGGGCGACCTTGATGCCGCCGCCGGTCGATCCGGCACAGCCGCCGATGAACATCAGAAAGACCAGCAGGTACTGGGCGAGAACCGGCCAAGTCTCGTAGTTGGCGGTGCCGAAACCGGTGGTGGTGAGAATCGAGGTGGTCTGGAAGGCGCTGAAGCGCAGGTTGTCGGCCAGCGACTGGTAGCTGGTCCCCTGGTTGAGGATCACCAGCAGGCCGGTGACACCCACCGTGAGGGCCAGGTAGAAGAGAAACTCTTCGTTGCGGAAGTACTCGCGCAGGCGGCCGCGCAACGCATAGTAGTGGAGGGAGAAGTTGACCCCGGCGAGAAACATGAAGAAAGTGATGACCCAGTCGATATAGGCGCTGTCGTAGGCCCCCACCGAGGCGTTGCGGGTCGAAAAGCCGCCGGTGGCGAGGGTGGCAAAGGCGTGGCAGAGTGCCTCGTAAAAGCTCATGCCACCTGCCATCAGCAGCGCCGCCTCCGCGGCAGTGAGCAGAACGTAGACTCCCCAGAGGAGCTTGGCAGTGTCCTGGATGCGGGGCTTGAGGCGGTCGGCAGTCGGCCCCGGGACTTCGGCCTTGAAGAGCTGCATGCCGCCGACCCCGAGCATCGGCAGGATCGCCAGCGACATGACGATGATCCCCATGCCGCCGAGCCAGTGCGTCAGCGCTCGCCAAAGAAGCACGCTCTGCGGCAGGGTCTCGATCACCGGCAGGATCGTTGCGCCGGTCGTGGTGAAGCCGCTCATAGTCTCGAAGCAGGCATCGAGGGGGTTGGGGATGGCGCCGCTGAAAAGGAACGGGAGAGCGCCGAAAAAGGCGTAACAGAGCCAGCCGAAGGTGACAACGGCGAACCCTTCACGCACCGACAGCTCGCGGTCGCTGCGGCAGAATTTGAGGAGCAGCGCTCCGACCGCGCCGGCGATTGCCGCGGAGAGCAGGAACGCCCCGGCGGCGCCGTCGGCAAAAAAGAGGCCGAAGGGAATCGGCACCAAAAGGGCGGCGGCGAGAAAGAGGAGCAGAGCGCCGAGAATACGCAGGGTCAGCAGGATGTTCATGGCGCGGCGAAGAACTTCTCGACCTTGGCGACCGACCCGGAAAGGGCGAAGACGACAATGCGGTCACCGCTTCGCAGCAGGGTTTCGCCGGTGGGGATTTCGTAGCTGGCATCGTGGACAATGGCGCCGAGAATCGCTCCGGGGGGGAACTGGAGATCCTTGAGGGGGATGCCGATGACACCGCTGCCGGCCTTCACCTGCAGTTCAAGGGCTTCGGCATTGCTCCCTTCGATGGTGGCAAGGGAAATGATATCGCCGCGCCGGACGTATTTGAGGATGGCCCCCGCTGCGGCAAGGCGCGGCGAGACGCAGGCATCGATGCCGAGCGTGGGGGCGAGACCGAGCATCTCCGGGCTGTTGACCAGGGTCAGAGTGCGGCGGGCGCCGTGCTGGCGGGCGAGGAGGGAGCAAAGAATGTTGCTCTCGTCGCTTTCAGTGACGGCGATAAAGACGTCGGCCCCTTCGATCCCCTCGTCGACGAGGGTACGGATGTCGGTCCCCTCGGAATGGATGATCAGGCTGCGGCGCAGTTTGGCGGAGAGGGTCTCGCAGCGCTTTTCGTCCCGTTCCACCAGGCGCACATCAAAACGCAGCTTTTCGAGCTGGCTGGCGATGCGCAGCCCGATGCGCCCTCCGCCGAGGACGAAGGCGCGTCGTGACCGCTGTTTCGGGGCGTCTTCCAGTTGCAGCATGTATTGGATGGCCGGCAAATCGGTCTGGTGGGCCACGATAAAGATGCTGTCTCCGGCCTGAATGACATCATCGCCGCGCGGGATGATGGTTGCAGTGCCGCGGCTGATGGCGGTGACGACAAAGCGGTACATGCCGCGAATTTCACCCAGCTCCCGCAGTGTCAGGTCGACCAGCGGGCTATCGGGGCCGATACGGTAGCCGAGGAACTGGATTTGTCCCTCGACAAATTCGGCAACATCGAAGGCCCCGGAACGGCATGCGATCTTGACGATTTCGTCGGCGACGGCATCGTCGGGATTGATCAGCAGGTCGATACCGAGCTTCTCCTTGGAGAGGATCGCGCCCTGGCTGGTGTATTCAATGCTTTTAACGCGGGCGATGCGGGTCTTGACCGAGTATTCGCGCGCCAGCAGGCAGGCAAGGATGTTCACCTCGTCGAGGTCGGTGACGGCGATGAAGATTTCGGCGTCCTTGATGGCGGCCTGTTCCAGGGTTTCGGCACTGGCGCCGTTCCCCTGGATGCCGAGAACGTTGAGGCGGTCCCGGGCGCGGGAAAGGTGCTCAATCTCCCGATCGATGAGGGTGACTTCATGCCCTTCGAGGGAAAGGCGTTCGCAGAGAAAGTAGCCGACCTGGCCGGCGCCGACGATGAGAACCTTCATGCGGAGGATCCGTTGTTCAGCCCGCGGCTGGTAGTGGAAAATGGAAATTGGCCCCATTCATCGCATAGATTGCCGGGATGTGCAAGGGGCCTAACTCGGGCTTGCCCTGCTCCCGGCACCCGGTTAGAATCGTGGCGGAGCGTGAAAGGAGTCGGAGATGGAAGGCTGGGGTGATGGAGTGGACGAAGAGGTGTTGCGCCGTGAGCGCGCCAAGGCCCGTGAGCTGCGCAACAGTCAGTGGTGGAAAAACCGGATCGCTACCGGGTGTTGCCACTACTGCGGGCGGCAGGTGGCGCCCCGGGAGCTGACTCTCGATCATGTCGTCCCCCTGGTTCGCGGTGGGCGCAGCACCCGTGGCAACTGTGTGCCGGCCTGCAAGGAATGCAACAGCAAAAAACAGCACCTGCTGCCGGTGGAGTGGCAGGAATACCTGGACAAACTCGCCCGGGATTGAATGCCTTTGCGCTTCGGCCTAGAGTTCTTCCTCCGCGTCGTCGCCAGGCTCTTCCGCGTCCCCCTCCTCATCCTGGAAATCATCCTCCAGGAAGCGATCCAGGAAACGCTGGTTGTCCCTTATCCGCCGTTCGATGTCGCGTTGCAGCTCATCGAGTTCGGGAAATCGGCTGGTCCCGCTCCCCTCATCCCCCGGTTCCCCGTCCTGCTCGTGTGCAGGAACCTCCGCTTTATCCACCACGTCGCTCCTTGGCCTTGTTGTAGAGTTCCAGATAGCGTTGCGCCGCCGGGCGCCAGCTGAGGTCGGCGCGCATCCCCTGGCGGACGAGCCGCAGCCAGTCACGGCGCCCCTGAAAGCGTTGCAGGGCGCGGTCGAGGGCCGCGAGCAGGGCGACCTCGCTCAGCTTGCCGAAGCTGAAGCCGTTACCGTGGCGCGGGTCGCGGTCGATGTCGGTGACCGTATCGGCCAGCCCGCCGGTGCGGCGCACCAGCGGCACGCTGCCATAGCGCAGGGCGATCAGCTGGCCGAGACCGCAGGGCTCGTAGCGGCTCGGCATCAGGAACAGGTCGGAGCCGCCATAGATCCGGCGTGCCAGGGCGTCGTCGAATTGGAGGCGAACCGCGGCCTGGCCGGCACTGGCAGCGTCCCGGGCGGCAAAGCGTTCCATCAGCCCCCGTTCGCCGCTGCCGAGCAGCACCAACTGCAGGTTGCGGGCGAGGAGCTTGTCCCAGGCCGCCTCGACCAGGTCGAGTCCTTTCTGCGGGTCGAGGCGGCTGACAATCGCGACCAGCGGTTGCTTCGCATCGACCTCCAGACCTAATTCCTGCTGCAACAGTCGCTTGCAGCGCGCTTTGCCGCGCAGGTCGTCGGCACTGTACCCGGCCGGCAGCACCGGATCGTTCAGGGGATCCCATTGTTCCGGGTCGAGGCCATTAAGGATGCCGTAGAGGTCCCGGCGCCGCTGCCGCAGGATGCCATCAAAACCGTGCCCCTGTTCCGCCTTCTGGATCTCCCGGCAGTAGGTCGGCGAGACCGTCGTCAGGATGTCGGCGCAGAGCAGCCCCCCCTTGAGAAGAGAGACCTGGCCGTAGAATTCGACCCCGTCGAGACCGAAGAGATGTTCCGGCAGGCCGAGGGTGGCGAGCTCCCGACGCGGGAAGAGGCCCTGGTAGCCAAGATTGTGAATGGTCAGCAGGGTTCCGATCCCGGCATAGAAGGGATCGGTGGCGAGTTCGTGGCGCAGCAGCACCGGAATCAGGCCGGTCTGCCAGTCGTTGAGGTGCAGCACCTCGGGACGAAACGGCCCATGGCGGATGAAATCGAGGACTGCGCGGCAAAAGAAACCGAAACGCTCGGCGTTGTCCGGGTAGTCGCCATCGGTGGTGCCATAGAGCTGGGGGCGGTCGAAATAGTCCTCGTGTTCGATCAGGTAGACGGGGACATCATTGATCAGGGTCTCCCGCACCAGGCCGTGGCGGAGCTGACCGCCGACCACCGCCGTCACCGGCCAGCTCGCTGCTGCCAGGGGGATGCGCTGCTCCCGGGTGACGCGGTAATAGGGGAGAATAATGCGGACGTCATGACCGCGGCGGCGCAGTTCGCGGGGGAAGGAGCCGGCGACGTCGGCGAGACCGCCCGTTTTGGCGAGCGGGGCGACCTCCGGGGTGACCAGCAGGATTCTCATGACTGTCACTCCGGAGGCGTCATCAGGAAACGGTCGAGGCGATAACCGGCGCTCTCCGCCTGCTGCAGCAGAAGGGTGCGGCGATCGGTCAAGGCCGCCAGCTGGCGGCCCAGGGCTGCGGATGAGAGGGTTTCGTCGCGGCAGAGGGCAAGGGCGCCAACCAGGGTCAGCCCGTCGAGCCAGGCAATGGCCCGTTCCCGGTTGAACCAGACCACTCCGTCCGCCTGGTGGACCAGCAGATAGCGGCCAACCTCGGCAGCGGCGAAGAGTTCCGTGAGGTCAGTTGCCGCTGCGGTCCAGCTGTCGTGGTGCCGCAACAGCAGCCGGACCAGGGTTGCCGGCGCCGGTATCGTTCCTTCCGGGAAGGCCTCATCGAGAAGGAGTTCCGCCGCCCGCGATCGGTCGGGCCCGTCAGCGGCGATCCCTTCGAGGCAGAGCAGGACCACCAGCACGGCGGCGGGGAGCTGGTCCGGAAAGCAGAGTGCCCGCAGCTGGGCCAGGGCGGCGCGCACCGCGGCAGAGCGGCCGGGGAGGCCGCAGCCGTGCTGGAGAGCTGCCAGGTCTGCGAGGAGGGCCGCGGTCCGGGCGCTGCTCTCTTCAGCCAGTCCCGTCGCCCGGGCAAAGGCCAGAAAGACTTCGTCCAGCCGCTGCCGGAGACCTTCGTCCGCGGCTTCTTTTTGGGTCTTTTTACGCGTTCCGGCGCCAGCCGCGAGCGGCCACGGGGTCTCCGTGGCGAGCAGCCGGCGTAGCTGGGCGGTGACCTCCCGGGCACGCCAACGGCCCAGCTCGCGGTCGAGGTCGGCCACCCCGCGGCCGGCAAGGTGCCCGGCCAGTTCCCGCCAGTGACCCTCCGGGTCCGGTTGCGGGCGCAGGCCGGTAAAGACCCGATAATCGTAGGCTCCCAATTGCAGGAAGAGGCCGTTATTGCGCAGCTCCTCCGCCCCGAGCAGGAACTCGCTGCCCGTTCGTTCTTCGCGCCAGCGCCAGAGCGGCTCCCCCTCCGGGCCGACCCCGAGGGCCGCGGCGAGGGAGGTTTGGCGCAGGTTCGGCTCGCCACTGCCGGGAAACGCCTTGGCAACGGCGCGGCGCAGCCGGCCGGCGGTTTCGCTGCTGCGGTTGTGGTAGACGACCAGGGTGTGCTCGCCGCCACAGGCGTTGCTGTAGGCGAAGACATCCTCGTTGACGTTTCCTCCGCTCTCGAAATCGTAGAGCTCGAAGGCCGCCGCCTCACTGAAAAGCCAGCGCCGTTGCAGCAGCGGGCAGATCTGGGCTTCGTGGTGGGCGATAAAGCCGGCATCCGGCGCTTCGTCGAGGTAGGCGCGGCGGTATTCCATGCCGTACTTCTCACGCAGTCCCTCGATCTGGCCATGGCCGAACATCGGCAGGCCGGGGAGGGTGGCGAGGAGCACCGCGACGCCAAAATACTTGTCCCCCTTGCCAAACTGCTCCACCGCCGTCGCCTCGTCCGGATTGTTCATGAAGTTGACGAAGCGCTTGAGGATCTCGGGATTGAACTCGAGGATATTCTTCAATACCCCGCGGTACTTGGCGTTCTCCTCCTGTTTCAGCATGTGCATGAAAGCGCTGTTGTAGACCCGGTGCATGCCGAGGGTGCGCACGAAGTAGCCTTCCATCAGCCAGAAGGCTTCGGCAAGGAGGAGGGTGTCGGGAACCTCGGCGGCGACCCGGTCGACCACCTCGCGCCAGAACTCCAGCGGGAAAAGACTCTCGAAGGCCTCCCGGCTCATGGCGTGCTCCGCCCGGCTCGGGACGCCGGCGCCGCCGCCGGGAAGGGGGAACCAGAGGCGCTGGAAGTGACGCTTGGCCAGGGTCATGGCGGCATCGAAACGGATGATGCGAAAGCGACGTGCGACCCGGATGATGGTGGCAATCATCGCCTCGCGCACCTGCGGCAGCAGGAAGTTGAGCTGGGCGGTATCGTTCCATGGCATGTGGGTGCCGTCGTTGCCGTGGTAGAGGTAGCGGACCTCGCCGTTGCGCCGGTCCCGGCGCTGGAAGACGACGGCGGCGTCGCTGTGGTCCCAGTAGCCGTCTTCGATGCGCAGCTCGATCTCGCCGGTGGAGGAGAGGTCGGGACCGGAAAAGGAGTAACCCGGGTAGGGGGGGTGGTCGAGCTGGATATACCAGTCGGGATGCTCCCGGACCCAGCGCGAATCGATGCCGGTATGATTGGGGACGACATCGCAGGCGAGGCGGATCCCGCGCCGCCGGCATTCCGCTTCGAGGGTGGCGAGGGCTGCGTCGCCGCCGAGGTCGTCGGCGACCTGGTAATCGTCGAGGGAGTAGGCCGAGGCGACCGCCTCGGGGTTGCCCATGCGCTGCTTGATGATGCGCGAAGCGTCCGAACGGCGCCAGAGACCGATCAGCCAGAGAGCCGAGAAGCCCCAGCGCGCGAGGCGATCGAGTTCCTCGCCGGGAATCTGGTCGAGTCGGACGACCTCCCGTTGGTAGGTGCGCGAGAGCTGGTCGAGCCAGACATAGACCGACTTGGCCACCAGCACCGTGCTGCTCATCCAGTCGGCGTCGCGGGAGAAGGCTTCCGGCTCCGGCTCCGCTCCGGCTGCCGGCGAAAAGCCCGGGGCGACGAGGGGGCCGGGGCCGCCGTCACCGCGGTCACGTTCCTCCTCGGCGAGGACGGCGAAGGCGATTTCCAGTCCGGCGAGAAATTCTTCCGGCAGCAGTTCGCCCCAGGCCGCGCGTATGTAGCCGAGCTGGCCGGCCAGGGAGTCGGGGGCTGCTGCCAGGGGCTCGCGCAACAGGGCGAGGAGGGAGCCGCCGAGGCGGCCAGATTGCCGCTTGGGGGCCAGGCGCTGGTCGAGCTCGCTGACCAGGCTGCGCCAGGGACAGACGGCGTCGAGGGGGGCCGGATCGAAAAGGGGGCGATAGGGGGCGGCGGCGCGGTTTTCCGATTGAACAGCAAGAACCAGCAATTCCGTCGCGACCAGGTCGGGGAGGTCGTCAGGTGGCGCTGCCGGCTCCCAGGGGGGAGGAAAGAGCTCGCCGAAGCGGGCCATTACCTGCGGCCAGTCTGCCAGCGGCATGCTCTTCCCCTTGCTGCGCAGCCCCTGGCCGTCGAGGCGGGCGCTGTTGCGCTCCAGATAGCGCCGGGTGATCAGGCGCTGGGCGCTGCAGAGGAGGGCCAGCAGGTTGAGCTGGGCGGCGCTGCCACTCACCGACGCCTGGCGGGAATCGAAACGGTTTGCCACCTCACGCAAGGCATAGAGGCGTCGCGCCGGTGGCGGTACCCGCAGTTCCCGGGGCAAGGCGAGTTCTTGCAGCGCCCGGGCGGTGAGCGGGATACCGAGAGGGAAGTAACGATAGCCGGGGGGGAGAGCGGTCATGGATGAGTTCAAAACAGTTCCGATGCGATCAGGGATAACAGTTCAGGTCGACAGCCGGCGCGGTGGCAGGGTGCCTCGGCAAGAAGGTCAAAAGAATGTCAAGAGAGCTGGCAGCGGCTCTATGGTCTGGCGCAGGTGGCAAGCCCGGTTACCGCCTCGCCTCTTCTGTACCATGAAACTGGGGGAGCGGGCTACTCCTTTGCCAGCTCCTGCTTCCATTCTTCGACTTTGCGGCAATAGCTGTCGAACAATTCCGTGGCCCGCTTCTCATCGAGCGCTTCGACCACCACATGCACCAGCGGACGGTGCTGGTCGGGGAGAATCAGTGCCCAGGCGTCGCCGAGGTTGACCTTGACGCCATCGATAAAGGAAGCGTCGAGGTCGACCGAGTCTTCGCTCATCCGTCGCATGATCCCCCCTTTGTAATCCCAGGAGCAGGCGAGCTGGGCGCTCAGGTAGTGGCGCTGCGGCAGGTCGCGGCGCAGCTGGCCGAGGCTGCAGCCGCTGCCGGCGAGCATTTCGAGGACCTTGGCGACGGTGAACATGGCGTCAAAATTGGCCTGAAAAGCCGGGAAGGCGAAACGGCCATCCAGCGCCGCGCTGAACTTCACCTGCGGTTCGTGCCCCATCTCGACCAGGGAGCGGCCGTCACTCTTGGTCCGCTTAACCGTCATCCCGGCCTCGGTGGCCAGGTCCTCGACCGTCAGCGGCGCGGCCACCGGTACGGCCAGCGAGCCCGGCCCGGCGCAGCGGCAGACGAGGGCGGTGAGGGCGGTCAGGGCCTCGATGTCGGAAAGGACCGCCCCGGTTTCGTCGATCAGCTTGAGCCGCTCGCCGGAGGGGCCGAGCCAGAAGCCGGCGGTGGCGCCGAGGGTGGCGACGATTTTGGAAAGCTGGTCCATGGAGCGTGCGACCTGCTCCGGCGTGCTGCCGGACTTGCTGTCGAGCAGGTGCGAGTTGAGTTCGATCACCTCGCAGCCAAGCTGGTTGAGGAGTCCCGGCAGCAGGTCGCCGGCCGGCGAATGGTTGATGTCGATCACCACCTTGGTGGCGCTGCCGCGCAGCAACTCGCCATCGAGGGCGCGCAGGAAGCCCTCGCGATAATAGTCGTAGATCTTCGGAATATCGGCAATGCCGCCCGGTTCGGAAAAATGGACGCGGCGGAAGTTTTCCTTGTAATAGATGCGCTCGATCCCCTTCGCCATCGACGAGGAGATTTCGTTTCCTTCGCCGTCAAAGAAGAGAATCTCGGTCGTTGCCGGGTCGTCGGGGGACTGGCGGAAGTGAACGCCGCCGACCTCGCCAAAGGTCGCCAGCTTGTAGCGCAGCACCGGCAGCGAAATCATCTTGGCGTCGCGTACATTGATGCCGGCCGAGAGCAGGCCGCCGACAAAGGAGCGTTTGAGCATGCGCGAGGCGCGGATGGCGTCGCGGCCGGCGAGGATAAAGGCATCCTTGGGGAGGGTCGAGCCGTAGGCGGCGCCAAGCTTGGCCGAAAATTCGGGGGTCAGCTCGACATTGGTCAGGCCGCGGACCATCGCCCCTTCAAAAAGAGACTTGCGCCACTTCTCCCCCCAGATCAGGTTGGTGGTGACAATGGCGCCCCCCTCGATCACCTTGCGCGGCCAGACCTTGACATCCTTTTTGATCAGGGCCTTGTCGCCGATCTCGGTTTCGTCCCCGATGACCGCCCCCTCCTCGATGACCACCTCCTGGCCGACGCGGACCCGGTGGCAGAGGACCGCCCCGTGGATGCTGGCGCCGCGCCGCAGGTAGACGTTGTCCCAGAGAACGGCATTCTCCAGTTCGCAGCCGTCTTCGATCAGGCAGTTGCGGCCGACCACGCAGTTTTTGAGCCGGGCCCGGCCGAGGACCTGGGTATTCTCACCCAGGACCACCATCCCCTCCAGCCGTGAATGGTCGGCGCCCACTTCGGCCTCGTTGCCGAGATAGAGGTTCGGGCCGACCTGGCGTTCCTGGATGGGCACCGCCACCCGGCCGGAGGTGATGTCGCTGGTCGCTTCGAGGTAGGCGTCGGTATTGCCGATATCCGCCCAGTACCCCTGCAGGGTGCACCCGAAGAGGGCGGCCCCCTCAGCGAGCATCTGGGGAAAGACATCCTTGGACCAGTCGCGGTTTTCGCCGGCCGGGATCAGGTCGAGGACCTCCGGCTCGACGACGTAGATACCGGTGTTGATGGTGTCGGAAAAGACCTCTCCCCAGCCGGGCTTTTCGAGAAACTTGCTGATCCGCCCGTCCTTGTCGGTAATCACGACGCCGAACTGGAGCGGGTCCTTGACGCTGGTCAAAGTGACCGTCGCCAGAGCCTGATTGGCCTCATGGAAGGCCAAAACCCGGGAGAGGTCGAAGTCGGTGAGCAGGTCGCCGCTGATGATCAGAAAGCGTTCGTCGAGAAACTTGGCCGCAGCCTTGACCGCGCCGGCGGTACCGAAATCCTCCAGGGGGGTGACGTAGGTAATGTGGATACCGAACTCGCTGCCGTCGCCGAAATAATTCTTGATGATCTCCGGCTGGTGGTAGAGGAGCAGGATCAGGTCGTTGATGCCGTGCCCCTTCAGCAAATCGACGATGTGCGCCATGATCGGTCGGTTGATCAGCGGGATCATCGGTTTGGGCAGGTTGATGGTCAGTGGCTGGATGCGGGTGCCGAAGCCGCCGGCCATGAGTACAGCTTTCATCGTTCCCTCCACATCAGTAGATGGCGCCAGGCACCAGGACGCGCCGGGCCCTTTCGCGCAGATTCGTGATAACCGCCCGTTCCGCCTAGTGCTTGTGCTTGGCGAGAACTCGGCGCACTTCCGTTTTGAGTTCGGTCAGATCCGAGCTCTTGACGACATAGGCGTCGGCCAGCCAGGAGGAGAAATCATCCTTGTAGCAGTTGAAGGCGGTGCAGAGGATGACCGGCAGCCCCTTGCGGTCGCGGACCACCTTCTGCAGCAGCTGCAGTCCGCTCTCGCCACGCATCTGGATGTCGAGGAGGAGCAGGTCGTATTCCTTCTCCAGCAGCAGCTGGGAGGCTTCTGCGCCACTGCCGGCGGTGTCGACCTGGTACCCCTCATCGGTCAGCTCGGCGGCATAGAGATAGCGGATGTCCTGCTCATCATCGACGACGAGAAGACGGGTCATGGGGTTCCTCCTTGGGCGGTGGCGAGAAAAATAGTGAATACCGTTCCGGCTGCGGTGCTCTCGATGGAAAAGCGGGCACGGTGGGCGGACAGGATGCGGGCACAGAGCGACAGCCCGAGATGGCTGCCGGTGACGGCGCTGCCGGGCGTCAGGTCGCTGGCCGCCTGCAGGGTCGCTGCGTCGAGGGGAGGGCCGTTGTCGCGCAGGGCAATTTCTATCCCGTCCGCGCCGGCGCGGGTAGCGAGGGTGACTTCCCCCCCGGCGGGGAGCCGTTCGAGGAGGTTGTTGAACAGGGCCCGCAGGCAATACCCGATTTTCTTGTAGTCCAGTTTGACCTGGGGCAGTGCCGGCGCGAGGTCGAGGTGACTCTCCACCCCGGCCATTTCCAGGTCTTCCTTCAGCCCGGCGTAGACGCCGGTCACCAGCTGATTGACATCCCAGAGGTCGAGGGTCGGGTGGAGGGATTCGGAGTGGACCAGCACCTCCTGCAAGACATCCTCGAGGCGACGTGCTTCGCGGACAATCGATTCAATATGGCGCCGTTTCGGGTCATCGGCGGGGGTGTTGCGAATCAGGGTGCGGGCGAAACCGCCAATAATCGTCAACGGATTGCGGATGGAGTGGGCAATGTTGGCGGCGATATTGCCGACCAGGGCCATCTTTTCCATGCGGACGATGGTCTCCTGTTGTTCCTGCAAGCGCTGGTTGGTCTCCTGGGCGCGCACCAGTTCCCGCTGCAGGCGCTCATAGAGCGCTGCCCGCTCAATAGCAAAAGCCATCGGCAGGGCAAAGGTTTCCAGGGACTGCAGATCCTCCCCGGTAATCGGCCGGCCGTTGACGATGTTGTCGGCGAGGAGCAGACCGACCCGGCGATTCTTGCTCACCAGGGGAACCATGACCAGCTCCGCGACCCCCAGGGCCTCGCGCTGCGCCAGCGGGAGGCCCGGCTCCTGCCAGAGGTCCGGGATATGTCGGGAGAGCTGGCTGGTGAGGGTCTGGACAAAGGGATGGTCTTCGGCGGTCAGCGGGACGGAGAGGGTTTCGAGCAGATCACGGAAGCGCTCCCGCTCCGTGGCCATTTTCTGTTCGAAAAAACGCTGGGCCATTTCCCGCAGGGTCAGATCGCGGTCTTCCAGTTCCTTCCAGATCTGTGCCGCTTCTTCCCGATGGCGCGGTCCGACCGCAAAGTATCCCTTGAGGTGGAGGCGGCTGCGGTCGACCAGCAGCAGGATCGCCCGGTTCAGGCCGAAGCCCTGGCCCGCCGTGATCGCGGTGAGGGCCATGGCGATGACCTCGTCCATGTCGACAGAGGTCTGCAGCACCAGGCCGACTTCATGCAGGAACTTGATCTCCCGGCCGCGGATTTCGAGCAGGCTCTGCTGGTCCTGGAGCCGGGCCCGCAGTTGAATGATCTCTTCGATCGCGTAGGGGAATACTTCGCCCAGGTTGCCGCTCTCCTCGGGCGGGAGACTCAGGTCGTTCAAAAGGCGCGGGCACTCCAGGCAGCAACTCAAAAACCGCTGTTTGCGGTCGAAGAGGAGGTGTTCCCTCCCGGGAGGGATATAGGGGCAGTCGCCTGGGGCGATCTGCTCATGGGGCCAGCAGCATTCGGGCGGCACAAAATTTCCCTTCAGGGCGGGTGCTAATGGAGAGGCTTTCGAACCCTGGAATTATAGCAGGGGGGGGATGCGTTGCAATGGCGGGGTTTGCTCCGCTCCGGCAGGCCGTGACCCTTGCGCCCTGCGCCCAGGAAGTGGCATATTGCCTGGATGGAAAAACGCTATCGCACCTTTTCCGCCGAGCTCAAGGAGCATTTTGGCGGCCGCATTCACAAGATCTCCGTCGACGCCGGTTTCGCCTGCCCCAACCGGGGGGATTCACGGCAACGCCCCGGCTGCCTCTTCTGTGACCCAGGCGGGTCGGGGGCGGTCGGTATCGAGCGCCGGCTCGATGTTGCCAGCCAGGTTGAAGCGGGCAAGGAGGTCATGTCACGCAAGTACAAGGCAGACCGCTTCCTCGCCTACTTCCAGCCTTTTTCCAATACCTTCGCGCCTGTGGAGCGGTTGCGCTCCTGCTATGACCAGGCGCTGGCGGTGCCGGGGGTGGTCGGGCTGGCCGTCGGCACCCGCCCCGATTGTCTGCCGCCGGAGGTTCTCAAGCTGCTCGCCGCCTACCACCGGCAGACCTACTTCTGGCTCGAACTCGGGCTGCAGAGCAGCCATGACCGGACCCTCGACCGGCTGCGCCGTGGCCACGATTACGCGACCTTTCTCGCGGCCTTTGCCGCTGCCCGGCAGCGCGGGCTGCGGATCTGTGTCCACGTCATCCTCGGGCTTCCCGGGGAAGACCGGGCGGCGATGCTGGCGACCGCCGATGAACTGGCCCGGCTGCGGGTCGACGGCGTCAAGATTCACCTTTTGCATGTGCTGCGCGGGACGCCGCTGGGCGATCTGTTTCAGGCCGGTGAGGTTGCGGTGCTTGAGCAGGAGGCCTATGTCGCTCTTGCCGCCGATTTCCTGGAGCGGCTCCACCCGCAGACGGTGGTCCAGCGCCTCACCGGCGATGGCCCGCGGGAGCTGCTGCTGGCGCCGCTCTGGTCCCTCAATAAGTGGGAAGTGCTCAATGCCATCGATGCTGAACTGGAGCGCCGCGGCAGCCGGCAGGGGGATGCCTGCCGGCACCGCCAGGAGTTTCCGGGAGGGGGCTCTGGGGGGGCTGATGGTGGCGAGGTCAGGAGGCGGCGCGGGTGACGCCGACCGCCGGATCGGGATGAAGCTGCGCCTCGGAGCTGCCACCCCAGGAGATCAGGAGGAGCGAAGCCCAGGCCAGGCCAACGAGAAGGATAAGGATACGTGTCATAGCGGGCGTAAAAATACGCCCACTGCGGACAAAAATCAAGGGCTAATCCGCCTGAATTGCGCTCCCCGCGCCCCTTGCCTCGCCGGTACCGACCATGGTAACGTCCTTCCCCGGCTTCCATTGCCATTCCTGCCCGTTCCTGGTATCAAAATTTCCGGAGTCAGTCGGTCATGCATATCAACGATCTCAACCCGCCGCAGCAGGCCGCGGTACGGCATACCGAGGGGCCGCTGCTCCTCCTGGCCGGGGCCGGGTCGGGTAAAACCCGGGTCATCACCTGCCGGATCGCCTACCTGCTGGAACAGGGGGTGGCGGCGGAGGAGATTCTAGCGGTGACCTTTACCAACAAGGCGGCCCGGGAGATGCGCGAACGGGTCAAGGCGATGGTCGGCCGCAAATCGGGGCAGGGGATGGTCATTTCCACCTTCCACTCTTTGGCGCTGCGGATTCTGCGTGCCGATATCGAGCGGCTCGGTTTCAAGCAGAACTTTTCCATCTATGGCAGCGCCGACCAGGAGCGTCTGGTGCGCGACCTCACCCGCGACCTGTTGGCAGAAGGGGTGCGCTGCGATCTTGACCGGGTCCTCTGGCTGATTTCCGACGCCAAGAACCGCCTGATTACCCCGACGGAGTTCACTGCCGGCGGCAGCGACCCGGAGCGGCTCCTGGCCGCCCAGGTCTATCCCCGTTACCAGCGCGCCCTCAAGGCCTTCAATGCGGTCGATTTCGATGATATTCTGCTCCTCGCAGTACGCCTGCTGCGCGACGATCCGGCAGTGCGCAGAGCGTGGCAGGCCCGCTTCCGCTACATCATGGTCGATGAATACCAGGATACCAACGCCGCCCAGTATCACCTGCTGCGCCTCCTCTGCGAAGAACATCGCAATCTCTGCGTGGTCGGGGACGACGACCAGTCGGTTTACGGCTGGCGCGGCGCCGACCTCGGCAACATCCTCGATTTCGAAAAGGATTACCCCGGCGCCCGGGTCATCAAGCTGGAGCAGAACTACCGCTCCACCGGGAACATTCTCGCCGCCGCCAACGCGGTGATCCGGAACAACACCCGGCGCAAGGAGAAGGTGCTCTGGACCGCCGGCGATCCCGGAGAGCCGGTGCTGAGCCTCTGCTGCGAAGACGAGGAGGATGAGGCGCGCAGTGTCGTCGAGCAGATTCATGCCGAACGATTCCGTCGCAACCTGCAGTACCGGGACTTCGCCATTCTCTACCGCACCAACGTCCAGTCCCGCGCTTTCGAGGAGCAGCTGCGCTTCGAGAATATTCCCTATGTCCTGATCGGCGGCCAGCAGTTTTTCGACCGCAAGGAGGTCAAGGACGCCCTCGCCTATTTTCGGGTCCTGGTCAATCCGCGCGATGAAGTGAGCCTGCTGCGGATTCTCAACTTCCCCCGGCGCGGCATCGGCGAAACGACGGCAGACGTTTTAATCCAGGCCTCCGCCGCCCAGTCCCGTCCCCTCTGGGAGGTCATGCGGCAGGTGAGTGAGCTGGATGAGCTGGGGGAAAAGGCGCATTCCGCTGTTGCCGGCTTCGTCGAGTTGATGGAGAGATTTCGCCGGCAGTTTCGCAAGCCGCTGCGCCTGGTCGAGACGGCCCGCGAGCTCTTTGCGGAAATTGGCCTCGAAAACGAAATTTATCGTACCGCCAACGATCCCCAGCAGGGGAAACGGCGCGCGGAAAACCTCGCGGAGGTCCTCAACGCCCTGGCCGGTTATGTCGAACGGGAAGGGGAGGCGAGCCTGGCGGGATTCCTCGACAAGGTCTCCCTCCTCGATCAGGACGAGCCGGTACGCAACGACAAGGAACACAAACTGGCCAGGGACGCCGTGGTCCTGATGAGTCTGCATTCCAGCAAGGGGCTCGAATTTCCCCAGGTCTTCCTGGTCGGTCTGGAGGAAGGCTTCCTGCCGCATCGCAAGTCGATGGAGGCGGGGGCTGATCTCGACGAGGAGCGGCGTCTCTGTTATGTCGGCATCACCCGGGCCCGGCAGCGCCTGGTACTGCTCCATGCCAGGCGGCGCAAGAAGTATGGCAAGCTCGAACCGCGCACCCCCAGTCCTTTTCTGGCCGAATTGCCGGAGGGCAGTATTGAACGTGGCACCAGTGAAGGCAGGCCGCAGCTTCCCCCGGAAGAACAGGAGCAGATGGCCAGCGATTTCTTTTCCCGAATGCGCAACATGCTCGGCGAATAAACTCCTTTCCCTCTTCTCAGCAAGGCCGTTCTCCTCACCCCTCTGCCATATCTGGTCTTTTCTGCCTCCAGGTCACCCTATGGGCGCCAATTCGCCACCGCGAAGACATGGTCATCCGTGGGCTTCCGCCATTCAGAGGTGCCCCCAGCTAATTGGCGGCACCGCACCGGGATCAAGTTGGATTATTCTTGATTAATCGTGACTTTCTTTGCTTGACAGGGAAAATTTCCATGGTAGACAGGAGTGAACGTAGTTATGAAATTGTTCATGAGGAGGGGGCGTTGTTGTGGTTGTTCTCGGTTCGGTTTTTGTCGAAACTCTTCCCTTGTCCGATTGGCCTATAGTGTCGTTTTATAGTCTTTTTAGCGGGTTATCGCTGGTGCCGGCTAGCAAAGGGTAAAGATTTTTTAATTCCTAATTAGCAATTTCAAATTGTAGTCATTATGTTGGCACACAGCGTGCTTATATCCACAGGAGCCAATCCATTATTTGCGAATAAATATTTTCCCCACTCCCGGCATACGGGTAAGCCACGGTCGAGCGGTTTTTGACTGGATAATCTGGCAGCAACCGGTAGCGAAACAGGACGCTACTGGCAATATCCCGCATTAAGGGAAAATGAGTTTAACTTTGTTTTGAATGAACGTCCTTCCCCGGGTTGATTTCTGGTTTGAGCAGATCGAAACACGGGGACCGGCTTTGAATTCCCAGCCATCACGTCAAGGAGGCAACATGAGGATTTGGCAGCGATTGACAATCTGCGCAGCGGTATTTCTGCTGGCCCTGGGGGCGGCGGGTCAGGCGCTGGCGGTCTCGGTGTCGGGGCGCTCGAGCACCGAACTCGAATGGTACGACGACGCCCAGGGCGACACCGCCCTTCCCGCCTACGAGTACCTGCTGCTCAACGTCAAGGATCTCGACGGCGCCGGGCTCAATTTCCGCGGCTACGGCCGCCTCGGGGTCGATCTCAACGACGAGGTCGACGCCGACAGCCGCCTCTACTACGGCTACCTGGAGAAGAAGGGGCTGGTCAAGAACCTCGACGTCAAGCTCGGCCGCCAGTTCATCGCGACCACCGCCGGCGCCTCGCTGATGGACGGCCTCTACCTCGACTACAACAACCTCGGCCCCCTCAAGGTCAGCCTTTTTGGTGGCGGCGACGTCGCCTACTACAGCGGCTACAGCGCCAAGGACCTGATCGGCGGGCTGAAGCTGTCCGGGAGTTTCTTCGACGGCCTCCACCTCGGCGTCTCCTACCTGCAGCGCTGGAGCGACAGCGAACTCGCCAACGAGATGTTCGGTTTTGATGCCGACTACGACTGGCGCAACCTGCTCCACCTCTACACCGAGGTGCAGTTCGACTACCTGACCAACAGCGTCTCCTACTTTCTGGCCGGGGCCAACTACCATCGCAGCGAGACGTGGAACCTGCGCACCGAGTACCTCTACTCGCTGCCGGTCTTCTCTTCGGCCTCGATCTACTCGGTCTTTGCCGTCAGCGAGTACCAGGAGCTGATGGCCGAATACAACGTTCGGCTCGGCGAGGGCTTAAGGGCCTTTGGGCGCGGTACCTGGGAAATGTACCAGGATTTCGACGACGCCTACGTCTTCGAGGCCGGGGTCGAAAAGATCCGCACCGAGCGCTTTGCCGGCTACCTCTCCGGGGTCTGGCGTGAGGACGGCGACGGGCAGGACCTGCGCGGGGTGAAGCTGCACGGCTCCTACCTCTTCAACAAGTACCTGCAGGCCGGTGCCGGCGCCGAGGTTGACGTACTGCAGCGGCGGCTGGAAGAGACCAGCGACGACACCACCAGCAGCCGCTACTGGGTCGACGCCACGGCGTACCTGACCAAGAAGGTCAATGTCCAGGCAAAGCTCGAGCGGGTGGAGAGCGACCTGTACGACTACTACAACCGCGGCCGCGTCCGTCTTAACATCCTCTTCTAAGTCAAGGAGTGACGATATGATTCGAAGCCTGTTAGCCATCCTGGCCCTTGCCACCCTCTGGGCGGCGCCGGCGCTGGGCGCCCCATTCGACCACGCCACTCACCTGACCTATCTCGACGATGCCGCCTGCGCTACCTGCCACGTCGAAGGGGCCGAAGCGATCAAGCCGGCCGAGACGGTCTGCCTCGAATGCCACGAGAAAGCCTTTGTCGAAGAAGTTACCTTTCCGGGGCTGAAGACGCATGGCCCGGTCTGGGCCTTCAACCACCGTCCGGCCGCCAAGAATGGCGCCATCGACTGCAGCGCCTGCCACCAGCAGGACTTCTGCCTCGAGTGCCACAGCGACGCCGGGCGCGCCGACGAGATGGGGGCCTTTGGCAACGCCATGGTCAACGTCCATCGCAGCGACTTTCACGTCACCCACCCGATCGCCGCGCGCACCGACCCGCAGTTGTGCAGCAGCTGCCACGAGCAGAACTTCTGCCGCGAGTGCCACGAGCAGTTCGCCCCGGCCGACCTCGCCCTCGACTCGCACCGGCGCAGCTGGAGCGACCTGACCGTTTCCGGGACGCCGCACGAGACCTTTCCCGCGAACAGCTGCCAGACCTGCCACCCGAACTCGGTGCTGCCGTCGCACGAATGGTCGAGCCGGCACAGCCGCGAAGCGCGCAAGAACCTGGCGACCTGCCAGGCCTGCCACCCGGACGGGGATATCTGCCTCAAATGCCACAGCGCCAAGAGCGGGCTGATGGTCAACCCCCATCCGAAGGACTTCAGCGATTTCAGCGGCCGTCTCGACCGGGCCAGCGGCGGCAAAACCTGTCGGAAATGCCATTAATTACATCCTTAACCCACGCATAGGAGGTTTGCATGCGAACCACGAAGCTCGTCTGTTTAGCCCTGTCAGCGTTGCTGGCCCTGACCTTCTGGGGTTGCGGCAGCAACCGGGATTCCGGTGGCAATCAGACCACAGCGGAAGCCGGAACCTTTGGCAGCGACTCCACCGGCATCAAATTTGTCGGCGCCGGCACCTGTATCGGCTGCCATCAGGACTTTACCTGGAGTGCTGACGCAGTCCAGGCCTACCTCGGTAGCAAGCACGTAATGCACAGCACCCATATCACCGCTGCGTCCGGCGACACCTGCCTCGGCTGCCATGACCCGATCGGTGACAGCAAGAGCCTCGAGCCCTATTTCCAGGAATTCCTCGTTGCCAATCCCGAGTTGCTCGCTGCCTATGTGCAAGCGAATGGCGAGGGGCCGATTCCTGCCACCGGCCTCGCCGCCATCGGTTGTGAAAATTGTCATGGTGCCGGCGGCCAGCACTATGGGGTTGGCCCGATCCCTGCGGCCACGCCCGATTACAACGCCTGCGGCCAGTGCCACAATGCCAATTTCGACCACAACAGCCATCACCCCTATGCAGACAACATCGTCGAAAATTACAAGATGAGCGGCCACATCAAGTCGATTGAGACCGCTCATGGCACCCCCGCCGAGTTGCGTGCTCGCTGCGCCCGTTGCCATTCCGACGAAGGCTACCGGCTTTATGCGCCGGAGACCGTGGGTCTTGACAGTGACGGACTGAAGGCGGCACTCGATCCCAAGGCGCCGTTGACCAACATCTCCCCGGTCCAGTGCCGGACCTGTCACGATCCCCACTCAGGTGAACTGCGTGCCAGGGCAACCACAACGAATGTGGATGACGACGGCGATGCGGCGACCCCGCGGGTGACCAAGGTCTCCTTCTCGGCCTCCTTCAACCTCTGTATCAGTTGCCACATGAACTTCCTGACCGCGACCTGGGATCAACCGGCTGGAAAGTTCACCTACAAGCAGACTGCCGGCAAGGTGTTGCAGCATAGTGGCGCCGGGACCCAGGGGCATTTTGACGATCCGGCCACCCCGGTAGTTGAAGGCTTCAACATCAACGCCGCTGACGAAAACGCCTGCCTCTACTGCCACGATCCCCATGGGGCGACCAAGTTCGCTCAGCCCTTCGCTGCCGGCATTGCCGAAGAGTGGGGCCAGGCCAAAGGCTTCCATGGCGACTACAAGGGACCGGCCTTTGAACATGGCTGTACTCCTTGCCACAGCCCCCTCGGCCTGGTCGAACTGACCCAGGGCGCGGCCTATTCGGAAGTTGATACCGAAGTGGGCGTTATCGGCTGTGTCGCCTGCCACGATCTGCAACAGAAAAATGCCGCCGGTACCGCCTTTGAACTCGGCTCCCGGCGCAGTATCGAGTTTGCCTTTGACAACGCCCGCACCCTCTATGCTGCGGAAAAGGCTGCCGGCAACAATGCCGCGACCCTGGAAACCGTTCAGGGCGTGGAAGACAACGCGCTCTGCCTGACCTGCCACTCGGGTCGCGAGTCGACCGCCTCGGTCGATGCCAAGATCGCCAAGTCGGCCGGTCCCTACAGCTTTACCAACATCCACTACCTGGCAGCCGGAGCGACCCTGTTCGGTACCCAGGCAAAAGGGGCGTACGAGTACGCCGGCAAGTCCTACTCCTCCAAATTCGAGCATGTGGCGTCCAACGACCTCTGCGTCGAATGCCACAACGTCCACTCCGGGGAACTCTTCCTGACCAGCCCCGGCTTCGGACCGACCGGTTGCGATACCTGCCATAGCGGCGTTGTTTCCACCGGCGACTACGAGTCCGATGTCCTGGCGGTCCGTGCCATCCGCATGGCCGGCTCCATCGCCGACTACGACGGGGACGGCAATAGCACGGAAGGGATGTACTACGAAGTCGCCGACATGATCGCCAAGCTTGAGGCGACCCTCAATGCCGACGGCCTCCTCTATCAACCGGCCAGCTACCCCTACTTCTTCCCGGTCGGCACCACCGATTTCAGCCGACCCAATGCGGCTAAATTAACCGCCAAGCAGCTGCGTGCCGCCTACAACCTGCAGGTCGCTTCCAAAGATCCGGGCGCTTACGCCCATAACGGCACCTACATTATCGAAATTCTCTACGATTCCATCGAGGATATCGGCGGTGCCGCCGCCGTGGCCGGCCTGACCCGCGATGCATCCGGCCACTTTGATGCCGCCGGCGAGCCGTTCCGTCACTGGGACGGCGACGGGGAAATGAGCACCAGCTGCGCCAAGTGCCACTCCTCGGAAGGGGCTGCCGCTTTCTTCACCAACGGCACCGTGACCGCAGCCGATTTCACCGAGTACACCAAGGGGATCTCTGCCGGCCTCTCCTGTGAAGCCTGCCATACCGCACCCTTCGAGGGCGCCGTGGCAAGCCCTGCCCGTCGTCAACCGGCAGAAGTCACCTTCCCCTCCGGGGTAGTCCTCGACGCCACCAACGCAGCTCCCTTCTTTGCTGACGACAGCAAGCTCTGCATGACCTGTCACCAGGGGCGCGAGTCGATGAACACGGTCGACAACAAGATCGCGGCCGGCAGCTTTGGCTTTACCAACATCCACTACTTTGCCGCTGCCGCATCCTTCTTTGGCGACGAGGTCAAGGGTGGCTACCAGTATGCCGGCAAGACTTACGCCGGGCGCATGAGCTTCCCGGCACAGCATGGCACCTTCGGCTTCACCACCTGCGCCGGGTGTCACATGGCGGATGCGCCGACCCATGACTTCAAACCGGAAGTAACCAAATACTGTGCCGGTTGCCACGGCTTTGCCGGGGCTGGAACCGAAGCCAAGGACCTGGGTCTGGGCATCAACAGCAATTACAATGACATCCTCGCCCTCAAAGACCAGCTGCTGGAAGTTATTAAGGCTTCGGGTGTGAACGCTCTTCCCGGCTACCCTTATTTCAGCGGCATCACCAACGCTGCCCAGCTCAAGGCGGCGTACAACTGGCAGGTGGCCGACAAGGAGCCTTGTGGCTACATTCACAACCCCGATTACATCAAGCAGTTGCTCTATGACGCCATTGTCGATCTGAGCGCCGCTGCCACGACTCCGGTGGTGGCCCGCCCCTGACGGTCGCGCGGTTGGCCTCCTCCGGGGTTTCTGCCCCGGAGGAGGCCGTGTTTGAACGCAACATGTTCTGTCGATTGATCCAGCATGTCCACTAGCAACGACCGTGGAAGGGAGTCCCCCTTCCAGGATATCCAGGTGGTGCCGTTGCCGGTGCCAGCAAGGCTCCGGCAACCAACTGTCCCTAAACAACGGAGGTAATGATGGCCAGGTTCAGGTTGGTGAGTGCAGTTCTGCTGTTAACGAGTATGACTTTCCTATGGGGTTGTTCTAACAGCGATGACAAAAAGGCAGTGGTGCAGAATTTTGCCTCCGCTGCCGCCACCAAGGACATCGCACCAGGGTCGGTATGCGCCAATGGCGGAATCTATGTCTACACCGGGGTCGATACCAACGGCAACGGTATTCTCGACGATGCTGAAATCAAAAATTCAATCCCCGTTTGTAACGGTGTCGATGGAGCGGACGGTGCCGACGGCGCAACTGGACCGACCGGACCTGCCGGACCGACCGGACCGACCGGAGCGGATGGACTGACCTCGCTGATCCTGTTGACTGATGCGCCGCTGACGGTCTGTAGTGTCGGTGGTGTCCAGATTGATACTGGTATCGACAGCGATGGCAACGGGGTCCTTGATGCCGCCGAAATCGATCAGACCAAATTTGTCTGCAACAGCAACGAACCTGCTGTCGCCGCCGTCGAAGCTGAGTCCTGTGCGGTCTGCCATGCTACGACCGGTGCCCAGCACCAGGCGTTCTACGACCAGTTGTATCAGGATGGTGTCATTACACTGTCTAACGTAGCCTACTCCAATGATGGCACCAACGACATCGTTACCTTCAACATGACCTCGACCAAAGCGGACGCGGCTGCCGATTGCACCGCCGTATCGAATCTCAATATCTACTGGGTGCCGTTCGACGGCGCCAAGTTCCAGTTCAACCCGGCCGCCAATAGGCTCTCCATCAAGGGGACGCTGACAAACAATGCCGGCGTCTGCACCAGCACCAAGGCTCAAACTGCCGCGGGTGACCTTGGGGCCCAAAATGGCGTCGTCGTCGTTTACGGCTACGATGACCAGGTCGGTTCCTTGCCGCCCTCCCGCGTCAAACTGGTAAAATACCCCTATGCCGGTCTGGCCAAAACCGGAACCGTTGGGTACGTCTCTGCCGCCAATAACGCGGGTTGCGAGAAATGCCACAGTGTCCCCTTTCTCAAACACGGCAACATCTATGGCGAAGTCGGTCATGATCCCAGCACTGATTTCCTGACCTGCAAAGCCTGTCACCTCGACAATGGCGAGGGTGGTCATTTCGAATGGCAACTTGCCGTTGATGACCCGGCCCTGTGGGTTAAGAGGGCCAAAGGCTTAACGACGGCTGCGGAAGATGCTGCTATCGCCGCCCAGTACGCCTACCAAACCAGCCTCATGAACGATGTGCATATGTCGCACGCCATGGAATTCCCCTATCCCCAGTCCATGGCCAACTGCGTGACCTGTCATGAAGGCAAGATCAATGTCATCCTGGCGGATGCCAATTTCAAGCTCGAGACATGCAAGAGCTGTCACCCGATGAATGGTGGCACGGATACTGCCGATGCCAATGGTAATTTTAAATACGACTTTACAGGTATCGCGCTGAACACCCTCATCCCTCATGCTTTTGATGCGGCGACGGTATGTAATTCTTGCCATAGTGCCACTGGCACGGCTCCTGTCTTCAGTGCCATCCACACGGGCTTCGATACCGCTATTTACGACGCGGCCGGCGCCAAGTACGCCAAGGGGATCACCGTCTCCATCGACGCCGCTACCTTGACCGGCACGGCTCTCAAGATTGACTTCAGCGCCGCCGGAACCGTAGGTGCTGCTGTTGCCGCCAATATCGTCCCCACCGTTTACGTTGCCGGCTACGGCTACGACACCAAAGACTTCATCATTTCCAACCACGACCGCGACGCCGCTCGTAATAGGATCGGGGAATTTACCCTCGATGGGACCAGCACCAACCCCTACTTCTCAAACGTCGTGAACCCCGGGGATGGCACCTGGTCGGTGACTTTCGACACCAGTGTGTTTGATACGAACAATATGGTCACCGACGGCATCGTCAAGCGGCTGGAAATTGCCGTTGCACCCTCCTTGACGGTAAATGGCGTTAAGGTTGGTCTCGATGCTCCGTCCAAAACCTTCAACCTGGCTCTCAACGCCTTTGAAGACGACTTCTACAGTGGGGCCAACGCTCTGGTCAATGTTGAGACCGGCTGTAACAATTGCCATGATCAGCTGGCCACGACCTTCCACTCTCCTGACCGGGGTGGCAACATTATCGTCTGCCGCATGTGTCATACTACCATGTCCGGTGGCTCGCACCTGGAAATGCAGTCGCGCTCCATCGATTCCTACGTTCATGCGATCCACTCGTTCCAGGCGTTTGATCCGGGCGATGTCGACTTTAACGACCCGGTCGAAGCCCTGCACTATGAGGATCACACCGAGCTTTTCCCGTATCCCACCCACGGGATCGAGAACTGCCAGTCTTGCCATGCGGCAGGGACCTTCAATGTGCCGAACCAGGCCAATTCACTTCCCGGCCTGCATTCAGCCGCGGATACCCTGAACAAAGACAGAAATATCGGCGCGGTGCCGAGTTATGTCACGGGTCCTGCTTCCCGCGCCTGCGGTGGTTGCCACCGCGCGCAAATGATTAACGAAGATGCGGCCGGTGATCTGGCGGCATTCAACGCGCATGTGAAAACCAACGGCTATCTTGTTCAAAATGCCGCGGGCGTTCTCGATGCCGTAATCGCAAAGATCATGGCCATGTTCCAGTAAACCCTGACCAGCGGTGGACTCTGGTCCATCGCCACGCGTAAACAGAAGGCGGGCCTTTCGAGGTCCGCCTTCTGTTTTTAATTATCCTAACTTAACGTCGGAAAGTTCGGCTTGACATCCCCGGTGTGATTCTATTAACTGACCATAATCAACTGCCTGCGCGGTAGCTGGCAGTCATTGAAATAATTGGAACCGCAAAAAAGGGCCGTCTATGACTAACCTGGGAACAATCGGTTTCGTCGGCGGCGGAAACATGGCCGAGGCCCTGATCAAGGGGCTGCTCCAGGGGGCGTTTCCTGCCGAAAAAATCAGTGTCTCGGAACCTGGCTCCGATCGGCGCCAATTCCTCGAAAAGCGCTACGGAATACGATGCATTGCCGACAATTTAAGTTTGGTACGGGATTCTTCGCTGGTGGTCCTGGCGATCAAACCACAATTGCTCGCCGAGGTGGTCGGCGACTTTGCCGCCGCATTCAGCGGCGAAAAACTGATGCTGTCGATCCTGGCAGGAGTCACCACTGCAACACTGGAAGCCTGTTTCGACGGCCAGCCGCGGGTGGTGCGGGCGATGCCGAATACGCCGGCCCTGGTCGGAGAAGGGGCGACGGCGCTCTGCGCGGGACGCTTTGCATCTGTCGATGACCTGGCCGCCGCCCGCCACATCTTCGAGGCGGTTGGCAGCGTGCATCTGGTCGCCGAATTCCAGATGGATGCCGTCACCGGGCTCTCCGGTTCCGGGCCGGCCTATGTCTTCACAGTGATCGAGGCGCTGGCCGACGGCGGTGTCCGCGAAGGGCTGCCGCGGGAGACGGCCCTGCAGCTGGCGGTGCAGACGGTGCTCGGTGCCGCGCGCCTGGTCAAGGAGAGCGGCGAGCATCCGGCGCTGCTGCGCGACAAGGTCTGTTCGCCGGGCGGGACGACGATCGCCGCGGTCCAGGCCCTGGAGGATCGGGGGCTGCGCGGGACGCTGATGGCGGCGGTGGCGGCCGCCACCCGGCGCTCGCGGGAACTGGGCAAAAAATGAAAACGGGGCTGGTCGTGAGACCGGCCCCGCTTTCATTCTGGGACCTGATTAGGTCTGATTCTCAGCTATGACACATTCTGTCGCACAGGGAGCATAGAGTTTGGCCATGGAACTCATGAATAACAAGGAGGTTAGCATCCATGGCCATCAATCGTATCCAGTTCCAACCGGGGCTGAGCTTGGCTGATTTTCTCAAAGACTATGGTACGGAGGCCCAATGCGAGGCGATCCTTGAGCACTCGCGCTGGCCCCAAGGATTTGTCTGTCCAGCATGCGGTGCAAGCCGCGCGGTCCAGTTCCGGCGAGGACAGTCGAACATCTTCCAGTGCTGTCGCTGCCGCAAACAGATCTCGCTGATCTCCGGAACGATTTTTCATGGGAGCAATCTACCGCTGACCCAGTGGTTTCTGGCCCTCTACTTCATGACACAAGGCAAGTCCGGCCTGTCGATGCTGGAGTTGAGACGAATGCTGGGTTTGAGCTACAAAGCGGCTTGGCGGCTCAAGCACAAGCTCATGCAGGCGATGTTCGAGCGCGAAGAGACAACGGTTCTGGCCCAGCGGGTCGAGATCGACGACGCCTACTTGGGCGGGGAACGCTCCGGCGGTAAGGTTGGTCGCGGTTCGGAGAACAAAGTTCCCTTCATTGCGGCAGTGGAGACCAGTCACGAGGGCCATCCGCTGCGAGCTGTTTTTAGCCGGGTGACGACCTTCAGCAGCCATGACGTTGATCAATGGGCCAAGAATCACTTGGCACCGACGGCGCTGGTCGTTTCTGATGGCCTGAATTGCTTCCGCGCCGTCACCAAGACTGGGTGCTACCATCAGCGAGAGGTGGTTGGTGATCAACGCAGAAGTACCGACATGGGCTGCTTCCACTGGATCAACACCATCCTGGGCAATCTTAAGACGGCCATGGCCGGAACGTATCATGCGTTTGACTTCGACAAATATGCGCATCGCTATCTGGCCGAGTTTCAGTACCGGTTCAACCGGCGGTTCGATCTGCGCAGCATGCTGCCAAGACTGCTGTTCGCCTGTGTCTCAATCGGCAAGCGGCCCGAGGCCTGGCTTCGCCGAGCTGAGAATTGGACCTAATCAGGTTCTGGGATGAGATGGAAACTTATTCGAAGCAGCCCATGCTGCGCTGCTTGTTGATCTCAAGGTGACGTTTTTCGCACCAGACGTGGCCGAGTTGCGGCGCTTCCCCGGTCGGTTTGAGCATCTTGGCCTTTTTGCAGTCGAGGCAGTGATTGGCCCGCTGACCCGGTCTGGGAACGAAACAGGGCATCGGCCGGTTCTTCCCCATCTGGACGCTGCGCTGGCTGCACCAGACGGTTCCCGGCGAGGGTTTGCCGCCCCCCGGTTTCTGCTCGTGCCCCTGCTTGCAGCTGCCACAGAGATTGGGCATGATTGCTCTCCCTTTCTTTCACAGCATTTAACCCTGCGTCCTCTTTCCTTTCATAGATTGTGCCAGATAATCACTCCCGCTTCCTGCTGGCCGTGTTGAGCGCTTCGAAGCGGGCGATCTGCTCAGCCATGCTCAGTTTCCTGCCGCAGTTCTGGCGCAGGCAGAGACGACAACGGTCGTCACTGCACCACTGGCAGTGGGCGCAGTCCGGGCAGGGGTGTTTCTTCTCCATGGCTGACTCCTTGCCACCAGTCTAGCCGTTACCTCGAGCCTTGGGCAAGGGGGGCGAGCAGCTGCCGCCGCTGGCGCTGGAGATAGGCCACTTCGCAGAGTTCGGCGGTGAGCAGCAGAAAAATGGCGATGGCGACGCCCGGCAGGGGGAGCGGCCAGAGGGTCAGCAGTCCCCAGGCGAGGAGGAGCAAGGCACTCTTGTAGATGGTCGAGCGGCCGAGCAGGGAGGTTCGATGCTGGCCGGTGAACCAGCCGCGCAGCAGGTTGGCGGCCCCGTAGAGGAGGGGGTAGAGGGCGCAGGCGGCCAGGGGCAGGGCAATATAGGCACGCATTGCCGGATCAAGGCCCATGATCTCGCCGAGAATCGCCCGGTTCAGGGGCCAGGCGGCGATCACCAGCAGCAATGCCAGTGTCCCGCCGACCCAGCAGCTGAAACGGACCAGGGCGCGAAAGTCGCCGGCCGTTTCAACCAGGGTGAGGTAGGCCTGTTGCAGGTTGCGCATCGGCCCGGCGAGGAGAAAGAGAAAGCCACGGATGACGCCAAAGGCGGCGAGAGCCAGGGGGCCGTCGGGAAGGCGGCTGATGATGGCGTTGATCAGCAGCGGAATCGTCTGCTGCAGGCAGGAGGAGTAGGCGAGGGGAAAGGCGAAGCGCAGGATCTCCCAGGTCCCCTTTTCGTCGGCGGTCGCGTCCGGGATTTCACAGCGCCAGGCAAAAGCGCCCATGAAGAGGGTTTCGGTGGCGACACAGGCGAGCAGGGCGAAGGCCCCCAGTTCGGCGCCGGCAAACCAGCGGGCACCGCCGGCCAGGAAGATAAAGAGGCCGCCGATGCGCACCGCGGTGGCGAAGGAGACCAGGGCGGTGCGGCGAGCTTTGATCACCAGCCCCTGAAAGAAGCCGCGGAAACCGGTGATGAAGGGGAGCGCGACGAGCATGCCGAGGGCGGAGCGAGCGGCCGCGGCGATCTCGTCCGATACCCCGAGGAAGCGTTTGAGGACGAGGTCACCGATCGGGGTAAAGGCGACCAGGGCGAGCATCACCGAAACGTAGCAGGCGACCAGGACGACAAAACGAACGGTCCCGCGCAGCGAGCGACGCCCGCGCACCATGGCGATGGTGACGGTGTGGTTCTGGTAGGAGGGGGAGGCGAGAAAGAGGTGCAACACCATCGCCACCGAAAACCCGGCGAGGGCAGTAATGTAGTCGTGCTGGCGGGCGAGAAAAGCGTTGATCACCGAGTGGGAGACGCTCATCAACTGCACGTTGAGGAGGAGCGGGAAGAAGAAGAGGGCGATCTCCCGTTGGCCGAGGCGGCCGCTGTGGGTCATGATTCGATCCCGGGGAAGAGTTGCAACAGCGCCTCCGCACTGTCGACCTGAAAGTCGGCATCGATACCTCCCCGCTCCCCGAGTCCCCAGCGGCAGAAACAGGTTCGAACACCCGCCGCCTGCCCGGCGCTCAGGTCGGTATGGTGGTCGCCGATCAGGACGGCGTCGGTTGCCATGACGCCGAGTCGCTCCAGCGCCCATCGCACCGGCACGGGCGACGGCTTCTTCTCCTCGCAGCTGTCGCCGCCGACCACGACCGGGAAATAGTGGTCGAGCTCCAGTCCGCTCAGCAGCTTCCGGGTCAGGCCGTGCGGTTTGTTGGTGACGACGGCCAGGGGCTGCTGGCGATGGCGCGTCAGGAACTCAAGGATGCCGGGGTAGGGGCGGGTGGTGTCGAGGAGATGTTCGCCGTAGAGAGCGAGAAAGCGTTGCAGCTGTGCGTTGCTGAAGAGTCCCGCGGGAAGGGCGCGCTTTACCAGGGCGGTCGCGCCGTCGCCGACGTAGCTGCGCACGGCAGCCGAATCGAGAGGGGGGAGGGAGCGCTCGTGGCGCAGCAGGTTGACCGCCGTCGCCAGGTCGGCGAGGGAATCGACCAGGGTGCCGTCGAGATCGAAAAGGAAAGTGGTCGGTTGCTGCATCAGCCCTCAGCGCTGGCGCTCACCGAAGATCGCGGTACCGACCCGCACCAGGGTCGCCCCCTCCTCGATGGCGACCTCGAAGTCGTGACTCATCCCCATCGACAGTTCGGCCATCTCCAGGTTCGGCAGACCCTGGCCGGCCAGCTCGGTGGCCAGTTGCCGCAGGCGGCGAAAATAGGGGCGCACCCGCTCCGGGTCTTCTTCCCAGGGGGGGATCGCCATCAGCCCCCGGACCCGCACCCCGGGTAGCTGGGAAACCTGGCCTGCCAGCTCCATTAGTCCGGCGGCATCGCTCCCCGCCTTGCTCGCCTCGCCACCGAGGTTGACCTCGAGCAGGATGTTGGCGGGCTTTTCCAGTCGTTGCCATTGGCGGCTGATCTCCTGTGCCAGGGAGAGGCGATCGACGGAGTGGATCAGCGCCACCTTGCCGCGCAGGTATTTGACCTTGTTGCTTTGCAGCGCGCCGATGAAATGCCACTCGACCGGGGCCTGCACCACTTCGGCCTTGGCGCAGAACTCCTGCACATAGTTCTCGCCGAAAAGGAACTGGCCGGCGCGGGCCGCTTCTTCAATCATGGCGGCCGGCTTGGTCTTGGAGACGGCCAGCAGGCGCACCGACTTAGGGTCACGTCCGGCACGGCGGCAGGCGGCGTCGATGCGCTGATGAATCAGCTGAAGATTGGCGGCGATGGACATAGGAAACGATTCCGGCTTGAGAGGTCAGGGAACCGGCGCTGCGAAGAGCCGGATGGCGCCGAGGCGTTCCAAAAGGTCGACGACTTCGCAGAGGGGGAGGCCGACGACATTGCTGTAGCTCCCCTCGATGCTGCGCACCATGAAGGCCCCGATCCCCTGGATCGCGTAGGCCCCCGCCTTGTCAAAGGGTTCACCGCTGGCAATGTAGCCCGCGATCTCCTGCTCTGTCAACTTCTTGAAATAGACCGTGGTGGCCACGGCGCCGGTGCTGGTGACGCCGCTGGCGCGGTCAAGGACGGCATAGCCTGAAAGAACCCGGTGGCTGCGGCCGGAGAGGGAGCGCAGCATGGCGGCGGCTTCCGCCGCGTCCCGCGGTTTGCCAAGCAGGGTCTCGTCGCGCAGCACGATGGTGTCGCTGCCGAGGAACCAGCGCCCGCTCACCTCTTCGCGGCTGGCGACTTCCCGCGCCTTGTCGCTGGCGAGGCGCACGACGTGCTGCTCCGGGCTCTCGCCGGGAAGGAGCTCCTCCGGCGCATTCCCCGCAACCACGGCGAAGCGGATGCCGAGCTGGGCGAGGAGTTCCCGGCGCCGGGGGGAGGCCGAGGCGAGAACCAGTTGCGGGGGATTACTCATGGCGGTCCTCCGCAGTTACCTGCTGCCACCAGGGGGCGAGATCGGCCAGGGCCCGTTCGGCCATGGCGAGGCGGCGGTCACTGCGCTTGCGGTGACGCCCTTCCAGGGGCGGAAAGAGTCCGTAGTTGACGTTCATGGGCTGGAAGGCCTGGCTGTCGGCGGTCGCCAGGTGGGTGAGCAGGGCGCCGAGGGCCGTCGTCGCCGGTGGCAGCGGGATCGGCCGGTGTTGCAGAAAGCGGGCGGCGAAGATGCCGGCGAGAAAACCGCAGGCGGCCGATTCGACGTAGCCCTCGACCCCGGTGATCTGACCGGCCAGGAAGAGCTGCGGCCGCCCCTTGAACTGGAGGGTTGGCTCCAGGCAGGCCGGCGCGTTGATGAAGGTGTTGCGGTGCATGCTGCCGAGGCGGGCGAATCGGGCCTGTGCCAACCCCGGGATGGTGCGCAGGATGCGGCGCTGTTCCGGCCAGGTCAGCTTGGTCTGGAAGCCGACCAGGTTGAAGAGGCTGGCATGGGTGTCATCCTGGCGCAGCTGGACGATGGCAAAGGGCTCGCGGCCGGTGCGCGGATCGGGGAGGCCTACCGGCTTCATCGGTCCGAAGGCGAGGGTCATGTCGCCGCGCTCGGCGAGCGCCTCGATCGGCATGCACCCCTCGAAATGGACGACCTTTTCGAACTCCCGTCCCGGTACCTTTTCGGCCGCCCGGAGGGCGGCGACAAAGTCGAGGTATTCCTCCTTGGTCAGGGGGCAGTTGACATAGTCATCGCCCCCCTTGCCATAGCGCGAGGCCTTCCAGGCGATGGAGAAGTCGATGGAGTCGGCTTCGACAATCGGGGCGATGGCGTCGTAGAAATAGAGATGCTCACTGCCGGTGAGGCGGGCAATCTCGCGAGAGAGGGCTTCGGAGGTGAGCGGTCCGGAGGCGAGGATGACGATCCCCCCGGTCGGAATTTCGGTCACCTCTTCGCGCACCAGTTCAATCTGCGGGTGGTCTTCGATGCAGCGGGTCAGCTCCAGGGCGAAGGCCTCGCGATCGACGGCGAGGGCGCCGCCGGCAGGGACCGCGGTGGCGTCGGCGGCCTGCATGAAGAGGGCCTGGCAGCGGCGCAGCTCCTCCTTCAGGCAGCCGACGGCGTTGTTCATGCCGGCGCCGCGCAGGGAATTGGAACAGACCAGCTCGCCGAGGAGCGGCGAACTGTGGGCGGGAGAAAAGCGGTGCGGCTTCATTTCATAGAGACGCACCCTGGCGCCCTGCGCCGCCGCCTGCCAGGCGGCTTCACAGCCGGCGAGTCCGCCGCCGACGATGGTGATATCCGGTTCAGTCATCGATTTTCACAGCGTCCTTAACGGGAAGTTTAGGTCTTGCCGGGAAATCAAACCGCCGCTCGGTGCACAGCCGGCGGCGGTCAGGAAAGTTATTGCAAAAGGGGTACTATTTGGTCTTTTTTGCCGGTTTCTTTTTGCTGGCCGCTTTGCTTTTTGGCTTCTCCTTTGCGGCGGCAGCTGGCTTGTCCGGTGGCACCAGCACGAGCTTGTAGTCACAGCCTTCCTGGGGGCATTTGCGCACGGTGCCGTCGCGCTTGGTCGTCTTGTCGACCAGCACCGGCCAGCTGCATTTGGGGCAGGGCTCGGCGACCGGCGGGTCCCAGAGCGCGTATTTGCACTTGGGGTAACGGTTGCAGGAGTAGAAGATCTTGCCGTAACGGCTCTTCTTCTCCATCAGCTCCCCTTCCTTGCATTCAGGGCAGGCGACGCCAAGGGCCTTGGGCTTGACCAGCGGCTGGATGTTCTTGCAGGCCGGATAGGCGCTGCAGGCGAGGAACTTGCCGAAGCGGCCCTCCTTGATCAGCATCGGCGCGCCGCACTTGTCGCACTTCTCTTCGGAGAGGACCGGCTCTTCCCGCTCTTCGGCAGCGAGCGGCTCGGTATGCCGGCATTCAGGGAAACCGGAGCAGGCGAGGAACTTGCCGGAACGGCCGAGTTTGACCACCAGCGGCTTGCCGCATTCGGGGCAGTCGCGGTCGGTCTTTTCGGTGGTCAGATCTTCCTTGCGCACCTCCTGCTCTTTCTGCTTGAGCAGGGCGATGAAGGGCTCCCAGAACCCCTTGAGCAGGGGGCGCCACTGTTCCTCGCCGCGGGCGATGGCATCGAGGTCCTCTTCCAGTTGGGCGGTGAAATCGTAGTCGACGTACTTGGCAAAATGGCTGGTCAGCAAATCGTTGACGACCCGGCCGATATCTTCGGGGTAGAAGGTCCGTTTCTCGAGGCGCACGTATTTGCGGGTGACCAGGGTATTCATGATCGAGGCGTAGGTCGAGGGACGGCCGATCCCGTACTCCTCCAGGGTCTTGACCAGGCTCGCCTCGGTAAACCGTGGCGGCGGCTGGGTGAAGTGCTGCTCGGGGTTCAGTTCGCGGCAGGCGAGCTCCTCCCCGACGGTGAGCAGCGGCAGGGTGCCTTCCTGCTCTTCGACGGCATCATCGGTCCCCTCGATGTAAAGCTTCATGAAGCCGGGGAAGCGCACCACCTGGCCAGTGGCGCGGAAGGTGTAGCGGTCGCCGGCAGCAAGGTCGACGCTGGAGGCGTCGAGGATCGCCGCTGCCATCTGCGAGGCGACGGTGCGCATCCAGATCAGCTTGTAGAGGCGATACTGGTCGGAGGAGAGGAACGGCTTGACCTGGTCCGGGGTGTTGGCGATGGTCGTTGGCCGGATCGCCTCATGGGCCTCCTGGGCATTCTTCGCCTTGCTCTTGTAAACCCGCGGTTTGGCCAGCGCGTAGTCCTTGCCGTAGACCGCGGTGATGACCTGGCGGGCCTCGTCGGTGGCGTCCGTCGACAGGGTCACCGAGTCGGTTCGCATGTAGGTGATCAGGCCGACGGAGCCCTGGCCGATGTCGATCCCCTCGTAGAGTTTCTGCGCCGTGCTCATGGTCTTGCGGGCCGAGAAGCCGAGCTTGCGGCTCGCCTCCTGCTGCAGGGTGCTGGTGGTGAAGGGGGGCGCGGGGTTGCGCTTCTTTTCGCTGCGGTTGACGCTGGCAACCTGGAACGGCTGCCCGGCGAGGGCACTGACCAGTGCGTCGGCCTGGGCCTGGTTGGCGATAGCAAACTTGTCGAGTTTCTTGCCGTCGATGGCAAAGAGCCGCGCCTTGAAGAGGGTGGCGGCCTGATTGGCGAGCAGGGCGTCGAGGGTCCAGAATTCCTCGGTGACGAAGGCTTCAATCTCTTTTTCCCGGTCGCAGATCAGACGCAGCGCCACCGACTGGACGCGGCCGGCCGAGAGACCGTAGCGGATCTTCTTCCAGAGGAAGGGGGAGAGGTTGAAGCCGACCAGATAATCGAGAATCGAACGGGCCTGCTGGGCGTCGACCAGGTCGCGGGCGATCTGTCCCGGCGCCGCCATCGCCGCCTGAATCGCCTTGGCGGTAATCTCGTGGAAGGTGACCCGGCGTACCCTGGGCTTGGCGCCCTTCTCATCGATCCCCAGCGCCTGCAGCAGGTGCCAGGCGATCGCTTCTCCCTCGCGGTCGGGGTCGGTGGCGAGGATCAGCTCGTCAGCCCCCTGGAGTTCCTTGCGCAGCAGCGCGATCTGCTTGCTGCTCTCGGGCAGGATCTGGTAGTTCGGTTCGAAGCCGTTGGCGATGTCGACCATCCCCTGTTTGCTCGGCAACGCCCGGACGTGGCCGTAGGAGGCGAGCACCTTGAACCCCTTGCCGAGAAACTTTTCTATGGTCTTGGCCTTGGCCGGTGATTCGACGATGACCAGTGATTTTGCCATGAAACTCCCCAGGTTATCCAAAAAAGGTGAAAGGCGTATCTGCGATACGCCCTGCCGTGTACAGAAACCAAAAAGGCTGCAGGGTCCCCTGCAGCCTGCGTCTCAGTGGTAAAGCCGAACCCAGTCGTCGTCCAGGAAGCAGTCCACTTCCCGGCGCCATTCCTCGTGGTTGCGGGAGAAGAGGGTCAGGGCGGCGATCGCCTTCATCTCCTTGAGGGAGACCGGGTCATCCGCCACCTGCATGGCGCGGTCGATGATCTCTTCCTGGGCTTCGTCGTCGAGAATGCCGAGGGTGCGCAGGCGGATCAGCAAACCGCGGGCATCGGCGGTAATGTCCCGCTTTTCCTCGGCGGTAAAGATTCGCTGGCTGCGTACTTCGGTCAGCTCCCTGGTCTTGCCGGGCGCAGCGGAGCCGACATTCTGCATCCAGCTGAATGCCGCATCGATTTCATCGGCGTCGAAGCCAACCGCGAGCAATTCCTCGACGATATCGTTTTCGGTAACCGTGTCGCGCTCCCCCAGAACGTACTGGGTGATGATGCTGACAATGGCTAGAACCCGTTCGCGCAAATTCTCTCCTCTTCTCCGCAAGAGGGTGGAGATCACCCCCGGCGATGGCGGATATAACGCATGCCCGGGAGTTGTTCCACACAGCCCTGCAGTTCTAGGTCCAGTAAAATAGTGGAAACCTCCATGGGTGTCAAGCCACTTCTCCCGGTCAGATCGTCGATGTGCAGCGGCTCTCTGGAGAGTTCCTGAAACAGTTGCCGGGCCCGGGGCTCAAGGGTGCTGCATGGATCGTCCGCCGCTGACACCTGGTGACTCCGGTCGGGGGCGAGGATGTCGAGAATGTCGCCAGCTTCGGTAACCAGGTGGGCCCCCTCCTTGAGGAGCTGGTTGACCCCGCCGCTGGTGGCGCTGTGAACCGGGCCCGGTACGGCGAAGACTTCGCGCCCCTGTTCCAGGGCAAAGTCGACGGTGATCAGCGAGCCGCTGCCGGCGGCCGCCTCGACCACCAGCACGCCCCGGCAGAGGCCGCTGATGATGCGATTGCGCCCCGGGAAGTGTCCCGGCAGCGGCGGAGTCCCCGGCGGATATTCGGAGAGGAGCGCACCTCTTTCGAGGATTCCTTCGACAAGGGCTTCATTCTCGGGCGGATAGACCAGGTCGATACCGCAGCCGAGGACGCCGACGGTCCGCCCCCCTGCGGCGAGGGCGGCGCGGTGCGCGGCAGTGTCGATGCCGCGGGCAAGACCGCTGACGATCACCAGACCCTCGCCAGCCAGGGGGCGGCAGATTTCTCCGGTGAGTTGCCGACCGGCGGAGCTGGCGCGGCGGGCGCCAACCACGGCGACCTGGATCGCTTCATGCGTCGGCAGGGTGCCACGCAGGTAGAGCAGGGCAGGGGGGTCGTGGATCTGGCGCAACAGCGCTGGATAGGCGGGGTCCCAGAGGGAGACGATCCTTGCGCCGCACCCTTCGAGGGCAGCGACCGCCTGCTGCAGGACCGGATCGCTCGCGGATGGAATCTGCTGGGCGACCGCAGCACGGATACCGGCCCGCTCCTGCCAGGCCTCGGGGGCGGCGGCGAGCGCCGCCGCTGGTGAGCCGAAGCTTGCCATCAGGCGAATCAGGCCGCGGCGGCCAAGTCCCGGGGTCAGGTGCAGGCGGAGCCAGTGCCGGGTGCTGTCGGTCATATCCCCCTCCCAGAGAATGACGGACAAGGAAAAAGGATCCTGATTAGGTCCAATTCTCAGCTCGGCGAAGCCAGGCCTCGGGCCGCTTGCCGATTGAGACACAGGCGAACAGCAGTCTTGGCAGCATGCTGCGCAGATCGAACCGCCGGTTGAACCGGTACTGAAACTCGGCCAGATAGCGATGCGCATATTTGTCGAAGTCAAACGCATGATACGTTCCGGCCATGGCCGTCTTAAGATTGCCCAGGATGGTGTTGATCCAGTGGAAGCAGCCCATGTCGGTACTTCTGCGTTGATCACCAACCACCTCTCGCTGATGGTAGCACCCAGTCTTGGTGACGGCGCGGAAGCAATTCAGGCCATCAGAAACGACCAGCGCCGTCGGTGCCAAGTGATTCTTGGCCCATTGATCAACGTCATGGCTGCTGAAGGTCGTCACCCGGCTAAAAACAGCTCGCAGCGGATGGCCCTCGTGACTGGTCTCCACTGCCGCAATGAAGGGAACTTTGTTCTCCGAACCGCGACCAACCTTACCGCCGGAGCGTTCCCCGCCCAAGTAGGCGTCGTCGATCTCGACCCGCTGGGCCAGAACCGTTGTCTCTTCGCGCTCGAACATCGCCTGCATGAGCTTGTGCTTGAGCCGCCAAGCCGCTTTGTAGCTCAAACCCAGCATTCGTCTCAACTCCAGCATCGACAGGCCGGACTTGCCTTGTGTCATGAAGTAGAGGGCCAGAAACCACTGGGTCAGCGGCAGATTGCTCCCATGGAAAATCGTTCCGGAGATCAGCGAGATCTGTTTGCGGCAGCGACAGCACTGGAAGATGTTCGACCGTCCTCGCCGAAACTGGACCGCGCGGCTTGCACCGCATGCTGGACAGACAAATCCTTGGGGCCAGCGCGAGTGCTCAAGGATCGCCTCGCATTGGGCCTCCGTACCATAGTCTTTGAGAAAATCAGCCAAGCTCAGCCCCGGTTGGAACTGGATACGATTGATGGCCATGGATGCTAACCTCCTTGTTATTCATGAGTTCCATGGCCAAACTCTATGCTCCCTGTGCGACAGAATGTGTCATAGCTGAGAATCAGACCTAATCAGGAAAAGGATTGAAAGATTCAATCCTTTTTCCTGCTGTCAGGTTTTCACCAACGAATCGTTCAGGGGACCATGGTCGTGACCCGGTCGCCACGGAAGATCGGTGCCGCTACCTTGACGACCAGGGCGGTGGCGGTTTTCGCCTCGGTGTTGAGGACCACCGCGTTGCCGAGCAGGATCTCCGGTGCGACGAAGTCCTTCTTTTTCAGGGTCAGCGCGCTCGCTTCGCGGGGCCGGGAGATATAGACCACGTTGCCGGTCTCCAGGCCGTCGGCACTGCCGATGTTGAGATAGACCACATCGTAAAGACCGAGGGTGATCTGGTTGCCGCCGGCCGCTACCACGTAGCCGCTCAGCTGGCGGTCGGTCTGCTTGAGGACGATTTCGCGGGGTGGTTCGTGGTACGGGCGCAAGCGCGCCCCGCGCTGGATCTCCCGCTGGGCCGTGGTGACCACCCCGGTTGCAACCGAGCCGGAGGTGTCTTCAATCCGCACGACACCCAGGTTGACCACCCGGAAGCCGACCGCCTCTCCGGTGACCGGGTGGGTGACTTCTTTGCCCGGCAGGAAGAGGTCGAAAAGCATCCCGGGTTCGGTGGCTGCCAGGTCGCGCATGTCGAGGAAGACCGTATCCCCACGGGTGATCATCAGGCGGTTGTCGATGGTGTCAACCAGAGTGCCGACCCCCTGCAGCTGGTCGGGGGAGATAAAACCGATATTCCCACCCAGCGCCTTGATTCTGGTCTCTTCCGGGCTCACTACGGCCGTCTCCACCGGGGCGCTGGCTGGTATGCCGGCGGTTTCAGCCGTCGCCGGTGCCGCGACAGCTTCCGGCTGACGGGCTTCGGGCGGCGCCGGGACAATTTCGATCCGGCCGTCGTAGATCGCCAGTTTCTGCCCGGGATAGATGAAGTGCGGATTGGGCAGCTCGGGGTTGTTGGCCCACAAGTTCGGCCAATAGTAGGGGTCCTTGAGGAAGCGCTCGGAAATCCCCCACAGGGTGTCCCCCTTCTTGATGGTGTAGATGACCGGTTCCTCCCTGGCAAAGGCCGACCAGGGGAGCAGGAGGAGCAAACAGGCTATCAGGAGTGTGCGTTTGAGCGTCATTAAAGCCCCCTAGTGAAAGATCAATCGAAGATCCGCGGGTCCCTGCAACCTTCGCTCAGGGTGTCGAAAGTGATTTTCGGGCGGCGTTGCTGTTGGGGAAGCGCGAGCGCAGCAGTCGGCCGGTGGCGGCGGCCTGTTCCGTTTGGCCGAGCTGGCGTTGGGTCTCTGCCAGTTTAAGCAGCGCGTCGGGCGCCTTGGCGTTCTGCGGGTAACGCTCGGCGGTCAGTTCAAAGGCCCTGGCGGCCGCCTCGTAATTCTTTTGCGCAAGCTGGCATTCGGCCAGCCAGTACTGGGCGTTGCCTGCATAATCGCTGGCGGCGTAGGTGTCGAGAAATTGGGTGAAGCCGTTGGCCGCCTGCTGATAACGACCACCGGCATAGTCGGCGAAGGCCTGCAGGTAAAGATCGGTGGCCGCTGGCTGCTGGCGGGAAACGGGGGCCGGGGAGGTCGGCGGCGTCTGCCCCGGGAGGGGCTCGGTTGCGGTCGTAGTGCGAGCTGGCTTTTCTGCGGCGAGGTTGCGCCGAATCTCTTCGAGAATCTGCTGCTGATCGATCAACCGTGCTTCGAGCAGCATCAGGTTGTCCTGGGCGTGTTGCAAGCGCTGATCGACGTCGGCCACCGCCTGCTCCAGGCGTAGCACCCGTTCCGGCTCGATCCCGGACCCTTGCGGGGCAACCGCCGGCGCACAGGCAACGACGCCGCAGAGTGCGATCAGGGCAAGGCATAAATGGCGAAGGCGGACCCGCATTTGAACGTCCTTCCGGGGAGGTGAGCTTGACGCAAAATTTTCTAAAAATTATAGACTTTTTCACCGCTTGTCAAGCGCAATGGCACCCGTGCGGCACGTCCGGCGCCGAACCCTGACCAGGATCCAATGGACCTCTTCCGGATCACTCTGCAAAGAATCTGCCAGTCGGTAGGAAGTGCTTTGTGCTATTCTGCGGACAATTATCCTAGACGGAGAGACTGAACTGAATGGCGAAGGTTGAACTGCTGGCCCCGGCCGGTGATCTCGAGAAATTGCAGGCCGCCCTCGATTACGGCGCCGATGCCGTCTACGCCGGCGGGGAGCGTTTCGGCCTGCGGGCCCAGGCGGGGAATTTTACTCTCGACGCCCTGGCCCGCGGGCGTGAACTTTGTGCGCGCCGGGGGCGACGGCTCTACCTGACCCTCAACGCCGAATTGCGCCCCGGTGAGGAGGCTGACCTGGCGGCCTATCTTGAGGCGCTGCGTCCCCTCGATCTCGACGCCTATATCATATCCGATCCCGGGGTGCTGGCCCTGGCCCGGCGCTGTGACCCCCGGCGCCCCCTGCACCTGTCGACCCAGGCCAGTACCACCAATGCCGGTGCCCTGGCCTTCTGGCGCCAGGCCGGGGTCGGGCGGGTCAATCTGGCCCGGGAACTCTCCCTGTCGGAAATCCGGGCACTGGCCATGGCCGCCACCGGGGTCGAACTGGAGGTCTTTGTCCACGGCGCCATGTGTGTCGCCTGGTCGGGGCGCTGCCTGCTCAGCGCCGCCCTCACCGGGCGCAGCGCCAACCAGGGGGCCTGCGCCCAGCCCTGTCGCTGGCGCTATGCCCTGGTGGAAGAGACCCGGCCGGGGGAGTATTTCCCCATCGAGGAGGATGGCCGTGGCAGCTACCTCTTCAACAGCCGGGACCTCTGTCTGCTCGAAGATCTGCCGGCCCTGCTCGGCGCCGGGGTCAGCAGCCTGAAGATCGAAGGGCGCATGAAGAGTGTCTACTATGTCGCCGCGGTGACCCGGGTCTACCGGGCCGCCATCGACAGCTGGCTGAACAACCCCGACAGCTGGCGCTGCGACCCGCGCTGGCTTGAAGAGCTCGACAAGGTGAGCCACCGTCCCTACGACCGCGGGTTTCTCGCCGGCCATCGCACGGCCCTGGTCCATCCGGGGGACTCCCGCTACCGGCGCAGCTGGGATTTTGTCGGCGTGGTGCTCGCTGCCGCCGGCGGTGTCGGTGAAGTCGCGGTGCGTAACCGGTTTTTTCCCGGGGAGAGCCTGGAGCTGATCGGACCGCAGATGCGGCAAGCGGAGCTGGTGGTCGGCACGCTGCATGATGCCGCTGGCCTGCCGTTGACGGTGGCCCAGCCCAACGCCCGGGTCCGCATGCCGCTCCCCGGTGCCCGGCCCGGGGACCTGCTGCGCCGGGAAAAGCGGGAGCATGACTGATTGGAGATGGTGGTGCGACGGGGTCAGCCCACCTGCCAGCAACGGCGGCTGAGTAGATCGCAGCAGGTCAACTGCCTGCCATAGACCGCGCCGGTGTCGAGGCCGATGCGTCGTGCGGCGAGGAGCGGCCGTGGCTGCGGGGTGTGGCCGAAGACGATGGTCTGCCCCCAGTCGTAATCCGAGTCGAGAAATTCAGCGCGAATCCAGAGCAGGTCCTCCTCGCGCTGGTCCTCAGGCGCCACCCCGGGACGGAGGCCGGCATGCACGAAAAGGAACTCGCCGCAGCGGTAGCTGGTGGGCAACTGGCGCAGAAATGCCTGGTGGCTGGCTGGAATTTCATTTCGCGTAGCGGCTCCGTAGCTGTCCAGGGTCTGTTGTCCGCCGTTGGCCAGGAAGATCCAGGAAGCGCGGCCGTCGATGAAATCGAGGAACATCTGTTCATGGTTGCCGCGCAGGAAGATGGTCTGCGGCCAGCGCTCTACCAATACCAGCAGGGTGTCGATGACGCCACGGCTGTCGGGGCCGCGATCGACATAGTCGCCGAGGAAAACCAGGCGATCATCAGCGCCCGGGCCGACCTCGCGCAGCAGTTGCGCCAGCAGCTCATGGCAGCCATGAATATCGCCGACCGCCAGCAGGCGCCGGGCAGGGAGGCCGGCCAACGCGTTATCCGGTTGCTTGTTCATGTCTTTGCCTCGTCTTCACGTCTCCATTATATCTAACCGCCATAAAACGGAAAAATGGTTGCGCCACTGGGAAAATCGGCGTATTTTTGTCCGACTTGCACCCCTGTTTGCTGGTTTCAGGGTGGTCTCTTGTTCCCGGATAATCCCTCCAGGCCCCTCTCGTCCGGTCACCGGCAGCGCCGGTGACCTTTTTGCCCAGAGGTGGTCAGAAGTCACGAAGGTCATGAAAAAAATTTCTTTCGTCATCCCGGTCTTCAATGAAGAGGAGAACCTGCAGCGCCTTTTCAGCGAAATTTCCGCAGTAGCGACCCGCCTTGGCTATCCCTACCAGATCCTCTTTGTCGATGACTGCAGCACCGACCGCAGCCTGGCGGTCATCAAGGAGCTGGCGGCGCAATCGCCAACCGTCGCCTATGTTGCCTTTGCCCGCAATGCCGGGCAGTCGGCAGCGCTCTATGCCGGCTTTCAGCATGCCGACGGCGATGTCGTCATCACCATGGATGCCGATCTGCAGAACGACCCCGCCGATATCCCGGAGATGCTCAAGCACTATGGCGACTTCGAGATGATCAATGGCTGGCGCTTCAACCGCCAGGATAACCTCGGCAAGAAGATCAGCAGCCGCATCGGCAATTTCGTGCGCAACCAGCTGACCTGGGAATCGATCCATGACACCGGCTGTTCCCTCAAGGTGATGAACGCGGCGATGCTCAAACGCATCAAGATGTACAAGGGGCTGCACCGCTTTCTGCCGACCCTGATGCGCAACGAGGGGGCACGGGTGATCGAAGTCAAGGTCAATCACCGGCCCCGGTTGCACGGGATTTCCAAGTACACCAACCTGCGGCGTGGCGTCGAGGGGCTCTACGATGTCATCACCGTGCGCTGGATGATCAAGCGGCAACTGAAAATCGAGATCGGGGAAAAGCATGGCTAAAACGGAGATCGCCATCCTGGTGCTCGGCTTTGCCGGCCAGAGCCTTTTTTTCATGCGCTTTTTCGTGCAGTGGCTCTATTCGGAGAAGCATCGCCGCAGCATGATCCCCACTGCCTTCTGGTACTTCAGTATTGGCGGCAGCTCCCTGCTCCTTATCTACGCCATCATCCGCAAGGACATCGTCTTTATCGTCGGCCAGGCGACCGGCTTTTTCATCTACACCCGCAATATCTACCTGATTGCCCGGGAAAAACGGGAGCGGGAAGCCGAGAATGGTTGAATCCCGGGCACCGGCCAGCCCGCGACTCTGGCTGTGGCTGGCCGGCTATTTTCTCATTCTGCTGATTCCGACCGGGCTTCTGCCGCTGATGGAGTCGACGGAGGGGCGTTACGGCGAAATTGCCTGGGAGATGGTGGCCAGCGGCAACTACCTGGAGCCGTTCTTCAACGGCATCAAGCATTTTCACAAGCCCCCCCTGACCTACTGGGCGATCGCCGCCGGCTACAAACTCTTCGGCATCAACGATTTCGGCGCCCGTTTTTTCGGCGTAGTCGCGGCCTGCCTGGCGGTTGCCTACCTCTACCGGCTCGCCCTGGTGCTGCTCGGTGACTATCGCCAGGCCCGCGACGCCGCCCTGATCTTTGCCACCTCCCTCCTCTTTCTGGGAGTGGCGCGCATTGTCGCCACCGATATCTACCTGACCTGCTTCACGGTCATGGCCCAGTATTACCTCTTGCGCCGCATCGCCGGTCCGGCGCGGCGCAGCGATGCCCCCCTTTATGGCCTCGCCCTGGGGCTGGGGTTCCTCGCCAAGGGGCCGCTCATCTTCCTCTTCACCCTGCTGCCGTTTCTGCTCGCCAAGCTCCTTGATGCCGGCCATCGCCGCCTCTTCAGCTGGCGGGAGACCGCCCTCGCGGTGGCGACCTTTGCCCTGGTGGCGCTCCCCTGGTACATCGCGGTGATGATCGAGAACCCCGGCCTGCTCTACTACTTCCTCAAGGTCCAGACCGTCGACCGCGTCGCCAGCAACCGGTTCCGCCGCTACGAGCCGCCCTGGTATTTCTTCTATGTCTTCGCCGGGACCTTTCTCCCCTACATCTTCTTTTTTCTCAAGGGGGCGGTGCGCCTGCGCAAGTTCGACCGCTCCCGGCAGGTTCTCTTTCTCTACGTGCTGGTCCCCTTTCTGATCTTCACTCTGGCGCAGAGCAAGCAGCCGACCTACATCCTCCCCTTTTATGGCATGGCGGCGATTCTCGCTGCCGGAGCCCTTGCCCGCCTGGCGATGCCACGGCTGCGCCTGCTGGCGGTGCTGGTGCTGCTGGTGGCGGCGATTGCCCCGGCGGTGGCCGGTTTTGTCTACCCGCCGGCCCGACCGCTGCGCTCGGTTTTGCTGCTGGCAACCATTCCGGCGCTCTGGCTCTGGTGGCAGGCGTTGCGGGACCACCGCGGTGAACTGTTGATCCCGCGCTGTGCCGCTCTGCTGCTGCTGGTGACGACGGTGGCCTACGGGGTCGCCGCGGTGGCCGCTCCGCAGATGCGCGGCTACGAACAGATGGCCCAGGCGCTCAACCGCCTCGACCCCGGGCGCAAGCTCGACGTCCTGGTCTACAGGGGATTTCTCCCCTCCCTCTCCCTCTATCGCCGTCACCTGACCGCCTCCGCCTACGGCATGGAGCGCGAGGTGCAGTTCCAGGAAAACCAGGATTATCGGAACTGGTACCTGCCTACCGCTGCCGACCTCCAGCGCTACCTCGGCGACCGGAAAGAACTCTTCGTGGTGATGAACGCCGAGGCGAAGCCCTCCTTTGAAACGGAGAGCGGCTATCGCTGTGCCCCGGTCTATGAGCAGCGCAAGCATAACGCTTACCGTTGCCGGGTCGCGGCCGATGCCGCCAACCCCGGACAGGAATGAGGTCGTCGTGGCCAGGGTTACGCGCGTCAAGCTGATCGCCAACCCGGTGGCCGGCCGCCAGGCCCGGCAGCGGATTCAGCATGCAGTTGAATGGCTTCGCGCCGCCGGGGTGGAGGTCGATCTGACCCTCACCGGGGCGCGGGGCGATGCCCGCCGGGCCGCGGCCGAAGCCCGCACCCGGGGCCATGATCGGGTCATTGCGGCCGGCGGTGACGGTACCCTCAACGAAGTCGTCAATGGCCTGGTTCCCAGCGCCATCCCGCTCGCCTTTCTCCCCCTTGGAACGACCAACGTCTTTGCCCTCGAAGCCGGCATCCCCTTTGACCTGGAAGCGGCCTGCCGCATTGCCCTCGAAGGCCCGGCGGTCCCGGTCAACCTCGGGGTCGCCAACGACACCCGCTTTCTGCTCATGGCGAGCGCCGGCCTCGATGCCGAGGCGGTCTGCCAGGTGAGCCCGGGCTTGAAGCGCGCTCTGGGCAAGGGCGCCTACCTCGCCAGCGCGCTGCGCGCTCTATTCCAGGCGCCGCCCCAGCCCTTCACGGCGCGGACCGCCGCCGGGGAGGATATCCCCTGTTACGGGGCGATCATCAGTAACGGCAGGCTTTACGGCGGACGTTTCGTCATCGCGCCAGGGGCGTCCCTGACGACGGCGAGCTTCGAAGTCTGCCTGCTGCTCAAGCCGGGGCGCCGCGCCCTGCTCGGTGCGGCGCTCGCCCTTGCCGCCGGCCGCACCCTCTCCCCGGCCGCGGCCCGCCGGCTGCAGACACCGAACCTGCAACTGCTCGGCGCGGGGGTGGCGGTACAGATCGATGGCGATTTCTTCGGCCGCTTGCCGGTAACCCTGCGGATTGCCAGCGACGAGCTCTGCCTGGTGATGCCTGGCAAGGGGAGTGAAGGATGAAGCGGCGGCCGGTCTTCAACGGCAGGATCGTCGCGCTGGCGCTGGAGGAGCACCTGCTCCCCGATGGGCGGAGGGCCGATTTCGAAATCGTTCGTCACCCCGGAGGGGCGGCGGTGCTCCCCTTACTGGAGGACGGGCAGGTCCTGCTGCTGCGGCAGTTCAGGCCCGCTGCCGGGGGGAACGTGATCGAGATCCCCGCCGGACGCCTCGAGCCGGGAGAAACTCCGGAAGCCTGTGCCCGGCGCGAGCTGGCCGAGGAGGCCGGCTATGTTGCCGGCCGCCTCGATCTTCTCGGCACCACCCTGAGCTCGGTCGGGTTCTGCGACGAGCGCATCGACCTCTTTCTCGCCCGTGATTTGCAACCGGTGGCCGCAGCGCCCGAAGCGGACGAATTTATCGAACCGTTTCTGCTCTCCCTCGACGCGGCCCTTGCCGCGATCGCGGCGGGGGCGATCGTGGATGCCAAGACCCAGCTGGCGCTGCTCCTCTGCAGCCGCCTGCCTGCTGCCGGAGTAGACTGATGCCTTTTCCCGACCGCTACCCCTCCCCCCAGCATCTCCCCTTCAACCAGACCGCATTGGCGGCAGAATTCAAGCTCGAATCGCCCGACCGGGATCCGGGCGGCGCCGGGGTCTGGGTCCTGCTGCGCAGTGGCGAACTGCTGGTCACCGATACTCCCGCGGCGACCCTTCCCGAGGGGATGCTGCCGGCCGGGGATGAAGGGGCGGCCATCTATTTGGGGCGCTACCTCGGGCGTCCCTGCCGGGCCCTGAAGCTGCCGGCGGAGAGCGCCCTGCCGGCCGGGCTGCGCAGTGAAAACCTCCTCGCTACCGAACCGGGCCTCTCCCTGGCGCTGCTGTCGCTGGCCGGCACCGCCGGCGCGATCCTGCACTGGCTCGGCAACAGTCGCCACTGTTCCCGCTGCGGGGGGGCGACGGTGCCGATGCCGGGCGAGTGGGGGCGCACCTGCAGCTCCTGTGGCTATGGCCATTTTCCGCATATTCATCCCTGCGTCATTGTGCTGGTGCGGCGCGGCCGGGAACTGCTGCTGACTCGCAAGGCGGGCTGGCCCGCCGGGCGTTACAGCCTGGTGGCGGGATTTCTCGATTTCGGCGAATGCCTGGAAGAGGCGGTGGCACGCGAGGTGCTGGAAGAGACCGGAGTGACGGTCAGCAACGTCCGCTATGTCGGCAGCCAGAGCTGGCCCTTTCCCAGCCAGCTGATGGCCGGTTTCGTCGCTGACTACGTTGCCGGTGAGGTGGTGGTTGAAACTACCGAACTGGAGGATGCGCGCTGGTTTTCCATCGACGCCCTGCCGCTGCTGCCGCCGAAGCGGAGCATTGCCCGCTACCTCCTCGACCACTTCGGCAACGAGGCTTCTCCCGGAAGATAGCTTGCCGAGGGGCAGGCCCCGGGCAAAAAAAATCCCCGGGTGGGGATTCCCGGGGTTCGCAACGAATCTCCTGCTTGGTACAGCCGACTCTGGAGGAGGTTTTAATGGCTGAAACAGAGACTGCGCGATAAAAATTCTTGATCGCGACGCCCGCTGTTAGCGGGCGTTGTCGGTGCCGGGGCTGGGGGGAGCATTCGCCGTGGTCGACCGCCGCCAGGGTTTGCGCCGGGGGGGCGGACAATTTTCAGTTCCCCTAAAAAACTTTAGCCAAAATAACGACTCAGGCGACAGTCGTCAAGGGAAAAGAGAGCTATGACAGTTTGCTTCCAGCAACGGCAATTCCGCCTTCCCCGCCAGGAGATCGGCTATCTGCGCTTTCTCGTCGAGGGGTACGACGGCCTCCTCTTTTTGCGGACCCTGGACGGGCACTCCGGACTGGTGGAGATGGCCTGGCCGGTGGAGCGGACGGCCGAGGCGCTGCCGCTGCTGGCAGCCCTGGCCCGGGAAACCGGCCTGCATGAGGCCGGTGACGAAGGGCCGGAAGCCTGATTCACGCTGTCGTCACTTCGAAGTCGGGCGGGTCGAAGATGGTGCGCTTTACCGTGCACTGGTCGGTCGCCCGGATGATGGCCGCGCGGTACTTGTCGGGGAAACCCTCCGGCAGCTCGATGACGATCTGCACCCGGGCCAGGCGATGCTGTTCCGGATCCCGTTCGCTCGTCAGGGTCAGGCGCAGCCCGGCAGTCGGAAGGTCGCGCTGCTGGCAGAAACGAAGGGCGAAGTAGCCGGCGCAATTGCCGAGGGAGATCAGGAAGAGGTCGAAGGGGGATGGCGCCGAGTTTTTACCGCCGGCTGCCTCGGGCTGGTCGCAGCGGACGGTGAACCCCTTGTAGCGGGCTTCGACGGCAAGGCCGCCGGGGAAAGTAATCTCCATGGTTTATTCCTCCGTAAGGGGGTGAAGTGTGCAGAGTATAGATCAAAAGGGCGCCTGATGCAGCGGATCTGGCGGCAGGGGAGAGGCTAGCCCTTGCCGCCCTTCTTCCCGCCGTGCTAGACTCCAGGCCCTTGCAACAGGAAACTGGCCCGGTTGGCCCCGGCCTTCTGCCGCAGCCTCGGCGCGGAGTCCCCTGCCCATGCTGATCCGTTTTTTCAGTTCACTCTACCTGACCCTCGGGCTCCTGCTGGGGTTGGCCGCCGTCTCTGTTTTCGGAACCCTCCAGCCAGGGCGGGACGAGGGCCTGGGTGTAGCGCGCTACGACCTCTTTTACCAGAGCATCTGGTTTCGGTTGCTGCTGCTGCTGCTCGCTCTGAACCTGGCGGTCTGCACTCTGCGCACCATCCGGCGCAATCTCGCTGACCGCTCCCGACATCTCGACCTGCTGCGTTCGGAACGGGTCTTCAGCTCGCCGTTGCGCTACCTCCTCCCCCGGAATACGGATATGGCGCAGCTTGCTGCCGCCCTGCGCGCATCGGGCTACCGGGTTGCGGTCGCGGACGGGGCCCTGGTCGGCGAGCGTGGCCGGGTCGGTCGCTGGGGGTCGACGCTGGTTCACCTCTCGGTGCTGCTGATCATGGCCGGCGCCTTTTGCAGCCAGCTCGGCTTTGTCGGTACCCTGAATATTTACGCCGGCGACCAGAGCGATGTCTACTTCGACTGGGAGCGACAGCAGGATCTTCCTCTCGGCTTTACCTTCCGCCTCGATCAGTTCGAACCGCGTTACTACCCCATCGAGTTGCAGTTTGCCGCCCTCGACCCCGCCAGCGGCCAGCTTCTTGCGACCTATACCTGCCGCGAGGGGGAGACCGTTTCCCTGCCAAAGCCGGGTGTGACCGCCCGGGTGCTCAAATTCATCCCGGAAGAGGAGCAGCTGATTCTTGAAATCAGTCGCGACGGTCAATCCCTCGGGGAGTACCATGCCCGCAGCGGCAAGCTTCAGGGCCAACCTTCTTTTGCCAACCGGGTCGATCCGGGGGTGGTGATCAGACCGCTGGCCTGGCGGGATCCGATTTTGCGCCAGATGCACAGCGAAGTCTCTCTCCTGCGCGCGGGCACGGTTGTTGCTAAAGGGATCATCGAGGTCAACCGGCCGCTGGTCTTCGAGGGGGTGACGATTTACCAGACCGGGTTCAGTCGTGACAAGTTCGGATTCTGGGCCGGCGGATTCCAGCTGTCGCGCGATCCCGGAGAGCCTGTGGTCTGGTTCGGCTGTCTTACCATTGTGCTCGGCCTGCTGCTGGCTTTCCTGGTCCCCTACCGGGTGATTGGCGTCAGCCGGGTCGCTGACGAGGTGTTGCTGGTTGCCCTCAGCGGTTTCCGGGGGGAGGCCGGGGCCGCGCGCTTCGATCGCCTGGAGCAGGCTTTGGCCGATGCCGGCCGCGCCGTCTCAGGCAAGCCCGGTCCCTGATTCCAGGTCTCGGGTGCTGGCGTTTGGTAAAAAAAGAGATAAGTTTATTTTAATACTGTCTGACCAGGCTTATCCCGATCTGAAATTGTCATTTTATTGACTGGCTTACGTGAGTGGGAGGGTGCCCTTGGCAGAAAACAGAACGCTGGGACCCAAAATGCGCATCCTGGCCGTCGGCCTGGTGCTGATGGCAGCCTCCTGGCTGGCCGACGCCGTCATCGACTCTTTCTTCGACCAGGAATCCTTCCTCGACAGTATCTTCGCGCCGGGAATTCATGAAATCCTGATCCGTGTCGTATTTCTCGCCAACCAGCTCGGATTTTTGATCTACATCAGCCTCCTCTTCACCCGCCAGCACCGCCTGCAGGCGGAATTGAAATCCCTTTCCGCGGCCGAAGGCGCCGAGCGGCGTCGCTGCGAGAATATCCTCGAGGTTCTGGGGGACGGGGTCAGCATCCAGGACGCGGAGTTGCGCATTCTCTATCAGAATGCTCTGCATCGGCAGATGATGGGCGAGCATCTGGGGGAGTACTGCTACCGGGCCTACCGGCAGCAGGAGACGGTCTGCCCCGGCTGCCAGCTGGTGACCGCATTTAACGACGGCCGCGTCCACGTTCATGAAGGTGAGCGAGTGGAGGCGGGGGGGCGCCGTGTCTTCGAGATCATCTCCTCGCCGCTACGTGATTCCTCCGGAAAGATCGTCGCGGGGATCGAGGCGGTTCGCGATATCACCGCCCGCAAGCTGCTGGAAGAGCGCTTGCACGACCAGATGGCAGCGATGGAAAGTTCCATCGACGGCATCGGCATCCTCAATGCCGCGGCGCACTATACCTACCTGAATCAGGCCCATGCCGAGCTTTACGGTTACGAGCGGCCGGAGACTCTGCTGGGGCGGAGCTGGCGGGACCTGTACGACGCCGACGAGGTCGCCCGCATCGAGCAGGCGATCCTGCCGGAGCTCTTTGCCGCAGGGCGCTGGCGAGGCGAGGCGAGGGGACGGCGCCGCGACGGCAGCCTCTTTCCGCAGGAGCTTTCGCTGAGCGTTTTGGCCGATGGCGGCATCGTCTGTGTCGTCCGCGACATCACGCGCCGGCACCAGTCGCTGGCCGAAATCCAGCAGGTCAACCGGGACCTCGAAAACCGCACCGCCGAACTCCAGTCCGCCAATCGGGAGCTCGAAGCCTTCGGCTATTCCCTCTCCCACGATCTGCGCTCCTTCCTCACCAAGATCTCGGCCGCCGCCCAACTGTTCGAGGCCGATGCGGATTCGGCGCTCAGCGCGACCGGCAACTACTGCCTCGAGACCATTCTCACGGCAATCGACGGCATGGATGACCTGATCGAGGCGATGCTGGTCATCTCCCAGGTCAGCCGCAAGGCGTTGCATATCGAGACGGTAAATCTGAGCGAACTGGCTGGCGAGGTCGTCCTTGGGCTGCGCCTCGGCGACCCCCAGCGACTGGTCGATGTCGTTGTTTCCCCGGACCTGGTCGCCCGGGGCGACCGCCAGCTGCTGCGGGTCCTCCTCGACAATCTGCTCGGCAACGCCTGGAAGTATACCGGGGAGGCCAGTCACCCCCGGATCGAATTCGGCCAGACTGAACAAGGGGGACAGCAGGTCTTCCTGGTCCGCGACAATGGCCGCGGCTTCGACATGAGCGAAGCGTCCCGCCTCTTTCACCCCTTCCAGCGCCTTTCCAATGTCGGCGCGATTCCCGGCACCGGCATCGGGCTGGCAACGGTGGCCCGGGTCGTCCAGCGTCACGGCGGACAAATCTGGGCCGAGGGGAGTGCTGACGGAGCGGTTTTCTACTTTACCCTCCCCTGACCGGCCCTCTGCGGCCGCTGCTCGGCCGACCGGTGCGAATTCCCTTGCTTTTCGGCGGCCGATCGCCTAGAGTGCGCGGCGACTGTACAACGCCCCGGCGGTTTTTCTCCCACCCCGCCCGACGCTTCATCGCTCCGACCCCCCTGCTTCGCATCCCCATTGCAACGCAGCTGCACGACCGGTTGGCGACGATGTCTCTTGCCAGTCGGTTTCGTGTTGTTGCCGTTTCCCTCTTCAGGGCAGCTGTCTGCCCTGCGGCACACACCTTCTTTTGCTGCGACCGGTATTTTCCGGCCGTCTTTTCCGGGCAGTCGCCTGCGACGGGGAGCGTTGCCCCGCAGCTGGCCACGGAAGAAGCGGCCCGGATTACCAAAAACGCGAGGAATTTAGATGAATTTTCAGGATTTCCAGCTGGCGCCGACCATCCTCAGGGCGGTCACCGAGTGTGGTTACACGGCCCCGACCCCGATCCAGGAGCGCGCCATTCCCCTGGCTCTCGAAGGACGCGACCTGATCGCCACCGCCCAGACCGGCACCGGCAAGACCGCCGCCTTTGTCCTGCCGGCCCTGCAGCGCCTCGGCACCCCCCCGAGCGGGCGCGGCCGCGGGCCGCGGATTCTGGTGCTGACCCCGACCCGGGAGCTCGCCAACCAGGTCACCGAAGCGGTACGCAACTACGGCAAGTACCTGCGCATTCGCAGCGGCGCCATCCTCGGCGGGATGCCCTACCCGGAACAGCAGCGCCTGCTCGCCGCGCCCGTCGACCTGATCGTCGCCACCCCGGGACGGCTGATCGACCATCTGCAGCGCGGCCGTCTCGACCTTTTCCGGCTCGAGATCCTGATCCTCGACGAAGCGGACCGCATGCTCGACATGGGGTTTGCCGATGATGTCGACAAGATTGCCAAGGCGACCCCCGCCGGACGCCAGACCATGCTCTTTACCGCCACCCTCGATACGGCCATGGCGCGCCTTGCCGGCCGCCTGCTGCGCAACCCCGAGCGGATCGAGGTGGCCGGAGAGAAGGTGACCCATGCGCAGATCGAGCAGCGCCTCCATCACACCGACAACCTGGAGCACAAGGAGCGCCTCCTCAAGCACCTCGTCGCCGAAGCCGACCTGACCCGGGCGATTATCTTTGCCGCAACCAAGCGCGACGCCGACAGCCTCGCCGGGCGCCTGCGCACCCAGGGGCATGCAGCCGCCGCCCTGCACGGCGACATGAGCCAGCGGGAACGCAATCGTACCGTCACCGACCTGCGTCGCGGCAAGGTACGCCTGCTGGTGGCGACCGACGTCGCCGCCCGTGGACTCGACGTTTCCGGCATCAGCCATGTCATCAACTACGACCTGCCGAAATTTGCCGAAGATTACGTGCATCGCATCGGCCGCACCGGTCGCGCCGGCGCCTCGGGAATTGCCATCTCCTTCGCTTCCGCCCAGGATCTCGGCGCCCTCGGCCGCATCGAGCGCTATATCGGCCAGCAGGTGCCGATTCAGACCGTTCCCGGTTTGGAGCCGACCCGGCCGTTGCGGCGGCCGAGCGCTACCCCGGGACGTCGACCCGGCGGCCAGCGCCCTGGCGCCCCGCGCCGCAGCGGCCAGACCAGCTGGCAGCAGCGACCGGCCGCCGGCGGCGGACCGGGAGGCGCCACCCGCGGTGGGCGGCAGCCGATCGTCGAGGAGCGCAGTCTCCGGTCGCGCCGGCCGACCGGCTCGGCGCGCTGAGACTTCCTGAACGACCCAATAAAAAACCCCGCTGGGCGGCTGCCGGCGGGGTTTTTTATTGGGTGATATCCCTGAGACCTGGAGCTATTGTCCCGGCACCGGCCGGTTGCGAAAGCGGTTAAGCTGGGAGACCAGGGCAAAGCCGCCGTCATTGAAAGCGAAGCTCTCTTTCATGACATAGTTGTCGACGTAGGCGGTGCCGGGGAAGGCGTCAAAGGCGAAACGGCCGAGCATGCCCGAGGGGTCCTGCTGCAGACAGCGCCCCTTGTTTTCGAGGTCGATCCAGACGTGGTCCGATTCCCCCTGCGGGGTGATAACGATCCCCATCACCAGGCGCAGGTCTTCCTGCGGCATCCCCATCGCCCGATAAAGACTGGCGAGCAGGGCAGCCTTGCCGAGGCAGCTGCCGACGCCATATTGGAGCGTGGCGCTCACCGGACCGGGCGGGACGAAAGGGGCGAAGCGGATTTCGTTCTGGACGAAGTTGTAGGCCGCTTCGAAGGAAGGAAGACCGAGGGCGAGTCGGCGAATCTCCGGGTCCTCGGGGTCGATCAGGTCGACGTAGTCGCTGGCCGGATTGACCCGCATATCGTGGAAGGTCGGTGGCACTATGGCACTGCTGGCGAGATGATCCTCGGTGGGCAGGATATCGAACTGGCCAAGGAGGAAGCCGGCGAGGAGCGCCAAGGTTATTGCCGCTGGTAGCAGGAGGATGTTTTTCATGCCGTCAGTAGTAACACTGATCGCCAGAACATGAAAATGAAAAAATTAACAAAACCAAATTTTAATCTGGCGGAACTGATTCGGAATCGGCCGAAATGAGCGCGGCCCCGACCCCGAAACCGGGATGGGGGCCGCATCGGCTTGCCTTTGCAGGAAACGCCCGGTCAGCGATTCGCTTCGTCGAGCATGAAGTTAAGGAGTTCGATTACCACCTTGACGTCATCCTTGGTCATGTCCGAATCGGGTTTGCGCAGCATCTTGATGCCGTAAGCCCGGGTCGCATTGCGGTCGAAAAGGCCGCCGGTGATGGGCGCAACACCTGTTTGCAGGGCGATGGCGGTTCGCTCCTGGGAGTGGCATTTGATGCATTTAACTGCCATCAGCTTGTAGGCCTCCTGCATCCTGGGCGGGAAGCTCGAGACATCGAACTGGGTGGCATCCCCCTTGCCGAGGACCACGAGCTTTGCCTCGACGCTGGTCGCCAGCAACAGCACGGCGCAGAGCAACAGGACGACTTTTTTCATTGGGAACACCTCGTTTGATTAAGTCCCGCCCCGGAAATCGGTGCCGGACGGACATTTCGTTGCCGGTCCGGTTCAGAAAGAGAGCGCAACCTGGAAGGTCCCGGCCTTGCTGGTACCAGTAGGAGCTTCCGTATGGACGTACTCGAGGACCATGCGCAGGTTCTGCAGGTAGGCGTAGCTGATGCTCGGGATGAACCTCTGCGTGATGTCGGTCCCCTCGATATCCTGGTACTCGTAGCGGAAGGCCGGGATGAGATCCGATCCGATCAGGTACTGGGCCTGGCCGAGATAGAAGTGGAACTTGACCGAGCCGCCGGTCCCGCTCGGGTCATCGTCCTCGCCGAAGGTACCATGGAGGCGAATCTTGAGCCGCTGGTAAAGGAGCTCCCCCTCCAGGCCGAGACGGTAGAAATCGTTGGCGCCGAAGTCGGAGGAGCCGAGATAGCCGAAGGTGCCGAAGGTGAGAGTCAGAAAGTCCCAGACGCTATCCTGGTCGAGATCGACCTCGGGCTCCTGGCCGAGAAAGTCGGTACCGCCAATTCGGGCGGAGAGGTGGGCGTAATAGTTCTTCTTGTTCTCTGCCTTGTTGGTCTCGGAACCATTGGTGACGCCGGCTGCCGCGAAGAGGCGCGAACCGAGCACCGCGTTGAGTTCGACGGCGGACTGGCGGCCGGAGAGACGGAAAGGATTGTCGCCGACGCGCATGGAGTTGTGGCCGAAGCCGCTCAGAGAAGACCGGTCGTTGGACTTCCAGAGGCTCAGCTTCGGCTTGAACTTGCCGAACTTGATGTTGAGCGGCGTGCCGTAAAAATGACGGAACTGGACCGAGAGGTCGCCGATGCTGGAGCTGCCGAAGCCGTACTCTCCCCAGAATCCGACCTGATTGTGGAAGTTGCCGCCGGCGAAGAGTTCCATGCCGGTACCGCCGTCCAGATCGAAGTTCGGCTGCTTGTCCTCGTTGTAGATCATCCGGTAGGTCGCCATGATCGAGAGCGGCAAGGGATCGGGGAGACCGCTGTTGAAGAGGGCGTCAGCTCCCTTGGCGAGATGCACCAGGGGCGAATCGGCGGCCGGTGTCGGCGCCTGCTCTGGCGGTGCGGTCGCGGGGAGTTCCTTTGGCCAGACGAAGCTGTTCTTTTCAAACGCGTCGCCGAACTCGTTGCGTTCCGGAAAGATGGTGTGGCAGGTCGTGCACTCGGTCTTGTACTGGCGCGAGAAGGCGGGGATCGCCAGCGCCTGAGTCGCCAGCAGGACCGGGGCCAACAGGCCAAGGACGAGCAGGGAGAGGGAAAAACGTGCTGTCATGGGAGAGCCTCCTGCAGCTTCGAGAAAAGAGCAGTTCTGGCGGTAACCCGGGTCCGGGCCGATTGTGCCAGCAGTCGTGGTGCAAAGATTGCAGTCGGGCAAGGAATGCAGGTCCTGCGCCAATATCGACTATTTTTCGGGAGTGTAGCTGGCTTGCGGAATTGTTTTAATCCGGAGCCGATTTCACCTCCGTGGTTGCACCGGACGGGGGGCTGCTGCTCCGCAAAATGACTGGACACCACGTGGTTTTTATGTATAAGTAGGCCCATTTAATCTCAGGGGGGTCCAATTCCCCGAAGCTTGCTTCGCTATCGCCAATATGAAATATTGGCGACATGAGCGAATATGTACACAAAAGTCATAATGTTTCTGTGCTGTTATACCATCTTGTTTGCCCAGCAAAATACCGCCGGGTTGTTTTCACCCCAGAGGTTGATGGCTGTCTCAAAGAGGTCTGCCTTGAGATCGCCAAAAGATACGAGATTCAGTTCGTAGAAATTGGGACCGACAAAGACCATGTTCACTTTTTGGTGCAGTCGGTTCCAATGTACAGCCCAACGCAGATTGCACGAGTCATCAAAAGCATTACGGCCAGAGAAATATTCAAACGAGTCCCATCGGTTAAAAAGCAACTATGGGGTGGCGAATTTTGGACAAAGGGCTATTTTGTGAACACTGTAGGCCAAAAGGGTAATGAGAAAACCATTGCGACCTATGTTAGAAATCAAGGCCGAGAAAAAGAGTATCAGCAATTGCACCGCGAGCAGTTAACGCTTTTTGATACCCCGTAGCTTGCTGCGGGGTAGTTCATTCATCGGCTCCGGGCAGGGTGGCAGGCTTTTTCGGCCTATCTTCGTCGGGAGCAGGTAGGGGCAGAGGGGTGCGTCATGTTTCGAAATCTGCAGCTGAAATACAAGCTGGTTCTGCTCTTCCTGCTGATGGCGCTGATCGTGGCGGTAACCGGCTCCTTCGGGCTCTGGAGCCAGGCCCGGATTGGCGACCTGCTGGCGTTGCAGAAGAGCAGTGCCGCCCAGGAAAAACTTGCCGTGCTGATGAAGGTCACCCTCCAGGGAGGGCGGGTCAACCTGCTCGAAGCGGCGATGACCCGGAACAATGCCGATGACTTTGAAAACAGCAAGATCGACTATGAACTGAAGCGGGACAGTTTCGATAGCTATTGCACTATGCTGCGCAAGGGGCAGCCGAAGTTGCACATCCCGCCCGCAGAGCCCGGCAGCTTGCTGGAGCAGCGGATCATCAAGGTGGTCGATGTCTTTCACGACTTCGATCAGGTCGCGCTGCAGATACTTTCGGTTCAGGAAGGCCTGATGGCCGGAACGACAACCGACGACGGTAAGCTCTCCCGGCTGCTTCGGGAAGAATTGCCGCAGGTGGTGGACCGGGCAAGCGTCAGCGTCGATGACCTGCTGGTCGAGGTCGGCAGCCTCGCCGCCAAGAACGAACTCGCTGCCAGCGCCATCCAGAAACGCTCCAATATCACCTTCCTCTCGGTCATCGGGGGCGCCATTCTGCTCGCCATTCTCCTCGGCCTCTTTGCGACCCAGACCATTGTCGGTCGGGTCAACCTGCTGATGAAGTCCTTGAAGCTGGGTGCCGAGGGGGATTTGACCGCCCTGGTGAAGGTCGAGGCGGCGGATGAACTGGGCCGGCTCGGCGACGATTTCAACCAGATGCTGGAAAAGCTCTCGACGATGATGGGAAAGGTCAAGAAGTCGACCGGCGAACTCGGCCGCATCGCTACCAGCATCCAGCTCGTCTCGCGCGACGTCATCGCCACCGCCGAGGTGCAGCAGCATGGGATCGACGAGACCTCGGCAGCGATCCTGCGCATCAACGCGTCCCAACAGGGGATCAGCGCTGCCGTGGAAAATCTTTCGAGTTCCTCGGCCGAGACCTCCAGTTCGATTCTCAACATGGCCAAGAGCATCCAGGGGGTAGCGCTCAACACCGAAGCGCTTGCCGGCTCGGTGACCCAGGTCAGTTCGGCGATTGGCGAAATGGACGCCACGATCCGCCAGATCGAGCAGAATGCCAACGATCTGCGCAGCGCTTCGGTCAGCACCGCTTCGTCGATCGCCGAGATGGACTCCTCGATCCAGGAGGTCGAGCAGAATGCCCAGCAGACGGCGGAGATTTCCGCCCGGGTCCACGAAGATGCCGAATCGGGCCAGCAGGCGGTCCAGGCGACGATCCGCGGCATCCAGGAGATTCGCCAATCTTCGCGCTCGGCTGCCGAGTCGATCAACGTCCTGTCGCAGAGCGCGGACGACATCGGGATGATCCTCTCGGTTATCAATGATGTCACCGAAGAGACCCGGCTCCTCTCCCTCAATGCCTCGATCATTGCCGCCCAGTCGGGCGAGCATGGCCGGGGATTCGCCGTGGTTGCCGACGAAATCCGCAAGCTGGCCGAGAGGACCAGTGAATCGACCCGGGAGATCGACCAGCTGATCAGCCGGGTGCAGGACGAGACGCGGCGGGCGGTGGAGGCGATCCGGGGGGCCGAAATCAAGGTCGCCGAAGGGGAGGTCCTGTCGCAGAAATCGGGTGAGGCCTTGCGTGAGATCGTCGGCGGCGTCGACCAGGCGGCGACCAGGATCGGCGGCATCGCCCGGGCCACCCGGGAACAGGCCCGGGGGAGCCTGCTTATTCGCGAGACAATGGAAAAGGTTGCCGACATGGTCAGCCAGATCGCCGTCTCCACCCACCAGCAGGCCCGCGCCAGCGAACAGATCATGAGCGAGGTAGAGAAGATGGCCGAACTCACCGTCATGGTCCGCGATGCCACCAAAAAACAGAACGCCGATGGCGGCCTGATCTCTCGCCTTAGCGAAGAGATCGGAGCAATGATCGAGAAGATCCGCGAACGCTGCAGCGAACAGGCCGAGGGGGGCGAGCAGATTGTCGAGGCCCTGGCCAACATCCAGGAGTCCACGCGCCACAACCTGAGCTCGGCCAAGGTCATGGGAGACACCCTTGGCAACCTTTCCCTGCAGATCTCCACCCTCGAACAGGAAGTCGTGGAGTTCAAGGTCCTCGAATAAAGAAAAGAGGCAAACGACCGACAACAACCGCCCCCCGGCTTTTCGGGGGGCGGTTGTTGTTTGTGCCTATTCCTGGGAACGATAAGTCCCATGGGTCCTATAATGTTGCTGTTTCAGGACTTGCTGCGTGCCAGCTGCAGCGCCAGCGCCAGGAAGATGCCACCGGCCGCGCGATGGAGCCAGCGCTGGAGTCTGGGGGTGTCGGCAAGGCGGGCGGCAAGGGTCGCGGCCAGCAGGGCAATGGCGCCGAAGACGAGCAGGGTGGCGAGGATGAAGAGGGCGCCGAGAAGGAGCAGCTGGGGCGCCAGCGGTCCGCGGGCCGGATCGGCGAACTGGGGGAGAAAGGCGAGGAAGAAGAGGGAAACCTTGGGGTTGGTAAGATTCATCAGGATGCCCCGGCGGTAGAGGTGTCTTGGTCCGGGGAGCGGCCTGCTGCCGGTTTCTGCCGCGGCGTCGGGGGCGCGCCAGGCCTGCCAGGAGAGATAGAGCAGGTAGCCGACGCCCAGCAGCTTGAGGGTGGTGAAGGCGGCGGCTGAGGCCTGGACAAGGGCAGCGACGCCGCAGACCACCGCCAGGGTATGGCCGATCAGGCCGGTACAGAGGCCGAGGGTGATGGCGAACCCTGCCCCGCGGCCGCCCAGCGCCGCCTGGGTGAGGACGAAGAGATTGTCGGGCCCGGGAACGAGCGCCAGCAGCAGGGCCGCGGCAAAAAAAGTGGCGAGGACCTCAGTGGCAGGCATGATAGTGAAACCCTCTGGTACGGTGGGTTTGGGGGCTAGGTCGGGTCAGGGCGCCTTCTGAAGACGAACAGGTTGCAGCCGTGGCGGTTGGTAGTTGTCAGCTTCTCCAGGGTGTAGCGGCGGCCGGGATAAAAGGGGGAAAATGGCTCTGTTTCAGATCGTGTGGGTAACGCTACTTCGTTTTGCCAGATATTGCTCTTTCTCAACCCCAACATCTTCTGTAGGGCGATGCTGGCAGATGTGCCAGCATCGCTTCCACCAGATTTGCCGGTACCGGTGCGAGATGGTCACCCGAAGGGAGGAATGACAATTAATGGCAGCAAAAAGCCCATTTTTGTCAGCGAGGATGGGGGTACCGGGATTGCCCGGATAGGCTGGTAGATTGAGCGGTGGGACCGGCTGGTCTATTTTTTTGTGAAGTGCGGAGCCAGATTGCCCGGAGCCAGCAACATGAAGAATTCATTGTCGGAAACGTATTTAATCTTGATCTTGTCAAACTTTCCCTCCTTGATTTTCGCGGGGAGGTTGCATTTGACGACCGAATGGTAAAAGTGGCTCTTTTCGATATACCATTTCCCTTCCAGGGAGACCTCTTTCGGCCCGTCCTTGAAATAATAGACGCCATTTTCGGTCCAGCTGCCGTCCTTGTTGAAGAGGTAGACGGTACTGCCATTTTCGTCCTCGGCATACCATTCGCCAATGATCTTGTTGGTCATTTCCTCGTCGGACATGGCAAAGGCCATGGAAAAAAGACCTTGGCACAGGGTGGCTACCACGATCAGCAGCAGGATTCGACTCATGGCTATCTCCTCAGCATTTTCCATGTCCGGTCGGCGCGGCAGGTCTTCCCGGCCGCCTTAAGCACCCCGGCCCAACACAATAGCAAAATCCAACCTTCAGGCATTACCGGTCATGGGGATTTATTCAGGAAGCGTGCCCATTACTGTCTCGGGAGCCTTGCGAATTTGCGGGGCAGAAAATTTGGCGACGGTTCAGGGACCTGTGCCAGTTATGAAGGCCCGGGAATTGCCTCTCGTTCCGCGATGGAATTCCTCAGCCTTCTCCGCTGATCCTGAGCCGCTTGGCCAGCGCTGCCGAACCTTGAAAGGCTGGCCGGAGTACCCCCCCCCCCCCCCCCCCCCAAGGGCAGGAAACAGTAAAAATATTAAAAAAACCCAACATAATTCCGCTAGGCCCGGGTAACAAGATTGAAAAGGCGGCCCGTTGTTATATCCTTGAATCTAGGAGAGTTGTGCCCCGGACGCCGGCGATGGCTCTCCCTTTTTTCGGAAGGGCATCGTGAAATGCCGGTGATTTTTCCAATTGTGCAGGGAAAGAACGGACAGTCGCATTTTTGGAACGACCCTTGCTATAAATTTTAACCACCTGGGAGCCATTCCGGTTTTTGCGTTCCATTATCAGGGCTTTTTCGGCGGGTGATCCATGAAGGTTGTTTTGGACAATTACAGGGGAAACCAAGGCTTTACCCTCGTTGAGTTGCTGGTCGCCCTGACCATTTTTTCCATCGGCCTGCTGGCCCTGGCATCCATGCAGATAACCGCTATTCAGGGCAACGCCCAAGCCAATCGACTGTCCCAGGAGGCCTCCATGGCCCAGGGCGTCATGGAGCAGATCCTCGCCTGGAAATCGGACGACGCGCGCTTGAAGAGCAGTTCCTCCAACCAGACCTGGGTGTTTTCCGACGGCTCGACCACCTACAGCGAAACGGGATCCAGCAACCTCTCCGCCAGCTACACCGTGATTGCCAATTCCCCCCTTGCCAACATGGCCACCATCACCGTCAATGTCCAGGGGCCCGAAGGAGTTGCGACCTTGACCGAATACAAGAAAACTGTCAACTAGATGACCAGTAGAGGCCAAAAGGGATTTTCGCTGATCGAACTCCTCATCGTGGTAGCGATGATGGGACTTGTTGTCATGGCTGTCTACGGCCTGTATGGCAACACTCAGCGTACCGCCTATACTACCGAAGAGGTCGGGGAGGTCCAGCAAAACCTGCGTTACGCCATCAACCGGATGAGCCGGGACATCCGCCTGACCGGGTTTTTGGTGCCGGTCACCACCTCCAAGGTCGTGCTCGCGAGCGCCGACACCTTCAGTTTTCGTACGGCCTCGCTCAGCGGCGCCATCGGCAGTCTCGCTGCGGCGCCGACGGTAGATCCCGGAGACGCCTCCGGCCAGACCTACATATTCACCCTCGCGCAGCCCGGGATGGCCAGTTTCTTCGTCGGTCCGGGCAACGACGTGGCGACCCGTTGGGCACGGATCGTGCGACCCAATACTGCGACCCAACCGGTGGTGGCATTTTTCAAGGTGACCAACGTGGATCCAGACCCCACCAACCCAAGCCTGACCCTCACGGGGATCCCGGCGGGAACGGGGTTTTCAGCGGGGGACATCATTCTCCCTTACACCGACGCCGCCCTCGACGACACCAACGATATCTCCACCGGGGTGGCGGTGGCGCCGGCAAAACCCGGATACGACGCACCCGCTCCGGTACCGAATCTGGTGCAGCAGGTCACTTACACCCTGGTCGATGATACGGACAGCGCCGACCCGGCCATGAAGGTGCTTCTGCGAAGCTCCAGCAATGAAGGGTCGATCGAAATCGCGGCCAATATCACTGCCCTCACCTTCAGCTACCTCCTCGAGGACGGTTCGGAAGTCGCGACGGTCACAGATCCCTCCGCCATCGGCGACATCGTCGGGGTGAGGATCGTCCTGACCGGGAGTACCGACGCTACCAAGACTGGAAAGGACACCTTTTCCGGGGTCAAAATCCGCAGCCTCACGACCCTTGTCAAGTTTCGCAACTGATCATCCTGGGACCCAGGGAGGACAACATGCACCCCTATCCGGCGGAGAATCTCAAGGGCGAACAAGGATTTGCCCTGATCCTGGTTCTGGTGATGCTGGGCATTCTGAGCCTGCTCGGCATCCTGGCGCTCAATACCTCCCACAGTGAATTGACCATCACCAGCAACTTCAAAACCTCCCAGCGCGCTTTTTCGGCGGCTGAACGGGCGGTGGAATACGCTCTCGCCAACCCGGCCATCGTCGGCGCCACGGCCAGCGCGACAAACCTGAACCCCTATGCCGCGAGCATTACTATCGACAATTCCGGGCTGGACACCTCTGCAACCAACGTGCTGCGCAATCTCGGCGTCGGCGAGCTGCCCGACTTTCTGGCGCAGAGCTACAGCCAGGAGAAGTTCGGCGGAAATTTTTACAACATTTCGGTGCAGACCCGGGGACCCGGAGGCCGCTCGAAGGCCCGTGTGGAGACCCAGCAGATCCGGATTTTCCAGAAAGACGACGAAGGTCAGCTGATCACGACCTCGGGAGGCTAATTAATGAAGTTCGGGATGATGTCTCGGGGAATTCTGTTGCTGGCCCTGGTTTGGGCCGGCATCGCCCATGCCGGCCTGCCGGACCGCTATATCGGGGACACTTCGATTTACAGCGGCACCTCGGTCAAGCTCAAGCCCAACGTCATGATTCTGGTCGACACCAGCAAGAACATGAGCCAGGGCGGCGGAACCGATCCCTACGATAAAAACACCGTCTATCCAGGCACCTATGCCACCAATATGATCTACAGCCAACTGAACGCCGGCAACTACCAGGCCTACGTCGCCGACGTCAACGCCGCCGGAGTCTGCGCCGAGGCCAAGACCGCGCTGCTGGAATATGGCTTCTACAACAAGGGCCTGAAAAAGACCTCCGGGGACTGCTCCAGCAAGAGCAGCGATATCGGCAACTACTACCTGGGTAACCTACTCAACAAGACCCAGGCAGTGCCGGCGCCGACGGCCACCTGGCAGCCCAGTACAGCCTATGCGGTCGGCGATGTGGTCCGCCCCACCGATGCCAGCAACACCAACACCTACCGCTGTACCAATACCGGCACGTCAGGCCTGACCGAACCGACCTGGCCGACCGCCGCCGGCGGTACCGTCACCGACAATGGGGTCGGCTGGGAAATCACCGCCACCCTCATGGAGGTGGTCAAGGCGGTCCTCAAGCAGGCGGCGGGCGCCCTCGCCCAGGACATCAAGATCGGTATCGCCACCGTCGGACCGAACAACGCCGGGGGGTACGTGCGGGCCGAGGTCAAGGATGTGTCCCCCGTGATGTTTGATCCCGGCACCGGCACCATGGTCCCCAACCCGACGGGCATCGCCAACTTCGATGCCCTGACCACCGTCATCAACAACCTCGGCTTCATCTCCAGCAATACCTCCATGCCGATGAACGAGGCGTTGTACGACATGCTTCATTACTACCAGGGGAACAACGACAGCACCCAGAAGCTGGCCTCCGGCGCCGCGGTTTTTTCGGCCCCCGCCCCCATCGACTACGCCTGCCAGAAGAACTATGTTCTGGTGCTGACCACCGGCAGCTCCACCGCCAGCCCGCAGGCCGAAGGTGCCGTCGGCGACCAGGACGGCAACGGCCTGGCCGGCCGGGTGGACGATGCCGCCAAGCTCCTCTATGAAACTGACATGCTCCCCGACGTCCACGGAGCCGATAAGACCGAGGGTTACCAGCGGGTCCAGACCAGCGTCATCCAGCTGATGACCTCCTACGTCCAGGAACTCGACCAGACCACCGATGGCAGCCACGGCCGGGGCGACTACTTCCTGGCCAACAACACCGAAGAGCTGACCGACGCCCTGTTGAACCTGATGAACAATATCGTTCGGGAAGCGGAGACCGCCTTTGTCGCGCCGGTCGTTCCGGCCAGCCCGGAAAACCGTACCTACAGCGGCAAAAGAATCTATATCGGCTTTTTCAAGCCCATCTCCCAGAAGCCCTGGTACGGCAACCTGAAAAAATTCGGTATCAACAGCGATCTCGAAATAGTCAGTGCCAACGGCGTGGACCTGGCCACCAACAATGACGGCACCTTCAACGCCGGTGCCACTTCCTTCTGGAGCGATAACAACAATCAATATACGGTCACCGGCGATTCCGGCGACGTTCAGCGGGGCGGGGTTGGCGGACAGCTCATGGCCCGAAACCTGGCCACCGCCCCGCGCAAGATCTGGACCTGGACCGGTAATGCCGCCAAGATGAATATGACCGATACGGAAAACCTTGTCGCGCTGGGCAACGCGAACCTGACCAGCGCCATGCTCGATGTCGCCGACGCCACCGAACGTAGCAAGCTCATCAAGTACCTGCAGGGATACGACGGTTACAACGACGGCGGCAACGGCGACACGGAGAAGCGGGAATGGCTGCTCGGCGACATCCTCCACTCCAAGCCCCTGGTGGTGAATTACAAGCGTTATGTCCTGACTGAGGCCAACGAGAGTGATCCGGCCATCAACAAGACCTTTATCTTCCAGGGGGCCAACGACGGTATGCTCCACTGTTTCCGGGATGCCGACGGGGGTGAGGAATGGGCGTTCATCCCCCCGGACCTCCTGCCACGGCTGAAGAACCTCAGGGATACCGCCCACAGTTACTTCGTCGACGGCACCCCGTCCGTCTACATCCACGATGCCAACAATGACGGTCAGGTCGTCCCCGCGGACGGCGATTTCGCCATCCTGATTTTCGGCCTCCGCCGTGGCGGCGGGCTGCAATCCCTCTCGGAGGCCGGCTTCCGTGGCGGCTTCTACGCCCTCGACGTAAGCAACCCGGCGGCGCCCAAATATATCGGCAAGATCTCCAATCTGAGCGCGAATTTCGGCGAGATGGCCGAAACTTGGGCACAGCCCCGCCTGGCGCGGGTACAAGTCGGCAGTCAGCGCAAAATCGTGGCCTTCGTCGGCGCCGGGTACGACACGGTGGAGGACCTCCGTTTTGGCAACACCCAGACCTATCCCAGCGGTGCCACGGAAGTCCCGCTCCCATCGGGGGCGCCGGACAGTTTCATCATCGCCAAAAGCGATGATGGCGCGGCTCCACAGCACCCGCGCGGGCGGGGAATTTATGCCATCCAGGTAGCCGACCTGGTTCCGACGGCAGTGGGCGCAACCACCCTGAAGCCGGACTTCAGCGGCACGGGGAACCTTGTCTGGGGATATGTTTACGGGGCGAGCGACAACTACAGTAACGGGGTTCGTACCTCCCCTGCCATGACCTACTCCATTGCCTCGGATATCGCAGCCATGGATTTCAATGCTGATGGTCTCAACGACCGGCTCTACGTAGGCGATCTCGGCGGCAATCTGTGGCGATTCAACGTCGGTTCTTTCGACGTGGCCAACTGGAGCGCGAAAAAGGTCTTCTCCGCCAATCCCGGCAACGATGTCGATTCAAACGGCACCTCCTTCCAAACGGAGGGTCGAAAGATCTTTTACAAACCTGATATGACCGTACACAACGGCGCAGTCATCCTCTACTTCGGCTCGGGCGACCGTGCCCATCCGATGAATTACCTGAATCCCGGCCCCGACGGCGCGGTGATCGACCGGTTGTACGCCGTCAAGGACATCGACAGCGTATCGGGCACCATCACCGAAGACGACCTGTACGATGCCACGGAAAACAAGCTCCAGCAGGATCTGACTCCCGCGCAGATCCAGGCCGAGCGGGACGCCCTGGCTGCCGCCAAAGGCTGGTATATCCGATTGGATGTCAATGCCGGCGAAAAGGCTTTGGCACCGGTCAGCATCTTCAACAAGGTGGCATTTTATTCCACTTACCAGCCCGACTCCCTGGCCAACATCGATGCGGCAAACAATCCCTGTGATCCGGGCAACCTCGGATTTTCCAGGCTCTATGCTCTCGATGCGGAAACCGGCGAAGCAGTCCTGAACTTCGTCACAGGGACCGGGACCGATGCCTTCGGCGAGGATCAGGCCACCGCAGACAACAAGCGGTCCCAGGGCAAGGACGAGGAGGGGACCCCCTATATCCTCAGGCGGGCCGACCGCGAAGTCAGCCTGGGCGGCGGCATCCCCTCGGGGATGGTGTTCGTGATCGGCGCCGACGGCAGCGTTTCGGCGATCATTGCCGCCAACATCTCCTTCCCGGTGATCTCCCTGCCCGGGGACGGAACCGTCTTTCCGGTTTTCTGGACCCAATGGTAACCGGCTGATGCGAACCCTGCCTCATTCCCTCCTGATCGGGAGCCTGGTCCTTGTCGCCCTCCAGGTTGGCTGTGAGCGCCAGGCGCCACCAGTGCCGCAGGACCGACCGCAAAAAGCCGCCCAGGAGCAGGTGGAACCGGGGGCTCCCCGGGCAGCCCAGGACAAGGCGGAGCTCCAGGTCAGCCTTCTGCCAGCGGAAGCGACCAAAAAAAATGATCTACGCGCAGTTGTCTCCGGCGCCGCCGGGGCACTTTCCTTCCGCTGGGAGATCAATGGCCAGGAGATCGAGGGGAATGCCGGGGCGCTGTTGTCCAATGACCTTTTCCATGCGGGGGATCAGGTTTCAGTTATGGTCCGGGCCAATGGCCAAAAGGCCAGTAGCGAGGTGCTTATCGGAAACTCGCCGCCGGAAATCCTCGAGGTGAATTATGGCCCTTCCCGGGTCTACCGAGGGGTCGCCATCGTTGCCCGGCCGGAAGCGGTGGACCTTGATGGCGATGCCGTCACCTTCGAGTACCGCTGGCTGGTCAACGGCGAAGAAAATTTCTTTCCAGCAGGAGATACTCTTCCCGGCGACCAGTTTCATAAGGGGGACCGAATAGCCGTCGAGGTCCTCCCCGTGGATAGCGAGGGGGAGGGGCAACCCTACCTGACTGGTGAGATCGTCGTGGGAAACGCCCCACCCGTCTTCACCAGCACGCCCCCGGAGTCGTTTCGGGCAGCGCTCTACTCCTACCCGGCCCGGGCAGAGGATGGTGACGGGGACCCCCTGAACTATTTCCTGGTAACCGGTCCGGCTGGAATGACCATCGATCAGAAGAGCGGCCTGGTTCAATGGCCCATCGCTCGAGATCAGGGCGGAGAAAATCTGGTCAAAATCGGTGTACGCGATGGGGATGGGCTGGAGGCGATTCAGGAGTTCCGCCTTGACATTGCCCTCCAGGAATAATTCATGATGGATCTCAACGACACAAATGGGTTTTCCTTTCTGGAACTGACGGTCGCCATATTGATCATGGCGGTCCTGGCTGGCTTATCCTACCCGTCAGTCAAGACCTGGCTCGACAACGCTGCCTACCGTGAGGCGAGCAACGACGTGGTCACCCAGCTACGCATTGCCAGGGACAGAGCCATAGGGAACAGCAGTACCACTACCGAATCCCTGGCCATGGGAGCATTGAGCAACGGCGTGGTTCTCAAAACTGGAGCCAACTGTGACGTGACTTCAACCCTGGCGGTGACCTTCTCCCCCGACGGTTCCGTCACCTGGAGCCCGAATGGAAATGACGCCGACGCGGGCAAGGTCTGCATCATCGACCGGTCGGGAACCACCAGGTACAAGGTAAAACTGGTGTCGAAAACGACCGGCAGAATCGTGGTTTATCCTGGAAATTCGCCCGAGTAAAAGAGTGGCCGGAAGTTTTTGCGTTCCGGGATGACCCGGGAAGCTCCGGTTTTTTTCCATGAAAAAACGAAACACCCACCCGGGACTTGCTTTTCCCAGGTGGGTGTTTCGTTTTCAATGAGTCAGACCAGCGAAGGAAGTTCGCTCTACCACCCCTTCGGACTTTTCGGTTCCAGCCGATGCAGCTGGTAACTGCGGCTGCCAAGACCGAGCTTCTCGGCATGGGCCAGCTGGATCTCCCAGTCGATCGCCGGGTGGACGCCGCGGAATTTGTCGCCGCCCGGCTCGCTGCCGCTGGCCAGCGCGGTGCCGGGGAGCCCCGGGGCGGCGTTGACGAGATCGGCACAGGCCTGGTCGAGGGCGACCGGGTCGGTGCTGACCAGGATCCCCTGGTCGGCGACGATCGGCGCATCCGAGTGGCCATAGCAGTCGCAGGCCGGCGAGACCTGGGTGACGAAGTTGACAAAGAGGGTCTTGCCGGCCTTGCCGTGGAGTGCGCCGGTGGCGTATTCCGCCATCTTTTTCATCACCAGCGCCGCCTCCTCGTTCCACTGGATCTGGATCGCCTTCTCGGCGCAGACGGTGATGCAGCGCCCGCAGCCGACGCAGCGCTCGGGGTCGATCTGCGCTTTCCCCTCGATCATGGCAATCGCCTCGTGGACGCAGGCCTTGAAGCAGGCGGCGCAGGCGGTGCAGAATTTTTCGGCGACCCGGGGGGCGACGTTGGAGTGCTGTTCGAGTTTCCCTTCCCGGCTCGAGCAGCCCATGCCGAGGTTCTTGAGAGCGCCGCCGAAGCCGGTCAGCTCATGGCACTTGAAGTGAGAGACGGCGATCAGGGCGTCGGCCTCAAGGATGCCGGTGGCGATGTCGACCGTCTGCAGGATCTCGCCGGGAACCGGAACGCGGCGCGCGTCGTGACCGCGCAGGCCGTCGCACATCACCAGCGGCGCGCCGACCACCGCATAGGCAAAGCCGTTCTCGATGCCGCAACCGAGGGCCGAGACCGCCTCCTTGCGTTCCCCGGGGTAGAGGGTGCAGGAATCGGTGAGGAAGGGTTTGCCCCCAAGCTGTTTGACCCGATCGGCGATGCGGCGCAGGAAGGTCGGCCGGATATAGGCATGACCTCCCTTCTCGCCGAAATGGACCTTGAGGGCGACGAGGTCACCGCGCCTGATCACACCATAGAGGCCAGCGTCATCGAGCAGACGGGAGAGCTTGGCAAAGAGATTTTCGCGATTGCCGGCGCGGATGTCGGCGAAGTAGACAGGAATCGGCATCGGGAACTCCGGGGCGGGATTTAATGGCTGGGCAGGATTCGTTGGGAAGATAACACAGGGGCAGGAACAGGGCAATGGCCGGATGATGGCCGGATGAAGGCCGGGAGGGAGAAAACAATTTTGTAAAACACAGTTTCTTTGCTAGTCTTTTCAGGAGAAGAGATTCTTCCGAAGAAGTTTTCGGAGTCGTTAAAAAAACGTTATGAAGTGCCGGGGTGTGCCCCGGGGAGGATTGCCATGGAGCCTGAAGTGCGGTTTGCCCTGCTCCAACGGGCGCGGTTGAAGCGGCTGGTCAAGCGGGGGCTCCTCCTGCTGCTGGTGCTGTCCGGCCTCTACTACCTCACGGCCCTGGTCTATGCCACCAAGACGATCTACAAGGTTCGTTACAATTACGCCGTGATCCTCGAAGATCTCGGTGGCCAACGGCGGGTGGTCTCAACGGTCGGCTGGCATGCGCGGCTCCCCTTCTTTACCCGCCTCGAGCTCGAGGTGCCGTTGATGAACCAGGAACTCTACCTCGGCAGTTCACCGGAACCGCAGCGCATCATGTCGCAGCAGAACGTGGCCCTCTGGACCAGTGCCATGCTCACCTTCCGCATCCTCGACCTGGAGCGCTGGGGGATCGAGAACAAGGCGCCGCAATCGTTGCTGCAGAACGATTTCGATGGTCTGGTCAAGGATGTCATGCAGGCCAGCAGTGTCGATGAACTGGTCTCCGAGCGCGAGCGCATCAAGGAGCAGATCTTTGCCGACCTCAAGAACCGGCCGATCAACCTTGGCGGCCCGACCCTGGAAGCGAAGTACGGGATCGAGGTCGTCTCCTTCGTGCTGCGCGATACCCGCTTTTCCGACAAGCTCGCCGAGGCGAGTGAGGAGAAGAAACGCCGGGAATTGATCGCCGAGGCGGAGAATTACGCTGCTGACCAGGAGGCGAGCCGAACCCGCAAGCTCTATGCCGCCTACAGCGATGCTATCCGCGATTTCCGTAGCACCGTAGGCCTGGGCCCCGGGAGCGAACGGGCGCTCTTCGAATTTCTTAACCAGCAGAAGTGGGCAGCAGCCTACGAGAAGAACCAGCAGGGGCAGAACACCTTCGTCCTCAACAACGCCGGCGGCAGCCTTCCCGTGGTGCTGCCGGCCCCCGCAGGCAGCGACCGAAAGGATGAGGCGGCCACCCATGGCTCCAATGCGCAAAACCCGCAGTCCGGTTTACGTCCGCCTCTCCGAGGGGCGAATCCGGCAAATTGACAGCCTGGTCGCCGGCTGGAGCTTTGAAACCCGGCTCTTCGTGCTGCGGCGCCTGCACCAGTACCAGCCGAGCCGCACCCCGGTCGATTTTCTGCGCGCCTGGTGGCGGCGCTTGCGCCGTCCGGGCGAGCGCAGCTTTCAGATCCTGCGCGATCCGGAGCAGCTCTCCGACTGGCGGCGCCGCTTCGAGGTCTCCGGTTCCCAGTCGGCCGGCGCGGCCTGGAACAAAATCCTCGAAAAAGAGCTCGACTGGCACGATTACCAGTACCTGATTTTCCTGCTCGAGCGCAAGACGGCCGACTCCTTCGTTCCCCCCACTTTTCACGATATTTTTCGCAAGCTTTACCATGCCCACGTCCTCAAGGAATATACCGAGGATCCGACCGTGCCCCGGGCGCCCCTGGTACTGGTGATCGGCCACAGCGGCAGCGGCAAGAGCGCCACCGTCAAGCAGGCGATCGAGGAGGCGATCTTCGCCCGCGAGGTGCGTCCGCGCATCGACCTGGAGGCGAAGAAGGATGAGGTAATGGCCGAACAGCCCTTCTGGCGCAGCCTCGAAGATGTTGACCCGGAACTGGCGGTGCGCCTCGAACGGCGGCGCAAGGCGGAGCGGTTGCGCTTCTGGTCGCGGTTACCGGTGATCCGCTATCTCTTTCGCGAACGGCTCGGCCGGGCCCTCTCCTCCCTTGAGGAAGAGGGGGTATGGGTCGATTATGCCATGGTCACTCCCAACGACTACCAGACCGCCTGGGCCGGCGAGCCCGGCAATTACCTGCGCAAGGCGATGGGGGACCCGCGCCAGACCAGCATTCGCCATCTGGAGGAGGCGCACTCGGCCTGCGGCCGCCCGGACCAGCTGAGCAGCGTCAAGGGACAGCAGGCCTCCCTGGTCGACGCCATGAACATCATCCTTGACGAGATCGCCCTCGGGCGCCGTGACTGCCTGCTGATCGCCACCACCGACCAGCCCGAACAGTTCGACCCGGCGATCTATCGCCGCTTTGTCGAGCGTGGCCTGGTGATCGATATCGGCGAACTCTGGGCCAAGCCGGAGAACCTGCGCGAGGTGGTGCGCATGGAGTTGCGGCGCAAGAACTTCACCTTCAACCCCACTGCCGCCAACCACGCCCAGCTTCTGGCCGAAGCGGTCCTTGACGAGACGGTGCGCCGGCTCTACCCGATCTTCCGTGAGCGCAGCCTGCGTTTTACCCCCGCCTATACCCGGCGCCTGATCGATTCGCTGATCGCGTTGCGCGGCCGCTTCGATCCCCTCGACCTCGACGACCAGTTTTTGGTGCGCGACGCCCTCAAGGCGGTTGCCCGCAACGTCCACGGCTCCCTCTACAATAAGGTCGTCGGCCACATGGACCGCGGCGTGCGCTGGGAGGAGTACATCGGGGTGATCAAGAACGAGTTCTCGGAGATGGCCAACAACGCCCTTTACTACAATGTCAGCGAGGAGAAGGGGGTGGTCCTGACCGGGCCGCCAGGCTCGGGGAAGACCTACATGGTGCGCGCCTGGCTTGGCGACAACCACGAGGTGCAGGATCTCGGCGTCAACCTCGGCGACCTCGCCGACCCAGTCCATCCTCTTGAGGGGATGGTGGAGAACCTTGAGCGGGTCTATGACATCGCCAAGATGATTTCACCGTCGATGGTCTTTTTCGACGAGGGGGACGCCGTCGCACCGCGGCGCAGTCCCCAGGGGGGAAGCCCCTACGACAAGGTGACCAACAAGTTCCTCTCCATCATCGACGGCGAGTCTCCCCTCTCCCGGGTCTTCACGGTCCTGACCACCAATCGCCTCGACATCCTCGACCCGGCGCTGATTCGTTCCAAGCGCCTCAAGGTCCTCACCGTGACCGGTCATATGCGCGACGAGGATGCGCTGCGGATCATTCGCAAGGAGCTTGGCCAGCTCCCCCTGGCCGAGGGGCTCGGTCACGAAGAGATTGTTCGCGCCGCCCGCGGCCTGTGTGAGACGCCGGCCGATTTCACCGCCTTTGCCGAAAAAGTCCGGGCGCTGCGCTCGACGGAGGTCGAGGTGCTCGGCAAACTGATGGAGGCGGTCGCCGGCAGCATTGAAGAACGGGCGCGTTTTGTGCGCTTCAACTACAAGACCCTGGTCGGCCTTCTTGAAGGGGCCGGCGGCGATCCGGAGCTGGCCTTTCAGGCCCGCCACGGCGAAGATCACCTCCTCGACTGTCTCGACGCGGTTGCCGCCCGGTTGCGGCTGATTCATGATGCCGGGATCTATCCGGTCAGCCACTGGCATCTCGCCAGCGCACGCCAGCAGCTCGCTGCCAGCCCGACCCGCAAGGGGAAGCAGCAGCTCGACGAATTTCTCGAGACCGAACTTTCCCGCGAGCCGCAGGTCGGCTTCGTGGTCGGGGTCGGCGCCAACGACACCAGCGGGGTGCTGCTGCCGATCGCCTCGTCGCTGGTCTATCGCATCTTCCAGGACAAGATCGTCGTCACCGGAGCGGTCTCCTCGGCCGCCCCGGGCACGGCCGAACTCGACCTGGCGGTGCAGATGACCCGGCAGAGCGCCCAGGAAGCGATGACCCTGGTGGAGAATTACCTGCAGTCCCTCTGCCCGGGCTTCAATGTTTCCCGGCTGCTCGGGGAGTATCTCGAGGGCTACTCCCTGCACCACCAGCTGCTCTCCGCCTCCTACAGTGTCGGCGGCCCCTCGGCCGGCTTTGCCCTGGCGATCAACACCCTCTCGGTCCTTCTCCATCTGCCGGTCCTCAACGATTTCGGCATCACCGGCGCGCCCTGGATCAAGGGGGCCCAGGCCGGCGAGGTCGGCGCCTCGGTGATTATCGGCGGCCATCGCAAGAAGACCGAGAAGGTCCTCCAGTACCTCCCCCGCATGTTCATGCCGCTGCAGAACTACCATGACCTGGAGCCCGAGGTTCTCGAGGCTTACCGCCTCGAAGGGAGGGATATCCGCGGGGTGCGCAGCTTCTCGGCGCTGGTCGCCGAGGTCTTTTTCTTCGGCGCCGAATATAACCGGCAGCTGCAGGTCTATCTGCAGCGGCGGCGTGAAGCCGACCTTGGCCTGGCCCCCGAAGATGGCGGGCCCCGGCAGCGCGAGGCGCTGGCGGCGATGGAGCAGGAGCTGCGGCGCCGGGCTGAGGGGGTGATTCGGGAGCGGCTGCAAGCCTTGCGTCGGCACGTCGAGACGGGGGAGGGACACTACCGGAGCCACGCCGAGATCTTCGCCCCGGCAGCGGTCGTGGAGGGAGCCGAAATGGTCGAGGGGGCCGGGCGCTAGTTCGAACCGCCGCGGCTGGCAGGAGGAAGAGCAAGACACGGGCCAGCCGTGATGCGGCTGGCCCGTGTCTGGAAGGAGCCGAACTAGCCCGGGAGGAGGGCGCCCCAGGAATCGCCAGCCGGGCTGGCGAGGGGATGGAGAAATTCGAGCCCGATCCGCACCATACCGTTGTCGTTCTCTTCCCGGACATGGCGCACGGTTGCTTCGACCTGGCGTTCATCGGGCCAGAACGGGCGGCGGAAACGGAGCTGGACGGTGGCCCCGGGGCGGAGCGGGCGGTCACAGCCGAGGGCCAGCCCGGAAGTGCTGATGTCGTAGGAGATGGCCGGCTGATAGTCGTCCGCTCCCGGGCCGGCGAATTCGATCACCGACTGCAGCGAACGCCGGGAAGCCCGGCGGTTGCTGGTGTGGTCGGGGCAGACCGCGTTGCGGGTCTTTTTGGCGCGGTAGAGTTCCTGGTCGGCGCGTTCGACCAGGGTGGTGACACTGTCGGTTTCGCGGGAGAGGGCAAAGCCGCAGCTGATGGTGAGGTTGCCGGTACTGAGGCGATCCTGATGGGCAAAATCGAGAGCTGCAATGGCGCGGCGGATGCGGTCGGCGACAATCCAGGTCTGGATCGCGTCGATGCGGTGCAGCACCAGGGCAAATTCTTCTCCACCGTAGCGGGCGGCGAGGTCGCCCTGGCGGATATTGAAGCGGATGGTTTCGGCAACCAGGGCAAGGGCGCGGTCGCCGGCGAGGTGACCGCAACAGTCGTTGTATTCCTTGAAGCGGTCGAGGTCGAGCAACACCACAGCGAAACGGGAGCCGCGACCACCGCCTTGGGCCTGGGTGAGGAGGCGCTCGAGGCAGAGCTTGAAGTGGGTCTGGTTGAAGAGGCCGGTGAGTCCGTCGCTGACCGAGGCCTGACGCAAATCCTGCAGCAGGCTCCCTTCGAGGACACGGGGGTCGCGGATGGCGCCGGTTTCGTAATGCAGGTAGTGGAGCAGGGCGGGACGCAGGCCGAGGTCGGGGCAGAGCTGGTGGCGCCGGTTGATGGCAGCGTCCCAGGTGCGGCGGGCCGTTTTGGAGTCGAAGGCTTTGCCCATCAGCTGCCAGAGGGCTTCGCGGTAGACTTCATCACCGTAGCGGCTGGCCAGATCGGTGAGCCCGGCGAGGAATTTTTCATCGCTCTCGCCGGCAGCAAACAGCTCAAGAATCTCCTGAGTCATGACATCTCCACGGGAACAGGGTGGCGCGGGGCAATTCCCGCATTCCAGGGCGGCGATAGCCGCATCAGAAGAGCCAAATGCATACAGCCTGCCAAAGTTTGGGGACTCCTTTCCCGGCGCCGCACGGTGCTTTATTGCGCAAAAAATGCGTGGCCGGTGATATCGCGCAATGGTTGACGGTTTTTAACCTTTCCAGGGCATTACCGGCATTCCCGGGGTTGAAAAGAGCGTCCGGCAGTGCCAGAATTGGACGCTGACTGCAGAGCGGTGTGGAATCGGTTGAAACAGGTGCGCCGTCATGGGCGGCCCGAAAGAAGGAGGCAGGTCATGGGTATCGTCAAGTGGGATCCCTTGCGCGAACTGCGCAGGATGCAGGAACAGATGAACCGCCTCTTTGAGCAGAGCCGGGCGCGCAACGCCGGTGAACCTTTCGAGGAGGGGGTATGGCTACCGCCTGTCGATATCTACGAAGATGGAGCGCAGGTGGTGGTGAAGATGGAGGTCCCGGAGGTCGACCAGGAGGATATTGCCGTTCAGATCGAGGGGAACAGCCTGCTGATCAGCGGTGAACGGCGGCTCGAATGCACCGACGAGAGGCCGAACTACCATCGCCTCGAACGCAGCTATGGAAGGTTCCGGCGCAGTTTTGTCCTTCCCGCGGGGGTCGATGCGGAGGGGTGCCGGGCGAGCTGTGACCGCGGCGTTCTCAAGGTGGTGCTGCCGAAACTGGCCGATTCCGCCCAGCGCCGGATCACCGTGAAGGTCGAAGAATAACTTTCCGCTAGCGGCCGCTGGCGGCGCCGAAAATTAATTTTTCACCACGATTGAAAATTTTCGCAAGGCGGTTAGATTTGACCCAGGCGCAATCATTAGCGAAGACCAACATTCCTCACTGCTGCTGATTGGATAGCTTTGAATCCCTGGACCGATTCCGGGAGGGTTTGCCGATGAAGGAACTGCGCTGCCGCCCGATACGATTCTCCGCCGACCGCCTGAACCATTGGTCCGCGCTCTCCTACGAGGAAAAACGGGCCGAATTCCTGGAATTGACGGCGAGTCCCTACTGGCCCCTCCTCCCCAGCGAAATCCAGTCACGCATCCGAGTTCTGCTGAACGCCTGACGCCAGTCCCTGGCGTGGCCTTACCCGGGCAGCTCCTCCTTGTTGAAAGCTGCGCCTGGCAGCATGTCCCCCTCCTTCCCCTTGAGATAGAGCGTCCGGGTCGGGAAGGCGATCTCCAGTCCCATTCCCTCCAGAATCTCCATGATGCGCAGGCAGAGATCCTCGCGGGCGTCGAGGTATTCGCCCCAGACCGTGGTAGTGGTGAAACAGTAGACCATGATGTCAAGGGACGAGGCGCCGAAGTCGGTGAAGTTGACGAGGTAAAATTCCTGGTCGATGGCCGGATGCGAGCCGAGCAGTTCGCGGATCGCCGTCACTGCCCGGCGCATCTGCTCCGGTGTGGTCTGGTAGGTGACGCCGACGGTGAGCTTGATGCGCCGCTTCGGCATGCGGCTGAAATTGTCGACCGCCATGTTGGTGATAACGCTGTTGGGGACCGAGATCAGGGTCTTGGCAAAGGTGCGCACCTTGGTCGAGCGGAAGCCGACTTCTTCCACCGTCCCCTCAAGGTCGCCGGCCTTGATCCAGTCCCCGATATGAAAGGGGCGATCCATGATGATCATCAGCGAGCCGAAGACATTGGAGAGGGTGTCCTTGGCGGCGAGGGCCACGGCGAGGCCGCCGATGCCGAGGGAGGCGAGCAGGCCCGAGATCGAGTAGCCGAGGTTCTGGATCGTCATCAGGGCGGCGATGCCGATGATGAAAATACGCAGGCTCTTGCGGACGAAGGGGAGGAGGTGGTCATCGAGGGTCGATTCGGTCCGCGAGACCCACTTCTCCAGGTAGACTTCCACCAGGCTGACGAGGTTGAAAAAGATCCAGGCGCCGTCGAAGGTGACCAGGACCTTGAGCAGGGCGTGGGCGAAGCGGCGCAGGTTGACCGGGTCGCTGGGAAGTTGCAGAACCTGGACCCCGACAAAGAGCCCGGCAATGATCACCAAAAACTCGACCGGTTTCTGCAGTGCCCCCAGCAGCAGGTCGTCGTACTGGCTCCTGGTGCGTGCGGCCAGGGGGAAGATGACCCGGGCAAAGAATTGGGCCAAAATTTTCTTCAGGAAGAGGGCGAAAAGGAGAATGGCAAAGGCCGCGGCGAAGCGCCCCAGCGTGATGCCGAGAAAGGTCTCTTTCAGGATTTCGGTCAGGGTTTCCATGCTTCACCTTTCGATTGAAAATCGATCCAAGTCATAACAAAAGTGGCCGGTCAAGGCAAGGAAAAGACTACCTTTACGAGAATCTTGGCCCGGGTCTGGTAAACTTCTCCAATTCCCGATCAGGAGGTCAACGATGATGGCAAAGTTCAGCCTCGACAGCTTTCGCTCCCGCCGCAGCCTGGAGGCTGGTGGGGTCCGCTATGATTACTACAGCCTCGCCGCAGCATCCGAAGCCGGTCTCGGGGAGGTCGCCCGGCTCCCCTTCACCCTCAAGGTCCTGCTCGAGAACCTGCTGCGCACCGAGGATGGCGCAGCGGTGACGGCGGATGACATCCGTGCCCTCGCCGGCTGGCTGCAGAGTCGCCGTTCCGAGCATGAGATTGCCTTCTCCCCGGCCCGGGTCCTGATGCAGGACTTTACCGGGGTGCCGGCGGTGGTCGACCTGGCGGCGATGCGCGACGCGGTAGTGCGCGCCGGCGGCGATCCGCAGCGCATCAATCCGCAGATCCCGGTCGATCTGGTCATTGACCACTCGGTGATGGTCGACAAGTATGCCATGCCCGAGGCGTTCCAGTTCAATGTCGAGATGGAGATGGAGCGCAACCGCGAGCGCTACGCGTTCCTGCGCTGGGGCCAGCTCGCCTTCGACAACTTCCGGGTGGTGCCGCCCGGGACCGGAATTTGCCATCAGGTCAACCTCGAGTACCTGGCCCGGACCGTCTGGAGTGAGGAACGGGACGGCACCCGGATTGCCTACCCGGACACCCTGGTCGGCACCGACAGTCACACGACGATGATCAATGGCCTCGCCGTCCTCGGCTGGGGGGTTGGCGGCATCGAGGCGGAGGCGGCGATGCTTGGCCAGCCGATCTCGATGATCATCCCCGAGGTGGTCGGTTTCCGTTTCCTCGGCAAGTTGCGCGAGGGGGTGACTGCCACCGACCTCGTTCTGACCGTCACCGAACAGCTGCGCAAGTTTGGCGTAGTCGGCAAGTTCGTCGAGTTCTTCGGCCCCGGCCTGTCGCAGCTCTCCCTCGCCGACCGCGCCACCATCGGTAACATGTCCCCCGAATACGGGGCGACCTGCGGCTTCTTCCCCATCGACCAGGAGACCCTGAACTACCTCGCCCTGACCGGGCGCGATGACGCCACGGTGGCCCTGGTGGAAAAGTATGCCAAGGTCCAGGGGCTGTGGCGCACCGATGATATGCCCGACCCGCACTTCACCGACGTCCTGGAACTCGATCTCGACAGCGTCAAGCCGAGCCTGGCCGGCCCGAAGCGGCCCCAGGACCGGGTCGATCTCGACCGCCTGCGGCAGGCGACCGAGGCGGCCTTCCCGGCCGGTGAGGAAGGGAAGTCGGCACCGGTGCCGGGAACCGATTTTGCCGTTCGCCAGGGGGACGTGGTGATCGCCGCCATCACCTCCTGCACCAATACCTCCAACCCGGCGGTGATGATGGGCGCCGGCCTGCTCGCCAAAAAAGCGGTCGAGCTCGGCCTGAGCCAGAAGCCCTGGGTGAAGACCTCCCTCGCCCCCGGCTCCAAGGTGGTCACTGACTACCTGGCGAAGAGCGGGCTGCAGAAGTATCTGGACCAGATCGGCTTCAACCTGGTCGGTTACGGCTGCACCACCTGTATCGGCAACTCGGGGCCCCTGACCGGGCCGATCGCCGAAGCGGTCGATGCCGGCAAGCTCTCGGTCAGCGCCGTCCTCTCCGGCAACCGCAATTTCGAGGGGCGGATCCACCCCCAGGTCAAGCTCTCCTGGCTCGCCTCGCCGCCGCTGGTAGTCGCCTATGCCCTGGCCGGCACCACCCGCATCGACCTCTCCAGCGAACCCCTCGGCACCGGCAAGAAGGGTCAGCCGGTCTACCTGAAGGATATCTGGCCGACGAACGCCGAGATCGCCGAACTGGTCAAGAGCGTCTCCGCCGCGATGTTCCGCGCCAAGTACGCCGATGTTTTCCATGGCGAGCCGAGCTGGCGCGAGCTGCCGGTACCGGAGGGGGAGACCTACGCCTGGGACGACGATTCGACCTACGTCAAGGAGCCCTCCTTTTTCGAGTTGAGCGAGTCTGCCCCGGCGCGGGTGCCGACGATCCGGCAGGCGCGCATCCTGGCCCTGCTCGGGGACTCGATCACCACTGACCATATCTCGCCAGCCGGCTCGATCCGGCCGGACAGCCCCGCCGGCAAATACCTGCAGGAGCGCAAAATCAGCCCCGCCGATTTCAACTCCTACGGGTCACGGCGTGGCAACCACGAGGTGATGATGCGCGGCACCTTTGCCAATATCCGGCTGAAGAACGAGATGGCGAAGGGGAAGGAGGGGGGCTTCACCCGCCACCTCCCGGATGGCGCAGAGACCACCATCTTCGATGCCGCCATGCGCTACGCCGAGGAGGAGGTGCCGCTGGTGATCGTCGCCGGCAAGGAATATGGTACCGGTTCGAGCCGCGACTGGGCCGCCAAGGGGACCCTGCTGCTCGGGGTGAAGGCGGTGATTGCCGAGAGCTACGAGCGCATCCATCGTTCCAACCTGGTCGGCATGGGGGTGCTGCCGTTGCAGTTCACCAAAGGTGTCAACCGCCAGAGCCTCAAGCTCGACGGCAGTGAATTGGTCGACCTGCTCGGTGGCGGCGGAGAGCTGCGGCCCGGCCAGACCTTGATGGCCCGCATCCAGCGCGGCGACGGCAGCCAGGAAGAGGTCGAGCTCCTGGTACGGATCGATACCGCCAATGAAATCAGCTACTATGTCAACGGCGGCATTCTCAATTACGTCCTGCAGAAGCTGATGAAATAAATCGGCTGCGGTCGGGCTTCTCCGGGCCGCCCCGCGATTGCGGGGCGGCCCGTTTGTCGATCCGTACCGGTCTTGCTGAAAAGATGACCAACCGGGTTATAATACAAGGAGACCGCCATGGCGGTGGTCTGAAGCGCCGGGCCGGTTACGGGGTGCCGGCGGATCGAACTGGCAGCATAACCCGAACAGGAGAGCATCATGACCGTACTCGATTTTGCCCGCCACCTGGAGCAGAGCGGGCGCGACTTCTATACCGAAATGGCTGCCAGGACCAGCCAGGACGGCGTGCGCAAGATTTTCCAGCTCCTCGCCGGGGATCAGCAGCGGCTCCTCGACCGTCTGCGTCGCATGCAGGAACGTCCCGGCACCCTGAGCAAGGCCGAAAGTCTCCTTCTCAACCGGGCGGTCAACATTTTTGAAAAAATGCGGCAGCGGGAGGCGCAACTGGCGGTCAACAATGATCTGGACGCCTACCTGCTCGCCATCAATGCCGAGCGACAGATCGTGGACCAATACCTGAAGGTGCTAAATAGGACTGACAATGCCGATCTGCGTCAGGCGCTGTTGCGGGTTTTGTCCCTCGATCGGCAGGAACTCGAAGAGCTGGAACAGCTCTACGACTTTGTCAACGCGCCGACCGATTCCCTCGAATGGGGCGAGTTCAGCAACCTCGACGAGTTTCACAACTTCGGGCGCTATGATGACCTGCGCCAGGGCGAACTCGGTGATCCGGTGATTCCAGAGCCGGTCAAACACTAACGGGACTGCACCCACGAAGAAAGCGCAAGGAGGGCGGGGGTGCGGCCGGAAGGAGAAATCCGCATGGCCAGCAACCTGACCCGAAAAATTCTAAAGGCGCACCTGGTGGAAGGGGAACTGGTGCCCGGCAAAGAGATCGCGATCAACATCGACCATACCCTGTTGCAGGACGCCACCGGGACCATGGCGATGCTCGAATTCGAGGCCCTCGGTCTCGATCGGGTCAAGGTCGACCTCGCCGCCCAGTACGTCGACCACAACCTGCTGCAGACCGACTTCAAGAACGCCGATGACCACAAGTATCTGCGCACCTCCTGCGCCCATTACGGCCTTTACTATTCCCAGCCGGGGAACGGCATCTCCCATATCGTCCACATGGAGCGTTTCGGCCGGCCCGGCCTGACCATGATCGGCGCCGACAGCCATACCCCCGGCGCCGCCGGGGTGTCGATGCTGGCGATCGGCGCCGGCGGCATGGATGTCGCCCTGGCAATGGCGGGGCGACCCTATTCCTTTCCCTGTCCGCAGGTCCTTGGCGTCAGGCTGACCGGGGCCCTTCCCGACTGGGTCAGCGCCAAGGATGTGATACTCGAAATGCTGCGCCGCTACGACGTCAAGGGGTGCGTCGGCAAGGTCGTCGAGTATTTCGGACCGGGGGTGAAGAGTCTCTCCGCCACCGATCGCATGACCATCGGCAACATGGGGACCGAGCTCGGCGCCACCTCGACCGTCTTCCCCGCGGACGAGCGCACCCGGCAGTGGCTGGAAGCCCAGGGACGGGGGGAAGACTGGCAGGAGCTGACCGCCGATCCCGGCTGCAGCTACGACGAGGAGGATGAAATCGATCTTGCTACCCTCGAGCCGCTGATCGCCTGCCCGACCTCGCCGGGGAATATCAAGCGGGTCAGCGAAGTCGCCGGCACCCCGGTCGACCAGGTGATTGTCGGTTCCAGCGTCAATGGCAGCTTTCGCGACATTCTGGTGACCGCGCGCATCATGGCGGACCGGCATGCCGCCGCCGATCTCTCCTTCCACGTCAATCCGGGGAGCCGTCAGGTACTCGAAAACGTCGCCGAGCAAGGGGGCGTAATGCCGCTCCTGCTTGCCGGTACCCGGATCCACCAGTCGGGCTGCCTCGGCTGCATCGGCATGGGACAGGCGCCGGGGACCGGCCAGGTCAGCCTGCGGACCTTCCCGCGCAACTTTCCGGGGCGCTCCGGCACCAAGGACGACCAGGTCTACCTCTGCTCGCCGGAGACCGCCGCGGTTTCAGCCCTGCGCGGCGTGATCACCGATCCCCGGGATCTGGGGAAGGAGATGGCCTACCCGCGCGTCAGCGACCCGGAGCGGTTCATCGTCGATACCTCGTCCTTGACCGCACCGACTCCAGAGCGGCGGCGCACCGCGGTGGTACGCGGGCCGAACATCAAGCCTTTTCCCGATTTCGAGGCGCTGCCGGCGACGCTGGAGGCGAGCGTCGTCCTCAAGGTCGGCGATAATATCTCCACCGACGGCATCATGCCCGCCGGCAGCAAGGTCCTGCCGCTGCGCTCCAACATCGAAGCGATCAGCGAATACGTCTTCTACCAGATCGATCCCGAATTCCATCGCCGGTGCCGGGAGCTTGGCAACGCGGTGGTGATCGGCGGCGAGAATTACGGCCAGGGATCGAGCCGCGAACATGCCGCGCTGGCGCCGCGTTACCTCGGGGTTCGGGCCAAGATCGTCAAGAGTTTCGCCCGGATTCACCATGCCAATCTCTGTAACTTCGGCATTCTGCCGTTGACCTTCAAGGACCCGGCGGATTATGCCGCGATCGAACCGGGCGCGAAGGTTCTCTTCACGGGGATTCAAAAACTGCTGGCGGAGGGGGCAGAGGAAATCCCGGTGCGGGTCGGCGACCGGGACATCACCACCCTGCTGCAGGTTTCACCGCGCCAACGGCGCAACCTGCTGGCCGGCGGCACCCTCAATCAGGTCCGGGAGACCCTGGCGGAAGCGGGGTGACGGCCCGGCGCCCGTTGCGGGGATCAGGGCTGGCGCCAGAGGCCGACGCCGGCTTTTCTGGCCCGTTCTTCACTGCGCAGAAAATCGTTTTTGCGGGAAAAGTCGAATTTGCGAAAGACGCTGGCGTAGCCCCGCTCCAGCAGCACCTGGTTGAGGAGCCGGCCATCGGGGAGTTCAAGGTAGACGAGGAGCCGGTCGTACTTGTCGCGGGAAACCTGGTCGAAGGTCAGGGTGACCTGCTTCCCTTTGACCTCCCGAAGCAGAAACTGGCGGGCCTCTGCGGCGATCGCCCGCAGCCTGGAGGGCGGGATCTTCCAGCGCTGATAATAACGGTCCCGCAGGGAATCCTCGTGTTCGGGCGCGTCGATCCCGAGTAACCGCACCTTGCCGACCTTCTGGATTTTCAGGGTGTCGCCATCGTAGATCCAGGTCACTTTTCCGGCGAGCGGCAGAGTGCCAGCCCGAGCCGGCAGGCTGCCGGCCAGAAACGCCAGGACCAGCAGGAAGAGACAGAAGACGGCAAGGCGGCGGGAAATCACCCCCGGCCCCAGAGGGCGCGGGTGAAGAGCCCGGTAAAGAATCCCCAGACAAAGTTGGCGAGCAGGACGAAGAGGGGGGTCAGGGTGCCGAGGCCGATCCCCAGCGGTCCGTAGGGGGTCTGGTAGGGGAAGACGAAGAAGAGCTGGGCCAGGGTTGGCAGCAGGCTGAGCCAGAGCCCCTTGCGCACCCAGTGGCGCCGAAAGCGGGGGCGCGCTACGCTGAAGTAAAAGAGGAGTCCCCAGAGCCCGCCCCAGACCAGGCGCGGGTAGAGCCAGTCGACGCTCAGCTGGGGCAGGATCTGTACCCCGGCCAGCGCGGTCAGTCCCCAGCGCCCGGCCAGCCAGAGAGCCAGGCTGTTGGCGAGGCCGCCAAGCAGCCCGGCGCAGAAACAGACGGCGAGCAGGGCGCTGTTGCGTTGCATGGAGCCTCCGGGGGTCAGGGGGTGATTTCGTTCATACTGCCGGTGCGGTATCCCTCAAGGTCGAGGGCGACGTAGGTAAAGCCCGCGGCCTTGAATTCATCGACCAGCGCTTCGCGCAGCTCCCATTCGAGCAGGCGGGAAATCTCTTCCGCGGCGACTTCGATCCGTGCCGTATCGCCGTGGTAACGAACCCGGTAGTTGCGGAACTTGTGGTGGCGCAGGAAGGTTTCGCAGCGATCGACCTGGGCCAGGCGCTCGGGGGTGATCGCCGTGCCGTAGGGAAAACGGGAGGAGAGGCAGGCGAAGGGCTGCTTGTACCAGGTCGTCAGGCCGAGTTCGCGGCTGAGGTAGCGGATTTCGTTTTTGTCGAGGCCGGCTTCGAGGAGGGGAGAACGCACCTGCAGCTCTTCCACCGCCTTGCGTCCGGGGCGGAAATCGTGGAGGTCGTCACTGTTGGAACCATCCAGGATTTCCTGGTACCCGAGTTCGACGGCCTTTGCCCGGCAGACGCTGAACAGCTCCCGTTTGCAGTAGTAGCAGCGCTGCCGGTCATTCTCGGCAAAGCCGGGGATTTCCAGCTCGTTGCTTTCGACCAGCAGCTGGCGCACCCCCAGCGATTGGGCCAGGGCCTTGCTCTCTTCCAGTTCGCTCTGGGGGTAGGTCGGCGAAGTGGCGGTCAGGGCGAGGACCTTTTCCGGGCCGAGGGTGTCGCGGGCGACGCGCAACAGGAAGGTCGAGTCGACCCCGCCGGAAAAGGCGATCAGGGCGGAATCCATGGTGGCAAGGATCTCTTTCAGACGATTGAACTTCTGGTCCAGTGGCAATGACAGCTCCGTGGCAAAGGGTTCCCGGGGGACTTCCGCTCCGGCCCGGCAGGAGGGGCTCAGATATAGTACATGAAGCGGTGGTCGACCTCCTTCTCGATGCCCATCTCCCGGGCGTCCTTGCAGAGGTCCTCGAGGGTGACGGCGGCAAAATAGTCGAGCAGGCGCCTGGTCGCTTCCTGCCAGATCTTCTGGGTGACGCAATGGTTGTCGAACTCGCAGCGGGGCTGGCATCCGTCGCGATTTTCCGTGCAGTCGACCAGGACCACCTTGTCCTCGGCCGCGAGGACGATATCCTTGACGGTAATCTCGGCGGCTTTCCGGGCCAGGGTGTAGCCGCCCTGGGGACCACGGCGGCTCTTGAGCAGGCCGGCCTTTTTCAGATCCTGGAAAATCTGTTCGAGATAGCGCGGCGAGATCGCCTGGCGCCGGGAAATGTCCTTGATCTGCGCCGGCAGGTCGCCCGCGTGGTAGGCCATGTCAAATAAAGCCCGCAACCCATAGCGGCTTTTGGTGGAAAGTTTCATGCAGGCACTCCTTGGGAATGGTGAGCTTCAATCATTGACGAACCTTATCCCGCCTGTCAAGAATTAATGCCGACCGCAGCAGTGGTCCGCGACTCTTCTTGCCCGGCGACCACTGCCTGGGTTAACGTGGACAAAAGTCCCAAAATTCCGCAGGGAGGCCAGACTGTTGCAGCGACCCTCAAGCGAGCCTCTTGATACGGCGTTACCCTTCTCCGTGCCGCTACTTACCATCCCCGGCGCAAGTGACAGTGTCCGGGTCTGGAGCAGCGAATGGGTTGGCCTGGTCTGCTCCTCCCACCCCTCCCTCACCCTTGGATTCAGCGCCAGCACTGCCGGTCGCCTTGGCCCTGGTTCGCTGCTGCTGCTCGGGGTCAGTCTGCCGCCGGCAGGACTGCTCGTCCCCCCCTGGCTGCCGGCCCTGCTGACCGGTGCCGACAGCCAGATCCTGGCCGAGGCGGGGCTGGAGGTCGGGCCCGGTCCGGTTGCCGGCGCGCCGCTGGTGAGCGGTTGTCCGCTCCGCTTCGAGTGCCGTAACGGCGTCCTGAGTGCCCGTTCCGGAACGGTGCTGCTCAGCGCCGAGATTGCCGCCGTTCATCTCCCGGATGAGACCATCGGGCCCGAGCGCTGGGCGGAATTGGCGCGCCTGCGTCCCCTGGAGAGGGTCTTCCCCCGGGGGAACGAGAGTTGATCCGGCAGCTACTTGACAACGCTGGCGGAGGGGATAGAAATTAACAGAGGAAGACTTTTTTCTGGCTTACCGGGACGGTTCAGACAACGAAGGAGGTGACAACCATGTTGCCAATACGTTGGGATCCTTTCCGCGACTTGAGTTCGTTGCACAAGGAGATCGATTCCCTGTTCCGCCGGAGTTTCGGTGCCATCGAGGAACCCGAATCCGGGACCGGAATGATGGCGTCGCCGCGGCTCAACGCCTTTGTGAAGGACAAGGTTTATCATGTCGAAGTGGAACTTCCGGGCATCGACCGCGAGGATCTGGATGTCCACATCGACGGGAATATCCTGACCCTTAGCGGCGAGCGCAAGCGGAGCAAAGAGACGAAGGAACAGGATTTCCTGATTCGGGAATCGAGTTATGGCTCCTTCCTGCGGCGGCTGACTCTGCCCGATGGGGCCGACGCGGAGAAGGTGCAGGCCCGTTTCGATAACGGGGTACTGATGATTACCATGCCGATGACGCAAAAAAGCGTCACCGGGCGCAAGGTTCTCATCGAAGGGGGCGCTGGCAAGCCCGGCGCCAAGCAGGTTCACTGAGGAGTATTCGCGCCAGCCCTGCCGCCCAGGGTGGCAGGCGAACCGGTCTCGGCCGCCAGCTTCCAGGAATTCTTCGGACGCCCATCATGAGCGTCCTTTTTCTTGCGGGGCCGATGCAACGACAAGGGAGAAGAGTTGGGTGTCGGATGATTTTGATCAGGATCGTTTGCCCTGGGAGGCTTGCCTCAATACCGGTTCCTCCGCCCTCGGGCTCCTGCTCTCCCTGGCCGGGCTCCCCCTGGTGGTCGTTCATGCCAGCCACCACGGCAGTGTTTGGCAGGTGGTCAGCGTTTCGATCTATGGCGCTACCCTGGTCCTCTCCTATCTCGCCTTTACCCTCTATCACCAGTTCAAAACGAGCCGCTTCCACACCCTGTTCAAGATTCTCGACCATGCCACGATCTATCTGCTGATCGCCGGCAGCTACACCCCTTTTATTCTGGTCAATTTGCGGGAGCATGGCGGCTGGTGGCTCTTCGGTGTGGTCTGGGGCGTAGCTCTGGGCGGGATTGTCTTCAAGGTATTCTTTGTTTACCGCTTTCGCGTCGTTGCGCCGCTGCTTTATGTCGCAATGGGCTGGCTGCTCGTCTTCGCCGTGAAGCCGGCGCTGCTCTATATCGCAAAGCCGGTGCTCTGGCTGTTGCTGATCGGGGGATTGCTCTATACGGGTGGCCTGCTCTTTTATGCTTTCAAACGAATCCCCTACCACCATGCCATCTGGCACCTCTTTGTCGTTGGCGGCAGCCTGTGTCATTTTTTTGCGGTGTTTCAAAACGTGACTCTGCTGCCAGGATAAAAGAGCTATGTCAAGTGTTTACGGTATTTTGACGTTGCCGGAAGCTCGGTTTTGTGCGAAGGTGACGACGGGCCGGGATCCCCTGATGTCATCCCGAAACTTTGACCTGCGAGGATAGCGATGGCACGCAAGGTTTTTATTGCCGCAACCGGCCAGAACAGTGGCAAGACCACCACCAGCCTGTCGCTGGTGCACCTGGCGCGCAAGGTTTACGGCCGGGTGGGATTCATCAAGCCGCTCGGGCCGAAACCGGTCGCCTATGGTGACCTGGTGGTTGACAAGGACGCCGCGGTGATGGCCGAGGTCTTCGGCCTGCAGGAGGATATCGGCTCGATGTCGCCGCTGGTGCTCCATCCCGGCATGACCAAAAAGGTCCTCGACGGCGAGATCTCGCGGCAGGAGCTGGAGGACCGTATCGTCAAAGCCGGTCGTATTCTCGATGAAAAATATGATTTCCTGGTCATCGAGGGATCGGGTCACAGCGGCGTCGGCTCGGTGATCGGGCTTTCCAATGCCCGCATCGCCCAGCTGCTCGATGCGCCGGTGATGATCATCTGCGGCGGCGGCGTCGGTAATGCCATCGACGCGGTGAGCCTCAACCTCGCCATGTTCCGGCAGCAGGGGGTGGCGGTCAAGCTGGTGATGGCCAACAAGATCATTCCGGAGAAGCGTATCGCCACGCTCCATTACCTCAACCAGGCCTTTGCCGGCGCCGAGTTCCCGATCTTCGGCGGCTTCAACTACTCGCCGATCCTGGCCAATCCGACCCTCGGCCGGATTGCCAAGATTCTCGATCGACCCTTGCGCGGGGATTACGGTGACGGCACCCGGATCATCCACCACGTGCAGCTCGCCACCGCCTCTTCCCAACGGGTCATCGACCTGCTCGACGACTCTGCGCTGCTGCTCGTCAACAGCACCCGCGACGAGCTGCTGGTGACCCTCTCTTCCCTTTACCACCTGCCCGAATACTATGCGCGGATTGCCGGCCTGGTCGTTCCCGGTCTGCAGCCGGTGTCGAAGATTACCCAGAAAATTCTCGACGACAGCCGCATCCCCTACATCCGCACCGAAATCACCAACGCCGCCGCCTTCACCATCATCAAGGACGACGTCTCCAAGATCACCGCCGAAGACACCGAAAAGATCGAACTGATCGAGTCTCTGGCCGAATCGGAACTCGACTTCGCCGCCATCGACGCCCTGCTTTAGCCGGCGTTTTTGTGCTGGAAACAGAACGAGACCGCAAGGCATTGCCTGCGGTCTCGTTCTGTTCAGGTTCGGGCCAGGAATGTCTCAGGCGCCGGGACGGAAGGCATCGGGCGCGAAGTTGTAGGTGGCAAAATAGTCTTCCAGGGTTTCGGCGCGGCGGATCAGCTCGACGCTGCCGTTGGCGCGCAACAGCAGTTCCTTGGGCCGCAGCCGGCCGTTGTACTGGAAACCCATGGCGTGGCCATGGGCGCCGGTGTCGTGGATCACCAGCAGATCCCCCTCTTCAATCTTCGGCAACTGGCGCTCGATGGCGAACTTGTCGTTGTTCTCGCAGAGGGAGCCGACCACGTCGTAAGTCTCGGTCTTGGACGCCTCTTCTTTGCCGATGACGTCGATGTGGTGGTAAGAACCGTAGAGGGCCGGACGCATCAGGGCCGACATGCAGGCATCGACACCGACATAGTCGCGATAGATCTGCTTGTGGTTGATGGCGGTGACCACCAGGGCGCCATGAGGGCCGGTCATGTAGCGGCCGCTCTCCATGTACATCTTCGGCACGTAGCCGTGTTTGTTGGCAAAGGAGGTGAACATGGCGGTGATTTCCCCGGCCATGGTCCGGATGTCGAGGGGGTTGTCCTCGGGCTTGTAGGGGATGCCAAAGCCGCCACCGATGTTGACGAACTCGAAGCGGATACCGAGGGCGGTCTCGACTTCCTCGGCGATGGTCAGGACCATGCGCGCCGTCTCCACCATGTAGGTGTAGTCGCGCTCATTGGAGGCGACCATGGTGTGCAGGCCGAAGCGCTTCGCGCCGCGGGCCTTGGCGAGGCGGTAGGCCTCCACCACCTGCTCGTGGGTGACACCGTATTTCGCTTCCACCGGGTTGCCGATGATGATGTTACCGGTGCGCCGCGGCCCCGGGTTGTAGCGGAAGCAGATCAGCTCCGGGAAGGGGGCCGGGACCTTGTCGATCAGGCTGATGTCGTCGAGGTTGAGGATACAGCCGCCATCCTTGGCGGCAAAGGCGAACTCCTCCTGGCTGGTGTTGTTGGAGGTGAACATGATCTGCTCGCCGGTGGCGCCGAGTTCGCGGGCGAGGATCAGTTCCGGGATCGACGAGCAGTCGAAGCCGAAGCCCATCTCCGCCATCAGCTTGAGGATCTGCCGGTTGGGGAGCGCCTTGACAGCGTAAAACTCCTGGAAGCCGGCGATGCCGGAGAAAGCCTGTTTCAGCTCTTCTCCGGTAGCGCGGATGCCGGCCTCGTCGTAGATGTGGAAGGGGGTGCCGTAGTGCGCGGCGATCTCTTTTGCCACCGGAAAGAGGCGGGACTTGAAGGACGGGGACATGGGCATGGTGGTTCTCCTTGAAATTTGGTCCGTTGTTAGCGCTGCATCGGTTCAGGATAGGTTTTGACAGCTCGGGATTATCGGCTGCCCGTTGAATTTTCCAAGTCAATGCGCCGGGTTTCCTTCACGGTGTTGAGGACGATCTGGGTGCGGGTACTGCGCACACCCTCGATAGCCGCCAGTTCGTCGCGCAGGATGCGCCCCAGGGCAGTGGTTCCGGCGACCCGCAGTTTGACCAGGTAGCCATCCTCCCCGGCAACCTGGTGAACCTCCTGTACACCAGTGATGGACGCCAGTTCGCCGGCCAATCGGCCGTTGCCGGCACGGGTGGCGGCAACGGTGATGAAGGCGGTCAAGCCCTGGCCAAAGGGTTCGGGATTGAGCCGCACCTCGTACCCCTCGATAATGCCGCGCTCTTCCAGCTTGCGGATCCGCTCCAGCACGGCCGACGGCGCCATGCCGACCTGGCGGGCGACCTCGGCGTTGGGGATGCGCGCCTTCTCCTGAAGGATGTTCAGAATTTGTATGTCAATATCATCAATCATTCTCTAAAACCTAATTTTTAGAGAATTATATTCTTGTGTGGGTTGGTTGTCAAGAACCAGTCCCGATTCGCCGGGAGCTGTGCCGAACCACAGGGCACCGCTGCCGCTCCCTTCGCCAAAGCGTGCGAGTCTCCCCCTTTTCCCATCCCGGCCGCTGGCGTAGAGTGGCGCCGAGCTGAACCAATCCTTTCATCTCAAGGAGTTGTCGATCATGCTTCGTAAGAGTCTGGGCCTTGCCGCGCTTCCCCTCTTGACCGAGGCCGGGAGCGCCTTCGCCGCAGGGGAGTCGGCGTTCCGCCCCGACCAGTTCATCCTGCTGGTCTTCCTCAATCTCGTCGTCGGCTTATGCCTGCTGATCCTGGTCGGTGGGGTGGTCGTCGCCCTCGTCGACCGCCTGCGCCGGTCGCGGAAAGCGCAACTGCGGTTCGCCCCGGCGTCCCGAAAATTGGGCCGGACCGGGTCGCTGGTGCCCATCGAAACTCGGACCGCCGCCGTCCGTCACCCAGGGGTGGGCGGTTAGCTGAACCCCCGGGGCCGATCACGCAAAAGGGCCTGCCGTAATGGCAGGCCCTTTTGCGTTAGCAGGGAGCAGCCGCCGAACTCAATGCATGCTGGCGAGGATCTGGCGGACTTCCTGTTCAAGAGGTTCACTCGGGGTGACGACAATGGCCCGATCGGCGACTGTGGTGCGGAAACGGGCTTCCTCCTGGTGGCGCTGGTAGGCCTCGCGCAGCTCATCCGAAACCCGGTTGAGGGTCTGGACCGTGACGTTGTGCTCGGCCATCATCGACTTGAAGCTTTTCACTTCATCCCCCTCGATCCAGGCGATGCCGAATTTTTTCGGCGGCTTGCCGATGAAGACGTAGGCCCCGCCATCCCCCGGAATCACCTCCAGCGGGTCGGAGATGTCTTTCGCCAACTCCTCGAGGTTACCGCGGATCGCTTCCAGCCGGCCGGCCGCTTCGGTATCGGGTCCCAGCTCCGGAAACTGGGGTTCGCTACCGAACATTTTCGAGAACAGTCCCATGACTTCCTCCTTTCCAAAACGGTGGTTTATAAGTAATACCCTAGCGGAACAGTGGGAGAATTGCAAACCACTCGTTGAAAATTGTTAACGATTTTGCCGGCCCGAAGATGCGGCGGACAGATTTTCGCTGGTCAAACCGGGATCATTAAGGGAGAATAAAATCACTTTTCATCCTGAGGAGTGTTTGCCGTGCCCCTGACTGCCGCCACCCTGCTGCGCGTCTTCATCCCCTTTGCCCTCGGCTATTTCCTCTCCTACGTCTTTCGCACCGTCAACGCGGTCATCGCTCCCGACCTGGTGGCGGAGATCGGCCTGGCGCCGGCCAGCCTCGGTCTGTTGACCTCTGCCTATTTCCTGACCTTTGCCGCCTTTCAGCTCCCCCTCGGCCTGCTCCTCGACCGCTTCGGTTCGCGCCGGGTCGAGGCGGCGCTGCTCCTCTTTGCCGCCGCCGGGGCCCTCCTCTTCGCGCGGGCAGAGAGTCTGACCGGCCTGGTGCTCGGGCGGGCGCTGATCGGCCTCGGGGTTTCCGCCTGCCTGATGGCGGCCTTCAAGGCCTTTTCCACCTGGTTCCCCCCGGAACGACTGTCGCTGGCCAACGGTGTGCAGATGGTCTCGGGCGGCATCGGCGCCCTGACCGCGACGGCACCGGTGGAGGCCGCCCTGGCGTTCACCGACTGGCGTGGCATCTTTCTGCTGTTGGCCGGGTTGACCCTGGCGGCTGCGATTGCCATCTTTCTCATCGTCCCGGAAGGGAGCGCTCATCATTCCCGGGAGAGTCTGCGCCAGCAGCTGCAGGGGTTGCGGACGATCTTCACCAGTCGGGCCTACTGGCGCCTGGCGCCCTGGGCGATTCTCGCCCAGGCGGCCTACCTGTCGATTCAGGGGCTCTGGTCCGGCCCCTGGCTGCGCGACGTGGCCGGCCTCGAGCGCGCCGCTGCCGCCGATGTCCTCTTCCTGATCGCGCTGGCGATGATTGCCGGTTATCTGGGATTCGGAGCCCTGACCGATCGGCTCAGTCGCCGCGGGGTGGCGCCGCGCACGGTGGCCACGGCCGGCATGGGAAGTTTTCTGCTGGTGCAGCTGCTGCTGCTCGGCCAGTGGTCTTTTGCCACCGTTCCGCTCTGGTTCCTGTTCGGTCTCTGCGGCACCGCCTCGATCCTCCCCTATGCCGTCATCGCCCAGGCCTTCCCCCGCACTCTCGCCGGCCGCGCCAATACCGCCCTCAACCTGCCGGTCTTCGTGGCGGCCTTTGCCGGCCAGTGGGCGATCGGCGCGATAATCGGGCTCTGGCCGGAAGTCGCCGGCCACTACCATCCCGACGGCTATCGGGCCGGGTTCGGTCTGCTGCTGCTGTTGCAGGGAGGAGCGGCGCTCTGGTACTGGTGGGGTGGCAGGAGGGAGGCTGAAGGCAAATAGGAGGGACTTTAAGTTCAAGGTGATCCAGGACCGATTTGCAGAACAGAATATAGGACGGCCCAACCTGATGATTTCAGGCTGGGCCGTTTTCCATCCTGGAACTCGTGCAAGGCGAGCAAAGCCTGCCAAATTCCTCTGGCGGGCTTTGCATGTTACAGGAGCACTGGGTTACCGGAAAAATGGGTTTTGGGGCAAGAGACAACGACCGGCTGGGATCCTAAAGATGCGTCTCGATGTCCATTCGCTCATGCAAGACGCGCACGATTTCGATCATGCCGGGGCTCTGCGTGCGATAATAGATGACGTGGCGGCCGGTGGGATATTTGCGGTAGCCGGGACGAACCCGGTCTAAGCGTTCACCCTGGTTTGGGTTTTCGGCAAGAGCACGAAAACAGCGATCGAGTTGAACCAGATATGTGCGCCGCTGCTCGCGCCCCCATCGTCCTTGAGTGTAGCGGCCGATCTCCCGGAGGTCTTCGAGGGCGCGCTTTGTCAGCGTAAATAGCGGCATTAGCCGAGTTCCTTGTCAAGTTCGCGGTTTAAGGCGTCCAAGGAGTAATCCGCCATACCGCTTTGCTCGCCCTCGACCAGTGCCCGGCGCAGCACCTCCAACCGCGTCTCACGCTCCTCTAGCAGGCGTAGACCGGCGCGGATTGCCTCGCTGGTCGAGCCATAGCGGCCTTCTTTGATCGCGTGGGAAATAAATCTCTCGTAGTGTTCGCCCAAGGTGACGCTGGTGTTTTTGCCCATGATCTCCTCCTTTGTCTTCTTGACATTACCATATAATATTTATTGGTAGTTTTCCAGGTTTCAGCGCAAATTTTTCGAGCAAACCATATCATCAGCGGATCCTTTTTTATGACGACTCCCACCGCGGCGGAATTCAACCCCAAAGGGAAAAGGAGCACGTCATGGCAACAGGAATGCGAATAGGTTATGCAAGGGTAAGTTCATCGGGGCAAAGACCCGATGTCCAACTGGATCGACTGGCGGATTGCGACAGAGTTTTTCGCGAGAAGGTCTCCGGAAAATCCACCAAAGGCCGACCCCAGAAAGACACTGGAACTAGAGACACCTTTCGGGTGAACTGACAGTCAAAAGGGCGTCCCTGCTGGGACGCCCTTTTTGTCATGAAATCGACTGGGGTCAATGCATGCTGAGGCCGAAGGTGTGCGGGAAGAGGACCAGGATCACGAGGACGATCACCTGCAGGGCAATAAAGGGAGTTACCCCGCGGTAGATGTCCATGGTGCTCACTTCCGGCGGCGCCACCCCCTTGAGGTAAAAGAGGCTGAAGCCGAAGGGGGGAGTCAAAAAGGAGGTTTGCAGGTTCATGGCGACCAGGATCGCATACCAGAGCGGATCGATGCCGAGGCGGTCGGCGATCGGCGCCAGGATCGGCACGATGATGTAGGCGATCTCGACGAAGTCGATGAAAAAGCCGAGGGCCATAATGGCGGCCATGGAGAAGATCAAAAACCCCCATTTCTCGCCGGGGAGGGCGAGCATGAAGTCTTCGACGATATAGTCGGCGCCAGTGTAGGTGAAGACCATCGAGAAGGCGGTGGCCCCGATCAGGATGGCGAAGACCATGGCGCTGATTTTCACGGTCTCGGTGGCGGCGTCCCAGACCATGCGCGCCGATAGTTGCCGATAGAGGCCAGCGAGCAGGATCGCGCCGACGCCGCCGACGGCGGAAGATTCGGTCGGGGTGGCGACCCCGATCAGAATTGAGCCGAGGACCAGGATAATCAGCACCAGCGGCGGAACGATCGCTTTAAGGGCGGAAAAGACCTGATGCCGCTTGCTTCCCTGTTCGAGGCGGACCGGTGGTGCCAGCTTCGGATTGAAGACCGTGATGGCGACGATGTAGATGACGTAGACCAGCACCAGCGTCATCCCGGGCCAGAAGGCGGCCTTGAAGAGGTCGCCGACCGGCTGCTGGAAGACGTCGCCGAGGATGATCAGGATGATTGACGGCGGAATGATCTGGCCAAGGGTGCCGGCGGCGCAGATGGTGCCGGTCGCCAAACGCTTGTCGTAGTTGTACTTGAGCATCACCGGCAGGGAGATGACCCCCATGGCGACGACGCTGGCGCCGACCACGCCGGTCGAAGCGGCGAGCAGGGCCCCGACCAGGACCGTCGAAATGGCTATGCCGCCGCGGATTTCGCCAAAGAGGGAGCCCATCGATTCGAGCAGGCGCTCGGCGAGCTTCGACTTCTGCAGGATGATCCCCATGAAGATGAAGAGCGGAATCGCCATCAGGATCGTGTTGTTCATGATGGAGAAGATGCGGTGCGGCATCAGGCTGAAGATCCTTGGACCCTCGGAGAGCAGGCCGAAGAAGACCGCGGTGCCGCCAAAGGTGAAGGCGACCGGGAAGCCGACCAGCAGCAGCAGCAGGGCGGTCAAAAACATGAAAATACCGATCATAACAGGGTAATCCTATCAAGCAGTGAGGGGAAGTTCGGGGGCGCAGGTAGCGTGTCAGAGAATCTCATCTTCCAGTCGGTGCTCCCTGGGGGCTTCGATGCCTCGGTAGATGTTGATATTGCGGATGATGAAACCGAGCGAGGAGATGATCAGAAAGACGAAGGAGGTCGGGATCACCGCCTTGATCAGCCAGCGGTACTTGAGCCCCCCGGGGTCGCCGCTGATCTCGCCCGATTGCCAGGCCTCGTGGACGATCCAGATCGACCCCTCGATAATCAGGCCGCTCAGGGGAATCAGCAGCAGCAGGGTCCCGCCGATGTTGATAGCCGCCTTTGTCCGCGCAGATAGTTTGTCGTAGAGGATGTCGACCCGGACATGCCCGTCCTCCTTGAGGGTGTAGGCGATGCCAAACATGAAGACGACGGAGAAGAGGTGCCACTCCATCTCCTGCAGGGCAATGGAACCGGAGTTGAAGAAGTAGCGCATGATGGCGTCGTAGAAGACATTCAGCAGCATCAAAAACATCGCCACCGTGGCGATGCCGCCGATGACGTCGGTAAAGCGGTCAATCCATTTTTGGATGGTGAACAGCATGTCGGGTCACGCTCTCGGCAAGAGGGAGTGCCCCGGGCCCGTTTCGGGCCCGGGGCGGGTTGGCAACCATCAGTCCTCCAGGTTGTCCTTGAGATAGGCATAGTCGGAGATGGCCGTCCACTTGCGGCTCATTTTCATGTAGGCGCGCTGCGAGTCCATGATCGTCTTGAACTCCGGATCCTTCGCCTCGTATTCGGCGATCAGTTCGTTGTTCGCTTTCTTCATGGCGGCGATAATCGGCGCCGGGAAGGTGCGGATCTTGACGTTGGGAAACTCCTTGCCGATGGAGGCCAACCCGACCGCGCTCTCGTGGTAGGAGCGGGCATACATGTCGTAGGCGGCGAATTCCATCGCCACGGTCAGGATTTTCTGCAGGTGGGGCGGCAGCTCGTCGAACTTTTTCTTGTTCACCAGGAACTGCAGTTCGGTGGCCGGCTCATGCCAGCCGGTGTAGTAGTAGGGGGCGATCTTCTGGAAGCCCATTTTCAGGTCGAGGGAGGGGCCGACCCACTCCAGGGCGTCAATGGTGCCGCGGTCGAGGGAGGTGTAGAGTTCGCCCGGCGGGATGTTGGTGACGACAACGCCGAGTTTGGCCAGCACCTCACCGGCGAAGCCGGGGATGCGCATCTTCAGCCCCTTGAGGTCATCGAGGGTGTTGATCTCCTTGCGGAACCAGCCCCCCATCTGGTTGCCGGTGTTGCCACCGGGGAAGGAGTAGACGCCGTGCTTTTCATAGGTCTTCTTCATCAGTTCCATGCCGCCGCCATAATAGAACCAGGCGTACTGCTCGGGGGCGATCATGCCGAAGGGCATGGTGGTGAAGGTCATGGTGCTGATGTCTTTCCCTTTCCAGTAGTAGGAGGCCGAATGCCCCATCTCGTACTGGCCTTCCTTGACCATGTCGAGAATACCGAAGGCCGACTTGTGCTTGTTGGCTGAGTCGACGCGGATCTCCATCTCGCCGTTCGACATCTGGTTGACCAGCTCGGCCATCTTGTCGACGGCGTCGCCGAAGATCGGGAATCCGGTGCCCCAGGTCATCGCCAGGCGCCAGCGGTATTTGGGCGCCGCCTCGGCCTTGCTCAGGAACCCGCTGCCGAGCAACAGGCCGCCGGCCACCAGCAGGCCGACGAAAAGTTTGAACATTTTTGTCGTGTTCTGCATCGCTTTGCCCCTTTCTTGGATCGTTGCCGTTAAGTTGAGGACCCTTCAGGACGCCGCAGTGCGAACTGAATGGCCCAAACATAGTTTTAGAGTATATGGCGCGAGGCGATTGCGCAACTGCTCGTATTAAAATTGAGAGCAGCAATATGCAATGACAACTAACGGGAATTCTTCGTGAGAGGAGGTTCCGGCGGGGAAATTTTTCCGCCGGGGACCTTGACGCCCCCCTGTGCTGGTGATAATCGTCCCTAGGTGTTGCTGTTCCCCGGCGCGGTCAAAGGCCGGTACTTCCAAAGGAGATTTATATGTCCCATGCAATCCGCATGCATGAAACGGGTGGCCCCCAGGTCCTGCGCTGGGAAGAGGTGGCCACGCCGCATCCCGGCGCGGGCGAAGTCCATCTGCGCCACACCGCCGTCGGCTTGAACTTCATCGATATCTACCACCGGACCGGCCTCTATCCGCTGACGCTCCCTGTCACCCCGGGACTGGAAGGGGCCGGCGTGGTGCTGGCGGTCGGAGACGGGGTCGGCGACCTCGCTCCCGGCGACCGTGTCGCCTACGCCGGCGGCCCCCCGGGGGCCTATGCCGAAGAACGCCTGATCCCGGCCCACCGCCTGGTCAAGCTCCCCGACTGGCTCGACGACCAGCGCGCCGCGGCGATGATGCTGCAGGGGATGACCGCCCAGTACCTGCTGCGACGCACCTTTCGCGTCGGCCCCGGCGACCCGATCCTGGTCCACGCCGCCGCCGGCGGCGTCGGGCTGATCGTCTGTCAGTGGGCCCGCTATCTCGGCGCCACGGTGATCGGTACCGTCGGCAGTCCCGAAAAGGCCGAGCTTGCCCGGGACCACGGCTGTCATTATCCGATACTTTATCGGGAGGAAGATTTTGTCGCCCGCACTCGCGAGCTCACCGGCGGCGAAGGGGTGGCAGTGGTTTACGATTCGATCGGCCGCGACACCTTCCTCAAATCCCTCGACTGTCTGCGCCCCCTCGGCATGCTGGTCAGCTTCGGCCAGGCTTCCGGACCGGTCGAATCGTTCAACCCGGGTCTCCTCGCCGCCAAGGGCTCGCTCTTTCTGACGCGGCCGTCGCTGATGGCCTACACCGCCAAACGGGAGGACCTCCTCGCCAGCGCCGCCGAGCTTTTTAACGTGGTGGAAAATGGAGCCGTCAGGATCGAGGTCAACCAGACCTACCCGTTGCGCGAAGCCGCCCGGGCCCAGCGCGATCTCGAAGAACGCAAGACCACTGGTTCGACGGTGCTGCTCCCCTGATCCCGGGGTTCCCTTGATTTTGTGTTGACCTCGAGTAGTATGAAGTCCTGATCCCGGCTGGTATCCCTGGCGTTGACGGCCTTCTGCCGCCGCGGTGGCGCGGCGGTTCGACCGTCCCGGCCGGATGTGGTGTTTCAGAGGAGGATTGCCTTATGGTTGCCCTGATACGCTTTTTTATGCCGCTGCTCCTGCTGCTACTCCCCCTCGACGGGGCCATTGCCGCTGATCAGCCCCTCAACCGGGCGGAGGTCACAACCGTCAAGCGCAAGCTGGTCGCGGTCATCGAGGCCATCGGCGCTCCCCAGGGCTATGTCAGGGCCGAGGAGAACTTCAGCTTGCCGACCAGTATCTCGACCATGACGTCGGGGGCCTTCCATGCCGTCAGCGCCGGGGCCGACCTGCGCTTCGACGGCGGCGCCGAAAAGCAGTCGAAACGTTCGGAGAAGGAAATAGAGGAGGAATACCGCCGCAAGATCCTCGAAGCGCAGGCGTCCGGCGATTACCAGGCGCTGGCGACCCTGACCCAGGAAATGATGCAGAAGGCCGGCCAGGCCCAGCTCGCCGCCGAGGACGCCCGCCGTGAGCCGGTTGCTGTCAATATCGAGTTCAACCAGGCGACCGGCGCCACCATCGACCCCGACGGGGTGGTCTTCGAACGCCCGGGAGTGATCGCCCTCAAGGAGCGCTCCGGGCGCGACGAGGAGAAGCTGAGGGTACGCATCTTCTGCGATCCGGTCCATCTCAAGCAGACCGAGACCCTCTCGGAGATTCGCCTTTACGACGATCCCGATCCGGGGGTGGAGGGGAAGACCACCGTTCGCAACCTGGTGATCGAGTTCAATGGCCCGGCAGCAGTCGTCGAAGCCTGGGCCAAGCAGGTCGACATCGCCAAGGCAATGGCGCAGATCGGGGGAAAGTAGCTCGTCCCCCGGTCGGCAGAAAAAAGAACGGCAAGCGGGCGCCTTTCCGAAGAGTGGCGCCCGCTTGCCGTTTAAGGTTGCTTCTGGGGCGGCCTGTTATGGCGCCCCCGTCCCCCCCTTCCGGGCGCTTCGCCCTGCCGCCACCACATACAAGGTCGGCAGGACCAGCAGCGTCAGGAGTGTCGAGGTCAGCACCCCGCCGATGACCACCGTGGCGAGTGGACGCTGCACCTCGGCGCCGACCCCGCTCGAGAGCGCCATCGGCAAAAAACCGGCGGCGTCGACGACGGCGGTTGCCACCACCGGCAGCAACCGTTGCCGGGCGCCGGCGCTGACGGCCTCGACCAGGGAGGAACCGTTCTCCAGGAAGGTGCGGATGGCGGCGATCATGACCTGGCCGTTGAGGACGGCGATGCCGGCGAGGGCGATGAAGCCAACGGCGGCGCTGACGCTGAAGGGGATGCCGCGCAGCCAGAGGGCGCAGACGCCGCCGACCGCCGCCAGCGGAATGCCGGTGTAGATGATCAGCACGTCCCGCAGCCGCTTGAGACTGAACCAGAGAAGCACGAAGATTAGCAGCAGCGTCAGCGGCACCACCAGGGCGAGGCGCTGTTGCGACCGCTCCAGGTTCTCGAACTGCCCCCCCCACTCGACAAAATAGCCGGGCGGCAGCTTGAGGTCGCGCTCGACCAGCGTGCGCGCCTCGTCGACAAAGGAGGCGACGTCGCGGCCGGTAACGCTGATCGAGACCTTGAGCAGGCGCCGTCCCCATTCGCGGTTGATGGTCGAGGGGCGCTCTTCTTCGCTGACCTCGGCCAGCGCCTGCAGCGGCAGGATCGCGCCGCCGCGGGTCGGCACCAGGGTCGCGGCGAGTGCGGCGGGATCCCGCCGCTGGGCCTCGGGAAGCCGCAGCACCAGCGGGAAGGAGCGCTCCCCCTCGTAGATCGTGCCGACCCGGGGGGTGCCGACCGCCTCGACCATGCTCAGCACCTCGCGGACGGTGACCCCGTTGCGGGCGAGCCGCTCCTGGTCGACCTTGACCTGCAGGGTCGGTTGCCCGGTGATCTGTTCCGCCGACACCTCGCCGACCCCCGGAACCCCATGCAGCAGCTGTTCGACCTGTTCACCGAGCCGGACCAGCTCGGTGAAATCTTCGCCGTAAATCTTGATGCCGACATCGCCGCGAATCCCCGACAGCATCTCGTTGACCCGCAGTTCGATCGGTTGCGTCAAAACCACCCGGATTCCCGGCAGCCCTGCCATCTCCTGCTGCACGGCGGCGGCCAGTTCCCCCTGGGTGGAGGCGCGGGTCCACTGTTCGCGCGGGTAGAGGGTCATGAAGATGTCGGTCAGCTCGGTCCCCATCGGGTCGGTGGCGACCTCGGCGCTGCCGAGCCGGCTCCAGACGTGGTGTACCTCGTCCGGGAACTTTTCGCGAATCATCGCCTCGAGCCGGGTGTTGTAGGCGACCGATTCCTCGACCGAGACGCCGGCGAGCCGGACGATGCTCGCCACCAAAGCCCCTTCCCCCATGCGCGGCAGGAACTCGCCGCCGAGGCGCGGGGCGAGGGCCCCGGTCGCCAGCACCAGGGCGAGGGCGACGCCGAGGGTCAGCAGGCGACGACGCAGGACCCAGCGCAGGGCCGGCAGGTAGAGGCGCCCGAGCCAGTTTTCGGCCCGCCCCTCCTTTTCGCTGAGCCGCTGCGGCAGGAACTGGTAGGAGAGGATCGGGGCGAGGAAGATCGCCACCAGCAGCGCGCCGAGCAGGGCAAAGATAAAGGTCCAGGCCATCGGCCGGAACATCTTCCCCTCGATCCCCTGCAGGGTCAGCACCGGCAGAAAGACCAGCACGATGATCCCCATACCGAAGGCGATCGGTCGCGCCACCTCGCGACTGGAGGCGAGGATGCAGCTCATGCGCTCGGCGGCAGTCAGCTCGCGGCCGAGCTGCAATTGCCGTTCGGTAAGGCGGCGCAGATTGGCCTCGGTCATGACCACCGAGCCATCGACCAGGATGCCGAAGTCCATGGCGCCGAGGGAGAGGAGGCTGGCGGCGATGCCGAGCTGCCACATCCCGAGGCCGGCGAAGAGCATCGAAATCGGGATGGCCGTCGCCACCAGCAGCCCGGCGCGGACGTTGCCGAGGAGCAGAAAGAGGATGACGATGACGAGGATCGCCCCGGCGATCAGGTTGTGCTCGACGGTGGCGATGACCTGGTCGATCAGCTCGGTGCGGTCGTAGACCGTCTCCAGCACCACATCCGCCGGCAGCGCCTTGCGCACCGTGTCGAGGCGGGCCTTCAGCGCCGTCGTCACCTCGCGACTGTTCTCCCCCATCAGCATGAAGCCGAGGCCCATGACCACCTCGCCCTCCCCCTGGTAGGAGACGGCGCCGCGGCGCAGCTCGTGGCCGATGCGCACCTCGGCGAGGTCGCGAACCCGCACCGGAATCCCGTCATGGGTGGCGACGACGATATTGCCGAGCTGGTCGAGGCTGCTGACCCGGCCGATGCCGTGAACCAGCAGCGCCTGGCCGGCGGTGATCACCTGGCCGCCGCCGACGTTGGCGTTGTTCTCCTCCAGCGCCTGGCGCAGATCGCCCAGCACCAGCCCGTACTTGATCAGCCGCTCGGGAACGACGATGACGTGGTACTGGCGTTCGAGGCCCCCCCAGGAGTTGATCTCGGCGACCCCGGCGACCTTGCGCAGCTCCGGCTTGACCACCCAGTCGTGCAGGGTGCGCAGCTCGGCGAGGGTTCGTTTCGGATCGCTGGAGCGCAGCACGTAGTGAAAGACCTCCCCCAGTCCGGTGGAGATCGGTCCCAGCTCGGGGCGGTCGATGCCGTCGGGGAGGCCGACGTTGGCGAGGCGTTCCATCACCAGCTGGCGCGAGTCGTAGATCGGCATGTCGTCGCTGAAGGTGACGACGACCTGGGAGAGGCCGAACTTGGAGATCGAGCGGACGCTGGTCAGGTGCGGCAGGCCGGAGACGGCCAGTTCCACCGGCATGGTGAGCTGCCGTTCGATCTCCTCCGGACCGAGGGCCGGGGCGATGGTGTTGATCTGCACCTGCACCGGGGTGGTGTCCGGGAAGGCGTCGACCGGCAGCCGTGCCAGGGTCCAGGCGCCGACAGCACCGGTGATGACGAAGAGGAGAACCACCAGCAGGCGGTTCTTCAGGGTGAATTCGATCAGACGTTCAAACATGGCAGCTCCCTAGTGGTCCGCGCAGGATGCGCCGAGGCGCGATTTGAGCAATTCCGACTTGAGGGCGAACCCCTGGCTGGCCGCGACCCGCTCGCCGGCCTGGACGCCGGCGGCGAGCAGGACGTCGTCGCCGCGCCGCGGCCCGGCCGCCACCCGGCGCACTTCGAAGAGGTCCTTCTCCCGGGCGACGAAAACATAGGCCTTGCCGTCGATCGACTGCACTGCGGCGGCCGGAACTGCCACCATCGCAGGGCCACCAGCCACCGTTTCCGCGCCGGCCAAAAAGGCCTGGCCGAAGAGGCCATCCTTGAGGGTGCCATCGGGATTGGCGACCTCGGCGACCACCCGCAACAGACGGGTCTGCGGGTCGAGGCCGCTCGCCACCTGGGTGATTCTCGCGGCAAAGCGCCGGCCGGGGAGATCATCGAATTCGGCCTCGATCGCCGCGCCGACGCGGGCGAGCTGCAGCTGGGCCGGACTGAGCTGCAACTCCAGCCAGAGGGTGGAGAGGTCGGCGACGGTGAAGAGCAGGGTCTCCGGCGCCAGGGTCTGGCCGAGGACGACGTGACGGGCGACCACGGTGCCGGTCAGCGGCGAACGCAGCGCCAGGCGCGAGCCGGCATCGGCATCGGCCGCAGCGTCGAAGGCCTGCAGCTGCTCGCGCAGCTGTTCGGCCGCGGCCCGGCTCGCCTGTTCCTCGGCCTGCGCCTGCTCCAGTTCGCGGCGGGCGCTGACGCCGCGCTCGACAAGTTCCTGCTCGCGGCGGACGTTGGCCGCGGCCAGCTCCAGCCGCCCGAGCGCGGCCCGGTAGTCGGCCCGGGCCGTCGCCACCGCCGGCGAGTCGATCTCCGCCAGCAGCCCGCCGCGGGTAACGCGCTGCCCGGGCTCGACGGCGAGGCGGCGCACCACACCGCCGGAGAGGGCCATCACCTCGGCGAGCCGCGAGCGGTTGTAGAGTACCCGCGCCGGGACCGCCTGGCCGGCCGCCAGCTGCGCCGGCTCTGCCGCAGCAATCAGGATGCCGGCGCGCTCTGCCGCCTCCGGGGTGGCGAGGCGCATCAGCACCCCCTCGCCGGGAAGGAGGCTGGCCAGCAGCGGCGGGTTGCAGAGGACATCCACCGCCTCCGGCATTTGGTGCTCGACGCAGTACTCGCCCGCGTCGGGCGCGGCGCCATGGTCGTGCCCGGCATGCTCGTCAGCTGCCGGTGCATGGCCATGGCCGGCATGCTCGTCCTGCGCTTCTGCTGTTGCCGGGGATCGATCCTGATGGGCCTCTTCGCCGTGCGCTTCGGCTGCGGCGTGCAGGTCCGGGGCATGGGCGCCGACACCCCAGCCGAGACCGGCGGCGAGCAGGATGAGTGCGGCGATAATGAGATGACTCTTTTTCATGATGTGAACCTCACTGGACAGGTGATGGGTTGATGGTCGCGGCCGGGTCGGCGCCGAGCAGGCGCTGCAGCTCACTGGCGGCGAGCTGGCAGGTGTAGACCGCTTCAAGCTGCCGCCGGCGCGCCTCGAACAGGGTACGTTGGGCGTCGAGCAGTTCGATCAGGTTGAACTTGCCGGCGCGATAGCCGAAATCTGCGGCGGCGAAGCTCTCGGCGGCAGCGGGGACGATCTGCTGTGCAAAGAGCTCGGCCGCGGCCCGGGCATCGGCGAGGCCCTGCCAGGCGCTGCGCAGCTCCTGGCGCGCCTGGTTGCGGGCACTCTGCGCCCGGGCCAGCTCCCCCTGCAGCCGGCTGCCGGCGGCGGCCACGGCATCCCGGCCGGAGTTGAAGAGGGGAAGGGGGAGCGCCACCCCGAAAACCAGGGCCTGGTCGTCACTCTCCTGGAAGTGCCGCCAGCCGAGGGTCAGGCTCGGGTCGGGAATGCGCTCGGCCCGGGTCTGGGCGAGCTGGTTCCGGCTCCGGGCGCTGGCGAGCCGGGCGCGCGCTGCCGCCGGGGTCTGCTCCAGCAGTCCTTCCACCGTCGCCAGTTCGGGAAGATCGGGGAGGGGCGTGAGCTCCCCGGCGAGGCGCTCGAAGTCGACCGCGGTGGCACCCCAGGCCGCCGCCAGGGCCTGCCGCGCGAGCTCCAGGGCCCGTTCGGCTCGCGTGCGTTCGAGGGCGGCGATGCTCGCTTCACCCTGCAGGCGCAGGCGGTCGACGCGCGGGGCCTTGCCGGTGCTGATCCGCTCTTCGGCCGCCTGCAGCGAGCGGTTGGCTGCCGCCACCTCTTCCTGCGCCAGCTGCAGCTGCTCCTGGGCTGCCAGCACCGCGAGGTAGCGCTGCCGGGTTGTCGTCAAAGCCTCGATGCGGGCGCTGGCCTGCGCGGTGGCGGCGAGCTCGAGGGCGAGGTCGGCCGCTTCCCGGCGCAGCCGACGTTTGCCGCCGAGTTCGACCGGCAGGCTCAGTTCGAGGGTCAGCTCGGCGCCGTCGCTCCCCTGGTAGGCGCCGCTGCCGAGGGCATTTTCCAGCGAAACCCCCAGTTCGGGGTTGGGGCGACGCCCGGCCTGGCGGCGCTCGGCGGCCGCGGCCTGCTGTTCGGCGCCGGCCGCGGCGAGGTCGGGATTGGCGGCGAGGGTGCGCTGCAGCGCCTCCTGCAAAGTCAGGATCTGCACCGGCGCGGCGCCGCTTTGGGCTTCAGCCGAGGCGCCCAGGGGCAGGACAAAGGGGCCGAGCCCGAGCAGGACCACGAAGGTCCCGAACAGGAAGGGTCGGGTGGACATGGTGATATCTCCAGATGTACTGCGCCCACAGGACGCAGTGAGAGGGTCTTTAGGGCGGTTGGGCACCCGGGGTGGTGAGGGGCAATACAGAGGGTGGCTTAAATCAGCAGGACGATGGTGCGGTGCTGGCGGATCTGAGCGGAGAGACGTGGCGGGACGTGCGGGGTGTGGCTCGCAACGCGGGCGGCCCCGGTCGGACTGGCGCTAAAGGCCGCTGGCACGATCGCCGGCAGGGCCGGAAGGTCGAAGTGAGCAGTCAGGTCGCGGACCCGGGGCGAGCCCCATTCAAAGGAGGAGGAGATGTCGAGGTAGTGGTCACAGTCCTCGTCCCCGGCTTCGAGGGCGACGTGAGGAGGCGCGCCCGACCGCGCGGCGGCCCCGCTCATGCTGCAATCGTTGGCCAGCGCTGCTTCGAGGGTTGCCTGGCCGTCGGTGCTCAGGCACCAGACATGGCCGGAGACGCGCGCTCCGCTGGTGACCAGGGAGAGGAGGAGCAGGCAGAGGATTGGAAGATGAAAACGGCGGCATCTGAGCATAGTGGGCGAAATATAACCCGAATCCGGTTTCGAACGCAAGCCCCGGCCATTCGGAGTGGCGGACTCTGACGTCCGCTCCGGCAAATCCACCCGCGCAGAACCTGTCCCGGGGCGAGCCCGGAAGAAAAAGGGATAATACCGGTGGCCGGCCTCCTCCCGGATTTTTCCTGCGGTCGGCAATGGCTAACGAACGCGCATCCGTTTCTGGTAGGACCTGTTGATGTTGGCCAGCCAGCGCCGCAGCAGCAGCTCCTCGTCCTGGCTCAGCTCGGTCCCGGGGCTGCGCAGGAGCTCGACGCTGCCGTCCCCCTGCACCGTCGCCAGGACTTCGGCGCAGAGTTCGCCGCCCCGGCAGGCCTGGGCGGTGACGGTGTGGTTCTCCCGGTCGAGGCCACGAACCTCCCAGCGGTATTCGGCAAAGGCGTCGAGCAGCGCTTTCATCGCCCGCTCCTGGACCGCCGCGCCGCTCTCGCCGGCCGCGGGCTCGGCATGAAGGATGTAGGGCTTGTCAAGCAGGTAGCGGGAAGTGGAGCAGCCGGCGGCAACCAGGCACAGGGCGAGCAGTGAAATCCAGATCCATCTTTTCATGGTCTCTTCCTTATTTTGGTGGGGGATGGCGCTTTCGGACCGACGGGGTCGGCGATCCGGACAAGTATGAGGTATCGGGGGCTCTTTGCAACCGGGAAGATGCGGTGAAATTGTTGTTTCTGACAGGACAGGCAAGGAAAGGACGGGCCGGTTTCCAACCAAAGCGTCCCTCATCTTTCGACCACTTTGATGGAAATGGCCAAGGCGGCGCCAAACCGAGGCCTGGCTTCGCCAAGCTTAGAATTGGACCTAATCAGGAAATAAGAAAACAACCGATGTCTGCCATTGGGCCTGCAATCGTGTAATTCTAACTATTTCCATATTTGCAGGCCTGGCACGATTGCTTTGCACAAATGCCCTGTAGGAGCGGCTTTAGCCGCTATGAATCGATCGCCCCTCAAGGGGCTCCTACAGGAAGTCCTCAATGTAGGAGCGGCTTCAGCCGCGATAACCGTATCTGGCAGAAAGGTTTTCACGATCACGCCCTGCACCGGGATGAAGATATTCGAGTTGTTGCTCGCTACACGGTCATGAATCCGGTACGTGCCGGGATTGCTGCGCGAATTTGGGATTACCCCTTATGGGATGCTGTATGGGTGGAGAGTTCAAAATTCGATCCGTCGTAAGGATTGAAAGCGGCCGATTATACCCGGCCCTGTAGGAAGGGCCTTAGCCGCGATGAATCGATCGCCCCTCAAGGGGGCTCCTACTAAAATAAGAAAACAACCAATGTCTGACATCGGGCCTGCAATCGTGGAATTACCACCTATGTCCATTTTTGCAGGCCTGGCAAGGATGCCCCTTTGCGGGGGGGCTAGGATACCTGCCATGCAGATTGCGCCGAGCGAAAATATGCCGGGGCCATTTTCGGACGTCATCGGGGTGCTGCTGGCCGGCGGCAAGAGTCGGCGGATGGGGCAGGGCAAGGAGAAGTTCATGATCCCACCGGCAGCAATCTCCGGCACGCTGCGGGGAATCCGACCAAAAGAGTAGACATTCAGCAAAAATATGGGGAAAATGAGTAGCGTCGCATCGAATGAAATTTCCCTGCCTCCGGAGGAGATAATGAAAAAGAGCTTGTGTGCCTTTTCGGTTGCCGCCCTGATCAGCCTTTCCCTGTCGCCGCTCACCACCTTAGCCGCCCAGGCGGAAAATACCATTACCGCCTACAAGAGCAGCACAGCGCCGGTACTTGACGGCGACTGCAGTGAACCGGCCTGGAAGGAGATCAAGCCGACAACTGTCATGGATCGAACAGCCAATACGCCCCTTTTTTTGAAAGCGATACAGGCCGACGGCCAGCTCTTTTTCTGCGTTCAGTATGTCGATGCCGCTGAGAACGCATTTCATAGCCCATGGCTCTGGGACAAGGATTTGAACAAATATCTTTCCGGCCCGCACCGCGAAGACACCTTCGTGTTCAAGTGGAACATGATGGACAAACCGGTCAACCTTTCCAACTTCTCCGAGGACCTCTACACCGCCGATGTCTGGTACTGGAAAGCCAACCGGACCAATCCGGCCGGATTTGCGGATGACAAATATCATATTCTTTCCGACAAGCCAGGGGAGGATGCGACGGAAACCGTCAGCGCCAGTGGCAAGAAGCGTTACCTCTTCCGCAAGAGCGATTCCGGCAAGCCGGCCTACAAAGAGGTCAAGAAGGCCCCGGCCGAATTCACCACCCCGCTGGTTAACCGTTTCGAGGTGGTGGCACCCGAAGGTAGCCGTAGTGATGTCAAGGCCAGGGGTGTCTGGAGCGCCGGCTACTGGACCATCGAGTTTTCCCGCATATTCAACACTGGGCACCAGGATGATGTGCAGTTTGATCCGAAAAGCGACAAGACCTATCTCTTTGGGGTTTCGATCTACAGCCTTTACGGCCAGCCGCTGGTGATGGATCAACCGAACCGCTACGGCATGGGACGGATCTCCGATCCGCTGGAGCTGGTGTTTGAAAAATAGCTTTCCGTGGTAGCGGTTTGCGCGATCAGCGGAAAAACCGAAGCGGGGTTCGGAAGCTTGGCCACTTGGAGGTCTGCCCTCGGGGACCCGCATCGTTAAATGGCAGGCTGGCAAGTAACGCCCCGCCAGCCTCTGTACGTAGGGGACGAGCAGAAACTCCGTACCGCCATGTGAACTCCACCTCGCCACGCACCCGGGACCCCAGACGGATGGGTCCCGGCGCCATTGGGTGCGGGTCGGAATACAGATGGAGGCCCACCGCCCTACCTGACCAGCACTCCGCTGCGCCACCGCATGGCCCCACGCCGAGTGGCGTTTTCTTTGGTGACTTTCTTTGGGCCGGCAAAGAAAGCCACCCGGCTGCCGGTCGGGACCGGCGGTCCTGTTTCCATGTTTGCAGGCCTGGCACCAATGCCCTTGAATAATTGGATTCGGTCTCGGTAAGCAGTTTCGACAGAAGAGAAACAAACCGTTCCCGGTCCCGATCATCCAGAAAGACAGGGCGTTGTTCGACCCCGCGGGCGATCACGTGTTGCAGCAGACCGGGCATGTCTATTCTCGCGGCACCGGGCATGGCAGTAGCCTGTCGGGAATTTTCAATTATTCAAGGACGTCCCTGGGGTCTTCGCTGGCACGATTGTCCCGGGGAAAAGAAGGAAAAGAAGGAAAAATTCCTTTTTGTGGCACCGACCGCCGATGAGTAATGTGCCGGACGTGTCCCGGCAGAAAATAACGTAAGAAGCTTTTTGGGCCGGATTTTGATGTATTCCATCTTAGTTTCGATGGTTTAAGTAGTCTGACCCCAGTCATCCACAACTTGTCGAGGTCAGTCTTCTCGAGGTCGTTTTGGCGTAGTTAACCAGCCTTTTTCCTTCTGGGTTTTTCAAAAATTTGCTAGTCTGTCGGGCATTAACCAGGGTTCAAATTTCAACGCATGTGCGCCCTTCGGGTTCATTAAGGGAGCTTGGCAGAATTTGCCATTTATAGTTCATAGGGATCATTTCCATGCAACTTAGGCTCGAAGAACTCTTTTATCAGCAGCAGGCCATTGCTTCGGTCGTCCGTTTGTTCGAGGGACAGGAGCGTAACACCTTCGACAATGCCACCGACGAGGGGATTCGCTTCAACTACCTTCGCCTATCTCCCGAGCACTTGGTCGACAATACCGGTATCGTTGCAGAATCCAACGGTATTTCCGGCGAAAATCTCAAAGCCCATGCTGAACCTGAATTCTGCATCGAGATGGAGACTGGCACCGGCAAGACCCTGGTTTACCTGAAGACCATTTTCGAGCTGTACAAGGAATTCGGCTTCGCCAAGTTCATCATCCTTGTACCCTCGGTCGCCATCCGCGAAGGCGTGCTGACCTCCTTCGCCACCTTCGCCGACCAGCTCGAAGCGCTCTATGGCTTTCGCCCCGACTGCTTCGAGTACGACAGCGCCCGGCTGCACAAGGTATCCACCTTCATCGAATCGCAACATCCGCAGATCATGGTGATGACGCTGCAGTCCTTCAACAGCGAGGACCGCATTCTCAACCAGACCCAGCGCGAGGACCTGTTCGCCAACCTGCCGTTTATCGAAGCCCTCGGGCGGACCCGCCCGATTATCGTCATGGACGAACCGCAGGAAGGGATGGATACCCCCAACGCCGTCGCCCGTATCGCCCGACTCAATCCGCTGTGCAAGCTGCGCTACTCGGCAACCCACAAGGTGCTGCGCAATCTCATCTACCGGCTGACTCCTTTCGACAGCTATCGGCAAGGGCTGGTGAAAAAGATCGAGGTGCTCTCGGTGGCGGAAAAGAACGACGAGGCGACCCTCAAGATCGAAGTCGATGAGGTGCGCACTTTCAAGGACGGCCGCGATCCGCAGGTCAAGCTGCTCGCCTGGCGCTACTCTTCAAGCAAGAACGCCTACGAATACAAGGCCACCCCCTGGCTCAAGGTCGGCGACGATCTGGAGGAGAAGACCGGCAACGTCAGCTACCGGGGCTTCCGCATCTCCCGTATCGGCAAGGGGCTGCGCGACCGCAGCTTCAAAGTTCACTTCTCCAACGGAACCGAGCTGGCTGAAAAGGAACGCTCGCGGGATTTCGCCGGGATCTTCGGCGAACAGCTGCACTGGCTGATCGACACCCATTTCCGCAAGCGGGAAAGGCTGCGGACAAGAGGAATCAAGTGCCTGTCGCTGATCTTCATCGACCGGGTCGACAACTACGTGCGCGAGGACGGCCTGATCCGCAGCTTGTTTGTCGAAAAGTACCGTCAGCTGCATCAGGAGCATTGTGGCCGTCTGCCAAGCGACGAAGAGATCACCGCCGCGCAGGGGTACTATTTCGCCCAGACCGGCAAGGGGGAGTACACCGACAACGAGCGTTCCATGATCGGCAACAAGGAGTTGTTCGATCTGATCCTGCGCGACAAGGAAAAGCTGCTGGCCCTCGACAACCCGGTGGAATTCATCTTTTCCCACTCGGCCCTCGGTGTCGGTTGGGATAACCCCAACATCTTCAACATCGCCACTCTCAACAATTCCTACAGCGAGATCAAAAAACGCCAGGAGATCGGCCGGGGGCTGCGCATCTGCGTCAACCAGCACGGCGAGCGGGTCTACGATCCGGCCGAGGTTGACGAAGAGGATGAGGTTAACCTGCTGACCGTCATCCCCAACGAAAGCTACGAAACCTTCGTCACCCAGTACCAGCAGGAGATCGTCGATATCTACGGCACTGCAGCGGCCGGGGCCGAAACCCGTCACAGGCATAAGGGGGAGAATCGTTCGCGCAAGACCCTCAAGCGTAACGAAGAGCATTTCAACAGCCCGGCCTTCCGCGAATTCTGGCGGCGGCTGAGCAAGCGCACTGATTACACCGTGGCTTTTGATGAAGAGGCACTGGTGACACGGTCGGCTGAAGCACTCAACGCCATCACCACCCGCGAATACGAAGCCGAAATCACCCTCGACCGGATCACCGGGATGGAGCAGGACGGCGTGCAACGTGAACGTATCGGTAGTGAAACCACCCGACTCAAGGCGCGCTTTGCACCCCTCGATCTGGTGGAGGAGCTGAGCGAAAATACCGCCCTCGCCTACCCGACGGTATTCAAGATTGTCTCCCGTCTGACCAACTTCGACGCCCTGGTGCGCAACCCTCCGCTTTTCCTGCAGGAGGCGACCATCGCCATCCGTCGCATCGAGCTTGACGAGATGCTGCGCCAGCTCACCTACATGCCCAACGGCGAAAGCTTCCCCATTGCCGAGTTCGAAGCGCAACTGGTGCGCCACAGCGACCGCATCCAGCCGACGCCCCAGCGCGGGCTTTATGACGGCATCGTCTTTGACAGCGACATCGAAAAAGCCTTTGCCGCCACCGCCGACGGCGACCCGGAAGTAGTCTGCTTTCTCAAGCTGCCGGCCTTCTACAGCATTGCCACGCCCATCGGGCCGTACAACCCCGACTTCGGCGTGGTGCTGAAGAAAGGCGGAATACGTGGCGGGAGGGACGACTATTATTTTGTCATCGAAACCAAGGGGACCAACGATCTCGGCGATACCAAGGCGCTGACCGACAGCGAGATCTACAAGATCAAGTGCGCCATTCAGCATTTTGCCGCCCTCGGCGTTGAAGCGCGGGTCAACTACCATGCACCGATCAAGGAGTACCGGATTTTCAAGCAGCAAGCAGAGGAAACAACCAATGCCTGACATCAACGACCTGATGCCCAATACCCCCGATCTCAACCGCGAGCGCCTCGAACAGCTCAAGCGGCTGATGCCCGATCTGTTCACCGCCGACGGGCGACTCGACCCCGACGAACTGAAGCATCTGGTTGATTCGGAGTGGATCGCAGGCAGCGAGAAGTTCGAATTTCGCTGGTTTGGCAAGGCCGACGCCAAGCGCCGCGCCTTTACCCCGACCACCGCCGCCTTGCAATACGATGCCGCCCGCTCGGTTAACCCGGATGTGGCCGACGGCAACATGATCATCGAGGGGGAAAACCTCGAAGTGCTCAAATGCCTGCTGTCGGCCTACCGCGAAAAGATCAAGTGCATCTATATCGACCCGCCCTACAACACCGGCAACGATTTCGTCTACAGCGACAATTACAGCGAGCAGCGCAGGGCCTACTGGGAGCAGACCGGGGTCACCGAAGACGGTGTCAAGGTCGATACCAACAGCGAAAGCGCCGGACGCTATCATTCCAACTGGCTGAACATGATGTACCCCCGGCTGCTGGCTGCGCGGCAGTTGTTGCGCGAGGACGGGGTGATTTTTATCTCGATTGATGACCATGAGGTGCATCATCTGCGGAAGTTGTGTGATGAGGTGTTTGGTGGGGAGAATTTTTTGGGGCAACTTATTTGGCACCGTAGACAAAATGCCGACAACAGAAATCAAAACAACATATCGGCTGATCACGAGTACGTAATTGCTTATGGGAAATCTCAAAGTTCAGCACTCTCTGGCGTTGAAATAGATATCACCAAATATACGAATCCTGATAACGACCCAAGAGGGCCGTGGGCGAGTATTGATCTGTCTGGGCTTGCAACAAAGGATCAAAGACCGAATTTGCATTTTGATATTATTGACCCCGCCACAGGTTTGGCATATCCACCGAATCCTTCGAGAGGATGGTCGAAGTCTAAGGAAAATGTTCAAAAACTAATTGCCACCGGGGAAATTCTATTTCCTCGGAGCCCAACAGGTCGACCAAGGCAGAAGAAATTCCTCAAAGACCTAAAAACAACGCAAACTGGTTTTTCGACAATGCTTAAAGCCGCTTTGGTCGGATTCACAACGAATGGCACACGCGAATTAACTGAAATATTTGAGGCTAAACACTTCGATTTTCCAAAGCCTACTCGACTTATAAAGTTACTCGTGGGACAAATACTCGCTGGAAACGATGTAGCTCTCGATTTTTTCGCCGGCTCCGGCACCACCGGCCAAGCTGTCATGGAGCTGAACAAAGAAGATGGTGGAAACCGCAAGTTCATCCTCGTCCAGATCCCCGAACTGACCGACGAAAAATCCGAGGCGTTCAAAGCCGGTTACAAAAAAATCTCCGATATCACTATCGAGCGCAACAAACGGGTCATCGGCCGCATCGAACAAGAGCAGGCCGAAAAGCAGCAACAGGGCTTGTTCGAGCAGGGGCAAGAAGCCTATCAACCCGGCTTTAAAACCTACCGCCTGGTCAAGAGCCACTTCCCCCGCGTCGAGTTCCAGCCCGACCCGGAACAGACCGCCGAGGAGAACATCGCCCTGCTCAGGCAATACATCGTCGACAAGGAGGCGACCCTTTACTCCCTGTTCAACGAAGCTGACATCTTCGACGAAGTGATGCTGAAAAACGGCTTCCAGCTCAACTTCAACCGAGAGCTGCTGGCTGAGTTTGCCAACAACGCGGTTTACCGCGTCAGCGACGGCCACAAGACCGCGCTGGTCTGCCTCGATCCCGAACTGAACGACGCCACCGTCGCCGCTCTGGGCGGCCGCGACGAAATCTTCATCTGCCTGGAACGCGCGGTTGATACCACCAAGAAGTGGAATCTCAAGCATCAGTTGGGTGAGAAGCTGGTGGCGTTTTGAAGTGAGAGTTCTGACTTAATCAGTCACATTGTTGATATAGTGTTATCGAGGTGTAATGAGGACATGCTGAGATGAATCGAGTATTTGTCAATCCTGAAATTTTGCACTGGGCCGGTCAAAGAGCCGGGCTGGATGTGGGTGACTTATTGCCCAAATTCCCAAAACTTAAGGACTGGTTTGAAGGCCGCCTTGCGCCGACCCTGAAGCAACTCGAAGCTTTTGCCCGCGCCACCCATACGCCTATCGGTTTCTTCTTTCTACCTAAACCACCTGAAATTTCGCTCCCGATTCCCGACTTCCGCACCATGGGAGGCGACGCGCGCCCCGTTCCCAGCCCTGACCTGCTCGACACCATTTACCTCTGTCAGCAGCGGCAGGACTGGTATCGCGATTATGCCCGCCTCTATGGCGAGGAACCCATCACCTGGATTGGACAGGGAACGATCGATGCCGATATTGTCACCACGGCCGCGACGCTGCGTAACCTGATAGGTCTCGACCTTCTCCAGCGGCAGGGTGTTCCGACCTGGACCGAGGCGCTGCGGCAGCTGATTTCTTTACTGGAAGATGCGGGCGTTCTGGTGATGATCAGTGGCATTGTCGGCAGCAACAGTCATCGCAAGCTCTCGCCGGAGGAGTTCCGTGGCTTCGCGCTGGTTGATACACTGGCACCGGTTATTTTCGTCAATGGCGCAGACAGTAAATCGGCGCAGATGTTCACCCTGGTCCATGAGCTGGCGCATCTGTGGATTGGGGAAAGCGGCGTTTCCGACAGTCAGGTGGCGCAGTGGCCCGAGATTCATGTCGAACGCTGGTGCAATGCAGTTGCGTCGGAAATACTGGTCCCCCTCGATGACATACGCGCCCGCTATCGTCCGGATGAGTTGCTGACGGATGCCATGCAAAGGCTGGCGCGACACTTCAAGGTCAGCACCCTGGTTGTCTTGAGGCGCATTTACGATCTCGGAGCAATTGATCGGGAAACTCTGTGGCAAACCTACCGGGAGGAACTTGACCGGTTGCGGCAACTGGATACGCGCGGTTCGGGCGGTGGTGACTTTTATCGGACTTTGGGCGCTCGGACAAGCAAGCGCCTGGTAAAGGCCGTGATCGGCAGCACCCTGGAAGGGCAGACCTTGTTCCGTGACGCCTTCCGTCTGCTCGGAATCAAAAAGTCGGAGACCTTTTATCGTGCGGTGAGTGAATTCGGAGGGGGATAAACAGTGTATCTGCTCGACGCGAATGTTTTCATGCAGGCGAAAAACCTGCATTACGGCTTTGACTTTTGTCCAGCGTTCTGGGAATGGCTGATAGCGCAGAATGCTGTTGGCAGCGTTTTCAGTATCGAAAAGGTCGAAGATGAAATCCTCGCCGGGGATGATGATCTCTCACAGTGGAGCAAAGAACGGGGCTCCGGTTTTTTTCTGCGCCCGGATGACCAGGTTGTCGCCTGCTTTCCTGCCGTTAGCGCCTGGGTTTCAAGCCAAAATTACCAGCCTGCCGCCGTCAATACCTTCCTCCAGGTTGCCGACTATTACCTGATCAGCCAGGCCAAAGCTATGAGCGCAGTCGTTGTCAGCCATGAAATCCCGTCCGATTCCATCAAGCGAGTAAAAATCCCCAATGTTTGCATCGGAATGGACATTAAATGTATCACGCCTTATGAGATGCTGCGTCGTGAGAAAGCTAGGTTTATCCTGGGGCCTCGGGGCTGAACTTTTTGCGCTGGCCTGACACTCCTAACCCCAGTTGAAAGGCTCTTGCTGCTCTGTTTCCCATCCTCCCCCCCACAGGAGCAACAAAAAACCCGCCCGGCCTTTGCGGCCGAACGGGCTGTCTGGTTACCAGAAGTTCTTTCTCACGGCGCCCCTCCCGAACTGCCAATGAAAAACAGGTGCCTCTTTGATACCGGCATCGCTGCCGGTTGTCAATCATTTTGGCTCGTTAGCAGCGGGGCCGGAGCCTGCCGGGAGTTCAGTCGTCCAGCTTCGGCACCTGCACCTGCTGCTTCTGCAGCCGCTTGTAGTAGAAGTTCTGACCGTAGAGGACCGCCGCCGGGTTGTGGCCGGTGACGCGGTCCTTGACGACGAGGGTGGTGACGGGAGCGTCGGAGTGCTTGGCGAAGAGCATGTCGTGGCCGACGCAGAGGCCGATGATGACGTTCATGTCGGTGCCGGCCTGGTTGAGGAGCTGGGCCTGGGCGATCGGGTTGCAGGCCGGTTCGAAGGTGCCTGGGCGGACCTTGTGCTCCTCGCCGATGCCGAGTTCGAGCTTGTCGATGCTGCCGGCCTTGCAGCAGACCGAGAGGGGTTCGAAGCCCTGGGCCTTGAGGATCTCGGCAAGGCGGTTGGACTCCTCCAAAAGGCCGATGCAGGTGCCGATGCCGATCTTCTTCCAGCCCATCAGCTTGGCCAGGGCGATGGTGTCCTCGACCCGGGTCCAGCGGGCGTTGACGGCGTCGGAGCCGGGGACCGGCTGGTAGCAAAGCCCTTCGACGATGGCCGCTACCCGCGCCAGCCTGGCGTCGGCGTCGCTGCCGGTGTAGCGGGCGAAGGCGTCATTGATGATCTGTTCCTCCCGCTCCGAGGGGCAGTAGACCGGGGCGGCGCCGCGGCTCTTGGGATCGCTCCAGCAGTTGGTCGTCCCCTGTTTCTGGAAGACGGCACTGCAGCTGGTGCAGCTCAAGGGACTCTCTTCTCCGGACTCTTTCATGGGACGGCCTCCGTTATATGCGAATTCTGGAATGGTTGGCCTATTCTGCGGGGAAGTGGCCGCCGGCGCAAGGGATAATTTGCCCCCGGGGCGAAATCAACTCTGATAAACTGACGCCTGCTGCTACCGCACCCGAATGGACGCCGATGCTGGTCTACCTCAAACTCCTCGCCACCATGCTCTTCTGGGGCGGCACCTTCATCGCCGGCCGCCTCCTCGCCGGAGTGGTGCCGCCGCTGCCGGCGGCTTTTCTGCGTTTTGCCATCGCCTCGCTCCTGCTGCTGCTCCTCCTCTATCGCCTGGAGGGGGGGCTGCCGCGCCTCGACCGCCGCCAGCTCGGGGCAGTGACCCTGCTCGGCCTGACCGGGGTCTTCGGCTACAACGTCTTCTTCTTCACCGGATTGCAGACGGTGAGCGCCAGCCGCGCCGCCCTGATCATCGCCCTCAACCCGGTTGGCATCGCCCTCCTCTCGGCCCTCTTCGGCGGCGAACGCCTCACCCCGCGCCGCGCCCTCGGCATCGCCATCTCGGTGAGCGGGGCGCTGCTGGTGATCAGCAACGGCCACCTCGCCGGACTTTTCGCCGGCGCCCTCGGCCGCGGCGAGCTGGCGCTCCTCGGCTGCGTCCTCTGCTGGGCCCTCTACTCGGTCCTCGGTCGCCGCGCAATGCGCGGCCTCTCGCCCCTGGCGGCGGTGACCTGCTCGTCGGTCGCCGGCACCCTGCTGCTGGCGCCCCTGGCTGTCGCCAAGGGGGTGGTGACCGGCGCCGCCGGCTACGGCCTCCACGCCTGGCTCAGCCTCGCCTACCTCGCCCTCTTCGGCACCGTCCTCGGTTTTCTCTGGTACTACCAGGCGATCCACCGGCTCGGCGCGGTGCGCAGCGGCGTCTTCATCAACTTCGTGCCGGTCTGCGCCGTCGTCCTCGGCTATCTCCTCCTCGACGAGGCCCTCAGCGCCACCCTGCTGCAGGGGGGGGCGCTGGTCATCGTCGGCGCCTGGCTCACCAACCGCAGCGGCCGGCCGCCGGCGCTGGCCGCCGTCGTCACCCCCGAGCGCAACGACCCCGCCTGAAGATTTTTCCTAGGAGCCTGTCGGACAATGCGGGACGAAGCGAAAATTCGGATGTTGGAGACCAGATTTTGGCTCGTTTGCGGGCTCATAGCCAGAGCTATGGGCCAAAAAGGAGCCGAAATATGGGCCGAACAGCCGGATTTGCAGCCGGCGCATGGATAGTCCGACAGTCTCCTAGCTGCGAAAAATAAAGAAGACCGCGCCGACCAGGCAGAGCCCGGCCCAGAGGTAGTCGAGCTTGAGGGGCTGCTGCATGTAGTAGAGGGCGAAGGGGATGAAGATCGAGAGGGTGATCACCTCCTGCAGGATCTTGAGCTGGGCGAGGCTCAGCTCGCCGTAGCCGATGCGGTTGGCCGGCACCTGCAGCAGGTACTCGAAGAGGGCGACCCCCCAGCTGACCAGGGCGGCGAAGTACCAGGCGCGGTGGCCGAGGTGCTTGAGGTGGCCGTACCAGGCAAAGGTCATGAAGAGGTTGGAGAGGACGAGGAGCAGGGTGGTCTGCAGGACGACGGGCATGGCGAGCCTCGCAGCGGGGGGCCGGGAGATCCGGCGCCGAAATCTTACGGCCGCTGGCGGGAGGAAATCAAGAGCTGTTGCGCGGGGCTTGCCGGCGAGCGTTTCAGGCGGGGAGAAGCCGGGCCGGGCGCCAGCCGCGTACCCCGTTGATAAGCCAGAGACGCTCAGCCTGGCGCAGCTCCGCCAGCGTCACCACCCGCTCGCGAATCTCGCCCCGTTCGAGCAGCTGCCGGCGCAGGGTGCCGGCGAGCAGCCCGCAGGCAAGAGGCGGGGTGACGCGCTCGCCGTTAAGCTCCAGCACCAGGTTGGCGCTGCAGGCCTCGGTCACTTCGCCGTGCTGGTTCCAGAGCAGCACCTCGTCGGCGGCGGGCGCATCTTGGCGTGCATCCTCGTAGGTGGCGCGCCAGGTTGTCTTGTGGAAGAGGAAGGGGTCGTCGGCATCGACGGGGCGGGCGGCGATGGCCAGGCGCAACGGCTCGTCGCCCGGCGCTGCCAGCAGCTCGGCAGTAGTTTCGAGACGGCCGTTGGCGTGCAGCAGCAGCCGCACCTTGTGCGGACGCTGGGGGAGGTTCTCCACCGCCGTCGCGAGGGCGGCGCGCCAGGCCGCGGGGTGGCAGGGATAGTCAAAATAGTCGGCCGAATCGCCGAGCCGTTCGAGGTGTTCCGTGAGGAGCCAGAAACCCTCGTCTGGGGTCCAGCGCAGCGATTCGAGGAGGGCGAAGGCGCGCCGCGGTGCGCTGAGAATGCGCGCCTTGTCGAGGCACTCGCGGTACTCGGCGGCGCTGCGCGAGTCCCAGGTGATGCCGGCGCCGACCCGGTACTCGACACTGGCGGCGGCGCGGTCGATCAGGGCGGTGCGGATGGCGACGCCGAAGCGGATGGCGCCGTCGGGGGCGAGGTGGCCGATCGCCCCGGTGTAGACCCGCCGCGGTTCCCCCTCGAGGTCGGCGATGATCCGCATGGTGTTCAGCTTGGGCGCGCCGGTGATCGAGGCGCAGGGGAAGAGGGCGCGAAAAAGTTCCGCCAGCGCGGCGGTGCTGCGGGTGGTGGCGCTGCTGGTCAGTTGCCAGAGGGTCGGGTAGCGCTCCAGGCGGAAGAGCTCGGGGACCGTCACCGCCCCGCCGAGGCGGGCGAGGTCGTTGCGCAGCATGTCGAGGATCATCAGGTTCTCCGCCCGGTCCTTGACCGAGTTCTGCAGGGCGGCGCCCGCTTCCCGATCCTCCGCCGCGCTGCGGCCGCGGCGGGCGGTCCCCTTCATCGGCCGGGTGAGGATGGTGTCGCCGTCGCGGCTGAAGAAGAGCTCGGGGGAGCCCGAGCAGACGACGAAGCGGCCGAGATCGAGATAGGCGGCCTGGCCGGCCTGCTGCCCCTCGACCAGGGCGCGAAAGAACTCCCAGGGGTCGCCGGCGAAGGCGGCGCGCAGCGGGAAGCTGAAGTTGACCTGGTAGCTGGCGCCGCGGGCGATCGCCTCATGAATCGTCGCCACGGCGGCGGCGAAGCCAGCCTCGTCGAGGCCGGGCTGCCAGGTGTTGGGAAGGAGCGCCGGGGCGGCTGGTTCCAGTGTGATCGGTTGCGGCGCGGTATAAAGGCCGAACCAGAGGAGCGGAAAGTCGGCGTCGGGATGGACCGTGCAGGCCGGGTCGAGCCCGCCTGCCGCCTCGTAGGCGACCATGCCGACGGCATGCAGTCCCTCGCCGACGGCCGCGGCGACAGCGTCGAGGGCGGGCAGGACCTGATTGGGTTGGTCGGCGCTGATCACCCGCAATGGGGCGGAAAAGCCGAGCCAGGTATTTTGCGCGGGGTCGAAGATGACGGCGGAGTAGGCCATGGCGGTCCGGTTCCGGCACGGGCGGCAAGGGTTGGGAACAGCCCGTTGTTCCTACCACAAACGGCAGGACAAGACCAGTCCAAAGGGGGGGCGGCAGAGACGGATCGCTGTCGTCGGGGCGAGGGGATCAGGCGGGGAGAAGGCTGCGGATGGTCCGGACCAGGCTGGTGGCGGAGAAGGGTTTGGGGAGGTAGCCGTCGGCGCCGGACATGGCGGTCAGGGTGCGCAACTCGATTTCCTCCTTGGAGGACATTAGCAGGATCGGGATGTCGCGGCTCCGTTCGCGGCTCTTCAGGGCCTTGGCCTTCTTGGTTCCGGACATCAGCGGCAGCATCACGTCGAGGAGGATCAAATCGGGCGGCTGTTTGGCGTAGATGAGGTGGTTGGAATAGACCGCACAGTCGCAGGTGGAAACCCGGAAACCGGCCGCCGCCAGGTAATCCTTGACCATCTCCAGGGTAACGGGACAGTCGTCGATGACGACAATATGCAGGGACATGCAACTTCTCCTATATGAAACAGTGTTTTGGAATATACGGTATACGCCACGGAGAGTCCAGTTAGAAATAATAAATCAGGCTCGCCGATTTTCTCCCCCTTTTTCATGCACTTCCGGCGCTTTCCGCCAGTTTGCCCTTGCCGCGGGTGGCCGGAGCATGGTAACTGTGCGGGACTTTTTCCCCTGGAGTTTTGCATGATCCATCTCACCAACATTACGCGCCAGCATGGCGCCCGCATTCTCTTCAAGAACGCCAGCTTCCAGATCACCCCCGGCAGCCGCAGCGGCCTGGTCGGCCCCAACGGCGCCGGCAAGACCACCGTCTTTCGCCTGATCACCGGCGAGGAGCCCCTCGACGGCGGCGAGATCAGCTGCAGCAAGAAGACGGTGATCGGCTACTTCTCGCAGGATGTCGGCGAGATGGCTGGCCGCAGCGCCCTCGCCGAGGTAATGGCAGCCTCCGCGCGCACCATGGAGTTGGGGGAAGAGATCCGGGCGATGGAAGCACAGATGTGCGAACCGCTGGAGGAGGAGGCCCTGGCGGCGCTGCTCGAAAAGTACGGCGACGCCCAGGAGGAGTTCGAGCACCGTGGCGGCTACGATCTCGAAAACCGTGCCCAGGCGGTGCTGACCGGTCTCGGCATCGGCCCCGACGACTACGTCCGGCCGGTGGAGAGTTTCAGCGGCGGCTGGAAGATGCGCATCGCCCTCGCCAAAATCCTGACCATCAACCCCGATGTCCTGCTCCTCGACGAGCCGACCAACCACCTCGATGTCGAGTCGATCGTCTGGCTCGAGAACTGGCTGGCGACGGAGTTCAAGGGGGCGCTGGTGATGACCAGCCACGACCGCGACTTCATGAACCGGCTGGTGATGCGGATCATCGAGGTCGCCGCCGGCACCATCACCACTTATGGCGGCAACTACGATTTCTACCTGCGCGAACGGGAGGTGCGCCGCGAACAGCTGCTCGCCAGCCACCGCCGCCAGCAGGAGATGCTCGCCAAGGAGGAGGAGTTCATCAGCCGCTTCGCCGCCCGCGCCAGCCACGCCGCCCAGGTGCAGTCGCGGGTCAAGAAGCTCGACAAGATCGAGCGCATCGAAATCCCGGCGGAGCAGAGGACGATCAAGTTCGAGTTCGCCGAGGCGCCGCGCTCCGGCGACGACGTCGTCAAAATCGAGAACCTGGCCAAGGTCTGGGCGCTGCCAGACGGGGAGGAAAAGCCGGTCTTCTCCGGAGTCTCCGGGCTGGTGCGGCGCGGCGAGAAGATCGCCGTGGTCGGCGTCAACGGCGCCGGCAAATCGACCTTTCTCAAGTGCCTCGCCGGCCAGACCGAGCCGACCGGAGGCAGCGTGACGATCGGCGCCAGCGTCAACCTCGGTTACTTCAGCCAGCACTCGATGGACCTGCTCGACCCGAAACGGACCGTCTTCGAAACGGTGCAGGAGGCGATGCCGATGGTCTCCATCGGCGTGGTGCGCAACCTCTGCGCCGCCTTCCTCTTCTCCGGCGACGACGTCGACAAGCGCATCGACAAGCTCTCCGGCGGCGAGAAGAGCCGGGTGGTGCTGGCGCTGCTGCTGGCGCGCCCCTTGAACCTGCTGATCCTCGACGAACCGACCAACCACCTCGACATCCAGTCGCGCGAGGTTCTGCTCGAAGCGCTGCAGGGTTATACTGGGACGGTGCTGCTGGTCAGCCACGATCGCCACTTCCTGCGTTCGCTGGTCGGCCGGGTCTTCGAGATCGATCATGGCCGCATGCTCTCCTATGAGGGGGATTACGACTATTACCTGCACAAGAGCGGTCGCGACGCCTGGGCGGTCTGAGCCAAAACGGCCCGAGGCCGGAACCGTGGGTTATCGGTTCCGGCCTCGGGCCAGGTTGATCGGTGCGGGCGGCGGGTCGTTCAGCGACCGAGGGGAACTCCGCCGGCGGCGCTGATGATCGGCGCTGCGGCCGGCGCACTGACAAATTCGACAAAGGACTGCAAGGTCCCCTTGCGGTTGGCCTCCTTGAAGACCAGGGCGAGGGTGTTGACGACCGGGTAGTCCGGGAAGGTGGCGAGCCGGCCATCGAGACTCAGTACCTTGACATTCTGGTTGCGGGCGACATCCAGGGGACCGAAGCCGATGGCGAGGGGCGTCGTCTCGACCGCCTCGAACATCAGGGGGGTTTTCTCGGTGAGTATCGCCCGCTCGGTGATGGCGAGATCCTTGAAGGCGGGGAGGCTCTTCTTCAGAGTACTTAAGGAACTGTCGCCCTCTTCGCGGCGGACCACGGCAATCGGCGCATCGGGTCCGCCTACGGTTTTCCAGTTGTCGATCGCCCCGCGATAGATGGCCGCGGCCTGGTCACTGCTGAGGTTCTGCACCGGCAGGACGGGGTTGACGAAAAAGACCACCGGAATCCGTGCAAACGGGAGATAGGTGAGACCGTACCCCTGCTCCTTCTCCTTGATGGTCCGGGCGACGCGGCCGAGGGCCGCCTCGCCTTCACCGACCGCCTTGATACCACCGCTGGAACCGATGCTCTCGGGGATGGTGATGGTGGTACCCGGGTGAAGCCGCTCGAAGGCCGCGCCGAGGGCTTTAAGAATTTTGACCCCGTCACCGGTGCCGACGATAGCCAGCTCTTCCGCCAAAGCGCGGCTGCCTCCGCCAAACAGAGTCAGGGCGAGGACCAGAAGGACCAGGTTCAAACCACGCGCAGTACGTTTCATGCAAGATGCTCCTGTAAAGGTTTTCGCCGGCGAATCACGATATTGGGAAGCGCAGGCGATCGTTTCAGGCAACCCCTTGTCGGGGCCGCGCCCGCTATTTCGTGGGCAAATGAGCAGGAATCGTACCGTTGGCACCGCCATGAGTGAAACCGTTTTTTCAATCTGAATGACCGCACGGCTTACTCCCTGAAGAACGCCGTGCCCCGAGATCCCATGTCCGCAAACCGCCGCCACCCGCTTCTTCCCTGCCATTACGGCTGGGTCATCGTTCTCACCGGGGCGTTGACTCTCTTTGCCTGCCTCGGCCTGGCCCGTTTTGCCTTTGGCATGCTGCTGCCGGCGCTGCGCAGCGGTCTCGGTCTCGGTTTCGACGAGATGGGTTTCATCAGCACCGGCAACTTCGCCGGCTACCTGCTGTCGGTTGCCGTCACCCCCTGGCTGCTGCGGCGCAGCGGGCCGCGGCTGTTGATCACCTGCGGGCTGCTGCTGATCGCCCTCTGCATGGTCGGCATCGGCCGCAGTGAGGGGCTGGTCACCGTCGTCCTCCTCTATGCCCTGATCGGCGTCGGCAGCGGCTTTGCCAACATTCCGGTGATGGTGCTGGTCTCCCACTGGTTTCGCCGCCAGCAACGGGGACGGGCCGCCGGGCTGATGACGATGGGGAACGGCGTCGCCATCGTCGCTTCGGGGCTGGTCATCCCCCTCCTCAACGGCGGGTTCGGCATCGACGGCTGGCGGATCAGCTGGTATTTGATCGGCGGCCTCACCCTCGGTGTGGCCCTGCTCGCCGCCCTGCTTTTGCGCAATGACCCCGCCGCCCTCGGGCTGGAACCGGTGGGAGAAAAGCGTGACCTGCCGGAGAGTCTGGTTGCCGGCAGCGAACCGCCCCATCCCGGACGCCTGCTCGGTCTGCTCGGGCTCCTCTACCTGGTCTTCGGCATCACCTACATGGTCTACGGCACCTTCATCGTCACCACCATGGTCGTCGAGTACGGTTTTGCCGAGGCCAGGGCCGGCCTCTTCTGGTCCTGGGTCGGGGCCTTCAGCCTCGTCTCGGGGGTCGGTTTCGGCATCCTTTCCGACCGCATCGGCCGCCGGCGCGGGCTGGCGACGGTCTTCATCATCCAGACCGCCGCCTACCTGCTCGCCGGGTCGCATCTCGGCACCGCCGCGCTGCTGCTGTCGGTGCTCCTCTACGGCATTGCCGCTTTCGCCATCCCGACCATCATGGCGGCGGCGGTGAGCGATTATTTCGGGCTCTCGCGGGCGGCGAGCGCCTTTTCGACCGTCACCCTCTTCTTTGCCGTCGGCCAGGTCTTCGGCCCGGGCGCAGCCGGCCTTCTGGCCGAGGCCTGCGGGACCTTCACCGTCAGTTTCCTCCTCTGTGGCCTTCTTACCGGTAGCGCCGCGCTGCTCGCCATGCGCCTCCCCGGGGTCGGCGCCAACGGCGGGGAAGGGGGGCGCTAGGATGGAAAACTTTATCCTGATCGGGCTCTTTGTCGGTCTCGGCATGCTCTTCCGGCGGCTCCCCGCCTTCCCCAAGGAGTCGAGCCAGGTCCTCAACATGTTCGCCCTCTATGTTTCGCTGCCGGCGGTGATCCTGCTGCAGGTGCCGAAGCTGACCTTCTCCGGCGAGGTCCTGGTGGCTGCGGTGGCTCCCTGGGGGATGCTCCTGGTCTCGGCGGCGCTGGTGCTGCTGGCGGCGCGCAGTTTCGGCTGGCCGCGGCCGGCGACCGGGGTGCTGCTGCTGGTGGTGCCGATCGGCAATACCTCCTTCATGGGGGTGCCGATGGTGAGTGCCTTTTTCGGCGCCGCCGGGCTCCCCTACCTGATCGTCTACGACCAGTTCGGTACCATGGCGATCTTCGCCACCTACGGGGCGGTGATCCTCGCCCTTTACGGCGGCGAGGGGGCGGTCAGCCTTGCCACCGTCGCCCGGCGGGCGCTCTTCTTCCCGCCGACCCTGGCGCTCCTGGCCGGCCTGGCCCATCGCCCCTGGCCCTATCCGGCGCCGCTGGTCAGCATCCTCCAGGGGATCGCCGCGACCCTGACCCCCCTGGTCATGACTGCGGTCGGTTTCCAGTTGCGGCTGCGGTTGCGGCCGACCCTGGTCGCCCCCCTCGGCTTCGGTCTCGCGGTGAAGCTGCTGCTGGCGCCGCTGATGGCCCTCTTCGTCTGCCGGCTGCTCGGCATGCACGGTATGGCGGTCGACGTCTCGGTTTTCGAGGCGGGGATGCCGCCGATGGTCACCGCCGGCGCCCTGGCGGTCGCCGCCGGCCTCGAACCGGACCTCGCGGCCGCCCTGGTCGGTCTCGGCATCCTCGCTTCCTTCGCCACCCTGCCGCTTCTTTACGGGGTGCTGCAGCTTTTTGCCTGAGCGATTGCAGCAAAGCGCTTTGGCATCCGGCCGCTCCTGTGGCAAACTGGGCAAAGACTCCGGCGTCTCCGCGCTGACTCCATCCTTCAGCTACTGGCCCCGGCCAGGAGGAAACCTATGCTTCACCTCGGCAAGACCCAGACCCTGACCATCTCCCACCTCGACCAGCGCGGCGCCTGGCTGGCGGCAGGTCCGGTGCTGGTGCTGCTGCCGAAAAACGAACTGCCGGCCGCTGCCCGTCCCGGGGATAAACTGAGTGTCTTCGTCTTTGGCGAAATCGCCGGGCAGGCGATGGCAACCCTGCGCCGGCCACGGGCCGAGGTCGGCGAATTCGCCCTCTTTCCGGTCAGCCAGGTCAATCCCCACGGGGTCTTTCTTGACTGGGGGATCGGCAAGGAACTGCTGGTGCCGCGCAGCAAACAACCGAAGCAGCTCGGCTCCGGCGACAGCTGCATCGCCCGGGTCGAACTCGACCGCGCGGGGCGTCCCTTCGCCAACGGCCGCATCGAGCAGCTTCTGGAACCGGCCGGCCCCGAGCTGAAGCCCGGCCGCAAGGTCAAGCTGCTGCTCTGGGCCTTCACCGACCTCGGCGCCAAGGTGATCGTCGAGCATCGCTATTCCGGGCTCCTCTACCGCGCGGAACTCCTCCCCGGGATGGTGCCGGGCGCGCTCTTCGACGGCTTCGTCAAGACCGTGCGCGCCGACGGCAAGCTCGACGTCACCCTGCGACGCGGCGGCAGGGAAGAGCTGGAGGAGGCACGCAAGGCGCTGCTGGCGGCCCTCGCCGGGTGCGACCTGCTGCCGCTGCATGACAACAGCCCGCCGGAGGCGATCCGGGCCCGGCTGGGGATGAGCAAAAAGCTGTTCAAGAAGGCCCTCGGCGGGCTATACAAGGCCGGCCTGGTCGAGCTGGTCGAGGGGGGCATCCGGCGCAAGAGGTGCTGAAGCGCCGGCCGGTGACGCTGCGTCCGGGCATTTCGGGAAAGGATTGGGAAGAGATGGCGATTCGGCTCGGCGATCTGCTACTGCAGGAAAAGCTGATTACTACGGCGCAACTGGAGGAGGCCCTCAAGTACCAGGTCATCTTCGGCGGCAAGCTCGGCACCAACCTGATCGAGATGGGCGCCATCGACGAGGCAACCATTACCCGGGTTCTGAGTCGCAAGTTCGGGGTGCCGGCGGTCGATCCGGACGAACTGCTGCAGATTCCGCCGCAGGCGCTGCAGGTCCTGCCGCGGGAGCTGGCGGAGAAGTACCGGGTTGTGCCGCTGCGGCTCAACAACCGGCGCCTGGCGCTGGTGATGACCGACCCCTCCGACCTCAAGGTTCTCGACGAGATCGCCTTTCGCACCGGCTGCATCATCCAGCCGCTGGTCGCGACCGAGTTGCGCATCGTCCATGTCCTGGAGCAGGCCTACGGCATTCCCCGGGAGCGCCGTTATATCAACGTGCTGCCGGAAATGGGGGGCGGCAACCGACCTTTCGGCGCCAAGCCCGTCGCCCCACCCGCACCGCAACCCAAGCCGCAACCCGCAGCGGTTCCGGTGGTCGAAATCCCCGATCTCGAAGCCCCTGTCGAGGAGGAGATCGTCGAGCTTGCCGCCGCCGACGAACTGATCGAAGTCCCGCCGGTCCCGCCGGTCCCGCCGGCCCCGGTGCCGCCCCCGGAAGTGCCGCCGGCGCCGGTTACCCTGGGCGAGGAGCTGATCGCGGCGCGCAACCGCGACGATATCCTCGACGCCATGGCCCGCTTTCTCGGCGGAGAGTTTCTTTACTCGGCCATCCTCCTGGTGCGCGGTGAGGTCGCCTTGGGGTGGAAGGCGACGGCCAGCGCCCGGGAGGTCCCCGGCTTCGGCGATCTCGAAATCCCCCTCGACGAAGCGTCGGTCCTCAAGACTGTGGCGGAGACCCGCGGCTACCATCTCGGCCCGCTGCCACGCACCCCCTTCAACTCGATGTTTCTGCAGGGGATGGGGGGGAGAGTGCCGGAGCGGGCGCTGCTGGTTCCGCTGTTGATGATGGGCAGGGTGGTGGCGATCCTCTACGTCGATGCCCCCGGGATCGAGCTCGGGCCGTTGCTCCCCGAGTTGCAGAAGCTGACCGCCAAGGCGGCGATGGCCTTCGAAATTCTCGTGTTGCAGAACAAGATTCTCAGTCTTTAGGCCGGGGCTTGCGCTGGGCAGATGCAAAAAGGGGACAACCGCCGGTTGTCCCCTTTTTGCGTCTCGTGGACCGGATGGGGTCAGTCGAGAAAGAGGTCGGGGATGAGCGGCGTTCCCGGGGCAACGGCGTAGCGCTCGAAGTCGGTCCTGCCGGCCGCGGCAAGCACCTCTTCGTCGATGAAGAAATTACCGCTGCACTCCCGGCTGTTGCGGGTGAGGATCTGGTGGGCGGCGTCGGCAAGAATCTCCGGGGTGCGGCAGGCGGCGGGTGGCACCCGGCCGCCGAGCATCGCCAGCGCCGCGGTGGCGATCACGGTGCGCGGCCAGAGGGCGTTGACGGCGATGCCGATTTTGGAGAACTCTGCGGCCAGGCCGAGGACGCAGAGGCTCATGCCGTACTTGCTGAGGGTGTAGGCGACGTGGTCCTTGAACCAGCGCGGGTTGAGATTGAGCGGCGGCGACATCGTCAGGATATGGGGATTCTCGGCCTGGCGCAGATGAGGCAGGCAGGCCTGGCTGCAGAGGAAGGTGCCGCGGGTGTTGACCTGGTGCATCAGGTCGAAGCGCTTCATCGGTACCGCATCGGTGCGGGCGAGGTAGATGGCGCTGGCATTGTTGACGAGAATGTCGATGCCGCCAAAGTGCTGCGCCGCCTGCGCCACCGCCGTCACGACCTGCTCCTCCTCGCGGATGTCGACCTGCAGCGGCAGGGCCTGGCCCCCCGCCGTCTCAATCTCTTCGGCCGCCGAGTAGATGGTGCCAGGGAGCTTGTCGCGCGAACGCACTGACTTGGCGGCGATGACGATATTGGCGCCGTCGGCGGCGGCGCGCAGGGCGATCGCCTTGCCGATGCCGCGGCTGGCGCCGGTGATGAAGAGGGTTTTGCCGGCGAGACTTTTCATGGGGAGACTCCTTCCAGCGTGACCCGGTTGCGGCCATTCTGCTTGCTCTGGTACATGAGGGCGTCGGCGCGCTCCAGCACGCTCTCCACCGTATCGCCGGGGACGGCGAGGGCGGCGCCGACGGACACTGTGACCCGCAGCACCTCCATCGCCGTCGGCAGTCCCGACTGCTCGATCATCGAACGGTAGCGTTCCGCAATGCGTTGCAGGGAGGTGCGATCGACGTTGGCGAGGACGGCGACGAACTCCTCTCCCCCCCAACGGCCGACCACATCGAAAGAACGCGCACAGCCGGCCAGGGTCTTGGCGGTCATCTTCAGGACCGCGTCACCGGTCTCGTGGCCATAGCTGTCGTTGAAGCTCTTGAAGTGATCGATGTCGAAGAAGAGGACGCCGAAGGGCCAGCCGTAGCGGCGCTGCTCCTCCAGGCGGGAGTGGAGAGTGATCTCAAGAAAACGCCGGTTGGCCAGGGCCGTCAGCGGATCGAGAAAGGCGAGTTCCTGCAACTCCTCGATCTGCTGCCGGGCGGCGTTCTGGCTGCTGTTGTCGCTGAAGATCTCCACCGCCCCGACGATCGCTCCCGCTTCGTCGTGAATCGGCGACACCCGCACCAGGACCGGCACCCGCTGGCCGTCGGCGTGGTGCATGAAAACCTCCGCCTGCCGTTCGTTGCCGTCCGCCATCGTCGCCGCCAGCGGGCAGCCGTCGAGGCAGAGGAGCTTGCCGTTGTCGTCCATGTGGACCAGGAGGTTGTCCCGGCAGCTCTTCCCCAGTACCAGGTCGGCCGAATAGCCGCTCAGCCGCTCGGCGCCGCGGTTCCAGTAGGTGATGATCCGGTCCCGGTCGACGAAATAGACCCCGTCGTAGAGGTTGTCGAGGAGTTGGCGGAAGAAGGGGTGATGATCCTGCATAGTGTCACCTTTCCAGGCGGTCGGGCAAAGGACGATCGAGCGCCTGCCGCACCTTCAGCAGCAGATCCTTGGGAGCGATCGGTTTGGCGATGAAGCCGGCGCCGGCCGCCGCCAGCTCGGCCTGGCGGGTGCCTTCCGGCGGATAGCCGCTCATGAAGAGTGCCTTCATCTCCGGCTGGAGGCGGCGGATCGCCTGGAACGTCTCCCAGCCGTTCTGTTTGGGGAGGACCATGTCAAGGAGACAGAGCCCGATCCTGGCGCCATGTTGGCGGCAGAGGTCGATGGCCGCGACGCCGTCCGCGGCCGCCAGGACCGTGTAGCCGGACTCTTCGAGGATGATCGTCAGCAGCTGCCGCATCACGGCCTCGTCATCCATCACCAGGACGGTTTCCTGCCCCCGCGGAGGCGCAGCGTCCGGCAGCGCTGCCGGCGCTTCGGTCGCCGGGTCGAGCAGCGGGAAGTAGAGGCGGAAGATGGTGCCGCGCCCCGCTTCGGAGTAGCAGTTGATATAGCCCTGATGCTGTTTGATGATGCCGTAACTGACCGCCAGGCCCAGACCGGTCCCCTTGCCGACCTCCTTGGTGGTAAAGAACGGCTCGAAGATGTGCTGCCGGACCGTCTCCTCCATCCCTGCGCCGGTATCGGCGACGGTCAGCAGGGCGTAGCGTCCCGGCGAGCCGAAGCCGTGGAGCCGGGTGAAGTCGGCGTCGAGGTGGATGCTGGCGGTCGTCACGCTGAGGGTGCCGCCGTCGGGCATGGCGTCGCGGGCGTTGGTCGTCAGGTTGAGAAGGACCTGCTCGATCTGGCCGGCATCGGCCCGGATCGTCAGCTGCTCCTGCGTCAGATCGAACTGGAAGGCGATCTCCACCCGGATCAGCCGGCGCAGCATCTTCTCCAGGCCGCGAATAATGCCGTTGAGGTCGACCGGCCGCATATCGATGGGACCCTTGCGGCTGAAAGTGAGCAGAGAGCGGGTCAGGACGGCGCCGCGCTCCGCCGCCGCCAGAATCTGCACGGCGTGGCCGTGCAGGGGGTGGTCCGTCTCCAGGTGTCTCTCCAGCAGGCTGGCGAAGCCGATGACCGCCGTCAGGATGTTGTTGAAGTCGTGGGCGATGCCGCCGGTGAGAGTGCCGACGGCCTCCAGCTTCTGTGCATGGCGCAGCTGGTTCTCGAGGTTTTTGCGGTCGGTGATGTCCTTGGCGATCGCCGAGGCGCCGGCGATCGCGCCGGCCGCGTTGCGGATCGGTGATACCGTCAGGGCCACGTCGAGGCGCCGCCCATCCTTGGCGATGCGCACGGTCTCGACATTCTCTATCCGCTCACCCCGCTCGACCCGGGCCAGAATCGCCGGCATCTCGTCGGCGGCGTCCGGGGGCGCCAGCAGACTGACGGAGCGGCCGAGAACTTCGTCGGCGGTATAGCCATAAAGGTTTTCCGCTCCCCGGTTCCAGCTGACGATCGTCCCCGCCAGGGTCTTGCCGATGATGGCGTCGTGGGACGATTCGACGATCGCCGCCAGAAAGGCCCGCTCCGCCTCCGCCTCCTTGCGCGCGGTGATGTCTGTCACCATCCCCTCGAAATAGGGATCCTTGACGCCGTTGCGTGCCAGGCGGAGGTTGAGGGAGACCGTGATCGGCGCGCCATCTCGGCGCCGGAAACGGGTTTCGAAACCGCGCACCACCCCAGCGGCGTCGAGGCTGGCAAGCAAGCGCCGCCGGTCGGCGGGGTCGAAGTAGAGCTGTCCGCCGATATCCTCGATCTCCCGGATCAGTTCCTCGGGGCTGCCATAGCCGAGCATCGTCGCCAGGGCCGGATTTGCCGCCAGGAAGCGCCCCTCCCGGGTAGTCTGGAGGATCCCTTCGATCGCCTGGTCGAAAATGGTCCGGTATTTCGCCTCGGCCCGGGTCAGCTCCCGGGTTCGCTCTGCCACCCGCAGCTCAAGCTCGGCATTGGCGGCGGCGAGGGCCGCTTCGCTCTGCTTCAGGCTGCGGAAGATCAGATCAAAGGGGCGTACCAGCCCGGTCTGGATAATCGCCCGGTAGACGAGATAGAAGGAGGCGATCTTGAAGATATGGCCGACCAGGTTGGAGAGGCCGTAGACGCTCACATAGAAGGTGAAGGCGAGTTCCGCGCCGATGGTCAGCAGGATGGAACCGGCCAGCAGCTGAAAGACATCCCGGGTGAATTCCTGCCGGCGCCGCCAGAGCAGGACCAACCCGCCGGCCAGCAGCAGGCTGATCAGGTATTCGCTGCCGATCTTGAAGGGGGTGAGACCGCGGCCCACGACAAAGCAGTCGGGGAAGAGCCCGGGGCGGCTGAGCGCCCAGAAGAGCAGGGCGGTGAGCAGGGCGTAAACCGCCAGGACCTGCCGCTGCGGCAGGCGTCTGCCGATGAAAAAGGCCGCGGCGACCAGGGATGCGCTTTGCAGGTAACGGGCCGCGATCCAGAGCTGGGTCGGCAGGTTGGGGTCGCCGCCGGAAAAGACCCCCATCCCCTGGTAGGCGAGGGTGTGGACGAGATCGATGGCGCCGATGAAGAGGTAGGCGATGCCGATCAGGAGGAGGTAGCCGTTGGTCAAAAAGCGCCGGGTATGCCAGGCGATGGTAAAGGTGCCAAAGGCGACCAGAATGCTGAAGAGCTCGGCGAGGCTGTGAAACAGGAGGTAGTTGAAGCGGCTTGTCAGGTAGAGACCGGCGCTGGCCGCAAGGGCGATAAGCAGGGGGGCGGCTTCAAGACGCAGGCCGGAGCCGGCGATGGCCAGTTCTTCCGTTGCGGCATTCATCGGTCGAGAACCTCACGGACCTTCCGTAGCAGGTCGTGGGGGCGCATCGGTTTCTGGATGAAATCGAGCTCCGGGTCGACGACGCCGTGACGGTGGATGATGTCGGCGGTATAGCCGCTGATGAAGAGGACCCGCAGGTCGGGGACCAGCCGGAGCATCTCGTCGCGGACTGCCTTGCCGTTGAGTTTCGGCATCACCACGTCGAGGATCGCCAGGTCGATCTCCTGCCGGTGCGAGCGGAAGAGCTCCAAAGCCTCTTCGCCATCGGTGGCAGCGAGGACCCGGTAGCCGAACTGGGTCAGGACCTCCGTCGCCAAGGAGCGCAGCAGGGTATCGTCGTCGGCGACCAGGATCGTCTCGCTCCCACCGGGAAGCGTCGCTTCCAGAACCTCATGCGCAGGCGCAAGGGGTTCTTCACTGGTGCAGGGGAGGTAGATATTGAAGGTGGTTCCGGCCCCCGGCTCGCTGTAGACGTTGAGATAGCCCCCGTGCTGTTTGACGGTGCCGTAGACCATCGCCAGGCCGAGACCGGTCCCCTTGCCGACCTCCTTGGTGGTGAAAAAGGGCTGGAATATCCGGCGCTGGGTCTCCTCGTCCATGCCGATGCCGGTATCGGAAAAGGAGATCAGGGCGTAGGCGCCGGGTTCGCCGAAGCCGTGGGAGTGCCGGAAGGCTTCATCCAGGGTTGCCTGCCGGGTTTCGATGGAGATCACCCCGCCGGTCGGCATCGCATCCCGGGCATTGGTCGCCAGGTTCATCAGCAGGTGTTCGAACTGGCCGCGGTCGGCGCGGACCACCAGGGGTTCCGGAGCCAGGATGGTGCGCAGCTCGATGTTTTCGCTGATCACCCGGCGCAGGAACCCTTCGATCTTGCGGATGGCTGCGTTGAGTTCTATCGGCTCCAGGTCGATGACCTGCTTGCGGCTGAAGGCGAGCAGGCTCTGGGTCAGCTCAGCGGCGCGATTGGCGGCGGCGAGGATCTGGCTGGCGTTGTGGCGGAGGGGGTGCTTTGCCTCCAGCTTCATCTCGAGGAGGGAAGCATAACCGATGATGGCGGTGAGAATGTTGTTGAAGTCGTGGGCCACCCCGCCGGCGAGCTGTCCCACCGCCTCCAGCTTCTGCGCCTGCTGCAGCTGTCGCTCCAGGTCCTTGCGCTCGGTGATCTCCTCCTTGATGGCGATGTAATGGGTAATGGCGCCCTGCGCATCCTTGACCGGGGCGATAGTGGTCGCATCCCAGAAGAGGGTGCCGTCCTTGGCGCGGTTGAGAAATTCCCCCTGCCAGACCTGGCCGGCGGTGATGGTTTCCCACAGCCGCTGATAGTCCCGCTCCGGGGTGCGCCCCGACTTGAGAAGGCGCGGGGTCTGTCCGCGCGCCTCGGCGGCGCTGTAGCCGGTAATCTCGCTGAACCTGGGATTGACGAACTCGATGCGACCCTGGGCATCGGTGATGAGGATGGCGACCGGGCTCTGGTTGATGGCAGTGGAGAGCTTGCGCAGCTCCATCTCGGCCGCCCGGCTGGCGGTGATATCCCGGGAGGTGATGGAGATCCCGCTGAGGGCCCCGGCCAGGTCGGGAAGGGGGGAGAGGGTGAGGGCGACCCAGATCGGGCGCCCCTCCTTGTGCCGGCGTTCCGCGATGTAGTTGTCGATCACCTCGCCGGCCTCGATGCGCGCGATCAGCGCGGCGTATTCATCGCCGCTCGCCGGCGGGAGGAGGAGGGAGACGGGCTGACCGAGCACCTCGGCGGCTTTGTAGCCGTAGATTTTTTCCGCGCCGGGATTCCAGCTGAGAATGGTCTGGTTCAGGTCGATGGCGAAGATGGCGTCGTTGGAGGCGCGGATGATGGCGGCGAGGAATTTCTCCCGCTCCGCCGCCTGCGCCCATTCCTGGACCTGGCGGCGGCCGCGGAGCCAGAAGCCGCCGAGCAGGGCCATGCCGAGCAGCCAGATCAGGCCGAAGGAGAGACTGAAGCTGGTCAGTCCCTCCCGTTCGATGGCGAGGTACGGGGCGAGGGGGATGGAGACCGACAGACCGCCGCGGATATCGCCGACCCGGTAGCCCTGCCGGGCATGGCACTTCAGACACCCTTGCTGGGTGATCATCGGTTTCATAAGCCGCAGGAAGGGCTGCCCCTCGATCTCGCTGACCCGGGTTACCTCGGTGGCGCCGTTGGCAAAGGCCGCAAGCGCCTGGCGTTCCCAGGGGTCGGGAGCATTGATCGGGTTGAGCGGGTCGAGGCTGGTCAGATGGCCGCGCACGCCGTACAGCTCCTGGTACTGGCTCATCGCCTGGCGCATGATGTAGGCGGGGTTCATCAGGGTGAGCCGGCGTCCGTCGGGGAGGTCGATGTCCCGGTGGGGGAGGTGGCTCAGGTAGGGGTTGGGGGGGGTCTCCTCGGTAACCGGAACGTAGACCCCGCCGTGGCCGGTCGCCCAGAAACGGAAGGACTGGTCCTTGTTGAAGGTGGCCAGGGCTTCGAGGCGGGCATGGTCCAGGGTGTTCGCTTTTTCAATGTGGATGCTCCAGGCCAAGAAGCCGGCGCAGAGGAGGGAGAAGACGAGGCCGAAGAGGAGGCAGCGCCGGCCGTGCCGGCGCAGGGCCCGCAGGCGGAGCGATTTACTCTTCGGGGTCGTTCCGGCCGCCGGCGCAACGGGCATGCACTCCTCCTTGGAACGGAATTGTACCAGCCCCCCAGCGGAAAGCTTAGCCGGCAGCCGGGGAGAGTCAAGCGCCTCGCCGGGAGTGCTGCCGGGAGCTGTCCTGTCATCCCTTTCCTGTTAGACTTCTCCTGACCTTTCCCCTTTTCCCCCAGGAGATGATCGCGATGCGTGTCGAAAGCGATGTCAAGCTCGGTTTCAAGGATGTCCTGATCCGTCCCAAGCGCTCGACCCTGGCCAGCCGGGCCGCGGTCGATCTCGAGCGCAGCTTCACCTTTCTGCACAGCCGCCGCGAATGGCGCGGGGTGCCGCTGATTGCCGCCAATATGGATACCGTCGGCACCTTCGAGGCGGCGGCGGTCCTCGCCCGTCACGGCCTGCTCACCGCCATTCACAAACACTACCCGGTCGCCGCCTGGGACGATTTCCTCGCCGGGCAACCGGCCTCGATCTTTCAGCGGGTGATGGTCAGCACCGGCTCCGCCGAGGCCGATTTCGCCCGGCTGCAGGAGATCCTGGGGCGCCACCCGCAGCTCGAATTCATCTGCATCGATGTCGCCAACGGTTACGCCGAGAGCTTCGTCGCCTTTGTCCAGAAGGTTCGCAGCACCTTTCCGGAGCAGACGATCGTCGCCGGCAATGTCGTCACCGGCGAGATGGTCGAGGAACTCCTCCTCTCCGGTGCCGATATCGTCAAGGTCGGCATCGGCCCCGGCTCGGTCTGTACCACCCGGCTCAAGACCGGGGTCGGCTACCCGCAACTGTCGGCGGTGATCGAGTGCGCCGACGCCGCCCACGGCCTCGGCGGGCGCATCATCGCCGACGGTGGCTGCACCTGTCCCGGTGACGTCGCCAAGGCTTTCGGCGGCGGCGCCGATTTTGTCATGCTCGGTGGCATGTTCGCCGGCCACGATGAAAGCGGCGGCCAGGTCATCGAACGGGGGGGGCAGACCTTCAAGCTCTTCTACGGCATGAGCAGCGCCACCGCCATGGAGAAGCACGCCGGCGGTATCGCCGAGTACCGCTCTTCCGAGGGGAAGACGGTGGAGGTCCCCTATCGCGGCCCGATCGAGGAGACGGTCCGGGATATTCTCGGTGGCCTGCGCTCGGCCTGCACCTATGTCGGCGCCGGCGCGCTGCGCGAGCTCTCCAAGCGCACCACCTTCATCCGCGTCGTCGAGCAGGAGAATCGCAGCTTTTCCTGATCGCCGCCGCGTCAATCGTTCCGGGAGGTGCCTGGCCCGCCCGCGAAAAAAGGAGCACGAGGGAAACGATGGACTATTACCGGCAGTCGGTCGATGAAGTGGTGGCGCAGTTGCAGACCACGGCGGCAGGGCTCACCACGGAAGAAGCCCGGCGGCGGCTCCAGCATTGCGGTCCCAACCGCCTGGAGACGACCTCGACACTTCGCCCCTTGATTCTCTTTCTCAACCAGTTCAAGAGTTTCATCATCTATATCCTGCTCTTTGCGATGCTCTTCGCGCTGGTGATCGGCGAGTATGTCGATACCGCGATCATTTTCGCCATCCTGCTGGCGAACGCCCTGATCGGCTTTTTCCAGGAACTGAGCGCCCATCGCTCCCTCGACGCACTGAAGAAGATCAGTACCCTTCAGGCAACCGTATTGCGCGACGGCCAACTGCGCCGTATCAACGCCGCCGACCTGGTTCCCGGCGATATCGTCGAACTGGCTGCCGGGGACAAGGTCCCGGCCGACCTGCGGATCGTGACCGCAACCCGGCTGCAGGTGGAAGAGTCGACCCTGACCGGCGAAAGTGTACCGGTCGAAAAAAATAGTCAAGCCCTTGAGCAGGAAGCGCCACTCGGCGACCGCCATAACCTCCTCTTCTCGGCGACCACGATCGCGGCCGGTCATGCCCGGGCGGTGGTGATCGCCACCGGCATGGCGACCGAGCTGGGCCGGATTGCGACCCTGGTCCGCGAGTCGGGGGAGGAGCAGACCCCGTTGCAGCGGCGCCTCGACCAGTTCGGGCGCAAGTTGGGTTTCGCCATTATCGGCATCTGTCTCCTCGTCTTCTTCCTCTCCTTCTTCAAGGCCTATCTAGCCGGTGCGTTGAGCGCGGAGGTGAGTGTCGCCTTTATCTTCGTCGCCATCAGCCTGGCGGTGGCGGCGGTACCGACGGCCCTGCCGGCGGTGGTGACCATCGCGCTCAGCATCGGCGTCAAGCGCCTGCTGGCGAAAAAAGCGCTGGTGCGCAACCTCGCCGCGGTTGAGACCCTGGGGAGCTGCGACGTCATCTGCACCGACAAAACCGGGACCCTGACCGAAAACCAGATGACCGTCCGCCATGCCTGGACCCTGGCCGGCGAGGTGACTTTTGCCGGCTCGGGGTATACGCCGGAAGGGGAGGTGACCGGGCCGGTGGCTGAGCGTCTGCTGCGCTGCGGCCAGCTCTGCAACAATGCCAGCCTCTTTGTGGAGGAGGGGCGCTGGCTGATCAGCGGTGACCCGACCGAGGCCGCGCTCCTGACCAGCGCCGCCAAGGCCGGTGTCGCCGTCGATGCCCGGCGCCGCGATGAGCTCCCCTTCGATTCGGATCGCAAGCGGATGAGCGTGCGCGTTCTTCTGGCGGCGGAGGGGACGGAGCTGGTCCTCACCAAGGGCGCCCTCGACAGCGTTCTCGCCCGCTGCAGCACGATTCTCGTTGGCGACGAGACGGTGCCGCTGACACCCGAGCATGTGGCGGCGATCGAGGCGCAAAATGAGCACTATGCCGCCAGCTCCCTGCGGGTGCTCGCTTTTGCCGAAGGGCGCCTCGCCGCCGATGACCCGCTTTCGGAAGAAGGCCTCACCTTTCTCGGCCTGCAGGCGATGATCGATCCGCCCCGTCCCGACGTGATCGAGGCGATCACCCGCACCCGGCAGGCGGGGATCCGGGTGATCATGATTACCGGCGACTATGGCGAGACGGCGCGGGCCATCGGTCGGGAGATCGGTATCGAAGGCGATTTGCTGCGCGGGAACGAGGTCGAATCCCTCGACGAGGCAGGTCTGAGAGCGGCGTTGCAGGGGGGAGTGAACCTCTTCTCGCGGGTCAGTGCCGAGCACAAGCAGCGGATCGTCGCCGCCCTGCAGGCGCTGGGGCACACCGTCGCCATGACCGGCGACGGTGTCAATGACGCCCCGGCCCTGAAAAAGGCGAATATCGGTGTCGCGGTGGGTAGTGGCACCGAGGTGGCCAAGGAAGCGGCCGACTTCGTACTCCTCGATGACAGCTTCACTCACATCGTCAACGCCATCGAGGAGGGGCGCGGCATCTACGACAACATCCAGAAATCGATCATGTTGCTCTTGTCGGGCAATCTCGGCGAGGTGCTGATCATCTTCCTGGCGACCCTCTTCGGCATGAACCTCCCCCTGACCGCGATCCTGCTATTGTGGATCAACCTGGTGACCGATGGCGCCCCGGCCCTCGCCTACAGCGTCGATCCCTACGGCAGGGAGATCATGCGGCGGCCGCCGAAATCCCGCAACGAGGGGATCCTGCCACTTCCCCGCCTCGCCCTGCTTGGTCTCCTCGGTCTCATCGGCACCGCCATCGCGCTCGTCCTTTTCGCCCATTTCGGGGGGAATTCTGCCGATCCCCAGGCCCTGGTGCATGCCCAGACCGTGGTCTTCAATTTCGTTGTCCTCTACGAGGTGATCCTGACTTTTGTCATTCGCGCCGGGTACCAGGTCCCCTTCTGGACCAACCGCTGGATCTGGGCCGCCGTTCTCCTCTCCGTGGTCCTGCAGGGGCTGCTGATGTACACCCCGCTGGCGGCCGTTTTTCGGATCGTCCCCCTCACCGGGGCCGAACTTGCCGAGCTTCTGACCGGGGGGATCCTCTTCGCGATGATGGCCTTTCTTTGTCAGGCGGGGGTGCGCCGGTGGCTGGGCGCGGCGTGAGGAGGACTTTACGTTGCCGATGGGGCAGGCGGGGGGGGGAGGGACTGCAAAGGAAAAGAGAGGTCCGCCTTTCCGGTGACTGCGAAAGGCGGACCGATGTTGGGAACTATTCGCGGACGAAGGTGTCGATATCGGTTTCGTGTACCATTCCCATCAGCCGGGCGTACTCGGACTCGATGAGGAGGTAGTGGTTGTGGGTCGACTTGGCGTTGGCCTCGTAGACCGCCCGCACTTCGGGGTCGGCAATCTTTTCTGCCATGCTGCGCAGATGTTTTTCGAGCTGCTGTTCCTTTTCCATGGCGAGCTCCATCGCCTTGCGCTCGTCGAGGGTCGGCAGCAACTGGCGCTCCTTGGCGCCGAGCCAGTCCGAATCGTCGCTCACATCCGTTTTGATGAATTCCTCGAAGCTGCCGAGGCCGGCCCCCTTGTAGACCTTGAAGAACCAGTCGGCGTGCTCGCGCTCCTCCCGGGCCAGCAGTTCGAAGGTCTTGACCGCTTCCGGGTCCTTCATGTGGCGCGCACAGTGGGTGTAAAAGTCCATGGCGTTCTTTTCGGTCTGGATCGAGCGGCGCACCGCCTCCTGTACATCAATTTTGTCCGACATCCAAAATTCTCCTTTGTTGGATTGAACCGTCATGGTTGGCCTGAGGAAAGTTCAGAAAAGGTAGCCGATTCAGCGGCTGGTTGTCAACCTGCCAGAGCCGTTCCGGCGGTTGCTGCTAGAATGAAATGGAAACCGGCAAGTCGGTTCCCCGAGGAGATGGAGCACAATGAAAGCGAGGCCGGAATTCCCCTTGAGCGTTTTTTATGATGGCTCCTGCCGCGTCTGTTCCCGGGAAATTGATCACTACCGGAACCTGGAGCACGGCGGCAAGCTGATCTTTGTCGATATCAGCGCCCCTGATTTCGAGCCGGCCCTTTACGGCCGGAGCCGCCGGGAGTTCATGGTGCAGATGCATGTCCGTGACGCGGGCGGACGCTACTTTCTGGGCGTCGACTCCTTCCCGGCGATCTGGGAGGCGTTGCCCGGCCCCGGCTACCATCGGCTCGCGAAATTGATCCGCCTGCCGGGGATTCACCTGCTGGCGACCCTCGGCTACAGGCTCTTCGCGCGACTGCGGGTTTACCTGCCCCGTCGCCGTGATTGTGGCCAGGGGCATTGCGACATCGGTCATTCGCGCTGAGGAACCCGGATCGGGGCCGGAACAGGCTGCCTCCCCTGAATACGAGAGGGGCGACCTGTCGAGGTCGCCCCTCCCGTTTTCGTTCTTGGCCCCGGTCAGGCGCCAGCGCCGGCCGCAGCCGGCGGGACGAAAACCCGCTGGCCCAGTTCCTGGTCGAGGAGCAACAGGCCGCGTCCGTCCCCTTCGACACGTTTCAGCTTGCGGATGATCAGGGAGAAGTTGGACTCCTCCTCGACCTGCTCGGTGACGAACCATTGCAGCATGATCTGCGCCGCATGGTTGCTCTCGGCCTTGGCCAGGTCCATGAGTTTGTTGATGCTGTCGGTGACGAACCGCTCATGTTCCAGGCCGTATTCAAAGGCTTCGAGGGGCGACTTGAAGTCATTGCGCGGGCCGGCGATCGGCAGCAGGTTGGTGCGGCTGTTGACATCACAGATGAAATTGAAAAAACGTTCGCCGTGGGTCATTTCCTCCAGGGCCTGAACCCGCATCCAGGTGGCGAACCCGGGCAGATCCTCGGCCTGGAAATAGCCCGCCATCGCCATGTAGAGATAGGCCGAGAAGAATTCGTTCTTCATCTGTTCGTTCATCGCATCCTGTAGCTTGGTACTAAGCATTTATGCCTCCATGATGAGCGTTACGGCTGGTGAAGTGGCTGCCCGATTTATATCACGGTGCGCCGTTTTGTCCAGTTGCCGACTTCTCTTGGCGAGGGATGGAACGGGCTCCGATGAGGAGCAGCGGGCAAACGCTGATTGGCGTTGATCTGGAAAAAATAACGGAATGACCCTTGAGTTTGGTTGCAGATGCCCTGGAATCTTACCCGAGGTCACCCGTTTCAACGCTTCCCTCGCGTCGGGCTCCATGCTAGCATAGCGGCGAGAGATACTAAAGTTCGGAATCCCCGCCGCCCACCTTTTCCTTTTCCCAGCCAGGACCTCGCGTGCAGATTAAATCGACCGAATTCTTGAAAAGCTGTACCGCTCCCGGCCATTATCCCGAGGCGCTCTGGCCGGAGATCGCTTTCGCCGGGCGCAGCAATGTCGGCAAGAGCAGCCTGATCAACACCCTCCTCAACCGGCGCGCGCTGGTCCGTACCTCCTCCACGCCGGGGCGCACCCAGTTGCTCAACTTCTTTCTCGTCAACGGCGAGCTCGGCCTGGTCGACCTCCCCGGCTACGGCTTTGCCAAGGTGCCGATGGCGGTGCGCAAGGATTGGGGGCCGATGGTGCGGACCTACCTTGAGACCCGTTCCTGCCTGCGGGCGGTCGTTCTGCTCTTCGATGTGCGCCGGGTCCCCTATGGGGAAGACCTGCAGCTTCTCGACTGGCTCGAGGAGTTCGGCGTGCCGACTATCCCGGTGATCACCAAGGTGGACAAGATCAGCCGCGGCCAGCGCGCCCGCCAGCTCGCGCCGATCTTCGCGGCGACCGGTCTGCCGGCCGACGCCTTCACCCTCTTCTCAGCCAAGACCCGCGAAGGTCGGGATGAGATCTGGCAACGCCTCGGCGTCGCCCTGGAAGAGGCCGGCAAGGAGTAGCCAGCTCGTCTTTGGTATTCCCGTTGACAGGCTCTGCGCGCCTCTGCTACAAAAGAGCGACAATCAACCATTCGGGTGCCTGCCCGCGTCGCGAGATGCCGGCGGGAGAATAGGGAAGAGGGTGAGACTCCCTCGCTGCCCCGCAACTGTAAGTGGTGATGACCGCCGATCGAGCCACTGTCCCTTCCCGGGACGGGAAGGCACGGCCAGTAAATCGACCCACGAGCCAGGAGACCTGCCCGGATGTCGCAGTAACGAACCCTTCGCGGGAACGGTTCGGGTCTTCATGGTGCATTGTGCCAGCCGGCCCCGATTTCTCGCGAAATCGGGGCTTTTCTGTAGGCCGGGGGAGTGAATATGCCACAGCCGGGACTGGTCCAGGTCTATACCGGAGCCGGAAAGGGGAAGACGACCGCCGCCACCGGGCTGGCGCTGCGTGCCCTCGGCCAGGGGCTGCGGGTGCTGCTGGTCCGGTTTCTGAAGTCGGCGGATTCGATCAGTGGTGAGGTCGCCATTCTGGAAACCCTGCCCGGTATCGAAATCATCACCGCCGGGATCGGCATTATCGGCCAGCGGCCGCCGCCAGCGCTGGTCACCGAGTCGGTGCGTCAGGCCTTCGCACGGGGCCGGGCGCGGGTTCTGTCCGGGGAAATCGATCTGGCGATCTTCGATGAAGGGAACAATGCCCTGCACCGGGGCGATCTCGCTCTTCAGGAGGTGCTGCAGCTGATCGCGGAGCGTCCGGCCCATGTCGAACTCCTCTTCACCGGCCGCCATGCCCCGGACGAACTGGCCGCCCGGGCCGACCTGGTGACGCGGATGGAGGCGGTGCGTCACCCCTACTCCGAGGGGATTCCGGCCCGCGCCGGAATCGAATACTGAACCCATGGCCGAGTTGATCTTCATTACCGGGGGGACCCGTTCCGGCAAGAGCGCTTACGCCCAGCGCCGCGCCGAAGGGCACCCCGGGTCGCTCCTTTTTGTAGCGACCGGGAGGGGCGGCGATGACGAGATGCGGGAGCGTATCGCCCGCCACCAGGCGGCCCGCGGCCCGCGCTGGGACACCCTGGAGGAACCTCTGGAGTTGACCTTGCGTCTGCCGGCCGCGGCCGTGGGGCGAGGGGCCGTCCTGATCGACTGCCTGACCCTGTGGCTCTCCAACGCGTTCTTTCACCATGGCGAAGCCGCCGGGCCGGTCCTTGCCGCGGTGGAGCAGCTGGTGGCTCAGTTGCGGCAGCTAGCCGCCCCGGTCTACCTGGTCAATAACGAACTCGGGGCCGGCATCGTGCCGGATAACCCGATGGCCCGCCAGTTCCGCGATCTCGCCGGTGAGGCCGGCCAATTGCTGGCCGCAGCCGCCAGCGAGGCCTGGCTGGTCGTCGCCGGGTTGCCGCTGCGGCTGAAATAGACGACCCGATCTTTTGAAATTGCCAGGGAGTGAATTTCGATGACTTTGCAGGAGACCCTCGACCGGATTGAGCCGGTCTCGACCGCCAGGCTGGCGGCCGTGCAGGCCCGCCTCGATCAGCAGACCAAGCCCTGCGGCTCCCTCGGCCGCCTCGAAGAGTTCGCCCGGCGCTTTGTCGCCATCAGCGGCCGGGAGACGGTGCGCGCCAAGACCATCTTTACCTTTGCCGGCGATCACGGCGTCTGCGCCGAGGGGGTCAGCGCCTTCCCCCGCGCGGTGACGCCGCAGATGGTTCTCAACTTCCTCGCCGGCGGCGCTGCGGTGAACGCCCTGGCGCGTCAGGTCGGTGCCGGGGTGACGGTGGTCGACATGGGGGTCGATTACGACTTTCCTCCCCACGCGGGGTTACTCGACCGGAAGATCGCCCGCGGCACCGCCAACCTCGCCCTTGGCCCCGCCATGAGCCGCGCGCAGGCGGTGCAGGCCCTCGAGACCGGCATCGCCGTTGCCGAGGAGTGCGTCGCCCGGGGGATCGACCTGGTCGGTACCGGTGACATGGGGATCGGCAATACCACCCCCTCGGCGGCCATTGCCGCCGTCTTCACCGGACTGCCGGTGGAAGCGGTGACCCACCGCGGCACCGGCATCGACGATGCCGGCCTGGTGCGCAAACTCTCGGCCATATCCCGGGCGTTGCAGGTCAACCGTCCCGACCCCAAGGACCCGGTCGATGTCCTCGCAAAGGTCGGCGGCTTCGAAATCGGCGGTATCGCCGGGCTGGTCCTCGGCTGCGCAGCGCTCAAGCTGCCGGTCGTTGTCGACGGCTTTATCTCCACCGCCGGCGCCCTGATCGCAGTGCAGCTCCACCCCGAGGTCAGGGACTATATCTTCGCTGCCCACCAGTCGGTGGAGGTTGGCCATACCGCCATGCTCGAACGGATTGGCCAGAAGCCGATTCTCGATCTGCAGATGCGCCTGGGCGAAGGGACCGGGGGGGCGCTGGCGATGGGGCTGATCGAGGCGGCGTTGCGCGGCCTGCGCGAAATTGCCACCTTTGACGATGCCGGGGTCAGCCGCGGGAGCGATGCATGAAAGAGCAGTGGGACGATTTCCGGGCCGCCATCGCCTTCCTGACGGTCTTCCCGGTGGCTCGCAACCTGGCGCTGGAGCCGCCGCGGCTCGCCCGCAGCATGGCCTTCTTCCCGGCGGTCGGCCTCACCCTCGGCCTGCTGCTGGTGGTGGCCGACTGGTTCCTCGGGCTGCTGCTGCCGCGGGCGGTGCTCGACGCGCTCCTGCTGCTGCTGCTGATCGGCGCCACCGGCGCCCTGCACCTCGACGGCATCGCCGACCTGATTGACGGTCTCGCCGGCGGGCGCGACCGGGAGGGAATCCTCCGTATCATGAAGGACAGCCGGGTTGGCGCCATCGGCGCCGTCGGCCTGGTCATGACCCTGCTCCTCAAGTACCTGAGCCTGACCAACATTCCGCTCCCCGCCAAGGCGGCGGCGCTGGTGCTGATGCCGGCGGCCGGGCGCTGGATCCAGGTGGTGCTGGCGGTCAACTGCCGCTACCTGCGGGCCGAGGGCGGCACCGGCAGGATCTTTGTCGAGCAGGTCGGCGAGCGGGAAATGCTGATCGCCACGGCGACGCTGCTGGCCGCCGTCCTTGTCCTGTTCCATCTCCAGGGGATCCTCCTCTTCTTCCTGCTGGCGGTGGTGGCAGCCCTGCTGATCCGCTACTTCAACCGCCGTCTCGGTGGTGTGACCGGCGATGTCCTCGGCGGCGCCACCGAGGTCGTTGAGATCGTGGTCCTGCTGCTGGTGCTGGCAGTGAGCCACTGATGGTCGCCCCGGAAAGGAAGCTGTCATGACCCGGACCCGCATCTACCTCGTGCGCCATGGCCAGGTGGTCGGCCACGAGGAAAAACGCTACAACGGCCAGGGCGATGTCCCCCTCACCCCCCGGGGGGAGGCCCAGTTCGGCATGCTGCAGCTGCGCCTCGCCGGCAAGCCGATCAAGGCGGTCTATTGCAGCGACCTGCAGCGCACCCTGCTGGGGGCCCGGGTGTTGGCGCAACCCTTTGCCCTGCAGCCGGCGGCGCTCGCCGACCTGCGGGAACTGCACATCGGCGCCTGGGAGGGGATGACCTGGCAGGAGCTGAAAAGCCGCTATCCGCAGCAGTGGCAGGCGCGGTTGGACGACGTTGTTCACTACCGGGTTCCGGGAGGGGAAAACCTGATCGATCTCGCCGGCCGGGTGCTGCCGGCGATACGGGGAATCGTCGCCCGTCATCAGGGCGAGGAGGTGGTCGTGGTGGCCCACGGCGGCGTCAACCGGGTAATTCTGCTCGATGCTATCGGCGCCCCCCTCCAATCGCTCTTCAGTGTCGAGCAGGATTACGGCTGCCTCAATATCATCGACTATTTCGCCGACGGGAATTCGGTCGTGCGCCTGCTCAATGGCTGATGTCATGCGTCCGCTGCTGATCGCCGCCCCGGCCAGCGGTTGCGGCAAGACCACCGTCACCCTCGGCCTGCTCGCCGCAATGCGCCGGCGCGGCCTGGTGGTGGCGCCATTCAAGGTCGGCCCCGACTTTATCGACCCCGGCCACCACGCCGCCGCCTGCGGGGGCAGCAGTCGCAATCTCGACGGCTGGATGTGCGGCGAGGCCTGGGTCCGGGAAAGCTTTGCGCGGAGCAGCGCCGGTGCCGATCTGGCGGTCATCGAGGGGGTCATGGGCCTCTTCGACGGCGCGGCGGGTGGCAGTGACACCGGGTCCAGCGCCGAGATCGCCCGCTGGCTCGGCGCCCGGGTGCTGCTGGTGATCGATGCCCGCGCCCAGGCGCGCAGCGCTGCGGCGCTGGTGCAGGGCTTCGTCAACTTCGAGCCACGGCTCGAGTTTGCCGGCGTCCTCTGCAACCGGGTCGGCAGTGACAACCACCGCGCCCTGCTCACCGAAGCCCTCGCCGCGGTCCCCGGCCTCCCCCCCCTTCTGGGTTGCCTGCCGCGGGCGGCGGAGCTGGCCCTGCCGGAGCGCCACCTCGGGCTCGTCACCGCTGGCGATTGCGGCCGCGACGAAGAGTTTTTCGCCCGTCTGGCCGACGCGATCGAGCGTCATGTCGATCTCGACCGGCTGCTGGGCGGAAGGGGTCGGCTGGACGGAAGGGGTCAGGTCTTGACATGGGACACTCGTGTCCCATGTCAAGACCTGACCCCAAGGATTCGGCCCCCAAAGGTTCGCATCGGCGTCGCCCGCGACGCGGCTTTCTGTTTCTACTACCCGGAAAACCTCGAACTGCTGGCGGCGGCGGGGGCGGAACTGGTCGAATTCTCGCCGCTCTCCGACGGGCGGTTGCCCGAGGGCCTCGACGGTCTCTACCTCGGCGGCGGCTATCCCGAGCTGCATGCCGACCAGCTGGCGGGCAATCGCTCTCTGCTCGATGGGTTAAAGCAGGCGGCCGCCGCCGGCCTGCCGATCTACGCCGAATGCGGCGGGCTGATGCTCCTTGCCGAATCGATCGACGGGCGAGCGATGACCGGCATTTTCCCCGGCGCGGCGCGCCTCCTGCCGCGCCGCAAGGCCCTTGGCTATCGCGCGGTCACCCTGCGCAAAGATACGCTGCTTGGCCCGGCCGGCACCGTGGTGCGCGGGCACGAGTTCCACTACTCGGAGTTCGAGCCCGGCGCCGTTGTCGATCGCGTCTACCGGGTCAGCCGTCGCGACGGGGCCGCCCTGGCCGACGAAGGTTTTCGCCGCGGCAATCTGCTCGCATCCTATATTCACCTGCATTTCGGCAGCAACCCGCAGGTGGCGGAGCACTTCGTCACTTGTTGCCGCAATCACCGTCCCTGACCGGACCGAGAAGGGAAATAAGTAATGCTGACTCAGATTGAACAGGCCCGGAAAGGGATCATCACTCCCCAGATGGAGGCCGTCGCCCGCTCCGAGGAGATGGCTTCCGAATATGTCAGGCAGATGGTCGGTGAAGGAAAGATCGTCATCCCCTGGAACCACAACCGCCAACCGCAGGCGGTCGGCATCGGCCTGGGCCTGCGGACCAAAGTCAATGCCTCCATCGGCACCTCTTCGGATATCATCGATTACGCCGCCGAGGTACGCAAGGCACAGGCGGCGCAGGCGGCCGGCGCCGATACCCTGATGGAGCTTTCCGTCGGCGGCGACCTCGACCGGGTGCGCCGCGAGGTGATCGCCGCCGTCGACCTGCCGGTCGGCAACGTCCCTCTCTACCAGGCCTTTTGCGAGGCGGCGCGGCGTTACGGCGACCCCAACAAGCTCGATGCCGAACTCCTCTTCGACCTGATCGAGCAGCAGTGCGCCGACGGCATGGCCTTCATGGCGGTCCATTGCGGCATCAACCTCTACACCATCGAACGCCTGCGCAAGCAGGGGTACCGCTACGGCGGGCTGGTTTCCAAGGGGGGGGTGTCGATGGTCGCCTGGATGCTCGCCAACGGCCGTGAGAACCCTCTCTACGAGCAGTTCGACCGGGTGGTCGGCATCCTCAAGAAGTACGATACCGTCCTCTCCCTTGGCAACGGCCTGCGCGCCGGAGCGATCCACGACTCCTCGGACCGGGCGCAGATCCAGGAGCTGCTGATCAACTGCGAACTCGCCGAACTGGGGCGGGAGATGGGGTGCCAGATGCTGGTCGAGGGACCAGGCCACGTACCGCTCGACGAGGTCAAAGGGAACATCCAGTTGCAAAAAAGGATGAGCGGCGGCGCTCCCTACTACATGCTCGGTCCTATCGCCACCGATGTCGCTCCCGGCTACGACCACATCACCGCGGCGATCGGCGCCGCCCAGTCGAGCCGCTTCGGCGCCGACCTGATCTGCTACATTACCCCCGCCGAGCATCTTGCCCTCCCCAACGAAGCGGACGTGGTGGCCGGGGTCAAGGCGGCGAAGATCGCCGCCTACATCGGTGACATGAACAAGTACCCGGAAAAAGGGCGCCAGCGCGACAAGGCGATGAGCAAGGCGCGCCGCGACCTCGACTGGCCGCGGCAGTTCGACCTCGCCCTCTTTCCCGACGACGCCCGGGCGATCCGCGCCAGCCGTACCCCGGAAGACGAAGCGACCTGCACCATGTGCGGCGACTTCTGCGCCAGCCGCGGCGCCGGGGCGCTGTTCAAGGGGGATCTGCGGGGGGATAAGATCTGAGGCAATTCACACCGGGGTAAACGAAAATGAGAGCGTAGAAAGTTTCCAGAAGGGAGCAATTATGTTTCAGATCAAGGAAGGTTTACTGGGACGCGGAGGCGTAGCGGCAGCTACGCCGCACAAGGCCCAGGAAACCTGACGCGGAGCTGGGACAAAAGGGCCGCTTCCATAGATAAGAGTGTTTCGACCGCCGATGGCAAACGAGGTCGGAGGACCTCGTTTGCCCGAGCCTCCGGTCGCTGTTGCCAGAGGCTCATTTTGTTGCCGGGAGATTGTATAATGAAGACTGCTATTCTGCTGATGGGCCATGGTTCGCGGGTCGCCGATGCCAACGACGCGCTCCATGCCATCGCCGCCATGGTCCGCGAAAACTCGGGATTCGAGATCGTCGAGGTCTCCTTCCGCGAGATGCACGCTCCGAACATCCAGGCCGGCATCGACCGCTGCGTGGCCCAGGGCGCCGGGCGCATCCTCCTCTACCCTTATTTCCTCTTCGCCGGGGCCCACGTGCTTGAGGATCTGCCGGCGGAGATGGCCGCTGCAGCGGCCCGCTACCCGGGCCTGGAGATGACCCTCGGCAAGCCCCTCGGCGTCCATCCCAAGCTCGCGGAAATCGTCTGCGAGCGGGTCGCCGAATCACTGGAGGAAGCCGGCTGGCTGCCGGTTGGCTCCTGAGGAACTCATGAACAGGCTCTCCCCCGGGGTGATCGTCGACCCCGCCGCCATCGAGGCACACAGTTTCGACATCATCGACGACGAAGTCGGCCCCCATGGCTACGACCGCCAGCAATGGCCGGTGGTGCGGCGCATCATCCACACCACCGCCGACTTCGAGTTCGCTACCAGCACCTTCTTTGCCCCAGGCGCCGTCGCCGCCGGTCTGGAAGCGTTGCGCTCCGGCGCCGGCATCTGCTGTGACACCAACATGGTTCTGGCCGGTGTCAACAAACCGCGGCTCGCCCGTTTCGGCTCTTCCATCGCCTGCCATGTCGCCGACCCGGAGGTTGCCGCGCAGGCGCGCGCGGCCGGAATTACCCGCTCCATCCTGGCACTGCGCAAGGGGGTTGCGGCCGGCTGCGCCATCTACCTGATCGGTAACGCGCCGACCGCCCTCTTCGAACTGCTGCGGCTCGCCGCCGCCGGGGCGGTGGCACCGGCGCTGGTGGTCGGGGTCCCGGTCGGTTTCGTCGGCGCCGCCGAATCGAAGGAGGCGCTGCTCGCTTCCAACCTGCCGTTTATCACCTGTCGCGGCCGCAAGGGGGGGTCGGCGATCGCCGCCGCCATTCTCAATGCGCTGACCCTGCTCGCCGAGGAGAGCTGAAATGCTTCGCTTCCTGTGTTTCGCCATCCTGCTGCTGGCGCTCCCGGCGCGCGCCTTTGCCATGCATATCTCCGAGGGGATCCTCCCCCCCGCCTGGTGCGTCTTCTGGTTCGCTACCGCGGCGCCTTTCGTCGCCTGGGGAGTGCGCCAGGTCAGCAGGCGCAAGGCGCTCGATCCCTCCTACATCCCGTTGCTCGGCATCTTCGGCGCCGCGGTCTTTGTCTTCTCCTGCTTCCCGATCCCGGTGCCGGTCGCCGGCAGCACCGCGCATCCCGCCGGGACCGGCATGAGCGCCATCTTTCTCGGTCCCTTCGCCAGCGTCGTTGTTGCCTTCATCTCGCTGCTGCTGCAGGCGCTCTTTCTCGCCCACGGCGGCCTGACCACCCTCGGCGGCAACACCATGTCGATGGGGGTGGTCGGCTCCTTCGCCGGCTACGGTGCCTTCCGCCTCGGGCGGCTGCTGCGGCTCAATCTCTTCTGGTGCGGCTTCTTCGCCGGGGTCGCTGCCGACCTGCTGACCTACCTCTCGACCTCCTTCGAGATGGCGATCGCCCTGCACGGGGATCACCCCTTCCTCGCGGTTCTCGGCCAGATCTACCTCGCCTTCATGCCGACCCAGATCCCGCTTTCGATCCTCGAAGGGGTGGTGACCGGCGGCATTATCGTCTACGTCCAGAAACACCGGCCTGATATTCTGCGCAAGCTTAAGGTCTTCGGGGAGGTGCCGAAATGAAACGGTTGCTGACCGGGCTGGTCCTGGCAATGACGCTTCTGCTGACGGCTCCCCTCGGGGCCGAAGAGACGAAGCCGAAATGGCCGGGGGTCGACGAGGCGGTGGTCGAAAAATACGCCAAGGAACTCGGCCGCGAGGCGCGCGACCCTTATATCAACACCGACCAGGGGGACCTGCTCCTCTTCCTCTTTGCCCTGGCCGGCGCGGTGGGCGGCTTCATCATCGGCTACTACTGGCACAAGGTGTTTGTCGCCGGCAGGAAAGAGCGGGACGCGGACGACTGAATGGGCGGCCATCATCACTTCATCGATGCCCGGGGCGAGGACCGGCGTTTATTGGTCGCCCTCGACGGCCGCGTCAAGCTGATCCTGCTGGTGGCGGCCCTCGGCGTCAACCTGACCGCCGGCGGCCTGCGCACCCCGGCCGCTCTGGCCATCACGGCTTTCCTGCTGGTCCTCCTTGCCGGGGTGCGTCCGACGCTCTTTTTGCGGCGAATGGTGGTGCCGGCGACCCTCGCCCTGGTGGCGATGATCACCCAGTTTTTCTGGGTCGAGAGCGGCGAGGTATTGGTGCGACTCCCCTTCTTCGCCTGGTCGCTGACGATCACCAGCGGCGCCCTGCTGCGCGGGCTGGAACTGGCGGCGCGGATTCTCGGCGGCATGGGGGTGCTCCTCTTCTTCTCCCTGACCACGCCGCTGCCGGAGCTGATGCGGGCCGCCCGCTTCTTCCGCTGTCCGCCGGTGCTGGTCGAGCTGGCGTTGATCATGTATCGTTACATCTTCCTCCTTCTCGAAGAGGGGGAGCGGATTCGCGGCGCCCAGCGGGCCCGCCTCGGTTTCGTCGATTTTCGCACCGGGTTGCGCTCCTCGGGTACCCTTGGCGGCATGCTGGTGCTGCGTACCTATGACCGCGCCGAGCGCTCCTTTGCCGCCATGCGCTGCCGCGGCTATAACGGGGCGCTGACCGGCTATCCCCCCGGGCCGCTGCAGTCCCGCGACTGGCTGCTGCTGGTGGCAGGGATGGTGTTGCTGGCGGGGCTGTTTGCGTTGCGGTAGTTTTTATAAGTCCCATGAGACCTATGGGACCGATGAGACCTATAAAAGGCCCTTTATGCTGAAGATCGAAAACCTCCACTACACCTACGAAGACGGCACCCCGGCGCTGAACGGCATCGACCTGGAGATCGCCAAGGGGGAGTTCCTCGCCATGCTCGGCAGCAACGGCAGCGGCAAGACGACCCTGATCAAGCATCTCAACGGGCTGCTGCGACCGACCCTCGGGCGCGTCCTTCTCGACGGCAAGCCGATCGAGAGCGTCGAGGACCGGGAGGTCTTCAGCCGCATCGGTATCGTCTTCCAGGATCCCAACGATCAGCTCTTCGCTGCCACGGTGGAGGAGGATGTCGCCTTCGGCCCGACCAACATGGGGCTGCCGCCGGAGCAGATCAAGGAACGGGTTCACAGCGCCCTGCACCAGGTGCACATGCAGGACTTTGCCCGCAAGTCGATCCATGCCCTCTCCCACGGCCAGAAGAAGCGGGTCTGCGTCGCCGGCATCCTGGCGATGCAGCCGCAGGTGATCATCCTCGACGAGCCGACCGCCGGCCTCGACCCGATGGGGGTTCACTCGCTGATGCACCTGCTCGAGGATCTCAACAAGAAGCAGGGGATCACCATGATCATGGCGACCCACGTCGTCGACCTGGTCCCCCTCTTCATGAGCCGCATCGCCATCCTCAGCAAGGGGCAACTCCTCCGCTACGGGTCGCCGGAAGAGGTCTTCGGCGATCCGAAGGCGCTGGAACGGGCCAAGCTCAACCTGCCGCTGGTGGCGGAGCTGATGAACATCCTCAAGACCCGGGATCACGTCAAGCTGCACCATATCCCCCTCACCGTCGGCGAGGCCCGTCGCGAGATCCTGCGCCTGCTCTCGGTGCAGGACATGATCGAGCGGGTCTGAGATGGCTACCCGCCCCCTGCGCAGCGGCTTCACCACCGGCGCCTGCGCCGCTGCTGCCGCCAAGGGTGCGGCGCTGCTGCTGCGCGACCGTGAAGCGGTGCCGCGCGTCGTGATCGACCTGCCAGCCGGATTTGCCGCGCCCTTCGAGCTCCACGGCCAGCAGCTGCTCGACGACGCGGCCTGCTGCTTCGTTGTCAAGGATGCCGGCGATGACCCGGATGTCACCCACGGGGTCGAGGTGCATGCGACGGTGCGCCTGCTCCCGGCGGCCGCCGGCGAGGACGGAGTGGTGCTGCGCGGCGGTCCCGGGATCGGCCGGGTCACCAAGCCGGGGCTGGCGGTGGCGGTCGGCGAATGGGCGATCAATCCGGTGCCGCGGCAGATGATCCTGGCAGCGGTTCGCAGCGTCTTCCCCCCTCCGCAGGGGGTGGAGGTGACCCTCACTATTCCCGACGGCGTCGAGCGCGCCAGGCGCACGCTCAATGCCCGGCTCGGCATTCTCGGCGGCCTCTCGATCCTCGGTACCAGCGGCGTGGTGCGGCCGATCTCGCACCAGGCCTGGACCGACACCCTCGATGTCGCCCTCGACGTCGCCCGCGCCGCCGGCTGCGAGAGTGTGGTCTTGAGCACCGGGCGCAGCAGCGAAGCGGCGGCGCAGGCCCTGCTGCAGGATCACGACGGTTTCCCCGAGGAAGCCTTCGTGATGATGGGGGATCACGTCGGTTTCGCCTTGAAGGCCTGCCACCGCAAGGGGGTGCCCGGAGTAATCCTCGCGGTGCAGTTCGCCAAGCTGCTGAAGATTGCCTGCGGCCATCCCCAGACCCACGTCAGCGCCTCGCGCCTCGACCTCGCGCAACTGGCCCGCTGGGCCCGGCAGAGCGGCCTTGACGATGCCGTTGCCGCCGGGCTAGAGTGTGCCAACACCGCCCGGGAAATCTATCTCGGGCTGGGCCGGGACCACCCCCTGATCGCCACGGTTGCCACCCATGCGCTTGAGCAACTGCGCCAGTGGGGAGCCGGGGTGACGGTCGGGGTGCTGCTGGCCGACTATGCCGGCGGCCGACCGCGTTCTTTTGGCCAGCTGCCTATTGCTGTCACGGAGGAGAAGAGACCATGAAGCGGATTTACGTCATCGGAGCCGGAGTCGAGGGGCAGGAGGGGTTCAGCCGCCGCGCCCTGGAACTGGTCGAGCAGGCCGAGCTTCTCTGTGGCGGGGAACGCCAGCTCGCCCTTTTCCCCGAATTTTCCGGCGAGAAGGTGGCGATCGGCAGCGACCTGACCGGGCTTTCCGAGCGGTTGAAGGATTCTTCCCGGCGCACCGTGGTCCTCGCCTCCGGCGATCCGCTCTTCTTCGGCATCGGCCGCCACCTGCTGCGCAACCTGAGTGCCGACGAGCTGGAATTCGTCCCCAATGTCAGCTCGGTGCAGTATGCCTTTGCCAAGATCAAGGAGCCCTGGGACGACGCCGTCTTCATCTCCGCCCACGGCCGGGGGCTGCAAGGGGCGGTCGACCGCATCGTCGCCAACGACAAGGCGGCGGTCCTCACCGACCAGCTCAACACGCCGGCGGCCATTGCCGCCGAACTGATCGAGCGCGGCCGCGATGGCTACGCCGCCTGGCTCTGCGAGAACCTCGGCACCGCCGAAGAGCAGATTACCGCCACCGACGTCAAGGGCCTGCTGCAGATCAAGGCGGCCCCGCTCAATGTCCTGATTCTGATCAAGGAATACGAGGCCGGCGGCGAAGAGTACGTGCCGACTCTCGGCATCCCCGACGAGGAGTTTGCCACCGTCAAGAAGCTGATCACCAAGGAGGAAGTGCGGGTGGTGACCCTGGCCAAACTCAAGCTGCGCCACGACATGACCCTCTGGGATGTCGGCGCCGGCTCCGGTTCGGTCAGCATCGAAGCCGACCACCTCCTCCCCAATGGCCGCATCTTCGCCGTCGAGCGCAATCCCCAGTGCCGGGAGTTCATCAAGGCCAACCTGCGCAAGTTCAGCGCCCGCCACGTCACCCTGGTCGAGGGGGACGCGCCGGCCTGCCTGGAAGCCCTGCCCGATCCCGACCGGGTCTTCGTCGGCGGCTCGGGCGGGAATCTCTACGCCATCCTCGATGCCGTCGACGGCCGCCTCCCCGCCGGGGGCCGGGTTGTCATCAACGCTGTGACCCTCGACACCCTCACCGCCGCCAACGAATATTTCGACAACGCCGGCTACCAGGTCGAGGTGACGACCATCAACATCGCCCGCACTCGCCCCTTAACCGACTACAAGATGTTCGAGGCCTACAACCCGGTCTACATCATCACCGCCGTAAAGGATTAACGGCCGTTTTGAGTGCCAGGTTTTGAGTTCCAGGTTGCAACTCAAAACCCAAAACTGATTTGGATTTAAATATGTCTGGACGTTTGATCGCTGTCGGCATCGGACCCGGTGACCCGGAGCTGATCACCCTCAAAGGCGCCCGCCTGATCCGCGAAGCGGATGTCGTCGTCTGCCCGGTCGGCGACCGCTCGGACAGCTCTATCGCCCGCGCCATCGTCGATGGCCTGGTCGATCCGCAGCGCCAGCAGCTTGTCACCCAGGTCTTCCCGATGCAGCGGAACCAGGCCGGCCTCGAGGTCTACTGGCACCAGGCCGCGGTCGAGGTGGCCGGCTTCGTCGCCGCTGGAAAGAGGGTGGTTTTCGTCACCCTCGGCGACCCCTTTCTCTACAGCACTTTCCTCTACCTCTGGCAGGAGCTGCGCGCCGATTTTCCCGACCTGCCGGTGGAGGTCGTCTCCGGCGTCTCCTCGATCCATGCCGCCGCCGCCCTGGCCGGGCTGCCGCTGGGGCGCTCGGACGAACGCCTGGCGGTCTTGCCGGCAACCTACGAAGAGGGGCGCCTCGCCGAAACTCTCGAACACTTCGACACCGTGGTGCTGATGAAGGTGCATCGGGTCTTCGATCGCATCCGCGAACTCCTCACCGATCTCGGCCTCAAGGAGCGCGCCGTCTACATCAAGCGCGTCGGCCTCCCCGGCGAGGCGGTGATCCGCGATCTGGATGCAGTACGAGCGGAGGATCTCGACTACCTGTCGCTGGTGATTGTGCGGAAAACGGAAGGGGAATGATTTATGCCCGAAAAAATTGATATTCGAATGTCCCTAGCATCCCCAAATTTGAAAGCAAAGTTGCTTGCGGAATTGGCTGATGCAGTTCCGCAGGTTTTCAGTGAGGGGAAAATCGACTTTGAAAAGCTCAAGGCTGCCTTGGGTGAGCAGATCGAGCAAGGCGTCGAACGCTATGGCCTTTCCTGGGCGGGTAAATCAGAAGCCTTTCGTAACGTCCAGATTTCGAGTGTCGGCACCCTGCGGCCGATGGTGGAGGAGAGTGTAAATTGGGATGACACGGAAAATCTGATCATCGAGGGGGATAATCTCGAAGTTCTCAAGCTACTGCAGAAGCCCTATCACGGCAAGGTCAAGATGATCTATATCGACCCGCCGTACAATACCGGCAACGAGTTCATCTATCCCGACAACTACCGGGAAGGGTTGCAGGATTATTTGCGCTATTCGGGGCAGGTGGATGAGGCCGGGGTCAAGCAGAGCACCAACACCGAGACTAGTGGCCGTTTTCACTCCAACTGGTTGAACATGATGTATCCACGGCTCTTTCTGGCGCGGAATCTGTTGCGTGAGGATGGGGTGATTTTTGTCAGTATCGATGATCATGAGGTGAACAATCTTCGGCTACTGATGGATGAGGTATTCGGGGAGGAGAATTTTGTCGTTCAATTAACCTGGAAGAGCAGAAAATATCCGGATTCACGTGCAAAAACCGGAGTATCTACAGACCATGAGTACGTGTTGGTTTACTGTAGAGCAGAAGCGAAACTTCTTGGTGTTGAAAGGGATGAATCCAAGTTTTCTAACAATGATAACGACCCACGAGGGTTATGGATGAGCAGGAGTTTGCTTGGTCTAGCGAACAAAAAGCAAAGACCAAATTTACATTTCCCTATGGAAGATCCTGAAACAGGAAATATTTTTGAACCACCAGCGGATACAGGTTGGCGCTATTCAAAAGATAGAATGCAACAACTAATAGATAGTAAGAGTATTTTGTTTCCTAATAAACCAGGCGGTAGGCCAAGAGAGAAGAAATTCAGGGAGGACATGCAGGCAGATTTGATCGCGTTTCCTTCAATCATTGATGACACGTATACCGCTGATGGTACGGCCGACATAAGATCTCTTTTTGATTTTCAAATTTTCGATTTTTCTAAGCCTGCGAATTTAATAAAGAAGCTAATTAAACAAGGGGCTAGTGAAGACTCGTTGATTCTCGATTTTTTTGCGGGCTCAGGTACGACCGCACAAGCGGCTCTGGAACTAAACAAAGAAGACGGTGGAAACCGTAAATTTATTCTTGTACAACTCCCCGAAAAGACTGAGAACAAGGAGTACCCCACCATTGCTCACATCACCCGCGAGCGCGTGCGGAGGGTGATCTCGAATCTGAATAAGGAAAACGAAGAACAGCTTGACTTTCAGGGGCAACAAGATCGTGGCTTTCGATCTTTCAAGCTAGATTCGTCCAACTTTAAAATCTGGGACGCTACCCAAATGCCTAGCACTCCAGAAGCCTTATCCGACCAACTTAAACTTTACGCGGATAACGTCGAGCGCTTGCGGGACCAGCAGGACATTCTGTATGAGCTGATCCTCAAAAGCGGTCTGCCGCTCTCCAGCCAGATTGAAGGTATCGAAATTGGCGCCTCAACCGTCTGGTCGGTCAATGGCGGTCAGTTGCTCGTTTGTCTGGAGCGGCCTGTCACCCAGGACGTATTGCGCGAAATGATCGCGTTGAAACCGGAAAAACTGCTTTGTCTTGATGTGGCTTTCGATGGGGAGGACAAGCTCAAGACCAACATCGTGCTGGAAGCGCAATCTTATGGAGTTGTCTTTAGGACGGTTTAACGGAGGGGGCAAGGGTGGTTGCAAGAACACATTACCCGGTGAGTCAGCAGCGGCTAAAGGCTCTACGCATAACAAGGCTCAAGAATCTTGAAAATGTGACCATCACTTTTGATGAAGAGCGCCCACTGACGGCCATAATGGGGCCAAATGGGTCCGGTAAATCCACGGTATTGCATGCATTGGCTGCCACTTTCAAGCCATCCTCATTCGGCGAAGAGGGGGACTGTCGTTTTACGGACTTTTTCCCCAATACTCCACATGGTGTTTGGTCGGGGACCGAGTTTACAGTGTCACATAGTTTTCGCTTGGGTCCCGCAACTCATACGATTGCCACTCAGGGTACTAAAATGACAGGGCAATGGTTGCCCATCCAAAAATATAAGCCGGCACGTGAGACTTTTTTTATCGGAGTGCATTCCGCTGTCCCGAAAGTCGAAATACAGGGGACCCGACGCAAGGTTAATTACACGACCCATGATCTGATCGATGAGAAGTCTATCGAGCTTAAGGAGAAGGTTGGGATTATTTTCAACCGCCAATACACCAAATATCACTCAAATGATATGCCGTCGCGGAGGAAATTGATCGGTGTTGAATTCAGAGGGGTTAACTTTTCTGCTTTGGCAATGGGGGCCGGCGAACAAAGAGTCTTTGAAATTTTAAAGACGGTCATTAAAGCAAGAAATTATGCCTTGATACTGATCGACGAAATTGACCTTTTATTGCATGGTGATGCTTTAAAGAAGTTTTTAAAAATTCTCCATGAATATGCGGTAGACAAAAAACTACAAATTGTTTTCACGACCCACCGCGAAAGCATCCTTGAGTTTGAAAAATTTATTTCTGTCAGGCATCTGTACCAGACAAATATGCCACCTCATAAGACTTTTTGTTTCATTGAGACGAAGCCTGATGCCATTTCACGATTGACCGGTGAGCCTCATCGGACCCTCTCGGTTGCCTGTGAAGATGACGTATCAACTGCAATAATTGAAAAGGTGGCAACAGAATCAGGAGTCAGAAAATACACAGAAATTTCAAAATTCGGCGCAGCCGATAATGGCTTTACTTTAATTGCCGCATTAATGCTGAATGGTAGGGACCTTTCCAATTCAATTTTTGTGATTGATGGCGACAGGTACATAACTGATGAAGAAAAAGTAGGGCGAATTAATAGAGTATTAACCGGGGATCATCCCACAGATCAGGCCCGGCGAGCCCAAGCACCGACATATGTCCGGCAATTTGCCCCACCTACGGTAGAACCCCCTGAAAAGCGGTTGCATGCTCTAATCCGCACCGTGGCAATTACCGGTGAGGCCGAAATTGACGACGTTATCACTGCATCTCAAGCGATTAACGTCGTTGCAAACGATCATGAATATGTTGACAAGATTATCGAGGCCCTTGGTAGCTCCAGACCGGTTGGGTTGACAAGGATCGTCAACGTCGCAGCAAAGGCCGATGGCTGGAACGCTTATGTTGCGGCAGTGAGGGCATGGTTCGATGAAAAACGTCCAAATGTCATTGAATTAATGGCCAACTAATTAGAATCCTATGAAAATTAAATTCGATAGCAACCAGCCCTACCAACTCGACGCCATCAATGCAGTGGTCGATCTCTTCGACGGTCACCCCTTGGCAAACGGGGATTTCGAATTCAATTTGGCGAGCGAAGGCGAACTGTTTACCGACAAGGGGATCGGCAACGCCTTTGTGCTGGCTGGAGAACAGTTGCTGGAGAATCTGCGGATCGTTCAAAAGAGGAATGGGATTCCTGAAAGCAGTGAATTGGATGGCCTGCATTTCTCGGTCGAGATGGAGACCGGCACCGGCAAGACCTATGTTTATCTTCGTTCGATTTTTGAACTGCATCAGCGCTACGGGTTTAAAAAATTCATTATCGTCGTGCCGAGTGTGGCCATTCGCGAGGGGGTGCTGGCCAGCCTGCGGCTGATGAAGGAGCATTTCTCCTCTCTTTTCGACAACGTCCCGTTTGATAGCTGGGTTTATGATTCCCGGCAGGTCTCGAAGCTGCGCCAGTTTGCCCAGTCAAATTCGTTGCAGGTGCTGGTCATCAATATCGATGCCTTCAACAAGCAGGCGAACAACGTCATTCACAAGGAAAACGACCGGCTCAGCGGCTATCGACCGGTCGAATTCATCCAGGCGGCCCGGCCCATCGTCATCATGGATGAGCCTCAAAACATGGAGAGCAATCAGGCCAAGGCCGCGATTGCTACCCTCAACCCTCTCTGCACCCTGCGTTATTCGGCAACCCACCGGAACCTCTACAATCTGCTTTACCGGCTCGATCCGGTGCGGGCTTATGACTTGAAGCTGGTGAAACGGATCGAGGTCGATTCGGTGCTCGATGATGCCGATTTCAACCAGCCGTATATCCATGTCAAGTCCATCAGTGCAACCAGTTCGAAAATAACCGCCAAGCTGGAGATGGATGTTAACGACAAGGGCGCCCCGAAACGGAAGCAGGTGACATTCAGCAGCAGCGGGGTCGATCTGCATGACAAATCCAACGGGCGGGAGAGCTATCGCGAGTACATCATTGATGAGATTAACGCTGGGGAAGGGTATGTGAGTTTTACCAACGGCCTGCAGCTTTACGTTGGCCAAACCCACGGCGGACGCATGGATGATGTCATGCGGGTGCAGATTCGCGAGACGATCCGGGAGCATTTTGACAAAGAACTACGGATTCATAAAACCATGCCCGAGGGTGGCCGACTAAAGGTCCTTTCCCTCTTTTTCATCGACCGGGTAGCGAACTATTGGCCTGACGATGGGAAAATCCGTTACTGGTTTGTTGAGGCGTACAAAGAAATAGCTGCTCTGCCCAAATATGCAGAGTTAAACCCGCTGCCAGTGGAGCGGGTGCATAACGGATATTTTTCGGTTTACAAGAATATTCCGAAGGATACCCGGGGCAACACGGCTGCAGATGACGAGGCGTATGAACTGATCATGCGCGATAAGGAACGACTGCTGTCGTTGGATGAGCCGTTGCGTTTCATCTTCAGTCACTCGGCGCTGCGCGAGGGGTGGGACAATCCGAACGTGTTTCAGATCTGCACCCTCAACGAGACGAAATCGGAGATCAAAAAGCGCCAGGAGATCGGGCGGGGGATGCGGCTGCCGGTGCTGGAGACGGGCGAGCGCTGCTTTGATCCGAACATCAATCGCCTGACGGTGATTGCCAACGAAAGTTACGACGAATTCGCCCGCCAGCTGCAAACCGAGATCGAAGAGGAGTGCGGCGTCAACTTCGAGGGGCGGATTGCCAATAAGAAGAAACGACGGACGGCCACCCTTAAACCTGGCTGGCGGTTGAATGAGGACTTCAAAGCACTTTGGCAGCGGATCAAACACCGGACGCGCTACGCCGTTGATTATCAGACTTCGGAATTGATCGAAAACGCTGCGAAACGCTTGCAGAGGCTGGAACCGATTGTCGCGCCGAGAATCAAGGTGCAAAAAGCGGGAATGGACTTCGATTGCAAGAAGGGCGTGGACCCCAGGTTGCTGGTCGTGCGGGAGCATGATACCGACTTCGGCGCGGTGAAAGTACCCGACCTGATCGGCTATTTGCAGGGGAAGACAGAGTTGACCCGCTCGACTTTGGTTCAGATTCTGATTCAATCCGGCCGGCTGGGTGAAGTGCATACCAATCCTCAGCAATTTCTCGACCAGGCGCTGGCCGCGATTCAGACCGAACTGCACGAGCTGATGATTGACGGGATCAAGTATGAGCGGATCAATGGTCAGGAATACGAGATGTTGCTCTTTGAAGAGCAGGAAATCGCCGGCTACCTGACCGATATGATCGAGGTCGATAACTCGATTTACGATGCAGTGCTCTGCGAGTCGGAAATTGAACGGCAGTTCGCCGAAGCGATGAGCTCGCGCGAGGATATCAAGCTGTTCATCAAGCTTCCGGCCTGGTTCAAGGTGACGACCCCGGTGGGAACCTATAATCCGGACTGGGCCATCGTCAAAGAGAATGACGAAAAAGTTTATCTCGTGCGCGAAACCAAAGGCACGAAGGATGAGTTGAAACTACGGAGCGCTGAGTGGGCGAAGATCCGCTGTGGCAAGGCCCATTTTGACGAGTTGGGCGTCGATTTCGCTCATGTAGTTGGCGCCAAGGAAGTTCATTGAGTACGTTGTGAGTTGGACATACGGATATGGGAATGGATAGCCGCCGTCTGAAGGACCTCATTGCCGGTGGAGAGACTCTGCAGGTCGAATTCAAAAGCGATCTGAAATGCCTTTCCGATCGTGATCTTATTGCTGCAGTTGTGGCGTTGGCCAATACCGAGGGTGGGGAATTGCTGCTGGGGGTGGAGGACGACGGGACCGTTTCAGGATTGCATCGGAACCATCAGGTTACAACAGGATTGGCGGCACTGATCGCCAACCGAACAAGCCCGTCGCTTTCCGTCTGTGTGCAAATCTGTTCTGTCGGGCGCCAGAGCATCGCCCATATCCAAGTTCCGAAGTCCAGACAGTTGGTTGCAACATCGGAGGGCCTTCTCCAACGGCGGCGGCTTAAACCAGACGGATTGCCGGAGGCAGTTCCCTTCTATCCACATGAATTTACTCAACGCCAATCGGATTTGGGACTTACCGATCCGTCGGCGTTACCGTTATTTGATCTTACAGCCGAGGATTTGAACCCTTTGGAGCGTCAGCGCATTCGCGAGGCTATTCGGCGCTACGGTGGAGACTCGACGCTCATCCCCTTGGCAGACGAAGAGCTAGACGGGGCCTTGGGTTTGGCTGCGACTGTTGAGGGTATCCGACGTCCAACCCTGGCGGGGCTTTTGTTCCTTGGCCGTGAGGAGCAACTGCGGCGGCATATTCCTTCGTCCGAAGTCGCCTTTCAGGTGTTGGAAGGTACTGACGTAAGGGTCAATGAGTTTTTCCGCAAACCATTGCTTCAGTCTTTCGAGGAGATTGAGAGGCTGTTTGCGGCTAGGGTAACAGAGAAGGAAGTGCAGGTCGGCTTGTTTCGAGTTCCGATCCCTAATTTCGAGCGACGGGCCTTCCGAGAGGCATTTGTAAATGCACTTGTTCATCGTGATTATGCTCGACTGGGTGCAGTTCATGTTCGTATCGATGACGATGGCATGGCCATTTCAAATCCCGGTGGTTTTGTTGAAGGGGTCACATTACAGAACCTGTTGGTTACTGAGCCGCGCCCACGTAATCCGCTGCTGGCTGACATCGCCAAACGAATTGGGCTTGCCGAGCGTACCGGGCGCGGTATTGATCGTATTTTTGAGGGTTTACTTCGCTATGGCCGCCCAGCGCCGGATTATTCCCGCTCGGACTCGACTTCCGTTATTTTGCGGATGAGTAATGCGGAATCAGACCATGATTTCCTTGAATTGGTACTGCGACATGAAGAGCGTACCGGGCGTGCGATGCCTTTGGATAGCTTGATCATCCTTTCCCGTTTGCGCCAGGAGCGGAGGTTAACGACGAATGATCTCGCTCCCTCTATCCAGAAAACCGAGCAGGAAGCTCGTTCTGCGCTTGAAAAGCTGGCGGAAGCCGGGCTCGTCGAAGCACACGGCGGTGGTCGCGCCCGTGCTTACACCCTAAGCGCAAAGATCTACAGAAAATCCGGACAAAAGGCGGCTTATATCCGCCAGGCGGGATTTGATCCAATCCAGCACGAACAGATGGTCCTCAGTTATATCTCTAAACACGGGTCCATTAAGCGGGCAGATGTCGCTGAGCTTTGCCGGCTCAGTTTGCCGCAGGCTTATCATCTTCTCAAACGGTTAAAGGAGGAGGGGAAAATTGTGCAACATGGGGTGAAGCGTCATGCCTACTATGCGCGCCCTTAATCCAAACCACGGATTTTCAGTTTCTATGCACACGTGTATAGAAATGTGCATTGGCCTGGAATCAAAATCAGCCAAGGAACCCAACTCACATCAATGATTTGCTCGTAGAGCCAAAGATTGACGTTTGAATGCGCCTGGCGCTTTTGCGGTGGGATTCGAAAGCTATTTAATTTATGCAAATAACCGCTCCCCCCGTCCTCTTTGTCGGCGCCGGCCCCGGCGACCCCGAGCTGATCACCGTCAAGGGGCTGAAGGCCCTGCAAACGGCGGACGTCGTCATCTACGCCGGCTCCCTCGTCAATCCGGACCTGCTCGCCGAACTCAAACCCGGGGCGATCGCCCACGACAGTGCGCCCCTGACGCTGGAGCAGGTTATCGAACTGATGCGCGCGGCGGTGGCGACCGGTCAGCAGGTGGTGCGCCTGCATACCGGCGACCCCGGCCTCTACGGGGCGATCCAGGAGCAGATGGAACAGCTCGACCGCCTCGGTATCGACTATCGGGTGATTCCTGGCGTGACCGCGGCCTTTGCCGCCGCCGCCAGCCTCGGCCAGGAGCTGACCCTGCCGGAGGTCTCCCAGACCCTGGTTCTGACCCGCATCGCCGGGCGTACCCCGGTCCCCGAGCGGGAGGCGCTGCGGCGCCTCGCCGCCAACGGCGGTACCTTGTGCCTTTACCTCTCTGTCGGGATGATCGACCAGGTGGTCGCCGAGCTGCTGGCCGGCGGCGCCTTTCACGCCGCCACGCCGGCGGCCGTGGTCTACCGCGCCAGCTGGCCGGACGAAAAGGTGGTCGAAGGGACCCTCGCCGATATCGCCGACAAGGTAGCGAAGGCCGGCATCGGCCGCCAGGCGCTGATCCTGGTCGGCGAGGTCCTCGCCGCGCGGCGGCGGGGAGTGCCGGAGCGCTCGAAGCTGTATGACCCGGGGTTTGGGCATGGCTTTCGGGAAAAATCCTGAGGGCGGCTCGCACTCGTTCGCTGCGCTCACTGGAGATCACAGTGAACACGGAGAAGACCAATAAGGCTAGGGGCAAGGAAAAAGGTTGGGGCTAATTTTCCTCGGTGTTCTCCGTGCGCTCTAGCGACGGCAAGGAGCGGGTGAGAGATGCTTTTTGGGGGAGGTCTCCCCGAGCAATTCCGACTGAGTGTCTATGAACATCGCCATCGTCGCCATCACCGCTAGAGGAGCCGAGCTGGCCCGTCGCATCGGCCGCGAGGCCGGCGGTGGCGAGATCTGGCTGCCGGAGCGCCTGCGCGGTGACGACGGCTGCAATTATTTCTCCGAGCCGGTGACGGCGCTGCTGCCGCGCCTCTTTGCTACCGTCGATGGCCTGGTCTGCATCATGGCCACCGGTATCGTGGTGCGCACGCTCGCTGCGCACCTGCGCGGCAAGGAGGTCGACCCGGCGGTGGTGGTACTCGACGAGGCCGGCCAGTTCGCCATCAGTCTCCTCTCCGGGCATCTCGGCGGCGCCAACGACCTCGCCCGGGAGCTGGCGGCGCTGACCGGCGGCACCCCCGTGATCACCACCGCCACCGATGTCAATGGCCTGCCGGCCTGGGACGATGTGGCGCGTCGCCTCGGCTACGGCGTCGAGCCTTTGGGGCAGGTTAAGACGCTTAACCGCCTGCTTCTTGAAGGGCGACCGATCCACCTCGTCGATCGCCTCGGCCTGGTTGCCGACGTCTTTGCGGCGGTTCCGGCGGTCAGCCTTTGCGCTACCTTCAGCGAGGCGCTGCAGCCCGGCGCCGCCGGGGCGGTGCTGGTCAGCAACCGGCATCTGCCGCAGCTTACGACCAGCACCAATCTGCTGGCGCTGCGGCCGAGGAACCTGGTGGTCGGAATCGGCTGCAACCGCGGCACCGGCGCCGACGAAATCGAGGCGGCGGTGCGTCAGGCGTTGCAGCGGGCGTTTCTCGCCTTCGCCAGCATCGGAGAGCTGGCGAGCATCGACGCCAAGGCCGATGAACCGGGATTGCTGGAGTTCGCCGCCCGGCATGGCCTGCCGCTGCAATTCCACCCGGCCGCCGCCCTGAACGAGATCGCGGTACCGAGCCCCCCCTCCGCCCACGCCCTGGCCGCGGTCGGCGCCAGCGGCGTCTGCGAACCGGCGGCGCTCCGGTCCGCCCGAGGGGGCAGCCTGCTGGTGCGCAAGCAGAAACTCGGCAACGTCACCGTGGCGGTGGCGGAGATCGGCAAAGGCTGAAGATCGTCCCGCACCCGCTCCTTGCCGTTGCTTGAGCTCACAGAGAACACAGAGGATATGCTGAACCTTTCAAGGCCGATGTCTCCCAAGGTCGTTAAAGATTAAACCCATGGATTTTCTCTGTCCCCTCTGTGATCTCTAGGGAGAGCAGCGAACGGGTGAGAGCCGCTTCAACCGAATTTTGCGAAAGAATTTTATGACCGGCAAACTCTACGTCGTCGGTATTGGCCCCGGCGCCGCCGACCATCTGACCCCCGCTGCCCGTGAAGCTATCCTGGAATCGGCGGCAGTGGTCGGCTACCAGACCTACCTCGAACTGATTCCCGAGCTGCTGGTCGGCAAGGAAGTCGTCTCCTCGGGGATGATGAAGGAGGTCGAGCGCTGCCGCGCGGCGCTGCGGCTGGCCGCGGCCGGGCAGGTGGTGGCCCTGGTCTCCTCCGGCGACGCCGGCATTTACGGCATGGCCGGGCTCGCCCTCGAGCTGCAGCCGCAACAGGCCCCCGACGTGGTCGTGATTATCGTCCCCGGGGTCTCGGCGGTGCAGGCCGCCGCCGCCCGGCTCGGCGCACCGCTGATGCATGACTTCGCCGTGATCTCCCTCTCCGACCTGCTCACCCCCTGGCCGCTGATCCGCCGGCGCCTGGAGGCGGCCGCCGCCGCCGACTTCGTCGTCGCACTCTACAATCCCAGGAGCCGCGGGCGCACCACCCAGTTGGGGGAGGCGGCGCAGATCCTGCTTCGCCATCGCCCCGGCACCACCCCGGTCGGCATCGTCCGCAACGCCTGCCGGGAAGGGGAGTCGGTGGTGGTCACCGACCTCGCCGGGCTGCCCGATGCCGAGGTCGACATGTTGTCGTTGGTGATCGTCGGCAACTCGCAGACCGTCGTCGACGCCGCGGGGCGGATGGTGACGCCGCGCGGTTACGGGAAAAAACTGGCGGCTCCGGCCGGGGGTGAGGACGCCGAAATCGGCAAGGCCCGGGCGCTCTTCATCGGCGGCACCGGTTCGGACGTTGGCAAGAGCATCATCGCTGCCGGGCTCTGCCGTTTGCTGCACCAGCGCGGCTATCGCGTTGCCCCCTTCAAGGCGCAAAATATGGCCCTCAATTCGGCGGTGACCGCGGAAGGGGGGGAGATCGGCCGCGCGCAGGCGCTGCAGGCGGTCGCCTGCGGCATCCCGGCTCATACCGACATGAATCCGGTTCTCCTCAAGCCGAACTCCGAGCTCGGTTCCCAGGTCATTGTCCAGGGGCGGCCGGTTGGCAACATGACAGTGCGGGAGTATCACCGTTACAAGGAGAGCGCCTGGCAGGCGGTCGAGGAATCGTACCGGCGCCTCGCCGGCAACTACGAGGTGGTGGTTCTCGAGGGGGCCGGCAGCATCGCCGAGGTTAATCTGCGCGATCATGACATTGTCAACCTGCGCGCCGCGGTCCTGGCTGACGCGCCGGTAGTGTTGGTCGCCGACATCGAGCGGGGCGGGGTCTTTGCCAGCATCCTCGGTACTCTGGAGCTGCTGCGGCCTGAGGAGCGGGCACGGGTGGCCGGGGTGATCATCAACCGCTTCCGCGGTGACGCCCAGCTGCTGGCCTCCGGCATCGAGCTTATTGAGGATCGCAGCGGTGTGCCGGTCCTCGGCGTCGTCCCCTGGCTCGACCTGCAGCTGCCGGAGGAGGATTCTCTGGGGCTGACCCGCAAGAGGCGACCCGCGCAATTGGAAGAGCTGCGCATCGGCGTGATGCGCCTGCCGCGCATCTCCAACTTCAGTGATTTTGACGCGCTGGAGCGGGAACCGGGGGTCTCCCTGCATTATCTTGAGCGGCCGGAAGAGGTGGCGGGACTCGATTTGCTGATCCTCCCCGGCACCAAGAGCACCATCCCCGACCTCCAGTTCCTGCAACGCAGCGGGCTGGCGCGGGCGATCCATGACTTTCATGCCGCCGGCGGCCGGATTGTCGGCATCTGCGGCGGGTTTCAGATGCTCGGGCGGCACCTCGCCGATCCGGAGGGGGTCGAGTCGGAAACCCTGGCCGCCGAAGGGCTCGGCCTGCTCGATGTGGAAACGGTGCTGCTTGGATTGAAACAGACCCATCAGGTCGAAGCGGTCGTGTCAACCGAGGGGGGGCTCGGCGGTCTTCCGGCCGGGAGTCCTCTGCAGGGCTACGAGATTCACGTCGGCGAGACCAGCCGCGGCGCCCTGGCCCAGCCGCTGCTGCAGATCGTCCGGCGTTCCGGACGCACGACCAGCCTCGAGGAGGGGGCGGCCAGCGCCGACGGCCGGGTCTGGGGGAGCTACCTGCATGGGCTCTTCGACAACCAGGAGCTGCGCGCGGCCCTGCTCTCCGGGTTGCGGCAGCGGCGGGGGCTGGCACCCGCGCCGCCAACTCCGGATCACGACCTCGAACGGGAGCTCGACCGCCTCGCCGCTCATCTCGAAACGCATCTGCAGCTGGAGCCGCTCTTCGGCCGGTTGCCGGCCGCCGGAGGTGGCGCATGAACGCCTGGCTGGTGGCCGCCGCCTTCGGCCTCGATCTCCTGCTCGGCGATCCCAGCCACCTGCCGCACCCGGTGGTCTGGATCGGCGGCCTGATCAACCGCCTGGAGGTGGTGCTGGTCGGGCTCTTTGATCGTCGCCGCGTCACCGGCATCCTGCTGGTCACGCTGACCCTGACTCTCACCGGGGTGACGGCCTGGAGCGTCCTCTGGCTGGCGACCGCCCTCCATCCCTGGCTCGGGCTGGCGCTCGCCCTCTGGCTCGCCTACACCGCCATCGCCCTGCACTCGCTGCACCGGGAAAGCCGGCGGGTGGTCGCCTGGGTCGAAGCCGGCAACCTGGTCGAAGCCCGGCGCAGCCTCGCCCTCATCGTCGGCCGCGAAACCGCTGAGCTCGATGAAGAAGGGATTCTGCGCGCCTGCATCGAGACGGTGGCGGAGAATACCTCGGACGGCGTAATCGCGCCGCTGTTTTACCTCTTCGTCGGCGGTCCGATCCTCGGTCTCCTCTACAAGGGGATCAATACCCTCGACTCGATGATCGGCTACCGTGATGACCGTTATCGGGAGCTCGGCTGGGCGGCGGCGCGCCTCGATGATCTCGCCAACCTGCTGCCGGCGCGACTGACCGGGCTGCTGATGGTGCTGGCCGCCATTCCCCTCGGCCTCAACAGCTGGAATGCGCTGAAAATCCTGCTGCGTGACGCGCGCAAACCTTCCAGCCCCAATGCGGGGTTCCCTGAAGCGGCGGTAGCCGGCGCCCTCTGCCTGCAGTTGGGCGGCCCGGCAACCTACTTTGGCCAGCGGGTGGAAAAACCGACCCTTGGCGACCCGGACCGCCCGCCGACGGTGGCGGCGTTCCAGGCCACCATCCGGCTGATGTACCTGACCTCATTCGCCGGTCTGGCGCTGGGGTTGCTGATTTGCGGTTGGCCGGCCATCGGCTGAATTCCGGGCTGGTCAAGAATTTGCATGCCTGTCGGCAAATACTCGTCCGACCCTGAAACCTTTCTCTCGAATGGAGCGCCCCAACTATGTGTTCCCGGATCCTGGTACCCCTCCTCTGTATCACCCTGCTGGCTGCCGTCGGCGGCTGCAGCAGGTCGGAACAGCCTGCGGAAAAGACCGAACAGACCGCTGCCGCCGCCAGCCCGGCCCCGGCCGAATCCGCAGCCCAGGCCAGAGCCCTGGCAAAGGAAAAGGCCGATGCCGAGGCCAGGGTTGCCAAGCTGCTGGAGCGCGTGGTCTCCGTCCTGGACGGTTACCAGGCCTTCACGGGACATTATCCGCAGCAGTTCGAAGACTTGAACCAGGGCGGATATTTTTTTGACCTGGCCTACCTTGCCGACCTCGTCGCCCCACCTTTCAAGGCGTATATCCTGCTCGGGGGAAGTGCCCAGCCCTACCGGGTCTGGGTGGTCGACGGCAAAAACCAGGTCGCCATGGAACAGGTGGCCGGAGGCGCTCCGCAGTCTGTGGCTGCCGCCCCCCTCGGCGGCTTGGTGAAGGAATTCCAGCCGCGTTCGCTGGCGGCGAACGTCATCGGTCTCGCCCCCCGGGCGGCGGCCAAGGGGGGGGCGGGTTGACCCTTCCCCCGGCGCAGATGGCCGCAGCGGACCATGGTGGCGGAGTTGCCCGAGCGGCCCGGGAACTCGGGCTCCCGCCGGAGGCGGTCCTCGACTTTTCCGCGAGCATTAACCCGCTGGGGATGCCGCCCACCGTCCTTGCCGCCGCGCAGGCCTCGCTCCCGCGGGCAGTTCATTACCCCGAGATCGATGCTGCCGCCCTCCGCGAGGCGCTGGCGGATCATCATGGCCTGCGTCCTTCCCATCTCCTCCCGGCAGCCGGTTCCACCGAGCTGATCTACCTGCTACCGCGGGTGCTGCGCCCCCGGCGGGCCCTGCTGGTGCGCCCCGCTTTCAGCGAATACGCGCGAAGCCTGGCGGCCGCTGACATCCCCTGGGATGGCTTTGACCTGCACCCCGAGGACGGGTTTGTCCTCGAACCGAAGCGGCTCCTCGCCGCACTGCGCCCGGAGACCGAACTGGTGCTGGTGGCCAACCCGGGTAACCCCCACGGCACCGGCATCGACCTGCAACGCCTCGAAACGGTTGCCGCGGCGCTGCGCGGCCAGGCGCTGCTGGTGGTCGATGAGGCGTTCATCGACTTCTGCCCCGATCGTTCGTTGCTGCCGCGGGTCGCGGCCCACGACAACCTCTACCTGTTGCGTTCCCTGACCAAGTTTTACGCCATCCCCGGATTGCGCGCCGGCTTTCTCGCCGGCCCGGAGAAGGGGGTCGCCCGGCTGGCAGCGGCCCGCGAGCCCTGGACCCTCTCCACCCCGGCGCTGGCGGCGGCGGAAGCCTGCCTCGCCGCGGCCGACTTCCGCCGGGCGACCGCCAGGTTCCTCCCGCCGCTGCGCCAGGCGCTCGCCGCCGGTCTCGAGGCGCTGGGACTGAAGGTCTTTCCCGGCGCGGCCAATTTTCTGCTGGCGCGGCTGCCGGCGACAGCGCCCACGGCGACGGCGGTGGCGGCCAGCCTCTACCGACAGGGTATCCTGGTGCGCCCCTGCGCCAACTTCCCGCCCCTCGATGATCGTTACCTGCGTTTTGCGGTTCGGCCCGATGAGGAACAGCAGCGGCTGGTCGCGGCCCTGACCCCTGTTCTGGCCGCTCCGGGCGGCGGTGACCCGTGAGCCCGGCTGCGTTCCCCCCTTCGCCCCTCCCCTGGTCGCCCGGGACCCGACCGCTGATGCTGGCACCGCTGCAGGGGGTGACCAACCGCGCCTTGCGCGCCTGGTTCTGCACCCACGTTCGGCCCGATGTCGTCTTTACCGAGTTCCTGCGGGTGAAAGGGGGGGCGCGCGGCCAGCTGGCGGCGGCCGACCTGCGCGAGATCGTGCCGCCGCCCGCCGGGGTGCCGCTGGTGGTGCAGTTGGTCGGCCACGACCGGGACGGACTGGTAGCTGCCGCCCGGGCCGCCCGTAGCGCCGGGGCGACCCATCTCAACCTCAACATGGGCTGTCCCTACGGCCGTATGAGTTCGGCGCTGACCGGCGGTGGCATGCTGCGGCGGCCCGATCTCCTCCCCGAGCTGCTGGCGGCGCTGCGGGCGGCGGTCGATTGCAGCCTGTCGGTCAAGCTGCGCGCCGGTTACGACGATCCGCGGCAGATCTTCGACCTATTGCCGATGCTGGAGCGGGCACGGATCGATTTTCTCGTCCTCCACCCGCGCACCGTCGTGCAGCAGTACGCGGGTGCGGCCGACCACCAGTTGACCGCCGCCGTGGTCGCGGCGACCCCCCTGCCGGTCATCGCCAACGGCGACATCATCGATGCCAGTCAGGGGCAGGCGATTCTGGACGCCACCGGGGCGGCGGGGTTGATGCTCGGGCGCGGCGCCATCGGCGACCCGCAGCTTTTCACCCGGCTGCGCCAGGCGGTGCCCGAGGAACCGGCTGCTACGCTGCGACGGGCTGACCTGCATGATTATCTGCGGGATCTGGCGGCGGACTACCGGGAGCTCTTTTGCGGGGAGACCCAGGTTCTGGCCAAACTCAAGGAGGTTCTGGCCTTTATTGCCGAACCGGAGCTGGCGGGGGTGGTTCAAGGGCTGCGACGCAGCAAATCGCGGCAGGAATTTGAGCTGGTGCTGGCGACCTTGATCGAGGCGAAGCCCGGTCAGTAGAGGGGGACCAGGGCGTAGCCCTTCTGCTGCAGGGCCATCAAGGAAATCAGGACGTTGCCGACCGGCTCCAGGCCAGGCAGCAGGTGCTGGTTATCGACCTTGAAAATCCGCGTGGCGATGGAACAGACACTGAACCGGACTCCGTCCTTCTGCAGGCTGAGAATCAGTTGGCCGACCGCTTCCAGCTGCTTTCTTTCGTCACTCTCCAGGTCCTTGTTATCGGTGGTGAGAAGGGTGACGGCCGGGCCGCGGAAGAGGACGACCAGGTCGGGCTTGACCCCCTGGTGCAGCAACCCCTCCCGGGTTTCGGCGACCAGTTTCAGGGCGCCGAGCAGTGTGTCGGGGCGGGAGCGGCTAATGTCGAAGACGCCGCGGGCTGCACTGATTCCCTGCAATGCCTGGGCATCGTCCGGTGCCGGTTCGGCGGCCTGAAGGGGCAAGACCGTCAGGCAGCAGGCGAGAAGGACAGTGCCCAAAGCGAGGAGAAATGCGGGTCGGTTCATGCGGGGCTCCTGCTCGGCGGTGGCGGGAGGGAGATGGCTCTCTCTTCGACTTCGTGTTCCCCGGCGCCGGCAGTTAATGGTGTTGAGGGCTGTCGGATGCGGGGGGCTGCAGCGCCTCCGGTGTTGCCCGGACCCGGTCTCCCGGGTGCAGTTTGCCGCGGATGGTTCGGGTGATTTCAACCTCGTAGGTTTCGCCGAAGAAGTGAAAGTCGGTCACCACGCCGCGGTAGTGGGTTCGAGGGGTCAGGATTTCGCACTCTTCGCCAATGTGGCTTTTATAATCGTGCCAGAAGCTCATCTTCACTCCTCCCTGCGAGGTTTGTGATTAAATGTAGCAACATATCCTCCTCCGTCAACGCCGGTGGCGGCGTTCAACGTCGCCATCCTCGCGAAGCCGGAATTATTATCAGGAGCCCACCATGTCCGTCTTTATAGCCCTGGGCAGTCTCATCGCCCTGCTGGGGGTCGCTCTCGGCGCCTTCGGCGCCCATATTCTCAAGACCCGGATCGGTCCGGAACTCTTTACCGTCTACCAGACCGCTGTCCTCTATCACCTGGTGCATGCCCTCGGCCTGATCCTGATCGGCCTGCTCTGCCAGGCGTATCCCGGCAACCGTTTGCTCCACCGGGCCGGCTGGACGCTGCTGGCAGGGACCGCACTTTTTTCCGGAAGTCTCTACCTGCTGGCCGTGACCGGCGTGCGCTGGCTCGGGGCAATCACCCCGCTGGGCGGGGTCGCCTTTCTCGCCGGCTGGGGGCTCGTCGCCGCGGCAGTCCTGGTCACCAGGGCTGCTCCGCAGCCCCCGGGAGGGAAATCATGACCCAGGAAACGCCGATCTGGTTCCGCGAGGTCACGGTGGCGGACCTGAACCGCCTGGCCGGCAACAACATGGTCGCCCATCTCGGCATCGAATTTACCGCCATCGATGCCTCCTCGTTGACAGCGCGCATGCCGGTCGACCGCCGCACCCGCCAGCCCGCCGGGCTGCTGCATGGCGGAGCCTCGGTCGCGCTGGCGGAAACCCTCGGGAGCTTTGCCGCCTACCTCACCGTCGATGAATCCCGTTTCAGCTGCGTCGGTCTGGAGATCAACGCCAACCACGTCCGCGCGGTGACCGATGGTTGGGTTTTTGGCACCACCCGCCCGCTGCACCTCGGCGGACGGACCCAGATCTGGGAGACCCGGATCGTCGATGAGCGGAAAAGCCTGGTCTGCGTTTCGCGGCTGACGATTGCCGTTCTTGCCACCCCGCGACCCTTGGGGCAGCCAGCGCCAACGGGAACTGGCGATAGCGCAGGCAGGAAATAAAGTCTTAACAAATCCAAATGGTTGAATCGTGGATTATGGATATGTCCGGTTGACCGGGCGGGCCGCTTCCTTTATATATGGAGGGGTGGCTCGAACCCGCTGATTTTATTTCTTACCCGTCAAGGAGTGTCGCCATGTCATCGATGCGCTGCGCAAGAGCTTTGCTGCTGGTTCTCCTCCCCGTCTTCGCCGGTCTGCTGTCCCCTGCCACGGTGCCTGCCGCCGATACCATCAAAATCGGTGTCGCCGGTCCCCACACCGGTGACCTCGCTCCCTACGGCATCCCGACCAAGGAAGCGGCCGAGATGATCGCCGCGGCGGTCAATGCCAAGGGGGGGCTTCTCGGCCGGCAGATCGAACTGCTCCCCCTCGACGACCAGTGCAAGCCGGAGATCGCGACCAATGTTGCCACCAAGCTCGTCTCCGACGGTGCCCGGGTGGTCATCGGCCATGTCTGCTCCGGGGCCACCAAGGCGGCGCTCGGGATTTACAAGGAAGCCGGGGTGATCGCGATTTCCCCTTCGGCAACCAACCCGCCCCTGACCGAGAGTGGCGACTACCCCAACTTCTTCCGCACCATCGCGCCGGATGATGAGCAGGGGAAGCTGGCGGCCACTTTCGCCACCGACAAGCTCGGCGTCAAAAAGATCGCCATCATCCACGACAAGGGGGATTACGGCAAAGGCTTTGCCGACTTCGCCAAGTCTTTCGTCGAGGCTGGTGGCAAGGCAAAGATCGTGATGTATGAAGGAATCACCCCGGGAGCGATGGACTACTCGGCGGTGGTGCAGAAAATCCGCCGCGAAGGGGCGGATGCGGTGATCTTCGGCGGGTACCATCCGGAGGCATCGAAGCTGGTCGGCCAGATGAACAAGAAACGCGTCAAGATCCCCTTCATCGGCCCGGATGGCATCAAGGGCGTCGGTTTCCTGGAGATTGCCGGCAAGGATGCCGAGGGGGTCTACGCGACCGGCCCGATGGATGTCAGCAGGTTCCCCGAGAACCAGGCGGCGCGCCAGGCGTACCAGGCCCGCTACGGCAAGGAGCCCGGAACCTTTTTCGACCAGGGGTACGCGGCGATGCAGGCGCTTCTGGCCGCCATCCAGGCATCTGGCGGCACCGATTCCGCCGGTCTCGAAAAGGCTCTGCACAACAATTACGTCGATACCGCGGTCGGCCGCATCAGGTTTGACGCCAAGGGGGATGCCGAAGGGGTCGGCTTCTCGGTCTACCAGGTGAAGAACGGGGTTTTCGAGGAAGTGAAATAAGAGGAGCTGCCACAGGTCTTTATGGGGCCTGTGATTTACTGCCATGGACTATTTCCTCGAACTCTTCTGCAGCGGCCTGACCCGTGGCAGTATCTATGCCCTGATTGCGCTGGGCTACACCATGGTCTACGGGATCATCCAGCTGATCAATTTCGCCCACGGCGAAATCTATATGATCGGGGCCTTCGTCGCCCTGATCGTCTCCGGAGTCTTGACTATCTACGGCTTTTCCGGGGTCTCGATCCTGGTGCTGGCTGCCGTGATTGCCATGATTTACGCCGCTGCCTACGGCTACACCCTGGAGAAGATCGCCTACCGTCCCCTGCGCAACGCGCCGCGCCTTTCACCGCTGATCAGCGCCATCGGCGCTTCCCTCTTCCTGCAGAATTATGTCCTGCTCGCCCAGACCCCGGATTTCCTCCCCTTTCCCGAACTGGTGCCGGAATTTGCCTTCATGGAGCCGGTCGCCCATATCGTCGGCAGTGCCGAACTGCTGATCCTCGTCGTCTCCGCCGTCACCATGATCGGGCTGACCGTGCTGATCAAGTACACCCGGATCGGCAAGGCGATGCGGGCGACCCAGCAGGATATGACGATGGCCCGGCTCGCCGGGGTCAATGTCGACCGGGTGATCTCCATCACCTTTGTCATCGGCTCGGTGCTGGCGGCGATCGGCGGCGTGCTGGTCGGGTCCTATATCGGCCAGATCAACTTCTACATCGGCTTCATGGCCGGGGTGAAGGCCTTCACCGCCGCCGTTCTCGGCGGCATCGGCAATGTCCCCGGCGCGGTCCTCGGCGGCCTGGTCCTCGGCCTGACCGAATCCTTTGCCGCCGGTTATATCTCGAGCGCCTACGAGGATGTTTTTGCCTTTGGCGTCCTCGTCCTGATCCTGGTCCTGCGCCCGGCCGGGCTTCTGGGCAAGGCGGTCAGGCAGAAGGTCTGATCCTTAGCGCGGTGCAGCCGCACGGTTGAATGATGCTGAGTTACTGCAAAAAATCGTTGGGCATCGCCCTCTGGTTCGTCTTTTTGACCTTCCCCTTCATGGTGGTCAGGGTCAATACCCTCAAGGATATCGTCGAGTGGCGCTGGCTCAACATGCTCTGGGTCGCCATCGGCGCCTTCCTCCTCGCGCTCGCCTGGCAGTTGGCCCGTTCCCGCCAGGCCGGCGGCGACCGCAGCGAAGCTTCGGGAGCGGCGGAAACAACCCGGGGACTTGGTCGGCGCCTCCTCGCCGATCCGCAGCTCTATCGGCCCCTGCTCGGGCTGCTGGCCGCGGCGGCGCTGTCCTTCCCCTGGTTGGTCGACACCTACCAGGCCAACATCATGGTGCTGGCGCTGATCTTCGTCGTCCTCGGCCTCGGCCTCAACATTACCGTCGGCCTGGCCGGCCTGCTCGACCTCGGTTATGTCGCCTTTTTTGCCGTTGGCGCCTACACCTATGCCCTGGTCAACCAGCAGACCGGTCTCGGCTTCTGGGCCTGCCTCCCCCTCGGCGGCCTGGCGGGCTGCTTTTTCGGGGTGCTGCTCGGCTTTCCGATCCTGCGCCTGCGCGGAGATTACCTGGCGATCGTCACCCTCGGTTTCGGCTCGATTGCCAAGATCGTCATCGAGAACTGGGAAGCGGTGACCGGCGGCGCCCAGGGGATTGCCAATATCCCCCGTCCCGGGCTCTTCGGCCTGGAGATGAGCATCGACGCGGTGACCACCTACACCTATTACCTGATGATCGGGATGGTCCTTTTCACCATCTTCGTCACCAACCGGCTCAAGGATTCGCGCATCGGCCGGGCCTGGATGGCGCTGCGCGAGGATGAGATCGCCTGCGTCGCCATGGGGATCGACATGGCACGCACCAAGCTCTCGGCCTACGCCCTCGGCGCCTTCTGGGCCGGTCTGGTCGGGGTGATCTTCGCCGCCCGCAACACCTACATCAACCCGAACAGCTTTACCTTCATGGAATCGGCAATCGTCCTGTCGATCGTGGTCCTTGGCGGCATGGGGTCGATTGTCGGCGTGATCATCGCCGCCCTGGTCCTGATCCTGCTCCCCGAGTACCTGCGCGCCTTTTCTGAGTACCGCATGCTGATCTTCGGCGCCGTCATGGTCCTGATGATGATCTTCCGCCCCCAGGGCCTGATCAGCAACCAGCGCCGCAGCTACCAGCGGCCCGCCGCGGCCGGGGAGGGGGGAAATGACTGACCGCGCCACGCCACTGCTGGAGGTAAAGGAGCTGACCATGGACTTCGGCGGTCTGCGCGCCGTCGACCATGTCAACCTGCAGGTTTGTCGCGGCGAGATCGTCGCCCTGATCGGCCCCAACGGCGCCGGCAAAACCACCTTCTTCAATTGTGTCACCGGCATCTACACCTCGACCTCCGGGGCGATCCTGGTGCATCCGCCGGGGGGACGAACCCAGAAGATCAACGGCTTGAAGCCGAACCGGGTCACCACCATCGGCATGGCCCGCACCTTCCAGAATATCCGCCTCTTCCCGGCGATGACGGTGCTGGAGAATGTCATGATCGGCTGCCATTGCCGCACGACGACCAACATCCTCGGCGCCATCCTGCGCGGCGCCGCCACCCGGCGCCAGGAGCGGGAGACGGTGGAGAGGAGCTACCAGCTGCTGGAAAAGGTTGGCCTCAAGCCGTTTGCCGACGATTTTGCCCGCAACCTTCCCTACGGCGCCCAGCGCCGCCTGGAGATCGCCCGGGCGATGGCGACCGATCCTTTTCTGCTCCTCCTCGACGAACCGGCTGCCGGCATGAACCCCCAGGAGACCCGTGAACTCGATGCCCTGATCGTGCGCATCCGCGACGAGGGGAAGATGGCGATCCTGCTGATCGAGCACGACATGAAGCTGGTGATGAATATTTCCGACCGGATCTACGTGATGGAGTACGGCAAGGAGATTGCCGCGGGGACGCCGCAGCAGGTCCGTCACGACCCGAAGGTGATCGAGGCGTATCTCGGGGAGGATGTGGATGCTTAGGCTGGAAAAGGTCTCGACCTGCTACGGGCAGATCCAGGCGCTGCGCGAGGTCACCATCGATGTCGCCGAGGGAGAGATCGTCACCCTGATCGGCGCCAACGGCGCCGGCAAGTCGACCACCCTGATGTCGATCTGCGGCATTACGCCTCCCCGCAGTGGCGAGGTCGTCTTTCGCGGCACTTCCCTGCGCGGGTTGCCTGCCGACCAGATCGTGGCCCTGGGGATCAGCCAGGTCCCGGAAGGACGCCGCATCTTTGCCAATATGTCGGTACTGGAGAATCTGGAGATGGGGGCATTCCTGCGCCGGGACCCGGCGGGTGTCCGCCAGGACCTGGCCTACGTCTTCGACCTCTTCCCGATTCTAGCCCGTCGCCGCCACCAGGCGGGGGGAACCCTCTCCGGCGGCGAACAGCAGATGCTGGCGATCAGCCGGGCGCTGATGGCGCGGCCGCGCCTGCTGCTGCTGGACGAGCCGTCGCTGGGCCTGGCGCCGCTGGTGATCAAGCAGATTTTCGAAATTATCGCCAAGATCAACCGCGACGGAACCACGGTCTTCCTGGTCGAGCAGAACGCCATGCAGGCCCTCAAGCTCGCCGACCGCGGCTATGTCATGGAGAACGGTCGCATCACCTTGATGGACCGGGCCGATAATCTGCTCAACAACGACCAGGTCCGCAAAGCCTACCTCGGGCTCTGATCCCCTCTTGCCCCGGTTTTTTCAGTCTTCACCGCCCCTCCCGATCTGATCGGCCAGTAACGACTCCAATTCATCCAGTAACGAGAGCAACTGCGGCGTTCTTCCTTCGGTCAGGGCATCCCTGGCCCGGGCGATCTTGACCAGGGCGTCGGCGGTCTGCTGCTGGCTCAGCCCCAGCTCAACCAGTTTCGGCAGGGCGCTGCGGTAGTTGAACTCCAGTTCGTTGAGCTCGTGGCTCACTTCCTGCCAATTCTCCCTGCTCACCGCCAGGCGCGCGATTTTCAGGTCGTGGCGGACGACCAGCAGGGTCGGCGGGGTCGGGTAGCCGGTGCTGGTGAGAAGTTCAAGCAGGTCCTTGCGCAGCCCGAAGTAGGCGCGATAGCTGGTGGCGGTTTGCCGACGCGCCAGTTCTTGACGCAGTTTGGCGAGGCGCTGCCGGGCCTCTGCCAGGCCGGTCGCGGCCGATTGCGGGGCAGCCGCCGCGTAGCTTTCCAGGTGGCGGCCGATAGCGGCGCTCTGTTTTTCGGCCAAAAGCCAGTCCCCGGCCTCGATCTGCTCCTCGATGGCCAGGGTTTCCTGCAGGGCCCTGACGAGGGGGGCGGGGCCAGATTCGGCCCGGCCGGGACGCGGTGAAACCAGCAGCAGCCCGGCCAGGACGATGGTGAAAAGGGCGCGATACATCAGGACTCCGCGAAGGGGGCAGGGGGAGGCGGCAGCCTTTCCGGCGGATTTCTGCTGCCGATACGCTGCCAGTTTAATCCAGATTGGATGCGGGGGCAATCCGCTCAGGGGCGCGGGGTCTCCTGGCGGTTGCAGACCGGACAGCCCTGCAGGCGCAGCGGCTTTTCCAGGTGGCTGGCGGCGAGGAGGGGCGCGTCGCCGAAGATCGTCTCGGTGGGGCCATCGGCGGTCACCCGGCCGTCATGAATGACGATGGTGCGCCGGCAGAGATCGAGGACCATGTCGAGGTCGTGGGTGGCGATGATCTTGGTGTGCCGGAAGGAGGCGAGACGTTCGATCAGCAGGCGCCGTGCCCGTGGATCGAGCCCGGTGGTCGGCTCGTCCATGACCAGGATGTCCGGGCTCATGGAGAGGACCGAGGCAATCGCCACCGCCCGCTTCTCACCGCCGGAAAGGCGATGGGGAGGGCGCTCCCGCAGATGGAGGGCGTCGACCTGCTGCAACGCGGCACAGACGCGCTCCTCCACCTCCTCCGGAGGGAAGCCGAGGTTGAGGGGGCCGAAGGCGACATCCTCCTGAACGGTCGGCATGAAGAGCTGGTCGTCGGGGTCCTGGAAGACCATGCCGACGGTGCGGCGGATATCCTGCACCGTCCCCTTGTTGAGGGGGAAGTCGCCGATGCGGACCTCCCCCTGCTGCGGGGTGAGGTAGCCGTTGAGGTGCAGCAGCAGGGTCGATTTTCCGGCGCCGTTGGCGCCGACAATGGCGACCGATTCACCATGGTGGATGCTGAAGGAGACCCCGCGCAGCGCCTCGGTGCCATCGGCATAGCGGTAGCGCAGATCGTCGACGGCGACAATGTGATGACTCATCGGAACAGCTCCGTAACCCAGCTCCCGAGGAACTGCGGCAGGTTGACCAGGCGCAGCAGGACGAAGAGGGCCGTCCAGCCACCGGTAAAGAGAAGTTCGGCGCGGCCGATGTGAAGCCGGCGCAGGGAGCGGATTTCGCCGTTGAAACCACGGCAGAGCATCGCCAGGTGGACGCGCTGGGCGCGGTCGAGGGTGCGCAGCAGCAATTGCCCGACCATCTGGCTGAAAATCTTCATGCCGAGTCCGCGGCCGTGAAAGGAGCGCAGCGCCCGGGCGCGGACCATGCGCATCGCCTCGTTGATGAGGACGAAGAGGTAGCGATAGAGAAGGAGGAGTTGCACGGCAAAGACCCGTGGCGCGCCAATCCCCTCCAGCGCCATGCAGACCCCGGGAAAGCTGGTGGTAGCGACCAGGATCAGGGCGATGCCTATGGTCAGGACAAAGCGCAGCAGGATCGAGGCGAAGGAGACCCAGCCGCCGCTGATCGCCAGGGGCCCGAGCTGCAGGAGGATCTCGCGGTCGAAAAGGGGGTTGAAGATGCCGATGAAGATCGCGAAAGGGGCCACCACCAGCAGGCGCTTGGCCAGGAAACCGAGGGGCAGCCCGGCGCGTCCCGCCAGCGCCAGCGGAAAAATCAGGAAGGGGAGGAGGGCGGAAATCGTGTACTTGTCGAAGGAGGCAACGCAGACGATGAAGACCAGGCAGGTCACCAGCTTGGCGCGGGGGTCGAGGCGGTGCACGGCGGAATCGCCCTGGGCGAGGGTGTCGAGGGCGCCAATGTCGAAAATGGTGGAGTCGATGCCGGCCATGGTTGCCTGTCGGGACGAAGTTGGTGGTTGCCGGGTGGTTACGAATGCATGTTTCGTGCTACCCGGCGGCATCCGGACGCCGGGGTCGGGCGGTGGTGCCGGGAGAGTGTCAGGAGAGATCCGTGCCGGTGGTGCTGGTCACCAGTTTGCCGTGCTTGACCCCCTTGGTGCCGATCAGTTCATCGGCGAGCCGCTTGACGTCGGAGGCCCGGCCGCGGACCACGACCACTTCGAGACAGTGGTGGGCGTCGAGGTGGACATGGAGGGCGGAGACGATAGCGTCGTGGTGGGAGTGCTGCTGCTCGGTCAGCTTGTCGGCGAGATCCCGGGTGTGGTGATCGTAGACCAGGGTCACCGTGCCCACCATCTCCTTGTCGTCCCGCGCCCAGTCCTCCTCGACCAGCGCCGCACGGATCAGGTCGCGGATCGCCTCCGAGCGGTTGACGTAGCCCTTGGTGGTCAGCAGGCTATCGAAGCGGTCGAGGAGCCGCTGGTCGATGGAGATGCCAAAGCGGGTCAGGTCGGCCATATCGCCTCCTTGCGGCGGGGGACTGGGTGAAACCACCGACTGTTTAGCATGGGGTCCTGGCGAGGGTCAAGGATATTGCGGGGTTGGCCGGCCCGTCCACCGCCTGTCCACAGGTTTTTTCACAACATCTAGTGGGTTAATCCTGGCTGACTATCCAGATATAGTGTTTTTTTGCCTTGACACCACCCGCCGCTGTGCTAGATTCGCACCTGTGTGATGTTTTTGGCAACAATTCCTGCCGCCAGGCGGGTTGCTCCGGGAGGGTGGAACCATGATTGACTTTATCCGCAAACGTGACGGCCGGCTGGTCCCCTTCGAGGCCGGCAAGGTGACCGAGGCGATCTCCAAGGCGGTGCGCGCCGTCGGCGGCAGCGACATGGACAAGGCCGCCGGGATCACCCGCCAGGTCCAGGGGATTCTCGAAGTCCTCTACAAGGACGGGCGGGTGCCGACCGTCGAGAACGTCCAGGACCTGGTCGAGAAGATCCTGATCGAGAACGGCCACGCCAAGGTGGCCAAGGCCTACATCCTCTACCGCCAGCAGCACGAAAGCCTGCGCAAGACCAAACAGTTCATGAAGGAGTCGATCGAGGCGATCGATTCCTACCTCACCCAGGAGGACTGGCGGGTCAACGAAAACGCCAACATGGGCTACTCGCTGCAGGGGCTCAACAACCACATCGCCGCCAACATCACCAGCAACTACTGGCTCAACAAGATCTACCCCAGCTACATTGCCGATGCTCACCGCGAGGGGGATTTTCATCTCCACGATCTCGGCATGCTCAGCGTCTACTGCTGCGGCTGGGACCTCAAGGATCTCCTCCTCAAGGGCTTCACCGGTGCCTACGGCAAGGTGCAGAGCGCCCCGGCCAAACACTTCCGCACCGCCCTCGGGCAGACCGTCAACTTCTTTTATACCCTGCAGGGCGAGGCTGCCGGCGCCCAGGCCTTTGCCAGCTTCGACACCCTGCTCGCCCCCTTCATCCGCTACGACGGCCTCTGTTACGCCGAGGTCAAACAGTCGCTGCAGGAATTCATCTTCAACATGAACGTGCCGACCCGGGTCGGTTTCCAGACGCCCTTCACCAACATCACCCTCGACATGACGCCGCCGAAGAGCATGGCAAGCGAGGCGGTGGTGATCGGCGGTGAGCTGATGGATGCCACCTACGGCGAGTTCCAGGCGGAAATGGACCTTTTCAATCGCGCCTTCTGCGAGGTGATGATGGAAGGGGATGCCTCGGGGCGGATCTTCTCTTTTCCGATTCCGACCTACAACATCGTCCAGGGGTTCGACTGGGAGAGCGAACGCTTCCAGCCGATCTGGGAGATGACCGCCAAGTACGGTATCCCCTACTTCTCCAACTTCATCAATTCCGATATGGATCCCGAGGATGCCCGCTCCATGTGTTGCCGCCTGCGCCTCGATAACCGCGAGCTGCGGCGCCGCGGCGGCGGCCTGTTCGGCTCCAACCCGTTGACCGGCTCCATCGGCGTGGTTACCCTCAACCTGCCGCGCGCCGCTTATCTGGCCGATTCCAAGGAAGCTTTCTTCACTCGCATTGCCGAGTTGATGCGCCTCGCCTACGAGTCGCTGGAGATCAAACGCAAGCAGCTGGAGCGTTTAACCGAGGAAGGGCTCTACCCCTACAGCCGCTTCTACCTGGCGGGCATTCGCGAGCGCAGCGGCCACTTCTGGAACAATCATTTCTCGACCATCGGCCTGCTCGGCATGAACGAGGCGGCGCTGAATTTGATCGGGGTCGGCATCGACACCCCGCCCGGCAAGGCCCTCGCGGAGGAGACCCTCGGCTTCATGCGCCGCCAGCTCAAGGTCTTCCAGGAGGAGACCGGCCACCTCTACAACCTCGAAGCGACCCCCGCGGAGGGGACCAGCTTCCGGCTCGCCCAGCGCGACCGCAAACGCTTCCCGGAGATCATCACCGCCGGCCAGGAGGAGCCCTACTATACCAACTCGACGCAACTTCCGGTCGGTTCCACCGAAGACATCTTTTCCGCGCTGAGTCACCAGGACGGTCTGCAGACCCTCTATACCGGTGGCACGGTCTTCCACGGCTTCCTCGGTGAACGTCTCGACGACTGGCGCAGCGCCCGACTCCTGGTGCGGCGGATTGCCGAGAATTTCCATCTCCCCTACTTCACCCTCAGCCCCACCTTTACCATCTGCCCGGTGCACGGCTACATTACCGGTGAACACTTCTCCTGTCCCCATCACCAGGCCGCCTGAGCCGGCGTGGCCGGGACACCCCAATCAATCGTAAAACTTCTTAGACGGAGGGAACATGGCAACCAAGTGCGACGCGAAGACCGAGGTCTATTCCCGGGTCTGCGGCTTCTTCCGGCCGGTGCAGCAATGGAATCGCGGCAAGAAGGAGGAATTCCGGGACCGCGCCGAATATGTCCTTGGCGCGTCCAAGAAGGACTGCTGACCCGCCCATGTCGATCAAAGGCTTTCAGGGGACGAGCCTCCTCGACTTTCCGGGGAGGATCGCTTCCCTGATTTTTTTCGGCCGCTGCAACCTGAGCTGCGGCTTCTGCCATAATCCGGCCCTGGTCCTTGCCCCGGATGATTTCCCCGATATCCCCGCCGCGGAGCTGCTGGCCGAGCTCGCCGCCCGCCGGAACTTCATCGACGGCGTGGTCATCTCCGGCGGCGAACCGACCCTCGACCCCGATCTCCCCCGGCTGCTGGGAGAGATCAAGGCCCTTGGCCTTCTGGTGAAGCTCGACACCAACGGCCTGCTGCCGGGGGTACTGGAACGGTTGCTCAGCGATCGCCTCGTCGATTATGTGGCCCTCGATTTGAAGACCGCCCCGGCCCGTTACGACGAACTGCACTCTGCTCCGGTAGCCAGCGCCAACCTGCTGGCCAGCCTTCGCCTGCTCCTCGCGGCACCGATTGATTACGAGCTGCGCACCACCTGCGTTCCCGGCCTGGTGGAAGCCGCCGACCTGCACGCCCTGGGTGAGCAGGCACGTGGTGCCCGCCGCTGGTTTTTACAGCAGTTTGTTCCCCACCATGCCCTCGCCCCCGAACTGCAGGCGCTCTCCCCCCATGCCCCCGCAACGCTCCAGGAGTTCGCCCGGATCATCAGCGCCTATGCCGTTGCAACCGGCATCCGCGGGCTCTGAATCATACCGTCCTTCCTCTCCGGCAAGCCAGATTCTAGCCACAATTCTCCAGCAGGAGGTGCACTGATGGCCGTCGCAAGCAGGGCTTGGCGGTATCGGTCGAAGATGGAGCTGAGCGGGGGGCGGACGGTTGCTGGCGTTCAAAAAGAATTCTATCGGTGCCAGCAGGGCAGGTCCCGGGACGGAGTCAGTAACGCAGCCAGAGCAGGAAGGAGAAGCTGATTGCAGCGATGACCCCGGCGGCCAGGGTATAGAGGAGGTAATCGAGGAAATTGCGGTCTTTTCGATGGTTCTGGGTGGTGGTGTGGTGCACGGGGAACTCCTTGGCGACGTAGTAGGGTCGTGGGGATATGCAATAGCAACATCGGTACCAATTTGTCCGGCCGATTGACAAGTTACCGGAAAAGCACAAAAAGAAAAAAACGGAAGGTCCCTTGCCGGCGGGGCTGGGAGGGGCCTGATGCCGTCTCTTGCGGCACCAGGTGGTTTTTTCACGGAGAATCGGGTGGTGTTACGAATTCAAAGTTTGGTAGCAAAAATGCCTTGACAGCGCCAGACCGGTGGCGTAAGAAACCAGGGTGTCCTGATTTCCAGCCACGGCGGAGCGCACACTGAGCACCGCCCGGGCAAGGAGAAACATCCCATGCACATGGCCGATGCCCTGCTCTCTCCGGCGGTTGGCGGCACCTTGTGGGCCGCCACTGCCGGAACCATTGCCTGGTGTTCCCGCCGTCTCAAGCAGGAACTCGACGACAGCAGGATTCCGCTGATGGGGGTGCTGGCAGCCTTTATCTTTGCTGCCCAGATGATCAACTTCACCATCCCCGGCACCGGATCGAGCGGACATCTCGGCGGCGGCATGATCCTCGCCATCCTCCTCGGTCCCTATGCCGGATTTCTGGCGATGGCCTCAGTCCTCACGGTCCAGGCCCTCTTCTTTGCCGATGGCGGCCTGCTGGCGCTCGGCTGCAATATCTTCAATCTGGGATTTTTCCCCTGTTTTGTCGCCTATCCCTTCATCTATCGTCCCTTGGTCGGCAAGGCTCCGACGCCGCGGCGGGTTCTTGCCGGCGCCTGTGTCGCCGCCGTCGCCGGCTTGCAGCTGGGCGCCTTCAGTGTCGTCCTGGAGACTCTCCTCTCCGGCGTTTCGGCCCTTCCCTTTGGCACCTTTGCCCTGTTGATGCAGCCGATCCACCTGGCGATCGGTCTCGTTGAAGGGGCGGTGACGGCGGCGGTCATTACTTTTATCGGCAAGGCGCGCCCGGAACTGCTGGCCGCCGCGACCGTTACTGCCGCCGCTGGCGCCGGGTCGATACGACGCATCGTGCTCGGAGTGCTGCTGGCCACCCTGGTAACCGGCGGCATGCTCTCCTGGTTTGCCTCTTCCCACCCCGACGGCCTCGAATGGGCGCTGGCAAAGAGTGCCGGACCGGAAGCGCCGCTGGCGCCGCCCGCGCCGACGCGCCAGCTTCTCGACCGGGTGCAGGAGAAGACGGCGCTGCTGCCGGGATACCAATTTCGCGCTAGCGCGGATGTTCCGGGGAGAGAAGAAAAGAGCAGGGCGGCAACGAGTGTCGCCGGAATGGTTGGCGGTGGTCTGACCCTGCTGCTGGCCGTGGGGCTGGGGTGGCTGCTGCGCCGCCGCCGGGCGGTGGCGCCAAAATCGTAACCGGGAACGGTCGCATTCGCCTCCTTGCCCGGAGCTGTTAAGAAAATGAAGCGCCGCGGGCCGCCGGATTACCGGCGGCCCGCGGCGCTTGGCGTTTTCCCTTGATTCAGAGCCGTTCGCGGCGAACGAGCCGGGCGCGGGGGAGCGGCACCCGCAGACCGGAGACAGCGACCCGGCCCGATCGCCAGTCCTCTTCGGTAAGATCGAAGGGAGCGAGAAGGGCCGCCGGCGGGTCGGCGGTCAGGTAGCGGTCGAGGAGGTGGTCGACTCGCTGTTGAAAGGCCTTGCGCGAATGGCCGTGGGCATAGTTGCGCCCCGGGAAGCGGCGCAGGTCGCCGTCGCAGGCCGGTGAGATATGGTAGAGCTCGTGGAAGAGGGTGGCCAGTTTTTCACGACGGCAGAGGCGGAAAAAGCGCGGCACCAGGACCTGGATCAGGTAGAGAATCTCTTCGCCCCGGTAGTGCAGGGGGGGCAGGCGCCAGGTCTCCTGGTAGCGGCCACGGCGGCGTTGCCATTCTGCCGATCCGCCGGCAAAGCGCAGCGGCAGAATCCTGGCGTAGAGGCCATGGCTCCCCTCGGCCCGGGACCGGCTCAGGGCGAACAGAATCCGTTCCGGGACGAGGTGGCCCAGTTCCGGGACACGCTTTGCGGCGTCCCGGCAGAGATCGGCAAAGATCAGGCTGAGATCCTGGCAGGGGCGGGGTAAGGCTTCCACCGGAACCGGACGTTCAGCGTTCGGCCAGTTTGTGACAGAAGAGGCAACGGAATTTGGGCGGGTGGTTGGCCGGGAAGGGGACCCCCTGCTCGTTGTGGCACTCCCCGCAGAACTTTTCCGCTGCCTTTTTGCCGTCGCGGGGGACGATTTCGAAAAATCGCTCGTGATTGGCATCAAAAGGAATGTGCGCGGTCTTGATGCTGCCGGAAATCGAAAAAAAGATGGCCAGAACGACAACGACCAGGCCGACAAACCACAGGTCACGCTTGTTGAAACTCATTTAAACCTCGATGGAAGAGATGGATTGCGGAAGGGCTCCGTCATTCCGACTTGATGAAGAGCAGGTAGATGACAATAACGATCAGCAGTGCGCCGCCGCCGACGAAGATCAGCAGGGTCTGGTTGCCGAGACTGTCGAGCCGGGTGCCACGCTCCAGGGTGTAGGAGATAAGACCGGCGAGGCCGGTGACGCCGAGGATCGCCACCAGCAGGACCCGCCATTTCATCAGCAGGGCGAGGAGGGCGAGGCCACCCATGGCCCCAAGGAACCAGGGGTTGTGAATCAGCTCCCCGACCTTCATCTCCTGGAGGAACTGCACCACCTTGGCTGTCTCGAAGTTTTTCAACAGGTCCAGGACGGCGTTTACAGTCATCAGCGTCACCCCCCTCAAGAATCAGAACGTTTGCACCGGCAAATTCAACGACAGAGAATAACCTAGCAGGTTTTGCCGGCGCGGCCAAGAGGGAAAAGGGTATGGTTCTTGACTTTGCCCCGGGCGTTCTCCTAAGATGACGACCTGCTTGAACCCGGTCTCTGTTTCCAGCACGCACCCTTCCAGCATGGGATACCACAGGTGTCAGAACGCGCCATCGGCATATTCGATTCCGGGGTCGGCGGACTCACCGTTCTCAAGGAGATCGGTCGCCAGCTTCCCGGTGAGGCCCTGGTCTACCTCGGGGACACCGCCCGGGTTCCCTACGGGACCAAGAGCCCGGCCACCGTGCTGCGCTATGCCCTGGAGGCGGCGGCGTTCCTGGTCCGGCAGCAGGTCAAGATGCTGGTGGTGGCCTGCAATACCGCCTCTTCGGTTGCCCTGGAGGAGCTGGAGCAGCGCTTCAGCCTGCCGGTCGTCGGTGTCATCGAGCCGGGGGCAGAACGGGCCGTAGCCCTGACCCGGAGCCGCCGGGTTGGCGTGATCGGCACCGAAGGAACGGTCAAGAGTGGTGCCTACAGCCGCGCCATCCAGGCCCGTGACCCGCAGATCGCGGTCACCTCGGTGGCCTGCCCGCTCTTTGTCCCCCTGGCCGAAGAGGGCTGGGCCGGTCACCCCGTCGCCCGGGAGATCGCTTCCGAGTACCTGGCGTCCCTGATCGACCACCGGGTCGACACCCTGGTCCTTGGTTGTACCCATTACCCCTTGCTCAAGCCGGTCCTGCACCAGGTGCTCGGCCCCGCAGTGGAGCTGGTCGATTCGGCCGAGGAGACGGCGCGCCTGGTCGCGACCCTGCTCGACTCCCTCCACCTGCGCCGCCAGGGGCCGCCGCTCCCTTCCCGCTACTTCGTCACCGATGTGCCGACCCGCTTCGAACGGGTCGGGGGGGAGTTTCTCGGCGCCCCCCTGGCCGGAGTCGAACAGGTCATGATCGACTAGGAGTCTTTCCGGCCGTTGTCCCGACTGCCATGCCCCGGAGTCTGTTGATGAACCTTTCCAGCACGAGCACGCGTTGGTTGCTGATCGCGGGCATTGCCCTGCTGCTGGTAAGTAGCAGCGCGCTGTTCCTTCTGTTCCGGACGCCGGAGAGCCCGGAGCTGCCGGCGCCGTCGCCGGTGACCACCCCTGCCCCAGCAGGGCGGGAGGTGATTCTCTACTTTGGCGCCGCCGACGGTACCCACCTGGTGGCCGAGCAACGGGAACTTGCGGGGTGCCGGGATGACCAGGCCTGCCTGCGGGCGACTCTCGAAGCCCTCCTTGCAGGCCCGGTGGGAGACGGCGTCCCCATTCTCCCTGAACAGACGGTAGTGCGCGATTTGACCCTCGCCGACCAGGGGCTGGCATCGGTCAATTTCAGTTCCGAATTGATCGCCGGGCACCCCGGCGGCAGCATGACCGAACTGCTCACGGTCTACGGCATCGTCGATACCCTGGCTGTCAATTTTCCCTATCTGCGCCAGGTGCGGTTCCTGGTCGAAGGGGAGCCTGTGGCCACCCTCAAGGGGCATGTCGATCTGCGGCAGCCGCTGGCCCCCGATTTCAGCCTGACCCGCCCGCCGCTGGCAGGAAATGCCGCCACCCCGGCCTCGGCCAGGAAGGAACCATAAAGCCAATGCGGGATTTTCGCAGGGTATTGCAGGAGCGGGTGCTGGTCCTTGACGGCGCCATGGGCACCATGCTGCAGGAACGGGGACTGGCTCCCGGCGGCTGCCCGGAGGAGATGAACCTGGTCGCCCCCGCGGTGGTTGCCGGGGTACATGCGGAATATGCCGCGGCGGGCGCCGACATCATCGTCACCAACAGCTTCGGCGGCAGTCGCACCAAGCTCGCCCATTACGGTCTCGAAGGAAAGGTCGGCGAGATCAACGCCCGGGCGGTGGAGCTGGCCCGCCGGGGGGGCGGTCCGGACTGCTTCGTCGCGGCTTCCATCGGTCCGACCGGGCGGTTTCTCGAACCGGTTGGCGATGCCGGTTTTGAAGAGATGGTGGCGGTCTTTGCCGAACAGGCCGCCGCTTTTGCCGCCGCCGGGGCCGACCTGATCACCCTGGAGACCTTTCTCGATATCCGCGAACTGCGCGCGGCGGTCATCGCCTGCCGCGAAGTGGCCAAGCTGCCGATCCTCGCCCTGATGACCTTCGACGACGGCGGCCGTTCGGTCCTCGGCACCCCCCCGGAGGCGGCGGCGGTAACCCTCGACGCCCTCGGCGTCGATGTCGTCGGCTCCAACTGCGGGCTTGGCATCGATGGCATCTACCAGATCCTGGAGAAGATGCGTAGCGTCACCAGCCTGCCGCTGATTGCCCAGGCCAACGCCGGGCTGCCGCTGCTGCGGGACGGAGTAACGGTCTTCCCCGGGACCCCCGCGGAAATGACCGCCTACCACCAGCGCCTGATCGAGCTCGGGGTGCGCATCATTGGTGGCTGTTGCGGCACCACCCCGGCCCACATCCGGGCGATCCGCGCCGCCCTCGACGGCCGCAGCCAGGCCTGGACGCCCCCCGCCCGGCGCTGTTTCCTCTCCAGCCGCACTGCGGTGGTGCCCCTCGGCGGCGGCGCTCCCTGTGCCATCATCGGCGAGCGCATCAATCCGACCGGGAAGAAGCTTTACAGCCAGGAGCTGCGGGAGGGCAAGACTGCCTATATCCGGCGCGAAGCCCAGGAACAGGTGGCGGCCGGCGCGAGTCTGCTCGATCTCAATTGCGGCCTGCCGGGGATCGACGAGCCGGCGGCCCTGGAGCGGGCGGTGTATGCCGTCTCCGGCATTTCCGGCGCACCGCTGGTCCTCGATTCCTCCGACCCGGTGGCCCTCGAACGGGGGCTGCAGGCGGCGGACGGCAAGGTCCTGATCAACTCGGTCTCCGGCGAGGCGAAGAGCCTGGCGGCGATTCTCCCCCTCGCCCGGCGCTACGGCGCCGCCGTCATCGGTCTTGCCCTCGACGCCGCCGGCATCCCGGAGAGTGCCGCCGGCCGGGTGGCGGTAGCACAGCGGATTCTCGCTGCGGCCCTCGCCGCCGGTCTGCCGCGGGAGGACGTGGTGATCGACTGCCTGACCCTGACCGTCTCGGCCGAGCAGAAACGGGCCGGCGAAACCCTGGCCGCCCTGCGCCAGGTGCGGGACGAGCTCGGTCTCGCCACGGTTCTCGGGGTGAGCAACATCTCCTTCGGCCTGCCGGCGCGGCCGGTCCTCTCCGCCGCCTTCTTCACCATGGCCCTGGAAGCGGGTCTTGGCGCCGCCATTATCAATCCCAAGGACGGGCCGATGATGGACGCCTACCGCGCGGCCATGGTCCTGCTCGGTCACGACCTGCGCGCCGAAGAGTACATCGCCCATTACGGCGCCGCCCAGCTCGTTCCCCGGGCGCCGCTGGTATCCGGCTCCGTGGCGAGCGTCCGCGAGCGTCTGGCGACAGCGGTTATCGAAGGGGACCTGGAAGGGGTGACGACCCTGGTCGAGGAGGCTCTGGCCGAGGGGCTGTCGCCGCTGGAGGTGAGCAACGAAGGGCTCCTCCCCGGCCTGGAGGAGGTCGGCCGCCGTTTTGGCAAGAACCAGGTTTTCCTCCCCCAGGTGATGCTCTCGGCGGAGACGATGCAGGCGGCCTTTGCCCGTCTCAAGCAGGAGCTGCAGGGGGAGCAGGCCCGCTCCCTGGGGCGCATCCTGATGGCGACGGTCGAGGGGGATATTCATGACATCGGCAAGAACATCGTCTGCACCCTGCTCGAAAACCACGGCTTCGAGGTGATCGATCTCGGCAAGAACGTCCCCGCCCAGCGCATTCTCGACGAGGCCGTCGCCCGCGAGGTCGATGCGGTCGGGCTTTCGGCGCTGATGACCACCACGCTGCAGCAGATGGAAAAGACCATAGCCCGTTTGCGCGAAGCGGGGGTGAGGGTCTTCACCATGGTCGGCGGCGCCGTGGTCACTCCGGAATATGCCGCGGCGATCGGCGCCGATCTCTATGCCGCCGACGCCCTCGAAGCGGTGGCCCGGGTCAAGGAGTTGTTCCGCCAAAAGGCCGAATAGATTTCTTGCGTCATTTCGCGGACTGTGCTAACAATAAGCTGCTTTTTCCGGCGTTTCTATCAGGGGTTGGCATGGTTGTCGGGTTCAATCACAATTTTCGCTACCAGGGTGAGGTTTACCACGTCCAGACCGAGGACAGTGGGATCAAGAATCCCCACATCATCACCCTCCTCTACCGGGGGGGGACGATTCTCGCCTCGAAAAAAACCTCCTACGCCGATATCGCCAAGGTCGACAACCTCGACCAGGTCGTTGAAGACCTGATGAAAGAGCAGCACAAGGAGATGCTGCGCCGCCTCAAGGACGGGGAGTTCGACGATGTCATCAAGGGGAAGCGTCCGGCGGCCCGGGCGACAACCGCGCCGGCGGCGGAACCGGTGCCGGCCGCCGCCGTGACTGCGCCATCACCGCCCCCGGCCGCTCCCGTCCCTGCGCGCCCGGTAGCGGCGCCGGTCGCTGCGGCGCCGCCGCCCCCCCGGCCCGCGACGGCTCCTCCGACCCCGCCCACCCCGAAAGCCCCTCCGGTCCAGAAACCGGCAGAGAAGGCCCCGGAGCTCAGTCTCGACGACGTCATCCTCTCCTACCTGGTCGGGGACGACAAATAAGACTCCCGCTGCTGCGGCGCCGTCATCGACGGACTGCAGCTTTTTGTTTGCAGCGGCCGGCCGCCGAGACGGTCCGGCAAGAAAGGAAGACCCTGTCCCATGCTGACTGACCAGACTCTCCGCGACCTCGCCGCAACGGCCCGGCACCTGCGCGTGGAAATTCTCAAGATGCTCAACACGGCCCGCTCCGGCCACACCGGCGGCAGTCTGTCGGCCATCGATGTGATGACGGTCCTCTACTTCCACTCGATGCGTCATGATCCGAGCAACCCGAGCTGGGAGGATCGCGACCGCTTCGTCCTTTCCAAGGGGCACGCCGCCCCGGCCCTCTATGCCTGCCTCGCCGAGGCCGGCTATTTCTCCCGCGACGACCTCAAGACCCTGCGCCGCCTCGGCAGCCACCTGCAGGGGCATCCCGACATGAACAAGACCCCGGGGGTCGAGGTCTGCACCGGCTCCCTCGGCCAGGGGATTTCGCAGGCGGTCGGCCTCGCCCTGGCCGCCCGCCTGGAGCAGCGTTCGACTCGCGTCTATACTCTGCTCGGGGACGGCGAACTGCAGGAAGGGCAGGTCTGGGAAGCAGCGATGGCGGCGGCCCATTTCGGCCTCGACAACCTCTGTGCGATCATCGACGCCAACGCCCTGCAGATCGACGGCGAGGTGGCCAAGGTCATGAACGTGGCGCCGATCGGCCCCAAGTTCCTCGCCTTCAACTGGCATGTCCTCGAAGTCGACGGCCACGATATCCAGGCGATCTGCCGGGCTCTCGATGATGCCGAAAAGACCCCCGGCCGGCCGACCCTGATCATTGCCCGTACCGTCAAGGGAAAAGGGGTCCCCTTCTTCGAACACAAAGCGAGCTACCATGGGGTGCCGCCGAGTGACGAGGAGCTGGGCCAGGCGCTGGAGCACCTCGGGCATTCGTAGCGGCGGGGGCGAATCATCTGCCGTGACCTTTACCAAATTCCAAACCCGAATCACCAATGACGGATTTCAATACCATGAGTGAAATGATTGCAACGCGCGACGCTTACGGCAAGGTGCTGGTCGAACTCGGACGGGAAGACAGCCGGATTGTCGCTCTCGACGCCGACCTCTCCGGATCGACCAAGACCGGCCTCTTTGCCAAAGAATTTCCCGAGCGTTTTTTCAACGCCGGGATTGCCGAGGCCAACATGGTCGGCATGGCGGCCGGTCTCGCCGCCGGCGGAATGATCCCCTTCGCCTCGACCTTTGCGGTCTTTGCCGCCGGCCGTGCCTTCGAACAGGTGCGCCAGTCGCTCGCCTATCCCAAAATGAACGTCAAGCTGGTCGCAACCCACGGCGGGATTACCGTTGGCGAGGATGGCGGCTCCCACCAGTCGGTGGAGGACCTCGCCATCATGCGGGTGCTGCCGAACATGACCGTCCTCTGCCCGGCTGACGGCCCCGAGACCGCTGCGGCGATCCGGGCGGTCGCCGCCTGGCGCGGTCCGGTCTACGTCCGCCTCGGCCGTTCCAAGGTGCCGACCGTCTTCACCGGCGGCTGCGATTTCGTCATCGGCAAGGGGGCCACCCTGCGCCCGGGGAGCGATCTGACCTTCGTCACCACCGGGCTGATGACGGCGCAGGCCCTCGACGCGGCGCGGATTCTGGCCGAGGAGAAGATTTCGGCGCGGGTGCTGCATCTTGGCACCATCAAGCCCCTCGATGTCGACCTCCTCCTCACCGCGGCCCGCGAGACCGGCGCCATCGTCACCGCCGAAGAACATTCGGTGATCGGCGGCCTCGGTGGTGCCGTCTGCGAAACCCTCGCCGAAGGCTATCCGGTACCGGTGGAGCGGGTCGGCTTGCGCGATCTCTTCGGCCAGTCGGGGACCGCCGAAGAGCTCCTGGTCCATTACGGCTTGACCCCGGCCCACCTGGTCGAAGCGGCGGAACGGGTTCTGCAGCGCAAGCGGTGATGACGCCCCGGGGAGGGATAAGGGACGAGCGCGGCTTTGCGCTACTCACCGTCCTGGTCCTGGTGGTCGTCCTCGGTCTGGCGCTCGGCCTCGCCGGCAGCTCCTGGACCGATATCATGCAGCGCGCCCGGGAGGAAGAGCTCTTCTGGCGTGGTGACCAGTACCGCAAGGCGATCGAGGCCTTCTACGGGGTCAGACACGGCGGCGGCCTGCAGATGCTGCCGGCAAAACTGGAGGACCTGGTGCGGGACCCGCGCAACCCCGGGGTGGTTCGCTACCTGCGGCGCCTCTACACCGATCCGATGACCGGTGGCGAGTGGGAGCTGATCAAGGACCCTTCCGGGCGGATTCGGGGGGTGCGCAGCAGCAGTCCATTGCGGCCCTTCCGCCAGGACGGATTTCCAGACGGTTACGAAAATTTCGAAGGCCGCCAGAAATATTCCGAGTGGGAATTCGTCTTTACCCCGGGCAAGCCGGTGCCGGGCACCGGCCCGGCCACTCCCGTCCCGGGCCGCAAGCCGCCCGGTCCCGGACCGGTCAATCCCTAAGGTGATGCGTTGTTCATCAAGAGCCTGATTACCCGCGTCATCATCCTGAGCATCCTGCTGCTGGCAACCGGCATCGGCATCCTCACTCTCTTCCATATCCAGCGGGAGCAGGACCACCTCGTCAACTCGACCCGGGAGAGCGCCGAACTGCTCCTGTCGACGGTCGAGAAGTCGATCTTCAACTCGATGCGCATCGGCAACAGCGAGGATGTCCAGGCGATTCTGGAGATGGTCGGGCGCAATCACCGCCTGACCCAGGTGCGGATCTTTCACCCCGACGGGACCATCCTCAAGTCGGCACATCCCGAGGAGATCGGCACCCGGGTCGACAATTTCGACCTCGCCCTCTTCGCCAACAACCGGCGCCAGGGGGTTTTCCGGGTTGGCGGCGAGGAGGTCCTCGGCATGGTGAAGCCGATCGTCTCCGACGAGCGCTGCTATCTCTGCCATGGCGTTGGCCGCAAGGTGATCGGGGTCCTCAATCTCAATTTCTCCCTCGCCGACACTGCCCAGCGGCTGCGGGAATCGTCCCGTTTCTTCCTGCTGTCGACGGCGGTCATCGTGATCCTGCTTTCGGCGGGGATCTCCTTTATCCTGGTCCGCCTGGTCAAGCGGCCGATGCAGGAGATGGCAGCCAGGATGGCCCAGGTCGAGCAGGGCGATCTGTCGGTGCGCATGGAGAGCAAGGCCGCGGACGAGATGGGGAGCCTGATGCGCAGCTTCACCTCCATGGTGGTCAATCTCGACAAGGCGAAGCGGGAACTGGAACAGTTCCATTTCCAGCAGATGGAACGCGCTGACCGGCTCGCCTCGGTTGGCGAGATGGCGACCGGCATCGCCCACGAAATCAAGAATCCCCTCGCCGGCATCAGCAGCGCGATTTCGGTCCTGGCCGAAGACCTGGAGGAGGACGATGCCCGGCGGGAGGTCTTTCGCCAGGTCCTGGAGCAGATTGGCCGGCTCGACAAGACCGCGACCGACCTCCTCTATTTCGGTCGTCCCGGCACGCCCGAATTCAGCTTTGTCGACATCAATGGCCTGATCAAGAAAACGCTCTTCTTCGTCTCCCAGCACCCGGAAGCGCGCAATATTCACCGCATCAAGGAGCTGTCCCGGGATCTGCCGCCGGTCTGGGTCGACGAAAAGCAGATTCAGCAGGTCCTGTTCAACGTGATCATCAATGCCATCCAGGCGATGACCAGTGGTGGAACCCTCACGATTCAGACCGACGCGGCCCAGGTGGACGGCGAGCCGCGGGTCCGGGTACTGGTCATGGATACCGGCAAGGGGATTCCCGAGGACGAGCTGGAGCGGATTTTCGTCCCCTTCCACACCACCAAGAATCAGGGGACCGGCCTCGGGCTGGCGATCTGCCGGCAGCTGATCTCCCAGCACGGCGGCGCGATCCGGGTCAGCAGCCGTCTCGGCGAAGGGACGACATTTATCATCGAACTGCCGGTGGCAGTCCTGCCATCGGTCGACGAAAGCGAGGAACCGCGTGCGTAAACAGAAGATCCTGGTTGTCGATGACGAGCACTTGATTCGCTGGTCGCTGGAACAGAGCCTGAAAAAGCAGGGGTACGAGGTCTGCAGCGCCGGTACCGGCGAGGACGCCCTGCGGCTGGTGCGGGAGGAGTCCCCCGACCTGGTCCTGCTCGACATCCAGCTGCCGGGGATCAATGGCCTCGAGGTGCTGGAGAAGGTCAAGGAGTACGACGAGGAGACCATCGTCATCATGGTCACCGCCCTGGGCGTTCTCGAGACGGCGGTCAAGGCGATGCGCATGGGCGCCCACGACTACATCAACAAGCCGTTCAACCTCGACGAGCTGGCGATTGTCATCAAAAAGGCGCTCGAAACCGGGGAGCTCAAGCGCGAGGTCGCCCATCTGCGTTCGGAACAGACCCGCAAGTACGGCATCGCCCATATCATCGGTGAAAGCCGGCATATGAAGAATGTCCTGGCGATGGTGGAGAAGATCGCCCGCAGCGACGCCAGCACCGTCCTGATCCAGGGGGAGAGTGGTACCGGCAAGGAACTGATCGCCAAGGCGATCCACTGGGAGAGTGCCCGCGCCGAGAAACCGTTCATGGCGATCAACTGTGCCGCGATGCCGGAGACCCTGCTCGAAAGTGAGCTGATGGGGCATGAGAAGGGGGCCTTCACCGATGCCAAGGCGCAGAAAAAGGGCCTCTTTGAAACCGCCGATGGCGGCACCATCTTTCTCGACGAAATCGGCGACATGGATTCGGGGATGCAGGCCAAGCTGCTGCGGGTTCTGGAGGAGCGCACCTTCCGGCGGGTCGGCGGGACCAAGGAGATTCCCGTCGATGTCCGCATCGTCTCCGCCACCAACAAGGACCTGATCAAGGCGATGGAGGAGAAGACCTTCCGCAACGATCTCTACTACCGGATCCAGGTCATCCCGATCTTCCTGCCGCCACTGCGGGAGCGCAAGGAGGACATCATGCCCCTTGCCACCCACTTCATCAATCACTTCAACCGCGAATTCCACAAGAACGTGCGCGGTATTTCGAAAATGGCCGAGAAGTTCCTCGTCGACTATCCCTGGCCGGGGAATATCCGCGAACTGAAGAATGTTATCGAACGCGCCATCATCCTCGAGAATGAGGAGACGCTGCTGCTGGAGCACCTTCCCCAGGAGATCGTCGCCAGAACCTCCGGCGCCGGGGCCGGTCCGGTCAGCTTCCGGCTGCCGCCCGAGGGGATCGATATCGAGGACGTGGAGCGGGAGCTGATTCGCCAGTCGCTGGAGGTCTGTGAGGGGAACCAGTCGAAGGCCGCTCGCAAACTCAACCTGGGTATCGACGCTTTCCGTTACCGGATGAAAAAGTTAAGTTCCAGGCAGTAGTGTCCGGTTAGCAAATTGCATTCACCCAAAGTTGCAGATAATTGTAAATATTTTCACAAGTTAGCGTATTTTTTGCTTGACAAATCGTCGTGAAGTCGGCGCGGTGATTTTCGTAAATACCTATTTTATATGAGGATTTACGAAAATGTCATTACTTGTTCGCTGCCACCGTACCCGGCTTAGCAGGCGCTCCATTGTCCGACTTTTTACCCCGTTCAAGGGCGCTCTCGAACATGCCCCGGTTCTTGAGGCCCGAGGCAACAGGCCACTGCAGATGACGTTTGAAGATCAGTTGAAAATCCTGACCTACTATCACCTCGAAGAGCATTCTTCGGGGCGTCATCTGCTTCAGGTTCTGACGCAGGAAGATTTTGCCGCGACTCATATTGCACCGCCCGGCGGTATCCGGAAAAGCGCCTTCTTTGAGGCGATCAATACCCGAGGGCTGGAGCAGATGATTCATGTTTACGAAGACCTGCAGAAACAGGTCTCACAAAAGATTCCTGTCGCCAAAGACATCTCCGATCTCGGCGATCTGATCGCCGTCGATGGTTCGCTGATTGACGCTACGCTGTCCATGCTCTGGGCGGACTATCGAGACGGAGCCAAAAAGGCCAAGGTTCACCTGGGGTTCGATATCGGTCGTGGTGTCCCCCAGAAAGTCACATTAACCGACGGCAAGGGCGACGAGCGTCCTCAGGCGGAACGGCTCGTGGCTCCCGGTCAGACAGGTGTCTATGACCGCTATTACCAGTGTTACAAAAACTTTGACGACTGGCAGGATCAGGGGCGCCACTTTGTCTGCCGCATCAAAGCCAGTTCTCGTAAGACGGAGTTGAGCGCCAATCCTGTTGTCCCCGGCAGTCATGTTTTCTATGACGCCAGGGTGTTGCTCGGCACCAAAGATGTCAACCAGACCGAACGAGAAGTGCGTGTGGTCGGCTACAAGGTTGACCAAAAATCCTATTGGGTCGCCACCGACCGCTTCGATCTGACCGCCGAGCAGATTGCCTTGATCTACAAGCTACGCTGGACGATCGAGTCCTTCTTCGCCTGGTGGAAGCGCCACCTCAAGGTGTATCACCTGATTGCCCGCAGTCCCTACGGCCTGCTGGTGCAGATCCTCGCAGGGTTGATTACTTATTTGCTGCTGGCCATCTACTGCCACGAAGAGCATGGCGAACGTGTCAGCATCAACAGGGTGCGTGAGCTTCGCAACAATATTCGCAACGAGGCCGCCGAGGATGCGGCCGCAGGCTTAGGGCCTCCCGATATCATTGACTTGGACTTCGGAGCCTATGCAACTTCTTAACCGGACACTACTGAGTTCCAGGCTTCACCCCAGAAAGGGTCGGGCATTCGTCCGGCCCTTTCTGTATGGTGCAGGCAGGAAGCGGGGTCAAAAGGACGACCAGGTGTGATCGCCAGGAACGGGCGGGGAGTTTAATGGCGCAGGAATAGCTGGCATGTCGGTTGCATACATTCCCTGCGACGAAACAAGCCAGCCCGCGTTTTGAACTACCAGGACATGCGTAATCTGTTCTTGTCAGGAGGCAACCAATATGAAGCGGTCCAGAACGATCCTGTCCCTGCTTGCGGTGATATCACTGTCGGTAAGTGTCATTTGGCATAGTCCGGCCTTCGCGGCGAGTGCGCCGGCGCTGGCGTCCCTGGGGCAGATTAGCCAGGGGCAGGTGGTTCCTTCGACCCTTGATGTGGACGGGCAGGGTAATATCTATGTGGCTGATCCGCTGCTCAAGGCGGTTGTCAAGCTTGACCAGTACGGCACGATTCGGGGGCAGTTCGCGGCAGGACAGGTCACCGGTCGAGGTGTTGCCGTATCTGCTGATGGCTCCAGGGTTTATGCATCGACGGCGACGGAGGTGTTGATCATCGACCCGATTTCGGGGGCGACACTCGGTTCCCTGGCGGGATCGGCCCCCGCAGGCGAGACGGAATTCCATATCCCTGGAGAAGTTGACGTTGATGGCTCCGGTTTCGTTTTTGTGGCCGATACTGGTCGGATGCTGGTCAAGGTTTATGATCAAAGCGGTCTCTTTCAATATAAGTTCGGTGGTGTTGGTGCTGGCGCCGGCCAGTTCAGTTCGATGGTCGCCCTGACAGTCAATCCTGTCGCGGGAGAAGTTCTGGTTGCGGATAACGCTCTCGAACGCGTTCAGGTATTCGGTCTGGATGGTGTCCTCAAGCGGACGCTTTCCCGGGCAACATCCTTTGGCTCCCCAGCCCCTTTTATCTTTGCCGGCTCTGCTGTTGACGCTCTTGGGCGTAGCTATTTCCTTGATTTCGGTGCACCGCAATTCCGGGTCCTGGATGCCGCATACTCCTATGTGGCCAAATCCGCCTCGCCAATGCCGTCCTTGCGTGATGTTGCTTTTGATGCTGCCAACAGTCGCCTGCTGGTGGCCAGCGATATTGGCATCATCGCTTCCTATGGGGTGGACGGCGGGGCGAACCCGGTAAAGCAGAATAGCCCTCCCTCTGTTCCGCAGCCATTCACGCCGCAAGGAGGGAGCGTCCTTTCTACGGCAACCCCCGACCTGCAGTTTACCGCGGCAACAGATGCGGACGGCGATGCTCTGAGCTATGAGGTGCAGGTTTTTGGCGGCGGTCTCATGGTTGCGGAGTTGACCGCAGTGACCGGGACCTCCGCCGTTGTTCCTGCTGCGCTTGCAGAAAATGGTGCCTTCAGCTGGAAGGTCCGCGCCTTCGATGGTACGGATTACTCGCCGTGGAGTTCCGCTGCCGAGTTTATGGTGAATGCCGCGCCGGAGGCGCCGACCGCACCGGTCCTTGCCGCGCCGCTTGCTGGTGAGGTTCGCGATGGTGCCGGGCTCTTGACCTGGTTGGCAGCAACCGATGCCGACCCGGGTGACGCCGCTGGCTTGACCTACCGGGTTGCGGTAGCCGGCGTTGCCGGGTTCGCCGAGCCGGTCCTTGCGGCCGAGCTCACGGCCCAGGAACTTTCTCTGGCTGATTTTGCGGACTACGCGCAGCTGGAGCCAGGGACAGTCTATGCCTGGCAGGTGACGGCTGTCGATTCCTCCGGGCTGGCCACGACGTCAGTTGCGGACGGTTCCTTTACCTATCTGCCGACCATGCTCTCCATTGACGCCAATATGCCAGGAGCGCGCGTATTCCTTGGCGGTAATCCTGGCTATAGCGGGCAGTATGTCGGCGAAGTACCAGTGAGTCTGCGTGATCTTGCTCCGGGGAGCTACTCGGTGGTGGTTGAAACTGCCGGTTTCGAACCCTTCTTTACGGTGGTGACCCTTCCCGAGCAGGGTGCGGTAGCTGTCAATGCCCAGTTGCTTCCTGCCTGGACCGTTTCCTCAATGCAGCTCAGCTCGTTGTCCGCTGCCGGGCTCCCGGCCGGGGTCGCCGGCAGTGCCAGCCCCACCATTGTCGATTTTGACAACGATGGCAACCTTGATCTGCTGGTAGGTGACGAGTCCGGGTCGCTGCAGCTCTTCGCTGGCTCAGCGGATGGCTTCTCTGCCGGAACCGACCTTGGGCTGATTCTCGCTCCCGGTGCAACTCCCGCGGTTGTCGATTGGAATAACGATAACGCTAAGGACCTCCTGATCGGTTCCTTTGACGGTACGGTAAAACTCCTCCTCAATGTCGGCACTGAAAACGCCCCGCGTTTTGCCGCCGGAGTCACCCTTGCAATCGTTGGTGGAAGCACGCTTGCCGTCGATGGCCCGTCGGTCCCGGCAGTCGTCGACTTTGACGGTGACCTGGCCAAGGATCTGTTGGTCGGTTCCGGTGCCGGACAGTTGGTCCTGTTCCGCAATCTCGGTTCCGATGCCGTCCCGGAGCTGGCTGCTGGCCAGTTGCTCGGCAGCTTTTCCGGCGCCGTCGTCCCATTCGTCATCGACTGGAATGGGGATGGGGAGCGGGAACTCCTCGCCAATATTGGCGGTGACCTGGTCCTGCTGGGTGTTCAAACCGACGGAACCTGGGCGGTGCGAGATCTCCTCCCGATCCAGACACCAGGTTTGTTTGGCCTCGCCGGCTGCAACCTTGATGGCGGGCCTGGAATTGACCTGGTTATTGGTCTCAGCTCCGGAAGCCTTCAGCTTGCGGCTGGCCGATCAGATGAACTTGTCCCTGCGTTTGCCGGCGCTCTGGCGCGGAAGGTGACCCAGGTTGCTAATGGCCTTGCATCCGCAGCCGATGCAACGGCTCTGGCCGGCATTGCGGCCGGTCTTGAGAGTGGCCAGCTCAGTGTGGAAGGTGCCGATCGCGCCATTCGGACTGTTTTGGCAACTGTTGCAACCAGCACCGAAACAACCGAACTGCTTAATATTCTCGATCTGGCCGGTGGCCAGTTTAAGGGCGAGAATAAGGACAAGGATAAGGATAAGGACAAGGATAAGGACAAGGACAAGGACAAGGACAAGGACAAGGACAAGGACAAGGACAAGGACAAGGACAAGGACAAGGACAAGGACAAGGACAAGGACAAGGACAAGGACAAGGACAAGGACAAGGACAAGGACAAGGACAAGGACAAGGACAAGGACAAGGACCACGATTAATTATAGGGCCGGCAGGTATTGGGACGTGCCAGCAACTAAATTTCAAGGCTTTAATTTATTAACTTATGGTCAGGGAATAAATAAATGAAAAAACTGGTATCAGGACTTGTCGTTTCGGGTTGTTTGCTGTTGCTGTGTTCCGGGCTGGCGTTTGCCAAGGGAACGGCCGGTGTGGCTAATACCTGGCACAATCTGTCGACTACCGGGCCCGTGGCTGGGATGGCATCCTACGCGACCAACGAGGATGAGGTCTGCATTTTCTGTCATACGCCGCACGGCGGCAACACCACCGGGCCGCTCTGGAACCGCAGCCTGCCAGGCGCCTCGACCTACACCCAGTACAACAGCGTGACCCTCTCCAGTTATTTGCAGGGACTCTCGGCGAGCCGACGGGTTAACGACGAGTCGCTGCTCTGTCTCTCCTGTCACGATGGCACCATTTCCGTCAATCACCTGCTCAATACCAGCAACGATATCGGAATCCCGGAGACTACCTTTGTCATGATGGGCGATCCTACCGATACTCACATCATCAACCTCGGTGCAGGTGGTCCCAATCTTGGCACGGACCTCAGCGACGATCATCCCATTTCCTTCAGTTACGATTCAGTGCTGGGGGACGCCATTTATAAGCCTGGCGGGGCCCGGGACGGCCAGTTGCGGTCGGTTGGAACCACCGTGGACAGCACCAGCGCCCTGGGCTGGCAGGGTGAAGGAGTGCGGTTTTTCGGTGCTGATCACCGGGTCGAATGTTCCTCCTGCCACGACCCGCACGTCGATTACATCACCAACACTGCTTACCGGCCGTTTTTGATTCGGCCGAATACCGGCAGCGCCCTGTGCCTGGCCTGCCATAACAAGTAAAGACGACTTTCATTAAATATGACTGTAGTTTACGGGTTTAATGATTCTTGGTCCTGTTAGGAGTGTGCCCATGAGATCGAAGATACTGGCAGCCTGCTTCGTATTGGCGGTGTTGGTCCTTTTGCCAAGAACTTCCCAGGCGGTGGCTGTCCATGCGTTTGAGTGTAAGACCTGTCATATTGCCGGGGTCTCCTTTACGGACCTGACGGCACAGGTCTGTCGCCAGTGCCATAATAGCCCCACTCAAACCCATGTCTTCAGCACCGGCCAGACGATTACGCCGAACAAAGGCATGCTCCCCCAGGAGGCGAGTAACCTTTATGGGCATGGTGTCGCCGGGTTCCCTGGCAGTTCCCATAACTGGGCGGCACCGACCGATGTGGTTCCCCAGGCCGGGGCCCAGGCGCCCTCTTCGGCCACCTATCCTGGTTTCTACTCGCGTTATGGCACTTCGACCGGCAAGGTGACCTGTACCCGTTGTCACAACCCGCATGGTGACAGCGCTACCAATCCCAAGCTCTACCCGGTGGGGATCACTTCGACCGACCAGCTGTGCAAGGCCTGCCATGTCGGCTTTGACAAAACCCCTGCTCACGGCCTCATGACCCATCCGGTTAACGTTGCCTATAATCCGGCTGCTCCCGGATTTCAGCCGATCACTAATATCTATAATTCCGCCATTCTCCTCGATGCCAATGGCAAGGTCTCCTGTTCCACCTGCCACGGGGTTCACTATGTCGATTCCGATGCTACGACCGTCGACAGCTTTGGCAGTGGCGGCGCCGGCGACGGTCGTCTCCTCAAGGGGAACGGTCCCGACAATGGGAGCCCGGCTCTCGGTGACAGCCTCTGCCAGGCCTGCCATACCTACAAGGGACATGGCATGGCTACGACACCTCTGGGTTGTATGGTCTGCCATGGTGGCCATGAGTACACAGCCACCGGCAGCGCCAACTATTTCATGCTGAAAAAGAAGATCCGTCTCCCGACTTCCCCGATGGCTGATGTCAATGGCGATGTTTTTCTTGATTACACTGCCGACCCGACGACCATGACCAACTATGACAATGGTACCGGTGTCAACGGTGCTATCTGTCTCTCCTGTCACGACCTTGCGGCGGTTCCCGCCCATGACACCAGCCTCGCCTGCGCCAGCTGCCACAGCCATGACCAGGCCAGTGGCTCCTTCGGTCCCGGTTGCGGTTCCTGCCACGGTTACGCCCCTTATCTTGATGCCGATGGCAGTGTCACCTCCGGCGGGTATGCACACAGCACCCAGAACACCGGCAACAACTACTCCACTTCCGGAGTGTTCAAGGCCGAGAACACCACGCCTCACGCCGCTCACGCCAATGGCGGACCCAACCAGTACAAATATGGCTGCCAGGTCTGCCACGGTGTCGATTCCGGCAAACTGACCGACCTTCCTGGCGCCGGCAACCACGACGGCGGCACCTTCCAGCAGGTCCTCAATAACGCGATTGGTTTGCTCCCCGCGCCGACCAATATCAGTTCCCCGAACCCGATTTACAATACGGCTGGCTCCGGTTCCTGTTCGGCCGTCTATTGCCACAGTAACGGTGCTCCGCGGGTCGGTTCCATTGCCTACGCCGCTGCACCGGTTTGGGCCGGAGGGGCCGGGGCTATCATCGGCACCGTGACCGAGTGCCAGGCGTGCCACGGCAACGACGCCACCTCCATGAACAATGCCGGCAACTCGGCCGCTCACCAGAAACATCTTGGTGGCGCCACCGCCAATGCCATCCTCGATCGAACCTATTCCTGCGCGGTCTGCCACAATTCCACCGCTACCAGCGCTACCGCCCTGGTGACCACGGCGATCGGCGGCATCCACGTTGATGGTAACAAGGATGTGGTCGGCGACCTCACCGCGGCCGGTCTCACCGGGTCGATTACCTACGCTACCGATGGCACCTGCCAGACCGCCTACTGCCACTCGGATGGTAAAAGCAACTACATCACTCCGGACTGGGATAACGGCAACAACGCGGCGATGACCACCTGTACCCTCTGTCATAACGATGGCGGGACCAGCCCTGCTCCGGCCACCGGTGCCCATGCCAAACACGTCACCGATGCTGACGGGCCGAAGCTCTCCTGCGATGTCTGCCATACCCATGCCGGTACCAACAGCGCTGACCATATCGATGGCGCTATCAGCATGGTTGCCAATCTCCAGGTCTCGGTATGCGACAGCTGCCACGGTGTCGATGGCAGCGAGCCCGAGCCCAACTGGAACATTCCCACTTCCGTGGATTGCGCGACCTGTCACACTGGTACCCTCTCCACCATGGCCGGAGTTGTTGACAAGTCGACTGCTCTCAGCGGTGGCCACAACAAAGCGACGGGCACCTACAACGTCAGCGGCAACCCTGCCGCTGCCCTCGACTGCCTCGCTTGTCACGACAAGACCCAGGGTGGCCACCTCACCGGTGGTACCGGCGATAAGCGTCTCCAGCCCGCCTTCTCCTGCGGCTCCTGCCACGGCGCCCTTGTCAGCCACCAGGGCAGTACCTGCGTGACCTGCCACGATCCCCACGGTAGCAGCAACATCTACATGGTCAAGGCGACTTCGACTGCCTTCAGCGGCACGGTGGTCTTCTCCGCCACCACCGGTGCCAATTCCTACGACGAAATCGACGCCGCCAACGGCGACGACATCTGCGCCACATGCCACACGGCAGCCAACCAGACCAACCAGCACAACAACAAGACCAATAGCGGCATCGCCCACAACGAAGGGGCCGACTGCTTCAGCTGCCACCTCTCGCACACCAACCCGGTTAACGCCTTTGCCGTCGGTGGCGGCGACTCCTGCGACAGCTGCCATGGCTTCCCGCCCAATACCGCCGCCCATGCCCTGCATGCGCCCGACTCTTTCCTCGCCGATGCCGGCGGCAAGATTTTTGACACCGCCGATCGCAGCGCCTGTGAGTTCTGCCACACCGGCGCCGCCAGCTATACCTACAACACCACCACCGACCAGGGGAACAGCCTCAACCACAGCAACGCCTCCGGTCGGGCCACCATCCTTGCGACCACCGTCGGTTACAACGGCTCCACCTGCGCCAGCGCCTGTCACAACGGCACCAGCGGATTGAGCGCCGCCTGGACCGACACTGCCCTTGGCTGCGACGCCTGCCATTACGGGTCGGCCACCCCGACCCTGGCCGGCAACAATGCTGACGCCAACGCCCTGAGCGGCAGCCACAGCACCCACTTCGCCGCCAACGCCGTCTGTACTGACTGCCACGGGACGCTGCCGACCGACACCACCCACATCACCGATCGGACCGGGGCCACTGAGCTCGCCAAGGTCCAGGGGATGGCTGCCGCCATTGCTTACGAGGCGACCCTCGACGCAACCGCCCTTGGCTCTACCGGCGTCGATCCGACCAGTGCCGGCACTAACGCCACCTGTAATAATATCGCCTGCCACAACCCCTCGGCCAGCACCTACAGCGCCGAGTGGACCGTGGCCAACGCGGTCGGCTGCGCCTTCTGTCACAGCGAAACCGACCCGGCCACCGGCAGCCACACCTCGCACCTCGCTGCCACTGTCCCGACCACCTTCGGCAAGACCGTCGGTTGCGCCGATTGCCACGATACGCTGCCGGCCTCCAATGCCCATCGCAATGGCGCGGTTGACTTTGCCGCAGCGATTGATTTCAACAACCTCGTGGCCAACGGCTGCTCGACCACCCTTTGCCATACGGATGGTCTTGGCGCCGCCGTCGCCACCCCGGTCTGGGGTCGCGCTGCCAGCAGTGCTGACGACTGCACCATCTGCCACGGCTACGCGCCGGCGACCGGTCGCCATGACGTCCATATTGCCAACACCGTCTTTGTCGCCAACGCGTGCGCCGAATGCCACACCGCCGAAACTGCAACAACCCATATTGACGGGGCCGTTGATGATACTGTCGTTTATGATGGCGCCTCCGGCGGTTGCGCCAATAACTGCCATTTGGTCAACGCAGCCGCGGCTGGCGACTGGAAGGACAGCGCCAAGCTTGACTGCGCCAACTGCCATAACGCCACCGGCAAGACCCTCTTCACCGGCTTCCCGCCGGCCGTCGGGGCCCACCAGGCCCATACCGACAACACCGCTTATGTCACCGGCGCCAACTGTACCGACTGCCATAACAACAACAGTACGACCCACAGCGCTATCGACGGTGCCGTGACCGCGCCGACCCTTGGCGCCAAGATCACGACCTACAACGCCGGTACCGGCACCTGCGCCAACAGCTGCCACGGTGGCAGCGCCAATTTTACCACTTCGACTCCGGCGCCTGGCTGCACTGACTGCCACAGCGGCAGCTACATCGGCGGCGGCGCCAATCTGCCGACCTCCGGTCTCCACAACGTGACGCCAACCGTCTCCGGTCAGCGGCACAACGAAAGCCTCTCCGGCGGCTGCGCCGCCTGCCATACCACGGTTGCCGCCCAGGCGACCCACATTAACGGCACCTTCACCGGTGGTGTCGGCCAGACCACCCAGATGGGTCTTGCCGCCTTCTATACCCAGTCTGCCGATAACACCGGTACCTGCGCCACCACTACCTGCCACACCACGCTGAGCGACGACTGGGCTCACAAGTGGAACAGCAGTGCCAATTTCTACACCACCGCCACCACCGCCTGCGCCGGTTGCCACGGCGACTGGAGCCAGACCTGGAACGGCGGCGTTATTCACCGCACCAGTGCCGGGACTCAGTCGATGCACGGAACCGGCACCACCTACCAGTGCAAGGATTGCCATGGTCTCGAAGCGACCAGCGGCAACTACACCTTCGCCTTCGGCAGCAACGACTGGGGTGGGACCAGCAAGCACGGTAACGCCACCATCGAGGTCAACAACGCCGGGTCCTACAACGAGACCAGCGGTCTGTGCCAAACCTGCCATGCCACCGCCGACGGGACCCACAACTTCGCCGACACCGCCTGGACCATCGCTGCGGTGGCCGGGGATTCGATCAACGCGACCTGCGGCTCCTGTCATAGCGGCGGGAAATCGACCACCGGCTCCAGCGGCGCCCATGATCAGCACGGCGCCAGCCTCGCTGATGAAACCACCTGTTATCCCTGCCACGGCGATAACGCCGGGGCCGGCTACTCGGTTTACACCGGCAACCACAACACCGGCAACGTTGACCTGGTTGGCGTCACCTACTCGACGGCGACCCGTAATGACGTGACCGGTACTTGCCTCACCTCGGGGTGCCACAACAAGTCCACCGGTACCGATCCGTCGACGGCCTGGAATACCAACGCCCTGGCCTGTGACGACTGCCATTACTATGCGACCGGCACTACGCCGACCGCCGCCGGTAACACGGCTGCCACCACCGCGCTTTCGGCGGACCACGGCAATCACTTCGGCACCGGCGGCATCTTCGCCTGCGCCACCTGCCACGGCACCGATCCGACTGACACCACCCACATCACTGGGACCACTCTGCTCGAGCGGACCAACCCGGTCCAGAATAATGCGACCGTAACCATCACCGGCTGGAATGGCACCGATAGCTGCAATAACGCGGCCTGCCATAACCCGAGCGGCACCACCTACAGCGCAACCTGGATGGTCTCCACCGCTTCCTGTACCCTCTGCCACAGCGCCACCGACCCGGGTACCGGCAGCCATGACGAGCACATGGGAGCAACGACCACCTTCGGTCTCGCCGTTTCCTGCGCCAGCTGCCACGGCACCCTGCCGGTCAGCAACGCGCACCTTAACAACACGGTCAACCTCCTGGCGGGTATGAATTACACACCTGCAGCGACGGATGTTCTTGGTACCCTCGGCAAGTGCTCGACCAGCACCTGCCATAACAACGGCACCGCAGCGGCGACTCCGGTTCAGACTCCGACCTGGAACACCGCATCGGCCAACTGCTCCATCTGTCACGAGGGGACTCCGACCAGCAACAAGCACGGGGTCCATCTCGCCTCCACCAACTATGTCACCGGCAGCTGCGGCGACTGCCACACCGCCGCCAATACCGCCACTCACATCAACGGCACCCGCAATCTGGCGAACAAGGTCACCAGTGCGACCCTCGCCGCCAACGGTACCTGTGCCACCACCTGCCACGCTGTCGTTGACGGCCGTGACTGGACCGCCGGGCCGACCCTCGACTGCGCCGACTGCCATAACGCCAGCGGCAAGACCCTCTACACTGCCTCCGGTGCCGGCGGCTGGCCGAATACCAGCAACAAGCACTCCGCACACACCGGAAGCAATTCCCTGCCGCAGACCGGCGCCAATGACTGCTTCGCCTGCCATAACGGCACGGTTGACAATGCCGGTGCGATCATCGGCGGCGGCAGCCATCTGAATGGCAGCTTTGACGTGGCCTTCAATACCACCTATGCCTACGAGAACCTCGCCGCCGGCAAGTCCGGTACTGGGGCCTCGACCACCTGCTCAAATATCCGCTGCCACAGCGGCGTGACCACCCCGACCTGGGCGGCCGCCAGCACCATCAGCTGCGGCAAGTGTCACAATACCGGCGGCACCGGCCCGCTCCCCTCGGGCAGCGTCGCCGGCAGCCACGCCAAGCACGCCAACAACGATGGCGACTTCGCCGACTGCGCATCCTGCCATACCGGGGCCAACAGCTACTCGGCCACCGGCGGGGCGGCTAACCACCAAAACCTGACCGTAAACATTGGTGTCGGCTTCACCTACACCGATGGCAACGGCGCCGCCGGCGTCAACTACAGCGGCGACGGTGTCGACAACGGCACCTGCGCCACTTCCTGCCACGGTGCTTCCAGCCCGAACTGGGGCAGTGCCGGTTCGGTCACCTGTACCTCCTGCCATAACAATGGCACGGATGACGGCGTTCTCGCCAATGCGGTTCCGGCAGCGACGGCGACCATCCACACCACCCATAACAACGCGAACAATGCGTATGTCCCGAGCGACTGCGACGCCTGCCACGGGGCAGGGGCGCAGACTGCGACCCATAGCGGCCATATCAACGGCAGCGCAACGGTGGCCAACAAGATCGCCAGCTACACCAGCGCCACCGGCACCTGTTCCAACAACTGCCACAACGTCACCGACGGCCGCGACTGGACTTCCGGGACCAGCCTCGCCTGCAGCGACTGCCATATCGGTGGCGGCGTTAAGGATCTTGACTTCAGCGCCTCGCCACCCACTAGCGCCAATCACCCGGCGCACGTGGCGACCATGGACAGCAGCTACGGGTCCGTAACACGTAAGGCGGACGGCACTGGCTACGACTTCGCCTGCGGCCAATGCCACCAGGGGACGCACCTGAACAACGTGGTCGGCGAGATCGCCGCCGGAGTCAACTACAGCGGGGGTTCCTGCTCCACCAATGCCTGCCATAACAACGGTCAAGGCGCCGCCCCAGCCGAGAACCCGAGCTGGACGCTTGGATTCAGTGCCGGTGACATCTGCAGCAAGTGCCATGGCAACACCCCGACCACCGCGGCGCATACGGTCCACGCTGTCGGTATCCATGCCAGCGACCTCTACACCGGTACCACCGGGCTGCAGAGCGCCAGCGCCACGGCACCGAGCGCCCACGGCGATGGCGCGACCTCGACGGTCATCAGTTGCAACAGCTGCCACAACAGCACCGTCAACGACTGGTTCAACGCCAACAACCCGGCATGCGCCAGCTGCCATACCACCGGCGGTACCGGTGGCGACCAGGCACTGGTAATTACCGGCTACAACAGCCACGTCAATGGCAACAATGATGTGGTCTTCCAGAACATCGCGGTCAAGTCCCGGGCCCAGGTTCGTGACGACATCACCAGCGTCACCGACCTGAGTGCTTCCTGGACCCGTCCCAACGGCTACAAGGCCAACAACTCCTACGATCTGGCCAAGGTCAATCTGACCTCTGCCAGCTACGTCAGCGGTAGCGGCACCTGCTCCAACGTCGCCTGCCACAACGGCAACGCAGCCACCTGGGCGACGCCGCAGAACAACTGCCAGGCCTGCCACACCGGCCTGCCGAAGTAATTCGATCGCTGAACAGCCGGGGGGCGGAACCCGCCCCCCGGCCCTGACATGGAACTTACGACTTCCCTGTAGGAGGTTTGGAGATGAAAAATTTGAACGCTGGCAGGGAAGTTTTTTTTGCCAAAAAAAATTCACAAGTGAATTATCGACATATGAATCGACCGAGTGATAACGAGGTGAGGACGGCTATGAAGGATGGAATCCGGAGAAGTGCAGGGATGTTGAGAATTGCACAGCTGGCCTTGGTGGCCGTTATGACGATGATGTTTGGACTTATGACGAACGTCGAGGCCGCAGTGGTAGTTGATACGGCGCTGTCCAATGTTATCAACGTCGCCGCGACCACCGGCAACGGCACGGTGAGCGCAGGGAACGGCACCAACCGCCTGATGGTGCTCGGCTGTACCACCGAGTACGGCACCGCCGGTCCCAGCACCTACACCATTAATGCTAACTACGGCGGCCAGACCTTCACCACCATCGCCAGCAACGGCTCACAGCGCCAGACCGCCTGGATCGGCTATATCAATGAGACGAAGATTGCCGCGGCCAGCAACACCACCCTGACGGCGACGATCAGCCAGACCACCAACGCCCGCGACCTGATGTGCGGCGTGGTGGTTTACGAGAACGTCGATCAAGGTACACCGATTGCCGGCTCCAACGCCCAGGCCAGTGGCGGCGCGACCAGCCTCACCTTCACCAACATCCCGTCGACGGCCGATGGCTACGCCGTCTACATCGCCGGTCATAACGGTGGTACGGCCACCGCACCGGGCGGCTTCACCGAGGCGTTTGATGTTGCCTCCGGACAGAGTAACGGGTCCGGCGGCGACGGCGCCACCGCGGCGTCCACCGTCACCGGCACCGTTACATTCTCCGCCAATAGCCGTTGTGCCCTGGCGATGGCGACGGTTAATCCTTACGTGCCTACCGACAGCACGCCGCCAACCGTCGGCACCGTGACCATCACCAGCCCTGCGGCGAACACGGCGACCTATGTCCCGGCGAATGTCACCTTCAGCGCGGCGATCACCGAGTCGCAGTCGACTCCGACCTGTCAGTACACCACCAACGGTTCGACCTGGAGTGCCGGCGTCATCTCCGGTGCCTCTTCACCTTACACCTGCACCGCAACGGTGACCGGCCTGACCGGCGCGGTAACGCTGAACATTCGCGCCAGTTCTCTTGGTGGCGGCCCCACCACCGGCACTGCTCTATCACGTACCGTCGACGCGACTGCTCCGACTACCACCGCGGCGCCGGCGGCCGGCACTTACACCAGCGATCAGAACGTCACCCTGACCCCTTCCGATGCCGGCGTCGGCGTTGCCAGTACCGTTTACTGTGTTGACACCACCAACAGCTGCGTCCCGGCGACCGCCTATACAGTGGCCGTAGCCGTGACCGGGACCGTCGACACCAGTGTCGTCAAGTACCTGCGCTACGCCTCGACCGACAATTTTGGCAACGCCGAGACGGTCAAAAGTGAAACCTATACCCTTAATCGTGCAGTCGCGCCGACGATCACAGCCTTTACTGTCCCGGCGACGGTGATCGATACCGCCGCACCGCTCGATATCCCGATCACGACCTTCACGGCAACGGACAACGTCGCCGTCACCGGCTACATGATCACCGAAAGCGCCACCGCGCCGTTGGCCGGCGCTGCCGGCTGGAGCGCCACCGCGCCGACCAGCTACACGGTTGCCGTCTATGGCTCCTACACCCTCTATGCCTGGGCCAAGGACGCGGCCGGCAATGTGTCGCTCAGCGCCAGCGCCACCGTCAATGTCATCAACTGCACCCCCGGCACTATTACCGTGACCGGTCTTCCCGCGGCAATCAGTGGTGATATCAACTTTAGTACCTATGTGACTTTAAACAGCACCGCCGACAGCACGGTGTCCAATGGCCAGTTCTCCGTTGATGGGGGCGCCCTTGCTGCGCTGGGGATTTACTCCCCGCCAGCCAATAGTAAGGGGACCCTCAGCGTGGCCTTCCAGGCCGTCGACAGCTGTTCCGGGGCTCCGGTTTTTGCCAGTGGAAATCCCTATGCGATCAGCTACGACACCCGTACCAACGGGACGGTCGCTGGCACCGCATCGGCCAGCCAGAGCGGCTTGACAGCCATCACCGTTACCATGCCCTACCAGGGGGACAAGGACAGCAATGCGACCTTCCAGGTCGACTACATGTGGGACGGCGACAGCGTCTGGCACAATGGCACAGCGCAGACCGATACCGACAACACCAGCCCCTACACCCAGGTGTTGAGTGGCCTGAACAGCACCGGCACTTATCAAATCCGGGTCACCTACGCCGACTCTCCGCTCAGCGGCACTGCCGTTCAGACCAAGAACGTCACCATGGTCGCCTGGACCGACAGCCAGCTGCTGCACAACTCGCTGCGATTTGCCTGTAGCGTGCTCGCCGCCGACGGCAGTACCATCACTACCGCCGGTGCCTGTACCACCGCCGGTGGCACCTGGAACGAAGACCGCCGCCACGCCGGCGGTTGGGGAACCGGCAGTTCCAGCGCCTATGGCGCGATCCTCTGCTCAACCTGTCATGCCAAAAACAGCGGCAACATCAAGCGTGTCACCAAGCAGGTTGGCCTCGCCGGCATTCCCGGGGCACTTGAGACCACTATCACCTACAGCTCGGCCGAAGAAGGGACCTCCGATCTCGGCAGCACCAGCACCGACAACCTCAGCCACACCACCTCGAACCGCATCTGCGAGGTCTGCCACACCTATAGCGCCACCGACCCCGGTGTGACCACCCCGACCAATGGGGTGCGCTTCCACGCCTACAACATGAGCGCGACGACGGAAAACCACGCCGTGGACGGCGACTGCATCCAGTGCCACGAGCACAAGGTCGGCTTCCGCGCCTCCTGCGCCAGCTGCCACGGCAACCCGCCGGAGACCGGCAAGCTGGTCAGCAAGGCCAGCAGCGGTCCGTTGACCACCGGCTCCACCACCGCCGGGGCGCACCTGACGCACGTCAATGTCCAGAAGATCGACTGCGCCCTGTGCCACGCCGGCAGCGTCGGTGGCGGTGCCACGCATAACACCAACGGCACCGTGACCCTGACCTTCGCCAACCTGCCCACCGGCACCGGCGGGGTGAACGGCGGCAGTTACGACGGCCAGACCACGGTCACCTACGACACCACCGATGCCGTCAATACCACCCTGACCAAGACCGGCACCAAGACCTGCGCCAACTACTGCCACGGCAGCACCATCGCCGGGACCAGCCCGGCATGGGACGGCGCGGTGGTCTGTGGCACCTGCCATGCCGTCACCGCGGCGACGGTGAACACCCTGCCGTCCGGCACCAGCCATGCCACCCATGTGGGTCAGGGCAAAGATTGCAGCTTCTGCCACGGTACGGGCTACACCAACGTCAGCGGATCCGAGGCGGCACCCGCCGGACATGTCGACGGCGCGATTGAATACAACGTCAGCGCAATCGGAGCCTCGACTACCTATAGCGGTGCTGCCAGTGGCACCATCGCCAATACCGCACCCTCAGGCACCTACGGCAATTGCGCCAATGTCTCCTGTCACGGCAATGCTGTGCCGGGGCCACAGTGGAACAATGCCGCAAGCGTCGTCTGCGGCTCCTGCCACGGCACCGCTGGAACCTACAACGACGCCCGCGACGGCGCGCCGACCAGTGCTCAAACCAACGAGGGCAAGCACGCCGCCCACCTGGCGGTCAGCAACAGCCTGACCGGTAATTACTGCAACCTGTGCCACAACGGCGCTGGCAGCGGCACGGCAAAACATGCCGACAGCACTGTTGACTTCGCTTTCGACACCACCGTTGCCGGTGCTGGTGCAACCTACACCGGAGGTGCAACACCAAGCTGTTCGGGGCTGAATGCCGCCAACTGCCATGCGGGCACCGCCAGCTGGAGTCCGACGGCGACCATCGCCTGTACGCAGTGCCATACCGGCACCGGCACCGGCGCGAGAGCGGTTGGTTCGACCAGCTCGCACACCCTTGTCACCACCGGAGGAACCTTCGGCGACTGCAAAAATTGCCACGGCGGCCACTACGGGACCGCCGGCGGAGTGGATATTCCAAATAACACGACGGTTGGCATTAACTACGGTCACGGCGGTATCAAACTGGGCGGCACCGGTACGGCGACCAACATTAACGGCGTGGCCACGGCCGATCTCGACACCCAGACCACCGAGGCGCAAATGTGCTGGACCTGCCATGATGCGCAGACGGTCAAGGTCTCTGAATGGGGGACCAACAACGCCCAGACCGGTAGCCCGGTCGCAACCCAGTACAACTACGGAACCCTGAGCACCTCCAACTGGACCACGGCGACCTGGACCAGCGCCAAGACGGCCTTCGCCTACAAGACCGGCGCCATCCAGTCGACCCACTCGGTCAACAGTGCCGGTACCAGCGCGGTTAGCGGCCCCAATTATGCCAAGACCGAGACCAAGGATGCGGTTGCCAATATCCGCTGCAGCTACTGTCATGACGTTCATGACACAGCCACGGCGATTGCCGGGGATGTCTCGGGCAAGCCTTACCTGCGTGGCACCTGGTACTCCAACCCCTACGAGGAGGATGGCGCCCCGCAAAATGGGACCGCCTATAACAACATTTCCGAGTACGGTGCGGTGCCGCGTGGTGGTCAGAATGCCACCACCCAGCAGCGGACTCTCGGCGGCTTCTGGATCGACGCCAACAACGTCCGCCCGGGCACGGCAACGACCACGGCGCTCAGTGGTACCGCCTACGCCAACCCGACTACCGGCTGGACGCTCAGTGCTTCGGCGGGACTCTGTACCCTGTGTCACGGAACCGATGTCGACAACATGGACCAGACCACCGGCGAGAGCCTGTGGCTCGGCACCAATGGTCACAGCAATGCGGTCATCGGCGGTACCGGCAGCGCGGCGGCTAATATCTTCAACTTGCGCGGGGGCAACACCGGGACCGGCACGAACATGGCCAACCCGGCGATGCACTTCTCCGGTGCCAGCGCGCCTGGAGATAACGGCAACTATGGCTGGCGGAACGGTGGTACGAGCCGGGCGGCGAACTATACGCCCTGTATCAATCCCTGTGCCAGTGAGAGCACGCGTCCCTACTCGGTCAACCTCTGGGGCACTTTGACCATTGACGCCAACACGGTCAACACGCAGTACCACAAGTTCAGCTGCAGCAAGTGTCATAACCCGCACGCTTCGCGCCTGCCGAAGCTGATGATCACCAACTGTCTCGACACCAAGCACAACACCTGGGATGACAGCTATCAGCTCAATACTGCGACGGGAGCGACCGCGAGTGTCAATATGTCCATGTCCAACTGGACGTCATCTCAGAACTGTCACCGGGTGGGTGGTATTGCTGATGGCACCGGGCCTGAGCCGGTTGATCCAGGTGCTGCTGCCGCGCCGATGGGGACGGGAACGGATTATAAGAACCGGGGCTGGAACGTTGTCACCCCTTGGAAATAATGGAGCACTGCTCTGATAAAGGAGATAGAGATATGAAGCGCTATAGCAAACCGAAAGTGGTGGGGAACTGCAGCGTTCACCCTTGCTGAACCCCACTGAGATAGACGCGAAAGGGCCGGAGAATTCCGGCCCTTTCTTCTATCTCTTTCTGTTAAAAAAACAGGCGGCGGTTGCCGGCCAAGGTTCGAACATAGCGCGGAACGCTTGAAAAATGGAGATTCTTAATGGTTCAAATCCGTAAATTAGATTTTGCCAGGAATGCTGTTTTTTTATTATTGCTCACTTTTCTTAGCCTCTGCGGTCTCCCGCGAACTGTATCCGCTGGCCCTCTTGAAGAAGGCCTGGATGCCATGGATCGCAAGGATTTTACCCGGGCAGAAGAGCTTTTTCTGCAAGCGAGCAAAGAGGGGGATCCCGAAGCGCAGTATCGTTTGGGGATGCTGTTGGCATCCGGGGATAGCGGTCCCCTGAATACGGATTCAATGAATTGGTTGCAGCGCTCCGCCGAGGGGGGGTATGTCGAGGCGCAAAAATTTTTGGGAGCTTACTATGCCGCCGACAGTGATGGATATGAGCAATCACAGGAACAGGCCTTTTATTGGTATCTTGAAGCGGCAAAATTAGGAGACCCGCTGGCGCAGCAAATTGTCGCCGGTCTTTATAATATAGGGCGCGGAGTCGAAATGGACGAAACCAAGGCGGATTTCTGGTTTGCTCGTGCGGCTGAAAACGAAATGCCCTGGTCTCAATATTATCTGGCGCAAAAGCTGCTTGAGCATCCTTCCATTGAGAATAACGTGTCTGATGCCCTTGACCTCCTGGCAAGGGCCTCAGAAAATGGCTTTATCGATGCGGATTTATTGCTGGGGCAGTTGTATTCTGAGGCAAAGGTCATGCCGTCAGTTCCGACGGAGGCCTATCGTTGGTACTCTCGCGCGGCACAAACCGGGCTTCCTTTGGCCCGGCTCAGGCAGGCAGAGATGCTGATTCATGGCAGAGGCACGCCGTTGGACTGTAATGCAGGGCTCGATCTTTTAAAGATGTCTGCCGAGTCAGGATTCCCCGAGGCACAATTTTACCTCGGCTCCTTGTTTGCCAACGCCGAATGTGTTGAACGGGATTTAACTAAAACCTACTTCTGGTGGACTCTTGCTGCGCGTGGTGATTTGCAGGAAGCCGTTGAACAGCTCAAGAAACTCGAAGCGGGTATGGCCCCTGAAGAGTTTGCCCTTTTGCAAAAAGCATTGGAGGAAAGCCCTTTGGAGCCAGAAAGCCTTTCCAACCTAGGTGGTATTAGTACTCAATGAATTTAATAGTTTGCGCGGAGGTATTATGCAAATAAGGCCCTATAGGAATATTCTAAAAGTACTCCTCTGGCTGTTGACGCTCGTTTTGATCAGTAACTGCACTCGCACGGAAGAAGAACCGGTTAAAAAGACTTCAGGTGCTAAGGAGGAGCAGGTAGTTACTCCGCGGGCGAGAGTTTTTCTCAACGATGCGCTTCTCCTGCAGCAGGTCGAAACATCTAATGAAGTACTGGCCATCTGGCGGCAATATTCTCAGCAGAAACCGACGCTTCTGCTTTTTTCAAGCAATCCGATGTTGATGCCGGTACCCGAGGAGTTGCAGGCAGAGGTCTCCGAATTTATTAACGTTAAATCTCGCGAAGAAATAGCCGACCGGAGTACCTTGACTCGGCCTGATCCGCTGCTACTTCCGGTAATGACCGTCGATGCAGCTTTGAGAAATGACTGGTTTGGTCAGTTGTCCTGGGCGTTGCCGATTCGTGAGGCTGGTTTGCAGCTTTCTCCGAAAATATTAGGGCAGCTGAATCTCGCTGATGCAGTTTCAGAGGCAGAACTGAATTCTATTTTCATCATAGATAATCATTTTTCCGGCATTCTACGTGAAAAACCTTTTGTGGCTGGTGCCGTTGAAAATTTGCCGCAGATTGCGGGACCAGTTGTGATTCATTTCGACCAAAGTTATTTTCAAAATATCTATAAAAATGAAATAGCAACTCCAATTTTCCCTCTGGTATTTGATGTCTGTAAAGCACTGCGTGATCGTAAGATCCCTGTTCTCGCGGCGACATTTACCTACGGAAACCTGGAGGGGAGGATCTCTCTCGATGTGCGTTTCGTGGGAGAGGTGTTGCAGAAGATTGTTGAGCAACCGGAATTGCTTGATAAACCGCTACCCAAAAGCTGGGAGTTGCTCAGTAAAACGCTTTATTTAAGAAATTTCTTTAAAAAAGAAGAGGTATTGAAATTAGCTTTGGAGTTGCAGAAAGAAGCACCAGAGTCAGCGTGGGCAAAATTCAGGCTTTATCGGGAGTTGGCTGAGAACAAGCAGGGATCCGCCGCACTTAAGGCTCTCAATGAGGCGGTGGCGATTGACAGGGTTTATGCTCTTGAATATCTGGCGCTGTCAGATCTGGCGGTTGCAAAGAACCTCCCTGACGAGGCAATAAAAATGTTGAAGTTGGCCAGTGAGGCCTTGCCGAATAATTTCCAGATCCGATTGTATCTGGCAAAAATATTAGCCGAGTACGGCGAATCTGACATGGCACTGCATTTGGTCCAGGAGTTAAGGAAGCTCCCTTGGTCGTTTGTTTATTATGCCGATATGCCAGAGGAGTTGCGGATCTTTAGTGAGGATTTGAAGTCAAATGGTGCAACTGATTTTGCTGACAAAAAGACAGATCAGCTTCAGTTAAAAAAACCTGATTAGGTCTGATTCTCAGCTATGACAAATTCTGTCGCACAGGGAGCATAGGGTTTGGCCATGGAACTCATGAATAACAAGGAGGTTAGCATCCATGGCCATCAATCGTATCCAGTTCCAACCGGGGCTGAGCTTGGGATAACGTAAAATATTTTTCGCTTTTTTCATGAGGCACGGCAGTGTACATCTTGGGGGTCAAGTCTTGCAAGAGTCTGTAAATTGAACTGTGTATCTGCTCTATGTGGCAGTTTTGGGGTCAAGTCTTGCAATCACATATTCCCGTGTTACAGTAGGTTCATGTCACGACAACTGCTTATTGAATCTCAGGGGGGTCCAATTCCCCGAAGCTTGCTTCGCTATCGCCAATATGAAATATTGGCGACATGAGCGAATATGTACACAAAAGTCATAATGTTTCTGTGCTGTTATACCATCTTGTTTGCCCAGCAAAATACCGCCGGGTTGTTTTCACCCCAGAGGTTGATGGCTGTCTCAAAGAGGTCTGCCTTGAGATCGCCAAAAGATACGAGATTCAGTTCGTAGAAATTGGGACCGACAAAGACCATGTTCACTTTTTGGTGCAGTCGGTTCCAATGTACAGCCCAACGCAGATTGCACGAGTCATCAAAAGCATTACGGCCAGAGAAATATTCAAACGAGTCCCATCGGTTAAAAAGCAACTATGGGGTGGCGAATTTTGGACAAAGGGCTATTTTGTGAACACTGTAGGCCAAAAGGGTAATGACTCAACTTTCGCAGGACAAAAAAATACGTAACAATATGAAATAATTAAACAAAAGCATCATCTCTTGCTGTAAAATAGGTAGTCGCCAAACAACCTAGACACATACAAGGAGATGATGCTTTGAGCCCGATTGTAGCAGAAACTGTTTCATGTCAGAACCAAATTTCGTCGTTCTTTGATAATCAGCGCATCGCACTCTTACTGAAGCAAAGCAACATCGTCAAACAGTGCGGGATCGCCCCGGTTGTGGTCATGCGGATGATCTTCAGCCTGGTCTTCACCGGCAAGAACCTCTTCCGCTATCTGCTGGCCGAATCCTCAGGAGCGGAGATCGGCAAGGATTCCGTGTACCGCTTTCTGAATTCTTCAAACGCCAACTGGCGGAAGTTTCTCCACCTGCTCTGCGCGACGGTGCTCAGCAAAACGATCCTGCCGCTGACGGCCGAAGAGACACCCAAGGTTTTCATCGTCGACGACTCACTCTACGACCGCAATCGGAGCAAGAAAGTCGAACTTCTGGCGCGTGTCCATGACCATAACGACAAGCGCTACTATCGCGGCTTCCGCCTGCTGACCCTGGGCTGGTCGGACGGTTCCAGCTATCTGCCGGTCTCGTTCAGTCTGCTCAGTTCCGCCAAGCAGAAAAACCGCCTGGCTCCCATGGCCGCAGTCGATAAGCGGACTAACGGATTCAAGCGTCGGGCCGAAAGTCTGCGCAAGGCTCCGGAGGTGCTCAAGGATCTGGTGCAGCAGGCCCGAGAGAGCGGCATCCGGGCCGATTATCTGCTGTTCGACAGCTGGTTCGCCTTTCCTGCGACGATCATCGGCCTGCTCGAACAGAAGCAGCAGGTCATCTGCATGCTCAAGGAGGCGAAGACCAGATACGGCTATAAAGGTTTCGATCTCACCCTCAAAGAATTGTACAAGAGTGTCCGCAAGCGGTGTGGCCGAGCAAAGATTCTGGCCTCGGTCCAGGTAGAGCTGGGGACGGATTCCCGCAACCGGGCTATTATGGCTAAGATCGTCTTTGTCCGCGCCCGCAACACCAAGAAGTGGCTGGCGCTGCTATCGACCGATGTCGATCTTGCCGATGAAGAGATCGTCAAGCTCTACAAGCGCCGCTGGGACATCGAAGTTTTTTTCAAGATCTCAAAGAGCTATCTGAAATTGGCCAAAGAATTTCAGAGCCGCAGTTACGATGCGCTGGTAGCCCATACAACGATTGTCTTCGCCCGCTACATCATGCTGGAACTCGCCAGGCGCTCGGCAAAGGATCCGAGAACGTTGGGGACTCTGTTTCATGCCGGCTGCGACGAGCTGCGGCAAGCCAGTTTCGCCGAGGCCGTGACTTTGCTGCTGAATTCATTCCGCCAGATGCTCAAGAAGTTCGCCGACGAAATCGCAGCACCGGTTGCCGCCGCCTTGGAGGAGTTCATGGCGCAGATTCCGGCGATAATTCGACGGCCGATGCTACTTCCGGCCTGTATTTTCTGAAAGATCCACGTGTTTTCGCTCTGTTGCAGTGTTTTGATCGGTGCGAAAGTTGAGGTAATGAGAAAACCATTGCGACCTATGTTAGAAATCAAGGCCGAGAAAAAGAGTATCAGCAATTGCACCGCGAGCAGTTAACGCTTTTTGATACCCCGTAGCTTGCTGCGGGGTAGTTCATTATCCTGGTGCCGTTTTATCATGTCACCTCGCGCGGTAATGCCCGGTAGGCGATTTTTATCGAAGATGACGACCGTAAGGGTTTTCAGGCCGGCAGGAGCAGGATGCCGCAGTCTATCGTGCCTATGTGGATTATGGATATGCGATGAAGGAATCGCCGACGTTCTTGGAGTCCATTACGCAACGGTAAGCCGGGCGGTGAAGAGGGTTGAACGTGGAATGTTCGAATGCAAGACTTGACCCCGTCCTTCTTTCGTCCTTCTTTCGTCCTTCTTTGGCCTTTCGGTTCAGATACTGGCCAGATCAAGTCCTGGGATGTCCTCAAAATCGCGTTTGTTGCGAGTTAACAGGGTGTGGCCTTGTTGAATGGCTTGGCTGGCCAACCAGAGATCCTGGATTCGACCGCGCGGTTTTTTGCCCTGGAGTTGGATCGTCGCAGCCAGGCTGCCGAAGGTTATTGCGGTGCCGGCGTCTATAGTCAGCAGGGGTTTGCGTTGCAGGCGACGCAACGCAGCGAGACGCTTTTGGCGGACGCCGGGATCGGAGGCGATTTCAGCGCCGAATGTCAATTCTGCGATGGTGACAGGGGAGAGGTAGACCGGCGCGTTGCCGGTGAGGTTGGCGATGTCCGCGGGGGTCAGGGTGCCCTGCTCAACATCAATCCAGATGCAGGTATCGATCAGGAACCCCATGGGTCGCGAACCTCCGCGGCCAGAGATCCCTCATTGTCGACCCGGCGGCTGTCGGCCAGCCAGCCTTTACCGGCATCAGGGGGCAGGGTGGCGTATATATCTGCCATGGCTTCCAGGGCAGTCATTTCACCGGGCCCAGGTACCAGTCGTCCGATTTGGCGTTGGTTTCGCTCAATAATGATTTCTTCCGGTTCACTGACCAACCGGTCAAGCACCTGACGCAGGTTCCGAGCCAGGTCTGTTGCGGTAATCGTGCGCATAATTGATTCCCTTTGCCTTTAAGTATGATGTAATCATACTTTACATACTCTGGGCAGTTTTGACAAGGCAAGAAGACGAGAAAAAGATCCCGGGGTCAAGTCTTGCAAACACCCCTTTTCGTGTTAGGGTAACTTCATGTCACGACAACTACGTATCGAATATCCCGGGGCGGTTTATCATGTCACCTCGCGCGGTAATGCCCGGCAGGCGATTTTTATCGATGATGACGACCGGGAAGCTTTTCTCCGGGTTCTTGAGGCCGCCATTGGTCGTTATCACTGGCGCTGTCATGCGTACTGCCTGATGGGCAACCATTACCATCTGCTGATTGAAACGCCCGAGGCCAACCTGTCGAGGGGGATGCGTCAGCTTAATGGTGTCTATACCCAGACCTTCAACCGGCGCCACGGTTCGGTCGGGCATCTTTTCCAGGGGCGCTACAAATCAATCCTGGTCGACAAGGACACTTACCTTCTCAACTTATGCCGCTACATTGTGCAGAATCCGGTGGCCGCCGGTCTCACGTCAACGCCCTCCGACTGGCCGTGGAGCAGTTATCTCGCGACGGCCGGGCTTGTCCCTGTACCGGAATGGCTGAGCGTCATCTGGTTGCGAGCTCAATTTTCTGAGAACGATGATCAGGCGCGCGTTCGTTATCGGGAATTTGTTGAGCAAAATCAGATTACATTCAATCCCTGGGATTCTCTGTCCTGCCGCACGATTCTCGGTGACGAAGAGTTTGCCCAAACCCTTGAACCACTGTTGCGCGACAAGGAGTCGCAACCAGAAATCCCGAAACCGCAACGTCTCGCCATGCGTCCAGCGCTGAGTGAGGTGCTCAACCCGGAAACTAATTCAAACCGGCAGGCCCAGGATGCTGCTGTCTATCGTGCCTATGTCGATTATGGGTATGCGATGAAGGAGATCGCCGAGGTTCTTGGGGTCCATTACGCAACGGTAAGCCGGGCAGTGAAAAGGGCTGAAAGTGAAATAGTTGATTGCAAGACCTGATAATCCTCTAAAAGGCACCTCCTACGCTACCAGGCCGATCCTGGTACGCTAGGAACAACAAACAACTCCCTATTTTAGGAGGTGCCTTATGAAACTCTACTCTGGTTTCGACCTGCTGCGTATTCCGAGCCAAACTTTCCACCGATTCCGATGCAAACTTGCCACTGATTCCGATCCAAACTTGCCAGTCATTCCGACGCAAGGTTTCCACCCGTTCCGATCCAAACTTTCCAGTTTGAGCGGAAGAGGTCGGTGAATCTGTCAGACTGATCAAAGTTCTCGCGACGCTGGGTAACCGCGGGGTACAACCTTCTGGACTTTTTCCAGGAGGTGGTCCCATTGGCACACACGAGGTTATCCATGCGCAAGATCAAGGACGTTCTGCGTCTGCATTACGAAGCCGGCCTGACACAGCGGGCCATCGCCCGCTCCGTCGGCACGTCACACACCACGGTGGGCGAATTTCTGAGACGCGCCGCTCACGCCGGGTTGTCTTGGCCGCTGCCAGAGAATCTGGACGAAACCCGACTTGAACAGTTGCTCTTTCCGCCAGCGCCAGTCATTCCCGCCGACCAGCGCCCCATGCCCGACTGGGCGACCATCCATCAGGAACTCAAGCGCAAGGGCGTCACCCTGGGGCTGCTCTGGGAGGAATACCAGAACAGCCATCCCGAGGGGTATCGCTACAGCCGTTTCTGCGATCTGTACCGTGAGTGGTCCGGCAAACTGCGTCTGTCGATGCGTCAGGTGCACAAAGCCGGCGAGAAGCTGTTTGTCGACTACACCGGCCAGACCCTGCCGATCGTCGACCGCCGCACCGGCGAGATCCGCGAAGCGCAACTGTTCGTCGCGGCCCTGGGGGCGAGTTCCCAGACGTTTGCCGAAGCCACCTGGACCCAAGGGCTGCCGGACTGGATCGGCTCGCATGTCCGGGCCTTCTCCTTCTACGGCGGAGTGCCCGAGATCGTTGTTCCGGACAACCTGAAAAGCGCCGTCTCCAAACCCTGCCGCTACGAACCGGACATCAACCCCACCTATGCGGAGCTGGCCGCTCACTATGGCTGCGCGGTGATTCCGGCGCGGGTGCGCAAACCCAAAGACAAGGCCAAGGTCGAGGCGGCGGTTCTGGTCGCCGAGCGCTTCATCCTGGCGCGGCTGCGCAACCGTACCTTCTTCAGTCTGGCCGAGGCCAACGCCGCCATTCGGGAGCTGGTGGAGCACCTCAACCGGCGCCCCTTCAAGAAGCTTCCCGGCTGCCGCCAGCAGCTCTTCGACACCCTGGAACGTCCGGCTCTGAATCCTCTGCCGGCGACCCCCTATACGTTCGCCGAATGGCGCCATGCGCGGGTCAACATCGATTACCATGCCGAAGTCGACCACCACTACTACTCGGTCCCGTATGTGCTGGTGAAGCAGCAGCTCGACGTGCGCCTGACGGCGACCACCGTCGAATTTCTGCACAAAGGGCAACGGGTGGCCTCCCATGTCCGCTCCTCTGAGCGCGGTCGCCACACCACTCTCGGCGAGCACATGCCCAAAAGCCACAGGGAGTATGCCGAATGGACGCCGCAGCGCCTGGTTTCCTGGGCGGCCAAAACCGGACCGCACACCGCCGCCTTGGCAGAGAAGATCCTGGCCTCACGGGCCCATCCCCAGCAGGGCTACCGCAGCGTCCTGGGGCTGATCCGGCTGGCCAAGACCTACACGCCCGAGCGCCTGGAAGCGGCCTGCCAGCGGGCCCTGGCAACAAACGCCTGTCGCCTCAAGAGCGTCGCCTCGATCCTCAAAACCGGACTGGACCGCCAGTCGCTCCCCGAGTCCACCGAATCCCAACTCTCATTGCTGCCGAGTCACGACAACATCCGCGGCGCCGGCTACTACCACTGACCAAGGAGACCACCATGCTCAGCCACCCCACCGACGACAAACTGCGCGCCCTCAAGCTGACCGGCATGCTCAAGGCCCTTCAGGAACAGCGCCTTAGCGAGACCGCCGATGCCTTGAGCTTCGAGGAGCGCCTCGGCCTGCTGGTCGACCGCGAGCAGACCGAGCGCGACAGCCGCCGGCTCACCACTCGCCTGCGCACGGCCCGGCTGCGTCAGAGCGCCTGCATCGAGGACCTCGACTGGAGGGCACCCCGGGGACTCGACCGCGACCTCGTGCTGGCGCTGGCCGGCGGTCGCTACCTCGCCAAGGGCCACAACATTCTCATCACCGGCCCCACCGGCGTCGGCAAGAGCTACCTCGCCTGCGCCTTGGCTCACAAGGCCTGCCGCCTCGGCTGCAAGACCCTCTACCTGCGCCTGCCCCGCTTCCTGGAGGAACTGGCCCTCGCGCGGGCCGACGGCCGCTACCCCAAGATGATGGATAGAGTCGCCAAGACTCAACTGCTCGTCCTCGACGATTGGGGGCTCGCCCCCATGACCGCCGCCGGTTGCCGCGATCTGCTCGAAATCCTCGAGGACCGCCACAATCTGCGTTCGACCCTGATCACCAGCCAGCTTCCGGTCGAAGCCTGGCACGACTACCTCGGGGATCCGACGGTCGCCGACGCCATCCTCGACCGCCTCATCCACAACGCCTACCGGCTCACCTTGAAAGGAGAATCGATGCGCAAACGGCGATCCCAGCTTGACCCGATCGGCAACTTGGCGTAAGACAAAAACTCCAGCGTCGCTACGCTCCGATCACTGGCAACTTTGCCTTGGAACGAGTGGCAACTTTGCGCTGGAACGGCTGGCAACTTTCATCGGAATCCGCACCTGCACTCAAATAACAACTATCTTGGAATCATTGACCAGAACGGAAAGAGGATTTTCAAAAAGAAGCTGGACAACGACCCGAAGCAGATTTTACAAACCCTCCAGCCGTTTCGGCCCGACTTGATGGGCGCCGTTGTTGAATCGACCTACAACTGGTACTGGCTGGTGGATCTGTTGATGGACGAAGGATATCGAGTTCATTTGGCCAATCCTGCGGCCATTCAAACCTACAAGGGGTTGAAGCATGTCGACGATGTCCACGATTCTTTTTGGTTGGCCGAGATGCTGCGCTTGAACATTCTGCCGGAAGGCTACATCTATCCGAAGGAAATGCGTCCGGTACGCGACCTGTTGCGAAAACGCGGACATCTGATACGCCTTCGGACTTCGCTGATCATCAGCTTGCAGAACATCGTCACCCGCAATTGCGGCGTTCGACTCAAGGCGAACGAGATCAAACGATTCCGAGGTGACCGTATCGGTCCCCTGCTCGCCGAAAACGAGGATTTGGCCCTGGCCGGAGCGGTCAGCAAGGAGAGTATCGACTTTCTTACCCGGCAGATTCGGCAGATCGAGGCGGTTGTCGAAGGTAAAATCGATCTCGACGGCCCCTATCGCTATCTTCTGTCCCTTCCCGGCGTCGGCAAGATTCTGGGCTTGACCATCCGGCTGGAAACCGGGTGCATCGAACGCTTTGCCAAGGTCGGAAATTACGCCTCGTATTGCCGCAAGGTCTCCAGTCGCTGGACCAGCAACGGCAAGGCCAAAGGACGGGGCAACGAAAAGAACGGCAATAAATACCTGGCCTGGGCCTTTTCCGAAGCGGCCGAACTCGCCCGTCGTTTTGATCCGAAAGCGCGGGCGTTCTATCAACGCAAGCTCGCAAAGTGTCCGGTCATGGTGGCCCACGGCGCCCTGGCCCACAAGCTGACCCGGGCGGCGTTCTTCGTTATGCGCGACCAAGTGCCGTTTATGCCGGAAAAACTGTTTCCCTGATAGAACTGGCTGGGGCGGGGAACCAGCTATGGGGTTGGCCCAACCAAAAGGCCTGATTGGTCAACCGCCCCACCCAGACAGATAAGGTTATCCGCATCTTGACTGCCCATGCCGCGAGCCACAACGGGGCTGGTTCACAACCAAAAGACCTGTCAACATCCATTGGACACGGCATGGAACCGAAAATTTTCTGGACCGCGAAAAGCGGCAGGGGCCATCGGCGAACGGAACATCTGCCGATCGAGCCTTAAACCTGATGGGTGACTGTTGCAGCCAAGAGCTGACACGGAAACGGAACGAAATACCGGCATACGTCGAGAAGCAGACAACCTTCGTGGCCGAAGGCCACGAGTAAAGGCGAGAAAATCAAAAATCTTGCGCGGGAGTTTTTTACCCTATTGACCGGCGCCTTTTAATGGGTGACCCCGGTATGTTGGGGTCCATTACGCAACGGTAAGCCGGGCAATGAAAAGGGCTGAGAGAAAAATGTGTGAGTGCAAGACCTGACCCCGGCATGATCACTCAAAGTCCCCCGATTTATGTTGCCGAATCCGGGGTTGCTGTTGCCCAGTTTTCAAGGATAAGGCCTGGTATCCTGGAAAATTCTTTTACATTATTGGACACCAGTTGTAACCCGCAAGCTCTCGCGTGACCGGCAATCATCATATCGTAGGGTCCGATGGGTTGCCCTTTGCGGTAGAGGTCGGCTCGTATCTGCCCAAAATGCTGTGCGGCTTTGTTGTCAAACGGAAGGACTTCGAGGCGGGATATCATTGACTCTATGTCTGCCAGGTTTCGTTCTATCTGCTGAGAATTTTCCGCGCCGAAAACCAATTCCCCCAAGGTTACAGTCGAAATACACATTTGGCCTTCATGCTGCTTGAACATAGTTCTGACCTGTGCGGGACGATTTTTGAGCGTGTAGATAATGATATTTGTGTCAAGCATATACTTCAGCATGGCCACTTTTCTCGCAATTGATCGTCGGGCTGTTGGCGCTCTGCCATGAAATCTGCCGATACTCCCGGGGAATCAAACCAATCATCCCAGGATTGACCAACCGGTGAAATAATTCGTGTATTTCCAATGGCAGTAATTTCAACGTCTTGAATTGAATCAGGAAAAGCGATCGCTTTGGGCAACCTTACGGCCTGACTTTTGTTGCTTTTGAAGACGCGAGTTCGCACGCTTGGCATAATAGATCCCTCCGGCCTCTTTGAAACGTTCGTTTTTGCTGTTTCATTTTAAAGAAGGTAAGTGGGATATGTCAAGGGGATATGCTTGGCCGCCGGTCTCAGGTCAACGCCCTCCGACTGGCCGTGGAGCAGTTATCTCGCGACGGCCGGGCTTGTCCCTTACCGGAATGGCTCTCAACCCGGAAAATATTTCAAACCGGCAGGCCCAGGATGCCGCTGTCTATCGTGCCTATGTCGATTATGGGTATGCGATGAAGGAGATCGCCGAGGTTCTTGGGGCCCATTACGCAACGGTAAGCCGGGCAGTGAAGAGGGCTGAGGGAAAAATGTGTGAGTGCAAGACTTGACCCCGGCGCCTACTTTAATCAAAAGTTGGGTTCAATTCCCCGCAGCTTGCTGCGCGATTTTTACTAAGGGTGTAGGCTGTTGATACCCCGTAGCTTGCTGCGGGGTAGTTCATTTGCCTATAAAGTGTCAGTAGTGTCCGGTTAGCAAATTGCATTCACCCAAAGTTGCAGATAATTGTAAATATTTTCACAAGTTAGCGTATTTTTTGCTTGACAAATCGTCGTGAAGTCGGCGCGGTGATTTTCGTAAATACCTATTTTATATGAGGATTTACGAAAATGTCATTACTTGTTCGCTGCCACCGTACCCGGCTTAGCAGGCGCTCCATTGTCCGACTTTTTACCCCGTTCAAGGGCGCTCTCGAACATGCCCCGGTTCTTGAGGCCCGAGGCAACAGGCCACTGCAGATGACGTTTGAAGATCAGTTGAAAATCCTGACCTACTATCACCTCGAAGAGCATTCTTCGGGGCGTCATCTGCTTCAGGTTCTGACGCAGGAAGATTTTGCCGCGACTCATATTGCACCGCCCGGCGGTATCCGGAAAAGCGCCTTCTTTGAGGCGATCAATACCCGAGGGCTGGAGCAGATGATTCATGTTTACGAAGACCTGCAGAAACAGGTCTCACAAAAGATTCCTGTCGCCAAAGACATCTCCGATCTCGGCGATCTGATCGCCGTCGATGGTTCGCTGATTGACGCTACGCTGTCCATGCTCTGGGCGGACTATCGAGACGGAGCCAAAAAGGCCAAGGTTCACCTGGGGTTCGATATCGGTCGTGGTGTCCCCCAGAAAGTCACATTAACCGACGGCAAGGGCGACGAGCGTCCTCAGGCGGAACGGCTCGTGGCTCCCGGTCAGACAGGTGTCTATGACCGCTATTACCAGTGTTACAAAAACTTTGACGACTGGCAGGATCAGGGGCGCCACTTTGTCTGCCGCATCAAAGCCAGTTCTCGTAAGACGGAGTTGAGCGCCAATCCTGTTGTCCCCGGCAGTCATGTTTTCTATGACGCCAGGGTGTTGCTCGGCACCAAAGATGTCAACCAGACCGAACGAGAAGTGCGTGTGGTCGGCTACAAGGTTGACCAAAAATCCTATTGGGTCGCCACCGACCGCTTCGATCTGACCGCCGAGCAGATTGCCTTGATCTACAAGCTACGCTGGACGATCGAGTCCTTCTTCGCCTGGTGGAAGCGCCACCTCAAGGTGTATCACCTGATTGCCCGCAGTCCCTACGGCCTGCTGGTGCAGATCCTCGCAGGGTTGATTACTTATTTGCTGCTGGCCATCTACTGCCACGAAGAGCATGGCGAACGTGTCAGCATCAACAGGGTGCGTGAGCTTCGCAACAATATTCGCAACGAGGCCGCCGAGGATGCGGCCGCAGGCTTAGGGCCTCCCGATATCATTGACTTGGACTTCGGAGCCTATGCAACTTCTTAACCGGACACTACTGATAAAGTGTGAAACACCAGTGCTGAAAAATCACTTGTTGTAACAGCTCACTCCTGACTTCCTATCTTCCCCGGGTTCCCTGGATCGAGCACTTTCCGTGGGGACCGCCCGTATTAGGCTCCAGTCGAGCAGGCTCCTGATCCTTCCATACATCGAAACAGTTGACCCCCACCCTTCGCGACTGTTAGAAAGGGATGGAAATAGTTCTCCAAGATCTGCGCCTGGCAAGCAAGGGAACTTGTTTGATGAAAGATGGTTTGAAAAAAAAACGGTCAGGAAAATTCAGCTTGGTCAGCGATCGGCGGTTCCGTCTTCTGTGGGTTGTCGGGGTGGTGGTCGCCCTTAACCTGATCGCCTGGATTCTCGCCGACCGCTTCATCCTCGCCAACTTCCGCCAACTGGAAGAAGAACGGATTCGCGAGCAGACTGTTCGGGCCCTCAATATCCTCGGCCAGGACCAGGAATACCTGCGTCGGATGCTGGTCGATGAAGCCTACTGGGACGAAACCTATGCCTTTGCCGCCGCCCCTGGTTCGACGGTGATGGCTGACAACTTCACTGGCGACACCTTTGAGTCGAACCGCTTGTCCGCGGTGGTCGTCATCGCCCCCGACGGGAAACTCCTTTTTTCCCGGGGCTATGACCTCGAGGCCCGCAGGCTGGCAGCGCTCCCTGCCGGTTTGGCTGAAAGACTACCAGCTCTGCAGTCCCTGCTCGGCAACGGACAGGCAGATTCGGCCCGTGCCGGGCTCCTGTTCGGAGGGGGGGGAAACCCGCTGATGGTGGCCGTCGCACCGATTCTCACCACGGCGGCAACGGGACCCAGTCGGGGTGCCATGATTTTTGCCCGCACCCTGACCCCCGGCAAGATAGAAAAGCTGAAATCGCTGGCCCTGCTTGACCTGAAAATTCACCTGGCATCGCAGTCGGGAGGCCCACCCGGAGTGATCACTTTGGTTCGGGCTGGAGATGAGACCATCTCCGGCCATGTCGACCTGCCGGGAATCCTGGGCCGCCACCGGGGGAGCCTGGAAGTAACGACAGCCCGTACCATCTATGCCAGCGGCCGGGCCAGCGTCGAATATTTTCTCGGCTGGGTTCTGGCGACCAGCCTCATGTTTGGCTGCCTTTTCTACTGGCTTCTCGACCACATGGCCCGCCAGTCGGAAAAGGGGATCAGCCGCTACCGGCTGCTCTTCAACGGCAACCCGATCCCGATGTGGGTCTACGATGCGCAAACCCTGCAGTTTGCCGATATCAACGACGCCGCCATCGCCCAGTACGGCTATTCACGGGACGAATTCAAGAGCCTGACCATCCTCGACCTGCGTCCGGACTCGGACGCCGAGGTGGTGCGGGAAGGGGTCTCCCGGCTGATCGCCGACGGGCGGGAGGGGCAGGTGATTCCGCGGGCGGTGGGGGTCTGGTCCCATCGCCGCAAGGACGGCAGTCCCCTTGAAGCCGAGGTCAGTGTCGTACCCTTCCGGCTCAACGGCCGCTGGTCGGTCCTCGCCTCCGCCCTCGATGTGACGGAAAAACTTGCCGCCGAGAAGGCGCTGCGCTCCTCCGAGGATCGTTATCGCCAGCTGTTCCAGAACGCACCCCTTCCCATGTGGGTGGTCGACATGGAGAGTCTGCGTTATCGGGACGTCAACCAGACCGCCATCGACAAGTACGGCTATTCCCGCGAGGAATTCCTGGCGATGACGATCATGGATATCCGCCCGCCGGAAGAGATCGAACGCCTGCGGGAATCGGTCTCCCGGGCCAAGAGTGGCCAGGAGGAGGTTGGCAACTGGCGTCATCGCTGCAAGGACGGACGGATCCTGGAGGTGGAGATCGTGCAGCGGGATATCCCCTTTGCCGGGCGTTCGGCGCGGCTGGTGATGGCCAACGACGTCACTGAAAAGGAGAACCTGCGCCGCGAGGCGGACCAGGCGTCACGGCTGGCGGCGCTCGGCGAACTGGCGGCCGGCGTCGCCCATGAAATCAACAATCCCAACGGCATGATCCTGATGAATCTCGGCCTGCTTGGCGACTTCTTTCGCGACGCCGAACCCCTGCTGGAAGAGGTCTGGCGCCGGGAGGGGCGTTTGTCGCTGGCCGGCCTCGACTTCAGCCTCCTGCGCCGGGAGCTGCCGGAAGCGATCGCGGAGATGCAGAAGGGGGCGCGCAAGGTGCGTTCAATCGTCGAAGACCTGAAAAATTTCGCCCGCCCGGCCCAGTCGGACCAGTTCGAGCCGGTTTCCATCGGGGAGATAATCGAAGCGTCGTTGCGGCTCACCGCCAGCGCCGTGAAAAAAGCAGGCGCGTTGCTGGTGACTGAAATCGACAAGGAGCTGCCGCCGGTGCTGGGAAGTTTTCAGCGGCTGGAGCAGGTCGTGATCAACCTGCTGCTCAACGGCTGCGAAGCGCTGCCGGAGCCGGGTCGGGAACTTACCGTTGCGGGGCGTGCGCTAAAGGATAAGGGCCTGGTGCAGATCGTTGTCCGGGACCAGGGCGTCGGTATCCGCAAGGAGGAGCTGCCGCAGATCTTCGCCCCCTTCTTCACCACCAAGCGGGACGCGGGGGGGACCGGCCTCGGCCTGTCGGTTTCGGACCGGATCGTTCGTGAACATGGCGGAAAACTTAAATATGATTCGGTGCCGGGCCAGGGGACTACGGTCACCCTGACCCTGCCCGTTCTGCCGCGACCCAAGGAGAAAGACTGATGCGTGGAACCGACTACCCGGCGCTGCCGGTGCTGATGGTGGACGACGAGGAGGCCTGGCTGCGCAGCATGGCGCTGATGCTGGCCCGCAACGGCGGCATCACCAACGTCCTCAAGTGCAACGACAGCCGCCAAGTGATGGAGATCCTCGCCCGGCAGGCGGTGAGCCTGGTGCTCCTCGATTTGACGATGCCACATCTCTCCGGCAAGGACCTGCTCAAGGAGATCGGGGAGAGCTACCCGGAGGTGCCGGTCATCATCCTCACCGGCCGCGACCGGGTCGAGACGGCGGTCTGCTGCATCAAGCTCGGCGCCTTCGACTACTTCGTCAAGACGGCGGAGGACGACCGGCTTCTGGCCGGCGTCCAGCGGGCGCTGCGCATGTTCGAACTGGAGCGGGAGAATCGCAAGTTGACGGTCAGCTTCCAGAAGGAGCAGCTCGACTATCCCGAGGCCTTCAGCGCCATTGTCACCGCTTCCGACAAGCTCCACGGCCTTTTCCAGTATGTCGAGGCGGTGGCCAGGAGCGTTCAGCCTGTGCTTATTACCGGCGAGAGCGGCGTCGGCAAGGAGCTGATCGCCCGGGCGATTCACCAGATCAGCCGCCCGGACGGCCCCTGGGTGGCGGTCAATGTTGCCGGGCTCGATGATGACGTCTTCTCCGACACCCTCTTCGGCCATGTGCGCGGCGCCTTTACCGGCGCCGAGCAGGCGCGCAAGGGTCTGGTCGAGGAAGCCGATGGCGGCACCCTCTTTCTCGATGAAATCGGCGCCCTGGAGCCGAAAGCGCAGCTCAAGCTGCTGCGCCTGCTGCAGGACGGCGAGTACTTCCCGGTCGGCAGCGACCGGCCGCGCCGGGTCAACACCCGGATTCTCGCCGCCAGCAACCAGGACCTGGAGGCGCTGCAGGCCGCCGGCAGCTTCCGCCGCGACCTCTTCTACCGTATCCGCACCCACTACGTGCATATCCCGCCGCTGCGCCAGCGCCCCGAGGATATCCCGCTGCTGCTCGACCACTTTCTCGACGAGGCGGCGCGGGAATTTGGCAAGCGCAAGCCGACGCCGCCGGCGGAACTCGCCAAGCTGCTCGCTACCTACCATTTCCCCGGCAATGTCCGGGAACTGCGCGCCATGGTCTTCGACGCCGTTGGTCTCCACCAGTCGCGAAAGCTTTCCATGGAGCCCTTCAAGCGGCTGATGGGCCGGGCGGATGCAGGTGACGCCGCGGCCGGCCATTTTCCGGAGAGCGAAGAGGATGACGGCCTGGAACCCGCGGTGATCTTCGGTACCCGTCTGCCGACGCTCAAGGAAGTCGTCGATCAGCTGATCGAAGAGGCCGGACGCCGCGCTGACGGCAACCAGACGATCATGGCCGGCATGCTCGGCATTTCCCGCCCCGCACTCAATAAACGCCTGAAAAAACAGACGGATTGACCTTTTTCTCCGTCTGGCCGTCCCCTTCCCGCCAATCCCCGCATCCCCCCGGCATATGCCCGAGGTGGGACCGCCCCTAGACGGCGTCGCCCCGCCTCCCGCCGGGCGCTCCCATCGATTTCCGCTCCCCCTCCCCAGCAAAAAACCATGTGAAAAAAGTTTTCCTGTTGCCTGTTCGCACATCAGCTGTAGCGCTAGAAAAAACTGGCCATTATGGTTAAAACAGGAATCAGCACGAAACTAAATTGAAAAAAGTTACACCCTTTGCTATTTGCTTGCATCTTGTAAAGCGCCATATTCTTTTAAATTATTTAAAAAGGAAAAATTTGGCATCGAAATTTATTTTTTCATGCGACGCCGGCAGTGAATGAGTGAATTTCTGCTGGAATAAATATTGCTAAAAACCGGCATGTCAATATTTTGTCAATACGCCAGAAGACTATTTAGCTCATGCCGGAGCAATGGGCAGAGAATGAAGGGAAGCAGGAGTCGGGAATGAGGGAAGTATCCAACATGCTGGAGGCGATGGAGTTGCTGCGCAGGCGGGTACATCGGGAGATGCCGATCCAGCATATCGTCCTGTTGCTGACCGTTGCCGAGAACCCCGGCATCACCATGCCCGAGCTGGTCACCCGGCTCGACATGCCGCAGGGGACGGTCAGCCGCAACGTCAAGATTCTCTCCAGTTACGTGGAGTGGGAGAATGGCGTCGCCCGCACCCGGGGACGCAACCTGTTGCGCACCCTGCCCGATGCCGATAACCGCCACGTCCTTGCGGTATTTTTGACCGGGCGCGGAGAAGCTCTGGTGCAGGAGTTGGGACGTACCGTCGGTGGCAGCCGCTCCGACGGGCTGGCCCCGAAACCGGTGCACCGCAGCGATTACGCGGCCGGCGGGCTCGGGCTGCACTGAATTAGGGTTACGAAAGTTTGGGTGGGCTTAGGGAGCCCCTGACGCCAGGCAGTCAATTCCATCGGTTGGAGTGATTTTATATGAAACCAAGCGTTTGCTCGATGAACGAAAGCGTTAATCCGTTGCCAATGGCATCCGAGGCGAGGACGGCTATGAAAGATGAAATCCAGAGGAGATCAGGGATGTTGAAATTTGCTCATCTGGCCTTGGTGGCCGTGTTTGCGCTGGTGTTTGGGGTTGTGACGAATGCCCAGGCCGCAGTGGTAGTTGATACGCCACTGGCCAATGTGATCAACGTCGCCGCGACCACCGGCAACGGCACGGTGAGCGCAGGGAACGGCACCAACCGCCTGATGGTGCTCGGCTGTACCACCGAGTACGGCACCGCCGGTCCCGGCACCTACACCATTAATGCTAACTACGGCGGCCAGACCTTCACCACCATCGCCAGCAACGGCTCGCAGCGCCAGACCGCCTGGATCGGCTATATCAATGAGACGAAGATTGCAGCGGCCAGCAACACCACCCTGACGGCGACGATCAGCCAGACCACCAACGCCCGCGACCTGATGTGCGGCGTGGTGGTTTACGAAAACGTCGATCAAGGAACACCGATTGCCGGCTCCAACGCCCAGGCCAGTGCCGGCGCGACCAGCTTCACTTTCACCAATATCCCGTCGGCGGTCGATGGCTACGCCGTCTATATTGCCGGCAACAACGGTCAAACTGCGACCGTATCGGCCGGCTTCACCGAGGCGTTTGATGTCGCCACCACGCAGAGCAACGGTGCCGGCGGCGACGGCGCCACCACGGCGACCACCGTCACCGGCACCGTCACTTTTGCTGCCAGTTCCCGCAGTGCCCTGGCAATGGCGACGGTCAATCCCTTGCTTTGTTCCGACACCAACGGCTCCGCCGTCACCCTGACAAACCCAACCAACGGTGCCACGGTCAGCGGTTCGATTGCGATCACCACCAACTTGACCAATGCCTCGAACGTCGAATACAGCATCGACGGCGGCGCCTGGACCTCCGATCTGACTTTGTGGAATTCCGCCAATACCCACCCGGCCAGCAACACCGCCCCGGTGACTGGCGTCACCGTCGACGTGCGCGCCATCGAGGACGAGTGCGGCGGTTATGTCACCGACAGTATCACCGTCACCGTCGATAATACTTGTAGCGAATCGATCCAGTCGTCGATTATCTGGAATGGCACAAACACGGCCGCCGGTGATTTCAGCGGGGCATCGTTCGTGACATTGACCGATGTTAACACCATGGAATACCAGGTGACGGAAGGTGCCATGAACCCGCCGTTCACCGCTGTGACCGATGACTTCTCCGCCGTGAACGCCAACGATATCCGTGCCACCGCCCAGCCGACCTGGTCGACGTGGACGCCGCTCGCAAGTTCCGCGGCCACCAACAACTGGTGTTACGGCAACAGTGCCACCGGCACCCCCTCGGGTGGCACCGGGACCACCCCGGGCAATCCGATTCCCTACATGTATCTGGAGGCGTCGGCCGCCGGTACCAGCAACTGCGGCGATGGCGAAACTGGCGGGACATCGCATTACCTCGAGAGCCCGGTCTACGATGCCAGCGCCTATGCCCTGAACTTCACCTTCGACTACTACATGGAAGTCGCGACCAATACCGACGCTTCCCTTCACCTTGACGCCTGGAACGGCACGGCATGGGATACAGATGTCACCGGCGCCGCCATCCGCACCGGCGACGGCGGCACCACCTGGTACTCGGTTGGCCCGGTCGACCTGAGCGCCTACACCAATGCCGATTTCAAACTGCGCATCCGCTATATTGCCGGTACCATATCGACCTACCAGAACGACCTGATGATCGACAATCTGGCATTCATCGGAACGCCGCGCAGTTCCGAAACCACCGTCATCCCCTGGACCACTGATCCGATCGCGGCCTCCGGGGTGTTGACCAACGGCAACAGTTACAACCTCTATGCCCGCGGCCTCGACACCGAGTGCGGCGTCGCCTACTACGGCGACAGCGTCGCCCAGTCCGTATCGCCGGGCACCTCGCAGACCTTCACCTGGAGCGCCTGCACCGAAACCGCGACCCTGACCCTGAACCCGATTGCCGACCCGATCACCGGCAACGTCACCGTCACCGCCAGCGGTACCGCTACCGGCATTACCGTCGGCACCACTCCGGCGGCCGGCAATGCCAACGGCTGGGTCTATACCCCGGCCCAGGACGACAACACCACAACCGTCAGTTTCTACGCCACCGGCACCGGCATCTGCGGCACTTTGACCGATTCACAGCTTAACGTCAGTACCAACACCATGGCCGCGCCGACCATCGACAGCTTTAGTGTAAATGCTGTTGTTACCGACACCGCGGCTCCGCTAGAGATTCCGATCAACAGCTTCACGGCATCGGACAATGTGGCCGTGACCGGATACATGATCACCGTCGATAACGCAACGGCTCCGCTTGCGACCGATGCTGGCTGGAGCCCCACTGCTCCGACCAGCGTTACCGTTGGTGCTTACGCAACCTACACTCTGCGTGCCTATGCCAAAGATGCCGCCGGTAACGTTTCGGCTGCCTCGACAGCCAGTGTCACGGTTCAGAACTGCGTCGAATCCGGCACGGTCAGCGTTTCCATCAGCCCCGATCCGGGTGCGGGCAATATCGGAATTTCCGGTGTGACCGTCACCGCCAATCTCGGCGGTGGTGCGACCAACGGTCTGGTGCGCTGGCGCGAGAACGGCACGGCATGGTCCAGTTGGGTTGCCAGCGGAGCCACCTACACCCCGACCAACAAATATTTTGGTACGGTAGATTTTGAAGCCATGGCCGATGGCAATTGTGGCGCGACCAGCCCGGTCTATTCGACCACTCTCAACCGCACTTTCGAAACCCGCGTCGATGCCCTGGAGCCGACTGTGCAGTCAATTATTCAATCTGGCCTGACCTCCTTCCGGGTCACCATGGTGTACTGCAACGACAAGAACGGCACGGGGACCTATCAGGTTGAGTACAAACTGTCCACCGACCCGGACATCCCGGCCAGCTGGACCACGGTCACCAACACGCCGACCGCCGATGGTGGTGCAGGTGATGCGGATGGCACCCTGAACGAGGATGTTATCGTCCTGCAGGGGGGCTTGACCAGTGGTGCAATTTACGATGTTCGCCTCACCTACATCGATGCTACCGACGGTATCGTCGGCGCACCGGCAGTCTACAACCTGCAGGTGGAGCTGGTGGCCTGGGTCGATGACCCGATGCTGCACAACGCTCTGCGCTTTGCCTGTGACAAGCCAGGCTTCTCAGATCAGACCAGCTGCGAAGCCAACGGCGGCACCTGGACCCTCGATCGCAAGTGGGCCACCGGCTGGGGGACCCCGACCGGGGAATACGGCGCCATCGTCTGCGCCACGTGCCACACCAAGAACGCCACCAACGTCAAGAAGGTGACCAGCACCGTGCTCGCATCAAGCGGCAGCTTCCCGGGCAGTGCTGTGACCCTGACGACGGTTGAAGACACCACCTCCGACTTCGGCAACGACGCCGGCGGCCACGCCACCTCCAGCAACATCTGCGAGGTCTGCCACAGCGTCACCGCCTACCACCGCTATGACACGACCAGCGACCCCGATGGTGCCGGCCCTCTGACGGCCCAGGTGGAATTGAACCACTACAACCAGGCCGACTGTATCAAGTGCCACGAGCACAAGCTGGGTTTCCGCGCCGGGTGTAATGCCTGCCACGGCAATCCGCCGCTGGCCGTCGGTGAACTGACCGGTACCCTCGACCCGGCCAACGATACCCTGTCGACCACCCCGGGTGAGCACGATGTACACGTCAACACCCTCGGCTACACCGACTGCAACACCTGCCACAACGGCTGGCAGACCAACGGTGAGATGCCCAAGGGCGGCGACGTCAACCTTGGCTTCGTCACCCCCGGCACCAACGGTGGTACTTATGATGGCCGCACCACCAACAGCGGCTACACCTCTGATGTCAACACCACCGTCACCACCGGTAACGGCATGACCTGTGCGGTCTACTGCCACGGCTACCAGACGCCGCAGTGGAACCCGACGGCCACCGCGGCCTGCGGTGCCTGTCACGGTGAGGCCGGCTCTTTTGCTGACGACCGCGCCGGTGCCCCGACCGGCGGCACCAGCCTCGATCTCTCCGGGGCCGGCAGCGGCTTCAAGGTCGGCAAGCACGCCAACCACCTCGACAACAGTATCGCCGAAACCGGCGATCCCTGCGCCCTGTGCCACTTCGGTACCCTGTATGCCGATGCCACCCATGTCGATGGCACGGTGAACGTCACCTTGCGCCAGGCCGCCCAGAGTGGCGATGGCTCCACCGGCGGTGCCGGGACCAGCGCTCTGTTCACTTCTGGTGGTGCGGGCGCCGGTACCTGCTCGAGCATGGACTGCCACGGTGATGCCCAGTGGGATTCCAACGCCGCTGGAGGCTGTACCCTCTGTCACGGCTATCCGCCGGTAGCTGCCAGCTCGCACGCCAGCGGCGTCAACCCGGTCAACCACGACATGTTCTCGGCCACCGGGGTCAAGGATAACCACGACGATTGCCGCTACTGCCACGGCTACAAGGATAATGGCAGCGGTGTCCTGTTACCGTTGACCGGTGCCGAAATTACGGCTCTGAAAGGTGACGCGACCCAGGCGGCATCGCTGGCCGGTTACCACATGGACGGCAAGGTCACCATCAACGGTGATTTCAACACCACCGCCGGCGACGATGCCGGCTACAACAGCGGCAACGGCGGTTGTGACAGCGCCGCCTGCCACGCCAACGACACCAGCCACCGCTTCACCTCGGCCAATGGCGCCAATCTGCAGCTGGCCGACATCGGACCGGGCGCTTGCACGACCTGCCACAGTGGCGGCGATCCCAATGCGCCGGTGGTTACCGTTGGTACAAGCTCACATACCAACATCACCATCGGTGGGGCTGCCAGCGACTGTACCGAGTGCCACAGCGGCCATTACACCAGCGGCAGCGGCGTACAGATTCCGAATAATGCGAACGTCGGCATCGAATACCTACGTTCCGGTCACGGCGGCATCATGCTCGGTGGCGACAACACCTCGACGGTCCATACCTCGATTCGCGGCTTGACAACCGAGGCCGAGATCTGCTGGGGCTGCCACACCGCTGCTGGTGTTGATGGCGAATTTGGCACCAACAACAACGCCGATGGCATTACTTATAACTACGGTAGTCTCAACCAGGCCAACTGGGTTGGCGCCACCTGGACCAGCGCTGTCTTCAGCTACAAAACCGGCGCTATTCAGTCGACTCATACGGCCAACTCGGCCGGTACCTCGGCGGTCAGCGGCGCCAATTACGCCAAGACCGAAACCCTGGATGTCGTCGGTAATATTCGCTGCTCCTACTGCCACGATGTCCATGACCTGAACCAGTTGGCCAGCGATGGCAGCTCCGGCAAGCCGTGGTTGCGTGGCACCTGGAAAGGTAATCCTTATAATGAAGACGGCGCACCGCGCAACGGTGCGGCCGGGACCTGGCTCAGCGTTTCTTATGGCGGCGCCACCAACACGGTGCCACGGGCCAACGCCGGGGCCAACAACAGCACCACCAAGGGTGGTTACTGGATCGACCAGAACAGCAACGATCCGAATAACGGCGAAACCTTGGCCACCACTGCCGGTCTCTGTACCCTCTGTCACGGTACCAACGTTGACACCATGGACGAGACCACCGGTGAGAACCTCTGGGTCTCCGGCGGCAACGGCCACCAGAACGCCGTCATCGGCGGCAGTGGCACCACCGCCACCGCTAACAACATCTTCTCGATCCGCAAGCGCGGCAGCAACCAGGTGTGGGATGATAACGGCAGCAGCAACTACTACATGTCCATGGGGGGCTGGACACCGCAGATGGCCCGCCGTGCCTACGGTTATCGTGGTGATGCGGGCAACATCGCCATTACTCCGAACCTGTCTGGTGAGCACCGTTATTTCTCTGGTTTCCAGTGGGATAACCCGCCGGCCGGTATGGCGCTGCAGGTTGATGACTACACAATGGCCGGCAACAGCACGACAACAGTCGGTGCGATTACCCAGAGTCAATACCACACCTTCAACTGCGGCAAGTGCCACAACCCGCACGCCAGCCGCCTGCCGAAGCTGATGATCACCAACTGTCTCGACACCAAGCAGAACACCTGGGACAATACGTTTAACACTGGAGCCCCCGGCGCACCATCACCCTGGACCGGCACCTATGTCTCCCAGTGGCCGACGGCGCAGAACTGTCACCGCCTGGCGGATGACCACAGCACCACCTCGCGCGGCGCGGGTTGGAACACGGTCACGCCTTGGTAATGATGTATGGGGCACTGCTTCGGTGGTGTCCCCGCCTAACCATTTTTCTAGGAGTCAATCATGAAAAAATATATGAAACCTGGCATCGTCGGCAGCAGCAACGTGCACCCCTGCTAGAATCATCGTTAATATCACTGTAACAAATGGCCGCCCCCGACACGGGCGGCCATTTGTTTTGCTCTGCTGTTGAGTATTTCTTGAAAAGGCCGTTACTGAACAGCGATAATGACGTCATGATTTCAAGCACGCTGAGTAAAAACCTTCTGGCTGTTTGTGCCGGCATTCTCCTCTTTTTGGTTCTGGAGGGAATCCTTGCCCTGGCCGGTGTTCCCAGGCTTGCCGATGAAGACCGCTTTGTCGGTTTTGCCGGCAGTACGCCCCTGTTTATCAGGACCGAACCGGATGCAACCGGAGCCAACATCAAGCTGAATCCGGCAAAGGGCGACTACTTTAATCGGCAAAGCTTTCAGATGCCGAAACCCGAGGGAACTTTCCGGGTGATTTCGCTGGGCGGTTCGACAACCTACGGTCGACCATACACGGGTGAGACCGCCTTCCCGCGCTGGCTTGAGCTGCTCGGTAACGAATATGCGGGAGCTGGCCGATTCGAAGTGATTAATGCCGGCGGCATCTCTTATGCCAGTTATCGGGTTGCCCGTCTGCAGCAGGAGTTGATCGATTATGACCCGAATCTCTTAGTGGTCTATTCCGGGCATAACGAATTTCTCGAAGCCCGGACTTTTGATCACCTGAAACACGAAAATCTCTGGCTCAACAGGACACGGCAGCTTTTGCACCAGTCGCGGCTGTATTCGCTTCTGGTAAGCCTGCTTGAGGGCTTGTCGTCAAAAGAGAGCAGCCGGACAATTCTGCCGGATGAAGTGAGCGTGGAGCTGGAAGGAGTGGTCGGCCCCGATTTTTATCACCGCGATGAGGATTTCCGGCGTGGCGTGCTGCAGCAGTACCGGCAATCTCTTCAGGACATGATCGATCTGGCCAGGGAAAAGCAGGTGCTGCTGGTCCTGTGTACGCTGCCGTCGAACCTTTCCGGAGTTTCTCCTTTCAAGTCGGAACATAGGGCGGGTTTGACAGGATCGGAGCTGGAAGAATTCGATCGGCTTTTTTCTCAGGGGAGCCAGGCGCTTCAGCAGAACGAGCCGGCGCGGGCGATGATGGCTTATCGCGCGGCGCTTGAGTTTGACGATCAGTTCGCCCTGCTGCATTATCGGCTCGGGCAGGCCTTGCTGATGAGCGGACTCTATGATCAGGCCTATGCGTCGTTTGTGCGCGCCAAACAGGAGGATATTATTCCCCTGCGGGCTCTTGAGGAGATGAACGGCATCGTGCGCGAACTGGCCGAACTGAACGATGTGCCGCTCGCTGACGTTGAAGCCACCTTCCGCCGGGTTGCGCCCAACGGAATACCCGGTGCAGACCTGTTTGACGATCACGTTCACCCGAATATTCGCGGTCAACAGCTGGTCGCCTGGGTGGTGTTCGATACCCTGGTGAAGGCTCAATCCTTTCCATTGCAGATCGGGGCGTGGCAGCGGATGAGCAGCACTGCCCGGCAGCTACTCCTGAAGTATGAAAACGCAATTCCAGAGCGCTATCGGGCATTGGGACTGTGGGGGGTTGGCCGCCTCTATTTCTGGGCCGGTAAATACCCGGAGGCCCACGTGGCGCTGAAACAGGCCTGGGCAGAGCTCAAGGATATCCCTGAAATTCCGTACAAGCTCGGCACGTTGGAAGTTTTTCGTGGCAACGGCGCCGCAGCCCTGCCTTACTTGAACGCGGCAAGGCAAATGGAACCCGATGACCTCAATACGTCGGTCATGCTCGCCAATGCCTATCTGCTGCAGAAACAGGCAGAAAAAGCTCTCGACGTGCTTTCCGGGCTGCCCGCCGGGGGCGATAACAGCGTCGGCTACCTCTCGGTGCTGGGGCGTGCCCGCCTGCAGCTTGGTGAGCTCAAATCAGGTCTGGATGCACTAAAACGTGCCTATGACCTGAATCAAAATGTCCCGCGTTCGACCAGGGAATATGCCGAGGGGCTTGCCATCGCCGGTCAACTGCCGGCCGCAGAGAAAATGTTTGGGCGGTATCTGCAATTGATACAGTTCCCTGACCCGAGCAAGGCATTGCAGCGATGGGTTAAGGAAAAAGGTTGGCTGACACCACGAGAATGGTTGTCCAGAGAGTTGGGGGAAAAGTGAAACAGAAAATCCTCGTTCTGCTGCAACGTCTCGGCCATTTCCAGGCGCAGCTCTTTCTGACGCTGTTGTTCTGGCTGGTTCTGACGCCCTATGCGCTCCTCCTGCGGCTGGTGACCAGGGACATGCTCCCCGGCGGGCATTGGGTGGCCATGGAGAAACAGCCTGTCACACTCGAAGATCTGCGCCGGTCGTTCTGAAACCATGAATATTCTCGGCATCTCAGCTTATTACCACGATAGTGCCGCGGCGTTGCTACAGGATGGGCAACTGGTCGCCGCGGCCCAGGAGGAGCGCTTCAGCCGGATTAAAAACGATGCGGCCTTCCCGCGCCAGGCGGTCAACTTCTGCCTGGATACGACCGGTCTGGCAGCGGAAGATCTTGATGCCGTTATTTTTTACGATAAGCCGATCGTCAAGTTCGAGCGTATCCTGAAAACCGCTCTGGCCGTTGCGCCACGCGGCTACGGGATGTTCCGCCAGGCATTGCCTGCCTGGATGAAAGAAAAACTCTGGTTGCCGCGAATTTTACGAAATGAGTTGCCCGGCGCCGGTGAATATCTCTTTTCGAGCCATCACCTCTCGCATGCTGCCGCCGCCTTTTACCCGTCTCCATTCGCGCAGGCAGCGATCCTGACGGTGGATGGGGTCGGCGAGTGGTCGACCTGTTCCTACGGGGTGGGTGAGGGCGCCACGATCGACCTGCAGAAAGAACTGTATTTTCCGCACTCGCTCGGTCTGCTCTATTCGGCTTTCACCGCTTACCTCGGATTCAAGGTCAACGAGGGGGAGTACAAGGTGATGGGACTTGCTCCTTATGGGCAGCCGGTTTTTACCGAGCTGATTTATGAGCATCTGGTTGAACGCCATGGTGACGGCGCCTTTTCTCTGAATATGTCTTATTTCGAGTACTGCTCACGCCTGGCGATGACCGGCGACCGCTTTGCAGATTTGTTCGGTGGCCCGCCAAGAGAGGCTGAAGGCCCATTGGTACAGCGCCATCTCGACATCGCAGCTTCGGTTCAGAGGGTGACCGAGGAGCTGATGCTCGATCTGGTCGCCCAGGTCCAGCGTGATACCGGAGAGAAAAACCTCTGTCTCGCTGGTGGGGTCGCTCTGAACTGCGTTGCGAATGGTCGTATTCTGCGGGAAGGGCCCTTCGACAACATCTGGGTTCAACCCGCCGCCGGGGATGCCGGGGGTGCGCTCGGTGCGGCTTATGTGGCGCATTTGGCCATGGGGGGTGAGCTGCCGCAAAAGTCTGGCGGCGATCTGATGAACGGCGCCCTGCTCGGCCCCTCTTTTGCCAACGTGGATATCGAGCCGACTCTTCTCGGCGCCGGGGTACACTTCGTCAAGTTGAATCAGCAGGAGCTTATCGAGAAAACTGTTCAATCTTTGGCTACCGGAAAGATCGGTGGTTGGTTTCAGGGGCGTATGGAGTTTGGCCCGCGAGCCTTGGGGAATCGCAGTATTTTGGCCGATCCGCGGGTTGTCGATATGCAGCGGCAGCTGAATATGAAGATCAAGTTTCGTGAAGGCTTTCGGCCCTTTGCTCCGGCGGTGCTCGCAGAAAGAGCCTGTGAGTATTTTGAGCTTTCCGGAGTGAGCCCTTACATGCTGCTGGTGTGTAAGGTCGCCAAGGAGCAGTTGCTGGCGGTAGAGCAGGCAGGTGAGGGCCTGGAAAAATTGAACATCCCCCGGTCAACCATTCCGGCAGTAACCCACGTCGACAATACCGCCCGGGTGCAGACGGTTGCCGAAGAGACCAATCCACTTTTTTATCGACTTCTGGAACGTTTCAACGTCGTGACCGGGTGCCCGGTCCTGGTCAACACCAGCTTCAACGTCAAGGACGAACCGATTGTCTGTAGACCGCACGATGCGCTAGAATGTTTCCTGAAGACTGACCTCGATTTCCTGGCGATCGGGGATTACTGGGTAGAAAAGGCAGAGACATGAGCTGGTGGCTGACAATTCGTGATTTGGGTAGTTTTATCCGGCAACGCAAAAAATATGTTCTGGCGCCGCTGGTCATCATCCTGGTCTTGATGTCGATATTTATCCTATTGGCGGAGATTCCTGTGTTGACGCCGTTTATTTACGCACTGTTCTAAACTGACGGGCAACGCAAAGCTTAGGGCCGTCTCCTTGCCAAGGGGGCGGTTTTACTTTTCAGGTGTTTTCGGCTGAGGCTTGGAAGCCTCTTCCGCAAGCGTGGCAAGAAAGTCTGGCATGCCCGGATCATAGGTTTTGGACCAGTTAAGCTGCTGGAGTTTTTCAATCAGTGGTGCGGCAAGAGTGATTCCGCCGGTTTCCCTGTACAGGCCAATCTTCTTCAATGTGATAAAAGGGTTGTCAGGAAAAATCTCCGCAGCCTTGTTCAGCATATCCATGGAGGCCTGGATCTGGCCTTGGTTAAATGCGCGTTCGGAAAGGGTGAGATATTCGAGGCCATAGATTGGGTCGAGGGCAACGGCTTCGCTCAGATATTGTAAGGCCTTGTCCGAATTTTTCAGCTGGCCGGAAATTTCGAATAGTCCGTATTTTACTGAAGCAGACTCAGGAAAATGTTTTTCCAGCTCTAGGTAAATATCGAGAATCTTCTCAGGCTGAAAGAGGTTGTCCAGGTAGAGTGCTTTGCTTCTTTGATTCCAGAGCTCCGGCATGGCCTCGGCGTCGAGAAGCTCTGGGTTGGCCAACATGCTGGCGATGTCCTTGCCGAGAAAACGGGATTTTAGGGCAATGTCGCCGCTGAGGTTTGATAAGGAAACCGTGGCTCCAAGAGTCGGCCAGCGACTCTCCCGCAGTTGCCGGGCGACGTCTGCCACGATCAAATAAAGTGGGGTGGTAATCTCATTTTTGTAAACTGCTCTGAAATAAGACAGGTCGACATGGAGTAAAACCGGCTCGTCAATCCGCGGTAGGGACTTGATCCGGCAAATTGTCCAGGCAGTGTTGCGAATTTGACCCGAAATTGAATCGCCTTCTTGTTTCAACGTCTTTGCTTCCGCTTCGGAAATATCTCCGGCCGTAAATAGTTGAGCCTTGATAGTCTCGGGTGTTGGCATGGGTGCTTCTGGTGAAAGAGGTAGGACCCAGAGAACCTTGCCAAACAGGTTTGCACGAAGAGCCGCTGAAACGGCCATTGAGGGCATCAAAACTGGGTCTGCAGATTGAAAAACCGCCTTTTTCTCAAACTCAATCTGGTCAGCGGACAAAACCAGCCGTTGCGCTTCTTTTTGCAATGGAGTCGGGATCGATTGCAAAAAGGGGTTATTCGAAAGTAGTACTAATGTCGGCCGCTCCTGGCGGGTTTCGCGCCAGATCGGTAACGCCGCTGTTGCTGTTTCAACCAAAGACGCCTCAATTGGTTCAGTGAGTAGTTGTGCCGTTACCAGACGAACTTGCGCTTTAGTCTCCGGGGCAACAACGGGATCCTCTGTTTTTGACTCACAACCCGCGGCCATCAGCAGGATTAATGCATACTTAAAAAGACGTCTGAACATGGAATCTTCCTAAAGTTTTGGAGAAAAGGGGCAGTACATTTAAGCTTTTTGGCATCCCCCCTGGGAAGCAAATTGTTTGTAATCTCTATCTACCTTGCCGGATGATCGGCAGGTGTGCTGAGGGTTCCAGTACCAGGCGGAATCCTGCATCGAGTGTGTGGCTGTTGGCTTTTCGATAGTCACGGGCCGTCGACCTCAAATCGTTGGCTTGATAATTCCAGGCTCCGCCGCGTTGCACCTTGCGCGATTCCGTATTGATGATGACCGCAGCGCCGTCTGTGGGTGCATTCGTATAGTTGGTTTTATAGCTGTCCGTTACCCATTCAATGACGTTCCCCATTGTATCGTAGATATTCCAGGGGTTCGGCCTGAAAGAACCCACCGGGGCTGTTGATTTGTTGTCCCATTTGCTGCCGCAGTTCGCGCAATTCGCAAGTCCACTGGACAAGGTTGCACCGCTCCAGTAAGGGGTGCTTGTTCCGGCACGGGCGAAATATTCCCATTCTGCTTCGGTTGGTAGCCGGAACCTGTGCCCGGTCTGTTTGCTGAGCCAATCGGCATAGGCATTGGCATCCTGCCAGGAGACATTAATCACCGGTCGACTTCCCCTTCCCCAATTTTGGTCGTCAGGTGGCTCGCACTCTCGTGGAATCATTTTACAGTACTGATCAAACTGTGTGAAGGTTACCTCATACATGCCGACGAATAGGTCGTCAACCTTGACATCATGCACCGGTTGCTCATCGGGCTTCTGGTCGCTGCCCATCTGAAAAGAGCCACCCTTAACGAAGACAAAGTCCATGTCGGCAACCTCAACTGTGTAATCGGCTTTCGCCTTTGGAAGAATTGAGGCACACCCTGAGACCAAAAATATGGAGAGGGTTAAGGTCAGGACGCTCAAGGTTGATAATTTCGAATGTGGCATAAAAACCTTCCTTACTTTTGCGGCAGAAAATATGTAGTAAAAATAGGCGTTTTTTGGTTAGGCCTCTGCATGGTTTTTCGAGAATCCAGAAAGCTCAGGAAACAGCATGAAAATGCATTTTTCCTGCCATGAAGGAAACCTCGGCCGGGTAGTTTCGTAACTACAAAATGAACTACCCCGCAGCAAGCTACGGGGTATCAAAAAGCGTTAACTGCTCGCGGTGCAATTGCTGATACTCTTTTTCTCGGCCTTGATTTCTAACATAGGTCGCAATGGTTTTCTCATTACCCTTTTGGCCTACAGTGTTCACAAAATAGCCCTTTGTCCAAAATTCGCCACCCCATAGTTGCTTTTTAACCGATGGGACTCGTTTGAATATTTCTCTGGCCGTAATGCTTTTGATGACTCGTGCAATCTGCGTTGGGCTGTACATTGGAACCGACTGCACCAAAAAGTGAACATGGTCTTTGTCGGTCCCAATTTCTACGAACTGAATCTCGTATCTTTTGGCGATCTCAAGGCAGACCTCTTTGAGACAGCCATCAACCTCTGGGGTGAAAACAACCCGGCGGTATTTTGCTGGGCAAACAAGATGGTATAACAGCACAGAAACATTATGACTTTTGTGTACATATTCGCTCATGTCGCCAATATTTCATATTGGCGATAGCGAAGCAAGCTTCGGGGAATTGGACCCCCCTGAGATTAAAGGAGTTACGCCGATAAAAAGGAGGCCTGCATATTGCATGATCTCCCCTCACCCAGACCTGAGATTTTGCGGACGGCCTTCCTGGTGAGTCTTTTGGCCAGAAACTGGACCCGGGAACCACCTGTCGCATCGTGATATCACAAGTTCGCTATGAGTCAATTCGGCTATTTGGCCAGAAGTGGATATTACGGAGTACCACCAACATCAGAGAAGGAGGCTACCATGAAAAAGTACTTGAAACCTGGTGTCGTGGGGAGCAGCAACGTTCACCCCTGCTGATTGGCATCGGAAACGGAAAGAGAGCAAAGGCCGGATTGAATTGTCCGGCCTTTCTCTGTGGAGCGCAATTCCCCGTGGGGCAGGGCATCCTGATGAAGCCATGTGTTAGCCGGTGCCCCGGACTTTTGCGGGGCGATCTTTCGCGACGCCGGGAGGGCCACTCTTTCCAATGCCTGCAAAGGGATCTGCCTTGAAGCTCTCCATCGTCATCCCGGTATATAATGAAAAGGCCACCATCCGGGAAATTCTTGCCCGGGTCTTGACTCTGTGCAGCACCGCCCTGACCAACCTCAACCTCACCGACATGGAATGCTGCTATAAACTCTTCCGCCGTGAGATCCTGCGCCAGATTGTCATCGAGGAAGATCGCTTCGGGGTCGAGCCGGAACTGACCGCCAAGGTCGCCCGGTTGAATTGCCGGATTTTTGAGGTCGGCGTCAGTTATGCCGGCCGGACCTACGCCGAAGGAAAGAAGATCGGCTGGCGCGACGGCTTCCGGGCCCTCTGGTGCATTCTCAAATACAACCTGCGCCGCTAGATGCGGCTCTATTGTTGTAATCAGACAAATGGAATGTCCCCTAAATACAAACAATTTCGATAAGTTGTGAAGCTTTAAGGAAGCCCTGAATACACAAGGTTTATCTGTAGACCTCGCGGCGATTGCCGATCTTAACTACGAGGATGCTTACACTGGTGCCTTGTATCTCGCAGATGACCCGGCAGTCACCAACACGGTAACGCCAGAGTCCTCCCAGATTGCCGGACAGGGCCTTTCCCAACGTGCGCGGATCATCCAGAATGGCGACACGCTGATCCATGTAGTCGAGAATACGTGCAGCAACCGGTCTGTCGAGTTTGCGCAACTGGACTTTTGCAGTGCTGGTGTATTTAATCGTCCAGGTCAAGGGATTCTCTTACCTCGGCAGCAGAATAAATCTCTTCCTCGCCTTTGCGTACCCGCTCCAGAACATCGGCGGCAAGGTAATAATCTTCCAAATCCTCCAGTCCGCGTTCGATCAGTTCCCGCAGGTAAAAAGCTTTGGTGCGCCCTGTCTGACTGGCGAGAAAGTCAAGTCGTTTTTCCGTCTCAGGGGCGATGCGTATCGATGTGGCCATTCCGAACCTCCATGGTGAATATTTGTATTCAACGTATCATGGTGCGTGCAAATATTCAAGGAGCAGCATGGATCTTTGGGTGCCACCCCTGTCCTTTGCATCATCCGGCTGCGCCGTTAGCGCCTTCCCCCCTTCAGTTCTATTTATCCCTTCCCCTCAGTCCGCTGAAACCCCCAGCTTTTGCAACTCGACCGTTAGCGCCTTTCGTGCGTCATCTTCACCGTGTACCAGCCGCACCCGGGCCGGTTTGACCCGCATCCGTTTGATGAAGTTCACCAGGTTCTGCTGATCGGCGTGGGCCGAGTAGCCCGACAGGGTGTGGACCCGGGCGCGGATATCGAAGCGTGCTCCGTCCAGGGTCACGTAGCCCCCCTGCGGTCCGTACTGCTGAATGGCCCGTCCCGGCGTGCCGGCGGCCTGGTAGCCGCAGAAGAGGATATCGGTACGCGGATCACCGATCAGACCCCTGAGGTAGTTGACGATGCGGCCGCCGCTGCACATGCCGCTGGCGGCAATCACAATGCAGGGGTGGTCCCTGCGGCGCAGAATATCGACGGCATTGAGGTGGTCCTGGTGACTATCGATGGTGGTGAGCTGTGCGAAGTCCAGCGGGTGGCGCCCCTGGCGCAGCTTGCGCCGCGCCTCGGCATCCCAGTAGGGACGCAGCTGCCGGTAGAGGGTGGTGAAACGATTGGCGAGGGGAGAATCGACGATGATCTCCAGTTCGGACCAGGGGAGGCCGGGGGCGGCGAGGCGCTGCCGGTTGTGGTGAATAATCTCTTCCAGGTCGTAGAGGAGTTCCTGGGTGCGGCCGATGGAGAAGGCCGGAACCAGGATCGTGCCGCGATCGGCCAGGGACTGCTCGACAATCTGCTGCAGATGGCGTTTGCGCTCCCTGCGGCCTTCGTGAAGACGGTCGCCGTAGGTGCTTTCCAGTACCAGCAGGTCGGCACGGTAGGGAGAGGCTGGCGCCGGCAGCAGCGGGGTCCAGGGGGCGCCGAGGTCGCCTGAGCAGACGATGCGCCGCTTGCCTTTGGTCGTCTCGGCGTCGCATTCGACCCAGGCCGAGCCGAGGATGTGGCCGGCGGGGTGGAGGCGAAGGCGTAACCCGGCCGGGCCGGGGATGGTCCACCAATGCCGGTAGGGGAGCGGTTGGAGCTGCTGCTTGACCTGCTGTTGCAAGGCGGCGATCAGACGGGCATTGCGGGTGACGCCGACCTTGAGCGCGTCCTCGAGGACGGCGGGGAGGAGCAGGGCGGAGGGCGCGCTGCAGTAGATCGGCCCCTTGAAGCCAGCTGCCAGCAGATAGGGGAGGCGGCCGCAGTGGTCGAGATGGACGTGGGTCAGCACCAGGGCGCGCAGCTGGATGACCGGGAAGTCAATCTCCGGGGCGGTCGCGTCACCTCCCTGGGTAAGGCCGCAGTCGATCAGCAAGCCGCTGCCGTCGGCGAGCCGCAATTCGTGGCAGGAGCCGGTGACAGTGGTGCGGCCACCATGGTGAATGAGAATATCATCCGCGCTGTTCATGGAGTCCCCCTCCGTTATCGCGAGTTGAATTGAGGTCTTGCGGTATCAGCTCGCCGGTTCGACCTCGATATCGTCAAAGAATACCTGGTTCTTGCCATTCGCCCCATCCAGGTAGAGGACGAGGTGAATCATGCGGGTCTCGGGACCCGTCAGAAAACTGAATTGATACTGCTGCATCGCCTTGGAGCTCTGCACCTGGGCGCCTTCCTGTCTCCCAACCAGGTATTTCTCGTTCTCGCTGCGGGTGAACTGTTCACCGATCCAGAGAAATTCCCGGTATTCCAGGACCCCGATCCCGGCCTTTACTCCTTCGGCCAGATCTCCTCTACAGTCGAAGCTAATCGTGTAACGAGTCGCCGGAGTAACCGCAAGTGGTGCGAAGAATCCGAGGGATTCAACCCCTTGGAATCCCTTGAATGTCAGCGCCCGGTCCTTGCTCCCTTCCGCCTCCGGGACGATCGCACTGGTGCGCAGCAGGTGGTCAATATAGGCAGCCCAGATGCCGGCCTGCTGGCCGTCGGCAGGGTCGGGACGGACCTCACCGACGCGGGGGAAAATTGATAGCTGGGGCTCGCCGTCAAAGGTTTCCGCAAGGGGAGGAGCCGGGGGCCTGGGTGTCGCCGTCGTTCCGTCGGGCGAGGTGACGCCCGCCTCCCCAGCAACCGGCGTTGCCTGGTTGCCACGACCGGGCCCCGTCGAATTCGGGGACTGGGGAGGGGCGTCACAGGCGCAGAGCAGAAGCAGGAAGGCGCAGAGCAGGAGCAGGAAGGGGCTGATGGTAAATCGCGTCACCTTGGGTATCCTTTTGGGGGTGGAGTTCACCCCGGAAGTAGGGTTAGAGGCGCAGGAAGAAGCCAATTATAACCGGGAACGGGCTGCTATAACCAGCATAAACCGTTTCCAGGCGTGGGAGGCAAGGGAGATGACGATTGCGAAGAACCAAAGAAACGTCCTATTGATTCATGGATTTCCTCTGGCGGGTGAGATGTGGCGACCCCAGCTGGAGTTCCTGGCCGCTCATGGCTGGAACGGAATCGCCCCCGACCTGCCGGGCTTTGGCCGGAACTCGAGCCATTCGTTGCCAGCGGCCACCATCGATGCCTACGCCGATGCCGTGATGGCCCTTCTCGATCAACAGCAGCTGGAACGGGCCGTGGTTGCCGGCATGTCGATGGGGGGCTACATCCTGCTCAACCTGCTGGCCCGGTTCCGGGAGCGGTTTTCCGCGGCGGTCTTTGTCGCAACCCGGGCCGAGGCCGATGACCTTGCGGGCAAGGAGCGTCGCACCGCTTTGGCGGCGGCCGCCCGCGCCGGAGGGAGCGCGGAGGTGATTGGCGGTTTTGACGAACTCCTGGTCGCTCCCGGGACCGTCCAAACTAATCCGGAACTGCTGGAGCGGGTGCGGCGCTGGATGAAACAGGCGAGCGCCGAAGGGCTGGCGACAGCCCTGCTGGCCATGCGCGATCGGCCCGACTACAGGGAGCGACTCGCAGAATTCGACCTGCCCGCGCTGGTCGCCGGCGGCGGCGCCGACCAGTTGCTCGGACCAGCTCCTTACCAGGTATTACTCGCGGGACTGCCACGGGCCGAGGGGTGTCTGCTCAACGGTGCCGGGCACCTGCTCAACCAGGAGCAGCCGCAGGCATTCAACCGTTGCCTGCTGAAATTCCTTGACCGCCTGGAGCTTTAAGAAGAGCGATGCCGTCCGTTGATCTTGTCATCCCCTGGATTCACCACTACGGCTACGGAGCGATCTTCGGTCTGCTGTTGCTCGGCATTGTCGGTCTGCCGGTCCCCGATGAATGGTTGCTGCTGTTTGCCGGTTACCTGGTCGAACGCCAGGAGTTGCAACTGCTGCCGACTCTTCTGGCGGCCTTTGCCGGGGCGTCGACGGGGATCAGCGTCAGTTATCTGCTGGGGCGGGGTCCGGCCCGGCTCCTGGTCGGGCGCTGGGGCTTCCTGCTGCACCTGGACCCGGAGCGCCTCGACCGGGTACGCGCCTGGTTTGACCGGCGCGGTCGCTGGCTATTGACCTTCGGGTTCTTTCTCCCGGGAGTTCGCCACCTGACGGCGATCGTGGCTGGTACCTCGTTCATGCGTTGGCCCGAGTTCGCCCTTTTCGCCTTTGCCGGCGCCTTTTTCTGGACGTTGCTGTTCGTGCTTGCCGGCTACTGGCTTGGAGAGAAGTGGCGATGGTTGGCGGAGGGGCTGCAGCACCATCATCTGCTCCTCGCGATGTTGTCGATGGCTGCGTTGCTGATCTGGGGTGCCTATCGTGCCTGGTCTGCCAGGAAGCAGGGATGAGTTTGCCGGTATAGCCGCGGAGGCTCCTGATGGGTGCAAGCGGGGCGACCAATCGGTCGCCCCGCTTGCGTCAAAAAATAGCCAGATGGTACTGGTCCGGTGATTCGCCGCTGTCGGCAGCTGCCGAACATTCAGTCGGTCCCATAGTCCTTCAGGTAGGTCCCAAGCCGGAACTTGCGTGCGGTATTGGCAGATGACATGTAGCGGATCTTGCCGAAGATCGGCCGCTCAGGGCCCCAGGGGCGATCATAGCGGCCGAGGCACCAGCCAATGCCGCTCGCCGAATTGGGGTCGCGGCCATCGAGGGCATAACGGTCGTTGAGTTGGAACATGATTGCCATCGCCTGCTGCGGAGAGGCCGACCACTCGAGAATCTTCTTCCCCCAGAGCATGCGCAGATAGTTGTGGATGGTCCCTTCCTGCACCAGCTGGCGCTGGGCGGCATTCCAGAGCGGATCATGAGTCAGGGCGGCACCAAGTTCTTCCCGGTTGTAACGGACGGGGCGCGGGTCGCCGGCATGGTGGTCGAGGGTCTGGCGGGCCCACTCCGGCAGGCTGGTATAGTCGATGCCGTCGCTGCGGATGCTCGCGAAGTTGTAGCCGAGTTCGCGCCAGGTGACCAGCTGGTCGAGAAACGCCTCCGCGGGGGGACTCATTCCCCACCACCCCTGGCGCTGTCCCCGGCGTTCCGGGCCGAGATCTCCCACCGACCACTCTTCCCGGGCGGCGATAGCCGCGAAAATCTGCTGGCTGGCAATATGGCCGAAGTGAAGATAGGGAGAGAGCCCGCTGCTAAGGGTCTCGGCCGGTTCGCTCCGTTCCAGGTAGCGGTGAAGGCGCAGGCGCAGGAAGGTGTCGAGCTGATCTTTGCCGGCGCAGGTTCCGCCGCGGATACTGGTGGCGTCGACGCTGTGGTCAATGGGGAGATAGGTGAGACTGGCGCCGGGGGCGGTCAGTGCCGCATCCGCTTGCGGCCAGCGTTCGGCAAGGGGCGCGGCGAGGCGGACCGGCGGGAGATTCAGCCCCTGCAGCGGATCGGCCAGCGGCAGGCTGAGGAGGTGCGCCGGCAGCTCCCGTTGCAGAAAACGGCGAAAGGCGTAGGCGCTCGGATAGTCGTGGTCGGCGGCGCGCAGGGGGAGCAGCCCGTTGCTGTCGACCGCCTCCAGCGCCACCGGCAGCCGGGCCGCGGCCGCTGCCAGCATCCGTGGCAGAAAGAGGATGGGGGCGTCGTCGGCGACGACCAGGCAGGCCCGCTGCGCCAGGGCGGCGAGCAGCCCCTTGCCGCCCCCCTGCTTTGGTTCCACATAGGGGTAATAACGGGCGGGGCCGTTGGCAAAGGCGGCGGCATTGTCCGCCATGCCGTCGAGGACGAAGCGGTGCAGACGGTCGCTGGCATAGGGGTAGTCGCAGCGCAGCGCCTCCAGTACCAGCAACCCCTTGCCGAGTTGTTCCGCCATCTGCGCCGCGCGCTGCAGGGCAAAGTTCCAGCCGCTGCGGCGAAAGGCGCTCATCCAGTAGAGGACATAGTCGCCGACGGGATTCAGGGGGGCACTGTTCGCCAGCCGGATGCGATTGGGCGGAACCTGGCGGGAATTTTCAGCTCCGGACATCGCGGGGGATCCCTTCAGGACGCGGCAAGCGACCCCTGCAGGGGGCCAAGGACCATCGCCTCGGTCATCAGCCCGTGCCGGATCAACTCCTGCTTGAACCGTTCGCTGATGTCACTCGCCAGCTGCCGTTCCAGGCGGATGTCGAGAACATAAGCCTTGATCTTCAGGTGGGTCAGGAAGGTGCGCTGGAATTCGTCCTCGATGGTGATAATGATCGGTTTTTTCAAATAGACATAGGGGGAACAGGCGGCCGCTTCCCGGGCCAGTTCCCGCAGCAGAACCACGTCCAGGGTGGCCGGCAGGCGAAATTCGACGACCACCATTTCATCGAGGGCGCCGCTGTTGGAATTGGCCACCGCCTGGCCGAGGACAAGGGCGTTGGGGATCGTCACCGCACTGTCGTCGAAGGTGTGCAGGGTAATGGCACGCAGGCCGATGTTGGTGACTTCGCCGTAGTGTTCACCGACCTTGACCATGTCGCCGACCCGGAAGGGACGGTCCATCAGGATCAGAATTCCGGCGATGACGTTGCGGATCAGATCCTGGGCGCCAAGGCCGATGGCGAGACCGGCCGAGGCGATGATGGTGAGCAGGGTGTTGACCGGTGGGTTGATGATCACCAGGATGATGATGGCGAGGGCGCTGATCCAGATCAGCAGGCGCAGGACCGGGAAGGCACTGGAGATCCAGAGGCGATAGCGGGAAAACTTTCCGGCGAGGAGCTCGGCGGCGAAGCGGAGGATGCGCACCATTAGCCAGGTCGCGGCAAAAAAGATCAGGACGGCGAGGATCCGGGTGAAGGAGAAGTTGTCGATCAGCGATTTGAGGGTTTCGTCCTGCATCTTGCACCCCTGTTAGTGGAGGATGTTCATCGATTCCAGGGTGGCGCTCACCGGACCGAAAAAGACCGGATTGAGCTGATAAGTCGGCTGGCCTTCCGTGCTTTTCTCGATTCGCAGGATATTGAAATGCACCAGGGAATCGAGCAGGTTGGCGGCATCTGCCACGGAACGCCGGAAAATCTGCGCATACTCGTCGGCCGCGAGGGCGCCGTGGTTGAGGACTTCGGCCAGGGCGAAGAGGTTTTCCCTCCCCAGCGCGCGCAGGAAGTTGAATTCGAATCGCTTCAGGGGGCTGGCCTGAACGCTGCTGCTGGCTGCATCCCAGCTGACATGGAGAAGCCAGTGGTAAATCGCCGCGTCGATATTTCCCGAGGTCATCTCGAACAGGTCGCGGAAGAAACGTTGCCGCAACTGGTCCTGGGTCGCTGCGGGGCGCTGGTCCGACCCCTGATTCTCGGGTGGCACAAAAGTCAATTCGATCCCGGATGTTCGCTGGCGCAGCAGCAGAGCCTCCTGCAGATTCTCCTGGTCGTGGAAGAGGGTGCGAATCTGGTGGGTGAAAAATTGTCCGAGCCCGAGTTGATGATCGAGCAGTACCCAGGGATATTTGCGAAAGGAGATGATCCAGAGCCAGTGCCGGCGGGTCGCCATGACCAGCTGCATAAAGGCCCGCGCCATGCGGTAGCCGCCGACGGTGCGCAGGCCGAGGTTATGCCCCCCTTCGACGATCACCACGCGGCGCGGTTCCTGTAAAATTCGCTCCGGCAGCTCCTGGATCGAGGCGAGGGGTTCCTCGTCATCGAGCCAGCGGGCAAAGATCCGCAGCAGGTCCTCGTCCTGTTGCAGGCGCAAATCGAGGTTCAGTTCCAGGAGCTCGCCGCGGGCGCCGAATTCGCTGGCGAAGCTGTTGAGGAGCGAGGTCTTGCCGCTCCCTTCGGGGCCGATCACCGCGACACTGCAGGCTTTCTTCTCCTGCCAGCGGACGAAGACCTCTTCGAAGTCTTCAAGTTCTTCTTCCCGGGCGACCAGGAACTCGCGATTGCGCAGCGGACCGAGGGTGAAGAGCCGCTGGTAGAGGCGCGGCAGACTCGCGGATTTCTCCAGCAGGGTCTCCTTGCCGGGGAGGTCGGTGAGAGCGAGGAAGGTTTCCTGGACGCGTCCTCCCTTGCCGAGCAGGGTCTGGACGTTGCGCAGCAGGTTGGTGTTCTGGCTGAGGCCGGCGGCGGAGCGGCTGACCTCTTCCTTCCCCTGGTCGATAAGGCTCATGGCCTTCCCCTGCCAGTCGGCGGCAAGGGTGCGGGCCTGGCGCTGGTAGTGCCGTCTCAGGTTGCCCCAGCGGCGGGTTTCCAGGAACTCCTCCCGGATCCTGTCGATAAAGTTCCGGTTGCTCTCTTCGAGAGCGCCGGGAAGGGCGAGCAGCGCTTCCAGCAGCCGGTTGCGACCGGCGATCAGCTTGGTTTCGGCATCGTTACAGGTTTCGACCAGCAGGGTATGACAGTCAGCGAGGACCGCGGCAGTATCCACCGGTTCCTCCCGGGGGGCCTCTGCTTCCGTCAGCGCGAAAATCTCTTCACTGGCGAGGTCGAAGTGGAAACGCAGTCCGCGCCAGATATCGGCCAGTTGGGTCACGGCCTTTTCGTGGGCAGCGGCGTAGTTGCGCACCAGGGGGTGCTCGGTGAGACTTTCCCGGTTCGGCAGGCTTTCGATATAGAGCTGGCGCGGCGAAACCTCGAGCAGGTCGAGGAAGAGCCTGGCCCCGGGAATCCGCCCCAGGCGTTTTTCCAGGGTCGGGCTGGGCGGCTGAGGTTCCTCGGGAAGGAAGCGGGCGCACTCGGCGTAGCCCCGGGACGCCAGTTCGAGGGCGGCGAGGGCGGGCCCCCGGCGCGGGGCCACGGTCTTCAGCCGCCGGTCCATGGCCGGGCGGATTTTGCGGAAGACCAGGTTGCTCTGGCTGTCGACAACCTCGGCCAGGCGGGAAATATGCTGGGGATCGGTCTGCGTGGTTTCCCCTTCAAGGGAAAAGGCTCGCTCCAGGGTGGCGAGCACGCCGTGCAATTGCCCGATGACCTGGGCCGATTCTTCCTCGATCGCCTGGTGCAGGGCGTTGACCCGCTCCCCGGTTTTCCCCAGCGCTTGCCGGGCGGCTTCCTCCAGAGCGTGGAAGAAGGGGGAGAGATAGTCCGCCGCCGGGGTGTCGGTGGCAGGGGGCTGGCTCGGCTGGTCGCTCATTTCGTCCATTGATCAATCCGCTCGCGGGGTGCCGGGGTGCCGGCGCTGAAAAAGGAACTGCCGGTCAAAGCCATTTCTTGCGCCGGAAAAAGGCGAGCAGCCCGGCGGCCACCAGCAGCATGACTCCCCACAGCCCAAAGTAGCCCCAGCGCCATTTCAGCTCCGGCATGTACTCGAAGTTCATACCGTAGATGCCGGCGAGGAAGGTCAGGGGGATGAAGATAGTGGCGATGATCGTCAATACCTTCATCACCTCGTTCATGCGGTTGCTGATGCTGGAGAGATAGAGGTCGAGCATGCCGGCGATGATGTCACGGAAGGTCTCCACCGTGTCGACCACCTGGATGGTGTGGTCGTAGATGTCGCGCAGGTAGATAGCAGTGGTTTCGCTGATCAGCTCCGACTCGCCCCGCTGCAGTGCCGCGATCAGCTCGCGCAGGGGCCAGACCGACTTGCGCAGCAGGATCATCTCGCGCTTGAAATGATGGATGCGGTTGAGAGTCTGTGGGGACGGGTCGACCACCAGTTCCTGCTCCATCTCCTCGAGTTCGTCGCCGATCGTCTCGAGGATCGAAAAATAGCTGTCGACCACGGCATCCATCAGGGCATAGGCGAGGTAGTCGGCTCCCTGCCTGCGAATGCGTCCCTTCCCCCCGCGCAGGCGCTCCCGCACCCCGTCAAAGACGTCGCCGACCTGTTCCTGGAAAGAAAGGACGTAATTGGGGCCGAGCACAAAGCTGACCTGCTCGGTGCGGATGCCGCTCTCATGGTCGTAAAAGAGCATCTTCAGAACCAGGAAGAGATAGTCGTCGTAGTCCTCCAGTTTCGGCCGGTGATCGGTGTTGAGGATATCCTCAAGGACCAGCGGGTGGAGGTTGAAGCAGTTTCCCAGGGTCTCGATGTGGCCGATTTCGTGGACGCCGTTGACGTTGATCCAGGAGACGGTCGGGCTCGCCTTGAGCTGGCAGCTACGCTGTACTTCGCCAAAGGGAAGGAGCTCCTCGCTGAACCGGTCGGCATCGTAGTCGATGCGGTTGATGGTGATCTGTTCCTGGCGCGCCTCGCCGACATGCACCAGGGTGCCGGGCGGGGCGCCGATCTTCTTTTTCGAGCGTTTCTTGAGGAGCTTTTTCGCCATCGGCCGGACCTTTCGCAGAAAAATTCCCCTGCCGGGGAAGTCTGCTAAACTATAGCAGAATTGGGCGGAAATAAATCCTGCCCGAGCTGAAAGAGGTCGCGATAATGGAAAAATCCGGGTCGGAATCAGCAGCTGCCGTTGATCGTCCCGGTGACCCTCCTCAACCATTTCGTGCGCAAGTACCGGCAGCCCTATCTGGCCGAGCAGTATTATCTCAACCCCCACCCCGTTGAACTGCAGTTGCGCAACCACGTCTGATCTAATCGACTCCCATCTCCAGGGCGTAGCCGAGATGGCGGAAGGCCGTCCGCCACTCTTCCGTCTGCTGCTCCGGAACGACCTCGTGGCGGATTGCCCAGTAGAGGTTCTGGGCCTGCCAGAGGTCGGGGCGCAGCGGCAGCTCGCCGAGGACCTCCAGGGTTTCGATTATGGTCAACAGCAGGGCCAGATTCTGCGGGCTGCGCGCGATCCGCTCCAGCTGGCGTTCGAGCTGACGGCCGGCGGCGAGGCCGAGGAGCGGTTCGTCGAGGTTGATGTCGAGGCGCGCCACCTCCGCGGTGAGGGTGCGCAGTTCGCTCGGATGGAGCTGGTGGTCGGCCAGCAGGGCATGGAGTCGGGAGGTCAGCACCAGTTCCACCGGCGCGGCAAGCTGGCGCGGGACCGGCATGTGGATGTCGTGCAGAAAGCGCAACAGCGGGGCATGGTCCTGGTAGATTTCCCGGAAGGTCGCTTCGACCTCCTGCAGGGTCTGGGTCATGATCTGCTGCACGATGCGGCGCTGCTCGTCGCGAAAGAGATGCCAGAGGTTGTAGGTCCCGGCGCCGAAGTGGTGATCGAGCTGGCGGATCACCCCGGGGACATCACTGCGTTCGAAGGCGCTGACCAGGTCCGCCGCCATCCGCTCCCTGGCCTGGCGGTCACGGCCGGGGCGGACGCCGGCGGTCAGGTTGTGTCCCCCGAGGTCGAGGACGGCGAAGCAGAAGTCGTCACTGTTCCAGGTGATGGTCGAGCGCACCCGGCTGCGGCCGACGGCGAGCCGCAGCCGGCCGTTGACGAACTCCTGGCGTTCCAGATGTTCGGTAGCATAACAGTGGATATCGTGACAGTTTGGGTTGTCGATCGGGCAGGGGGCGGCAAAGCCGGATGCGATGGCATGGTGGGCGGCGACCCGGGGGAGGTCGATGCGCGCCGTGGCAATCTCTTCGCGATAGATCCGGGCTGCATCACCGCGGCGGCGCAGGTTGCTTTTTGCTGCTGCCAGCCGCTGCAGGAATTCCTCCTCAAGGTCGGCAGCGCAGGTTTCGTTCGCCAGTTGAATGGCGCGGCCGGCATAGGCGAGGAGCTGCACGGTTTCGATGCCGGAGACTTCGTCGAAGAACCAGCCGCAGCTGGTGTACATGAGGAGGGCATGCCGTTGCATCTCGAGCAGGCGCAAGGCCCGGGTCGCCTCGGTCGCAGAGAGTTCCCGGCCGGCCTGGCGCCGCAGGAAGGCGGCCACCGCCGCCTCGTCGCGGTCGAGGATGACCTCGATGTAGCGGTCGCGGGTTGCCCAGGGGTCGCAGCCGAGCTTTGTCATGCCGGTGACATAGAGGGGGATGAGAGTGTCCCGCAACCAGTCGAGGGCGTCCCGCAGCGGCGCCCGCCAGCCCTGGGTCCAGCCCGCCTCGCCGCCGATCCGGCAGCCGCAGTCGCTGCGCCAGCGCTCGACGCCGTGGGCGCAACTCCAGGAGGTCTGCTCGATGATTTCGACCTCGTGGTTAGGCGGAAATTTTTCCAGGAATTCACCGTAGACGGTGAGGGTCGCCTGGCCCCGTACCTCGATCCGGTCGAGGGCATAGGCGAGAGCCATTTCGCCGAACTGGTGGTGGTGGCCGTAGGTCTCGCCATCGGTGGCGACGTGCATCAGCTGGGGACCATCCTCAGGCCCGAAGGCGGAAACCAGTCGCGATGCCAGCCGTTCGCCATCATCGAGCAGGTTGCGAAAGGCGATCTCGTTGGCAATCGGCCCGGAATAGAAGAAGAGGGCGATGCTGCGTCCCGAAGGCAGCCGGCAGAGGTAGGGGCGGCGGGTGTCGATGCCGGCGGCCGGCAGCGGTTGCCAGCGCTCGCTGCCGAGGGGGCGCATGCGCGCGGCCTGGTGCGGCGCGAGGATGGTAAAGGTCACCCCCTGCTCGGCCAGCGCTTCGAGGGAGGCGATGTCGACGGCGGTTTCCGGGAGCCACATCCCTTCCGGGGCACGGCCGAAGCGGTGCCTGAAGTCGGCAATCCCCCACACGACCTGGGTCCGCTTGTCCCGTTCGTTGGCCAAAGGGAGGATGAGGTGGTTGTAGGCCTGGGCCAGGGCGGCGCCGTGTCCGGAAAAGCGCTGGCGGCTCTCGGTGTCGGCCGCCAGGATGCTGCGGTAGCCGCCGCTGTCGTGCTGCTCCAGCCAGGAGAGGAGGGTCGGGCCGAAGTTGAAGCTGGTGCGGCTGTAATTGTTGACAATGCGGGCAATGTGCCGCTGCTCGTCGAGAATCCGGGCGGCGCCGTTGGGCCGGTAGCATTCGGAGGCGATGCGCTCGTTCCAGTCGTGAAAAGGGTAGGCCGAGTCCTGCTGCTCGATCGCTTCGAGCCAGGGATTTTCCCGGGGGGGCTGGTAAAAATGGCCGTGGATGCAAAGATATCGATTCATGGTAGGTCCGCTTCGGGAGGGGGAGAAGAATCTCCCCGCCCACTTTATCCAAGCTGGGCCCTGCTGGCAAGGGGGGTGCGGCAGCGGGAGAAAGTTGGTCGTCTCCGGAAACGCCGATGCTATACTTCCCGGATCTTGTCTGCCCTTACCCGGACCCGGCATGCCGATCCTCCTTTTTACCACCATCCTCACCCTGTCGGCGCTCTATGCGCCGCAGCCACTGCTGCCGGTTCTCGCCCGCGAGTTCGGTGTCAGTCGCGATCTGGTGGCGACCCTGACGACCATCGTCTTTGTGCCGCTGAGCCTGGCGCCCCTCGTTTATGGCTATCTCCTCGAAGCGATTCCGCTGCGGAAGTTGCTGCGGAGCGCACTGTTGCTGCTCGCTCTTTCCCAGCTGCTCTTCGCCCTTGCCGGCAGCTTTTCGCTCCTCTTCCTGCTGCGCCTCGGTGAGGGACTGCTGGTGCCGGCGCTCCTTACCGCCCTGATGACCTCCGTGGCGTCGACGACTCCCCGCCCCCTCCTCCCGCGGGCGATGTCGGTCTACATTGCCAGCACCATCCTCGGCGGTTTCCTCGGCCGGGCCTGCTCCGGCGCCATTGCGACCTGGTTCGGCTGGCGCTACAGTTTTTTTGCCCTTGCCGCCAGCCTCCTCTTCGCCTGGTTTCTCCTCGCCCGGTTGCCGGCCATGCCCGAGGAGCGCCTGACCCGACCGCGGGCCGACCTGTTGCCAGTGGTGCTGCGCAACCGCCAGCTACTCCGTATCTACCTGGCGGTCGCATGTCTCTTCTTCGTCTTTGCTGCGGTGATGAACTTTATCCCCTTCCGCTTGACCGAACTGAGCCCCCTGGCCAACGAACTGCGGATCGGCCTGATCTACAGCGGCTACCTGCTCGGTATTGTCACTTCACTGGGGGCGGTCCGCGCCGCGCGCTGGTTCGGCGGTCCGCTGCCGGCCATGGCGGCGGGTTTTGCCACTTTCGGCCTCGCCCTCGCCGGGTTGGCCAGTGGCCGGGTGGAAGTGCTGTTCGCTGTCATGTTTCTCTTTTGCGGGGCGATGTTCCTGGTCCACGCCACCGCCACCGGATATGTCAACGGCTTGAGCAGCGAGCACCGGCCGATGGTGAATGGCCTTTACGTTGCCTTCTATTACGGCGGCGGGGCCCTCGGTTCCTGGCTGCCGGGGGTGGCCTACCGGGCCTTCGGCTGGGGGGCGCTCCTTGCCCTGCTCGGCATCGTCGCCGCTATCGGCCTTGCCACCATCCTGGCCGCATGGCGCGGTTCGGCTCGCGGCTATTGACAGGGCGCGCCGCGGGGGGTATTCATAAGACTTCATCCGGAAGCTTCCAACTGGAGCTTCGTCTTTGCCAACCTGTGACGAAAGGAAATATGAATGAAGCGCGGATTGACTTTAGCGGCAGGAGCTCTGGGCGTTCTGTTGCTGACAGGGGTTGCAAGCCAGGCGGCCGACAAGAAACTTGAACTCAAGACGGATAAGGATCGTGCCAGTTACGGCATCGGCATGAGTATCGCGCAGGATTTCAAACGGCAGGGCGTGGATGTGGATATCGACATCATGGCTCAGGCGTTTCGCGACGTCCTCAACGGCAAAAACCCGCAGATGTCCCAGCAGGAAGTCCAGGAGACGATGGTCAAGTTCAAGCAGGAGATGATCGCCAAACAGGAGGCGACGCGCAAGGAACAGGGCGCCAAGAATCTTGCCGAAGGTGAGGCCTTCCTCACGGCCAACGCCAAGAAGGAGGGGGTCGTGACCCTGCCGAGCGGCCTGCAGTACCTGGTGCTGGAAAAGGGGACCGGCAAGAAACCGACCAAGGAGAACAGCGTAACCGTCGATTACAAGGGAACCCTGATTGACGGGACCGTCTTCGACAGCTCCTACGACCGCGGTCAGCCGGCAACCTTCGGCGTTGGCGATGTCATCGCCGGCTGGACCGAAGCGCTGCAACTGATGGCGGAAGGGGCAAAGTATCGGCTCTTCATCCCGGCCAACCTTGCCTACGGTGACCGCGGCGCCGGCCCCATGATCGGCCCCAACGCGACCCTTATTTTCGATGTGGAACTGAAAAAGGTCAACTGACCGCTTCGGGCCAGGAGATTAGCGGCCGCCTTCCGCACCACGGGAAGGCGGCCGTTTTTGTCGCAGCGGCGACCGGCTGCGTCAGTGTCGTGGCGCTAAAGGACCAGGGTTTACTGGCCGACGGGAATTCCGGGCCGAAATGTCACCCGGCAAGGCTTGGCGTGCTGATTGCACACCAGGGTTGAAGAGGTGGATTCAATTCTGTAAAATCTGACCTGGAGGCCCGCCGTGCTCGCCAAACGTATCCTGCTTACCAATCTTCCGGAAATTCTGCACCCGATGGAGAACTCCCTCTTTCGTCGGGAGGGCTTTTCGCTGCTGATCGCCAGTGACGGCCGCCAGGCCTTCGAAATCATCGAGGACCACGACCCGGCACTGGCGATTCTCGACCTGGAAATGATGAACGAGGGAGGGGATCAGTGCTGCCGCCGCGTCAAGAACGACCCGATCCTGCGCCGGACCCCGGTCATTCTGGTCGCGCGGCGGGACCGGGAAGAGGATGTGCTGCGTTGCCGGCAGGCGGGCTGTAACGAGATTCTTTTCAAGCCGGTCGACCCGCAGGAATTGCTGCACGCGGCTTGCCGGATACTGGGCATTGTCGAACGCCGGGCTCCCCGCCTGGGTCTCACCCTGCCCGCCCGGGTTGGACGCGATCCCCGGCACTTGCGGCCGGCGACGATTCACAACCTGAATGCCGGCGGCGCTTTTGTCGAAACGCACAAGCTCTTCCCGGTTGACAGCGAGATAAGGATAGAATTCACCCTCCCCGATGGCTCTGCCCAGATTCAGGCCCGCTGCCGGGTTGCCTGGGTCAATCACCCCGAATGGTTGAAGGCGATGCGGTTGCCGATCGGAATGGGCCTGCATTTTATCGCACTGGACGATGCAGCCACCCTGGCGCTGGAGCGGTTTGCTTTCGACTCCGGGTCCCCCCCAAGGGGCGACGGATAGCCCGCTTGGGGACGCCGCAAATCCCTATTCCTCTCCCCCTTTCCTCCAGCCCCGCTGCAAAAGGCCGGCATAGTCATTCCCCGGCACCGGTCGACCTGTCCTGCCGCCATTCCAGTAGTAGACCCACACCTTGACTTCCTCACCATCCTCCCGGTATGCCAGGGCTTCCCGTCGCAGGTAGAGGCTCGCCGTTTCCTTGTCGGGGAGGTACTCCTCCAGGCGGTCGATGCGCGCCAGGGTGCTGGCGGCTGTCGCCGGCTCAAGCTGGTAGATTTCTCCCCGTGCCATCCCGGATCCCGGCAGCAGGCAGGGATACTCTTCCCGGGGTTCGTAAAAAAGCCGCCCGGAGAGGGTGGCCGGTTGCCAGGAGAGAAAACGGCCGGCGAGATAAGGCTGGTGATACCTGCCGCCCTGCCGCAGGGTGCCGTAGACGAAGAGGGGGAGGAGAGGGGGCATGGCGGATTCGTGGGAAGATTCAGTGGGTGCGGATATCGATCCCCCGGGCGCGCAGAATCGGGCTGTCGCCGCCGTGCAGGACCTTGAGCAGTTCGCCGCGCGCTGTTGCGGCTGCCATGCCATCGGCGATGAGCATGGTCATCAGCCTGCCGAAATTCTCCCGGCGTTCGATCCCCGCGGGGGACATGTCGCGGCGGTCGCTGAAAATTTCCATGAGGGTCGAACCGCAGGGGCAGTTGCGGAAGAGTTCGACCAGGGTTTGTTCCTGGTCGTCGGCGGTCGCCTTGAGGCCGGTCGAATTTTCCAGACCCTCGGTTTGCAGCAGGAAATCCTCGACGCTCCGGAATTCCCGACCGCAGCGCCGGCAGCGCTTGGGGAAAGCACTGCTCGAAAGGCTCTGCAGGCCGGCGTAGAGTTCGGCAATAAGCTGTTTCTTGTCGGCCATGACGACGCGATCCCGGAAGGCTGGAGACCCCGGGACTTTACCCCATTCGTCCCCCGGGGGTCAAGGGGCGGGTTGGTCGGTTGGCTGGCCGTCGTCGGAACTCAATCCCGTTGCCGGCGCAGCCGTCCCGGGAGGTGAACCACCCAGCTGGCCAAAACCAGGAGCAGATAGCCGAGGAACGGCATCAGCACGTAATCGAGAGCGTTGTCGGCGAGACGGGGCAGGGCAGCCTGGGCCGGAGCGGCCCCGGCCAGTAGCAGCAGGAGGCTGATTGAGGAAGGGGACTTCATCTTGGACTCCTTGGCGCGAGGGGACAAGAAGAAACGATTGGTAAAATTTAACATAAGCATCACCCGTGCCAACGCCAAGGGTGTCGTTTGGCCAGATTAACATGCTGAAAATATTGTATTTAATTGGATATGGGAGAGGTGATTACGGTCACAAGGAAACAAGATGTGCCATTTTGCGCCAGATCTGGTGATCCGGCGGCGGGGAAGGTTTGCTGCCGCGTCCCGGGAGGCGATAGTGCGGCTCCCGGGACGCTTTGGCGGATCAGGCTTCGGCCTTCCAGTGGCCGTGGAGGTTGCAGTATTCGCGGGCGGTCACCTTGGTCGCGCTGACCGGGAAGACCGCTTCCGGCTTGTCGCCCGGTTGCAGGAACTGCAGGTAGGCCTTGCCGTCGGCGATCAGTTCCACCCACTGGATGTAATGCTTCTCCTCCATCGGATGGGCGACGCTGCCGACCTTGACCGTCACCTGGCCTTTGCCGATTTCGATGACCGGCACATGTTTCTCCTTGGCGGCGTCAACGGTGTTCTCCGTCTGCAGGGCCATCTTTTCGTTGCAGCAGACCAGCGGCGGGCCGCCGGCATGCAGGACTTCGACGATATTGCCACAGACGTTGCACTTGTAGAGTTCGAGGCGTTTCAGGGACATCGGTTTCCTCCTTGGCTGGGGTTGGTTGGGACGGGCGTATCAATCAGTAATTTTCACCGAGCAGTTCGAAGTGGGCGCGGGCGTGGTCACAGGCCGGGCATTTGTCGGGGGCCGCCGGGCCATGATGGAGGTAACCGCAGTTGCGGCAGCGCCAGGTGATCGGCTCCTCGCGCTGGAAGACCCGGTTCTGCTCGATATTGGCGAGCAGGTCGAGGTAGCGTTTCTCGTGCTGTTTTTCGGCGACGGCAATCGCCATGAAGATGTCGGCGATCTGGGGAAAGCCTTCCTGGCGCGCCTTGGCGGCGAACTCGGGATACATCTCGGTATGCTCGTAGTTCTCTCCGGCGGCCGCCTCCTGCAGGTTTTCCGCGGTGGTGCCGATGACGCCGGCAGGAAAGCTGGCCGTGACCGCCACTTCGCCCCCTTCAAGCAGCTTGAAGAGGCGCTTGGCGTGCTCCCTCTCCTGGTTCGCCGTCTCTTCGAAAATGTCGGCCATCTGCACGTACCCGTCGCTCCTGGCCTTGGCGGAGAAGTAGGTATAGCGATTACGGGCCTGGCTCTCGCCGGCGAAGGCGGTCAGGATGTTCCTCTCGGTTTCGGTCCCTTGCAGCGACATGACAACTCCTCCTGGATAGGTCCTAAGAAAAAAGTCTTCAAAGATTACCATCGCTCTTCGCCATTGCAACCCCCCGTCGCGCCGGTCATTTCCGGCCGGGATGCCGACGCTCGCCGGGCCGGATGAATTGCTGCAGGGGGAGCGACAGCAGGGAAAGGGGGATGGATTCGGCTGCCGGGAGATGGGATGCGTCTGTGGCGAGCCGCTTCAGCCGGCGCCCGCGAGACAGAGCAAGGAGTTCTGCAACAGGGCCGGCGCCGTCGCGAACCGGTCGCCGATCAGCAGCAGGAAGAGGAGCAGGATGGCGAGGTCGGCCCAGGCCGGTCCGGCGCTCCCCGCCGGCCGGCGCAGCCAGGCGGAGAGCGCGAGAAGAAGGGCGATAAAGATCAGGGCAACCCTGGCCCAGGGCGCCTGCAGCAGGCCGAACAGGGGGAGCAGCAGGGCGACGCTGGCCGCGGCCAGAGACCAGCTCTGTCGGGCGAGACGCGCCAGTTGCGGATCGAGCCGGTCCTGCAGCAAGGGGAGACCGGCACGGCGGTAATCGGCGGCGTGCTTCTCCGCCAGCCGCCAGAAATGGGGGAGCTGCCAGAGATAGAGGAGGGCGATCAGGAGCAGGATCCGGAAATCGGTGAGGGCGCCGCCGGCGGCACTCCAGCCGATCAGGGGTGGCAGGGCACCGCAGCCGGCGCCGGCCAGCAGTGCCAGGGGCGTGCGGCGCTTGAGCGGGGTATAGAGGCCGTTGTAGCAGCAGAGGGCGGCCAGTCCGAGCAGTAACGGCAGCGGTCCGGTGGTGGCCAGCAGCGCCAGGCCACAGAGGGCAATCGCCGCAGCCAGGGCGAGGGCGCCGCCGGGGGTGATCTGGCCGGCGGGCAGGGGGCGCTGGCAGGTCCGCAGCATCCGGGCGTCGAGATCCCGTTCCTGGACCTGGTTCAGGGCCGAACCCGCCGCTGCCAGCAGGCCGGTGCCGGCAAAGGCAAGCAGGAGGAGCGGCAGCTGCGGCGGCGTCGGCGCCAGGAGGGCCCCGGCGCCAGTGGAGGCCGCGACCGCGAGAGAGAGGCGGTACCGGGTCAGTCGCCCCAGGCGGGTCGGCCAGAGCGGTGCCGGCAGGGCTTTGTACCGAGGGTTGACGGGGTCAGCATTCATTGCAGGCTGCGCAGGTAGTCGACCAGGGCCTGCAGCTCTTCCTCGCTGAGGTTGGGGAAGGGCGGCATCACCGGCGGGTAGTCATCGACCAGGTCCGCCTGGGGATCCTTGATCGATCGCTTCAGGTAGGCCGCGTCGGCGGTGACGGTTCGTTCCTCGCCGGCGGTCTTGACCTCGACCGGCCGACCGAAGATCCCCTTGAAGGTCGGCCCGACCCGGCGGCTGCCGTCGGTCGAGTGGCAACCGGCGCAGCCGAGCTTGGCGGCCAGCTTTCTGCCCGTCTCGACACTGCCGGCCGCAGCGCCGGAACTCCCTTTGAAATAGTTGATGATGGTTTCGAGATCATGGTCGCTGAGTCGCCCCTGGTAGCTCGGCATCGCCGCCGGGTAGCCCTTGACCAGGTCGGCATTCGGCTCCAGGATGGCGCGCCGCAGGTAATCCTCGTCAACGCTCAGGGTCCGTTCCTTGCCGTCGGTCACGACCGTGACCTGGCGGCCGAAGAGATCCTTGAAGGTCGGCCCGACCATCACCTTACCATCGAGGGAGTGACAGCCGGTGCAGCCGTTGCTGGCGAGGAGCTGGCGCCCCTCGGCGTTCTCCTCGCGAGGACTCTCGCTGGCGTACCATTCCTCGAACTGGTGCTCGGGGAGCGCCTCGACGGTGGTGATCATCGCCGAATGGCCGGTGCCGCAGTATTCGGCGCAAAAGGCATCGTAGCTGCCGGCGACCGGAGCGCGGAACCAGAGGTGGGTGGTCATGCCGGGAACGGTGTCGCGCTTGACGCGAAAGGCCGGCAGGTAAAAGCTGTGCAGGACGTCTTCCGAGGTCATGTCGAGGGCGATCGCCCGGCCGACCGGGACCACCAGCTTTTCGCTGCTGCGCCCGTTGGGGTAGCGGAATTCCCAGGCCCATTTACGGCCGATCACCTCAACCTTGAAGGCATCCTTCGGGACGTTGCTGAGGGTGGTGTACCCTTCCCAGCCGTACCAGAACATCGAAATCACGATGAGGGTCGGCAGGATCGTCCAGACTGACTCGAGCCAGTAGTTGTGGGTCGGTGTCGCTTCCGGGTGAGGATGAACACTGCGCCGGTAGCGGACGATGAAGACCAGCATGACGATGGTGATGCCGATCAGCATCACCGCGGAGATGCCGAAGATATAGAAAAAGACCGGATCGACGGCGCCGGTGGTGGTCAGGGTGGAAGGGTTCACGGCAGGTCCTTTAGCGATAGAGCGTGTCGAAAAAGGTGAGGCCGATGAAGATCGCCAGGATGAGCAGCGCCACCAGCAGGAAGAGCTTGAAGATCCAGTTCTCGTACTTCAGGTGCATGAAGATCAGCACTACCAGGGCCGACTTGAGCACCGCAATGCCAAGGGCCGCCCAGATATGCAACGCGCCGAGGGGCAACCGCGAAACGTAGACCGTGGTCCCGGTCAGCGCCAGCAGGGCGAGCCAGATCAGGGTGAAGGTCGAATAGGGGACGATATGCCCGTTGCTGTCGCTCATCACGCCTCCTAGAGGAGCAGGTAGTAGAGGGGGAAGATGAAGATCCAGACCAGGTCGACCAGGTGCCAGTAGAGGCCGCCGTTCTCGAGGGCGACGAAGCGCTCGCTGTTTACCTTGCCGGTGTGCACCCACCAGGCGAGGATCCCCAGCAGGGTCGAGCCGATCAGGACATGCAGGCCGTGCAGGCCGAGGGTGACGTAGTAGAGACCGTAGAAGACCGCCTCGCCCCGCTCCAGGTCGAGCAGTTTGGGGGAGCCGGGGTAGATGCCGTTGTGGATTTCGTGGGACCACTCCAGGTACTTGTTGAAAAGGAATACGCCACCGGTTCCGACCCCGCCGAGCAGCAGGCCGACCGCCAGCCTGGTCCGGTTGCGCCGTACCGCACTCACCGCCATCGCAACGAAGTAGCTGCCGGTCAGCAGGATCACCGTGTTGATGGTCCCCAGTGTCAGGTTGAGGTGGTGGGCGGCGTTGGCGAAGGGCTCTTCAAACTGGTGCAGGTAGATGGCGTAGAGGATAAAGAGGCCGCCGAAGAGGAGGACCTCGGTGTAGAGGAAGAGCCACATGCCGAGGCGGGCGCCGACGTCATCGCGGTGTTCGCTGCTCATCGCCGTGCCTCCGGGGCCAGGACTTCGTCACTGTAGTCGTAGGGGCCGGTGGTGACCACCGGAATCTCTGCGAAGTTTTCCGTGGGGGGCGGGGACGGGATGGTCCATTCGAGGGTCTTGCCCCCCCAGGGGTTCATGCCGGCGTCGGGGCCGCTGATCATGCCACGGATCAGGTTGATAAACATCACCACCAGGCCGAAGGCGAGAATCCAGGAGCCGACCGTCGCCAGGACGTTGAGGTTGGTGAATTCCGGCACATAGTCATAGTAGCGCCGCGGCATGCCGCGCAGGCCGAGGACCATCATCGAGAAGTAGAGGAGGTTGAAGCCGACGAAGATGATCCCCCAGGCCCAGGTCGCCACCCGCTTGTCGTACATCCGGCCATAGACCTTGGGAAGCCAGTAGTGGAGCGCACCGAAAAAGGCCATGCCGGTGCCGCCGAACATCACGTAATGGAAATGGCCGACGACGAAATCGGTGTCGGTGACATGGATGTCGGTGGCTGCGGCGCCGAGGATCAGGCCGGTGAGGCCGCCGATGGAGAAGAGGAAGATGAAGGAGAGGGCATAGAGAAGCGGCGGCTCCAGAGAGATCGACCCCTTGTAAAGGGTCGCCACCCAGTTGAAGACCTTGATCGCCGAGGGGATGGCGACGATGAAGGTGAGGAAGGAGAAGACCAGGATTGCCGTGTCGCTCATGCCGCTGACGAACATGTGGTGGGCCCAGACCAGGGAGCCGGCAAAGGCGATCGCCAGGCCCGAGAGGGCCATCGCCCAGTAGCCGAAGATATGCTTGCGGGCAAAGACCGGAATGATCTCGGAGATTACCCCCATCCCCGGCAGGATCATGATGTAGACCGCCGGATGGGAATAGATCCAGAAGAGATGCTGGTACATGATCGGGTCGCCGCCGCGGGCCGGGTCGAAGAGGCCGACGTCGAGTACCCGCTCCAGGAAGATCAGGGCGACGGTGATGCCGAGGATCGGTGTCGCCAGCACCTGCACCCAGGCGGTGGCGTAGAGGGTCCAGACGAAGAGGGTCAGCCGTCCCCAGCCGATCCCCGGGGCGCGCAGGCGGTGGGTGGTGACGATGAAGTTGAGGCCGGTGAGGATCGACGAGAAGCCGAGGATGAAGACCGCCACCACCGCCAGGGTGACGTTGGTGGTGGTCTGCACCGAAAAGGGGACATAGAAGGTCCAGCCGGTGTCGGGCGGGCCGCCGCCGGTGAAGAGCGAAGTGACGGCGAGGATCGCGCCGGTCAGGTAGAGCCACCAGGAGAAGAGGTTGAGACGCGGAAAGGAGACGTCCCGGGCACCGAGATGGATCGGCAGGAAGAGGTTGCCGAAGGCCGCGGGAATGCCGGGGATGATGAAGAGGAAGATCATGATCACCCCGTGCAGGGTGAAGAGGGCATTGTAGGTGTCGGCGGAGACGATCGTCTTCCCCGGCGCGATCAGCTCCAGGCGCACCAGGAGGCCGAGAATCACCCCAATGATGAACATGGTCATGGTCGAGTAGAGGTAGAGCAGGCCGATGCGCTTGTGATCGGTGGACAGAATCCAGCCGAAGATGCCGGGGTATTTCCCGTCGCCGAGAAAGCCGCGGTCGCTGGCAGTGACAGATGGTGTGCTCATGGCTTCGATTCCGGCTCCCGTGGTTTGCGCCCGGTCCAGGCCAGGAAGGCGAAGAGCATGCCTGCCGTCAGCAGGATGACCGTGGCCGAGACGCGGAAGATGTTGAAGACGTACTTGCTGTTTTGCGGGTCATAGCTGAAGCAGAACTGGACGACCTTGCGGATCGCCGGGCTGACCCGTCCCTCCGCCGCTTCGACCAGCGCCAGGGTCAGGTCCATCGGCAGAATGCTGGTGCCGTAGAGGTAGCGGCTGATGGTGCCGTCGCTGCTGACGACGAAGATCGCCACCGGATGCTGGAAATCATTCCCCTCGCGGCGAAAATGGTAGCCGGCCGCGTCGGTGAGCTTGCGGATCGCCGGCAGCTCGCCGGTAAGAAACCGCCAGGCGCCGGTTGGGAACTTCTGCTGCATCGCCTGGTAATAGATCGCCCGGGACTGGCGGGCGTCGGCCAGGCCCTCGGTCTCGTCGAAACTGATCGAGATGACCTGGAAGTCCTTGCCGGGGGTGCGCCGCACCTGGGGGAGGGCTCGCGCCAGGGCCCCCTGCAGGAAGTTGCAGACGTTGGGGCAGCGGTAGTAGATCGGCACGATGACCGTCGGCAGTGTCACCAGATCGCCGAGCCGGACTGGGGCGCCGTTTTCGTCGCTGAAGGTCAAATCGAGCGGGATTTTGCTGCCGAGGTGTTCGCTGACGCCGACTTCGCGCGGCGGCACCTGGTCGGTCGGCAGCGAAAAGGGGACAGCACCGGCGCCGCCGGAGAATGCCAGCAGCCCGCACAGAAGCAGGAGGGATAAGCGTCGGGTCATGCCGGAACCATTGGTTGCGATCGCTGTTGGCAGGAAGAGCGGCGCAGGCCGGGAGGACCCTTACCCGCATCGGCAAATAATGAGTCATGATACCCGTTTCGGCCAATAATGCAAACAGCTCGTCCGGGAAAAAGACAAAAAAGGTCATGAATAGCTTGCATCCCCTGGGGAAGGTGGTTAACATGCTACCCGATTGTCCGCAGCCGAAATAACAATCGCTTTCCAGAAAGGATACCCAGCCAATGAGTCTTGAATCGAGTTTCTTCTGCCAGGTCAACCACCCCAAGGATCCCGCCAGCCTGACCGACCTGGAAAAAAAGCATACCCCCGTCATCACCGCACCGGAGCAGCTCAAGGCCGGTGAGGCGGCCACCGTCACCGTCGAGATCGGCAAGCTCCTCGCCCATCCCAACGAGCCGGGGCACTTCATCGAGTGGATCGACCTCTATGCCAACTATGTCTTCCTGGCGCGCCTCAGCCTCACCGCGGTGACCACCCGGCCGATCCTCAAGGCCGAAGTCGTCATCCCCCACGGGCTCCCCAAGGTAACCCTGCGCGCCTTCGCCCGCTGCAACCTGCATGGGGTCTGGGAGGCGGTCAAGGAGGTCAGCGTCAGCTGATCGCACTGCTCCCCTGTTAGCGAAAGGCCCGCCTGGTGCGGGCTTTTTTTGTGGCCGGTCCCAATCCGGGGCGCGGCAGCGATTGCGTCCGCCGCCGGCTTCTGCTAGTGTTGCCCCGTTGCCAAAGGAGCCGGCCGTGACTGATAAGGACAGACGTTTGACCGAACTGGAAATCCGCTTTTCCCATATCTCCCTGCAACTCGAAGAGTTGAGTGGCGAACTGCTGGGGTGCTACCGGCGTATCGAGGCACTGGAGCGGGAGGGGCGGCGGTTACGCGACACGCTGCGCAACATGGGTCCGGACCTGATCGAATCGCCCGACGAGTGACGTCCTCATGTATGAACGACTGAATCGTGACCTGCTCGAGAGCCTGGTGATTTTCGCCGTCGGCGTCCTGATCGGTCTCTCGGTCAATTATCGGCTGATCCTCGATGCCTTTGCCGGTCGCCTGCAGGCGGCGCCGACCGCGGTCGAGGCGGTGGTCCGCTACCCGGCCCCCGTCGACCTCGCCGGGGTGCAGGAGGCGCTGCGCGACGGGGCGCTGGCGATCGATGCCCGCATCCCCGAGCTCTTCGCCGCCGGCCATATTTCCGGAGCGCGCTCGCTTCCCCTTGCCGATATCGACCAGGCGCTGCCGGCTTTCCAGGTTGCCGTTCCGGTGACGACGCGGCTGGTGGTCTATTGCAGCGGCTACGGCTGCCCCGACTCCTACGATCTGGCCGTGCGGCTGCTGGAGGCAGGGTACCGCAACGTGCTGGTCTTCGAGGGCGGTTTCCCCGCCTGGCAGGACGCGGGGCTGCCGGTGACGACGGGAGGGGCGCCATGAATCTCCGCCGCCTCGCTTATCACGGTTGCCGCCTCCTCCTCGGTGGCCTCTTTCTCTATGCCGGGCTCGTCAAGGGGCAGGATGTCACCGCCTTCGCCCGCGACCTGGCCGCCTACCAGCTCCTCCCCTACGCCTTCAACTACCTGGTTGCGGCGACCCTCCCCTATGTCGAAGTCCTCGCCGGCGCCCTCCTCCTGCTCGGGCGCAATGTGCGCGGCGCCGCCCTGCTCCTCGCCCTGCTGACACTGGTCTTCATCGGCGCCATCCTTTCCGCGATGCTGCGCGGCCTGGAGATCGACTGCGGCTGCTTCGGCGGCGGTGCCGCCACGCCGCTGTGGCTGGCGCTGCTGCGCGATCTCGGCATTCTCGCCCTGGCCCACTTCAGCTATCACCTGCGGCCCGCGCCCGGGCGCTGAAGGTTGCCTGCTGTCTGCTGCGGATTTTCCGACACCTATGGACATCCTTCTGCTCCATCCGCCTGCCGCCAAACCGGCCGAGCCGCCCCTGGCGACGGCGATCCTGCTCGGTCACCTGCGTAGCGCGGGCATCACTGCAGCGGCGATCGACGCCAACCTCGATGCCTGCCTCTGGCTGCTGACCCCGGAGCGGCTCGCTCTTGCTGCCGGCGCGGCGCCCGCGACCGCCCTGCGTCGCGCTATCGCCCATCTCCCCCGCGCTCTGGCCCTGCTCCGCTCCCCCCGGGCGGGCGACTCTTTGGCCCGCTATCGCAGCGCCGTCGAGGACCTCAATCGCGCCCTCGGCGCTGCCGGCGGGGCCGAGGAACGGCTCAGCCTCGGCGATTATGTCCACCAGCGCCTCTCCCCCTTTCGGCCCGCCGACCTGGAGCGGCTGGCAGCGGGGGCCGAATCTACCCTGTTCCGCGCCTACTTCGAACAGGAGCTCCTGCCGCGGGTGCTTGCCCTGCAGCCGCGGATCATCGCCGTCACCATCAACTACCGCCACCAGGCGCTCCCCGCCTTCGAGCTTGCCGGCCTGCTGCGGCGGGCGCTGCCGCAGGTGCAGCTGGTCGCCGGCGGCGGCCTGATCTCGAGTTGGGCGCAGCCGCTGCGCCAGCGGGGACAGGGGCTTTTCCCCTTCGATCATCTCGTAACCGGTCCCGGCGAAGCGAGCCTGGTCGCCCTGGCTGGCAATCCCGCCGGTGCCCCGCTCCCCACCCCGGCGCCGGTCAATCATTTTGTCCCCGACTATTCCTTTGCCGACCCGGCCGCCTACCTGGCGCCGGAACCGGTGCTTCAGCTGACCGCCAGCCGCGGCTGTTACTGGGCGCGCTGCCGCTTCTGCCCCGAGGCGACCACCCCGACCCAGCCTTATCGGGCCTTCCCCCCCGGGGAGGTGCCGAAGCTGCTGGTGCAACTGGCGGCGGCCTATCGGGTGCGGCGTTTCCACTTTACCGACAACGCCCTGCCGCCAGCGACGCTGCGTGCCCTCGCCGCAGCGGCGGAGCCGCTGGCCGGCCTCTCCTGGCATGGCTTCGCCCGTTTCGAGGGCGTGCTCGATGACCCGGACCTGGTTGCCGGTCTCGCGCGAGCGGGGTGCCGCATGCTGCAGCTCGGGCTCGAAAGTGGTGCCCAGCCGGTTCTCGAGCGCCTGCACAAGGGGACCGATCTCGCTGTTGCATCCCGCATCCTGCACCATCTGCACGCCGCCGGCATCGCCACCTACGTCTACATCCTGCTCGGGACTCCCGAGGAGACCGCGGCCGAGGCCGAATCGACCCTCGTCTTTCTCGAAGAACACGCGGACTGTATCGACTTTCTCAACCTGGCGATCATGAACCTGCCGCGGGCTGCCGACTTCGGCGGTGAGTTTCCCGGCGCCGAGTGGCAGGAGGAACCGCTCGGTCTCTACCGGCCGCTCAGCGATGGCGGCTGGGGCCGGGCCGCCGCCCGCCGCTTCCTCGCCAAGCGCCTCCTTGCCGCACCGGCGATCCGCGCCATCGCCGCCCGCACCCCCCCCTGGTTCACCTCCAACCATGCCCCCTTCTTCATCGGGGCGGGTCGACACTGAACGGCCGCTTGTGGTAGAGTCGGGCCTTTCCGGCACCTTGGTGCCGGCATGGGTCCCATGGGACCTATGGGTCGTATAGGACCTATAAAAAGCACTTAAGGCCTTTCATGGAACTTTGGCAGCAACAACTGCAGCAGAGCCTCACCGACCCCGCTCTTCTCGCCACCCGCTTCGGTCTCGACCCGGCGCCCCTGGCGCGGGTGGCGGCGCGCTACCCGCTGCGCATCACCCCCCATTACCTGGCGCTGCTGCAGGGGCCGGATGATCCCCTCTGGCGCCAATGCGTCCCTGACCTGCGCGAGCTTGACGCCATGGGGCTGGTCGACGACCCTCTCGCCGAGGAGGCGCAGGCGCCGGTTCCGGCGGTGGTCCATCGCTATCCCGACCGGGCGCTGCTGCTGGCCGGGAATAGCTGCGCCCTCTACTGCCGCTTCTGCACCCGCAAGCGCAAGGTTGGCTGCGCCGCGGCCCTGCTCTCCTTCGGGGCGCTCCTCGACGGCATCGCCTACATCGAACGGACCCCTGCGATCCGCGATGTCCTCCTCTCCGGTGGCGACCCGCTCCTCCTTTCAGACGGTCTGCTCGGCGAAGTGCTCGGCCGCCTGCAGAAGATTCCCCATGTCGAGATGATCCGTATCGGCAGCCGGGTGCCGGTGACCCTCCCCGAGCGGGTCACCGACAATCTCTGCAACCTGCTGCGCCGCCATCATCCCCTCTACCTCAACACCCACTTCAACCATCCGCGGGAACTGACCCCGGCGGCTGCCGAGGCCTGCCGGAAGCTCGCCGCTGCCGGCGTTCCTCTCGGCAACCAGACCGTGCTGCTCAAGGGGGTCAACGACGATGCGCAGACGATGCTCGAACTGCTGCGCGGGCTGTTGCAGATCCGGGTCCGCCCCTACTACCTGCACCAGATGGACCTGGTCGCCGGCACCGGGCACTTCCGCACCCGGGTCGAGACCGGTCTGGAGATCATGCGCGCCCTGCGCGGCCAGGTGACCGGGCTGGCGATCCCCCACTACGTCATCGACCTCCCCGGCGGCAAGGGGAAGGTGCCGCTGCTGCCGGAGACGATCAAGGCCATGGGGGAGACTTTGCTGCTGCGGACTGCCAGCGGCGGGACGGTAGAGTATCCCAATGAGGTCGATTAGGGTGTTATCTGTCCCATGGGACCCATGGGTCCTATAGGACCTATGCCACTGCCTGAAACCATTGGAGGGGAAATGAACCAACCGCAAGCTGCCGAGGTGCTGCAGTCGATCTTCGGCTACGGCACCTTCCGCCCCTACCAGGAAGAGATCATCCGCACCCTGATCGCCGGTGAGGATGCTTTCGTCCTGATGCCGACCGGCGGCGGCAAGTCCCTTTGCTACCAGATTCCGGCGCTCTGTCGGCCGGGGGTGGGGATTGTCGTCTCGCCGCTGATCTCACTGATGAAGGACCAGGTCGACGCCCTGCTCGCCAACGGCGTGCGCGCCGCCTTTTACAACTCCTCGCTGAAGAGCGCCGAGGCGAAGCAGGTCCTCGCCAAGCTCCATGCCGGTCAGCTCGACCTTCTCTATCTCGCCCCCGAGCGACTGCTGAGCGAAGAGTTCCTGGCGCGACTGCAGGAGGTGCCGATCGCCCTCTTCGCCATCGACGAGGCCCACTGCGTCTCCCAGTGGGGGCACGACTTCCGCCCCGAGTATATCCAGCTCGGCCGTTTGCGCCGGGACTTTCCCGGCATTCCGCTCCTCGCCCTCACCGCCACCGCCGACCCCCAGACCCGCGGCGATATCCTCGACCGGCTGCAGCTGCGCCAGGCCCGGATCTTCATCGCCGGTTTCGACCGCCCCAACATCCGCTACCACGTTGTCGACAAGCAGAAACCCTTCGCCCAGCTGCAGGCCTTTCTGAAAGGGCGGCGCGGGGAGGCCGGCATCGTCTACGCCCTCTCCCGCAAGCGGGTCGAGGAAGTCGCCAGCAAGCTGGCGGCGGCAGGGATCAGGGCGGCCGCCTACCATGCCGGACTCCCGGATGCGGAACGGCGGCGGGTGCAGGAGGCCTTTCTGCGCGACGATTTGCAGATCGTCGTGGCGACGGTCGCTTTCGGCATGGGGATCGACAAGCCGAACGTGCGTTTTGTCGTCCACTACGACCTGCCGAAGAATATCGAAAGCTACTACCAGGAGACCGGTCGTGCCGGCCGCGACGGGCTGCCGAGCGAGGCGCTGCTCCTCTTTGGCTACGGCGATGTCGCCATCGCCCGCGGTCTGATCGAGCGGGGAGGGAACCCGGAGCAGAAGCGGGTCGAGCTCCACAAGTTGAACGCCATGGTCGGTTTTGCCGAAGCGCAGAACTGCCGGCGTCGGGTGCTGCTCGGCTATTTTGGCGAGCACCTCGCCGAGGACTGCGGCAACTGCGATGTCTGCGACTCTCCTCCGGAGAGCTACGACGCCACCATCGATGCCCAGAAGGCCCTCTCCTGCGTCTACCGGGTCGGCCAGCGCTTCGGCGTCGGTCACGTCGTCGAGGTGCTGCGCGGCGCCGCCTCCCAGCGGATCCAGGAGCTCGGGCACGACCGGCTCTCCACCTACGGCCTCGGCGCCGATCAGCCGGCCGAAGCCTGGAGCGGGCTGATCCTCCAGCTGATCCATCTAGGCTACCTGCGCCAGGACGTCGCCAACTACTCAGTGCTGAAACTGACCGAGGCGGCGCGGCCGCTGCTGCGCGGCGAGGCGCGCCTGACCCTGGCCAAGCCGCGCCTGAAGGTGGCTGCGCAGAAAAAACCGGCCCGCAAGGTCGCTTCGGACCTTACTTACGACGAGGCCCTCTTCGACAATCTGCGGGCGCTGCGCAAGCGTCTGGCCGACGATGCCGGGGTGCCGCCCTACGTCATCTTCAGCGATGTGACCCTGGTCGAAATGGCGGCCTACCTGCCAGAGAGTCCGCAGGCGCTCCTCGGCGTCACCGGCGTCGGCAAGCTCAAGTTGCAGAAATTCGGCGGGGAGTTTCTGGAGGAGATTCGCAGCTACCTGGCGGGACGGGGGTGAAAAGAGCGATGAGCGATGAGTGATGAGTGATGAGTGATGAGTGATGAGTGATGAGTGATGAGTGATGAGGGATGAGGGATGAGGGATGAGGGATGAGGGATGAGGGATGAGGGATGTCCGGTTGGCAGCTCTCAGCGGGTGGCGGAGGCGCGCCAGCGCTGCTGGCGCGCCCGGCCGGCGACGCGCAGGTTGTGCTCCTTGAGCTCCGCGGCCAACTGCTCCACCTCTTCCGTTTCGAGCAGGCCCCGTTCGACAAAATACTGGCCGAGACGCTGCTGCAGGGTCTGCTGGTAACGAAGCAGCACCTGGACCTGGGTCGGGTTGAGATAGCCGAGCTGGATGGCGCGGTTGCCGAAGCGACGGCCGGGGCTGCGGTCCTGGAGGACGCGCTCGATGCGGGCCGCGTCGAGCCACCCCCAGCGCCGGGCAATGCTGCCGATGTCGGGGCGTTGACGGCGCTGCCAGAGGAGGGCGGCAATCAGCTCCTGGTAGGTGATCTTGCCGCGGTGGAAGAGAAAGAGTCCGAATTCGAGATGGGTGTCCGGTACCCGGGGGTGGGGGTAGCAACTGCTCCGCACCGGGTTGGGAGGGGCCGGTGGACGGTAGCTGCCGCCGTGACGGTGGCCGGGAGCGCCACTGCTGCTCTCCCGCTGCAGGAAATAGCTGCGCAGCAGCTGGTAGGCGCGGGTCAGTTCCTGGAAACGTTCGGTCTGGCGGCGGCGGATCGCCGCCGGCTGGCCGGCGAACCGGTCCGGATGCTGTTCCTTGGCCCGGGCCCGGTAGGCCGAGCGGGCGCCGTCGGGCTGGAGGTAGGCGAGGAATTCGCCGCACAGGTCGACCTCGTCGCCGAAGAGGAGGCGACAGGCGTTCAGCAGGTTCGCTTCAGGGGGAAGCTGCATAAAAAAGGGACCGTCAATCGCTCGGGGGAAGGGAAACCTTTCCCCGTTTTTTTACACCAGGCGGGGGGAAGAAGACAACCGCTAACCGACCGCCGCCTAGAGATCCTCCGGGGTGAAGGCAACCACCGCGTCGATGGTGGCCGCGTCGGTCAGCAGCATCACCAGCCGGTCGACCCCCAGGGCGATGCCGGCGGCGCTGTCGAGGGCGCCGAGTTCGGCAAGGAATTTCTCCGGCAGGGGAACCGGAGCCTTGCCCATCCGGCGCCGCGCATCCTCCTCGCGCACAAAGCGCTGGCGCTGCTCGTCCGGGTCGGTCAGCTCGGAGAAGGCGTTGGCGAGCTCGAGACCGGCGATGTAGAGCTCGAAGCGTTCGGCGAGTTGCGGGGCGCCGGACTTTTTTCGTGCCAGGGCGGCGCAGGCGGCGGGGTATTCATAGAGGAAGGTCGGTCGCCTGCGACCGAGGTGCGGTTCGATCTCCAGCGCCATCACTTCGTCGAAGCGGCCCTCGGCCAGGGCCCGGTCGAGGGAGCCGGCGGCGTGGCGGGCGAAGGCCTCCCGCACCGTCAGCCGCTCAAAGGGCGCCGCCAGGTCGATCTCTTCCCCCTGCCAGCGCAAGGATCCGCTCGGCACCAGGAAGGCGAGGAGTTCTTCGCAGTCGCCCATCAGGGTGTGGTAGTCGCAGCCGCTGCGGTACCATTCGAGCATGGTGTATTCGGGGAGGTGGCGGGCGCCCCGTTCCCCCCGGCGCCAGCAGCGGCAGAGCTGGAAAATCTGCCGGTAGCCGGCCGCCAGCAGCCGCTTCATGCAGAGTTCGGGCGAGGTGTGCAAAAAGCCGTCGCCGGCGGCGACCGGATCGATGTGCAGCTCCGGGGCGTTGCCGGGGAGGAGGTGCGGGGTCTCGACCTCGAGAAAACCGGCGGCGACAAAGAAGGCCCGGATCGCTTGAACGATCCGGGCCCGCTGTTCGAGGTGCTGCCGCTTGCGGGCCAGGCCCCAGTTCGGCTCCATCCTATTCCTTGACGCGGGTGACGTACTGGCCGTTGCGGGTGTCGATCTGGATCAGGTCCCCCTCTTCGACGAAGGAGGGTACCGCCAGGGTGTAGCCGGTTTCCACGGTGGCCGGCTTGTTGTTGCCGGCGGCGGTATCCCCCTTGACCCAGGGGTCGGCCTGGGTGACGCGCAGGTTGACGAAGTTGGGGAGGGTGATGCCGATGCCGGCGCCGTTGAACATGAGGATGTCGACCTCCATGTTCTCCTTGATCAGCAGCCGGTCGTCGCCGAGGGTCTCTTCGCTCAGGGTCACCTGCTCGTAGTTCTTGGTGTCCATGAAGACGTAGCCCGACTCGTCCTGGTAGAGGAACTGCATGTCGCGGTCCTCCAGCGCCGCCGGCTCGAAGGTCTCGCCGGAGCGGTAGGTGCGGTCGAAGAGGCTGCCGGTGATCATGTTGCGCAGCTTGCACTTGTAGAGGGCCTGGCCCTTGCCGGGCTTGGTGAAGTCGTACTGGACGATGACGTGAGGTTCGCCTTCGACCATCAGCTTGAGGCCCTTTTTCAGATCGGAACAGGTGTACATGGACGATTCTCCTTGAGCGTGCGCCGCGGCGCCGGAAGTCTGGAAAAGCGAAACGTGGCATTTAACCATAGGGGCGGGACTCTTGTCACCGAAAAATTCACTGCAGGGCGATTGTCTCGCGACCACTTTCTGTGCTAGAGTCGCGCGGTTGCAGCATCAGCCCGATCCCCAAGGAGCCGTTCATGATCACCACCGCCGATTTCAAACGGGGCCTCGTCATCAAGCTCGATGGCGCTCCCTGCCTGATCCTCGATCATACCACCCAGTCCCCCTCCGCCCGCGGCGGCAATACCCTGGTCAAGGTCAAATACCGCAACCTGCTCACCGCGCAGGTGCTGGAGAAGACCTTCAAGGCCGGCGACAAGGCCGACGAGGCCGATTTCGAGCGCCGCAAGGGGCAGTACCTCTATCCGTCCGGCGACGGCGGGGTTTTCATGGATCTGGAGAACTACGAACAGTACGAGCTCGGCCCCGAGCTCTTCGAACCGATCCAGGGCTTTCTCCTTGAGGGAGCCGACGTCCAGCTCGGCGTCTTCCAGGGGCAGGTGGTCAGCGTCGATCCGCCGATGACCGTCGAGCTGACCGTTACTGAAACCGCCCCGGCGATCAAGAACGCCACCGCCACCGCCCAGACCAAGGAGGCGGTGCTCGAGACCGGCCTGCGCCTGCAGGTCCCCGGCTACCTCGAGTCGGGGGAGACGATCAAGGTCGATACCCGCGAGTGCCGCTTCGTCTCCCGCGCCTGACCCGCTAACAGTTCGCTACCGTAGATTTTCGGGCCGCCGTTCGGGCGGCCCGATTTTTTTGCATTTCTGCAAAAAGCCGCCAACCCCTCATCGCAGCATTGCGAAGCAGCCGCATCCGCAGCCGTGATGCCAGCGTAAAGTCCCACTCCCGGCACCTTCGCGGGCTTTTCGCCTACTTCGCCCCCCCCCGAAAAACCGTTCTGTCCTCCCCGTTTCGATTTGCACGAATGCAAAAACCGCCCCTTGCCGGGGACTGCGAACCTGCCCTGGGAAAATCTCTCAAGTATCCGTTTTTAAACGATAAAAAAATCATTTAAAAAAAATTCAAAACGTTGGTATGGCGGTTGCTCTTAGTCCCGGCAGAGGATTTGCCAACCCGGAATGGTCCGGGGGCGCCGCGGGGGCTACCAGCATGATCTGCCCATTTTTTCGCAAGAACGAGGATTACTGTGATGTCGGCTGCGGGTACATCTCGCCGCACGACGTCAAGATGATCGTCGCCTTCTGCCAGTGCCGGTTTGGGGACTGTTCCAAGTTCCAGGAGCTGGCCAGCCGCTTTCCGCAGGTCGCTGCGGAAGGGGGGAAAGAGGAGGCGCCGCGGGAGCTGCCGATTGCCGCCTCCCAGGGCCACCCGCCAGCCGCTCCGCACCGCGCTGATCGTCCGGTCGCCATCACCTTCCGCAAGAAATGGCCGCTTCCCTACCGGCTTCGCTATGTCACTGCCCATTATCACGAGAACTTTCAGCAACCCAAGGAGGCAACAATGAGCGCAGAACCGATCAAGAACCGTGGCTGGACCGTCACCCTGGCAGGTACCGGGATCAATCTCGCCCTCGGCATTCTCTATGCCTGGAGCATCTTCAAGTCGGCGATCAGCGATTCGATCAAGGCAGGCGGCCCCGGCGCCTTCAACTGGGATCCGGCTTCGATCAACGACCCCTATGCGGTCTGCTGCCTGATCTTCGCCGCGGCGATGATCCTCGCCGGCAAGGTGCAGGACAAGTTCGGTCCCAAGATCACCTGCATCATCGGCGGTCTGCTGGTCGGCACCGGCTTTGTCTGGATTTCCCAGACCACCAGCTACTGGGCCTGGGTCGCCGGTTTCGGCGTCCTCGCCGGTGGCGGCATGGGGTTCGGCTACTCGGCGGCGACCCCGCCTGCGCTCAAGTGGTTCTCTCCGGCCAAGACCGGCCTCATCGCCGGGATCGTCGTCTCCGGTTTCGGTCTTGCCTCGGTCTACATCGCCCCCCTCGCCACTTACCTGCTCACCGCCTACGGCATGCAGAAAGCGATGCTCGTCTTCGGCATCGCCTTCACCGTCATCGTCTGCAGCCTGGCGCTGCTGATCTCCAACCCGCCGGCCGGTTTCTCGGTTGACGCCGCCACCACCTCCACCAACAAGGCCCCGGCCAAAAAAGTTGTCGACGTCCCGCCGTCGAAACTCTTTGCCGACGTCAAGTTCTACACCCTCTGGCTCTGCTACTTCATCGGCGCCGGCGCCGGCCTGATGGTCATCGGTAGCGCCAAGGGCCTCGCCAAGGCGAGCATGGGCGAGATGGCCTTCCTGGTCGTCGCCATCATGGCGGTCGGCAACGCCGCCGGGCGCCTCGTCGCCGGGGTCGTCTCCGACAAGGTCGGCCGCGCCAACACCCTGACCTTCATGCTGGTTTTCCAGGCAATCCTGATGTTCCTCGCCATCCCCGGGCTGGCCGGCAAGGGGAACCCGCTGCTCGTCGGTCTGCTGGTGACCTTCATGGTCTTCAACTACGGCACCAATCTCGCCCTCTTCCCCTCCTTCGCCAAGGACTACTGGGGGATGAAGAACTTCGGCATGAACTACGGCATCCTCTTCTCCGCCTGGGGGATGGGCGGCCTGCTGCTGGTTCGGATCGCCGAGATGCTCAAGGTCAAGACCGGCAGCGTCAACACCACCTTCGCCGTCGCCGGCGTCCTGCTCCTGGTCGGCGCGATGATGTCCCTCTCGCTGCGCACCAAGAAGGTCGCGGTTACCGCCGAAGAGCCGAGCGCTATCGGTGTCGAGGAAGAGGACATGGTGCTGCAGAAGGTCAGCCAGTAATCCTGACCGGCACCCTGTAACAAGCAAAGGCCCCGCGGCAACGCGGGGCCTTTCTGCTTGGGCCGAATTCGTCAAAACCAAAGAAGGGCTGCACCTTTTTGTGCAGCCCTTCTTTGGTTACTGGAGCCGCCCATCGGATTTGAACCGACGACCTACTGATTACGAATCAGTTGCTCTACCAGCTGAGCTAGGGCGGCAATCAGATTTTTGGTGGGGCGTGAGGCTCCTGTTTTTATCGTAAAGCCCCCGCCTTGTCAACTCGATTCCGGGGCCTCCCCTCTCAGGTCTGGATGCGGGCATAGGGGGAGCGGGCCTCGGCGGCGAGGGCCTCTTCAAGGGTGCGGATGCCGATCGCTTCGAGGAGGGGGATCAGCTTGAGCAGGACCTCGGCGGTGACGATGGCATCGCCCAGCGCAGTGTGGCGGCCGACGATGGGAATGTCGAAGCGCTCGGCAATGGCGTCGAGGGAGTGGCTCCCCAGGGTCGGGTGGACAATGGAGGAGAGGAGCAGGGTGTCGAGGACCGGCTGCCTAAAGACGATGCCGGTGCGGGTCTGATGGAGGTTGAGGAAGCGCATGTCAAAGGCGGCGTTGTGGGCGACCAGGACCGCCCCCTCGGCAAAGGTCTTGAAGAGGGGCAGGATCTCCTCGATGGTCGGCTGGCCGATCAGCAGTTCCGGGGCGATGCCGTGGATCGCTACCGAGCTGGCCGGCACCGAGCGCTGGGGATCGATGAGCTGGTCGATGGTCTCGTCGAGGAGGAGCCGTCCCTTGACGACCCGGATGGCGCCGAGCTGGATCACTTCGTCCCCGGCGCTCGGATCAAGGCCGGTCGTCTCGGTGTCGAAGACAACATAGGTCACATCCCGCAGCGACTGCTGCCCGACTTCCTCTCCGGGCGGCTGACGAAAGAGGTCGAATTCATAGAAGACCGGGCGGGCTTCGACATTGGCTTGCAGCGCCGGTGCCGGGCTGCTGGCAGGCAGGACCGGCGGCGGCGCTGCGAGGTCATCGGCCGCTCTGTTGCGGTCCAGCTCTTCCAGGGTGAGGACAAAGCTGTCGAGTTTGGTTCGTGCTGCGCCGGGATGGAAGACCGGCGCCAGTTTGACGCGCAGCGCGGTGCCGTCGGGGAGGGTGGTCGGAAAGGTCGTGGCCGGCAGCTGGTGGCCTTCCCGCGCGGCGAGCTGATGGGCTTCGAGGCCGGCGGCAATCGGTCCGCGCTCGAGAGCACCGAAAATGGAGCGACCGAGGCCGATCCAGGCGCCGGCGAGGTTTCCCATCCCCGATTTGCGCTGCAGCAGGTTCTGCGCCTGCTGGTTGTAGAGGAGAATCTGGCCGGCGCTGTTGCAGACCAGCACCCCGCTCGGCAGCTCGGACATCAGGGCGGCGAGGCGGTTATGTTCCTCCTGCAGCGCGGCCTGGGCAGCCGCAATCCGCCCGTCGACTTCCTGCTGCAGGCGCTGGAAGGCGTCGGCCGAATCGTTGAGGACCGAACTCAAGTAACGGATTTCGCGGGCGCCTTCCGGCGGAATGCGGTAGCTGAGGTTGACGGTGGTGATCAGCCGGGCCTGCTCGGCGAGTTGCAGGATCGGAATAATGTAGTAGCTGAAGAGGAGGCTGATCAGGGTGCCGATGATGACGACGAGGAGGATGGCGCCGAGAAAGGGGAAGGGGAGCAGTTTGCCGGCGAGTTCCTGGACCAGGGCTTTCTCGGCGTTGTCGAGACTGTACCAGGAGACGGTGAAGCTGCCGAGGATCACGGTGAAGATGGCGGCGACGATGCCGGCGAGGAAGATCCAGTATTTCAGGGCCGGGTTCAGGGTCATGGGAGGTATCACCAGCAGGAAGAGGTTGCGATCAGATTCTTTCCTATAAGCATAGGGGAATCCATTATTTTGTCCACGCCTTTGAGGACTGCCGACCGGTCATGGGGGGTGGCGGGTGAAAAATCAGGTGACCCGCGTGCCAATCTCCACTAAGATAGCCCTTTCCCGGGTGCGACCCGGTGCCGTGCCCCCAGCGGTTTTCAGGAGGATGCATCATGTCGAGCAGTTTCGGTACCCTGTTCAAAATCGCCACCTTCGGCGAATCCCATTGCCCGGCGGTCGGAGTGGTGGTCGATGGCTGCCCGCCCGGCATGGAGCTGCGCCGGGAGGATATCCAGGTCCAGCTCGACCGGCGCCGGCCGGGGCAGAGCAAGCTCTCCACCGATCGCAGCGAGGCGGATCAGGTCAAGATCCTCTCCGGCGTCGAGTTCGATCGCACCCTCGGCACGCCGATCGGCATGCTGGTCCCCAATCTCGACCAGCGCCCCGGCGACTACGGCGAGACGCTGCAGGTGCCGCGCCCGTCCCATGCCGACTATACCTACCAGATGAAATATGGCATCCGTGCCGCCAGTGGGGGCGGCCGGGCGAGCGCCCGGGAGACGATCGGCCGCGTCGCCGCTGGCGCCATTGCCGAAAAATACCTGCGCGAAACCCACGGCATCGAAATCGTCGCCTGGGTCAGCGCCGTCGGTGCCGTCGAGGCTCCCGCCGCCGACCCCTTCCTTCTGACCCGCAGCCAGGTCGATGCGAACCCGGTGCGCTGTCCCGATGCGGCCACGGCCGCGGCGATGGAAGAGGAGATTGTCGCCGTGCGGGCGGCGCAGGATTCGATCGGCGGGGTGGTCTCCTGCGTCTGTCGCCATGTCCCGGCCGGTCTCGGCGAGCCGGTCTTCGGCAAGCTGGAGGCGCTCCTCGCCCAGTCGATGCTGTCGCTGCCGGCGAGCAAGGGGTTCGAGTTCGGCTCCGGCTTTGCCGGCACCCGCCTGCGCGGCTCCCAGCACAACGACCCCTTCGTGGTGCGCAGCGGCGGCCGTCTTGGCACCCTCACCAACCACAGCGGCGGGGTCCAGGGGGGAATCAGCAACGGCGAGCCGATCTCTTTCCGCGTCGCCTTCAAGCCGGTGGCGACCATTGGCCTGGCCCAGCAGACCGTCGATCTCGACGGCAACGAGGTCACCCTCGAAGCGAAGGGACGCCACGATCCCTGCGTCGTGCCGCGGGCGGTGCCGATCGTCGAAGCGATGGCCGCGCTGACCCTGATCGACCTGCTGCTGATCCAGCGGGCCCGGGCCGGTCACTTCTGAGCGGCCGGAAACAGGGGGAGGACCATGTACCAGCGATTGCCAGCGACCCTGCTCCTTATCCTCCTCCTCTTCGCCCCCCTGACCGGCTGCAGCAACGGGGTCCGCTATATCTTCAACGCCAGCAGCGACAGTCGCGGGCTCCCCACCGAGGTCGGGCTCGCCTTTGAAGAGGTCTGGTTCCCGACCAGCGACGGGCTGTCGCTCCATGGCTGGTATCTCCCGGGGCGCCGCCCGGGGCCGCTCCTCTTCTACTGCCACGGTAACGCCGCCAACATCTCCTACCGGCTCGATATCCTCGACTACTTTCATGCCCGGCTCGGGCTGCCGGTATTCATCTTCGACTACCGGGGTTACGGTAACAGCGCTGGCGCGGCCATGGCCGAGAGCGACCTCTATGTCGATGCCCGCGGCGCCCTCGCCTACCTCGAAGGGCGCGGCTGGCAGCCGGCGCAGATGGTCTATTTCGGCCGCTCCCTCGGCGCCGCCATCGCCCTGCAGATGGCCCTGGAGCAGCCGCCGGCGGGGCTGGTGCTGGAGAGCGCCTTCACCTCGCTGCGCGATATCGCCCGCCGGCTGCGCCCGGTCTCCTACACCCTCTTCGGCTCCTGGCTCCTGGGGAGCGCCTACGACAACCTGGCCAAAATCGAGCAGTTGCGGGTGCCGCTGCTGATCATCCAGGGGTCAAAGGATCCGATCGTGCCGGCGGAGATGTCGGCGCGCCTCTATGCACGGGCGCCGCAGCCGAAACAGCGGGTGCTGATGCCCGGCGCCGGCCACAGCGATTCCTTCCGCGTCGCTGAACGCGCCTATGGCGAGGCCTGGGACGGTTTCCTGGCGACCCTGCCGGTCGCCGCCAACCCGGCCCCTCCTTCCCAATCCGATCTCAGCCGGCTATAATGACTCCGGCCTTCGCCCGGCGCTGACCTCCTGGCCTTTCCGGCCCGGGGTCTCGCCGTTTTTCCACCTCTGCTGCTGAGTCAGGACGGTTCAAACAATGAAAAAATGGATAATCGCGGTTCTGATCCTCGCGGTCGCTGGCGGCCTCTTCTGGTGGCGCAGCGCCGGCCGGGAAAAGCCGTTGAAAATTCTCAAGACCGAAGTCGTGACCCGCGGCACGGTGCGCAAGGTCCTCGAGGAGACCGGGATCATCAAGTCCCAGGTCGGCGCCATCGTCAAGATCGGCGCCCGCGCCACCGGTACCGTCGAAAAGATGCTGGTCAAGGTCGGCGACCCGGTCGCCAAGGGCCAGCTGGTCGCCCGCATCGATAACCGTGAGCTGCGCGCCCAGCTCGCCGAAGCCGAAGCTGGCCTCGCCACCGCCCGCGCCGAACTGGCCCGGGTGGAGAAGGTCTATCCGCTGCAGATCGCCGAGGCGGAGGCGAACCGGGCCGCGGCGGTCAGCCAGGCCAACTACCTCGCCGCCAACGCCCGTCGCCTCGAGTCGCTCCTCGCCGAGGGGTTCGTCTCCCGCGACGAGGTCGACAACGCCGCCCAGAAGGCGACCGCCCAGGCCGCCCAGGTGCGGGCGGCGGCGGCGACCGTCGAGCGCCTGCAGGGGGAGTTCGCCGAGGTGCGTACCAAGGCGGCGCGCAGCGTCGACCAGGCGGCGGCCAATGCCGACTCGCTGCGCATCCGCATCTCCTACACCACCATCTACAGCCCCATCGCCGGGGTGGTCAGCCAGGTTACCGCCCAGGAGGGGGAGACGATCGTCGCCGGGCTCCAGGTCGCCAACCTGATCACCGTCCTCGACACCGCGCGGCTGGAAATGTGGGTCTATGTCGACGAGACTGACGTCGGCCAGGTCCACCCGGAGCAGCCGGTGGAATTTCGCGTCGACGCCTACCCCGGCGAGATCTTCCACGGCACAATCAAGACCATCTACCCGCAACCGGAGATCCGCGACAACATCGTCTACTATCAGGCGCTGGTCGCCATCGACGCCGAGCAGGCGGCAAAACTGCGCCCGGAGATGACGACCCAGGTGCAGATCGTGGTGGCGCAGAAGGAGGATGTCCTGCTCGTCCCCAACACCGCGCTGAAATGGGTCGACGACCGCCAGCTGATCTTCGTCGAGGGGGCGGACGGCACGGTGCGCCAGGTACCGCCCCAGCTCGGTCTCGCCGGTCTTACCCACAGCGAAATGACCGCGGGACTTCAGGCCGGGGAGAAGGTGGCGACGGAGATCTCGCTCCCCGGGCAGAAGCCGGCCAGGGCCAAGAATCCATGAGTGACGCCGCGCCGCTGATCCTCCTCGACCAGATCGTCCGCAGCTACCGCCAGGGGGAGCAGGAGATCGCCGTTCTCAAGGGGATCAGCCTCAACATCGACCCGGGCGAATTCGTCGCCCTGCAGGGACCCTCCGGCTCCGGCAAGTCGACCCTGCTGCACATCCTCGGTCTCCTCGACCGCCCCAGCGGCGGCCGCTACCTGCTGCAGGGGGAGGATGTCGCCGGGCTCCCCGACGACCGCCTCAGCGAGCTGCGCAACCGCACCCTCGGCTTCCTCTTCCAGAGTTTCTACCTCGTCCCCTACGTCTCGGCGCTGGAGAATGTCATCCTCCCCGGCCTCTACGGACCGACCCCGGGACGGCAGTTGCGCCAGCGCGCCGAAGAGCTGCTGGTCCAGGTCGGACTCGGCGACCGCCTCCACTTCAAGCCGAGCCAGCTCTCCGGCGGCCAGCAGCAGCGGGTGGCCCTGGCCCGGGCGCTGGTCAACGATCCCCAGCTCCTCCTCGCCGACGAGCCGACCGGCCAGCTCGACTCGACCACCAGCGTCGAAATCCTCGAGCTCCTCGACACCATCCACGCCCAGGGACGGACCCTGATCCTCGTCACCCACGACGAGGAGACCGCCGCCCGGGCGCAGCGGAGGATCGTGCTGCATGACGGCCTGGTCGCGAATTCCTGAGGCGCTGCGCCTGCCCGGGCGCCTGCTGCGCATGGCGGGCGAGGCGCTCTGGGCCTACAAGCTGCGCAGCGCCTTCGTCATCTGCGGCGTCGCCCTCGGCATCGCCTCGCTGACGATCATCGTCGCCGCCGTCGATGGCGCCGAGCGCAAGGCGCTGGAGATAGTCAAGTTCTTCGGTCCCGACGCCGCCTTCGTCATCGGCGGCAACATCGAGAGCCGGGCCGTCGGCCAACGCACCCTGACCCTCTCCTGGGAAGATGCCCGGGCGATCCGCACCTCGCTCCCCGGTGCTTACCTGGTGGTGCCGATGCGCGCCAAGGGCGGGCTGTCGATCCGGACCGGGGAGACCAGCAGCGACCTCGGCATCGCCGTCGGCGCCACCGCCGGCTACGCCGAGGTCTGGAACTGGCCGCTGGCGGAAGGGCGCGATTTCGACAACGAGGATGTCGAGCGTGGCGCCAAGGTCTGCCTGATCGGTGACACGCCGGCGCGGGCCCTCTTCGGCGACAGTTCACCGGTCGGGCGCACCCTCTACCTCGACCGGTTGCCGCTGCAGATCATCGGCCGCCTCTCCTACCGCGGCCTCTCGGGGGGGCGCGGTTCGATCGACGACCGCATCATCCTGCCGATCACCACCCTGACCCAGCGCTTCAACCTCGATCGCAAGTACTTCCGGGCCCTGCGCGTCAAGTTCCGCGATACCGACAACATGACGGCCAACGTCGCCAACCTGCGCAGCCTGCTGCGCCACCTGCACAAGCTCGAAGGGACAGACAAGGACGATTTCACCATCCTCACCGCCGACGAGATCCTCAAGTTCCTGTCGATGTTCAAGGGGGGGCTGGTCGTCTTTCTCGGCGTCACCGCGCTGGTGGCGATCGTGGTCGGCGGCTTCGTCCTCGCCAACCTCTTCTACCTCAGTGTTTCCGAGCGGACCATGGAGATCGGGCTGAAGAAGGCGCTCGGGGCGAAAAAGAGCGCCATCCTCTGGCAGATCCTGGTCGAGGCGGTGGTCCTGACCCTGATCGGCGCCCTGCTCGGCATGGCGATCGGCATGGGAATGGGGCAGTTGCTGGCGCGGCTTGAGATCCTGGAGATCCTCTTCTCCTGGAAGGTCTTCTTCATGGCGCTCGCCGCGGCGGTGGCGATCGGCGTCCTCTTCGGCCTCAAGCCGGCGCGCCAGGCCGCCAACCTCGACCCGATCGCGGCGCTCAAGGGGCTGTAAGGTGGGGCAATTTTGAATTTTGAATTTTGAATCTCAGGTGGGTCGAATTCCCCGAAGCTTGCTTCGATGAAAGCGATCAATCTAAACTTTTGATACCCCGTAGCTTGCTGCGGGGAGATTCATTCACGAATCACGAATCACGAATCACGAATCACGAATCACGAATCACGGACCCTTATGTTCTTCAGCCTGAAAATCGCCCTCTCCTCCCTCAAGACCCATCGGTTGCGCACGGCGCTGGCGGTGATGGGGGTGCTGCTCGGCGCGCTGGCGCTGACCGGGGTGCAGTCGATCTCCCAGGCGATGTACGCCAAGGCCGAGGCCGAGACCGCCAAGCTCGGCACCAACCTCCTGATGGCCCGCTCCGGCCAGGTGCGCTTCGGCCGCGACGGCGGCGGCCGGGTGCGGGGGGAAGCGAAGACCTTTACCCTCGGTGACGCCCGGGCGCTGATCGGTGGCCTGCCGGCGGCGCGCCTTGGCGCCCCCTTCGTCAACGCGACGATGCCGGTGCGTTACGGCAACACCAAGGTGCCAAGCCAGCTCATCGCCAGCACTCCCGAGTACGCGGATATCCGCAACCTGCAACTCGCCGCCGGGCGCTTCTTCAGCGCCGCCGAAGAAGCATCCCAGGAGCGGGTGGTGGTCCTCGGCGCCAAGATTGCCAGCCGTCTCTTCCCCCGCCCCGAGGCGGCGCTCGGGGAAACGGTCCTGATGTTTAGGGCGCCGGTCCGGGTGATCGGCGTACTGGCCACCATGGGGGCCGACATCGTCGGCAGCGACCAGGACGAGCAGGTCCTGGTCCCCCTCTCCACCTACCAGCGGCGCTTTGCCAACCAGGAGACCCTTAGCGGCGTTTACATCCAGCTCGCCACGCCGCAGGACGAGGCGGAGAGCAAGCTCGCCGCCACCGAGATCCTGCGCCGCCGCCACCAGATCGGTCCCGGCCAGCGCGAGGACTTTTCCGTCGTCACCGCCCGCGACACCATCCAGCTCCAGGAACAGGCCCTCGACCTGGTGCAGACCCTCGGCCTGATCAGCTCCTCCATCTCCTTCGCCGTCGGGGGGCTGGGCATCCTCTCGATCATGGTGCTGCTGGTGCGCACCCGCCGTCTCGAAATCGGCATTCGCCGCGCCGTCGGCGCCAAACGTTTCGACATCATCCGCCAGTTCATCCTCGAAGCGGCGCTGATGGCGGGGATCGGCGGTCTCCTCGGCGTTCTCTGTGCCGAGGGGTTGGTGGTCGTGGTGACCCGTTTCGCCAAGATGCCCCTGGTCTTTGACCCCCTGCTGATGGCCGGCACCTTCCTCGGCTCCCTCCTCCTTGGCCTCGCCGCCGGCGCCTATCCGGCCTGGCAGGCGGCCCACATCGAAGTGCTCGAAGTTCTGCGAAACGAGTAAAAGGCTTTTATAGGTCCGATGGGACCCATGGGTCGTATGCGACCTATGAAATGCTTTGTCGGCAGAGGGTGTCGAGCTGCGCTGCTTCCTGCGCGGGGTCGTAGTCCGTGGTCGGGCGGGAGAGGGTGTTGCGGTAGGCGGGGTCTTCCAGGAGGCGGCGCAGCTGGGCGGCGAATTCGGCACCGTCGCGGTAAAGCAGGCCGTTGATGCCGGGGGTGACGACGGCGGCGTTGCCGGGGATGGCGCGGGCGAGGATCGGCACGCCGAGGGTGGCCGCTTCGAGCAGGGCGTTGGGGAGCCCCTCGCTGCGGGAGTGATTGAGGACAAGGTCCGATTGGCGCAGCGCTGCCGCCATCGCCGCGGGCGGGATGATGCCGATGTAGTCCGCCCAGGGAGCGGCCGCGAGATCGGTGAGGAGGCTGCGGCCATAGTCGGCATCAAGGAGCGGGCCGCAGCAGGCGAGGTGGAAGGGGGGGAGGTCCGCGGCCAGGGGGGCGAGCAGCGCCAACAGTTCGCGCTGCCCCTTGACCGGGCGGATTCCGGCCGGGAAGAGGAGGAGCGGCCGGTCTTCGGGGAGCTGGTGACGTTCGCGCAGCGGGTAGGAGAGGGTCCCCGGTTCGACCGCCGCCGGCAAGAGTTGCAAACGCGCGGTGAGCTCGGGCAGCTCTGCCTGAAAACGGGCGACGAGGAGCGGGTTCTGCAGCAGGATCGTCGCCGCGGCGCCGAGGACCCGGCGTATCGTGTCGCTCTGCCCCTGATCGGAAAGCCCCTGGTTGAGATCGGTGCCGGTGAGCAGGACCAGGAACGGGCAGGCACCGCCCGCCTCGCGCCACGGCCGGCCACTGCGGTAGGCGTGCAGCAGCAGCGCCAGCTCGGGACGAAAGGCGGCGAGGGAAGTGCGCAGCGGGGCCGGGTCGAGGGGGGTGGCGCAGAGCTCCACCTGGTGATCGCCGGCGCGCAGGCCGCGGGCGAAGCGCTCGGCCGTGACCCAGTTGCCGGTGGCGCGGTCCTGTTCGGGGAGGACGATCAGGATGCGCATGCGCAGGCTCCGAAGCTGGTCAGTTCTATCCCGCGGCTCGCGATCAGCGGGCGCAGCTCGGGGGCGCAGAGGGCGGCCAGTTCCGCGAGCCGCTGCGGCCCGGAGAAGGGGTGGCCGGGGTCGGGCTCGCCGGGGTGAACCATCAGCTCCCAGTTCCCGGCGGGCAGCTCCGTGAGCAGCCGCGTCAGGGCAGCGAGGTCGAGGCGGTCGAGGAGCGGCATCCCCCACAGCCCGTCGGGGATGAAGAGGCCGGCGGCACGGATGCTGGCGCAGGCCGCCGGGGCGAGCTGCCGGTAGAGGGCGAGTTCGGCGCCGAGCTCGCCGGCCGGGTCGGCGGCAGCCGGTTCCGCCGGCAGCGGCAGGCGCAACGCCGGGATCCGGTACTCGCTGGCCAGCTCGATCAGCAGTCGGCAGATCGCCGGAAAGAGGCCGCAGTGCTGGTGACTGTCGAGATGGTCGGGCCGCAGCCCGGTTGCCAGGGTGCGTTCGAGCTGGGCGCGCAGTTCCCGACGCAGTTCCGGCAGTGGCAGGGTGCCGGCGGCGAGGCGCCGGCGCAGCTCGATCTTGCCGGGGAAGGCGCCGCGGGGGTCGGTGAGGCCGGCGATCGGCCCGGCCAGGGGCTCGCCTTCGGAGCAGTTGAGGTGCACCCCGACCGGCAGCCCGCCCTCGAGTGCGGCGCGGGCGGCACTCTCAAAGCTCGGGCCGTTGGCGAGGAGCGAGGCGCTGGTCACCACCCCGTCGCGAAAGGCGCGCAGGATGCCGCGGTCCCGTCCTGGGCCGCTGCCGAGGTCGTCGGCGTTGATGATGAGGCGAATCATGGCCGCCATTCTATGCCGGGGCGGCGGGCAAGCCAAGGGGGATTTTGGGGCAAGGGCCGGGGCGGTTCGCGCGGATCAGGTCTGATCACTTCGGATAAAGTTCGGATCAATCGAAGGCAACCGGAACCAGTGCAGTCTCACGCGACGCCGCAACGAACGCGACGAAACCCGGGAAAGGAACCGGAAATTAACAAGCCTTGTTGAATTCTAGACCCGTTTTTCCCGTTGCGTCGTCGCGGCGTTGCGTTAGGTGATTTGGGTTGGTGCCTGAATCCGAATCGAATCAGACCCGATCCGAAGTGATCCGCGCGAAACGCCCTGGACCTGAAAAGAAACGGCGCGAGCCCCCTGCGGGACCCGCGCCGTTGGTCGTTCGACCTGCGCCGGAGACTACTGGCGGTAGGTGATGCTGTACTTGAAGGTCGCCGGGTCGAGCCAGTCGACGACCTGGCCGCCGACCTCGGCGTAGGGATACATCAGGTAGTTGACCGGCGCGCCGGCCTGGGGCGGGGCGAGGAGCAGGTCGCGTCCTTCGCTGAGGCGCACCCGGTAGGGGTCGATGCCGCCCCAGAAGTAGCTGCGCAGCTCGGCGACCTTGGGATCTTTCAGCTCCAGCTTCTGCACCAGCATCGCCTTGCGGACGTCGGCGGGGTCGACCGGCACCCAGCCGGTGCCGGGGAGGTAGAACTCGGCCCAGCAATGCTGCCAGCCGGTGATGTCAACCAGCGGCGCCTTGCCGAGGCGGATGCCGAAGACTTCGCGGCAGGGGACGCCGGCGGCGCGGGCGAGGGCGATGAAGACCGAGGAGATGTCGGCGCACTTGCCGCCGGGGCGGATCAGCAGCGCGCAGACATCGCCGGTGCCGCAGCCGCGTGTCTCGGGGTCGCGGTACATGTTGTCGACGATCCAGTTGTAGACTGCATGGGTCTTGCCGAGGACGGTCGTCTCCCCCTTGGTGATTTCGTCGGCGATCTTCTTGATCTGGCCGTCGGTCGGCCCGAGCATGGTCGGCGCCAGATAGCGCGCATAGTCGCTAGGGTCCCAGGGCGTCTCCGGGGTGGCAAGGTCGCGCACCTGCACCTCGTCACGGACCACGTCGAAGCTGAAGGTCAGCACCCGGCTCTTGGCGTCGGCGTTCCAGCGGGCGTAGAGCATCGGCGTGCCATAGGTGCGGTCGGTGTAGACAGCGGCCTCGGCATAGTCGCCGCCGATGCGGACGTTGCTGATCGCCTGGTCGGCGTCGGAGACCGGGTAGGGGAGCCAGAGTTTGACCTCCTGGCCGGCCGCCTGGCCGGAGAGGTCGAAGTTGGCGGTCAGGGTGCCGGCGGCGGTGGTCGCCAGGGCCGGGGTGGCGAAGAGGAGCAGGGCGAGGAAGATTAAACCGAGTCTTTGCATCAAAAACCTCCGCATTTTGGATGGCGCATAGTCTAGGCTTTCCCTTGGTGAAATGCCAAGCGGAAAGTGTAAACTCGACCGGAACGGCACTTCCTGCTCGCAGGCGGCAACGCATCGCCGTTGACAGCCTTGTTGCTTCCGTGGCAAAACCGAATGGGCCTTTAATCTTATCCCGGAAGGGTTGCCTGTGACCGAGATTTTTCAGAATGGCATGTTCGTTTTTCTCGGCGCTGCCGGTCTGCTGATCCTGCTGATCGGGGCGCTGCTGATCGGGGTCGGTCTCTTTTCCCTGCAGCGGCGCAGTGCTTCCCGCCATTGGCCGCAGGTGCCGGCGACGATCGAGGTCAGCGAGGTCCGTCCGGAGACATTTAGTGAAACGCAAATGTACAAGCCGGTGGTCAGCTACCGCTACACGACCCCCGCTGGCACCTTCACCAGTCACAACCTGGCGACCACCGGTCGCCTCTACGCCAAACCGGCCAAAGCGCAAAAGATTGCCGATCGCTATCTGGTTGGCACCACGGTGATGGCGCGCTACAACCCCGACGATCCTGGTGAGGCGATGGTCGAGCCGGAGGGTCTGGGCGGCGGACTGATGTTCATCGTTTTCGGCCTGCTCTGTATGATCCCTCCGGCAGTGGGTGGCTACCAGGCCGGCCTCTCGCCCAGAGCGATCGGCCTGATCCTCGCCATTCCCGCCCTGGTCATCACGGTTCTGCTGCTGCGCAGCCGTTCCGGCACCGCTGCCGCCCGCGCCAAGGGGCTGCTGCCGCCGGCGGGAGAGGGAAGCGATGCCGATGTCGCTGCGCTGATGGCGCGCGGCGAAAAACTGCTCGCCATCCGTCTCTACCGCGAGCTTCATGGCAGCGGGCTCAAGGAGGCGAAGGAGGCGGTCGAGACCCTGGATCGGGACGCCAGGAACGCCGCGCCATGACCGACCCGGTCCTGCTCTACCGCGACGCCGACTACGTCATCGTCCACAAGCCTGCCGGCCTTTTGGTCCACCGCAGCCCCATTGACAGCCGCGAGACCCGCTTCGCTCTGCAGCTGGTGCGCGACCTCGTCGGCATGCGCGTCTACCCGGTGCACCGCCTCGACAAGCCGACCTCCGGCATCCTCGCCTTCGGCACCTCCGGTGAAGCCGCCCGCCGCCTTGCCGAACTCTTCGCCGCCGGCCAGGTCGAAAAAACCTACCTCGCCGTCGCCCGCGGCGTCGTCCCCGACTGCGGTGTCATCGACCATCCCCTGGTCGAGGAGCTCGACCGCTACGGCGATCCCCTCGCCGAGCCCGACAAGGGGCCGCAGCAGGCGGTCACCGCCTACCGCCGCCTCGCCAGCGTCGAGCTCCCCTTTGCCGTCGGCCGCTACCCGACCAGCCGCTACAGCCTGGTCGAAGCCCGCCCCAAGACCGGCCGCCGCCACCAGCTGCGTCGTCACTTCAAGCACCTGCTCCATCCCCTGATCGGCGACACCAAGTACGGCGAAGGGCGCCACAACCGCTTCTTCCGCGAGGAGTTCGGCTGCAACCGTCTGCTCCTCGCTGCCGTCGAGCTCGCTTTTGTCCACCCGTCGACCGGTGAGGCGTTGCATATCGTCGCGCCGTTGGAGGCGGACTTCCTTGGGATCGTCAACCGGCTCGGCTGGGGTGGGGCGCTGGATGCGGGGTGGCGTGGCTAAGGCGTCAAAATGATTGACAACCGGCAAGGATTGCCGGTATGAAGGAGAGGTCTTTTTTCGCTTGGAATTTTGGAGGGGTGATGCCGGGCAAGGGGACCAGCCTCAAGGGATTCAAACAAGGCCGCTTAACCGGTGGGTATTCCGGTGGGCGGTTTTTTGTGTGGTCGGGTGCAAAGTCTGCGAGCGTGGCTCATTAAGAAATGTAAAAACTTAACCTTCCGTAATTATAAGGATTTTGACCCGATATAACAGTTGCTGTTATATCGGATATAACAGCAACTTCCTATTCCCTGTTGTATGGCAATAAAATGGAGAGGGCATGAGGAGAAACCTAAAGTGGTACTTTGCTGGGCTCCTTACAGCAATTATTGTTTTTGGCGCTTGGGGTTGGGTGAATAACCGACCATCAAATACCGTCAGGGAATTCCCTAAAGAAACCCAAGAGTTCATGGTGCAATTAATGCCTTGGCTCAAGTCTGCAAGAGGTGCCAATTTAGGCCCCTTCACTATTGTCGTACCAGGCAATAATTCAGAAAATTCTGAAGCGATTTTTTGGCCCCAAGGCAAAGGGTTCCCGCAGGTATTTGTCTCCGAGGACAAGATCTCGCTCATTGATTCAAAAAATAAAATGATGTCGATTAAACTTAGGGAGAAATCCGGAGAGTTCAAATCCTACGATATGACCCCGGACATGTTGAGCAATGTGAGTTATTTCGACAACAATTTCGACGGACAATATGATGTCAAATTGAATGTTGCTGAACCTGGAAAGCGTCCAGAAATAAGTATCTACTATGAATCAAAGTGGCTACCTGTTGTGTTCAAAGAAAAAAAGAAATACATAAATACAAATGGTGATTTAAGGGAAATAAGTTTGGATAATTTTTCTTGGCATTTTGTTAAATAATCAAATGCCATACAACCATATAATCAACCGGACTGGTGATACAGGCGCGATTCTCGAAAAGGTTTCTACTGGATTGAGCCGTCCCTTCGCAGCCGGTTATCACTCCCGTTATAAAACACATCGAATTTAAACGAATATCTGGAGGTAACGGCTTTGCTGAAATTTATCCTCTCCCTTCTGTTTTTGGTTGTTTGTTCCCATCCCTCAGTGGCCTCCGACCAGGTCCAGGATGTCAGGGTCGTAAACCTTCCCGAGACGCAGAATGTGGACGGGTCTGTCGGCATCAAAGGGCTTATCAAGCACAGCTTCCTGGATCGGCGCGAGCAGATTCTGGTGCCGACGGTGCAGCGAGACAATACCGACAACCTGATTTATGCCGGGACGATCCAGGCCGATGGTTTTACTTCCATCGTTCTTAGCCTTCAAGGGGAAGTGCAGGGTGAAACCTTTTCCTCGGGCAAGGTCGGCGCGTTATTGATTCCGAACGAGAAGCCAATTCTTCGTGCATTTCGGAATGACAAGAAAATTCTATTTCCCATGGAGGTCACTGCCGATGTGGTTTCCGGGGTAAGTGGGTCTGTCAAACGAACTGTGTATCCGCTCTTTCAATAGACCAGATTCAACGGCACCCGGTCTTCGCCGAACATCACTTGGAATGTCTGCAGCGCTGGCTTCCAGTTGTGGATCATCTTCCAGTTGCGTGACGCCTGCCGGATTGCCAGATAGAGCGCCTTGATCGCCGATTCGTCGTTGGGGAATATCCTCCGGTTGCGGGTCAGCTTGCGCAGGCTCATGTTTAGCGATTCGATCGCGTTGGTCGTGTAAATGACCTTGCGAATTTCCGGCGGAAACTGGAAAAACGGGATGATGTTGTCCCAGTTGCTCCGCCACAAGCGGATTACCGAACGATAGGACTTGCCCCAATCGGCGTCCAGTTGTTCCAACTCCGCCGCCGCTTCTTCGGCGGTCGCCGACTGGTAGATACGCTTGAGGGCCGCGACCACGGCCTTGCTGTCCTTGACCGTGACGTAACGCAGGCTCGCCCGCACCAGATGGACGATGCAGAGTTGGGTCAGGGTCTTGGGGAAAATGGCGTTGACCGCTTCCGGCAGCCCTTTCAGCCCGTCCATGCAGGCGATGTAAACATCCTGCACGCCGCGATGGCGCAGTTCGGTGAGGACCGAGAGCCAGAACTTGGCCCCTTCGGTCTCGGCGATCCACAGGCCGAGAACTTCCTTCTCGCCGCGCAGGTTGACGCCGAGAACCACATGGGCCGACTTGTTGACCACCTGCTTGCCGTGATGAATCTTGACCGTCAGGCCATCGAGCCACAGGATCGGGTAGACGGCTTCCAGTGGGCGATTCTGCCAGGCCCGGACCTCGTCCAGAACCGATTCGGTCACCTGGGAGATGACGGCATGGGAAATCTCCACGCCGTAGAGATCCTTCAGGGCGTCCTCGATGTCGCGGGTCGTCATCCCTTTGGCATAGAGGGTCAGGATCTTTCCTTCCATCCCGGCCAGGCGAATCTGGCGTTTGCGAACCAGTTGCGGCTCGAAAGACCCCGCCCGGTCGCGGGGCGTTTCGATCTCCAGTTCGCCGAAGGTGCCCTTGACGGTTTTACTGCTCTTGCCGTTGCGGGTGTTGGCGCGTTTCGCCGGCCCGGCTTCGCCGGCTCCGTAACCCAGATGCGCGGTCATTTCGGCGTCCAGGCTGCGGTTGATCATGCGCTGTAGCAACCGCGAATAGAGTTTGTCGACGTCCTCGGGGGTTTTGCAGTCGACCAAAAGCTCGTCCAATTTGTCTGATTTAATCGCCATCGTTTCTGCTCCTCGGTGGGGGAATTGCCCCACTCTCTCATGGAGCAGATACACAGTTCAATTTACAGGCTCGGGTAAGTCACTATTTCACAACCGAGTCTGCCAAGCATGTGGTCGGATTTCCCGAATACTCGGTTTATCTCTACAATTCGACGAACAAGAACGTCGAGGTCAACCTTTACCTCTATCTGACCAACTAAATCCATATCGTCCTGGCATGCCTTCATTGAGGTGGATCGATGCGCACTCTTCTCCTCGCTCTCCTGATTCTCCTCTCGACCAACCTGAGCTGCGCCGCCACCGACTCCTTCACCCTCGATTATTCCGTCAGCGGTAACACGGTCACCATCCTTGCCGCCGTCACCCCCTACGACCCCACGCCGAAAGTACGCGACGCCTTCCTGCACTGGTTCCAGCGCGGCTTCGAGACTGCTCTGAGAAATGAGGCGCCGCTGCTGGTCGAATGGCAGAACACTCCGCAGGGGCAGGCGGGGCAGGATGGCTACGAGCTGGGGCTGGAGAAGGGGGAGCGCTTCCGGGCGCGGCGCTCGGGGACGGAGCGGCAGACGGTGCCGATTCCGGTCCCGGTCCGCTGAATCTGCCTTCCGCCACACCGCAATCGATTGACTTTGCCGGCTCCCCCCGCTACTGTAACCGTGCGTTGATGTTGAAGGATTCCCCCGTCCCACCCCCAATCGAGAGGTGCCGTCATGCGGGAAATTCACACCAGGCCGATCGCCGAGCGGATCGAGTGGCTCTTCGACCTCGCCGACCGTCACGGACGCACCTTTCGCAGTCCCGAGGCGTGGCTGGCGCGGGAGCGCTACCTTGCCGAACACCCGACGGCGATCGCCGTCCTCAAGTGCATGGACGGGCGCATCAACATCCCCGTCGCCACCAACACCCCGGCTGGCATCCTGATGCCGATCCGCAACCTCGGCGGCATGTTCGATCTCGGCTGGCCGCACCTCGGCGAGGTCCTCGCCCACCACGTGCTGCGCATGACCAGCGCCGGCCGCCGCGTCCTCTTTTTGATCACCTACCACTGGTCGAAAGGGGATGCCAAGCGCGGCTGCGCCGGCTTCCACTACGACACCAATCTGGCGATCGAGCATACCCGGGAAATCCGCCGCCAGGTCGAGCACATCTTCGGCCAGGGGCACGGCACCGTCTACCCGCTGGTCTGCGGCTTCGAAACCGACGAGGAGGCGCTGATGATCCACGGCGCCGACGGCGCGCTCCTCGACCTCGCCGGCCTCTCCGCCAGGGATGCCGCGACCCTGGAGCCGCGCCTCGCCGGGCTCCTCCCCGACATGCCGGTGCAGATGCGCGCCGACCTGCTGCCACTGTTGCACGGCAACCTCGAACACATCGCCGAAGTACGTGCCCAGGCCAGGCGCCAGGAGCGCAGCCTCGATGTCGAGCACCGCGAGTGGATGATCTGCCTCGGGCGCGGGTTCGACTTTCTCCATACCCCCAACCTGGCGCTGATCATCGGCCCCTACAGCCCCGACCTCGCCGACCCGCTGCGCAAGGCGGCCGGCATCATCGAGAGCAACATGCAGGCCGGCCGCATCCCCGGCGACGGTTTTCTCCTCCTCGCCTCGGTCCCCTACGACGAAATCGGCGTCGACCGGGCGCGGGCGGAACTGAAGGCCGGGTTTCTCTCGCGCTTTGCCGCCGGGGTTCTTAAGGAAGAATTCCCGGCCCTGGCCGGTAAAATGTTCAAACGGACGGCGGTCCTCGACTGGCGTTCGCGTAACCTCGAACTGATCGGCGACTGAGCCGCAGTCAGCGGCCGCCTTCGCAGGCGACTCGGGACAACGAAAGGAGCCTTTTTGCAACGGATCAAGGATTTTCTGCACCAGCCCTCGGCGGTCGGCATCCTGCTGATGATGGCCACCGCGCTGGCGATGATATGTGCCAACAGCGGCCTCGAGGGGCTCTATAATCACTTTCTCGACACCCCCCTCGAGGTGCGCCTCGGTCGCCATATCCACATCGCCAAGCCGTTCCTGCTCTGGATCAACGACGGCCTGATGGCGGTCTTCTTCCTCCTCATCGGTCTCGAGGTGAAGCGGGAGATTTTCGAGGGGCAGCTCTCGAGCCCGGCGCGGATCATCCTGCCGGGGGTCGCCGCCCTCGGCGGCATGATCTTCCCCGCCCTTTGCTACGTGCTCGTCAATTGGGGCGACCCCGTCGCCATGAACGGCTGGGCCATCCCCGCCGCCACCGACATTGCCTTCGCCCTCGGCGTCCTCGCCCTGCTCGGTAGTCGCGTGCCGCCGTCGCTGAAGATCTTCCTGCTCGCCCTGGCGATCATGGACGACCTCGGGGCCATCGTCATCATCGCCCTCTTCTACTCGGGCGATCTCTCCCACGGCATGCTCCTCCTTGCCGCCGCCTGCCTGGTGGTCCTCTTTCTGCAGAACCGCTTCGGTGTCCTCCATCTCGCTCCCTACCTCTTCGTCGGTGCGCTCCTCTGGATCTTCGTCCTCAAATCGGGGGTCCACGCGACCCTGGCCGGGGTCGCCCTTGCCTTCGCCATCCCGCTGCGCAGCCGCGACAACCGGGAGATTACGCCGGGGATGGCGCTGGAAGAAGATCTCCACGGCTGGGTCAACTTCGCCATCCTCCCCCTCTTCGCTTTCGCCAATGCCGGCGTGCCCCTGCATGGCCTCGGCTGGGGCGACCTCTTCGAGCCGGTCCCCCTCGGCATTCTCCTCGGCCTGGTGCTGGGAAAACTACTCGGGGTTTTCGGCGCCGCCTGGGGGGCGATCCGCCTTGGCTGGGCACCACTGCCGGAGGGGTCGAGCTTTCGCCAGCTCTTCGGCGTGGCGGCGCTGTGCGGTATTGGTTTCACCATGAGCCTCTTCATCGGCGGGCTCTCCTTCGAACACACCGGCGGCGAGGTCAACTACCTGCTGACCCACCGCATCGGCATCCTCGCCGGATCGCTCATCGCCGGAGTGCTCGGCTACCTGCTACTGCGCAATTCGGCGCGGGCGGCGCTGCCGGAGCGGTAACCGCGGCGCCGGGGACGGCCCGGGAAATTCGCCAACAAAAGAAGAGCGGGCATCCGGTAATAGCCGGATGCCCGCTTTCGTCGCGCGCGTTTGTCCTGTCCCTGGCGCTGAAACGATCTAGAGGATGATCATCTCCTTCTTGGCGTAAATCACCGCCAGCAGCGTCGCCGGCTCGTCCCCATGGCAGGAGACGACATGGGGCAGGCTCGAATCGTAATAGATCGAATCCCCCGGATAGAGGAGGTCGGCATGCTCGGCGAGGCGCACCTCGACCTCCCCCTCCAGCACGAAGAGGATCTCTTCGCCGATGTGCTGGTTGGCCGCGACGCTGCGGGCGCCGCCCGGCGTCAGGGTCACCAGGAACGGCTCCATGTGCCGGTTCTGCATGCGGTGGCCGAGGGACTCGTAGCGGTAGCCGCCCCCCTTGCCGTCGGCGGAGCCGAAACGGGAGACGGTCTTGCGGTTGCCGCCGCGAACGATGCAGAAGGCGGAGTCGGCGTCGTCGCCGAGGAGCTCGCCGACCGTGACCTGGAAGGCGTCGGCGAGGCTGACGATGTTGCCGAGGGGGGGATCGACCGTCCCCGCCTCGATGGCGGCGATCGTCGCGCCGTCCAGTCCGGTTTTTTCTGCCAGCTCCTGCTGCGATAGCTTCTTCCTGGCGCGCAGGCTCTGGACTTTCTCGCCAATCCTGATCGGTTCTTCCGACATCTGCTGCCTCCTTCCAGAAATTGAATGCAAGCGAAATGCTGCGGCTACTGGTTGTCCTTCATATAGGCGTAGTCCGAGACGATCGACCAGGCCCGGGCCTTGGCGAGGTAGGCGCGCTGGGAGTCGAGGACCTCCTTGAAGAGCGGATCCTTGGCGGCGTACTCATCGAGCAGGCGGGTGTTGGCGGCCTTGAGGGCGTCGAGAATCGCCGGCGGGAAGGTTTTTACCTTGACCTCCGGGAACTCGGTCTTCAGCGACGCCAGGCCGACGGCGTTGTCGTTGAACATGTGGGCATAGGCATCGAGAGTCTCGGCCTTCATCGCGGTGACGACGATCTCCTGCAGGTGCTTCGGCAGCGCGTCGAAGGCCTTGCGGTTGATCATGAACTGCAGCTCGGAGGCCGGTTCGTGCCAGCCGGTGTAGTAGTAGGGGGCGATCTTCTGGAACCCCATCTTCAGATCGAGGGCCGGGCCGACCCACTCCAGGGCGTCGATGTTGCCCCGCTCCAGCGAGGTGTAAAGTTCCCCCGGGGCGATATTGGTGACGACGACGCCGAGCTGGGCGAGGACCTCGCCGGCAAAGCCGGGGACGCGCATCTTCAGCCCCTTGAGGTCGGCCAGGCTCTTGATCTCCTTGCGGAACCAGCCTCCCATCTGCACCCCGGTGTTGCCGCCGGGGTAGGAGTAGACGCCGTGCTTTTCATAGACCTTCTGCATCAGCTCCATGCCGCCGCCGTAGTAGAACCAGGCGTACTGCTCGGGGGCGGTCATGCCGAAGGGCATGGTGGTGAAGAACATGGTGCTCGGTTCGGTCCCCTTCCAGTAGTAGGAGGCGGTGTGCCCCATCTGGTACTGCCCGGCGTTGACCATGTCGAGGACTCCGAAGGGGGACTTGGTCTTGTTGGCCGAGTCGATCTGGATCACCAGCTCGCCGTCGGACATGGTGGCGACGCTCGCTGCGAAGTGATGGACGGCATCGCTGAAGATCGGCGCGTTGGTCGGCCAGGTCATCGCCAGCTTCCAGGTAATGACCTTTTTCGCCGGGGCAGCAGCCTGCGGCGCGGCGGTCGGCTGCTGTTCGCTGCAGCCGGTGAAGAGCAGGGCGCAGAGGAACAGGATTGCCGGGACCAGGGTGCGATAGAGGGGGTGGCGCTGCATCGGGCCTCCTTGTTTGCCGGTTTTAAGGGTGGGCGTTTTCTTCGTGGCGCGGGCGGTCACGCAACCACGATATTGGTTTCGGGGCGATCACGGCAACAAAAATCTGCGTTTGCCCCGGCCGGGTGTTCAGGGGCGCTGCCGGTCGCTCGCCGCTACGCCCTCCCGGCTGACGGCGCGAAGCTCCTGGCGGTAGCTGCGCAGCAGTGCCTTGACCCGGGCCGCATGATCCGGGCCGATGCGCAGCAGTAGCTTCTGGCCGGCGGAGCGCGCTTCGAGCTCGGGGTCGGCGAAGAGGTAGAAGACCTTGGGCCGCACCAGGTGCACGGGAGCGCTCACTTCGGGGGTGGCGAGCAAATGATCGATGACCGCGATGAGGCGGTCATTGAAATAGCCGCCCGGGTAGCCGAGTTCCTCGTAGGCCTGCTGGAAGAGTGGGTAGAGGTGGACGTAGACCGTCACCACCTGCCGCGGCGCGGCGGCTTCGGCGAGAGCGATCCAGGGGGCGTAGCGGTGGGCATTGGCGGCGGCGATGACCGGCGCCTCTTCGTCGCCGGAGGTGAGGAAGGTTCCCGCCACCGGCCGGGTCGGCAGGCGGCTGGCCGGCAGCTCGGCCCGCGGCAGGTTGTCGATCAGCAGGACGAGGCGCTGGATGAAGTGGTCGAGGATGAAAAACCGCTCCAGCGGCTCGCCGGGGAAGAGCCGCCCGAGCAGCTGCTGCAGCCGCCCGTCACTTTCCGCCAGGGAGGGGAGGGGCTGGTCAAGACCGAAATCCGGTGTGGCCGGCGGCGCCTGGGCGACCAGGGGATGCTCGGCGCCGCTCGTGGCGTCATGCGCGGGAACGGCAATTCGTTCAGGCGGGGATGGCGGCAGCGGCGCTTCGGGCTGCCCGGCTGGCCAGAGGAGGAAGATCGCCGCGGCGACCAGGAGAACCAGCGACAGGATCAGGAAACTCTTCATGGTGGTTACCTTCTGCCAAATTCGGCGGCGGAGATTGAAGCTTGTCCCTCAAGGGTAAATGGAAAGAGCCCGCTTGCCAACTTCCCGGCGACAAAAGGGGAGGATGCCGCGCGAAACTTGACGCGCACCCCGGTCGCAGGTAGATTCTGCTGACACCTCCTGCTACCGACGAGTCTCCCGATGCCCCAAGCCTTCCCTTTCCCCCGCTGTTGCCGGCGGCTGTCACAACTGGCGCTGCTGTGCGCGCTGCTGCTGCCGGCCGGTTGCCAGACCCCGGTGGCGCCGATCCCGACCCGGGTCTACTTCAACCCCGCGCCGCAGGGGGCGGAGAAGCTGATGATCATGCTGCGCGGCATCGGTGGTGACGAGGAAATCTTCGACCGGGAAGGGCTGATCCGGGAGCTCTTCGTCCGCGGCTACCCCTTCGACGTCGTCGCCCCGGCCGCCCACTTCGGCTACTACCGGGAGGAGAGCCTCGGGCAGCGTCTCGAAGCGGACATCATCGCTCCGGCGCGGGCCAGGGGCTACCGGGAGATCTGGCTGGTCGGAACCTCCATGGGCGGGCTCGGCGCCCTGATGTACCTGACCGCGCATCCCGGGGAGATCGCCGGGGTGATCCTGCTCGGCCCCTTCCTCGGCTGGGGAGCGGTGCCGGAGGAGATTGCCGCCGCCGGTGGTATCGCGAACTGGCAGCCGGGCGCGGTCGACGTGAAGGAAGACTGGGAACGTTTTCTCTGGGCCTGGCTCAAGGAGTACGCCGCGCGCCCCGATCCGGTCCCGCCGATCTACCTCGGCTACGGCAGCTCCGACTTCTTCTTTTCCCAGCAAGAGGTGCTGGCGCGGCTCCTTCCCGCCGAGCGGGTGCTGGTGGTACCCGGCGGCCATACCTACCTCACCCTGCGCCTCCTCTGGACGGCCGAACTCGATCGCCTCGACGCCACCCTGCGGCGCTGACCCCGCTCCGCCTCCCCTGGCTAGAGCGTTTCCCCCGGCGCCAGCACCACCACCTCGTGCAACGGCCGGCGCCGCCCCTTGCTGCTCAATTCCGACACCGAGAAGACCAGAGTCGACTTCTCCCGCTGGCAGCGAATCGCCGCCTCCCGGCCGGTCAGCCTTGCCCCGGCGAGATCGAGGCGGCTCTGGTCGGTCACCAGGGCGGTCGCCCCGGAGATCTCCACCGCCGTGGCGATCAGGGTCGAGGCGCGGATGAAGAGACCGACCTCCGCGCCGGCGATGACGCTGTTGCGCATGCTGACCAGGGAGCGGTCGATGACCGCCTCACCGATGTAGGCGTCCTCGATGGTCACCTCACGGCAGTTGTTGATTTCCAACCGCTGGTAGTTGCCGCTGAAGGTGACCCCACTCTGATCCTGGCAGCGCCCGATCCGCTCGCTGGCCGGCGGTTGGGGGCGCGGTGGCGGTTGCGGTGCCACGGTAAGGGCGTCATGCAGCGCCCGGGAAAAGGCGGCCGGATTTTCCCGCATCGGCGTATGGCCAAGGCCGGGCAGAAGTTTCAGCTCGGCCACCGGCAGAACCCCCTGCAGCAGCTGCGCAATGCGGCGCGGGGCGACCGCATCCTGCTCGCCCCAGAGCAGCCAGGTCGGGGTCGTGACTCCAGCCAGGATCGGGGTGAAATCGGTCTCGACCAGGGCGAGAGCGGCGATTTTCGCCGGTTCGCTGCCGAGCACCCGCTCCCGCCCGGTGGCGCTGGTCAGGATTTCCCCGAGGTTGGCCGGCAGGCGGGAGAACTTCTCCACCACCCGCCCGGCAAGGCGGTCGAAGAACCCCTCGGTGCTGGCCGGGAAGAAGGGGGGACGGAAATTCAGCTGGTCCTGGAGGAAGGTCTTGCTGACCGTCACCCGGTTGAGGAGGCCGACCGTGTCGACCAGGACCAGCCGCTCCAGGTCCTGCCCGTAGCGGCCGGCATAGGCGAGAGCGATGGCGCCGCCGAGGGAATGGCCGACGATGGTGACCGGCCGGCCCGGGTAGCGGTGCAGCAGCCAGTCGATGAAGGCGGCATAGTTCTCCGGGGAGTAGAGCCGGTTCTCCTTGCTGGAACGGCCGAAGCCGGGGAGGTCGGGGACAAGGACGTGGTAGCGATCAGCCAGCCCGGGGAGGCTGTCGTCCCAGCAACGCCCCGCCTCGTCGCCGAGACCATGGATCAGCAGCAGCAGTTCCGGGTTCTCCTGGCCGACCTCGGTCAGGTGAAAGAAGCCGCCGAAGATCGGCTCGGCGAGGCGCCTGCCGGTCTCGGCCGTGGCCGGCGCCGGGCTCAGCCAGCAGCAGAGGACGAGGAGCCCGGAGAGGAGTGCCCGCCAGCTCATGGTTCTGTCCCGAGGCCGGGTCGGCGGAACTGGCTCAGGAAGCTCCAGCAGGCCAGGCCGTAGTCAAAGCGGCGCAGCGGGTCCCCGGCCGGCAGCGCGGCGATCGCCGTCGGGCCGGGCCAGACATGGCCCCAGTCGGTCAGGGCGACGGCCCGCACCTGGCTCCACGCGCGGCAGTCGGTCCAGGTCCTGGTTTCGATGGCGCCGGCGTTCCAGCTGATCTGGTCCGGTCCTTCGTTGCAGCCATCGGCGGCGCGCCAGAAGGCGATGGCGTCGTCGAAGGAACGGTAGCTGCGCTCCCCCCCCTTGAGCGGGCTGGGCCCCCCGGCAAAGGGGATATGGCGGTCGGCGCGGCCATGGGCGATGAGGAAGGGGACCGGCAGCGCCGGCGTCGGCAGCGTCCAGGAGGTGACCCCCTCGACGCTGCTGCCGATGGCGCCGGACATTACTGCCGCGGCGGCGAAAACTTCGGGGTGTTCGGCGGCGAGGCGGTAGACCAGCATCCCCCCGTTCGACATGCCGGCGAGGTAGACCCGGGAGCGGTCGATCGGCAGGCGCTGGTCGAGGGTGGCGAGCAGGCGCAGAACGGTGCCGACGTCGTCCCAGTCCTCCGCTACGGCTTTGGCGCAGCAGTGCCCAGCATTCCAGTGCGCCAGGTAGCCGAAGAGGCCGATTCCCTCGGGGTAGGCGACGACAAACCCTTCGTCATCGGCGAGAGCGCTGAAGCCGGTCTCCTGTTCCATCGCCGCGGCGGTGCTGAAGGCGCCGTGGATCACCACCAGCAGTGGCGCCCGGTCGCTGCCGAGGCCGGGCGGAATATGGACCCGGGCCGAGCGCGACCAGCCCCGGGCGTCGGTGCCGAGGTCGAGGTGGTAGGTTGCTGGCGGAATCGCTTCGGTCGCCGGTAACAGCGGGGTACAGGCGGTCAGCAGGCAGAAGAGCAACAGGGTCATTCTCCTGGCGCAGGTGCGGAAGGTCATCAAGCAGGCATTCCTTTCCCCTTCGGTGTTGGTGCCGTCGGCTCTCAGTATACCTGTTATGGGGCGGTCGGCAGCCCTGTCTCCGGTCCGGTCCGTTAGTTATCCCCGATCCGATTGAAAATCCAACAGACTGTGGGAGAATTAGGCGCAGGTATCTCCTGCATCGCGCTGCGCCCATTTTTCCATGAGGTCGATTGGAATGAAACGAGGAGGGCTCAAGGCCCGCTTCACTCTGGCCGTTACCGTCGCCTACCTGCTCTTCGGCGCGCTGACCTACCTCGCTTTCAATTTTGTCACCGGCGAGGTCGTCAAGGCCCTTGGCATTCGTTTTGCGGCCAAGCAGGCGCTCCTCGAAAAGTCGAAGCTGCTGGCGACGATTCAGGGCGACCTCGCGCTGTCGCTGAAAATGAGCGATTCGCCACTCCTGAAGCGCTGGCTGCAGGATGAGAAAAATCCGAGCTGGAAGGAGCTGGCGCTGGAAGAGCTGGAAAATTACCGCCGCCATTTTCTCGGCAGGAGTCTTTTCCTCGCCTTCGACCACTCCCGCCACTATTACTTCCTCGACGGCAGCGGCGATGCTGCCGAGGCCAATCCCCGCTATCTGCTGAACCCTGAAAATATAAACGATGCATGGTACTTCCGTACCATGCAGGATGTGAATGACTTCGAGCTGAACATCGACTACGACAACCACCTGAACCTGACCAAGCTCTGGTTCAACGTGATCATCAAGGACGATGCCGGCCGTAAGCTCGGCCTCGGCGGGGGCGCCATCGACATCAGCGCCTTCGTCGATGATATCGTCAACTCCGGGGAGCCCGGCGTCGAGACCATCTTCCTCGCCCGGGACGGCGTCATCGTCGGCCATCACGACCAGCACTACGTCCTCCATAACAGCAAGGTCCGGGGGGCGGAGCGGATGACCACCATCTACGACCTGATCGACGGCGACCGCACGGAACTGGCGGCGGCACTGAAAGGCCTGCTGGCGGGTGGTCCCGAGGTACGGACCCTCTACCTGAGCATGGAGGGACGGACCTACCTCGCCGCTCTCTCCGAGCTGAAGGAGATCAAGTGGTTCAACCTGGTCCTGGTCGATGTCAACCAGTTCGTCAGCCCCCGCGATTTCCTGCCGGTCCTGGTTATCCTGATCCTGTCGACCCTGGCCGTGATCCTGGTGATCGGCCTGCTCCTCAATCGCCTGGTCCTCTCCCCCCTGGCCGCCCTGGCGGAAACCTCCCAGGAACTCGCCCAGGGGAATTTCGCGGTGACGATGCCGCCGGCCTCCGGCAACGAGATCGGTTCCCTGACCCGCTCCTTCGGCGAGATGACGCGGATGGTAAGGGACTATACCGAAAACCTGGAACAGAAGGTGAGCGCGCGAACTGCGGCGCTGAATGACTCGCACCGGGAGCTGGCGGAAGCCAACCGCCAGGTGATGGCCAGTATCCGCTACGCCCAGCTGATCCAGGCCTCCCTCCTCCCCGATGGGGCGGCCCTGCAGCGGGGGCTGGGCGAAGTTTTCGTTCTCTACCGCCCCCGGGATATCGTCGGCGGGGACCTTTATTACTTCCGCGAGGAGGCGGAAGGGTGCCTGCTCGCGGTCATCGACTGCACCGGTCACGGTGTCCCCGGCGCTTTCATGACGATGACCGCCAAGGCGGTTCTCGACAATCTCCTCGAGGTGACCGACCAGAGTGATCCGGCGGCGATCCTGCAGCAGTTCAACCGCCGCATCCGCCAGGCGCTGCATGCGGCCCAGGGGGATGTGACGATCGACAACGGGCTCGAGATGGGGCTCTGCCGGATCTTTCCGGGGCGGCGCCAGCTGATCTTTGCCGGCGCCCGCATCAACCTGCTGGCGGTGACGGCAGGTGAGCTCGTCTGCTACTGCGGTGATCGGCAGGCGATCGGCTACCGCCGCTCTGACGATGATTTTGCCTACACCAGCCACCACCTGGAGCTGGCGCCGGGAACCGCACTCTATCTGGCCAGCGATGGTATCCTCGACCAGGCCGGCGGCCCGAAGGGCTGGGGCTTCGGCAACCGGCGTTACCGCGCACTGCTGACGCGGATCGCCCCGCTTCCGGCGGCGGAGCAGCGCGCCGCCATCGAAGCAGAACTGGCCGCCTACCAGGGCGATTACCCGCAACGGGACGATATCACCGTTGTCGGATTCAAACTTCAGTAACCTGTCCGGAAAGGGGAAGACCTGCTTTGGCAACCATCGATCTTTACGACCTCAGGGCGAGGCTCAACTGTGACGAGATCCTGATCTGTTTTGCCGGACCCTTCTCCCACAGTATCATCGAAGAACTCGGGACCGCGGTCCGCCACTACCTGGAAGAAGAGCAGGTCGCCAGGACTTCGCTGATGAATGTCTTTGCGGTCTTCGTCGAGCAGGCGCAGAACGTCAAGAACTACACCGCGCGCAAGGTGGCGCAGAGTCCCGGCACGAGTCAATACAACAGCTCGATCGTGGTGATCGGCAGGAGCGGCGACAGCTACCTCGTCGCATCGGGGAATGTCGTCGAGTGTGCCGACATTGCGCCGGTGATGGCCCGTATCGAACAGCTCAATGGTCTCGACCGGCAAGAGCTGAAGGCGCTCTACAAGGAGCAGCTGCGGCGCAGCCCGGCCCCGGGGCGAGGCGCCGGACTCGGCCTGATCGACATGGCCCGCAACGTCTCCGCGCCGCTGGAGGCCTCGCTGCGCGAAATCGACGACAAGACCTGTTTCTTCAGTCTTAAAGCCCTGATCTAGGAGATCCTGCATGGAAAAGCTTCATGTCGCGGCGACCAAGTCGACTCCCGAGGTCCTGTTCGATCCGGAAACTGGCGAGTTGCAGATCAGTGGCGAGTCCTTTCCGGAAAATTCTTTCGAATTCTACAAGCCGATCCTCTCCTGGATCTCCCGGTTTCTCGCCGTCGAGAGGCGGCCGGTCGTCCTGACGGTGCACTTCATCTATCTCAACACCGGCAGCACCAAGTGCATCATGGATATCCTCGATCTCTTCGAGGAGGCCCACGTCGCCGGGCGGTCGGTCGAAATCCGCTGGCAGTACGACGCGGAAAACGATCGGGCCCTCGAGACTGCCGAAGAGTTTCGCGAGGAAGTGACCCTGCCGTTTCGCATCCTTGCCATCGATACGGCGTCATGACCCGGCCCGAGCTCGGCAACGGGGTGGAGAACCCCCTGATCCAGCGTTTCCGGCCCCGTATCGAAGGGGCGGCCGGTGCCAGCGGGCTGACCGGAACGGAGGCGGCTGAGCTCTTCGAGGGCTACCGGAAGCTTGACCGGCGGCTTGCCCGCATTGCCCGCATCAGCGACCGCTACCAGGCCGAGATCCGGCAGCTGGTGGAGCAGCTGCAGGAGGCTCTGCACAAGATCAGCGTCCTCAAGGGGTGTATCCCGATCTGCGGATCCTGCAAGAAGGTGCGCAGCGACGAAGGGTACTGGCGCCAGCTCGAGCAGTATCTCACCGACCATTCGGAACTCCTTTTCTCCCACGGCCTCTGCCCCGATTGCGCTGCCAGTTACATGGCCCAGGCGCGGGGGGGGAAGCCGGGGAGTGGCGGCGTCTCTCTTGCCGTCGAAGACCAGGCGCTCAATGAAGACGATTTTGACGATCCGGTGGTCGCCGAATTCCTGCCCCTGGTCAACCACCCGCACTTCGCCGACAGCCCGCTCTCCGGAGCCTTCTCGGCGCTCTTTCGCAAGTACGTCCGGCTCTCCCGACGCATGGGACGGATTGCCCGGATCAGCGACAGTTACCAGACCAATCTGCAGGAGATGAAGCGCCGCCTCGATCTCTCATCGCGGACCGATTATCTGACCGGCCTTGCCAACCGCCGGGAGATGTATGAGCGCCTCGCGGTGGAACTGAGCCGAGCCCGCCGCCACGGCGGAGTATTTGCCGTTCTCATGTTCGATTTTGACCATTTCAAGGAGTTCAACGACCGCTACGGGCATGCGGTGGGGGACCGGGTTTTGACCGTGGTGGCCGAACTGGTGACCCGGAACCTGCGCCGGGAGGATAGCTGCTGCCGCTGGGGCGGGGAAGAGTTCCTGGTTCTGCTCCCCGAGACTTCCGCCAGCCAGGCGCTGGTCGTCGCCGAAAAGATCCGCCGGCTGATCGACAACCACCCGATCGAGGCCGATAGCGTGACCGTGCACGCCACCGTCAGCCTCGGAGCGACGGTCTTCCTTGCCGAGGAGTCGGTCGATGCCTGCATCGCCCGCGCCGACGCCGCCCTCTACCAGGCCAAGGAGGCGGGACGCAACCGCACCATTCTGATCGACGCCAGGGACTGAGCGGAGACCGCTCCCGTCCGCGCCGCCCACTTTTTCCGATCCGGAGTCTGCCGATGCCCGACATGATCCGTGTTACCTCCGACCTTCTCCACCGGGTCCGTTCAACCGCGCCGCTGGTTCACAACATCACCAATTTCGTGGTGATGAACTCCTCGGCCAACACCCTGCTCGCGGTGGGGGCGGCGCCGGTCATGGCCCACTGCATCGACGAGGTGGAGGAGATGGTGCAGCTCGCCGGCGCGCTGGTTCTCAATATCGGCACCATCGAGCCGGCCTGGCTGGCGGCAATGCTGCGGGCCGGTCAGGCTGCCAACCAGAAGGGGATCCCGGTCGTGCTCGACCCGGTCGGGGCCGGCGCGACGCGCCTGCGCACGGCGGCGGTGGAACGGATTCTGGCCGAGGTCGAGGTGGCCGTGCTGCGCGGCAATGCCTCGGAAATCTTCTCCCTGGGGCGGGACGAAATCCGCACCCGGGGGGTCGACTCGAGCCTGGGACTCGGCGCCGAGGTCGTCGCGGCGGCCCGGGCCCTGGCGCTTGGGCAGGGGTGTGTCGTCGCCATCTCCGGCGAGCGGGACCTGGTAACCGATGGCAGCCGCGTTTTCCGCATCGCCAACGGCCAGCCGCTGATGACCCGGGTGACCGGCATGGGCTGCGGCCTCTCGGCCCTGACCGGCGCCTTCTGCGCCGTAGCCGATGGCGAGCTGCTGGCGGCGACCGCCGCGGCTTTCGGTCTTTACGGGCTCTGCGGCGACCTGGCGATCGAAGTGAGTGACCGCCCGGGGAGCTTCGCCGTCGCGTTTCTCGACGCCCTCTTCAGCGTCGGGCGGGAGGAGATCGGTCGCCGGCTGCTGATTGCAGAAGAGTAGTCCCGGGGGCGGGAAAATTGTTGGTGTGTTGTTTGTCCAATGCCGCAGGGTGTTCCGTGGTAGAATCCAACCCGGTCGCCAACTCCTTGCCCCGGACTTATACGATGATCCTCAGCTCCCGGTTGCGCCTGCTGCGCTTCCTTTTGTTGTTCGCCCTCGCCCTGACCCTCCTGCTTTCCCTCTGGCTCGGTTACCGGACCTTCGTCCTCCCCGATGTCGCCGCCCTCAAGGACCGCAAAGCCACCCTGACCCTCACCGTCCGCGACTGGCAGGGCGATGAACACCCCTTCCTGCTCGGCCCGAAAAACCCGCACTGGACACCGCTGGCGACGTTCCCCGAGGCGATGAAATGGGCGGTGATCGTCGCCGAAGATGCCAATTTTTACGAACATCGCGGGATCGACCTGGTCGCGCTCAAGGAAGCCCTCAAGTACGATCTGGAGCAGAAACGCCTCGCCCGGGGCGCCTCGACCATTACCCAGCAGCTGGCGAAGAATATCTTCCTGTCGCGGGACAAGAGCCTGCTGCGCAAGGTGGAGGAGCTGATCCTGGCGAAGCGGCTGGAGGCGGAGCTGAGCAAGGGGCGGATTCTCGAGCTCTATCTCAATCTGGTCGAGCTCGGACCGCTCGTCTACGGGGTGGGGGAGGGGGCGCGTTTTCACTTCCACAAGCCGGCGTCCGAACTGACTCCGGCCCAATGTGCCTTTCTCGCCGCGATTCTGCCCGGGCCGCGGCTGGCCTACAACCCGGCGCTGAAGCCGGTCAAGGTGCGGCTGCGCGCCGCCCGCATCCTGCGCCTGCTCGCCGGCCGCGGCATTCTGGCCGAGCCGGACTATCGCGCGGCCCTGGCGGAACTGGAAGGACGGCAGGCGCCGTTGCCGGCCCGGGAGCTCCCGGTCTGGTCGCTGGAGGAGTTCTGGCCGGAGGAGGCGGACGTGTCGGAAGAGGAGGGCGTCACCCCGGATCCGGCGCTCCGCTCCCAGCCGGAGGGGATGGCTGAGGGCCCCCCCGACGGTGTAGTGGTCCCCGTCCCGAATCCGCAGGAGTAGTTTCCGCCAGGGTCAGGCCAGCAGCTGGCGAACCGCAGTGCTGTGACCCTGCTCCTTTGTCTGCACCGCCAGAACCTCGGTAAAGCGCACCAGCGTTCGCCGGCATCCCGCCGGATCGCAGCCTTTGGCGGCGAGTTCATCGAGGGTCCGGCGCACATTGGCGAGTGCGGCCAGAAGCTCGTCCGCGGTTGCCTGTGCATAGTGCTGGCAGAAGTATGCGAAGAATTTGTGCAGGTTGCTCTTCAGCCCGTCGACCAGGGTGAGGCTCAAAGGATCGTCCCCCTGCAACCCTTCTTCCAGGGCGCGCAGCAGTTGCCATTCGCCCCGGGGGCCCGTGTGCAGGGGGATTTCACTGAGCAGAGCGTAGATCAGCAGGGGGCTGAGGCAGAGCCGGATCGACTGGTTTTCGTCAAGTTCCACGGGGCACCTCCCACTGGGGAAAGAGTCTCCCCCGGGGAATTGCAAGGGGCGCGCCGGTTACGGCACAGAGAGAGGGGGCGGCCCGGCGGCCGCCCCCTCTCTCTTGGGTTGGCAAAGGATTGTTCCGGGACCTTAAAAACGTACGAAGGCGCCGACGTAAGGGCCGGAGAACTGGGCATCGATGAGGATGTCACTGTCGTCGACCTGGAGATCGAAGTAGCGGTAGCCGCCATAGAGCCCGACCATCGGGATCGGCGAGAACTCGACCTGGGCGTCGGCATCGAGGAAGGAGTTGTCGTTGTACTCCATGTAACCGACGCGGCCGATCACGGCGAGGAAGTCGGCGAGGCCGATGCGGGTGCGCACGCCGAGGGTGGGGATCGGCGCGGTGACCGAATCTTCCTCGTGAATTGGAGTGAGCGTGATATTTTCCTGCCCATCCATGCTGAGAGCGGCGTCAACGACTTTGACCGAAAGCTCCGGGGTGAGCTGGAAGCGTACCGGGGTGTCATCGAAATTGAAGAGGTGGTAACCGAGGCTGACGTCGTAGAGCTTGATATCGACGTCGCTGGCGGTCTGAACCCCGCCCGAATAGGTCTTCCCGTTAAAGTTGACGGTTCCAGTCAGCTGGCCGTTGCCAGAGAACTGGATCGGCAGGTAGCCGACGGCGAGGCGGAAGTCGCCGAGTTGCAGGGCGACCTCGGCGGTAACATCCTTGCTGTCGTCGAAGCCGAGGTCCTTTTCCAAATCAACGGGAGTCCCTGCCAGGCTGCTGCTGCCGACGGCGAAGGTCCCTTCGGGGGTGAGCAACTGGTAGCCGGCCTTGATCGAGACCATTTCGTCGGCCAGGGCCGGAGTGGCCGCGAGGCCGAACAGGGCGAGCAGAACAAGAGTGTGACGGATACTGGGCATGGGAAACCTCCTGAAGTCAGGGTCAATGATAGTCAACCTCCTGCAGTTTATGCACCAGCGAAAAAAAATCAACCAGGAAAGATACCCGGCCGGCCAGGTTCACAAGTTTGCTGCCGATTGTGTTATAATCCGATCTCTTTATTCACCGCCGGGAGTGCCCTTTGGCGGCCCCGTTCACCGTGACTTCGCGAGGTTTTGCCATGACCCGATTTGATCGCCCTACCGCCCAGGGGCTCTACGACCCCGCCCTGGAACACGACTCCTGCGGGGTCGGATTTGTCGTCAACCTCAAGGGGACGCGCAGCCACCAGCTGGTGCAGCAGGCCCTGGAGGTGCTGCGCAATCTCGAACACCGTGGCGCGGTCGGCTGCGACCCGGACACCGGGGACGGCGCCGGCATCCTGCTGCAGATTCCCCACGACTTTTTCGTCAGCGAATGTGGCGAGGACCTCGCCCGCCTGCCGGCGGCCGGGAATTATGCGGTGGCGATGCTCTACCTCCCCCGCGATCGCAATGACCGCCACCGCTGTGAGCGCCTCGCCGAGCAGATCGTCGCCGACCACGGCCTGACCTTCCTCGGCTGGCGCCGGGTGCCGACCGACAACAGCCGTCTCGGTGAAGGGGCGCGCTACCTCGAGCCGGTGATCCGCCAGCTCTTCGTCGCCCGGCCGCCGGAGCTGACCGACGAGATCGAGTTCGAGCGGCGTCTCTACGTCTGCCGGCGCCATCTCACCAACACCGTGCGTCTGCTCGGTCCCTCCTTCGAGGAGAGTTTCTACGTCTGCAGCTTTTCGGGGCGGGTCATCGTCTACAAGGGGATGCTGACCCCGCCGCAGCTCCCGCAGTACTTTCTCGACCTGCGCAACCCCGAGATCAAGAGCGGCCTGGCGCTGGTGCATTCGCGCTTCTCCACCAATACCTTTCCCAACTGGACCCGTGCCCATCCCTACCGCTACCTCGCCCACAACGGCGAGATCAACACCCTGCGTGGCAACGTCAACTGGATGGCGGCGCGCCAGGCGCTGCTGGTCGGCCGCCGGCTCGGCGACGACTGGGCGAAGATCCTGCCGGTCATCGATGAGGCCGGCAGCGACTCGGCCATGTTCGACAACTGCCTCGAATTTCTCCACCTTTCGGGGCGCTCCCTTCCCCATGCGGTGATGATGATGGTCCCCGAACCCTGGAGCTACCATAGCGGGATGTCCGCCGAGAAGCGCGCCTTCTACGAGTACCATTCCTGCCTGATGGAACCCTGGGACGGGCCGGCGGCGATCGCCTTTACCGACGGGGTGCAGATCGGCGCGGTGCTCGACCGCAACGGCCTGCGGCCGTCGCGCTACTGGGTGACCCGGGACGATCTGGTGATTCTCGCTTCCGAGACCGGGGTGCTCGAACTCCCCGCCAATCGTATCCTGCGCAAGGGGCGGCTGCAGCCCGGCAAGATGTTCCTGGTCGATACCGCCCAGGGGCGCATCATCCCCGACGAGGAGATCAAGGCCGGCATCGTCTCCGCCAAGCCTTACCAGGAGTGGCTCGACTCCCACCTGGTGCGCCTGGCGGATCTCCCCGCCGCCGCCCCGCCCCCCCCGGAGAAAGCGACCCTGCTGCAGCGCCAGCAGGCCTTCGGCTACAGCTTCGAGGACCTGCGCGGGATGCTGGCGCCGATGGCGCGCACTGGCGTCGAGGCGATCGGCTCGATGGGCGCCGACGAACCGCTGGCGGTCCTCTCCGAGCGCCCCCAGCTCCTGCCGAGCTACTTCAAGCAGCTCTTTGCCCAGGTCACCAATCCGCCGATCGACAGTATCCGCGAGGAGATCATCACCGCCAGCGGAACCACCCTCGGTGCTGAACGCAACCTGCTCAAGGCCGAGCCGGAGTCGTGCCGCCATGTCGAAATCGACCAGCCTCTCCTCGACGACGGCCAGCTCGCCCGGCTCAAGGCCCTCGATCGCCCGGGGCTCAAGGCAGTGACCCTGCCGATCCTCTTTGCTGCCGCCGCCGGGCGCACGGGGGTGGAGGAAGCCCTCGATCAGCTCTTTGCCGCGGCCGATGCCGCCATCGCCGACGGCGCCACCCTGCTGATCCTTTCCGACCGCGGTGTCGACAACGAAAGGGCGCCGCTGCCGGCACTGCTCGCCGTCGCCGGCCTTCATCACCACCTGATCCGCAAGGGAACCCGGACCCTGGCGGGGATCGTGCTGGAGTCGGGTGAGCCCCGCGAGGTCCATCAGTTCGCGGTCCTGATCGGCTACGGCGCCGGAGCGATCAACCCCTACCTGGCGCTGGAAAGCCTCGGCCAGGTGATCGCCGAGGGGATCCTGACCGACATCGATCACGACAAGGCGATTTACAATTACCTCAAGGCCGCCACCAAGGGGGTGGTGAAGACGATGGCGAAGATGGGGATCTCGACCATCCAGTCGTACCGCGGCGCGCAGATCTTCGAGGCGGTCGGTCTCGGCCAGGACCTGATCAACCGTTACTTCACCCGCACCGCGTCGCGCATTGGCGGGATCGGCCTGGAACAGATCACCCGCGACATCCTGATTCGACACCAGCATGCCTTCGCGGCCCGGCGCGATCCGGACGAAGGCCTCACCCCCGGTGGCAAGCACCAGTGGCGGCAGGGGGGTGAGACGCACCAGCTCGGGCCGATGGCGGTGCACCTGGTCCAGGAAGCGACCCGCAAGGGGGATTACAAGCTCTTCAAGGAGTTCACCACCCGCGCCGACGACCAGGCGCGCCAGGCGCGCACCCTGCGCGGCCTGCTCGATTTCCACTTCCCGGCCGAAGGGATTCCTCTCGAACAGGTCGAGCCGGTGGAAGCGATCGTCAAGCGCTTCAAGACCGGCGCCATGTCCTACGGCTCGATCAGCCGCGAAGCCCATGAGGCCCTGGCGATCGCCATGAACCGCCTCGGCGGCAAGTCGAACACCGGCGAGGGGGGGGAAGATCCGGCCCGCTACCAGCCCGACGAGAACGGCGACAGCCGCAACAGCGCCATCAAACAGGTCGCCTCCGGCCGTTTTGGCGTCACCAGCGAATACCTGGTCAATGCCCGGGAATTGCAGATCAAGATGGCCCAGGGGGCGAAGCCCGGCGAGGGGGGGCAGCTTCCGGGCCACAAGGTCTACCCGGAGATCGCCAAAACCCGGCACTCGACGCCGGGGGTCGGCCTGATCTCGCCGCCGCCCCACCATGACATCTACTCGATCGAGGATCTCGCCGAGCTGATCCATGATTTGAAGAACGCCAACCACGAGGCGCGCGTCAGCGTCAAACTGGTCTCCGAGGTCGGCGTCGGCACCATCGCCGCCGGCGTCGCCAAGGCCAAGGCCGACGTGGTGCTGATCTCCGGCCATGACGGCGGCACCGGCGCCTCACCCCTCTCCAGTATCCACCACTCGGGGCTCCCCTGGGAGCTGGGACTGGCGGAGACGCACCAGACGCTGCTCCTCAACGGGCTGCGCGACCGCATCACGGTGGAGACCGACGGTCAGCTCAAGAGCGGCCGCGACGTGGTGATTGCCGCCATGCTCGGTGCCGAGGAGTTTGGTTTCGCCACCACGCCCCTGGTGGTCCTCGGCTGCATCATGATGCGGGCCTGCCACCTCAATACCTGCCCGGTCGGGGTCGCCACCCAGGATCCGCGGCTGCGCTCCCGCTTTGCCGGCTCTCCCGACCACGTCGTCAACTTTTTCACCTTCGTCGCCCGCGAGGTGCGGGAACTGCTGGCGCGCCTCGGTGTTCGCACCCTCGAAGAGCTGGTCGGCCGCAGTGACCTGCTGCAAGGACACCCCCACAGTCCGGTGATTGCCGAGCGTGGCCTCGATTTCGGCGCCATTCTCCACCGTCCGCAGCTGGGGCCGGAGGTCGGGCAGACCTGCAGGATCGCCCAGGACCATGGTCTCGACCACGCCCTCGACCGCACCGTCCTGCTGCGCCTGTGCGAACCGGCCCTGGAGGAAGGGACCCCGGTCCAGGCCTCGCTGCCGATCCACAACGTCAACCGGGTCGTCGGCACCCTGCTCGGCAGCGAAGTGACCCGGCGTTACGGCGCCAAGGGGCTTCCCGAGGACACCATCCGCCTCAAGTTCAATGGCAGCGCCGGCCAGTCCTTCGGTGCCTTTGTCCCGGCGGGGCTGACCCTGACCATCGAGGGGGACGCCAACGACTACTGCGGCAAGGGGCTTTCCGGTGGCCGCATCGTCATTTTCCCGCCCCGCAGCGCGACCTTTGATCCGGCCGACAACATCATCGTCGGCAATGTCGCCTTTTACGGTGCCACCGCCGGCGAGGCCTTCATCCGCGGCATGGCCGGGGAACGCTTCTGCGTTCGCAACTCGGGATTGACCGCGGTGGTCGAAGCGGTGGGCGATCATGGCTGCGAATACATGACCGGCGGTACGGTGGTTATTCTTGGTCCCACCGGCCGCAACTTCGCCGCCGGCATGTCGGGGGGGATTGCCTATGTCTTCGACGCCGACGGCAGGTTTCCCGCCCAATGCAACCGGGCGATGGTCGATCTCGAGCCCCTCGCCGCTGCGGCGGAGATCGATCGGGTCAGGACGCTGATCGAACGCCACTCGGCCCTGACCGGCTCCAACCGCGCCGACGAGATTCTTGCCGACTGGAACCGCAGCGTCCGGCGCTTCGTCAAGGTCTACCCCACCGATTACCGGCGCATGCAGGAGGCGATCGCGCGCGCCGAGGCTGCCGGCCACAGCGGCGAGGAGGCCCTGCGCGCCGCCTTTTCCGAGAATGCCGGCGATCTGGCAAGGGTCGGGGGGAATTAGGGAGAGTATTTTATCGGTCCCAGGGGTCCCATAGAATGGGACCTGTGAAAAACTGAGCAACAAGCGACCAGGTCGCTTTCCACGGAGCATACAACTATGGGCAAGCAAGGCGGATTTCTCGAATATTACCGCGAGCTGCCGGCCGACCGGCCGGTGGCGGAGCGGCTCAAGGACTGGCAGGAGTTTCATCTCCACTACCCGGCGGGAAAATGCCGGGAGCAGGGGGCGCGTTGCATGGAATGCGGCACCCCCTTCTGCCACACCGGCCTGACCATCGCCGGTGCGGCCTCGGGGTGCCCGGTCTACAACCTGATCCCGGAATGGAACGACCTCGTCTACCGCGGCCTCTGGCAGAAGGCGCTGGAGCGGTTGCACATGACCAACAACTTCCCCGAATTTACCGGCCGGGTCTGCCCCGCCCCCTGCGAGGGGGCCTGCGTCCTCGGCATCATCGAGCCGCCGGTGACGATCAAGGCGATCGAGCAGGCGATCGCCGACCGGGGTTTCGAAGAGGGGTGGATCCTGCCCCGGCCACCGGCCGGGCGCAGCGGCAAGAAGGTCGCGGTGGTCGGTTCCGGGCCGGCCGGGCTCGCCTGCGCCGCCCAGCTCAACAAGGCCTGGCACCAGGTGACGGTCTTTGAGCGCGCCGACCGTGTCGGCGGCCTGCTGATGTACGGCATCCCCAACATGAAGCTCGACAAGGCCTTCGTGCAGCGGCGCGCCGATCTCCTCGCCGCCGAAGGGGTCGAGTTTGTCACCGGGGTCGAGGTCGGGCGCGACCGTTCCCTGGCGCAACTGCAGGCCGATTTCGATGCCGTGGTCCTCTGCTGCGGGGCCACCGCGCCGCGGGATCTGCCGATCCCCGGCCGCCAGTTGCAGGGGGTTCACTTTGCCATGGACTACTTGACCCACAACACGCGCCGGCTCCTCGACGGCACCCCCCTCGAAATCGACGCCGCCGGCAAGCAGGTGGTGGTGATCGGCGGCGGTGACACCGGCACCGACTGTGTCGCCACCGCGCTGCGCCAGGGGTGCCAGAGTGTCGTTCAGCTCGAAATCATGCCGCGTCCGCCGCAGAAGCGCGCCGTCAACAACCCCTGGCCGCAGTGGCCGCGGGTTTACCGCCTCGACTATGGCCAGGAGGAGGCCAAGGCGACCTGCGGCGCCGATCCGCGCCAGTACCTGGTGACCGCCGACGAGTTCCTCGGCGACGACCAGGGACGGGTGAAGCAGCTGCGGGTCCACGACATCGAGTGGCTGGAAGAGGGGGGGCGGCTGCAGGCGAAAAAGGTGCACGGCACCGAGCGGGTGATCGGCGCCGAGCTGGTGCTGCTGGCGATGGGCTTCCTCGGTCCGGAAGCGACGGTGACGACCGGGGTCGAGGTCGATCGCGACGGCCGCAGCAACCTGCTGGCCGACTATGGGTCCTTCGCCACCAGCGTCCCCGGGCTCTTCGCCGCCGGCGACGCCCGCCGTGGCCAGAGCCTGGTGGTCTGGGCGATCAACGAAGGGCGCGCCGCGGCGCGGGAGGTCGATCGCTACCTGATGGGGAGGAGCGATCTGCCTTAGGGATAGGCCTTACAGGACCCATCGGTCCTATGGGACGTATGGTTTAAATTCAAACCGAGAGGGCGGGAGGCCGAGAGGCTCCCCGCTCTCTCGGTTTTTCAGTTCGATTTGGTGAGGAAGGGGGCGAAGAGGTAGCGGATCTCCTCCAGGGAGTCCTCGATGACGAAGGGAATGTTCTTGGCGAAAAGGTCGAGCAGGATCAGGGCGTTGATCGTCGAGTCCTCCTCGATGGCATGGCGCAGACGGTCAGCGAGGGTGCGGTTGACGATATGGAGGTCGGCGTAGATTCTCTTCAGCCCCTCCAGGTCGAGGTCCGCCATTGCCCCGTCCTTGCGCAGGAAGTACTGGGCGAGCAGGTACATGGAGGCGGCCCGGTAGATCGTCTCTTCCTCGCTTGCCAGCGGCAGGTGGAAGCGGGCCATCGGCTTGAAGAAGGCGGTGCGCGGGCAGCCGCTGGTGGCGAGGATCAGCCCCATCAGGGAGCTGACGCCGCGCTGGGCCGGAATGTCGTTGGAAATGACCCGTTCCGGGGTGACGATCTCCACTTCGAGGCGATCGTAGGAGACCAGGCGGGCACAGGAGGCGACCAGGCGCACCAGGGCGACAGCGGCCGGGCAATGGCTCTGCCGCGCCGGTTCGAGGGGGCAGTTGGGGCATTGGTGAAAGTCGAGGCTTGTCCAGGGCGGGGTGGTGATCTGGTCCTGCTGCAGCTCCAGGGTGGCGGCGTCAATGCGCAGATCGTAGCGCTCGCGGCGGCCGTCGGGAAAGCGGAAGCGGTACTCGATGGCGAAGGTCTTCACGGCTCGTCCTGTCCTCTCCCCTCCCGGCAACGGCTCAGGGGCGCACCACCCGTCCCGCCCCGGTCAGGGTCCGGGCGATGTCGAACATGTTGGTGACCCGTCCTACCGCCACCTCCTCCTTGAGGGCATAGAAGTCGAGGCAGAGGCCGCAGGCGGCGATATCGGTCCCGCGGCAGGCGAGCTGTTCGAGGGCTTCGCGCACCTCGGCGCCCTGGCAGACGAGTTTCACCCCGCAGTTGACGAAGAGGATGGCGTCGGGGGCGCTGTCGAGATCGAGAAGGGTGATCAGGAAGTTCTTCAACAGCAGGCGGCCGAGCTCGTCGCTGCCGCTCCCCATCGTCTCGGCGCCGATGAAGATCACGGTCGGCCCGGTCGCCGCGGCCGGCGTTACCTCGCTCGCCGGGCCCGTCCCCGGTTGCAGCTGCAGGGCGAAGCCGCCCTCGGTCGCTGCAACTTCGACCGCAAAGCCGAGGCTTGCTGCCATCCGGCCGACGTTCTCCCGCGCGGTATCGTCGCCGACCAGGACGGTCAGCGCCTCGTCCGGCGCGGCGAGGATTGCCTTGCGGGTTTCGACCACGGGGTGGGGACACTGGTGGGCGCGGCAGTCGAGGGTTTTCATGGGGTAGGGCCTCCGGAAAATTGGGGACTGTAGTTTTTCATAGGTCCCATTTGTCGCATAGGTCCTATGGGACTACTGGGACTACTGGGACCTATGAAAAACCAGGAGTTCAACTTCGCCGCGCCTTCGGCCTTTTCCCGCGCGGGTCGGGGACGAGCCGTGCCACCGACTCGATGTGGCCGGTCTGCGGAAACATGTCGACCGGCTGCACCTCCTCGGTGCGATAGCCGTGGCCGGCCAGCAGGGCGAGGTCGCGCGCCAGCGTCTCCGGGTTGCAGGAGACGTAGACCAGCAGCCGTGGCTTGAGCCCGGCCAGCGCTTCGAGGACCGCGGCCTCGCAGCCGCCGCGGGGGGGATTGACGACGGCAACGCTGCCGGGAGGAATTTCGAGAGTCAGGTCGTGAACCAGCTCCTCGGCTTCCCCGGCGCGGAAGGTGCAGTTGCCAAGGCCGCCCAGGCGGGCGTTCTCACGGGCGTTGCGCACCGCCTCTTCGACCACCTCGATGCCGATTACCCGGCCGGCATCCCGGGCGAGATGGAGGGCGATGCCGCCGATACCGCAGTAGAGATCGACGGCGCTCTCCTCCGGTTTGAGCGCCGCCCACTGCCGTACCAGGGCGTAGATGCGCGCCGCCTGCTCGTGGTTGACCTGGAAAAAGGCGGTCGGGGCGATGCGCAGCCGCACCTCGCCGAGCTGGTCGAGGAGGTCGGGAGCGCCGATCATGCGCAGCGTCTCGCGACCGAAGATGACATTGCCGGCGGTCGGGTTGATATTCTGCTGGACCGAGATGATCTCCGGAAGTTTTGCCTTGAGCGCCTTGGCCAGCCGGGTGAGCTGGGTGAAATCCTTTTCGGTGGTGACGAAAGTGACCATCGCCTTGCCCGACCCCGGGCTGACCCGCACCAGCAGGTAACGGAGCAGGCCGCGCTGGCGTTTCGGGTCCCAGACCCAGATCTGCTGCCGTTCGATCTCGCTGCGTACCGTGGCGACGATGCGGTTGATCAGCGGATGGTGCAGGGGGCAGTTGCCGATATCGACCACCTGGTGGCTGCCGCGGCGGTAGAGACCGACGCTCACCTTCCCCCGTTCCTTGGCCAGGACCAGCTTGGCATTGGTCCGGTAGCCAAAGGGGTGCTCGGCGCCCCAGGGGGCCCGCACCGGTACCGCGGTGAGCCCTTCCCGGGCGGCGAGGGCCGCGCGTACCCGCTCCGCCTTGACCTGGAGCTGGGCCGGATAGGCGAGATTGATCAGCGGGCAGCCGAGGCAGTCGCCGGCACAGCGACAGGGGCCGTTGATGCGGTCGGGATGGCGAACCAGGACCTCGCGCAGCAGGCCGACACTGCGGCGCTGCCCTTCGTGTTCGAGGGCGGCACGGATCTTCTCCCCGGGAAAGGCGCCCGGGACCAGCAGTTCCTTGCCGGCGTAGGGGCCGATGCCGACGCCGTCGTCGTCGAGGCGTTCGATGGTCGTCTCCACCGTCGGCAGGGCCGGGCGCTGATTTTTGCGGGGCGGGCGGGTGGTGGCGACTTTTTTCGGACGGGGCGGCTGGGCCATGGGGATCCTTAGTCAAGTGGGTACTTCTGAGGCGGAACCATACTCTTTCCGGGGCGCTGCTGTCAATTGCGGTGGTGCTTGACGGCCGGCCGCGGCGCCTTGTAGACTCGGCGGGGATGGTGCAGTTTTGAGTTTTGGGTTTTGCGGTTTAGGTTGCAAACCCCGGCGCGCCGAGGAGATCCCTTTTTCACCTGGAGTCGGCGTCTCCCAAGGGCGCTATGCAAACTTGAAACGCAAACCTCAAACCGGAGATTTTTATGCCCCGCATCACCCGCCAGATCTTCGTCGGTCCCGTCGCCATCGGTGGCGGCGCGCCGGTCTCGGTCCAGTCGATGACCAACACCGACACCCGCGATGCGGTTGCCACCCTGGCCCAGATCGGTCGCCTCGCCGCGGCCGGCTGCGAAATCGTGCGCTGCGCGGTCCCCGATGCTGACGCCGCGACGGCTCTCGCAGCGATCTGCAGCGCCAGCCCGCTGCCGGTGATCGCAGATATCCACTTCGACTACCAGCTGGCCCTCGCCTCCCTGCGGGCCGGGGTCGCCGGACTGCGGCTCAACCCCGGCAACATCGGGGCGCGCTGGAAGGTCGAAGAGGTGGTCAGAGCCTGCGCCGAACGCCGCATCCCGATCCGTATCGGCGTCAACGGCGGCAGCCTCGAGAAGGAGCTGCTGGAGAAGTACGGGCACCCTACCGCCCAGGCGATGGCCGAGAGCGCTCTCGGCCACATCCGCATTCTCGAAGATCTCGGCTACCGCGAGATCAAGGTCAGCCTCAAGGTCTCCGATATCCGCCGCACCGTGGCGGCCTACCGCCTTCTCGCCGCCGCGGTCGACTACCCGTTGCACATCGGCATCACCGAGGCCGGCACCACCTGGAGCGGCACCATCAAGAGCGCCGTCGGCATCGGCACCCTCCTTGAGGGCGGTCTCGGCGATACCCTGCGCGTCTCCCTCACCGGCGACCCGGTTGAAGAGGTCCGCGTCGGCTGGGAAATTCTCAAGAGCCTCGAACTGCGTGAACACGGCCCGGTCTTCGTCAGCTGCCCGACCTGCGGCCGCTGCCAGGTCGACCTGATCCCGGTCGCCGAAGAGGTCGAGCGACGCCTCCACGACCTGCCCAAAAAGATCACCGTGGCGGTGATGGGGTGCGTCGTCAACGGACCGGGCGAGGCCCGTGAAGCCGATGTCGGTATCGCCGGCGGCAAGGGGCAGGGGCTCCTCTTCCGCAAGGGAGTGGTGGTGCGCAAGGTTCCCGAGGCCGAGATGGTCGAGGCGCTGGTCGCCGAAGCACGCAGGCTGGCAGAACAGGAATAGCCCGCCAGAAACTCCCGGTTGCGGCAACAGCTCTCCGCCCGCGCCGCGCTTCCATCTCGCCGGCAGGTTGGTTAAGGCAACGGCGAGGTTGACAAGGCGCGGGTCCGAAGGTAGAAGGAACTATCGGGCCAAATGGAGTGGCATGATCATCGGGAGGGAAAGTTTCGGGCGCCGGCGGCGCCATCCGGGGAGGTTGCCTGACCTGCCGAACCCGGGGCGAAACGGGGAAGCGTTGCGCAAAGGTTGCATGTAATGTCGATGAATGATGGCAGACCGATGAAAGGCCCGGCGGACGAAATCCGCCTCAAGGAGGAGCTCGCCTCGGCGACCGAAGTCCTCTGGTCCCTGCTCAAAGCCGCCAAGGCGTTTCGGATGTATCTGCCCAACAACCCCCTGCGGCAAAAATTCATCCAGGACTCGATCACCAAGACGACCGGTCACCTCGAACGCTACGGCCAGTGCCAGTTCGATGTCGACCAGTACACCACCTCCTACCTCGGGACCAGGATTCACGAGAGTCGGGATCCGCGGGAGAGTATCGGCTTTCGTCTCTACGCGGACGGTATCCGTTCCCTGATTTTCAGCGCGGGGCTCCAGCCTGCAGAAATCTGTGATTTTCTCGATATTGTCGGGCAGAACCGCGCCGCCGATACCGACGATGATATCGTCACCCTGCTCTGGATGAAAGACCTCCCCAATATCACCTACGTTCTCGCCGACGACTTCAACGAAGTGAACGCGCAGCAGGCCTCCTTCCCGGCGGATGCTTCCCAACAGCCCGGGATACAAAGGGTTTACCAGACCCCGGTGGAGCCAGTGGTCCAGCCGGTGGCGCAACCGATCCAGCCGCTCACTGCCGCGGAGGCGGCGGCCCTCAAGCAGGAGACGACGGCCGAGGAGAGCCAGGACCCGCTGCCCGAGGTCATGCGGATCCTCGCCGCGATCCTGGCCGGGGAGATGGGGCGCGGGCTGTTCGGTGACTTCCTCGAAATAACCGACAACCTCATCGGCAGCCTCCTGCAGGAGGGAAGACTCGGTGATGCCCTGCAGCTGATTCGCTTTCTGCAGAAGATGGCGGCGAGCGACAAGGTTCCGCCCGGCAAGCGGGAGATGATCCGGGCCGGCAGCGGCTCCGGGGTCACCGCGGAGGTCGTCCTCTCCCTGCAGCAGCCTTTCGATACCCTGGAGGACCTTTCTCTCGACGACCTTGTCGACCTCTTCCGCTACCTTGGCTCCCGGCATACCGCGTCGATCTGTGAAGTCCTCGGCAAGGTCCAGAAGCGGAAGATGCGCAAGAACATCATCACTGCGCTGGCTGAATGTGGCAAGGATTCCCCGCGAAGCTTCTACCCCTTTCTGCGGGATAAGCGCTGGTTTCTGGTGCGCAACATCCTCACCATCCTTACCCTTATCGGCGACCAGAAGTGCCTCGGCTCGGTCATCGCGCTGGTCGACCACCCCGATCCGCAGGTCCGCAAAGAGGTGCTCGGTTACCTGCTGAAGCATCCCGATCCCCGCGCCCGTAAAGAGATGCTGCGATTCCTGGACGATGAATCGGAGCCGTTGCGTATCCGGGCGCTGGGAGCTCTCGCCGCGGCCCACTGGACGCCGGCGCTGCCGGCGATCGAAGCGATCATTGACGAGAAGGAATTCGCCCACAGAAGTATCGCGGAGAAATGTGCCTTTTTCGAGGCGCTGGGACTGTTGGCCGGCGACAGCGTGGTGCCGAAGCTGCGGCGGATGGCGATCAAGACGGGGTGGCTCAACCGTTCGAAACAGAGCGAGGAGGTCATCTGTGCCATTGCCGGGCTGAAGAAGGTTCGCACCCCGGCGGCCCTCGAGGCGCTGGGAAAAGCCCAGGGCAAATGGCAGGGGAGCGCGCTGGAGGAGCTGATCTTCCAGGCCCTGAAGGAGTATGAGCAGGCGGACGCGCCGCCCCGCGACGCCGGGGAGGCGCAATGACTCTCCAGGGGAATTCCCAGTCCCTCGATCGGGATCTCGTTCGGCTCGGCAAGAGCCTGAGCGTCCAGTTCTTTGTCCTGCTGAAGACGGCCCAGAACTACCCCGAGGGGCATGCGGCCCTCGCCACCCCGGTCAGCCAGCTCCAGGAGACGGTGCGCCAGATTCACCGGCACAACGAGGAGCCCTCCATCCGCACCCAGGGGAGCTACCTTCTGCTCGGTGACGTCCGCCTGAAACCCGATGCCGCCGGAGCGGAGGCGATCTTTTACGTCCTTACCCTGATGAAGCGGCTGGGGATCGGCGGAATTCAATTCGACCCGGCGGTGGCGACCCAGCAGCTCTCCCGCTTCGCCACCCTCCTCAACGAGATCGAGCCCGGGGAGGCTGAAGAGGATATCTATTACCGGGTGGTCACCCAGTTGCACGGGCGCGGGATCACCGGCATTGAACTGGAGCCGTTGGCCGAAGAGAGTGAAACAGCGCCACCAGCGGCGCGGCCCGGACTCGAAGACGGTCGGGCCCGCTCCCAGCAGATCTACCTGCAGACGGTCAGCGCCACCGCCGAGGTCATGGAAAACGCCAAGATGGGGCAGACCCTGCGGCTGCGCAAATCGAAACGGGTCGTCCAGACCATGATCGACCAGCTGCTGGACAATGAAACCAACCTGCTCGGGCTTACCACCATCCGCTGCCATGACGAGTACACCTACAACCACTCGGTGAACGTCTGCATCCTTTCTCTCGCCATCGGCCAGCGGATCGGTCTCAGCCGCGGGCGGCTCTGCGAGCTGGGGATGGCAGCGCTCTTTCATGACATCGGCAAATCCGATATTCCCACGGAACTGCTCAACAAGCCCCAGGAGTTTGAGCCGGAGGAGTGGCGGATCATCCAGAAACATCCCGTGCTCGGGGTCAAGCTCCTGATGAAGCTCAAGGGGCTCGATCTCTTGAACGCCCGTATTATCGTCGGCTCTTTCGAGCATCATCTGAATTTCGATCTTTCGGGCTATCCCAAGTATCCCTACCGCCGGCTCAGTCTCTTTGGCCGCATCATCAGTATTGCCGACTGCTACGACGCCATGACCTCCTCCCGGGTTTATACCCGGACCCCGATTGCGCCCGAAAAAGCCCTGCGCTTGATGCTCGACAAGGCAGGGAAAACCTACGACCCTGTTCTCCTCAAGGTTTTCGTCAACTGCATCGGCACCTATCCCCTCGGTACCCTGCTGCGGCTGAATACCGGCGAACTCGCCGTCGTCGTCGGCAACCCCGAGGAACTCTTCCTCTGGGACCGGCCGCTGGTGCAGATCATCGCCGACCCGGCGGGGAACGAAATCGATGGCGCCACGGTCGATCTCTCTGCCGACGGCTCCCGCAATATTGCCAAGACCCTCGATGCCCGCCAATTCGGGATCGATACCAGCCGCTACTTTCTCTGAACGGCAGATGTATGCCGGTCTACCCAGCCTTCACCTGGTCTCCCCTGGTCTATTCTCCCCCGGTTTTTTGGACTTTCCGGCTGCGCTGCTATACTTGGCCGGAGGTGTTTCCTGTTTTTTCAAGACCGAGGTGCGAATGAAATGGCTGATTCCCTGGTGATTTCATGAGGTGATGGGTGGTATGGCGACCGAGGAGTTCAGGCAGCCCGGCAAAAACTGGTTCCGGCTCGACCAGCTAATCCTGGGCGGGTCGCCGCTTCGTATCCTCCCCCTGATGGTCCTGTCGATTTTCCTGGCCGAGTTTTCGGTCATGCTGATTCTTGACAGCGTCGGGGAGCTGGATACCTATGCCGGTGCCCTGCTCGACGCCGTAATGCTTCTCCTGTTCCTCTCCCCCACCTTCTACCTGTTCCACTATCGCCCCCTGATGAATCAGTACCAGGCCCGCAAGGCGGCGCTGGAAAGGCTGCTGGAGAGCGAAGAGCGGCTCAATACCACCTTGGACGCCGTCAATGACGGCGTCTGGGACTGGGACCTGGTGGGAGGCTCGGCCTACTTCAGTCCGCGCTGTCGGGAGCTTGTCGGGTGTGGCCCGGACGAGCCGGTTCCCGCCCTTGCGGTTTGGCAGACTCGCATTCATCCGGACGACCGGCGGGCGGCTCTGGTCGCCTGGAATGATCATCTCGCCGGCAGGATTGCGAATTTTGAAGCCGAGTTGCGACTGCCCGGAGAAGCAAAGGCGTGGTCCTGGATCCTGGTTCGGGGCAGGGTCGTAAAACGGGATGAGGACGGGACGCCGCTGCGGGCGGTCGGGACGATTGCCGATATCGGTCTGCGTAAAGAGGCCGAGGCGGCGCTACGGCAGCAGAAGGCAGATATCCGCCAGCTTTCTCACCAGCTCATGCATAGCGTCGAGATGGAGAAAAAACATCTGGCGCGCGACCTGCACGATGAATTCGGCCAGGTTCTGGCCGTGGTTCAACTCGGGGTCGAGATGCTGAAGGAGGGGCACTGGCGGAACCAGGAGGAGTTCCAGTTTCACTGTGATCGGCTTCTCGCCAGCGTCGCCCGCTTGCGCACCGAAATTCGCCAAACCTGTGACCGGCTGTTGCCGGCCATGCTGGAGGAGCTTGGCCTGGCGGCCACCCTGGAGTGGTTGACGGGAGAGTTCTCCATGCAGAAGACCGGCTTCAGGATTGATTTTGCGGCCGAGCCCCTGGAAGAGACGCCCGGCGGGGACGGTGCCATTGCCCTCTACCGCATCTGCCAGGAAGCCCTGAATAATGTCCTCAAGCACGCCGCTGCCAGCGCGGTCAGGGTTCGCCTGCGTTCGCAGGCGGGAGGGGTGGAACTGGAAATCGTCGACGATGGTCGGGGGTTCGTGCCGGGCCCCGAACTGGTCTCCGTGGACGGCCACTGGGGGATCGGGCTTTTCGGCATGCACGAACGGGCCCTGGCGGTTGGCGGTAAAGTTCAAGTCACTTCAGAACCGGGGCAAGGGACCCGGGTCTGTGCCTGGGTTCCTCTACTGACGGAGGAGGAGTGAATCCGATTCGAATCCTGATAGCTGATGATCATGCCCTGATGCGGGAGGGCCTGCGCCTGTTGCTGGCGGCCCAGGCCGATATGGTGGTGATCGGCGAGGCCGGCGATGGCGTGGAGGCCGTCGATTTGACTCGCCGGTTGCGCCCGGAAGTGCTGCTGCTCGACGTCGCCCTCCCGCGCATGAATGGTCTGGAGGCCCTCAAGCTGGTGCGTGATGCCGTTCCCGAAACGCGGGTGCTGATCCTCTCCTCCCATGAAAAGGAGGTTTATACCCACGAAGCCCTCAGGTTGGGAGCGAGCGGTTACGTGGTCAAGGGCGCGCCTGGCAGGGAGCTTCTCGCCGCCATTCGCGCCGTTCGTGACGGCCGCATTTACCTGAGCGGCCAGATTCAGCAACAGGTTATTGAGGGCTACCTGAGCGGTCACGAGGAAAAACCGGCCAGGGGAAGCTTTGATGAGCTCTCCGAGCGGGAACAGCAGGTCTTTCGCCTGGTAGTCGCCGGGAACAGTACTGCGGAAATTGCCGACCTGCTTTGCATCAGCTCCAAGACTGTCGATAAACATCGGGCCAGCATCGCCCGGAAAATCGGTATCGACAATCCCGTCAAGATGGTGCAGTACGCCATTCGTATCGGTCTGATCGATCCCCGGCTCTGGGAAGAATAGCCGTCCCAACTCCCTCCCTTGTCTAATCCCACCCTGAAAATGCGCCTTTTGCTACCGCGCTTTGCGCCATTGACGCATTGTGCGGTGGTGTCGAATAGATTACTAATGTAGTCACTAACCATTGCTGAAGGCCGCGGATGCCGATTGTGCTTTCCCACAGAACTGAATAACGGTCAGCAACAGCGGCAACTGCCGGATTATTTCATAGCTTCACTTTAGGGCCGCACGCCAAACTTTGCAGGGCGTCTCCGGCCGGGGCAACCAGGGAAATGCAATGCCAGCACTGATAATTTTCAACGCAGGAATGGCGATGCCTGGTGAGAATTGAATCTCGCGCTTCAAGGAGAACCGACCTATGAAAACCGTGACACAGAGAAGCAATTACCTGATAGCACTGATCCTCAGTTGCAGTCTGCTGCTGGTCGGTGCTGTCACTGTTGTGCAAAGCCCGGCGGCCCCTCTGCCGGGCGGAACCCTCGACCCGCTGACGATCCCCAAATACGTTACCCCGCTGGTCATTCCTCCGGTCATGAAGAACAACGGCAGCGGCGCGGACAACTACGACATCGCCGTTCGCCAGTTCCAGCAACAGATACTCCCCGGTGGTATCTGGAACACCATCAACGGCCGGGCCGATGCGTTCCCGGCAACCACCCTCTGGGGTTACGGCCCGGCAATCGATCCAACGCCGGTCATCGCTCCGGATTCCGCATCCCAGTTCAACTATCCGGCCTATACCCTCGAGACCACATCGGGAAAGCCAGTCAACGTGCGCTGGATCAATGACCTGGTCGATCCGGCCACCGGCAACTACCTGCCGCACCTGCTGCCCGTGGATCAGACCCTGCACTGGGCCAACCCGCCAGCGACTGGCTGCCGCCACGGCGTCGCCAACCGTACCGACTGTGCCACCAGCAACCCGGCCCTCTACACCGGACCGGTGCCGATCGTCACCCATGTTCACGGCGCCCATGTCGACCCGCACAGCGACGGTTATCCCGAGGCCTGGTGGCTACCGGCGGCCAACAACATACCCACCGGCTACATCACTTCAGGCACCCTCTTCGATGATGCATCCGGGGTAAACTTCGGGAACCTCGGCTATGCCGATTATTCTTATCGCAACGACCAGCCGGCGACCACCCTCTGGTACCACGACCATACCCTCGGGATGACCCGCCTCAACGTCTATGCCGGCCCGGCAGGTTTCTATCTGATTCGTAACGGCGCCAATGACCTGCCGCCCGGGGTCCTTCCCGGTCCGGCCCCTGTCGCCGGCCAGGGGGTGCTGGATCTCAACGCGCCGAAGAGTGTTGTGCCGACCTCCGTCCGCGACACTATTCGCGAAATCCCCATCGTCATTCAGGATCGCTCCTTCAACCTCGACGGTAGCCTCTTCTACCCGGCCAGTCGCACCTTCTTCGATGGCTATCCCGGCCCTTATACCGGGAGTGCGCCGATCTCCACCGACATCGCGCCAACCTGGAACCCGGAAGCCTTCTTCAACGTCATGGTGGTCAACGGCGTCTCCTGGCCGAGCCTCGAGGTGGCCCCGGCCCTCTACCGTTTGCGTTTACTTAACGGCTGCAACTCACGTTTCCTGAACCTGTCGATGTTTGAAGTCATCACCCCGGGGGGCAAACTGCAGGGGAAGAAAAAGGTCAAAGCCGACAAGCTCGGGGTCGAGATCCCCTTCTACCAGATCGGCGCCGAGCAGGGCTTCCTCCCCAACGTGGTCAAGGTGCAAAGCGGCATGACCACCACCTATGTCGGCGGCGTGGCCCAGGCCCCGGTCGCGGCTCCCGATCCTCAGCAGGCGCTGCTGATGGGGCTGGCCGAGCGGGCTGACGTGATCGTCGATTTCCGCGGGCTCCCCACCGGGACCATCATCCGCATGTACAATACCGCGCCGGATGCTCCCTTCGGCGGCTTCCCGGATGTTCCGGCCGATCCGAGCACCACCGGCCAGGTGCTCCAGTTCGTGGTCAACGGGACCCCGGCCAATGCCGGCGGACCCTTGGGCGCCAGTCCCACCGACCCGGTCCTGGCCGATGGCGTGACCGTCAATCCCGCCGCTGCCACCGATCCGACCTTGCTGGCACTCCCCGCTGAGCAGGTCTCCACGCTCGGCGCTCCGAGCAACCAGCGGGACGTTTCCCTCAACGAAGAAGAGTCGGGCCAGGTGTGTGTCACCGTCAGTCCGGTGGGGGCGATTTCCGTTGTCGCCGTCTCCCCGACCCCGCTCCCTCCCGGGGTGGGACCGGGCACCATCGGCGCCTTCTGCGCAGCGACCAGGCCGGCTTCCATTCCGATGGCGCCGATCGCCGCCAAGGTCGGTATCGTCGACCAGACCAACCCGGCACTGCCGCTCGGCATCGCCCTTAACTGGACCGACATGACCAAGGCCGGTACCGACAAGGTCATCACCCTGGCCAATGGGGGAACCGTGACGGTCAATGTCACCGAAAATCCGGCGACCGGTGCGGTCGAGGACTGGAACATCTACAACTTCACCGTCGATGCCCACCCGATCCACCTGCACCTGGTGCGCTTCGCGGTGATCAACCGGACGCCGATCCCGGGGGTGGTTCCCGCCCCGGTGCCGGTGCCGCAGCAACCCTGGGAAACCGGGTTCAAGGATACCGTGATCGCCTATCCGGGCGAGATTACCACGGTCCGGGCACGTTTCGACGTTGCGGGGCTGTATGTCTGGCACTGCCATATCGTCGAGCATGAGGACAACGAGATGATGCGTCCTTACGTCGTTGGTCCCTAGCCCGGTCGCCGCAGTGCGGCGCTGAACGCTCCCGGCAGGGTCGCCCTTCGCGGCGACCCTGCTCGGGTGTTGCCCTACAAAGAACGTATCTCCCCAAAGGAGAGACTTATGAAAGTAGCAATCTTCACCGGCGGGCTCTTGATGTTTCTCGTCCCCCTGGCCCTGGCCGCCGAGCCGGCAACGCAACCGGACGAGATGGACCGGATCAACTACAGCCTCGGCTATCAGATCGGCGGCGACCTGAAACAGCAGCAGGTTGATATCCGTGAGCAGATGCTGCTGCAGGGGATGCGGGATGCCATGCAGGGAGAACCGACGCTGTTGACCCAGGACGAAATGAAGCAAGTCCTGGTAGCCCTGAAAAAGAAGGTCCTCAAACAACAGGGGGTGCAGCGGGAACAGACCCTGCGTGAGGGGCGGGATTTCCTCGTCGCCAATGCCAAACGGGAAGGGGTAGTTGCGCTGCCGAGCGGGCTTCAGTACCAGGTTCTTGTCCCCGGTCAGGGAAAACAACCCGGACCGGACGATCGGGTTAGAGTGGAATACCGCGGCATGCGCCTCGACGGGCAGGAATTTGACCGCTCTGCAGAAGGGGCGCCGGTGGAGTTTTCCCTGAGCCAGGTCATTCCCGGTTGGCGCGAAGCCTTACCGCTAATGGCCGAAGGGGCGAAGTGGAAGCTGTTCGTGCCGCCCGATCTGGCCTTTGGCGAACGCGGACCCCTGGCCGATCAGACGGTGATTTTCGAAGTCAAACTGGTAAAAGTTCTCGGTCAGACAGCCAAGCCGTAGCTTTTGTGGGAATGCGGATCACTTATTCGGTTTAGCGGAATGGAAAAGGGAGATGCTAAAAGGAGCTGACAGGGGAGATGGTTGCAGTCAAGGGTGGTTGTTTTCAGATGGGGGACACCTTTGGTGACGGCGATAGCGACGAGAAGCCGGTGCACAAGGTTTGCGTCGATGATTTTTGGATCGGCAAGACCGAGGTAACGCAAGGGCAGTGGCATCGGCTGATGGGGAATAATCCATCGTACTTTTCGGGTTGCGGTGACGACTGCCCGGTGGAGCGGGTGAGCTGGTGCGACGTGCAGGAGTTTTTGTACAAGCTGAATCAACAGACGGGGAAAAACTTCTGGCTGCCGACCGAGGCCGAATGGCGCCGGACGCAGACCGGAGCGCGATTGACTGTGCATCGGGGCTGTGAAAAGGGGGCTGGGCACTCTTCTGAAAGTGTCAGGAGTTATTATGCGTATTCCGAGCCAAACTTTCCACCGATTCCGATGCAAACTTGCCAGTCATTCCGACGCAAGGTTTCCACCCGTTCCGATCCAAACTTTCCAGTTTGAGCGGAAGAGGTCGGTGAATCTGTCAGACTGATCAAAGTTCTCGCGACGCTGGGTAACCGCGGGGTACAACCTTCTGGACTTTTTCCAGGAGGTGGTCCCATTGGCACACACGAGGTTATCCATGCGCAAGATCAAGGACGTTCTGCGTCTGCATTACGAAGCCGGCCTGACACAGCGGGCCATCGCCCGCTCCGTCGGCACGTCACACACCACGGTGGGCGAATTTCTGAGACGCGCCGCTCACGCCGGGTTGTCTTGGCCGCTGCCAGAGAATCTGGACGAAACCCGACTTGAACAGTTGCTCTTTCCGCCAGCGCCAGTCATTCCCGCCGACCAGCGCCCCATGCCCGACTGGGCGACCATCCATCAGGAACTCAAGCGCAAGGGCGTCACCCTGGGGCTGCTCTGGGAGGAATACCAGAACAGCCATCCCGAGGGGTATCGCTACAGCCGTTTCTGCGATCTGTACCGTGAGTGGTCCGGCAAACTGCGTCTGTCGATGCGTCAGGTGCACAAAGCCGGCGAGAAGCTGTTTGTCGACTACACCGGCCAGACCCTGCCGATCGTCGACCGCCGCACCGGCGAGATCCGCGAAGCGCAACTGTTCGTCGCGGCCCTGGGGGCGAGTTCCCAGACGTTTGCCGAAGCCACCTGGACCCAAGGGCTGCCGGACTGGATCGGCTCGCATGTCCGGGCCTTCTCCTTCTACGGCGGAGTGCCCGAGATCGTTGTTCCGGACAACCTGAAAAGCGCCGTCTCCAAACCCTGCCGCTACGAACCGGACATCAACCCCACCTATGCGGAGCTGGCCGCTCACTATGGCTGCGCGGTGATTCCGGCGCGGGTGCGCAAACCCAAAGACAAGGCCAAGGTCGAGGCGGCGGTTCTGGTCGCCGAGCGCTTCATCCTGGCGCGGCTGCGCAACCGTACCTTCTTCAGTCTGGCCGAGGCCAACGCCGCCATTCGGGAGCTGGTGGAGCACCTCAACCGGCGCCCCTTCAAGAAGCTTCCCGGCTGCCGCCAGCAGCTCTTCGACACCCTGGAACGTCCGGCTCTGAATCCTCTGCCGGCGACCCCCTATACGTTCGCCGAATGGCGCCATGCGCGGGTCAACATCGATTACCATGCCGAAGTCGACCACCACTACTACTCGGTCCCGTATGTGCTGGTGAAGCAGCAGCTCGACGTGCGCCTGACGGCGACCACCGTCGAATTTCTGCACAAAGGGCAACGGGTGGCCTCCCATGTCCGCTCCTCTGAGCGCGGTCGCCACACCACTCTCGGCGAGCACATGCCCAAAAGCCACAGGGAGTATGCCGAATGGACGCCGCAGCGCCTGGTTTCCTGGGCGGCCAAAACCGGACCGCACACCGCCGCCTTGGCAGAGAAGATCCTGGCCTCACGGGCCCATCCCCAGCAGGGCTACCGCAGCGTCCTGGGGCTGATCCGGCTGGCCAAGACCTACACGCCCGAGCGCCTGGAAGCGGCCTGCCAGCGGGCCCTGGCAACAAACGCCTGTCGCCTCAAGAGCGTCGCCTCGATCCTCAAAACCGGACTGGACCGCCAGTCGCTCCCCGAGTCCACCGAATCCCAACTCTCATTGCTGCCGAGTCACGACAACATCCGCGGCGCCGGCTACTACCACTGACCAAGGAGACCACCATGCTCAGCCACCCCACCGACGACAAACTGCGCGCCCTCAAGCTGACCGGCATGCTCAAGGCCCTTCAGGAACAGCGCCTTAGCGAGACCGCCGATGCCTTGAGCTTCGAGGAGCGCCTCGGCCTGCTGGTCGACCGCGAGCAGACCGAGCGCGACAGCCGCCGGCTCACCACTCGCCTGCGCACGGCCCGGCTGCGTCAGAGCGCCTGCATCGAGGACCTCGACTGGAGGGCACCCCGGGGACTCGACCGCGACCTCGTGCTGGCGCTGGCCGGCGGTCGCTACCTCGCCAAGGGCCACAACATTCTCATCACCGGCCCCACCGGCGTCGGCAAGAGCTACCTCGCCTGCGCCTTGGCTCACAAGGCCTGCCGCCTCGGCTGCAAGACCCTCTACCTGCGCCTGCCCCGCTTCCTGGAGGAACTGGCCCTCGCGCGGGCCGACGGCCGCTACCCCAAGATGATGGATAGAGTCGCCAAGACTCAACTGCTCGTCCTCGACGATTGGGGGCTCGCCCCCATGACCGCCGCCGGTTGCCGCGATCTGCTCGAAATCCTCGAGGACCGCCACAATCTGCGTTCGACCCTGATCACCAGCCAGCTTCCGGTCGAAGCCTGGCACGACTACCTCGGGGATCCGACGGTCGCCGACGCCATCCTCGACCGCCTCATCCACAACGCCTACCGGCTCACCTTGAAAGGAGAATCGATGCGCAAACGGCGATCCCAGCTTGACCCGATCGGCAACTTGGCGTAAGACAAAAACTCCAGCGTCGCTACGCTCCGATCACTGGCAACTTTGCCTTGGAACGAGTGGCAACTTTGCGCTGGAACGGCTGGCAACTTTCATCGGAATCCGCAGTTATTAGGCATTCCCGAAGACCAGACCTGAAAAATAGTCGTCCCTGCCTGGTGGAGCGACCCCTTTTGCATTGACCTCGTTCCCTGACTCACCTATCCTTTGGGTGCCATTCTTATCATGGAAGGAGGGGGATGCATGGAGAAGGAACACGTGGAAATATTGCTGGAAGACATCCGTGGAAAATTCGAGCTTGTGCTTGAGGGGCACTCCGCCTTGCGGGCCGAGTTGCACGAATTCCGGGAGGAGTCGAACGAGAAGCATGACCAGACTGCCTATTTACTCAGGAAGGTAGCCGCAGAACTGTCAGCCCACCGCGCCGATACCGAGGCCCACCCCGTCTACAAGGTGCGTGATTAGATAGGCCGGAAGGGGACAAGGCTGACTTCGCAGAAAAGTAGCCCCCTGTTCAGGACTGTCACAATTGAACGCAAGAAGCCGCCCCTCGCGAGGCGGCTTCTTGCGTTGCGGATTTTCTATTCCCTTTAACGGATCTTCAGTACGATCTTGCCGAAGTGGGAGTCCTCTTCCATCATCCGGTGCGCTTCGACCACCTCGTCGATGGTAAAGACCCGCTCGATGATCGGGACGATGGAGCGGTCGGCGAACTTGGGGAGGGCGCGCCTGGTGAACTCGGCGACGATCTCGGCCTTTTCCGGTACCGGGCGGGAGCGCAGCACCGAGCCGATGATCTGCTGGCGCTTGACCATCATCAGGGCGAGGTTGAGTTCGGCCTTGATGCCGGAGATGACGCCGATGATCACCAGTTTCCCTTTGTAGCCCAGCGAGTTCATGTTCGGCGCGAGATACTTGGCGCCGACGTGGTCGAGGATCAGGTCGACCCCCTTCTTGCTGGTGAACTCCTTCACCGCCTCGGTGAAGTCGGGGGTGGTGGTGTAGTCGATCACCAGGTCGGCGCCGAGGTTTTTGACCCGTTCCATCTTGCCCGGGTTGGCGGTGACGATCTTCTTCACGCTCGGGGTGAGGGCCCTGGCGAGCTGCAGCGCGGCGGTGTTGACGCCGCCGCCGCCGCCGTGGAAGATCGCGGTCTGGCCGTCTTTCAATTCGCCGATCATGAAGACGTTCAAGAAGGCGGTGATGTACGATTCGCAGACGCAGGCCGCCTCCTCGAAGGACATACTTTCGGGGATGCGCATCAGGTGGCTGGCGTAGGCGACGGCGTATTCGGCGTAGCCGCCGCCACCGACCAGGGTCATCACCTTGTCGCCAACCTTCCAGCCGTTGACGCCGGCGCCGAGCTCGGCGATGATGCCGGCGACCTCGAGGCCGAGGATCTCCGAATCGCCCGGCGGCGGCGGGTATTTCCCTTCGCGCTGCACCAGGTCGGGACGGTTGATGGAGGTGGCGACGACCTCGATCAGGACTTCGCCCTCTTTCGGTTTCGGGGTAGCGACCTCGCCGACCTTGAGGACATCCAGGCCGCCGAAGCCGTCGAGCAGAACTGCTTTCATCATGATCTCTCCTAAACAGGGAATGACAGCTTGCGTTGGCAAACGGTGGTGTCGATTATAGGACATTCGCCGCCTGATTCAACCGCTTTCTCGGTTTCCATGCTTGCCGCGGCGGGGCATGGCGGCTAGAATGGGCCGATATTCACTCTTCCCGCTCTGGAGGATTCATGCCCCGTCAATGGAAATGCACCGTCTGCGGCTACCTGCACGAAGGGCCGGAACCCCCGGAAAGCTGCCCGCGCTGCGGCGCTGACCGCAGCGAGTTCATCCCCCTCGAACAGGAGAAATTCAACCTGCTGCGCGATCTCTGGGAGACGCTGGTGGTGCATGCCGTGGCCGCCCACTTCCCGAACGGGTTGATGCCGGTGGCCCTCCTCTTTTTCCTCCTCTCCCTGGTCAGCGTCAATCCCCATTTCGGACCGGCGAGCGGCTACCTGGTCCTGCTCGTGGTCGCCGTGGCGCCGATCTCCCTCGCCTCGGGAATCTACGACTGGCGCAAGCGTTTCAAGGGGACGCCGGCGCTGATCTTCTACAAGAAGATCGGGCTCGCGATACTCCTCTTCCTGCTCGGTCTCGGCGCGATCCAGCTGCGCCGCAGCCATCCCGAATTCGCCGACGCCAGCGTGCTGATCCAGCTCCTCTACGGAGTGGTTCTCTTCGCCATGCTCGGCTGCGTGACGCTGCTCGGCCACTACGGCGGCAAGCTCGCCTTCAAGTGGAAGGACAATCAGCTCTAACGCCGGTCGCTTGACATTGGTGGCGGGGTGCGGGTACAAAGACCCGGGCGCCGACCATGGCGGCCCCAACCGTAAGCGGAGGCCGCAGCATGAAACAGGACATCCCCGAAAAGGGCGCCATCATCCAGCGCGACCGCGAACACTACGGCGTCGCTCCGCACATTCCCGCCGGCTTGACCGACGCCGCCACCCTGCGCCGCATCGCCGCTGTCGCCGAGCGCTACCAGGTCGCCCAGATCAAGCTGACCAGTGCTCAGCGCATCGCCCTGCTCGGCTTTGCCGAAAGTGATCTCGATGCGATCCTCGCCGACCTCGGGGAGGCGCCGGGTGCCACCATCGGCCTTTGTGTCCGTTCGGTCAAGGTCTGCCCCGGTACCGACCATTGCAAGCGCGGCCAGCAGGATTCGACCAGGGTCGGGCTGGAGATCGACCGGCGCTACCACGGCATGCAGCTCCCCTGGAAGTTCAAGATGGCGGTCTCGGGGTGCATGAATGACTGTGGCGAGGCCTGCATCAAGGACGTCGGCCTGATCGGCACGCCCAAGGGGTGGCACCTGATGGTCGGTGGCAACGGCGGCAGCCAGCCACGTCTCGCCCACCGCCTGCTCGAACACCTCCCCGACGATGCAACCGCTCTTGCCGCCGTTGACCACGTCGTCAACTGGTTTCGGGTCCAGCAGCGCAAGTGCCGGCTCGGCAAGTTTATCGACGAGATGGGGTTTGCGGCATTTCGGGAGGAGGTGCTGCAGGGGTGGGAGGAATAAGGCCGACCACAGGAAAAGGTGAAATTGGGGCGCAGCCGGCAGGCCGCGCCCCAATTTGTTTAGCGGTCGCCAGCGGTGTCGGGATTGCGGATGAAGCGGTAGCCGCGGCCGCGCACGGTGATGAAGTGGCGGGGGGTGCCGGGATCGGCTTCGAAGTAGCGGCGCAGGCGGACGATGAAGTTGTCGAGGGTGCGGGTCTCGGTGTCGGGGGCGATCCCCCAGACCCCTTCGAGGAGCTCGGCCCGGGAGAGGATTTCCCCCTCGCGGCGAAAGAAGAGGCGCAGCATCCGCACCTCGAGGTCGGTCAGCCCCAGCTCGCCGCTGGCGGTCAGCGCCCTCCCCTCTTCAAGATCGATCTGGTTGCCGCCAAAGGTATAGTGGGTGGCCTGGCTCGCCTGGTGATACCAGGCGGAGCGGCGCAGCATCCCCTTGACCCGGAGCAGGAACTCGTCGAGGGAAAAGGGCTTGGTCAGGTAGTCGTCGGCCCCGGCCGCCAGGCCGGTGATACGGTCCTTCTCCTCGCTGCGGGCGGTCAGCATCAGCACCGGCAGGCGCGGGTCAATGCGGCGCAGGCGCCGACAGACCTGAATGCCGTCGATCCCGGGGAGCATCAGGTCGAGGACCACCAGGGCAAAATCCTCCCGCACCAGGCTCTCGATCGCCGCCTCGCCGGTGGTGACATGCACCACCTTGAAGCCTTCCTCTTCGAGGTTGAAGATCAGCCCCCGGGCGATACTCGGTTCGTCCTCAACCAGCAGCACGCTCGGTTTCTTCATGCGGTCTCCTCCTGCGGGATCTTCCCGGTGAAGAGGGGGAGGCGGATATGAACTGTCGCCCCGGTGCCGGGGCCGGCGCTTTCGATCCAGACCTTGCCGCGGTGGAGGCGGACCACGGTGCGGACGATGAAAAGACCGAGCCCGGAGCCGCGGATCGATTCGTTGCTGGCGCGGATCCGGTAGAACATTTGGAATGCCTTTTTCAGGTGACGCCGGTCAAAGCCCTTGCCGGCGTCCCTGAATTCGAGGTGCGCCCACTGCTTGTCGCGGTAGAGGGCGACGTTCAGTTGCGGTGGCCCGGAGGAATAGAGGAGGGCATTCTCCAGCAGGTTGCGCAGCACTGTTTCGAGGCTCTCGGGTTCGATATTTGCCTTGAGGTCCGGCTCGATGTCGAGCTCCATGGTGCCGGCTCGGGGGAGCGCGTATTTGTGGGGGCGCAGGTAGTTGCCGATGAATTTCGACAGATCGACTGGCCGCAGGTCGAGGCGCAGGTCGCGCTGCTCCAGGCGATTGGCGGAGAGGAGGTTGTCGATCAGGGTACCGAGCCGGGCGGTATCGCCGAGCATGGTGTCGACGAAGGTCTGCAGCTTCTGTGGCGGCGGCTGGCGGCGGCGGATCGTTTCGAGGTGCAGTTGCAGCGAGGCGAGGGGGGACTTGAGCTCGTGGGTGACCTGGGCGATGAAGTGGCGTTGGGCGCGGTAGAGGGAGGCCTGGCGTCGCCAGAAGAGGAAGATGACGTAGACACCGGCGAGGATTGCCGCCAGCAGCGCGATCCCCTCGACGAGGATGAACCAGTCGATGCCGCCCTGCAGCAGCTCGGGGCTGTACTTGGCGGCGAGGTCGCGGATCTTCTGGTGGCTCTCGACGAACCAGACGATCCAGAGAATCAGCAGCACCAGCCAGATCAGCTGGATGGCAATAAAGGCAAAAAGCGGATTGATCAGGCGTCCGAGGCGTCGCATGTCCCTTCCTTACCACGGGCCGACAGGACCGAACAAGAGGAATTTCGGTAACTTTTACACAACTATTACAATCCGTCCAGCGTCCTTTTGCTACAATGGCACTCGTTGGTCGACCGGCGTAGCAAAACGCCCGGCCCCCCAAGGAGCAGTCAATGATCAAGTCCCTCACCATCGGCAAATACACTTCCCGCTTCCCGCTGATCCAGGGTGGCATGGGCGTGCGCGTCTCCGCCGGCAACCTCGCCGGACATGTCGCCCGCTGCGGCGGCATCGGCCTGGTGGCGACCGCCGGCATCGGCCTCAACAGTGCCCATTACGATGGCAGCAATTTTTTCACCGCGGACCCGGCAGCACTCAGGGATGAGATCGCCAAGGCCTACCAGATTGCCCCGGACGGTATTGTCGGCACCAATTGCATGGTCGCCGTCACCAATTATGAGGCGATGGTGCGTGCTTCCTGTGAAGGGGGCGCCAAGCTGATCGTCTCCGGCGCCGGTCTCCCCCTCAACCTCCCCGAAATTACCGCCGACTTTCCCGAAGTCGCCCTGGTGCCGATTGTCTCTTCGGTCAAGGCGGCCGAACTGATCGCCCGCAAATGGGCCAAGTTCAACCGTCTCCCCGACGCCGTCGTGGTCGAGGACCCGGATACCGCGGGGGGGCATCTCGGCGAAAAGCTGGAGAAAATCGGCAGCGGCGAGTACGACCAGTACGCGACGGTACGTGGCGTCAAGGCCTACTTTCGCGAGGCCTGGAACGTCGAGGTCCCGGTGATCGCCGCCGGCGGTATCTGGGATCGCGCCGACCTGCTCCATGCCCTGGCAGAGGGGGCGGACGGGGTACAGATGGCAAGCCGCTTTGTCTGCACCGAGGAGTGTGATGCTTCCGATGCCTTCAAACAGATGTATCTCGATTGCCGGGCCGAGGATATCGGCCTGGTGATGAGCCCGGCGGGGCTGCCTGGCCGCGCCATCGTTGCCAATGTCGATGCGATCCGCCAGCGTGATCTTGACTTCGACCTGGTCTGCCCCAGCGGCTGCCTGCGCAAATGTACTTACAAGGCCGGGCAGGAGCGGTTCTGCATCGTCCACGCCCTCGACCGGGCGCAGCGCGGCGATGTCGAAACCGGCCTGGTCTTCTGCGGCACCAATGCCTGGAAGGCTGATCGCATTACCACCGTGCAGGCGATTTTTGACGAACTCTTCGATCTCGCCGATGGCGTTTTGGAAGAGCAGGCGGTGAACGGCTGAGACTCTATTGCTCTGCGACGAACAAAAGGCAGGCCCGCGGGCCTGCCTTTTGTTCGTCGGGGGGAGGGCGATCAGTCGTCGCGGCGTTTCTGAAAACGGCGGACCTCCTTGTGAATCGCCCGCCATTTCTGCCGCTGCACCGCCTCCGCCGAGGAGGTGGCACGCCGGTTGAGATATTCCAGCTCCTGCTGTTGGCGCTGAAAGCTGGCCAGGCGCTGCGGGGCCAGTTCGCCGGCGGCAGCCGCCGCCAGGACCGCGCACCCCGGTTCCTGCTGGTGCCGGCAGTCGGCGAAGCGACAGCCGGCCGCCAGGCTGTGGATCTCCTCGAAGGTATCGGCGAGAACCGTCTCCTCGCCAAACAGCTGGAGTTCGCGCATCCCCGGGTTGTCGATCAGCAGCCCGCCGCCGGGGAGCAGGAAGAGTTCCCGGTGGGTGGTGGTATGCCGCCCCTTGCCGTCACTGGCGCTGATGGCGCCGGTCGGCTGCAACGCATGACCGGCGAGGCGATTGAGCAGGGTCGACTTGCCGACCCCGGATGAGCCGAGCAGGGCGACCGTCTTGCCAGGCGCGAGGTAGGGGTCGAGGGCCGCGAGGCCGCTGCCGGTGGCGGCGCTCAGCAGGTGGACCGGCACCTCGCCGGCGATGGCAGCGACCTGGTCGCGGAACGATTCCGGAATGGCGCAGAGGTCGGCCTTGTTAAGGACGATGGCCGGCCTGGCGCCGCTCTCCCAGGCCAGGGTCAGGTAACGTTCGAGGCGGCGCAGGTTGAAGTCCCCGTCGAGGCCGGTGATGATCAATGCCGTATCGATGTTGGCGGCGAGAACCTGCAACTCGGCCCCCCCGCGACTCTGGCGGCGGCCGGCGGCGACCCGGGCGAAGCAGCTGCGCCGCGGCAGCAGGGCGCGGATGACTCCCGACTGTCCGGGGGCCGGCAGCGTGCAGGCGACCCAGTCGCCGACCACCGGTGGTTCGCGCCGCAGCTTGCCGGGGAGCCGGGCGTCGATCTCACCGCAATGGCCGAGCAGGGTGTAGAAATCGCGGCTGGCACGGGCGACCCGTGCGGGAACGAGCAGGGGGTCCGCGAGGCGTGCCAGGTCAGCGGCAAAAGTCTGGTCCCAACCGAGTTGTTCGAGTTCCATCAATTCTCCCAAAGCTCCGGATCTATCCGCCTGCTGTTCCCTGGCGGCGAGTCTAGCAGAATTCTGCGCCGGCGACCAGTTCCACCGTTGCGCGACCGGTATGCTATTATAATTTCCATTCGCTGCCGATTTCATCGTGCCCATCCGGCAAAGTCAGGCCGGCGGCGCTGGGGTTGGACAGGATTGGGGCAGAAATCCAATCGCAGGTCCTGATAGTCTTCCATTGTCGAACTGGTGCGGCGCCGGTTTCCGGTGGTCCGCCAAAGGAGGGTTCTGATGTGGCGCAAGGAAGGGGTTCTCCCCGAAACGGAACTGAAGGCAGCATTGCGCGAGGCGATCCAGACCGAAAAGGACGCCATGGATTACTATCGCTACGCCGCCGAGCAGATGCACAACGAGAAGGCCCGCCTGACCTTCAAGGTCCTGGCGGGGGAGGAGAGGGAGCATGCCCGGACTTTTTATCAGGCCTATGCCTGGCCCGACCTGGAGCCTTTTGAGACCATCATCGAGGCCCCGCCGAACACCGCTTCCTCCTGGTGGCAGGCCCTGCAGCAGGCGATCCTCGGCGGTTTTGACGAACGGCTGGCCCTCGCCCTGGCGATTGAGCAGGAACGGGCCCTGGAGGACCGTTTGCGGGCCATGGCGGAACGGGTCGGCAATCCGCAGGTGCAGGCGGTCTATCTGGCCAACGCCAACATGACCCACCATCACCTCGAGGTGATTCGGGAGGACTACGCCACCCTGCGGGAAATTTACCACTGAGGCAGGCGATGGGGTGGGGGGCTTTCCGGGGGCTTGCAGTCGGCGGCGATTTGCCGGAGCATGGTTTTTCGTTTGAGTTAAGCCGCCTGATTGGCTAGGATGGAAACCCTTCTGGACCCGACACCCCTCCCGGCCAGCTCCTCTGCCGGAAACCGGGACCGAAGTTCATTGCAGGCCTGCCAGGCGGAAGGATCGGGAGATGAGCATTTCGGAGCGCTATCGCGACATCGTTGTCAACGTTGGGCTTTTCCTCGACCAGTCGCGCGAAGGGGCGATCGGGACCGGCAAAGAGAGCGTCCACGTGGAGAAGGCCCTGGTCACGCTGCGGGAGCTGGCGGAAAGCGTCGGCGAAATCCCCCGCATCCGCCTCGAAAATGATCTGACCCCGGTCCTGCTCAAGGCGCACGGGCAACTCGATCGCGCGCGCTTGCTGCTGGAAGAGGGGGGCGCCGAGGACGCCGGGGCGGCGGTCTGGGAGCTGGAACAGCAGATTTATCGGCTCCTCAACGATCTCTAGCTTCCCGTTCCGGTCAGGGCAATCGCCCGTTTCCAGCGTTCGAGAAGTTCCTGCCGCGGCCCTTCGTCCAGTTTGGGCAAAAACCGGCGCTCTTCCTGCCAGCAGGCCGCCAGTTCCTCCTCTCCCGACCAGATCCCGACCGCCAGACCGGCCAGCATGGCTGAACCGAGGGCCGTCGTCTCGAGCATCCGGGGGCGGATGACCGGCACCTGCAGCAGGTCGGCCTGCACTTGCAGCAGCAGGTTGTTGGCGGCGGCGCCGCCATCCACCTTGAGGGCGACCAGCGGCTCGCCGCGATCGCTCGCCATGGCGGTGACGAGGTCATGAATCTGCAGGGCGATTCCCTCCAGGGTGGCCCGGGCCAGGTGGGCGCGGCTGGTGCCGCGAGTGATGCCGGTTATCTGGCCGCGCGCCTCGCTCTTCCAGTGGGGGGCTCCGAGACCGGCCAGGGCCGGGACGAAGACCACGCCGCCGCTGTCCGGAACCGAAGCGGCGAGGGCCTCCACCTCTTCCGCCTGCTGGATGATGCCGAGGCCGTCGCGCAGCCACTGGACCGCGGCGCCGGCAATAAAGGCGCTCCCTTCGAGGGCATAGCAGCTGCGGTCGCCAATCTGCCAGGCGACGGTGGTCAACAGGCCGCTGTGGCTGGTCACCGGGCTGGCTCCGGTATTGGCGAGGATAAAGGCGCCGGTACCGTAGGTGCACTTGACCTCGCCGGGGGCAAAGCCGGCCTGGCCGAAGAGCGCGGCCTGCTGATCCCCGGCCATGCCGGCGACCGGGATGCCGTCGGGGAGAAAGTCGAGGCCGCGGGTGGTGCCGTAGACCTGGGAGGAAGGGCGGATTTCCGGTAGCAGAGCGGGGGGGATTTCGAGCAGCTCGGTGAGCTCCCGGTCCCAGGCGAGGCTTTTCAGATTCATCAGCAGGGTGCGCGAGGCGTTGCTGACGTCGGTGACGTGGACTTGGCCGCCGGTCAGGCGCCAGACCAGGAAACTGTCGACGGTGCCGAAGGCGAGCTTTCCGGACTCGGCGCGCTGGCGCAGGCCGGTCTCCTCCCGCAACCGCCAGGTCAGCTTGGTGCCGGCGAAGTAGGGATCGAAGACCAGGCCGGTCTTCTCGCGCAACAGCGGGCTCAGCCCACGGGCATCGAATTCCCGGCAGATCGCCGCGCTGCGCCGGTCCTGCCAGACGATCGCCGGCCCCACCGGGCGACCGTCGCTGCGTTCCCAGAGCAGGGTCGTTTCCCGCTGGTTGGTGATGCTGATGGCGGCGATCGATGCCAGCGCAACCCCGGTCTGTTCGAGCAGTCGGCGCACCGCCTGGCGCACCGAAAACCAGATCTCCTCCGGGTCGTGCTCGACCCAGCCGGGGCGGGGGAAGTGCTGCGGGAACTCGACATTGACCCGGCCGCCGACGGCGAGGTCCGGGCCGACCAGCAATGCGGTGGTGCCGGTGGTTCCCTGGTCGATGGCGAGAATCCAGGTGGGCATGCAAACCTCTGATATTAGAGAACGGGGGCACTTTGGCCCCATTATAAGGCCCCTGTCCGCGAGGTCAAGGTGGCATGGTTGTTGCTGGTTTTCGAGCCGGCCGCGCTGTCGCTCAGAAGCCGCCGGGAAAGGATGAAAAGATCGCCATGCACAAGAAACTTCGCAATATTTTTTATGAGGCCCGGGACCCGCAACTCTCCTGGGACGATATCGGTGGCTATGCCGATGTCAAGGAAACCCTCAAGGAGATGGTCTGCCTGCCGATCCGCAAGCCGGAACTGATCCTCAGCCACAACCTCGGCCTGCCTGCCGGGGTGATGCTCTGGGGACCTCTGGGAACCGGCATCACCATGCTGGCGGAGGCCTGCGCCCGGGAGGCCGGCGTCTCCTTTGTCTATATCTCCGGTCAGGAGATGCTCGGCAAGCACGAGGAGCTGGTCGAGGCCTTCGACACGGCGATCCACGAAGCCCCTTGCGTTCTCTTTATCTCCGATTGTGAATGGCTGGCGCCGCGGGCCGGCTGCGATTACCAGTGGAGCCCGGGCAACCTGCGGGCGGTGCCGCCGACCTTTGCCGACCGCGACCTGACCCGCCTCTTTATCGAGCAGGTCGACCGGATCAATCAGGTCAAGGGGGTGGCGCTGCTCGGTTCCTGCTACCGGATCGATACCGTCGACCAGGCGCTGATCAAGGAGAAAAAGCGCTTTAACCGCAAGGTCTTCGTGCATCCGCCCAACGCTGCCGATCGACGCGGCATGCTCGATATCTACCTCGACCGGATGCCGAACCTCGCCGCCGATATCGACCGCCAGGAACTTGCCGAGGCGAGCGAGGGCTTCGTCGGTTGGGACATCGAAAGCCTGACCAAGCGGGCGACGATCAACGCCATCAAGGAAGACGGCACGGTGGTGACCATGGCCCATTTCCGTAAGGCGCTCAAGGAAGTGCGGCCCTTTTTGACCCCGGACATGACGGCAAAGTACTGGGAAATCCGCAACACGGACTGCCCCCACCACTACGAATTCTGACGCCTCAGCGCAGCTCATTCAGGAGCTGTGCTGATCCCGGCCCTCTCCCGGACTGGTCGAATAATGGGAACTCTGCCTTCCGCCGAATGGTTTAACGAGATCTACCGGCGCCATGGCCATCGCTGCCCGATGAGTACCCTCGGTGGCCGCTTGGGCTGGGCCGCCATGCAGCGCTGCGTCGACCCGCACAGCAGCGGGTTGCGGGGGGTCTTTTTCCACGCCACCTGTGCGGTCGACGGCATCGCCGTGGCGACGGGCCTGAGCGTGGCGACCGGGACCCTGACCGTCCGTGATGTCGGTCGCCATACCCTGGTCCTGCGCGATCGCAGCCGCGACTGGGAGCTCGAACTCTCGCTGCGGCCCGCGGCCCTCGCCATTGCCGGCCGCTACCGCCGCCTGGATGCCGAGCTGGAGCGGCGCGCCGGGGCCTTGAGTGAAGCGGAGCGGCGCCAGCTGGAGGATGAACGTGCCCAGGTGCTGCAGGAGGTGCTGGAGGAGCTCTGGACGCTTCCTGACAGGGCGCTGCTGAAGATCGGAGGGGAAGGTTGATGGGCGGCTCGCTCCTCTCCCAGATCCTGCAGGTCGTGGCCGATGAAGTCGCCCGGATGTGGTGGTTTTTCCTCCTGGCAATTCTTCTCGTCGGCCTGATCAAGGGGTACCGTCTCGACCTGCGGATTCGTGACTCGATCCGGCGGGCCGGATCCTGGGGCGTGGTGTTCGCCGTTGCCGTCGGCATGGTCTCCCCGCTCTGCGCCTGCGGGATCCTGCCGGTGGTGATCTCGCTGGCGATGTTGCAGACTCCCCTGGCCCCGCTGATTGCCCTGCTGGTCACCTCGCCGGTGATGGGTCCGGATGCGCTGCTCCTGACCTGGCGCGGGCTGGGCAGCGAGTTCGCGCTGCTGAAACTGGGAGGGGCCGCGGTGCTCGGCCTCAGTGCCGGCTTCCTTGTGCAGTGGCTGGTCGGCAGCGGCTTTCTCGGTGGGGACCAGCTGCGCCTGCGCCCGGTCTACCGGCCCGACGGCAGCCTGGCGAGCGCTGCCGAAATTGGTGCCGCCGCTGGGGTCGCGGTCAAGACCATGACCATCGTGTCGCGCGCCAGCCGCCTGCGCTTTGTCCTCGATCGCACCCTGGACGCCGGGCTCTTCGTCGGCAAATATTTGCTCCTGGCAATCTTTCTCGAGGCGATCCTGGTTACGGTGGTGCCGGTCTCCTGGATCACCGTCCTCGCCGGGCAGCGCAGCTTCACCTCGGTGCTGGCGGCGGCGCTGGTCGGTCTTCCCCTGCCGACCAACCAGATCCCGATTATTCCGATCCTGGCCGGCCTGCTGGAGCGGGGGATGGATCGCGGTGCCGCCTTTACGTTGATGCTGGCCGGACCGGTCTCCAGCCTGCCGGCCATCATCGCCCTGTGGGCCATTTTCCGGCGCCGGGTGGTGCTGACCTACCTGGCGGTCAGCCTTACGGTGTCGCTGCTGCTTGGCTGGCTTTACCAACTGCTCAGCTGATGGACATCTGTCGTCTGCCGGGAGCGGAGGTGACGGAACTTCGCCAGGGCGGGGTGGGCGCGCTTTTTGCAGCCCCTTTCACTGATACTGGTCTCTGCCCGACAAGGGCGGTAGTTGTTGCGGAGAGTCCCAGGTCCGGCAATCCGGCCTGTTGACTTGCTCCGGCAGGTTGTTATAAATGAGAAGCCCGGTGGTGGTCGTGGCCACCCCGGCCCATATCCAGGAATCGTACAGTGGTCGTTTGACCGAGGTTACCGGTGAAAAGGAGAGGAATGATGGGTAAATTGACGTTGCGTGCCGTTTTGGTCGCCGCTGTTCTGGCTCTGGCTGTCAGCCCGGCCGTCGCCAAGGAGTTCTCCGATGTTTCGAACGCCGCCGGCGTGGCCGATGACGGGCTGGGCAAGGGGGTGGCGTTTGCCGACATCAACAACGACGGTTACGTCGATCTTTATGTCTCCAACAAGGGGGGCGCCAACAAGCTCTACCTGAACAACGCTGACGGCACCTTCAAGGATATTACCGCCAGCGCCGGCAAGGGGATCGATTACCCCGGCTTCGCCATGGGGAGCGTCTTCGGCGACTATGACAACGACGGCTGCCAGGACCTTTACCTCGCCACCGGCGGCCAGTACGAAATCGACGCCAACCGCCTCTTCAAGGGGAACTGCGACGGCACCTTCAGTGACGTCACCGACAAGGCCGGCGTTGGCCTCAAGGAGTTCACCTACGGGGCTTCCTTCGTCGACTACGACAACGACGGCTACCTCGACATCTACTGCGCCAACTACGGCGTCGGTGCCAAGAATATCCTCTTCCGCAACAACGGCGACGGCACCTTCAGCGACGTCACCGACGTCGCCGGCGTCGGCGACCGTTCCTGGAGCTGGATGGGCGTCTGGGCCGATGTCAACAACGACAACTTTCCCGACCTCTACGTCGTCAACGGCCGCTACCCGGTCGGCGAGCCGAATCGCCTCTATCTCAACAATGGCAACGGCACCTTCACCGAAATCTCCAAAAAGGCCGGGGTGGACGATGCCAACTGGGGCCTCGGCGCCAGCTTCGCCGACATCGACAACAACGGCACCCTCGATCTCTTCGTCTCCAACTATGTCGGTCCCAACAACCTCTATCTGAACGACGGCAAGGGGAACTTCACCAAGGCGAGCAGCCAGGTCAAAACCGACCACGAAGGCTGGGGCAAGGGCCCGACCTTTGGCGATATCGATCATGACGGCGATCTCGATCTCTACGAAGGGGACTGCAAGCTCGCCAACCAGCTCTACCTGAATGACGGCAAGGGGTACTTCACCAATGTTGCCGACCAGCAGCCGGTGCTCAAGTGTGAAACGGTCCGTACCAAGGGAACCGCCTTTGCTGATATCGACAACGACGGCGACCTCGATCTCTATGTCATCAACTGGGGGGCGCCCAACAAGCTCTATAAAAACAGCCAGGACGACAAGAACTTCCTCAAGGTCAAGCTGACCGGGACCCTCTCCAACCGCGATGCCTACGGTTCCAAGGTCAAGGTCTTCCCCGCCGGCAAGGAAAACCTTCTCGCCCTGCGCGAACTGCGCAGCGCCAACGGCTTCTGCGCCCAGGAGCCCCAGGTCCTCCATTTCGGCCTCGACGCGGCCAAAACCTACGATGTGGTCGCGGTCTTTCCGAGCGGCCAGGAGAGTCGTGTGACCGGGGTCAAGACCGGTCAGACCCTCGAAATCGTCGAGCCGTCCCTGACCAAGCCGAATATGCTCAGCCAGGCCGTCAAAAAGTAAGCGCAAACCTTTGCCTGCTCACCGGAGAGGGCTGCCTGGCAGCCCTCTCTTTTTTTGTCGCGGCTGCGGACCGGCGCTTGGAATACATCGTGCTAAGGGGTTCTGCCATGGGAAATCGAATTCTGCTCCTGTTGATTCCGCTCCTGCTCCTCTTCCCCGGTTGCCTTCCTGGCAAGCCGGCCGCCCCCCTGTCGTCGCCTCCAGCGGTCGTCACCGGCAAGGTCAGTGATCATCGCCAGCCGATAGCGGGGATCGAGGTGGCGGCCTATCCCGCCGCCGGCGGAACCCTGTCCGGCCCCGCCCCCTATGCTGCCGCACCCTCTTCCGAGGATGGCCGCTTCCAACTGGAGCTGCCGGCCGGGACCTACTACCTCCTGGCGCGCGGAGAGGGGTGGTTCTCCTATTACGGGCGCAACCCGGTCACCGTTCCCGAGCAGGGGCTTGCCGATCTCAATATCGGCCTGGTGGCGACCGCCTCGCCGCCAGCTCTCGCCGCCCCCTTTATCGACAGCGGGATCGCCGGCCAGGTCCTCTGGGACGGTCGCCCCCTGGCGGGCGCGATCATCTATGTCTATACCGATCTGACCAGCGACCTGAAGGGGATGGGGTACGTCATGGGTGGACCGACCGATGCGGACGGCTACTTCGAGGTCGCGGTGCCGGCCGGGACCTATTACGTGCTGGCGCGCAAGCGCAGCGGTGCCGCCAGCGTCGGCCCGCTGCGGGCCGGCGATTTTGCCGGCTACTTCCCGGGTAACCCGGTCCGGGTCGGGGCTGCCACCGTGGTCCCGCTGAGCGTGCCGATGCTGGTCGTCCCGGACAAGGTGAACGACCTGCAGGGGAGCCTCTTCGGCCAGACCAGCCTTAGTGGCCGGATTATCGACCGCCAGGGAGCGCCCGTCGCCGGCGTCCGCGCGGTCCTGTACAGCGACCCGCAGATGTTCAATCGCCCCCTCTACGTCTCCGCGCCGACCACCGCGGACGGCACCTACGTCCTCTCCTTTCCGAGTGGCGGGAGCTATTACCTGGCCGCGCGCAATACCCTCGGCGGAGCACCGGGACCCGGCGATCTTTATGGCACCTGGGACGGCAACCCGGACCACCTCCTCGAAGTGGCCGAAGGGGCCGCCTTGACCGGGCTCGATATCGTGGTGGAGGAGATGTGGTAGCGACCCGGCTCGGCGTTGGACTGCTGCTGTTCCTGCTCCCCTGGGGCTGCGCCTTGAAGGGCGCCCAGTCTCCCCGGCTGCTCCGCGACGTGGAGATCCGCAAGGATGCCGTCTGGGACGGCCGGGTAGTGATCGACGGCAGCGTCAAGGTCGACAAGGGGGTGACCCTGACGATCCGTCCCGGGACCGATATTGCCTTCGTGCGCCGCGATGCCGACGGTGATGGTCTCGGTGACGGGACCCTGGTGGTGGAGGGAGAACTGCTCGCCGTCGGCACCCGCGAGGAACCGATTCGTTTTCACAGCGCCGCCGCCAATCCCCGTCCCGGCGACTGGCTCGAAATCCGCAGCGACTTCTCCCGCAACCTGCAACTGCGCTATTGCGAGATCAGGGATTCGGCCTATACCCTGCACGCCCATTTCACCCGCGGCGTGATCGAGGACTGCACCATCCATGACAATATCGACGGCTGCCGCCTCGGCCAGGGGACTTTTGCCATTCGCAACTGCCTGATCGAGAAGAACTCCGGCAAGGGGATCAATTTCCGCAACTCCGATGTGGAGGTGTCCGGCAACATCATCCGCGACAACGGTTCGGGGATCTTCCTCTTCGAAACCGACCGGCCGGTGAGGATTCAGCGCAATAACCTCTATCGCAACCTCGAGAATTTCCGTCTCGGCGACTTTTTCAGCGGCGACGTAGCGCTTGCCGGCAACTGGTGGGGAACCGCGGATCCGCAAGCGGCGGCGGCGACCGTCTACGACCGGAAGCGCGATCCCGGCCTTGGCGTCGTCACGATCGATCCGGCGGCCGCGTGGATCACCGGCACCGGGCCGCGGGACGATTTGGCCGGCCTGACGCCGGCCTGGTCCTTTGCGACCAATGGCTTTGTCGACGCCGGCCCGGCCGTCGCCGGTGACCTGGTGCTGACCGCTTCCTGGGACGGATCGCTCCGGGCTTTCGACCAGCAGGGTGAGGTGCGCTGGGAAGTGGCGGTCGGCGACGTCGTTGACGCAACACCGGCGGGGGCCGGCGGACAGGTCTATTTTCAGAGCTGGGGGCGCCAGGTCTACGCCCTCTCTGCCGGGGACGGCGCCCTGGTCTGGCGCTTCGGCTACCCCCCCTCGCCGGCGGACGATCACCGCCAGGGCGGTATCCTGCCCCTCGGTGACCTCGTCCTGGTGCCGGCCTGGAACGGCAATCTCTATGCGCTCAACGCCGGGAACGGAGAGTTGCAGTGGAGCTTTTTTGCCGGTCTGCCACTGCGCGCGACCCCGGCCAGCGATGGCAGCCGGATTTTCCAGACCAGCGGCAGCGGTCGTCTCAGTGTTCTCGACCTCGCCGGTAACCTGCTCTGGCAACAGCAATTGCCGGCGCCGCTGCTCGCCGCTCCGGCGCTGACCCCGGAAGGCCCCGTTGTTCTTGACAAGGCCGGCCTTCTGGTCGCCTTTGCCGCCGATGGGAGCAAGCGCTGGCAGCGCGATCTTGGCGCCCCTTGCTACTACGGGGCGCCGGTCTACGCCGCCGGGGCCCTCTTCGTGCCGACCGCCGCCGGCGAGCTCTGGAAGCTCGACGCGGCCACCGGGGCCACCATCTGGCGCCTCTTTGGGGCGGGACCGATATACGCCACGCCGAAACTCTGGGATGGTCGCGTCTTCTTCGGGGACAATAACGGCCTGCTGCATGTGGTCGGAGCCGACAGCGGTGAACGTCTGGCGACCTATGCCGTCGGTGGCGAAATCCAGGGGACGCCCCTGCCGGTCGGGGGGCGGCTGATCTTCGGGTCCCGCGACCACCAGGTTCACGCCCTCTCCCTGCGGGGACGGGGTGAGGAGCAGTTGCGATGACGGTCCTTTCGCCACCGACCCGGCGCATCTACGCCGGGGTCTTTGTGTTGTGCCTGGCAACCCTGATGTATGAACTGGTCCTGACCCGGATCTTTTCCGTCCTCATGTGGTACCATTTTGCCTCCATGGCGATCTCCCTGGCCCTCTTCGGCATGGGGGTTTCGGCCCTGGTCGTCTATCTGCGTCCCGGCTGGTTCCCGCCGGAGCGAACCGGGCTTCTGACCGCCCGCTGGGCCGGCCTCTTTGCCCTCAGCGTCGCCCTCTTTTTTGCCCTTTTCGTCCTCTTCCGGCTGCAACCCCAGTTCGGCTTTCGCGTCCTGGCCTTCTTTCATCAACCCTTCTACCAGCCCTTCCAGCAAGGCTTTTATGATCGCGGCATTCCCGGCAGCCTCCTCGCCGTTCTCGCTGTTCTTTACCTGCTCACCGCCCTGCCGTTCTTCTGCAGCGGGCTGACTTTGACCCTGCTCCTTTCCCGGCATCTCCCCCAGATCAATCGCCTTTACTTCTGGGATCTGCTCGGCGCCGGCAGCGGGTGCCTGCTCATCATCCTGCTGCTCAAACTCCTCGGCGGGATTACCGCCATTCTCGCCATCGCCCTGTTCGGACTGCTCGCCGCCTGGCTGCTGCTGCCGCCGCAAGCCCCCCCGGTGCAGCGCTGGGGCGTGCTGGTCATCGGGGTGATCCTGGCCCTGGCCGGGGTCGGCAATGTCGTCAACGGTTACGCGGACATCCGCTTCGCCCGTGGCCGCTATGAACCGAACCTGCTCTGGAGTGCCTGGAACTCCTTCTCCCGGGTGGCGGTCTATCCCTCCCAGAGCCAGGAGATGGACCAGGCCTGGGGATTGTCGCGCACCTACCGCGGAAAGATTCCCGAGCAACTCGGCATGGTGGTCGACGATACCGGCTACACCACCATGTACCGCTGGGAAGGGGAGCGCACCCTCGACTTTTTCCGCGCCAACGTCATCGCTCTCCCCTATGCGCTCAAAAAAGCGCCGAGCGCTCTTGTTATCGGCCCTGGTGGCGGCAAGGACGTCCTCACCGCCCTGGCCATGGGCTCGCCCCAGGTCACCGCGGTGGAGGTGAACCCGCTGATCGTCCGCGCCGTCAACGAGGAATTCGCCCCCTTCACCGGGGCCCTTTACCGACGGCCGGAAGTTACCCTGGCGGTCGACGAAGGACGGAGCTTCGTCCGTCGCTCCCGGCAGCGTTACGACATTATCCAGGCCTCGGCGGTCTTCGGTCGCATGGCGCCGGCGGCCGGGGCCTTTACCCTGTCGGAAAACAATCTTTATACGGCCGAGGCTTTTCGTGATTACTGGGAGCATCTGCGCCCTGACGGGATTCTGACAATTTCCCGCTTCATTTTCGAACGGGAGACCCTGCGGCTGGTCTCCCTCGGGCTCAACCAGCTCAAGGCGGCAGGGGTGGCGGACCCGGGGGCGCATATCGCCGTGATCAAGGAGCGGGGCCTGGCCAATTTCATGCTCAAGCGCACCCCCTTCAGCCCCGCCGAGATCGCCCGGCTCCGGACCCTGGCTGCGGACCTGGAGTTCAGCGTGGTCTATCTCCCCGACCAGCGCGAGGGTAGTGGACCCTTTCCGCGCCTGATCGCCTCCGGCGGCAGTGAGGCCTTTTATCTGGAGTTCCCCTTCGATATCCGCCCGACCAGTGATGATCGCCCCTTTTTTTATTACATGTTCAAACCCATAGATTTCTTAAGGTTATTCACTTTTCCGCAGGAGAGTCAGTTCGAGGATCGTGCGGTTCTCACCCTGCGCAATCTGCTTTTGGTGGTGAGCGGCTTCGTCGCCCTCTTCCTGCTCCTCCCGCTCCTGGTATGGCGGCGCAGCCAGCTGCGGATGCCCGGGGCGTCGCGACGACTCTTCTATTTTGCCGCCCTCGGCCTCGGTTTCATGCTGGTGGAGATCGGGTTGATGCGGCGCTTTATTCTCTTCCTTGGCCCGCCGATTTATTCCCTGGCGGTAATCCTCTGCGCCCTCCTCTTTTTCTCGGGCATCGGCAGCCTGCTCGCCGACCGGGTAGTGCCGGGTCGTGAGCGCCGGGCGTTGAAGATAGTATTGTTGGCACTGGTTTTGCTGCTCAATATCTACATATTCGTTCTGCCGTCCCTTCTCGAGCCGCTGATGGGGCTCCCGGTCCTGGGGCGTTGCCTGCTCGCCGGGGTGCTTCTCATTCCCCTCGGCCTTTTGCTTGGCATGCCGCTCCCCCTCGGGATGCGGCACTTTCATCAGGATGGTTCAGCCGTCCCCTGGGCCTGGGGGGTGAACAGTGCCACCAGTGTTCTCGGAGCGCTGCTCGCGGTCGTGGCGGCCATGAACTTCGGCTTTACTCTGACCCTGCTTGGCGGAGAACTGATCTACCTGGCAGCGCTGGCGACGGTGCTGAGCGAGGGCAGGATCCGCCGAGGAATTTCTCGATGAAGCGATTCTGTTTTGCGGCCATCGGCCTGCTCCTGATTCTGTCTCTTAGCGGCTGCCCCAGGGGAGGCGAGAGCGGGCTGGAAGGGACCATCCTGTTCGGTGACCGGCCTCTGGCCGGTGCCCAGGTCGAGGTCTACCTCAAAGCGGAAAAAGATCGTGCCACTCTCCCCTTCAGCGTGGCCAGCACCGATGACGCAGGGCGTTATCGGCTCTCACTCCCCACCGGCCGCTACTTTGTGATCGCCAAGAAACGGGAGGAGGGGGGTGGGCACCCGCAGATGCTGATGGCCGAATGCCCGGCCAATCCCCTCGAGGTCGAAAACCAGATGCGCCAGGTGCCGGCTTTCAGCCTGCGCGAAATGGGCCGCGATGGTGCGCTGGTTGCTGATCCGGGGACCGTCCTGCGCGGCCGGGTTACGGCTGCCGGTTTGCCCCTCGCCCGCGCTTACGTCTATCTCTATACCGAATCTGCGGCGGGGCTGATGGGCCCCTCCTATGGTGAGGCGGTGCAGACGGAGGCCGATGGCCGGTTTCAGATCAAGGTACCGGCCGGCCGTTATTATCTGGCAGCGCGCAAGCGGGCCGACGGTTCCCGGCTCGGCGAGCCGAGTCCCGGCGATCTCAATGGCAGTTTCGCCGGCAATCCGGTCAGTGTGGCACACGGCCAGGAACTTGACCTCGGCGATTTCCCCCTCACCCCGGTCGATGCGGAACAGTTCCGGCAGCGTCACGCCGCCGGGAAATTCGCTGCCACTGCTACCGCTCTCAGCGGTCAAGCCGTTGACCAGGATGGCCATCCCCTTAAAGGGATCTATGTCTTCGCCTACCTCGACAGTCGCATGATCGGCAAACCGACCTATATCAGCGATCCGACCGGCAGCGACGGCCGCTTTAACCTCTACCTCGGCAGCGGTGGCAGTTATTTTGTCGGCGCCCGCAGCACTTTCGGCGGCCCCCTCGAGCCCGGGGAGTGGGTCGGGACCTTCGACGGTCGTCCCGACCACGGGGTCGACGTCGTTGCCGACCGGGAGCAGGATCTCGGTGCTCTGGTCCTGCGCGAGGTCTGGTGATGGGCCGGATTCTGTTGATTGCCCTGGCCTTGCTGATGCTTCCGACAGTCGGCCGTGCCGGCAGCCTCGTCGGCACGGTGCACTGGAGCGGTAGCGTGCAAATCGACGAAACGGTCCGGGTCGAGCCTGGTGCCGAACTGATCCTGGCCCCCGGCACCCGGGTGAATTTCCGTGGCGGACGGCTGGAAGTCGCCGGCCGGCTGGTTGCGGAGCAGGCCGTATTCGACGGGGACTGGGAGGGGGTCATGCTCAAGGGGTGCGACGGGACCACAATCCTGCGCAACTGCCGGATCAGTGGTGCCAGAACCGGGATCATGGCGATCGGTGGCAGTCCGCGCCTTGAAGAGCTGGAGCTGCGCGACAACGAGGTCGGCATGGAGCTGCGCCAGAAATGCGCGGCACGGGTGAGCGGCTGTCGCTTCGAGGGGAACCGCAAGGTCGGTCTTTTCATCAAGGACGAGGCGGTGCCGGAAGTCGAGGAGAACCTGTTTCGCAGCAACGGAAAATTCGGTGCCTATATCTTCCGCGCCAACCCTGCCGCCTTTCGCAAGAACCGTTTCGAGATGAATGCGACCGGCCTGATGGTGGCCAATTTCGGCAGCGATCCGCGGGTGGAAGGGAACCGCTTCGAGGGAAATACCATCGGGATCCTGGTGGACCGTGCCGCCCGGCCGCAGCTGGTCAGCAACGTCCTGACCGGCAACGATACCGGCATCCGCCTCTACCGGCGCTCCGACCCGGAGGTGGTCGGTAATCGACTGAAGGGGAACCGCATCGCGGTCTCTCTCGCTTATTCCTGCTATCCGCAGTTGCATGACAACGATTTTTCCGCCAATGCCACTGCCCTGCTTCTCGAATACCAATCGTCCCGCTGGGAGGCAGAAAAGGGGAGTGCAGCCCGGGCCGCCGAGGTGGCCGGGCGCGGCGCTTTCGGGCAGGCGCCGCGGGGAGAGGTGAGCGAGGAGCAGCGGCGCGCCCGGACTCTCGACGGCGTGGTCGATGCCAGGAACAACTGGTGGGGAGTGGCCGGAACCGCCGAACTGCAGCGGCTCGCTAGTGACGGCAATCCCACCTTCATTCAGGATGGCCGGGACACCCCGACCTTTACGGAAGGGGGGAAAGACTACCCCCTCGACCTGGTCCGCTTTGCCCCCTGGCGCAGCGCACCGGCGACGGAGCAACCATGATCCGGCTTTGGACACTACTGCTGCTGGTCGCCATTGTAACCCCGGTCTGGGCCGGATCCGGAATCCAGGGGCGGGTCGCCTGGCGCACCGAACTGGTCCCGGGGATCACGATTCGTGCCTACCGCAGCCTGAACGAGATGGCGGCCGACCGGCCGGTGGCGCAGGCGGCGGCAACGGCGCTCGACGGCACTTACCGCCTCGACCTCCCCCCCGGCAGTTACTTCCTTACTGCCCGGGATTTCACCGGCAAACCCCATCCCGGTGACCATTTCTGCTATTACAGCGGCAGCCCGGTCCAGGTGCGCGCCGAGGGCTATACCAATGTCGGCTTCAACCTGATCAAAATCCCGAGGGAGGCACCGCCCAAAAACGCCCCCTATACCGGCATCGAGGGGGATATCAGCTACCAGGGGGAGCCTCTGGAGCGGGTCTATCTCTATGTCTACAAGGACCCCGAGGATGGCTTCAAGGGACCCGGCTACACCATCCTGCCTGTCGAAAAGGGACATTTCCGCCTGCGCCTCCCGCCCGGGGACTATTGGCTGCTGGCCCGCAAGCGTGCCAAAGGGGGGCGCTTCGGCCCGATTGAGACCGGCGACTTTTTCAACGCCTACTACGGCAACCCGGTGCGTGTCGAGGCCGGTCAGGTCCGCGACATCCAGCTCGAAACCATCACCCGCCTCTCCATGCTCGAAGAGGGGCCGAAACTCCCCTTTCGTGGAGCTCGCGGAATAATTCTCGGGCCGGACGGCAAGCCTGCTGCCGGACTGCATGTCTTTGCCTACACCACGCCGGAGATGACCGGAACCCCCGATTATTTTTCCTCCCCGAGCGGGCCGGACGGTCGGTTCGAGCTCGCGCTGCCGGGAACCGGTCCCTACTACCTGCTTGCCCGGGAAGCCTTCGGTGGACCGGCGAGCGACGGCGAACTTTATGGGAAATACCAACAGCGCCCTGACCATTCGTTGACTCTGGATGGAGAAAAGGGCGCAGAGGAGATCATCATTCATGTGGAAAATGCTCTGCCTCGCTAGCCTGGTCTTCCTGCTGGCCCTGCTGCCGGCAATCCCGGCGGATGCCGCGACCCAGGTGCTGACAGGCGTCGTTCGCTGGCACGGCGAGGTCACCCTCGACGACCCGGTACGGGTGGAGCCGGGGGCGACTCTGGTTATTGCCGCCGGGACCGTCGTCCGCCCCGCCAACCCCGCGATTTGGATTTCGGTGGCGGGACAGCTTCAGGTGGCCGGCACCCGGCAGCAACCGGTGGTCTTTGCCTCCCCTCCCGGATGGCAGGGGATCGATCTGGCTGAACCGACCGGGCCGAGCAGCTTCGACTATGCCGAGTTCAGCGGTGCCGAGGCCGCCATCAAGAGCATCGCCGCCCACTTTAGCGTACGCAATTGCACCTTCCGCAATTGTGAAACGGCGATCCAATTGGTACGTGAATCGGATCCGCTGATTGAAAACTGCACCTTCGAAGGGAACGGGCTGGCAGTTGCCAACGAAATGAAATCGAACGCCACTATCCGCGGCAATCTCTTCCGCGGCCAGACCAAGTCCGCGATCATGGCCTCCCACAACAGCCGGGGGACCATCCAGAACAACCGATTTGAGCGGAATGTTCAGGGGATTGCCCTGCTGCAGCGCTACAACGACAGCGTGCTGGACAATACCTTTACCGACAACAAGCTGGCCATTTACTGCAACCAGACCCAGAATTCCCCGCAAATTTCCGGCAATACCTTTGCCCGCAATGAAATCGCGCTGGTCGATTTTTCCTTTGCCTATCCGGCGGTGGAGAACAATCTCTTCACCGACAACAAAACGGCAATTCACAACGACCAGTTCGGATCCCCGCTGGTTTCACATAACCTGTTTCAGGGAAACGATACGGCGATCTACAACAATCGCAAGTCGAACCCGGTGATCCGCAATAATCGGATCGAGAAGAGCGAACTCGCCATCTTCTGCGACTATTCCTCCTACCCGGAAGTCCGGAACAATAATTTTCTCGGTAATCGGGTAGCCGTAAAGCTCGGGATTTACCAGAGTGCCGACTGGGAAAAACGCTCCGGCTCCAAGAGCCTGATGGCCAAGCAGTCCGCCCAGGCCAAGAGTCAGAATCCCCTGCTGGCGAAAGCTCCGACCACCTTCCCGGATACGGTGGATGTCAGCGAAAACTGGTGGGGGGAAGATACCGCCCGCATGGAGCGGGACGGGACGGAGGCCAACCTGAAGATCTTTTACGACCGCAACGACCTGCCGACCGTGACCTACGAAGATTTTGGACCGGAAAGCTACACCCTCGACATTATCCGCTATGCGCCCTGGCTCACGGCGCCGGTGGTCGGAGTCGGGCCAGTCGAGGCAGGGCGGTGAAATACCTCCTGTTGGGTATCTTCTTGCTCTGGCCCGGGCTCGGCTGGGGGACGGCGGTTGACGGCCGGGTGGTTCTGGACGATCAGCCCCTGGCCGGGATGACGGTTACGGCCTATCGGGATCTCGACCCGAGCCTCACCCCGCTGGCGGTGAGCCCGCCTACCGCTGACGACGGCCTTTTCCACCTGGAGCTTCCTCCCGGCGATTATGCCCTCTTTGCGCGCAGCAGCGCCGGGGACTACTTCGCCTTCTGCGGACGCAACCCGCTGGCCGTTGGTAGCGAGCCGGTGTGGGCGGGCCTGCAGGCGGTGGCGGTGAGCCCGCCCACGACTACCCCCTACGACGATCCGTACAGCGCCGCGATCGTCGGCCAGGTACTGTATCGGGGCGAACCACTGGCGGATGCCTATGTCTCACTCTACCTGGACCCTGCCGAAGATCTCAAGGGGCAGGGTTACCGGATGGCGCCGCCGACCGGGAAAGACGGCGGGTTCGCATTCGATGGCCTGCCGGAGAGCAGTTATTACCTGGTGGTGCGCAAGCGCGCCAGTGGCGGCCGGGTCGGGCCGATCCTTGAGGGGGATTTCCTCGGCGTTTTTGCGGGCAATCCGATCGAGGCCCGGGCCGGCCGGACGCTGCGGGTTGTACTGCCGGTGATCATGAAGGTCAAGGGGAACAGCGCCAATGAGACCTTCGGCCACAGCGGCGGACCGCTGCTGAGTGGCAGGGTCCTCGATCGGGAAGGCCGGCCGGTGGCTGGCGTCCACGTCTTTGCCTATACCGACCGGGTGATCGGGCACCAGCGGCCGGCGGCGGTTTCTCCTCCCACCGCGGCGGATGGCGCCTACGCGCTCCAACTCGCCGGCGCCGGCACCTATTATGTCGGAGCGCGCCAGGAATACGGCGACTCTCCCGCCCCCGGTGAGCTCTTCGGCATGTATGAAGGCCGTGCCGACCACGGGATCGAGGTCACAGCGGGGGAGACCCGCGAAGGGCTAAATATCCGGGTCGAACCGATTGCCCTGCAATAATCCAAGGAGGTTCCTGTGGCAGACAAAAAAGCAGCTGCGGTAAAACTGGAAATCCAGCTCGATGACGAGACGGCCCAGGGGGTCTACTCCAACCTGGCGCTGGTCAACCACACCGAAACCGAGTTCACCATCGATTTCATTTATGTCCAGCCGCAGCTGCCCAAAGCCAAGGTGCGCAGCCGGATTATTACCTCACCGCGCCACCTAAGGCGGCTGATCGGTGCGCTGCAGGAAAATCTGCGGCGCTATGAAGAGCAGCATGGACCGGTGGCAACCGAGGCGCCGCCGGCAGTCGATGATGCCCACTATCATTAGCCGACTCGGGATCCCCTTTCTCCTTCTGATGTTTTTGACAGGGTGTCTCGGGCCGCGCCCGGTCCTGGAATTGGGGGACGCCGTCATCAGCGGGACGGAGCGCTGGAGTGGTGAAGTTCGCATCCGTGGCGTGGTCACCGTCCGCAAGGAAGGCGCTCTGGAAATTACCCCGGGAACGCGAGTGGTATTCCTCCCCTACGATATGGACCAGGATGGGATCGGGGACAGCGAGCTGCGGGTCGAGGGGGCTCTCAGTGCGGTCGGCACCGCGCGGCACCCGATCCTCTTCACCAGCGGTGCGGCCCGGCCGGCGCCGGCCGACTGGAAATTCATCTATTGCGACTTTGCCCGCAGCGCCGAGCTGGAGCATATCATTTCGGAATATGCCTACAGCGGTGTTCAGGTCCATTTTTGCAAGGCCCGCATCGTAAACTCGGAGTTCCGTTACAATGTCGACGGCGTGCGTTTCTCCACGGTCAACATCGAAGTGGCCGGCAATGATATTCACCACAATACCTACGGGATTCGCTATGAAGAACGGCGTTCGACCGGCACGGTCCACCACAACCGGATCGATGCCAACGATGTCGGTATTTTTGCCGTCACCCGCTGTGCCAACGGGGTGCAGTTCCGTGACAACGACCTTGCCGGCAATCGCAGTTATCATGTTAAACTGGGCGCCGAGCAGCGCCAGGATCTGAGTTTCCCCCGCAACTGGTGGGGAGCAACCGACCCGGCGGCTATCGCCGCCCGCTTCTTCGATCGTCGTTACGATGCTACACTGGGCGCGGTGACGGCTCCCGACCCATTGGCCGCCCCGGCCGGTCTTTCCTGGTAAATTTCTGCAACAAGGAGTTATCCATGCCGCAAAAGATTCTTCGTTCCCTGCTTCTGTTTCTGACCCTCGCCCTGGCGGTCTCTTTGACGGTCCCGGTCCCGTCGGCCCAAGGCTGTGTCGGCAAGACCCTGGTGATCGCTTCAACGGGGACGGTTCAGCAGGACCTTCTCGCCGAAATCATCGCCCTGCTGATCGGCGAGCGGACCGGCACCACCGTCAAGGTGATCCGCGTCGCCTCCCCGCAGGCCGCGCACGAGGCCTTACTCAAGGCCGAACTCGACATCTCGGTCGAATATACCGGCGCTGGACAGCTGAACGTCCTCCACGGAGAGGCGATCGCCGATCCGAAAGCCTTGTTCGAGGTGGTCAAGACCCGTTACAACCAGGATCTCAACCTGATCTGGCTGCAGCCCTTCGGTTTTGACGAGCCGGGCGCCGTGACGACCGCCATCCCCGCCGAAGCGGCGCCGGTGGTGCGCAAGGATACCCTGAAAAAGTTTCCGGCCCTGACCCGACTGATCAACAAGCTGGGGGGGACCATTGACGGTGCCACCATGAAGCGGCTTGAGGCACAGGCCGCCTCCGGCAAGGTCCGCGAGGTGGCGCGCAGTTTCCTCAAGGATAATCGGCTGATCTGATGCACAGTCTCTCCAGCAACCGTCCTGTCGACCGGGACCGGCGGCGCTTCATTCGCGCCCTGCTGCAGACGACGGCCTGCGGCCTGGCCGCCGGCGCCGTGCCGATTCTGACCCTGCGCCCGGTCAACGCCCTGGCCGGCTCTCCGGCGCCTGAACTGGCGGTGCGGCGCGGCAGCGATATCCCGACCCTGGTGCGGGAAACGCTGGGGGCCCTTGGCGGAATCGGCCACTTTGTCAAGGCGGGGGAGACGGTGGTCCTCAAGCCGAATATCGGCTGGGATCGCACTGTCGAACTGGCTGCCAATACCCACCCCCTGGTGGTGAAGACCGTCGCCGAGCTTTGCCTGGAAGCCGGCGCCCGGCAGGTCACGGTGTTCGATCGCACCTGCAATGATCCACGTCGCTGCTATGTGGAGAGCGGCATCCAGACCGCCATCGAGAGCCTCGCTTCCGACCGGGTGCGGATCGAACATATCGATCGCCGCGCCTTTCAGGAGATCGACATCGAGAAGGGGGTACACCTCTCTCGCTGGTCCTTTTACCGACCAGCGCTGGAAGCTGATCGTCTCATCAACCTGCCGATTGCCAAGCACCATTCGATCTCCACCGTGACCCTGGGGATGAAGAACCTGATGGGGGTACTGGGCGGCAATCGCGGCCAATTGCATCGCGATATTGCCGAAGCCCTGGTCGACATCAACTGCGTGGTGCATGCCGATCTGACCCTGATCGATGCCACCCGGGTTCTGGTTGCCAATGGTCCCCAGGGGGGGCGGCTGGAGGATGTCAGGGTTCTTGACACCCTGGTCGCTTCGGCGGATATCGTCGCCGCCGACGCCTTTGGTGCCACTCTGCTCGGCCGGCGCCCGGAGGAGATTGCCACCATCGTCGCCGCAGCACAGCGGGGGCTCGGGGTGATGGACCTCAAACAGGTAAAGATGGTTTAGCCCCATCTCCCGGTCTCGACAGCGGCGCCGGACCCTCGCTGGTGCTGACGGGAGGAAACGCTGAAATTTTCCCGGTCAAGGGGGCGAAAGCCGAGTAGCGTGCCACGAAAAATTCCTCTCCATAAAATTCGCATCCTGGTGCAGATTCTCGCCCTGTGCGGCGTCCTCTGGCTCTTTGTCCAGACCGAGTACCGGGGCCAGGACCTGCTCCCCTATCCGGTCGGCCTTTTGTTTCGTCTCGATCCGCTGGCCGCGCTGGCGGTAGCCTTTGCCCCCGGCTCCTTCGTCTGGGGCCTGCTCTGGCCGGCCCTGCTGCTGGTCGCGCTGACCGTCCTGTTCGGCCGGTTTTTCTGCGGCTGGCTCTGCCCCCTGGGAACCTCCCTCGACGGTCTCGGCCGGCTGGTCGGTCGCGGCGGCGGACCGGTGCGCCCGGCCTGGCGGCGGGTCAAGTTCTACCTCCTGCTGCTGTTGCTGATGGCGGCCCTGGGCGGGCTCCAGGTGATCGGCCTGTTCGACCCGCTCGCCATCTTCCTGCGCACCCTGACCCTCGCCATCTATCCGGCCGTCAACCTGGTCGCCAACGCCCTTTTCGACTTTTTCTATTCCCATCGGGTCCCCCTGGTCTCCTCCGGTCTCGATGCAATCTATCCATTTTCACGGGACCATATCCTGGCGTTTCATCCCCCGGCCTTTCGCCTGGCCCTCTTCACCTGCCTGGTCTTTTTCGCCATTCTGCTGCTGGAGAAAGTGGAGCGGCGCTTCTGGTGCAAAAACCTCTGCCCCCTTGGCGCCCTGCTCGGAATCTGCAGCCGCTATGCGCTGCTGCAGCGTACTCCCTCCGGCCTCTGTCCCGACTGCCGCGTCTGCAGCAATGCCTGTCGTAGTGGGGCGGTCAGCGGAAAGGGTTGGCGTCAGGAGGAGTGTCTGGTCTGTTTCGATTGCGAGGATTACTGCCCGGAGACCCGGGTCAATTTCGGTTTTCGGCGGCCGCCTGAAGGGGGCGAGATCGACCTGAAGCGGCGCGGAATTCTGACCTCCCTGGCGGCCGGTGCGATCCTGGCTCCGGTCAGTAGGGTGGCCCCGGCGCTGGATCGGCAACATTCCTTCCTGCTACGCCCCCCCGGGGCCCGGGCCGAGCAGGAGTTTCTGCAACGCTGTATCCGCTGCGGCGAGTGCATGAAGGTCTGCATTGGCGGCGCCCTCCATCCGGCCCTGTTCGAGGCCGGCGGCGCGGGACTCTGGTCGCCGCTGGTGGTGCCGCGTATCGGCTACTGCGAATACAATTGCACCCTGTGCGGTCAGGTCTGTCCGACCGGGGCTATCGAATTCCTGCCGCTGGAGAAGAAGCGCAAGACGGTGATCGGTATCGCCGTCTTCGACAAGGACCGCTGCCTTCCCTTTGCCCGTGGCGAGGAATGTCTGGTCTGCGAGGAACACTGCCCAACCGGAGAAAAAGCGATTGTCTTCACGGAGCGGCAGGTGCTGGTCGGCAGTGAGCCGCGGCTTTTGAAGTTGCCGCGGGTAGTTAAGGAGCGCTGTATCGGCTGTGGCATCTGCGAAACTCGCTGCCCCCTTGACGGGCGCAGCGCCATCCGCGTTGTCAATGAAGCGGAGAGTCGCAAACCCCGGGATTTTCTGGCTTGAGGGGATGTGTGGGGAGAAGGATGCTGTTACTGACGCTCTGGTTCGGGCTGCTGTCCGGGAGTGTCGGCGCCGGCAGCGATGTCCGGTCCATCGACGATTTCGAGCACGGCCTCGCGCCGGGCTGGAGGCAGAAATCCTTCGCCGGCGAAACGAGCTACCGGGTGGTGGCCGACGGGGGCGGACATGTCCTCGCCGCCGACAGCCGCGCCGCCGCCTCGGGTCTGGTCTACAAGATCGAGTACGATCCCCAGAACTGGCCGGTCCTCGCCTGGCGCTGGAAGGTGGAGAAGGTGCTCGCTGCCGGCGACGCCCGCCACAAGGGCGGCGACGACTATCCGGCGCGGCTTTACGTCGTCTTCCCGAGCTGGTTCTTTCCGAAAACCAGGTCTCTCAACTACATCTGGGCCAACAAGCTTCCCAAGGAAGCCCTCCTGCCCAACCCCTTTACCGCCAATGCGATGATGATTGCCGTTGAGAGCGGACCGGAGCGCGTCGGCGAGTGGGTGGAAGAGCGGCGCAACGTCGTCGCCGACTACCGCCGCGCCTTCGGCAGCGATCCCCCGGCGGTCGGCGCGATTGCCCTGATGACCGATACCGACAACACCGGTGATGCGGTCCGGGCCTGGTACGACGATATCCGCCTCGCGCGGGAGTGAGGCGATGGCCGCTGCAACAGGAAAGGGGCGTCCCCGCCGGGACGCCCCTTTCCTGTCAGGTCAAAATTTGGCGACGCTTCAGCCGCCGCTCTTTTTGGCGCTCCAGCCGCGGCTGAGCAGCTCCGCCAGCAGCAGTTCGCGCTGGTCACCCTGGATCTCGATTACCCCATCCCTGACCGTCCCGCCGCACCCGCAGCGCTTTTTCAGTTCCGAGGCGAGCTTGTCCAATCCCGCCTCATCGAGGGGGAGTCCGGAGATGGTGGTCACCCCCTTCCCCTTGCGCCCCTTGGTTTCGCGACCGACCCGGACCGCGCCATTCCCCCGGGGGGGCTCCGGGGTGCGGGAGCAGCTGCAGGCCGCAGCGGGTTTTTCGCAGGCGGGGCAGATCCGTCCCTGCTCACTGCTGTAGACGAGCCTTGAATTGGTTTTGGATGATTTCATGACGTCTCTTCGCGGGACGACGTATCTCCCGGCAGATCCTCGAAGAAAAAATCGAGTCCCTTTCCGGCCGTTGACCACCCTTTGAAAAGGCCGAGCCGCTGGATGGAGTCGATCGCCAGCGTCGAGGGGTCCTGGCGCCCGTTGAGCAGGTCATTGACCAGCCGGGGATCGCGGACCAGGCTGCGCAGGGCGAGGACGCCGGCCTCCTCGGGGCTGTTGGCACGGACGATCCGGGTCGCCCGGAACCCCATCTTGCGCGGCTCGCCGTCGTAGGGGAGGAGATAGTTGTGGCCGGTGAGCTGGACGCAGAATTTTTTCATCGATCCGACCAGAGGGTTGTGGGGGGCATCCGGAACCAGTATCAGGGGGCGAAGGGGACGGGGAGGGAGTCGGTTCCGTTACCGGCAGCCTGCAGGCGATTGCGCCCGGAGTCTTTGGCCTGGTAGAGCGCATGATCGGCCACCCGGATCAGATCCTCGTCGCTGCCAATGCCGGGGGCCGGGAAGACCGCCGCCCCGAGGCTCACCGTCAGTTCCAGGTCGACGAGGGGGCCGGGAAAGGCCTGACCGGCTACCGCCAACCGAATCCGCTCTCCGACCCTGACCGCTTCGTCGAGACCGGTCTCGGGAAGGACCAGGCTGAATTCCTCGCCGCCAAAGCGGGCCGCGAGGTCGTAGGGGCGCAGGTGGCGGCGCAGGATTCCGGCCACCGTCGTCAGCACTGCGTCCCCCTGCTGGTGGCCGTAGCGGTCGTTGACCTGTTTGAAGTGGTCGATATCCACCATCAGCAGCGACAGGGGCGCGCCGTTGCGCTGGCTGCGGCGGAATTCCCGTTCCAGGGTACTCATCAGGGTGCGGCGATTGGCGAGCCCGGTCAGCGGGTCGGTGGCGGCCAGCTCCTTCAGGCGCAGGTTGCTTTCCCGCAGGCTGTCCTGGAGGGTCTTGATTTTGAGCTGGACCTTGACCCGGGCGAGGAGCTCACCCGGATTGAAGGGCTTGGTGACGTAGTCGCTGGCGCCCTGGCCCAGCAGGCGGACTTTTGCTTCCTGATCCTCGTGGCCGGTGAGCATGATGACCGGCAGGTTGGCCAGCTCCTGGCGTCCGGCGAGCAGCTGCAGGAACTTGCCGCCGTCCAGGCCCGGCATTTCGAGATCGCAGAGGATAATGTCCGCCGGCCGGTCGAGGAGTTGCTTGAATCCCTCCAGGCCATCGGCAGCCTCGCGGAACTCGCAAAAAAGCCCTGTCGGTTCGATGATCTCGCGCACCTGGAGCCGGGAGGTTCGGGAATCATCGATGATCAGGATCGAATGTCTCATGATTTTCGTTGGGCCGCTACTGGGTCAGAATGCTGCGGTGCGGGCGTCCGTCCCGGAAAGGCAAGCCGCGGTCGGGACAGGGCGGTTTCAGGCGGTTATAATAGACCAAACCCGAGGGGAAAAAAAGGAGGATTCGATGTCGCTGGTCAAAACCTGGTATGCCGCTGAGGATGCCGCGGCCAAGTTTGGGGTCAACACGAGTCAGGTGCTCAGTTGGGTCGATGCCGGGCTGGTCCGCTGTGAACGGGAAGGGGGGAAGGTGGCACGGGTGAATATCGACGATGTTCGCCTCGAGGTCGAGGTCCTGGTGCAAAACAGTGACAAAAAATAGCGTTCCGGCCGACGCCATCGCCGATGTCGTCGTGATTGGCGGCGGTATCCTCGGCTGCGCGACGGCGGCGGCTCTCCTGGAACGGGCGCCGGGCCTGAAGGTTCTGCTGCTCGAGAAGGAGCCGCAGCTGGCCGCCCACCAGACCGGCCATAACAGCGGAGTCATTCACTCCGGGCTCTATTACCGCCCGGGCTCGCTCAAAGCCACCAATTGCAGCTCCGGACGGGTTGCCCTCTACGCCTTTTGTGCCGCCGAGGGGATAGCCCACGAGCGCTGTGGCAAACTGGTGGTTGCCGGCAGCGAGGAAGAGCTTCCCCTCCTCGATGAACTGGAGCGGCGCGGCCGGGCCAATGGCCTGGAAGGAATCCTGCGTCTCGATGAGTCCGGTCTGCATGACCATGAACCGGAGGTCGCCGGGCTCGCCGGTCTTTTTGTCCCCCAGACCGGAATCGTCGACTATGTCGCGGTGACCGAAGCCCTGGCGCGCCGGGTGCAGCAGGGGGGCGGGGAGGTGCGCCTTTGCAGCGAGGTGCAGAGCATCCGCCGGGATGGGGATCATTTCCGTCTCGGGACTCCCGGCGGCAGCGTGCTGGCCCGCCAGATCGTCAACTGCGCCGGATTGCAGTGCGACCGGGTGGCGGTCCTCGCCGGTCTTCGCCCCGGCGTGCGCATTGTCCCCTTTCGCGGCGAATACTACCTGCTGCGGCCGGCGGCGAGATCGCTGGTACGCAACCTCATCTATCCGGTTCCCGACCCGGCGTTTCCCTTTCTCGGTGTCCATTTCACCCGCATGATCGACGGCCGGGTGGAAGCCGGGCCCAACGCGGTGCTCGCCTTTCGCCGCGAGGGGTACGACCGCCTCAGCTGGTCGCTGCGCGACAGCCTGGCGACCTTCACCTATCCGGGTTTCTGGCACCTGGCGGCGCGTTACTGGGACAAGGGGCTGGGAGAGTTCCAGCGTTCCTTCAGCAAGGGGCTCTTTGTGCGGGACCTGCAGCGGCTGATTCCGGCGCTGCGCGAAGAGGATGTGGAACGGGGCGGCGCAGGTGTCCGCGCCCAGGCGATTGCCGCCGATGGTTCCCTGCTCGACGACTTTCATATCCTGGAGGGGGAGGGGATGGTTCACCTGCTCAATGCGCCGTCCCCGGCCGCGACCGCGTCCCTGAGTATCGGGGCGACCGTTGCCGACACCACCCTTAAACAGCTGCAGGGCTGAAGGGGCAAGCGCGGGTCAGCAGCTCGACCCGCCGCAGTCGCAGGACGGTTCCTCGCCGGTCAGCCAGCTGTGGATGATCGCGCTGGCGCAGCCGACCCCGGCCTTGACCTGGAGCGCCGTCACCGGGCAGTTGCGGGCGCAGGCGCCGCATTCCATGCAGCGATCGAGGGCGGTGATTTCGGCCTTGCCGGCTTCGACCAGGAAGACGGCATGGGGGCAGACGACGGCGCAAAGACCACAGCCGATGCAGCGCTCGCGATCGAGTTTGAGGGTGCTGACCCCTTCCAGATAAACGAGTTTCTCCGCCATTTTCATCCCCCGACGAACCCCCCGTAAATCCACAACACGCCAGCGACGAGCACCGCCAGCCCCTGCAGGGGGATAGCGCGGCGCATCTCCTTTTCGACCCCGGAAGGGGAGGTGAAGGTGCTGGAACCGGTGAAATTCATGGCGCACCAGGAGGCGACGGCCGGCAGCGCCAGCAGCAGGGCGGCGCCGTTCCAGGGGCCGAGCCCTTCCCAGGAGCAGGCGAGGCCGAAAAGGGCCACCACGCCTCCGCTCATGGCCCCCTTGGCGGCGAAGGCCCGGGGGGGGAGCCAGGGGAGGAGTAGCGGCGTCAGCACCGCCCCGGTCACCACCCCGGCGAGGCCGGCGGCAATGGCGGCCAGTCCCCGGCCGAGGGCGGCCCCGGGATGGAGCAGTTGCGGCCCGGCGAGGCCGAGGAGGAGCAGCAGGAGAATTCCCCAGCCGAGCGGCCGCAGCATCGAGGTCAGCTCCACCGGGGTGAGCGCAAACCGCTCCGCGGTCGTGAAGCTGACCCGGCGCATGGCCGGGGTGGCCTGATTCCCGGTGGCGAGAAAGGCGGGCAGGTCGGCCGCGCGCACCGGCCCGTAGAGGACCGAAAAACCCGATTCGCGGCGCACCTGGTGGGCCGCGACCCCGGGCGCGCCGAGTTGGGGGAGGATCAGGGTGCGATGTGCGACGACCTGGTCGAGGCCGCTTGCGCGGAGACGGCGGATGACTTCGTCGGTGCCGAAGGTCCCCTTGCCGGCGGCGCACCAGACGTTGATGCCGAAGGTTTCCAGTACCAGGATCCAGGCGTCGAGGCCGGTCAGTTCCCGGCGCAGGCTGTCGAAGGTGAGTTTGTAGTTGGCAGTGACCAGGACCGGCGCTGCGCTGTCCGGGTTGCCGATGGCGTAGAGGCCGGGCGCGATCCGGTAGCGCATGCGCCCCAGGCCCCAGCGCATCTGCCAGCGGCCGAAGAGGTCATTAGGGCGCTGCCGCGTCTCGACCTGCGGCACCGGCCCGGCGGGGGTGTCGAGCCAGCCGCAGACAAAGGGCCAGAGCCGCAGGCCGGGGCGTTCGCCAGCCTGCGCGCCGCCGCCCGCCGGAGGCGGGCAGCAGGTCACCGCCGCCGGCACGGCGGGGGCTGCAGACTCCACTGTGGGCGCCGCTCCCGGCGGCGCTTTCGGCGGTCAGCAGGGGGTGGGTGTTGGTTTGTTTTCGAGGTTTTCGGTCATGGCTTGGTCCAGGTTATAGGTCCGATAGGTCCTATGGGACCCATAGGACCTGGAAATTGCTCTTTCAGAGCTGCCGGCCGCCGCACTTCTTCAGCACCGCGTGGGCGTGGCGCAGCATTCGCTCGGTGGTCTTCCAGTCGACGCACTTGTCGGTGACCGAGACGCCGTACTTGAGGTCGGCCAGGTTCTGTGGGATCGGCTGGTTGCCCGCCTTGAGGTTGCTCTCGATCATCACCGAGCAGATTGAGCGGTTGCCGGCGGCGACCTGTTCGAGGACGCTGCCGAGCACCTCCTCCTGCTTTTCGTGGTTCTTGCAGGAGTTGGCGTGGCTGCAGTCGACCATGATGCCGCGGTTGAGGCCGGCCTTGGCGAGCATCTGCTCGGTGCGGGCGATGTCCTCGGGATAGTAGTTGGGCTTGTCGTTGCCGCCGCGCAGGACGATGTGGACGTCCTCGTTGCCGGTGGTCTGGACGATGGAGTTGCGCCCCTCGTTGTTGATGCCGAGGAAGCTGTGCGAGTGGCGCGCCGCGCCCATGGCGTCGATGGCGATCTGCAGGTTGCCGTCGGTGCCGTTCTTGAAACCGACCGGGAAGGAGAGGCCGCTGGCCATCTCGCGGTGAGTCTGGGATTCGGTAGTGCGGGCGCCGATCGCGCCCCAGCTGACGAGGTCGGCGAGGTAGTGGGGGGTGACCGGGTCGAGCATCTCGCCGGCGACCGGCAGGCCGAGCTCAGTGATCGAACAGAGGAGGCCACGGGCGACGCCGAGCCCCTTGGAGATCTGGTAGGTACCGTTGAGGTCGGGGTCGTTGATAAGCCCCTTCCAGCCGATGGTGGTGCGTGGCTTTTCGAAGTAGACGCGCATCACCAGCAGCAGCTGGTCTCGCAGTTCGCGGCCGAGTTCGGCGAGGTGGCGGGCGTAGTCGCGGGCGGCCCGGGCGTCATGGATCGAGCAGGGACCGACCACTGCCATCAGCCGGCGGTCGCGGCCGGCGAGAATGTCGATGACCTGTTGCCGGGCGCTGGTGACAAACTCCGCCCCTTCGACGGAAAGCGGAAAGACCTGTTTCAGGTCGGCCGGGGCGATAATCGGGGTCAACCCCCGGATTCGCAGGTTGTTGGTCCGTTTCATGCTGGTTCCCCTTTGTCGAATCGATGTCATTTGCGGTGCGCGGTGTGCGGAACACCCGTTCCGGGGCGTCACTTTAGCGGTTTTCCGCGGGAAAGTCAAAGCCTTGGGTGGCCCCCGGCGGGGATTTGGTTTGACACCCCGAGCCAGCATCGGCTATAAAATGGGGCTCAGTGCGACCTCGCCATCCAGGCCGGATCGCCGGGAAGGAATCGACAATGAACGTGCTCCTATCGACCTTGGCCGAGGTGATCGGCCTGATCTTCCAGATATACACCTTCATCGTCATCGGGCGCGCCCTGGTCTCCTGGGTCAACCCCGACCCTTACAACCCGATCGTACGCTTCCTCTACCAGGTGACGGAACCGCCCCTCGCCTTCATCCGCCGCTACATCCCGTCCCAGTTCGGCGGTATCGACTTTTCGCCGATCATCCTTTTGCTCGGTATATCCCTGCTGCGCCGGCTGCTGCTCGAACTGCTCGCCCAGCTTGCCTACCGTTTCTGACGAGGCCTTCGCCATGCGCATCACCCCCATCGACATCCAGCAGTACCAGTTCAAAACCCGTCCCTTCGGCTACGACAAGGCCGGCGTTGATCATTTCCTCGAAATGATCGCCGACGAGCTGGAGAGCTTCATGCGTCAGCACCAGGAGACCAAGGAGGAGCTGGCGCGGACCCGGGCGAGCCTGGAGGAGATGCGCCAGCGCGAGGCGACGCTGAAGGAGACGCTGGTGACGACCCAGCGGGTGACCGACGAGCTCAAGGCCAACGCCCGCCGCGAGGCCGACATCATTACCGCCGATGCCCAGCTGCGCGCCGAGCGGATCATGCGCGATGCCGAAGACCGCCGCATCCAGCTGATCAATGAAATCCAGGACCTGAAGCGGCAGAAGATCTCCTTCGAAACCTCCCTGCGCACCCTGGTCGAGAGCCACATGCGCCTGCTCGACCTCGACGTCGTAGCGCTCACCGACCAGACCCGTGACGACCGCCTGCTCGAAGAACGCCTCCCCTTCGACGGACGCCCGGCGGCGACGGACGAAAAACCCTGATGCCCGTCTGGCTGAGCGCCGACCCGCGCGGCGCGGTGATCGCCCTGTTGGTCCAGCCGCGCGCCAGCCGCAACCAGATCGCCGGCGTCCAGGGGGAGGAACTGAAAGTCCGCCTCACCTCGCCCCCCGTCGACGGTGCCGCCAACAAGTGCTGCTGCGAATACTTCGCCAAGTTCTTCGGCGTCGCCAAGGGGGCGGTGGAACTGCTCGCCGGCGAGACCTCCCGGCACAAGCGGTTGCTGGTGCGGGGAGTGACGGTGGCGGAGGTGGAACGGGTGGTTGGTCCGCTGCTGGCGGGCTGAGGCAACAAACACAGGTGAGGGCCGGGCAGAGCGTGGAACCTGCCAAAATGATTGACAGCCTGCGGTCTTTGCAAGTATTTAGGAGAGGTCTATTCCCATGCAATAGCGGAGGGGTGCCGTGGCAAGGACCAGATCGAGACAATTTTTCAGAGCCGCCCGACCGGAGTAGAATCCGGCGGGCGGTTTGTCGTTTATGGAGGTGGGGGAGAGAAAATAAATCTGTCCCCATTTTCCCTTAATGGTCAAAGGATTGGCCTGCATCCTGGCGGTGTTGACCTGAATGAAAAGCCGGGTAACGATGTCAGTTGTGGAAGCCCCTTGAAGTGCGTTGACGATTCTGGCGTTTTGCAAAAAGCAAGAATGATTCCGCCTTCTTACCTTTTTGGTCTCTATGACTGTAGAGCCTGGGCTGAAACAATAATCACGGTGTGCCATAAGAAAAACTGTTGCGAGGGTAACTAAATGAATGCTACCCGCAACACCGCTATGTTGGTCTCAGTGACTATTATAGGTGCAATTATTGTTTTACTCACTCTTCTCTTTCTGAATGACCACCTAGTAAATGTTTACACTGCCTTAGCTGTTTTTGTTTTAAGTGCTGTTACTTCAACTGTCACGCATAGAATAGTTTCAGGTAAATATGCTGACCTGATTGCTAAGGCACAGACGTTGAAAACATTTTATGTGTACGTCAACGTTTATATAGGTATGGCAGTCGGTATTGTATCAGGAACTATCATCGGTTGGCTTTTGCTTTATCCATTTTCTCTGTTTTTTGGTCATCCAGAAGAGGTCTCATGGAGTACCACTAAAACCTATGCATTTGAATCGCTTGTAGTAATGATGACACTTTTTACAACCGCATTTTTCATCAGGTATTTTTTTCATGCAGGCATCCACCACGTTAAAAAGGGCTTGAAATCTGATAAATAGTTTCTTAAAAATCGGCTATACTTACACCGGAAGGGAATATGATCGGGAGACGGGGCTGTATTATTATAGCGGCACCAGTTTTCTTGGACACTGATTTGGGATAGAATCCCGATGTCCAAGGAGATTAATAATGACAACAAACAACAAGAACGAAACAGTCACTGGGCCTTTGGCCGAAGGGCAACGTTGGAGCGCTGCCCGCAAGCGTGAAGTGGTTCTGCGCTTGCTGCGGGGCGAATCGGTTGATGCTCTGTCCCGCGAGTTGAACATCGAAATCTACCGCCTGGAGCAGTGGCGAGAGAAAGCGCTGACCGGAATCGATGAGTCGTTGAAACAACGTCAGAACGATCCGACTCAAGCGGAACTCAACCAGGCCATGCGCCGGATCGGCGAATTGACCATGGAAAACGAACTACTTTGGGAACGGGTTAAAAAACCCGGCCCTTTAGCCAAACGGAGGTCGTCGAAATGAGCCAAACGATCTCCCCAGGCGCTGAAAAGGCCTACGGCGTCCAGCGGGTTTGCAATGTTTGGGAGCAGGCTCGCTCCTCGTTCTACCATGCCTCGCGCCAGATTCCGCAATCAACTCCCAAGCGTCGTGGCCCACGTCCGTCAATCAGTGATGAGGATCTTCTCGCCATGATCCGTCACGATCTGGCCACGTCCCCGTTCACCGGCGAAGGACACCGCAAGGTCTGGGCCAGGCTGCGGATTTGTGACGGCGTGCGCATCGCACGCAAGCGGGTTCTGCGGTTGATGCGCGAGAATCATCTGTTGTCACCTCACCGGGGTTGGCCCAAAGCAGCCAAGGCGCATGATGGTAAAATCATCACCATGGCTCCGAATCTAATGTGGGGCACCGATGGCACCCGCGTATTCACTCTCGACGAAGGCTGGGTCTGGATCTTTAGCGCCGTCGAGCACTGGAACGCCGAATGTGTCGGCTGGCATGTTTGCAAGACCGGCGACCGTTATGCTGCTCTTCAACCACTTTCCATGGCGTTAGACAACATCTATGGGGGCGTAGAGAAAGATATTGCCCGAGGGTTGTCTCTGCGTATGGATCACGGCACCCAGTACCTCTCAGACCATTTTCTGAACCAGATCAAGTTCTGGGGAATCACCCCCAGCTTTGCCTTCGTTGCCGAACCACAGACCAACGGAGTTGCTGAACGATTCAACCGCACCTTGAAAGAGCAAGCCATCTATGGCCGAATATTCCGTACCATCGATGATGTTCGCGAGGCCGTGAAAACCTTCGTCGAACTCTACAACAGCGAATGGCGAGTCGAGAAAAATGGCTTCCGGTCGCCCGACGAAATCCGTCAGGCGGCATAATCTAAACTTGTGTCCAAGGAACCGGTTCCGCTACAATATTTTGTGCCACCGCCTTATTTTGATGCCATTATTGGCGATCCTAAAATGCCAAACTCATCAGTTGTGCTTGCCCCTCGTGGTGCAGGTAAGACCGCACAAAGACGTATGGTAGAAGCCAATGCTAGGGCCTCTGGGTATTTGGCCGTGACTTACGATAGGTTCGAATTCAGCGCTGGACAGAAGATTGTTGACATTTCCCTCCAATATCATCTTCGAAACATAATAACTCGTATTCTTATCTCGTTTTTTTCTTATCTTACAGAGCGTCCCGATCTAGCCGGTACGTTTTCAAAAGACGAGAAAAAAAGGCTTGCTATCTTTGTTCATGCATACCTTGGAGACCTGACAGGTGATGGTTTGCAGGAACTAATGAAGGAGTTGAGAAGCCTTCCAGAAAAATTCAAGGACTTCTGGCGTGAACATATTGGGTTCATGGAATCCGTGATAAATTTTTTACTTAGAAACTACGATCTAGAGAAAATTGATTTCCCAGAAGCAAAGCAAGAGGAAAAGAAACTTGGTGAGACCTATAAATTTCAACTTGAAACGTTATTGGGATTAACTAGAAAGATTGTGTTTGACTCAATTTACATACTTATAGATAAGCCAGACGAAACAGAAAAGACAGGAAATGATCCTGAAAAAACATATTTTCTTATCCAGCCTATAATTAGGGACCTTGAACTATTGGGCCTGCGTGGATACGGATTTAAGTTTTTCCTTTGGGATCAAATAGAAAGTTATTATCGGGCAGACGCAAGACCCGATCGCGTACCTCAATACGAATTGAGGTGGTCAAGAGCCAGTTTAAAGAGTGTTTTGTCTAAAAGGATGTCATTCTTTAGCGACGCGAAAATAACTTCATTTGATGCTTTGCTGGAAGAACCGTGTGGAATTGATGACCATATTTGTCTGCTGGCTAACGGCTCGCCAAGGAACCTGATACGACTCTGTGAGAGAATCTTGGCAATACAATCTGACCGTGATCCACAATCTGAAAAAATTTCGGTTGCAGCTATCGATCAAGCGACGGTTATCCATAGTGAGCAGGTATTTGTTGAAAACTATGGAGAAGGCGTATTAAAAGACTTGCAACGAGTTGGAAGAGAATTATTTACGACAAACTTTGTAGCCAACGATATTCTGAGGCGGTGTAAATCAGTTTGTGTAAATGGCTTGGGTTTTTGTCGTCAGTAAACCGGCAACCTGCCTTCGAACAAGATAGAGAACTGGTTGAGAGCGGCCTTCCAGTCCCGAATCGGCAGGGTCCATTTCTTGGCGATATTGTTCAGCGCCAGGTAGAGCAGTTTGAACATGGCTGCGTCGTTGGGGAATGAGCCCCGGTTCTTGGTGACCTTGCGCAGCGACATGTTCAGCGATTCGATCGCATTGGTGGTGTAGATCACCTTGCGAATCTCCGCCGGGTAGGCGAAAAACGGGGTGATTCTCTCCCAGTTCCGCCGCCAGGACTGGCCGATGGAGGGGTGGGTTTTATCCCACTTCGCTTCGAACTCCGTCAGGTTCATTTCGGCCTGCTCGGCCGTCGCGGCCTGGTAAATGGACTTCAGATCGGCCGCCACTTCCTTGCGCTGTTTCCAGGAGACGTAGCGGAGAGAATGGCGCACCATGTGAACGAGGCAGAGCTGGACCTGGGTGCGAGGAAAGACTGCTTCGATGGCCTCGGGGAAACCTTTGAGCCCGTCCACGCAGGCGATGAAGATGTCTTCGACACCCCGGTTTTTCAACTCGGTCACCACCTGTAGCCAGAACTTGGCGCCCTCGTTCTCGGCCACCCACATGCCCAGGACCTCCTTGATGCCGTCCAGGGTGACGCCCAGGGCCAGGTAGACCGCTTTATTGCTGACGTGGCCGTTGTCTCGCACCTTGACCCGGACCGCGTCCATATAGACGATGGGATAGAGGGCGTCGAGCGGTCGGTTCTGCCAGATCTTGACCTCGTCCGCGACGGCATCGGTCACGCTGGAAATGAGGGCGGGAGAGACCTCGACGCCATAAATCTCTTCCAGATGCCCCTGGATCTCCCGGGTCGTCATCCCCCGGGCGTAGAGGGAGATGATCTTGCCGTCGAAGCCGGCGAAGCGGGTCTGGCCCTTGGGAATGATGAGCGGCTCGAAGCTGCTGTCCCGGTCACGCGGAACCTCGATCGGCAGTTTGCCGAATTCGCCCTTGATGGTTTTGGCCGACTTGCCATTGCGGGCATTGCCGCCTTTCGTGGCCACGGGAGCATGCTTCTCGTGCCCCAGGTGTTGGGTCAATTCCGCTTCCAAAGCTCGTTCCAGAAGGGCCTTGGTGAGCTGTTTAAGCAAGCCGGTTTCGCCGATCAGGTCTTCGGGCTTCTTGTAGTCGGCAAGCAGACGGTCCAGCAGATCTTTTTCGATGGCCATGGGGGCTCCTTAGAGGGTGGGGTCCCGGTGTACCCCTGAATGGCCATTTACACAATCTTTTTTACACCCTCTATTCTGAAAATTTCAGCGAATGGTGCAAGAAATAAGATTACATCATGGATAAGCCTTGGCGTCGTTGCACAAGTCGGAACTGTTATCATTCCACCAGCAACAAAACCAACTCATCTTTATGGAATTGTAGATCCATGTGCTGTAAGAGTTATTCATAGAACTCTTCCCTTTGAAAAATTTGTCCAAGACAGGTGGTTGCCTTGTGAGCACTGTATGACTGACAATCTAATCAGCATAGAGCTTTATCCAAAAGTAGAAGAACCAATGTGCCGCCAGTGTGGTCGAAAACTTCTATAACACCTGAATCAGTGAGGTGGCAGCTCGCACCTCTGATTTTTACCTCGCGAGGTCATTTTCGCGAGTGATTTTGAGTCTCACACCGTCCGTCCGGGTTGTTTTCCCGGATCGGCGGAGCTGTTCTTTGACAATTCAGCTGATTTTTACAGGGAGCGGCCTCTCTGTGCCTGTTTCAGGGCGAGCGATGGCGACCCCAACCTGATGGTGGGGTTGTTCCGTGCCCTGATTGTCTCGGTTTCGGTCAGCCATAAGCGAACCGTCGGTAGGTTCTGCTGAAAGCGTCATACTGATCATGCGCATGCCGACTGAAGCGCAACGTCAGGGCGTGTGCGTGGCAGATGAAGCGCCCGGCGAAGTAGACCAGGTCCTGAATCACCGTCTTGAGCCGGCGGCGTTGTTTGGCCCGCCGACGCTGCTTGCCGGTCATCAGGCCGACCTGGCCCACAGCCCGCAGAATGTTGTAGGCCAGCCCGGCACAGTGCATGACCAGGGTGTTGGTGGCGAACTTGCCTGACGGCAGACGTTCCAGATCCATATCGCTTTTAAGCTCGGAGTGATACTGCTCGCACAGGGCGTGTCCCTTGTACAGTTCGATCACCTTGTCCTTGGCGCTTGAGAGGCTGGTCCACCAGCCCTCGATTTCAATGTCCGGGACCAGCAGCGGGGTGCCGTCTTTTTCGAAATAGCGTTCCGTGGCCCGCAGCACACGGCGGACCTTGAGAGTCTGGTACTTGCCATCCTCATCCTTGAAGGCGCGCTCGACCGTTTCCGTCATGATGGCGATGCGGCCGGTCTTATCCTGCTTGATCATCTTGCCGTGGGCAAAGACCTCGCTGGCTCTGGCCGGCACGTCGGTCCCTCGGGGATTCCACTTGACGATGAAGTCGACCTTCTCTTCCTTGAGAGCCACCAGAGTCGCAATGGCATCGTGGGCGCTGTCCAGTCGCACCAGCAGGGGAGCTTCGGTCAACTGCCGGCTTTTGTGAATCGCCCGCAGCAAAAAGGGGACAAAGCCCTCCTGGGCATGCTGGGACCCGGGACGGTGCTCGATCTCCAGACACCACCCCTCCAGCCCCAACCAGGCGGCGATCGGGGCGAAGCCGTGGAACTTGCGGTAGGTCCAGGAGGCCCCCTCTTTCTTGGTGTTGGAGTTGTCCTGGGTGAAGACGTCCAGATCCAGCGGCATGTGCCCGGTCTCAAGCGTCGAGAACTCGGCCTTGGCTTTTTTGAGAAACTCAACCGTACAGAAGTCGACAATGCGCATCGTCGCCTCGGCGACGGCATCCATTCGCTGACGCAGGGTCTCCGGTGACGGGACCTTGTTGACGCCGAGGGCCGCAGCGAAAAACTCGTCATCCTCGAAAAAAGGCCGGATCGCCTCGAAGTCGCTCTTGCCCTGGCAGAGCAGGCCGAGATAGCAACGCAGCACATCGGCCGTGGCAATGCCCTTGCAGGGGGCCGCCTTGGCGACCCGCGCGTTCAACGACGTGAACCTGTTGACCGCCAGGCCGACCAGGGCCACGCCGGACTGGGAGGTGTAGAATTCGCTGTCGGACTGCTCGATGTTGAACCGCGGAAACGTCACGAAAAAATCTCCTTGGGTGAAGTTTGAGGCGGCTCTATAATAGCAGAAAAGATCAACAAAATCAGCTAATTGTCAAAGATAAAACAAGAAATTACGATTGTAAGCTCACTGATTCAGGTAACAGTTAAAAATCACACAATTAAGAGAAGGGTTTGGGAGGTTCATAAATCATAAGTTGTAGAGGCCTGAATGGGGGCAGATTCAATTGCAAGTGCACCACCCAGAGCCTCATGGAAGACTTCCCGGGGAGTCCGGTAGCCGAGGCCCTTTCGGAGGAATTCCGGGGACAGTATATTTAATTGACGGGCTTTTCAAGGCAAAGGGAAAGCAGAAGGGACGCGTCTACAGATTTCATATTGACCCCATGCGCCTTCCTTGCTCGACCTATCGGCAGAATAATCGGCAAAAAAATTGGTTAAATATTGATCCGACTTGCATTTTCTTCAATAGAAATGTATCTTTGTGCACAGTAGATACCGGCATATTAATCGGCAATATTGGATCTGCAATGCCCGACTCAATCAGCCAGATGACGCCACTGCTTCCGGAAGGGGCGGATGATCTTCAGGATCTGGCCCTGGAGGTCGTCCAGCGCTCGGCCTCTCTCGGCACCAGACAGCACCCTGTTACCTTGCATACCCTGCGTGAACTGTTGCGCATCATCAACAGCTACTACTCCAATCTCATCGAAGGGCATAACACCCATCCCTACGATATCGTCAGGGCCATGCGGCAGCAGTACGACGCCGAACCGGCCAAGCGCAACTTGCAGTTGGAAAGTATCGCTCACATTACGGTACAGCAGCAGATGGAGGAGTGGCTGCACGAGGCGGCGCCCCCCAATATCGCTGGGCAGAAATTCCTCTGCTCGTTGCATCAGGCTTTTTTTGTGCTGCTGCCGGAAGAATTCCTGGTCATGACAAACCCGGATAACGGCCGGGAATGTCGGGTGGTGCCGGGTGAATTGCGCACGCAAGCGGTCAAGGTCGGACAGCATCAGCCGCCAGGGCATGACTCGCTGGGTGCATTCATGGGACGTTTTGGCGAGGCCTATGCTCCCGAAAAGCATCACGGCGCTGCCAAACTGGTGGCGGCTGCCGCGGCCCATCACCGGCTGATGTGGATTCATCCATTTCTCGACGGCAATGGCCGAGTCGCCCGCCTCTTCACCGAGGCCTATCTGCACCGGATTCCTGTCCAGGGCTTCGGCCTCTGGTCGGTCAGCCGGGGGCTGGCACGAAGAAATGCCGATTACAAATCGGCACTCACCTGGGCCGATGCGCCACGCCGCAACGACCTGGACGGCCGGGGGAATCTGTCGAACGAGGGCCTGGTGAAGTTCTGCCGGTTTTTCTTGGAAGTCTGCCTCGATCAGGTGGATTACATGGGCACCCTGCTGCAACTGGACGGTCTGGTGGAACGGGTCAGGAACTATGTACAACTGCGCGGTACCGCCATCATCCCCAATCCCCCCGGCAAGGATGGCCTGCGGCCGGAGGCGGCAAGGATGCTGCAAGAGGTGCTTCTTTTGGGAGAGGCACCGCGGGGGGCGGTGGTGGAAGCATCCGGCCTGAAAGAACGGACCGGCAGAAACGTACTCGGCCAATTGATCTCGGAAGGGCTGCTGGTGTCCGACACGCCCAAGGGGAATGTCAGGATCGGTCTCCCGATCCATGCCGCCGGGTGGTTTTTCCCTGAGTTGTTCCCGGTGCTTTCGCGTTAGCGTCGGCAGGGGGCTGAGTAGTTATTGGTGTTTCATAGTTTCGGGGAACCAAAACCGATTAGGTTGCAGCCCAGAAGAAAACCAGCAACGGGAATGGGTTTCGTGCCCATTCCCGTTTTCTTTCCGCACCAGCAACCCGTCCGGGTTGCGGTTTCCCCCTGTTCCGCGTAAAATGCCGGCACTTTTCCCACGGAGCCAGACAATGGAAAAACGCATGGTCCTCATCACCATGACCGGCCAGGACCAGCCGGGAATTATTGCCGCAGTGACCGAGGAAGTCGCCGCCGCCGGCGCACGCATCCGCGATATCGAGCAGACCGTCACCCACACCCTTCTCTCCCTGTCGCTGCTGATCGACTTCTCCACCGGTGAGAGCGCCAGCAAGCCGCTGATCAAGGACCTCCTCTTCCTCGCCAAGGAACTCGGGCTCGACCTCGACTTCCAGGTCCTCTCCGAGGCCGAGTATCGCCGCAAGACGACGCGCCACGCTTACGTGGTAACGATCATGGGCGGCGAGGTTAACGCCCTGGCCCTGGCCCGGGTGTCGCGCATCCTCGCCGATCATGGCGTCAACATCGAACGGGTGAGCAAGCTGACCCAGGGGCAGCTGCGCTGCGTCGAGTTCCTCATTTCGACCCCGCCGGAACTGGACGTCAAGGCCCTGACCCGCAAGCTCCTCAACGCCGGCGCCAGCCTCGGGGTCGACATCGCGGTGCAGAAGGAGAGCCTCTACCGCCGCGCCAAGCGGCTGGTGGTGATGGACATGGACTCGACCCTGATCCAGATCGAGGTGATCGACGAGCTGGCGCGCATTGCCGGCGTCGGCCCCCAGGTGGCGGCAATCACCGAACGGGCGATGAACGGCGAACTCGACTTCGACGGTTCGCTGCGGGCGCGGGTGGCGCTGCTGAAGGGGATGCCGGCGGCGGCGCTGGAGGAGGTCTACCGCAACATCCCGCTGACGCCCGGGGCGCGCACCCTGGTGACGGTCCTCAAGCGCCTCGGTTTTCGCACCGCGGTCATCTCCGGCGGCTTCCGCTTCTTCACCGACCGGTTGCAGGCCGATCTCGGCCTCGACTACGCCTTCGCCAACCAGCTCGAAATCATCGACGGCGTCGTCACCGGCAACCTGGTCGGCCAGGTCGTCGACGGTGCCCGCAAGGCGCAGCTGCTTGAAGAGATCGCTGCGGGCGAGGGGATCACTCTCGATCAGACCATCGCCATCGGCGATGGCGCCAATGACCTGCCGATGCTCGGCAAGGCCGGCCTCGGCATCGCCTTCAACGCCAAGGCGCGGGTGCGCGAGCAGGCCGACACCCACATCAACCAGCAGAACCTCGACTCGATTCTCTACCTGCTCGGCCTTTCCGAACGGGAGACGGCGGAGATCGCCGGGTGAAACTCCCCACCCCCCTGATCGCAGGGCGGCTGCGGCGCCGCTACCAGCGCTTTCTCGCCGACGTCGAGCTGGAAGATGGCAGCCTCGTTACCGCCCACACCCCCAACACCGGCAGCATGCAGCAGTGCGCTGTCCCCGGCCACCGTGTCCTGATCTCGATGACGGACAACCCCGAGCGCAAGCTGCGCTACACCCTGGAGCTGATTTTCGTCAACGGCCACTGGGTCGATACCCACACCCACCGCACCAACCGGGTGGTGGAGGAGGGGCTGCGCGGCGGCTCCATCGTCGAGCTGGCCGGTTACCGCGTCACCACCGAGGTCAAGTTCGGCGCCAGCCGCCTCGACTTCGGGCTGGAGCGGGATGGGGAACGCTGCTTCGTCGAGGTCAAGAACGTCACCCTCTGCTGCCAGCCGACCGTCGCCTGCTTCCCCGACGCCGTCTCCGCGCGCGGCCAGAAGCACCTGCGCGAGCTGCTGGCGGCGCGCCAGCTCGGCCACCGGGCGGTGATCTTCTTCCTCGTCCAGCGCGGCGAAGCGACCTCCTTCACCGCTGCCGACGCCATCGACCCGGTCTACGGCCGCCTGCTGCGCGAGGTGACAGCAAAAGGGGTGGAGGTGTTCGCCTACAAGAGCGTCGTCACGCCGGCCGAAAATCGGGTCGGGTACCGGATTCCGGTCCTTCTGTAATTTGGGTTTTCCATGAAGTCAGTTGGCCTGATCACCGAGTACAACCCCTTCCACAACGGCCACCTCCATCACCTCGCGGAGAGCCGCCGCCAGGCGGAGGCGGAGGTGGCGGTGGCGGTGATGAGCGGGCACTTTCTGCAGCGCGGCGAGCCGGCCCTCTTCGACAAGTGGCTGCGTACCGAAATGGCCCTGGCCGCCGGGGTCGACCTGGTGGTGGAACTCCCCTTTCCCTTCGCCTGCAACAGCGCCCAGCACTTCGCCCGCGGAGCGGTGCAGGCGCTGGACGCCCTGGGGGTTGATGCCCTCTGCTTCGGCAGTGAAAGTGGCGATCTCGCTGCCTTGCAGAGAACGACGGAGTTGCTGCGGGCCGATGCGGCGGCGATCGCCGACGGCACGGCCGGGCTGCTGCGGCAAGGTCTGACCTATCCCGCAGCCCGGGCCCGGGTGGTTCGGGACCTGGCCGGAGAGGCAGCGGCAAGGATCCTTGCGACCCCCAACAATATTCTCGGCCTCGCCTACCTGCGTGCCCTGGCCGAGACCGGCAGCGCCATCCAGCCCCTGACCATCCCCCGTATCGGCGCCGGCTACCACGACACCGAAAACCGGGGCGATATCGCCAGCGCCACCGGAATTCGCCGTCAACTCGCCGGCGGCGAACCGGTCCTGCGGTTTCTGCCGGAAGCGGTCCAGCTCCCCTTTTTCCGTGCCCTCAACCGCAACGCCCACCTCGATGAAGGACATTTCCACCGCCTGCTCCTGGCCCGCATTCTGCGGGGGCCGAAAAGCCTGCTCGGGCTCTACCTGGTGGAGGAGGGGGTGGAAAACCGGATTTTCGAGGCGGCCCTTAGCAGCCGCAGCTATCCGGAGCTGGTCGACGGCATCAAGTCCCGGCACTTCACCCGCACCCGGGTTCAGCGCATCCTCGCCCATCTGCTCAACGAAAGTCAGGCCGGGGCCATGGCCGAAGTCCTGGCGGCCGGCCCCCTTTATCTGCACCTGCTTGGCAGCAGCGCCCTGGGGCGCCGTTTTTTGGCCGCCAGGCGCCAATCCATCTCCCTGCCCCTGATCGGGAATTATTCGCGCCTCTACGCCCAGCTGAAGCGTTGCTACGGGGTCGACAATCCGATCTACCGCCTGGCCATGGCGCAGCTCGAAGGGGAACTGAGGGCAACGCGGAACTATTCGCTGCTGATGAAAGAATGGCCGGGGGGGGAGCGCAACCGGGATTTTGCCGAAAGGGCGCGCTGGGAGAAGTAAAGCAGGTGGAGTGACCGTTTGCGACTGGAAAAAACCAGAGCCCGGCCGGATTCTGTGGCAAGGAATCTGGCCGGGCTCTGGTGCGGTTTCTCCCGCGGTTCGTTTACTGAAGAATCAGGTTGGGGAGTTCGTCCTGGTCGTCGGTCCGGCGCGGGAAGCGCTCCTGCAGCAGGTCGCCGCAGCGGCCGATGGCCGTGCAGAGGGCATCGCAGGTTTTGCCGGTGCGAATTCCGGTGGTGATGGTGGTGACGATGTCGTCCCATTCCTGCTGCGGGACGACCGCGCTGATACCGCTGTCGGCCAGCACCCGGACCCGGCGCTCGAAGAGGGAAATGAGGATCAGCACCCCGGTGGCGTCGCGGGTCTGGTGCAGACCATGCTCAAGGAAAGCGACCAGCGCCTTCTCTTCCACCTCGGTGGTGATTTCGAGCGGATGGATGAGCCGGCGCTTGAGCCCGGGCAGGGCCCGGATCAGCCAGCGGCAGGGGAGGTAGCCAATCAGGAAGAGCGGCAGAAAGACCCAGACCGAGCTGTGGCCGAAGGCCCAGGCTGCCAGGACCGCGAGGGCGAGAGCGAAGCAGCCGCCGCCGACGATTTCCGCCCGCGGGTAGTGATATGATTCGTCCACCACCAGCGGTACGATCTCACCACTGGTCCGGGATTCCGCTTCCTGCACCGCCGCCTCGATCCGGCTCTTTTCATCGGCGCTGAAGAAGGTCTGTGCGCTCAGTTTGGACATCATCCACCCTTTTCCTGAATACCTGCCAATTTACCAGCCGCCCGACGAGCCGCCGCCCCCGAAACCGCCGCCCCCGCCGGAGAAGCCACCGCCGCCACCGAAGCCGCCCCCCCCGCCGAAGGGAGGGCCGCCGATCCAGAAACCACGGCTGCGGTGGCCACGGCTGTGGACGCCGGGGCTCAGCACGCGGAGCAGGAAGGGGCCGAAGAAAAGGAGGGTGACCAGCAGGCCAAAGGGATTGCGGCGCTGCTTCTGCGTCGTGGGGCCGCTCCCCTGGTATTCGCCGCGCACCGCTTCCATCATCGCCGCGACCCCGGCGGTGACCCCGCCGTCAAAGTCGCCCTGCTTGAAACGCGGGGTGATTTCGTTAGCGATGATGCGCCCGGCGAGGAGGTCGGTCAGCCGTCCCTCCAGGCCGTAGCCGACCTCGATGCGCAGCTTGTGCTCGGCCTGGGCGATCAGCAGCAGGGCGCCGTTGTCCTTCCCCTGCTGGCCGATCCCCCAGGTTTCGGCGACCTTGAGGCTGTATTCCTCCAGCGATTCCCCCTGCAGGGTCGGAATCGTAAGGACGGCGATCTGGGTCGAATCGCTCTGTTCGAAGGCCTGCAGCGCCTGGTCGAGGCGCTGTACGGTGCTCCTTGCGAGGATCCCGGCGCTGTCGGTGACGTAACCGGCGTGGGCCGGGACGTCGAGGGCGGCTGCCGGGGTCGACAGCCCCAGCAGCAGGAAGAATAGTAGGGTCCAGCGGCGCAGCGGCATCCCTAGAACTGGACCTTGGGTGCCTGGGCAGCACCGGCTTCGGCCTTGAAGGGCTCCTTCGGTTCAAGATGGAGCAGGAACTTGTTGGTCAGGTTGTTGGGAAAGGTGCGAATCGAGGTATTGAAAATCCGTACCGCCTCGTTGAAGCGCTGGCGGGCGACGTTGATGCGGTTTTCCGTCCCCTCGAGCTGGTTCTGCAGGTCGCTGAAGTTTTGGCTCGCTTTGAGGTCGGGATAGCGCTCGGCCACCACCAGCAGCCGGGAGAGGGCGCCGGAGAGCTCCCCCTGGGCCGCCTGGAAGCGGGCGAGGGCGGCGGGGTCGTTGAGGTCCTTGGCGCTGACGTTCACCTGGCCGACCTTGGCCCGCGCCTCGGTGACGGCCTGGAAGGTTTCTTTTTCGTGGGAGGCATAGGCCTTGACCGTTTCGACCAGGTTGGGGATCAGGTCGGCGCGGCGCTGGTAGGTTGCCTCGACATCGGCCCAGGCCGCCGTCACCGTCTCCTCATTTTTCTGGATCTGGTTGTAGCCGCAGCCGGACAGGAGCAGCAGGGGGAGCAGCATCAGCAGGGTCAAGAGTCTTTTCGGCATCGAGTCGATTCCTCCAAAGGGGTTTCCAGTAAAAAGGGTTTCCAGCAATATAAGCAGCAGCAGGGGCGTTGTAAAGGTCAGGCGCTCTTGTCTTCGCCGGAAGGTGGGTCGGTCATCGCGCGTGGCACCTGGTCGATGAGGGCGGGCGCCTCGAGTTCTTTGTCGTCGGCGGCGCCGAGTTCGCGAAACTTGCGGGCACTGACCAGGACCCGACTCTCCAGGGAGCCGACCGCCTTGTTGTACGATTCGACCGCCCGCTCCAGCCCCCGGCCGAGCCCGGCGAAATGATTGGTCAGGGTCGCCAGTCGCTCGTACATCTCCCGGCCGAGATCACTGATTTTCTGGGCGTTTTCGGCGAGCTGCTCCTGGCGCCAGCCGTAAGCGACCGCCCGCAGCAGCGCGATCAGGGTCGTCGGCGTGGCGAGCAGCACCCGATTGTCGACGCCGAACTCGATCAGGCCGGGGTCCTGTTCCAGGGCCGCGGAGAAGAAGGTTTCGCCGGGGAGGAAGAGGACCACGAACTCGGGGGTCGGTTGGAACTGGGCCCAGTAGTTCTTGGCCGAGAGCTTCTGCAAGTGGCCGCGGATATGGCGGGCGTGGTCGCGCAGGTGGTTGCGCCGTACGCTCTCGTCCTGGCTCTCCAGCGATTCGAGGTAGGCCTGCAGCGGCGCCTTGGAATCGACGACGATATTCTTGCCGTTGGGGAGCTTGACGACCATGTCCGGGCGCAGCCGTCCCTCTTCGGTGGTGGCCGACTCCTGTTCGACGAAGTCGCAGAAGTTGACCATGCCGGCCATTTCGACCACCCGCCGCAACTGGATCTCGCCCCAGCGCCCGCGCACCGTCGGCGTGCGCAGCGCCTTGACCAGGTTACCGGTCTCACTCTCGAGCCGGGCCTGGGTGGTCAGCAGCGACTTGATCTGCTCGTCGAGGCGGGCATAGGCGCCGGTGCGGGCCTGCTCCAGTCCCTGGATCTGGGCGTCGACCTTGCCGAGGGATTCCTGCAACGGTTTGACCAGCTGGTCGATCGCTTTCTGGCGCCCGTCGAGGTCGTTGCGTGCCCCTTCCTGGAAGCGCTCCAGGGTCGCTTTGGCCAGGTGCAGAAAGGCCTGGTTGTTGCTGGAGAGGGCTTCGGCGGAGAGGGATTTGAAGGCCTCTGCCAGGCGCTGGCGCGCCTCTTCGAGGAGGGCGAGTTTTTCGGCGGCGGCAGTGGCCTCAAGCTCGAGCCGGGTTTCGAGTTGCGCGGTCCTGCTCTGCAGACGGGTATTGGCCTCGCGCTGCTCCTGGAACTCAGCCCGGGCCCGCTGCAGTTCGGCCTGAAGTTCGGCCAATTGCCGGTCGCGGCCGGCCAGCCGTTCGGTCAACGTATTGATTTCAGCGGCACCGGCCCGCTCACCCGTCTCGCGGGCTCGCGCCACGCGACCAAGAAAGAACAGCGCGGCCAGGCCACTGCCCAGCAGGGCCCCGGCCCCCAAAGCTGCCAGTAACCAGAAAGAATCAGGGGTCATGCCGTCCTCGTCGGAGATGATTCAGCGGTACCATAGCAGGCCTGGCCGCCGGCATCAAACCAAAAGGGGGCGGTGCCGGACAGGTGGCTGCGCTATAATGGTTTCCACCACGGGACGGGAAAAGGGGGAAAAAATGACCGGAAGACATTTCTGGCTGTTGCTGGCGGCTATCCTCATTTTCATGGCCGGTCCGGCTTGGGCCTTGCGCTGTGGGGATGATCTGATTCTCCCCGGGGATCGCCGCATTCAGGTCCTGGCCTCCTGCGGTGAACCGGCGAGTCGGGAACGCTGGGAAGAGGTTCGGGCGGGCAGCGATTGGCGTTACGGCCGCTACTGGGGGACTCGGGTCAAGGTCGAAGTCGAGGAGTGGACCTACAATTTCGGTCCGAGTCGCTTTCTCAGCTTTGTGCGGTTGGAAAACGGCGTGGTGGTCCGGGTGGAGAACGGTGATTATGGCTTCTGATCGGGCTGGTGCTGCCGTCGCTTGCGCCGGATGCTGCGCAGGGCAAAGTACAGACCGCCAATCAGCAGCCCCCAGATGGTGCCAAACAGGATCGTCTCGGTTGCGGTCATGGTTCAGCCTCCGCCAGGATGGGACGCAGCAGGCAGGTGCGCTGCTGTCGTTGGCCTTATCCTGGCAGGGTCTGTTGGCGGAGGCCTTGACCCGGGTCAAGGAAGGCGGCGAATCAGGGACGGCAATAGTCCTGCAGGGCCTGCTGGAAATTCCTCAGGCCGAGGCTGGAGAGTTCGACCGGCGTCGCGCATTCCGGGCAGCGTGAGCGCTGGCTGGGGGAGAGGTCGGAGAGGTCGCGGTGGACGGCTTTTTTGCACTGGGGACATTCGAAATCGATCGACAGACCCATGACGGCTCCTCACTCACGAATAGGGGGAAGGTCCTTAGATAAGGTTAATACTCTGCCAAAACAATTTCCCCGTGACAAGGGAAAAAAGCGAGAAAGGAGCGGGACCGGTCGGCCCCGCTCCTTTCTCCTGGTGTCGGCATCGAATTATCAGGGCAGGACGAGTGGTTTCTGGCAGGATGGGCACTTCACCCGCTTGCCGGCGAGGGATTCCTTGTAGGCGAGCTTGTGACCGCAGCCCCCGCAACGGGCCAGGTTGGTGGCGGGACGTTGCGGATCCTGGGGGAGGCTGATGACGTCGGGGGGGGCGGGCGCCGGGGGTTCCGGCGCCGGCGGCGCTGGCACTTCCGGCAGCGGTTCAGGCGTGGCGGCAGCAGGGAACGGAGGTGTCGCAAAGGTGTCTGCCGCCGCCTCGTCCGGCACGGAGGCTTCGAACGCAGCGGCGGGGGCGGGGGGCTCCTCGGGCGCCGGGGGCGCGAAGTCCGCAGAGGGTGTGGGGGGCTCCGCCTCCGCTGGCGGCGGCCACTCCTCCTCCGCATCGGTGCCGGCGGCGAAGGGATCCTCTGCTGCAAAGGTTTCCTCTTGGTGGGTGCTGGCGGCAGGCTGGCCCTGCGCTATGTCTGCTTCGAAGTCGATGTCGGGAAAGTCATCCTGGTCCGTATCACGCATCGGTTCGGCGTCAAAACCGGCAAAGGATGGTTCTTCTTCCGCTTCGCTTGCTGCTGCCGATTCCTCTGCGGCGAATTCGGCCGCGGCCCGGTTTTCTTCCTGCCAGGAGGGGGCGGCCGCCGCGTTGTCGGAAAAAGCCGCACCGAAATCGTCCTCAAGGGGCTCTCCTTCGAGAATTTCATCGTCAGATTCGTAAGGTTCCGCCGGTGGGAAGAGTTCCTCGTCGATCGGGGCGGCGCCCGTAGGTTCCGCCGCGGGGGAAGTTGCTGCCGCGGGGTGTTGTTCGGCAACCGGCCCTGGTACGGCCGCGCCGGTTTCGAGGCGAGCGAGGATCTGCTCCAGGGCAACATTAAGCTGCTGCAGTTCCCGGTTGCTGCGCGCCGTCCAGACCCAGATGCGCCAGACGAAAACCGGGACCAGCAGGCTGAGCAGGGCGAGGAGCAGAAAGATCAGCAGTCCGGCGAGCCCGGAGGCCAAACCAAGAGGACCGGAGGCGGAGACGATATCCATGGGATTCAAACCTTTCTCCTGGGTTCAGTCGTTACGGCGGTTGCCGTAATCTCCAGCGCGTCGGCGACCGGTCGTCACCCGTTCCCCGGCAGGATCAGGGCAAGACCAGGGGTTTCTTGCAGGAGGGACAGTTGACCTTGCGCCCGGCGTGCTTTTTCTGGTAGGTCAGCTGGTGCTCGCAGGCCACGCAGACGGCAAGGGTCAGGGTCGGGCGCGCCGGATCATCCGGAAGCTTGACGACGGGCGGCGGGGTCGTTTTGACGACCCGGTCCTCGGCAGGGGGGGGGAGGCAGATAGTGCCGGTGCAGGTTGGACAAAGTACGATCTGGCCAATCGCAGACCCTTCATACTTGAGCAGGTTACCGCAGATGTGGCAGTTGGCTTCCGCCAGTTTGCTCAGGGGGGGGACTTCCAGCTGGCAGTGCAGGCACTTGAAGGCTTCCCGGCGGATACTGCCGCGACAATGGGGGCAATCGCGGTATTCATTGACTTCGAGGGTGGGGATACCGCTCCCGGCCGGTTCGGCAGCCGCGGCCGGTGACGATTGAGCCGCCGCGTCGTCAGCGACCGGTTGCTGGTTGACGTGGGGGACAAAGGATTTTCCCGCCGGTTGGCCGCACTTGGTGCATTCCCATTCAGATTCCCCTCCCTCGCTGGAGAAGATGGAGGTCATCTTGCGCAGCAACCCTCCAGAGTTTTTCTTGCGGATCGTAACGGCCCGGTTGCAGTGGCCGCAATAACCGGCAGACAACTCGCCAGACATGAGGCAGACCCCCTTTTGGGATACGGCCGGCAGCAAACCGGCCAGTGCCGTTCGCGTTTGCCCTACTGGGCCTGCCTGCTCCTGGGGAGCGCACAGTACGGCAAACATATTAAATGATCGAATCGCCAGTATTCTCCGAAAATTAGCATGCTTTGTCAATCATCCCGTCTCTCTTTTTAAGCCCGGTAATCGTCATGTCCACTTTTTGCTCCCTTGCGACAGCAGGTATAGCGTGGTTACACTGTAATTGCGCCGCTGCGTAATTCCCGGTTGTGGCGAACCCTGTCCTGGCCTGCCCGTGGCTGATGCGGACCGGGGGCGCGGCGCGCCGTGTAGAAGTCGCCGGGAAGTTATGCTAGGATGGCAGGCAATCAGGATGTATAACGGGAGGCAGGCAGTGGCGCGACCGGGGACGGGAAGCAGCACGCGAAAATTGGAGCAGACCCGGGAGCGCGCGGTCTCCCCGGCCCTGTTCAAGGTCCTGATGCTGAACGACGATTACACCACCATGGAGTTCGTAGTCGAGGTTCTCGAGGCGGTCTTTCACAAGTCGCCGACCGAGGCCAACCGGATCATGCTCAGCGTGCATCAGCGCGGCTCCGGCCTCTGCGGCATCTATCCCTGGGAAATTGCCGAAACCAAGGTGGCCCGGGTTCACGCCCGCGCCCGCGCCGCCGGGTTTCCCCTGAAATGCAGCATCGAGCAGGCCTGAAGGACGAAACATGTTTAACCATGACGTGCAGTTGACATTTTCTCTGGCGGTGCGCGAAGCGCAGCGGCGGCATCACGAGTACCTGACCTCGGAGCATGTCCTCTACGCCATGCTGTTTGACGATACGGCGCAGGAAATCCTGCGCAACTGTGGGGGGGAGATTAGCGTACTGGAGCGGCAGCTGGAGGACTTTTTCGGCCAGCACCTGGAAACCCTTCCCGGGGAGGAAGAGGCGGTTCCGGAGCAGACCGTCGGCCTGCAACGCATCCTGCAGCGGTCGGTCATGCACATGCAGGCGGCCGGAAAGGATGAGATCACCGTCGGCGATGTCCTCGCGGCCATCCTCGAGGAGCGCTCCTCCCACGCCGCCCAGATGCTCGAAGGTCAGGGGGTGACCCGCCTTGATGTCCTGAACTATATTTCCCACGGCGTCGCCAAGGTGCCGCCGCAGGAGCGTTCCGGCGGGGCCGCGCCCCAACCGGGCGAAGAGAGCGCGCCGGCCAAGGGGGGAGCGCCGCTGCGGGACCCCCTTGAGGCCTACACCGTCAACCTGCTGCAGCGGGCGCGCGACGGCAAGCTCGATCCGCTGATCGGCCGCAGCGCGGAGATGGAGCGGACGGTGCAGGTCCTCTGCCGGCGCCGCAAGAATAATCCCCTCTACGTCGGGGAACCGGGGGTCGGCAAGACCGCCCTCGCCGAAGGGCTGGCCTTAATGATCCATGGCGGCGCGGTGCCCGATTTGATCGCCGATGCGGAAATTTTTGCCCTCGATATGGGTGCGCTGCTGGCCGGGTCCAAGTTCCGCGGTGATTTCGAAGAGCGGCTCAAGGCGGTGGTGGCAGCGCTGCAGAAAAAACCGGGGGCGATTCTTTTCATCGATGAAATCCATACCGTCGTCGGGGCCGGCGCAACCAGCGGCGGTTCGCTCGATGCCGCCAATATCCTCAAGCCGCTGCTCGGCTCCGGCGAGCTGCGCTGCATTGGTTCGACGACCTTTGAAGAGTACCGCAACCTCTTCGACAAGGACCGGGCCCTCTCCCGGCGCTTCCAGAAGATCGATGTCCTCGAACCGACGGTGGCGGAGACCGTGGCGATTCTCCAGGGTCTGCGCAGCCATTACGAAGCCCATCACGGCGTCCGCTACAGTGAGGCCGCCTTGCGGGCGGCGGCAGAACTCTCCGCCAAGCACATCAACTATCGGCATCTGCCTGACAAGGCGATCGACGTCATCGACGAGGTCGGCGCATTCTGCCGTATCCATCCGCAAGCCAAACGCAGCATCGGGGTCGCCGAGGTTGAAGCGGTGGTCGCCGCGATTGCCCGTATTCCGGCACGCAGCATCTCCGGGTCAGATCGCCGGCGGCTGAAAAATCTGCAGCCGGCCTTGCAGCGCCAGGTCTTCGGCCAGGATGCAGCCATCGACCTGCTCTGCCGTTCGATCCTGCGCGCCCGGGCCGGTCTCGGGCACCCGGAAAAACCGACCGGGTCGTTCCTCTTCACCGGGCCGACCGGCGTCGGCAAGACCGAGGTCGCCCGCCAGCTCGCGACTGCGCTGGGGGTCGAATTCCTGCGTTTCGACATGAGCGAGTACATGGAGAAACACTCGGTGGCGCGTCTGATCGGCTCACCCCCGGGTTATGTCGGTTTCGAGCAGGGGGGGCTGCTCACCGATGCGGTGATCAAACATCCCTACGCGGTCCTGCTGCTGGACGAAATCGAAAAGGCGCATCCCGATCTCTTCAATATCCTGCTGCAGGTCATGGATCACGGCACCCTGACCGACAACAACGGGCGCCATGCCGATTTCCGCAACGTGATTCTGATTATGACCAGCAACGTCGGGGCCCGGGAGATGAATGCCACCCCGATCGGCTTTGGCGGCCAGCCGGTCACCTCCTCGCGGCAGGCAGTGGAACGGACCTTCTCGCCCGAGTTCCGCAATCGTCTCGATGCCGTCATCCCCTTCCAGCCCCTGGACGATGCCGTCATGGTGCGGGTGGTCGACAAGTTCCTTGACGAATTGCGGGTCCAGCTGGTCGACAAGAAGGTCCGCCTGCTGGTCTCGGCCGCGGCCCGGACCGAGCTCGCCCGTCGCGGCCACGATCCCCGGTTCGGCGCCCGTCCCCTCGGACGACTGCTGCAGAGTGAGGTCAGTGATGTCATCGCCGGCGAGATTCTTTTTGGCGCCCTGAAAAAGGGGGGCACCGTCCAGGTCGGTCTGCAAGGCGACCGCCTCACTTTCCGCTACCGTTGATGGCCGCCGGTCTTTCCGGGCGCGCTGCCGGTCACGCCGCTTCGACCTGAACCTGTCATGCCGGTCTATCGTCTTCCTGCGCAGCTCGTCTTCCCGCCCCCCTCTCTGGCCGAGCCCGGCGGTTTACTCGCCGTGGGGGGCGATCTCTCCCCGCCGCGCCTGCTGCTGGCCTACACGAGCGGAATCTTCCCCTGGTTCAACCCTGAAGACCCGATCCTCTGGTGGTCCCCCGATCCGCGCTGCATCCTCGAGCCGTCCGAAATCCATCGCTCCAGGAGCCTGCGCCGGACCTTGCGCCGCGGTCGTTTCCAGCTCAGCTGCAACCGCGCTTTCGACGACGTCGTCGCGGCCTGCGCCGATATCCGCCGGCAGCAGGGGGAAGGGACCTGGCTGAGCCCGGAGATGGCGGCCGCCTACGGGGAATTGCATCGCCTTGGTTATGCCCACTCGGTTGAATGCTGGGAAGCGGGGGAATTGGTCGGCGGTCTCTACGGGGTCTGTCTCGGGCGCTGTTTCTTCGGCGAATCGATGTTCCATCGGGTCGCCGATGCTTCCAAGGTAGCGCTGGGCTGGCTGGCCGGACGGCTGCAGGCGGCAGGTTTCGAGCTGATCGACTGCCAGCTGGCCAATCCCCACCTGGTCAGCCTCGGCGCCCGGGAAATCCCGCGCCCGGTTTTTCTGGAACGCTTGCGGCGCTCCGGGGTGACGCCGTCGACCATGCCGCCACCGGGGGATTTCCCCGGGGAGGGGGAATATCCGGTCGCTTGAAGGTAAAAGGCCTGCCACAGATTAGGGGCACCCATTAAAAGGCGCCGGTCAATAGGGTAAAAAACTCCCGCGCAAGATTTTTGATTTTCTCGCCTTTACTCGTGGCCTTCGGCCACGAAGGTTGTCTGCTTCTCGACGTATGCCGGTATTTCGTTCCGTTTCCGTGTCAGCTCTTGGCTGCAACAGTCACCCATCAGGTTTAAGGCTCGATCGGCAGATGTTCCGTTCGCCGATGGCCCCTGCCGCTTTTCGCGGTCCAGAAAATTTTCGGTTCCATGCCGTGTCCAATGGATGTTGACAGGTCTTTTGGTTGTGAACCAGCCCCGTTGTGGCTCGCGGCATGGGCAGTCAAGATGCGGATAACCTTATCTGTCTGGGTGGGGCGGTTGACCAATCAGGCCTTTTGGTTGGGCCAACCCCATAGCTGGTTCCCCGCCCCAGCCAGTTCTATCAGGGAAACAGTTTTTCCGGCATAAACGGCACTTGGTCGCGCATAACGAAGAACGCCGCCCGGGTCAGCTTGTGGGCCAGGGCGCCGTGGGCCACCATGACCGGACACTTTGCGAGCTTGCGTTGATAGAACGCCCGCGCTTTCGGATCAAAACGACGGGCGAGTTCGGCCGCTTCGGAAAAGGCCCAGGCCAGGTATTTATTGCCGTTCTTTTCGTTGCCCCGTCCTTTGGCCTTGCCGTTGCTGGTCCAGCGACTGGAGACCTTGCGGCAATACGAGGCGTAATTTCCGACCTTGGCAAAGCGTTCGATGCACCCGGTTTCCAGCCGGATGGTCAAGCCCAGAATCTTGCCGACGCCGGGAAGGGACAGAAGATAGCGATAGGGGCCGTCGAGATCGATTTTACCTTCGACAACCGCCTCGATCTGCCGAATCTGCCGGGTAAGAAAGTCGATACTCTCCTTGCTGACCGCTCCGGCCAGGGCCAAATCCTCGTTTTCGGCGAGCAGGGGACCGATACGGTCACCTCGGAATCGTTTGATCTCGTTCGCCTTGAGTCGAACGCCGCAATTGCGGGTGACGATGTTCTGCAAGCTGATGATCAGCGAAGTCCGAAGGCGTATCAGATGTCCGCGTTTTCGCAACAGGTCGCGTACCGGACGCATTTCCTTCGGATAGATGTAGCCTTCCGGCAGAATGTTCAAGCGCAGCATCTCGGCCAACCAAAAAGAATCGTGGACATCGTCGACATGCTTCAACCCCTTGTAGGTTTGAATGGCCGCAGGATTGGCCAAATGAACTCGATATCCTTCGTCCATCAACAGATCCACCAGCCAGTACCAGTTGTAGGTCGATTCAACAACGGCGCCCATCAAGTCGGGCCGAAACGGCTGGAGGGTTTGTAAAATCTGCTTCGGGTCGTTGTCCAGCTTCTTTTTGAAAATCCTCTTTCCGTTCTGGTCAATGATTCCAAGATAGTTGTTATTTGAGTGCAGGTCGAAACCAGAGTAGAGTTTCATAAGGCACCTCCTAAAATAGGGAGTTGTTTGTTGTTCCTAGCGTACCAGGATCGGCCTGGTAGCGTAGGAGGTGCCTTTTAGAGGATTATCAGGCCTTTTTGTCCGCAGGAAGGGATGGGCGGTCTGGTAATCAGGTTTCCTCCCCGCCTCCGGCGGCAATAAACTGTTCGATCCGCTTGCGATCGCTTTCCAGGATCTGGATAAACTGCATTCCAGCCTGGCAGCGGTTCTCCTCGCCCCCTTCGGCAAGCCAGGCGATTTCGCTGAGGGCACAGACCGGGGGCTTGCCGTCGGGAAGCTCCAAGAGCAGCAGGCAGAGATCGGCGACCGCCACCGGCAGCTTGATGGCAAAGCGGATGCCGCCGGCGCTCAGGTTGACCTTGCAGCGGGGGAAGTCGGGGAGCCTGGCCAGGTTGCCGCCGCTGTTGAGGATCCGGGTGTTCTTTTCCCACTGCTCGCGAAAGGTGCGTAGGGCCCCGCGCCCCTTGGTATAGCGCAGCCCGATAAGGGTGTCGCGGCGGCGAAAGGTCCGGCGCCGGATCAGCTGCAGGTCGTTGTTGTGGCTGAGGCGGATCTGGTTGACATCCCGGGCGCTTTGAAAATTCCCGGTCAGGCGGATGCCGAGTCCCATGGCATCGGAGAGGATTTCGAAGGCCATCCCCGGAGTAAAGGGGTAACCCTCCCCTTCCTGGAGCTGGTAGGGGAGGGTGAGGTCGAGATAGTTCGGCCCCTGACCCTTGAGAAAGACCGTGAGAGCCTCAAAGCGCTCGACAGACGTCTCCGGAGCCAAGGCCCGAAGCATGATCTTCTGGCCGGCTTTAAGGTATTTTGAATAGGGCATGGGGCGATTGGGCGGGACGGATCGGCCCGCGATTACATCTGGTGACAGGTGTCGCAATTCTCTTCAACGGTAAAGGCGGTACTGCCATCATGGCAGGCGCCGCACGATTCGCCACCGGCCATATCCTCCATGCTGGCGCGCTTGTTGCCGGCCCCGGGGATGAAGAGACCGGGGTGACATTCGCTGCAGCTGTACATTCCGGTGTGGACATCGTGGCTGAAGAGGACGTTGCCGGCGTCGGCGACGGTGAAGGTGATATCGCGGGTCGGGTGACAGCTTGCGCAGTCCTCCTTGACGCTGAAGGCCCGCTTGCCGTTGTGGCAGGCGCCGCACGATTTTCCCTGCTCCATGTCGGCCATGGTGGCGGCACGGTTTTTGGCCGGTTCGACGTTGAAAATGCCGTTATGGCAGGTCGGGCAGTTCTTGCCAACCGCCTCGAGGTGGTTGTAGTGGCTGAAGAGAATGGGCCCGGTGGCCTTGCTCTCGATGACGACCTGGTCGGTAATCCAGCGCGCCAGGGAGAGGGAAGGGATAACCAGCAGCAACAGGACCAGGGTGAACCAACGCAGTTTCATTAAGGACCTCCGGAAAAATCGTTCGGGAAACGCCCAACTATAATCGATTTGGTGCCGCCGCCAAAGAAAAAATCGGTCTTTGGCGCGATCACGACCCGGGCGCGGTTTTTTCGCTTGCGGCCAGGGCCAGGCGGCCGCGCAGATCATCGACGAACTGGCGGGCGACCCGGCCCGAGCGGGCTCCGCGTCCCAGCGCCCAGTGCAGCGCCTCCCGCGCCAATTCGCCGGTGTCAACCGCTAGGCCCGCGCGGGCGGCAAGGTGGCGCGCGACGGCCAGGTAGGTCTCCTGGGACATCGGATAGAAAGCAAGGGTAATGCCGAAGCGATCGGAGAGCGAGAGTTTTTCCGCAATCCTCTCTTCGGGATGAATCTCCTCGGCATCGCTGTTGTCGACGATGCGTTCCGGCAGCAGGTGCCGGCGGTTGCTGGTGGCATAGACGAGGACATTCTGCGGCCGTCTCTCCAGCCCCCCCTCAAGCAGGGCCTTGAGCTCCCGGTAGGCGCTGTCCGATTCATCGAAGGAAAGGTCGTCGCAATAGAGGATAAAGCGCCAGGGGAGATCGCGCAGCAGGCTGCAGATCGCCGGCAGCTGCTGCAGGTCCTCCTTGTAGACTTCGACCAGGCGCAGTCCGGCATCGGCGTGGGCCCGCAGCAGTCCCTTGACGGCCGAGGACTTGCCGCAGCCCCGTTCGCCCCAGAGGAGGACGTTGTTGGCCGGGTGCCCGGCCAGGAACTGGCGGGTGTTCTGTTCCAGCCGTTGCAGGACGCGGTCGATGCCGAGCAGATCGCCGTGGTCGGGGAGGTCGGGGTGGCTGATCGGCTGCAACCAGCCGCCGCGCCCCTCGCGGACCCAGCGAAAGGCGACCTGGGTCGCCATCTCCGGGGTCTCTTCGGGGTCGGGCCCGATCTTCAGCAGCAGGGCTTCTTCACTGAGGTCGAGCAGTCGTTCAAGGCGCTCCAGCAGGTAGTCCCAGTCGAGGTCGAGTTCAGCCATGACGGCGCTCCTCCGCGTTGATGGGTTGTCGCTCGGGTGAGGGAGTGTAGCAGAAATCGCGCTTCGATGCTATGCTGGCGACCCCGGGAGGAATGATGAAAAAAGACCGTGAACGGCCCCTCTTTGCCATTACCGCGCCAGGCCTCGAGACCCTCTGCGCCGGCGAACTGACCACCCTGGGCCTGGCCAATCGACCGGTCCCCGGTGGGGTCGAGTTTCGCGGCGGCCTGCGCGAGGTCTACCTGGCCAACCTCTGGCTGCGCACCGCGACGCGGGTAGTGGTGCGGTTGGAGAGCTTCCGCTGCCGCGCTTTTCCGGAACTCTTCCAGCGTGCCCGGCGGCTCCCCTGGGGTCAGTTTCTGCGACCGCAGACCCGGGTCGAAGTCAGCGCCAGCAGCCGCGGCTCGCGGCTTTTTCATACCGACCGGATTGCCGACACCGTTCGCGAGGCGATCACGCAGGCCCTCGGGGAGGCTGCCGGCAGCGCTCCCGCGCCAGAGCAGCGGCTGCTGGTCCGCTTCGAGGACGACATCTGCCAGCTCTCGGTCGACAGTTCCGGAGAACTGCTCCATCGTCGCGGCTACCGGCAGGATGCGGCGCCGGCGCCGTTGCGGGAAACCCTGGCGGCGGCGATGCTCCTTTGCGCCGGCTGGGACGGTCGGGAGCGGCTGATCGATCCCCTCTGCGGTTCCGGGACCCTTCCCATCGAGGCGGCGCTGCTGGCCGGCCACCGCCCCCCGGGAGCAAACCGAAGCTTTGCTTTCATGGCCTGGCCGGGGTACCGCGCCGGCCTCTGGCAGGCGTTGCAGGTCGAGGCAATGCGGCACCGCGCAGATCCGGGGCCGCTAATCACCGGCAGCGATCACGACCCGGTGGTCCTTGGCGCGGCACAGCGCAATGCCGAGCGCGCCGGGGTGGATGAGTTGCTGCAGTTGCGCTGTGCGCCTCTGGAAACCCTTCAACTGCCGCCGGGTCCGGGGCTGCTGATTGCCAACCCCCCCTATGGCGCCCGGCTCGGTCGGGACCAGGACCTGGAACGGCTTTTTGCCGCCCTGGGGACGGTCTGCCGGCGTGGCGGTGCGGGCTGGCGCTGCCTCTTTCTCACTCCCGATGCCGGACTGGCCCGGGCAACCGGCCTCGATGCCAGGCCCCTCGCGCAGTTCAGCAACGGGGGGATCGAGGTGGTCCTGTTTCAGGCCGCCATGTGGTGATATGGCGAAAAAATCCTTGCAATCGGGCGGGAAGTGGAATATTCTCCCTGCTTGTCTCTGCGGCCAGGGCTTTTATGGCGCAGCGATAAAGATGTCGGAAAGCGAGGTGATCAGTTCGTGGAAATCCAGGTCGTGGACAACAACGTCGAAAAGGCGATCCGTGTCCTCAAGCGCAAGCTCCAGCAGGAGGGGCTGTTCCGTGAAATGAAGCAACGGAAATTTTACGAAAAGCCCAGCGTCAAGCGCAAGCGCAAGGAGAAGGAAGCCCAACGCCGTCTCCGCAAGAAGATGCGCTTGATGCGCACCGACTGATCCCTTTTATATCGCTTAAACGTAACAACAGAACGGCCGGTCCCTTGGGACCGGCCGTTCTGTTGTTGGTATGGCAGGCTTACTGTCAGTTGGGGAAACAGGGGAGTTCGAGCCCGGCCATCTTCGCCACCATCCGCACCACCTGGGCGCTGTAGCCGAATTCGTTGTCGTACCAGACATAGAGGACGCAGCGATTCCCCTCGACAATGGTCGCCACCGAATCGACGACCCCGGCGTGGCGCGAGCCGACGAAATCGCTGGAGACGACTTCCGGCGAGTTGGTGAAGTCGATCTGGTTCTGCAGCGGCGAATCGAGGGAGATGTCACGCAGGTAGGCGTTCAGCTCGGCGACACTGGTCTCCCGGCCGAGGGTCAGGTTGAGAATCGCCAGGGAGACGTTGGGGGTCGGCACGCGGATGGCGTTGCCGGTCAGCTTGCCGGCCAGTTCCGGCAGCGCCTTGGCGACCGCCTTGGCGGCGCCGGTCTCGGTGATGACCATGTTCAGCGGGGCGCTGCGGCCGCGGCGCTCCTTCTTGTGGTAGTTGTCGATCAGGTTCTGGTCGTTGGTGTAGCTGTGGCAGGTCTCGACGTGGCCATTTTCGATGCCGAACTTGTCGTTGACCGCCTTGAGGACCGGGACGATGGCGTTGGTGGTGCAGCTGGCCGCGGAAAAGATCGTTTCCTCGGGGGTGATCAGCTCGTTGTTGACGCCGAAGACGATGTTGGGGACATCCCCCTTGCCCGGGGCGGTCAGCACCACCTGGGCGATTCCCTTGGCCTTCAGGTGCCGGCCGAGGCCTTCGCGGTCGCGCCACTTGCCGGTATTGTCGATGAGGATCGCATCGTGGATGCCGTATTGGCCGTAATCGACGTTTTCGGGGGCGTCGGCATAGATGATGCGGATCATGTTGCCGTTGGCGATGATCGCGTTATGCTCTTCATCCACGGTGATCGTCCCCTGGTAGGGGCCGTGGACCGAGTCGCGACGCAGCAGGCTGGCCCGCTTGGCGAGGTCGTCCGGGCTCCCCTTGCGCACCACCGCCGCCCGCAGGCGCAGCTTGTCGCCACCGCCGGCTTTTTCGATAAGGATCCGGGCCAGCAGGCGACCGATGCGGCCAAAACCGTACAGGACGACATCCTTGGGCTCCTGCAGCAGGGAGCCTTTGCCGGTGTTGACGGGCGCCAGCTCCTGGCGGACAAAACCCGCCAGGTCGGTGCCGCCGGCCTGGGCCAGGTAGCGCACCGTCAGCTTGCCGATGTCGACCCTGGCCGGCGCCAGCTGCATCGCTGCCATCGCCTGCAGGATCGGGGCGGTCTCCCGCACCGAGAGCTCATTCTCGAGGATCTGGCGGGCGAAGCGATGCGCCTTGAGGATGTCGATGGTCGAGCCGCCGACCAGCGAGCGGCCGTATACCATCGTTACCACGCCGTGGTCGCGGTAGAGGCGGCCAATCAGGGGGAGCATCGACTCGGCGATCTCCTCGCGGTTCTTCCAGTCGTGGAAATAGGCTTCCTGGGCTTCCATGGTCATGACGAATTCCTTCCGGCAGGCAAAGGCACCCGCAGGCGCCGGCAGCGATAAAAGCGGCGGTATCCTAAACTGAATCGGCCCGCCAATGCAACCCCTTTTCCCCTGCGATTCGCGACTTTTGGCTGGACTTGGCGGTGGTGAATTGCTATTAATGACCGAGCCCTGCGCGGGCGAAACCAGCACTTACTGATTAAAATGACAAGGAGGACAATTGCTATGGGCGATGCAGTGCACTTCACCGAGCTCGGGCTGGTCAACACTCGTGAGATGTTCCGCCGGGCCGTGGGCGGCGGTTATGCCATCCCGGCCTACAACTTCAACAACCTCGAACAGCTGCAGGCGATCATCACCGCCTGTGCCGAAACCGCCTCGCCGGTCATCGTTCAGGTCAGCAAGGGCGCCCGCGACTACGCCAATCAGACGATGCTGCGCTTCATGGCAATGGGAGCGGTGCAGATGGCCCGGGAGCAGGGCTCCCATATCCCCATTGCCCTCCATCTCGATCATGGCGATACCTTTGAGGTTTGCAAGTCTTGCGTCGATTCGGGATTCTCCTCGGTGATGATCGACGGTTCCCACCTCCCCTTCGCGGAGAATGTCGCCCTGACCCGCCAGGTCGTCGAGTATGCCCATCGCTTCGATGTCACCGTCGAAGGGGAGCTCGGCGTGCTCGCCGGCATCGAGGATGAGGTCTCCGCCGAGCATTCGACCTATACCAAGCCGGAGGAGGTCGAGGAGTTCGTCAAGCAGACCGGCGTCGACTCCCTCGCCATCTCCATCGGCACCAGCCACGGCGCCTACAAGTTCAAGCTCAAGGAGGGGGAGGAAGTCCCGCCGCTGCGCTTCGATATCCTCGCCGAGTGTGAAAAGCGTCTCCCCGGCTTCCCGATCGTCCTCCATGGCGCCTCCAGCGTGGTCCAGGAGTATGTCGAGCTGATCAACGCCTTTGGCGGCAGGATGGACGGCGCCGTCGGCGTCCCCGAGGAGCAGCTGCGCCGCGCCGCGGCGAGCGCCGTCTGCAAGATCAACATCGATTCCGATGGCCGTCTGGCCGTCACCGCCCGGGTGCGCGAATACCTCGCCAAGAACCCCGGCGAGTTTGACCCCCGCAAGTATCTCGGCGCCGCCCGCAAGGAGCTGGTCAAGTTGATCAAGCACAAGAACGAGGCCGTCCTCGGCAGCGCCGGCAAGGCCTGAGTCGACCCCGGCACAAAAAAAGCCGCCCGGCATCCAGGCGGCTTTTTTTGTGCTCGCTGCTACCTGGCCGGGTGACCGGTTGGAGTCGCCGCAAACTCGACCTCGACCTGCAGCCTTTCTCCCCCCCGTTCAACCTGCAACTCTCCCCGCTCTCCGGCCTGCTTCTGCTGGACCGCGTAGACCAGGTCGAAATTATCCCCGAGCGCTTCACCGTCGATGGCCAGGAGCCGGTCGTCCTTGCGGATGCCGGCCTTCTCCGCGTTCGATCCGGGCTGGACCAGGGTCACCAGCAGTCCCTTCCCGTCCGGCGCCGGTTCGATCATCACGCCGAGCCGGACCCCCTGCTGCGGCAGGCTCTCGTAGGCGAAAAAGGCGAGAAAATCGTAGGGGACCATCGGAAAGGTCGGCAGCTCCACATCCATCAGGCGATCCTTCTTCTCCTCCGGTATCACGATCTCCCGGCCGCCGATCAGGGTATAGGAGGATGGCAGTCGGCGGAAGACCCGGCGCGGGATGCCGAAGCCGTAACGGATGTGATTCCCCCCGGCGCAGACCAGCATATGGCGGTTCTCCCCGGCCGGGCTGTTCAGGTAGCGGGCCACCGATTCGGCCATCGTCTCGTCCCACAGGGTCTGGGCGCGGACGAAGCCGTCGGCGGAGAGCTTGCCGTGGCTGTGATCGCCGAGGATGGCCAGGGTCTGGGCGCGCTGGTAGGGGTCGCCATAGTCGAATTCCGGCAGCTGCGCCCGCTCCTCGGGGGTGAGCTCTTCCAGGCTCTTGCCGCGGATCGCCCGCACCAGGCTCTTTTCCGCGTTGAGGGCGATCACGGGAATCTGCCGCTCCCGGGCCAGGTTGAGGAGCTCCCGGTAGTAGCTGAAGTCAAAACGCCACTCCTCGAACCAGCGTGACTCTTTCAGGAACTCCTTCTCGCTCAGCTCACCGGCGACCCAGCGGTCGAGGACCGGTTGCTGGCTGCGACTGAACATCTCCAGGCCAAGAGCCATTTTACCTGGGTGACGCTTGTCCAGTCCCGCGAGGAGCATCGTTTCGAGGCGGTGCGAGGCGGGGTTGTCATGGGTTTCGCCGAAATAGACGATGCGGGCGTCACCGGCGATGGCGAGCAGTTGCTCGCTGCTGACGGCAAGCCCGGTCGGCAGGTGGACGAACTCCCCGACCTTGGGAGGGGCGGTCAGCGGATACGGATTCTGCGGGTCGCCCAGCGGCCGCGGACCGGCGGGGGCGCAGGCGCCGAGCAGGAGAGAGCAGGCAGAGAGAATGAGGAGTTGGCGAAGAGTCTGGCGCATGATGGCTCCTGGAGGTGGGATACAAAAGGGCGGACGGTTTCCAGCGCCCGATTAGAGCATGAAACGGACTGCCGACTCAAGGGGGTAAGCCCTGTTTTCAGCGGCGCAGGAACTGCGGTGCTATTCAAATTACTTACCCTTGCTAAACTTTGATATTGACAAGGCGAAGAAACAGGATAGACTCCCTTGCCTGACTTTTGGCTTAGCAGGACTAAACAGGGAGACCGCTGTGAAAATCGGTGAACGGCTGAAGCGGTTCAGGATGGTCAACGCTCTCACCCAGGAAGAGCTTGCCAGCCGCGCGGGCCTGACCAAGGGGTACATCTCGCAGCTGGAGAAAGACACGACCTGCCCTTCCATTGCCACCCTCAAGGATATCGTCGATGTCCTTGGCATCTCGATGCAGGAATTCTTCGCCGAATCGGCGCCGGCTGCCGAGGTGGTCTTCGGCGCCGCGGCGCGGGTAAAGTCGACCGACGCCGAGGGTATCAAGGTCGAACTCCTGGTGCCCGGCGCCCAGAACCGCGACATGGATCCGGCGCTGTTGACGCTGCAGCCCGGCGCCGAGATGGAACTGCAGGACTATCACGAGGGGGAGGAGTTCGGCTACCTGCTGCAGGGGAAGATCCAGTTGCGTCTCGACGACCAGAGCTACAAGGTGAACAAGGACGAGTGTTTCTATTTCGCCTCGGACAAGAAGCACGCGGTGAAGAATATCGGCAAGACCGAGGCGAAGATATTGTGGGTCGTCACCCCGCCGACCTTTGATTACTAGGAAGCGGTCCTTTTCCGCCCTGGCGGCGTAAGTCTTCACAACCACTTGTGCGGCGTAGCGCTGCTACGCCTCCGCGCGATTGCTCGACAGCCTTGCCAGGACGAAAAAATCCTCGCTTCTGGTACCATCGAGAATTTTGAGCATTAAAAGAAGGAGTATTGCCATGAGCAAAGTGCTGATCATCGGCGCCGGCGGCGTCGGCCAGGTTGTCGCCCACAAGTGCGCCCAGCGCCGTGACATCTTTTCCGATATCACCCTCGCCTCGCGCACCAAAAGCAAGTGCGACGCCATCGCCGCCCAGCTCGGCGGCGCGATCAAAACTGCGCAGGTCGATGCCGACAACGTTCCGGAACTGGTCGCCCTGATCAAACAGGTGCAGCCGAAGCTGGTGATCAACGTCGCGCTGCCGTATCAGGATCTGCACATCATGGACGCCTGCCTGGCGACCGGGGTCGATTACCTCGACACCGCCAACTACGAGCCGGTCGACACCGCCAGGTTCGAGTACTCCTGGCAGTGGGCCTACCAGGAGAAGTTCCAGCAGGCCGGTCTGATGGCGCTTTTGGGGAGCGGCTTCGACCCCGGCGTGACCAACGTCTACACCGCCCTGGCGGCGAAGAAGTACCTCGATGTGATCGAAGAGCTCGACATCATCGACGCCAACGCCGGCAGCCACGGCCAGCCCTTCGCCACCAACTTCAATCCCGAGATCAACATCCGTGAAGTGACCGCCACCTGCCGTCACTGGGAGAACGGGCAGTTCGTCGAGTCGCCGCCGCTCTCCACCAGGCGGGTCTTCGACTTCCCGGAAGGGATCGGGCCGATGAACATCTACCGCCTCTACCACGAGGAGATGGAGTCGATCGTCAAGCACATCCCGACCATCAAGAAGGCCCAGTTCTGGATGACCTTCTCCGACAACTACCTCAAGCACCTCGAGGTGCTGCAGAACGTCGGCATGACCCGCATCGACGAGGTCGAGTTCCAGGGGCAGAAGATCGTGCCGATCCAGTTTCTGAAGGCGCTGTTGCCCGACCCCGGGTCTTTGGGGCCGCTGACCAAGGGGAAGACCTGCATCGGCGTTATCGCCCGCGGCCTGAAAGACGGCAAGCGCAAGCAGGTCTACATCTACAACATCTGCGACCACGAGGCCTGTTACCAAGAGGTCCAGTCCCAGGCGATCAGCTACACCACCGGTGTGCCGGCGGTGGTCGGCGCGATCATGATGCTGACCGGCAAGTGGCACGCGCCCGGCGTCTGGAACATGGAGCAGTTCGACCCGGAACTCTTCCTGGCAGAGCTGGGGCCCATGGGGCTGCCGGAGGTCGTCGTAGAAGGTGAATGGCCCGCGCTTTAGCGGGAGCTTTGGATTGATCCCCTTTTTGCCCCTAACGGAGCCGTTATGAAACGCTTGCTCGCTCTTTGTCTCACCGGTCTTCTCTTCCTGGCGGGGTCGGCCTGCGCCGGCGGCCTGGAGGATTTCCTTGGCCGGGTCAACGTCCAGGCCCGGGCTGACCTGCCCGGCTTTTCGGCCAAAATCAGTACCCGCTTCGGGGTGCCGCTGCCCCGGGTCGATGAGGTCCTTCGGGTGGTGGCCGATCCGGCCGACGCCTTCATGGTCTTTCGGCTCGGCCAGATGGCCAATGTCCCTCCCGAACGGGTCCTGAAGGTCTATTCGGGCCATAAGCAGAAGGGGTGGGGGGCGATGGCCCAGGAACTGGGGATCAAGCCGGGTTCGGCCGAGTTCAAGGCTTTGAAGCGCGGCGAGCTCTCCTGGGACGAGGGGCACGGTGAGCGCTCGCATCACCAGGAGCAGGAGAAGGAGCACGGCCACGGCAAGGAGAAGGGACACCACTAAGGGTTTGTCCGAAGCGAGGCAGCGCAAGTGACCGGTATCGACATCGAAAAAATCCTCCAGCTCGCCCCATCGCCGGCCTACGTCGTCGATCTGGGGCGGCTGCGCCATAACCTTGCCATCCTCGACGAGGTGCAGCGGCGCAGCGGCGCGAAGATTCTCATGGCGCTGAAGGCCTTCGCCATGTGGAGCACCTTCCCCCTGATCCGCCAGACCCTGCAGGGGGTCTGCGCCAGCTCCCCCTGGGAGGCGCGCCTCGGCCGGGAAGAGTTCGGTGGCGAGGTCCACTCCTTTGCCGCGGCCTTCAAGGAGAGCGATATCCGGGCCCTGCTGCCGATCTCCAATCACCTCGTCTTCAACTCCTTCGCCCAGCTCGAGCGCTTCCGCCCGCTCTGGGAGCAGAGCGGCGTTTCCATTGGCCTGCGCGTCAACCCCGAGCACTCGGAAGGGGCGGTTCCCATCTACGACCCCTGTGCGCCGAAATCACGCCTCGGCATCCCACGTGCCGCCTTCGAAGGCCAGTCGCTGGCCGGGGTCGAAGGATTGCATTTTCACACCCTCTGCGAGCAGCTCTTCGAACCTTTGCAGCGCACCGCCCTCGCCTTCGAGGAAAAGTTCGGCGGGTTCCTGCCGCAGATGAAATGGCTCAATCTCGGCGGCGGGCACCACATCACCCGCGCCGGGTACGACATCGACGGCCTGGTGGAACTGGTGAAATATTTCCGCGAGAAATACGCGCTGGAGGTCTACCTCGAGCCCGGCGAGGCGATTGCCATCGGCACCGGGGTGCTGGTCGGCGAGGTGCTCGACGTGGTACACAACCAGCTCGATATCGCCATCCTCGACGTCTCCGCCACCTGCCACATGCCCGACGTGCTGGAGATGCCCTACCGCCCGGAGATCACCGGCGGCTTCGAGCCGGGGGAGAGGCCCCATACCTATCGGCTGGCCGGGCCGTCCTGCCTGGCCGGCGACGTCATCGGCGACTGGTCGTTTGACCGCCCCCTGAAGGCCGGCGACCGTCTCGCCTTCGAGGACATGGCCCACTACACCATGGTCAAGACCACCACCTTCAACGGCATCCAGCACCCGGCGCTCTGCACCTTCGAGCCGCAGACCGGCGAGCTGAGGGTGGTGCGCCGTTTTGGCTACGAGGATTTCAAAAACCGGCTGTCGTAAAGGTTGCAATCAAAATCTGGAAGCAGGAGCAGCGTCAGCTTCTCGCGAAGAGGGGGCTGCAGGCAGGAGAAATGATGGAACGATGGAGTGTTGCCAACTCGGCGAAGATCTACAACCTCCCCGGCTGGGGATCCGATCTCTTTTCGATCAACAAAAAGGGGAATATCTGCGTCCACCCGACGCCGACCTCCAAGCACTCCATTGACCTGCGGGCGCTGGTCGACGACCTGATCAAGCGCAAGATCAAGCCGCCGATCCTGATCCGCTTCATGGATATCCTGCAGGGGCGCATCGCCGCCATCAACCGCGCCTTTAAAAATGCCATTGCCGAGAACGACTACCCGGCCGGCTACCAGACCTTCTATCCGATCAAGGTCAACCAGCAGCGCCAGGTGGTCGAGGCGATCGCCAACTTCGGCAAGAAGCACAACATCGGCCTCGAGGTCGGCTCCAAGCCGGAGCTGGTGGCGGCCATCTCCTTCGCCGCCGGCGAGCAGCTGCCGATCCTCTGCAACGGCTACAAGGACAACGAGTTCATCGAGATGGTCCTCTACGCCACCCGCATCGGCTTCGATATCACCATCATCGTCGAGAAGCTCTTCGAGCTGGAGAAGATCATCGCGCTCGCCCAGAAGACCAGCATCACGCCAAAACTCGGCATCCGCGTCAAGCTCTCCTCCAAGGGGACCGGCAAGTGGGCGACCTCCGGTGGCGACGACGCCAAATTCGGCCTGAAAATCTCCGAGCTGCTGGCCGCGGTGGAGATCCTGCGCGAGCAGGAGATGCTCGACACGGTGAAGCTGCTGCACTTCCACATCGGCAGCCAGATCACCAAGATCGACAAGATCAAGAACGCCCTGATCGAAGGGAGCCGCATCTACGCCGAAATGGTCAAGATGGGGGTCGGTCTGCAGTACATGGACATCGGCGGCGGCCTGGGGGTCGACTACGACGGCTCCAAGTCGAGCTACTTCTCGAGCGTCAACTATACGGTCGAAGAATACGCCAACGATGTCATTTACCAGGTGAAAAACATCTGCGACGATGCCGGCGTTCCCTGTCCCAATATCATTTCCGAGTCGGGGCGCGCCACGGTTGCCCACTACTCGGTTTTGATCACCAATATCCTCAACACCAACACCCAGAATGCCCTGCCGGACTACGATGCCATCCTGGAAGGGGCGGAAAAGCTCTCGCCGACGGTGAAGAAGCTAGTCGACATCTACCAGAGCCTCGACCGCCACTCCCTGCGCGAGGACTACCACGACACCATCCAGCTGATCCAGGAGGCGGTCAGCCTCTTCAATCTCGGCTACCTCAATCTCCACGACCGCGCCCTTGCCGAGTGGCTCTGCAGCAAGATCTTCATCAAGATCAACGGCATCGTCGAGCGCATCAAGCCGGTTCCCGACGAACTGCAGAACTTTCAGCTTTCGCTGCGCCAGACCTACTTTGCCAACTTCTCCCTCTTCCAGTCGGTTCCCGACTCCTGGGCCATCGACCAGCTCTTCCCGATCGTGCCGATCCAGCGCCTCAACCAGAAGCCGGACGTGATGGCCAGTATCGCCGACATCACCTGCGACTCGGACGGTGAGATCACCAGCTTTGTCGGCGAGCAGGGGCGCACCAAGTTTTTGCCGATCCACAAGATCCGCGCCGACGAGGATTATTACATCGGCTTTTTCCTCATCGGCGCCTACCAGGAGATCCTCGGTGACATGCACAACCTTTTTGGCGACACCAACGCCGTGCATGTCACCTTCAACAAGAAGACCAGCTACAAGATCGATACCGTGATCAGCGGTGACGCCACCTGGGAGAGTCTCAAGTACGTGCAGTACAAGGGGCCGGAGATTCTCAAGCACGTGCGCGACACCCTGGAGAAGAACGTCGCCTCGCGCAAGGTCTCCTTCGAGGAGACCAGCCACTTCCTCGAACTGCTCGACAAGGCGCTGGTCTCCTACACCTACCTCGGGGAGTAACTGGCGGTTTCCTGGCGGGAAGGGATTGCATCGGCGCCCGATTCAGGTATACATCTGGTAACGTCGAAGCCGGGAGCGTGGGGCTTCCCGGCCGAGCCGACGCGAGGTCAAAGGCCGCGAGCGTAAAGGCCTGAACAAGGGGGTTGCTATGGCAGGCAGAATCGGAAGGCAGTTGGTCTGGCTGGGGATGGCACTGATGCTGGTCGCTTTGCAGGCCGGGCCGTCCCGGGCCGAGGAGATGGCGGTTACCGGCGTGATCCTGGAAAGCGGTTTTTCCGGGGTGGTCCTGCGGGCGCAAGGGAAGGGTGAGGGGGTCAAGTACAATACCGGCCGGGAGACCCGCTATTCTCCGGCGGATTACAACCCGGTCGCCGGGGATACCGTCAAGCTCACCTACTACAAAAAGATGCTCAAGAATGGTGAGGACGTCCTCGCGGTATCGACCCTGACCCTGGTCAAGATGGACCCCAATCGCAAGGAATTGACTTCTCCCGCCGTCGGCACGGTGGTCGAGATCGGCCGCAAAAGCATCCGTTTCGACTTCCCCGCTTCTGGTGAGCGACTGTCGATGGAGCGGAAGCGCGGCATGGAGATGGTGCCCGCTGGTTATGACCCCACTGTCGGGGACAAGGTCAAGGTTTCGTATGAAAAAGTCCGTTCCAAGTTCGGTGGCGGCATTGTTTACGTCATGGAGCGGATAGAGAAGGTGAAGTGACGCGCCCTATTTTCTGAGGGGGCGAATCCAATATAAACTACGAGCCCGGCAGGGGATTCCTGCCGGGCTCGTTGCATCTTTCGGTGAGGACCTCCGGCGATCAGTGGGCCGCGGAAATTTTCCCCTGCCGTTCGTTCATCACCTTGTAGGCACAGAATTCGCCGCACATGGTACAGGCGCCGTGCTCCTCGTCGACTCCCGACTCGGCGCGCAGCCGCCGCGCCTTGGCCGGATCGAGGGCGAGGGCGAACTGCCCCTCCCAGTCGAGGTTCTTGCGGCACCTGGCCATGGCGATGTCCTTTTCCAGCGCTCCTTTCACTCCCTTGACGATGTCGCCGGCATGGGCGGCGATGCGGCTCGCCATCACCCCCTCGTGGACATCCTCCACCGTCGGCAGGCGCAGGTGCTCGCTGGCGGTGACGTAGCAGAGGAAATCGGCGCCGGCCGCCGCAGCGACGGTGCCGCCGATAGCGCAGGTGATGTGGTCGTAGCCGGGGGCGATATCGGTGACCAGCGGGCCGAGGACGTAGAAGGGGGCGCCGTGGCAGAGGCGTTTCTGCAACTGGATGTTGGTTGCGATCTGGTCGAGGGGAACGTGGCCGGGGCCCTCGATCATCACCTGGACGCCGGCCGCCCAGGCACGCTGGGTCAGCTCGCCGAGGACGATCAGTTCGTGGATCTGGGCGCGGTCGGTGGCGTCGGCCAGGCACCCCGGGCGGAACCCGTCGCCGAGGGAGAGGACCGCATCGTAGGGCTTGACCAGCTCCAGCAGGCGGTCGTAGTGCTCATAGAGGGGGTTTTCGGCGTCGTTGTGGGTCATCCACTCGATGGTGAAGGAGCCGCCGCGGGAGACCACCTCCATGATCCGTCCCTCGCGATCCATGCGCTCGACGGTGGCGCGGGTCACCCCGCAGTGGACGGTGATGAAGTCGACGCCGTCGTCGAGGTGCTTCTTCACTCCGGCGAAGATCTCGTCGACGGTCATGTCGACCATCGCCTTCTTTTTGCGGACCACGGTATCGACCGCCGCCTGGTAGAGGGGCACGCTGCCGATGCAGACCTCGGTCTGCCCGATGATCGCCGCACGGATCTCGTCGATGGGGCCGCCGGTGGAGAGGTCCATGATCGCATCGGCGCCCGCCGCCACCGCCACCCGGGCCTTTTCCAGCTCCTTGTCGATACTGGTGTCGTCCTTGCTGGTGCCGATGTTGGCGTTGATCTTGGTGCGCAGCCCCTTGCCGACCGCCAGCGGAATGCCGTTCTTGCGGCTCCGGTTGTGACAGATAATGGCGGTCCCTTCGGCGATGCGGCTGCGCAGCAGTTCGGCGTCGATCCCTTCAACGGTCGCAGCCTGGCGCATCAGGTCGGTGATCATGCCCTGACGGGCCGCTTCGAGTGTCGTCATGTCTTATTTCCTCGGTGGTGTTTATGGGTCCCAGGGGTGCAACAGGTCCCATGGGACGTATAGGACTTAGGAAAGGTTCTTCGCTGCCTGCCAGTGGTTGACCGGGCCGTGGCCGCTCCCCAGGGATGTGCTCGTGCGGATCGCTTCATTGATGAAGAGCTTGGCACGGCCCACGGCCGCCACCAGCGGAAGACCCTGGGCGAGGAAGGTGGCGATGGCGGCCGAGTAGGTGCAGCCGGTGCCATGGGTGTTGCGGGTCGCGATGCGCGCGGCGGGGAAGCGGTGAAGGGTGTCGCCGGCGAGGAGCAGGTCGACGGCTTCGCCATCGAGATGCCCCCCCTTGAGCAGGACGTTGCGAGGGCCCATCTCCCGCAGTTTGAAAAGGGCCCGTTCCATGTCGGCTTCGCTTTCCACCGAGACGCCGGAGAGGGCCTCCGCCTCCGGAAGATTCGGGGTCAGCAGGTAGGTCTGGGGGAGCAGCACCTGGCGCAGTACCTCGACCGCATCCTGCTGCAGCAGGGGGGCGCCCCCTTTGGCGATCATCACCGGGTCGACGACGGCCAGCAGCGTATGGCGCTCGATCGCTTCGGCGACGAGGGCGACGATGTCGGCAGAAAAGAGCATGCCGGTCTTGATGGTATCGGCGCCGATATCGGACAGGACCATTTCGATCTGGTCGGCGACAAAAGCATGGGGGCAGGGGTGGACGCCGCGCACCCCCCGGGTGTTCTGGGCGGTCAGCGCGGTCAGGGCGCTCATGCCGTAAGCGCCGAGCAGGGTGATCGTCTTGAGGTCGGCCTGGATGCCGGCGCCGCCCCCCGAGTCGGAGCCGGCGATGGTCAGCACCCGGCCGCGGGGGAGGGGGGCGTTGGCGTTGAACTGCAGGGCAATCTCCCGTGCCGCGAGCCCCGGTCGGGGGTCGCCCATGACGGCGGAGATCACCGCGACGCCGTCGGCTCCGGCGGCGATCACCTCGGCGCAGTTGCTGGCCGCGATGCCGCCGATGGCGATCAGCGGAATCTTCACCGCCATGCGGATCTTTTTGAGGACCGCCAGGCCGGCCGGGTGGGCGTCGTCCTTGCTTTGCGTCGGGAAGATGGTGCCGACGCCGAGATAGTCGGCCCCCTGCATTTCCGCTTTCAGCGCCTGCTCGACGGTGTGGGCGGAAACGCCGAGCAGCTTCCCGGGGCCAAGCAGGCGGCGCGCTTCGACCGCCGGTTGGTCCCCCTGGCCGAGGTGAACGCCGTCGGCATCACAGGCCAGCGCCAGTTCCACCGAATCATTGACCAGGAAGGGGACCTTGAAGTCGCGGCAGGCGGCGGCTATGGCCCGCGCCGCCTCGAGGTCGGCATTGCCGGCCTTGCAGCGATACTGGACCATGGCAGTGCCCCCCTTGAGGGCCGCGAAGACCCGCTCCAGGAGACGCCCGTCGTGGTTTTCATCTGTGACCAGGTAGAGTCCGCCGATCATCGCGGGCCTTTCGTGTCGGAATTCTATGTGTATTTGCCGGCGCTGCTCCCAATAGAAAACGCCGCAGCCTCTGTTACGGCGTGCGGCGTCGGATTTGAATCCTGGCAACGCGCCGCTTCCCTACGCCGGAATGACCCGGATCAGGTTCAAAGGGTCGTTCCGCGATGGTCGGCGGAACTCTCAGTAGCAACTACTCCCCTAGCGGTCTGGCTATGTGGTCCTGCGGCCTATTTCAGGCAAGAACGATGCGCCGGTTGAGCAGATCGATCTCCTCGATGGTCCCCGCGATTTCCCGCATCTTGCCGTAAACATCGACCAGGCGCAGATTGCCGGTGCCGGGGAGCAGGGTGGCGACATGCTCCAGGGGGGTCTCTTTGTCACCCTGAACAAGCAAAAAACTACCGTGATCCAGGCACATGGCACACTCCTCAAATAAAGTTTGCCAAGACTAGCGGATTCGCCAAAGGCTGTCAACCCCAAGCGCCCGTCCGCGCCCGGTTTCTCTTTACAGCCGTCCTGACCCCATGTTAAAAATCCTCTTTCCCCTCTGTAAAGGCCGCGCCCGATGCCCCTACGACCTACCTTCGCCGAAATCGATCTTGACGCCCTGCGCCATAACTTCCGCCTGCTTCGTCGCCAGGCCGGGGCCGGCCGCCAGCTGCTGGCGGTGGTCAAGGCCGACGCCTACGGCCATGGCGCCCTGCCGGTCGCCCGGACCTTGCAGGCCTGCGGCGCCGACTATTTTGGCGTCGCGATGGTGGCGGAGGGGACCGCCCTGCGCCAGGGGGGGATTCAGCGGCCGATCCTGGTGCTGGGGGGCGCCGCGCCGGGTGAAGAAGCGCTGCTGTTGGACCAGAATCTCACCCCGGTGATTTTCGATCTGCCCGCGGCCCGGCGCCTGAGCGCGGCCGCCATGGCCGCCGGGCGTAGCTGCCGCTATCACCTCAAGGTCGATTCGGGGATGGGGCGCCTCGGTTTCGTCCCCGCCGACCTCCCCGCAGTCCTCCCCCGGCTCGCCGACCTCCCCGGGTTGGAGATGGCGGGGCTGATCTCCCATTTCGCCCTCGCCGACCAGGCCGATCACCCTATTACCCAGACCCAGGCGGAACGGTTCCGCGCGATGCTGGGGACGGTTCGCGCCGCCGGTTTCGCTCCCGCTCTCGTCCATCTCAGCAACAGCGCCGGACTCTATGGCCCGGCTTTGCCCGACTGCAACCTGGTGCGCCCGGGGATTGCCCTTTATGGCGGCCTGCCGGCCGACTACCTGGCGGGAGAGATCGACCTGCGCCCGGTAATGCGCCTTTACACCACCATTGCGCAGCTCACGGCGGTCCCCCCGGGCGCGGGGGTCTCCTATGGCCACCGCTTTGTGGCGAGTCGGCCGACCCTGATCGCCGCCCTGCCGGTCGGCTACGCCGACGGCTATGCCCGGCGCTTGTCCGGCTGCGGCGAGGTCCTGGTCCGGGGGCACCGGGCGCCGGTGGCCGGTACCGTCTGCATGGACTGGACGATGGTCGATGTCACCGATGTTCCCGCCGTAGCGGTCGGCGACCGGGTGACGCTCCTCGGTCGGGACGGCTCCGAAGAGGTCACCGCCGAGGAATGGGCCGGGCGCATCGGCACCATCAGCTACGAAGTCTTCTGCCTGATCAGTCAGCGGGTGCCGCGCGTCTATCTCAACCCGGAACCGGGCCCGGCCTGATCTCCGCGCCCCGGAATCCACGGCTATGAACATATCCGATCTCCGCATCGCCTTTGACCTTGGTACCACGACCCTCGGTGCCCGTCTGCTCGATGGCGCGGGGCGGATCTGTGCCGAAACGCGGGCGCCCAACCCCCAGGTCGCGCAGGGGCGGGATGTGATCCGCCGCCTCGCCGCCGCCCGGGGCGGAGCCGCGCTCCCCCTGCAGCAGACCCTGGTCGCCGCCATCAACGGGCTGACCACCCTCCTCTGCCGCCAGGCCGGCTGTTCGCCCGGCGCGATCGCCGCGGCGGCGGCCGCCGCCAATCCGGCCGTCAGTCTCCTGCTCCAGCGCCTGCCGGTCGATGCAGTCCTGTTTCCTCCCTACCGTCCCCCCCAGCGCAGCGGGGTGCAGCTTGACGCCGCCGCCCTGGGCCTGGCGCTGCCGGTGCCGCTCTACCTCTTCCCCCTCGTCTCCGGCTATGTCGGCGGCGACCTGGTTGCCTTTCTTTACGGCCAGGACGCGGCGCCCGGCCGCCTCTTGCTCGACATCGGCACCAACGGGGAAATCGCCTGGTTCGATGGTAACAACTGCTGGGTCACCTCGGTGGCGGCCGGTCCGGCCTTCGAGGGGGGCGAAATCAGCTGCGGGATCGACTATGGTCCCGGTGCGGTGACCGCGGTCCGGGTGCAGGGGGAGAGGCTGGAACTGACCGTCGCCGGTGGCGCTCCGCCCCGCGGTCTCTGCGGCAGCGGGCTGGTTTCGGCGATTGCCGCCGCCCGCGGCGCCGGGCTCATCGACCAAGCCGGCACCCTGGTCGATCCGCTGACGGTTGGCAGCAACCTCGCCCGCTACCTGGTCGAAGGGCCGGAGGGGCGTCGCCTGCACCTTTACCGCGACGCCCGCTGCGAGCTGTTTTTGACCCAGCAGGATATCCGCAGTTTCCAGCTCGCCAAGGGGGCCCTGCATGCGGGGGTTGCGGCGCTGCTGCAACGGGCGGGGGCAGCCGGCGACCAGGTCCGGGAGGTGGTCGTGACCGGCGCTTTCGGCCTCTCGCTTGCCCCGGAAGACCTGAAAAAGGTTGCCTTGTTGCCGCCGGACGTGGTAGATAAGGTACGCTTTGTCCCCGCCGGAGCCTTGGCCGGAGTGGGCCGGATGCTGCTGGCAACCGATGGCGTGGACCGGGTCGAGGCGCTGGCCGCAAATCTGACCCCGAACCCCCTCTCCGGGACGCCGGCGTTTCAACAGGGGTTTCTGAAAGCTCTCGATTTTTGAAAAACCGCCCTGCGACGGTTTTTTTCTGTTTCTGGCGTCACTGTAAACGCCATTCGCCCGCGAAAGGATTCTCCCCATGGCCGTCATCAAGCGTGCTCTGATCAGTGTTTCGGACAAGACCGGCGTCGCCGCCCTGGCGCGGGAACTGGCCGGTTTCGGCGTCGAGCTTCTCTCTACCGGCGGCACCGCCAAGCTGCTGCGCGAGGAGGGGCTCACCGTCAAGGATGTCTCCGAATTTACCGGCTTCCCCGAAATGCTCGACGGCCGGGTCAAGACCCTCCACCCCAAGGTTCACGGCGGCCTGCTCGGTATGCGCGACAACCCGGCCCATGTCGCCAAGATGGCCGAGCACGGCATCGAGCCGATCGACATGGTCGTTGTCAATCTCTATCCCTTCGAAGCGACGGTGGCCAAGGCGGACTGTTCCCTGGAGGACGCCATCGAGAATATCGACATCGGCGGGCCGACCATGCTGCGCAGTGCGGCGAAGAACAACCGCGACGTCACCGTGCTGGTCGACCATGCCGACTATGCACCGGTACTGGAGGAGATGAAAAACGCCGGCGGCGCGGTCTCCCGCACGACCAACTTCCGTCTCGCCGTCAAGGTCTACCAGCACACCGCCGCCTACGACGGCGCCATCTCCAACTGGCTCGGCCGCCAGCTCGGGGAAGAGGATGCCACCTTCCCGCCGACCTACACCCTGCAGGTGCACAAGGCCCAGGGAATGCGCTATGGCGAGAACCCCCACCAGGGGGCGGCCTTTTATGTCGAGAAGAGGGCCAAGGAAGCGTCGATCGCCACCGCCCGCCAGCTGCAGGGGAAAGAGCTCTCCTACAACAACATCGCCGATACCGACGCCGCCCTTGAGTGCGTCAAGCAGTTCAGTGAGCTGCCGGCCTGCGTCATCGTCAAGCACGCCAACCCCTGCGGCGTCGCATTCGGCAAGGATCTGCTCGAGGCCTACCAGCGCGCCTTCTCCACCGATACCGAGTCGGCCTTCGGCGGCATCATCGCCGTCAACCGCGAACTCGATGGTGCCACCGCCAAGGCGATCTGCGATCAGCAGTTCGTCGAGGTGATCATCGCCCCCAAGGTGACCGCCGAGGCGATCGCCGTGGTCGCCGCCAAGAAGAACGTGCGCCTGCTCGAATGTGGCTTCTGGCCGGCCAAGCCGGCGCCGCGCCTCGACCTGAAACGGGTCAATGGCGGGCTGCTGGTGCAGGACGCCGACCTCGCCCTGCTGAGCGAAACCCGGGTGGTGACCAAGCGCCAGCCGACGGCGAAGGAGATGGAGGACCTTCTCTTCACCTGGCAGGTCGCCAAGTTCGTCAAGAGCAACGCCATCGTCTACGGCAGGGACGGCATGACCATCGGCGTTGGCGCCGGCCAGATGAGCCGCGTCAACTCGGCGCGTATCGCCGCGATCAAGGCCGAGCACGCCGGTCTCGCCGTCCAGGGCTCGGTGATGGCCTCCGATGCCTTCTTCCCCTTCCGCGACGGCATCGACAACGCCGCCGCCGCCGGCATCGTCGCGGTGATCCAGCCGGGCGGCTCGATCCGCGACGAAGAGGTGATTGCCGCCGCCGACGAACACGGCATGGCGATGGTCTTTACCGGGATGCGGCATTTTAGGCACTAGGAAGCGAGCACTTCACGCCGATCTCGGCGTTGCCCAGCGTGCGGACCTCGTCGACGTACGGTGTACGCCTCCTCGGGCCGCCCTTGGGCGCCTTGAGCTCGACGCAAATTGCTCGCTTCTTCATCAGGCTGCGGGGTCCGCAAATCCACTAATGGATTGGGGAGGGAATCAGTTTGGCGTCGGTTTTTGATTTAAACCAAGGAGTTTGCTGATGAAGATTCTGGTGGTCGGCGGCGGTGGCCGCGAGCACGCCCTGGTCTGGAAGATTGCTCAGTCGCCACTGGTCGACAAGATCTACTGTGCACCGGGCAACCCGGGCATCACGGAAATGGCCGAATGCGTCGACATCCCGGCCGACAAGATCACCGCCCTCTGTGATTTCGCCCTCGACCAGGCGATCGACCTCACCGTGGTCGGGCCGGAGGTGCCGCTGACTCTGGGTATCGTCGACCTCTTCCAGGCGGCCGGGCTTGCCATCTTCGGCCCCAGCAAGGCGGCGGCCCAGCTGGAGGGGAGCAAGAGCTTCTCCAAGGACCTGATGGCCAAGTACGGCATCCCGACCGCCGCCTACCGGACCTTCACCGAGCGGGAAGCGGCGGCGGCCTACATCCGCGAGCAGGGCGCGCCGATTGTCGTCAAGGCCGACGGCCTTGCTGCCGGCAAGGGGGTGATCGTCGCCACCAGCGTCGAGCAGGCCCTCGCCGCCATTGACGAGATCATGCTCGACAAGGTCTTCGGCGCCGCCGGGGCGAGCGTCGTGGTCGAAGAGTTCATGGCCGGCGAAGAGGCCTCCTTCTTTGCCTTTACCGACGGCAAAAATATCCTGCCGCTGGCTTCGGCCCAGGATCACAAGCGGATCTTCGACAACGACGAGGGCCCCAACACCGGTGGCATGGGGGCCTACTCCCCGGCGCCGGTGGTCACCCCGGAGCTGTCCGAAGAGATCGTCACCACCATCGTCCGGCCGACCATCGACGGCATGGCCGCCGAAGGGACGCCCTATTGCGGCATCCTCTACGTCGGCTTGATGATCGAGGCGGGGCGGCCGCGGGTGGTCGAGTACAATGCCCGCTTCGGCGATCCCGAGGCCCAGCCGCTGCTGGTGCGAATGAAGTCGGATGTCGTTCCGGTGCTCCTCGCCTGCGCCCGCGGCGAACTGACCCAGGCTGCCCTCGAGTGGCATGACAAGGCCGCCGTCTGCGTCGTGATGGCGAGTGGCGGTTATCCCGGAAAATTCGTCCAGGGCTACCCGATTCGCGGCATCGGCGCCGCCGAGAACCTGGACGATCTGGTCGTGTTTCACTCCGGCACCGCCCGGCGCGATGAGGTGCTGGTCAACGCCGGCGGCCGGGTGCTGGGGGTTACCGGGCTGGGGAGCGATGTCGCCGCGGCGATTGCCAGGGCCTATGCCGGTGTCGAAAAGATCAGCTGGCAGGACGTCCACTTCCGGCGCGACATCGGCCGCAAGGCCCTGCAGAGAACCTAAGTCACGGAACGAAACCCTTTCGGAGCGCGTGTCATGAGCGAAAACAAACCCCTGGTTGGCATCCTGATGGGGAGCGACAACGATTACGAGGTGATGGTCGAGGCCGCCAAGGCCCTCAAGGAGCTCGGCATCGGCTTCGAGATGACCGTCTCCAGCGCCCACCGCACCCCGGAGCGGACCGGCCACTACGTGCGCAGCGCCCGGGAGCGGGGGCTGAAGGTGCTGATCGCCGGCGCCGGCGCCGCGGCTCACCTCGCCGGGGTGATGGCGGCCGAGACCACCCTGCCGGTGGTGGCGGTGCCGATCGATTCCTCGGCCCTCGACGGGCTCGACGCCCTGCTGGCGACGGTGCAGATGCCGGCCGGGATCCCGGTGGCGAGCATGGCGATCGGCAAGGCCGGGGCGCGCAACGCCGGCATCTTTGCCGCGCAGATCCTTGCCACCAGCGATACGGCCCTGGCCGGTCGCCTGGCCGACCTGAAAAAGTCGATGGCGGCCGGCGTCGAGGCCAAGGCCCAGGCACTGCAGCGGCGCCTCGCCGAAGACAAGCTGATCTGAAGGTCGTACTCCCGGGAGGGGATTGACAGGCCTGCGGCACGATCCCTGCAGCCCTTCGCCGGTCACCGATCACCGCCAACCTCAGGAGACCTATTGTGAGTTCCCGGGACCAGAAATTCCTCACCGCTTTCTGGGATTTTTTCTGTTCCCTGAAGCTGACTATCGCCACCCTGATCCTGCTCGCCATCACCTCGATCATCGGCACCGTGGTGCAGCAGGGGAGATCGCCGCAGGAGTATCTGCAGGAGTACAGCGAGACGACCTACCGGGTGCTGACCGCGCTCAACTTCACCGACATGTACCACTCCTGGTGGTTCCTCGGCCTGCTCGAGATTTTCGCCCTCAACCTCATCGCCTGCTCGATCAAGCGCTTCCCCAAGGTCTGGAAGACGGTCCATGAACCGGTCCTGGCCCCCGCCGAGAGCTTTTACCGCACCCTGCCCAACAGCGAAGAGGTGGTGGTCAAGGGAGAGGGGATCGAGGCGCTGCGCGAGCGCGTCGCCGCCCTGCTCGGCAAGGCTTTCGCCACACCGGTGGTCACCGCCGGCGAGGAGGGAGCGGTTCACCTCTTTGCGCAAAAAATGCCCTGGGCCCGTTTCGGGGTCTACGTCACCCACCTCTCGATCATCATCATCTTTGTCGGCGCCATCATCGGCTCGCTCTGGGGCTACAAGGCGTTTGTCAATATCGTCGAAGGGACCGCCACCGACAAGGTCTGGGCGCGGGGGGCGAGCGAACCGATCGACCTCGGCTTCCAGGTGCGCTGCGACGACTTTTCGGTCTCCTTCTACGGTGGCGGCGGAGGCGGCCGGCCCAAGGAGTTCAAGAGCGTGCTGACGGTCATCGACGGCGGCAAAACCGTGGTCGACCAGCGACCGATCATCGTCAACGACCCGCTCACCTACAAGGGGATCACCTTCTACCAGTCGAGCTACGGGCCGACCGGCGAGCCGACCATCAAGCTGCGGGTCAAGGTTCGCGCCAGCGGCGAGGTGCAGGAGCTCGCCGGGCGCCAGGGGCAGCGTCTGATGTTGCCCGGCGGCGGCAGCGTGCGGGTCGTCGACTCGACCGAAGCGTTCCAGGATTTTGGTGCGGCGGCGCGCATCGAAGTGGTCCCGCCCGAGGGGGAGGCCCGCTCCTTCGTCGTCCTCAAGGCGTTTCCCGAGTTCGACGCCCAGCGCGGCGGCGACTACATCTTCAGCCTGCTCGACATGGAGCAGCGCTACTACACCGGGCTGCAGGTCGCCAAGGACCCGGGGGTGTGGGTAGTCTGGCTCGGCTGCGCGATGCTGGTGCTCGGCTCGATGACCGCCTTCTTCCTCTCCCACCGGCGCATCTGGGTCACCCTGCTCCCCCTCGCCGGCGGCAAGGTCGGGGTCAAGATCGGCGGCAGCGCCCATCGCAACCAGCCGGCCTTCGAGATCTTCTTCGACGACCTCAAGAAACAGCTCCGCGACGAACTCAAGTAGTTTCCGTCCGGAAACGGCTCTTTTCCGCCGTGGCGGCGTCAATCTTCGGCCTTGCTTGTGCGGCGTACCGGTGTACGCCTCCGCGCAAGTCCTCGATTTCCTTGCCACAACGAAAAATGCCTCGTTTCCGATTCGGAAACCACGCCGTGCCCATCTGGAGTTACTAGGCAGGATTTAAACGTCCTTAAGGAGGACCTAGCGCTATGACCAGCACAACGCTCTTCAATCTTGTCACCATCGGCTACTTCTCGGCGATGATTCTGTTCCTGCTCTACCTCGTCACCCACAGCAAGACCATCTCTCTGCTCGGCAACATCCTCGCCTACCTTGGCTTTGCGGCGCAGACCGCGGCGATCGGGCTACGCTGGTACGAGTCCTACGCCCTGCTCGGCGACGCCGGCCGGGCGCCGTTGTCGAACCTCTACGAGTCGGTGGTCTTCTTCACCTGGACCATTCTGCTGATCTACATCCTCGTCGACCTGAAGTACAAGCAGCGGGCGATCGGCGCCTTTGTTGTCCCCTTCGCCTTTCTCGGCATGACCTGGGCCCAACTCGGCCTCAACGACGCCATCGATCCGCTGGTGCCGGCACTGCAGAGCAACTGGCTGACCTACCACGTCATTACCTGCTTTCTCGGCTACGCCGCCTTTGCGGTCGCCTGCGGGGTGTCGATCATGTACCTGATCAAGGTCGGCAAGGAGGGGGGGAGCGGCGACGCCCCGGCCGGCGGCATCCTCGCCCTCTTCCCGAGCGCCAAGGTCCTCGACGACATCAACTACAAGGCGATCATGATCGGCTTTCCGCTCCTGTCGCTGGGGATCATCACCGGCGCGGCCTGGGCCAACTACGCCTGGGGGACCTATTGGAGCTGGGACCCGAAGGAGACCTGGAGCCTGATCGTCTGGTTCATCTACGCCGCCTTTTTGCACGCCCGCTTCACCCGCGGCTGGGTCGGCAAGCGCGCCGCCTGGCTCTCTATCATCGGCTTTGCCGCCACCATCTTCTGCTACCTCGGCGTCAACCTCGTCCTCTCTGGCCTCCACTCCTACGGCGGCGGCTGAACGGGCCGCTCCGCTCCTGTGGCGTGGAATTTGCACATTTTGCTCTCCCCATACCTGGTTTGCCCTGGCTGCTTCCGACATCCGGAAGGAGGCGCCGGGGTCTGCCTGTCTGCTGCAGCGGTCCCGGCCTTGGGCATAGCGCTTATGCTACCCCGTGGAATCGCTGGTCATGGTTTGTGATTGTTCCCGGGAGGAGAGGTCTGTTATGAAACGGATGGCCCTGTTGCCGACGGTCGCGGCACTGCTACTGCTGATGGCGGTGCCGGGTTGGGCGGCGGATAGTTGTGTGACTGCGAACTGCCATGCGGTGATGGGAAAGGCGCGCTTTGTTCACGGCCCGGTCGCCGCGGCCGAGTGTGACCTCTGCCACGAAGCGACCGGCAAGGCCCACCCCGGCGGCAAGGGGGCGTTCAAGCTGGCGGCAGCCGGGAGCGCGCTCTGCTATCAGTGCCATGACAACAAAAGCGACGGCATGAGCAGCGTCCACCCGGCGCTGGTCGATGGTTGCACCGGTTGCCATAGCCCCCACCAGAGCAGCTACCCCAATTTCCTCTACCAGGAGGGGACGGCCCTCTGTCTGAGGTGCCACGAGGATAAAACGGCCGGCATGGCCGACGTCCACCCGGCTCTCGAATCGGGGTGCACGAGCTGCCATGACCCCCACGCCGGTAAGGCGAAGGGGATGCTCCCTGAAGCCGGCGCCGCGCTCTGCCTGAGCTGCCACGACGATCCGCGCCAGGGGAAGGCGGCGTTGCACCCACCGGTCGCGGAAGGGGACTGCACCGCCTGCCACAACCCCCATGCCGGCAAGGCGAAGGGGATGCTGCCGGCGTCCGGGCCTGCCTTCTGCGAAGAGTGCCACGACAGCAAGACCGCCGGAATGGCGGATATCCACCCGATCATCGAGAGTGATGGCTGCACCGGCTGTCATGACCCCCATGGCGGCAAGGTGAAGGGGATGCTCCCGGCGAGTGGGGCCAAGCTCTGCTACAGCTGCCACGAGAGCAAGACCAAGGGGTTAAAGGTCCTGCATCCACCGGTGGCCGACGGCGACTGCACCGCCTGCCACAGCCCCCACGCCGGCAAGGCGAAGGGGATGCTGCCGGCCGCCGGCTCCGGGCTGTGCAACGAGTGCCACGAGAGCAAGACCGCTGGCAAGGCGCACGTCCATACCCCGGTGGCGGATGGCGAGTGCACCTCCTGCCACGGTCCCCATGGCGGCAAGACCAAATTCATGCTGCCGGCGACGGGCGCCAGGCTGTGCAATGAGTGCCATGACGACAAGGCCGCGGGCAAGGTGGTGCACAGCCCGGTCAAGGACGGGGACTGCACCTCCTGCCATGATGTCCATGCCAGCGCTGCGGAGAACCAGCTCGCCGCGCCCGGCAACGAGCTCTGCTTCATGTGCCACGACGACAAGGCGCAGCTGGGAACGATGGCCGATGTTCACCCGATCGTCGCTGACGGCTGTACCAACTGCCACAATCCGCACAGCGCCGGGCAGAAGTACCTGCTGCCGGCCCAGGGGGATGCCCTCTGTTTTTCCTGCCACGACCAGATCGAAGCCGAGACCAGAGGCTCTTCCCGGCATGGCGCCTTGACCGATGGCGGCTGCAGTGCCTGCCACGACCCCCACGGCACCGGCTATCCGAAGATGTTCTCGGGGCCGGCCGCCTCGATGTGCTATGGCTGCCACGAAGAGATGGAGCTCAGGATCAAGGCGCAGAAGTACGGGCATGAGCCGGTGGCGGCAGGCGAATGCTGGGCCTGTCACGCCCCCCACGGCTCGGATTATCCCCCTCTGCTCAAAGCGGCCTACCCGCAGGAGTTCTATGCCAGCTACAGCGCTGAGCGCTATGCCCTTTGCCTGACCTGCCATGATCGCACCGCCTTTGAGTACGCCCGTACTTCGGAGGCGACCAATTTCCGCAACGGCGACCGCAACCTGCACCGGGTGCATGTCAACAAGCCCGACAAGGGGCGGGTCTGCAAGGTCTGCCACGGTGTCCATGGCGCCGATCAGCCGAAAATGATCCTGAGCAAGGTGCCCGACTTCGGCCAGTGGGAGATTCCGATCAACTTTGTGCCAAACAAGGCCGGCGGCACCTGTTTCGTCGGCTGCCATAAGCCGAAGAGCTACAACCGCTACAAGGCGGTGGAGAACCCGTAAGGCGAGATTGGGGCTTGCGCTCCCGGCCCGGGCTGCTTATCCTTGGCGAGTTCGCAAGACCTTGAATCCAGAGTCAAGACCTGGTCGCCGCAGCAATTGCCGATGAATGTCGATAAGGCGGGGGCTTTTGGGTCTCCTGGTTTGGCCCTGGCCTGCGAAAATGTGTGTAAGGTTTTGGAAAGATAGGAGTTTCCCCGGCTCAGTACCGCAATTTCCGGGGCAAACGCAAGCAGTTTCTCCCCGCTGGTTGTTCGAATAGGGCGGGATGGAGCAGGAGAAGACAGTGACGATGGAACTTTCCGCTTCCAGGGTACTTCGTTTTGGCCTGATCCTCGGGGTCCTGCTGCTGGTTGGCGCCTGCGCTCCGCCGCCGGCCAAGGAGACCCAGCGCTTCTTCTGGCCGCTGCCCCCCAACCAGCCGCGGATCGAGTACATCGGCTTCATCCAAAGCGACCAGGACGTCAGGGAGGGCGGCGAAAATGCCTTGAAAACCGCAATTTTAGGGCGAGAGAGACCCCAGCCACTTTTCGAAAAACCAATGGCGGTGCTCGGGCGCAAGGATTCGGTCCTGGTCACCGACGCCGGGCTCGGCAAGGTCCTTTTTCTCGATTTTTCCGGGCACCAGATTCGCTACCTGCAGAACAAGGATGGCAAGGATATTCCCTTTCGCCTCCCCGTCGATCTCGCCGAGGATGACCAGGGACGGATTTACGTAGCCGACTCCCTGCAGAAGGCGATCTTCGTCTTTTCTCCGGAGGGCAAGGAGCTCTATTCCTTTAAAAGCGGGGAGCTGAACCGGCCGGTCGGCCTCGCCGTCGATTCTGCCCGCCAGCGGCTGCTGCTGGTCGATGCCGAACGCCAGGCCGTGCTGCTATTTGGCCTGGAAGGGGACTTCCGGGGAAGTTTCGGTAAACGTGGAAGTGGTGAGGGGGAATTCAACTTCCCGCTCGACCTCGATCTCGATCCGCAGGGGAACATCTACGTGCTCGATTCCCTCAATGCCCGGGTCCAGATCTTCGACCCCGAGGGGCACTTTCTGCGGACCTTTGGCAGCCGGGGTACCAATCCCGGGTCGTTTCAGCTGGCCAAGTCCATTGCCGTCAGTCGCTTCGGCCAGATCTACGTCACCGATTCGCTCGCTCACAACTTCGTGATCTTCGACCTCCAGGGCCGCTACCTGCAGACTATCGGCGGCAAACACTGGAGCGGCAGCGGCAAGGTCGTGCCGGGCGGGTTTTACATGCCCGAAGGGGTCGACGTCGATGCCGAAGGGAGCATCTGGATCGTCGATGGCCTGAATCGCATGCTCCACCACTACCAGTACCTGACCGAGGCCTACCTGCAGGCGCACCCCATCGAGCCGGGGCAGGCCTACCTTCCGCCAGCGCTGAAGAATATGGATAGGGTGCAGTGACGGCCGGGACCTTGCAATGCCGATCAAAATGATGCTGGCCACAGATGAACGCAGATAATGGCCGGTTCTTGAAACCCTGATCGGGTTTTGGATTTCCATCTGCTAAAAATCAGCGTGTATCTGCGCACGAATAGGGTTTCGGATCTGCCTCGTTTGTCGCCGCCAGCGCCATGGACGCGTTCGATTGCAGTGAGCAGAAATTTTCGCCAGCCTTGGCATGCGTGTCGCAGAAAATGTCGAAAGGACCCCGGATATTCGCGAAAACGCGAACCTGCCGGACTGAATCCCGTTAACAAGCAAGGGCGACTCATGAAAAAACTGACCAGGATTTTGCTGTACGTCTGGGCGCTCGGTCTGCTCGGCGCGCTGCCGGCCCGGGCGCTCCAGCTCGTCTACCCGGCCGACCAGACCTCCGTCCACCGCTCCGATTTTCTGATCATCAAGGGGAGCGATCAACCGCCGCTGGAGGGGATGTCGGTCGAGATCAACGGCGCCAAGAGCGACGTCATCGACATCTCCGGCGCCGATTACCGGGCCGCTTTCCAGGACTTCCTGATCCTGCAGCCCTCCTTCGACCCGGGGCGCAACGTCGTCAAGGTTGCCGGCTATCGCGGTGGCCAGGTGGTGGCGAACCAGACCGCGACCGTTTACTACCTGCCCGGACCCTACGATCTGCCACCGACGGACTTTCCGACTTTCGTCATGCACCGCCCGGAAAAGGAGGCCCTCTGCGCCGGCTGCCACAATATGAACCCGACTCCCGAACAGCTGGCCCAGACCACGCCGGACACCAACCCCTGCGCTGCCTGCCACCGGCGCATGTTGCAGGACAAGTACGTCCATGGCCCGGCCGGGGCCTTTCGCTGCGCCTACTGCCACCAGCCCGACAGCCAGCCCAACCGCTACCAGTCGCCGGATGGTGACGCCGGTCTCTGCAACCAGTGCCACCAGGAGAAGGTTGACGAGTTCAAAAAAAACAAGTTCGTTCACGGCCCGGTGGCGGTCGGCCTCTGCAGCGTCTGCCACGATGCCCATGCCAGCAACAACCCTGCCCAGGTGGTGCTGCCCATCAATGATCTGTGCCTGAGCTGTCATGCCAAGGTCTCAGGGGCCCCCCACGTAGTGCGCGGCATCCGGGGCGAGGCCCATCCCCTCAGGGGGGTCCAGGACCCCTCCCAGCCAGGTCGGGAGCTGTCCTGCGTAAGCTGCCACAATCCCCACGGCGGGAAGACGGAGTATTTCTTCGTTCGCAACATAAATGGGCGTTTCAGTCTCTGCGAACTTTGTCACCAAAAGTAGTTCGTTAATGGAACCAATTACTTTCAAGGATTACTGATGATGAAAAGAGAACTCTGCCGGACCCTTGTCGTTTTCGCTGGGCTGCTGATCTTTGCCGGCTGTGCCAAGCCTCCAGCCCCCATGAAGGTTTACTGGCCTGCACCACCCGATACCCCGAAGATGGAATGGATCATGACCTACTACTCCGAGGACAGCTTCCCCAAGACCGAGGGTGAGAAATTCGCGGAGAACATCGTCGGCAAGAAAGAGCTGCATTTCTTTCAAAAGCCCATGGGGGTCGCCTCCGACGGGCACGGCAAGATGTACGTAGCCGATATGGACCTGCACAACCTGCGGGTGGTCGACTTCAATGCCCGGACGATGGAGTTCTTTTCCAAGTCGCCGATCTTCGGGTTGCCAGTCGGCGTGGCCCTCGACGGCAGCGGGCGGATTTTCGTGTGCGACGCACAAGCCCAGCAGGTTTTTGTCTTCGCACCGGACCGTTCCCCGCTTTTCGTGTTCGGCAAGGGAACCTTGCAAAAACCTGGATTCCTGGCGTTCAACGAGAAACTCAAGCGCATCTATGTCACCGACGTAGTCGGCAGCAAAATCGAGGTTTTTGACTATGAAGGAGAGCATCTCTTTTCCTTCGGCGGCGGGGGAGAGAAGGGTGGCCAGATATTCACCCCCTACGGTATCGCCGTCGATTCCAAGGGTCGGGTCTTCGTCTCGGCTCAGCTCGAATCCCGCATTCTGGTCTACGACGCTGATGGAAGATATCTCTATGGTTTTGGTCAGCGTGGGGACGAGGCCTTCCAATTCGAGGGACCCCGCGGACTCGCCTTTGACAGTGAAGATCACCTCTACGTGGCTGAGTCCCGCAAGGCGGCGCTGCTGGTCTTCGATACCGAGGGCAACCCCCTGACCCGCATTGGTGGCGAACGTAGTGCTAGTCCGCTGGCGTTTTCCTTGCCGACAGCAGTTTCTGTCGATCAGAACGATCGTATTTTTATCACCGATGCCTTCAATCGTTCGGTGACCATCTGGCAGTTTCTGACGCCCAGATATCTGAAAGAACACCCCCTCGACCCGGAGATGCTAAAACGCATTGAGGAACGGGTCGAGCGTCGCCAAAAAGAACTCCAAGAAAAGGAGGGCAGCAAACCTCGGTGATTTGGCCAGCCACTTTGGGTCAATCAACTGATTCCAAGGCAATATCCAAAAAAGAACTGCCTTTTCTCTGAGTTTTCAGTATTGGCATTCAGATTGCAAACCGTATCGCTGGACTCATTGAGAGGCAGGCCGGAGTCCCGGACCCGGCCGATGGTTTAAATCGAGGGGAGCCAGAGCTCACCCAAAACACCAAGGAGGTAGGAAATGAAGAAGGTAATTGTTTTGGCGACGGCCATCGCGCTGCTCGCCACCCCGGCATTCGCCGCCATCCGTAACTCGAAGCACGACCTGTCCAGCAGCAGCGCGGCCACCGTCAAGTCGACCAACATTGACGAGTCCTGCGTCTTCTGCCACACCCCGCATGGTGGCACCACAGGGTTCCAAGCTCCCCTGTGGAACCGCAGCGGTACTTCGGCCAGCACCTGGTCTGCCACCGACCTTTACAACAGCTCCACCCTGGACAGCGCTTCCAGCCCGACGACTGTTCTTTCCAAAGTCAACGCTTCCGACGCCCCGCTCTGCTACTCCTGTCATGACGGCACCTCCCTCGCCGGTGGCCTGAATAATCCTCCGGCCAGTGCCAGCAACGCCCAGCCGACCTTCACCGCTCCCAATGACGTGGTCGGCGCCCAGGCCAACCTGAATGACGGTAGCTCGGCCCTGAAAAACGACCACCCGATCGGTATGGATTACGGCACTGTTCAGACTAACGCGGGTGCCAATGAGTTCGTGGTCGAGACCACCCCGAACCAGTTTGTTGACGTCCTGCCGCTGTTTACCAGCACCGGCGTGATGTGGTGCTCCTCCTGCCACGACGTCCACAATCAGGGTGCTGGTCAGCCACTCCTGGTTAAATCAAACGCTGGTTCGGCTCTCTGTACTACCTGCCACGTCAAGTAAGTTTCTTCCTGCGGGAAGTTGAAGGGCGGGAGAGGCAACTCTCCCGCCCTTTTTTTGGGTGCGCCAGGCATGGCGCACGGTGTGTAAACGCCGTCGGGCTGGTTATGGTGTCCTTCCGGCAACCGAGAGGGGAATGTGTGCGCCCAGGAATAGGGTTTGTCAGCGTTCTATTCGGTTTCATCCGCGGGGTGATTTGGGACTTGCCGTTGATTCGGGAATGGCTCCTGGTGTTCCCCCTGTTCGTAGTTTGCGAAGCCAGGCACCAACGGAGCCCGGTCCTGACGGGCTCCGCAGTTTTTTACCTGCTCCAGCGGCCTGGTGAGAAGACGGCAAAGGGCTTGCGATAGCGCGGGAATTCCCCACGGAGGTTCTCCTTTCAGGCCGGTTTAAGGGGTGTTGGCCCGGAGGTTCGGGCTGTTTCTTTGCCTCCATTAGGCGGTCGTGGAAGGAATGGAAATTGCACGCCTGCCTTGAAGAGTTTCATGCGCACATTCAACTAGGACTGGCAAATAGGGCCCAATGCGTCTTTTTTTCTTTATATATGCTGCGTTATTCCTCCTGATTTCGGTTGCCGATCCGGCCAGGGCCGACGTCGGAGGGACGGCGGAATTAAGTTACGCCACCTACCGGCGCATGGAAGACGACCAAAAGACCGTCGATGCCCACCATTTCACCCAGCAGTATTCCCTGCTCTGGTCCAAGAAGGGCCTGATCAACGGTGGACGCGGTGGCAAGTACGACCTGGCCCTGGGGGGGGAGCTCAACTATCTGGACTCTGCAATCAACGGTCAGGACATTTCCCTCGACAGCCTCAAAGTCCTCTACAATGGCGACCTGCTCCTCGCTCCCGGGGGCCTGCCCTTCCGCATGCACCTCTTTTCCAATGATCTGCATCAGTCGCAGTTTCTCAACGACGCCGTCGCACCGCTGAACAACCGTTTTCTGTTGCAGCCCGCTATCGCCACCGATCTTCTCAACGGCCAGCACTACGTCAGCGGCGCCAGTCTGCTGCTTGGTATCCGCAACGGTTCCTACCTTGGACGATACCGGGATACCCTTTCCCAGCTTCCCCGGATTCTGCTCGACTACAGGGAGAGCTACGTCAGGGACACCAACGCTCTCACCCCCAGCCATTACCGCGATCGGCAGCTCGCCTTCGTCTCGCTGAACAAGAAGGATAACTGGTTCCACTACCGTTTCAAAGATTTTGTTGACTACGAGGACCATGAAAACGACTATCAGACCAAGACCTGGATTCTGGGGACGGTCGACGAAACCATGCGGCGGCGCTGGATCAACATGGTCAACTGGATTAAGATTTCCGCCGATGGCTCCTATGAGGTCAATTCACAAAATCGCCGCACCCAGTACAACGATAAGCGTTACGATCTTAATCTTTTTACCGTTGCCAACCGCTCTGCCTGGAGCGTTTCAAACTTCACCACCTTCCATCGTATCAGCAACGGAAGCCGGGTCGAACGGGTTCTCGATGTTCCGGTCTTCGCCAATGGACGGCTCGCCCGGGATGCGAACTGGCGCCTAAAGTTGATCGGCCACAAAAAACAACAGGATTTATTCGACTCAACAAGCCGCGGGTTGCAGGACGACGACCTCTATCTCGATGCGCAACTTGAAGCTTACCGGTCCCGGCCCTACATCCTTACCCCGCGCCTGGAAGTGGAGACCCGGGACCAGGACTTCACTTCGGGCCAGGCGGCCCGCGCAACTCTCGAGGTCGCCAGCAATAGCAAGTATTCACCCAAGGTCGCCTGGTTCGGCTCCCTGTCCACGGCCTACTTCGCCGGGCAGGACAACTCCGCTCTGGCGGCCAAGGAGGAATTGTCCGCCTGGGAACAGGTTGCCGTGGGGGAGGTGGATGTCAAGGTCAGCCGGAAGCTTCGGACCTCGTTATTGCAAAAGTTCATCTATTTCACCGGCGATGCCGGGGCCAACATGACGAACCAGGTGGTTCCTCAGGCGTCGGGCAATCTGGTGGGAACCAACGACAGTAGGACCGATGTGAGCGGAACGACCTATCGCTCGACCAGCACGGCGCGCATGGATTACATCGGTGGCCGGCTGCGAAATGCCCTGGAAGCGACCTACGATTTCCTCCATCGCAACGACCAGGACCTGGATCAGTGGCTTTTCCGGCATGACCTCTCCTACAGCGGCCGGAATTTCCGGGCGCGGATGACCAACACTCTGACCCTCGGTGTGGAGCTGGCACAGCAGGGCGCCGCCAGCGTTGACTCGAATTTTGCCTTCCAGGGAAATGCCGACCGGGCCTGGCAGCACTCAACCGACCTCCAGTACTCGCCGGGAAGGAGCTGGGAGACGACCCTGCGCGCCGACTATTACTGGCGGGATCTTCCGCAAGGAGCGTCCCAGAGCTTGAGTCTGCGCCAGACGGCTCTCTACAATTGGTACACGGTCAACGGTCTGGTGCGCAAGATCGCCGAGTTGGAAGAGCGCATCGAGTCCGACTGGATTGATGTCCCCTTGCAAGGCAGTAGTCGCCGAAATGAATACGGCTTGCGTTTTAACTATTATCCGATTCATCGCATTCTGTTGGGGGCCCGGGCCCGGTATATCGATTACGATCTAAATTATTCTGGTGCCTTGATCAGCGGTCTGGTCGCTCAGTTCAATTATCCCAAGCTGCAGGTAGCCCTTTCCTACGATTACGGGACCTCCGGTAATGTCGACGAACAGCGCTGGGAGGTCAAGGTCCGCAAGATTTTCTAGGTCGATGGCACTTCGCTGCGTTGTCCTGTGATTTTCCTGCAGCTGGAAGAAGGCAAAAGCAGCGAATCAGGCATTAGCAGCAGGCTACCCAGATAACATGAAAGCCAAGGCCGCAAGAAGGCCGGTTGTCAGCCTCTGCCAAAATCTGCGTTCATCTGCGGCTACACATTTTCCTGCCGGCTATCTGTTATTGATTTTCTGCGGATCAGGTAGATAACTCAAGGTTTTCTTGCTCATTGATGCGCCTTCCCGGTAGGATGTCCCCTGTAAAGCAGGGCCGGCGACAGCGGCCTCCCCAACTTGGAATGGCACCCTTATGAAGCTCTCCCTGGTCGTCCCCGTATTCAACGAAGTCGAGAACCTGGCCGCCCTTCATGCTGAGGTCGTCGCCGCCATGGACCAGGCCGCCCTCGACTTCGAGCTGATCCTGGTCGACGACGGCAGCCACGACGGCTCGGTGCCGCTGATGCTCAAGTTGGCGCAGCAGGATCCGCGGGTCAAGGTGATCCTGCTGCGCCGCAATTTCGGCCAGACCGCCGCCATGGCCGCCGGTTTCGCCGCGGCCGGGGGGGAGGTGGTCATCCCAATGGACGGCGACCTGCAGAACGACCCGGCGGATATTGCGGCGCTGGTTGCCAAGCTGGATGAGGGGTACGACGTTGTCTCCGGATGGCGGGCCCGGCGTCAGGACCGCTTCTTCAGCCGCCGGCTCCCCTCGATCCTGGCCAACGGCCTGATCTCGCGCATGACCGGCGTGCATCTCCACGACTACGGCTGCACCCTCAAGGCCTACCGGCGCGAGGTGCTGGCCGAGGTCAACCTCTACGGCGAGCTGCATCGCTTTGTGCCGGCCCTGGCCAGCCAGATCGGCTGCCGGGTAACGGAAATCCCGGTCAACCATCGGGCGCGTCAGGCCGGCACCAGTAAATACGGCATCGACCGGACGTTGCGGGTGATCCTTGACCTGGTTACCGTCAAGTTCCTCCTCAAATACGCCACCCGCCCGATGCAACTGTTCGGGAAATGGGGAGTGCTGACCCTCCTGTTGGCCGGCCTGTCGGGAGCGACTACCCTGTGGATGAAGTTTTTCGACGGCCTGTCGATGAACCGCAATCCCCTGACCATCCTCACTGCCTTTCTGCTCTTCACCGGTGTGCAGTTTATCGTCATGGGCCTGCTCGGCGAGCTGGTGACCCGTACCTACCACGAGGTGCAGGACAAGCCGATCTACACCATCCGCGAGACCCGCAACCTGGACAGGGAAAATTCCCAACCCAAGGCAGGTTAGCCGGAGATGTCGCAGTTGGACGCAGATAAGGCAGATCGACGGCTTTGCTCTGAATGCTGTGGTTTGATCGGCGAGAATCTGCGTAAATCTGCCGATGAATTAGACTTTGTCAGCAACCTGGGTCCGATCTATGCTTCGCCTGAATAAAAGCCTGGTCTTTCTGGCCCTGTTCGCCCTGTTCGGGCTGGCCGCATCCCACATTCACGCCTTCGACATCTTCTGGCAGCTGCAGTCGGGCAAATACATGGTCGAGACCGGTTCGATCATTCGCACCGACCTTTTCACCCTCGCCAGCGATGCCCCCCGTTATGAACACTGCTGGCTGCATGACCTGGTGACCTACGCTGCCTACCGGCTCGGAGGATATCCGGCACTCAGCCTGCTCAAGGGCCTGCTCCTCGGCGCCATGGCGCTGTTCCTGGTTCTGGCGGCTCGCACCCGCAGCAGCTCCTGGCTGGCCATTCTGCTGGTATTGCCGATTCTGTTTGCGGGCATGGGGGGATGGTTGGCCCGCCCCCAGCTCTGGACCTTCTGCTTTTTTGCATTGTTCGTCTGGGTGTTGGAACGCCACCGGCGCAACGGGGGGCGCCGGATACTCTGGCTGATTCCGGTTGTGCTTCTGTGGGCCAACCTGCATGCCGGGGTGGTGTTGGCTGCCGCCCTGTGGCTCGCTTACGCTGCTGGAGGGTTCGCCAATCGGGTGGTGTTCGGAAAAGAGGAAAAGATAAACCTCAAACGGCTATTCTGGCTTGCCCCCGGCCTGATGGTAGCCGCGGCATTGACTCCCTATCCAGATTACCTCTGGTCGACACTGCGGGGGATTGCTCGGCTAGGCGCTCATAATTCAGCTGGGGGCCAGTTGGTCGGTCCCATGACCGCCATTTTCAACATGGACTGGCGGCCGACCACTTTTGCCGGGGAGCCGCAGTTCTTCTATGCCCTGATCGCGACGGCCCTGATCCTGCTGGTCGGCTGGCGGCGAAACCGGTTTACCGACCTCTTCCTGCTTGGCGGTCTGGCGCTGATGGGCTGGCGCCTGAGCCGGCACACGACCTTTCTTTATCTTGGAATGGTTGCCATCTTGCCGGCCTATCTTGATGTTGCCGTTCGTCCCCTCGCCGACCGGGTCTCCAAGCGCACCGCGACGGTCCTGGTGCTCTGCCTGACCCTGACGGGGGCCGCTTCTTTTGCCTGGTTCGCCAAGCCCCCGCTGGAAAAGTACGGCTGGTTCCGGCTGGGGTTGCGTCCCTTTCAGTATCCGGTCGCGGCGGTCGATTTCCTGAAAAAAGAATCGCTGCCGAAAAACCTCTACAACACCTACGACTGGGGCGGCTACCTCGCCTGGCAGCTCTTTCCGGAGTATCTTGTTTTCTGGGATGGTCGCCAGAACTCTGCAGAAATGTTCCGTTACGGCTGGGAGATCATGGCCGGCAAGCCGGGCTGGGAGGACCACCTCGATCGTTTCGCCGTCAACACCATCGTGACCCGCACCTGTACCATGGATACTGGCCAGTGCTTTCCGCTGCTGGACCGATTGCGGACGAGTCCGGACTGGGTCCTGGTCTTTCAGGATCCTGCCGCCCTGGTCTTCGTGCGTCGCAACGCGCTTCCCACCGCCTGGGTCATGGAACACGAGCTCCCCCCGGATAGGATCGACGATACCATTCTGGCCACCGGCCGGCGGCTGGTCGCGGACAACCCCAACCGTTATATTGCCTGGTGGGAGATCGCCCGGATCGAACTGGCACGGCGGAATTATGCCGAGGCTTTTACGTCGCTGGGAGAATACCTGCGGCGGACCCCGGTGCCCGATCCGACCGCTGAATATTACTACCGGATGCTTTATCCGACGCAGCAGGGAAGGTAGCCGAAATGTCCAGTTGGTGGCCCCACCACGGGGAAAAACTGTTGCTGCTCGGCCTGATGCTGGTCGTCTTCGCCGCCCGCCTGTGGCAGCTGCCCGCCTACCCCTTTCACGAGGACGAGATCGGCAGCATCGGCGTGATGCGCTCGATCGTCGAGACCGGCCTCCCCCTGACCGGAGGATCGCTCTACTGGCGGGCGCCGTTGGCCCACTACCTGATGGCCCTGCCGCTCCTGTTCGGCGACGTTTCGCCGGTCACCGCCCGGTTAACGAACGTGGTTCTGAGCCTGTTTCTGCTCCCGGTCGGTTACGGCGTCGGCCGCCAGCTCCAGGGGCGCACCGCCGGCTGGCTGGCAGCGTTGCTCCTCGGGTTTTCCGCCTACCAGAACCTGCTGGCCGCCTTCACCCGTTGGTACCAGCCCCTGCAACTCTTCTTCCTCCTTTCGATCTATCTGGCGGCTCGCTACTGGCTGGAAGGGAAGCGGAAGGGGTTGGCCTGGCCCCTCGGCCTGGCGGTGGTCGCCACCCTCCTCTGCGACAAGCCCGGGCTCTTCATCCTGCCGGCGGTGGCCTGGGCCTGGCTGCTGGCCGGGGACTGGGGACTGGTGCGCCGCTGGCGGTTCCTGCTGGCCGTCTTGGTGGTGCTGATGGTCGCCTGGCTGGCCGATGTCTGGACGCCGGCCGGCACCTATCGCAACACATTTGCCCTTAACCTGGCGCTCGGCGGGCTCAAAGACAAGTGGGCCTTCGCCCGCTGGTTCCGGGACCTGCTCCCCCTCGGCTGGACCCTGCTGCTGCTGGCCGTCGCCCCACTGGTAATGGAGGGCCGCCGCTGGTGGTATTACGGGGGCATTTTCGTTCTGGGGCTTGTCGGCACCTCGCTGCTCGCCCCGGGCGACAATCCGCGCTACATGGCCCACATCTTCCCCGTCGGGCTGATTCTGGCCGCCAGTGCCGCGGCCTGGTGGCTGCAGGCGGTCCGCTCTCTGCTCCTCCGGCACGCCCTGCCCGGGCGCGGCAGGCTGGCGGCGACCGGCGCGCTGCTGCTGGCTTCTGTGGTCTTCTTTGTCGGGGTCGACAAACACGATGTCTCTGCCGCCGTCGGCTACTACTTCAAGTTCGTCGACCAGAAGCCGGCCCATGATTACCTGGCCAGCCGTCTGCAACCACAGGACCGGGTGATCTCGGTCGACCCGGGGATCACCGACTTCTATCTCGGTTGTCCCGTCAATTACTTCCTGCGCCAAAAATTCGACCCGGTCAGCAACCGCTGGAGCCCCTACCCGGCAGGGGTCCGCTCCGACTACAATATCGACAGCCCGGAACGGCTCCGGGAGGTTCTCGATCAGGCGCCAGGGCGGGTCTGGCTGTATGCCAACTGGAAGATGGCATGGGCCGTCGACCCGGAGCTCGACCGGCTGGTGCGGGAGTGGTTCCGGCCGGTCTTCGCCCAAGGGGAGACCTGGGTGCTGGTCAGCAACCCCGGCGCCCTGCGACGCCTGGGGCGACCCGTTTCCCCCTGATCCAGCTTTGCGGCGCTCTGCCCGGGACGTACGACTATGCGGATTCTCATGCTCGCCCCCACCCCCTACTTTTCGGATCGTGGCTGCCATGTTCGCATCTATGAGGAAGCACGGGTCCTGCGCCGCCTTGGTCATGAGGTGCGCATCGTCACCTATCACCTGGGCCGCAACCTGGACGACATCCCCACCGAACGGATTCCGGCCGTCCCCTGGTACCGGAAGCTCTCCGCCGGCCCCTCCTGGCACAAGCCGTACCTCGACATCCTCTTGCTCTTCAAGGCCTGGCAGGTGGCCCGGCGCTTCCGGCCTGATCTCCTGCATGCCCATCTCCATGAGGGCGCTTTTGTTGCCGCCCTGCTCAAACCCGTACTGCGGCTGCCGGTAGTTTTCGATTGCCAGGGGAGTTTGACCGGCGAACTGCTCGATCACCGTTTCGTGCGCAAAGGTTCGCTCCTCTACCGGGGTTTCCACCTGCTCGAAGCCTGGATCTGTCGGCGCGCCGATGCGATTGTCACCAGCGCGACACCGACCGCCGAGCTGCTAAGAGCTGATTTCGCCGTACCGGCAGCACGGATTACGGCAGTGGTCGATGGCGTCGATACCGGTGATTTTCGTCATCACCCCGGTCAGCATGATCTGGAACGGGAGTTGGGTTTGCCGCCCGCCAAGCAAGTTGTCGTCTTTCTCGGCGCCATGAATGAATACCAGGGGGTCGATTTGTTGCTCGACGTCATCAAGGCGCTCTCTGCCCGTCGGCAGGATTTCCACTTTCTACTCATGGGCTACCCGGAGAGCGCTTACCGGGAGCGTGCGGTGGCTCTGAGCATTGCCGGGCTGGTTACTTTCACCGGCAAGATTCCTTACGACCAGGCAGCTCGTTACCTCTCCCTTGGCCAGATCGCAGTCTCCCCCAAGCTTTCCCGCACCGAGGCCAACGGCAAGCTCTTCAACTACATGGCTTGCGGGTTGCCAGCCGTGGTCTTTGATACCCGCATCAATCGGGAGATTCTGGGGGATACGGGGCTCTATGCCGAATTCGGCGATGCCGAAGCGCTGACCAATACGCTGGAAACGCTCCTGGACGACCCGGAGCAGGGTCGGCACTTGGGACGGATGGCGAGACAGAGGGCGCTGGCCGAACATTCCTGGGCTGGCCGGGCGACCCTGCTGGAACAGGTCTACCGCAGGCTCCTCGGAGTCGTTGAAGGTGATGTTCAAAATATGAACGGTAAGCGATAAAGCTGTTGAATTTCATTTAATTGTCGTGATAGTGTTCGCTTTATGAACACTGAGCGCGAAAACGGACAAGAGAATTACCGGGCATTTTTGCTCCTCGCCGAAATCGAGAAGGCGGAGAACCTTTCGCAACGCGATCTCTCCCAACGCCTCGGGATCGCGCTGGGGCTGGTCAATTCCTACCTGAAGAACCTTGTGGCCAAGGGGTATGTCCGGGTTAAGGCCTTCCCCCGCAACCGGTATTCCTACCTGGTAACCCCCAAGGGGCTGGCCGAGAAGAGCCGCCTCGCCTATCAGCACCTGAGTTACTTCACCGGTTTGTATACCACCACCCGGCAGGATTACCTGGGACTCTTTCGGCGGATGCAGCAGCAGGGTGCTCGGGAAGTAGTTTTCTGCGGTATCGACGAAGTGGCTGAAATAGCATTTATATCGTTACAGGAGACTAACTTGAGTCTGGTGTCGGCCATGGATGACAAACGGGCTGGAGAAATGTTTCTTGGTCATGTTATCCAGCCCCTTGCTGAGGTGTTTTCCTATAGGGGGCTCCCAATTGTGGTGACATCCCTCAAAAATGGCCCTTTATTGCGCGAAAGCTTGCTTGCATTGGGGGTTCGCCCGGCAAATATCCTAAGTGCCGAGGCCCAGTCGAATTGTTCTGGACAGGGTGGCCAGGGGCCAGGCAGTTTCGCCAAATGAGCAGTTTCTGGTTACAGTTCCTGCCGCGCCATTTTCGAGAAAGGCTCTTCGGGCGTGACGAGTTGCGAAAAGCAATTGACAATACTGGATGGCTGTTTGCCGACAAATTGATCAGAATGGGCCTCGGGCTTGTGGTCGGCATTTGGGTTGCCAGATATCTCGGCCCGACTCAATTCGGACTGTTAAGTTTCGTAGGGTCATTCGTTGCAATATTTACATCTCTTTCGCTGCTGGGACTTGACGGTATTGTTGTTAGGGACCTCGTAAAAGCACCGGAGCATGCAGCAGAGATCCTTGGAGTGACACTTTTTCTGCGTTTGAGCGCCGGGGCAACGGCCTACCTGGCAATGCTTGGTGCGATATTTTTACTCAGGCCCGATGATCGTCTTGCACAGGTATTTGCGGCCATCATGGGGGCGGGGCTGTTATTTCAGGCACTCGACACGATCGATTTGTGGTTCCAGTCAAAGGTTTGCTCCGTTTATGTTGTGTATGCCAAGTGCTCTGCTTTTATCGTAAGTTCGGTTGCCAAGATCGCGCTGGTCCTGATGCGGGCCCCCCTGATTGATTTCGTCATTGTCGGTGTCGCCGAGTTGGCGCTGGCGGCCATGGGTCTGCTGGTGGCCTATCGCTACCAAGGACAACGGATATCGGCCTGGCGAGTGAGCCTTGAGCGCGCTCGCAGGCTGCTTTCGGATTGCTGGCCGCTCCTCCTATCAGGGGTGGTGTTCATGGTGTATATGCGGATCGACCAGGTCATGCTCGGGCAGATGATCGACGACCATGAGGTCGGGATTTATTCTGCGGCAGTGCGCTTGGCGGAGGTCTGGTATTTCATTCCAACTGTCGTCGTGTCGTCAGTGTTTCCCAATATCGTTCGCGCACGGGAAGTTGACGAGGCCGAGTTCTACAACCGGCTCCAGAGGCTGTATAACCTGCTGGCATTTATGGGATATGCTGTTGCTGTGCCGGTGACCTTTGTCTCTGGGCTGGTCGTCAGCCGGCTGTTCGGTCAGGACTATGCGGCGGCGGCCCCCATGCTGGCGCTGCTAATCTGGGCAGGGCTGTTTGCCAATCTTGCCGTGGCCCGCAATGCTTATCTTCTGGTCATGAACTGGTCTCGGGTTTTATTCGGCATGGTGCTGGCTGGTGCGCTGGTCAATGTTCTCTTGAACCTGATGTTGATCCCCCGCTATGGAGGCATGGGGGCGGTGATTGCCTCCTGCGTGGCTTACTGGGTCGCAGCTCACGGCGGTGGATTGTTGTATGCGCCATTGCGAAAATCCACTCAGATGCTGACCCGCGCATTGCTTTGTCCGAAATTCTGGTAATTCACGGGTGACCTATTGTGAGAAATGATCTGACGGGAAAGTCGCATTGGGATCAGGTTTACGCGCATGCAGTTTGCGGTGAGAGTGGAGGTTGGCAACCTACGACCTATACGGAAAAATCTATCGAGTTTTTTCTGATGGAGGCGGTCCAGGCAGTCCGGCCGCGAAATATTCTTGAGGTGGGGTGTGGCAATTCCGTGTGGCTGCCCTATCTGGGCCAAAAAACCGGGGCAAAGGTCTTCGGTATCGATTATTCGGAAGAGGGTTGTCGACTTGCCAAAGAAAACCTTGTCAGGGAAGGTGTGACAGGTGAAATCATCTGTGGCGATATCTTTGAACTTGCTGCTGCCGATATCGGAACTTTCGACTTGGTTTATTCTCTTGGTCTGGTTGAACATTTCACGTCATTAACGGATATTCTAGGACGGCTCGCGCAATTTGCCGGGCCGTGTGGGACCGTTCTGACTGAAGTGCCAAATCTGTATTCAGTCCATGGATGTATGGCCGGCCTCTATCAGCCAGCCCTGTTGGCCAAGCACCGAACCATCAAAATGTCAGAACTTGTCAAGGCCTACCGGGACTGTGGGCTTGACGTTTCCGATTACGGGTATGCTGGGCTGTTCTCGTTCGGCATAGTTGCTTGGGGGCTAGACCAACGCTTTCCCCGGTTAGATGCACTGATTCTCCCGGTCGTCAGGACGCTGTCGAAAATGACAGAGAAACTCTTGGCAAAAACTGCTTATCACAAAGGCTGCTCATTACTTTCACCCTTTTTGTATGTCTATGGGAGCAAGCCTTCTCTCCGTGCTCGGGGCACTAGCGATTAGCTAGCTGGCATCATTAGGAATGAAGATGCAAATCCGTGGCGAGATAGTTTTCTTGAAATGGTCGGCAACTGCTGGCCGCACAACTGTTGGGGCCAGGGTACGATGGTGACTGAACATCATACTGAAAACAAAGTTGGGGTCTCTATTCGAATGAGTGGGTCTCCCGCCTACCCGGATGTTCAGGAATTGTCGGGCCTGATTCGGGACGCCATATACGCTGCGGGGGTTGGCCACAAAAACCGCCAGGCCCCTTTTTCTGAACTCATCGGTGAGGGGGCGACTGTCCTGCTTAAGCCCAACTGGGTTTTGCATGAAAACTATGGCGGTCATGGCATGGACTGCTTGGTGACCCATCCAAATTTCATCCTTGCCGTGTTGGCGGAGGTGCTCAAGGCCAAGCCTGGTCGAGTGGTCATAGGTGACGCGCCGATTCAGGAGTGTCACTTCGAGACTCTGGTGCCCCCTGAGTGGCGTGAAATGATCGTGGCCAAGTCTGATTGCCCGGTGGACATTCTCGATTTGCGACGGACCATTCTTCGCGACGGAGACCTGAGTCTCGGTCAGGATCAAGACGTTCGCAGCCTGGAACGCTATGTCCTCTTCGATCTGGGAAAGGCGAGTCTTCTAGAGCCAGTGTCAGATCCGGACAGCCGATTCAGAATTACCTGCTATGATCCCGACCGGCTTGCCGAAAAACATGGCCCCGGGCGTCACCAATACCTGCTCGCCAAAGAGCCTTTCGAGGCGGATGTCATCATCAACCTTCCCAAGCTCAAAACCCATAAAAAAGGGGGAATCACCGCTGCCCTAAAAAATCTTGTCGGTCTGAATGGGAACAAGGAGTATCTGCCGCATCACCGACTGGGGGGGAGCAAGGAGGGCGGTGATTGTTATCCCGGGACGTCCCAGGTAAAGAAGATGGCTGAATATTGCCTGGACGAGGCCAATCGACGAATCGGTACGGCCGGCTGTCAGAAGTGGCTGAAAAGTGCCAGATACCTGCTTAAAGCCCAGAATTTACTTGGTAATCCCGAAATTGAAGGCGGCTGGCACGGTAACGATACCGTCTGGCGGATGACGCTGGATCTGAACCGGATACTTCTCTACGGTACAATAGACGGTGAAATGTCAGACATGCAGCAACGGACCATTTTCTCCCTGACTGATGCGGTGATCGCCGGGGAGGGGGACGGTCCGCTCGCCCCCATGCCCGTACCCCTTGGCGCAGTTTCATTCTCCAGCAACTCGGCTTTTGCCGATTGGGTTCACGCGTCCCTCATGGGCTTTGATCCTCGCAAGATTCCGATGATCCGGGAAGCCTTTCAGAGATTCCCGTATCCGCTCACCACTCGGCCGCCCGGGGACTGCCAAGTCATCTGCAATGGGCGGAGTCTGGCCATTGACGAACTCAGAGATATATACGGTCGAGAATTTGTGCCCGCCTCCGGATGGCAGGGTCACATCGAGGGGCGAGGGTAGCGCATGCGCATCGGCATACATCCCGACAATATGTGGGGAACGAGTTATTCGGACCGTTGGGCAGAGTTCTTCAGGGTGCGTGGCGTGGAGGTGAAGTTCCTCGACCTGCTGGCCCCCGATTTTCTGGAACAGGCGAAGGAATGTGATGGCATTATGTGGCGGTGGTTCCACATCCAGGAACACAAGCAGTCTGCCAAGAACATCATGTATCTGCTGGAAACCCAGTTGCTGAAGCCGGTCTTCCCGAATACCGCAACCGCGTGGCACTTCGACGAGAAAATATTTCAATTCCACCTGCTGAAAACCCTGGCGGCCCCGGTTCCGGAGAGTTGGGTGTTCTGGGACTTTGCGGCGGCATCGGATTGGGCCCGTCAGGCATCCTATCCAGTGGTTTTTAAGCTGACGGTGGGCGCGGGGGCGTCCAATGTGTTGAAACTGGACAATGCAAGTGAAACGCTCCGGTGGTGTCGGAAAATGTTCAAGCAGGGGGTTTTCCCCGGAACGATGAACGAATTCCGCAGTCGTCTCATCCCGCGAAAAGTGAGGGAGATCAAAGCCTGTTTAGCCCGTCCAATGGCGGCTCTCGCCTATCTGGTCGCAGGCAAATACCCGCCATTGCCTGCGCCGTGGTGGAAGCCAGAATTTTCCTACAGCTATTTTCAGGAGTTCCTGCCGGGCAACAGTTTCGATACCAGGGTTTCAGTCATCGGAAACCGGGCGTTTGCCTTTCGGCGCATGAACCGGGCAGGAGACTTCCGTGCCTCAGGAAGCGGGAAAATCGACTGGGACCCCGCCGGGATCGACAGTCGTTGTCTGAAAATCGCCTTTGAAACCACCCGAAAAGGGCGTTTTCAGACGATGGCCTACGATTTCCTCTATAAAGAAGGGCAACCGGTGATCTGTGAAATCAGTTACGCATTCGTGGATGAAGCAGTCTATCAATGCCCTGGCCACTGGGATGCCGACCTCAACTGGCATGAAGGACAGATGTGGCCGGAGGAGGCCCAGGTTATCGATTTCATCGAAGCGATCAACCGTCTTGCCAGGCCGCGATGATGCTGCAAGAGGGAGATGATCTGCAAGGCCTGAAAATTGCCATTGTCTTCGGATGCCTCGAACTGGGCGGATCGGAACGGTTGGGGTTTCTGCTGGCACGTGCCCTTAAGGAACGATATGGGGCCGATGTCAGTATCTGGTCTTTGTCAAACGGGCCGGGGCGGCTGGTCTCCATGTGCGAGGCGGCGGGGATCCCCTGGCGCAGTATGCGGTTCAAGTGGTCGCGGTTTTTGCTCTACAACTTGTGGGAGCTGAGTCGCTTCGTCCGCTGGGCCAGGGCTGAGTCTCCCCATGTGCTGCTACCGTTCTATCGGTTGCCGAATCTGGTTTGCGGTCTGACCTGGCGGCGCATTGGCGCCAAAACGTGTGTCTGGAACCAGCGAGACGAAGGGCTGCTGCTTACCGGTGATTTTCTCAATGCGCGAGCGGTAGAGAAAACCCCTTTGTTCATTGCCAACTCGCAGGGCGGAGGAGATTTTCTGCTGAACAAGTATCGGATTGACCCGGCAAAAATGACTCTGGTTCACAATGGGGTCGAACTGCCGCCTCCGCGGCTTGGACGGGAAGGGTGGCGGGAACGTCTCGGTGTGACTGCCGAGGCCCTCCTGGTCTGCATGGTGGCGAATTTTACCCCCTACAAGGACCATGCGACCCTGATCCGTGCGTGGCGAATTGTCATGGATGAGTGCCGAAGCAGGATTGAGGTTGCGCCCCTACTCCTGCTGGCGGGAATGGAGGGGGACACATACGGCTCAGCAGTTACTTTGGCCAATGATCTCGGTCTCCATGATGCAGTCCGTTTTCTCGGTTCGGTTGAGGATGTGGCGGGTCTACTGATGGCGTCCGATCTTTATGTGCATTCTTCGCTCAGCGAAGGCTGTCCTAACGCGATCCTCGAAGCGATGGCAAGCGGGCTTCCCGTTGTAGCGACCGCAATACCTGGAAACCGGGAAGCGGTCGGTCCGGAAGGGGGGGAGTTCCTGGTGCCGGTGGGAGAACCGCGGGCCATGGCATCGGTCATCCTTGATCTGCTGGTGGACCGGACGCGTGCCGGGATTCTTGCCAGGGCCCAGGAGGCAAGGGCAGCAAAGGAATTTTCCCCGGTTGCCATGGTCGATAAGACCGTCCAGGTGATTCGGCGCGGGCTTTCCGGGTAGGGATCATGTCCGATTATGGTTTTTTCAAACTGACGCGGCAGCTCCTGTTCGGTGATCGAGATGACCGGACTGTCGTCCATCTGAATCAAACAGCTGTGCTGCGGCTGGTTGTCACCCTGTGTCAACTCCTGGGATGGCTATTGCCATTTTCCAACAAATCGGGGCTCTTCTTCTTTTTTCCGTTCTTTCATATTGGCGGTGCTGAGAAGGTTCACGCAGAAATCGTTGGGTGTGTTGCCGAGCGGAAACCCTGGGTCTGTTTTACCAAGAAATCCCTCAACAAGGCTCTTTGGCCGGCATTCGAGCAGGGGGCAAGGTTGTGGAACCTTTGGGCGTACTGCAGGTATCTTTATCCCTTGAGTGTGGGGATGACGGCGGGGTTCATCAATCGTCACCGACAACCGGTGGTTTTTGGCTCCAATAGCCTGTTCTTCGCGCTGCTGATCCCCTATTTCAAACCCCATGTACGCTGTATCGATTTAACCCATGCCTTTGGCGGTGGGGCGGAGGATTTCATGCTCCCGGCCGCTACGCGCCTCGATAAGCGGGTAGTCATCAACCGCAAGGCGCTTGATGACCTGACAGCCCAGTATCGGCAGTTCGGCCTTAAGCAGGCCCTGGTTGAGAGGATTGAAATCATCGGCAATGCCGTTCAGGTTCCTAGAACCCGCCCGCCTAAGACTCTCTCGGGGGAACTGTTGGTGTTGTTTGTCGGACGGGATTCGGCCGAGAAGCGTGTCCACCTGGTCGGGCAGATCGCCCGCCGTAGCCGTGACCGGGGACTTTCAGTCCGGTTTGTGCTGGTGGGGGATTTTCGACGTGATGCGGATAGGGACTGGGAGTGTTGCGAGCTTCACGGGGTGGTGACGGCAAGCGAGGAAATGGCGAGCCTTTATGCCCAAGCGCATGTTCTGCTGATTACCTCAAGCCGGGAAGGGTTCCCGCTCACGGTGATGGAGGCAATGGCCAGCGGCGTGGTGCCGGTTTCTACGACGGTGGGGGGGGTTCCCGAACATGTGCAACCCGGGAGGACCGGGCTTCTGGTGGAGAATCGTGAGGAAGAGCGAGTTGTGGAGGATTTTGTCGAGGCGATCGCTGGATTGGTGAAAAATCGAGGTGAACTCGCCCGCATGTCCGAGTCTGTCCATCGTTATGCACTCGATCACTTCGCCATCAAGGCGTTCCGTTCAAGTTACCGGCGTCTGCTGTTGGGGGAGATCTGACCGATGCCCAAAGTCAGCGTTATCATCCCCTGTTTCAACCAGGGGGACTATCTTGATGAGGCCGTCCAATCCGTTTTGGCGCAGACCTACGGCGATTTTGAAGTGGTCATCGTCAACGACGGCTCGACGGAAGCGGCGACCAACGACCTTCTGGCCGGCTACCGGCAGTCTCAATGCCGCGTGGTGCAGACCTCCAACCAGGGGTTGGCCGCTGCACGCAATAACGGTATCCGGGAGGCAACCGGGGACTACATCCTCCCGCTGGATGCCGACGACCGGATCGGTGCGAACTACCTGCAGGAGGCAGTGCGTATTCTTGATGCTGACCCCCGGGTTGGCATCGTCTACTGCGAGGCTGAAAAATTCGGCGCTCAACAGGGGAGATGGCGGCTGCCAGAGTTTTCGTTGCGCAAAATGCTCTTTTCCAATCTGATTTTCTGTTCTGCGGTTTTCCGTCGCGCAGACTGGGAACTGGTGGGGGGATATCGGACGAACATGAAGTCTGGCTGGGAGGACTGGGATTTCTGGTTGTCGGTTCTGGAACTGGGGCGGGAAGTGGTGAAGCTTCCGCAGACGCTGTTTTTTTATCGCGTCAAGGAGGCGTCGATGATCAAGGCAATGGATCGGGAGGTGCGTATCGCCATGCATCATCAGCTGATGGCCAATCACTGGCGGTTATATCACGCACAGGCCCTGCCGGTGCTGCGTTTATACTACAAGCTGATGGACTCGTCTGTTTATCGTGGGCTCAAGGCCCTGAGCCTGACCCGGCTGGCGGCAAACCGGTGGATTCGCAAGTGATTGCCGCCGCAAGTGAGCCGGAAGTGGCGGTGATCATCGTCAACTGGAACGGCCGCCAGCACATAGAGCAGTGCCTGCCGGCGCTACGAGCCCAGACCTTCCGGGAATTCTCGGTCATTCTAGTCGACAACGGCTCGAGTGACGGTAGCGTCGAGTGGGTCCGAGACCAGTACCCCGAGGTGCGGCTCATCCCCCTGGAGCGCAATCGGGGTTTCGCCCAACCGAACAACCTCGGTATTGCAGCGGCTTTCGCCGCCCCGCAGGTACACTTTGTCGTCACCCTCAACAACGACACCCGACCCGAGCCCGACTACCTGGCGGAGTTGGTCGCCTGTGCCGGCCGGCACCCCAAGGCCGGTTCGATCCAGCCGAAGGTCAGCAACTTTTTTGCGCCGGACACCATTGACAGTACCGGCATCCTGATCGCTGCCAATCTCAGCGCAGTGAACCGGGGGCTTAAAGAGCGGGATGTGGGCCAATTCGAGCGCGAGGAAGAGATCTTCGGCGCCTCGGCCAGTGCCGCTTTGTATACCCGTACGGCATTGGAGCAAACGGCTTTGGTCGGGGCGGATGGAGGGCCGGAATATTTTGATGCGGACTACTTTGCCTACTACGAGGATGTCGATCTCGCGCTGCGCCTACGCCTGGCGGGATTTGACAGCTACTACACTCCGGCGGCGCGGGTCTGGCACGTGCACAGCGCCACCGGCAAGAACTACTCACCATTGAAGGCCTTCTATATCCACCGCAACCAGTATCTGAATATGATCAAAAATCTGCCGCTCCTCCCCCTGGCAAAGGCTCTGCTGCTCATGCCGCAATTATACTGGCAGTCTCTGCTCAGTGTGCTGCGGCGGCACGGCGCCGCCGGGGAACTGGCGAGACAGTCCGCCGGGGGCGAACATCCAGCACAGCTGGTGCTGCGGGGGTGGTGGCAGGTACTGTTGCTGCTGCCACGCATGCTTCGAAAACGTCAGCAGGTACAACGTTCTCGGCTGGCCGGGCACCGGGAGATCGCGTCTTGGTTTAAGCGGTACCGGGCCGATTTTGACAGGATTGTTTCGGGGTGATGACAGGCAAAACCAATCTCCACGAATTGAACACGCAAGCGCACCGGCGTTTGCAGTTGCTGTGGGTCACAGGGCTCTTTCTGCTCGCCATGCGCCCTATAGAAGCTTTCGATACCTTCTGGCAACTGCAGGCGGGGAAGTATATCTGGCAGACCGGCGCGTTTCTCTATCGCGATACCTTCAGCCTGGCCGCTGACGCCTATCGCATGGAGCACTGCTGGCTGCATGACCTGATCCTCTATGGCCTCTATTCCACCGGCGGATACTTCCTCCTCTCGCTGTTGAAGCCGGTGCTGATCGCTCTCTGCGGGGGCTTGCTGCTACGCTGGGCGCAGCAGCGTGGTGGGAATCCGCTGGTGGTGCTGCCGGTGTTGACGCTTTGCCTGATCGGTTCCAGCGATTCCTGGCTGGTTCGGCCCCAGCTCTGGACCTTCCTGCTCAGCATCCTCTTCCTGGTTTTCCTCTATCGCGGGCGGGAGCGAGGGTGGCGTTCCTGGCTCTGGCTACCGCCGCTGATGCTCCTCTGGGCCAACCTGCATGCCGCCTGTATCTTCGGTTTCGCCTTGATTGGCGCCTTCTGGGTCGGCGAGTGCTGGCGAGCCTGGCGCGGGTCCAGCAGCTGGCGCACTTTAGGTCAGTTGAGTGTTTGTGGCGTGCTGACATTTGCCGCTGCTTTCGTCAATCCTTATGGCTACCGGATTCCCCTCGGCGAACTGCTGGCCCATTTCAACCAGCTCCAGGTCCTGACCGGGAACGCGCCGGTCGGCATGGCGGGGAACATGGAGTGGCTGCCGCCGACGTTTGCCCAGGTCCCCTGGTTCTACCTGATTATGGCACTCTGGGGCGCCACCCTTCTCTCGCGGTTGTGGCGACGGCAGCTGGAGGTCGCCGAACTGGTTTACTTCGCTGGTTTCTCCTACATGGGCTTCAGCCAGATCCGGCATACCACCCTGGTGGCGCTGCTGGCCGGATTTTTCCTGCCCTTAGCGATCCAGGAGCTGCTGACCGGTAGGGAACGAACCCGGACCTGGCTGGCCCGACCGGTCCCCTGGCACTGGTTGCCGGGCCTGATGCTTTTGGCCGCGCTGGTCTGGGGCGCCGCTGGAGCAGGACGTTTGGGGCTGGGGGTGCGCGCTGACCAGTACCCGGTAGCGGCGGCAGATTTCGTGGCCACTAACCGTCCCGCCGCCAACCTCTACAACGCCTATGACTGGGGCGGTTACCTGATGTGGCGGCTTTACCCCGACTACCTGGTCTTCATCGATGGCCGCTCGACCAGCCCGCGCCATTTCGCCGCCTCCGATATCCTCGACAATGGCTGGGAGGGATGGCGCGCCCTCCTCGACGAGTATGGGATCAACACCATTGTGACGCGGACCTGTTTTTATGATAGCGGAGGGCCGCTTCCCCTGATCGATGGTCTGGTCCAGGACCGCGACTGGTCCCTGGTCTTCCAGGACGCGGTGGCGGTGGTTTTTGTCCGCAATGACGCCGCCAGTCGGGAACTCCGGGGGCGCTTCGCCATCCCCTCGCGGCAGGCTTACCAGACCATGCTGGAAGAGGCAGGGCGATTGCAGCAGGAGGGATATGAGCGGCCGCGGACCTGGCTGGCGCTGGGGCGGGCGGCCTTCAACCTGGGCGATGGCCGCCGCGCCATGGCCGCCTATCGGCACTTTTTAGAAGTCGTTCCGACCGACCTGGAAGCGCAGAGCCGCATTGCGTTGCTGCAACGGTTCTACCCCGGGGAGGAGGCCGGGCGATGAAGATCGATCGGAAGATTCTGGCGGATCAAAACCTCTTCCCGCTGCTGGTCCTGTTGGGGCTGGCGACCCTGGTCTATGGGCGGACCTTCGGCGCCACCTGGACCTATGATGATTTCCCGGTCATTGTCGATAATCTCGATATCCGGTCGATCGGCGCCTTTCTGAAGAACAGCTACCCGGGGCGACCGCTGCGCGAGATTACCTATCTGCTCGACTATGCGCTCTTCGGCTACCAGCCGGCCGGCTGGCACCTGCAGCAGATCTTCTGGCACGGGCTCAATGGCTGGCTCGTCTTTCGCTTGGCGATGGCCCTGCAACTGAACCGGTTTGGCCGCTGGTGCGCGGCACTTCTCTTTCTGCTTCACCCCTTGCAGGTGGAGGTGGTGGCCAACCTTTCCCATCGCAAGGATGCTCTGGCCACCGCCTGTTGCCTGGTGGGAATTCTGGCCTATCTGCGATATTTTCATGGCCGCCAGTGGCGCTGGTTGCTTGTCGCCGCCGTTGCCTGGGGGTTGGGTTTGGCGGCTAAACAGACCGCAGTAGTGCTGCCGCTTCTCTTCCTGGCTTATGAAGCCGTGTTTTTGCCCCCGGCGCAGCGGCTGTTATTGCGGCGCTGGTGGCCGTGGTTGACTCTGCTGGCGCTGGCTGGGGCGGGTGTCGGCGCATGGTTTTTTTTCTTCGGTGGGCTCGCCGAATATACTCAGGCCTGGCGCGGCCTGCTCGTCGCCAAATCGAACTATTTCGGACCAGCCGCTCTCTTTCTTTACCCGCTGGTCATGATCAAATCCTGGGCGTTCATGGCGCTCAAGCTCTTCTGGCCACAACAGTTGGCACTGGAATATACCATTGCTGTACCAGGGGGGATGACGGATCCCTTTCTGCTCGGTGGCTGTCTTGGCCTGTTCGTGCTGGTGGGTGTTTTTTTCTGGAGTTGGCGGCATTGCCGGTCGGTATTTTTCGGGCTCTCCTGGGCCTGCTTCTTCTGGGTGCCGGTTTCCAACCTCTGGCCGCTGGTCTATCTGGCGGCAGATCGCTACTGGTACACACCAATGGCGGGACTGGCCCTGGTGGCTGGCCACCTTGCGGGGCGACTTCCAGATCGCTGGTGGCGCTGGACTGGCACGGCAATTGTCCTGATGGTGTTCGGAATTCTCAGCTGGCAACAGACCGCAGTCTGGAAGAACCCCGAGGCGCTCTGGACCAACGCCTACCACGTCAACCCCAATTCGACCTTTACTCTGAATAATCTCGGTAACGTCAATCTGCTCAAGGGGGACCTGATCGCGGCACGCCGCTTCTATACGGAATCGGTCGCCCTGAATCCGACAAACGGCCCGGCTCATTTCAACCTCGGAATTATTTTCGAACAGCAGGGTGAACTGGATGGCGCCCTTGCCCATTATCAACAATTCCTTCGGCTCGACTCGCCCCTCTATCGTAACGAAGCGGCCACCCTGCGCCGGCGACTGGCCTTGCAGTATGGCGTCAGACTAAATTAGGTTCCCCTTAGAGTGTTCATTCGCCAATGACCGAAAGAGTGAATAGCGATGAAACCCTTGATGAAATGCGTTCAGCAGGATTGGGGCTGATCCAGGCGCGGAAGGGGTATCGCTTCTCACTGGATCCTTTGCTGGTGGTCACGTTTGCTGATTTCAAGAAGGGCGACCGCGTCGCCGATCTCGGCACTGGCAGTGGTGTCATCCCGCTTTTGGTCGCACGCAGGTGTGCTTCAACCCGGGTGGTTGGTATTGAAGTTCAGGCCGATTTGGCTGACCGGGCCCGGCGCAGTGTGGCTCTAAACCAAATGACAGGTCAGATAACGATAGTTGCCGGTGACCTGCGCCAGTCCCAGCCGGAACTCCCCTCCCAGTCCTTTGACGTCGTCCTCGCCAATCCCCCTTACCGCCGGCCCGGCAGCGGTCGGGTGGCGCCTGGGGTGGAGCGGGCTGCCGCCCGTCACGAACTGGCCGGCGGGCTCGAAGATTTTCTTGCCGCCGCGGCGCGGCTGCTGCGGGACGGGGGAAGATTTTACCTCGTCTTTCTTGCCGAACGGCTGGCGGAACTCTTCGTATCGATGCGCCAGCACCAGCTCGAACCGAAACGGCTGCGTTCAGTGCATGGGCGCAGCGGCGACCCGGCGCGGATGGTCCTGGTCGAGGGGCGCAAGCGGGGCGGGGCAGGGCTGGTGATCGAAGCGCCGCTCTTCATTTACGATGGGGAGGAATATTCGGCGGAGGTGCAGGCGATTTACGCGGGCAAGTCCTGATCGCTGCGGCGGCGGGCGTCGAGTTGGGCCTGACGGCGCAGCAGTTGCGCCAGGCCCCGGCGCAGGTCGTCGTCGGCGAGGTCGGCCACGGTGGCCCTGATCTGTTCCTCCGTTGCCGGGTCCAGGGGAGGGGGCGGCGGCAGGGGCGCCGCTTTTTTTGTGACGGGGGCGGTCGCGACCTGGCCGCGCCGCAGGAAAAGATCCCGGAAGAGGGCGGCGCCGAGGCGTTCGTTGAGCCGGGCGAGGAGTTTCGGTTTCAGCAGCTGCAACTGCTGCATCCAGACCGGTTGGTCAACCCTGATCTCGAGGATGCCATCACGGATGCCGCAGGGTTGGGCGTGGGCGGCGATCTGCGGGCCGACCACCTCGTTCCAGACCTGCCAGGCGCGGTACTCGCGCAGGCGCTCGCTCATCCCCTTTTGCTGCAGCAGTCCCTGGAGGACGCCCCCGATGCCGGCGGCCCGGCGCAAGCGTGGACGGGGCGGGGCTTTCATCGCCGTGCCCGGCGCCGGAAGCGGCCGCCGACCATCTGTCCGGCCACGGCACAGCCGAGGGTGAAGGGAATGACCCGCCAGCCAAAGCCGTAGGCGAGACGCAGGGCAATGATGATCGGGATCGAGAGGTGGATGTAGAGAAACCAGCGGAAGGAGTATTTGTCGGTCCCCTCCCGCAGGTAGCCGAGGGGGAGATTGGCGAAAAAAGCAAAGCCGAGCAGGGTGATGAGGGTGATGATCTGGTGGGGTTCCACGAAGCTGCCTTTCCCGAGGCGCGGGGCCATTGCGCTGCTGTTGCGGCCGATTTTCATCCGGAGGTCCAGGGTGCTGCTAAGTCTACCCGCAACGCGCCGGAGCTGTCAATGAAAGCCCCTTGCCCGACCGCGGCGGGCGTGGCATGATGGCCGAAAACCAATAAGGACGCAAGCAATGGTAAAAGAAGGTGACCTGGTGGCGATTTTTCACTCCATTCACCGGGTGATGCAGGCGGAAAAGCTCCTCAAGCAGCAACGGGCAGAGATCCTGCTGATCCCGGTGCCGCGCCAGCTGACCTCCGACTGTGGCCTGGCGATCCGCTTTGCTGAAAGTGACCGGGATACGGTCGAAGCGATCCTCGCTGCGGCCGGCTTGCAGGCGGTTGAAACCTGGCGCCGTGAAGGGAAGGGGTACCGGTTGCTGGAGGGCGGGAACCCCGGGGTTTGAAAAGGTTTTTCCCTTGACAAGGGGGTGCCCCTTCACTATAGTCCGTATTTTGCGGCCGCTCTGCGGTCGTCCGGGTCTCTATGTTCGATAACCTGACGGAAAAATTTGACGCGGTTTTCAAGAAACTGCGTGGCCACGGCCGGCTGACGGAAGAGAATATCCAGGAGGCGCTGCGTGAAGTGCGCCTGGTCCTGCTGGAGGCCGATGTTAATTTCCGGGTCGTCAAGGACTTTATCGCCTCCGTGCGTGAGCGTGCGGTCGGTCAGGAGGTTCTCAGGAGCCTGACGCCGGCCCAGCAGGTCATCAAGGTGGTGCGCGAGGAGTTGGCGCGGCTGATGGGGGAGGGGGAGGATAATGCCCTCGATCTCGCCGCCCGGCCGCCGGTGGCAATGATGCTGTGCGGCCTGCAGGGCGCCGGCAAGACGACGACCTGCGGCAAGCTAGCCCTGAAGCTGCGCAAGGAAAAACGCTCGCCGCTGCTGGTCCCCGCGGATATCTACCGGCCCGCGGCGATTGAACAGCTCAAGACCCTCGGCCGGCAACTGAATGTGCCGGTCTTCGATTCCCGGGCCGATATGGACCCGGTCGACATCTGCCTGCAGGCCCGGCAGTTTGCCGAGCTCAACGGCTACGACACGCTGATCCTCGATACCGCCGGCCGTCTGCACATCGACCAGGCGCTGATGGGGGAGTTGCAGCGGATCAACGCGGCGCTGGCGCCGCGGGAGGTCCTCTTCGTCGCTGACGCCATGACCGGGCAGGATGCGGTCACCGTGGCCCAGGCCTTCAACGAGCAGCTCACCCTCACCGGGGTGATCCTGACCAAGCTCGATGGTGACGCCCGTGGCGGCGCCGCGCTGTCGGTCCGGGCCGTGACCGGCAAGCCGATCAAGCTGGTCGGTCTCGGCGAAAAGCTCGATGCCCTGGAGACCTTCCATCCCGACCGGATGGCACAACGCATCCTCGGCATGGGCGATGTCCTGTCGCTGATCGAAAAAGCCCAGGAGGCGATCGATCAGGACGAAGCCGCAACGATGCAGGAACGGTTGCGGAAAGAAGGGTTTACCCTCGAGAATTTTCGCGATCAGCTCCAGTCGATCAAGAAGATGGGGTCGATGGAGTCGATCCTCAAGCTGATTCCCGGCGCCGGCAAGGCTCTCAAGGAGATGCAGGGCGCCCAGCTCCCCGACAAGGAGCTCAAGAAGATCGAGGCGATCATCAATTCGATGACCGCCCGGGAGCGGCGTGACCACCGGGTGCTCAATGGCTCGCGGCGGCTGCGTATCGCTCGCGGCAGCGGCACCACGGTGCAGGACGTCAACCAGCTGCTGAAGCGCTTTTCCGAAGCGCAGAAGATGATGAAGAAGATGCAGAAGATGGGACCCCGCGGCCTCAAGGGCATGCTCGGACGCGGCGGCGGTCTCCCCTTTTAAGCCCAGGGCTCGGGAGCCGGGAATCGGTTCGGTCCCCTATCCTGAAACCCGACCACAGTTTGGAAAGATCGAGGAGGAAGAGTTACTATGTCCGTTAAGATCCGGCTCGCCCGCGGTGGCGCCAAGAAAAAGCCTTTTTACCAGGTCGTTGTGGCTGACGAGCGTTACCCGCGCGACGGTCGCTTCATCGAAAAGCTCGGCCAGTACGATCCGAAGCAGGACCCGCCGCTGGTGACCCTGAAGGAAGACCGTACCCTGGAGTGGCTGAAGCAGGGGGCGCAGCCGACCGACACGGTACGGCAGCTGCTGCGCAAGCAGGGCCTCTGGGCCCGCTTCAAGCAACCCCAGGAGGCCTGATCGTTCAGGCCGGTGCAGCCCGACGGAGTTTTGCCGCTTTCCCCTCCCGGAGGACGGACTCCATGAAAGAGCTCATCGAATTCATTGCCAGATCCCTGGTGGAAAATCCTGCCGCGGTGACCGTTTCCGAGGAAGAGGCCGACGACGGTTCGATCCTCGTCAAGCTGGCGGCCGCCCAGGAGGACATGGGGCGGATCATCGGCAAGCAGGGGCGGACGGCCAAGGCCATGCGCACCCTGCTCAATGCCAAGGCGACCCGGGAAAACCGCCGCGCCAACCTCCAGATCATGGAATAGTGACCGCGCTGCAAACTGAAGACCTGTTCCAGTATGGCACCGTCATCGGTACCCACGGTCTCCGTGGCGACCTCAAGGTGCGGCCGCTGAACGCGGATTCGACCTCTCTGCAGGAAGCCCGGGAGGTGACGCTGCGCAAAGCCGATGGCTCGCTGCAGCTCTTTCGGGTCGCGCGCGCGGCAATGCACAAGGGGCTCTGGCTGTTGCGCCTGGCTGGCCTTGAGACGATCGAGGCGGTGCAGCCGCTGGTCGGCTGCGACCTTCTGCTGGCCTGGGACGAGCTGCCGGAACTGGCGGAAGATGAATACTACTGGCACCAGTTGCAGGGGCTGAAGGTGCTCGATCGCCAGCTCGGCGAGCTGGGGGTTCTCAGTGAATTGCTGACCACGGCGGCGCACGATATCTATGTGGTCACAGGGCCCCTTGGCGAGGTCATGATCCCGGTGGTCAGCGCGTTTATTACCGAGATCGATCTGGAATCGGGGGTGGTCCGGGTCGACCTGCCGGAGGAGCTGGCCCGGATCAATCATGATCTTTGATGTTCTGACGCTCTTTCCCGGCATGTTCGACTCCCCCTTCGCCGACAGCATCATCGGCAAGGCGGTCGAGAAGGACCTGCTGCAGATTTCCGCCCATAACCTGCGGAACTGGGCCGAGGGGCGGCACCAGGTCACCGACGATACCCCCTACGGTGGCGGGGACGGCATGGTGATGAAGCCGGAACCGGTGGCCCGGGCACTTGCCGACCTGCGCCGGGAACGACCGGGGTCCCGGGTCTTGCTGATGTCCCCCCAGGGGAAGCCCTTCCGGCAGCAGGATGCCAGGGAGCTGGCCCTGGAACCGGGGCTGATCCTGGTCTGCGGGCGTTACGAAGGATTTGACGAGCGGATTCGTCCCCTGGTCGACGTGGAGTACTCGCTGGGCGATTTTGTTCTCACCGGCGGTGAACTCGCGGCGATGGTGATCATTGACGCCGTGGCCCGGCTCATTCCGGGGGTTCTCGGCAGCCAGGGGAGCGCCGTCACCGACTCTTTTTCGGACGGACTGCTCGAGCATCCCCATTACACCCGGCCGGTGGAGTTTGCCGGGGAACGGGTACCGGAGGTTCTCCTCTCCGGCAACCATGCCGCGATCGCCCGCTGGCGGCGGCGCGAACAGCTGCGGCGCACCCTGCTGCGGCGCCCGGAACTGCTGGAGACGGCCTCCTTGAGCGCCGAAGACCGACGCCTGCTCGAGGAAGTGCGCAACGAGCTGGCTGACGGCGGCCCGGCATGATGGAGCGTCTGGCCCTGGCCCTGGTGCACCACCCGGTTCTCGATCGCAACGGTGCGGTGGTCGCCGCGGCCGTGACCAACCTCGATCTGCACGACATCGCCCGCATCGGTCGCACCTATGGGGTCGGCCGCTATTATGTCGTGACTCCGGTTGCCGAACAGCAACAGCTGGTCGCCCGGATTCTCCAGCACTGGCGGGAAGGGTATGGCGCCGGCTACAACCCTGACCGTGGCGCCGCCCTGGAACTGGTCGATATCGTCCCTGATCTCGCCACGGCGGTCGCTGCCTGGAGCAAGCACTGCGACTCCCCGGCGCTGCCACTGTTGACCGGCGCCCGGCGCAGCGACGGTATCAGCCTCGCCACGGCCCGCGCCCTGCTCGGCCACCAGCCGGGGGTGCTGGTGCTCGGGACCGGTTGGGGGTTGGCCCCCGCATTCTTCACCCATGGCTGGCCGGTTCTGGAACCGATCAGCGGCGGGAGCGACTATAACCATCTGCCGGTACGGGCGGCAGCGGCGATCCTGCTCGATCGCCTCCACCGTGCCGCCAGCTGAAGCGATTTGCCGGACTGGGCGTTGTTGCGCAGCCCGCCCCCGATTACGGGACCGATTTGACCAACCACCTGACGATTACCAAAGCATCGCCGATAGAGGAGGACGTAATGAACAGCATCGACCGCATCAGCATGGAACAGATCAAGAAGAACATCCCGGTCTTCAAGGCCGGCGACACCCTGCGGGTGCATGTCAAGATCACCGAAGGGGACAAGCAGCGCATCCAGGTCTATCAGGGCGTCTGCATCAAGCGGGTGAACCGCGGCCTCGGCTCCACTTTTGCCGTGCGCAAGATTTCCAACGGCTTTGGCGTTGAGCGTATCTTCTCCCTCCACTCGCCGGCGGTCGACAAGATCGAGGTGGTGATGGTCGGCCAGGTGCGGCGCGCCAAGCTCTACTACCTGCGTAACCTGCATGGCAAAAAGGCCCGCATCCGCGAGAAGCGCCAGGCCTGATCCGATTACTGCTCCTGCGCGGCCCCGGTCCCCCGACCGGGGCTCTTTTTGTCCGGGAGCACTCCGCCCCATGGCCCTCTCTGCCCCCCCTGGGACGCGACCATGAGCGAAGCCCTCTTCGATTTTCCCGACCCCTCCACCCTCCATTTCGAGGGGCTCGCCCGCGCTCGCGGCTTCCGGGCCATTGCCGGCGTTGACGAAGCCGGGCGTGGCCCGCTCGCCGGGCCGGTGGTCGCTGCCGCCGTCATCCTGCCGCAACAGTTCGACCTCGCCGGACTCGACGATTCCAAGAAGCTGAGCCAAAAAGAACGGGAGCGTCTCTTTCCGCTGATCCGGGCCCAGGCCCTGGCGATCGGTGTCGGTTTCGCCTCGCCGGCCGAGATTGATGCCATCAACATTCTCCAGGCAACCCTGCGCGGCATGTCTCTCGCCGTAAAGCGCCTGCAGCTTCCTGCCGACTTCCTCCTTATTGACGGTATCACCCCGCTGCCGTTGCCGATTGCCCAGCAGACCCTCAAAAAAGGGGACAGCCGCTCCCTCTCCATCGCCGCCGCATCGGTGATCGCCAAGGTGGTCCGCGACCGCGTCATGGTCGGTTACGATCGGCGCTACCCGGGGTACGGCTTCGCCCGCCACAAGGGGTACGGCAGCCGTGAGCACCTCGCCGCCATTGCCCGCCTCGGGCCGTCACCGTTGCACCGCGCCACCTTTGGCGGGGTTCGCGAACACCTGGTGCGGCCGTGAGCGAGGAACGTCTTGCCCTCGGGCGCTGGGGCGAAGAGGCCGCCTGTCGTTTCCTGGAGCACAGCGGTCACCGCATCGTCGCCCGCAACCTGCGCACCCCGGTCGGGGAGCTCGATATCATTGCCCGGCGCGGGTCCCTGCTGCTGATCGTCGAGGTCAAGACCCGGCGCAGCCGCGCCTTTGGCACCCCGGCCGAAGCCGTCGGCCCGGTCAAGCAGCGGCAGATCCTGCGGGCGGCGCGCTGGTACCTCGCCGATCATCCCCCCGGCCGGATGCAGCCCCGCTTCGACGTCATCGCCGTCATGCCGGGGCCGGATGGCGCTCCCTGCTGTGAACATATCGAAAACGCCTTCGGGGCGTGACCCGCAAAAAGAGGAAATCCCCCCGCACCCATTGCATTTTCCCGCCGGGTCTTTAGAATAAAGGGCATTTCCGGCATTTCCGGCCGGCATAACCATCGCCAACAGGGCCATTGCATGTGCAAAAATCTCTCCAGCTTCGGCTTCCTGCGGGTCGCTGTCGCCAGCCCGGCGCTGCGGGTCGCCGACGTCCCCTACAATCTCGAACAGGCGGCGGCCGCCGTGCGCCTGGCCGGCGAACGCCACTGCCGCCTGCTGGTCCTGCCGGAGCTCGCCCTCACCGGCTACAGCTGCGCCGACCTCTTTCTGCAACCGTTGCTGGTCGCTGCTGCGGCCAGCGCCCTCGACGAGTTGGCTGCCGTCGCTGCCCGGGAGGGCGTGGCGCTGATCGTCGGCCTGCCGGTCGCGATCGGCGACCGGCTCTTCAACTGCGCCGCCTTTCTCGCTGGTGGGCAGCTCTGCGGACTGGTGCCGAAACAGTTTTTGCCCAACAGCCAGGAATTCTACGAAAAGCGCTGGTTTGCGCCGGCAGCGCTGTTGCGCCAGTCGACTCTCGACTGGCGGGGGAGGACGGTGCCGATCGGTACCGACCTGATCTTCCGGGCGCAAGGGTTCGACGCCTGCCGGATCGGCATCGAGATCTGCGAGGATGCCTGGACCGTCAATCCGCCGAGCGGCCGGTTGGCGACCCAGGGCGCGACCCTGTTGACCAACCTCTCGGCCAGCCCGGAACTTCTCAGCAAGGCGCGCTATCGCCGCGAGCTGGTCTGCGGCCAGTCGGCCCGCTGCCTGGCGGCCTATGCCTACGCCTCGGCGGGGCCCGGGGAGTCGACCACCGACCTCGTCTTCTCCGGCCATTCCCTGATCGCCGAGAACGGCCAGCTCCTTGTCGAAAGCGAGCGCTTCCGTTTCGAAACCGTGGTCAGCCATGCCGATGTCGATCTCGGGCGGCTGGTGGGGGAACGGCTGCGCAGCAGCAGTTTCGTCGACGCTGCCGCCGATGAAGTGCCGCGCTTCATCGACTTCCCCTTGGGCGAGACGCCGGCGGCGAGCTTTTCCCGCCCGGTGCCGGCCATGCCCTTTGTGCCGGGTGATGACGATGAGCGGGCCGAGCGCTGCCGGGAGATTTTCGCCCTGCAGACGACCGGTCTCGCCAAGCGCCTGCTGCATACCGGGAGCCGCCAGGTGGTGCTCGGCATTTCCGGCGGCCTCGACTCGACCCTGGCGCTGCTCGTCACCTGCCGCGCCTTTGACCGTCTCGACCTGCCGCGCAGCGGCATCGTTGCGGTCACCATGCCCGGCTTCGGGACCACCGCACGCACCCGCGACAACGCGGTCGGGCTCGCCGGGCAGCTCGGGGTGCAGCTGCGCACCATCCCGATCGACGCGGCGGTTCGCCAGCATTTTGCCGATATCGGCCACCCCGAGTCCCAGCATGACATCACCTTCGAGAATGCCCAGGCCCGGGAACGGACCCAGCTGCTGATGGATATCGCCAACCAGGTCGGCGGCCTCGTCATCGGCACCGGCGACCTCTCGGAGCTGGCCCTCGGCTGGTGCACCTACAACGGCGACCACATGTCGATGTACGCGGTCAACTGCGGGGTGCCCAAGACCCTGGTCCGTTACCTCGTCGACTGGTGCGCCGAGGAGGAATTCAGCGGCCGCTGCGCCGCAATCCTCCACGATATCAGCGCCACCCCGGTCTCCCCTGAATTGCTGCCGCCGGCCGCCAACGGGGAGATCGAACAGCGCACCGAGGAGCAGGTCGGTCCCTATCTGCTGCACGACTTCTTCCTCTACCATGCCCTGCGCCTGCAGTTTCCGCCGGCGAAGATTCTCTTTCTCGCCGAGCGGGCTTTTGCCGGCAACTATGACAGGAGCCAGCTGCGCCGCTGGCTGCGCCTTTTCTACCAGCGCTTCTTCAGCCAGCAGTTCAAGCGCTCCTGTCTGCCGGACGGGCCGAAGATCGGCAGCGTCGCCCTCTCGCCGCGCGGGGACTGGCGCATGCCCAGCGACGCCGTGGCGCGGCTCTGGCTCGATGAGCTCGATCGCCGCGAAGGTGCTGCGGGTGAGTGAAGTGGCGGTGAACGGTGGCGGGACCCTCTACGTGGTCGCGACGCCGATCGGCAACCTCGAGGACCTGACGTTCCGGGCTCTGCGCATCCTGCGCGAGGTCGACCTGGTGGCGGCGGAAGATACCCGCCACAGCCGCAAGCTCTTCAGCCACTACGGCATTGCCACGCCGCTCACCTCCTGTTTTGCCCATAACGAGCTGCGCAAGAGTGACGAGCTGCTGCGTCACCTCGCCGCCGGGCGTTCCCTCGCCCTGATCACCGATGCCGGAACGCCGGCGATTTCCGACCCCGGCTACCTGCTGGTGCGGCGCTGCCTCGAGGCGGGCCATGCGGTGGTGCCGGTCCCGGGCCCGGCGGCGGCCATCACGGCCCTGTCGGTGGCCGGCCAACCGGTCGATCGTTTCGCCTTCGAGGGGTTCCTCCCCAGCCGGGCGGCGGCGCGGCGCAGCCAGCTCGAACGCCTGGCTGCCGAGGAGAGGAGCCTCGTCTTCTACGAGGCGCCCCATCGCCTGCTGGCTACCCTGAAGGAGTTGGTGGCCGTCTACGGAGCGGAGCGGGGGCTGACGGTGGCGCGGGAGTTGACCAAGCTGCACGAGGAGATTTTCCGCGGCACCGTCGGCACCGCGCTGGAACATTTCGGCGCCGGTCGGGTTCGGGGCGAGCTGGTACTGGTGCTCGCCCCGGCGTTACCGGTACGACCGGAGGAGACGGTGCGCGAAGCGCTGCTGCGCAAACGGCGCACCAGCGACCTGCCGCCACGGCAGCTGGCGCGGGAAGTCGCCAGGGAACTCGGCGTCTCGGGGGATGAAGTCTATCGCGAGGTGCTGCGGATGAAGGACGAGGAGGCGTAATGGCGGGGGAAAAGAAGGTTCTGCTGGTCGATGATCACCAGAGCGTGTTGCGGTTGCTGGAGACGATTCTGCGCCTGCGCGGCTACCAGGTGGTCTATGCCAGTGACGGTGTCGAGGGGATCGAGATGGCGCAGAAGGAACGTCCCGACCTGATCCTGCTCGATGTGATGATGCCCAACCTCGACGGCTTCAAGGCCTGCCGGATGCTCAAGGAGGATCCGGCGACCCGGGAGATCCCGGTTATCTTTCTCTCGGCCCGCAATGAGAAGGCCGATGCTGAAACCGGGCGCCGCGCCGGCGCCGTCGCCTTTGTCCACAAGCCCTTCAAGAGTCAGGAAATCTTCTCCCTCCTCGACCGCTACCTGGCCCCGGCACCACTCCCCGCCTGAACAGCAGCGTGAGGCAGGCTCCGGCCTTGGGTCAGCGGATCGAAAAGTCGATCAAGGTGTCGCCGGGCTGCTGCCAGCTGCAGTGCAATTCCTCCACCCGGGAGGCGGGCGGTCCCTGGCGACAGGTCGCCAGCGCCTCCTCGATCGTCGCTCGCTCCCCTTCAAAGAGTGCTTCCACGTCGCCATTGGGCAGGTTGCGCACCCAGCCCCTCAGCCCGAGCTCCCGTGCGGCGCGCAGGGTGAAGTAGCGGAAGCCGACCCCCTGGACCCGTCCACGGATCGTGACCAGTACCCTAGCCGGCTCCATCGGTCTTCCCCTCCTCCAGCAGGCGCAGGAATGCCTCCTCATCCAGCACCGGTATGGCGAGCCGGTGCGCCTTGTCGAGCTTGCTCCCGGCGTCGCTGCCGGCGATCACGTAGCTGGTCTTGCTGCTGACGGAGCCGGCAACCCGGCCGCCCCGGCTCTCGACCAAGGCTTCGGCCTCCGTGCGCGACCAGCGGCTGAGGGTGCCAGTGATTACCAGCGTCCTGCCGGTCAGGGAGCCATCGCGGTCGACGGTCACCTCCGGCTGTGGGTCGACGCCGACCGCCTGTAGTTCGGCGAGGAGTTGCAACTGCTGCGGATTGCGGAAAAAGTCGGTCAGCGAGTCCGCCACCTTGTCGCCGATTTCGTGAATCCGCTTCAGCTCTTCGCGGTCGGCGGCGGCAAGGTCGGCGATGGTCGCGAATCGCTTGGCGAGGATTTTGGCGGTATGCTCGCCAACGTGGCGGATACCGAGGGCGAAGAGAAAGCGGGACAGGGGGCGTTTTTTGCTGGCGGCGATGGCGTCCAACAGCTTCTCCGCCAGCACCTCCCCCATCCGTTCCAGGGCAAAGAAATCGTCCTTTTTCAGGCGGTAGAGGTCGCTGAAGGTTTCGAGCCGCCCGAGGCCGATCAGTTCGGTGAGCTGCTTTTCGCCCAGCCCCTCGATATCCATGGCGTCACGGGAGACGAAGTGGCGCAAACGTTCGATGGTGCGTGCCGGGCAGTGGGCGTTGCCGCAGCGGGGGACCACTTCCCCGTCGCGGCGCGAGACCGGCACGCCGCACTCAGGGCAGCTGGCCGGAAAGGGGATCGGGGTTTCCTTGCCGCTGCGCTTCTCCTTGACCACGGCGACGATGTCCGGGATAACATCCCCGGCCCGTTCGACGATGACATGATCGCTGATCTGCAGGCCGAGGCGCTCGATTTCGTCCCAGTTGTGCAGGCTGGCCCGGGAGACCGTCACGCCACTGACTTCCACCGGTCGCAGGTGGGCGACGGGGGTGATGGCGCCGGTCCTGCCGACCTGCAGTTCGACCTTTTCAAGGATGGTCTCCCGCTGCCGCGGCGGAAACTTGCAGGCGACGGCCCAGCGTGGCGAGCGGCTGATCTCCCCCAGTTCCTCCTGCAGTGCCAGGGCATTGACCTTGACCACCATGCCATCGATCTCGTAGGGGAGCTGGTCGCGGCGTTGCTGCAGGGCGTGAAATGCCGCGATGACCGCTTCACCGCCGGTCGCCAGGGAGGTCTCGGCGAGGTTGACCCGCAGGCCGCAGGCGGCGAGCCGTTCGAGAAGCTGGCGATGGGTTGCCGGCCGCTCTCCCTGCCAGCGCCCGATGCCGTAGCAGAAGATTTTCAGCGGGCGCTGCGCCGTCACCCGCGGGTCGAGCTGGCGCAGGCTGCCGGCCGCAGCATTACGCGGGTTGGCAAAGGTCTTCTCCCCCTTTTCCTCCTGCTGCCGGTTGAGGCGCTGGAAGTCGCGCAGCTCCATGTAGACCTCGCCGCGGACATCGAGAAGCGGCGGGAAGGGAGGGGTCAGTTGCCAGGGGATCGTCGCCAGGGTCTTGAGGTTGGCCGTGATCTCTTCGCCGACCAGGCCGTCGCCGCGGGTGCTGGCGTACTGCAGCCGCCCCTCTTCGTAAACCAGTTCCACCGCCACGCCGTCGAGTTTCATTTCGCAGACATACTCGATTTCGCTGCTGGCACCGAGAAAAGTCTGCCGCAGGCTCTGATCGAAATCGACGAATTCCCCGGCATTGCGGACATTTTTCAGCGACAGCATCGGCAGGGCATGGGGAATCGGGGTAAAGCGGGTCGATGGCGGCGCCCCGACCTGCTGGCTCGGGGAGTCCGGCGTCACCAGCTCGGGGTGGGCCGCTTCCAGCTCCTGCAGCTGGCGGAACAGGCGGTCGTACTCGGCGTCGGAAACCTCCGGCTGGTCAAGAATGTAATAACGGTAGTTGTGGTGGCGAAGCTGGTCGCAGAGTTCGCGGTACTGATCCAGGGTTGCTTTGTCTGCCATGAAAAGGTTCCTGCCGAGGGTGTTGGCCGCTGTGCGGCCGGGTGGTTCTCTTCATAGCACAGTGGGCCCATGCCTGGCAATCGCCAGTCACAACTTGTTTGTCAGCGCCGCCGACTTGGGGTATGATCCCCCCAAAACACCGGCGGTTGCCGGGACGATCTTCCCTTCAGGGTCACTCATGTCCGAAGCACAACTGTTCCACCTCGCCACCCTTGGCATTCTCTTCGTCCTTTCCGCCTTCTTTTCCGGTTCGGAAACGGCCCTGATGTCGCTCGACAAATTGCGCCTCAAGTACCTGGTCGAAAAACGCCGCAGTGGCGCCGATCGTCTCGAGGCCGTCCTCGAGCACCCCGACCGGCTGCTGAGCGCCATCCTGGTTGGCAATAACCTGGTGAATATTGCCGCTTCGGTCTTCGCCACCACACTCTTTGTCGAGCTTTATGGCGATCGTGGCGAGTTGATGACGATCCTCGTTTTGACCCCGCTGCTGCTGATCTTTTCCGAGGTCTGCCCCAAGACCTACGCCGCCCGCTACCCGGAAAAGCTCTCTTTCCTGGTTCTGCGGCCGATCCTGGTGGTGATGTGGGTCCTTACCCCGGTGGTCTGGATGGTGACCGGCGTCTCCCGGCTGCTGACCCGGCTGCTGAAGGGAGAAGCGGCGCGGCCGCTGATCTCCGAGGACGAGATTCGTTCGATCATCTCGGTGGGCGAACAGACCGGGGTGGTCGCCAAGGAACAGCGGCGCATGCTCCACGGGGTCTTTGAACTGTCGCAGATCCGGGTCCGTGATGTCATGATCCCCCGTACCGAGGTCGTCGGCATCGAAGTCGGCGAGTCCTTCGAGAGCGTGCTGCCGATCGTGCAGCAGGCGCGGCACTCCCGCTTTCCGGTCTACGAGGGGAGTCTCGACAATGTCGTCGGGGTGATCCACTCCAAGGACATCCTCAATTTTGTCGGCAACCGCGGTGAGTTCTCGCTGCGGGAACTCGCCCGGCCACCCTATTTCGTCCCCGAGTCGAAGCCGATCGAGACCCTGCTGCAGTCCTTCCGTCGCCGTCATCTGCACCTGGCAATGGTGATCGACGAATATGGCGGCGTCGAGGGGATCGTCACCCTGGAGGATATCGTCGAGGAGATCATCGGCGAAATACAGGATGAATACGACGTTGAGGAGGTGCTGGTCCGCGAACTCGGGCCGGGCCGCTTCCTGGTCGACGGCAGTGCCTCCCTGCGTACCCTCAATCGCCGTTTCAAACTCAAATTCTCCGAAGAACACGCCAATACCCTTGCCGGCCTGCTGATGCGCACCCTTGGCACCATTCCGCAGGAAGGGGACGGCTGCCAGGTCGACGGCGTCACCCTGACAGTTCGCAAGGTTGTCGATCGCCGCGTCGAAGCGATCGAAATGCTCCTCCCGGAAGGTCCCCGGCCCACCCCCTGAACTTTCTCCCCGCGACCCATCCTCCCGCCGTTTCTCTCCCCCTGCCGGCGCTCCCTAACCCCTTAATTAAGTGGAAAAACTCCTTGACAAGGTGTGGGGTGGCCGATATAGTCGTGCCAATTGGTGGGATTTAGTGGGTATTAGTGTCATTGTGAGGTGGGATGGAATTCAGCGGCGCCTATGTCAACACCATTGACGCCAAGTGGCGGGCCAGTATTCCCAAGGAGTTCCGGGATCTGCTCACGGCTGCGGGTGAAGATGGCCTGGTGCTGACCCAGAACCGCGACCGCGGTCTGACCGCCTTTCTACCGGCCGATTGGGCCGCCTTCTCCCGCACCATCCAGCAGCATCCGAGCGCCGCTGAGCGCACCCAGCTCAACCGTATCTATATCGCACCCCATACCCCGGTCAAGTTCGACGCCCAGGGGCGTATCCCCCTGAGCAAGCCGCTGCGCCTCTGGGCGGGATTGAACGATGACGAGCGGGACGTGGTGATCGTCGGCAATTTCCAGCGGATCGATATCTTCAGTCAGCGTCGTTATGACGAGGTCGTCAGCCAGGCGGTCGATGCCCTGGCTGCCAACCCTGATCTGGTCGAGACGCTGGAGCTCCCCTGATGGGAGGCGACTTTCAGCATCTCTCGGTCATGCCCGGCGCGGTCCTCGACCTGTTGCAACCACGACCTGGGGGGGTCTATCTCGACGGGACGGTCGGTGGTGGCGGTCATGCCCGGCTGCTGCTGGAGGCGAGCGGCCCGGATGGTCGCCTGATCGGCCTCGATCGCGATCCCGCGGCTCTGGCCAAGGCAGCGGCAACCCTGCAACCCTATGCCGGCAGATTTGAGTTGGAGCATGCCAACTTCGCCGATGCCGGCGCCATCCTCTCCGCCAAGGGGATCGCGGGGGTGGACGGCATCCTGCTTGACCTCGGGGTCTCCTCGCACCAGCTCGATGCGGGGGAGCGCGGCTTCTCCTTTCGCCAGGATGCTCCTCTTGATATGCGCATGGACCCGACCCGGGGAGCGACGGCCGCCGAACTGCTGGCGGAAGCGAGCGCCGAGGAGTTACAGCAGATTTTCCGGGAGTTCGGCGAAGAGCGCTTTGCCGGGCGGATCGCCCGCAAGATCGTCGCCCGGCGCCAGGAGGCGCCGCTGTTGCGGACCCTGGAGCTGGCCGAACTGGTACGGGATGTCGTTCCCGGTGGGCGGGTGCCGGCGCGGATCCATCCCGCGACCCGGGTTTTCCAGGCGCTGCGCATTGCCGTCAACGGCGAACTCGACCATGTCGCCCGGGGCGTTGCGGCGGCGATTGGCCTGCTCAACCTTGGTGGGAGGTTGGCGGTGATCAGTTTTCATTCCCTGGAAGACCGGATCGTCAAGCGGCTTTTCGTCGAGGAAGCCAAAGGCTGCATCTGCCCGCCGCGGCTGCCGATCTGCCAATGCGGCCACACCCCGCGGGTGGAGCTTTTGACCCGGCGCGGACTGCGGGCCGATGAGACCGAAGTCGAGACCAACCCCCGGGCCCGCAGTGCGGTGCTGCGCGGGGTTCGCCGTATCAACTGAACTGCCACGGCTCCCCCGGCGGGGGCCTGCTATTTACGGAGGGCGTTATGTCCCAGACCATCCTGAGACCGATCCCCAAGATTAACGGCTTTGCTCTACACCGGCCGCGGCTCTTGCCGGTGCTGCTGTTCATGGCCCTGCTGCTCGCGGTTTCCCTCTTTTACGTCTGGTCGCGACTGCAGGTGACCAACCTCGAGTACGACATCTCCAGCCTCGAAGGACGACTGCGCAACCTGCAGCAGGAATCCCGCGGGCTGCAGGTGGAGGTGGCAAGCCTGAGCAGCCCGCAGCGGATCGAGCAGGTGGCGCGCCAGCGGCTGGGACTGCATCTGCCGACCCCGCAACAGGTGATTACCGTGAACTGAGCGATCTCCCGGTCTGTTTCCGGTGGATCGCTGATCGAGGGTGAGTATGGAGAAGTGGGTTCGGGTACGCATTCGCCTGGTAGGCCTCTGTTTTCTGGCGGCTTTCGGGTTTGTTGCGGCGCGTGCCTTCCATCTCCAGGTTCTGGGCCAGGCCAACTGGGAACGGCGTGCCGAGCGCCAGCATCAAAAGGTGATCCCGCTGATCCCAAAACGCGGGACGATTTACGATCGCAACGGGGAGTCGCTCGCCGTCAGCCTGGAGGTCGATTCGGTCTACCTCGAACCGACCAAGGTGACTGACCGCCCGCGGACGGCGCGCCTGCTGGCCGATGCCCTCGGTCTGAAGGTCGCTGCAGTCCGCGCCAAGCTCGATTCGGAGAAGGGGTTTCTCTGGCTGAAACGCCAGATCACCCCGCGCGAAAGCGAGCTGGTGCGGGCGCTGAACCTCGAAGGTGTCGGCTTTACCCGGGAGCATCGCCGCTTCTATCCCAACTCGGAACTGGGCGCCCAGGTCATCGGCTTTACCGGGCTCGATCCGGAAGGGCTGGAGGGGCTGGAGCTCAAGTATGACTCGCTGATTCTCGGCCAGGGGGGCTTCCTGGTGATGGAACGGGATGCGCTTGGGCGCGGGATCGGCGGCGGCGAGGAGATGGTGCAGGGGGGCGAGCAGGGGAGCGATCTTCACCTGACCCTCGACAAGAACCTCCAGTTCATCGCCGAGAAGGAGCTGGCGGCCGGCGTCAAGGGGAGTCATGCGCGGGCCGGAACGGTCGTGGTTCTCAACCCGGCCAACGGCGAGATCCTGGCGATGGCGAGCCAGCCCGACTTCAATCCCAATGCCTTTTACCGCTACCGGCCCGGGCAATGGCGCAACCGGGCGCTCTGCGATACCTATGAACCGGGGTCGACGATCAAGATGTTCCTGCTCGCCGCCGCTCTCAACGAAGGGGTGGTGAAGCCAGGGACTTTCATCAATTGCGAAAACGGTTCCTGGCGGGTGGGGGGCAAGACGATCCATGACCATCATCCCTATGGTCGTCTGAAACTGCCGGAGATCCTCAAGGTCAGCTCGAACATCGGCGCGGCCAAGATCGGCAAGGCGCTGGAACGGGAGAAGTATTACGGCTACCTGCGCGACTTCGGTTTTGGGGAAGTATCCGGCCTGGAACTGCCGGGTGAGCAGTCGGGGCTGTTGCGGAAACCGTCCCAGTGGTTCGAGATCGACCTGGCCGCGATCAGCTTCGGCCAGGGGCTGACGGTAACGCCGCTCCAGGTGGCGATGGCGACGGCGGCTATTGCCAACGGCGGTTACCTGATGAAGCCCTACGTGGTGGCGAGTGTCGTCAATTCCTACGGCGAGGTGGTCGAAAGCCACCGCCCCAGTGTGCGCAAACAGGTCATTTCGACGGCGGTTGCAAAGCAGATCCGGGACATGCTGGTGGAAGTGACCGAAGAGGGGGGGACCGGAACCCTGGCGACGGTCCCCGGTTACCGGGTCGCGGGCAAGACCGGCACGGCGCAAAAAGTCGACCCGGTCACCGGGACCTATTCAACCGACAAGAATGTCGCCTCCTTTGTCGGTTTCGTTCCCGCCGACGACCCCAAGCTGGTGATCCTGGTCGTCCTCGACGAGCCGGAAGGCCAGACCTACGGTGGCCTGGTCGCCGCTCCGGTCTTTTCCCGGATTGCTGCCCAGGGGCTGCGCTATCTCAAGGTTCCGCCCCGGGAACCGGTAGGGCCGGGGGGGCTGCCGTCCCTGGATGAAATTCTCGCCCGGAACGAGGTCTCCACCGATGTTCCGGTTGCTGTACCGGGGCGGAAGGAAGGCGATGCGCCGGTCATGCCGAACTGCCTGGGGATGAGTTACCGGCAGGTGCTGCAGACCATGGAGAACGTTAAGCTGAATATTCGCCTGCAGGGGAGCGGCCGGGTCGTTGACCAGTATCCCAAGCCCGGCTCGTTGATCAACTTTGGCAGTGAAGTCTGGGTCCGGCTGGCGCCGCCGGCCTGAGCCCTTTATTTGACACGATTCCCGCGAGGGAAGAAAATGCCAGGTACTATGCTGTTTTCCGGGCTCATTCCGCAACACCTTGTAACGCATCGCCAGGGACCGGGCGACTGCGAAGTCAGCGGTCTGGCCTACGACTCACGGCAGGTTAGTGCCGGGACCGCCTTTTTCGCTCTGCGCGGCACCGCGGTCGACGGCCATGCCTTTATTGCCGACGTCCTCGCCCGGGGGGCCTTGGCGGTGGTCAGCGAGGAGGCCGTCGCCCTGCCCGAGGGGATTGCCGGATGCGTGGTCGGCGACTCCCGTCTTGCCCTCGCCCTGGCGGCTACCCGCTATTACTCCGCTCCGCCTGCCGGCACCCCGGTCGTCGGGATCACCGGCACCAACGGCAAGACCACGGTCAGCTACCTGGTCGAGGCGATCCTCCAGGCCGCCGGCCGTTCCCCCGCCCTCTTCGGGACTATCAGCTACCGCCACGGCGACCAGTCGCTGCCGGCCTCGCACACGACTCCGGAATCCCTCGACCTGCTCCGCCAGATCAGCGCCTTCTGCAACGACGGCGCCGACAGCCTGGTGATGGAGGTCTCCTCCCATGCGCTGGTGCAGCATCGGGTCGATGGCATCCCCTTCAGTGTCGGGGTCTTTACCAACCTGACCCCGGAACATCTCGATTACCACGGTGACATGGCGCATTATTTCGCCGGCAAGCGCCGCCTCTTCAGCGAACTGCTGGCGCGCCATGGCGGGCGTCCGGTCTTCAACCTTGACGACCCCTACGGTCTCCGCCTCGCCGAAGAATTCCCCACCGGGATCGGCTGCAGCAGCCGGCCAGGAGTCGGCGCGGTGCATCCCCGCCACGTAACGGTCGACCTGGACGGCATTCACGGCGAACTGCAGACCCCGCAGGGGGTGCTGCGCATCGATTCGCCGCTTTTGGGGCCCTTCAATCTCCAGAACATTCTTTGCGCGGCCGCTGCCGGTCTCGCCCTCGACCTCGCGCCGGACGCGATCGCGCAGGGGCTCTCTGCCTGTCCGACCGTGCCGGGCCGTCTGGAGCGGGTCGCCAATCGCCTCGGCGCCCTCGCCCTGGTCGATTATGCGCATACCGGCGATGCCCTGGAGAAGGTGCTGACGGCGGTGGCAGAACTGGCGCCGCGGCGGGTTATTACCCTTTTCGGCTGCGGCGGCGACCGCGACCGGACTAAGCGGCCGGTCATGGGGGAGGTCGCCGCCAGGGCCTCGAACCTGGTCATCCTGACCTCCGACAACCCGCGGACGGAAGATCCCCTGGCAATTCTTGCCGAAATCCGTCCGGGAGTCCTTAAGGTTACCGACCGGGAACTGACGCTTGCCGCGGCCGCTGCCGGGGAGGAGGGGTTCCTGACGATTCCCGACCGCCGCGCCGCCATCGACTTCGCCGTCTCTCTCCTTGTCGCTGGCGACCTGCTGCTGGTGGCCGGCAAGGGACACGAGGATTACCAGATCGTCGGCCGCCAGAAATTCCATTTTGATGATCGCGAAGAATTGGCCCGGGCCCTGCGTCAGCGGGAGGAAGAGGGATGAAGCTCGAGATTCAGCAGATTGCTGCGATGACTGGGGGACGGATCTTTCCGCCGGCGGCGCGCGCCACGGTCTCCGGGGTCTCGACCGACAGCCGGACGATCCGGCCCGGTGATCTCTTCGTGCCACTGCGGGGGCCGAGTTTCGATGGTCACGACTTTCTCGCGGAGGCGGTCCATCGCGGCGCCGCAGTCTGCCTGAGCGAGGATATCATCGCCGGGTTCCCGGTGCCGGTGGTCGGCGTCGTCAATACCCTGACCGCCCTCGGCGACCTTGCCGCCGGATTGCGGCGGGGTTTTGCCGGGCCCCTGCTGGCGGTAACGGGGTCTTCCGGCAAGACCACCACCAAGGAGATGCTCGCGGCGATCCTCTCCCTCGACGGGCCCGGCCTGAAGACGCAGGGAAACTACAATAACCTGATCGGATTGCCGCTGACGCTCTGCCAGTTGACGCCCGAGCACCACTGGGCAGTCCTCGAAATGGGGATGAGCGCCCGTGGCGAGATCGCCCGGCTCGCCGAAATCGCCGCTCCGACCATTGGGATTATCACCAATATCGGGCCGGCGCATCTTGAGGAGCTGCTGACCCTGGAAGGGGTCGCCCGCGCCAAGGGGGAACTCTTTGCCGCGCTTCCCGCCGGCGGAACCGCGGTGATCAACGCCGACGACGAACGGGTGACGGCGTTGCCGGTGGCCAACGGCGCCCATCGCCTCTTTTACGGTCTGGCCGCCACTGCCACGGTGCGCGGCGCCGACCTGGCGCCGCAGGAGAACGGAATCTCTTTCACCCTGCAGCTGCCGGAGGGTGCGCAGCGGGTCAACCTTGCTGTCCCCGGTCGCCACAACGTGTCGAACGCGCTGGCCGCGGCCGCCGCCGCCCATGCCCTCGGCATCGCCGGGGCGGTTATCGCCCGCGGCCTGGAGCAATTTCGCTCCCGTGCCGGGCGGCTTGAAGTGGTGCCGCTGGCCGATGGCATGGTCCTCTTCGATGACAGCTACAATGCCAACCCCCTCTCGATGAAGGCCGCGTTGAAGACTCTGGCCGAGAGTGGTGGGGGAGGCAAGTTCGCCGTTCTGGGCGACATGCTCGAACTCGGAAGCCAGTCCGCACCCCTGCACCGCGAGGTTGGCGCCGCGGCTGCCGGGGTCGATGGCCTGGTGGTCCTGGGCAAATTTGCCGCCGAGCTTGCCGCCGGTGCGCGGGAGGCGGGGCTGGCGCCAGCGAAAATCCGCGTCGCCGCCGACCACGCCGAAGCCCTGGCGATGCTGCGGGAATGGCTTGCGCCCGGGGCCCGGATTCTGGTCAAGGGATCCCGGGGGATGCGCATGGAGCAGATCAGCGCCGGACTGCGTGGCGCCGCCACCAGCCCCACGGCCGGCAACTGTTGACGGGGCGAGGAGACTGACAGGATGCTATACCACCTGCTCTATCCACTGCACACCCAGTATTCGGTCTTTTACGTCTTCCGGTTTATCACCTTCCGGACGATCTATGCGGCGATTACCGCCCTGGTGATCTCTTTCATTATCGGCCCCTGGCTGATCGGCAAGCTCCAGGATTTGCAGATCGGGCAGAGTATCCGCAAGGTCGGCCCCGAATCCCACTTCAAGAAGGAGGGGACGCCGACCATGGGCGGCACCCTGATCCTGCTCGCCATCGTTCTGCCGACGCTGCTCTGGGCCGACCTGACCAATATCTATGTCTGGGTGACGCTTATGGTGACGGTCGGTTTCGGTGCGGTCGGTTTTGTCGACGACTACCGCAAGGTCAAACTGAAGAACAGCGACGGCCTCTCGGCCCGGCAGAAGATGTTCTGGCTCATCCTGATCTCCCTGGCCGGCGGGCTTATCCTCTACTATTACCCGCCGTTCCGGACCACTTTGGCCTTCCCTTTCTTCAAGGGATTGCGCCCGGACCTCGGCATCTTCTACATCCCCTTTGCGGTCCTCGTGATCGTTGGCGCCAGCAATGCGGTCAATCTCACCGACGGCCTCGACGGCCTGGCGATCGGACCGATGATCATTGCCGCCGGCACTTACCTGATCTTTGCCTACGTCGCCGGTAACGCCAAGCTCTCCGACTACCTGCAGATCAGCAGCGTCCAGGGTGCCGGCGAGCTTTCTGTCCTCTGCGGCGCGATGGTCGGCGCCGGGCTCGGCTTTCTCTGGTTCAACAGCTATCCGGCGCAGGTCTTCATGGGAGATGTCGGCAGCCTCTCCCTTGGAGGCGCCCTCGGAACGATCGCGGTGATTACCAAGCAGGAGATCGTTCTCGTTATCGTTGGCGGCATCTTCGTCCTCGAGGCGTTGTCGGTGATCTTCCAGGTCACCTCCTTCCGCCTTTACGGCAAGCGCATCTTTCGCATGGCGCCAATTCACCACCATTTTGAACTCAAAGGGTGGCCGGAGCCGAAGATCATCGTCCGCTTCTGGATCATCAGTATCATTCTCGCCCTGGTCGCCCTGTCGACCCTCAAGCTGAGGTAACATGCGCGTCACGTATGCGGAAAAAGAGGTGATGGTTGTCGGTGCCGGGCGCACCGGGCGCTCCCTCTGCGACTATTTCCTCGCACGCGGCGCACGTGTCACCCTCTCCGATCGCCGTCCGGCGTCGGAACTGGCGGAAGCCGAGGCGCTCCGCGCCAGGGGGGTCCGTCTCGACCTCGGCGGCCATACCACGGCGCTCTTCACCGGTGCCGACCTGGTCGTGGTCAGCCCCGGCATTCCGCTGACGCTGCCGGCGATTGCCGCGGCGATCAGCGCCGGGGTGCGGGTGGTTGGGGAAGTCGAGGTCGCTGCCGCCGAACTGGCGGCGCCCCTGGTCGCCATTACCGGCACCAACGGCAAATCGACGACGACCAGCGTCGCGGGTGCGGTCTTCAGCGCCTGGGGGAAGAAGACCTTCGTCGGCGGCAACCTCGGAACCCCGCTGATCGAGGCGACACAGCGCCAGGACTGGGACTACCTGGTCGCCGAACTCTCCTCGTTCCAGCTCGAGGCGATCGAGACTTTCCAGCCGCGCTATGGGCTGCTCCTCAACCTCAGCGCGGACCATCTCGACCGCTATGCGGATATGGCCGCCTACGTCGCCGCCAAGCTGCGCCTGTTCGAAAGGATGACGGCCGCCGAGGTGGCAATCCTCAACGCCGCCGACCCCCTGGTGGTGGAGGCAGCTGCCGCGATCTTAGCCCGCAAGGTCTGGTTCGATTCTACGCGGCTGCTGGCAGAGGGGATGGGCTATGCCGACGGTGAACTGGTCTGGCGCCAGAACGGCGCCGAAGTCCGGTTTCCGGCGGCCGAGCTGCAATTGAAGGGGATTCACAACCTCGAAAACGTCATGGCGGCGCTGCTGCCTGCACTCCTCGAAGGATGTCCGCCGGCAGTGGCCTGGCAGGCCGCCTGTGACTTTCCCGGCCTGCCGCACCGCATGGTCCTGGTCCGGGTGCTCGACGGCGTGACCTGGTACAACGACTCGAAGGGAACCAATGTCGGCAGCGTCGTCAAGAGTCTGGCCGGGCTTTCCGCCCCGGTCACCCTGATTGCCGGCGGCAAGGACAAGGGGGGGGACTATGCGCCCCTTGCCGACCTGGTACGAGAGAAGGTCGCCTGCCTGATCCTGATCGGCCAGGCCGCGGAGCGGATCGCGGCCGAACTCGGCGGCCTGACGCGCACCCTGCGCGCCGATTCGTTGCCGGCGGCAGTGCGCCTGGCACGGCAGGAGACGCCCGCCGGCGGCTCGGTCCTCCTTTCGCCGGCCTGCTCAAGTTTCGACATGTTCAAGAGTTACGAGGAACGGGGCGAGGTCTTCAGTCGCGCCGTGCGGGGTTTATCGGAACAGGGGGAGAACTGACCGTGGAAGTGCGCCGGGGATTCGATACCACGATCCTGCTGCTCGCCGTAGCCCTCACCTGCTTCGGCGTGGTGATGGTCTATTCCGCGTCGTCGATCATGGCCGCCAAGAAGTACAGCGACGGTTTCTATTTCCTGAAGCGCCAGGGGCTCTTTGCCCTGATCGGCTTCCTGGTGATGGCCGCTTTCATGTACTTCGACTACCGCCGCCTGCGGCGGCTCGCCGTCCCCTTCTTCCTCCTCTGCGGGGTGCTGCTGGTGGCAGTCCTGATCCCCGGCATCGGTTCCCACGCCGGCGGCGCCTCGCGCTGGATTCGTCTGCCCCTCTTTTCGGTGCAGCCGGCGGAACTGGTCAAGCTCGGCATGGTCCTTTACATGGCCCACTCCCTGGCGAAGAAACGCGAAAAAATCCGTAGCTTCAAACTCGGCTTTATCCCCTACATGCTGGTTCTCGCCCTGCTGCTGGTGCTGCTGCTGCTGCAACCTGATCTGGGGAGCGCGATCACCATCGCCGCGGTCGCCATGGTGATGCTGCTGGTGGCCGGTACCCGCCTCAGCTACCTGTTGTCGGTAGTGATCCTGGCGCTGCCGTTCCTTTATTTCCTGGTCATGAACGTCGACTACCGGCGCAAGCGGATTCTCGCTTTTCTCAACCCCTGGGACGATCCGACCAACAGCGGGTTCCAGATCATCCAGAGCTGGATCGCCTTTGGCACCGGTGGTCTTTTCGGCAACGGTCTCGGCGAAGGAAAGCAGAAACTCTTCTTCCTTCCCGAGGCGCACACCGATTTTATCTTCAGCGTTATCGGCGAGGAGCTCGGCTTCATCGGCGTGCTGGTGGTGGCGGCGATGTTCCTGCTGCTGGTGATGCGCGGTATCCGCACCGCCCTGGCCGCGCCGGACGATTTTGGCCGCTTCCTCGCTTTCGGGGTGACGCTGCTGCTCGGCCTGCAGGCCTTTACCAATATCGCCGTCGTCATGGGGATGCTGCCGACCAAGGGCTTGGCGCTGCCGTTTCTTTCCTACGGCGGGACCAGCCTGTTGACCACCCTGATGGGGGTCGGCATCCTCCTCAACGTCTCCAGTCACGCCCCGGGGGAGGTGCGATGAAACTATTGCTGGCCGGTGGCGGCACCGGCGGACATCTCTTTCCGGCCGTGGCCCTGGCCCAGCGGTTGCTGGCCACGGACCCGGAGGCTCAGGTCCATTTCGTCGGTACCGCCCGCGGTATCGAGTCCCGGGTGCTGCCGCAGCTCGGTCTGCCGCTGACGACCGTCGACATCGAAGGGGTGGTCGGCCGCGGCTGGCGCAGCAAGCTCGGTCTGCTCCCCAAGCTGGTGCGCAGCGTGCGGCAGTCGCAGGTGGTGCTTGATCGCTTTGCCCCCGATGTCGTGGTCGGCGTCGGCGGCTACGCCTCGGCGCCGGCGCTGGTCGCGGCGCTGCTGCGCAAGACACCGACCCTGATTCACGAGCAGAATGCCTGGCCGGGGCTGACCAACCGCCTGCTGGCCGCCTGGGTCGATCGGGTCTGTCTCTCGATTACCGATGCCGACCGCGCCTTCCATCGTGGTAAGGTGGTGGTGACCGGAAATCCGTTGCGCAGCGGCATGGAAGAGTGCCCGCCGCTCCCCGAGTCGGGGGCCTCCCTCCTCATCTTCGGTGGCAGCCGCGGCGCCCGGGCCATTAATGACCTGATGCTGGCCGCTCTGCCCGGCCTCGATCCCCTGCGCGGGCAGCTGCGCATCCGGCACCAGACCGGCAGTGACGATTTTGAACGGGTAAAGGAAGGCTATCAGGCCGCCGGCTGGAGCGCCGAGGTGGTTCCCTTTATCGACGACATGGTGGCCGCCTATGGCGCGGCGCAGCTGGTTGTCTGCCGTTCCGGCGCCACGACGATTGCCGAGCTGACCGCCTGTGGCCGGCCGGCCCTGCTGATCCCCTATCCCCACGCCACCGGCGATCATCAGACCGGTAACGCCCAGGCCCTGGCGCGGCGCGGTGCGGCGTTGATGCTGCCGCAGGCGGAGTTGACCGCCGAACTCCTGGCCCGCCTGGTGGGCGACCTGCTCGCCGACCGCGAGCGTTTGCAGAGCATGGCGGGTGCTGCCCGCTCGCTGGCGAAACGGGGTGCGGCTGACCTGATTCTGAAGGAGTGCCGGGCGATTATGAAAACGGTTCACTGATGGCTGAGCCGAGAAGGTAATTAATTATGTACGGCAAGATTCGCAAAATTCATTTCATCGGCATCGGCGGCATCGGCATGAGCGGCATCGCCGAGGTGCTGCTCAACCTCGGCTACCAGGTGAGCGGTTCCGACTTGCGCGAGAGCGAAATCACCCGCCGGCTGAGCGAGCTGGGAGGAGAAATCGCCTACGGTCACCGGGCCGAGAACCTGCGGGAGGTCGACGTGGTCGTCACCTCGACGGCGGTCAAGGCTGACAACCCCGAGGTGCAGGAAGCCCATCGCCAGCTGGTGCCGGTGATTCCGCGGGCCGAAATGCTCGCCGAGCTGATGCGTATGAAGTACGGCATCGCGGTGGCTGGTACCCACGGCAAGACCACCACCACCAGCATGATCGCCACAGTCCTCTCCCACGGCGGCCTCGACCCGACGGCGGTGATCGGCGGCCGTCTCGACCTGCTCGGCTCCAACGCCAAGCTCGGCCAGGGGAAGTTCCTGGTCGCCGAGGCCGACGAGTCGGACGGCTCCTTTCTCAAGCTGTCGCCAACCATCGCCATCGTCACCAATATCGACCTCGACCACCTCGACTATTATCACGACCTGGAGGAGATCAAGGCGACCTTCGTCGATTTTATCAACAAGGTCCCTTTTTACGGTGCCGCGGTCCTCTGCCTCGACGACCCCAACATCCAGAGCATCATCCCCCAGGTCAGGAAGCGTTTCATCAGCTATGGCCTGGCGACCCAGGCCGATTACCAGGCGACCGAGATCATGCACCGGGAAGGAGAGACTTCCTTCACCGTCCTCTGTCGCGGCGAACGTCTCGGGTCGATCTCCTTTCGCATGCCGGGGCGGCACAATGTCCTCAACGCGCTCGCCACGGTGGCGGTCGCCATGGAACTCGAGCTCCCCTTTGCCGAGATCGCGGCGGGCTTCGCCGATTTCGGCGGCGTCGGGCGCCGTTTCCAGATTCGCTACAATGCGGGCGGCATCATGGTGGTCGACGATTACGGCCATCACCCGGCGGAGATCAAGGCGACCCTGGCGGCGGCCCGTTCCGGTTGGGACCGGCGCGTGGTGGCGGTCTTCCAGCCCCATCGCTTCACCCGCACCAGGGCGCTGTTCGATGACTTTGTCACCGCTTTTTACCAGGCAGACACCCTGCTGGTGATGGATATCTACGCCGCCGGCGAGGAGCCGATTGCTGGTGTCGATGCCCGGGCGCTGACGGCAGGCATCGCCGGCCATGGTCATCGGGACGCCCATTACCTGGCGGAGCAGGCCGCGGTGATCGACCATTTGCTGGGGCAGGTGCGCCCCGGCGATATTGTCATTACCCTCGGGGCCGGCAACGTCTGGCAAGTCGGGGCGGAACTGGCGGAATTGCTGAAACAGCGGCAGCCGGAGAGTTCCCCGGCCGGGACCTGAAATTGCGGTCCGGAAACAGGATACTATGCAACGTGACGAGCTGAAAAAGAAGACGATCGGTGTACTCCTCGGCGGCCTTTCGGCGGAACGGGAGATCTCGTTGCGGACCGGTCGCGCCGTCCATGCGGCGCTGGTCGCCGCCGGCTACCGGGCGGTAGCGATCGATGCCGGCCGCGATCTGCCGCAGCAGCTGGCGGAAGCTGGCGTCGAGGTTGCCTTCATCGCCCTGCATGGCCGCTTCGGTGAGGACGGCACGGTTCAGGGCCTGCTCGAACTGATCGGCATCCCCTATACCGGCAGCGGCGTCCAGGCCTCGGCGGTGGCGATGGACAAGGTGACGACCAAGAAGTTGCTGCTGCACCATGAATTGCCGACTCCGGCCTTCGAGGTGTTCCATCGCGGTGAGGACGTGGCGGCCCTGGCCGAGCGCTGCCGGCACTATCCGCGGGTGGTCAAGCCGGCCCGGGAGGGGTCGACGATCGGGGTTCACATCGTGCACGATGCCGCCGAACTGAAGGCCGGGGTTGCCGAGGCCCTGGAGCACGATGACCTGCTGCTGATCGAGGACTATATCCCGGGCGCGGAGGTGACCGTCAGCGTCCTCGGTGAAGCGGTGCTGCCGGTAATCCAGATCGTCCCCAAAGGGGGATTTTACGACTACCAGGCCAAGTATACGGCGGGCCAGACCGAGTACCTGCTGCCGGCGCCGCTGGAGCCGGCCCTCTACGCCCGCCTGCAGCAGGTCGCACTACAGGCCTGCCGGGTCCTCGGCTGCCGGGGGGCGGCCCGGGTCGATTTCATGGTGCGCGAGCGCGAATTCTATTGCCTCGAGGTCAACACCATCCCGGGAATGACCGAGACCAGCCTGCTGCCCAAAGCGGCGCGCCAGGCCGGCATCGATTTTCCGGAACTGGTGTTGCGTATCCTCGAGGATGCCGGGTTGAACAAGTAGTGGTCAGGCGATAGCAAGGATAGCGATGCGGGATTTCAAGAGTGACAAGCCGGCCCGGGTCAAGGGCAACCGCCTGAAGCGGGAAAAACAGCCTCTCGACTGGAGGAAGCTGCTCCATCGCGGGCTCGGCGTCACTCTGTTCCTCGGCAAGCTGGCGCTGGTGATCCTGTTGGTCGGTGCTGCCTTTCTCGCCGGCCGGACGGTCTTTCATTCGGACTATTTCGCCGTCGCCGCGATCCGGGTCGAAAACCTTCAGCGCCTTCTGGAGGACGACGTGATCGGCCTCTCGGATATCCGCCCCGGGGTCAATATCTTTGACCTCGACCTGGAAGCGATCGGGCGCAAGATCGCCGAAAATCCCTGGGTGGCGACGGCCGAGGTGCGCAGAGTCTTTCCGCGCGAGGTCGTCATTTCAGTCCATGAGCGGGAGCCGCAGGCGATCATCAACCTCGGCTATCTCTACTATATCGACGGCAATGGCGAGATTTTCAAGGTACTCAGCGGCGAGGACCGTCTCAATTACCCGGCCCTGACCGGCATCGACCGCAAGTTTTTACTCGACAACCCGGGTGAGGCGCATGCCCTGCTCAGGGATGCGATGAACCTGCTCGCCGAGCTGGCCGGCCGTCGCGTCTTCACCCTCGACGAAATCTCGGAGGTTCATCTCGACCGGGAGGACGGCCTCAGTATCCATACCCTGGTGGGCGGGGTGCCGGTGCGGATGGGGTTTCGCGATTTTCGCGGCAAGCTGGACCGCCTTGAGCGCATCTATCCGGAGCTGCAGGGGCGGCTGACGGGACTGAAATACATCGACTTGAACGTTACGGACCGGGTGATCGTCAAGGTGGACACCCTCCGTAACGGCCGCGGCTAGGACACGAGAGCGAGGGGAAGGGGAGGACCATGAGCAGCAGAAGAGGAGAAAACCTGATTGTCGGCCTGGACATCGGCACGACCAAGATCTGCGCAATCGTCGGCAACATGACCGACGAGGGGCTCGACATCGTCGGCATCGGCACCAGCCCGTCGAAGGGCCTGCGCAAGGGCGTCGTCATCAACATCGAGAGCACCGTCGAGGCGATCCAGAAGGCGCTGCGCGAGGCCGAGCTGATGGCCGGCTGCGAGATCAAGTCGGTCTTTGCCGGCATTGCCGGCGGCCACATCCGCGGTTTCAATTCGCAGGGGGTGATTGCGATCAAGAACCGCGAGGTCAACAAGGACGACGTGCGGCGGGTGATCGACGCCGCCAAGGCGATTGCCATCCCGATGGACCGCGAGGTGATCCATATCCTGCCCCAGGAGTTCATCATCGACGACCAGGACGGCATCAAGGAGCCGTTGGGGATGAGCGGCGTGCGCCTCGAAGCGAAGGTCCATATCGTTACCGGCGCGGTCGCCAGCGCCCAGAACATCATCAAGTCGTGCCAGCGCGCCGGCGTCGGTGTCGCCGACATCGTCCTCGAACAGCTCGCCTCCAGCGAGGCGGTCCTCTCGCCGGACGAGAAGGAACTCGGCGTGGCGCTGATCGACATCGGCGGAGGCACCACCGATATCGCCATCTTTGTCGACGGTGCGATCAAGCACACCGCCGTGCTGTCCCTGGGGGGGAACCATCTCACCAACGACATCGCCGTCGGTCTGCGCACGCCGATGGCCGAGGCGGAGAAGATCAAGCAGCAGTACGGCTGCAGCCTCACCTCGATGGTCGGCAAGGACGAAACGATCGAGGTGCCTTCCGTCGGTGGCCGTGAGGCGCGGATCCTCTCGCGCCAGCTGCTCGCCGAGATTCTCGAGCCGCGGGTGGAGGAGATCTTCACCCTGGTCAACCGGGAGATCGTCAAGAGCGGGTTCGAGGATGTCATCGCCTCGGGAGTGGTGATCACCGGCGGGACTTCGATCCTGCCAGGGATGCCCGAACTGGCCGAGCAGATCTTCAACCTGCCGGTGCGCCGCGGCAACCCGCGGGATATCGGTGGTCTGACCGACGTTGTCAATTCACCGATCTACGCTACCGGCGTCGGCCTCGTCAAGTACGGCAGCCGCAATCTGCAGACCCGCAACTTCAGTGTCGGTGAGGCGAATATCTTCGACAAGGTGGTGCGGCGGATGAAAGAATGGTTCGGGGAGTTTTTCTGATTCCCATCGCAGTTCAAGGAACAAGAGGCAATCGCGGAGAAGGTTCAACAATCCGGCGCTACGGAGAGTGTCCGGAGTAACCAGAGAAGGGAGGGAGTCATGTTCGAATTTGATGAGAATGTGGATCAGTCAGCCAAGATCAAGGTGATCGGGGTCGGTGGCGGTGGCGGCAACGCGGTCAATACCATGATCGTGTCCCAGATCGAGGGGGTCGAGTTCATCACCTGCAACACCGACGCCCAGGCGCTGAAGACGAGCCGCTCGCCGATGAAGCTGCAGCTTGGCGCCAAGCTTACCAAGGGGCTCGGCGCCGGGGCCAACCCGGAAATCGGCCGGGAGGCGGCCCTGGAAGACCGCAACCGGCTTGCCGACGTCCTCGCCGGCGCCGACATGGTCTTCATCGCCGCGGGCCTGGGCGGCGGAACCGGCACCGGCGCGGCGCCGATCATCGCCGAGGTCGCCCGCGAGTCGGGGGCGCTGACGGTTGGTGTCGTCACCAAGCCCTTCTCGCGCGAAGGGCGGCAGCGCCTGAAGAAGGCGGAAGAGGGGGTCAGCCAGCTCAAGGAAGTGGTCGATTCGCTGATCGTCATCCCCAATGACCGTCTCCTCGGCCTCGCCGGCAAGAACATGAGCATCCTCGATGCCTTCAAGCCGGCCGACGACGTGCTGCGCCAGGCGGTGCAGGGGATCTCGGATCTGATCACCACCCACGGCCTGATCAACGTCGACTTTGCCGACGTCCGGGCGATCATGAGCGAGCGCGGCATGGCAATGATGGGAATCGGGGTCGGCGAAGGCGACCGGCGGGCCGCGGAAGCGGCGCACATGGCGATCAGCAGCCCGCTGCTGGAGGATATCGACATCTCTGGCGCCCGCGGGGTGCTGGTCAATATCTCCGGATCCTCCAACATGACGATGGAGGAGTTCGACGAGGCGTCGCGCATCATTCATGAGAAGGTGCACGAGGACGCCAATATCATCATCGGCCTGGTGATCAACGAAGACCTCGGCGAGCGCATCAAGATTACTGCCATCGCCACCGGTTTCGGGGCCTCCTTTGAAAAGGACAAGCGTCACGCCGAGGAGTTGAAGAAGAATGCGGCGGCCGTCGCCATGGGCAAGATCGACCGCGACCTGCCGACCTTCATCCGCGAGCGGCAGAAGAGTGCGCCGCGCAGCCTCGGCACCGTGGCTGGCGACGAGGATCAGTACGATATTCCGACCTTCCTGCGCAAGCGGGTCGATTAATCGCTGACCGCTGACCGCTGATCGCTTGGTTTTTTTCGCCAGAACGCCGTCCTGTGCCGGTTCTCCGCCCGGCATGCCACGGGGGCGTATCTGTTCCACGCTGCAATGCCTGACGACTCCCTCGTCAACCGGGCCGCCCCTGGCGGCCCTTTTTTTGTGCGCCAGGCGTACCTGTTTGGCAGCAAGGGTCCAGTTGGTGTAGTCTTGTGTCCATCGGGAAACCCAGCTGGGCACGGCGTGGTTTCCGAATCGGAAACGAGTCTTGCCTCAGCTCCATGAGATATTCCCCCTGTTGCCGGTAATGGAATCGGATGTCGCGAAAATTGCTCGACAAGGCACGCCGCCGCCTGGAGGCGGAGAGCGGTTGCCACGCCAACCCCTGGGGGGGACGGCTCAGCGTGGCGCTGGTCTATCCCAACACCTATCACCAGGCAATGAGCAATCTCGGTTTTCTGACCGTCTATCAGCTCCTCAACAGCCGGGACGATACCCTCTGCGAGCGCTTCTTCCTCCCCGATACCGACGACCTCGCCGAACACCGGAAAACCGGTTACCCGCTCTTCTCTCTCGAATCGAGGCGCCCCCTGGCCGATTTCGACCTGGTCGCCTTCTCGATCTCCTTCGAGAATGACTACCTCAACCTGCCGCTCCTGTTCGAGCTGGCCCGTATCCCTTTCTGGCGGGAGGAGCGCGGCGACCGTTATCCCCTGATCCTCTGCGGCGGGGTCTGTGCCTTTCTCAACCCGGAGCCGCTGGCCGAGGTCATGGACCTGTTTGCCATCGGCGAGGCCGAGCCGTTGTTGCCCGACCTTCTGGCGGTCCTGCTCGCCGCCGGACCGCGGGACGGGTTGCTGGACCGCCTGGCCGAGGTGCCGGGACTCTACCTGCCATCCTTTTATACGGTGCGTCAGGCGGCGGATGGTTTCATCACCGATGTCGAGGTCGCGCCGCCGGCCCCGGCGCGGGTCGCGCGGCGCTGGCAGGCTGACCTCGATGCCAGTGATACCCGCTCCTTCGTCCTGACGCCGGAGACTGAGCTCGGCGACATGGCCCTGACCGAGATCTCCCGGGGGTGCTCGCGGGGGTGTCGCTTCTGCGCCGCCGGCTTTCTCTTCCTGCCGCCGCGGGAGCGCAGCCTGGAGAATCTGCAGCGCCAGGTGGGCGAAGGGCTCTGTCATCACCCCAAGCAGGGGCTGGTCGGTGCCGCGGTTTCCGACTACCCGCAGATCGTCGAACTGGAGGAGTCGATCCTCGCCGCCGGCGGCAAGGTCTCGGTCGCCAGCCTGCGCATCGATGCCTTGAGCGAGAAAGAGGTCGCTGCGCTCGCCGCCTCCGGGCACCGCACCGTGGCCCTCGCCCCGGAAGCGGGGAGCCAGCGCCTGCGAGACCTGATCAACAAGAATCTCGACGAGGAGCAGATTCTCGCCGCAGTTCAGCGCCTGGCCGCCGCCGGCATTCCCAATCTCAAGCTCTATTTTCTCATCGGCCTTCCCGGTGAGGAGGAGAGCGACATCGAGGAACTCCTCGCCCTGGTGGGCCGGGTGCGGGAGGTCTGGCTGGTCGAAGGGAAGCGGCGCGGCCGGCTCGGGCAGATTACCCTCTCGGTGAATCCCTTTATTCCCAAGCCCTTCACCCCGTTCCAGTGGGCCGCGATGCCCGCCGATGCCATTCTCAAGGCCCGCCTCGGCCAGCTGCGCCGCGGCATCGCCCGGCTCGGCAACGTCGAGCTGCACTCCGAGTCGCTGCGCGCCGCGACCCTGCAGGCGCTCCTCTCCCGCGGCGATCGCCGGGTCGGACGCATCCTGCCCGCCTTGGCGTCCGGGCGTCCTCTGCGGGCTGCCTGTGCCGCTGCCGGGTTCGAGCCGTCCTGGTTCGTGCACCGACAACGCGCTGCCGGAGAGACTTTTCCCTGGGAAGTTCTCGATAGTGGCGTCCGGCGGGACTATCTCTGGGCCGAGTACCAGCGTGGTCTGACCGAACAGCTTTCGCCGCGTTGTCAGGCGGGCTGCCGCCGTTGCGGCGTCTGTGGCTAACGGAGGCCGGCGCCTATCCACACAGCCAGCCCCTGTGCTGGTTCGCAGCAGATGTTGCGCTTATCACCCTGTTGCCAGTAACAACTCCTGTTTGATAATTGAACAGATCGATTTATTCCCCTCTTCGCCAGAGGGTAAAGGGGGTATTGTGTAGTGGACCCTGGGGAGTTCGGTACTCCCGCCCGCAGGGTAACCCGTTGTAATCAGAGAACCTCCCGAAAGACCTGAAGACTCTACCGCCGCTCGATTGAAATTCCGTTCCAGAAAAATGACCAATTCGGTTATATAAAGTTGTATTAAAGTCCGTCTCTGGTATATACGAAGGACGCGCCGGAAGTGCTGGACTACTGCCGGTGTCGTTTTTTAACAGGTACCGCCAAGGAGGAGACATGGATAACGCATGCAGGACAGTGCTACGCCGTTCACGGGTAATCTTCATTGTCGGTTGTCTGCTGCTCCTCGGGCCGGGATGGGTCGGGGCGGCAGAAATTTCGCTGCAATCGGAGACCCTGTTCCGATTCATGCAGCGGGATACGCTGACGACCAGGGATGCCGCGGTGCTGCCGATTTACGAATACCTGCAGGCGGATGCCGGCAATCTCAACGCCCGCGGGCTTTCGCTCCACCTTTACGGCTGGGGGCGGGCCGATCTCGGCAACGGCGATTATTACAGTGATGATCCGAGTGGCGAACTCCTCTACGGTTACCTCGAATACACCCGGCCGTTCAGCAATTTCAACCTACGCCTTGGCCGCCAGTACGTGATCGCCGGCTTGGCGAACGACAGTATTGACGGGCTCTCCCTGCGGACCGATCTCGGTCCCTATTTTACGCTCTCCGCCTACGGCGGGCTGCCGGTCGCTCTCGATACGGCCGCCGGCCGTAGCGGGGACAGCATCTACGGTGGTCGGCTCGCCCATCACTTCGGCACCCGCTACGAAGTCGGCGTTTCCTACCAGCAGGTTGCCAATGACAGCGTCACCGAGGATCAGCAGGTCGGGATCGATCTGGCCCTTGCGCTCCCTGCCGGTATCAGCCTCTCCGGCAAGTCCAGCTACAACCTGGAGAGCGATGGCTGGGGGGAAAACTTCTACGAGGTGCGTTTTTCGCTGGGCGATTTTCACTTCCGCCCCTTTTTCGAGAGTTACAATTATCGTGATTATTTTGCCGCCGGGGAAGAGACCCCCAACCCCTTCTATATCCTGAGCCAGGGTAACGAGGCGCTCACCGCCTACGGCACCGACCTCCTCTGGACCGGGCTCGGCAGCTGGGAGGTCGGCGCCAAGGTCAAGTTCTTCAACTACGATGTCAACAACGATTCGGCCGCCTATTACGCGGCCATCCTCACCTGGCATGGCGCGGAGCTGACCCAGGCGGGGGGGGAAATCGGCACCAGCCAGGGGGATGCCGCCAGCAACAACTATCTGCTCGGCAGGCTCTTTTTCTACTGGGACAAGCCAATCGATCTGCCGCACACCTTTGTCAGCGGCGATCTCCTCTATGCCTCCTACGACAAGCCGGTCTACGGCCAGGACGGCTCTTTCTTCGCCTCCCTCGGCGCCGGTCACCGTTTTCTCGATGACCACCTGGAGCTGAAACTCTCCGCTGATTACAGTTCCGATCCCAACTTCGACAGCGACTGGCGAGGGATGCTGGTGGCCAGTTACCGATTCGGCCGCTAAGCGGACAAGGTACCTCGACTTCCTTCAGGAGCAGATATATGCCTAAGCGACTCTTCTTTGTCCTCGCCGTCTTGATTCTCCCTCTCACCCTTCTCTATGCTTGCGCCGGGCTGGAGCGGGGGTATGTCTTCCCCACCCAGCACCCACCGGAGGCGGAGCTCGGCAGCAACCGGCCGATGTGCACCGATTGCCACGATTCGCGCGATGACCATGTCGCCTACGTCGATTTCAATCACACGACCTTCTTTACCGAAAGCCATCGCAGTGTGGCCGGTCGCAGCGCCCAGGTCTGTGCCATGTGTCACCAGCAGAGTTTTTGCAACAGTTGCCATGCCACTGGCATCGAGCTGAAACCTTCTGTCAAGGACCAGAGCGATACCTACCGGCGCATGCCGCACCGGGGCGATTACCTGACCCGGCACAAGATGGACGGCCGGCTCGACCCGACCTCCTGCTACCGCTGTCACGGCAACCCCAAGGCGGCCCGTACCTGTGCCCCCTGTCACGGCTGATCGAGCAAGGAGACGCGTATGCTGAACACCCGATTCCGTCTGTTCCCCCTGCTGCTGTTGCTTGCACTGCTGGGGGGTTGCTCCAGCGGCAATTCCGATGGGCCCCGGCCCGGCCCGGTCCACCCCCAGAACTGGGCGGCCCTTCATGGTGCCGAGGCAAAGACGGACCTTGCCTCCTGTACCCTCTGCCACGGCCTGGACTTTCAGGGGGGGAGGATCGGGATCTCCTGTTACGACTGTCACCTTGCCGGACCGCCCTTTGCCCTGCATCCACTCGCGTGGACTAACGTGGTGACCGACCATCAGGGATTTGCCGACAGCTACAGCTGGACCGGCTGCGCTGCGGCGGCCTGCCATGGTGCGACCCTGCAGGGGGGCGCTGGCGGGCCGAGCTGCCTGCGCGCTACCCTCGGCAGCGTTGCCTGCCACCCGGGAGTCGATCCGCCGGCACCGGGCAATCACGTCGCTCCCTTTACCGACCCGGCCAACCACGGCCCCCTGGCCAAGAGCAAGCAGCTCTATTGCCGCAACTGCCACGGCCGGCCTGACAATATCTTCGACGGCGGCTTCGTCGCCGATGCGCTGATTCTCAACAATCCGTCCGGCAACTGCTCTGGCTGTCATAGCGCTGCCCAGGCCCACCCGACCAACTGGCAGGGAGGCAATGACGCCGGCGCCGGCAACGACGCCCAGGACAATAACTATGCCTCCTCCCACCGGGGGCTGAATACCCCGGGGTGCCAGCTCTGCCACAGCACCACCGCTCCCGGGATTGGCCCGATCGCGGCGGCGCCGAGCTGTTTTGACGCCAATCACACCAACGCCAACGGCCTCACCACCGGTTGCCATGGTTCTGGCGGCCCGGGCGCTACCCATTCGCTCAGCCCGAGCTGGTTGCTGCCAAGCGGTACGGTTGCCAGCAGCCATGTCCAGGCGAGCATTGCCGGAACCCCCGATTGCAGTGCCTGCCATGCCCAGAGCGGCGGTCTGATCCAGCCCGACTGTGGCAGTTGCCACACGGCCACGGCGCCCAATAACGTCTCCGGCAGCTGTGACTCCTGTCACAATACGCCCCCCGACGGGTTGGCCCCGGCCGGCAATGCCCGCCCCAACCGGGCCGGCGGCCACCTCGCCCACGATGCGCTGACCACCGCAACCGGCAACTGCTCGGCCTGTCATAATGGCGCCGGGAGTGATACTCTCAGTCACTACGACGCCACTGCCCCCGCCAATGTCGCCTTCGTGGCAACCTACAGTGCCAAAGCCGGTGCGGCCGCTTTCACGCCGGACGGCGCCAACCCGGCCACCGGCAGCTGTACCAACGTCAGCTGCCACGGCGGACAGACCAGCCCCGACTGGCTGACCGGTTCTCTGATTGTCGATCAGGATTGCACCTCCTGCCACGAGCAGGGGACGGCGGCACAGGCGCCGGAGAACAACAGCTATTACTCCGGTCGCCATATTACCCATGCCGGTACCGGCGGCCGGGCGGACACCGCCGGCTACAGCCCGACCTGCAGCGCCTGCCACGACGCCACGGCCCTGGCCGTTGACCATTTCGCTAACCTCGACACCGCGGCCTTCGAGGGGACCCCGGCGGCAACCCTGGTTGCCGGCCTCGGTTACGACACCACGGTGACGCCGCCAACCTGCACCACCAATATCGCCGGCTGCCATAGCGGTAGCACCCGCTCCTGGAGTGCCACCGGCGGCGCTCCCCATGCCCTTGACGGCAGTTACCTGCTGGGAAGCAACCACGGTCCGGACGCCAAGGGCCTTAACTCTTCCATCTTCCCCAATGGCATGCTCGACTGTCAGCCCTGCCACGGAGAGGCCGGCGGCGCCGGCAGCAATCCGCAATTCAATATCGGTATCTTCAGCCAGGGCGGCAACGGTTGCGAGGGTTGTCACAACACCGGCACGGCCCATCCCTCGGTCTCTTCTATCATGTCGCCGCCGAATGAAAGCGTCGACTGGTACGATGGCAGTTATACCCACCGCAACGTGCCCAACGCGCTCTATTCGACTGCCTGCGCCCTCTGCCACGGAGCGAACCTCGAAGGGCTGCCGGCGGGAACCGGTCCCTCCTGTTCCGCCGGGGTCTGCCATGTTGCCGACCCGGTGGTCAACTCGAGCGGCTGTGTTTCCTGCCACGCGACGCCCCCTTCCAGCGCCGGTGTGGCCGGGAACGTTCGCCCCAACCGGGCCGGCGCGCACACGTCGCACAATGCCTTGACCGGTGTCACCGGCAGCTGCGCTGTCTGCCATAATGGTGTCGGTTACGGGACCCTGGCACATTTTGATATGATGGAACCGGCCGATGTGGCGATTCCGGCCGTTGCCGGGGGCTACATGGCGCAGACCGGCGGCAGTCCCGTCTTCACACCCAATGGGACCGATCCCTCGACCGGCACCTGCAGCAACGTCAGCTGCCACGGCGGCAAGACGACCCTCGACTGGGCGACGGGGAGCCTCGCCACCCTGACCGGCAATGCCCTTTGTCTCAGCTGCCACGCCTCCGGCACCAGCCAGTACAACAGCTATGACTCTGGACGGCATAACCGGAACACCAGCCATACCAATTTTGCCCTTTGCACCGAGTGTCACGATCCGACCAAGCTGACCAACTCGGCTGGCATCCACTTCAATGATCTGGCGACGACCGCCATGACCGAAGCGAAGCTGACCATCAAGCTTCCGGGGACCGGGACCTACACGCCGGGGGCGATATCGAGGACGGGGACCTGCAACAATTTCACCTGCCACGGATTTACCCACTCCAACGAATCCTGGTAGTGTTGACAGGTCGAGGTATCAAGGTAAAATTATGACCGTTTCACGAATCTATCCCAGGAGGATTTACCCATGAGCCAGGAACGTACCGGTGTCATCACCTTCAAAGGCAACCCCATGACCTTGCTCGGCCCCGATGTCAAGGTCGGCGACGCCGCCCCCGATTTCCGGGTGGTGGACAACGGGCTGCAACCGGTCACCCGCGACAGCGCCAAGGGGAAGGTGCAGCTGATCACCGTCGTGCCGTCCCTCGACACGCCGGTTTGCGACACCATGACCCGCAAGTTCAACGAGGAGGCGGCCAAACTTCCGGGGTCGGTCGTTGTCTACACCGTCAGCCTCGATCTCCCCTTCGCCCAGAAACGCTGGTGCGGCAATGCCGGGATCGAGAAGGTCCAGACCCTCTCCGATTACCAGGACCGCTCCTTTGGCCTCAACTTCGGAGTTCTGATCAAGGAGCTTAAACTTCTCGCCCGGGCTGTTTTCGTGATCGGCAAAGACGGCAAGCTTGCCTACCGGGAGATCGTCAAGGAAGTCACTGCCGAACCCGATTATCAGGCCGCGCTTGCCGCCACCCGTGCCCTCATCTAGGTACCTCCGGCTACCTGTTGCGAAGCGATCGCCCCGGCCACCTGCCGGGGCGATCGTGCTTTGGAACAGGAATCCAAAAGACCACATTCTCCTCCTGGACCGGCCTTTTGCCGGAATCACGTCCCCCGGTCGGGCGCGCTCCCGGAATCGCTGGGTCCGCCGGCAAGTTTCCCCCCGGGAAATTAAAGACACTCGAGAACACGCGACCCTCGCGACGAGCAGGGCACGACAATTGCTAATCCTTTTCGACAGAACGTCAGCCGAAAGGGGTTTCTCATGCTCGATTTACGGGTTCTCCACCCCGTGAAGCGGTTTATCCGCTTCATCACCTTCGTCGACCTGCCGATCCGGAAAAAATTCACCCTCTACTCGGTCGGAGTTCTCTTCTGGTTCCTGGCGATGGCGGTGCTATCTTTTGTTGCCATGTACAGCATCAACGGCAGCTATAACCGGGTCATCAACGAAGTGATTCCCCAGGACCGGGTGGTGCAGAAGATCATTCGCAATCTGCAGGCCCTCTCCATCGATGCCTCCGGCGCCCTCAAGGCCCGTGACGTCGAAGCGGCGGTCCGCGCCGCCGATCTCTCCCACAAGCGCCTCCTCGATATCCGCAGCTTCATCTCCGCCCTCGCCCTGGGGGGCGAGGTCAACGACTATTCCCACGATACCGGCAAGCTGCTGGAAACGGTCCGCACCAGCTCGGTTCGCAACGATCCGGCCGGAGTCGAATTCCTCAAGCAGTTGACCAGCCAGCTCGGTGCCATCGACGAGGCAAACCAGGCATTCTTCTCCTCCAAGCTCGAACTGCTGAAAAAGGGGAGCGGCGTTCCCGAGACCCTGGCCAAGACCCACGACCAGCTGCAGGAAGAGCTCTACGCCGCCAACAACCTCGCCGTCGACTATTCCGCCCAGCTTTCGGATCTCTATTCCGGTTACGCCCGCACCATCGGCCAGACTATCCGCCAGACCTCGCTGGTCATTGCCGGTGTTCTCGGCATCGCCGTGCTGCTGCTCGCCCTCTTCACCGTCTGGATCGCCGGGGCATTCGCCCGGCCGATCCGCTCGATCATCGACCAGATTCACAGTCTCGGCACCGGTGACGTCGACCTGACCAACAAGATCAAGATCAGCTCACGGGACGAGATCGGCCAGCTCTCCTCCGAGTTCAACGAGCTGATGGAGACGGTCTACGGCATGACCATGTTCAAGAAGGTGATCGAGGAGGACTCGACCCTGGAAGACGTCTACTCGCGCCTCGGGGACGCCTTCGGCAAGGAGTGCGGGATCGAGGAGTTCGTCATTTACGAGGTCAAGGACAATCACCGCGAGATGCAGCCGGTCTATCCGGCGATCGTCGCCAACAAGGATCTCGCCTGCAACCCTGATATCCTCGCCAACTGCGAGCTCTGTCGGGCGCGCAAGACCGGCCATTCGATCTCCTCCCTCAACTACCCGGGGGTCTGCAAGATGTTCAAGCAGGAGACCGGCCTCGAACACGTCTGTATCCCGATGATCATCGGCGGCCGCACCGGCGGCGTGGTGCAGTTTCTTTTCCGCCCGGACAGCACTGGCAAGGTCGATGCCCACGATGACGCCCGCATCTTCAAAGCGGAGACCTACGTCAACCAGGCGCTGTCGGTGATCGAGGCGAAGCGGCTGATGAATACCCTGCGCGACTCGGCGCTCAAGGACCCGATGACCGGGCTCTACAACCGGCGCTTCCTGCAGGACCACGCCGGGCCGATCATCGCTGGTCTGCAGCGGCGCAAACGCACCCTCGGCCTGGTGATGTGCGACATCGACTACTTCAAGCAGGTCAACGACAAGTTCGGTCATGATGTCGGCGACCAGATCCTCAAGGAGACCGCGTCGATCATCCGCAAGAGCGTACGCGAGGCGGACATCGTCATCCGCTTCGGCGGCGAGGAGTTCCTGGTGCTGGTGGTCGACATCCACCCCGGCGAGGCGCTGACCGTGGCCGAGAAGATCCGCCAGAACATGGAGGCGATCAAGTTCTCGACGCCGGACGGGCCGCTGAAGAAGACCATCAGCCTCGGCGTCAGCGAATTCCCCGGTGACAGCGAGGCCTTCTGGCAGGCGATCAAATACGCCGACGTTGCTCTCTACAAAGCGAAGGAGACCGGCCGCAACCGGGCGCTGCACTTTGTGCCGGAGATGTGGACGGGGGAGGAGTTCTAGCCTGTCGCCAAGTGGCACCCCGCAACCGGGTATTGCTCCGTAACCTGGTGCGTGAGGCACCAATCTGTTGCCGGTTTCGGCGGCAACAAAGATAATTTTTTTTGGGGCTAATGCGAAGAATCACTCAAATGGGTGATTCTTCTTTATTCCCTCTCTGCTACTCTCTTTTTAAAATCCCACTCTTCCTGTCAACAGTCCGTCAATGTCTGGAGCTCTTCATGGCCCAGTGTCGGAATTCCCTGGCTCCCGGTCTGGCTCTTGGTTTCAGTAGCCACCAGACGTTGTTGCACCTCGCGGACGCTGCCACTCTCCATGTCGTCGACCATGGGAATCAGCGGATCCAGGTCTTCCCTCCCGATTGACCCGGAGCGAGAGACTCTCAACCTTTGTTTGCCGTGCTATGCTGTAAAGCCCCTGACAATCGTCAGGGGCTTCTTTTCTGCGGGGAGGAGGAAGGCAGGCTCAGCGGGGCGGATCGTCCTTCGGCTTGAGCAGGTGATCGAGGGGGTTGCGCGCGGCGCTGCGCAGCCGGGTGTAATCGGACCAGAGGCTGCGGGCCCGGGCAAGGAGACGCCGGCTGGTGGCGGGGCCGAGGAGGAGCAGAAGCAGCCCGCCGATGAGGATCATTTCCGTCAGTCCCAAACCGAACATCGTCGCCTCCGTAGAAGGGAGATTCATCCTCGCACGGATCGGTCGCCGAGGCAAGCTGCGCACACGAACAGCTGCGCACACGAAAGGGTCTGGACCTCGCTGCCGATTTGCGCTATCGTTTGATTCCTGACCGAAAACGATATCAATTCCCGAACAGGATGAATTTTCAGCAATGAACGTCGAACAGATGAAGCTGGTGCTGGCCGAAATCCTCACCAAGACCGATCTCACCCCCTGCATCGTCGGCCACCGCGGCGTCGGCAAAACCGCTGGCGTAATCCAGGTCTGCCGGGAGATGGGGCGCCGTTACGTACCGTTGCGCCTTGGCCAGATGGAGGTCGGCGACCTGGTCGGTATCCCCTTTCGAGATGGGGAAACGATGCGCTGGTCGCGCCCCTCCTGGTGGCCGGCCGACGACGCTGCCGAAACGGTGGTGCACTGCGACGAGCTGAATCGTGCCCAGCAGGAGGATACCCTGCAGGCGATCTTCCAGTTTGTCGAGCCGCCGGTCGAAGGAGAGCGCCGCGCCCTGCACACCCACACCCTGCATCCCCGTCACAAGGTGGTGGTCTCCATCAATCCCCCGGACGGCAGCTACCAGGTCGCGACCCTCGATCGGGCGCTTCTCGACCGCATGGTCATCCTCCAGGTCGAGAGCGACTACGCCTGCTGGGCGCGCTATGCCCGGGAACGGCGGCTCGACACGGAGGTCTGCCAGTTCCTCGGTGCCAACACCCATCTGCTGGCCCGGCAGGACCAGCCCTTCGAACTGCCGGTCGAACCGACCGAACGCGCCTGGGAGATGGTCAGTATCCTGCGGCGCTCCTGTCGCTTCCCGGCGGAACTGGAGATGGAGGTCTATGCCGGTATCGTCGGCAAGGAAGCGGCGGTCATCTTCCTGCGCTGGTGTCACGAACAGCGTGAACGCCCGGTAACGGCGCTCGAAGTGCTCGACAGCTGGCCCGAAGTGGCCGCCCGGGTGGCGGCCCAGCGCGACGATCTGCAGGCGGTGACGCAGAGCGATGTGGTCGTCACCCTCGACGGCGGGCTGGAACTGACCGCCGCGCGCGAGGCCAACCTGGTCGCCTATATTGCCGTCCTCCCCCGTGACCAGCGCTTCGGGCTGGTGAAATCGCTGGCGCGAATCCCGGCAGTGGCGGCGGCAATTACCCAGGACAAGTACGATGCGGTGGTCTTCGAGGCGATCGCAGCGATCAGTGGCGAATGCTGACAACCGAGCCATGAGCGATGAGCAGTGAGGCGGTAACGGGACTGGAAGGGGTGCGCAGCGCCATCGTGCGGCTGCTCAAGGAGCGTCCCTTCTACGGCCACTTCCTGCTCCCCTTCCGGCGCGAACTCGGGCCGGGACCGCAGGCGCTGGGGGTGACGATCCGCGGCGGCGTCCCGACCCTCGCGGTCTGTCCGCCCGCCTTCGCCGGCTATAGCGCGCCAGAGCAGCAGGCGCTTCTCGAACATGTCCTCAAGCATGTCCTGCACCTGCATCCGCTGCGCCGCAAGGAGCGTCACAGCCAGAGCTGGGACATCGCCTGCGACCTGGCGATCAACCCCGGCATCGCCAACCTCCCCCTTGCGGCGATCACCCCCGAACGGCTGGGGTTGCCGGCAAGGCTGGCGGCCGAGGAATATTACCGGCTGGTGACCCGCCCCTACGATAGCGGCAACCTGGACGGGGAGGGGTACGGCAATGCCGCCCGCGACGCCGGCAGCTACCAACAGGCGGATGCGGCCGGCGAGCGGCCGTTAGCGGACCCCCTGGCCTCAGCGCAAACCATCGACGACCACCGCGCCTGGGCCGAGGCGGACAGCACCCCGGCACCGCTCGGCGAGGAGGTGGTGCGCGGCCTGGTGCGGGAGGCCTGGCGGGCAAGCCGGGGCGAGGTGCCGGGGGAAGTGCGGCAGCTGGTGGCCGGGTGGCTGGCGCCGCCGATCATCCCCTGGCGCCAGGTATTGCGGCAATTCGTCGCCACTGCCGGCCGGGTCGGACGGCGCTCAACCTGGAAACGCGAGCATCGGCGCTTCGCGCATACCACCCCGGGCATCCGCAAGCGCCAGCGGCTCAACCTCCTGGTCGGGGTCGATGTCTCCGATTCGACCGACCGGCAGCCGCTGCGGGAGGCCTTCGCCCGCGAGCTGCTACAGCTCGCCCGCGGCCGGGAGAGCCTGATCACCGTTCTCTATGCCGGCAGCCGCATCCAGAAGATCGAAACCTTTCGCAGCAGCGCCGCCGTCGCCGAGGTCTACCACGGCGGCGGCTTCACCGACCTGCGCCCGGTCTTTGCCTATGCGCGGACCATGCAGCCGCGACCGGCGGCCGTCATCTACCTGACCGACGGCTTCGGCGCGGCGCCGCAGGAGATGGAGTTCCCGACCCTGTGGGTGCTGACCCGGGATGGCCAGAGGCCGGTCCCCTGGGGGGTGGAGCTGCGGCTCGATACCTGAGTTGACAGATTGAATCAGACCAAAGGGAGATAACAGATGGAACAGCCGCAGCCGATGACAGTCGAGTCGGTACAGGCGATGCTCGAAACGGCAGGGGCACGGGTCATGGCCCGCTCCGGCCGCAGTGAGAATTACAGCGCACCGCGGGAATTCTCCTTCGAGGTCCGGGGCGTCTGGCCCAACGGTCTCGGCCTGCATATCGTCGCGCGCCAGTTCAACTACCGCGATCCCTGGGAGGCGCAGGGGCGGGTCAACGACCTGGTCGATGTCGCGCTGCTGCGTGACGGGAGCTTTTCGCCGCTGCCGAAGGGGTACGCCTGGTTTCAAGGGCGGGACGAGGAAGTCGGGATCGACGAGACCGCCCTGCGCGAGATTATCGCCGTGGTGGCCGGGATCAACCCCAAGCTCTTCCGCCTGCAGGAGCTGACCGGGGATCTTTGAAACGGGTGCAGGAATGAAGCAGGAAGAGCCGGCCGCAAGCCGGCTCTTCCTGCTTCAGGGCACTGGGCGGCGCTGGTGCCGCCAGAGGGAGATTCCCAGGGTGACGACGGTGAGCGGTGCGATGAACCAGGCCATGGTACGCATCAGCTGTGGCAGGCTTGGATGTTGGGTCGATAGCAAAAAGACGAGCAGGGTATAGGCGCCGTAGTAGACGAGAAACAATCCCCCTTCCCAGCGTTCAATGCGGTGGCCGAGCCAGAAGATGGGGAGACAGGCGATCGCAACAATCAGCATTACCGGCAAGTCGAAGGCCCAGGCCGTCTCTGGCACCGGGATCCCGGCCGGGGAAACCAGGGCGGTCAGGCCAAGGACACTGAGAATGTTGTAAATATTGCTGCCGACGACATTGCCAACGGCGATGTCCCGCTGCCCGCGCAGGCTGGCCAGGGCCGAGGTGGCGAGCTCCGGCAGCGAGGTACCGATGGCGACCACGGTCAGGCCGATGACAAGGTCGCTGACCCCGAAATGCTGGGCAATGACGACCGCGCTGTTGACCAGCCAGCGGGCGCCGATCCCGAGCAGGATCAGGCCGCCGACGATCAGCAGCAGTTGCATGGTGCGGCTGGCGTGCCCGCGCGCCTCGGCCGGGATTTCCTCCTGCGCCGCCCGGTTTTCGCGGCGGCTGCGGTGGATGGCCCAGGTGGTATAGAAGATGATCCCGGCAAAGAGGAGCAACCCTTCGAAGCGGCCGATGCTGCCGTCGAGGGCAAAGAGGAGGAGCAACAGCGAAGTGCCGATCATGATCGGCACTTCAAGGCGGATAACCTGGCGGTGGACCACCAGCGGAGCCACCAGCGCGGAGAGACCGAGGATCAGCAGGATGTTGGCGATGTTGCTGCCGACGACATTGCCGAGGGCGATGCCGGCTTGGCCGTTCCAGGCGGAGAAGACCGAAACCCCGAGTTCCGGGGCGCTGGTGCCAAAGGCGACCACGGTGAGGCCGACCACCAGCGGTGAAATACCGAGCCCGATGGCGAGCTGCGCCGCGCCGCGCACCAGCAGCTCGGCGCCGGCGATCAGCAGCACGAATCCAGCCAGCAGCAACAAAAGGGTCAACCAGGTCATCTAGGTATCCTTGTTCTCCAATGCTAGGACCGCCCCCCCCTTGGCGTGGCCGGGCAGGGAGGATTAAAATGAGACCGAGGAGGGATCACCCCAGCCAAGGAGAACCACCATGCAAGCATTGCAGATCATGGATTCCATCTACTGGAGCGATCGCTGGTCCGCTGAGATCGGGCGGCGGCTGGCGGTGGCCGACAGCAGCGAAGGTCTCTTCATCTTCCCAAAAGAGTTGTCGCGCCGGCAGATTCTCGAAGTGCTGCAGGAAGTTCCGGCCGATCTGTACCGACTCTTCGAGCTGGAACCGGCCGCCGAAGCGGACTGCCAGGTCATGGCCGATTCAGGCGCCTGCTACCGGCGCCTGAACTGAATCCTAGACGACCCGCAGCCAGCCGGCCGGACCTGCGGCGACCCGTCCGACGGGCCATGCGCTGACGTGCCGCGCCTGCAGGGCCATTTGTAACACGGTCAGTCGCTCCGGCGCCACCGCCAGCAGCAGACCCCCGGAGGTCTGTGGATCGGCGAGCAGGTCGAGGAGGGCGCGGTCGAGGCGCTCGGCCTCCACCACTCGCGGCAGGTAATGCTCGCGATTGCGGTAACTGCCGGTGGGGATCAGCCCCATGGCGGCCAGTTCGCGGACTTCGGGGTAGCTGGGAAGGGCTGCGCCGTCGAACTCCAGCAGCACCCCGCTCGCTTCCGCCATCTCCAGGGCATGACCGAGCAGGCCGAAGCCGCTGATGTCGGTGCAGGCGGCGACACCGGCTTCAAGCATCGCCGCGGCCGCTTCGCGGTTGAGGGTCTCCATGCCGGCAATCGCCTCGGCCATCTCTGCCTCGCTGATCATCTCCCCTTTGAGGGCGGTGGCGAGGATGCCGGTACCGAGGGGTTTGGTCAGCAGCAGCAGGTCGCCGGGACGCGCGCCGCGGCTGGAAACCAGGCGCGCCGGGTCGACCAGGCCGGTCACCGCCAGGCCGATCTTCGGTTCTTCGTCCTCGACACTGTGGCCGCCGACGATCACCGCGCCAGCTTCGAGGACCTTTTCGGTGCAGCCACGCAGGATCTCCACCAGGACCGAGGTGTCGAGGCAGGGAGGGAAGGCGACCAGGGAGAGCGCCGTCAGCGGCGTCCCGCCCATGGCGTAGATATCCGACAGGGCGTTGGCAGCGGCGATGCGGCCATAGCTGGTCGGATCGTCGACGATCGGCGTAAAGAAATCGACCGACTGCACCAGCGCCCGGTTCTGGTCGAGGCGGTAAACTCCGGCATCGGCACAGGGAATCGTGGCCGAGAGGAGGTTGGGGTCGTCAAACTGCGGTAATTGGCGCAGCACCTGCGCCAGCGGCCCGGGGGCCAGTTTGGCGGCTCAACCGCTGCTGCGGGAGAGGCTGGTCAGTTTGATTGGTCCGCTCATCGGCTCACCTCCTTCCCTGTTCGTGTTCATTTGGCTCATCCATCCTGTCATTCGCGGATTTTTCCATGGGCAGTTTCCAGGCCACCCGCGCATCGCCCTGGCGCAGAGTGTACTTGAGTCCGTCCCAGAATTCCAGCAGTGCCTGCACCTGTTTGCGGGAGCTGCCGAGGAGGTCGCGAAACTCGGCCAGGGTCAGGGTCTGCTGGCGCGCGAAGTGGTCGTGCAGCAGTTGCAGTGCCGCCTGGTAGGTGTCGCGATGGAAGAAGGTCTCGTCGTTGAGGCGCACCAGTCGCCCCTGGCTGAAGAGGTAGGCAAGGGCGGTTTCGGCCGCGGCCGGCGCGATTCCCAGCCGGTCGAGCATCTCCTGCCGGTTCTTGGCCTGGGCGCCGGCGTCACGGTAGGCATTTTCGATGTTGGCCACCAGCCGCTCCAGTTCCGGGGGCAGGGTCGGCGCAAAGGTTGGTTGCGCCACCAGTTCGCCGCTGCAGGTCAGTTCCTGGGCGGCGCTCATCAGGGCGGTCAGCTGGTCGAAGCCTTTTGGTCCGAGGGCCGCAGGGAGCAGGCTCTTGACCGTGGCCCGGGGCATGCCGGGGAGGATCGGGTGGCTGGCATGGTAGCCCGCGACGGCCTCGATCAGCTTGCGCCGCCAGGCCCGCAGGGTCGCGGTGGTCAGCCACTGGTCGCCGAGAAGTACGACCCCTCCTTGGGCCGCCAACTCCTCGAGGTGGCTGCGGATGCGCTCCTGGCCGAGCCCGGAGAGCTGTTCGAGTTCCTTGACCCTTTGAACTTCGTGGTCGGCAAGCTTCTGCAGCAGAAACGATTTCTCGCCCGACTCGAGTTCGCGCAGCGCAGTCATGACCTCGTCGCGAAAACGGCGGTGCTTTACCGGGTCGGGATCGATCACCACGCCACCGCCGATGGTGGTCATCGGCGAATAGGAGCGAATGATGAAACGGTCCTGGCGATGGGCAACCAGCGGCCGGTCGAGGTGGATCTGCACCAGGGCGCTCTCTCCCGGCTTAAGCTGGTCGCGATCGAGCAGGGCGACCAGGCCGACGACCCGGGCGGTGCCGAGGTAAAAATGGACCGGATCCCGGAACTTTAGCGGCCGCGGGGCGGAGTCGAGAAGGGTAAGGCGGGCGTCGAGGCGCTCGGTCTGCTCAAAAATTCCCGGCGTCCCGACCACGGTTCCCCGTTCGATGCGGGCCCGGTCGAGCCCAACCAGGTTGAGGGCGACCCGTTGGCCAGCCAGCGCCTGGTCGGTCTTCTTGCCATGGACCTGGACTTCGCGCACCCGCACCTGTTCGCCCGGCGGCAGGACTTCCACAGTCGCGCCGGCAGTGACGCTGCCGGATATCAGGGTGCCGGTGACGACGGTGCCGAAGCCGCTGACACTGAAGTGGCGATCGACGGGGAGGCGTAACGGGCCATCGGCGTCTTTGGGTGTGGTGCTCTTGAGCTGTTCGCGGATGGTTTTGACCAGCTCCGACATGCCGGCGCCGCTGATCGAGGAGACCCGGCAGCAGGGTGCTTCCGCCAGGAAACTGCCTGCCACCTGCTCACGGACTTCCTCTTCGACAATGTCGATCCAGTCGGGCTCCGCCAGGTCACACTTGGTCAGCACCAGGATGCCCCGTTCGATGCCGAGGAGTTGCAGAATGTCGAGATGCTCGCGCGTCTGCGGCATCACCCCTTCGTTGACGTCAATCACCAGCAGTACCAGGTCCATGCCGCCAACGCCGGCGAGCATGTTGTGGATAAAGCGCTCATGGCCGGGGACATCGACCACCCCGGCGACTTCACCTCCCGGGAGGCGAAACGGCGCGAAGCCGAGATCGATGGAGATACCGCGGTCCTTCTCTTCCTTGAGCCGGTCGGTCTCTTCTCCGGTCAGGGCGCGGATCAAGGCGGTCTTGCCGTGGTCGACATGGCCGGCCGTTCCGATAATGAAGTGGCGTTTGCTCTGGCTCATGGCTCTGGCGTGGTGACGGCGGCCAGGGCCGCGACGAGTGGCCCTTCCTCGTCGCTGGCGAGGGTGCGCAGGTCGAGGAGCAGGCGGTCTTCATGCAGGCGTCCCACCACGGGAAGTTCGCCGTTTCTCAGCCGGGTGGCCAATTGGTCAACGGAGCCGTTCTGCGGGAATAACGCCAGGGCGTAACCCTCCAGTTCGGTCAGCGGCAGGGCGCCGCCACCGACCGTCGCCGTCGCCGCAACGACCTGAACGTCCAGTGCCGCGCCGCAGCTTTTCCGGATCCGCTGTTGCAGCCGCCGGCAGCGGCGGCGCAGCTCGTCTGCCGACCGGGAGAGAGTGCGCAGGGCCGGGATTTCGGCCAGGGCCCGTTGCGGATCGAGATAGAGGCGCAGGGTCGCTTCCAGCGCGGCCAGGGTCAGCTTGTCGCTGCGCAGCGCCCGGGCCAGCGGGTGGCGGCGAATCGTCTCAATCGCTTCACGTCGACCGACGATCAGTCCCGCCTGGGGTCCGCCGAGAAGCTTGTCGCCGGAGAAGGTGACGACGTCGAGACCGGCGGCCACCGCTTCGGCCACCGTCGGTTCCCGGGGCAGGCCAAAGGGGGAGAGGTCGAGGAGCATGCCGCTGCCGAGATCTTCCAGGACCGGGAGATTCTTTTCCCGGCCGAGGGCGACGAGCTCGGCGCTGGTGACGCTGCTGGTAAAGCCGACGATGCGGTAATTGCTGGTATGGACTTTGAGCAACAGCCCGGTGGCCTCGCCGATGGCGTTGCGGTAGTCGGCGAGGTGGGTCTTGTTGGTGCTGCCGACCTCGCGCAGAAGGACGCCGCCGGCCGCCATGACATCGGGGATGCGAAAGGCGCCGCCGATCTCCACCAGTTCGCCGCGGGAGACGATTGCCTCCCGGCCCTGTGCCAGCGCGGTCAGGGCCAGCAACACGGCACCGGCGTTGTTGTTGACCACGGTCGCCGCTTCGGCGCCGGTGAGGCGTTGCAGCAATCCCTCAATGTGGCTGTAGCGGTGCCCCCGTTCGCCGCTGGCGAGGTCGAGTTCCAGATTGGAATAGCCCTTGGAGACCGCTGTTACTGCGGCCAGGGCGGAGGGCGCCAGGGGGGCGCGCCCGAGGTTGGTGTGGAGGATGGTGCCGGTCAGATTGAGGACGGGGCGCAGGTTGAGCGCGGCGAGCCGGCGGGCGCGGCTGGCCACCTGCACGCTCAAACGGCCCAGGTCAAGGTCGACGGGTTCCTGGCCAGCAAGGAGTGTGGTACGCAACTCGGCCACGACCTGCTGCGCCGCCTCGACCAGAAGCTGGTGGGGGATCTCCCCGGCCAGGGCGGTCAGCGTTTCGCTGGCCAACAGGGTGTCGATGCCGGGAAGTTGACGCAAGAGGTTCGATTGGGAAGCGGTTTTGGACATTGGTGCTCCATCGATTTGCATGAAAAGAGCCGGAGGATACAGGCGCTATCCCGTCGGCCAGGAGGGCATCTGCTTATGTAACAAATTACCATGATAAAAACAAGCTAATGACCCTGCTTGCAACCTTTCAAAATATGAAACCGTAAGCGCCAAACAAATTGTTCAAATATTCGGTTAAATCATACGATCCCTTGCTTTTCGCATGCCCGAAAAAATCGCTGTAGCGACTTTGTCCGGGAATCCAACGGGCAGGTCCGCTGCGACTTTCTCGATCACCTTGTCCACATCTCCCAAAACTCTTCCCAGAATCTCCGACATCTCATCTTTAGGGAAATTGCACCTTTTGGCTGTGGCAAACCAGTGCCTTGCAAAAATCCCTTCCCATTTGTAATGACGTCGATTCCCAGAAACGGCCATGGCCATGGAGATCTCTTTCCTGCTTTTGAGAATGGGATAGGCTGAAATGACGTCATAGGCTGGCGTGAGCCTGTAGGCTCCGGTGGGCAGAAGGAATATGCTGAAGTTCTTTGCGTGTCCATCTATGGCACCCAGTACCCAGAACAAGAATACCTGGGTCATGAATAGTTTCCGGTCCTCAAGGCTATTCTCAGAGCCCAGGAGCAGTGCCATGATCTCCTCGATGCCGGGCCCTCCATCTGATTCGTATTTGAGGTTCGGCGGAACATTCAGGGCCTGGCACATGTCTTCCTGTGGCAGTCGAATCAACCAGGATCTGTCTTTTGCCCATCGCCGGTCGAAGCGTTCAACGACCAGGGTCTTTATACTTTCGAAGGTCATGATTTCTGCGTTTGCGATCGGCACGCCATAGGCCTTGAAAATTGCGTGGCAGAGCCATTCGTTTTCAAGGCTTTCACTCAGGTCCAGGTCGCTGTGCTCGATCCGGCCAATCGGCAGTTTGACAATATGGCTGGTCGGAGTTGCTCCCAGTGGCCGATGCCATCCGTCTTCGCGCCGCAAAAATGCTGATTTTTCCTGTGCCCCGGCCATTGATATACGAAACTCGTTTTCCGCGGACATTCCCAGCGGTTTGGTCCGGTAGCTTTTAAGCGTTTCTGCAATTTCCGCGTCGGTCAACAGTTCGGATTCGATGGACTTGATGGTGACAGGAGGATGCTCTGGGGAAAGCTGAATCGCCCCGATGCAGTCTCTGCCGATGTGCCACAAAAGATCAAAGCCGCGATTTGACCTGGCCCCGAATTTTTTCTGGATTCGGTTTCGAATCGGCAGGCTGTCCGGCAACAGGTTGTCAAAGAAATTTTCAACGACATCACCTGAATAAATCTGCCGTGCCAGAGGCATGGAGAGCGAGAGCGGCCGCCCGGATCGGCTCCCCAACCACCCATCGTCGTAGCGGAATTCGAGCTTCCCGGTGGATGCCCGGGTGAGCAGGCCCACGTCTTCGCCATTCATGGCTACGAACAGCTCAGACCTTTGGCGTTTGCGGCCCATTTACCAGTTGTCCCCTTTACTCAAGTCCGCTGAGATGTCCCGTGGCTTTACGGTCATTTCCATGCCGAGCGCAGCCAGTAACCGGAACAGCGTGTCGATACGGGCGTTTGACTCCCCTGTTTCAATACGGGAGACCATGGCTTGCGTAATCCCGACAAGATTTCCGGCCTGTTGTTGGTTTAGTCCTTTTTCGTTTCGGGCTGATTTCAGGATCTGCCCGAGAACTTTTGGTGATGTTGCTTTTTGCATGACGTTACTCTCCCGTCCTGCCGGTTTTTTAGGGGATCCCAACATTGCTCAAGAATATATCTAGTTAAGCATAAAGTCAAATTATGTCGAAATAGGTATATGGGAAATTTATGCCGCATTAGATATGAGGCGAGAGGGGTTTTCTCCTCGGTTTGGTCTCGGTAGCTCACGCACACCAGGTGCCTTGAAGCGAAACGGTGGCGGCCCATACCCCTTTTCGGCAGAGGAAAACTTGAAATGCTCGAATATCCCATGCTCATCCCGTGAAGGAATTATTCGCCTCCAGAGGTTTCGGTAAAGGAATGGCGAAACCAGAGCCGGGGATAAAAATTTCCACAAAAGAGTTGACAAGTACTAATCGGATTTCCTATAGAAGAGGGGCTAGAACACTGGTTTAATGTTTGTCATGCCGTGGGGGGGATTGACGAGGACCGCTACGGGCCGCCGGAAGGCGTTGCTTTAAGCGGTCTTTTTTATTGACTCAACTTTCGCACCGATCAAAACACTGCAACAGAGCGAAAACACGTGGATCTTTCAGAAAATACAGGCCGGAAGTAGCATCGGCCGTCGAATTATCGCCGGAATCTGCGCCATGAACTCCTCCAAGGCGGCGGCAACCGGTGCTGCGATTTCGTCGGCGAACTTCTTGAGCATCTGGCGGAATGAATTCAGCAGCAAAGTCACGGCCTCGGCGAAACTGGCTTGCCGCAGCTCGTCGCAGCCGGCATGAAACAGAGTCCCCAACGTTCTCGGATCCTTTGCCGAGCGCCTGGCGAGTTCCAGCATGATGTAGCGGGCGAAGACAATCGTTGTATGGGCTACCAGCGCATCGTAACTGCGGCTCTGAAATTCTTTGGCCAATTTCAGATAGCTCTTTGAGATCTTGAAAAAAACTTCGATGTCCCAGCGGCGCTTGTAGAGCTTGACGATCTCTTCATCGGCAAGATCGACATCGGTCGATAGCAGCGCCAGCCACTTCTTGGTGTTGCGGGCGCGGACAAAGACGATCTTAGCCATAATAGCCCGGTTGCGGGAATCCGTCCCCAGCTCTACCTGGACCGAGGCCAGAATCTTTGCTCGGCCACACCGCTTGCGGACACTCTTGTACAATTCTTTGAGGGTGAGATCGAAACCTTTATAGCCGTATCTGGTCTTCGCCTCCTTGAGCATGCAGATGACCTGCTGCTTCTGTTCGAGCAGGCCGATGATCGTCGCAGGAAAGGCGAACCAGCTGTCGAACAGCAGATAATCGGCCCGGATGCCGCTCTCTCGGGCCTGCTGCACCAGATCCTTGAGCACCTCCGGAGCCTTGCGCAGACTTTCGGCCCGACGCTTGAATCCGTTAGTCCGCTTATCGACTGCGGCCATGGGAGCCAGGCGGTTTTTCTGCTTGGCGGAACTGAGCAGACTGAACGAGACCGGCAGATAGCTGGAACCGTCCGACCAGCCCAGGGTCAGCAGGCGGAAGCCGCGATAGTAGCGCTTGTCGTTATGGTCATGGACACGCGCCAGAAGTTCGACTTTCTTGCTCCGATTGCGGTCGTAGAGTGAGTCGTCGACGATGAAAACCTTGGGTGTCTCTTCGGCCGTCAGCGGCAGGATCGTTTTGCTGAGCACCGTCGCGCAGAGCAGGTGGAGAAACTTCCGCCAGTTGGCGTTTGAAGAATTCAGAAAGCGGTACACGGAATCCTTGCCGATCTCCGCTCCTGAGGATTCGGCCAGCAGATAGCGGAAGAGGTTCTTGCCGGTGAAGACCAGGCTGAAGATCATCCGCATGACCACAACCGGGGCGATCCCGCACTGTTTGACGATGTTGCTTTGCTTCAGTAAGAGTGCGATGCGCTGATTATCAAAGAACGACGAAATTTGGTTCTGACATGAAACAGTTTCTGCTACAATCGGGCTCAAAGCATCATCTCCTTGTATGTGTCTAGGTTGTTTGGCGACTACCTATTTTACAGCAAGAGATGATGCTTTTGTTTAATCAAAAGTTGGGTTCAATTCCCCGCAGCTTGCTGCGCGATTTTTACTAAGGGTGTAGGCTGTTGATACCCCGTAGCTTGCTGCGGGGTAGTTCATTTGCTATTGGAGGGGCTGGTGAAAAAAGGTTTAGCGCTGTTAGTGCTGGTGCAGGTGTTGGTTTGGTTCGTGGCCGGTTTGGCCCTGGCCGCCGATCCGGAGGACGAACTGCAGCAGTTGCTGCACAGCCTGCGCAGCCAGGCCGTCCAGATGCAACGCCAGCTGAGTGCCGCCACGGTCGTTGCCGACCCCCTGGCCCCTTTGCGGGATCTCGGCCAACAGCTAGAAATCCTCGACCTGTTGCTGGCGGAGCGATACCAGACCCGGCTGGAACCGCAGGCGGCACCAGCCGGGATCATTGCCGAGCGCCAGCAAGGGGTGAGTGAGAAGCTGCAGGCGACCGTCGCCCAGGTCGGTGCGGAACTGGCCAGGCTCTCCACCCTGCTTCATCCCGCCGCCACCGACCTCCAGCCGCTGCTCGATCTCCTCGATTCCACTCTCTACGTCCCGTCCGCACCCCTGTTGGGGAACCTCCCCTATCGTCATCTGCAACTGCCGGCGGTTGCCCCGCGCCAGACCCCGACGGTCGTTCCCGCCTATCGGGGCGGTCCCGCCTATCGGGGCGGTCCCGACACCGTCGATGCGGCGGAGCTGAGCGGCGATACCCTGGCGAGCGTCACCCCGGAGATCGCCGAACTGGCCCAATCCCTCGACTGGAGTCCGGTCGCCATCTACCAGTGGGTGCAACAGAACATCGCTACCGAGTGGTACTGGGGCGCCATGAAGGGGGCGGCCGAGACCCTGCGGCAGAAGAGCGGCAACGACGCCGATCAGGCGACGCTGCTGGTTGCCCTGCTGCGCGCCGGGGGCTTTCCCGCCCGCTACCTGCGCGGCGTGATCGAGTTCGACCCGGGGAGCGGGCGTTTGCAGAACCTGCTCGGGCTCGACGATCCCCAGGCGGCCCTGCATTACCTGCAGCAGGCCGGCATCCCCGCCGAGCCGGTGATCGCCGGCGGAAGAATCGCCAGTGTACGCTTCGAGCATGTCTGGGTCGAAACCGAGGTCCCCTACAGCAACTACCGCGGGGCGGTGCTCGATGAGCAGGGGAAGATCTGGCTGGCGCTCGATACCCACCTCAAGCCCGACGGCTATCTCGACACCCCGGCGGCAACTCCGGTTTCCGATACGCTCCTGGGCGGATTGCGCGATGACTACTTGACGACCGTGCGCAGCGAGTCCCCCCTTGAATTCTTCCAGCAGCGCTACACGGCCGCCACCGGCGCCCCCTGGAGCGCCGCCCTGCGCAGCCGCAGCCTGGTGGCGGCGCCCCTCGACCTGCTGCCGGCCAGCCTGCAGTTCCGGACCCTGGCGATCACCGAAGCCAGTGCAAAGTTTCCCGCCGAGCTGGTGCAGCAGGTCACCTTCCGCGCCGGCAGCGACGACGGCAGCGAACTCTTCAGCCTGACCCTGCCGGTGGCCGAGGTCACCAATCGCCAGATCGTGCTCAGCTACGAGCCGGAGACCGTCGCCGATCAGGAGACGATCGATGCCTATGGCGGTCTTTCCAACACCCCGGCCTACCTGGTGCGGCTGCGCCCGGCCCTGATCATCGACGGCGAACGTCGCGTGGTCGCCGGCGACGGGCTGGCGATGGGCGGGGACTACCAGCTGACGGTGCTGTTCACCGGACCGAACGGCCGCGAGGGGCAGAGTGCTCACCACGTCGTCGGCAACCTCGCCGTCCTCGGCATCGCTGCCCAGCAGGCCCTGCCGGTGGTTGAACTGCCCGAAGACCAGCAGGACGCGGCCTGGTTGCTGCAGGGGACCGCCCAGCGCTACATCGCGCGCTGGAACGCCGCCGAGGAGGAACTGGCCGCCGCCCTCGATCTGGCCATCGCCCGGCCGTTGCCGACCCTGGTCACCGTCGGCGGGGTGCTGGAGGTCTCGCATCTGCTCGACCTGCCACGGCAGTTGACCTGGAAAGGCCTGTTCATGGATGCCGGTCTGCGCCGCGTCGAGGCCGTCGCCCGGGCTGGCCAGTTGCAGCGGGTCGCCGCGCTTATGGGACTCTCTGCCCTGCAGGGATCGGTGCTCGAAGAGCAGGCCTTTGTCGACGACTACCAGGTGGCGGCGGTGGCGACTGCCAAGGTCCTCGCCCTGGCCGCCGATGCCAGTCAGCCGTCGTCGATTCTGACGGCCGTCAATGTCGATGAACTGCTGCCGACCTTGAACCTGCCGGAAAACGTTCGCGCCGATATCGAAGCGGCGGTGCGGCAGGGACTGACGGTCACTCTGCCGGGCAAGACCTCCCTACAACTCTGGTCCGGGTATGGTTACCGCAAGGAGGACCCGGCCACCGGCGAGGCCGGCTATATGCTCTCCGGCATGCTCGCCGGCTCGATGACCGTCGAGGAATGGGCGCAGGGCTACATCAAGGATCTGCTCGAAGCGCCCTTTGCCGACCCGCCCAACCGCGATCCGCTGGCTGCAGCCCACATCGTCAAGATCGCGGTCAGCGACCTGCAGAGTGGTCTGGTCGGCCAGCAGCTTGAAAAGCCGCTGGCGGTGCTGGTGACCGACATCAAGGCGCGGCCGGTGGTCGGTGCCGCGGTGACTTTCAAGGTGCTGGAAGGAGCGGGGAATTTCGCCGGCGCCGCCGAGGAGGCGGTACTGACCGATGCCCAGGGGATTGCCCGGATCCAGCCGGTGCTGGGCCAGCATACCGATGTCAACCCGAGTTTCCAGCGAATCGATCAGAGTGACCCGAATATCACCCAGGTTGGCGTTAATCTTTTTGACGCGGCGGTGCCAAGCCGTTACGGCGAGCTCTCCCTGCCTCAGCCCTTCCAGATCTATGGAAAACCCGACGCGGCGGCCAGCCTCCTGAGAATGCTTGGGGATGGCAATACCTCCCTCGTCAACAGCCCGGCCGAGACCTTGTCCCTGAAGGTCCTCGACCAATACGGCAACCCGGTCTCCAATGTGGCGGTGACGTTCGAGGCGCAACCGACCTCGGGTTACGCCTATCCGCTCCCTCCGAACCACCGCAATATCGAATTTTACCAGCCGGCCGAATGTCGCAGCGATTTTCCGCTCTGGGAGGAGTGCCAGGGCGTTTCCAGCTCAAATCTGTCGGTCACCTCGGCCTGGTACGGGGCCAGCGTCGATACTTTCCTGGGTGACTCGGTTGGTACCCGCTATACCGTCAAGGCGACGGCGGACGGGGTTCCGGACCCGGTCTTCTATACCCTCTACAGCTGGGGAGCGAACCCGGCCGACGGCTATTATCCCCCCCGTCTTTGGGCCCGGCATCTGGCCAGGGTCAACGACAACGCCCAGGTCATCGATGCGGTTCGGGTCGGTGACGCCTTCGAAACGCCGTTGCAGGCAGCACTGATACTGACCTATTCCGACTATGTCCTGGAGGGGCCGAGAACCTGTTCGACGAAAAACCCGGACGGCACGACAGAGGAATACGATTGCTGGGACCTGAAAGGGACGGGGCTGATCCAAACGCGCAGGATTACCGACGGAACGGTCGATTTTGTGCCCCAGGGCGGGGGCTCGGTCGATGCGACCGAAGCCACCAAGGATGGCCTCTACCAGACCCATTTCACCGCTGGTGACTTCCCGGTCCTGAACAAGATTGATGTCCGGGGTGAGACTGTCGTCAAGGTGCCGGTGGTTATGGGGGAGGTCTACGACGATACCTATTTCGACGCATTCGGTTCCGGGTTGAAGTCAGCGACCCTCCCCGAGCAGAGCGTGACCCTAAAGAGTGGGCAGGTGGCGCTGTTCGACAAGGACACCAAGGAACTGATCCCCATTCAGAACCAGCAGAAAGAGACCTATCGGGTCTACGGTGTTGATGTTCCGACCACCGTCGACCCGGAGCTGGTCATGCTCGGTGACGGCGGTATGGCGCGCCAGGATGTCATTTTCGCCTACACCATCCAGCCCCAGGGGGGAGGGGAGGCCGGCTACGCCGCCCAAAACGCCCAGCTCGATCTCTTTGCCGGCGACTGTAACGGCAAACCGAACGCCAAGGACCAATGGGTCGGTTTTCTCGTCGGTGACGCCACCCGCGGGGCCGGGACGGCAGTCTTCAGTCATGGGTCGGTATTCGACCCGGCCCGACAGTACTGCGTACAGATGGTGCTCAATCGCGGCTCCTCCGCAGCGATCCTTGGCGACAAGGTGAAGGTGCAGACCCTCTACGCTGATCTCGACATCGACAGCGACAACAATGCCGGCTGGCAACAGGACGGTACTCACAACCTGCCGAGCCGCAACCCCCTGGAGGACCAGATCGAGGATTTGGAGGACCTGCCGGGCAAGGTGCTGCGTCCCAACCTGGCCGATACGGACAAGGACAAGGTCCCGGGCTATGCCGACGGCATCAATGTCAATGAGCAGCAGGGAGACGGCGCCAGCCAGCCCTTCTATCCGTTGAAATTCACCGTCGAAGGGAGCGTCGTCGATCTGGGCGCTGCGACGGTGAAGTTCAAGTATTCCGCCAGCGATCCGGCACTGATCGTGGCGAAAACGGCGGATGATGGAAAAGTCTCCTATCCCCTGCCGGTTGGCGGCGGCACCATGCGGCTTTGGACCAAGGACGGTCAGTTCAGTCGCAAGGTAGCGGATTTTAAAGAGGGTGGGGACTACCTGACGCCGAACAAGGTGTACCCGCTGGGGTTGTTCAAGGATGTCGAGACGCTCTTTGCCGAGGGGATTCGCGGGGTTGTCGAGGCGGATGAAAAGAAGATCACCCTGGTGGTCGATCCGGATGGCCCCGCCGGACCGTTGCCGGAGGTCGATGGCGACTTGGTCCTCGCAACGCCGATTTATGCGGCGCTGGTGCCGGACTACAATCATGATCGGGTGATTGACGATCTGGACCGTGAGCGGGCTGGTTTGGGGGATACCTATTATTTCTGGATTAATGATGATGACGATAGTGGCGAAACTGGGGGGAGTGATATTCCTGGAGATACAGGTTTCCTCGGTCAGCTGGATTGCGTCAGTGCAACGGTCGATGGTGTGCGCGATCTGATCGACTTTTTCCCCGTCGCATTTGAAACGAAAGAGTTGGTCAATACCTTTCCCTTGTCGAGATATAAATATCGGCTTCGGGCTCAAGATAGTCAGGTGAATGTGTTGTTTCCTGAATTGACCACATCAACAGTCGACACCTATCTTGTTGACGTTGATACTGCAAGGCGACTTTCCGATCACTGGATAAAGCTGGTTCCGGCTGATGGAAAAATGTTGGGCATAAGAGGGGATCAAACGCTAAAAACCCCTCAAGAAGAGCTGGACGAAGTTTTGCAAAAGTCCGCATCAGACGCAGACCAGCCAGTCTTGTTGTTTGAGGGGAATAAAAAGAGTGCCCTTCCTTTGACTTTGGATATTTTTGACGAATCGGAACAGATGGTATTTTCGACGCAATTGAATCTTAGTCTCGATGGTGTGGAGCAGATGTTCAGGCACCTGAATTTAATACCAGCCGTCGCCAACCGAGATGGCCGAAACGTTCAGCCTGAGCACGGTTCGAAGGAAACGGGAGAGCCAGATCGGTTCCTTGGGCCGGATGTACAACCGAGCAACTATCCCAATAGCGAGTGTGCCAATACTTACCTCGTGATGTTACATGGATTTAAGGTCAACGGCCAAGATGCGCGTGGCTGGCATTCTGAAATGTTCAAGAGGCTATACTGGAGTGGCTCCAGAGTGAGACTTTTAGGTGTTTCTTGGTATGGGTTCGAGAATATCCCCGATTATCATCAGAATGTTGCCAATGCTTTCAAGACGGCGTCAGTCTTTGGAGGACGACTCAAGCTAGTTGTCGGTGACATGTCTATTTCCATCCTAGCCCACAGTCTTGGAAATATGGTCGTTTCAAGCTATTTAGAAGATTATCACTGGCAACTGCCACCAGAGCAGCGCCCCAATTTATCAAAATATTTCCTGATTAGCCCTAATTCTCAGCTGAGGGGCGAGAGCGCTTGGGCATCCAATATGTAGGGGCCCCATTGTTCAATTCATCGCTACGGCTTGGGCTCTTGTAGGGGCGATCCGCATCAAGCTGAGAATCGGACCTAATCAGGAAATATTTTATGTTCAATGCCGCAGTGGCTCTCGAAGCTTATCTCGGCGATTATCAGGAGTATGCTGAAGGAAAAGGAACTGAACTCTATGCCTTGGATAACCCAATGGTTCATCCCAGCTGGTACGAATATCAAAAGCGTCTCGGTTCAAGTGAATGGCACCAACTTTTCAATGATACTGATGATCCTCGCAATAAACTAACTTGGCGCGAGAGATTTGCAGATATCACCCAAAAGGGTGTGAATGTTTATAGCTTTTACTCCCGGGGGGAAGACGTACTTGGTACGCATTTAGGGGACCCTGGGTTGTTTGAAGCTGTAGGAAACGCCCTTTTGAACGAAGGCCGTTACTCATGGGTGTTTCAGGAAAAGTGGAAAGGACGCGCACCCTATGATGGTTATGGTGGCACAACCTTGATGGGGTGGGCGTTCAACTCGAGCTATTATGTGCTGTCGGATAAGTTTGCTGCTAGCTCAATTCCAGCGAGCCAATTAAAAACAATTCCTTTTTTTCGGAAACTGCAATCAGGAGAATTGGGGAGTAGTTTGTTTGAGGATTCTGTCAGTGCAGAATATGTGGACCAGTGCCGAGGTGAATTGCTTGCCAAGGCTTTTCCGGCACTGACACTTCCGGTGGGAGGTGCCTTTGGAGGAGATATGACTAGCGATGAGTTTCTTGATTATGCTTTTGATATGAATGGCGAGGACTTTAAGGATAGTTTAAGTTGGCCCGAATCTAGGGGGGAAGATAAAAACTGGAAGCATTCTGATCTTAAAAAAGTGGCATACCCTTTCAACTATAGAGTCTTTGAAAAAATTAATATATTGGAGCAATAGCATGAAATACATACTAGCAGTCATAGTGGCAGTCTTTTTAATAACCATTTTTTGCACTAGTTCGAGAGTGTTTGCAAATCAAGAAAAATTAACCATTAAAACATTTGATGATAATGAAAGGCCAGTTGAAGGCGCGAATGTTGGTGTGTCATTTGAGAGAAACACCTCTCAGGGAACACAGGTTTCCACTGTAAGGGGGAAAACCGATGATGATGGATTTTTCACGGCACTGGGAAGCGGCAATGGCTTTATCTCTGTTGGAGTCCATAAACAAGGGTTTTACGATACTTATTATAACTACACATTCTCGGAACATGGGCTTGATCGTTGGCTGCCATGGAATCCTGTTTTTAACGTTCATTTGCGTAAAATTGAAAAACCAGTTCCCATGTATGCACGCAATACAAGGCACTCAATAATTGAAATTCCTGAAATAAATAAAGATATCGGATTTGATTTGGTTGAGTTTGACTGGGTTATTCCTTACGGTAGCGGTACTCATGAGGATTTTATCTTTCACTTGAATCGCCGGGTGATCGACAGAAAAGATTTTGACGCGACTCTAACGATTACCTTTTTAAATAAACATGACGGTATTCAACTGATCCATGAAGATATGGAAAACGGCAGCTTGTTCAAATTGCCAAGGTATGCTCCAGAGAAAGGGTATAACAGTGAACTCATTTTAAGAGAATGGCGAAATTCAGGTGATTACAACGTTAAAAGGAATTTCGACTTTCTTGGCAGCGACGTGAATTATATATTCCGAGTCCGCTCAGAGGAGGATGATGGACTATTTAAACGAGGAATGTATGGAAAAATTTTGGGGGGTATTGACTTTACGGCAGTGCATTCGAAGACAGCCAAGATTTATTTTAAATACTACCTCAATCCTGACTACACGAATAATCTTGAATTCGACCCGAAAGAAAACCTCTTCGGACTCCTCCCGCCGATGGAGCAGGTTGGAGTCAAGTAGGAAAAGGGGTCGGGCTCGTCAGCAGAATCTGTGGGTGCCTTCCGGTTCGGGTAGGCAGCCAAGTGTATGATACAAGGCGATTTTTAGGACCTCGTAACTGCGAAAACCGTACGCTTTTCTACAGGTCACTTTCGCTTTGTTGTTAAGACCCTCGACAGCTCCCAGGGCGATCTGCTCCCGGGCGCGAAACCAGTTGAGCAGCAATTCCCGATGAGACCGCAGCATCTTCGCCACCTGCTTCATCGGTTGAATGCGGGAACGCATGGTGCGCCGGCACCACTCGTCGAGGAATCGGGCGGCCCAAGCGGCCCGCTGGTACTGCCAGAACCGTTGGAAGTCCTCCTTGAGCAGGTAGGCCCGGATCGTCTTGAGGTTGCAGGCCAGCAGTTCCTTCAGCTTGACGCCCTGCTTGTCGGTCAAGTTCTCCGGGCGTTTGAGGATGCACCAGCGGCTGCGAGTGAGTACCGGCTGCTCTCCCTTGGCCCTCAGCTCCCGGGTCTCCTGGGCGCGAACTTTATCGAGAGCCTTGTTCATCTGGCTCATGATGTGAAAACGGTCCAGGATGTGAAGCGCTTTTCCGGCCGCCGCCGCCACGATTTGCAAATACGGCTTCCACATGTCGCTGCAGACGAACCGGAGCCGGGCGGTACGCTCAGCGCCGAATTCCTTGAAGAACTGCCGCAGGGTCCTCTGGGTCCGCTCTTTGCCGATCCACAGCAAGCGACGGCAGCCGGCGTCGATCTGGTAGACCACGGTCAGGTAGCTGTTGTGCCCCTTCTTGTAGGCGATCTCGTCGATGCCGATGGCGGTGACGTTCTCCAGGTCGCGGTGGGCCAAGCCCCAGGCGACGGCCATCTTGACCGAGCGAAAGACGTTGTCCCAGGAGGTTTGGAAGACGTCGCCGACCTCCTTCCAGGACAACCGTCGCGCCCAACGGGCCAGGAACCAGGCATAGGTGGTGGTGAGGTGATTCTTCCCTTCGGCCCAAGGGACCTTTTCCACCTTGACGCCACAGCGCGGGCAGTCAACCCGGCGCATGGAATAGACGAAGAAGACGGCGATGCCCCACAGCGGGACGAACTCAAAGCGCCGAACCGGCAACGTGTCGTAGCCTGGGGCGCTGCGCCCGCAGCCCGAGCAGATCGGACGGCTACCGTCTCGGGGACGGATATCGATATCAAGGACCGTGGCTTTTCCCTGTTCCCGCCAGCGAGAGGAGCCGTAGACAAAACCACTATGCTTCTGGACCCGATTCAGGATAGACTTGACCAGCATCCCGGTTTCCTCCGCCTGGTTATGGGGTAGTCTTGGTCGACGTCCATAATGCCAGACTTGGAATCGGGATGCGCTTTTTTCAGCAACCGGTAGGCTGCTCAGCCCCCATCCCGGGGTTGCTGTTTACCCACAAATTCTGCGGAAGAACCAGGGGTCGATAAGGGTCAGCCCCAGACAGAGGGGTCGATAAGGGGCAGCCCCAGACATGGGACAATCGAAGGTAAAAGCGAGGCCGGAATGCCGGGGAGGGGGAGATGGCCAGACCGCTGCGGATCGAATACGAAGGCGCTTTGTATCATGTGACCGCGCGTGGCAACGAGCGGCGCAAGACCTTTTTCTCGCGTCGGGATTACGAGAAGTTTTTGGTCTATGTGGACGAAGCGCGGGAAAAGTTCGTTATCCGGCTTCACGCCTATGTGCTGATGAGCAACCACTATCACCTGATTCTGGAGATACCGGCGGGGAATCTGAGCCGAGCGATGCACCATATCAACAGCGAGTACATGACCTACGGTAGATTCAATTTGTAAGTGCACCAAATCGGCAATGGGGCATTTTGAGAGACAGACAAATTCCTTTCCCAGTTTTTAATGCGAGTTCCAATCACTGCAATTTCCATCGATTTGGAGGGTACCTGTGAATATCGCAACAAGATTCGCCCTGCTGGTATTGATACTGGTCGATTCCGCCAGCCTCGCATCTGCCGCTACCTTTACCGGCTATCGACTGCTGAAAATCTCCGCTGCGGATCAACGTGCTGTTATCCAGCAACCCGACGGCGCGCTCAAGGCTATTGCAACCGGTGACGGGGTCGATGGGGCGCGGAAGCCATATAGGTTCCAGGTCTACACATTCACAAGTTGATTCTCATGGGAAGAGGGGACCATGGGCAGACCGCTACGCATTGAATACCCCGGCGCCTTTTACCATGTCACCGCACGCGGAAACGAACAGCGGGAGATTTATAAGAGCGTTGCGGATCGAGAGCGGTTTCTGGGCTATCTCGCCTCAGCCACTGAGCGCTATGGCGCCGCCGTCCATGTTTGGTGCCTGATGACCAACCATTACCACCTGTTGTTGGAAACCCCCGAAGGAAATCTTTCGCGGATCATGCGCCACATAAACGGTGCTTACACCAACTACTTCAACACCAAGCGTCGCCGGGCGGGGCATCTATTTCAGGGACGCTATAAGGCGATTCTGGTGGACCGTGATGCCTACGCACTGGAGTTGTCGCGTTACATCCATCTCAACCCGGTGCGGGCCGGGATGAGCCTGCGGCCCGAGGAGTATGCCTGGTCTAGTTATCGGAATTATGTGGGGCAGCAGGTCGCCCCAGGATGGCTTCGTCGGGAGGAAGTTTTGGGTTACTTCGGCGGGGATGAGACGCGTTATCAAGGATTTGTGGAGGAAGGCCTGAAAGCCGCGATCATGAACCCCTTAGACGAGGCGCTGGCATCTACCATTCTCGGAGGGGAGAAATTCGTCCAGGAGATTACCGCTCTGCATCTGTCCGGAGTATCGCCGAACCGCGATCTCCCGGGCATACAACAGCTGAATTCCCGCTGGTCGATAGATGACATTGTGGCCGCGGTTGAGGCGACTCTGGGTGCGGAGAAGGGCTTGTCCCGAAGTGTGGCCATTTATCTATGCCACCGCCACAGCGGCGCGAGGTTGCGGGAGATCGGTGAGAGGTTCGGTGTTGGCGAGTCGGCAGTTTCCCAGGGAAGCCGCCGGACGCGGGAGAAGGTTGCAGAAGAGGAAGGGCTCAGGGTGAGGGTTGAGCGAATCTGCCAGGCCCTGGGCATTGTCAATGTGTAGACGCGACACCTTTGGACTGCTTTCTCAAGGAAGAAATGCTCGCCAACGAGATTCCGGCGCTGACGAATGCGGCGGGGCATCGAGGGGTGAGGGAGATTAGAGTTGATCACCCGGATCGTGACATCGATATCCGGTTGCAGTATGCGGTTGGAAAGCCGTGGCCACAGGATAGATTGAACGGGTTTGAATGGCGGCATAGCGATACCTATGTCGTCGCCTACCCCTTTCTGTCTGGATTATATGATGAATGGGTTAAAAAGATAAAAGGAGAGTAGCCATGAGGAATGCTCTAGCCATTGTACCGATAATGTTTTTTCTGTTGGCAACAAGCTCCCCAGTATTGGCCATTGGCATGGTGAAAATTAACGTCAAAGTTATCGATGAGGCCGGTATCCCTCTCGAGGATGTTAAACTGAGGGTGTAAAAAAGATTGTGTAAATGGCCATTCAGGGGTACACCGGGACCCCACCCTCTAAGGAGCCCCCATGGCCATCGAAAAAGATCTGCTGGACCGTCTGCTTGCCGACTACAAGAAGCCCGAAGACCTGATCGGCGAAACCGGCTTGCTTAAACAGCTCACCAAGGCCCTTCTGGAACGAGCTTTGGAAGCGGAATTGACCCAACACCTGGGGCACGAGAAGCATGCTCCCGTGGCCACGAAAGGCGGCAATGCCCGCAATGGCAAGTCGGCCAAAACCATCAAGGGCGAATTCGGCAAACTGCCGATCGAGGTTCCGCGTGACCGGGACAGCAGCTTCGAGCCGCTCATCATTCCCAAGGGCCAGACCCGCTTCGCCGGCTTCGACGGCAAGATCATCTCCCTCTACGCCCGGGGGATGACGACCCGGGAGATCCAGGGGCATCTGGAAGAGATTTATGGCGTCGAGGTCTCTCCCGCCCTCATTTCCAGCGTGACCGATGCCGTCGCGGACGAGGTCAAGATCTGGCAGAACCGACCGCTCGACGCCCTCTATCCCATCGTCTATATGGACGCGGTCCGGGTCAAGGTGCGAGACAACGGCCACGTCAGCAATAAAGCGGTCTACCTGGCCCTGGGCGTCACCCTGGACGGCATCAAGGAGGTCCTGGGCATGTGGGTGGCCGAGAACGAGGGCGCCAAGTTCTGGCTACAGGTGGTGACCGAGTTGAAAAACCGGGGTGTCGAAGACATCTTCATCGCCTGCGTGGACGGGCTCAAAGGTTTCCCCGAGGCCATCGAAGCAGTCTTTCCTCGCACCCAGGTCCAGCTCTGCCTCGTTCACATGGTGCGCCATTCTCTCCGCTACGTCTCCTGGAAACAGCGCAAGGAAGTGGCGGCCGATCTGAAGTCCATTTACCAGGCCGCGACGGCCGAGCAGGCCGAAATGAACCTGACGGAGTTCGAAGCGAAGTGGGATAAAACCCACCCCTCCATCGGCCAGTCCTGGCGGCGCAACTGGGAGAGAATCACCCCTTTTTTCGCCTACCCGGCGGAGATTCGCAAGGTGATCTACACCACCAATGCGATCGAATCGCTAAACATGTCGCTGCGCAAGGTCACCAAGAACCGGGGCTCATTCCCCAACGACGCAGCCATGTTCAAACTGCTCTACCTGGCGCTGAACAATATCGCCAAGAAATGGACCCTGCCGATTCGGGACTGGAAGGCCGCCCTCAACCAGTTCTCTATCTTGTTCGAAGGCAGGTTGCCGGTTTACTGACGACAAAAACCCAAGCCATTTACACAAACTGATTTACACCGCCGTTAAACTAAGCGTGCGGTTTTCCGGTGGCGAAATGCCAGTAATGAAAAATGCCGACGATCATGGTAATTGCAGCATCACGGCAAGTTCGAATGATGGCGTTGTTGTCGGAACGGCTATCAAGGAAGGCTATTACAACAGTACCTTTAATCAAAAGTTGGGTTCAATTCCCCGCAGCTTGCTGCGCGATTTTTACTAAGGGTGTAGGCTGTTGATACCCCGTAGCTTGCTGCGGGGTAGTTCATTCACGATTTCTATGTCAAAAAATTCGGTTTTTGGCAGCCGTGGGGAAAGGATCTCACGGTCGTCATGCGTCCAATCGTCAACCCGGTGCCGATGTATGTGCGGAACCACTCCTTTAAGGTTCCCGTAAAAGGCGAAGAGGTCGGTTTCGATCTGGAGAAGGCCGATTGGGTGATCCCCTATGGCCAGGGAACAACAGCGGATTTTGTGTTCAAGTTCGTGCAACGCTTTGACAATATGAACAACTACGATGCAACCATGATATTGACATTTTCAAATCCATTTGATGGCATCCAGGTTGTTAAAGACGATGGCGGTGGTGATTTCAATATCGGAAGTTGGTACAGATTGCAAAGAACTGCACCTGAGACTGGGTATTTGCCGAGAATTGAAAAGCGTATTTCAAGGGGATCGTATGGAAGATATTCCGACATTGAAGATGATAATAACTACATCTTTCGGATTCGTTCTGAAGTTGGTGAGAATGGCAAATTGAAACAAGCTATGTATGGCAAAATTCGCGGCGAACTGAGGCACTTTGTAGGTGATGGTGGCGGGATAAAAATACACTACTACCTAAATCCCGACTATACCCGAAACCTTGAATTCGACCCGAAACGCAATTTGTTTCGATCATTGCCACAGAACGAAAATGTCCGACAACCTTAAAAAAAGTCGGTTCTTCCGCAGAATTTGTGGGTAAACAGCAACCCGAAGAGCGATAGAAAGCCATATAGGTTCCAGGTCTACACATTCACAAGTTGATTCTCATGGGAAGAGGGGACCATGGGCAGACCGCTACGCATTGAATACCCCGGCGCCTTTTACCAAACAAGCCATAGGGGTCAGCCCCAGACATGGGACAATCGAGGGTAAAAGCGAGGCCGGAATGGCAGATTCAAATTGCAAGTGCACCACAATAGCAATAAGACACTTTTAGGGAGAGACAACCTCCTTTCCCAGTTTTTATGCGAGTTCCAATCACTGCAATTTCCATCGATTTGGAGGGTACCTGTGAATATCGCAACAAGATTCGCCCTGCTGGTATTGATACTGGTCGTTTCCGCCAGCCTCGCATCTGCGGCACCCTTTACCGGTTATCGCCTGCTTAAAATCTCCGCTGCGGATCAACGCGCTGTTATCCAGCAACCTGACGGCGCGCTTAAGGCGATTGGAACCGGTGACGGGGTCGACGGGGCGCGCGTGACTGAGATTGCCGAAGGTCGGGTGGTGTTGGAGGGAAAAGACGGCGAGACGGTGGTCGTGCGGCTGGAGAAGGGGAGGCAGCGGATCGAGACCTATCAGCGCCTTGGCGAATCGGCGCCGCCGATGACCGTTCCTGCGGATGGGGATGCCGGGCTGGCGTTACCGAGCGGATCAGGCGCCCGTCAGTAGCAGGTCGAGCGCCGCGATAATAGTGTCGCGTTCGGCGGCAAGAGTGGCGACGGTTTCCCCCAGTTCGCTGCGGGCAATGCCGGCCAGTTCGGGCGTTGACAGGATCACTCGGGTTCCCTCAACGGTGAAGGCCGGATTCAGGATTTGCAGGGGGTGCGCAATGCTGGCAGCGGTCAGCAGTGGTACCACCACCCGGGTAGCAAGCCCGGAGAGGAGATCGGCCTGAATGTCGAGCAGGTAGGGAACCTGGCGCTTGCTGGCCGGGTCGGGGTTGCGATGGACGTCGAACTGGGCCATCAGAAACGCCTCCGGCCGTCGCTGAAGACGCCCTGCTCGGCCACCCGGCCATTGTAGGCGTCGATCGCCTCGGCATTCTCCTGCAACCAGAGCTGCCGGCGCTGCTGGGCCACCAATTCCGCGAGGCGGTCTTCCAGTGCCCGGGAGAGGTTGATACCGAAGGCCTTTGCCTGTTGCAGCAGGTCGCTGTTGATCGAAACGTTGGTCGCTTTTTTCGGCGCGGAAAGGTTGTATGCCGCTTCCATGGGCGTCTCCTAGTTATTTGGTTTGTTGTTATTTTATGCGCATGATATATGCGCGTCAATCTTTTGCTTTGCTGAATTAGTTGATATCGGCGCAGTTCTGCCTGTAGCGGAACCGGTTCCTTGGACACAAGTTTAGTGTGAAGTAGAAACCCCCGTCCTCTGGACGGGGTCAGAGTCCTTTGGCTTTGCCAAAAGGGCTCATGGCAATCCATATTCAGGCGTTGTTCCCGCAACGACCTGAACAGAAAGGAAAGCCATGAGCCGTTTTCGAAAATTAACACATGCGATCTGGCACTGCCAGTATCACATCGTCTGGGTGCCCAAGTATCGCTTCCGGATATTGGAAGGTGAACTGGCGCAAGAAGTTCGAGCGTGTATCCGGATCTTCAGCGAGCAGAGTCACTGCGAGGTCGTCGAGCTGAATGTCCAGAAAGACCATATTCACCTGATCATCATGGTGCCGCCCAAGGTGTCCATTTCGGAGTTGATGGGGCGCCTGAAGGGCCGATCAGCGATACGTATTTTAAAGAACCATCCCAAGTTGCGGAAGAAACGCTACTGGGGCAATCATTTTTGGGCGCCCGGCTACTGCGTTGACACGGTAGGCCTGGATGCCGAGATGATCAGGCGCTACGTGCGGTATCAAGAGCAGCATGAGAAGAAAGTGGAACAACAGCAACTCAAATTCTAATTGTTGTGGACGTGGGAACAACGCTCCGGTGACCCTCTTTGGGGGTCACCGGCAACGCCCCCTCTGGGGGCGCCTTTAAAGCCCCGTCCTCTGGGCGGGGTTTTTTTACATTATGCCGCCTGACGGATTTCGTCGGGCGACCGGAAGCCATTTTTCTCGACTCGCCATTCGCTGTTGTAGAGTTCGACGAAGGTTTTCACGGCCTCGCGAACATCATCGATGGTACGGAATATTCGGCCATAGATGGCTTGCTCTTTCAAGGTGCGGTTGAATCGTTCAGCAACTCCGTTGGTCTGTGGTTCGGCAACGAAGGCAAAGCTGGGGGTGATTCCCCAGAACTTGATCTGGTTCAGAAAATGGTCTGAGAGGTACTGGGTGCCGTGATCCATACGCAGAGACAACCCTCGGGCAATATCTTTCTCTACGCCCCCATAGATGTTGTCTAACGCCATGGAAAGTGGTTGAAGAGCAGCATAACGGTCGCCGGTCTTGCAAACATGCCAGCCGACACATTCGGCGTTCCAGTGCTCGACGGCGCTAAAGATCCAGACCCAGCCTTCGTCGAGAGTGAATACGCGGGTGCCATCGGTGCCCCACATTAGATTCGGAGCCATGGTGATGATTTTACCATCATGCGCCTTGGCTGCTTTGGGCCAACCCCGGTGAGGTGACAACAGATGATTCTCGCGCATCAACCGCAGAACCCGCTTGCGTGCGATGCGCACGCCGTCACAAATCCGCAGCCTGGCCCAGACCTTGCGGTGTCCTTCGCCGGTGAACGGGGACGTGGCCAGATCGTGACGGATCATGGCGAGAAGATCCTCATCACTGATTGACGGACGTGGGCCACGACGCTTGGGAGTTGATTGCGGAATCTGGCGCGAGGCATGGTAGAACGAGGAGCGAGCCTGCTCCCAAACATTGCAAACCCGCTGGACGCCGTAGGCCTTTTCAGCGCCTGGGGAGATCGTTTGGCTCATTTCGACGACCTCCGTTTGGCTAAAGGGCCGGGTTTTTTAACCCGTTCCCAAAGTAGTTCGTTTTCCATGGTCAATTCGCCGATCCGGCGCATGGCCTGGTTGAGTTCCGCTTGAGTCGGATCGTTCTGACGTTGTTTCAACGACTCATCGATTCCGGTCAGCGCTTTCTCTCGCCACTGCTCCAGGCGGTAGATTTCGATGTTCAACTCGCGGGACAGAGCATCAACCGATTCGCCCCGCAGCAAGCGCAGAACCACTTCACGCTTGCGGGCAGCGCTCCAACGTTGCCCTTCGGCCAAAGGCCCAGTGACTGTTTCGTTCTTGTTGTTTGTTGTCATTATTAATCTCCTTGGACATCGGGATTCTATCCCAAATCAGTGTCCAAGAAAACTGGTGCCGCTATAGGCGCAGTTCTGCCGTGCGTATCGGTTGTCTATTCCTGGAGGGGATTCGATGAAATCCATTGTCGTGCGTCCGGAGGGGCGTTCCCGGTTCAACCTGGCTACTTGTCTGCTACTCTGCCTGACCCTGCTTTGCGGCATCGCCCCACCGGCCCGCGGCGAAGAGCCGCTGGCGACCTGGCGCGGCGATCTCGGCAATATTACGCCTCAGACCCTGCAGTGGGGGGCAATTGCCGCAGCGGTCGGCATTCTGCCGCTGAGGAGGATCGCAGGCGGGTCAAACGCCGATTTCCGCCAGACCGGCATCGTGCAGGGTTGGGAAGAGTGGTGTCACTGGTTGAAAGCGAGCGAGGAGAAACAGTAACGGGCAGGGCCGGATGGCCCTGCCCGTAATGATTTGGCGGGAGTAGATGGGGATCGAACCCACCGCGGACGGGATACGCCCGCCACCGGTTTTGAAGACCGGGCGCGTCACCAGACTACGAACTACTCCCGAGCGAAGACATTAGATTATCTAAATACCATGTTTCGTTACATCGGGCAATTGGAAACAACCCGCAGCCGCCGCGGCCCGAGACCGCAACTCGCCCTGGCAGCCGGTTCATGGGATCTGGGCGCTGGGGTCGGAAATGGCGGGGATGGATGGGGTGGCGGTCCCCGCCGCCCCGTTGTTGCCCAGGAAGAAGTAGAAGGTCGCACCTTGGCCGGGAGCGCTTTCGGCCCAGACCTGGCCACCGTGGCGATGGATGATGCGCTGCACGGTCGCCAGGCCGATACCGGTACCGTCGAACTCGCCGGTTTCGTGCAGGCGCTGAAAGGGCGTGAAGAGCTTTTCGGCACGGGCCATGTCGAAACCGACGCCGTTGTCACGGACAAAGCAGGTGCGCTGGCCGGCGCGCTGGACGACGCCGAACTCGATCAGCGTGGTCCCGGTCCTGGCACTGTACTTCCAGGCGTTGCCGAGGAGGTTGGCGAGAACCACCAGCAGCAGGCTGCGATCGCCGTTGACGACCACGCCCGGGGCGATCCGGAATTCAGCGGAACGCTGCGGCTGGCGCTGGCGCAGCTCGGCCGCCAGGGTTTCCACCAGGGCCGAGAGATCGACGGCCGTACGGTTGAGTTCTCCGCTGGTAACCTGGGAGAGGCTGAGGAGAGCCTGGATCAGCTGCTCCATCTCCTGAGTCGACTGGCCGATGCGCTGCAGTGTCGCCATGATTTCCGGCGGTTCCGGGAGGGTTTCGTCGGCGAGCAGGACCTGGCAGAGGGCGCTGATGCGCGCCAGCGGGGTACGCAGGTCGTGGGAGACCGAGTAGCTGAAGGACTGGAGTTCACGGTTGGCGGTTTCCAGCTGCAGGGTGCGATCGATAACGCGCTGTTCCAGCTCCCGGTTGAGCCGTTCGACATCGGCCCGGCTCTGCTGCAGGCGGTCGACCATGGTGTCGAACTGGGCGGCGAGGTTGCCGAATTCGTCGGGGGTCGCAAGGTTGATGCGGTAATCGAGGTTGCCGGCGCCGATGATGGTGATGCCGGCGCGAAGCTGACGCAGGGAGCGCAGGATCTGCTGAATCAGCTTGGCCGTGCCGACCGCCAGCAGCAGCGAGACGAGGATAACAACGATCACCCCCTGGCGACTGGCGGCCCGGGTCAGGTTGAAGATCTCCTGGCCGCCATCGTCGAGGGCCAGGGCGAGTTTCGGCATCAGGCCGCCATCGAGGAGCGGATCGAGCTGTTCGACGATCAGGGCCAGGGCCGCGCCGGTCTGGTTGTTCTGTTTGAGGTGGATCGCCTTTTCGGCCAGGGCGAGGACCTGGCCGTAGCTGCGCTCGATGGTAACAACCTCGTTGAGCAGATCGGAGCGGCTGGCAGGGTCGAGGGCGGCCTTGCGATTCGCCGCCCGGGCGCAGGCCTCGATGGCACTTTTGGTGTCCTTGCCGTAGTCGGCGAAGAACTGGCGGTCATGGTCGGCGCCGAAGAACAGGTAGTCGAGCAAGGCCTTGAGCTGCTTGTTGACCCCGGCGCTGAGGCGGTTGACCGCCAGCAGGTAGTCGATGGAGGCCTGGGTGCCACGGATCTGGTGCAGGGCATCGCTGGCAATCCAGGGGATCATGCCGGCGCTCATCAGCAGGTCGAGGTAAGCGTCCTGAACCTCGTTCAGGCCGTCCTCCAGGGATTCATCGATCCGGGCCAGCACCGCCCCTTCGATCAGGCGGTCGGATTGATCGGCGAAGAGTCGCTGCGCCTCGCTCTGGTGCCCGGCATCGACCAGACTGAAGAGGTGATGGATCTGCTCTTCCCAGAGGTCATAACTGGCCCGGATGGTCTCCGCTTTCGCCAGGTCTTCCCCCTCCCCCTCGACGCCAAGCGCTTTTTGCTGGCGGGCCGAACCCTCCCACAGCTCAAACGATTGCCGGGTCAGGCGACCGAAATGGGCAAACCCGGCCCGGTCTCCGGCTTCGCCCATGACCAGGTAGTCGGTCGCCTCCTTGACCTGGCGGGTAAGGTTGGCGCGCACATCGGCTATCCCCCGCAGATAACTGATGGCAGGGACGAAATAGCCGACCTGGTGGCGGATCTTCCAGGAGGCCCAGAGCAGATAACCGGCGAGCATGGCAAAGACCAGGCTCATCAGCAGTACCAGGCCAATCAGTTTTCCCTTAATGCTCATGCAGGGCTCTACCGGAAGGGGGCCGGGGGCAACCGTGGAATTGGCGCCCTGGAATGGAAAAGGGGGCCGGAGTTGGACGACTTTAACCTATCCACCGGTGAGGGTCAACCGCAGGGAGCACCGCAGGGGGGGCATAATCAGCGGCGCCCGAGCAGGCGCAGCAGCCCGTCGAGAGCCGTGTAGGGATGGGGCGGACAGCCGGGGATATAGAGATCGACCGGGAGCAGGTCACTGACGCCATTGTTGACCTCGGCCAGGTCGCGGAAGGGTCCGCCGCCGATGGCGCAGGCGCCGGAAGCGATGACCAGCTTCGGTTCGGGTATGGCGGCATAGGTGTCGAGCAGGGCACTTCGCATGTTCGCCGTCACCGGTCCGGTAACCAGGAGGCCGTCGGCGTGGCGGGGGGAGGCGACGAACTGGATGCCAAAACGGCCGAGATCGAAGACCAGGGTACCAAGGACATTGAGATCGGCTTCGCAGGCATTGCAGCCGCCGGCGGAAACCTGGCGCAGCTTGAGGGAGCGGCCGAAGAGTTTGAGCATGCGCGCGTTGAGCTTTTCGGCCAGGCGGTATTCACGCTCCCCCACCAGCAGGTCGTGGCGGTTGCTGGCGGCGAGGCGGTAATCGCTGCTGAACTGCAGCGCCCCCTGCTCGGCAGGCGGACAGTCGCCGCAGAAGAGACAGCGGCCAAGGTCGATGCAGAGGCTGGTGCCGGCGCTGGCGAGAGCTTCGCAGGGGCAAGCGGCCACGGCCTGCGCCTGCTGCTGCGCTGAAAGCTCCGTCGCGGCGACAGGGAGGCCGCGGAAGCGGGACGGCAGGGTCGGTTCGACGCGCGGGAACTTGCCGGTACGGTGTCCCTGGCGCAGGCGTTCACGGATGATACCCAGCATGGCTGCACTCCTAAAGATCGAAACCGCAATAAGAGAGGTTGAAGCTCTTGTTGCAAAGCGGGAAGTCGGAAATCTGCTGACCGCGCAGGGCGAGCGCCAGGCCGCTCCAGTTGTGAAAAGAGGGGTCGACGATCTTGTAGCGGGCGATCCGGCCGGCGCTATCAGTCAGCGCCGCATGCACCACTTCGCCGCGCCACCCTTCGCAGAGGGAAACCGCGAGGCTGTCGGCGGCGAGGGGGGCGGCGGGGGTGCGCAGCTGTCCGTCGGGGAGATACCGCAGCAGGCGGCGGATCAGCTCGAAAGAGGCATAGATCTCCCGGCGGCGCACGTTGCCGCGGGCAAAGACGTCACCCTCGAATTCGATCACCGGGGTGTCGAACTGTCCCTCGCCGGCGCCGAAAGGATGGTGCAGGCGGGCGTCGCGGACCAGGCCGCAGGCTCGTGCCGCCACCCCGACCAGGCCGAGGGCCTCGGCATCGTCGGTGCTGACCGGTCCCGTCCCCTCGAAGCGGGCGAGAACGGACGGGGAGTCGAAACAGAGCTCGATGGCGCCGCGGGTCTCCCGTTCCAGGATCTGCAGACGCCCAGCAAAGGTCTGTGCAAGGTCGCCGTCGAGATCGAAATTCACCCCACCCGGGCGCACCAGCCCCCGGCCGAAGCGGCTGCCGCAGAGCTCGGCGGTCAGGTTGAGAAAGTCGCCGCGCAGCCGGCCGCAGAAGGAGGCGGTCGGCAGAAAGCCGACGTCGCCGGCGAGGGCCCCGATATCGCCGACGTGATTGGCGAGCCGTTCGAGTTCGAGCGCGATGGCCCGAATCGCCTGCGCGCGCCGCGGCGCTTCGATGCCGGCGAGGCTCTCGAGGAGCTGGCAGCCGGCAGTGGCGTGGCCGATGCTGGTATCGCCGGCGGCGGTTTCAAAGAGGGCGCTCGCCCTGGCCGGTGGCGCGCCGAGGAGCTGCTGCTCGATGCCGCGATGCTGGTAGCCGAGGGAGATTTCGAGGTGCATCACCTCCTCGCCGTGGCACTGGAAGCGGAAGTGCCCCGGTTCGATCACCCCGGCGTGGACCGGGCCGACCGCGACCTCGTGAACGTCATCCCCCTCGACCCGGTAGAATTCCATCGCCCCCGGTACCGGGTGGCTCCCCTGCGGACGCCCCCAGATGTCGGCGGCATCGATCCAGGGGGCATGAAAACGGACCGGTTTCAGCCAGGGATGATCGAGCGGACGCACGCCGAATTGCTCGGCCAGCTCCCGCTCGAAGAGGTGGAGCTGCGGACACTGGGGCGTCAGGGCCGGAAAACTGCCGCTGACCCGGGTCCGCAGCAGGGCCAGCTCTTCCTTCCAGTCGTGGGCGAGGATGGCGAAGATTTCCAGACCCGTCGTCACCGGACGGCCGAAATAACTCGCCACCCGGGCGTCGGCGGCGATGTCTGCCAGCAGCGAGGCGCTGAACTGGGCGTAGTCGAGAATCGGCAGCTCGGCGAGGGGGACCGAAAGGCCGTGGCGAAAACGGACCAGTTTCGACAGGCTCATGGCAGCACCTCCAGCAGGGCGGCGGCATCGCGCAGGGCGTTCTCCAGGGGCGCCGGGAGATAGACGCCGAGGAGCAGGACCAGCAGCAGAAAGACGATCGGCGCCAGGACCAGCAGCAGGCTGTCCTTGAAGGCAGTGTCGAGTTTGACCGGCTCCCCCTGGGTGGCGGTGAGAGCGGTGGCACCCATGCCGATAAAGACCACCGCCAGCAGCACCAGCATCGTCAGGCCGACCCCGAGCCGGCCACTGCCGAAGATGCCACGCAAAATGGTGAATTCGCTCATGAACGGCCCGAAGGGGGGGGAGCCGGTGATGGCGAGAAAGCCGGCCAAAAAGAGGCTGCCGGAGATCGGCAGGGTGGCGATGGCGCCGTGGACCTCGGAGAGGCGCTTGCTGTCGTAGGCGCGCTGGATATTGCCGGCGGAGAGAAAGAGACAACCCTTGGTCAGGGCGTTGTTGACCAGATGAAACATGGCGCCGTAGGTCGCCAGGCCGCCGATGCCGACGCCGATGGCGAGAATCCCCATATGTTCCACCGAGGAGTAGGCGAGCAGCCGCTTGATGTCGGGCTGGCGCACCATGAAGACTGCCGCCACCAGCAGCGACAGCAGCCCCATGCCGAGCAGGGTCTGGCGGGCCATGGCGCCGTCGCCGGCGGCGACCATCAGCTGCAGGGCGCGCAGGATGGCGAGAAAGGCGACGCTGGTCAGCCCGCCGGCCAAAAGCGCCCCGACCATCCCCGGGGCCTCGCCGTAGGCGTCCGGTTTCCAGCTGTGCAGGGGGGCCAGGCCCATCTTGGTGCCGAAGCCGACCAGCAGAAAGACGAAGCCGGCATGGAGCCAGGGACGCGAGAGGGTCGCCGCCCCGGCGAGGAGGTTGTCGAACTGGAGGTTGACCGGCACGCCGCCGCCGAGCAGGGCCGCGTAGGCGACGAAGAGCATGCCGAGCATCGCCAGGGCGATGCCGACGGAACAGAGGAGCAGATATTTCCAGGTCGCCTCGATGGAGAGCCGGTTGCGGTTGTAGTAGATCAACGGCGCGCTGGCGATGGTCGTCGCCTCCACCGCCATCCAGAGCAGGCCGAGATGGCGGGCCGATATCGCCAGGGTCATGGCGGCAAGAAAGACCAGCAGACAGGGGACGATGACCCGGTTGCCGCGGTCCCGGCGCAGATCGAGGTAGCCGACCGCATAGAGCGCGCAGCCAAAATAGAGGAGGCTGGTGACGATCAGCACCAGCCGGGAGAGGGCATCGAGGCCGATCCAGGGGCCGAAGCCGGCCTCCGGGGCGGCGACGAGAAACCCGGCGAGGAGCAGGTGCAGCCCGCCGCTGACCGGGAGGAGCCAGGAGCGTCCCTGGTGCCAGGGGAAGATCAAGGCGAGAAGCGCAGCAGCGAGGGGAAAGAGAATCAGCAACAGGAGCATGGCGCTATTCCTTCAGGGCGGTCAGGCGTTCGGTATTCAGGGTCGAGAACTCGCGGCTGATCTGATTGAGGACGATCCCCATGACGAAGACACCGACCAGCAGGTCGAGGAGGATACCCGCCTCGACCATCAGCGGAATCGCCGTCGAGAGGAGGACGGCGAAGACGAAGATGCCGTTTTCCAGCATCAGGTAGCCGAGGACCTGGGTGATCGCCTTGCGCCGGGTGATCAGGAGCAGAAAGCCGCTCGCCATGGTCGCCAGCGCGGTCGGCACGAAGAGCCCGTCCTGGTGTTCCGGGGCCAGCGGCAGAAAGCCGGAGAAGATAAAGGCGCCGGCGGTGACCAGGGCGCCGATCACCAGGGTCGGCACGAAGCCGATGAAGGGCTCGACCTCGCGGCGGATGCGCACTTCGCGAATCGCCCGCAGCAGCAGCCAGGGAATGAAGATTCCCTTGAACGCCAGCGCGCCGGCGCCGAGGAGCAGGGCATGGCCGGAGAGGCCGTGGGCGGCCAGCGGCAGGAGCGCCAGCAGGGCGCCCTGAAAGGCGACGGCCCGGATGCAGGCAACCAGCCGGGCGCTGCCGAGGGTGAAGAAGTTGATCAGAATGACGGTCAGCAGGAGCAGGTTCGACATCGGGACTCTCCTAACGCAGGACCAGGACCAGGGCGAAGATCGAGAGGAGGGTGGTGCCGACCAGCACCTGCGGCACCCGCGGCAGTTTGAGGCGCGCCATGGTCGACTCGACCACCCCAATCAGCACGGCCAGCCCCAGCAACCCTGCCAGGAAGACGAGCAGGTCGAGCAGGAGCGAGCCGGTCTGCACCGGCAGCGCAACGCGCACCAGCAACGATCCCAGTACCAGCAGTTTCATCGCGGCGCCGTAGAGGATCATGCCGAAAGCCGGGCCGCTGTGATCGAGCACCATCACCTCATGAATCATCGTCAGTTCGAGGTGGGTGTTGGGATCGTCGAAGGGAATGCGCGAATTCTCCACCAGCAGCACCACGAAGAGGCAGACCAGGATCAGGCCCAGCGAGGCGCCCCCATTGCCCTGCCACTGCGCCGCCAGCTGCGGCCCGAGCATCCCCCCGAGGGAGAGGCTGCCGGCGCCGCGGGCCAGCACCAGCAGCGCAAAGAGGACGGTCGGTTCGGCGAGGCAGGCGAAAGTCACCTCCCGGGCCGCCCCCATCCCTTCGAAACTCGAGCCGGTATCGAGGGCGGCAGCGGCGGTGAAGAAACGGGCGAGGCCGAAAAGATAGACGAAGAGAATCAGGTCGCCACTGAAGGAGATCGGGGCGCCCAGGCCGCCGAAGGGGATCAGCATCGCGGCGAGGAGCGGGACCACCAGGCCGACCACCGGCCCGGCGAGGAAGACCCAGGTGGTGGTGCGGCTGATGACGAACCCCTTGCGCCAGAGGCGGAAAAGGTCGAAGTAGGGCTGCAGCAGCGGCGGCCCGACGCGGCCGGCAAAGAGCGCCTTGGTCTTGGTGATCACCCCCAAAAGCAGCGGGGCAAACAGGAGCAGGATGGCAAGTTGCAACAGGATCCGGCCGATCATCGGTGCAATCCTTTCAACGGCTGAGCAGGGTCAGCAGAACGACCACGGTCAAGGCGATGTAGAACAGGTAGCTGGCGACGAGGCCGTTCTGGATGCCGCGCCGCAGCCGGTAGAGGAGCCGGGCGAGGCCGGAAAAGAGCGGGGTCAGGCCGCGATCGAGGACCGGGTCCGGCGTATGCCCGGCCAACTCGGCGCGCTCGGGAAAGAGGCCGGCCACCCTCCCACCGTGCCGTTCACTGCCGAGAACGAAGCGGAACAGCCGGACCAGTCCGTCGGCAAAGGAACTGGCGCTGTACTGCATGCGCGGGGTGGAAAGGGGATAGCCGCAGCCCCAGGTGCCGCATTGGCGCGGCGCCGCGGCACTGCGCCGGCGCAGCCACCAGCCCACGAGCAGGAGGAGGGCGACAAGCAGCCAGCCGGCGCCACCAATGACCGTCAGCGGCGCCAGCTGCGGGGCGAGGGGGGGGAGTGGCAGCGCCCCGGTCCAGGCCTGCGCGGCCCGTTCCAGCAGCGGGCGCAGGCTCCCCGGCAGCAGGCCGATCCCGGCACAGGCGAGGAGGAGCAGCGCCATCGGCCAGAGCATCACCGGCGGCGCTTCCTGGGCGTGCGCGGCAGCCTCGCTGCGAGCCGTGCCGAGAAAACTGAGGCCGAAGACCTTGACGAAGCAGGCCAGCGCCAGCCCGCCGATCAAGGCCAGGGCCGGCGCGGCAAACAGCGCACCGGGAAGGGGCGATCCGCTCACAGCGAGGGTCTGGAAGGCGCCGAGGTAGATCAGCCACTCGCTGACGAAGCCGTTGAAGGGGGGGAGGCCGCTGATCGCCACCGCGCCGCCGAGGAAGAGGAGCCCGGTCCAGCGCTGACGCCCGAGCAGGCCGCCGAAATGACCGATCTCGCGACTGCCGGTGGCATGGATCATCGATCCGGCGCCAAGAAAGAGGAGCGACTTGAAGAGCCCGTGGTTGGCCACGTGCAGCAGGCATCCGGAGAGGCCGAGGAGCACCAGCTCCGGCTGCCCGTAGCTGCGGCCGAGCAGGGCCAGTCCGAGGCCGAGGGCGATGATGCCGATATTCTCGACGCTGTGATAGGCGAGCAGCCGCTTGATGTCATGCTGGGCCAGGGCGAGAGCCACGCCGAGGATGCCGGAGACCGCGCCGAGGAGCAGCACCGTCCATCCCCACCAGGGGGGGATGGCGGCAAAGAAGGAGGTAAGCCGTACCAGGCCGTAGATGCCGGTCTTGATCATCACCCCGGAGAGGAGGGCCGAGGCGTGGCTGGGGGCGGCGGCATGGGCGCCGGGGAGCCAGACGTGCAGCGGCATCAGGCCGGCCTTCATGCCGAAGCCGAAGAGGGCGAGCAGGAAGACCGCACTGCCGGCCGCCGGGAGGCTGCCGGCCGCCGGCCAGATGCCGCTCCCGCCGCCGGGAGGGAGCAGGGCGAAGAGGCCGAAGAGGGCGAGGGTACCGCTGTGGGTGGCGATCAGGTAGATGTAGCCGGCCCGGCGCGCCTCCGCCTTTTCGTCTTCGGTAGTGATCAGGAAATAGCCCGAAAGGGCCATCGTCTCCCAGGCGAGGAGAAAGAGAAGGCTGTTGCGGGCCGTCAGCAGCAGCAGCATGGCGCCGGCGATCAGGCCGTAGAAGAGGCGCAGCTTGCGGCCGTTGCCCGGATGCCGGTGTTGCGGCCAGTAGCCGAGGCTGTAACAGGCGCCGGTGGCGACGACCAATAGCAGCGGTGCGACAAAGGCCGCCGAGATGGCGTCCAGTTCGAGGACGAAGCGGCCGCCGGGAACGGCCCAGTGGGCGTCGAGAAGCAGACTCTGGCCGCAGAAGATGCCGATCAGGGGCCAGGTGCAGATAAGGACCCCGGTCAGGAGCAGGCCGCAGGCGATCCGCTCGCCACCCTGTCCGTCCCGGGGGAGGAAGAGGCCGGGGATTCCGGAGCCGGCGATCAGCAGTAGTCCGAGGAGCAGCCAGAGCATCCTATCCTCCCCGTTCCATCCAGAAGGTCCAGGCGAGCAGCAGAGTGATCGCCGCGAACATGTAGAGGAGGTAGACCGGCAAGCGTCCCTGCTGCAGCCAGCGCAATCGCTGGCAGCGCTCGGCACACCAGGCGAAGAAGGGTTGCCAGGAATGGACCAGCACCGGGTCGAGAAAGGTCAGGCGCAGCGCCGCCGGTTCTGCCGAAAGGCCGCCGACCCGGCCCCCCTCGGCCGCCGGGGCGAGGCTCCGCGGGAGGATGCCGTGGCTCAGCAGGCCGGAAAAGGCGGCGCCGGTGTAGGCCATGCGCGGCGTCGGCACGGGGTAGCCGCAGCCCCAGGTGGCGGCCGTCGCCTGCGGTCGCACCCGGCGCAGCCAGCGCAACAGCACCCCCGCCGTCAGCAGGGCCAGGATCAGGATGCCGCCGGCGTGGCCAAGCCGGGCCAGGGATGGCGGCAGCAGGAAGAGTTCCGGACCGGGGAGCAACTGGGCCAGGGGGCCCTGCAGCAGGTGGAACACCCCCTGCGGGCATAGGGCGATGGCCATACAGCCGCCGAACAGCAGCACCATGGGCCCAAGCATCAGCGGGGTCGCCTCGTGGGCCCGTCTGGCCGCTTCCTCCCGGCCTTCCCCGAGCAGGCAGATGCCGATCAGCCGGACAAAGGTCACCAGCGCCAGGGCGCCGACGGTGCCGAGCAGGCCGATCAGGAGCAGCGCCGGCAGGGCGATGAAGTTGGTCGGCAGCAGGCCGGCCTGCAGCAGGCCGAGGTAGATCAGCCACTCGCTGATCAGGCCGTTCAAGGGGGGAAGGGCACTGATTGCCAGGCTGCCGCCGATCCAGAGCAGGCCGGTCAGCGGCATGCGGCGCAGCAACCCGCCCATGCGGTTCATGTTGCGCGTGCCAGTGGCGTGAACCAGCGCGCCGGCACCCAGAAACATCAGGCCCTTGAAGAGGGCGTGGTTCCAGATATGCAACATCCCCCCGGCGAAGGCGAGGAGCGCGATGGCAGGATGTCCCTGGGCCTGGGCCACCAGGCCGAAACCGAGACCGAGAAAGATGATACCGACATTCTCGATGGTTGAATAGGCGAGGCAGCGCTTGATGTCAGACTGCAGGCAGGCGAGGGCGATGCCGTAGAGGGCGCCGAGGCTGCCGAGGCCGGCGAGGAGCCAGCCCCACCAGGCCGGCGCCGGCGGCAGCAGGGTGAGGATGCGCAGGAGGCCGTAGATGCCGGTCTTGACCAGCACCCCCGACATCAGGGCGGAGATGTGACTCGGCGCCGCCGGATGGGCGTCGGGGAGCCAGATATGCAGCGGCAGCAGCCCGGCCTTGACGCCGAAGCCGAAGAGGGCGAGGAGAAAGAAACCGGCGGCGTTGGCGGCGGGGAGCTGGCCGAGGGGGGTGAAGGCGGCAAAGTTGAAGCTCCCGCAGTAGACCCCGGCCTCGAGAAAGAGGGCGAGGAGGAGCATCAGTCCGCAGTGGGCAGCAAGCAGGTAGAGCCAGGCGGCGCGGCGCGCCTCGGTGTGGCGATGGTCCCAGGCGACGAGAAAGAAGGAAGTGAGGGTCATGATCTCCCAGGCGGCCAGGAAGAGGACGGCGTTGGCCGCGGTGGCCACCAGCAGCATGGCGGCCAGCAGCAGGTTGTAATGGAACCAGTGGGGGGCCAGCGACCGGGATTTTCCCTCCCCCCGCAGGTAGCTGGCGCCGAAGAGGGCGCAGCAGATGCCGAGGAGCGCGATCGGCAGCACAAACCAGGCCGCCAGCGGGTCGAGCCGCAGGGCGAACACCCCCGCCGGGACCCTCCAGGGGGCGGACCAGGTGAGTTCCCTGCCACCGGCCAGTACCGGCCAGGCCGCGGCCAGGGCGAGGAGGCCGCCGCCGACGCTGCTCAGGGTACCGATCAGGGAGGCGAGGTCCGATCTGCGGCCGGTCAGCAGGGCGCAAAAGGCGCCAGCGGCGAGGAGGACGAAACCGGCGGGGAAACAGGTCATGAGCCGGGCACCTCGTCGGGAGGGAAATAGCCCCAACGGTCGACCGGCAGGTCGGCCCGGTGGCGGCGGCGCCAATCGAAATAGGCCAGCCCGGCGAAAAAGCAGCCGAGGGCAGCCGGGACCAGGGCGGGCACCCCGAAGCGGGCGAACCCGTAGCCTCCCAGCAGGCCACCGCAGAAGAAGCCGCTCAGCAGGCTGCAGAGGAGCGCCAGCTTCCAGAATTCGAGGCGCCGGTAGCGAAGCATCTGGCCAAGGAGGACGCCGATGTCGGTGACCATCCCCGAAACATGGGTGGTGCGGATGATCAGGCCGCAATAGCTGCTGGCCATGGCGTTCTGCAGGCCACAGGCGATGGCGGCGGCGGTGATCCCCTTCATGCTGCCGGTGACGAGGAGCAGGAACGAGAGGCCGAGCACCCCCCCCTCGATCATCATGGCGATGCCGTAACGGCGTCCCGGCACCACCTGGGTGCCGCCGATCAGGGCCCCGCCGAGGATGGCGCCGAGGAGAAAGCCGGCGAAGATGCCGAGGGCGCCGTAGAGATCCTTGAAGTCCCCGGTGGAGAGATCGATGGCGAGGCGCGAGGTGGCGCCGGTCATGTGACTGACCGGGACATGGTAGATGCCGAGCAGGACGACATTGACATAACCGGCGCAGCCGGCCAGCAGCGACCCGTAGAGAAAGACCCAGGGGCGTTCCTGAAACAGCGACGATTTGCGTTTTTCGAGAGAATAGGGCATGACCTGCGGATCGATCCTGCTGTCGGTTAGGGGGTAAGGCGCGCCCGTTTGGTCCCGCGCACTGCCGCTTCGGCCTCGGTGAGGGCGGCAAAGATCGGCTCGCGCCCGGCCTGCTCCTGCAGGGCGTTGCGGAACCCCGGGTCGCGGAGGGCAAAACCGAGCAGTGACAGGAGGTGGAGGTGAATCCGCACGGAGGGGGAGAGGACGGTCAGCAGGATTTGAACCGGCGCGCCGTCGAGGGCCTTGAAGTCGACGGGGTTTTCCAGAAAGCAGAGGGTGACCGAGGGCTTGACGATGTGAACCAGGGGTGGATTGCGGGGGTGGGGGAGGGCAATGCCGGCGCCGATGGCGGTTGAGGCCAGTTCCTCCCGGGCGATCAGGACCTTGCGCAGGTAATCGCGGTCGACCTCGTCGGGGAGGCGCAGATGGCCGACCACGTCGGCGAGCACCTCGTCCTGGCTCTTCCCCTCGATGCGGTAGAAGACGCCGCCGGCTTCGAGGGCTTCGCCCAGGCTCGGCAGCGGCTGCGAACCGGTTTCCGGCTCACTGAAGGCCTCCGCGGAGACCCCCATGCGCCGGGAGGTCGCCCACTCGATCAGTTCCGCCCGGTTGAAGCGGTAGCTTTCATGGATCTTGTAGGCCGGAATGATCTCCTGCTTGATCCAGCGGTAGATGGTCTTTTCCGATACCGACAGCAGCGCGGCGGCGCTTTTAACAGAAAGGTTCATTTTTACCTCATGAATCTTATTTGTCTCATGCGCTGGACAATTATGGACATTACTGCAAGGGGGAGACGAATGTCAATCGGTGTTCTTGGCGAAAACCGAAAAATGTGCGCCGGTTTGGCCGTCATCGCCGCCCGGCGCAAAAGATCACTCCGGGCACCCTTGACAAGGGCGGGGGAAAGCCATTAGATTGGCAACGAATTTATCGACCTGGAGGAACCTGTCATGCCCGTTTACGAATACCAGTGTGAAGCCTGTCAGCAGATTGTCGAAGCCCGCCAGAAATTTTCCGATGCGCCCCTCACCGAATGCCGGGCGTGCGGTGGACCCCTGAAAAAACTGATCTCCCAGACCGGTTTTGCCCTCAAAGGGGGGGGCTGGTACCAGCAGGGGTACGCCGAGGGGAAGGCCAAGCCGGCCGCCTGCGGCGGCGAGGCGACCGGCGGCTGTGCCGGCTGTCCCAAGGCGGCCAACGGTTGACCGCTGCCGGCATCCGATCCTCGGGCGGGAATTCATTTGACCTCTGTTGCGTCCAGCGCTGACGCGCTATACTAATCTCCTTTCAAGGGTGAGCCGGAACCGCCCCCAACCGGGCCGGTCGCATAAGGGTTGCTTTGCATTGCCGGGTACTGCCCGAGGAGGAGCCGATGACACTGGAAGAACTCTGTACGACCCTGGACGTTCAGCTCGCCTCCCGCACCAGCGAAGAAGAGCGGATGAGCGCAGCGGTGCAGGCGCTCTGCCAGATTTACAAGGTCAAGCCCGGGGAGGTCGCCTTCTTCCGCTATTCTCCGGAGGGGCAGTCCCTCTCCTTTCGCTGGCCGCTCCGCCTGGCCAAGACGGGCACCATTCCGCTGAGCTCGGCCGATGCCCTGATCTCCCGGACCGTGCAGGAGAAGAAGGGGTTTATCAACAACCACTTCGCGTCGGCCCGCCACGTCGCCATTTTTGAGCAGATTCGCACCGACCCGGATGCCTCCGAAGCGCCCAAGCCGATCCAGAAGATCATGAGCGTTCCGCTCTGGAAAGAGGAGGCAATCATCGGCGTCCTCCAGGTCTGCCGCAAGGGGGCCGACCAGCAGCTGGCTGGCAGCGATTTTGGCAAGGGGGAGCTGCTGGCACTGACCGAGCTGGCCAAGGTCTGTGGCCGCCACCTCTGATCTTCTGCTCGACCTGAGCCCCAACCTCCCAATACCTGCCGGACCGGAAAGGAGCGGACCATGAGGCTGCGTCGCTGGTGCGGACTGCTGGTCCTGCTGCTGGCAGGTCTGTTCCCCCTTGGCCTCGGCGCCTGTGGTGATCTTGGCTACTATCGCCAGGCCGCCCAGGGACAATGGGATCTCCTCTCCCGGCGGCGCGATATCCAGCGCCTCATCGATGACCCGACCACCGCCCCTGATCTGCGCCAGAAACTGACCACCATCCTCGCGATCCGCGAATTTGCCAGCCGCGAGCTCGGTCTGCCCGACAACGGCAGCTATCGCTGCTATGCCGACCTCGAGCGCCCCTGCGTGGTCTGGAATGTGGTCGCGGCCCCCGAATTCTCCCTGGAGCCCCGCCGCTGGTGCTTTCCGGTCGCCGGCTGCGTCCCCTACCGCGGCTATTATGCCGAGGCCGCCGCCCGGGAGTTTGCTGCCGGCCTTGCCAGCGGTGGCGACGATGTCTACGTCTACGGGGTGACGGCCTATTCGACCCTCGGCTGGTTCGACGACCCGGTCCTTAACACCTTTGTCCAGGGTCCGACCGCTGCGACCGCCGGCCTGATCTTTCACGAACTGGCGCACCAGCAGGTCTATGCCAAGGGGGATGCCGATTTCAACGAGGCCTTCGCCATGACGGTGGAGATCGCCGGGGTCGAGCGCTGGCTCGACCGCTATGGCGATGATGCCGCCCGTCAGGCCCATCAACTCCGGGAAGGGCGCCAGGCCGAGTTCCTGGCCCTGGTCAGCGTAACCCGTGGCCGCCTCGCAGCGCTCTACGGCGAAGAGCTGCCGGCGGCAGAAATGCGGCGCGCGAAGGCGGCGATCCTGGCCGACATGCGCGTCGCCCATGAGCGCCTCAAGGCGAGTTGGCAGGGCTATGCCGGGTATGACCGCTGGTTTGCCGAACCGCTCAACAATGGCCGCTTTGTCGCGGTGAATACCTACCGCCGCCTGCTCCCGGCCTTTCAGCAGCTGCTCGCCGAGCAGGACGGGGACCTGCCGCGCTTTTATGCCGCGGTGCAGACCCTCGCCGACCTCCCGCTAGCGGCACGGCGCCAGCGCCTCGCCGCGCTCCTCGAAAAATCGGCGGGTTAGCCGGCAAACCCAGCCAGGGCGGGCATTTGCGCAGCCTTTTTCTTTACAAGCCGGGAGGGGTTGTGTAGAGTTGACTTCCATTTTCAGGGAGGTGTCAGCAGGTGGAAAAGATTATTGACGGCAAGGCAATCGCCGCCCGGCTGCGCGAGGCGATCGCGGCAGACGTGGCACAACTGAAAGCGTTCGGAACGACTCCCGGGCTGGCGGTGGTGCTGGTCGGTGACGACCCGGCGAGCCGCGTTTATGTATCGATGAAGGAGAAGGCCTGCGAGCAGGCCGGGATCTATTCCGACGAGCACAAGCTGCCGGCGCAGACCAGCGAGGCGCAGCTTCTCGCCCTGATCGACGAACTCAACCGCGACCCCCGCATCGACGGAATCCTGGTGCAGTTGCCGCTCCCCGCTCAGATCGACGAGGGGAAGGTACTCGAGGCGATCTCGCCGCAAAAGGACGTCGACGGTTTCCACCCCTACAACGTCGGCCGTCTGGTGACCGGCAATCCCCTCTTCCAGCCCTGCACCCCCTACGGGGTAATGAAGATGCTCGAGGCGACCGGGGTCGACCTGAAAGGGAAGGAAGTGGTGGTGGTCGGTCGCTCCAATATCGTCGGCAAGCCGGTGGCGCTGATGTGCCTTGCCGAGCACGCCACGGTGACCATCTGTCATTCCCGCACCCGTGATCTCGCCGCCAAGGTGGCAGCGGCCGATGTGGTGATCGCCGCCGTCGGCCGCCCGGAGATGATCAAGGGCGCCTGGATCAAGGAGGGCGCGGTCGTTATCGATGTCGGCGTCAACCGGATCGGTGACAAGAAACTGGTCGGCGACGTCGAGTTCGAGGCGGCCAAAGCGCGGGCCAGCGCCATCACCCCGGTCCCCGGCGGCGTCGGTCCGATGACGATTACCATGCTCCTCTACAACACGGTCGAGAGCGCCAAGCGCCGCGCCGCGGCCAAGGCCTAGAAACGGGGCGGCCCCCCCGATAGCCGGATGATTATCAGCGAACAGAAAAATCCCGCGGAGATTCTTGCCGCCATCGACGGGTTGCAACGACTCTTCCTGGTCGGCTGCGCGGCCTGCGCCACCGCCTGCAAGGCAGGGGGGGAGGAAGAGGTCTTCCGGCTCCAGGAGTGGTTGCAGGAACAGGGGCGCGAGGTGACCGGCAGCATGATCGTCGACGAGGCGTGCCACATCCTGCGCGCCGCCCGCGACCTGCGCCAGCATCGGGCCGCGGTCGACAGCGCCGAAGCGCTGCTGGTTCTGGCCTGCGGCTCCGGTATCCAGTCGCTCTCTGCCAATACCGACTTGCGGGTCATCGGCGGCCTCAACTCACTCTTCCTCGGCAATGTCCGCCGCGTCGGGCAGTACGAGGAGAAATGTTCGCTGTGCGGGGATTGCATCCTCAATGAGACCGCCGGCATCTGCCCAGTCACCACCTGTGCCAAAGGGCTTCTCAACGGCCCCTGCGGCGGCATGGAGCAGGGGCGCTGCGAGGCCGACCGCGAGCTCGACTGCGCCTGGAACCTGATCTTTGAGCGCCTCAAGCGCCAGGGGCGCAAGGGGGTCTTCGCCCGCCCGGTCCCGCCCAAGAACTGGGGGAAGGTCCGCAAGCCGGGAAAATTGAACCTCCGATAGCGAGTGGCGAATTCGCCCAGGCCCTTTCCCACTCAGAACCCAGCTCTCCGAACTTTTCCGAGTCTCCATGTCCCTGCTGCAGCAACAACTGGCCGCCGGCAGCTTTGTTGTCACCGCCGAAATCGCGCCCCCCAAGGGGTGCGACGTCGGCGAGGCGCTGGCCAAGGCGCAGCAGCTCTCCGGGGTGACGGCGATCAACGTCACTGACAACCAGGGGGCGAACATGCGCCTCAGCCCGCTGGCCCTGGCCGGGATGCTGGTGCGGGAGGGGTTCGAGCCGATCCTGCAGCTCACCTGCCGCGACCGCAATCGCATGGCGCTGCAGGCCGATCTGCTCGGCGCTGCTGCTCTCGGCATCGAGAACCTGCTCCTCCTCTCCGGCGACCACGCCCGCTTCGGCGATCACCCCCAGGCGCGGGCAGTCTTCGACCTCGATTCGGTGCAGCTGCTGCAGGTTGCCGACGGCCTGGCGCGGGGGAGCGACATGGCCGGCAAGGCGCTGCGCGGAACGCCGCGCTTCTTCGCCGGGGCGGCGGTGACGCCGGAAGCCGAGCCCTTCGAGCTGATGTTCCAGAAGTTCGACAAGAAGATCAAGAACGGCGCCCGCTTCTTTCAGACCCAGGCGGTTTTCGATACCGATCGGCTCAAGACCTTCATGGCGGCCGCGCGCCCCCTGGGCGTGCCGGTGCTGCTTGGCGTGCTGCTCCTCAAGAGCGCCAGGATGGCCCGCTTTCTCAACGACCATATCCCCGGGGTGCGGGTGCCGGAAAGGCTGATCGCCCGCCTCGAAGGGGCTGCCGACCCCCGCGCCGAGGGAGTCGCCATCGCCCGGGAGCTGGTCGCCGCCGCCCGCGCCGAGTGCCAGGGGGTGCACCTGATGACCCTCGGCGGCGAGGAGCTGATCCCGGAGATTCTGGGATGATTCTGAATGTTGAATTCTGAATTTTGAATTTTGAGTTGAACGCGAAATTCAAAATTTTACCTTGCCCTGCCACGGAGGAACCATGCTGAAGAAGACCCCGTTGAATGATGCGCACCGCAAGCTCGGCGCCCGCATGGTCGAGTTCGGTGGCTGGGACATGCCGGTGCAGTACCGCGGGGTGATCGAGGAACACCTGGCGGTGCGCAACGCCGCCGGCCTCTTCGACGTCTCCCACATGGGCGAGATCGAAGTCCGGGGACCGGGGGCGCTGGCCTACGTCCAGGAGCTGACCATCAACGACGCTGCGCGGCTGGTCAACGGCCAGGTCCAGTACAGCGCCTTCTGCTACCCCCACGGCGGGGTCGTGGATGATGTCACCCTCTACCGCTTCGACGCCGAGCATTACCTCTTCTGCGTCAACGCCGCCAACGCCGACAAGGATTTCGCCTGGATGGAGCAGGTCCTCGCGGAGGGGGACTTCCCCGGCGTGACCCTGCGCAACCTCAGCAACGACTTCGCCCAACTCGCCCTGCAGGGGCCGGCCGCCGAAGCGATCCTGGCCCGGCTCACCGCCACCGACCTCGCCGCGATCCGCTACTATCATTTTGCCGAAGGAGTGGTCGACGGCGTGCCGGCGATCATCTCCCGTACCGGCTATACCGGGGAAGCCGGCTTCGAGCTCTACTTCGCCCCCGCCGCCGCCGAGCAGCTCTGGAATGCCCTGCTCGAGGTCGGTCGCGAGGACGGCCTCGTCCCGATCGGCCTCGGCGCCCGCGATACCCTGCGGCTGGAGATGAAGTACGCCCTCTACGGTCACGAGCTTTCCCCGGAGATCTCGCCGCTGGAGGGGGGTATCGGCTGGATCACCAAGCTCGACAAGCCGAGCTTTATCGGCGCCGCGGCTCTGCGCAGGCAGCAGGAGACCGGCGTGCCGCGCCGGCTGGTCGGGGTGCAGATGACCGAAGCCGGGGTGCCGCGGGCCGACTATCCCCTCTTTGCCGGCGCCGAGCAGGTCGGCGTCGTCACCAGCGGCACCATGTCGCCGGTGCTGCGGGTCGGTATCGCCCAGGCCCTGGTGCGCCCCGACTGTGCCGCGATTGGAACCCGTTTGAGCGTCGGTATCCGCAATCGCCAGGTCGGCGCGGAAGTGGTAAAGACCCCGTTCATCCAAAAATAGACGTCACTATGCGGCGATCGGCCGATCGCCCCGGGGCGCTGCTGCCGCCCCCATCGCCAAGGAGGAGACCATGGAATTTCCCGAAGAGTTGAAGTACACCGAGGAACACGAATGGGTTCTGATCGAGGAGGAGCTCGTCACCGTCGGCATCACGGACTTTGCCCAGGACGCCCTCGGCGATGTGGTCTTCGTTGAGCTCCCCGAGGTCGGCACGATGGTCGAGGTTGGCAAGCCCTTCGGCGTTGTCGAGTCGGTCAAGGCGGTCTCCGATGTCTATGCCCCCGTCTCCGGCGAAGTGGTCGAGGTCAACGAAGAGCTCCCGGACGCCCCCGAGGTGATCAATACCTCTCCCTACGAGGATGGCTGGATGATCAAGATCCGCCTCAGCGATCCGGCCCAGCTCGACGATCTCCTCGACGCCGATGCCTACCAGGAATTTGTCGCCGAGCAGGACTGAAACGCCTCGACCCTCTACCGGGAGATTGCCATGCGTTACCTGCCCCATACCGAGGAGGACGTGCGCCAGATGCTGGCGGCGATCGGCGTCACCTCCGTCGAGGACCTCTTCTGCGAGGTCCCGCCCGCGGTCCGCTTGCAGCGGCCGCTGCAACTGGGCGCGGCCCTGGCCGAGAGCGACCTGCTGCGCGAATTGCAGCGTCTCGCTGCCCAAAATGCCACCGCCGCCGATTACAGCTCCTTTCTCGGCGGCGGCGCCTACAATCATTTCATCCCGGCGGTGGTCGACCAGCTGGTCTCGCGCAGTGAGTTCTATACCGCCTATACCCCCTACCAGCCCGAAATCAGCCAGGGGACGCTGCAGGCGATCTTCGAGTTCCAGACGCTGATCTGCCAGCTGACCGGCATGGACCAGGCGAATGCCTCCATGTACGACGGCGCCTCGGCCTGTGCCGAAGCGGTGCTGCTGGCGGTCCGCGCCACCCGGCGCCGCAAGGTGATCCTCTCGGCCGGTCTGCATCCCGACTACCGCCAGACGGTCACCACCTATGGCAAATACCTCGGCCTCGACCTGGTGGAAGTCCCCTGTGCAACCACCGGGGGGACCGACGCGGCGCAGCTGGCTGCCTTGATCGACGGCGAGACCGCGGCGCTGGTTGCCGGCTATCCGAACTTCTTCGGCGTCATCGAAGACCTCGCCGGTCTCGCTGCCATCGCCCATGGCGCCGGGGCGCTGCTGGTCAGCGCTACCGCCGAGCCGATCGCCCTTGGCCTGCTCAAGTCGCCGGGTGAACTCGGTGCCGACATCGCCGTCGGCGAGGGACAGAGTTTCGGCATCCCGGTCTCCTATGGCGGTCCCGGCGTCGGCTTCTTCGCCGCGCGCCAGAAGTTCCTGCGCAACATGCCGGGGCGGCTCATCGGCCAGACCCTCGATCGCGATGGCCACCGCGGCTTCGTCCTCACCCTGGCGACACGCGAGCAGCACATCCGGCGCGAAAAGGCGACCTCCAACATCTGTTCCAACCAGGGGCTTTGCGCCCTGATGGTCACTGTCTACCTGGCGCTCCTCGGCAAGGCCGGTATTCGCGAGGTGGCGCAGCAGAACCTGGCCAAGGCGGCCTACGCCCGGAAAGGGCTGGCTGCCCTGCCGGGAGTGACCCTCCCCTTTGCCGGACCGAGTTTTAACGAATTTGTCATCGAAACGCCGCGCCCCGCCGCTGACGTTCTCGCCGCCCTCGCCGAGCGCAGCATCCTCGGCGGCGTTGACCTTGGCCGCTACCGGGCCGCGGACGAGCGCCGCATCCTGGTCTGCGTCACCGAACAGAACCGCCGTGAGGAGATCGATGCCCTGGTCACCGCGCTGCAGGAGGTGCTGGCATGAAGAGTCTGGGAACCAGCGGCCTGGTGCTGAACGAAAAACTCCTCTTTGAACATTCCGACCCCGGTCGGCGCGGCTACAGCCTTCCGCCCCTCGATGTCCCCGCGGCCGAGCTGCCAAAGGAACTGGTGCGGGATGCCGTGGCCGGCTTTCCCGAGCTCTCCGAGATCGACGTGGTGCGTCACTTCACGCGCCTCTCGACCTGGAACTACGGGGTCGACTCCGGGCTCTATCCCCTCGGCAGCTGCACCATGAAGTACAACCCCAAGGTCAATGAGGTGGCGGCGCGGCTCCCCGGTCTCGCCGGGGTGCATCCGCAGACCCCGGAAAAGCTCGCCCAGGGGGCGCTGGCGCTGATGTGCCGGCTGCAGGAGGCGCTCGCCGAGATCTCCGGCTTTCCGGCGGTGACCTTGCAACCGGCCGCCGGTGCCCACGGTGAGCTGGCCGGGATGCTGATGATCCGGGCCTGGCACGAAGCGCAGGGAAATGCGCGACGCAAGGTGATCATCCCCGACACCGCCCACGGCACCAATCCCGCTTCGGCGGCCCTCTGCGGTTACGAGGTGGTCCCGGTCGCCTCCGAAGGGGTCCTTTCGGCCGCCGCCGTGACGGCGCTGATGGACGACGAGGTCGCGGCGCTGATGGTGACCAACCCCAACACCCTCGGCCTCTTCGAGTCGGAGATTCGCGAGATCTGCGCGGTGGTGCATGCCAAGGGGGGACTCGTCTACTGCGACGGCGCCAACCTTAACGCCCTGATGGGGATCGCCCGGCCCGGCGACATGGGGATCGACGTCATGCACTTCAACTTGCACAAGACCTTCTCTACCCCCCATGGTGGCGGCGGACCGGGGTCCGGACCGGTCGGCGTGACCGCGGCCCTCGAACCCTTTCTCCCCTCGCCGGTGGTGGTGCAGGAAAAGGACGGCTACCGTCTCGACAGCGACCGTCCACAGTCGATCGGCCGAATGCGCTCTTTCTATGGCAACTTCGGCATCATGGTGCGCGCCTATGCCTATATCCTGGCAATGGGGGGAGCCGGCCTGCGCCGCGCCAGCGAGCTCGCCGTCCTCAACGCCAACTACGTACGCGCCCGCCTCGAGGGGGCCTTCCACCTGCCGCACCGCAAGCGCTCGCTGCACGAGGTCGTCTTCTCCGATCGCGACCTGAAAGGGGACTGCCATACCCTCGACCTCGCCAAGCGGCTGATCGACTATGGCTATCACCCGCCGACCATCTACTTCCCGCTGGTGGTCAAGGGGGCGATCATGATCGAGCCGACCGAGACCGAATGCATGGAGGTCCTCGACGAGTTCTGCGACGCCCTGCTCGCCATCGCGCGCGAGGCGGAAGAGAACCCCGAGCTTCTCCACGCGGCGCCGGTGCGGACCCGCACCCGGCGTCTCGACGAGACGAGCGCGGCGCGCAATCCGATCCTGAAATGGGAAGATGCATAGTACCCAGTAACCCATAATCTTTCGTGTCTTGCTGGTTATTTTTCGCGCCAGCTGCGTTTTGGTGTTCGCTGTTTAGCTATGGCTAGACAGCGAACATCATGCCTTGCTGACACGAAAAATCCCTGCGCAATCTTCCGAAATCCTATGAGTTACAGGGTACTTGAAAACCGAAGGGCCCCGTCAGGGGCCCTTTTCAGTTGTTGCCGAAGATGTCGCCGAAGCGGGTGGAGTGGGAGCGCAGGAGGCTGTAGCGGAAGAAGGCGAAGACGTTGAGCTGATCTTCTTTGTAGGAGCGGGGGAGTTCGCCATAGGGACCGCCGCGGCGCACGGCGGCGATCGCCTCATTGTCGAGGAGCGGCGAGCCGGAACTCTCCTTGAGCTCGACCTTCAGGACGGTGCCGTCGCGGCGGAAGGTGATCTTCAGCAGGCAGACCCCCTCCTGCCCCGCTTCGGCGGCGCGGGGCGGGTAGTTCCAGACCCGGTAGATACCGTCCTTGAGCCGGCGAAAGAAGGAATTGAGCAGGTCCTGCTCGGTGTCGAGCCAGACCGCGTTTCCTTCGGCCACTTCCTCCCGGGCTTTTTCCCGTGCCTCATTCACTGTTCTGGCAGCGGTACTCTGGGGCAGGGTGATCAATTTTTCCAGCGATGGTGGGCTGGGCTGGAGGGGCGCTTCCGGGGCCGGGGCGGTTTCCGACTGGGCCGGGTGCGGTTCGGTTTTGGCCGGGGCGGTTGTCACTGGTTGCGCCGGGGTCGCTGGCGTCTGCGGCCGGGGCGAAAGTGGTTGGGCCGGGGTCTGGGGCTTGCGATCCTCGAAATCGGCGCCGCGGGGGGCGGTCTCCTTCTCAACCTGCTGGTCGCTGGGACCGAGCCGTTGCGCCGGTTTGGTACGCGGCTGGTTGGGGGTTTCGGGAAGCTCCAGTTCCCGCTCCCGGGGCTGGGTTGGGCGCATTTCGACGACCACCGGCGGCTCGTCAACCGGCGTCGCCGGCAGCAGGCTGTGGCGAGGAACCAGGTAGAGCAGCAGCAGGTGCAGCAGCAGCGAGAGGATCAAAAAGCCGATCAACAACGGATCGGCGCGGTGATTGAGGTCCATAGGCTCCGCACGGGCCCGGTTCGATCCGGGCGCTTGGTCCGGGCCATTATACATGATCCCAACCCCCTGCGGCCAGCGAACAATCGCCCCTTTGGCAACGGCTGGAAAAGGGTTGACCGCATTCGGGCCTTCGGTTATAAAAGAAGCCTTATTCAAACCCCGTTTTGGAGGAGAATGTCATGCATTTAGTTGACCAGATCAAGGCCAAGGCCCGCACCAACCTGCAGACCGTGGTCCTGCCGGAAGGGTACGACGACCGCATGGTGGAAGCGGCCGGCCAGATCGTCGGTGATGGTCTCGCCCGGGTGGTGCTGCTCGGCAATCCCGCGACCCTCACGGCAAAAGCCCAGGAGCTCGGAGCCTCGCTGGCCGGGGTCACCCTGCTCGATCCGAAGACTGCCCCCCAGCTGGAAAGCTATATCGATGAACTGGTGGAGCTGCGCAAGAAGAAGGGGCTCAGCCGCGACGAAGCCCGCGCCCTGCTGACCGCGGACGACAACCTCTATTTCGGCTCGATGATGGTCCGTCGCGGGGATGCCGGCGGCGCCGTGGCCGGCGCTTTCAATACCACCGGCGACGTGCTGCGTGCCGCCTTCCAGGTGATCGGCACCGCCCCCGGCATGAAGACCGTCTCCTCGGTCTTCCTGATGGTCACCAGGACCCCGGAGTTCGGCGAGAACGGCACCATCCTCTTCGCCGACTGCGCCGTCAATCCGAACCCCGACGCCCAGGCGCTGGCGGAGATTGCCGTCGCTACCGCTCGCAGCTGCAAGAGCTTCCTCGGCGCCGAGGCGCGGGTGGCAATGCTCTCCTTCTCGACCAAGGGGAGCGCCAGGCACGACGACGCCGACAAGGTCCTCAAGGCCCTGGAGATCGCCAAGGGGCTCGACCCGGAGCTGCAGATCGACGGCGAGCTGCAGGCCGATGCCGCTCTGCTCCCCAAGGTCGGCGCCAAGAAGGCGCCCGGCTCGTCGGTCGCCGGCAAGGCGAACACCTTGATCTTCCCCGACCTCGACGCCGGCAATATCGGCTACAAGCTGGTAGAACGCCTCGCCGGCGCCGAAGCGGTCGGCCCGATCATCCAGGGCCTGGCCAAGCCGGTCAACGACCTCTCCCGTGGCTGCTCGGTGGCGGACATCATCAGTGTCGCGGCGATCACCGCGGTGCAGGCGCAGGGGTGATGAAAGGCAATTTTGAATTTTGAAATTTGAATCTCAGGTGGGTCGAATTCCCCGAAGCTTGCTTCGATGAAAGCGATCAATCTAAACTTTTGATACCCCGTAGCTTGCTGCGGGGAGATTCATTTGTGAGTTGCAAGATAAAAAGCGGCCGGCGGGGATTCCCGCCGGCCGCTTTAATTTCGGCTCAGTTGGGGGTGTCGATCAGGCGACGCGGCGCAGCAGGCCGCTGGCCCAGGAGAGGCCGACGCCGAAGCCGCTGATGGCGATGGTCTTCACCGCCGGGTCGGCCAGTTCCGATTGCAGCAGCAGTGGAATGGTCGAGGCGCAGCTGTTGCCGAAATCGCAGATTGCGTAGGGGACCTTGGTCAGGGGGACACCGAGCTTGCGGGCGATGGTCTCGACGATGATCTTGCTCCCCTGGTGGAAGAGGAAACGATCAATGTCGGCGATGGCGATGCCGTTTTTGGCGGCCATCTTTTCAATATCGGGGGGGATGGTCTTGGCGGCGAAGTTGAAGACCGCCCGGCCGTTCATGAAGAGGACGCCGTCGCGGGCGATCAGCTTGTCGAATTCGCTTCCCAGGGTGCCAAAGGTGTAGTGTCCGGGAACGAAGCGCGCCTCGTTCGAGATCAGGGTGGCGCCGGCGGCGTCGCCGAAGAGGAGGGCGGTGTTCTTGTCGTCCGGGCTGACCACCTTGGAATAGGGGTCGGCGGTGATCAGGACCCCCTTGCGCAGGCCGTTGGCGGCCATGAAGGCGGTGATGGTGGAAAGCCCGTAGACAAAACCGCTGCAGCCGAGGGAGATGTCGAAACAGGCACAATTCTCCGCCAGGCCGAGCCGGCCATGCACCAGCGCCGAGGTGTGGGGAATGGTGAAGTCGGGATTCTGGGTGACGACGACCAGCGTCTCCACCTCTTCCCGGCGCAGACCGCTGCGGGCCTCGAGGTCGGCGTAGGCTTTCAGGCAGAGGTCCGAAGTCTCTTCCTCGGGCCCCTTGCGGGAGACGCTCCTGACGCCGATCTTCTCCTCGATGAACTGGTCATCGATGGCGAACTGTTCCTTGCGGTCGTAATTGGAAATCCGGTTTTCCGGGATGTAACTGCCGATCTCTGCAATGCCGAGCATGCTCATAAATCCAGTCTTGGGCCAGGGTGAACCTGGGAGATAAAGGGGCCGGCGGCGCGCCGCCGGCCTCTTTGGCGTAGGGCATCAGGGAACGGACCGATTATTTCCGCTGGAAATCGGGACCGGAGAAGGAATAGGAAAAATGCATGTGGTCGGTATAGGTCCCCTCGAGGATCGCCACCACATCTTCGGTAAAGACCAGCTCCTCGTCGGTGGGAATGACGAAAACCTTGACCCGGGATTCCGGCGTGGTGATGACGCTCTCGCGTTTGCGGGTCATGGTGTTGCGGTTCTTCTCCTTGTCGAGAATGATCCCCATGAACTCGAGCCCTTCCAGGGCCATTTCGCGAATCAGCCAGCCCATCTCGCCGACACCGGCGGTGAAGACCACGGCGTCGACGCCGCCGAGGGCCGCCGCATAGGAGCCAATGTACTTTTTCAGCCGGTAGGCCTCAATCTCCAGGGAGAGCTTGCAGCGCTCATCGCCCGCATCCGCCCCCTCGATGACGTCGCGGCGGTCGGTGTACTGGCCGGTGACGCCGAGGACTCCCGCCTTCTTGTTGAGGATGGAGTCGAGCTCCTTGGCAGAAAGGCCTTCTTTTTGCTGGATGAACATCGGGATGGCCGGATCGATGTCACCGCAGCGGGTCCCCATCACCGCCCCTTCGAGGGGGGTGAGGCCCATCGAGGTATCGACGGAGACCCCCCCCTTGATCGCCGAATGGGAGACCCCGTTGCCGATGTGCATGGTGATGATGTTGCAGTCCCTGGGGTCTTTGCCGAGGAGCACCGCCGCCCGCTTGGAGACGTAGAGGTGGCTGGTGCCGTGAAAACCGTAGCGCCGCACGCTGTGTTTTTCGTACCACTCGTAGGGGAGGGGGTAGATAAAGGCGTGGCGCGGCATGGTCTGGTGAAAGGCGGTGTCGAAAATGGCGATGTGGGGGACGTCGGGAAGGTTCTCCTTGGCCGCCTCGATGCCGGAGATGTTGGGAGGGTTGTGCAGCGGCGCGAGGTGCTGAACTTCCTTGATGGCATCGAGGACCGAATCGTCAATCATCACCGAGCGGGCGAACTTTTCGCCGCCGTGCACCACACGATGGCCGACGGCAGAAATCTGGCTCATGTCGGTGACGACGCCATAGCGCTCGCTGGTCAGGGTCTTGATGATCAGGTGAATGGCCACCTTGTGGTCGGGACATTCGTACTCTTCGCGGTACGTCTCCCGCCCGGGAACTTCGTGGATGATGAACGAATCGCCGATCGTCACCCGTTCAACCATCCCCTTGGCGATCACCTCTTTGCGTTTCCAGTCAAACAGCTGGTATTTGACTGACGAACTGCCGCAGTTCAATGCAAGGATATCCACTGAAAAAGTACCTCCTCCGAATTTTCTGGTGATATTGATGCCGAGTGCTGAAGGTGCTGAAAAGATGTTTTATTTCCGCCCGATTCGGGACAGCCAAGTCGCTGCCGGGGCAGTGGAAGTGCCGGAAGCGTATTGTGGAAAACCGGAAAAAATGTTTTAAAAGACTAGCGGAAAGGGGAGTGAAATGCAAGGTTTTTATCGGTTTGCCGGCGGTCCCGGGGGGTGGACAGCAACGCCCGATTCGTGTAGGATGCGGAAAACTGCAAAACAACGTATCCCAGCTTATGGCAGAGGAGGTGAATCCAATGGCCTATACCATTAATGCCGAATGTATCAACTGCGGCGCCTGTGAGCCGGTCTGCCCGGTCGAGGCAATCAGCGAGCAGGGGGATGCCCGTGTCATCAATGCCGAGACCTGCATCGATTGCGGCGCCTGTGTCGACACCTGTCCCGTTGATGCCATCGATGCGCCCTGAGTAAGACCCTTCCGGGGTGGCTGCTGCCACCCCGGAAACTTTTCAGTCCAGCTTTGCAGCAATAACCCCGAGGTGATCGATGTTCGGACTTGGTTCTACGGAACTGATAATTATCCTCGTTCTGGTGCTGGTCATTTTCGGAGCCGGCAAGCTTCCCGAGATCGGTGGTGCCCTGGGGAAGGGGTTGCGCAGCTTTAAAAAGGCGGTGCAGGATCCGAATGAGATCGATGTAACGCCCGATCGTGAAAAGGATGGCAAGCGTCCCGGCCCCTAGCCCGCTTTCCCTCCCCTCCCGAAACGCCGCAAGCCGCACCAATTGGTGCGGCTTGCGGCGTTTCGGGAGCAAACAGGCGCTGCGCTTACTGCTTGCTCCCCGCGATCGAGTCCCCGGGCTCGACATTGAATTCGGAGAGGTCGGCGGGCAGGTCGCTGAAGACGATGGTGAAGGGGATGCTCTTTCCCGGACCCACATTGAGGTTGGAAAGGGAGTCGCCGAACTGGTTTTCGGTCCGCTCCCGGAGCTTGGCGAGGGGCAGGGTCTTGAGCTCATTTTCCGACAGGGCGTTGCCGCAGAAAACGGTCTGCTCCCGCAGCAGGGCGCCGCTCCGGTTGAAGAGGCGTCCCTTGACCGCCAGGGCCGAGCGGGGCTCGCTGTAGCCGTTGACCGCCTGCCCCTGGATGACAAAGAGCTGGCCGGCTTCACGGTTGTTGACAAAGATGCCGCTCGGATCGGTGACCTTGATCTGGCTTGCGGCTGGCGAGGCAGTTTCCTGGGGCAGGAACCGCTTGATCAGAAAGTCAATATCCGGGAACTGGCCGAGCCAGTAGTAATAGCCGGTAGCGCCACACAGCCCGAGCAGAATAAGGACCAGCAGCCAGGTGAAGATTCCGCTTCCCCCCTTTTTCTTGCGGCGGGCATGCTTTGACCGCGTTGGCTTGGCCCTGACCGCCGCCGGCCGTGGCGGGGAATCGTCTTCCGGCGGGGGCACGGCAGCTGCCGGTGCCGGTTTCGCCGCCGCCGGCGCTGCTGCGGCCGGGCTAGGTTCGTCCGGGGCAAGGTCGGCCGAACTGAAGTCGAGGTCGTCGGTTCCCGCCTCGTCTGCGGCGAAGTCATTGCTCCCCCCGAAGTCGAATTCGTCGGGAGCGCTATCCCCGAAGGCGAACCGGTCCGGTGCCACTGCGGGCGCTTCGCTCTCACCCCAGGAGAAGGTGTCTGCTTCGCCGTCGGCAGAGAAGTCGGCAATGCTCCCCTCCGCGCTCTCCTCGAAGGCGAGTTCGTCATTGACGCCACTTCCGAGGCCCCCGGCGAGATCGACGTTGCCAGCGTCGGCCGGTGGGGCATCGTCAAATGAGAGGGAGTCAAATTCCAGGGGAGGGAGAGGCGCGGTTCCTTCCGTACCTTCTGCGCCGAACGAAAAATCCTCCGGCGCCGGCGGGGCGCCGGCAGCGAAATCAAACTCGTCGCTGGCGGCGGTTGCACCCTCGTCGAAGGGAAGGTCATCGCCAGCCCTGCCGGGTTCATCGCTGAAGGCAAATTCATCGACGCCAGGCGCGCCCCCGGTCGCAGGGGTTGGCTCCTCCTCGCCCTCGTCGACGAAGATAAATTCATCATTTTCCGCATCAGCAGTTGCCCCAGGCGCCGCGGGGGTGAAGTCGAAGGCTTCATCGATCGCGGCGCCGGACCTTTCCCCGTCGTCATGCGTATTTTCAGGCGCAAACTCGGCAAACTCATCCTCGGCCGGCGGCGGGGGGGGGGATTCATTCCCGGTCGCTTCGAAATCGCTCCAGTCGTCGAAACTATCCGTCGTTTCCGTATTCCCGGGGGGCGTCGCCGAGGGTTCAGGGGCCGTCGCGGGCGCCGGTTCGGGGACGGGCGCGGCAGCATTCGTCAGCTCCGGTTCCGGTGGCAGGACGGTGAAAATCTCCCCGCACTTGGAGCACCTTACCTTGGTCCCCTGAGGTTTGATCTTGTCATCGGCCAGCCGGAAACGGGTCTGGCAGGCGCTGCATTCAATAACCATTCAAGCCTCCCTGGGCGTCATTCAGGCGCCTTCTACCAGGTAAATATCGGGAAGGTTGCGGTGCCGCTCATCAAAATCGAGCCCGTAACCGATAATGAAACCGTCGTCGATGGCAATGCCGACGTAGTCCGGTTGAATATCGACCTCCCGTCGGCAGCGCTTGTCGATCAGCGTGCAGATACTCAGGCTGCGCGGGTTGCGCTGCAGCAGGCGATGATAGAGGGATTCCAGCGTCAGGCCGCTGTCGACGATATCCTCGACGATGATGACATCCTTCCCGGCAATGGGGAGCTCGAGATCCTTGCGCATTTCGATGATTCCCGAGCTTTTGGTTTCGGAGCCGTAGCTCGCCAGGCGCACGAAGTCGATAACCGTCGGCACTTCGATGGCGCGCACCAGGTCGGCGAAGAAGAGGAACGAACCCTTGAGAACGCCGACCATGAGGAGCTCGCGGCCCTGGAAATCGCGACTGATTTCCGCACCAAGGCGGGCAACCTGGGCGGCGATCTCCTGGCGTGAATAGAGGAGCTTGAAATTTGCTTCCGGCATGCCTGTTCCTTGCTTGAGTCGGAGGTCGAATTTGGCCGATATTCTATAGCAAGATGCCGCATTTATGTCAATTTATTCGCAAATCCTCCCCGGACTGGTCAAGCAGGGGGGGCTGTGCTATGATCGCGGCGGTAAATCGGTTTGGAGTCAAGTCCGGATTTATTCGTTTCGCTACGAGGTGCCCCGATGAAAAAGTTGATATTCGCAGCGCTATTGCTGGTCCTGCCGTTGCCCTCTCTGGCCGCGGCCCCCAGGCTGATGGTCGAGAACCTGGATTTTGATTTCGGGCAGGTCTACCAGGGCGACCGGGTCGATCACGTTTACCAGTTCCGGAATGCCGGTGATGCCACCCTTAATATTGAAAAGGTCCGCAGTTCCTGCGGTTGCACCGCTGCCCTGGTTTCGGAGAAGGCAATCCCGCCGGGCCAGAGTGGGGAGATCAAGGCCTCCTTCGATTCGACCCGGTTCCGGGGACGGGTCAACAAGAGCATCTACCTTTACACCGATGACCCCGCGCATCCCGAGGCCCGGTTCAACCTTAGCGGCGAAGTCCTCGAGCGGCTGACGGCTAACCCGGCGCAACTTGTTCTTACGAACCTGGCTGCTGGCGTCGAATCGAATGCCGAATTGACGATCACCAATCATGGGACCGAAACCCTCCAGCTGGAGGCGATACAGGCCTCGGTCCCGGCCCTGAGCGCCACCCTCGAGCGTTCGACGCTCCCCCCCGGGGAGTCGACCCGCTTGCTGGTCAAGGTTTTGCCGGGCGCCGGTGACACCCGCTTAAGCGGCTACCTTTTCGTCCGCGCGGCCAGCCCGCACTCCCTCGAACTGCGTATCCCGGTCCAGGCGCAGGTCCGCTAAAGAGCGGTCCCCGCATTGCTGGCGCTGCCAAGGCGATATCAAGGATCGCGCTGGTCCAGCCGTGCTTCCGCGTAATCGAGGATGGCCTCTTCCAGCCGCCAGCCGTTGAGGTCGTTCATTTCGCGCAGACAGGAGGGGCTGGTCAGGTTGATTTCAAGCAGATAGCCGTCGATCAGGTCAATGCCGGCGAGGTGGATTTCCCGTTGCCGCAGCCAGGGTCCGACCTGGGCGCAGATTTCCCGCTCCCGCGCGCCGAGGGGAACCGCCTCGCAGTGGCCACCGGCGTTGATATTGGAACGAAACTCCCCCGCCGCCGGTCGCCGGCGGACCCAGCCAAGGATTTCACCTCCCAGCAGCAGAATCCGGATGTCCCCCTCCGTGGCCCCATCAAGGTATCGCTGCCCCTGAACAAAGCGGCGTCCCTGATCGGTTGCCGCAGCCAGGCGCTTGGCCAGGCCCGAATCCCCCTTTGCCAGCAGGACAATCCCCCTGCCGCTGCATTCCTCCAGCGGTTTGACGACCACCTCTCCGTGGCCGGCAACGAAGGCGGCCAGCTCCGAAACCGACCTGGTGACCAGCGTTGGCGGGAAGAGCTCCGGGAATCGAAGCGGCGCCAGTTTTTCGCAATGGTTGCGCAAACTGGCGGCCGGGTTGATCTGCAACACCCGCGGCGGCAGGAAGTCGAGCAGGTAGGTCGCGTGCAGGTAGGCGAGATCGACCGGTGGGTCCTTGCGCATCCAGACCAGATCGACGTCCCGCGCGAGGTTCAGGCGCCGGTCAGGCCCCGGCGCCAGGCTTCCGTTCGCTGCAAAACAGGCCTCGCGCGCCGTTGCCTGCAACTGCCCGGTGGCAAGGTGGAGGTCGTCGAGGGTGGCGGCAAAGACCTGCTGGCCCCGGCGCAAACTTTCCCGCATGATGGCGAAGCTGGTATCGGTCGGGGGATCGAGCTGTTCCGGGGGGTCGAGGATGAAGAGGGCGGTCGTCGGCATGGCAGAATCCTTTCCCGCAGGTTGAAAGGAGCCGAGCACCGTTTATAATCTAGTGCGATTTGGCGGTGAATGCAACCGCAGGGCCCTGGCAGGAAGAATTTGAAAGCGGGAGGTACAATGGACAACCTGGAGGTTTCGCCGGCACGCCGACGCTTCTTTCTGACGGTGATTCTCGGTGGTGTCGGCGCCGTCCTGGCCGGGGCTGCCGGCTGGCCCCAGTTCCGTTTCCTCAGCCCGTCCAAGGGGGAGGGGGAGGGGGGCAAAACAACGATCGGCCGCGACAAGGTACCAGTTGGCGGCGCCCATTTCTTCAACTTTCATGGTCATCCGGCGGTTGTGGTTCAACCCCAGCCCGGACAATTCATCGCCCTGACAGCGGTCTGCACCCACCTCGGCTGTATCGTCAAGTGGGAGGTGGACAAGGGCGATTTCCTCTGCCCCTGCCACGGCGGGCGCTATTCGCCCGACGGCCAGGTGACGGCCGGACCGCCCCCCAAACCTCTCGAATCCTATGCTGTGCAGATCCAGGGTGACCAGTTGCTGGTCGGATAGGAGCCGTCATGCCCCTCGTCAGGAAAGTTGTCGACTGGGTCGACGTTCGCCTCGGCGTGCGCGACCTGCTGGAACAGAATCTCAGCGGCTATCTTCTGCCAAAGAATGTCAACGTCTGGTACAGCCTCGGCTCGGTGCTGCTGGCCCTGTTCGGATTGCAGATCGCCACCGGCTTCCTGCTGCTGATCTATTATGTGCCCGATACGACCAAGGCCTTTGAGAGCGTCGTGCGCATCATGAACGATATCCCCTATGGCTGGCTGATCCGCTACCTGCACATGGTCGGCTCCAACATGATCATCGTGGTTCTGCTGCTGCACATGTTGTCGGTCATGTTCATGGGGAGCTACAAGCGCCCGCGGGAAATCACCTGGCTCTCCGGGTTCCTCCTCTTCAACCTCGGCATGGGGCTCTGTCTGACCGGCTACCTCCTCCCCTGGAGCCAGCTCTCCTTCTGGGCGACCACCATCGCGACCGATGCCGCCGGCACCGTGCCGGTGATCGGTGGCCGGCTGGTCGAGTTTTTGCGCGGGGGGACTTCGGTCGGGGACCCGACTCTCGGCCGCTTCTTCGCCCTGCATGTCATGGGGATGCCCCTCCTGCTCGGCGCCGGCATCGGTCTGCATCTCTTCTGTGTCCGGCGCATCGGCATCTCGCAGCCGCCCTTCGGACCGGAAGCCAAGCCGGCCGAAGTCGGTGGCTATTTCCATCACGAAGAGCACCCCGGCGGCATCCCTTTCTTCCCCAACTACACGGTGGAAGATGGGGCGATGGTCTGCTTCTTTCTCGCCCTGATCTGCAGTGTGGTCTTCTTTGCCCCGCAGCTTTTCATGCCGGAGGAAGCGCTGGTCCCCGCCGACCCCTTCAGCACTCCGGCCCATATCAAGCCCGAGTGGTACTTCCTCTGGGCCTATCAGACGCTGAAAATATTCCCGACCAAGTTGACCGGACTCGCCGCCCAGGGAGCATTCATGACCTTTCTCGCCCTGCTCCCCTTTATCGACCGCGGCGCCGAGCGGCGGCCGGCCCGGCGACCGCTCTTTGTCACCTGTTTCGTGCTCGGCATTCTGCTCTTTGTCGGTCTCTCCATCTGGGGGCATCTGTCATGATACGGTTCAAGCGCATTCTGGCCCTTGCCCTGTCGGCTCTCCTTTTCGGCGCCGGCCTCGCTCTCCCCGCGCCAGCGTTTGCTGCCGAGATCAGCTGCATCCAGTGTCATGCCCCACAACCGGGGGCACTGGGCGCTCCGGTCAAGGACTGGCAGGGGAGTGTTCACCAGCAGAACGGTATTGCCTGCAATGACTGCCATGGCGGCGACCCGACCCTGCTGTCGATGGAAGCGATGAGTCCGCAGCGTGGCTTTCTCGGGGTTCCCGCGCCGGAGGCGATCCCGGACTTCTGTGGCCGCTGCCATATCGGGGTCAAGGAAGATTATCTCGCCAGTGCCCACGGCCAGGCCCTTGGCAAGGGGGGGCCGCAGTGCGTCACCTGTCACGGCAATCACGCCATCCAGCGCGCCAGTTCCGATTTGATCAATCCCAAGGACTGCAGCCGTTGCCACGAGTACGGTCGGGCCGAAGAGATGAAAAAGGCCGTGGTCGAAACCGACCGGATGATCTCCGGGCTGCAAACCGAATTGCAGAATCTGCATCGGATCGGCATCGCCACCCAGGAGATGGAAGGGCAGGTCTTTGCTGCCCGCAACGACTTCCATCGCCTTTTTCATACCGTCAAGGTCGAAGTCGTCCACGCTAAAACGGCCGCCGTCCAGGCCAGGTTGAGCGATGTCCGGAAAGCTGCCGATGCGATCCGCCTCGAACTGGACCAGCGGCGGATCTTCGGGGCCGGGGTGGTGGGACTGTTGATCCTGGCGGGAGTCCTGCTGTTGCTGATCCGCAGGACCTATCATGAGGAGGAGCGGGGTGGCTGATCAGTTCAGGACCGTCGCCTTCAAATCGAGATAAGCGCGCTGGATGTTGGCCGGGGTCAGGCGCTGGTAGCCCGCCCAGTCCCGGTAGGCCGGAAGATCGAACTCGGCGACCGTCTTTTCCAGCGAATCGCCGCGCTCCAGGTGTTTGAGCACCTCGGAGAGAAAGCTTTTCAGATAGTCGCGAAATTCCAGGATCACCTCCGGCTTGCTGACCGGACCAAAGCCGGGAATGACCTGGCTGATCTCCATGCGGGCCATGAACTCGAGGGCCAGGACCCAGTCGGTCATATGGCCGTCGCCGATGTAACCGACACTGTGAACGTAGACCAGGTCGCTGGGGAATAGGATTTTGCTCTCGGGAAGGTAGACCAGGGTGTCACCGTCGCCGTGCCCCTTGCCGAGGTTGGTCAGGATCACCGTCTTCCCCTTTCCCGCCTTGAGGGTAAGCCCCTCGCTGAAAAAGAGGGCCGGGTACTCGATGGAGCGGACCTCGCTGGAGAGGATTTGCCAGGTCTGGACCGACATCACCGCCTCACAGCCGGCCGGCAGGTCGAAATCGACGGCGGTGTAACCGCGGTGGTGGTGGGGAAGAATGAAATAGCGCAGCGGCAGGTCGGTGACCCCGGCGATGGCGCTGACGAGGTCGGCCGCTCCCGCCTTGGACAGGTGGGCGCCGCCGGCGATGACATACTGGTCGCCAACCACGAAAAAGGCATTGGAGGTGGCGTCACTTCCGGCCACGGCGATGGCGGCGAAGACCCCCTCGGCGAGTCGTTCGACCCGGTAACTTTCGGCTCCCGGAGCCGGAGTGGCGGCAATCAGCAGACCGAACAGGACCAACCAGCAGTAACGCAAGCAAACCTCCCTCAACAGGCCGGCGGTCAGTATAGCAGCAGCGGGCCGTATGGGGCAAGCGGCCGGCGATTAGCTGTTGCATTTCGGTCCGGGATGGAGTATAAATCCCACTTCACTGCGCCCGTAGCTCAGCTGGATAGAGCGTTGGCCTCCGGAGCCAAAGGCCACAGGTTCGAATCCTGTCGGGCGCGCCAAACAAAATCAAGGAGTCAGCGGATTATGCGCTGGCTCCTTTTTTGTCCTGGCGCTGGTTGCCGATCTCCAGCCTCCGGGTAAACTGGCCTTGTCTCCATTATGACAGGAGTGGTCATGACCCTGGAACGCAAGACAATCGACGAACTGGTCAGCCGCCGCCACGCGGTGGAGAAGGTCGCCGGTGACCTTGGCCTGGTGCAGAAGGGGGCCCACTACTATTGCCCCGGCTGTCAGCCCCGGCGCCAGGGAACCCCGGAGCTGGTGATCAAGGATGGCCATTTCCAGTGCTTTCGCTGCGACGCCAGTGGCGACGTCGTCGGTCTGGTCAAGCTGGCCCGCCGCTGCGATCTCGATACGGCCATCGCCTGGCTGGAGCGGGAAACCGGCCTGCCGCCCGCCCCCTAAGCCAACCTCAGGGCCGCCCACCAGGCGCCGCCAAGCAGGGCGGCGCTCACTCCCCCCAGCAGCCAGTCGAAGCGTGCTCCGGGCGCGCCCTGTTCCCGCCCCATTCCCGCCGGCAGACCGAGAATCATGCCCCAGAAAAATCCGCCCAGGTGCGCCAGAATGTCGGTGTTGCCGTCACCGGTGCCGAGGAGCGCCAGCAGCCCCAGGGCCGCCGCCACCGGCAGGACCCGGTCCCGCAGTCGGGCCCGACGACCGCGGACCAGCGCCAGCCCGGCCAGGAGACCGAGCCCGCCGAAGAGCGCCGTCGAGGCGCCGATGGAGATATGCGAAGGGGCCTGAAACAGGCAGTTGCTGAGGTTGCCGAGCGCCCCGCTGGCCAATACCAGTGCCCACCCGGTGCCGCTGCCAAGCTCCCGGCAAAGACGGAGGACCAGCGGTGCTCCGAGCAGCAGGTTGCCGAGGAGATGGAGATTGTCGGCGTGCAGGGTCAGGGCGGTCAGCGGCCGCCACCAGTCGCCGGCCAGGATGAGCGCACTGTTGGCCGCCCCTGCCGCCAGCCAGTTGGCGCTGCTCAGCCCGAGGCTGGTAAAGCCGCCATGAACCAGGACGTGGAAGAGTGCCAGCAGGGCGAGGATGGAGAGGGTCGCGTAGCCGGTGGGAGCCGGCACGGAGGCGGGGGAGACCAGCAGCGGCGGCCAGTCGCGGTTTTCGTCCCGGTAGAGGGCGAGCTCGCGGCAGGCCCGGGCATGAAAACTCGCCGGCACTTCCAGGTGGCCGGCCCCTTCGCCGGAGACGACCTGAAAGGGGATGCCGCGCGCTTCCAGGACCAGGGCGCAGACGCGCAGCGCCTTCTGTGCGCCATCGGGAAGATCGGCCTGTGGCGGCAGGGCTTGCAACGGTTCTTCACGAATTGTTTCGGGGCTGGTTGGCGGCATCGCTCTCCTCGCGCCCAGTCTAGCAGCCTCGCCTGCTGACGTCATCCCTCCAGATCGTCTTCTTGATTGCAGCGCTCTCTTGCGGTGCTAGAATGAAGGCTGGCAGGGAGCGTTAACAGTATTTAATCGCAGGACGGGGTATGCTGGCCGTGATGGCGGAACTATTCGATTGGCTAAACCGGACCTACCGGGTCCATGGACCGCTTCGCGGTGCGGACGGCGTTGTGCGCCTTGGCCCTGTTACGGCCTGGCCGGAACTTCCTGCTGCGGATTTGCCGCTGCTGCCGCCGAAAAAATATCTGCTCCCCCCGGTCGAAACTCTCTGGAGCGAATCCGATGCCCCGCCGGCGCCACAAGCCGAAACCCGGCCCCTCGCCCTGGTCGGCATCGCCGCCTGCGATCTGGCCGGCATCGCCTACCTCGATCGGGTTCTGGCCGAGGATCCCTCCTATCGTTCGCGGCGGGAAAGTCTCTTCCTGGTCGGTTGCGCCTGTGAGCCCGGCCAGGACTGCTGCTGCCCGCCCTGGGCAAGCCCGCCCCCCTGCGACCTCTTCCTGACGGCGGCGGGCGCCTACTTCGGGTCCCCCGCAGGCCGCGACGGTGCGGCGGCGGTGGGTCTTAACGCCGCCCCCCTGAGCGCGCTGCCCGTCTTACCCTCCTCCCGCCCCCGGGAGCGCAGCCCCGAATTTGCCGAGCGTTTCGTTGCCAGTCGGGAGTTGCCGTTGTGGGCCGAGACGGCGCGGCGCTGCCTCTCCTGCGGTGTCTGTTCCGCCGTCTGCCCGACCTGCTACTGTTTCGATGTCGTCGATCGCGTCGACGCCGCGGGGAGCGCAACCCGCAGCCGGATCTGGGACAACTGTTTTTTCACCAGCCACGCCCTGGTGGCCGGTGGCCATAACTTTCGCCCCGATCGCGCCGAGCGACTCCGTTTCCGCTGTGAGCACAAGTGGTTCGGGTTTGGTGATGACCGCGGGCGGGCCGCCTGCGTCGGCTGCGGCCGCTGTCGCCGGGCCTGTCCGGTGGAGATCGACATCGAGCTGCTGGCGCAAAGTATCGATGGCGGAGGTGCGCCATGACCATCGACTTTCTTCCCGTACCGGCGCGCCTGGAGACCCTCGACCGTCGCGTCCCCGATCACCACGTTTTCCGGATTTACTGCAGTGAGGAGCTGCCGCTCCGTCCCGGCCAGTTCGTCGAAATCTCCCTCCCCGGGATCGGCGCCTTTCCGGTTTCCCCCGCCCGCTGCGGGGATGGCTACAGTTTCGATACCTGCATCCGCCGCGCCGGCCGGGTCACCGACGCGCTCTACCGGTTGCCGGAAGGGGCCGCTATCGGTCTGCGCGGACCCTTTGGCAACGGCTTCCCCCTCGCCGATTTCCGGGGCGAGGACGTGCTGCTCATCGCCGGTGGCTTGGGGATGGCGCCGCTGCAGGGTCTGTTGCAGGTGCTGGTCGAGGAGAGGTCGGCGTTTGGGGAGATCATCCTCCTTTACGGCAGCCGCGACCCGGAGCTGCTGCTGTTCCGCGCCGAACTCGAAAAACTGGCGCGCCAGGGGCAGCTGCGCCTGCGTTTTTCCGTCGATTTTGCCACCGAACTCCCCTGGGCCGGCGAAGGCCCGGTCTGCCGGCTCGGGCTGGTCGGTGAACTCCTGTCCGACCTGGTCTTTGTCCCCGAGCGCACCGTCGCGGCCGTCTGTGGCCCGCCGGTGCTGTATGGCTGCGTCCTCGAAGAACTGGCCGGACTCGGCATGGCGCCGGAGCGGATCTTTGCCACCCTGGAGCGCCGCATGAAATGCGGGGTGGGCGTCTGCTGTCACTGTGTAACCGCGGGGCGCTATATCTGCCGCGAAGGACCGGTCTTCTCCCTGCGCCAGTTGCGGGGCATGGAAGGAGCCATCTGATATGTCTTCCAGCACCCCCCTGGTTTGCGGCTTTGCCCGCCTCACCTCCTGCAGCGGCTGCCAGCTGACCCTGCTCAACATGACCGCCGACCTCGTCCCCCTGGCGGCGCGCCTCTCGGTCGTTGCTTTTTCCATGGCCTCATCGGCCCCCGACCCCGGCGGCGCCCTGGATGTGGCAGTGATCGAAGGCTCGGTCTCCTCACCGGCCCAGCTTTCGACCCTGCTCGCCCTGCGGCGCCGTGCCGACCGCCTGGTCGCGGTCGGTGCCTGTGCCCTCAGTGGCGGCGTCAACGCCCTCGCCAGCGGCGATCGCGATGCGCTGGTGGCTTCGGTGTACGGCGCGCCGGAGGCGGTCGAGGAAAGCTTCCCGCCGCAGCCCCTCTCCCGCTTCGTCCAGGTCGACCTGGAGATCCCCGGTTGCCCGCCGGAAGGGGCGGAGCTGGTGGCGCTCTTTGGCTCCCTGGCCCGGGGCGGCCTGCCGGCCGCTAGTGACTACCCGGTCTGCATGGAATGCCGGCAGCGGGAAAATCTCTGCCTCCTCATCGAGCGCCGTATTCCCTGCCTCGGGCCGGTAATCCGGGCCGGGTGCCAGGCCCGCTGCCCCAGCTTCGGGGTCGCCTGCGAGGGGTGCCGGGGGATGGTGGCGGAGGCCAACCGCGGCGAGGAATTCCGCCTGCTGCTCGAAACCGGGCTGAATGAGCGGGAGATCCGGGCACGGCTGAGACGGTTCGGGGAGGAGGCATGAGCGTCCTGCATTTGACACCGCTGACCCGGGTCGAGGGACATGGCCGCGTCGATCTGGTACTCGAGGCGGGAAAACTGGTCGATGTCCGGCTCGCCCTCGAGGAGTCGCCACGGCTCTTCGAAGCACTGCTGGTCGGTCGCCATTGTCGCGAGGTGCCGGCCCTGGTCTGCCGGATCTGCGCCATCTGCTCCGCCGTTCACCGGGTGGCCGCCGCCATGGCCCTGGAGGCGGCGATGGGGATTGCCATCCCGCCGCTGGCCCGGGGGATCCGTGAACTGCTGCTGCTGGGAGGGCATATCGAGAGCCATGCCCTGCACCTCTTCTGCCTGATTCTTCCCGACCTGACCGGCCACGCCAGCCTGCTCGACCTGGCCCGTGCCGGCCACCCGCTGGCGGCGGCCGGGCTCGAATTGAAGGCTTTTGGCAACCGCATCCAGGCCCTGGCCGGGGGACGGCCGATCCACCCGGTCAATGTCGAGATTGGCGGTGTCCTCAGCACTCCCGATCCGGGCGCCCTCGCCGCCTTGGCTGAGGAGAGCCGCGCGCGGCAGGCAGAGCTCGAAACCTTGCTCGGCATCTTTTGCCGGGAGGAGAATTATCCCGCCCATGCGGCGGCCATCGGCACCCGGATGGCGGTTGCCGCCCCTGGCCCGTTGCCATTGTGGGGGGAGGAACTGGTCCTGGGCGACGGTCGGCGGGTTGCGGCGGCAGCGTGCCGGGAACTCTTTGCCGAGGTGGTCGTCGGCTATTCCCACGCCAAGCAGTCGGGAAGCCGCCAGCACCCCCTGCTGACCGGTGCGCTGGCCCGGGAGGAGATGGCCGGGGATGAGGCAATGGCGGGGTTCGGCATTCATGGCAACAACGTCGCCCAGGTCCAGGAACTCGGCAAGGCCCTGGCGCGGGTGGCGGCACTGGCGCAGGAACTGGCCGGGGCCAAGCCGGGAGAAGTGACCCTTGCCGACTGGCAGGCGGATGCAGGAATCGGAACCGCCCTTTGCGAAGCGCCGCGCGGACTCTTGCTCCATCACTATGTGGTCGATGATTTCGGCCGCATTGCCAAAGTCGACATCGTCACCCCGACGGCAATCAACCAGGCGGCGCTGGAAGCCCAGTTGCTGGCCGACCTGCAGGGAGTTAGTGATGAAGCGGTGCTGCTGGAGCGGGCCGGACGCATAGTGCGTGCCTACGATCCGTGCATCTCCTGCGCGGTGCACCTGCTTAAGGTAGTCTGAAGGCTGGCTGGGTCAGAAGGGGGTGCGGGCGAAATGGCGCTTGGTGGCGTCCTGCAGCTTGCTGACGGCGTGGAATGACTCCCGCAGCAGGTCCTGCTCGTTGCGGGTCAGGGTGGCCGGGTCGAGGAAGTGGCCCGGTTCGCTACCCGCCTCGATCAGGGCGATCTCGTTGCGCAGGCGCAGGAAGATCAGCGCCTCGAAAGCGGCGCGGATATGTTCGGCGGTCTCCGCCGAAAAGACATTGCGCTCGACCAGCGCCTTGAGGCGGTCGAGGGTGGTGATTTCGTGCAGTTCCTTCTCCAGAGCGAACATCCGGATGCAGTCGACGATGTAGATGCTCCCCCCCTGCTTGACCGACAGCTCCCCCTTGTGCGGACCGCTCTTCTCCACCAGAAAACGGCCGAGGAGGCCAACCGGCACCTTGTAGCGCAGGTCGAGGGCCATCATGTGGTAGAGAAAGGCCTGGAACTCGCGGATCTCGCGGTTGACCACCTCGCGCAGGCTCTGGGCGAGGGCCGGGTCGCCAGCCAGCGGCGCGAAATCGAAGAAGATTGACGAATAGCGCACCTTCTGCGGTTCGGGGTCGTTGACCCAGTCGCGGATACGGGCCTGCCAGTCCTGCAGCCGTCCCCGCCAGAGCGGGTTGCTGGCCATGACGTTGCCGCTGCAGAGGGGATAGCCGACCTGGTGCAGGGAGGTGACCACCTTCTCGGCGAGGGGGATGAAGAAGGCATCGATTTCCGCCATCCTGGCGTCCGGCACGTTCTCGAAGATGAAGCCGTGGTCCTGGTCGGGGCTGAGCAGCATCTCGCGCCGGCCGCCGCTCCCCATGATCAGGAAGCAGTAGCGTACCTGCGGCGGCTGATGCCCCTCGGCGGCCATTTCGGCCAGGCAGAGGTCGAAGACCCGCTTGATGATGCCGTGGTGGATGTAGCTGAGGATCTCCATCACCTCGGGGGTGCTGCGGGTTTCCGAGAGGAGGGTGCGGGCGACAGTGACGATCTCCCGGCGGATGGCCGCGAGTCCCGCGATGGTCCCTTCCTCGCGGATGTTGCCGAGGAGCAGCATCGCCTTCTGGCTGCGGTAGCGGAGCAGGTCGCGCAGACTGACGATGCCGACCGGTTCGCCGCGATCGACCACCGGCAGGTGCTTGAGGCGATGGCCGGTCATGTAGGCCATCGCCTCGTACATGTAGGTCTCCGGGCCCATGCCGTAGGGGTGGGGTTGCATGATTTCACGGGCCGTGATCTGGCGCGGATCGACATTCTCCGGGGCGATGACCTTGGTGACCAGGTCTTTGCCGGTGATGATGCCGAGGATCTTGCGGTTTTCGTCGGTCACCAGGACCGAGCCGATCTTCTTTTCCGTCAACTGGCGGGCGACCTGCTGGGCACTCTCCTGCGGAGCGCAGCACTCGACCGGGGAGACCATGATCTCCGACAGGCGCTTCTTGAAGGGGTAGGCCTCCATCTGCGTCAGCGCCTTCTGGCCATGGTCGCGGACGATGTCCGAGTAGAGGTCCCGCACCCGCGAGAGGACCAGGCGGGTAAAGTAGCCGCCGACCTGCGGGTAGTCGCGCTGCAGGCGGCGCAGAATCTCCTGCGGGATCAGGTAGCAAGAGGTCGGTTTCAGGGTCCTGGCGCCGCCGGTGTAGGGCTCGCCGGTAAAGATCGGGGTGCCGCCGAAGAACTGCCCCTCCTTGCGGTAATCGACGACCATATCGATGCCGCCCGGGGTGAGCACGGTGATTTCGACCAGTCCCTCCTTGATCAGGTAGAGGTAACCGGTCGGGGCATCATTCTGCTGGAAGATGAAGGTGCCGGCCGGAAAGGTCGATACCACGGCCGCCGCACTCAGCTCCTGAAACAGGGCTTCGGGGAGGGTATTGAAGGGCTCGGTTTCGCGGAGGTGATGGATCAGGCTCATAACCGGGGACCTGGTGGCGCTGGGGCGAAAATCGAATCAAGTCCGTGCTGGACAGCTGTCCGGCACGCTGCGGCGGACGGCTGAAAATTTACCACGAAGGGTAGGGCAAGTAAACGCAATTTCAGTCGCTTTCTCCCTGCCGGGCGCGGTTCGACCCCCGATCGAGGAGCAGGGCGCAGACGAAGCAGAAGATGCTGGCCGCCATCAGCTCGGCGATGTGGACGAAGAAGTTGCGGGTCATCAGCAGATCGACCCCCATCAGGAGCATGCCGAGGACGGCAAAGCCCATGGCCCAGCGCTGGCGTCCGCCGGGCAGCCGCATCCTGGCGTTCTGGTCGGCAGCAGTCATCTCAATGCACCGGCCCGCTTCGGGATGGCGTCTCCTCGACGTAGCCGGGGAGGTTGTGCAGCTTGCGCAGGATATTGTCCATTTTACCGGCCGACTCTTCCGTGACCCGGGAGTGGGTCAAGTTGGAGACAAGGATATTGATGAGAAAGGCGAGCGGGCAGACGATCAGGGCCGAAGAGGTTGCCGGCAACAGCCCGTCGGCGCCGAAAAAGGGGATTCTGGCGATCCACCCCGCCATGGCGATCAGGGTCATCCCGAGGCCCCAGACCATCCCGGCGAGGGCTCCATACTTGTTGGCCCTGCCGTACCAGACGGCCAGAACGACGGCGGGGAAGATGGTGTTGCCGGCGATGGCAAAGGCCATGGCAACGATCTGGGCGATCAGCGCCGGAGGGTTGAGGGCGGTCAGGATTACGATGCCGCAGAGGATGGCGGTAAAGATGCGGCCGACATGGAGGGCCTGGCGGTCGGTGCAGCCGGGCCGGAAGATCGTCGCGTACCAGTCGTGGGCGATCGCCGAGGCTCCGGCGACCAGCAGTCCGGCGACGGTGGAGAGCCCTGCCGCCATCGCGCCTGCCGCCAGGTAGCCGATAAAGGCGATCCCCAGCCCCGCCTTTTCCGGGGCGGAGAGGATAATGACGTCGGCGACTGCCTGGCCGCCGAGGGGATTCCAGAACTTGCCCATCGCTGCGTAGACCGGCGACGACCAGTAGAGCAGGCCGATGAAGAAGAGCCCCCAGAGGACCGACTTGCGGGCGACATCCTCGTTCTTGACGGTATAGAAGCGGATCATGATGTGGGGGAGGCCGGCGGTGCCAACCATCAGGGTGAAGACCAGGGCGATGAACTGGTAGAAGTTGCCGCCGCCCCAGGGGAGGTAGGCCTCGCGCACCTGCTCGATCTCGCCCGGCGTCAAATGGCCGGTTGCGACCTTCCCCTGCATGATATCGGAGAGGATGCTGCCGTACTCGAGCTGCGGCAGGATGCCGGCGCCGCCAGCCTTGCGGATCAAAATCCAGAGCGGGATCATGAAGGCGGAGATCAGCACCACGTACTGGATCTGCTGGTTACGGGTGACGCCGGCCATGCCGGAGATCAGCAGATATGCACAGACGACGCCGGCGGCAAAGAAGACGCTGGCATTGTAATCCATGCCGAAGATCCAGCCGCAGATCAGGCCGATCCCCTTGAACTGGGCCGTGGAGTAGGTGATGGCGATGATTACCGTGACGGCGGCGGCGATCAGGCGCACCGAGTGGCAGTCGTAACGGTCGCCGAGGAACTCGGGAATGGTGTACTTGCCGAAACGGCGGATCTGGGCCGCGAGCAGGCAGAGCAGGAGGACATAGCCGCCGGTCCAGCCGATGATGTAGCCGAGACCGAACCACCCCTTGAGATAGAGTAGACCCGCCACCCCCATGAAGGATGCGGCGCTCATCCAGTCCGAGGCGATGGCGGCGCCGTTGCCGTACTTGCCGATGCCGCGACCGGCGACCCAGTAGCCCGAGGTCTCGTTGACCCGGGAGAGGAAGCCGACACCAATGTAGACGCAGAGCAGGGCCACCATGATGATCGCCGGAACCAGTTTGAAGCCCGGTTCGATCTGGAAGATCTCCTCACCGGCGGCGAAGGCGGCGGGGGTGGCGAGCAGGACCAGGCCGGCAGCGGTCAGCAGGGGAGTAAAAATAGAGCGTCTCATCGCCCGGCTCCCTTTCCTGCCGCCTGGCGGCGCTGCGGCGTGATGCGCTTGTCCCACAGCAGGCAATAGAGTTTGCACAGCAGGATGTAGCCGATGGTACAGCCCTGGGCGATCAGCCAGTAATGGAGCGGAAAACCGAGAAAGCGAGCCCGGGTCAGGAACGATTCCCCGAGCCCCGAGGGGTCGCCGAGGCCGGCGACGAATATCAGCAGTGGAACGCCGAAGCTGAGCAGTGCCCAGACGGCGAGGACCGACGCGGCGACCGCGACCTCCTGGCGGATGCCCGGGGTGGAAGGACGGAAAAAGTTGACCTGGACACGCTCGCGACCGGACATGGTGGCTCCTTCGTCTGGTTGGAATCGGTAGCTCCCCTGGGTCCGCCAGTATACCCGAAGCGGCAGGCCAAGGCCATGTTCTTGATACTAGTGCAGGCCCCCTCCATAGATACCGGACCATCCGGTATCCTTTGAGAAACAAGAAACCCTCTCAAAGAAAGGAGCCTGCACCATGAAATTCTACACGAAACAGCACCAATTCTATTGCGGCGTCGATCTGCATGCAGACGCCATGTACGTCTGCATCCTTGATGCGACCGGCGAGGTGGTGGTTCATCAGAACATCCCGACCAAACCGAAAAACTTCCTGCGACTGATCAAACCCTACCGCTCCGGCATCGTGGTCGGCTGCGAGTGCATGTTTACCTGGTACTGGCTGGCCGATCTGTGCACCGAGCAGGAGATTGACTTCGTCCTCGGTCATGCCCTCTACATGAAGGCAATTCACGGCGGCAAGGCCAAGAACGATCGCATCGATTCCCACAAGATCGCCGTACTGCTGCGCGGCGGTTCTTTTCCGCTGGCCTATACCTACCCCAAGCCGATGCGGGCGACGAGGGACTTGCTGCGCCGCCGCAATCATCTCGCCCGCAAACGGGGCGAACTCTTCGCCCACATCCAGAACACCGCCACCCAGTACAACCTCCCCGAGCCGCTGGGACGTATCGCCAAACCGAGCGAGCGCGGTGATCTGCTCAAAAAGTTTCCCGATTCGGTGGTACGTCGCATGGTCGAGGTCGACCTGCTCACCATCGAACATTACGAACAGCTGCTGGATCGACTGGAGCGGGAACTGGAGCGCATCGCCACCGGTCATGATCCGATCAACCTGGCGCTGCTCAAATCGATTCCCGGGGTCGGCAAGATCCTCGGCATGGTGATGCTCTACGAGATCGAGGACATCGCCCGCTTCCCCCGCGAGCAGGACTTTGCCTCCTATTGCCGGCTGGTCAAGCCGGGCAAGGAATCGAACGGCAAGCATTATGGCCATTCGGGCAAGAAGATCGGCAACGCCCATCTGCGCTGGGCTTTTGGCGAGGCCGTGGTGCTGATGCTCAAAGGGAACAAGCCGGCTCAAACCATGCTGCAACGCCTGGCCAGCAAGCACGGCAAGGGGAAAGCCCTGGCCATCCTGGCCCATCGTCTCGGTCGTGCCGTCTATTACATGCTCAAAAATCAGGTGCCCTTCGACCAGGACAGGTTCCTGCGCAAGGCCGCCTGACGCGGAGGGGGCGGATCAGCCAGACCGTCTAACTGGAGGCAACCACAGCGGCGAGATAAGCTCGGCGGCCATAAGCAAGCGCAGACTTCTGGGCCAACAGCCCGACTTGGGCCGCATCATCCGCCAACTTCCGCCAGCCGGTTTGTTTTGATTGGAGGTCCGCCCCGCTCCAACAGCTTGCGCGATGGTCCAAAGGGCCCGCGCCGGATTCTGCCCCTTCCCCGATCCCGCACCTAACTGCGGCCATCGGCACCAAGATGGACCTCGCTATTTTGATTGGGACGGCATGAGGGCACGAGCGTGATTCCAGGCGGCAGGGAGAACCAGGTCGACAAAGACCGGCCCCTGCATCAAGAGCCTCGATAAGTGTTTGGAGCAGAATTCGTCTGCAGCCAGAAGAGAATCCCAAGCCGGAACCCGGTTGGCTCTTAAGTGATCAGTCGCATGTCAAAGAACGGGAGGGAAAACCTTTTTCGTTATCGGACTTTTTTACCCTTGACGGCCGGGGGCCTGATAAGTGTTGGGCTGCAACGCTATTGCGCCAAAATGGCCCCGGGATTTTGCTGTTGCAGGCGCTCCAGCAGTGGCTGGTCGGCTTCGAGAAAGGGGAGTGACAATAGTTCGCAGGGGAGGAGCCAGCGGTGTTCCGCCACCTGCAGATCGCGAATGCGGTGGTGCTCCGGATGGCAATGGTAGGCGAGAATCAGCACCGGCCCCCAGTCGTAACGGTGGAAGACGACGTCGAAGATGGCACCGACCCGCACCGGCAGGTCGAGCTCTTCGAGCAGTTCCCGGCGCAGCGCCTGCGCCGGCGCTTCTCCTTCTTCGAGCTTGCCGCCGGGGAACTCCCAGAGACCGCCATGGCGGGCCTGATCGGGCCGCCGGGTGACGAGAAACCGGCCGTCCTTTTCAATGATGGCGGCGGTAACCAAAAGGGGCATGAGGGGGTGACCTTTCCGGCGCCGCAGCCTTCAGGGCTGGGGCGCGACCGGCGTTTTTTGCTGACAGGCAGCGAAGGGATGTGCTAATAACGAGCCGCTGGCAAGCACTCGCTCACCCCTGGAAGGGAACGACCCGGACGATGTTCAAGCTCTCCGACAAGGGGCGCGGAATCCGTGACATGTTCGATTCCATCGCGCCCCGCTACGATCTGCTCAACCGTCTCCTCTCCCTCGGCATCGACCGGCGCTGGCGGCGCTTTGCCGTAAGACAGCTGGAAATTCCGGCGGCGGGACGGGTCCTCGACGTTGCGACCGGGACCGGCGATGTTGCGCTGGAGATTGCCGCCCGCACCCCCTCCTCGGTGCATATCGTTGGCGCCGACTTCACCCAGGGGATGCTGGTCCATGGCTTGGAAAAGGTGGCTAGTTCACCCTACCGCGAGCGGATTTCCCTGGTTAACGCGCCCTGCGAGGAACTACCCCACCCCGACCAGGTTTTCGACGGCGTGACCATCGCCTTCGGCATCCGCAACGTGGTCGATCGCCCCGCCGGGTTGCGGGAGATGTTCCGGGTGCTGCGTCCCGGCGGCCGTGTTGTGATCCTCGAATTCTCCAACCCGAAGAGCCGCTTCTTCAAGGCCCTTTACTACTTCTATTTCCGCCGCCTGTTGCCGATGATCGGCGGACTCTTCTCCCAGCGCAGCGCTTACCAGTATCTCCCCGACTCGGTCCTCGAATTCCCGGACCAGGAGGCATTCAAGGGCCTGATGGCGGCCGCCGGGTTCAGCGGGTTGCGCCACTTCGACCAGACCTTCGGCATTGCCACCGTCTACGTCGGTGTCCGCGAAGCCTGAGCCTCCCTGTTACTTCCCGCCCTGTAACAACCCCCCGACATCGTCAACCATTTTTCCCGGCAGACCGAAGACGCGGCGAAAAATTCCCAGCACCTTGCCGGAGACGGAGCTGATCGGGATCGGTCTCACCTCGGGATCAATGGTAGCCCCCTTGATGGAAAAGTGCGCGGTGATCAAGGCCTTTTCGTCGCCAGCCAGTACCCAGCCGGCGATGGGGATGTTGGTGATGATCTTGTCGACGGTGCGCAGCGGCTTGACCCCCATCACCGCATCGAGGCGCTGCCGGGCCAGATCGAGTTGCCCGACCAGGGAGAGGTTCATGGCGTTGCTCTCGACGAAAAGGTCCTCGCTGCTCAGAATCCCCCGGTCGAGTTTAAAGGTTCCGCTCAGCCTGCCAAAGGGCATTCCTTCCCGGTCCATGTCGGGAAGTTTCAGGGCCAGAATCTGCGAGACGTTAAGGAGCGAAAAGACCTTCGACAACGATTTGAACTCGCGCAGCACGCCGTTGCGGATTTCAATGCTGAACCCGCCCAGGGAGGTCGGCAAAAATTCGCTGCCGGCGATCCCCTGCAGGTAGAAGTCGCCGCGCAGGCTCCCTTTGACCAGGCTCGACTGCTTCAGCAGTTGCTGATGAACCACCTCCGCGGCGATCCCTTCGGCATGACCGGAAATGTGCAGCCGTGGCGGCGAATTTTCGACCGGTTCGACCAGGACCTGGCCAGTGACGAAACCGGGCCCGATCCGGCACTGCAAGGGATGGATCACCAGGGTTCGATCGGCGAAGGAGATTTCACCGCGCGCCTCCTCGAAGTCCATGCCGCCGATGATGCCGCGCCGGGCGAAGGCACGGATCAGCAGTTCGGGGAGGGGACCGTGGTGGGGCGGAACGTGCAGCGCAGGGGCCTCTGGCGACCGGCTCCAGAGTGCAATCACCTCGTCGATGTTGCCGTAATCGGCTTCGATATCGAGGGTGACTGCGGCCGGCCCCTGGAAGTGACTTACCGCGCCGCGCACCTCGGCTTTGGTGCCGCCATCGAGATGGGTCGTCACCCGCGTGAATTCGAGCCGGTCCGGGGCAACGGCCAGTTCGGCGTCGATATCGCGCAGGATTGCCTGGTCGGAGTAGAAGATCAGGTCATCGGCGTGCATCGCGCGCGCCTGCAGGTGGACGCTGCCGCTGGGCGCCGTGAGGTCGGGGAAGCTGCCGGATGCGGTAAAGGAGGAGCGGCCGATGCGCCCGGTCAGCCCGGCAAAGGAGGCCTGCCCCTGGTTGAAATGAAGGGAGCCGCTGAGATCGTTTAGGTCAGCGATAATGCCACCGAGGTAGAGCCCGGCGCCGTTGAGATTGAGGTTGCCGCGCGCCTGTTGCAGTTTGCCGCCCGCGCCCTGCAGGGAGTATTCGCCGGAGAGCAGCCCGCGAAGCTGGAGCGGTTTAAGGAGTGGCGCCCGTTCCGGGAGGTCCGCGAGGGCGACCGGCGCCAGCCGCAGGTCGAGGCGGAAGCGGTCGCTTTGGCCGAACGCGAAGCTGCCGTCGGCACTGACATCGAGCGGCGGACAGTGCAGGCGCCCGTAGTTGAGTGCCAGTTGCTGCTCGGCATAGTCACCGGAGAGGAAGAGTTCCGTGGCGATGCCGGCCGGTTTGGTGAAGAGGTTGCGGAAGTGAATCTTCAGTTGTCGCAGGTCGGCATGGGCGTCGAAGTGGGGCTGGTCGAGCTGGCCGCCGAGGGTGACCCGCAGGGGAAAGGTCCCGGTCAATTCGAGATCGGCTGGGGTCATGCCGGCAAGCCGGGTTCCGAGCCAGGCGGCGCCGAACTCGCCGGTCGCCACTGCTTCGATCCGCGGTGGCCCGGCGGCCTGCCAGGTGACCCGGCCGGAGAAGCGCAGCTCGTTGCCGGCCAGGTCGCCGGAACCATCGCGGACGGCCAGAGCCAGGGGGGTCAGCTCCAAATCGCCGGCGAGGTTTTCCATCTCGCCGATCCGGGGCAGCTTCAGGGCAAGACCGTTGAGTTTTGCTTTTATCGAATAGTGGGTGACCGGCGGACCGCCGCTGGGGTCCGGTTGCTGCTGGAAGGTGAGGGCGAGCTGCTGAAGCTGGCCGCCAGTCATGCTGGTGCGCAAGGAATTGACCAGCGGATTTTCCCCGGCGGGAAGGATTCGTCCCAGGTCCGGAAGGGGGAGCTCGGTCCCCTGTAGAGAGAGGTTGATGGCCGTTCCGTTGGTCGCCGGTTCGACGGTAGCCATGCCTTGCAGGCGCTGGCCGTCGAGTTCGATCGCCAGCGGCTCAAAACGCATCGCCGCCCTCTCCGGGGTCCAGCGGGTCGTGAGATCAAGGGTGCTGAAGAGAGCGGAGCTGCCGGGACCGTTCGGGGAATCAAGGCGGAGCTCAGCCCCGGTGAGGGCGAGGTCGATGGCCAGCCCGGTTTTTGGAATCCCCTGCAGCCGGGCCGTTAACCCGACCTGCCCAGAGATCCCCCAGTCGGGGGCGGGTGCCGAAGCCGGCATCAGCCAGCCGGCGGGAAGGTTGTGGAGGGAACCCTGCAGGGAATAGTGGGTTTCCAGCCAGAAGGGAAAGGTGTCCCCCGGTCTCAAGGTTCCGGAGATTTCAAAGGGGGCAGTTTCCTCCCCTCGAACGAGGCGCCCGGCGAGCTCAAGGGTTCCCGACCTGCCGGGAGCGAGGTCGCTGAGGTGCCCGTTCAGCGCTTTGATCGCCAGAACCCTGGCAGCCTGCGGCTGGCGCGGATCGACGAGGAGCAGGCTGCCGTTGCGCAGGGTACAGTTGCTGAAGCCGAGCCGTTCAAGAAGTTGCGGGTCGAAGGGCGCCGGTTCGGGCGCGGGCGTTCCCGCGTCGACCGGGGCCTGGCGGGTCAGGGTGAGGACCGGTTGGTCGAGGTAGAGGTCGCGGGTCTGCAGGCGGCGATGCAGCAGCTCTTCCAGGTCCAGGCGCAGATAGAGGTGGCCGATCTGCAGCCGCATTGCGCTCTCGGGGGTACCGACTTCGACATTGCGAACATCGATAGCCGGTCCGTGCCGCAAGCTGAGGCGGATCTTCCCCATCTGCACCGGGCGCTTGAGTGCAGAGCTCAAACTCTCCTGCAACTCGGCGCGGTAGCTGTCGAGATCGAAACTGGTCAGCAACCAGGCCAAAAAGGCGCCGAACGCCAGCAGCAGGGCGAACAGGAAGGTCAGAAAGGGGTGACGCCGCACGCGAAAAAACCTTTCGGCAGATCGTGCCAAGATGGGGCCGGCGATGAAATTTAAAGAAGAATCGTTGGTCCGCCAGCGCCAAGGGGCGGCGGCAGCTGCAGCCCGAGCCTGTCGAGCAGCTGCGCCAGGTCGCCGGGGAGGGCGAGTTCGGCCACCAGCGGCTCTTCGCCGAAGGGGTTGGCCACGACCAGCTGCCGGCAATGGAGGAAGAGGCGGCCAAGGCCTGGCAGTGCTCCTCCCCGGTAGCGCTCATCGCCGGCAATCGGGTGCCCAGCGTCTGCCAGTTGGCGGCGCAACTGGTGACGGCGGCCGGTCAATAGCTGCAGTTCGAGCAGGGAGAGGTTGCCATTGCCGGCGAGGCATCGGAATCGGGTTGTTGCCGCGTAATCACGTCCCCTGACCGGTACCGGCGAGTCGAGGGTCCCTTCGGTCGGGGTCCTCCCGGCCACCAGGGCCAGGTAACGCTTGCTGGTCGGCCCGTTCATGAAGACGCCGCCGAAAGCGGCAATCGCCTGGCGTCCCTTGCCGAACAGGACCGGGCCGGAGGTTGCCGCATCGAGGCGGTGGACCGGTGCGGTGCGAAAAGTCTGACGCCGCTGGCGCAGGAGCTGCTCAACCCGCAGGCCGAGATGATCCGTTTCGTGGCCGACCCCGCGGTGGACGGCCACTCCTGCCGGTTTGGCGACGATCAGCGCCTCCCGGGTCTCGACCAGGATGGTGAGCGGCGGCAGGATGCCGGCAAGCAGCTCCTGGAGCCGGCGGTTCTCCGGGAGTGCGATGGCGTCCCCCGGTCGCAGGGAGGCATCCGCGGCGAGCGCTCGCCCGGCAACCCGGATTTCGCCGCGGCGCAGCAGTTGGCGCAGGTAGCCGGAGGGAATTCCGGGCAGGCGCTGCTGCAGCCAGGCGCCGACGGAAATGCCGTTTTCATCCTCATGGACGGTAAGGTCGATCATCGCGCCTCATCATACCCCTCGCTGCCGATGCAGGCAAGCCGGAAGGCGGGTAGTTTCGGCAGGTAAAAAGCACCGGGCAAGGCCCTTTACAGGATCGGGATGGCTTGCTAACATGGCGCGCCACCCCGGTCCAGGCGGACCCCACTCTCTGCAGGCGGTCGACGTTCTCCCAAATGAAAATCAAACGGGTCGAAATAATCGGATTCAAGTCCTTCGTCGACCGGGTCAGCCTCGACTTTCAAGCCGGCGTGGCCGGTATCGTTGGCCCCAACGGTTGCGGCAAGAGCAATATCGTCGATGCCATCCGCTGGGTGATGGGGGAGCAGAACGCGAAAAACCTGCGTGGCCGCGCCATGGAAGATGTGATCTTCGGCGGCAGTGAATCCCGCAAGCCGCACGGCATGGCCGAAGTGTCGATGACCTTTGCCAATGAAGACGGTATCGGCCCCCCGGCCTTTCGCGACTACGCGGAAATCATGGTGACCCGCCGCCTTTATCGCAACGGCGACAGCGAATACCTTATCAACAAGACCCCCTGCCGGCTTCTCGATATCAGTGAACTCTTCATGGATACCGGGGTCGGCGCCCGCACCTATTCGATCATCGAGCAGGGGAAGATCGGGCAGATCCTCAGTGCCAAACCGGAGGACCGGCGTTCGCTGATCGAAGAAGCGGCCGGAGTGACCAAATTCAAGTCGCGCAAGAAGGCGGCGTTGCGCAAGATTGATGCCACCCGCCAGAACCTGGTGCGCCTCAGCGACATCATCGCCGAGGTCCGCCGCCAGACCAGCAGCCTCAAGCGCCAGGCCCGCAAGGCGGAGCGCTTTCGGGAATACCGGGAGGAGTTGCGCGGCATCGAGACCCGTTTTGCTGCCGGCCGTTACCGCCAGTTGCAAGCCGCCCTGGCCGCGGATGGCAGCCGCGAGGTCGCTCTGCAACAGCGGCTGGCGGCCCTCGAAGCCCAGCAGCAGGGGGAAGAGCTGGCGCTGGACGAGGCGCGTCTGCAACAACTGGCGCGGGAAAAAGAGCTGGCCGCCGTCCAGGAGCGGGTCTTTCACCTCAGCAGCGAGTTACAGAAGACCGAGTCCCGCATCGAGCTGGCCGACAACCAGATCCGCAACCAGACCCTGCAGCATGAGCGACTGGCGGGAGAACTCGCCGATGTCGCCCGCCGCCTCGAAGAGCTCGATCAGGAAGAGGCGACCCTTCGCGGCAGTCAGGGGCAGCTTGGTGCCGACCTGGCGCGCGAGGCCGGGCGCCTCCAGCTTGCCGAGCAAGACCTCGCCCGTTCGGTGGCCGAGGAAAACGAGCGCCAGCAGCTGCTCGAAGAAGCGCGGGCCGCTCTTTACCGACTCCTCACCGACCTGACCCGGTACTCCTCCCAGCAGGAGGACGCCGAACGCCGCCTGGCCGGTCTCGACCAGCGCAGCGGTCGAAGCCGGGCCGAGGTCATCGGTGTCCGTGAGCAGATGGAAGAAATCCGGCGCCAATGCGAAGCGCTGGAAGGGTCCCTGGACAGCTTCCGGCAACGGCGCGAGGCGCTACTCGCCGAGCGGGAAGAGTGCCGGGAAGCGCTGCTTGCGCAGCGGCGGCGCAGCGAGGAGAATGAGGCGACTCTGCTGGTTCGGCGCGAGGAGCATAACCGGGCCCGATCCCGGCTCGAGTCCCTGCAACAACTGGAGCAGAACCTGGAAGGATACGGCCGTGGCGTGCGCCTGGTCCTCGGCGATGACGAGCTGCGGCAATCCTTCGCCGGCATGGTCGCCGATGCCCTGGAGGTTGCCGCCGGTTACGAAGCGGCGGTCGAGGCGGTGCTCGGGGAGCGGTTGCAGACCATCCTGGCCCCCCGGACCACGGAAGTGGCAGCGGCCTTCGACCGCTTGCGGGCGGCGGACAGCCGCTGCAGTTTTCTTCTCCCCGGTTTTTCTCCGGCGGCGACGGGAGCGGTACCTGGCGGGCAGCCCCTCGATTCCCTGGTGACGTTGCGACCGGATTTCGCTCCCCTGGTTGGCAGCCTGCTGCAGGGAATCTGGGTCGTCCCCGACCTGGAGCCCTTTCTCCACGGCGGACTTCCGGAAGGGACGACCCTGGTGACAGCAGCGGGAGAGGTGTTGACCGCGCGCGGCGAATTGACCGGCGGCGCGCGCACCGCCCTCGACCAGGGGCTGCTGCATAAAAAACGCGAGATGAAGGAGTTGGCCGGGCAGGTCGCCGCATTCAGTCGCCAGGTGGAAGGCCTGCAACGGGAGCGGGATGACCTGCGCCAGGCCATGACCGCGAGCGATGAGCAGTTGCGCGAGCTCGAGGCTGCCCTGCACCGCAAGGAACTCAAGCTTGTCGATAGTGAAAAGGACCTGGTGCGGCTGCGCGGTGAGCTCGATCGCTTCGAGGAACGGCTCGAAGTGTTGAGCCTGGAGGAGGCGCAGCTCCATGAGGAGCATGAGGAGCTGCAACGCCTGCTCGGCACAGCCGCCCAGGGACGCCTTGAACTGGAGGCCGGTAAACTCGCGGCCGAGGAGCGGGTCGGACGGCTCCAGGAGGAGCTGTTGGCGCTGCGGCGGCAGAGCGAGGCCGCCCGGGAGCAGGTAACCGCGCTGAAGATGACGGTGGTCAGTCTGCGGGAACGCGAAGAGGGAAGCCGCAGTGGCATCGAACGCCTCGCCCGGCTGCGCAGTGAACTGCAGGGACGCCGGGCGCTGATCCTCGCGCGCCAGGGGGAGGGGGAGCAGGAGCAGCAGACCCTGCGGGAGACGATCGAGCGCGCCCGGATTGAGCTCGACCTGCTTTACCAGAGGCGTGAGGAGGAGAAGGAGGGGCTCGACCAGCGCCGCGACGGGTTCGAGGAGTTCGGCGCCGGAATTCTGCTGCGGGAGGAGGAACTGCGTGCCCTGCGCGGCCGGGTCAGTCAGGCCCGCGACGAGTTGGGCGGGCTGCAGCTGGCGGGGCGTGAATTGCAGCTGGAGGCGGAGCATTTGCGGCAGACGATCCTCGACCGCTACCGGGTCGATCTCGGCACTCTGCCGCCTGCCGAGCCGCAAGGGGAGGATGTCGCCGCGGGTGAGCGTCGCCTCGAAGAGTTGCGGCGGCTGATCGACGAGATGGGCGAGGTCAACCTCACTGCCATCGAGGAATACGAGGAGTTGGAAGAACGACACCTCTTCCTGACCACCCAGCAGGAGGACTTGCGCGAGTCCCTCAACGGCCTGCAGACGGCGATTGCCCGCATCAACCGGACAACGCGCAAGCGCTTCCGCGAGACCTTTGACCAGGTGAACGCCAAGTTCCGCGAGGTCTTTCCGCGCCTCTTCCGGGGTGGTCAGGCGGAACTGCGGCTGACGGACGAAGAGGACCTGCTCGAAACCGGCATCGATATCGTGGTCCAGCCGCCAGGGAAGAAGCTGCAGAATGTCAGCCTCCTCTCCGGTGGCGAGAAGGCTCTCACTGCGGTGGCCCTGATCTTCTCGATCTTCCTGATCAAGCCCTCCCCCTTCTGTATCCTCGACGAGGTCGATGCGCCCCTCGACGATGCCAATATCGGACGCTTCAACGAGCTGGTCGGTGAGATGGCCGGCATGTCGCAATTCATTATCATTACCCATAACAAGCGGACCATGGAAATAGCCGATTCCCTCTATGGCGTGACGATGGAAGAGCCGGGCGTGTCCAAGCTGGTGTCGGTCCGGATCAACGAATTCTGAAAGTCGAAAGATGCCGTTCAAATCCTTGCTGGGAAAATTGGTCGATAGCGTCCCTGGTGCCCAGGGAGCCATCATCGTCGATTGGGAGGGGGAAGCGGTCGATCACGTCTCCCGCATCGACGAGTATGAGCTGAAGATCCTCGGTGCCCATAAGGGGGTAATTCTTGAGCATCTGCGTTCGGCCGTCGCCCGCCTGGAAGGGGCCGACCTGGAGGAGATCATTGTCTCCACGGCCCGGGTCGAGACCCTGATCATGCCGGTCACGCGGGAATATTTCCTGGTCTTGACCGTAGCGCGGGGGGACGCGCTGGGACGCGCCCTCTTTGAAATGCGGCGTTGTGTCGTACAGCTGCGCCGCGAGATCGATTAACCTGAAACCCCTTGACCCGCCTGCGGCGGGTTGCACTGGAGCCTGTTCCCTGATGCTTTCGCTCGATAGAATACTCGGTCCGCTGCAGGGCCTGCTGGCCGCCATTGGAGTGGCCGAAGCCAATCGGCCCCTGGTCGCCCTGGTTCTTCTTTATGTTGTCGCCGTGCTGCTGGTGGTCGGCTTGCTCCTCGTCGTCTGGCGTCTGCGCCGCCGGGTGACGCCGGATGCCGGCTCTGCACAGCCTCCGGTTGCTGCGCCGCCGGCCACGGAAGCACCCGAAGCCGCACCGGAGGAAGAGGCGGCGGGGGAACCCTCCGGCGCCACCGAACCGACCCGGGCCGCCACGGCGGAGGAAATCGCCCCGCTTGCGCCGGCCCCAGCGCCAGAGCTCACCCTGTTCGAACGGATGCGTGCCGGACTGGCCAAAACCCAGGCTTCCGTGGTCGGCCGTCTCGACACCCTGCTACGCGGCCGTGAGGTCATCGACGCCGACCTTTTTGAGGAGCTGGAGGAAATTCTGGTGACGGCCGATTTCGGCGTGCGCACCAGCCAGGAACTGATTGCCGCCATTGAGAGCCGGATTTCCCGGGAAGGCAAGGGGGACCCGAGCCAGGTCCGCCAGTTTTTGCGGGAAGAAATCCGGTCGCGTCTCTTTCCGAAAGCAAAGCTCGCGGCGCCATCGTCGCCACCCCAGGTGATCATGCTGGTCGGCGTCAACGGCGTCGGCAAGACCACCACCATCGGCAAGCTCGCCCGCCAGTATGCCGATCAGGGGAAGAAGGTCGTCCTCGGCGCCGGCGATACCTTCCGCGCCGCGGCAGCTGAGCAGTTGGCGATCTGGGGTGAGCGCTCGGGGGTCGATGTCATCCGGCACGCCGAAGGGAGTGATCCGGCCGCGGTCGCCTTCGACGCCGCCAAGGCAGCGCTGGCGCGCCAGGCGGATGTTCTGCTGCTGGATACTGCCGGGCGCCTGCACACCAAGGTCAATCTGATGGAGGAACTGAAGAAGATTCGCCGGGTGCTGGCGCGGGAGATCCCTGGCGCGCCCCATGAAACACTGCTCGTCCTCGATGCCACCACCGGCCAGAACGCCCTTTCCCAGGCCCGGCTCTTCCGGGATGCGGTCGAAGTGACCGGACTGGTGCTCTCCAAGCTCGATGGGACCGCCAAGGGGGGAATCGTCGTGGCGATCGGTGCCGAGCTGGGGCTGCCGGTTCAGTTCGTAGGGATCGGCGAAGGGGTGGAGGATTTGCGTCCCTTCGACCCCGATCTCTTTGTCGAGGCGCTCTTTCCGGCCGAGGAAAGGCCTTGACTAGGCGGTTCTCTTTCCCGTAGTATGGGCCCACGCTGGAGAAGATAACCCGTGGATTTAACCGTCATTGTCCGCCTGGAAGAGAAGGTCGACCAGCTCCTCGATGAGCTGCAGACCCTGCAGGAGGAAAATCTCCGCCTGCGGGAGCGTCAGGCGCGCCTGGAAGAGGAACGCCAGGTCTTTCGGCGCGAGCTTGACCTGGTACTTGGCAAACTGCCGGCGAAGGAGCGCAGGGCGCCTTGAAGCAGAGTGTCCAGGTGACAATTCTCGGCCAGCAATATACGCTGCGCAGCGAGTCTGACCCCGCTGAGGTACGGCAGATCGCCGAGTTCGTCGACCGTCGGGTCGCCGAGGTGCAGAGCGCCGCACGGACGGCAGACAGCTACACCGCCGTTGTTCTCGCACTGCTCAATGTCGCCGGGGAGCTCTTTGCTGCCAGGCGCCAGGCGCCTGCCGGGGGTGATGAAGGTGCGGAGGAGCGGTTGCAGAAGTTGCTGGCCCGCATTGAGGCCGCCTGTGCTGCGCCGCCTCCGGTGAAACCCGGGAGTTGAATAATTAGGATACAGGCAACAGGTTCTCTGTAAGGAGACTTCAGATAGATTGGCTGATGGTACACGCCTCCCGCTTTACGGGAGCTTCTCGATCCGGATCCATGAACGACGTTTCGCGCAGGTTCGTTGTCAACCTCTCGCCAGACCCTCCTGCCTTTCGGGCAGGGACTGATTGTATCGGCCGGGACACCCGCCTGGGACCGTCTCACCGGCAACAGGGGTCGCGGGGCGCCTCTGGCGTTGCCGCACGGGGTCGGTCAGGGCCAGGAATTGAGCTGACGTAGTTCGGAAAGCAGCGCCGGATCCTCTCACCATTCCATCCGAAGCTTCTCCTACAGGGATTGCCCGGTTCAGCGGGGGGTCTCTGCCATGCCCAAAACCTCCATTCGGCAAACCGTCCTGAATCGGCGGCGTCTTCTCGCCGCGGAAGTGTGCCTCGCCGGCAGTCTGCAGGTGCAGCAGCGGCTGCTGGCACGGCCGGAATTTTCGGCGGCGGAATCTGTCGCACTCTACAGTGCCGTCGCCGGCGAAGTTTTCACGGATCTCGTTTTTGACGTGGCCCGGCAGCAGGGGAAGAGTGTCGTTTTCCCCCGCGTCTGCAGCGCCGGTCTGGAGTTTTACCGGGTCGAAGGGCGCGACATGCTGGCGCCGGGCGCTTTTGGCGTTCTCGAACCGGCAGCCGGGGCAGTGGTTCCGTTGGCGGCCATCGATCTCGCCGTCATTCCCGGTGTCGCCTTTGATCTTCTCGGGCATCGCCTCGGTTACGGCAAGGGGTATTACGACAGGACTTTCTGCACCGCGACGGAGCGGCCCCTGCTGGTCGGATTTGCTTTTGATCTGCAGGTGGTGGGCCAGCTGCCGCGGGAGGGGCACGATGTCCGCCTCGATCTACTGGTAACCGAAACGCGGGTCATTGATTTTCGTCAATAATTGCCACCAGCGCGGGCTGGCGCCCGAAGCTGGCAACCTAAACAACACGTGAGGAGGGACGGACCTTGCAAATAGAACTGATCGTCGTTGCTATCGTCGCCGCACTCGCCGGCGGTGTCGGTCTCGGGATGCTGTTGCGGCGCAAAAGTGCCGATTCCCAATTGTCTGATGCCAGGGCCGAAGCGGTGCTGCTGCTTGAAAGCGCCCGCAAGGAAGCCGAAACCCTGCGCAAGGATGCAGTTATCCAGGCCAAGGACGCGGTGATCCAGGCGAAGAGCGAGTGGGAACAGGAATCCCGGGAACTGCGCAAGGAGATCCTGGCCCAGGAGAAGCGTCTGCTGCAGAAGGAGGAGAACCTTGACCGCAAGGCGGCCCAGCTCGACGGGCGCGAAGAGGATTTCTTCAAGCGGGAGCGGCAGCATGCCGAGAACGAGGAGGCTCTGGCCACCCGCGAGAAGCAGGTCGGCGAGCTGATTGCTGAGCAGCGGCTGCAGCTGGAGCGGATCTCCGGGATGAGCTCGGAAGAGGCCAAGGAAGTTTTGATGCAGGGGATGGAGAGCGAAGCCCGCCATGACGCTGCCAAGCGCATCAAGCAGATCGAGGATGATGCGCGGGAGAGCGCCGACAAGAAGGCCAAGGAGATCCTGGCCCTGGCGATTCAGCGCTATGCCGGCGATTATGTCGCCGAGAAGGCGGTCAGCGTGGTCCCCCTGCCGACCGACGAAATGAAGGGGCGGATCATCGGTCGCGAAGGCCGCAATATCCGGGCGATCGAGGCGGCCACCGGCATCGACCTGATTATCGACGATACGCCGGAAGCGGTGATCATCTCCGGGTTCAACCCGGTGCGCCGCGAAGTGGCCCGGCTTGCCTTGGAGCGGCTGATCGTCGATGGCCGGATCCATCCGGCGCGGATCGAGGAGGTGGTCAACAAGGCACAGCAGGAGGTCGACGAGGCGATTCGCGAAGCGGGCGAACAGGCAACCTTCGACGTCGGTGTCCATGGCATCCATCCGGAGATCATCAAGTTGCTGGGGCGGTTGAAATACCGGACCTCCTACGGGCAGAACGTGCTGCAGCACTCCCTGGAGGTCGCCTTCCTTTGCGGGATCATGGCTTCGGAGCTTGGAATCAACGTCAAGCAGGCGAAGCGGGCCGGCCTGCTGCATGATATCGGCAAGGCAGTCGACCACGAGATCGAAGGGTCGCACGCCGTCATCGGTGCCGACCTCGCCCGCAAGTACGGCGAGACGGCAAAAATCGTCCACGCCCTGGCCGCCCATCATGAGGACGAGAAGCCCGAAACGATCCTCGCCGTGCTGGTCCAGGCTGCGGATGCCCTCTCCGGCGCCCGCCCCGGCGCCCGCCCCGGCGCCCGTCGGGAGATGCTCGAAACCTACGTCAAGCGTCTCGCCGACCTGGAGCGGATCGGAACCTCTTTCCCCGGCTGCACCAGCTGTTTTGCCATCCAGGCGGGACGGGAGATCCGCGTCATGGTGGCGAGCGAAGAGGTGTCGGACACCCAGGCCTATGTCCTGGCGCGCGACATCGCCAAGAAGATCGAAAACGAAATGACCTACCCGGGGCAGATCAAGGTGAACGTGATCCGCGAAACCCGGGCGATCGAGTTCGCCAAGTAGTTACGCCTCCCTGGTCGCCAGGGCCACGAGCAGTGCTTTTGTTGAGGTCAGTGTGAAAATTCTTTTTATCGGGGATGTGGTTGGACGTCCGGGCCGCACGGCCCTCGAAGCGCGGCTCGGAAGATTGATTGACCGCCATGCCGTCGACCTGGTGGTCGCCAATGGCGAAAATGCCGCTGCCGGCTTCGGCCTGACCAACGATGTCGCCAGGGACCTGTTCAGCTTTGGCATCGATGTCCTCACCTCGGGCAATCACATCTGGGACAAGCGCGAAATCTACGACCAGCTGGAAAATGACTCGCGACTGCTGCGCCCGGCCAATTACCCGGCCGGATTGCCGGGGCGTGGAGTGGGGATCTACCGCACCGCCGGCGATATCCCGGTTGGTGTCATCAATCTCGAGGGGCGGGTCTTCATGAACAACCTCGACTGCCCCTTCCGTGCGGCCGATGCCCTGGTCGAAGAGCTGCGCCGGCAGACCTCGGTGATTCTCGTCGACTTCCATGCCGAGGCGACCAGCGAAAAAGTCGCCCTGGGGCACTACCTCGATGGGCGGGTGTCGCTGGTGGTTGGCACCCATACCCATGTCCAGACTGCCGACGAGCAGATCCTCCCCGGTGGGACCGCCTACCTGACCGACGCCGGCATGACCGGCAGTCGTGATGGGGTCATCGGCATTCGCAAGGAGCTTTCCATTGAACGTTTCCTGACCCAGGTCCCGGTTCGGTTCGAGGTCGCCAAGAAGGACCCGGTTCTGTGCGGGCTGGTGGTGGAGATCGATGAAGGG
>NZ_BAAHXR010000003.1:0-45000 GCF_054658035.1 Desulfuromonas carbonis | reverse complement strand
GCGCCAGTGTGACCGCGTGCCTTTTGCATAATGAGTCAGCGAGTTACTCTCAGTAGCGAGGTTAAGCCGGTTAGGTGGAGCCGTAGCGAAAGCGAGTCTGAACAGGGCGTTCAGTTGCTGGGAGTAGACCCGAAACCGGGTGATCTATCCATGTCCAGGGTGAAGCGACGGTAACACGTCGTGGAGGCCCGAACCCACTTAGGTTGAAAACTGAGGGGATGAGGTGTGGATAGGAGTGAAAGGCTAATCAAACTCGGAGATAGCTGGTTCTCCCCGAAATATATTTAGGTATAGCCTCGTACGAATCGTTCCGGAGGTAGAGCACTGGATGGGCTAGGGGTCTTACCGGATTACCAAACCTAACCAAACTCCGAATGCCGGAAACGTCTATACGGGAGTCAGACGGCGGGTGATAAGATCCGTCGTCGAAAGGGAAAGAGCCCAGATCGCCAGCTAAGGTCCCTAAGTCTGTGCTAAGTGGAAAAGGATGTGGGAGCGCCCAGACAACCAGGAGGTTGGCTTAGAAGCAGCCACCCTTTAAAGAAAGCGTAATAGCTCACTGGTCAAGTGAACCTGCGCCGAAAATGTAACGGGGCTCAAGCACAGCACCGAAGCTGCGGATTTGTACCTTAAGGTACAAGTGGTAGGGGAGCATTGTGGCAACCGCTGAAGGTCGACCGTAAGGACGGCTGGAGGAACCACAAGAGATTATGCTGACATGAGTAGCGAAAATGCGGGTGAGAAACCCGCACGCCGAAAGCCCAAGGTTTCCTGAGTAAAGGTAATCTTCTCAGGGTTAGTCGGTCCCTAAGGCGAGGCCGAAAGGCGTAGTTGATGGGAAACAGGTTAATATTCCTGTACCACCTGTGAATGCGATGGGGGGACGGAGACAGGTAGGCCAGCCGGGTGTCGGATGTCCCGGTTTAAGCGCGTAGGCGGGAGCGGTAGGCAAATCCGCTGCTCCATTTAAACGCTGAGACGTGATGACGAGGGCTTTAAGCCCACAAAGTGGTTGATCCTATGCTTCCAAGAAAAGCCTCTAAGCTTCAGTTCACAGGTGACCGTACCGCAAACCAACTCAGGTGGGCGGGCAGAAAATGCTAAGGCGATTGAGAGAACTCTGGTTAAGGAACTCGGCAAAATAACACCGTAACTTCGGGAGAAGGTGTGCCCTCATTAGGTGTAGCGATTCGCACGTGAAGCCGAAGAGGGTCGCAGAGAAATGGCGGTAGCGACTGTTTACTAAAAACACAGCACTCTGCAAACTCGTAAGAGGAAGTATAGGGTGTGACGCCTGCCCGGTGCCGGAAGGTTAAGGGGATTTGTTAGCGCAAGCGAAGCTTTGAACCGAAGCCCCGGTAAACGGCGGCCGTAACTATAACGGTCCTAAGGTAGCGAAATTCCTTGTCGGGTAAGTTCCGACCTGCACGAATGGCGTAACGACTTCCGCACTGTCTCAACCAGAGGCTCAGCGAAATTGAATTATCGGTGAAGATGCCGATTACCCGCGGCAAGACGGAAAGACCCCGTGAACCTTTACTACAGCTTGGCAGTGACATTCGGGACAGCATGTGTAGGATAGGTGGGAGACTTTGAAGCTGGCACGCCAGTGTCGGTGGAGTCGTCCTTGAAATACCACCCTTGTTCTTCTGGATGTCTAACCTAGGTCCCTTATCGGGATCGGGGACACTGCCTGGTGGGTAGTTTGACTGGGGCGGTCGCCTCCCAAAGTGTAACGGAGGCGCGCGAAGGTTCCCTCAGGCTGATTGGAAACCAGCCGTAGAGTGCAAAGGCATAAGGGAGCTTGACTGCAAGACATACACGTCGAGCAGGTGCGAAAGCAGGTCTTAGTGATCCGGCGGTTCTGTATGGAAGGGCCGTCGCTCAACGGATAAAAGGTACTCCGGGGATAACAGGCTTATCTCCCCCAAGAGTTCACATCGACGGGGAGGTTTGGCACCTCGATGTCGGCTCATCACATCCTGGGGCTGAAGTAGGTCCCAAGGGTTTGGCTGTTCGCCAATTAAAGTGGTACGCGAGCTGGGTTTAAAACGTCGTGAGACAGTTTGGTCCCTATCTGCCGTGGGCGTAGGAGATTTGAGAGGATCTGTCCTTAGTACGAGAGGACCGGGATGGACGAACCACTAGTGTTCCTGTTGTCACGCCAGTGGCAATGGCAGGGTAGCTACGTTCGGAAAGGATAACCGCTGAAAGCATCTAAGCGGGAAGCCCACCTCAAGACGAGATCTCCCTGGGCGCAAGCCCCTAAAGGTCCGTTGGAGACTACAACGTTGATAGGCCGGGTGTGTAAGCACAGCAATGTGTTCAGCTAACCGGTACTAATTGACCGTGAGGCTTGACCATAAAAAGTTTTAGGTGAAGAAGGGGGGAGGTTCTCCTCCCCCCGACTTCCATGACAAAAAGTGCCGGTAGCGGCCGCATCGTAAAAGTCTTAGGCAATTGGAAACCAGTTTTAAGGTTTTCGGTGGCTATAGCGTAGGGGTCACACCTGTTCCCATCCCGAACACAGAAGTTAAGCCCTACTGCGCCGATGATACTGCACGGGTGACTGTGTGGGAAAGTAGGTCGCCGCCGAAATTATTCAGAAGGCCCGCCTCATTTGAGGCGGGCCTTTTTTTGTCTGGTGCGCCAGGCATGGCGCGTAGCGCCTTGACTGGCGCTGTCTGATTCACTGTGGTGGTGAATCAGTGACTTGGGGGTGAAAGTCCCCTGCGGACCCTGATGGCGGGAACCGCTAGCCGGACGGCAAGGGTGTCCATCGCGAGGTGGAATCTGAAGGAAGCCGCAGGCAAAATCCCGGTCCGACGAACAGAAACCGCATGAGGCAGTCTCATCCGAGCCTGTAAATTGAACTGTGTATCTGCTCCATGAGAGAGTGGGGCAATTCCCCCACCGAGGAGCAGAAACGATGGCGATTAAATCAGACAAATTGGACGAGCTTTTGGTCGACTGCAAAACCCCCGAGGACGTCGACAAACTCTATTCGCGGTTGCTACAGCGCATGATCAACCGCAGCCTGGACGCCGAAATGACCGCGCATCTGGGTTACGGAGCCGGCGAAGCCGGGCCGGCGAAACGCGCCAACACCCGCAACGGCAAGAGCAGTAAAACCGTCAAGGGCACCTTCGGCGAACTGGAGATCGAAACGCCCCGCGACCGGGCGGGGTCTTTCGAGCCGCAACTGGTTCGCAAACGCCAGATTCGCCTGGCCGGGATGGAAGGAAAGATCCTGACCCTCTATGCCAAAGGGATGACGACCCGCGACATCGAGGACGCCCTGAAGGATCTCTACGGCGTGGAGATTTCCCATGCCGTCATCTCCCAGGTGACCGAATCGGTTCTGGACGAGGTCCGGGCCTGGCAGAATCGCCCACTGGAAGCCGTCTACCCGATCCTGTGGCTCGATGGCCTGACGGTCAAGATTCATCACGGCAAGCAGGTGGTCAACAAGTCGGCCCATGTGGTTCTCGGCGTCAACCTGCGCGGCGAGAAGGAAGTTCTCGGCCTGTGGATCGCCGAGACCGAAGGGGCCAAGTTCTGGCTCTCGGTCCTCACCGAACTGCGCCATCGCGGCGTGCAGGATGTTTACATCGCCTGCATGGACGGGCTGAAAGGGCTGCCGGAAGCGGTCAACGCCATTTTCCCCAAGACCCTGACCCAACTCTGCATCGTCCATCTGGTGCGGGCGAGCCTGCGTTACGTCACGGTCAAGGACAGCAAGGCCGTGGTCGCGGCCCTCAAGCGTATCTACCAGTCGGCGACCGCCGAAGAAGCGGCGGCGGAGTTGGAACAACTGGACGCCGATTGGGGCAAGTCCTATCGTTCGGTAATCCGCTTGTGGCGGAGCAACTGGGACAACATCATCCCGTTTTTCCAGTTTCCGCCGGAAATTCGCAAGGTCATTTACACGACCAACGCGATCGAATCGCTAAACATGAGCCTGCGCAAGCTGACCCGCAACCGGAGGATATTCCCCAACGACGAATCGGCGATCAAGGCGCTCTATCTGGCAATCCGGCAGGCGTCACGCAACTGGAAGATGATCCACAACTGGAAGCCAGCGCTGCAGACATTCCAAGTGATGTTCGGCGAAGACCGGGTGCCGTTGAATCTGGTCTATTGAAAGAGCGGATACACAGTTCGTTTGACAGACCCTCTCATCCGGGCGAGAAGGCCAATATCTTCAAAGCCCGATAGCCATCCGGGAGGGTGGGGCTGTAGATGCGGCGGGCAGATGGGAGGAAGGTCACGCGCATTACCCTGGGAGATCTGTCGGTCTGCCTCGTGCTACCGTCACCGTAAGGTGTCGGGACCGGCCGGCAGAAGTCAGCAGAGGCCGTAGTAGCCGGAGTAACCACCCGGCAAAGGGCCGAACATGAGGCGTCGTTTCAGGAGACTCGCGTTTCGATGACGACAAGAGCAGCAGAAGTCCTGGTCGAGATACCGGGAGCCGTCCCGGAGGGCAGCGGCCGGAAGCCGCCAGAGCATGGGAGCGGTGCGTCAAACGTCACGGCAACGAGAGACCCTTCCTGGACGAAAGCGGAACGGGGGCTGATGGAAGACGTCGTCAGCCGCCCGAACATGATGGCGGCCCTTGAATGCGTATTCCGAGCCAAACTTTCCACCGATTCCGATGCAAACTTGCCACTGATTCCGATCCAAACTTGCCAGTCATTCCGACGCAAGGTTTCCACCCGTTCCGATCCAAACTTTCCAGTTTGAGCGGAAGAGGTCGGTGAATCTGTCAGACTGATCAAAGTTCTCGCGACGCTGGGTAACCGCGGGGTACAACCTTCTGGACTTTTTCCAGGAGGTGGTCCCATTGGCACACACGAGGTTATCCATGCGCAAGATCAAGGACGTTCTGCGTCTGCATTACGAAGCCGGCCTGACACAGCGGGCCATCGCCCGCTCCGTCGGCACGTCACACACCACGGTGGGCGAATTTCTGAGACGCGCCGCTCACGCCGGGTTGTCTTGGCCGCTGCCAGAGAATCTGGACGAAACCCGACTTGAACAGTTGCTCTTTCCGCCAGCGCCAGTCATTCCCGCCGACCAGCGCCCCATGCCCGACTGGGCGACCATCCATCAGGAACTCAAGCGCAAGGGCGTCACCCTGGGGCTGCTCTGGGAGGAATACCAGAACAGCCATCCCGAGGGGTATCGCTACAGCCGTTTCTGCGATCTGTACCGTGAGTGGTCCGGCAAACTGCGTCTGTCGATGCGTCAGGTGCACAAAGCCGGCGAGAAGCTGTTTGTCGACTACACCGGCCAGACCCTGCCGATCGTCGACCGCCGCACCGGCGAGATCCGCGAAGCGCAACTGTTCGTCGCGGCCCTGGGGGCGAGTTCCCAGACGTTTGCCGAAGCCACCTGGACCCAAGGGCTGCCGGACTGGATCGGCTCGCATGTCCGGGCCTTCTCCTTCTACGGCGGAGTGCCCGAGATCGTTGTTCCGGACAACCTGAAAAGCGCCGTCTCCAAACCCTGCCGCTACGAACCGGACATCAACCCCACCTATGCGGAGCTGGCCGCTCACTATGGCTGCGCGGTGATTCCGGCGCGGGTGCGCAAACCCAAAGACAAGGCCAAGGTCGAGGCGGCGGTTCTGGTCGCCGAGCGCTTCATCCTGGCGCGGCTGCGCAACCGTACCTTCTTCAGTCTGGCCGAGGCCAACGCCGCCATTCGGGAGCTGGTGGAGCACCTCAACCGGCGCCCCTTCAAGAAGCTTCCCGGCTGCCGCCAGCAGCTCTTCGACACCCTGGAACGTCCGGCTCTGAATCCTCTGCCGGCGACCCCCTATACGTTCGCCGAATGGCGCCATGCGCGGGTCAACATCGATTACCATGCCGAAGTCGACCACCACTACTACTCGGTCCCGTATGTGCTGGTGAAGCAGCAGCTCGACGTGCGCCTGACGGCGACCACCGTCGAATTTCTGCACAAAGGGCAACGGGTGGCCTCCCATGTCCGCTCCTCTGAGCGCGGTCGCCACACCACTCTCGGCGAGCACATGCCCAAAAGCCACAGGGAGTATGCCGAATGGACGCCGCAGCGCCTGGTTTCCTGGGCGGCCAAAACCGGACCGCACACCGCCGCCTTGGCAGAGAAGATCCTGGCCTCACGGGCCCATCCCCAGCAGGGCTACCGCAGCGTCCTGGGGCTGATCCGGCTGGCCAAGACCTACACGCCCGAGCGCCTGGAAGCGGCCTGCCAGCGGGCCCTGGCAACAAACGCCTGTCGCCTCAAGAGCGTCGCCTCGATCCTCAAAACCGGACTGGACCGCCAGTCGCTCCCCGAGTCCACCGAATCCCAACTCTCATTGCTGCCGAGTCACGACAACATCCGCGGCGCCGGCTACTACCACTGACCAAGGAGACCACCATGCTCAGCCACCCCACCGACGACAAACTGCGCGCCCTCAAGCTGACCGGCATGCTCAAGGCCCTTCAGGAACAGCGCCTTAGCGAGACCGCCGATGCCTTGAGCTTCGAGGAGCGCCTCGGCCTGCTGGTCGACCGCGAGCAGACCGAGCGCGACAGCCGCCGGCTCACCACTCGCCTGCGCACGGCCCGGCTGCGTCAGAGCGCCTGCATCGAGGACCTCGACTGGAGGGCACCCCGGGGACTCGACCGCGACCTCGTGCTGGCGCTGGCCGGCGGTCGCTACCTCGCCAAGGGCCACAACATTCTCATCACCGGCCCCACCGGCGTCGGCAAGAGCTACCTCGCCTGCGCCTTGGCTCACAAGGCCTGCCGCCTCGGCTGCAAGACCCTCTACCTGCGCCTGCCCCGCTTCCTGGAGGAACTGGCCCTCGCGCGGGCCGACGGCCGCTACCCCAAGATGATGGATAGAGTCGCCAAGACTCAACTGCTCGTCCTCGACGATTGGGGGCTCGCCCCCATGACCGCCGCCGGTTGCCGCGATCTGCTCGAAATCCTCGAGGACCGCCACAATCTGCGTTCGACCCTGATCACCAGCCAGCTTCCGGTCGAAGCCTGGCACGACTACCTCGGGGATCCGACGGTCGCCGACGCCATCCTCGACCGCCTCATCCACAACGCCTACCGGCTCACCTTGAAAGGAGAATCGATGCGCAAACGGCGATCCCAGCTTGACCCGATCGGCAACTTGGCGTAAGACAAAAACTCCAGCGTCGCTACGCTCCGATCACTGGCAACTTTGCCTTGGAACGAGTGGCAACTTTGCGCTGGAACGGCTGGCAACTTTCATCGGAATCCGCACCTTGAACGAGTGGAAGCCAACAAGGGCGCCCCCGGCATCGACGAGATGACGACGGGCGAGCTACGCGGCTTTCTCAAGGAGAAGTGGCCGACCATCAGGGAAGAGTTGCTGAATGGGACGTATCGCCCCCAGCCGGTGCGGAAGGTGGAAATCGAGAAGCCCGACGGGGGAGTGCGCACCCTGGGAATCCCCACGGTGTGCGATCGGCTCATTCAGCAGGCGCTGCATCAGGTGCTGACGCCGCTATTCGATCCGGACTTCTCCGACAGCTCCTACGGGTATCGTCCCGGACGGAGTGCCTGGCAGGCGGTTAGAGCCGCCCGTCGGCATGTGGCCGACGGCAAGCGCTGGGTGGTCGATATCGACCTGGAGAAGTTCTTCGACCGGGTGAACCACGACATCCTCATGTCGCGGGTCGCCCGTAAGGTCGAAGACAAGCGGGTATTGCTGCTCATCCGGCGGTACCTGCAAGCCGGAGTGCTCGAAGGCGGGCTTGTGTCGCAGAGGGTGGAAGGGACGCCGCAGGGTGGTCCCCTCTCACCTCTTCTGTCGAACATCCTGCTCGACGCGTTCGACAAGGAACTGGAGAGGCGCGGTCACGCCTTCTGCCGCTACGCCGACGACTGCAACATTTACGTGCAGACCAGGCGCAGCGGCCAAAGGGTCATGGCCAGTCTCACCCGGTTCCTGGAGGAGCGGCTGGCACTCAAGGTCAACGTCGCCAAAAGCGCCGTCGACCGTCCTTGGAAAAGGGTCTTTCTGGGTTACAGCATGACCTTTCACAAGAAACCCCGCCTCAAAGTGGCGGAGTCGAGAGTGAAGCGGTTCAAGGCCGGACTCAGGAAGGTCTGCCGACGGGGCAGGGGACGCAGTCTCGCTCAGGTCATCAAAGAAATCACCCCGAAGCTACGGGGGTGGGCCTCTTACTTCCGCCTGGCGGAGGTCAAAGGCATCTTCGAAGAACTGGACAAATGGCTGCGGCGGAAGCTGCGCTGCATTCTATGGCGACAGTGGAAGCGCCCCTATACCCGGGCCAAGAGGTTGATGCAGCGGGGATTGCCGGAAGCCCGGGCGTGGAAATCGGCCACGAACGGGCGAGGCCCCTGGTGGAACTCAGGGGCCTCGCACATGAATGAAGCGTATCCGACATCCTTCTTTCGCTACTTGGGGTTGATCCGCTTGACCGATCAGCACCGCCGCTTTCAGAGCGCCTTGTGAACCGCCGTGTACGGAACCGTACGCACGGTGGTGTGGGAGGACGGCGGGGGCGACCCCGCCTCCTACCCGATCAGGCCGGTTTTTCCCCGCCGCAAAAACATCGCTGCGGGCCTGAACTCTACTTTTTGAATTCAATCCCAAACGATTTGATCTTGCGGTGCAGGTTGGACCGTTCCAGATCAATGGCTTCCGCAGTCCGTGAGATATTCCATTCGTTCTCTTCCAGCTTCTGCAGCAGATATTCCTTCTCAAACTCCTCTTTTGCTTCGCGAAAGGTGGCATTGTCCGCCAGGCCGGAGAGCCCGCTTGCCGGGCGAGGCGCCTGGTGACTGGTGATGCTGCGCGGCAGGTGACGCAGATCGATGGAGCGCTCCGGTGTCATGATCGCCAGACGCTCAATAATGTTCTTCAATTCCCGCACGTTCCCTGGCCACGGATAGGCGGCCAGCGCCTCCTGGGCTTCAGTGGACAGGGTCTTTTTTTCGCGGCTCTCCTTGCTGCAGAAAAACTCGAGGAAATAATTGGCGAGCAGGGGGATATCCTCCCGTCGTTCCCTGAGCGGCTGGACATGGAAGGGGATGACGTTGAGGCGATAAAAGAGGTCTTCACGAAAGCGCCCGGCCGCGATCTCTTCTTCCAGGTCCTTGTTGGTTGCCGCGATCACCCGGACGTCTACCTCAATCGTCCGGCTGCCGCCGACCCGCTCGAACTTGTGCTCCTGAAGGATGCGCAGGACCTTGGCCTGGGTTTTGAGGCTCATGTCGCCAATTTCATCCAGAAACAGGGTGCCTTCGTGGGCCTGATCGAACTTCCCCTTGCGTTGGGCGGTGGCCCCGGTGAAAGCCCCTTTTTCATGACCAAATAGTTCGGATTCGATAAGGTCCTCCGGGATGGCGGCGCAATTGACCTCGACAAAGGGCTTGTCCCGGCGCTGAGACTGGGTGTGAATCGCCCGCGCCACCAACTCTTTTCCGGTCCCGTTCTCGCCGGTAATCAAGACCCAGCCCGAGGTCGGTGCGGCAATGGCAATCTGCTCTTTGAGGAGCCTGATGGCCGGACTGGTGCCGATCATTTCGTAATCCTTGGCGAGCTTCGCCTTCAGGGACCGATTTTCCTCGACCAGCCGACCGACCTTGAGGGCATTGTTTACCACCAACAGCAGCTTGTCGAGGGAGAGGGGTTTCTCGATAAAGTCAAATGCCCCGAATTTGGTCGCCTTTACGGCCGTCTCGATAGTCCCGTGGCCGCTCATCATGATGACCTGCTGTTCCGGGACGAGTTCGCGAATGCGGCGCAAGGTTTCTATGCCGTCGATGCCGGGCATCCAGATGTCGAGAAGAATCAGATCGAAGTTTTCCTCCCGAACCTTTTGCAGCCCCTGCTCGCCATCCGCGGCGTACAGGGTTCGAAACCCCTCGTCTTCAAGGATTCCGCGCAGGCTTTCGCGGATCCCTTCTTCGTCGTCGATGATCAGAATCGTTTTCATGAGTCTCCGAGGCGGAAGGCTATAGCTGGAATAAGTCAGGCCTTTATTGCATTTCCTGTAATTGGCAATTCGATAATAAACCGGGTTCCATGGGGATAGTTGTCTTTGACGCGGATGTAGCCACTATGGTCAGATACGATCGTGGCGACAATGGCCAGACCAAGGCCGGTGCCCGATTTCTTGGTGGAAAAATAGGGTTCAAAAAGACGCGGCTTGTCCTCTGCCGGAATTCCGCACCCCGTATCGGAAATACTGAAGGTTGCCATCTGCAGGGCTGAATTGTAGGCCGACTCGATTTCAACCGCGCCCCCCTGATCAATGGCACCGACGGCGTTATCGAGCAGGTTTATTACCACCCGCTTCAACTGGTCGCGGTCGAGATCGAAGACCGGCAGCCGCGGGTCGGGATGGAAGCTGAAATCGACCTCTTTGTGGGCTTCCTGATAGAGGACCAGGGTCTCCTCGAGGATTTCGTTGAGGCTGTTCGGTGTTGGATTGCTCGCCGGCAACCGGGCAAAACTAGAAAATTCATTGACAAGATTCTTTAATTCGTCGACCTGTTTGATAATGAGCCTGGTCGAATCGTCAAAGACCCTGTCGTCGTCCCCGAATCGATCGAGATAGCGTTTGCGCAGACGTTGTGCCGAAAGTTGAATCGGGGTCAACGGGTTCTTGATTTCATGGGCAATGCGTCGTGCCACCTCGCGCCAGGCGGCCATCCGTTGCGCCTTGATCAGCTGGGTCAAGTCATCGAAAACGACGACGGTTCCCATGAACTCACCCGATTCATCCCGCAGCGTCGTGACATTGACCAGCAGGGTAAGTTTCCCATCCGCCAGGGGGAGGGTGACCTGGCGCCGGATGGAGTCCTTGCCCGATTCGCGCAGGTCAAGCAGAATCTCCTTGATCATTGGGAGGTGTTCGTCGCTGACGACCTCCCGGAAGTTTTTGCCGAGAATCCGGCCCGGCCTGATTTTCAGCATCTTTTCCGCAGACTTGTTGACCGTCGTCAGGTTCCCCTGCTGGTCGACAGAGACCACCCCGGCCGTGACATTTTTCAGCACGATCTCCATGTAGCGGCGGCGTTGTTCAAGCTCCAGGTTCGACCTGCGCAGGTCGCGGTTGGCCTGATCGATCTCGCGCTGATTGAGCCGCAAGTCGCCGGTCATTTTATTGAAGGCAGTCACCAGCAGGCCGATCTCATCGTCGCTCTGGACGTCGATACGCACATCGAGGTCACCTCCAGCCACCCGGCCGGTGGCCAATGCCAACTCCTGGATCGGGCCGGTGATGCCCCGCGCCAGATGGAAGCCGAACCAGGTCGCAAGGAAGGTGATGACCAGGGCGATGAGGCCGAGAAAGACGAGATAGCCCTTTTTGATTCTCCCTTTGAGCAGCTTGGTATTTTTAAACTGGTCAAAGGAATTGGAGATTTCCTGCATTTTATTGACGAGGGAGTAGGGGACGTAGTAGTTCACCACCACTACCCCGACGACGTCTTCCGGATTCCAGTTCGAATAGACTGGCACGATCCCGCGGATGAGGTCGGCCTTGCCCAGAGGGGTAATCCGGCTGAACCGTTTGCCGTTCAGGGCCTCACGAATATTGTTGGAATCGGGATCGGTGAAGTCACTGACCGGTACCTGCGGGTTGCTGGCCCGCACCAGTTCCTCGTTGGTTGAGGAGAAAACTTCAACAATGCCGAGGTTGTATTCCTGCTGCTTCTGGCTGATAACGGCACTCAGACGCGGCAGATTTTCATCGTTGAGAAGTTTTTCCTCCTTGATGATTCTGGCGAGTTGCTCGCCGTAATAGAGGGCATTGGTGGCCGAGTTTTTATAATAGGTCTGGGCTACTTCAAGCGATTCCTGCAGGGAAGATTCAATCTGCACATTGAACCAGTTCTCGATCGAATTGGTGATAAAGGCCGCCGAAACGAAATAGAGCAGCATCGTCGGAATCAGCGAGAGGGCGATGAAGGTGACCACCAGTTTGACGCGGAGCCGCGACCCCGGAACCCCTTTGCGTCGCTCTAGGAAGAGCTTGAGCAGGTTGCGGAATACCAGGAATAAAAAGAGGATGATCAACAGGATGTTGAGGTTGATCAGGGCGAGGATGAGGACGCTGTTGGAGAGCGGAAATTTCTGGGTCAGATCGTAGAGGTGGGTTTCAAAACGGGCCAGGAAGAGAAGCAGGGCAAGGATACCGAGAATGGTCGCCCATTCCCACCATCGTTTGCGGGAGTTCGGCCCATGGGGAAGTTTTGGTTGTGATTCGGTCGTCATCCCGGTCCCTGAAATTGGTTCTAAGTTGGTAATAATAGGCCAAACATGAACGCAATTGCAAGGATTGGCAAGACAGCAACGGAAATAGGCAGCCTTGAGGGCTGCCTATTTTCGTTGCTGACTGGCTTGTGAGAAGGTTAGACCTTGGTCAGGGCAAGGTCGATACCGGCAAATTCAGGAATCCCGGAATGAAGGGCCTCTTCCAGGTCGCGGTCACTGAATTCAACGAGTCGCCAGGCATCAGGGGTTGCAAGCAACTGCTCGACCATCTGATGGTTGATATCGTGGCCCCCCTTGAAAGACTTGATGTGACCGAGGATCGGATAGCCAGCCAGGCTGAAGTCACCGATAGCGTCCAGGATCTTGTGACGAACGAATTCATCCGCAAAGCGCAGGCCCTCGGGGTTGAGAATCCGGTCCTCGCCAATGACAACGGCATTCTCCAGCGAGCCGCCCCGTGCCAGGCCGTTTGCCTTGAGGTATTCCACTTCGCGGAGAAAGCCGAAGGTCCGGGCGCCTGCCAGGTCGCGGCAGAAAAGGTCCGGGGTGACCTTGACCGAGCGATGCTGGCGGGCAATGCAGGGGTGGTCAAAGGCGATGTCGGCAGTGAGGCGGAAAAAACGGGAGGGGATCATGGTGACCCGTTTTTCGCCGTCAATGACGGTGACCGGTTTGCGAATGGCCAGATACTTGCGGCTGCGGGGTAGGCTGCGCAGGCCCGCTTGTTCGAGAAGGGCAATATAGGGGAGAGCGCTGCCGTCGAGAATCGGAACCTCGGGGCCGTCAATATCAATGTGGAGGTTGTCGATGCCAAAGGCCGTCAACGCGGCCATAAGATGTTCTATGGTCGATACGCTAAGGCCACTTTTGCCGATGACCGTCGCCAGGCGCGTATCGACCACATTGGCCGAAAGGGCTTCAATGGAGACGGTGCGGTCGCCCTCGGTCCGATGGAAGATGATTCCAGTGCCTGCTTCGGCCGGCCGCATCGTCATGCTGATGCGTTGCCCCGAGTGCAGGCCGATTCCCGAAATCATGACTGTCTGGTTGATGGTGCATTGGAATATCATGGACTGACCGGCCTCCCACAGATTTCGCATTTCTCAACAGGTTGATTACGGAGATGAGAGAATGCAAAGAGTCTGCCAGTCTTTTTGTTCTGTTTAACTATTTGAAAAACAAGGAGAAAAAAAGAATTGGGGCGGGAGGTGACGGTCTGGTGTTGCAGGGTTGCACCTTTCGTTGTGGCGTCGCCACCACAGGGTTCACAGGCGGCCGGAGCGAAGAATGGCGATCGCCAGCCAGAGGCCCAAAAAGCCGGCTATCGAATAACCGAGAAAGCCAAGCATCGGGAAGCCGAAGAGGAGGGGGCCCTTTTCGGTCTGCATGATCAGGGAAGAACCGACAATCAGGGCTGCAATCAGCAGGCTGAAGGATAGGCGGTTGCTCGACTTGTCAATATCCGCAATCAGCCGTTCAAGGCCCCGGTGTTCCAGGTCGATTTTGAATTTGTTGCGGTTCAGGCGATTGATGAATTCCTTGAGGTCGCGGGGCAGGTTTTTGGCAAGTGCCCCATAGGACTGGGCGGTGCGAAACAGTTCCCGGGAAATGTTGCCGGGGGTCATTCGCTCGTGCAGCAAGCGCTCCATGAAGGGGCGCAGGTGGGCGACCATGTTGAACTCGGGGTCAAGCTGGCGGCCGATTCCCTCCATGGTGACCAGGGCCTTGGCGAGGAGGATCAGGTCGGGTGAAAACTTGATCTGGTACTCGGTCAGAATATCGACAAATTCCCCGAGGAGTTTTCCGGCCTGGATTTCCTGCAGCGGAATTTCGTAATAGTCGTCAATAAACTCGCTAAGGTCTCTTTTCAGTTGCTTGCGATCGACCTCGTCGGTCAGGTCTCCGGAATAGAGCAGTTGGGAGATTACGCGGTCGACATCCCGTTGCAGAACGGATAGCAGTAATTCTGCCAGCTTGTACTTGAGATCCTCGTCGAGCCGCCCGACCATGCCGTAGTCGAGGAGGCAGATAATGTTATTATCGAGGACGAAGACGTTCCCCGGGTGGGGGTCGCCATGGAAAAAACCATGAACCAGGACCTGTTTGAGCAGATAATCGGCACCGTTGCGGGCGATGACCTTCAGGTCGCCCCCCGTTGCCTGCAGACGGTCGAAATCGGAGACCTTGATGCCGTTGACATATTCCATGGTAAGAACGGTCTCTCCGGTCTGCTCCCAGTAGACCTTGGGGACGTGTACCGTGGTGTCGGTGGCAAAGCTGGTGGCAAAGCGATCGATGGTGTGTCCTTCCCGGCTGAAGTCCATCTCCCGGCGGATGATGCGGCGGAACTCCTTGACGATCCCCGTCGGATCGTAGATGTCACCGGCCGGAATATGATTTTCAATCAGGTAAGCAAGGCCCATGAGGATATCAAGGTCGGTTTCAACCAAGCTCGCTACGCCTGGGCGGCGGACCTTGACCACGACCTCGTCACCGTTGTGCAACCGCCCACGATGGACCTGGGCGATTGATGCTGCAGCGAGGGGTTGCGGGTCAAGGTGGGCAAAGTGCACCGACAGTTCGGTGCCGAGTTCCTCTTCGACCTGACGGCAGATCTCAAGGAAGGGGAGTCCGGGGACCTTGTCCTGGAGTTTTCGAAATTCGTCGGCGTACTCACGGGGGATCAGATCGGGGCGGGTGGAGAGAACCTGGCCAAGCTTGATAAAGGTTGGCCCGAGTTCTTCCATGGCCAGGCGCAGTCGTTCCGGCTGGGTCAGCCGCTCGATCTCCTTGGGAGCCGTCCCCAGGGTCACGATGCGACGGCCGAGTTCGAGGTAGTAGTTTATGTTCAGCTGTTCAACGACATGGCCGAAGCCATACTTGATCAGAATGCCAAGAATGGTCCGATAGCGCCGAATCGAGCGAATGTTGCGGTTGATCCGCGAAAAGGTCAGCATGTAATAGAGGCTCAGTCCTTGGGTGTTGACTTGAGCTGTTTTTCGAGTTGAGCGACCTTTTTGGCGAGTTTGTCAAACTCCTCGTGCGTCACCACCCCCATCCTCTCGCAAGCAAGGCGGACTTCCCCGCGTGCCAGCTCTTCCAGTTTTTGCTGATTTTCCCGGGCGTTTTCCTGCAGTCGGGAGAGCAGAACTTTCCCTTCCTCTTCACTGACGTCAAAGCGCTGCTTTAACTCCTGGATCAGCTCTTCTGCCTTTTTCTGGCTGAGGGAGAGCGCTCCCATGCCCGCCAGAAGGGTTTTCTCAAGCAACTCGATCATCCCTGCCTCCTGTAATTGGTCTCTGTTATTTCCCATAGTTGCAAGATTAACATGCTTGAGAAGCGTTTCAATCGCGGCCACACATTTGCATGATGGCCGGCAACCTTTTCCGCGCCTCCGCTTCGCCGGCGCGGATCGCTTCTTCTGCCCGGTTGAACTCAAAGAGGTTGAAGCCATCGAAATGGGGACGCAGTAGCAGGTCGATGTGATTCTGCGCCAGGCGCAGATCATTGATCTGGTTCTCCATGATGGCAATACTCTGCGTGAAAATTTTCAGCAGACCGGGTGGTTTTCGCTCCCGTTCCGGGGGGCTTTCAGCTGGTTTTTTCTCTTTGCCGTTGCCGGGCCAGATCTCCCGGAACAGCCTTTCTACTCCCTGGGCTGTAAAGATCTCCCGCCAGGATCCCTGCCCCTGTTGCTCCGGGGTGGCTTCCAGGTAGGTTTCACGATGCGGTTGCCGCATCGCCGGAATAGCGCAGACGCCGATGACCTTATCGCTGCCGAGCTCGCGGGCGACGTCGACGGGAACCGGATTGCAGAGACCGCCGTCCACCAGGAAGCGGCTGCCAAACCTGACCGGGGTGAATATCCCGGGGAAGGAAATCGCGGCACGGACCGCTTCGAGCAGATTCCCCTGCTTGATAAAAATATCCTCCCCGGTCTCGACATCGGTAGCCGTGACGGCAAAGGGGAAACGCAGCTCTTCGAAACTCTGCACCGGAAGAAGTTCGGCGATGAAACGGGAGACTTTTTTGCCATCGATGAGGCCGGCGCCGGGAAAGACCGGATCGACCAGTCTGGCCAGGTCGCGCCAATCGACCTCGCGGGCAATCTCTTCCATCTGTGCCACGGAGACACCTGCCGCATAGAGGGCCCCGATCAGGGCGCCGATGGAGGTTCCCGAGATTGCCGCGATCGGCACCTTCGCCTCTTCAAGGACCTTGAGGACCCCGATGTGGGCGAGTCCGCGGGCGGCGCCGCTACCAAGGGCCAGACCAATCTTGTCATGCGGGCGGGAACTCATGGTTCTCCTGTCGGGCAGGTCAGCGGCGAAAAATCCAGATTATCAGGGAGAGGCAGTAGTGTCCGGTTAAGAAGTTGCATAGGCTCCGAAGTCCAAGTCAATGATATCGGGAGGCCCTAAGCCTGCGGCCGCATCCTCGGCGGCCTCGTTGCGAATATTGTTGCGAAGCTCACGCACCCTGTTGATGCTGACACGTTCGCCATGCTCTTCGTGGCAGTAGATGGCCAGCAGCAAATAAGTAATCAACCCTGCGAGGATCTGCACCAGCAGGCCGTAGGGACTGCGGGCAATCAGGTGATACACCTTGAGGTGGCGCTTCCACCAGGCGAAGAAGGACTCGATCGTCCAGCGTAGCTTGTAGATCAAGGCAATCTGCTCGGCGGTCAGATCGAAGCGGTCGGTGGCGACCCAATAGGATTTTTGGTCAACCTTGTAGCCGACCACACGCACTTCTCGTTCGGTCTGGTTGACATCTTTGGTGCCGAGCAACACCCTGGCGTCATAGAAAACATGACTGCCGGGGACAACAGGATTGGCGCTCAACTCCGTCTTACGAGAACTGGCTTTGATGCGGCAGACAAAGTGGCGTCCCTGATCCTGCCAGTCGTCAAAGTTTTTGTAACACTGGTAATAGCGGTCATAGACACCTGTCTGACCGGGAGCCACGAGCCGTTCCGCCTGAGGACGCTCGTCGCCCTTGCCGTCGGTTAATGTGACTTTCTGGGGGACACCACGACCGATATCGAACCCCAGGTGAACCTTGGCCTTTTTGGCTCCGTCTCGATAGTCCGCCCAGAGCATGGACAGCGTAGCGTCAATCAGCGAACCATCGACGGCGATCAGATCGCCGAGATCGGAGATGTCTTTGGCGACAGGAATCTTTTGTGAGACCTGTTTCTGCAGGTCTTCGTAAACATGAATCATCTGCTCCAGCCCTCGGGTATTGATCGCCTCAAAGAAGGCGCTTTTCCGGATACCGCCGGGCGGTGCAATATGAGTCGCGGCAAAATCTTCCTGCGTCAGAACCTGAAGCAGATGACGCCCCGAAGAATGCTCTTCGAGGTGATAGTAGGTCAGGATTTTCAACTGATCTTCAAACGTCATCTGAAGTGGCCTGTTGCCTCGGGCCTCAAGAACCGGGGCATGTTCGAGAGCGCCCTTGAACGGGGTAAAAAGTCGGACAATGGAGCGCCTGCTAAGCCGGGTACGGTGGCAGCGAACAAGTAATGACATTTTCGTAAATCCTCATATAAAATAGGTATTTACGAAAATCGCCGCGCCGACTTCACGACGATTTGTCAAGCAAAAAATACGCTAACTTGTGAAAATATTTACAATTATCTGCAACTTTGGGTGAATGCAATTTGCTAACCGGACACTACTGAGGGAGAGGAGAAGTGAAACCAGAATACAGGTGGTGAGGGGGAAATAGAAGGAAAAGTTCTTCGATTCCATGTGAAGATCGCCGGGGAGCCGGCCGAGGGGCGGAATCTTTCCCCCCAGGGAGAGAAAAACCCCGGCACAGACCAATAACAGGCCGATCAGGATGAGCAGCTTGCCGAGGGGCATCTTCAGGTCCGGGCTGGTGGACAGTAGCGTTCCTTCTCCGAATAGATGCAACCGCAGTACTGCTGGCGGTAGAGCCCCATCGCCTTGGAAGTTTCGATCCCCTCGCGCCAGCCAGGCCGGAAATCGTGATAGAGGAATTTGATGCCAAGTTGATGGGCGAGGGACTCGCCATGGCTGCGGATTGTCTCATGCTGCTGATAGCGGCTGTAGAGCAGGCTGGTGCTAAACGCGTCGAAACCCTGGTCGGCAGCGCGCCGGGCGGTCTCTTCAAGACGGGAGTGGTAGCAATAATCGCAGCGCAAGAGCGGGACCTGGGCGACCTGGGCCAGAAACTCCTCCAGCTGGTAGTCCTCCCGATACTGGACCTCGAGTTCCACCCCGGCCGCATAGTCGCGGACCGTTTCCAGCCGTCGCCTGAACTCCTGGTACGGGTGGATGTTGTGGTTAAAGAAAAAACCAGTGACCTGGTGGTTCTGCTCCCGTAGAACCTTGACCGGGTAGATAGCGCAGTTCGCACAGCAAAGGTGCAATAGAACGTTCATGGCGACCTTCTTGATGGAGGGGACATGTTCTCGAATGATAACAGTTTTCTCTGCCAGTTTCAGCAGATTTTATCCATCCTGGCCACCGGCACTACGATGGCCGTTCCCGGCATTACCTCTGCTTGGCGCGAAAGAACTCCGGCGGCGGGAGCGGGAGTCTCTCCCAGAGTTTTCCCGCGACTGCCCTTGCCTGCCGGGGATTGGTGAGCAGAAGGTGGGCCCGGCGTAACAGCGCCTCGTGAAGCGTCTGCAAGTCCTGCAGATAACGGCCGAGAATATTTTGCAATATCAGGGGGTCTGCGGGGAGCAGAACGACTTCCCTGCCGGCGGCGGCGGCCAATTCAACCGCCTGGGCAGCCAGCTCGGAGGAGACTTCAAAGCTGTCGCCGTCGGCGCCGGTCAGAACTACCCGGCCGAAGAATGGCTCTCCTCGCTGTAACGGCAGGCTGAGCCGGTACTCTTGCAGCTCTGGGCGGAAATGGTCAAAAAGATAATGCTCGGGGAAGAGCGGTAGCCCGTCACTGAAGACTTCCCGATAAAGCGTGTTGCTCAGGTCGGCCAAATCAAGAGTCGGCGTGGGCGTAGCCGCCGCCGCAGTGGCCATTGGCTCCTGGTGGTTGGCGACCCTGCCAGTGGCGGAAAGTGGGAGGGCAAACCAGGGGGCGAGTTCGGCATCGATCTCGGCGGTGCTGGGAGTGGCGGGGTGTTCCTCGGCCAGGCGTTGCAACAGGGTCAGGATGTCCCGGTTGGGCAAGGGGAAGGGCCGTTTTCCCCAGGTCGCAGCAAACCTTCTTGGTCCGGGCAGCGGCTGGTTATTGCCGGCCACCTGCCAGAGCAATCGGCCGAGGCTTGAAGCGACAAAAAGGTTCACCCCGGCCTCGAGGTCTTGCGGCGAGTTGCCAGAGGGATCGAGATGGAGGTGGCCGTTCTCAAAAAGGGTCCAGACCGGGTCGGGGAGGTCCAGCGCCAGGGCCCAGAAGAGGGCCGGAGCCTTTCGGGAAAGCTCCCCTTCCAGGTAGCGGTTGTCCCTTCCCGGATTGACAAGGCAGGTGCTATCGGCGCCCCCATCTTTACAGAGGTCGATCTCCATTTGATGGGCGGAGATGCGGCGGATCTCGCCGATCGAGAAATCTTCCCGCAGTGTGTCGAGCAAGACATCGGCAAAGGGGGCGCTGAGCCAGTCCCCGGGGACCTTCAGCCGCAGTTTCCCCTCCCGGGCCGCCAGCCCGGCGAGATGGAGAAGTTCCCACCCCCAGCGGGGTAGATCCGGGGGGAGGCGAAATCTCCGGGTCGGCCACGAGATTCGCAAACCGGCCTGCAGTGCCGCCCGCTCACGGGCGGGGAGCGTGGTCGGGGAGGTCAGGGCCGCGAGGATCAGGGTCGGTGCCGGCGTCCCGGGAAGCTGGAACGGGTCAGCGGCCTGAATCCGCGCCGCCGGCTGCCCTTGCAGATGGCGCAACAGGACAGAGCAGGCCAGCAGGGACGGTGGCGCTACCTCCCAATCTTCAGGGCCTGGGGGAATGTTGGCCAGGTTTGCAATCAACCGCGGTCCGCGGGTTTTCGGGACGGGTGCCGTCAGGGCGTGCTGGCCGAGGGGAAGCTGGTGGTCCTCCCGCAGCAGTTCCAGGACCCGGGCAAGCCGCTGACTGTCCTGACACCCGCCGAGTTGGGCCAGGCGCCGCGACAGGTGGTGGAAGCGGACGGCGATATCGAGAGGAAGTGGGAATTCGCCCGGGAGGGGAGCCAGTGCCTTGCGAAGTTCCGCCGGAAGCGTATCGATGGCAAAAAGCATCGCCCGCTCCAGTCCCTCCGGTTGGACCGCTGTCGGCAGCTGGTCGAGGTGGAGCAGTGCCGCAATCCGCACCAGGGTCAAGAACGCCTTGTCTTGCGCCTGTTGCTCGGGAGGAACGCCTGTCGCACTGCAACGACCTTCGCTGCAGGCGACCCGCATCAGTTCCTTCAGTCCGGGGACAACCTCTGCAAGTCCCCCCAGACAAAGGTTGACAAGGTAATGGGGCGGAAGCTCCTCCGGGGTGAGGGACCCCGCAACGGTGAGATATTTGATCTCCTCCAGGACGGTGGCCAGGGTATGGCGAAAGCTAGTGGCGTCGCTGCCGGCAGGTGGGGCGGCAACCGTCCGGTGCCGGGACAATCCGCCGGGGAGAATTTCCCAGAAGACAATCTCATCCGCCCCCCATACGACAAAATGCCGCAAACCAAGGGCATGGGCGCAAAGGCGTCCCTGCTCCTCACTACAATCGCTCTCCCGGGGCGGGACGAGAATAACCCCCCCGGCCATGCCGCTGTCCCGGTTGATCCAGAGGACCAGATCCGGGTAAAGCGCCCCCTGCGGGGTCAACACCCGTGGCGAAAGGTCGATCCGGCGCAACGGAGAGCGGCTTCGCTCCAGCTGTTCTTCTGCCCAGCGGGCCAACTGGCGGGTAAATTGATCGAGGGAGTCTTTGCTCATCGCAGGGAGAACCAATGGCCAAGGTCCGGAGGGTTGGCAGCCCAGGGTATAAAAAGGGCCGCCACAGTGACGGCCCCGGGGGCGAACTCAGCAGGGCTAGTGCAGGCCCCCCCTTTGAGTGAAAAGTAACATATTGCCCGGTTTTCTAAAACCCCTTTTGTCCGGCGGCGTCCAATCCTATAGGGCCCTTTTTTCCATTTCGACCATGATGCGCTTTAATTCCTGGAGGTCGCGATTAAGCGTCTCATTCTCGCGGACGAGTTTTTCATTGCTATCGATGCATTGTTTGATTTTCTGCTGTTGCTCGGCTGTCTTGCGCTGGAGTTCGGCGGCCGCTGCAGCCTGCCAATCGAGCAGGCTCTGCGCCGGCCCCTTCCAGGGGGAGGCGCCATTCTCCTGAACAAGTCTTTGCAGGGCCGGGCTGGTTCCCGTTGCCAGCAATTCATCCAACCCCTGGAAGAACAATTCCCGCTGCGGTTCGACGATGGCTGTTGCGGCTGGGGCGGGAGGCTGCGCACAGGCCGCCAGGAGGAAAATCAGCAGGCAAGAGAGCAGGAACCGCGTCATAGAACCTTGCGTCGGTTGACAAGTAGATTGCTGCCAGGAAGTTCCTTAAGATGTTCCTTCATCTTAGCACACTCCCTGCTGATCGCCAGGGCTGTTGGTGCCTCAAGAAGGTCGACGCGGATCACTGCGACGGACATGGTCAGCAGGGGAAAGGTCCGTTCGATTCCAAAACGGTCCCGCGCCATGAAAAAACCGGCCTGCCGGTCTTCCTCCGAATAGAAGGAGGGCGCCATCTGGTCGAACTCCGTGAGTAAGGCCCGGGCTATGTTTTCACCCTGCTCGGGGGGGGTGAGAATCACGTAATCGTCACCACCGATATGGCCGACCAGATCTTCAGGCGTACCAAAGTTACGCACCGTTTTGCGGATCAGGTCGCCAACCTGGGCGATCACTTCGCTCCCGGCTTTATAGCCGTAACGGTCGCCGTAAGCTTTGAAGTTGTCAAGGTCGATATAAAGATGGGAAAACGGGATGCCGCTTTCGATCCGGCGGGCAATTTCGCGGTCGATGGCAAGGTTTCCGGGGAGCCGGGTCAGCGGGTTGGCGTCGAGGGACATCTGCTCCAGGTCCTTGAGCTTTAAACCCATCTCATTGAATTCCCGGGCGAGCAGGGTGAATTCGTCGACGCCACTAATGGCAATCGGCTGGTCAAAGCTGCCGCCGGCAATCTGCTTGGTGGCCAGGATCAGGGTGCGGATTGAGCGATGGATGCCGAGGATAACCGTTATCGCCACCGGGGCCGACAGGGCCAGTCCGATGAAAACCAGCAGCAGCGTCACCTTGTAGGCCTGGCTACTGCCGCTGGAGAGGGTTTGCAACGCCTGATCCAGGGTCGCCTGCTGACGATCGGTAAGGGTGGCGAGGGCCGCCAGCAGGGTTTCGCGGCGCGGGCCGGTCTGCTCGTGAGTGCACTGACTTGCCGCTGCCCAGCGCTTGTCGGTCAGCAGCTCCGAACAGGCCTGGTCCGCCTGCATGTAGGACCCGGCAAGGGATCTCAGGTTGGGGGCCGATTCCGGCAGGGGGAGTGCGGCGAGTTTTTCCCAGGTGGCTGCAAACTCCTGGGAACGGTTTGCCGCAAGGTTCAGCATGTCGGAGTCGCGGAGTACCAGGAGCTGCTTTTCCAGCCGTTCCTGGGCCAGCAAGGTGTCCCGCAGATCACGATAGAGATTGAGGAGTTTGAACTCGACGCCGACCAGCTGGCGCGAACGCTGGGTCTGTCGCTGCAAGCTGGAGAGGGCGTAGCCCAGAGCAATCAGGCTGAACAGGACGATGAGAAGGTAGCCGGCCGCGATCTTCTGGGAGACGGTGAAGGCAGGACGTTTCATCGATCGCTCCGCTGCAATGGGTGCCGGAAACCACCCTTCGCTCTTGGGTCAGGCGAACAGGCCACCCTCGGCGGCCGTTTTCGGCAGCCGCTGGAAATGGTGGTAGGCAGCCGGGGTGGCAGTCCGACCCCGGGGTGTGCGATTGAGATATCCCTGTTGCAGCAGGTAGGGCTCGATGACGTCCTCAATGGTGTCCCGTTCTTCGCCGACGGCCGCTGCCAGCGTGTCGAGGCCGACCGGTCCACCCCCAAATTTGTCGATGATCGTCAGCAGGATCCGGCGGTCCATGTGGTCGAAGCCACGGCTGTCGACTTCCAGCCGGGTCAGGGCCAGATCCGCAAGCTCCCTGGTGATCACCCCATCGCCCTTGACCTGGGCGAAATCCCTGGCCCGGCGCAGCAGGCGATTGGCGATGCGCGGCGTTCCACGACTGCGTCGGGCCAGTTCCAGGGCGCCCTGTGCCTCGATGGGAATTTCGAGAATCCCGGCACTGCGGCTGACGATGATCGCCAGTTCCTCGTCGGTATAGAATTCCAGCCGGCTGATGACACCGAAACGGTCGCGCAGTGGCGAGGAGAGAAGACCGGCCCGGGTGGTGGCGCCGACCAGGGTAAAACGGGGGAGGTCGAGCTTGATGGTGCGTGCCGAGGGACCCTGGCCGATCATGATGTCGAGCTGGTAATCCTCCATTGCCGGATAGAGGATCTCCTCGACCACCGGCGAGAGGCGATGTATTTCATCGATGAACAGGACATCCCCGGCCTCGAGATTGGTCAGGATGGCGGCGAGATCGCCGGTCTTTTCAATCACCGGACCGGAGGTGCTCTTGATGTTGACGCCCATCTCGGCAGCGATGATGTTGGCGAGGGTGGTTTTACCGAGGCCAGGCGGGCCGTAGAAGAGGACGTGGTCAAGGGCTTCCCGGCGTCCCCGGGCGGCATCGATGAAAATCTGCAGGTTCTCCTTCGCCTTGCACTGGCCGACGTAATCGGTCAGGGTGCGGGGCCGCAGGGAGACTTCGACGCAGGCATCGTCGCCGGCAATATCAGGTGTGATCAGCCGTTCGCTCATGATTCCCCAGGGTTGGGATACGGTCGCAGCATTCGGTTACCGCCGCCCCGGTTAGCGGAGCAGGATCTTGAGGGCTCCCTTGAGGACCTCTTCCAGGCTGGCGTCCGGTGAGATTTCCATATTCTCAAGGACTTTGCGGGCCTGGGCCTCCTTGTATCCCAGGTTGACCAGAGCCGACTGGGCGTCTTCCAGCGAGGTCGTCTTGGTCGGCCCGGTTTGCGGCGGCACGCGCGGATGAGCGGGGTTGAGTCTGTGGGCCTTGTCCTGCAATTCCAGCACCAGCCGCTCCGCCGTCTTTTTGCCTATGCCGGGAAGGGTGGCGAGGCGCTTGGCATCCCCCTCGGCGAGGGCATCGAGGAGTGCCGGCGCAGGAATATGCGAGAGTATATTCAGGGCCAGTTTGGGGCCGATGCCCGAAACCGAGATCAAGAGCACGAAAAGGTCCCGTTCGGCGCTGGTCAAAAAGCCGAAGAGGAGAATGGCGTCGTCCCGGACGTGGGTATAGACCTGGAAGCGGACACTCCCTTCCTCGGGCAGGGCGTAGAAGGTCGAAAGCGGAATCAGGAGCCGGTAGCCGACGCCGCCGACATCGACAATGACATGATCAATGCTGCGGTAGGCGATGATTCCGTGCAGTGATGCGATCATGCGTTCACCTCAGCGTCCGCGGCGCAGTTGGTCGAGACGTTCATTAAGTCCGTGGCTGTGGGCATGGCAGATGGCAACCGCAAGGGCATCGGAGGCATCCTCCTGGGCAATCTCCGGGAGGTTCAACAAGGCCCGGACCATCTGCTGGACCTGTCCCTTGGCCGCCCGGCCGTACCCGACGACGGCATTCTTCACCTGCAGGGCGCTGTATTCGAAAACCGGCAGCCCGGCATTGACCCCGCAGACCAGGGCGACGCCGCGGGCATGCCCCAGTTTCAGGGCGGAGAGTGCATTCTTGGCGAGAAAGACCTGCTCGACCGCCATGGCATCGGGGTGATAGGTCGCGATGACCTGCTCCAGCCCGCGGTGAATTTCGAACAGACGCAAGGCCAGGGGCGTATCACTGGTGGTGGCAATCGCCCCGTTGTCCACATGCAGCAGGCGATTCCCCTCTTTTGCAATGACCCCATACCCGGTTATCCGGCTCCCGGGGTCGATGCCGAGAATTTTCATAGGCCTGGTGTCCGGTTGCGGGGGCCCGTCTCATAATCCGTGCCCAAGGCTATTAATTACCTGCGCCGGAATCCGGTCTCCCTGGTTTCAGCCCATCGCCTTCTCGATCTCATCATCGGAGATGTCGAAGTTGGCATAGACGTTCTGCACGTCGTCGTTATCTTCGAGCTTGTCCATCATTTTGAGCATCTGCTCGGCAGCTTTTCCCTCGAGCTGGACCATTGTCTGTGGCAGCATCGTCACCTCGGCGCTCTCCCAGTTCAGGCCCATTTCCTTCATGGCCTCACGGACTTCGATGAAATTGGCCGGGTCGGTGATCACCTCGTAGCTATCCCCTTCGTCCTTGACATCCTCGGCGCCCACTTCCAGCGCGGCCTCGAAAATCCGGTCGAAGTCACAATCGGTATTAAAGGCGATCAGGCCTTTGCGCTCGAAGAGGAAGCTGACGCTGCCGTTAACGCCAAGGCTGCCGTTATGCTTGGTGAAGATGTGGCGGACATCGGCCACGGTGCGAGTCCGGTTGTCGGTCATGAATTCGACGATAACCGCCACCCCGCCCGGTCCGTACCCCTCGAAGGTGCCCTCTTCGTATTCGACGCCATCGAGGCCCCCGGTCCCCTTCTTGATCGCCCGTTCAATCGTATCCTTGGGCATGTTTTCGCTCTTCGCCTTGTCGATGGCAGTACGCAGGCGCGGGTTGGTCCCCGGTTCGCCGCCACCGATCTTGGCGGCAACGGTGATCTCCTTGATCAGCTTGGTGAAAACCTTGCCACGCTTGGCATCCTGAGCGCCTTTGCGATGCTTGATGTTTGCCCACTTACTGTGTCCAGCCATACCGATATTCTCTCCTTGTTCGATTCATCCTCCGGACGAAGCCGGAAAAAGCGTCCCATCCTAGCATGATCAGTACCCGTCGACAAGAACCATGAGCGCCAGTGCATGGGGCGGGGCGAGGCCAGGCAAAGAAAAAGCCGGCCCTCGGGGCCGGCTGGAAGATTTGGGTAAGGAATCCGGGGTCAGTGCTCTTCAGGCAGGGAGCGGTACTGGCGGATCTCAAGCTGGTCATCGATCTTCTGGACCCCTTCCACGGCGGCCACCGTTCTTCTCACCGCCTCCCGCTGTTCTTCGGCGTGGACATGGCCGAAAAGGGTTGCGACGCCATCTTTTACCGTGAGGTGAAAGTGGTAGTGGTGGAGTCCTTCGATGACGCCATTGGCCAGAAGGGCGATTTCCGCCTTCTTGGCCACGATCCGGTCCTGCAGTATCTTTTTGCCGGAATCCTTGCTTTCCTGCAGGTTGCGATCCCGGACCCCTTCGCAGATCAGCTTGACGGCTGTTTCTTCGGAGAGGCGCTGGGTGTTGACGATAAGATCGTAACCGAGAGGATCGAGCCAGTCGCGGTCAAAGTAGTATTTGATGAAGCCGGCCCGCTGCTGATCGCTCTTGCGCACCAGGATCCGCGCCAGATCCGGATCGAGCCACTCGCGTTCCGCCCAGCGCTCGACCCGGTCCTCAAAGGGCGCGGTGATCCGGACCCGGAAGACGGAACTGATTCCGCTGAGGAGATCCTGCCCGCCACGGCCATAGACGATGATGTTCCCCTTGAGGGCGTATTCAAGAATGATCAACTCGACGCGGTGGGAGTCGATTTCAACCTGTGCATCGATTTCATCGACAAAGGCCGGCGGCTTTTCGTCCGCCTTTTCGAGGGCTTCGGGGGTCAGGCCGTAGGACGCTGCAACCTTTGCAATCGCCTCGCCATCGACCAGGGTGTAGCCAAGTTTTTCCGCTGCCTTGTGGGCAATGGGAATGCCGCCGCTGCCCATTTCCCGGGAAATGGTAATGATCGCCATACTGTTCCCTTTCGCCGTGCGGTTTCTTTGACTGGAGGCAATAAGCCGAAAAATCCTAACAGTTTCCTGCCGCGATGACAAGCGGGGAAATCGGCCTTCTTTCGCAAGCCTCAGTAAACCGGTTTGTAGTCGAACTGGTGACGCCCTTCAATGAAGCGGATGGTCCGGCTTTTGGAACGCATCACGATAGAATGGGTCTCGGCACCACCGGAAAAATAGCGGACCCCGCGCAACAGGTCGCCATTGGTAACACCGGTCGCGGCAAAAAAAACATCGCCATGGGCCATCTCCTCGCAATTGTAGACACGTTCGAAATCATCGATCCCCATCGACTTGGCGCGCTCCCGCTCCTCCTGGGTCATGAAGACGAGTCGCGCCTGAATGTCGCCGCCCATGCATTTGAGGGCCGCCGCCGCCAACACCCCTTCCGGGGCACCGCCAATCCCCATCAGCAGGTCGACGCCGCTCCCTTCCACGGCCGCCGCCACGGCCGGGGCGACATCGCCGTCGGAGATCAAATGAATACGGGCGCCAGCCTTGCGAATCTCTTCGATGATCTTCTCGTGACGTGGCCGGTCGAGGATTACCACGGTCAGGTCCTCGATATAGCACTCCTTCGCCGCTGCGACCCGCTTGAGATTCTCCGTTGGCGATGCGTTGATATCAATGGCGCCGCATGCGGAAGGTCCGACCGCGATTTTCTCCATGTACATGTCGGGGGCGTGGAGGAATCCGCCCCGGGGGGCGAGGGCGATGGTGGCAATCGCGCCACTGGTCCCCTTGGCGCAGATGTTGGTCCCTTCCAGCGGGTCGACGGCGATATCGACGGCCGGCGCCTGGCCATTGCCGACCTTTTCGCCGATATAGAGCATCGGCGCTTCGTCCATCTCCCCCTCGCCGATCACCACCGTGCCATCTATCCCGACCGAGTCAAGGGTACGCCGCATGGCGTTGGTGGCGGCCTCGTCGGCAGCAAGCTTGTTCCCCTTGCCGACCCAGCGTCCGCAGGCCAGGGCCGCTGCTTCGGTAATCCGAACCAGTTCCAGCGCGAGATTGCGATCCATAGATGATTCTCCTTGCCGACCGCTGCCGGCGGTGGGGTGAGACGGGCGGTATCATTGCATGATTCACCCGGGAAGACAAGTTTGGGCTGGAAGGAATTCGCAAAACTGAATATAGTTGTCCCAAGGGCCGATGGCCCATATTTAACATTGGGGAGGATTCTGTTGTGGCTACTGTGAATCGCGCCTGCTGGTTGCTGGGTTTGCTGCTGCTCCTAACGGCCGAGGCCTGGAGTGCGCCGGTTACGAGCATGATGGCGCCCGAGGCCTTCCAGCTGTTACAGCGCCAACCGGATACTTTTCTGCTCGATGTTCGCACTCCCGGTGAATACCTGCAATTACGGCTGGCGGGCGCCACCCTGATTCCGATCGACCAGTTTCAGGCCCGGTCCCGTGAAGTCCCCAAAGATCGCCCGGTCCTGGTCTATTGCGCCGTTGGCTCACGCAGTTCCCAGGTCGCCAATTATCTGGCCAGCCAGGGGTACCCGGAAGTCTACAACCTGACCGGTGGGATTTGGGGCTGGCAGCTGCGGGGCTACCCGGTCATCCAGGGCCCGCCATGAGTGGCCGCGGGGGAACAGGGCAGCCTCTGCCCGGCGGCGGGACGGAGCGCCGGCTCCTGATCTGGGCCCATCGTGGCGCCTCGGGTCGGGCGCCGGAAAATACCCTGGCGGCCTTCCGTGCGGCCGAAGCGGACGGCGCCGACGGTATCGAACTCGATGTCCATTTGAGCCGGGACGGAGTCCCGGTGGTCATCCACGACGAAACCCTGGAACGCACCAGCGACGGCCGGGGACCGGTGCGGGACTTCACTCTCGCCGAGCTGCGCCGCCTCGACGCCGGCAGCTGGTTCGGCACCCCTTTTGCCGGAGAAGGATTACCAACCCTGGAGGAGGTCTTTACCTGGGCCGAAAACCGGCTACGGATCAATGTCGAGATCAAGGACGCTGCGGCCGGGCACAAGGTCCTCGAACTGCTCCAGGCCTACCCGCAGGTAAGAGTCCTGGTCTCCTCCTTCGACCATCGCCTGCTGGCGCTGATGCGCCAGCAAGCGCCCCGGCTCCCCCTCGGATTCCTTTGCGATACGCTCTTCTGGCATCGCGCCCTCTCCCGCGCTGTCGCTGCCGGCGCCGAAAGTTTTCATCCGCGGGTCGACCGGACCAGCCGGCAGCTGGTCCAGGCCTGTCAGCGGCATGGCCTGCGCGTCTATCCCTGGACCGTAAATAGCCCGCGCCAGGCGCTGCGGTTGCGGCGGCTTCGGGTCGATGGTCTCTTTACCAATTATCCAGCAGAGCTTTCCTCCCTCCGGGTGGGGTGGTGGCAGGCTTTTGACAGGGAGGGCAGGACTGTTTAAAATCGGCGTACGCGCATGCTAATCTGCGGTTGTCCCCCTCCTTCACAGGTTGGTGCCCAATGAGCCTGGCCATCCCCCCGATCCGCTCGATTGTTTTCGACCTTGACGGTACGCTCTACTCGGCGCAACCCATTGCCGACCAGATTCAACGGGCGGCGGAAACCCTGATCGCGGCCACCCGCGGGCTGTCGCTGGTGGATGGCCGTGCGCTGTTGCGGCGGGCGCGGCGGGCGCTGACCGACTCCGGGGACGAGGAACCCACCCTGACCCGTACCTGTCAGGAACTGGGCATAGAGATTGCGGCCCTGCACCGGGCTTTTCAGGAACAGGTGCGCCCCGAGGACTGCCTGGTGCCGGACCCCGTTCTCCGGGCGTTACTCGAGTCGCTCAGTGCGCATTGCCGCCTCTATATCTATACCAACAACAGTTATCCTCTGGCCCAGCGAATCCTTGCCCTGCTTGATGTTTCGGAGTACTTTGAACGCCTCTACACGATCGAATACTGCGGCCAACCCAAGCCCGACCTCGATGCCTTTCGCAAGGTCGTTGAGGACATCGGCGGTCTGCCGGAGAGTTTCCTCTTCGTTGGCGACCGGGAACCGGTCGATCTGCGCCCCGCCGCAGACGCCGGCATGGCGACTCTGTTGGTGCGGGAAACGGCCGACCTGCTGCAGATTCACCGCCTGCTTGGGATCATCCCCTAAAGCCCCGGCACCCTATCTTCCCTATCTTCCCCTTGCCAGCAGACCTTCCCCGGGGTAGAATCCCCGACTTTGAAGCCGCCCAGAGGGGAGACGCTAGCCGATGACCGAAACGAATGGCGACCAGCGACAGGCCGATCTGGCGACCTTTCTGCGACGACGTATCGATGCCGCGGGAGGGATTCCTTTTGCCGAGTTCATGGAGCATTGCCTCTATCACCCGGACTGGGGTTATTACATGGTCCCCCGGTCGCGAATCGGCAAGGAGGGAGACTTTTTTACCAGCTCCAGTGTTCATGCCCTCTTCGGGCGCCTGCTCGCCCGCCAGCTCCGGCAGTGCCTCGAACTGCTCGGCGGCGGCCCGCTGACGCTTGCCGAGCAGGGCGCCGGGGAGGGTCATCTCGCCCTCGATATCCTCGATGCGCTGCGCGAGCTGGCACCCGACCTTTACCACTCTCTGCGCTACCGGATCGTTGAGCTGAGCCCCGACAACCGGCGTCGCCAGGCCGATTCGCTGGCTGCCCATCGCCAGGTGGTCGACTGGTGTTCTCTGGCGGACCTCGCCGGCATGGAAGGGGTCTTCCTCTCCAATGAACTGGTCGATGCCTTCCCTGTTCACCTTGTGGAAAAGCGCGACGGGGAGCTGCGGGAGGTCTTCGTTGTCCGCACGGACGAGGGTTTCGGCGAAGAATTGCGGCCCCTTTCCTCCCCCTCGCTCGCCGCCCACTTCGAGTGGCTCGGTGTCGCCCCGGTAGAGGGAAACCGGGCCGAGGTCAACCTGGCGGCCCCGCGCTGGCTGCGCCAGGTGGCGCAGCTGTTGCGGCGCGGTTTCGTACTGACGATCGATTACGGCTACCCGGCGGCAGAGCTTTACGCCCCGTTCCGGCGTCAGGGAACCCTGCTCGCCTATCACCGACACCAGGCGAGCGACGACCTCTATCGCCTGGTCGGCCAGCAGGACCTGACCAGCCACGTCGACTTCACCAGCCTGCAACAGGCGGGGACGGAAGGGGGATTGACCACCCTTTACTTCGGGGAGCAGTACCGGTTTCTGATGAGCCTTGGGTTTGTCGAGGAACTGATCGCCCTGCAGGCCCGCGAGGAAGACCCGCGCCGGGCCCAGGCGCTGCGCATGACCCTGAAAAACCTGATCCTGCCCGAGGGCGGCATGGGGGAAACTTTCAAGGTGCTGCTGCAGGGGCGAGGCGTCGGTACTCCCGAACTCCTTTGCGCCCGACGTCTGCGGGACCTCCCCCTGCCGTCCCTGTGACGGGAGAACGACGAGGAGACGAAATAGTCCGACTAGCCCGACCCCCTGTTGCGTAGCAGGGAGGTCGGGCTATAATAAGCACACATCACAGAGGAGGATTCATTCAATGCGTGAAGAAGTTCAGAAAGTTCTCGAAATGGTACGCCCGGCGTTGCAGGCCGACGGGGGCGATGTCGAACTGGTCGATATCAGTGCGGACGGTGTGGTCAGCGTGAAATTGAAGGGCGCCTGCGGTTCCTGCCCGATGTCGACCATGACCCTCAAGATGGGGATTGAAAAGACCCTGCGGGAAAAAATTCCCGCCGTCAAGTCGGTGGTACAGGTCTGATTCGTTTACTCCGGGGAGGTGCCGATGATCAAGGTCAAGACCTTTGGTGAACCGCTCGCGGCCTTCAAGGCCCAGCGCGAACTTGGGGAACTGGACGAACGTATCAACGACTTTATCCGCCGGAATAATATCCGCAAGGTCATTTCCGTCAGCGATTCGCCGACCAGCGAGAATGGCTCGACCATCGGCCTGATCCGGGTTCTGGTTTACGAAGAATAGCCGACAACAGCAGCGAAGCAGTTCAGCGGGAGCCTCTTGGGGCTCCCGTTTTCTTTTTTTATACCGGATGCCCGTGCAGCAGCTCCCGCGCTTGCAGCACGTTCTCGGGAGCGCCGAGGAGGAGCAGGGTGTCCCCCGGTTCGAGGACCAGGCTGGCTGCCGGGCTGTAGCGGACCCGCTCGTTGCGGATAATGCCGACGACCATGGTCCCGGTGCGGGTGCGAAAAGCGAGCTCGCCAAGGGACTTGCCAAGGCAAGGAGAGTCGTCCGGGACCGCCTGAAACTCGATCTGCCCCTGTTCCAGCACCGACAGGTAGCCGGAGAGGTTGCTCGGCGTCTTGCCGGGGGACCGCAGCCGGTCATAGTGTTCCCGGCGCAGGGTCGCCATCTGCTTCAGGACCTGCCCTTCGCCGATGCCGCAACGGCGCAGCAGCAGGCTGGAGAGCTGGATGCTGGCCTCGAATTCATCCGGGACGACCTCGTCCGCGCCGAGGGAGGAAAGATATTCAAGCTCGGCCACGAAGCGGGTTCGGACCAGGATGTAGAGATCGGGATTGAGCCCGCGCGCCGTCGGCACCGCCCGGGCGATGGCGGCGGGGTCGTTGATGGCGAGGACCAGCGCCCGCGCCCGGCCGATGCCGACTCCTTCGAGGACCGCCGCCGCGGTGACGTCGCCGAAGACGATCAGCTCCCCTGCCGTGCGTGCCTGACTGACGACGGTGCCGTTGGTCTCGACATGGATACAAGGGATACGCATCTCGCGCAGAGCCCGCCCGACGTTGCGCCCGGAGAGCCCATAGCCGGCGATGATGACATGCCCTTCGAGATTGGCGGTTCGCTCACCGCTGGCGTCGGGAAGCTCGGCGCCGTTCCCCCAGCGGCCGGCAAGGCGCCGCGCCAACGGCTCGGCCCGGGCGGCGAGCAGCGGTGTCGCGAGCAGGGAGAGGGCAATCACGGTTAGGGTCCCCTGGTAAAGGGGCGGCGAGATGAGCTCCAGGGCGAGGGCTTTGCGCAGCAGGACGAAGGCGAATTCGCCGACCTGGAAAAGGAGGAGCCCGGCGGTGAGAGCGGTGCGCAGCGGATAGCGGGCCCAGAGGGCGCCAAGGGTCCCGGTGGCGATCTTGAGCAGGGTCAGCAGCAGGAAGGCGCCGGCGATCAACAGGCCGTGGTCTGCCACGGCATGCAGATCGACCAGCATCCCCATGGAGATAAAGAAGATGGCGAGAAAGGCGTCCCGAAACGGAATGACGTCGGCCAGGACCTGGTGCGCGTAGTCCGATTCCGCCAGGGCGAGACCGGCCAGGAAGGCGCCGAGGGCGAGGGAGAGCCCGGCCTGGGCGGTGATCCAGGTGGTGCCGAGGAGGAGGGTCAGCACCGTCAGGCGAAAGAGTTCCGGGGTCCGGGTGCGGAGGATCCCCCGCAACAGCGGTTGCAGCAGGTAGCGCGAAAAGCCGAAGAGGAGGGCGAGGAGCGCTCCTGCCTGGAGCAGGCCAAACAGGGTGAAGCCACTGTCGCTGCCTGCCAGCAGCGGCAGCAGCAACAGGAAGAGAATGACGCCCAAGTCCTGGAAGAGGAGGGTGGCAAGGGCGATCCGGCCGTGGGCGGCATCGATCTCCCCCCGCTCCGAAAGCAGCTTGAGGACAAGGGCGGTGGAGGAGAGGGCAAGGGCCATCCCCAGGACCCAGGCGGCGGCATTGCCGATGCCGGCCAGGCGCGCCGCGCCGTAGACCAGCAGGGTGGTGGACGCCATCTGGGTCGCTCCGCAGCGAAGCATCAGCCCCTTGATGCGCAGCATCCGGGTAAAGGAGAATTCCAGGCCGATGGTGAAGAGGAGCAGGATCACCCCCAGTTCCGCCATCGCTTCGACCTCGTGGACCCCGCGAACCAGGTTCAGGCCGTAGGGGCCGATGACCAGGCCGGTGACCAGGTAACCGACGATCGGCGACTGGCGCAGGTGGCTGAAGAGCCAGGCGCTGGCGAGGGCCAGGCCGAGCAGGATGAGGAGGTCGAGAAGGAAGGGGAGGTCGTTCATGGGCTCTCGCCGCGGTGGAAGGTGACAAATTGTTTGACGAGTATAGCAGATGCCGGGACCTAGCGGGTGGCGGTGGCGGTCAGTCCTTCTCGTCCGGGTCGGGTTTTGCTCTCCCCTGGCGCAAGTCGGCCCAGTGGGCGAGACGCTCGCCGATCAGCTTCTCGTAGCCCCGCGCGGTCGGCCGGTAGTAGCGCTTGCCGCGCAGGGCGTCGGGGAGATGATCCTGGGGCGCGATCCCCTCGGCATGGTCATGGGCGTACTGGTACCCCTTGTGGTAGCCGAGCTCCTTCATCAGCCGGGTCGGGGCGTTGCGGATATGCAGCGGCACCGGCAGCGCGCCGCTCTTGCGCACCTCGGCCAGCGCCTGGTCGATGCCGAGGTAGCTGGCGTTGCTCTTCGGTGCGGTGGCGAGGTAGGTGACCCCCTGGGCGAGATTGATGCGTGCCTCGGGCAGGCCGACGAAGTGGACTGCCTGCTGCACCGCCAGGGCGATCTGCAGCGCCCGCGGGTCGGCGTTGCCGACATCCTCGGAAGCGAAGACCACCATCCGCCGCACGATGAAGAGAGGGTCTTCCCCCGCCTCTAGCATCCGCGCCAGCCAGTAGAGGGCGGCGTCGGGGTCGGAACCGCGCAGGCTCTTGATGAAGGCGGAAATGACGTTGTAGTGCTCCTCTCCCCCCTTGTCGTAGAGGAGGGCCTTCTTTTGCAGCGCCTGCTGGGCATCCGCCAGCTCGATGCGCTCCTCGCGGCTGGCGGCCGCCGCCACCTCCAGGGCGCCGAGAGCGATGCGGGCGTCGCCATCGGCCTGGGCGGCGATGAAGGCGAGGGCATCGTCCGCGACCTGCAGCTCTTTCGCGATGAGGCCGCGCGGGTCGGTCAGGGCCCGTTGCAGCAGCAGGAGAATCTCCTCGGGGGCGAGGGGCTCAAGGACGAAGACCCGCGAGCGCGACAGCAGCGCCGAGTTGATCTCAAAGCTCGGATTTTCGGTGGTGGCGCCGATGAGGATGATGTCGCCGCTTTCGACGAAGGGGAGGAAGGCGTCCTGCTGGGCCTTGTTGAAGCGGTGAATTTCGTCGACGAAGAGGAGGGTGCGGCGGCCGTGGTAGGCCTTTTCCTCCTTCGCCCGGGCGACGATCTCGCGCACCTCCTTGACTCCCTGGAGGACGGCGGAGAAGAAGACGAAGCGGCTTTTGGTGGTGCCGGCGATGACCCGCGCCAGGGTCGTCTTGCCGGTCCCCGGCGGCCCCCAGAAGATCACCGAGGCGAGCTGGTCGGTCTCAATCAGCCGCCGCAGCAGCTTCCCTTCGCCGAGCAGCTCGCGCTGGCCAACGACTTCGTCGAGGGTGCGCGGGCGCATCCGCTCGGCGAGCGGGGCGTCGGAGGATTCGCTGGCGGCCTGGGTGAAAAGGTCCATTGGTTGTCTCCAGTGAAACGCAGGCTCGACTCTAGCACATGGGGGTGCCGGGCTCAACTGTGTCGCAACCACCGCCCTCATAGCTTCTCTGTGGCAACGGCCGCTGGGTCAAAGACTGAGCTGCGTGTACCTGGGGAGCGCGCCGGCGTCAGTAGTTGTATGGACTCCGTGCCCGAGGTGTGGTAATAACGTGGTGCAATGGACAGGCCGAGGGAGTGGAAAATGCAGCAGGTCGGTATCTATGCAAAAAAACAGCACCCGGACGCTGTTGTCTTTGGCCGCGAGGTGATGGAGTGGCTGCTATCCCGGGGGCTTGAGGTTCTCCTGGAGGAGGATCTGGCCCAGAGCCTGGGGGTGACCCGCGATTATGCCGATAACGAGATTCCGCAGCGGGCCGACCTGATCGTGGTCCTCGGCGGCGACGGCACCCTGATCTCGGTCGCCCGCCACGTCGGTGCCCAGATGAAGCCGATCCTGGGGGTCAATCTCGGCAGCCTCGGTTTTTTGACCGAGATCACCCGGGATGAGACCTTCGCCACTCTCGAGCGCGTCCTGCAGGGGGATTTTCGGGTCTCCCGGCGGCTGATGCTCGATGTGGTGGTTCGCCGCCAGGGGGACGAAATTGCCCGCTACGCGGTCCTGAATGACGCCGTCATCAACAAGGGGGCTCTGGCCCGGATTATCGATATGGCGGTCTGGGTCGATGACGTCTACCTGACAACCTTCAAGGCCGACGGCCTGATCGTTGCCACGCCGACCGGGTCGACCGCCTACAACCTGGCCGCAGGCGGGCCGATTATCGACCCGGGCGTCGCCTGCCTGGTCATCTCGCCGATCTGTCCGCACATGCTGAGCAATCGGCCACTGATCGTCTCGAGCGAAGCGGTGATCCGCATTGAAGTCAAGTTCCAGGATCAGCACGTGGTTCTCACCGCCGATGGCCAGGTCGGGATGCAGCTGCAGGGGGGGGATCTGGTCGAACTGCGCCAGGCCCGGGAGCGTACCCTGCTGATTCAAAGTCCGACCCGGGATTATTTCGAGGTCTTGCGCACCAAGCTGCGCTGGGGGGAGAGATAGTGCTGAGTGCTGAGTGCTCCTCTTTTATCGGCCACCAATAACCAATCGGTCTTGTCACCATGCTCGTCGAACTGCAGATCCGCAATCTCGCCATCATCGACCAGCTACAGGTCCAGTTTGCCGCCGGGTTCAACGTCCTGACCGGCGAGACCGGCGCTGGCAAGTCGATCATTATCGATGCGGTCGGTCTGCTGCTCGGTGACCGGGCGCGGCCGGAACTGATTCGCAACGGCGCCGATGAGGCGAGTGTCGAGGCCCTGCTCGATCTCTCCGGGCAGACCGGGCTGCAGCAGGAATTGCAGCAGGCCGGGTTCGACGGCGAGGGGGAGCTGCTGGTGCGACGGGTCGTCTCCCGCGCCGGCAAAAACCGGGTTTACGTCAACGGCTCGCTGGCCACGCTGGCCCAGTTGCAGGCCTTCAGCGGACAGCTGGTGACGATCTACGGTCAGCACGAGCACCAGACCCTGCAGCGGGGCGAGACCCACCTCGCCCTGCTGGACAGCTTCGCCGGCCACGGGCCGCTTCTTCTCGATTATGCCACCCACTATGCAGCGCATCGCCAGCTGCAGCAGCGGCTGGACGGGCTGGAGGCCGCGGAGCGGGACCGGCAGCAGCGGCTGGAGGTGCTCGCATTCCAGCAGCGGGAGATCGCCGCCGTCGCGCCCGTTCCCGGGGAGGACGAGGAACTGGCCGCCGAACGGCTCCTGCTGCAGCATGCCGAACGGCTGGCCACCGCCGCCAGCGGCGGTTTCGAGACCCTCTACGGTGGTGAAGCCGCCGTTTGTGGCGAACTGGCGCGAGTGGCGGCGGACCTTGAAGGTCTGGCCGCGATCGATCCATTGCTCGGCAGTCTGGGCGAATCGCTGCGCAGCGCCCAGTACAGCGTTGAGGACTGCGCCGCAGCAGCTGCTACGCGGGATTCCGGCGGCGCGTCGAGTTCGAGCCGCAGCGGCAGAGGAGGAGGTCGAGAGCCGCCTCGCCCAGCTCAGCCAGCTCAAGCGCGAGTATGGGCCAACCATCGCCGCCGGTCCTGGAGCATCGTGATCAGGTCGAAAGCGGGAACTCGCTGAGCTCGGTGACCTTGCTGCCCACCCGGGAGGAGCTGATGCGGCGGCTCGATGCCGCCGCGGCGGCCTTGCGCCAGAGTGCGGGGAAACAGGTCGACTGTGCCCGCGGGCGTGCCGCCCGCAGTGCGCCCCTGAGCCAGGCGGTCGAGGCGGAACTGGCCGACCTCGCCCTGGCCAGAGCGCGGTCTGTGGTCCAGCTTTTTCCCTTGGCAGCGCCTGGTAGCCAGGGGCTCGAAGCGGGTCGAGTTTTATCTCGCGCCCAGATCCCGGTGAGTGAGCCGAAGCCCCTGGCGCGCATTGCCTCGGGCGGGGAGTTGTCCCGGGTCATGCTGGCGCTGCGGCGGGCCGCACCGATGGCCGAAGGGGTGCAAACGCTGATCTTCGACGAGGTCGATGCCGGCGTTGGCGGCGCGGCGGCGACCGCTGTCGGCGAAAAGCTGCGCAAGGTGGCCCGGGGGTTGCGGAGTGCTCTGTGCTTACCCGTCTCCCCCAGGTGGCGGCCTTTGCCGATCACCATTTCCGGGTCAAGAAGGTGGGGTGCGAGGGGCGGAGCAGTGACGACTATACCTTCCCCCTCGAACGACACGCGCGCGGTCGGGGAAATGGCCCGGATGCTCGGCGGGGCGCGGGTTACCGAGCGGACCTCAGGAGCGCGCCCGGGAGGTCGATCGGCCGGATCGTCCCGAGCCTGCGAGCCGGCCCGGCGCCGGCTTCGTTCAAGATCTTTCTGAGGAGTTCGTTCATGGTGCGCAAAGCGCGCATTGTCCGATGCCCAGGGCAGATCCACGAGCTGTTGCTTGGCTATGCCCGCGAAGGGATCATGCTCTCCCGGGTCCCTTGCCGCGGGATATCTATGAGAACATCCGCGACTTCTATGTATTTGAAGAGAATGGCGAAACCGTCGGCACCGTCTGCCTGCATATCTGCTGGGAGGATCTTGCCGAGGTGCGCAGCCTCGCCGTCTCCGCCGATTGCGAAGGGCGCGGTCTCGGTCGCGAACTGGTTGAGGCCTGCCTGGTCGAGGCCCGGGATCTGGGGATGAAGCGGGTCTTCGCCCTCACCTACAAGCCGGTTTTCTTTGCCAAGCTCGGTTTTCATGAAATTGAAAAATCGGAACTGCCGCAGAAGATCTGGGGCGACTGCATGAAGTGCGCGAAGTTTCCCGAATGTGACGAGGAATTTGCCATCGCAGGACCCCCCTGTAATCCGCCAAAAGGCGTTGAGAAAAAGCTTGACACTTCCTCAGAGGAAGTTGCCGTATTAATCGCTACGGTGCCAGATTCGGCTTGTGTCATTTCAAGGTGTTGCGGAGGTTTTCGGTCTTGTCTGCCAAAAAGTACACCATCCTGATTATTCCGGAGGGCTCCCATCAGGTCCGCCGGTTCAATCTCCCGCCGCAGCGTGCTGCAGTGGCTGGCGGGGGTCAGCGTGGTGTTGCTGGTAACAGTCGGCCTCTTCGCCGTCGATTACTTCCGCAACAATCTCGACCGCCATGAATTTGCCCGCCTGAAGAAAGAGAATCGCAGCCAGCAGATGGAGTTGCAGCGCCTGGTGGCGAGCCTGCAGGATTTGCGGCAGGAGATGGTGGTGCTGGCCCAGAACGATGCCAAAGGTCCAGCGTCCTGGCCCAACTTCTCCAAGCCGCGCAGCGACACCCCTCGCCGGGGTGGGCGGACCTCCCCGGGGAGGAGGGTTCTGGTGATCGCTTCTCGGCCTTGCGAGCAGCAGATCGACGGCGAGTCCGCCAAGGCGATCGACCTGCGCCGCCGAAGACCAGGAGGAGGTCCAGGGGTTCCTCAATGACCAGCGCTCGCTGCTCGCGGCCGAGCCCCAGGGGTGGCCGGTCGAGGGTGATGGACCGCCTCCGGACTCGGCATGCGCGATTCCCCCTTCACCGGCAAGCGCAAGATGCACGAGGGGCTTGACATCGCCGCTCGCACCGGCACGCCGGTCTATGCCTGTGCCGACGGGATCGTCAGCCAGGCGGAAACGGCGCCCGGCTACGGAAAGCTGGTGGTCATCGATCATGGCTATGGCTACAAAACCTACTACGCTCACAATTCGAAAATCTTCGTCAAGGTCGGGCGAGCGCGTCAAGCACCAGGGGCGAACACATTCGGGCGGTCAGGAAGATCCGGGCAGTTCCACCGGTTCCCGCGTGCCCATTACGGAGTTCCGGCGCGACGGAGTTCCGCTCTCAATCCTGCGCAAATACCTCTAATCACCACTTTGTCGCGACTGTCTACAAGCCCCGGTTTTCCGGGGCTTTTTTGTTTCTGCCTGGAGAGGTTCGGGTGGCCCTTTCGGACTTGTGGCCGGCTCCGGCTTTGTGCTAAACTTCCAACCTTTGCCGGAGGTTGCCGGCACCCAGCACAGTGACCCGGGGCGGCTGGCTAGCGCCCCTTATCACGGAGTGATATCGATGATCGGAAGTCTGGTCAGAAAAGTTGTCGGCAGCAAAAACGATCGTGAACTCAAACGTCTGCAGCCCATCGTCGCCCGGATCAATGGCCTCGAAGAGACGATGGCGGCCCTTGACGATGCCGGTCTGCGCGGCAAGACCGTCGAATTCCGCGCCCGCCTGGCCGCGGGCGAGACCCTCGACGACCTGCTGCCGGAAGCCTTTGCCGTGGTGCGGGAGGCGGGGAAGCGGGTGCTCGGCATGCGCCACTTCGACGTCCAGCTGATCGGTGGCATGGTCCTTCATTCCGGGGAAGATTGCCGAGATGAAGACTGGGGAGGGGAAGACGCTGGTCGCCACCCTGCCATCCTACCTCAATGCCCTCGCCGGCAAAGGGGTCCACGTCGTCACCGTCAATGATTACCTGGCCAAGCGTGACTCCGACTGATGGGCGGAGTCCATCACTTTCTCGGCCTCACCGTCGGCTGCATCGTCCATGGCCTCACCAATGCGCAGCGCAAGGCGGCCTATGGCTGCGACATGGCCTACGGCACCAACAACGGTTTCGAGCTGGACTACCTCGGCGACGACGTGAAGCTCGATCTCGCCGACTACGTGCAGCGCGACTTCTTCTTCTCCATCGTCGACGAGGTCGACTCCATCCTCATCGACGAGGCGCGTACCCCGCTGATCATCTCCGGCCCCTCGGAGGCTTCGAGCGAGCTCTACTACACCGTCAACCGCATCATCCCCATGCTCAAGAAGGGGGAGATCGTGGAAGCCGGGACGGCAAGCTCAGCCAAGCCCGGAAGAACGCTACCGGCAGTTCACTGTAGATGAGAAGGCCGGAAAACCGCGACCCTCACCAAAAAGGGGGTCAGCCGGATCGAAAAGCTGCTGGACCATCAAAACCTCTACGGGCAAGGCGACATCAAGACCCTGCACCACGTCAACCAGGCGCTCAAGGCCCATGCCCTGTTCAAGCGCGATGTCGACTACGTGGTCAAGGACGGCGAGGTGATGATCGTGGACGAGTTCACCGCCGGCTGATGCCCGGGCGGCGCTGGAGCGACGGCCTGCGCCGGGCGGTGGAAGCCGAGGAAGGGGTCAAGATCAAGAGCCGAGGACCGAACGCTCGGCGACCATCACTTTCAACTACTTCCGGCATGTACGAAAAAGCCCGGGATGACCGGTACCGCCGATACCGAGGCGGCCGAGTTTTCCGGAATACAAGCTGAAGGTGATGGTCATCCCGACCAACCGGCCAATGGTCCGAATTGACCAGTCCGACGTGATCTACAAGAAGACTGGAGCGGGAGAAGTTCAAGGCGGCGATCGAAGATATTGTCGAGCGCCACGCCAAGGGGCAGCCGACCCTGGTCGGGACGATCTCCATCGAAAAGTCCGAAGAGCTGTCGGAGATGCTCAAGAAAAGGGGCATCCCGCATACCGTTCTCAATGCCAAGCACCACGAAAAGGAGGCGGAGATCGTCGCCCAGGCCGGCCGCAAGGGGGCGGTGATGATTGCCGCCCAACATGGCGAGCCACGGTACCGACATGACCTCGGCAGCAACCCCGAGATGCTGGCCCGGCGCAAGCGGCCACCGCCAGGATCCGGAAGCTCCTTCCCGGCGGCGCTCGAAAAGTTCCGTGCCCAATGCGCCACCCAAAGCCCGGTGCTGGAGCGGGCGGCCTGTCCTTCGGCACCGACCGCCGCGAGTCGCGTATCGACAACCAGCTGCGCGGACGTTCCGGGCGTCAGGGGGATCCCGGGGAGAGCCGCTTCTACCTCTCCCTCGAGGATGACCTGCTGCGGATCTTCGGCTCGCACCGCGTCGCCTTCGTCATGGAGAAACTGCGCATCCCCGAAGGGGAACCGATCGAGCACGGCATGATCTCCAAGGCGATCGAGAATGCCCAGAAGAAGGTCGAGGGACACAACTTCGAAATCCGCAAGCACCTCATCGAGTATGATGATGTCATGAACAAGCAGCGCGAGGTGATCTATACCCAGCGCCGCGAAGTGCTCGCCGGGGAGAGCGTTCGCGAAACGGTGACGGGGATCATCAGCGAAGCGATCGAGGACATGGTGGCGACCTTCTGCCCGAAGACCCTGCCGGCGAAGCTGGAACTGCAGTGCCTGGCCGAGCTCCATGGCCAGTTTTCCTTTCCGGTTACTACTCCCCACCAAACCCAACCGCAGCCTGACCCGGGAGGATCTGGAGGCGAACCTGCCGCTGCCAGGTCGAGCACCAGCTTTGCCGACGCGAAGAAGAAGTAGCCACCCCGGTTCTCGAACACCTGATGAAGGTCCTGCTGCTGCAGAGCGGATCAACCTGCAATCGAAAGACCATCTCACCTTTTCCATCGATCATCTCAAGGAAGTAACTGGCTGGCTATGGCCAAGCGCAATCCCAAGGACAAACGCGAGGCTTACAAGCTCTTCATGGCGATGATGGGGCGGGTTCCGCTTCGAGGTCATCAACAGACTGTTCAGCATCCAGCTCGCCCGCGAGGCGATCTCGAGCGCATGGAGGCGGAACAGCGTAAACGGCGGGTCGTCCCTCAACCGGGCCGGCGGGGACGATCAGCCAGCCAAGCCGGTGACCCGCGAGGAGGAGAAGGTCGGGCGCAACGACCCCTGCCCTTGCGGCGGAGACGACAAGAAGTACAAGAAGTGCTGTGGGCGGTGACTCAAGCCTTGTCGGGAACGGCAAGGAGTGGTTCCCCTCGCGAAGCGGAGTGACGACGATGGACGGGACGAGCGGATCGAAGTCGAGGATTCCGGTTTGCCGCGCAGGCGGCGGGGTGAAAAGTGGGGGAAGCTCGACCTGGGACTGATCGTTTCGGCGGTGCCGGCAACGAGCGCCGGGGTCTTCACCACCAACGAGGTGGTCGCGGCGCCGGTGCTGGTGACCTTCACCCGCGAGTTCCTCCGGCATGCCAGGCGATACCTCGTCGATCGCGGCAATACCAACGCCTGGCCCGGTGAGGCCGGCCTGCGCGACGCCATCGCCTGTGGCCGCCTCGCGGCGCAGGCACTCGGCATCGCCGAAGAACTGGTGGCGGTCTCTTCCACCGGGGTGATCGGCCAACCGCTGGCGATGGAGCGCTTTCCACCGGGATTCCCGCCCCTGGTGGCCCGCATGGACGACTCCGGTGCGGCAGCGGTTGCCCACGGCAATCATGACCACCGATTCCTTTCCCAAGCTGGTCGCCACCCGGGGCTCTGCCGGCAAGCAGGACTACACCCTGCTTGCCCTTCCAAGGGCGCCGGGGATGATCCATCCGAACATGGCAACCATGCTGCACTTTGTCCTCACCGATGCCGAAGAAGTGGCCGCCGACTTCCTCGACCAGGCGCTGCGTCGCGCGGTCGATGGCTACTTCAACGACGTCACCGTCGATCGCGATACCTTCGACTGACGGACATGGTCCTGATCACCCTCGCCGACGGCATGGCCGAGACGCCGGAGATCGTCGCCGAACGCCCCGGAGGCGGCGGAGCTGCAGCATCTGCTCGACGAGATCCTCCTCGACCTGGCGAAGATGATCGTGCGCGACGGCGAGGGGGCGACCAAGCTGGTCAGGATCCACCTGCAGGGTGCCCGGGACGCGGCCCAGGCCCGTCGACCGCGGTGGCCGTGACCACCTCCAACCTGGTCAAGACCCGCTTTTTCGGCGAGGATGCCAACTGGGGGCGAGTGCATCGCCGCGGTCGGCTACTCGGGGGCGGAGGTTGATCCCGACCGAGGTCGCGATCCGCTTCGACCAGGTTGCTGTTGTCGAAAATGGACTGCGTACCGGCGAAGGAACTCGAAGCGGAGCGACGCGGGTTCTCAAACGGCCCGAGTTTACCGTCACCGGTCGATCTTCGACTTTGGCGACGGCGACGCTGACTACTACACCTCAGTATGACCTACGACTACGTCGAAGTCAACACGTCCCTCCGCGCCTGGACCCACATCTGGAACCATGACTTCCGCGCCCTTCATCGTCGTACCCTACTTCGAGCGGTTGCGACGACGAGCGGATATCCACCACCTCTGCGAAGAGGCGGTGGAGTACGGTTTTGCTGCGGTCTGCATTACCCCCCGTCTACGTGACCCAGGCGGCGAGTCTCCTGTACGGTTCGGGGTCGCGGTGGCGACGGTGGATGGATTTCCCCTCGGCTACCAGCCGCCGACCCAGAAGGCGGCGGAAGCCGCCGCGGCATGAGCGCGCCGGCGCCGGCGAGGAGATCGACATGGTGATTCACCTCGGCGCCGTTCGCGAGGGGCGCTTCGACGCCGTGACTCAAGAGATCCGGCAGGTGGTCCGCGCCGCCCGCGGCGCCGTCGTCAAGGTGATCATCGAGTGCTGCTACCTGGGCGACGATCAGAAACGGACCCTGGTCGATTGCGTGGTGGCGGGCGGGGCCGCCTATGTCAAGACCTCGACCGGCTTCGGCAGCGGCGGGGCAACTCTGGACGATGTCCGGTTGCTGGTGACTGCCGCCGCCGGCCGGATCCAGGTCAAGGCTGCCGGCGGAATTCGCGACTGGTCCGCTTGTCAGCCCCTGCTCGCTGCCGGGGCGACCCGCATCGGCACCAAGTACCGGGATAGCCATCGTGGCCAGTTGGCCAGCCAAGCCTGGGAGGGTGCCGGTCAGCCCACCCTTCCCGGGCCGTGCTGATTACCCTCGACGGCATGCGCATCGGGGCCTTTCCGGATGCGGCAGCCTACGGTAACACCCGGGGCCAATACGCTGCCGAGCATGTCGCCGCCACCTATGGCAGCCTCTATCTCCCCCACCTGCAGTCGCTGGGACTTGGCGATCTCCTCGATCTTCCTGGGGTGCCGCCTGTTGCAGCGCCCCGGGGCCGGCTTCAGCCGCGTGCTGGAACAGTCAGCCAGGAAGGGTGCCGACTACGGCCACTGGGAGCTGGCAGGCGTTGTCCAAGCCGCAGCCCTTTCCGACCT